>CAWJVN010000006.1:0-13801 GCA_963846365.1 uncultured Chloroflexia bacterium
ACAGGTACCTCTGCCTGGTGTACCCGGGCGAGGGGCCCTGGCACGGCTCGACCTCGCAGTCGACGTGGGTGCCCACCACCAGCGCCGGGACCCCGGTGGCGGTCACCCGGGCGAGCAGCCGGTCGAGGTCCGCCGCCGCCTGCGACACCGGCCAGCCGCGCTGGGCCTCGTTGCTCCCGAAGGCCAGGATCACCAGCCGCGGGTGCAGGGCGAGCAGCGCGGGCAGCTGCAGCGACGCCGGTCGCGGGTGGTGCGGCTCGGAGGCGGGGTCGAGGACCTCCCGGGCGGTGGTCCCGCTGATCCCCGCGTTGACGACGGGGACGCCGAGGTCCTGCTCCACGTACCAGGGATAGCTGTGGACCGGGGCGGGACCGTAGGGGGCGGACGAGGCGCCCCGGCCCCAGCCGAAGGTGAGGCTGTCGCCGAGGGCGATGATCGGGTTGTGGCCCGTCGCGAGCGCGGCGGCGGCCGGCGGCGGCGGGGGTGCCGGGGGTGACTGCCACACCGCCGCCGGCGGGGGGGCGATCACCGGGATCGCCGGTGCGCTCTCCGCGGCCCGCGCCCGCTCCCGGGCCAGCGCGGAGACCATCGCCGAGACCGAGTGGGCCACCGGGTCGGGTGCCGCCGGGGCGGTGCCGGCGGTCCGCGTCGGGACCAGGGCGCCGGTGGGCAGGCTCCCGGCGCCGCAGCCCGCGACGGCGGCGGCGGAGGCGAGGGCGAAGAGCACGTGGAGGAGTTGCGGCATGAATGCGATGACATTGTCCAGGGTACGGGGACTGCACCACAACCTGGATCTCGCGAAACCCCTGGCAACGCCACAAAGCCCACGACTGTGACGGGGAGGTCAGCCGGAGGTGGGCGCCATTCCCAGCGGCGCCAGCGCCGCGACCAGCGAGCGGTCGCCGTCGAGCGGCACCACCTCGCCGCGGGCTCCGAGCCGGGCCGCGGCGGCACCCACCTCGTCGCCGGCGCAGAGCAGCACCCGCGCCGAGCGCACCGCCGCCGCACCGTCGTCGCCGGCGAGGTCCCCGGCGGCGCCGCGGTCGAGGAGGACGACCCGGTGGGCGTGGGGCTGACTGGCCTCGAGCAGCCCGTGCACCGGCCGCGAGGAGGCCGCCCACGAGGTCCGGATCACGACCCCGTAGTGGTGGCGCCGCTGCCGCAGCCAGCCCTCGAGGCCGTCGCCCGGCCAGGCCAGCTCGATCCCGGCGGCCAGCAGCGGCGGGGCGCTCTCCTCGGCGGCGTCGGCGTCGAGGGCGAGGTAGGTGACCCGGGCCCGCGGCCACAGCCGCACCAGGGTCCGGAGCAGCGCCTCCAGCCCCGGCTGCCGGGCGTCGGGGACGAAGTCGCCGACCACCAGCACCCGGTCGTCGCAGCGGAGGTCGCGGCCGGGGATGACGTCCTCGGGCTCCGCGTGGACCGGGCTCGGGGGCCGGAGCCCCAGCAGCCGCCGCCAGCGCTCCACGAACACGGGGCGGTTGCGCTCGAGCAGCCGCGTCCTCCGTCCCGGGTCGGTGGACGCCCCGCCGGCATGGGTCACCTCGGACCGGGGCTGGCACACGGTGCGCAGCCCCCGCTCCCAGAGCCGCAGGCTGAGGTCGACGTCCTCGTAGTAGGCCGGGGCGTACACCGGGTCGAAGCCGCCGGCGTCGACGAAGGCGGAGCGGCGGAGCAGCAGGCAGGCGGCCGAGGCGTAGTCGACGTCGCGGCGGAAGCGGTACTCGGGCGCGGCCGCCGCCCGGGTGGCGCCGTAGGGCCACACCTCGGCGTCGCCCCAGACGATGCTCCCCACCTCCTGGAGGGAGCCGTCGACGTGGAGGAGGCGGGGGGCGGCGGCGGCGACGTCGGGGTCGGCCTCGAGCACGGCGCGCAGCGGGGGCAGCCAGCCGGGGTGGACGAGGGCGTCGGTGTTGAGGAGCAGCAGGAGCGGGGCCCGCGCCCGCAGCGCCGCCTGGTTGGCGGCGGGTCCGAAGCCGAGGTTCGCGGAGTTCCGGAGCACCGTGATCCCCTCGACGGCGGCGAGGCCCTCGAGGGTGCCGTCGTCGGAGGCGTTGTCGGCGACGATCAGCTCGAGGTCGGCGTCGGTGTGCTCCAGCAGCGCCTCCAGCGCCCGCCGGGTCCACTCCCAGGCGTTGTGGGTGACCATCACCACCGACAGCTCCGGGCGGCCGGTCGCGGGGATGGCGAGCCCGCTCACCGCCGCCGCTCGCGCACCCGGGCGACGGTGTCGCGCACCGGCTGGGTGTACCGCCAGGTCCGGGAGGCGACGATGGCGTCGTTGGCGGAACGGGCGGCGGCGAGCTCGGAGCGCAGCCGCTCGATCTCCGCCCGGGCCCCGGCGAGGGCGCCGTCGAGAGCCACCTGGGCGGCGTGGCGCTCGCCGAGGAGCTGCAGGCCGCGGGCCCGGTGGGCGGTCCGCAGCGCCTCCAGCCGGTCCGCCGCGGTCAGGCTCCCGGGACCGGGCGCCGGCTCGCCACGGCCGCCCCCGGCCTCCGCCACCCGGGCCGCCAGCCCGTCGAGGTGCCGCTCCAGCAACTCCATCGCCGCCTCTGCCGGCGGCGCCGCCGGGCCGCCGAGCAGGGAGGGGAGGACGGCACCGAGCTCCGCGACCGCGGCGGCGGGCACCCCGAGCGCGGCCGCGGTCCAGCGGCCCAGGCCCGGCGGGCCGGCGTAGGCCGCCGACTCCGCGATCAGGGCGACCAGGTCCTCCACCGCGGTCACCTCGGGCACTCGCCGGCAGCGTCCGCCGAGCGCGGCCTCGAGCGCGGCCGCGAACTCGCCCTCGCCGCGGGAGCCTCCCGAGGCGGCCAGCTGCACCGCCAGGGTGCCGTCCTCCACCGGGGTGCGCAGCGCCGCGGCGATGCCCTCCACCGCGCCCAGCAGGGTGGCGTCGCCCTCGACGGTGAGCACCCTGCCCGCCGGCCACGCCCAGCCCAGCAGCCGCAGCAGGTCGGCACGCCGGCGGAGCAGCCCCGGGTCGAGCAGCCCGGGGAGCAGGAGGGCGAGCGAGCCGTCCTCGGGCGCGGCGTCGAACACCGGCAGGGTGGTCGCCAGGGGGCCGACGGTGCCGGTGTCGACCACGCAGTCGAAGCGCCCGGCCAGCTCCTCCGCAGCCGGCAGCGCCTCGGCGGGACGGCCGCCGTCGGCGGCGAGCGGGGTGCCCAGCGCGGCGAGGGCGGTCACCTCGCAGCCGGGAAGCCGGCGCCGCAGCCCCTCGTCGAGCACCCTCCGGGTGGCGAGCAGGGCTCCGTCGGGGACGTCGAACGCCCCCCAGACAGCGACCCGCATCAGCGGGGGCCGGTGCCGAGAGGGGGGGCTGTCCACGGGGTTGCGGATGATAGCCGCTAGCTGGGGAGCAGGCGGCCCCCGGAAGGCCATCCCCGGGCCGCGGCGGCGAGGCGGTCGGTCACCGCCGGGGCGATCCGGGCCGCCATCACCTGATAGCCCCGGAGGTCGGGGTGGAGCTCGTCGGTCATCTCTCCGGCCGCGGCCAGCCCCGCCCCGACGTCGAGCACCAGTCCGGAGTGGTGCCGTGCGGCGACCACCCGCAGCTGGTCGTCCCAGGCCGAGGTGTAGCGGACGCCGTCGCCGCCGCGGCAGATCCTGATCACCGCACAGTCGATGTGGCCGCCGACGATCACCGTGGGAACGTCGCCCAAGGCGCGGAGCAGGGCGTCGAGGTCGGCGGCCGCGGTCGGGATCGGGACCCCGTACACCGCCTCCGCCATGCCGAAGCCGACGATCACCAGCCGCGGGTGGAGGGCCAGCAGCGCGGGCAGCTGGAGGGCGGGGGGCCGGTGGCCGAATCCGGGGGTCGAGGGATGCAGAGTGCTGTACGCGGTGTCGCCGTTGACCCCCGCGTTGACCACCGGAATGCCCACGAGCTGCTGGAGCACCGCGGGCCAGGCGCCCGCCGGCGGGGTGCTGTAGGCGACCATGGTCACCCCGTAGCCGTAGGTGACGCTGTCGCCGAGGGCGACGATCGGCCCGGTCGGGTCGCAGCCCACCGGGGGCGGTGGCACCGCGGTCGCCGGAGCACCCGCCTCCGGGCAGGTGGCGATGGCGGCAGGGGCCGCCGCAACCCCGGGCGTGTCCGGCTCGCGGAGGGAGGAGGGGGCGGCGTGGATCGTCGAGGCCAGCAGCGCCACCGGGATGCTGCAGGCGAAAGCGGTGAGGAGGGTTCGAGTGCGCATGGCAGTGTCCGAGGGATGGTGGGCGGAGATCAGGCGTGATCCACCCCGCGTCGAGTTAGGATAGCGCCCGTGCACCCCGTCGCCGTGCCGGTGACGGCCGCGTCACACCTCGCCGATCAGGCGGTGCGTTGCCAGTACACGCCGGTCCAGTCGATCGTCTGCAGGTCGGCGTGGATCCCGTGGCGGTCGAGAAAGTCGTGGACCGCCGCCCTGCAGGAGGCGATGGCCCCGTAGTCGTCGACGATGACGTAACCGCCGGGGCTGACCCTCGGGTACAGCGCGGTCAGCGCCACCATCGTCGACTCGTACATGTCGCCGTCCAGCCGCAGCACCGCCAGTTGCGAGATCGGCGCGCCTGGCAGGGTGTCGCGGAACCAGCCGGGGAGGAAGTGCACCTGCTCGTCGAGCAGCCCGTAGGCGTCGAAGTTCCGGCGGACCTGGTCGAGCGACACTGCGAGCGTGGAGAAGGTGTGGTGCCGGTCGCCCGAGTCGGCGGGATACGTCTCGGCGTCCGGTGGCGGCAGCCCCTGGAACGAGTCGGCGACCCACACCGAGCGCTCGGTGTCCCCGTAGGCCCTGAGTACCGCGCGCATCAGGATGGTGGCGCCGCCGCGCCAGACGCCGGTCTCGATGAGGTCGCCAGGCACGCCACGGCGGAGGACCTCGCGCACACAGTGGTCGAGGTTGTCGAGCCGCCGCATCCCGATCATCGACAGTGCGTGCGCCGGCCAGTCGAGCCCGACCTCGCGCTTGCCGAGGTCGATGGGCACGCTACGTACCAGCTCGATGCCGCGACGGGCGAGCAGCCGGGAGGCCAGCCCCAGCGCCCGGCGCTTCCATTCCACGGTGGGAGCGGGCGGCCGGTACTCCTCCCCGGAGATCAGGCCGGTGAGGCTGCGCTTGACCAGATCGAGATAGAGCTCGGCGACCCGGTTCTCGTTCTCGCTCATGGAGGGTTCGACCGCACGCAGCATCCGCGGCAGGGTAGCAAGCCGGACCGGTGTCAGCGGCCGGCGTCGGTGACCGCCGGGCCGGAGACCGGCTCCAGCCCGTAGCGGCCGGCCGCATCGGAGCTCAGCGGTTGGAGCAGGTCGCCGCTCATGCTCCAGCGATGTCCGAGGGAGAGCAGCCCGATCTGTGGGGCGGGGGAGGTGACCCGGAAGTCGAAGGCCTGCTCCAGCCCATCGTAGTCGTGGGCGATCGGGTGGGCGGCGAGTACCACCGTGACCTGGTAGTGGCCGCCGAGCAGGCGCAGTTCGTCCATCACCAGGTCCATGCTGAAGTGTGCGCCCGCGGCCGGACAGTGCAGCTCGAGGCCTGAGAAGAAGGTGTTGGCGGCGGCGAGCCGGTAGCCGTCGCCACGGTGGACGATGACGCCACAGATCAGGTCCTCGACGTGGCTGTTCACCTGGCAGTGGATGCGCATGGTCATCGGCTCGCCACTGGTGAACGTGTGGTGCCGTTCACCCCGGGCGTCGAGGAACTCGACGTCGGTGACCCGTATCTCGCCGGTGCCCCAGCGCCGGCCCCCTGCCGGGGTGCTCCCGGTCACCTCGGGCGGTGGCGGCAGGACCGCCGCCGCGTCGGCATCCGCCTGCTGTCCGACCATCTGGCGGTAGATCGAGCACACCTCGCCGGTCGGCCCGCCGGCGACCAGCCGTCCATGGTCGAGCAGGTACGCGGTGTCGCAGTACAGGTCGACGGCGCCGAGGTCGTGGGTCACCAGGACCACGGTGCGGCCCTGGCGCTTGTAGCGGTTGAAGACGTCGAAGCAGCGCTCCTGGAAGCGGGCGTCGCCGACGGCGAGCACCTCGTCCATGAGCAGGATCCCGGCGTCAGCCTGGATGGCCACCGCGAAGGCGAGCCGCACCTGCATTCCCGAGGAGAAGTTCTTCAGCTTCTGGTCGGCGAAGTCCTCGAGCTCGGCGAAGCCGATGATGTCGTCGATGCGCCTGCCCAGCTGGCGGCGGGTCAGCCCCAGCACCGCCCCGTTGAGGTAGATGTTCTCGGTCGCGGTCAGCTCCGGGTTGAAGCCGACGCCGAGCTCGAGGAAGGGGGACACCTGCCCGTTGACCGTCACCGTCCCGCTGGTGGGACGGAGGATCCCGGCGAGGATCTTGAGCAGGGTGCTCTTGCCGCAGCCGTTGGCGCCGATGACGCCGACGAAGCTGCCGTACGGGATCTCCAGCGAGAGCCCGTCGAGCGCGTAGAGGTCCCGGTACCGGGCACTGCTCCGCGGATGGACCATCCGGTACTTGAGCGTGCTGCTCCGGTCGAGGGGGACGCGATAGCGCTTGCAGACGTTGTCGAGGGTGATGGCGACGGTCACGAGCCCTGCGAGGACCCCGGAGAGAGCATTCTGCGGGCCATCCTACCAAGGCGCCGCTGGAGGCCCCGGGGCGGGGGAATGCGTCGATCGCCGGTCGTCGGGGCGGTCGCGGAACTGTCGCCGTGGCCGGCGCGCCGCGTACCGGGGATAGAATCACCGGCAGCCCGGTCCCATGACGACTGAATCCCCGCGCTTCCGCCACCACCCCGCCCTCGATGGCATCCGCGGCGTCGCCGTCACCCTGGTGATCGCGTTCCACACCTGGAGCGTGGCCGCGCCTGGCGGCCTCATCGGCGTCGACCTCTTCTTCGTGCTCTCCGGCTTCCTCATCACCACGCTGCTGCTCGAGGAGCGGCGCCTCACCGGCAGGATCTCGCTGGCGCGGTTCTACGCCCGCCGGGTGCTGCGCCTGATGCCGGCACTGATGCTGCTGCTGCTCGGCTGCGTGGTCGTGGCCGCGTTCGCCTCCACCACCGCGCTCGGCGGCTCCACCCTGCGAGCGGTGCCCTTCACCCTCGGCTACGTCGCCAACTGGGCGTACGCCTCCGGTGCCGACCTCGGCGCCCTGGCCCACACCTGGTCGCTCTCCGTCGAGGAGCAGTTCTACCTGCTCTGGCCGCTGCTGCTGATCGCGCTGCTGCGCTGGGGCGGCCCCCGGCAGGCGCTGGCGGCGTGCTTCTGGGGGGTGCTGGTGGTGTTCGCGGTCCGCGGGCTGATGGTCGCCTCCGGCGCCTCATGGCTGACCGTGTACGGCGGCTCCGAGACCCGGGCCGACGCCCTCCTCGCCGGCTGCACCCTGGCCCTGGCCGCGCACCTCGGCCTGTTCCGGCGGATCCCCGCGGCGGTGGTCGCCACCGTCGGGGTCGCCGCGCTGGCGGTGCTCGCCTGGGTGGTCCACCAGAACGACCCCTACGGGTGGCTGGTCCACGGCGGCTTCACCGCGGTGGCGGTCTGCTGCGCCCTGCTCCTCGCCGCACTCGCGGTGCGCCCCTGGGCCCCACTGGTCCGGGTCTTCGCGTTCCGGCCCCTGGCCCGGCTGGGGAAGATCTCCTACGGGGTCTACCTCTGGCACTTCCCCCTGATCCTGGTGATCTACCCGGAGGTCGCCTCCCGCGGGCCCTGGAGCTTCGTGGTCATCACCGCGCTCGCGTACACTCGGCCTCGCTGTCCTACGCCCTCGTCGAGGCGCCCTTCCTCCGCCTCAAGCGGCGGATCGGCGGCGACGGGACGGCGGCGGCGCCGTTGGAGCTCCGGTCCCCGGCCGGAGCCGGCGCGAGGGCGGCGGAGGGCTGAGCATGACCCAGGGCGGGGCCGCGCTGGCCACCATCCCCGCCTTCGGCCTCGACCCCGAGCGGCTGATCCCGATCGCCGAGCGGTTCGGAGACGAGTACCGGGGGGCCCAGCCATTCCCCCACGTGGTCATCGACGACTTCCTCCCCGAGGATGTTCTCGACCACGTCCTCGCCGAATTCCCCTCCCCCGACGGCATCCCGTGGCGGCTGTACACCGATCAGGGCCACACCCACAAGCTGGCCAGCGACCGGCTCACCCAGATGGGACCGTTCACCCGGCACCTCCTCAACGAGTTCAACGCATCGGTGATGATCGAGTTCCTGGAGCGCCTCACCGGCATCGACGGCCTGGTGCCCGACCCCCACCTCGCCGGCGGCGGGATGCACCAGATCGAGCCCGGCGGCTTCCTCCACGTGCACGCCGATTTCAACGTCTACGAGCGACTCCGCCTCGACCGGCGGCTGAACCTGCTCCTCTACCTCAACCGCGACTGGAAGGAGGAGTACGGCGGCGAGCTCGAGCTGTGGACCCGTGACATGAGCCGGTGCGCCCGCCGGATCCTGCCGGTGTTCAACCGCATGGTGGTCTTCAGCACCAGCGACATCTCCTTCCACGGACACCCGCACCCGCTGGCCTGCCCGCCGGGGCGGACCCGCAAATCGCTGGCGGTCTACTACTACTCCAACGGCCGCCCCGCCGAGGAGGCCTCGGCGCCGCACACCACCCTCTACCAGGAGCCCGGGGTGCAGCCCGCCCACACCGCCGAGCCGGCCCCCGAGCCGCTCCCGGAGGTGGTTGCGGCGGTGCCGGTGGTGGCCGCCGCCCTCCCGGCGCAGCCGCGCTGGCGGGCCCGGCTGCGGCCCTTCCTCCCCCCGGTCGCCGTCGACCTCGCGCTCCGCGCCGAGCGCCGGCTCCGCCGGCCCCCGGTGAGCTGAGCCGGCGTCAGAGCCTGCCGGCGCCGCCCGCGCTCCGCGCCCGGTGCCGCCGCAGCCAGCGGAGGCCTCCCCTCGCGACCGCTGCCGGCCCGCCCGCGGACAGCTCCTCCCGGATCCGCTCCAGGAGCCGGCCGGGCGTCGCCGGGGAGGGCCGCGCCGCGGCCGCCACCTCCACGCCGCCGGCCCGGCGGTCGGGGGCGTGGGACGGGGCGGCGCAGAAGGCGACCAGCGGCGCGGCGGTCCGCGCCCAGGTGAGCGAGCCCGCGTGCTCGGCCACCCGCCCCGAGATCTCCGCCCGGAGGCCGGGGTCGGCGAGCCGGCGCAGCGCCGACGCCACCGCGGCGGGGTCGCCGGGGGCCACCGTGATCCCCAGGCGCGAGGCCTCGACGGTGTCGGCGAGGGCGTCGCCGGCGGTGCAGAGGATGGGCAGCCCGGCCCAGAGGTAGTCGAGCACCCGGGTGCGGAAGGCGAACCGGGACTCGATGTGGAGGCGGTGGGTGGAGACCCCGACGTCGGCCTCGAGCAGCCAGTCGGCGCGGTGCTCGTACGCCACCCACTCCTCGTTGAAGAAGACGTGGCGGCCGGTGAGCCCGAGCTCGGCGGAGAGGCTGCGGGTCTTCTCGACCACGCGCATCACGCCCACCGACGGGTTGGGATGGCGGGCGGCGTGGAGGACCAGGCGGAGGCCGGGCACCTCCTCGGCGGCGAGGGCCACGCCGCGCACCAGGGTGAGCGGGTCGAACCAGTTGTAGAGACCCCCGCCCCAGAGCACCACGACGTCGTCCGCGCCGATGCCCGGGATCACCCCCCGCATCGCCGCCGCGCGGTGCTGCGGCGGCTCCTCGGGGATCCCGAACGGCACCACGTCGAGCAGGCGGCGCAGGGTGGGGTCGGCGTCGTAGGTGCGCGGGTTGATGCGGCCGAGCGCGGTCAGCGCTCCCAGCCAGTAGTCGCGCTGGCGCTCGCTGGCGCAGAGGAAGTAGTCGCCGTCGCGGATCTGCTCGACCAGCACCTCGATCTGGTTGTCCTGCAGCGCGATCCGCTCCGCCGGCGGCGCGCCGGCCATCGCCACCAGCGTCTCCAGGGGGAAGGGGTCGTAGAGGTCGACCACCAGCGCGGCCTGCCCGCCGCGGAGGAAGGGGAAGGTCTGGAGCACCCAGCCCTGCGAGAGGATGACGTCGTGGGTGGCGGCGAGCCGGCGCAGCCCGGCCTCGTCGTGGCCGCACACCGCGAGCCGGGGGTCCTCGACCACCGGGACGCCGGGGGCGCTGAGGGTGACCTCGTGACCGGCGCCGGCCAGCTGGCGGGCGAGCTCGAGATTGCGGATGCCGGGGCCGGCCATGCGCGGCTGGACGAGGTCGTTCGAGACCACCAGCACCCGGCTCACGGCGTCGCCGCGCAGCGCGCCGCCAGGTAGGCGCGCACCCCCTCCCGCCAGTGCGGCAGCGGGGCCTCGCCGAGCAGCCGCCAGGCACGGTTGTCGAGGACCGCGCGGGCGGGCCGCCGTGCCGGCAGGGGGAACTCCTCACCGCCCACGGGCACGACCACCGCGGGAAGCCCGGCCTCCTCGACCACCGCCGCCGCCAGCTCGTGGCGGCTCGCCGCACCGGCGCCGGTGAGGTGGTAGGTGCCGGGGACGCCGAGCTCCAGGAGGCGGAGCAGCGCCGGGGCGAGGTGTCCCGTCCAGGTGGGTGAGCCGTGCTGGTCGGCGACCACCCGCAGCTCCGGGCGCGAGCCGCCCAGCCGCAGCATGGTGAGCACGAAGTTGGGGCCGTCCCGGCCGAAGAGCCACGCGGTGCGCACGATCTGGTGCTGGTCGCACAGCGCCCGCACCTCCTCCTCGCCGGCGAGCTTGCTCGCCCCGTAGACGGAGAGCGGGCGGGTCGGGGCCCACTCGTCGAGCGGGGCCTCCCCCTCGCCGTCGAAGACGAAGTCGGTGGAGATGTGGCAGAGGCGCACCCCCGCGGCCCGGCAGGCGGCGGCGAGCAGGCGCGGCCCGATCGCGTTGGCCCGGTAGGCGGCGTCGGGCGACGCCTCGGCGCCGTCGACGTCGGTCCAGGCGGCGCAGTTCACCACCGCGTCGGGGCGGACCTCCTCGACCAGCCGCCGTGCCGCGCCCGGCTCGGCGACGTCGCAGCAACGCCGGTCCAGGGCCACCGCCTCGTGCCCGGTGGCGGTGACGGCGTGGATCAGCTCGCCGCCGAGCTGCCCACCCGCCCCGGTGATCGCGAGGCGCATCAGCGCGCCGGGGCGGCGGGGTGGTAGTTGCGCCGGTAGAAGTCCCAGAACTCGCCCGACTTCAGCGGCCGCCACCAGTCGGGGTTCTCCACGTACCAGCGCACCGTGCTCCGCATCCCCTCCTCGAAGGAGATCCGCGGCTGCCAGCCCAGGGCGCGCAGCCGGCCGCTGTCGAGGGCGTAGCGGCGGTCGTGCCCGGGACGGTCGCGGACGAACTGCTTCAGGGTGGCGGGCAGCCCGAGCAGCCGCAGCACCGAGTCGGCGACGGTGATGCCGTCGGTCTCGGTCTCGCCGCCGACGTTGTAGTCGAGGCCGGGCTCGCCGTGACGGAGTGCGGTGTCGATGCCGCGGCAGTGGTCCTCGACGTGCAGGTAGTCGCGCACCGCCGAGCCGTCGCCGTAGATCGGCAGCGGGCGATCCTCGATGGCGTTGGTGATGAACAGCGGGATGATCTTCTCCGGGTACTGGTTGTGCCCGTAGGTGTTGCAGCCGCGGGTCACCACCACCGGCATCCCGTGGGAGGCGCGGTAGGCGCCGATCAGCAGCTCCGCGGCCGCCTTGCTCGCCGAGTAGGGGCTGCGCGGCCGCATCGGGTCGTCCTCGCGGCTGCGCCCCTCGGGCACGTCCCCGTAGACCTCGTCGGTGCTCACCTGGAGGAAGCGGGCGTGGCCGGCGGCGCGCGCCGCCTCGAGCAGCACGTAGGTGCCGTACACGTCGGTCTGGATGAACTGGCCGCCGGCCTCCAGCGAGCGGTCGACGTGCGACTCGGCGGCGAAGTTGACGATCACGTCGGTGGTCGCGGCCAGCCCGGTCACCAGCGCCTCGTCGGTGATGTCGCCCTGGACGAAGGCGAAGCGCGGGTCGGCGCGCACCGGGTCGAGGTTGCGCGGATTGCCCGCGTAGGTCAGCTTGTCGAGCACGGTGACCCGGTCGTCGGGGTGCTCGCGGAGGGTCATGCGCACGAACTCGCTGCCGATGAAGCCCGCGCCGCCGGTGATGAGGAGGTGCATCAGATGTTCTGGATGGTCCAGTCGAAGCCGATCCGCTCGTCGTCCCAGGCGATCCGCCCCTCGTCGGGATCGGCGGGGTCGTAGGGCTCGGTCACGTAGTAGGTGAGGATCACGTCGCGGAGGTCGACGGCCTGGTAGCCGTGGGCCACCCGGGGAGGGATGGCCACCATCCGCGGCGCGTTCTCGCCGAGCATGATCGACTGCACCCTGCCCTCGGTGGGCGACCCCTCGCGGAGGTCGACCAGCACCACCCGCGCGTTGCCGGCCACGATATCCCAGTAGTCCCACTGCCTCTCGTGCCAGTGGAACGCCTTGATCAGCTCCGGCGGGTTGCCGCCGCGGGCGTAGGCGAGGCTGCGCGACATCTGGGCGAACTCGCCCGGCGGCGAGAACGGCCGCCCCCGGTCGTCGAGGTCGCCGCGCTTGAGCTGCTCGATGAAGAAGCCGCGCTGGTCGGCGTGCTTGACGTAGGTCTTCACCATGACCCCGTCGATCACCCCCATCCGCGCCGACGCGGGGGTGCCGCGCATCCGCTCGAGGGTGCGCTCCATGGCGGCGGGCAGCGGCTTCCACGGCATCAGAGCAGCTCCACCCGGGAGTGGTCGCCGAGCATCAGCTTGATCGCCCGCGGCCGCAGCGGCGAGCTGCACACCACGCACTCCTTGCCGATCAGCGAGCTCTCGATCTTCGCGGCGACGTCCTCGATGCGGGTGCTCTCGAGCACGATGCTGTGCTCGATCTCGGCGTTGCGGATGGAGCAGCCGTCGTGGATGGAGGTGAAGGGCCCCACGTAGGCGTTGCTGATCACCGTGCCCCGCCCGATGATCGCGGGTCCGCGCACCACGCAGTTCTGAAGACGCGCGCCCGCCTCCACCACCACCCTGCCGTCGACCCGTGCGTCCTCGCCGACCTCGCCGTCGACGCGCGGGGTCAGGGCGTCGAGCATGATCCGGTTGGCCTCGAGGATGTCGTCGAGCCTGCCGGTGTCCTTCCACCAGCCGCCGATGATCTGGGCGGTGACGCTGCGGGTGCCGTCGGAGATCATCCGCTGGATGGCGTCGGTGATCTCCAGCTCGCCGCGGGCGCTGGGCTCGATGGCGTCGATGGCCTCGAAGATCGACGGGGCGAACATGTAGACGCCCACCAGGGCGAGGTCGGAGGGGGGCACCGCGGGCTTCTCCACCAGCCGCACCACCCGGTCGCCGTCGACCTCGGCCACCCCGAATCGCTGGGGCTCGGGCACCCGGGCGAGCAGGATCATCACGTCGGGCGCCGCGCTCCGGAAGTCGTCGACGAACCGGGTGATGCCGTCGGCGATGAGGTTGTCACCCAGGTAGACGACGAAGCGGTCGCCGCCGGTGAACTCGCGGGCGATGCCGATCGCGTGGGCCAGCCCGAGCGGCGCCTCCTGGTCGATGTAGCGGACCGTCACCCCCAGCCGCGAGCCGTCGCCCACCGCCTCGCGGATCTCGTCGCCGGTGTGCCCGACGATGATGCCGATGTCGGTGATGCCGGCATCGCGGAGCGCGTCGATGGCATAGAAGAGGATGGGACGGTTGGCGACCGGGAGCAGCTGCTTGGCGCTGGTGTGGGTGATCGGTCGCAGCCGCGTCCCCCGGCCCCCGCTGAGGATCAGCCCCTTCATCGCGGGCGGTCGGTCCGGTCCACGGCGGCACAGGGTAGCATGGGGTCCCCTCTCGAACATCCGTGCGGGCGCGGGTGCGCGCGGCCGCACGGGAGGTGGCTGGGATGGGGACGCCAGCATGCCTGAAGGCGCCCACCCCCCGGCGCCTGCGACACCCT
>CAWJVN010000007.1:0-1832430 GCA_963846365.1 uncultured Chloroflexia bacterium
TTTTCCGCACTTCTGCCGAGCCATATCGCCCCCATCCCGGCGGTCAGCCGGGGTCGCGGTCCCCGAGGATGAGTTCGGCGGCGCGCTGAGAGACGGTCTCCATCTCGCCGACGATTGTGCTGAGGCGAGGTGAGTTGGCGATCCACTCGCGGTACAGAGCGGCCTCGCGTGGGGTGAGGCGGCGGCTGATCGTCTTGCCTCCCACCTTGCGTGTCCACTGCCAGTACGGGCCGTGGGGCTGCGGGGGATCGGCCTGGCAGCGGCAGCCGGCCTTGCCGCAGAAGGTGTGGCGTCGCACCACGCTGCCGGAGCTGATGAAGCCGAGCTCGGTCAGCTGCGCCCCTGGAGGCTGCGGTACCGATCTCGGTACCCGGCCAGGCGCTGGTCGGCGGTCTCGTCGGGCATTCCTGATGGTGGTCCGGGAGGGTGTACATCCGTTCGATCAGTATCTATACTGTCCGACAAGCCAGGGCCACGTCAAGGAGCTCGTCGGACCAGGTCTGGGCGGTTCTCCCTCGACACCCAGATCCTCGGCCCCCTCCCCCTGGTCAACCACTTCCTCGAGCGGCTCCGCCTCGCCGAGCTCCTCGAGCGCCACGTCCCGCACCACGACCGGCGCCTGCGCCTCGCTCCCAGCCTCGCCCTCGGGGTGCTGGTGCGCAACCTCGTGCTCCACCGCGAACCCGTCTACGCCCTCGGCGAATGGGCCGCCCCCTTCGACCCCCATCTGCTCGGGCTCGTCGCTGATAAAAGATCGCTCCCCAACGACGATCGGATGGGACGGGCACTGGACCGCCTCTTCGACGCCGACCGCGCCACCCTGCTCACCGAGCTCATCCTCGGCGCCGTCTCCGCGTTCGCCGTCGATCTCTCCCAGCTCCACAACGACTCCACCTCGATCACGTTCTCCGGCCGCTACGCCGGCGCCACCGGCAGGGCGCGCGGCGGCAAGCGCACGGCGGCGATCGCCTTCGGCTACAACAAGGATCACCGTCCTGATCTGCGTCAGCTGGTGTGGATCCTCACCGTATCCGCCGACGGCGCCGTCCCCATCGCCCACCGCGTCGCCGACGGCAACACCACCGACGACACCACCCACATCCGTACCTGGGACGAGCTGGTGGCACTGGCCGGCAGGCCCGACTTCCTCTATGTGGCCGACTGCAAGCTCTGCACCCGTTCGGCCATGGATCACATCGCCCGCAGCGGGGGCGTTTCCTAACCGTGCTGCACGCACCCGTCGTGAAGACGGCTGGTACCGGCGGTGGATGCGCACCCATCCTCCTGCCTGGGTCGAGGCGTCGCGACGACCGGGCCGCCGGATCGGCGAACCCGACAAGGTGTGGTGGACAGCGCCGTCGCCGAGCCCCTCGGGCGAGGGCTATGGCATCGTCTGGGTGAAGTCCTCCGCCAAGGTCGAGCACGACCAGGCGGCTCGGACGGCACGCATCGAGGCCGGCCTCACCGCCCTCTCGGCTCTCGAGGTGCGGCTGCGCGGCTCACGCTGCCGGTTCCACGACATGGTCGCCGTCGAGGAGGCGGCCGCCGCTGCCCTTCGCGATGCCGGCGCCGAGCGATGGCTGGCGGTCACGGTCACCGCGGTCATGGAGAAGAGCTACCGGCAGGAGCACCGGGGCTCGCCCGGGGCCACGACCCGCTTTCGCCAGACCGCGCGCAAGCGCTTCCGGCTGCGCTGGGTGGTTCGCGAGGCGGCGGTGGCCGCCGACGCTGCCTCCGACGGCTGCTTCCCGCTGATCACCAACGACACCTCACTCTCGGACGGCGAGCTGCTCGCTGCCTACAAGTACCAGCCCAAGTTGGAGACCCGACACGCCCAGCTCAAGGGCGTCCAGCTGGTCACGCCGGTCTTCCTCAAGGAGGCGGCGCGGATCGAGGCGCTGCTCTGCTGCCACTTCATCGCGCTGCTGGTGCACGCGCTCATCGAGCGCGAGATCCGAGCGGGCATGGCCACCAGGAAGGCCGCCGAACTGCCGATCTATCCCGAGGACCGCGGCTGCCGTGCTCCCACCGCCGCCCGGGTGCTGGAGGTCTTCACCGGGGTCGCCCGGCATCACCTCCGCAGTGGCAGGACGACCATCCAGGTGTTCGAGCCCACCCTCACCCCACTCCAGCTCCAGGTGCTCCGCCTGCTGCGCATCCCGCTCAGCGTTTACGCCAGCACCCCGTAGATGGGGGAGAAATGTCTCCGAGAAGTGCGGAAAACGGGGCAATGTTGCATTGCGAACATGCGTTTGCTATAATTGCTGTGCAATGAGCGCAATGCCTGACAGTCACTCCACGCGCACCAGCTTGGCGCCGTCGTGCGAGATGCGCGAGCTGGCGGTGCGGATGCATGCCGATGCGGCGCGGATGGCGGAGCTGGTCTGTGCATTCGCGGATGGCGGGGAGTGGCGGCGGGCGGGAGTGCGCAGCTGCGCGGACTGGGTGATGGCCAACCTCGGGTTCGACCGGTACACCACCGACAAGCTGCTGCGCGCCGGGGTTGCCGCGCGCCAGCTGCCCGCGGTCGCCGAGGCGTTCACCGCGGGTGAGCTGTCGCTCGACACCGTCGGGATGCTGAGCAGCGTCGCCACCGCCGAGGACCAGGGCGCATGGGTGGAGGTGGCGCGTGAGTCGTCGCCTCCGCAGCTGGCGCGGCGCTGCCGGGAGGCGCACCGTGCGGCGCTGATCGACGCGCCCGACCGGGCCCGGGCTCAGCGGGCGCAGCGGGGCCTGCGCAGCTGGTGGGACAACCTCGGCATGCTCCGGCTGCGCGGCGCACTGCCGCCCGAGGAGGGGGCGCGGTTCCGCCTCTCCCTCGAGAAGGCGGCGCGCCGGCTGGCCTCGGAGCGGCCGGCCGATCCCGACCCCGCCGACGATCCCGCCGCCGCGCTCCGTGCCGACGCCCTGGTCGCGCTGTGCACCGCCGGGCACGGCGGCGGGAGTGCGCCGTCCCCGGCGCAGCTGGTCGTGCACGTCGACCTCGGCGTGCTCACCGGCGAGACCCCGGACGGGCGCTGCCACATCCTCGACGGTCCCGCCCTCTCCGCCGCGGCGGCGCGGCGGCTGGGCTGCGACGCCACCATGGTCACCCTGCTCGAGCGCGACGGGCAGGTCGGCGGCGGCGGACCCGAGCGGCCGGGGGTCACGCTCCGGATGCGGCGGGCGGTGCAGGGCCGGGACGGCACCTGCCGCTACCCCGGCTGCGCGATCCCGGCGACCCGGACCGATGCCCACCACATCCACCACTGGATCGACGGAGGTCCGACGAGACTCTGGAACCTCCTCTCGCTCTGCGAGTACCACCACAACCGGCACCACGACGGCGAGTACGACATCCGCCGCACCGCCGGGGGCGACCTCTGCTTCGAGACCCACGACGGCCTGCTGCTCGGCACCGCCACCGGCGGGTGCTGGAGGCGGCCGGGGCGCAGGGCCGGCCCCGGGTGACGGGGCTACGCGGGCCCTGCCACCCCCCGACGTCCCCGGGTGCCGGTCAGCGGCGCGGTGGCCACCGGCATCCCCAGGTCGGCGAGCATCGCCAGGTCGACCTCGGCGCTCCGGCCGAGGGTGGTCAGGTAGTTGCCGACGATCAGGCCGTTGGCGCCGGCCAGCATGCCGTAGGCCTGCAGGTCGCGGAGCACCACCTCGCGGCCGCCCGCGTAGCGCAGCACCGCCGACGGGTTCACGCAGCGGTAGACGGCGACGCAGCGGAGCGCGTCGAGGGGACGGAGCAGGCCGGCGTCGCCGAGGGGGGTGCCGGGGCGGGGGTTGAGGAAGTTGCAGGGGATCTCCCGGGCGCCCAGCTCCTGGAGGACGAAGGCGAGGTCGAGCCGGTCCTCCCAGGTCTCGCCCATGCCGAAGATGCCGCCGCTGCACAGCTCCATCCCCGCGTCGACGACCGCCCGGCAGGTGCGCAGCCGGTCCTCGAAGGTGTGGGTGGTGCAGATCGTCGGGAAGAAGCGCGGGCCCGCCTCGAGGTTGTGGTTGTAGCGGTGGATCCCGGCCTCGGCGAGCCGCTCCGCCTGCCCGGGCTTGAGAATGCCGAGCGAGGCCGCCACCTCGATGTCGACCTCGGCGGCGATCGCCCGGGCGGCGTCGATCACCGAGCGCATCATCCGCTCGTCGGGGCCGCGCACCGCCACCACGATGCAGAACTCGGTGCCGCCGAGCTCGCGGGTGCGGCGGGCGAGGTCGACCAGCCGGTCGGTGGGCAGCATCGGCTCGCGCGCCACCTCGGTGGTGTAGCGCGCCGACTGGGAGCAGAAGGTGCAGTCCTCGGGGCACCCCCCCGTCTTGGCGCTGATGATCGACTCCACCTCGACCGCCGGCCCCATCCAGGCGAGGCGGACCCGGTGGGCGAGGGCGATCAGCTCGGGGAGGTCGCCGTCGTCGAGGGCGGCGAGCTGATCGGCGAGCGGGCGGTCGACCGTCTCGCGGGCCTCGAGGAGGCGCTCGGCGGCGGCGCGGAGCGGTGCGGGGGCAGTGAGCATGGGCCGGCTGAGGATACCGGTCACGGTACCGTGGTCGTCGTGAACGCCCCGACCGGGCGGCGGAGAGGGGGGGCGCGCCTCCGTGGCATCGCCGTCGACCTCACCCCGCTGCGCGTCTCCCGCGACTTCCGGCTGCTCTGGTGCGGCCAGCTGGTGTCGACCATGGGCCGGCAGATCACCGCCGTGGCGGTGCCGTACCAGGTCTACCAGCTCACCGGCTCGACCCTCGCCGTCGGGCTGCTCGGGCTGGTCCAGGTGGTGCCGCTGATCCTCTGCTCGCTGATCGGCGGCGCCGTCGCAGACGCCGTCGACCGCCGCCGCCTGCTCCTGGTCTCCAACTCGCTGCTGGCGCTCTGCTCGCTCCTCTACGTGGCCGGGGCGGTGCACGGCCACCCCCCGCTCGCCGCCCTCTACGCGGTCGGCGGGGTCGCCGCCGGGCTCAGCGCCTTCGACCAGCCGGCGCGCTCGGCGACGGTGCCCAACCTGGTGCCCCGGGAGCAGCTGGCCGCGGCGGTGGCGCTGATGTTCGGCCTCTTCCAGGCGGCGCTGATCGTCGGGCCGGCGGTGGGCGGGTTGATCATCGGCCGCTGGGGGCTCGGCGCCGCCTACCTCGTCGAC
Organism: uncultured Chloroflexia bacterium; assembly: GCA_963846365.1. Lineage (GTDB taxonomy): Bacteria > Chloroflexota > Dormibacteria > Aeolococcales > Aeolococcaceae > CF-96. The sequence continues at coordinate 5,112 of CAWJVN010000007.1, forward strand.
GTCCTCAGCTTCGGGGCGGCGATCACCGCGGTGGCGCTGATCGGCCCTCAGCCTCCCGGGCGGGAGCACCGGGAGCGGCCGCTGCGGGCGATCCGCAGGGGGCTCGGTTTCGCCCGGCGCCAGCCGGTGATCCTCGCCGGCTTCGCCATCGACCTCGACGCGATGATCTTCGGCATGCCCCGGGCGCTCTTCCCCGCGCTCGCCGCCACCGCCTTCCACACCGGCCCCTCCGGGCTCGGCCTCCTCTACGCCGCCCCCGGCGTGGGCGCGGTCGCCGCCATCCTGGTCACCGGCTGGCTGGGACGGGTGCGGCGGCTCGGCCGGGTGGTGATCGGGGCGGTGGCGATCTGGGGACTGGCGATCGCCGGCTTCGGGCTGGTGGGCTCGCTCCCGTTCGCCCTCGCGCTCCTCGCCGTCGCCGGCGGCGCCGACAGCATCAGCGCGGTCTGCCGCTCGACGATGCTCCAGACCCTCACCCCCGACCACCTCCGGGGCAGGATGTCGGCGACCTACTCGATGGTGGTGATGGGCGGCCCCTACGCCGGCGACGTCGAGGCGGGGGCGGTGGCCGCCGCCTGGGGTCCGCGGGTCTCGGTGGTCTCCGGCGGCCTCCTCTGCGTGGTCGGCGCCGCACTGGTGGCGGCCACCTTCCCCGCTCTGTACCGCTACAGTGCGGATCCGGCGGCGGCGGCCACCGCCACGGCCATCGACGGCGCCTGACCAACCGCCCGAACGTGGCAAACGCCCGTCAACCCCCGCCGGGGCGGGCGCCGCGTGTATCGTGCACCTACCGCGCGCGCGGACTACCAAGCGGAGCCGCGACGACCACGGTCTCGAGTCTGGAGGTCCTTCCCTTGGCGCTGAACAGGTCGGTGGAGATCACCCCACTCGGCGAGATGCCGGCCCTCGGCGTCGTCCCCGAACGCATGCTCGCGCAGGCGATCCGCCCGGAGCGCTTCGGCGAGCCGGCCCAGGCCTTCCAGTGCGAGGAGATCGCCACCCCGCGCGCCCGGAAGGGCGAGGTGCTGGTCTACGTCATGGCCGCCGGGGTGAACTACAACAACGTCTGGGCGGCCCTGGGCCGGCCCGTCGACGTCATCAAGGCGCGCAACCGCGCCGGCGAGCCCGAGCCCTTCCACATCGGCGGCAGCGATGCATCCGGCATCGTCTGGGAGGTCGGCGAGGGGGTCGAGAACGTCAAGGTGGGCGACGAGGTGGTCGTCCACTGCGGCGTCTGGGATCTCAACGACCCCTGGATCAAGGCGGGCGGCGACCCCATCACCGCCCCCAGCAACCGGATCTGGGGCTACGAGACCAACTGGGGCTCGTTCGCCCAGTTCACCCGGGTGCAGTCCCACCAGGTCCTCCCCAAGCCGCCCCACCTCCCCTGGTCCGCGGCCGCCGCGTACATGCTCGTGGGCGCCACCGCCTACCGCATGCTCGCCGGCTGGTCGCCCCACACCGTCCGCGAGGGCGACGTGGTGCTGGTCTGGGGCGCCTCCGGCGGCCTCGGCTGCCAGGCGGTGCAGATCGCCAAGGCGATGGGCGGCATCCCGGTCGCGGTCACCTCGAAGCACCACCGCGGCGACTGGGTGAAGGAGCTCGGCGCCGTCGGCTACATCGACCGCGGCGACTTCGACCACTGGGGGCCGATGCCCGACTGGCGCGACGACGCCGCCTACGCCGAGTGGCTGGGCGGGGCCAGGGCCTTCGGCAAGGCGATCTGGGACGTGATCGGCGAGCGCCGCAACCCCCGCATCGTCTTCGAGCACCCCGGCGAGAGCACCATCCCCACCTCGATCTTCGTCTGCGACAACGCCGGCATGGTGGTGATCTGCGCCGGCACCACCGGCTACGAGGCCACCGTCGACCTCCGCTACCTGTGGATGCGTCAGAAGCGCCTCCAGGGGTCGCACTTCTCGAACGACGAGCAGGCGGCGGCGCTCAACCGGCTGGTCTGGGACGGCAAGGTCGATCCCTGCCTCTCCATGACCCTCACCTTCGACGAGGTCGGCAAGGCCCACCAGCTGATGTACGAGAACCGCCATCCGCGGGGGAACATGGCCATCCTGGTGGGCGCGAAGACCCCCGAGCAGAAGGACCTGGGCTAGCGCTCGGTCGGCGCGGCCACCGCGAGCGGCGAGACCCGGCTGAGCCGGATCCCCTCCACCCCGGCCGGCTCGCGGGCGGGCGCGCCGTCGGCGAGGGCGGCGGCGACCGCCTGGACCAGCTCCCGGGGGGCGAGCGCCGCGAGCTCGACGCGGCGGCCGTCGGCCAGCCAGACGATCTCCTCGGCGGTGAGCAGGGCGGCGAGGTCGGCCCCGATCAGCGCCGGTGCGCCCTCGATCACGGGGATGCGGCGGCCGGTGATGTGCGCGGGCCGCAGCCCCAGGTCGACGACCTCGGCGGCGCCCGCGACGCGGAGCCGCAGCGGCAGGGCGCAGCCTCGCGGATCGGCGTCGTGGACGGTGAGCACCCGGCGACCGGCCACCGCCCCGGCGGCGGCCTCCTCGGCGACCACCTCCGCGACCAGGCCGGCGGCGGCGCGGTTGGCGGCCAGCACCGCGGCGGTCTCGGGGCGGTCGCAGACCACCAGCACACCGCCTGCGGCGGTCGCCGCGGGGCCGGCGCCGGCGGCCGGCTCGACCATGCCCTCGAGCAGTGGCGTGCCCCGGCGCGGCTCGACCACCCCGCTGACGAACTCGTCGTAGCCGAGCGCCAGCGGCCGGGTGGTCGGCTCGGAGCCGGCCCGGCGGCGGGCACGGACCCCGAAGCCGGTGACCGCCATGCCCACCGGGATCAGCGGCCAGATGAAGAAGGAGGCGGCGAGGACGCCGATCACCAGGGTGAGGGCCATCAGCAGGATCCCGAGCGCGATCTGCCCCGACCCGGCGGTGCCCCCGGGGCGCTCCAGCACCGCACACACCGCGTAGTAGAGGTGGCGGGGGCCGAAGCGGAGGCTGCCGTCGCGCAGCCGTGCGGCCATGTCGGCGACGAGGCGGTCGTTCACCCGGGAGGCCATCGGCGGCAACTCTACCCGCTGGCCGTTCGCGGTCAGCCGCCGATGTAGGACATCTCGATGCGGCGCAGCCCCGAGGTGAGCTCGGAGCGAGCCTCGGAGTAGCGGTCGCGCCGCCCCCTCCAGACCCCGGCCACGAGGTCGGAGAGATCGGCGTCGGAGGCGCCGGCGCGGAGCGGGCCGCGGAGGTCGGTGCCCTCGCTCGCGAACAGGCAGGTGTAGAGACGGCCGTCGGCGCTGAGCCGCGCCCGGGTGCAGTCGGCGCAGAAGGGCTGGGTGACCGAGGAGATCATCCCCACCTCGCCGCCGCCGTCGCGGTAGCGGTGGCGACCCGCCACCTCGCCCCGGTAGCCGGGGGCGGCGGGCTCGAGCGGGAACTCGGCACCGATCCGGGCCACCAGCTCGGCGGCGGGGACGACCTCCTCCAGCCGCCACCCGTTGGTGGTGCCCACGTCCATGAACTCGATGAACCGGAGCACGCAACCGCGCTCCCGGGCGAACCGGGCCAGGTCGAGCGCCCCGGCGTCGTTGACCCCGCGGCGGATCACCGCGTTCAGCTTCACCGGCGCCAGCCCCGCCGCGATGGCGGCGTCGATGCCCTCGACCACCCGGGCCAGGGGAACGTTCATGTCGTTCATCCGCCGGAAGACGGCGTCGTCGACGGAGTCGAGGCTGACCGTGACCCGGCGGAGGCCGGCGTCCCGGAGCGCACTCGCGTGGCGGGCGAGAAGCACCCCGTTGGTGGTGAGGGCGAGGTCCTCCACCCCCTCGACGGCGGCGATCTGGCCGACCAGGGTGGGCAGGTCGCGGCGCAGCAGCGGCTCACCCCCGGTGAGGCGCACCTTGGACACCCCGTTCCCCACGAACACCCGCACCAGGCGGGTGATCTCCTCGAAGCTGAGCAGCTCGGGCCGGGGAAGGAAGCGGAAGTCGCGCCCGTACACCTCCTTCGGCATGCAGTAGGTGCACCGGAAGTTGCAGCGGTCGGTCACCGACACCCGGAGGTCACGGAGCGGGCGCCGGAACTGGTCGAACATGGACCAATTCTCGCTCCTGCGAGCTTCCAGGTGCAAACTGCATCGGGCGCCGCCCCCGGGGAACAGCGGTATGCTCAGGCGGCCATGCTCGCTCCGGACCGTCCCACCGAGGACCCCGCGGACCTCGCCGCGGCGCGCTACCGCGCGGAGCTGCAGCGCTGGCAGCAGGGCCCGCTGGCGAAGGGGCTCGGCTACGGCGAGCGGCTCGAGCATTTCGAGACCGGCAGCGGCATCCCCGTGGACACCCTGTACACGCCGGTCCGACCTCGAGGGCGACGACCCGGTCGACGACCAGGGGTTCCCCGGCGAGTTCCCGTTCACCCGGGGCATCCAGCCGACGATGTACCGCGGCCGGCTCTGGAGCATCCGCCAGTACGCCGGCTACGGCACCGCGGCCGATGCCAACGCCCGCTTCCGCTTCCTGCTCGCCAACGGCCAGCCGGGGCTGAGCGTCGCCTTCGACCTGCCCACCCAGATGGGCCTCGACAGCGACGACCCGCTCAGCGCGGGCGAGGTCGGCCAGGTGGGGGTGGCGATCGACTCGCTGGCCGACATGGAGGCGCTCTTCGAGGGCATCCCGCTCGACCGGGTGAGCACCTCGATGACGATCAACGCGCCCGCCGCGGTGCTGGTGGCGATGTACGTGGTCGCCGCCGAGCGGCAGGGGGTGCCCCCGGAGGCGGTGATGGGCACCGCCCAGAACGACGTGCTCAAGGAGTACGTCGCCCGGGGGACCTACATCTACCCGCCGCGGCCGTCGCTGCGGCTCGCCGCCGACCTGATCGCCTACTGCTCGCGCGACCGCGGTGAAGTTCAACCCGATCTCGCTGAGCGGCTATCACATCCGCGAGGCGGGGAGCACCGCGCCCCAGGAGATGGCCTTCGCCGTCGCCAACGCCTGCGCCTACGTGCAGGCGGCGATCGACCGCGGCGTCGCCGTCGACGACTTCGCCCCGCGGCTGTCCTGGATCTTCAACACCCACACCGACTTCTTCGAGGAGATCGCCAAGTATCGGGCCCTGCGCCGCATGTGGGCGGAGCTGATGCGCGACCGCTTCGGGGCGCGCAAGCCGCAGTCGCAGATGCTGCGCACCCACACCCAGACCGGCGGCTCGACGCTCACCGCCCAGCAGCCCGAGAACAACATCGTCCGCGCCGCCATCCAGGCGCTGGCGGCGGTGCTCGGAGGGGTGCAGTCGCTCGCGCTGAGCTGCTACGACGAGGCGCTCTCCATCCCCACCGAGAAGGCGCAGCGGATCGCGGTGCGGACCCAGCAGATCATCGGCGAGGAGATCGGGGTCACCAGCACCGTCGACCCGCTCGGCGGCTCGTACTTCGTCGAGGCGCTCACCGACGAGCTGCAGCGCCGGGCCACGGCGCTGATCGAGGAGATCGACCGCCGCGGGGGAGCCGTCGCCTGCATCGAGTCGGGATGGATGCAGGAGCAGATCCAGTCCGAGGCCTACCGTGCCGAGCGCGCGGTGGTGAGCGGCGAGAAGGTCGTCGTCGGCGTCAACCGCCACACCGAGAGCGACGAGGCCGACCCGACCCCGATCTTCCGGCCCGACGTGCGGGCGATGAACGAGCAGCTGGAGCGGCTCCGCGGGCACCGTGCGGCGCGCGACGGCGCCGCGGTCGGGGCCACCCTCGCGGCGCTCGGCGCGGCCGCGCGCGACGGGTCGGCCGACCTGATGCCGCCGATCCTCGACGCGGTGCGGGCCTACGCCACCCTCGGCGAGATCTGCGGGAGCCTCCGCGAGGTGTTCGGCGGCTACCGCCCGCCGGTGTCGATCTGACGACCCGCGGCCTCGCCTCGGTCGCCGGCGCCCCTCGCCGCACCCTCGCCGGGCTGCGCCGGGTGCCCAGCCAGGTCTGGCTGGTGGCGGTGTTCGCGGCGATCGTCGTCGGCGGCGTCTTCGGCACCATCGTGCCGCTGCTCACCACCGGCGGCGTCCCCCGCGCCGAGGTCTCCGGGCAGCTCCCCGAGCGCCTCACCGTGGGGGAGAGCGTCGAGCAGCCGCTCGCCCTCGACAACACCAGCGGGGGCGTCATCAAGCACACCTGCCTGCTGGTCGGCCTCGAGCCCGCGGGGGTGGTCGACCTGCCCGAGGTGCGCTTCCAGGGCCTCGACACCTGGCGGGTCAGCGGCGGCCGGGCCTGCGGCGGCCAGCTCAGCGGCCAGGAGGTGATCAGCCTCCGCGCCCGGCTGGTGGCGCTGCGGCCGGGGACCGTCCACGTCCGGCTGACCGCCGGCGACGCGGGCCGGCCGATCGGGCCTCCGCTGAGCCGGACGGTGACGGTGGTCGCCCGCTGAGCCGATGACGACGACGCCGCGGCTGTCCTCGTCGGTGATCCTGCTCCGCGACGCCGGCGCCGGGGTCGAGGTGTACATGCTCCGCCGTCCCCTGGCGAGCAGCTTCGCCGCCGACGCGTACGTCTTCCCCGGCGGGGTGCTCGACGAGGCCGACTCGGCGGCGCCGGCGCTGGCCCTCGCCCCCCGCCTCGACCGCGGCGCCGCCGCCGCCCGGCTCGGCCTCCACGGCGCCGAGGGACCGGCCCGGGGCGCCGGCCTCCACCTCTGCGCCGTCCGCGAGCTCTTCGAGGAGACCGGCGTGCTCCTCGGCCGGGTGGAGGGGCGCGCGCCCGGGGAGGGCGACGCCGGGGCGCTCGCCACCGCCCGGACGGCGCTGCTCGGCGGCGCCGAGCTGGCTGCGGTGCTGCCCCTCCACGGCATCGAGCTCGCCCCCGAGCAGCTGCGCTACGTCGCCCATTTCATCACCCCCGCCGACGTCCCCCGCCGCTTCGACACCTACTTCTTCCTCGCCCCGGCGCCCCCCGGCCAGGTGCCGGTGGCCAACCCCGCGGAGGCGGCGCACGGAGGCTGGCACGACCCCGCGGAGCTGCTCCGGCGCCACCACGACGACCGCACCGTGCTGATGACCCCGACCCGCATCCTGCTGGCCGAGCTGGCCGAGCAGCCGAGCGCCACGGCGGCCGCCGCCGACCTCGGGTCGCGCCCCGTCGCCGACATCCTCTTCCGCCGCGGCGACGTGGTCGCCGGCCGCATCCCCAGCCGGCTGCCCCTCCCCGACAAGCTCGGCTGAGCCTCCCTCCCGGCGGGTGAGGGGTGCGGGTGCCCATGGGCAGGCGTCCGAGTTGCCGAGGGCACCGAACCGCAAGAAAACCACAAAAACCGCCGTTCACACCCTTGCGTCACCGCTGATGTGATGGCGGCGGTATCCCCGCGACCCCCCAAGGCCCCCACCAGGAGGCAGCGATGAGACCGATGCTCGACACTGTCCGCACGCTCACCCGTGCGGCCGCCGTCGCCGCCGTGGCCTGTGCGCTCCTCGGCACCGGCACGGTGACAGCGCAGGCGGCCCGCGGCGCCGGCGACGGCTCCGGCTCCCAGGCCGCCGGCAACTGGCAGGACCAGGGCTGGAACGGACAGCACCAGTCCGGCCAGGCCCAGGGCAGCCCGGGCCACCGGCCACCGGCACCGCCGCCGCACCCCACCCCGACGCCGAAGCCGGCCCCGACCCCGAAGCCGGGTCCGGGCGGCGAGCACGACGGCCAGACGCCGCCGGTGTGGTGGCATCCGCGGCCCCAACCGCCGGTGACCGGCACCACCACGGCCGCCCACCTGCCCGCCGCCCAGCCGGCGACGCCGAAGGCGCCGCATTCCGCGGCCCCGGCGCGCCACGCCGACACCCCGCCGGCCACCGGACCCGGGATCGGCAGCTCGCCCGCGGTGGTGCTCGCCCTCGCCGCCTCGGCGCCGCTGGCCGGGATCGGCGCGCGGATCGGCAGCATCGGCGGCGTGGTCCCGCTCCCCGGCTGGGGCTCGCTGCGGTCCTCGCTGCTCGGCGGCGGCTCGGACGCCACCGCGGTGCTCGGCGCGATCGTCCTGGCCGGCTCGGCCCTGCTCGGCCTCGGTGCCTACACCTGCACCCGGCTGCGCCGCATGCTGGCACGCCAGTGGTGAGCGACACGCCCGGGGCTCCCCCCCGCCGGGCGGCGGTCGCGTCGCCGCGGGTGATGCGCGGCCTGGTGGTGGCCGGGGTGCTCTCGGCCGGCTGGTGGCTGATCTGGCTCGCCGACTGGTCGCACGCCGGCAACCCGCCGCTCTACGGGCTGCTGATGGCGGCCCAGCTGTTCAGCGTCATCCAGGTGCTCGGCTACTGGCACTGCATCTGGCACCGGCGCGCGCCCCGGCCGGCGCCGCCGTCCGACCCGGCGGGATGGGACGTCGACGTCCTCATCACCACCTACGACGAGCCCTACGACCTGGTCGCCCAGACCGTCGCCGCGGCGGTGGCGATGAACGGACCCCACCGCACCTGGGTGCTGGACGACGGCCGCCGGGTCGAGTTCGCCGACATGGCGAGGCGGCTCGGCGCCGGCTACCTCACCCGCAAGAGCAACCGCGGCGCCAAGGCCGGCAACCTCAACGCCGCGCTGCGGCGGATCGGCGGCGAGTTCATCGCCGTGCTCGACGCCGACCACGTGCCCCGGCGGGACATGCTGGAGCGGCTGATGCCCTGGACCGCGGACCCCGCGGTGGCGGTGGTGCAGGCACCCCAGCACTACGCCAACCGGCGCAACGGCTTCGTCGCCGGCGGCGCGATGGAGCAGCAGGACATCTTCTTCGGGGCCATCCTCGAGGGGAAGGACGGCTGCAACGCCAGCTTCTGCTGCGGCACCAACATGGTGGTGCGGCGCAGCGCCCTCGATCAGATCGGCGGCTTCGACGAGAGCTCGGTGACCGAGGACGCCGCCACCACCGTCTCGCTCCACGAGCACGGGTGGAGGACCCGCTACGTCAACGAGGTCGTCGCCGACGGCCTCGCCCCCGAGGACCTCGCCGCCTACCTCTCCCAGCAGTTCCGCTGGGCGCGCGGCAACCTCCAGCTGCTGCTCGGCGGCCGGCTCCTGCGCAGCCGCCTGGGCCTCGGCCAGCGGCTCCAGTACGCGTGGTCGGCGGCGCACTACCTCTCGAGCTTCTCGAGCCTCGTCTACCTGCTGCTCCCCTGCCTGGCCCTCGCCTTCGGGGTCCAGCCGATGGGCGCAGCGACCACCGACTTCGTCTCCCACTTCCTCCCCTACCTGGCGATCTCGCTGGTGGTGTTCCTCCACAGCAACGACGGCAACCTGCGCTTCCGCGGGATCCAGCTGTCCTTCGGCCTCTTCCCGACCTACCTGTCCGCGCTCGCCTCGGTGGTCGCCGGCCGGAAGGTGGGATTCGTGGTCACTCCCAAGGTCCGGCAGAACGGCTCGTTCTACCGGCTGGTGTGGCCCCAGCTCCTGGTGATGGCGGTGCTGCTGGCGGCGATGGCCGACGGCGCGCTGCACTACGGCGGCGCCAGCACGGTGAGCAACGAGTGCTGGTGCGTGGTCAACCTCGCCCTGCTCCGGGGCGTGGTCAAGGCCGCCGCCAGCCAGCCGGTGCGGCGCCGCCGCATCGAGCCGGTGCAGGCGGCGAGCGGAGTGGCGGCATGACCCTGAGCGCACCCGTCGAGACCGACACCGAGACCGAGACCTCGGCTCCGAGCCGCCCCGCCGCGGGAGGCGGTCCCACCACCGGGACGCCGCGGCGGAAGAGCCGCCCGCGGACCCGCGCGGCACACCGGAGGGGGCGCACCACCACGGTGGTGGCCGGCCGCCGGCCGCCGCTCGCGCCCGCCCGCGTCGTCCCCTCCCCGGCCCCGGCGCCGGTCGCCGCCCCGGCGCTGCCGGCGGCGCCGAGCGGGCGGGTCCGGGCCCTCTCCCGGCTGCTCCGCACCCACCCGCTGCGGGCGCTGGTGAGCAGCGCGCCGATGGCCCGCGCCACCCTCGCGGTGCTCTGCGGCTTCGCCGCGCTGATCCGCCTCCTCCCCAGCGGCCACGACCTGCGCCTGGACGAGGCGCAGAGCATCCAGGTCGCCTCGCATCCGCTGATCGGCGGCGTCCAACCCTCGCTCTTCGTCACCACCGCGGCGGACGTCCACCCGCCCGCGTACCTGCTCCTGCTCCACGGCTGGATGCGCCTGGTGGGCACCGACGTGTACCTCCTCCGGCTGCCCAGCGCGGTGGCCGGCATCCTCTGCGTCCCCGCCCTCTACCTCCTCGCCAGGGCCCTGTACGGGCGCCGGGTGGCCCTGATCGCGGCGCTGCTCGGCACCGTCTCGCCGCTGTGGATCTGGCACGCCCAGGAGGCGCGGATGTACCCGTTCGTCCTCCTGCTGGTCACCCTCGCCACCTGGCTGCTGATCACCGCGCTGCGCACCGGCGACCGCCGGCGCTTCGCCGGCTTCGCCGCCTGCTCGGTGCTCGCCGTGTACACCCACTACTTCGCGCTCCTGGTGCTGCTCGCCCAGGGGATCTACGTCCTCCTCGAGACCCGCCCGCAGACCCGGGGCCGCACCCTGGTGGCACTCGCCTGCGTGGTCGGGGTCGGCGCCTCGCTGCTCCCCTGGGCGCTGGTGGTGATCGCCAACTACCACGGAGCGTCCGACCCCGCCCTCGGCGCGCTCACCCTCTACACCCCGCTGATCACGCTGGTCCAGCTGGTCGCCGGCTACCTCACCACCCCGCTGATGTCGCAGGTGGTGGCGGCGTGGCCGCTGCTGGTGCTGGTCGCGCTCGGCGTCGGCGTCTTCGGCGGCCGGATCTCGTCGGCGGGACGGCTGCTCTGGCTGCTGGTGCTGGTCCCGGTGCTGCTCGCCATCGCCGTGACCCTCGCGGCCAAGCCGGTGTTCTCGACCCGGTACCTGATCGTGATCACCCCGGCGCTCTACGTGATGATCGCCCGGGCGCTGAGCCGGGCGCTGCGCCACGACGTCCGCGCCTCCGTGGTGGCGCTGCTCACCGCGGCGCTGGTCGGCGGCTGGATGATCCAGAGCCTCAGCGTCCTCAACCCCGCCGAGGAGCGGTACTCCACCCTGGTCGGCTACGTCGAGGACCACGCCGCGCCCACCGACGCGGTGCTCCTCGACGCCGGCTTCGCCCAGTTCCCCTACCTCTACTACGCCCACAACAACCTGCCCGCATACACCTACCCGCCGCCCGACGCCACCGCCACGGTGAGCGATGCGCAGCTGGCCCAGTACCTGACCCGGCTGTCCACCGGCCGCCAGCACCTCTGGGCGCTCTTCGACCTCGACACCGCAACCGACGCCACCCAGCGGGTCCGCCACTGGCTCGACTACCACACCGCCGGGCGGCTGGTGGTCGAGGGCGGCCGCTTCGGGCGCAACGTGCCCGGCGACAGCGGCAGCGCTGTCAACGTGCAGCTGGTGCGCTACGACGTGATCCCCGGCAGGGACGCGGCCCAGGTCAGCCGGCCGCTCACCGTCGCCGAGCTGCGCGCCCTCGGCGGGCTCGGCGCCACCACCCGACAGCCCTTCGCCGCCGCCACCTCGGCGCCGGGGACGCTGGCGACGCTGGTGGGCACGCCCGCCGCTCCGGCGTCGCGCCGCAGCCACTGGACCATGCCCGCGCTGCCGTACATGGCGAGCAGCTCGCATCTCGCGCTCGAGAACGCCAACACCTTCGCGATGACGGTCACCCTGCGCCGGGGAGGGGCGGCGCCGGTGAAGCTCTACGTCCCCGCCCGCTCCGAGCTCGAGCTCGGCTCCGGGGCGATCGGAGGCCCGGTGACCGAGGCGTTCTCGCTCGACGGCACCGCCCCGTTCGTGGCCGCACGCGACCTCGGCGACGCCAGCCGTGCGGTCCGCCTCTACGGCGATGCCTGAGTGGACCCGAGCGCTGGCGCTGGGGGCGTCGGTGCTGCTCGCCGCGGGCTGCGGCCAGGCGGCGGTCCCCCGCGGGACCGCCGCCCCCGCGCCCACCGGGCTGCCCGCCGTGACCGTCCCGGCGGCGACGCCGCCGCCCGGCCCCGCCAAGTTGGGGATGCTCCAGGAGGCGTGGCAGGGCTACCGGGCCGCCTTCATCCAGGGTGACGGGCGGGTCGTCGACCCCGAGCGCGGCGGGGTCTCCACCTCGGAGGGCCAGTCGTACGCGATGCTGCGCGCGGTCTGGAGCGGCGACCGGGCCAGCTTCGACCGGACCTGGCGGTGGACCCAGGACAACCTCGCGGTCCGCGAGACCGGGCTCTTCGGCTTCCTCTGGGGCGACAACCACCACGGCGCCTACACCCTGCTCAGCCGCGACAGCGCCGCCGACGCCGATGAGGACATCGCCCTGGCGCTGCTGCTCGCCTCGCGGCGCTGGGCCGACGCCGGCTACCTGTCGGGCTCGCGGGGCGTGCTCGCGTCGATCTGGGCCCACGATGTCGCCGCCGCCGGAGGCCGTCCCTACCTGAGCGCGGGCAGCTGGGCGCCGGGCAGCCGGGCCGCCGGGCTGATCGTCAATCCCTCGTACATGGCTCCGTACGCCTACCGGCTCTTCGCCGCCGCCGACCCCCCCCACCCCTGGGCGGAGCTGGTGCCCACCGCCTACGCGGTGATCCGCGACTGCACCGCGTCGCCGCTCTCGACCGGGCGCAGCGCCGGGCTGCCCCCGAACTGGTGCGCCCTCGACGGCGGCGGCCGGGCGGGCGCGGCGCCGCGGATGACCGACCCCGACCTCTACGGCTACGACGCCTTCCGCACCATGTGGCGGGTGGCCGTGGACGTGCTCTGGAACGGTGCCGCCGACGGCCGCGCCTACCTCGCCGGGGCGACCCCCCTGCTCCGCGACTGGGCGTCCCGGCAGGCCCTCGCCCCCCGGTACGGCCACGACGGCCGCGCCCTCGCCGGCGCCGCCGACCCGACCGCCGTGGGCGGCGACATCGGCACGTTCCTGGTCACCGACCCGGCGGCGGCGCAGGCGGTGCTCCACGACGTGCTGCTCGCCTCCTACAGCCACGACGGCGCCGCCCACTTCGGCGACCCGCGCAACTACTACGAGCAGAACTGGGTGTGGTTCGGGATCGCCCTCGCCGAGGGAGCGGTACAGTCGTTGGGATGACCGAGCCGGTGCTCATCCTCGCCCCCAACCCGTCGATCTACACCGGGAGGGGCACCAACACCTACCTGGTCGGCGACGGGCCGGGGCTGCTCTGCATCGACCCCGGTCCCGACGACCCCGGCCACCTCGAGGCGGTGCTGGCGGCGGCGGCGGCGCGGGGCGGGCGGATCGAGCGCATCCTCCTCAGCCACTCCCATCCCGACCACCGCCCGCTGGCCCGCGGGCTGGCGGCGCGCACCGGCGCCAGCGTCCACGCCCTCGAGCCCGAGCGCGGCGACGACGGCGCCCTGCCGCTGCGCGACGGCGAGCGGGTGCGCTCCGGCGAGGTCGTGCTGGAGGTGGTCGCCACCCCCGGCCACGCCGGCGACCACCTCTGCTTCCTCGAGCCCGACGGCGGGGTGCTCTACAGCGGCGACCACATCCTCGGCGGCATGACCAGCGTGGTCGACCCGCCCGACGGCGACATGGCCGCCTACATGGCCTCGCTGGAACGGGTGCGCGCGCTGCGGCCGGCGGTGATCCATCCCGGCCACGGCCCGCGGATCGACGACGCGATGGCGCTGATCGAGCAGTACCTCTCCCACCGCCGCGCCCGCGAGGCCGAGGTGGAGCGGGCGCTGCGCGAGCGTGGCGGCCCGGTGGCGCCGATCGAGCTGGTGCCGGAGATCTACGCCGCCTACCCGGTGGCGCTGCACCCCGCCGCCTCGCGCAGCGTCGAGGCGCACCTCGACAAGCTCGCCGCCGAGGGCCGGGTGAACCGGGTGGTGGTCGCCGGCGAGCCGCGCTACCGCATCCCCTGACCACCCGTCGGTCGTGGGCTGGGTTGACGTCGCCGCCTCGCCGCTGCAGCACAGGTCGGCCGGGCCCGCCGGGGTCACGGCGCGGAGGTCAGCGCGACCCTGCGGTGACCCCCGGCCCGGGCAGCAGGTCCCACTCGGTGCCGCCGCCGCGGACGTCGCGCACCTCGACGCCGAGGCCGGTGAGCAGATCGCGGAGCAAGTCGGCGTCGGCGAAGCGGCGCTCGTCGCGAGCCCGCCGGCGCAGCTCCAGGATGGCCTCGACGAAGGGGCCGACCAGCTCACGGGGGTCGCGCGCGCCGGTTCGGGCGAGGTCGCCGAGCTGGACCAGCATGGTGCGCCGGCGGGACCGGGCGCGGTCCATGGCGTCGAAGTCCAGGGTGTCGCGGGACCAGTCCCAGAGGTGCTCGTCGAGGGCGAGCAGCGCCGCCAGGGCGGGATCGACCGCGCGCGCCGCGAGCGCCTCCTCGAAGCCGCGGCGGTGCTCCTCGACCCCGTCGAGGAAGGGGTCGCCCGCCCGCGGCGCCGGGGCCTCCGGCGGTGCCGTCGCCGGTCGCGGCCGCCCCGACGCGGCCGGCATCGTCTCGCCGCCGGGGCGCAGCGCGTCGATCGGGAGGGAGGCGCCGGCCTCGAAGCGGCGTTCGCGGCCGCCGCGGCGGAGGGTCACGCCGCCGTTGCCACGCACCGTCGCCGTGCCCGCCTCGAGGTCGAGGATGCAGGCGGTGTGCTCATCGACGCCCAGCACCGCCGCGCCCTCGTCGAGCATCTCCTCGAGCAGGCGCAGCCGGCGCTCGCCCATGTAGCAGAAGCGGGTGTCGTGGGTGCCGCCCTCGGCGTTGTTGAAGTGGGGGATCACGGCGCCGTCGATGCCCGCCTCCCCGAGGATGTCGAGCCCCTCCAGCCAGTGGGCCGGCTCGCCGACCTTGTAGATCTCGTAGACGGGCAGCGCGTAGCGTCCCAGAACGCAGGCGGCGGCGCTGGAGAAGGTGACGCAGCCGCCGGTCCTCAACTTCTCGACCAGCACACCCGGCACCTCGGAGCCGTGCCACTGGCGCAGCGCGTACGAGGGGCTGCCCGGACCGGCGAAGACGTACCGGGCCTCGCGGAGGCGGGCGAGCATGGTCTCGAAGCCGAGCCCGGTGGCGGTCTCCGCGGAGCGGAAGGAGGCCACGCCCATCTCCCGGCGGACGTTCTCGCGGAAGTAGGTGAGCGCCTTCTGGGTGATCTCCCCGGCGTTCTCCTGGAACCCGTACGGGGTGTCGAAGAGCACCGCGGGCACCGGCGGCGGGCCGAGGCGGTCGAGCAGGTCGGCGTGCACCCCGGTCATCGTCGGGCTGGTCTCGCCCGAGCCCATGATCGCCAGCAGCCGGGGGAGGGTCATGGGTCCGATGCTAGCGTCACCCGCGGTTCGGGGCGCCTCCCGCGCCGGCGGCGGCCTGGCGGAGACGATCGCAGAGGGCGGCCACGGCGAGGGTGTCGATCGCCCCCCGGAAGCGCGACGGCGGCGCCGCGGCGGGACGGCGCAGCTCGGTCCAGGCGGCGTCGACCATCTCCCGGTAGGCGTTGACCGCGGGGCTGCGGCGGGTCTCGGTGGTGCCGTCGCGGTGGAGCAGGCGCAGGGTGGTGTCGGCGGGCCCGCAGGTGAACGGACGCTCCACGGTGAGCACCGCGTCGGTGCCCGCGACCTCGAGCAGCTGGCGCTCGGGCGCCTCGAACGAGCAGTCCACGGTGGCCACCAGGCCGTCGCCGAAGTCGAGCCACCCCCGCAGGCTGGCGTCGACCCCGTCGCCGCCGCGGGTGCACGCCGCCGCCACCCGGAGCGGCGGCCGTCCCGCCACCTCGAGCAGCGGGGTGAGGCAGTAGACGCCGACGTCGAGGAGGGCGCCGCCCCCCATCCCCTCCAGCCAGCGATGGTTGGCGGCGTCGGTGAGCGGGAAGGTGAAGACGCTGCGCATCGAGCGCAGCTCGCCGAGCTCGCCGCCGCGGGCCAGCTCGACGGCGGCGCGGTGGCGGGGATGGAAGCCGGTCATGTACGCCTCGAGCAGCCGCACCCCCGCCTCGTCGCAGGCGGCGTGCATCGCCCGGGCGTCGTCGCCGCTGCAGGCCAGCGGCTTCTCGCAGAGCACGTGCCGGCCGGCGGCGGCGGCGCGTTCGGTCCAGCGCCGGTGGAGGCCGTTGGGCAGGGGGATGTACACCGCCTCGACGTCGGGATCCTCGAGCACCGCCTCGTAGCTGGAGTGGGCCCGGCGCGCCCCGGTGGCCATCGCCACCCGCCGGCCGGCGTCGGGGTCGCGGGAGGCGACCGCGACCAGCTCCGCCCGCGGGCTCTCGCGCATCGCCGGGAGCACCGCGGCGCGGGCCACCCACGAGGTCGCGCCGATCACCCCCCAGCGGACCGGGTCGCTCATCTCGCGGTTCCGAGCAGCTCCGCCGCCCCCGGGGACAGCGGGGCGCCGCCGGCCTCGCCGGAGCGGTGGGCGGCCTCGAGCACGGCGATCACCCGCCGCACCGACTCGGCGGTCACCGCCAGCGGCTCGCCGAGCTGGAGGTGGTCGGCGAGGTTGCGGTGGAAGGCGAAGCGGCGCTCCGGCGCCGGTGGGATGCGGGTCTCGGTGGTGCCCATCCCGCTGCGGTAGCGGCGCAGCACCAGCTCCACCGGCGCCTCGGCGTGGTGGGAGGTCTCGCTGACGTAGCCGCGGCCGATCTCGATCCGCTCGCTGGTCAGCGGCCGGTACCAGCCCGCGATCGTCCCCGCGGTCCCCTGCACGTAGAACTTCGGCGGCCGGACGGCGGCGATGTCGGACTGGAGGAACTGGGCCTCACGGCCGTCGGCCCAGCCGAGGCGGACCCGCACCTGGTCGAGATTGGTGACGTCGTGCCAGACCCGCTTGTGGCCGGTGGTCGCGACCGTCTCGGGCATCCCCGGCAGCAGCTGGAGGATCCAGTCGAGGTGGTGCGAGCCCCAGTCGTACACCGCTCCCCCGGAGAGGGAGACGTCGGAGTGCCAGGCGCGGCAGGGGTGCTCGAAGCCGCCGACGAAGGTCTCGACGTTGAAGACCTCGCCGACCTCGCCGGCGTCGACGGCGGCGCGCAGCGCGGTGAAGTCCTGGTCCCAGCGGCGGTTCTGGTTCACGGTGAGCACCGCGCCCTGGCTCCGCGCGGTCTCGATGAGGAGGTCGGCTTCGGTGACCCGGAGGCAGAGCGGCTTCTCGCAGACCACGTGCTTGCCCGCCCGGAGCATCGCCAGGGCGAGCTCTGCGTGGAGCGCCGGCGGGGTGGCGATGACCACGATGTCGACGCTGGGGTCGGCGGCGAGCTCGGCGACGGTGTCGACGGTGCGCACCGCCGGGAAGTCGGCGCGCGCCGCCGCGCAGCGCGCGGGGACGCTGTCGCAGACGGTGGCCAAGACCAGCCCCGGGGTGGCGTCGACGGCGAGGCCGTGGCTGTGGCCCATCCCTCCCAGCGGCCCGTAGCCGACCAGGCCGACGCCGAGGTCGCGCTCCACCCCGGCGGCGCCGAGCACCGCGCGGCGGAGCGCGGTGGCGAGCTGGGGGTGGCGCAGCGCCGCGCTGGTGCCGCCCAGCCCGCTCACCACCACCCGGCCGGCCCCCGCCGCGGTCTCGACCAGGGCGGGGCGGGGGCGGAGGGCGACGCTCACGGTGAGCACGGTGCGACCGCCGCGAGGGTCGAGCGGGAGGAAGGCGTCGACGACCGGGAATTCGGCGTCGAGGCGCCGGGTCAGGGCGCTCTCGGCGGCGCGCGCCGCGAACACCTCGGCCTCGGGCAGCGCCGGGCCGGTGGCGGCGAGGCCGAGCAGCTCCCCGAGCGGGCCCTGCGCCACCGCCTCGGGCGGCGGTGCCAGGGCGAGCAGCGCAGCGCCGCGCCCGACGTGGTCGAGCAGCCGGCGGGCGCCGGCGGCGGTGAGCCCGGCGGGGGCGCCGTCGATGATCACGGCGTCGGCCCGCTCGAGGTCGGCGGGGAGGCCGGCGCGGCTCACCGTCACCTCCGCGGGCAGGAGCAGCGCCCGCAGCGCCGCCTCGCGCTCGGGCCCGACGTCGGTCCCGAGGACGACGACGGCGCGCGTCGCCGCCGCCGCGACGCCGCGGCCGTTGTGACGCTGGACCAGCACGGGGAGCTCCCTGTCCGGGCGGCTGCCGCCCGGGAGGCGGCCCAGCGGGATGCTAGCAAGACCCTGCGACGGCCTCCGCCCCGCGAAGCTGCCGCCGGACCCGCGACGGCTTGACGGCATACACATATCTGTGTAGGCTGGGAGTCATGATGCCCCGCTGGTTCCGCCTCGTCCTGGTGGCCGACCTCGCCCTGCTCGCCGCCGTGGGCGTGCTCGGCGCCCGCCTCGCCCTCGACGGCGCCCACCGGGCGGGCAGGGTGATCACCCCATGGGACCGTCCCAACGCTCCGGGGGCGCCGCCGGCTCCGCCCGGGGCGTCACTCCCGATGCCTCCGTCGCCGGCGCCCGGTGCCGCTGCCGGCGGGCCGGTGCTCGGGCCCGCGCTGCTGCACCGCCTCGAACTCCGACGCCGCCGCCTCGGCGAACGCCCAGCGCGGGCTGCTGGGGATGGTCGAGGAGGCGATCCGCGCTCACATCGTGGGCATCCTCGAGCACGCCGAGCAGCGAGGTCGGGGCGGTTGACGCGGCCGGTTGGAGTGGTGCCACAGCGGGATGACGGTCGGTTCCCGACCCGGTCACGGCGCCGGGAGGGGCACCGGAGCCTCCGGATACTTCGGGTCATGGGAATGTTCGCCACCTTCGAGTTCGGCCAGGCCTGGATCGAGGCCATCGCGCGCATGGGCTACGACACCCGTCCCAGGTCCCTTGCGCTGACCAACCGCGCCGTCAAGGGCCCGGTCTACACCCACTACCGTCGCCTCTGGGACGAGGAGCGCAAGCGCTCGGCGATCGCCGCCCGCACCTTCCTCTCCGGGCGCTGGTTCCAGATCAGGCGGGAGGTCGCCGAGCCGCGCGACGTCGAGGAGCAGCAGGCCGCCTGAGGTCTCCGGGCGGCCCGGCACTACCTGCGCCGTGCACTTTCCAAACGCGGTACCGTTCCTCCAGCGCCGTGCTTTGGCCGTCGGCATCGGAGAGGGGTGCTCCGGCGACGGCCCGGCCGGCCGAGGGGGGAACGTGGACAACGGACACGGGACCGAGGACGCCGTCCTGGCGATCATCGACCACTGGTGGCGGACCGGACCCGCGAACCAGCCGCCGCTGATGGCCGCACAGATCACCCTCCGCATGCTCCCCCGGCTGCCCACGTCATCCGACGCCAGCCTGCTGGTGCCCCAGGTGGTCGGAACCATCCGCGACCTCGCCCGGCGGGGACGGATCCGCGCCGTCACCGACGGCTCCGCAGTGCTCAGCTACTCGCCGCCGCTGGTCTCCCACAACGGCGACGGCCACCGCTGAGGCGGTTCCGTCACCACTGCCGGACGGAGAATAGGGGGCATGTCGGGCACCGTCGGCATCGACGTGGGCAGCGGCGGAGTGCGCGCCGTGATGCTCGACGACCACCTCCAGGTGCTCGGCCGCGAGGAGCGGGCCCTGCCGCCGGGCAGCCGCAGCGCCGGCGGCGGCCACCGCCTCGACGAGAGCGTCCTGGTCGAGACCGCACGGACGGTGCTCGACGGTCTCTGCAGCCGGCTCGGCGAGCGTCCCGAGGCGGTGGCGGTCTGCGGCACCGCCGGCACCCTGTGCCTCCACGACGGCGCCGGCGGGATCGCCGCCGACGCCGTCGCCTACGACGACCACCGCCACGGCAGCGGCCTCGAACGGGTGCGGGCGTGGCATCGCCAGGTGCCCCGGGCGCACCGGGTCCTCGCCGTCGCCGACGCGGTGCTCGAGGCGCTCGGCGCCGAGCCCGGCGCCACCGACTGGACCAACGCGCTCCGGCTCGGCTGGGACCCGGTCACCCAGAGCTGGCCGGCCGGCGCCGACGGGCTCCGCCGCGCCGGCCTGCTCCCCGAGGCGGTGCCGCCGGGCACCCCGGCGGGCCGGATCACCGTCCCCGGCGCCGCCCTGGGCGCCCGGCTGGTGCGCGGCACCACCGACGGCTGCGCCCTCGAGCTCGCCGCCGGGGGCCTCGAGCAGGGCAGCGCGGGCAGTCCGCCCGACGATCCGCGGTGGACGATCTCGCTCGGCACCACGATCACCTGGAGGACGGTGGTGGCCGGGGACGCTCCCGAGCTGCGGCTGCCCCCCGGTGCCTACCTGCACCGCCTCCGCAGCGACGTCTGGCTGGTCTCCGCCGCCGGCAACAGCGGCGGCGGGGTGCTCCGCGCCCTCGAGCCCGGCGCCGACCTCGCCGCCCTCGACGACCGCAGCCGGGTGCCCACCGGCCTCGCCGCCTACCCGCTGGCCCGACCCGGGGAGCGCTTCCCGGTCGCCGACCCTCGCTTCTCCGGCTTCGGGCTCCCCGCGGCGGACGACCCCCGGCTCCACGCCGCCGTCCTCGAGGGCACCGCCCTGGTGGCGCGGCTGGGGATCGACCGGCTCTGCGCCGGAGGCGCCTCGCCGCCGCGACGGCTGCGGGTGAGCGGGGGCGGAGCACGCAGCCGGCTGTGGATGCGGCTGCTCGCCTCGGCTCTGAGACGCCCGGTCACCGCGGTGCCCGACGCCGAGCCGGCGCTGGGGATGGCCCTGCTCGCCGCCGCCACGGTCAGCGGCGCCGCCCCCGGCGCGCTCGGGGCCGCCGGCGGCGCCGAGGCCGAGACCCGGCACCTCCCCGACCCCGACCTCGCCGATGCGCTCGAGGAGGCCTACGCCGCGCTGGTCGCCGGGGTGCTCCGCTGGGAGCGGCGGCCCGTCCCCCGCTGACCCGCGGTCAGACCGGCGCCTCCTCCGCGGCCGGGGCGTCGACGAAGCGCACGGTTTGCCAGGACGCCACCACGCAACCGCGCGCGGGTACGCCTGGCATGCGGTCCTGAGACGCGGCGAGCCAGGATGGCGACGAGACGGCCGCGGGCTTCAGTCTGACGCGGCGGCGCTTCGGAGGGGCCATGGGGGGCCTGGAGCGCCCCAGCCGCTCGACGTGATCCGGGTGCGTCCCGTGTGAGAAGGATGCTCGAGCACCGGGTCCTCGAGGCACCGCCGGCGGTGCGCCGCGGCCAGGGCTCGCGCCTAGCAGATGGTCATCGGAGCGGCCGCGGAGCCCGCA
This sequence comes from uncultured Chloroflexia bacterium, assembly GCA_963846365.1. GTDB lineage: Bacteria > Chloroflexota > Dormibacteria > Aeolococcales > Aeolococcaceae > CF-96. The sequence goes on from CAWJVN010000007.1 coordinate 26,086, forward strand.
TTGTTCCCGAAGATGAGGATGTCGGACCCGGGGGCGCAGCCCGCGGTGAAGATGAGGACGTCATTGCTCGCACCACCGCTCAAGGTGACGCTGACGCCGGTGGCGCCGATCAGGGTGACGACGTCATTGACAGCGCCCGCGTCGAAGGTCACCGTGTTGCCGCGGGCATTGCTCGCGTTCAGGGTGTCGGAGTTGGCGCCGGCAGCGAAGCTGATGGTGTTGCCGCTGCTGTTTGTGAAGTTGTGAATCAGATCGTTGTTTCCGTTCATGTTGATCAGGTTGAGGTCGCTGTCGGTGAGATACGCGGTGTCGCCGGACCCGGCGAAGTTCACCGTGTTGCCGCTGGCACTGCTCGCGCTCAGGGTGTCGAAGTTGGCGCCGGCAGCGAAGCTGACGGTGTTGCGGCTGCTGTTGATGAAGTTGCGAACCACATCGTTGCTGCCGTTCATGTTGATCAGGTTGAGGTCGCTGTCGGTGAGATACGCGGTGTCGCCGGGCCCGGCGAAGTTCACACAGTTGTTGTGGCTGCCGGTGAAGGAGTGGTGTCCGTTGCCGGTGTGCTGAACGGGGTTGCCGGTGCCCGCACCGCCGCAGGGGCCGCCCGAGCCCGCGGCATGGACGGTGATCGGTCCCCCGACCGCGAGCGCGGCCGCGGCCAGCCCCGCGGCGCCGATGGGTAACACCATCCTGAGCATGCAGCTTCCCTCGGGAGCCCGGGGGTCTCCCCTCTCTCCGACCGCGCCGACGACGGTCAGTGCCCGCCACTTTAGTGACGTGTCGTGTGACTGGCAAGCCGCACCTGCGGGGGACTTGGGCTGTGGGACGTGCGACGACCCGGCGGGGCGGCATGGCGCGTCACCCCGCCGGCCTGAGGAGGGAAGTTCAGCAGATGCACCCGACGCCCCGGCTCCCGAGGCGTTTGTGGCGCTCTCCACTCGAGGCTTGCATCCAGCTGGCGGGCACCCCGACCAGCGCCGTGGACATCGTCATCCTCGCCTCGAACGCGTGTTGTAGAGGGTGGCCCCGTGGGCCTCGCGCTCGTCGACCCCGACGGACAGGTGGACGCGGTGGCGGGCGGCCACGGCGGCGAGCGCGTCGAGGGCGGGGCCGGGCACGGTCACCGCCTGCTCGGCGAGCAGGGTGGTCAGCCGGGTGGTCTCCGTTCCAGGGGGTGGTGCGCCACACCCGGTCGGGATACCCGGGGACGAACACCTCGGGGAAGACCACCAGCTCGGCGCCACCCGCGGCCGCATCGGCGGTGAGGGCCGCGACCCGGGCCACGGTCGCCTCACGCCATCGGGTCACCTGCGCCGGTAGCTGATCCCGAGCAGGCCCTCGCCCGCGGTGGCCCCGGCGGCGCGGCGCGCCACCGCCACGTACACGAGGATCACGGCGCCGCCGATGGCGCACTGGCGGAGCATGCCGGCGGGCGCGTTCTGGCGGGGCAGCTGCTCGATCGCCTCCAGCACAAGGGCGACCACCCCGGAGGCGACGGCGAGGTCGACCAGCCCGGCACAGGCGACCCGCAGGCGTCCGCGCGGCCGGGCCGGGAGGCGCCGGCCGGGCAGGTGGAGGAGCGCGGTGACGATCACCATCGCGAGCGCCGAGGCGAGCAGGATCGAGGGCACCGCCCCCTGCATCCGGTGGATGGCGCGCTCGGCGGGACGGCCGACGACGAAGCCGAGCAGGCTGAACCCGACCGTCCAGGCGAGCACCGAGGCGACCAGCCCGGTCGCAAAGGTGCGCCGTTGCACCGCGGCGATGCCCGCGGCCAGGTTGGTGTAGACCCGCATCCCCGGCAGCAGCCGGCAGACCATGACCCCGACCCAGCCGCTCACCTCGAGCCGGCCGAGGATGCGGTCGAAGCGCTCGCGCTGGCCCATCCGGGCGGCGAGGCGCCCCAGGGCGGGGCGGCCGACGGCGCCGGACCAGGCGTGCCCGATCATCCCGCCGGCGGCCATCGCCAGGGTGGTGGCGGCGACGAACAGGGGGAGGCTGAGGTGGCCGGTGGCGGCCATCACCCCGCCGGCGACGAGCAGCAGGTCGCCGGGGAGCAGCGGCAGCGGCACCCCCGACTCCTCGGCGAAGAGCACCGCACAGATCAGCAGCATCGCGAGCGTGCCGTTCAGGTGGGTGAGGCCGCTCATCTCGAGTCTCCGCCGGGCATCGCTCTCCAGTCTGGGGGCTGGGCCGGGGGGCCGGGGCAACACGTCCGTGACGACCCGCCACACCTCGGCAGGGCGTGCCGCCCCCTCCTTGACCATCACACACATGTTTGTGTAGGCTCCGCGCGGCCGGCGTCACCCGCCGGCGGCCTGGAGGGGCGGCCAGCACCGACCGTGTGTCAGGAGGCGCCTCCCGTGGAGCAGCTCAAGCAGCTCATCGACAACTGGATCGTCCTCGCCCAGGGTCTGATCGGCTCGGTGGGCGCCCTCGCCTTCCTGCTGGCCTTCGCCTACAAGATCATCGCGGTCGAGCCGCGCAGCGTCATGGAGGCGAAGCGCTGGATCGGTCGCATCGTGTTCGGCACCATCGGTGTCGAGGTGGCGGGGACGCTGACCCACGCGCTGATCTCCACCATCCCCGGCGGCGCCCACTGACCGGGCGGGGCCGCCCCGGTGCCCACCACCACGGTGGCGCTGCTCCCCAGCCTCATGGACCCGCTGGGGGGTTTCGTCCACCTCCTCAGCGGCGCCCTCGGTCACTTCGTCGACGGCGCCCGGGTCGACATCGAGGCGGTGCTGCGGCGCTATCTGTTCCGCACCGTCGACACCACCGCCGCGGCGCCGCGGGCGCTCACCGACAACCCCGGCCTGCGCCGTCTCAACCTCGGACTGGCGGTGGCCTGCGACCTGCTGCTCACCGCGGTGCTGCTGATCGCGTCGCTGCGCGGCATCTTCGAGCGCACCGGTTACCGCGCCCGCTACTCGCTCAAGGTGATGCTGCCGCGGCTGCTGCTCGCCATCGTGCTGGTGCACTTCTCGCTGCCGCTGCTGGCGATGGCCCTCGACCTCGACAACGCGCTCTGCGCGGTGGCGCTCTCGCTCGGTGACGAGCTGCAGATCGACGGCCTGCCCTGGTCGCCGGTGATCGGCGCGCCCGCGGTGGCGCACATGTCGGTGGGGCAGGACCTCTTCCACGCGGTGTTCGCCGTCGCCGTGGTGGTCGCGCTGGTCATCCTCGTGCTCGCCTACGTGGTGCGCCACGCGCTGCTCTGCGTGCTCATCGTGGTGGCACCGCTGGCGGCGATCTGCACCGTGCTGCCCGACACCCGTGGGCACGCCCGCGGCTGGATGCGGCTGTTCACGGTCACGGTGGCGATGCAGCCGGTGCAGCTGATCGTGCTCCGCGTCGCCGAGGTGGTCGCCGTCGACGCCGGCGGTGGCCTGGTGCAGAGCCTCTATGCGCTGGCGACCCTCTTCCTGATGCTCAAGGTGCCGGGCGCGCTCAACGTCGCCGCCCACCTCGAGACCAAGGCGGAGACCATCGGCCACCGCCTCGAGCGCTCGGTGCACCGCGCCGTGCATCACGGTCACACCACCAGGCGCAGCGGGTGATCCGCGCCCTGCTCCTCGCCATCGCCGCCGCCGCGCTGCTCGGCGGCGCCGGCCTGGGGGTCGCCGGGGCGGGCGCCGCGCTGCGCGGCGTGCCCCAGGGCGGCTTCGTCGACCCCGTCCCCGGCGCGGTGGTGAGCCAGCCCTACGGCTGCACCGCCCTCGCCATCGAGCCGGCCGGCCCCGGCTGCGCCGCCGGCCACTTCCACAGCGGCGTCGACCTCGCCGCGCCGGCCGGCACCCCGGTGCGCGCCACCCTCGCCGGCGTGGCCCGGGTGGTGGTGGCGGCGGGCGGCTACGGCCTCCACGTGGTGCTCGACCACGGCGACGGCCTCAGCAGCCTCTACGGCCACCTCAGCGCCGTGGCGGTCGCCGACGGCGACGAGGTCTCGGCCGGCGAGGTCGTCGGCGCGGTCGGCTCCACCGGCAACTCGACCGGGCCGCACCTCCACTTCGAGATCCGCCGCGACGGCCTCCCCGAGGACCCGTCGCTCGACCTCACCCAGGGGAGCGTCGCTCCCCGCCACGGAGAACCGTCATGGTCAACCGAGTCATCCTCATCGGCCATCTCACCCGCGACGCCGAGAGCATCGCCGCCCGCTCGCCGATGACCCGCATGCGCCTCGCCACCAACACGGTGTGGCGCGACGCCGAGGGCACCCGCCAGGAGACCGCCGAGTACCACACCGTGATCAGCTTCGGCCGCCTCGCCGAGGTCTGCGCCGCCTACTGCGCGAAGGGCCGCCGCATCTACGTCGAGGGCAGGCTGCGCACCCGCGAGTACGACGGCTCCGACGGCCTCCGCAAGGTGACCACCGAGATCGTCGCCGAGATCATGCATCTGCTCGACCGCCGCGATGCCGCCGGCGAGCGCGAGCCCGACGGCGAGCCCGAGCGCACCGGCGTGTCCCCGGTGCTCGCCTCCGCGGGCTGACGCGGCCGCCGGGGGGTCGCAGCCGCGGCCCCCCGGCATGCCGCCCCCGCGCACCCGCGTCGAGGCTGTCACACGCTACCGTCGGCCGCCATGCGGGCCCTGCTGGTCGTCAATCCGAACGCGACGGCCGCCACCCGGCGGGCTCGGGACACGCTGGTCGACCGGCTGTCCGGGCAGCTCGAGCTCACCGAGGTGTCCACCGAGCACCGGGGGCACGCCGTCGACCTGGCCCGCACCGCGGCCGACCGGGCCTTCGACGTGGTGATCGCCTTCGGCGGCGACGGCACCGTGAACGAGGTGGTCAACGGCCTGCTCGCCGACGGGCCCGACCCCGCGCTGCCGCGCCTCGCGGTGGTGCCGTGCGGCTCGGCGAACGTGTTCGCCCGGGCGCTGGGCCTGCCCGGCCATCCGGTCGCGGCGTCGGAGACCATGCTCGGCGCGCTGCAGGCCGGCCGGGCGCGCTCGGTGTCGATGGGCGTCGCCGACGGCCGGTACTTCACGTTCTGCGCCGGGATGGGATTCGACGCCACCGTGGTGCGCATCGTCGAGGGCCGGCGGGCCCGGGGCAGCCGGGCGACGGTCTCGCTCTACGTGCGCTCGGCGCTCCGCCACTACGCGACCGGCGCCGACCGGCGCGGCGCCTCGATCCGGCTGCACCCGGGCGACGGCAGCGCGCCTCCTCCGGTGTTCCTGGCGATCGTGACCAACACCTCGCCGTGGACGTACATCGGCGAGCGCGCGATCACGCCCACCCCGCGGGCCGGCTTCGACAGCGGCCTCGACGTGTTCGGCATGACCGTGTTCGGGCCGGTGCCCGTGTTCCGCAGCGTCCTCCGGCTCCTGGCCCGGTCGGACCGGGTCGCCGACCGGCGCTGGTCGGTGTCGCTGCACGACCAGGCCGAGTTCGCGCTGAGCGCGACCGAGCCCGTCGACTTCCAGCTCGACGGCGACTATCTCGGCCGGCGCACCGAGGTGCGGTTCCGCGCCGTTCCCGACGCGCTTCGGGTCGCGGTCTGACCGCCGCCTAGAGCAGCGGCGTCCCGAAGCGCTCCGCGGAGACCACCTCGGCGGGCGGGCGGCGGTTCTTCACCCCCCTGCCGACCGGGTTCCTCGGGTAGCCGAGGGGGATGATCGCCAGCACCTCGTGGGTCTCGGGCACGCCCAGCAGCGGGGCGACGCTGTCGAGACCGCCGAACCCGACCCAGTTGGAGCCGACCCCGTCGGCCCACGCGGTGAGGGTCATCGACTGGATCGCGCGGCTGGCGTCGGAGACGGCGAAGCGGCTCTCGCGCTCGACCACGACCGCCACCGCGGCCGCGGCGGAGGCGATGTAGCGACCGGTGGGGGCGAGGGCGCCGAGCTCGTTCAGCGTCTCCGGCCGGCGCACCAGGATGAAGTGCCAGGGCTGGCGGTTCATCGAGCTCGCGGTGAGGCGGGCCGCCTCGACGCAGCGGCCGAGGATCTCCTCGGGCACCTCCCGGTCCTGGTACTCCCGGACCGCGAGCATGGTCCGGACCGCCTCGAACACCGGGTTCGACATCGCCAGCCTCCTCGGATGGTCGGTCCCGTCCTCCGCCCGCCATTGTCGGCGCAGGCGTGGCGGTGATGCCCCGGGGCCCGGACGGAGCAGCGGAGCGGCCGCGCCTGCTCCGCGGGCGAGAGGCGGCTCGGCGCGCCGCCGTGATAAGAGTGAGCCGCCGGCGCAGCGCGGTGCGAGGAGGCCGCCGCCGGGCAGGAGGGAGGACCCGTGGCGCTCCGCCGCGTGCTCGTCGCCAACCGCGGCGAGATCGCCCGCCGGGTGATCCGCGCCTGCCACGACGAGGGCCTCGAGGCCGTCGCCGTCCACTCCGAGGTGGATGCCGCCGCCCCGTTCGTCGGCGAGGCCGACCAGGCGGTGCCGATCGGCCCCGGACCGGCCCCGCAGTCGTACCTGGACGTGGCGGCGCTGCTCGAGGCGGCGCGGCGGAGCGGCGCCGACGCCGTCCACCCCGGCTACGGGTTCCTCTCCGAGAACGCCGGCTTCGCCGCCGCCGTCGCCGCCGCCGGGCTCACCTGGGTGGGTCCTCCCGCGGAGGTGATCGCGGCGATGGGCGACAAGGTCGCCGCCCGCGCCGCGATGCGCGCCGCCGGGGTGCCGGTGGTGCCGGGCACCGACGGCGCCCTCGGCCCCGACGAGGACGCCGCCGCCGCCGCCGCCGCGGTCGGCTTCCCGCTCATGGTCAAGGCCCGGGCCGGGGGCGGCGGCATCGGGATGCAGCGGGTCGACGACCCCGCGGCGCTCGAGAGCGCGGTCGCCACCGCGCGCCAGCGCGCCACCGCGGCGTTCGGCGACGGCGGCGTCTTCCTCGAGCGCTTCGTCGACGGTCCCCGCCACGTCGAGATGCAGGTGCTCGCCGACGCCCACGGCAGCACCGTCCACCTCGGCGAGCGCGAGTGCAGCGTGCAGCGGCGCCACCAGAAGGTGATCGAGGAGAGCCCGTCGTGCGCCCTCGACTCCGGGCTGCGCGAACGCATGGCCGGGGCGGCGCTGCGGGCGGCGGCGGCGATCGGCTACCGCAACGCCGGCACCGTCGAGTTCCTCGTCGACGCCGCCGGCGACTTCCACTTCCTGGAGATGAACACCCGCCTCCAGGTCGAGCACCCGGTCACCGAGATGCGCACCGGCGTCGACATCGTGCGGCTGCAGCTGCGCATCGCCGCCGGCGAGCCGCTGGGCCTCACCCAGGAGCAGGTGCCCTTCGACGGCCACGCCATCGAGATGCGGATCTACGCCGAGGACCCGTATCGCATGCTCCCCAGCCCGGGGACGATCACCGCCTGGCGCGAGCCCTCCGGCCCCGGCATCCGGGTCGACAGCGGGGTGGTCGAGGGCAGCGTGGTCAGCCATCTCTACGACCCTCTGCTCGCCAAGCTGATCGTCCACGCCCCCACCCGGGAGGCCGCGATCGACCTCGCCCTCGGCGCCGTCGACGGCTTCGGGGTCGAGGGGGTCAGGACCAACCTCGCCCTCCACCGCCACGTCCTCACCTCGGCGCCGTTCCGCGCCGGCGAGTACACCACCGCCCTGCTCGAGGTCATCGGCCCGGTGCCGCGGCCGGTGCCGGCGGGTTGAGCGACGCACCGGGAGATCCGACCGTGGAGCTGAGCACCGTCCTCTACGAGACCCTCGACGGCGTCGCCACCGTCACCCTCAACCGTCCCGAGCGCCGCAACGCGATGAACACCACCCTGCTCGGCGAGCTGCTCACCGCGCTCGGCGCGGCGCGGGACGACCCCGAGGTGCGGGTGGTGATCCTCACCGGCGCCGGCGACAAGGCCTTCTGCGCGGGGGCCGACCTCGGGGGCATCGCCGCCGGCGCCGGGCCGATCGAGCTCCACGAGGAGCGGCGCCGGTTCGTCGAGGTCTTCACCCTCGTCACCCGGATGGGCAAACCGGTGATCGGCTGCATCAACGGGCACGCGCTCGCCGGGGGCTTCGGGCTGGCGCTGAGCTGCGACATGCTGGTGGCCGCCGACACCGCCACCTTCGGCACCCCGGAGATCAACGTCGGTCTCTGGCCGATGATGATCATGGCCATCATCGGCAGGAACCTCCCGCCCAAGCGCGCCATGGAGCTCTACATGACCGGCGAGCGCATCGACGCCCAGACCGCGCTGAGCTGGGGGCTGGTCAACCGCGTCGTCCCCGCTGCGGAGGTCCGCGGGGTGGCCCGGGAGCTGGCCCGCGGCCTCACCGAGAAGAGCCCGCTGCTGATGCGCCTGGGACGCGACGCGTACTTCGCCATCGCCGACCTCGACTTCGAGAGCGCCCTCAACGTCCTCCACTCGCAGCTGACCGTGCTCACCCTCAGCGAGGACGCCGCCGAGGGCACCCGGGCCTTTCTGGAGAAGCGCCCGCCCCGGTTCACGGGGAGGTAGGTGGCAATGCCTACCATGGCGTCTTTCTCACCCGGAGGAGCCCGATGACCGAGGTCAAGGCGGAGCTGGTCGGCAACCTGTGGAAGATCGTCACCGAGGTCGGCCAGCAGGTCGAGGAGGACGACACGCTGATGATCCTCGAGTCGATGAAGATGGAGATCCCGATCACGACGCCGGTGACCGGCACGATCCGCGAGATCCTGGTCAAGGAGGGCGACGTGGTCCAGGAGGGGCAGACGGTCGCCATCGTCGAGTAGGACCGGGGGTACGCTGGCGGCGTGCTGCCCGACCTCCACGAGATCCGCACCGCCGACAACGTCGGCATCGGCTACGACGCCGCCGGGATCGGCAGCCGCTTCCTCGCCTTCGCCCTCGACACCCTGATCCTCGGCGCGGTGGTCTTCGCCGCCCTGGTGGTGGCGGTGGCGGTCTCCCCCGACGGCGTGGTGGGCACCCTCGCCCTGGCCCTCTTCCTGCTCATCCCGATGCTGGTCGCGGTCGGCTACTTCACCCTCGCCGAGACCCTCACCGCCGGTCGCACCCCGGGAAAGCGCGCCCTCGGCCTCCGCGTCATCCGCATCGACGGCGGCGCCCCGGGGCTGCGCGAGGCGCTGGTGCGCAACATCGTGCGCCTCGTCGACGTCGCCCTCGGGATCGGCCTGGTGGTGATGTTCCTCGACCGCCGCTCCCGCCGCCTCGGCGACCTCGCCGCCGGCACCGTGGTGGTCCGCGAGCGCCGCGCCACCGCTCATGCCGCCCCGGTGCTGCCGCCGCCGATGCTGCGCACCCCCGACGCCGGACCGGTGATCGACGGGGTCGACCGCCTCGGCGGCGCCGAGTGGACCGCGCTGCGCACCTTCCTCGCCCGCCAGGGGATGCATCCGGAGCAGCGCACCCGGCTCGCCGCGGTGATGGCCGAGCGGCTCTGCGAACGCCTCGGGCTCGGCCCGGCGGCGCCGGAGCGGCAGTGGCCGCCGGAGCTGCTGCTCGAGCGCCTCTACCTGCAGCTGCTCCCGCGGATGGCCCCCTCCCCGCCGGCACCGGGGATGCCGGTGTGACCTCCGAGCAGTTCGCCGCCCGCCGCCAGGCGGGCTGGGCCGAGCTCGAGCGCCACCTCGCCCAGGCCCGCCGGGGGGCGCTGCGCTCGGTGCCCGCCGACGCCCTGCAGCGCTTCGGGGTGCTCTACCGGCACGCCGCCAGCGACCTCGCCATCGCCCGCCGCGACTTCCCCGATCAGCCGGTCACGGAGTACCTCAACGGCCTCTGCGGCCGCGCCCACCCGCTCCTCTACCGGGGCCAGCCGCTGCGCCCCTCGGCGCTGCCCGCCTTCTACGCCACCGGTTTGCCCCGCGCCGTCCGGCAGGCGGGCCGGTACGTCGCCGCCAGCCTCGCCCTCAGCCTGGTCGGGGTGCTCGCCGGCTGGCTCGCGGTGCGGCTGCGTCCCGACATCGCCGCCACCCTCATCCCCGACTCGCTCTTCGACCGGATGGCCCGCGGCGAGGCCCACGGCGTCGGCAACGCCCCGGTCGCCGCCACCTTCATCATCCAGAACAACATCCGGGTCGTCCTGCTCGCCTTCGCCGGCGGCCTGCTGCTCGGCGTCCCCACCGCGCTCTCGCTGCTCGTCAACGGCTGGATGCTCGGCACCCTCGGCGCCGCGGTGCACCGGGACGGCTTCGACGAGCGCTTCTGGGCGCTGATCGTCCCCCACGGGGTGATCGAGCTCAGCGTCATCGTGCTCGCCGGCGCCACCGGCCTGATGCTCGGCGACGCCATCCTCCGGCCCGGGCTGCTGCGCCGCACCGACGCGCTCGCGGCGGTGGCGCTGAACGCCGTGGCGCTCGCCGTCGGGGCGGCCTCGCTGCTGGTGATCGCCGGCCTGCTGGAGGGCTTCGTCTCCCCCAGCGACCTGCCGATCGGCGTCAAGTACGCGATCGGCGCCACCACCGCGCTGCTCCTGTACTCCTGGCTCCTGCTCGCCGGCCGGACGCGCTCGCCGGCCCCGCGGCTGCGCCTCGACGGCTGATCGCACTCGACGGCGCCGCGTACACTGGCCGCATGGAGGTGGTCCGCATCACCCCGCGCGGGTATTGCCACGGCGTCGTCGAGGCGATCCGCATGGCCAAGAGGGTGGGCGGCCAGAGCGGCGGCGAACCGGTCTCGATGCTCGGCTACCTGGTCCACAACGAGCACGTCACCCGCGAGCTCGAGGAGCACGGCGTCCGCCTGGTCGACTCCGACGACCGGGTCGCCGGCCTCGAGCAGATCGAGTCGGGGACGGTGATCTTCACCGCCCACGGGGTCTCGCCGGCGGTGGTCGAGACGGCGCGGGCGCGCGGGCTGAACGTCGTCGACGCCACCTGCAGCGACGTCACCCGCACCCACGACCTGGTCCGCCGCCTGCTCGGCGATGGCCGCGAGATCGTCTACATCGGCAAGCGCGGCCACCCGGAGCCGGAGGGCGTGGTCGGCATCGACCCCGAGCGCATCCGGCTGGTGGAGCGCATCGAGGAGGTCGACGACCTCGACGTCCCCGAGGGCACCCGGCTGGCGGTCACCTGCCAGACCACCCTGTCGATGTGGGACACCCGGGCGATCATCGACCGCCTGGTCGAGCGCTTCCCCGAGATCGAGGTGCACAACGAGATCTGCCTCGCCACCCAGGAGCGCCAGGAGGCCGCGGTGCGCGCCGCCGCCGACCTCGACTGCGTGGTTGTGGTGGGCAGCCGGCGGAGCAGCAACAGCCGCCGGCTGGTCCAGGTGGTCGAGGAGCGGGCCGGCCGCCGGGCGATCCTCGTCGACACCGCCGCCGACCTCGACCCCGCCTGGTTCCGCGGCGTCCGACGGGTCGGGGTCACCGCCGGGGCGTCGACGCCGACCCAGATCACCCGGGCGGTGATCGCCGCGCTCGAGGCCCTGCCCGACCAGCAGAACGAGCTCGCCCATCCCGCCGGGGACGCGGCCCGGAGCTGACCAGACCGGCGCAGCCGGAAGCCGGAACCGGAGGACGCGAACGGGCGTGCGCCGTTCGGGCACGGCCGGTACACTGCTGGACGATCGCCGCATCGCGGCGACTCGAGGAGGTCGGGCCGTGACCACGATGGGGACCCCGCCGGACGAGCCGATCCCCGCACCGGCGGGCGAGCCGCAGGCGGCGGCGCCGAGCGCGGTGGGCACCGTCTCACCCGACGGACGCTGGGTCTGGGACGGGGCCCGGTGGCAGCCGGCCGGGCCCGCGGGGACCGCCGACGGATACCCCGCCGCCGGCTACGGACCGGTCATCGGGCCCGCCCCCGGCCTCGCCTACGCCGGCTTCTGGATCCGCCTCCTCGCCTACCTCATCGACGGCGCGATCATCTTCGTGGTGGTGTTCGTGATCTCCCTGCTCATGGGGGGCTTCGTCAAGACCAATCCGGACACCGGGCTGCAGCAGGTCAACGCTGGAGCGCAGGCGATCGCCCTCCTCTGCGGCATCGCCTACATCGTGGGCTTCTGGAGCGCCCGCAGCGCCACCCCAGGGCAGATGGCTCTGGGCATGCGCATCGTCCGCGCCGACAACGGGGCGCCGATCGACGTCAGCAAGGCGCTGATCCGCTACGTCGGCTACGTCATCTCCGCCATCCCCCTCGGCCTCGGCCTGATCTGGGCGGGGTTCGACCCGCGCAAGCAGGGCTGGCACGACAAGCTCGCCGGCACCTACGTGGTCCGGCCGGTGACGCAGTGACCACCTCCGACACGCCCCCCGAGGAGCCGGTCGCCGCGAGCGCGCCGCCGCCGAACCCGCCCGGCACCCTCTCCCCCGACGGCCGCTGGGTCTGGAACGGGCAGCAGTGGCAGCCCGCGCCGCCGCCGCCGCCACCCCCCGGGTATCCGCCCCCTGGGTACGGGTATCCGCCGGCGCAGGCGCCGCACGGCTACGCTGCGCCGCCGCCGGGATACGGCATGCACGCGCCGCCGCCCGGATACCCCGGCGCCGGCTATCCCGGGTACCCCGTCCGGGCGATCGGCCCGGCTCCCGGGGTCGCCTACGCGACCTTCCTGCAACGGGCCGGCGCGGCGATCATCGACGGGATCATCTTCGTCGTCCTCAGCATCGTCTTCTTCATCGTCCTCGGCGTCTCCGCCGGGTCGGAGGGGAGTCCGAGCAACAACGCCGGGGTGGCGATCGGTGTCATCGGCCTCATCCTCACCTTCCTCGCGGCGTGCGTGTACCAGATCGTGCTGCCGGCCCAGGGCGGCACCTACGGGATGCGGGCGCTGCACCTGCGCGTCGCCCGTGCCGACAACGGCGCCAACATCGGCCTGCCGCTCGCCTTCGGCCGGTGGGCGGTGATGGTCGCGATCAGCTTCGTGCCCTTCGGCGGCTTCCTCGACGTGCTCTGGATGCTCTGGGACGAGCGCAGGCAGACGCTCCACGACAAGGCGGTCAACACCTTCGTGGTGACCCCGGTCGTCTGAGCCGCTACAGCCGCGCCCGGCGCTTCAGCTCCAGGTAGCGGTTGACCAGCCGGGGGCTCAGGGTGCGGGCGTCGGCGTCGAGGGTGTCGACGCCGCTGCGGCGGAGGATCTGCAGCGAGGCCTCGCGATCGGCGAGCAGCCCGCCGGCGACGGCGCGCGCATAGGCGTCCTCGGCCTGCCGGGGACGCATCCGGGCGGCGTCGTCGAGGGCGGGGTCGCGCACGGTGATCACCAGCGGCAGGTGGTGGCGGCGCAGCCGGGCGCACTGGCGGAGCAGCGCCGCGCCCTGGTCGGGGTCGAGGACGTCGGTGAAGATCGCCAGCAGCGCCCGCCGCCGCTGCCAGCGGCTGAGGTAGCCCAGGGCCTCGTCATAGTCGGCCTCGATGAGCCCGGCGCGCAGCGGCTGGACCGCGTCGAGCACCGCCCGCAGCTGGCCGCGGCCGGCCCGCGGGGCGAGCGCCACCGTGACCCGGTCGTCGAAGGCGAGCAGGCCGGCGCGGTCGCCGGTGCGCAGGGCCACGTGCACCAGCAGCAGGGCGGCGTTGATGGCGAGGTCGAGCTTGGTGAGCTCACCGGCGCCGACGCCCATCAGCCGGCCGTGGTCGAGGCACACGATCACCGGCTGGGCGCGCTCGGGGATCAGCTCGGTGACCATCAGCCGGCCGCTGCGGGCGGTCGCGCGCCAGTTGACGGTGCGCAGCGGATCGTCGGGAACGGCGTCGCGCACCCGCTCGAACTCGGTGCCCTCGCCGGGCCGGCGGAGGCTGCGCACCCCCATCTCGGCGAGCTGGCCGCGCCGCGCCAGCGCCTCGTAGCTGCGGACCGCGCTGAGGTCGGGGTCGATCCGCACCGGCGCGGGCTCGCCCAGCGCCGACTGGCGCCAGCCCAGCCCCCAGGGCCCCTCGACCCGCACCACGGTGCGGCCGAAGTCGCGCCGGCCGCGCACCGGCGGGGTGAGCGAGTAGCCGGCGTCGCCGGGGATCCAGAGCCGGCTCACCTCCACCGAGGCGCGCATGTCGGGCGGGTGCTCGTCGCGCACCGCGGCGCGGTGGCGGCCGCCGCCCTCGACCTCGATGCGCAGCCGGACGGGGTTGGGCCGCCCCACCGAGAGCGGCTCGTCGAGCTCGCGCACCGCTCGCAGCCGGGCTCGCGACGGCGCCCGCCGGCCGTCGAGCGCGACCGCGACGGCGGCGGCCGCGAGCAGCGCCAGCGCCACCCAGCGCAGCGGCGCCACCGCCGCCGAGACCGCCAGCAGCGGCAGCGGGGCGAGCAGCAGCGCCACCCCCCGCGCGGTCATCGCGGCACCGGCACCCTGGCCACCGCCCGCTCCACCGCGGCCACCTCGGTGACCCCGGCGAGCTCGGCCTCGGGACGGCGGATCAGGCGGTGGCGCAGCACCGGCACGCAGAGGTCCTTGACGTCCTCGGGGACGACGTAGTCGCGGCCGCTGATCGCCGCCAGCGCCTTGCCGCCCTGGAGCAGGGCGATGGCGCCGCGAGGGCTGCTCCCCAGCAGCAGGTCGGGCGAGCTCCGGGTCGCCGCGCACAGCTGGGTGATGTACGAGATGATGACATCGTTGACACGAACGGCGGCGGCGTCGGCGCGGGCGGCGCCCAGCGCCTCGGCGGTCACCACGGCGCGGAGGCCGGCGGCGCCCAGGTCGAGGGGGCTGAAGCCGGCGTCGACCCGGCGGAGCAGCTCGGCCTCGGCCTCGACGCCGGGGATGAGCACCTCCAGCTTGAGGAAGAAGCGGTCGAGCTGCGCCTCCGGGAGCGGATAGGTGCCCTCGAACTCGACCGGGTTCTGGGTGGCGATCACCAGGAAGCGGTCGCCCAGGGGCATGCGGGTGCCGTCGGCGGTGACCTGCCGCTCCTCCATCGCCTCGAGCAGCGCCGCCTGGGTCTTGGCGGGCGCGCGGTTGATCTCGTCGGCGAGCAGGGTGTCGGTGAAGATCGGGCCCTCGCGGAACTCGAAGGTGCCCCGGTCGGCCCGGTACACGCTGGTGCCGACGATGTCGGAGGGGAGCAGGTCGGGGGTGAACTGCACCCGGCGGAAGCGCGCGTCGGTGGCCTCGGCGAGGGCCCGCGCCATCAGCGTCTTGGCGGTGCCCGGCACCCCCTCGAGGAGGATGTGGCCGCCGGTGAGCAGGCCGAGCAGCAGCCCGTCGAGCACCTGCGTCTGGCCCACGATCACCCGGCCGAGGCTGTCGTGCAGGGCGGCGCGGAGCTCGGAGGCGCGGGTCACGGCGGCATTGTGGCGCTCGCCACCGGCGCCCAGCCGCGCTCGCAGTCGTCGACCTCCCGGGCCAGCGCGAGCAGTGCGGCGTCCCCGGGTCGGGCGGCGGCCAGGCTCCGGGCCCGCGCCAGCGCGGCGGCGACGGCCCCGGCGCGGGCGTCACCGTACCCCCGGAGGCGGTCGACGAAGGCCGCGTCGTCGAGCGCCGGCTCGATCCCGGCGGCGGCGCCCACCCGCTCCTTGAGCTCGGTGGCGTAGCGCTCGGCCACCCCGCCGAGCCGGCCGGAGCGCCCGTAGAGCCCGGCCATCGCGGTGACGAACTCGTGGGCGCTCGGCACCCGGGCGGCGTCACCGGCGGGCACCGGGCGGCCCAGCCGCCGGCCGGTCACCGCGAGGTGGACGAGCACCACCAGGGCGGCGAGCAGCCCCGCCGCCCCCACCGGCCCGGAGAGCACCGCCCCCGCCCCGCCGGCGGCGCCCTCGCCGTGGTGGACCTCGTCGAAGGCCACCCGCCCGCCCCGCGAGCGCTCGAGCAGGGCGAGCACCATCCGGTCGGCGTCGCCCCGCCGCGGCTCGAGGCCGGCGTTGCTGAGCGGGAGGGGGCTGCCGAGCACGTACGCTCTCCCCGAGCCGAGGCTGCTGCCCACCAGCACCACCCGCCCGCCGCGCTCGAGCAGGGGGACGGTGGGCGCCGGGGTGTCGAAGCCGATGCCCTCGGCGACGGGGACGCGGCGGATGCGTCCTCCGGGGTCGATCGGCTGCACCGGGACGGCGTCGCCGGCGGCGACCACCCGGGCGGCCACCACGTGGAGGCGATCGAGCAGCGGCTGGGCGAGGGCGAGGTCGTCGACGGCGGCGATGAGCTCGCCGCCGCTGCGCACGAAGCCGTCGAGGGTGTCGAGCTCGGCGCCGGTGAAGGCGGCGGTGGGTTGGGCGACCACGAGCACGTCGGTGCCGGTGAGGTCGAACTCGCCGCTGACCCGGTGCACCGAGAGCCCGAGCCCGCCGTCGCCCAGCCAGGAGTACAGGGCGAGGGTTCCGGCGCGTCCGGCGCTCCGCGACGAGGGATCGGCGTCGTCGCCGCCGCCGGGGGTGATCAGCGCCACGGCGACGATGACGGTGAGGGCGGCGCCCAGCCAGAGCAGCGGCCCGAGCACGCCCCGGCCGCGGCCGGTCACGCCGTCACCCGCCGCGCCCCGGCGAGCCGGCGCACCGCGGCGCAGCGGTCGCGGGCGACCAGCCAGTCGGCCTCGCCCACCGCGTCGCCGGAGTACCAGGCGCGGTCGAAGGCGGCGGCGGCGGGGGCCAGCGCGCCCACCAGGTCGGCGTCGCCGGCGGCGCGGGCGAGCAGCTCCCGGGTGGTCCAGGAGGGGTCGAGGGGCAGCCGTCCCCGCAGCGCGACGCTGAGCAGGGCGCTGCGAAAGGCCCGGCGCACCGCCTCGCGGTGGTCGCCGGCCGCCGCCGCGGCGAGCGCGGCGGACCACTCCGCCTCGGGATCCGCGCCCGCCTCGCGGCGCTCCTCGGGCACCCGGCGCAGCCGCCGGCCGGCGGCCCCCCGGACCAGGCGGAGCCCCAGCACCACCGCCACCAGCAGCACCGCGGCGCCGGCGACCACCGAGCCCACCGGACCGAGCGCGCCGCCCACGCCGCCGGCGAGCCGGCGCAGCCCGTCGAAGAGCTGGGACAGGAACGAGGGGTTGTGGGGCTGGTCGAGCCGGGCGAAGGCGGGGCGCCGGTAGACGTCGTCGAGACGCTGCCGGGCGGCGGCGTCGTCGCCGGGGGCGGCGTTCTCGGGCAGGGTCAGCACCGCGCCGATCGACCGGAGCCGGGTCACCGCGTCGCCGAGATCGGGCGGCCGGCGGGCGAGGTCGGCGCCGACCGCGCCCAGGGCCGTGCCCGGCGAGGGGGCCAGCCGCCGCGCCTCGGCGAGCGCGGCCAGAGCCCCGGGGAGGTCGGGGGGCACCGCCTCCAGGTCGGCCGCGGCCCGGTCGACGAGCCCGACGTAGGCGACCGCGTCGGGGGTGGCGGCGTGCGCCGGCCGGGAGAGCCCAAGGGAGAGCAGGGCGAGGAGGAGGGCGACGCGCGCCGGACGCCAGCTCACAGCGAGGCGGCGAGCATCTCGATGTCGAAGGCCTCCTTGCGGATGCGCAGGTCGTAGTAGACGAGGGTGAGGGCGATGAGGCTGAGCGGCGAGACCACCACCGAGCTCACCGCGCCGAGCGCCTGGCCGATCAGCTGCTGGGTGCCGGCGCTCAGCCCGCCGATGAGCAGCGCGACCGGGACCTGGATCACCGCCCCCGCCACCGACTGGAGCAGGAAGACCACCACCAGGAGCGCGAAGGTCCGCCAGAAGAACCCCTGGGTGAGCCGCCAGCTGCGCCGCAGCCCGGCCCAGCTGCCCGACCCCTCGACCACGATCGTCTGGGCGAAGAGGGTCGAGCGCACCGCCAGCACCGGGAGCGCCACCGTCCAGGCGATCCCCAGGCCGATGATCGGGACCACGCCGGCGGGCCCGAGGAGGGCCGCCACCCCGATCCCGACCACCACCGCCGCGGTGAGGCCGGCGACCAGGAGCAGCAGCAGCAGGATGGCGCCGAGCAGCGGTCCGGCGCGGCGCAGCGCGGCCCGGTAGGAGCTGCCGAGGCTGGCGGGACGGTCGAGGTAGCGGTCGCTCACCGCCCGGCTCATCGCCGCCAGCGAGAGCGGCAGGACCACGAACATCTGGACCGCGAACACGATCGCCAGGTACAGGGAGAGGCTCTTCAACGCGGTGATCTGGGCGGGGTTGAGGGCGCCGCCCGGGGTACCCAGGGTGGAGAACCCCCGGGTGCCGGCGGCGTCGAGGTCGGACCCGACCCCGAGGCCGAGGAACAGCACCAGGTTGAGCACCGCGAAGGGCACCTGGACGACCGCGGTGATCGCCACCAGCAGCAGCAGGTTGCGGCGGTAGAGGGCGAACGAGGCATCGAGCAGCTCGCCGATGCCCATCGGCCGGAAGCGGCCGAAGCCCGAGGGCTGCGCCGCCAGCCCCGGGTTCCACCCCGGCACCGCGGTGGGCGGCCCCCAGCCCGGGGGTGGCGGGATCTCGCCCCCCGGCGGCGGCCAGCCCGGGGGTGGCGGTGGTGGCCACCCGGACGGCGGCGGTGGCGGCCAGCCGGGGGCGGTGCCCGGCGGCGCCCAGCCGCTCGGCGCCGGGGCCGGGGCCCAGCCCGGCGGCGGCGGCCAGCCGGGCGGCGGCGGAGGCGGACCGGGAGCCCCCTCGGGCTGGGCCGGGGGACCGCCGGGATCGCCGCTCTCCATGCGGCCCATTGTGCATGCGCCTCCGCTGTGCCGCCGCCGTCACGGCCGTCGCGGCGGCTTGCGCGCCGGGTGCGGGTCCGGTCACCGGCGACCGCGGTCACCCGCGCGAGGCCGAGGATGGCGGACGAGATGACCCCCGAACCCCTCCCCCTGTTCCCCCCCGGCGACGACCCCGCCGAGCGCCGCCGTCACGACCTCGTCGAGCGCCTCGACTGGGTGATCGAGCGCCGGCTCGAGGAGCTGCCCGACACCCTGGTGGCCGCGCTCCACGCCCAGGGCGTGATCTGCGATCGCGCCACCTCCCCGCACGAGCTCGCCCACCGGCTCCGTGACGATCAGCCGGAGAGCCGCGCCGCCGCGAGCTGATCAGGCCGCCGCCCGGCCCAGCGTCGGATGCGACCGTCCGCGGAGCAGGGCGAGGCCGACCACCGCGAGGGTGACCGCCGCGGCGCCGCCGACCACGGTGGGCCGGCGCGCCAGCCGGGGGAGGCCGTGGAGGAGCCGCCCGCTCCAGCCGCGACCGTGGAGGGCGCGCTGGTAGAGCCGGTCGCGCTCCTGCGCGGTGAGCGCCGGCGCGGCGAGCACCCGGGCCACCTCGGCGGCGAGGCAGGCCAGCTCGCCGACGCGATCGGGCAGCGCCGCGGCGAGCGACCGTCCCTCGAGGGCGTCGTCGAGGCGCTCGATGTCATCGATCACCGTGGCCCTCCTCGCGGCGGCGGCCGGTGCGCTCGGCGGGCAGCGGCGCTCCCAGCCGGCGGCGCAGGGTGGTCAGGGCCCGGAAGGTGAGCAGCTTCACCGCCCCCTCGCTCCGGCCCATGATGTCGGCGATCTCGCGATTGCGCAGCTCGCCGCCGAAGCGCAGCAGCACCGCCTGGCGCTGGTCGGCGGGCAGGAGGGCCACCGCGGCGCGCACCTCGGCGGCGCGGTCGCCCCAGAGCGCCGCGTCCTCGGGACCGGGCGAGTCGTCGCCGAGCTGGGGGTTGAGCTCGATCCAGCCGGGCCGGCGGCGGTCGCGGGCCACCAGGTTGGCGGCGACCCGGTACAGCCACGCCGAGTAGGGGACGCCGCGCCACTCGAAGCGCGGCAGCTCCTCGACGGCTCTGGCGAAGGTGGCGGCGGTCACGTCCTCGGCAAGCTCCCGGTTCTGGGTCAGGGTCAGCGCGTAGGCGAAGATCTGGTCGACGTAGCGCTCGTAGAGCGGCGCGAACGCCGCCCGGTCCCGCTGCGCGGCATGGATGAGATCGCGCTCGGCGAGGAGGTCTGCCTCGCTGCGGTGGGCCACTCAGCCGGGCCTCGCACGGACGCGGTCCGGCATCAGAATCCGCCCCGGAGCACCGAGTTACGCGTTCGCGCCACGCCACCCTGCATCCGGCCACCTTGACACAGGGGGAGCCGGCCCCGACAGACCGGGGTCCCGGGGTGCGAACATATGCACGCTGCCCGACACGGGCGGGGCGGGGGGCCATGACTCCCCTGGGAGGGAAGCGCCGTGCCGCGACGCGATCGATCCGCGCGAGTGCTCGCTCGAGTTCGTCTCTGGGCTCCGCTGGTGGTGGTGGCCGCCGTCCCGGTGAGCGTCCTCGCCGCCGGCGGGTCGAGCCCCGTGGGCGGCTCCGGCGCCACCCTCGCCGCGGTGAGCGTGCCCACGGAGACCAACACCACCACCGGCATCGGCCGCTCCATCTGCCACATCGTCGGTACCCAGGCGTGCAGGGACACCCCGACCACCACCAGCGCCGGCGGCGGGGCGACCGACACCGCGACCAACTCCGCGGGCACCAACTCCGTCACCGACACCAGCACCGAGGCGGCCACCAGCTCCGCGGTGGGCCCGCCGGAGACCGGCCTCTGCAACAACGCCAAGGTGCCCGGCATCTGCTCCACCAGGTCTGCGTCGAGCACGGTGACGGTGCAGCCGCCGGGCACGGTGCAGCAGTCGTCGACGAAGACGAAGGCGACGAAGTCCACGAGGACGGCGAAGACCACGAGGACGACGAGGAAGGCGACGACGACGACGGTCACGGTGACGGTCACCCAGACCAGCACCGGCGCACCGGCGACGACCACCACCAGCACCCCGTAGCCCTCAGCGCACCACCGGGGCCTCCCGGGTGCGGCGGACCAGGTCGGCGACGTAGAGCACCAGGGTGCCCCCCACCAGGGGGATGCCCAGCGCCAGCGCGGCCGCGTCGACGGGACCGTGGGCGATGCGCACCCACATGAGGATGAAGAACACCCAGCCGACGGCGATGGTGTTCCGCCGTCCCCAGTGGGTGTGACCCAGCTCGGGGCGGCGGCGGCTGAGGAAGACGATCGGGGTGGCGAGCAGCGGCCCGACGTAGCGGAGCACGATCAGCCCGCAGAGCCACCAGGGGAGGATGCCGACCAGCGCGCCCCCCACCGCCGCCATCGCGAAGAAGAGCGCGTCGCCGGCGGGATCGAGGGCACGGCCGAGCTCGGTGAGCGGCCCGATCGAGCGCGCGATCCAGCCGTCGACGGCGTCGAGCATCGCCATCGGGCCGCCGATCGAGCACCAGAGGATCAGGTTCAGGTCGCCGGGGAGGGGCAGCGCGGCGCTGAGCAGCAGCGGCAGGCAGGACCAGGCCCGGAGCGCGGTGAGCCCGTTGGGGAACCCGTAGTAGTCGATGCGCGGGCCGTCGGGATGGATGAGGAGCAGGGTGGCGCCGCCGACCAGCACCAGCCCGAAGAAGAGCCACCACAGGAGGGCGCCGAGGGCGGCGAGCGCCACCGCCCGCGCCGACACCAGCTGGGCGATGCCGACGGCGTAGGCCTCGGTGAAGACGAAGCCGGCGATCAGCCAGCGGGTCAGCGAGCGGCGCAGCGCCGGGCGGGCACGCAGCAGCCCGAAGGCCTCGCCGTACAGGGCCACCAGCCCGCCCACCCCTGACCGTGGCGCGGGGGTGGTCCCGACCTCGTCCACCGCGCCCTCCCCGGAACCGGGGCTACTTGACGGCCAGGCAGGTGACGGTCTTGAAGACCCCGTCGATGCGCTGGATCTTCTCGACGATGAGCGCGCCCACCCCGGCCACGTCGCCTGCCTCGACCTGGGCGATGACGTCGTACTCCCCGGTGATGGCGTCGGACTGGACGATGCCGTCCTGGCCCGACATGTGCGAGACGACGTCCATCGCCTTCCCCGGCTGGGTGCTGATGAGCACGTAGGCGCGCACCATTCTGGTCCTCCTCCGGCGGGGCCGCCGCTCCCGCTCGGCGCCGACTGTAGCACCGCGCCGGGGAATGTCCATGCACTCCGGGCCGGATCCGGCACCCCCGACAGGGCTGACGTGTGTCCGTCCACCATGCAGCGTTCGACAAAGACGACGGATTTGTTGTTTTTGCGAGCTTTGTTACGATCAGGAGTGGACGGCACGCGTCCCCCTGAGGCGGTGTACGATCCTCTCGGGAGGTCCTGCGGGGACCCCCACTTCACCATGCAACTCACCCCTTCCTGGCGGGCGGACCGGAAACGGTTCGCCCGCTCTTTGGTTCCCGGCCCTCGATGCCCGTCATCGGCCTGATCGCCCGCGTCCTCGCCCGGATCGCCCTGCTCGGCGCGCTGCAGGCGCTGCGGCGGCGTGCCGCCGGAGCGCCGCCGGCGTGGCGCACCCCGGGCACCGGCCCCGCCCCGCAGCCGCCGCCGGCCGCCTCCACGCCCGCCGACGCCGAGGGCGGCCGCCGGGCGGTGCGGCTGGTCGCCGAGTCGGCGCGGATCGGCGTCCGGGTGGTGCTGGTCGCCGGCTTCCTCGGCGCCTTCGGGGTGCTCCTCACCGCCGGCACCACCGCCACCACCCTGGGGCCCCGCTGGCTCGGGATCGTGCTCCTCGTCCTCGCCACCGGCTTCCTGGTGCTCGCCCTCCGCGAGCTGCGCGCCGCCTGGCGGCTGCGCCTCGCTCAGGTGCGCCGCCGCCGTGCCGAGCGGCTCACCACCCGCGACGTCTAGCCGGCGCCGTTCTCAGCCGATCGGGGCGGTCAGCTCCAGGGCGATGCCGTCCGGATCTCGGAACGGCAGCACGCTGATCCCGAACATCGGCAGGTCGGTGATCTCGCCATGGTCGACGCCACTCTCCACGAAGCGGGCCAGGGCACGCTCCAGGTCGGCGCGCGCCGGCACCGCCCAGCTGAGGTGGTCGAGGCCGACGCGGAAGGGGTCGAAGCGGTCGCCGCGGCGGAACTCGTCGACGGGACGCAGCCCGATCAGCACCCCGGCGTTGACGAGCACGATGCCGCCCTGGAGGTTCTCGACGGTCAGGTCGTGGTAGGGGTCGCCGGGAGGCGGCGGCGCGTCCATCGCCACCTCGAAGCCCAGGACGCCGGTGTAGAAGGCCCGCGACCGCTCCACATCGGTGACGCTGAGCCGGATGTGATGCGGCGGCCCCGCGATCAGCTGCTCGGACATGAGACCGACCTCCTTCCCACCTGCCAGGTCAGGAAAGGTACGGCGCCACGCCCTCGCCCTGCTCGGCGCCGTCCATCACCACCTCGCTCACCGTCGGATGGGCGTGGATGATGTCGCCGAGCTCGGCCATGGTGAGGCCGTCGCTGATCGCGACCGCGACCTCGTGGACGATCTCCACGGCGTGCACCCCCATGATCGTCGCCCCCAGGAGCAGGTCGCTCTGGGCGTCGGCGTAGAGCTGGGCGAGGCCGTCGGGCTCGGCCTCGCCGAGCGCCTTGCCGTTGCCGAGGAAGCGGGCCTGCCCGGTCTTCACGGTGAAGCCGGCCGCCTTCGCGGTCTGGGAGTTGAGGCCGACCATGGCGATCTCGGGGTGGGTGTAGATGCACGAGGGCACCACGGTGCGGTCGATCGGCCGGGGATGGTGACCGAGGGCGTTCTCGACCGCGCGCTCCGCCTCCTTGCTCGCCAGGTGGGCGAGCTGGAGGCCGCCGATGCAGTCGCCCGCCGCCCAGATCCGCGGGTTGGCGGTGCGCAGCCAGTCGTCGACGACGACGTGGCCGCGCTCGTTCACCTCCACTCCGGCCTCCTCGAGCCCGATGCCGCGGGTCTCGGCACGGCGGCCGACCGACACCAGCAGCACGTCGGCGGCGATCTCGGTGCCGTCGTCGAGCCGCGCGGTGAGGTCCTCGGCGCGGTACTCGGCGATGCCCTCGAGGCGGCGGCCGGTGTGGAAGCGGATGCCCTGCTTCTCCATCAGCCTGCGGAACTGGGTGACCACCCGGGGGTCGACCCCGGCGAGGATCTCGGGGAGCACCTCGACCACGTCGATGCTGGTGCCCAGGGGGGCGAACACCGAGGCGAACTCGCAGCCGATCACCCCGCCGCCGACCACCAGCAGGCGCTCGGGGACGCGGTCGATGCGGAGCACCCCGTTGCTGGTGACCACCGACGGGTGGTCCATGTCGAGGCCGGGCAGTCCCGAGGGCTCGGTGCCCACGCAGACCACCAGCTGGTCGTACTCGATGCGGCGGCCGTCGACGGCGACGGCGCCGTCCTCGATCCGGCCCTCGCCGCGGACCACCTCCACCCGGCGGCGCTTGCAGGCGTTCTCGACGCCGCGGCGCATCGCCAGGACCACCTCCTCCTTGCGCTCCATCATCCGGGTGAAGTCGACGCGGACGTCGCCGACCTCGATGCCGAGGTCGCGGGCGCCGCGGATGCGGCGGAGCAGGTCGGCGGTGGCGAGCAGCGACTTGGTGGGGATGCAGCCCCAGTTGAGGCAGGTGCCGCCGAGCTCGGCACGCTCGACCATCACCACCCGGGCGCCGAGCTGGGAGGCGCGCAGCGCGGCGACGTCGCCGGCCGGTCCCCCGCCGAGGACGACGACCCGGGGGGCCTGACCCTCGGTCACGAGCGGGAGCCGCTCCTGGCGAAGTTCCGCGCCTCCTCGGTGGTGACCGACTCGACGGTGAGCGCCTCGCGGATGATCCGCTCCTGCTCCATCGTGTGGGCGCCGTGGAAGCCCTCGCTGGGGCTGGCGCGGCGGGGCCGGCCGATGTACTCCCAGCGGATCTCGTAGGGGCGGTGGCGGCCGATGGGACGGGCGAGATGGTTCCAGGAGCCCATGTTCATCGGCTCCTCCTGCACCCAGAACAGCTGCTCGAGGCGGGGGTAGGTCTCGACCAGCTTGCTGATCTCCACCAGCGGCAGCGGGTCGAGCAGCTCGATGCGCGCGATCGCGGTCCGCTGCGCCTGCTTGCGGAGCGGGCTGGTGATCAGGTCGTGGTACATCTTCCCGGTGGTGAGCAGCAGGGTGGTCACCTGGTCGCGGCGCTGCGCCACCTCGGGGTCGTCGATGACCCGCTGGAAGCGCCCGGCGGCGAGCTCGTCGAGCGAGGCGTGGGCGGTGGGGGCGCGCAGCAGGCTCTTCGGGGTGAAGATCACCAGCGGACGGGGCCGCTGCATCAGCGCCTGCTGGCGGAGCAGGTGGAAGTACTGCGCCGCCGTCGAGCAGTTGGCGACCCGGATGTTGCCGGTGGAGGCGAGCTGCAGGAAGCGCTCGGGACGCGCGCTCGAGTGCTCGGGCCCCTGGCCCTCGTAGCCGTGGGGCAGCAGCAGCACCAGCCGTGAGCGCTGCTCCCACTTCGCCTCGCCGGAGACCACGAACTGGTCGACCATCACCTGGGCGTTGTTGACGAAGTCGCCGAACTGCGCCTCCCAGATCACCAGGGTGTCGGGCGCGGCGACGCTGTAGCCGTACTCGAAGCCGAGGCAGGCGCCCTCGCTGAGCGGGCTGTTGTGGAGCTCGAAGGTGGCGCTGGCGCCGGTGAGGTGCTGCATCGGCGTCCAGTGGGCGCCGCTGACCGCGTCGTGGAAGGTGAGGTGCCGCTGGCTGAAGGTGCCGCGCTCGGTGTCCTGGCCGGTGAGCCGGATGGGGCGGCCCTGGAGCAGCAGCGAGCCCAGCGCCAGCGCCTCGGCGGTGGCCCAGTCGATCGCCCCCTCCTGCACCGCGGCCCTCCGCCGCTCCATCTGCTTGGCCAGCTTGGGATTGAGGTTGAAGCGGTCGGGGAGGGTGAGCAGCTGCTCGTTGAGACCGATCAGGGTGCCGGCGCCGACCCCGGTGCGCCGCTCGGTGTCGCGGTCGATGGGGGGATGCAGGTCCTCCCAGGGCTCCTCGGTGGGGCCGGTGGCGAGGCTGCTCTTCACCTTGTGATGGGCCGCGCCGACCCGGTCGTAGGCGGTCTGGAACTGGGCGTCGGCGTCGTCGCGGGTGATCAGGCCCTCGTCGATCAGCCGGTGCGCGTACAGCTCTCGGGCGGTGGGGTGGTTCTTGATCCTCGTGTACACCTGCGGCTGGGTGTACGAGGGCTCGTCGGTCTCGTTGTGGCCGAAACGCCGGTAGCCGACCAGGTCGACGACCACGTCGCGGTGGTAGGTGCGCCGGTAGTCGTAGGCGAGTCGCATCGCGTGGATGCAGGCCTCGACGTCGTCGGCGTTGACGTGGACGATGGGGATGTCGAAGCCCTTGGCGAGGTCGGACGCGTAGCGCGTCGAACGGCCCTCGTGCGGGTCGGTGGTGAAGCCCACCTGGTTGTTGGCGATGATGTGCACGGTGCCGCCGGTGGAATAGCC
The DNA here is from genome assembly GCA_963846365.1 of uncultured Chloroflexia bacterium. Taxonomy (GTDB): domain Bacteria; phylum Chloroflexota; class Dormibacteria; order Aeolococcales; family Aeolococcaceae; genus CF-96. Next base: position 52,034 of record CAWJVN010000007.1, read on the forward strand.
GTCGAGCGCCTGGAGGTTGAGCACCTCGGCCACCAGACCCTGGCCGGGAAAGGCGGCGTCGCCGTGGATCAGCACCGGCAGCGCCGCCTTGGGGTCGACGTAGATCGCCGCGGCGCTGCGCCGGGTCTGCTCGGCGCGGGTCCAGCCCTCGACCACCGGGTCGACCACCTCGAGGTGGCTCGGGTTGGGGAGCAGCCGCACCGTGATCGGCTTGCCGGAGTCGGTGAGGTAGGTGCCGGTGGCGCCGAGGTGGTACTTGACGTCGCCGGTGGGGTCGTCGGGCTCCTCGCCGAGCTGGCGCTTCTGCTCGCCGCGCTCGAAGGCGACGAGGATGGAGTTGTAGGGGCGGTTGACGACGTGGGAGATGATCGCCAGCCGGCCACGGTGGGCGGTGCCCATCGTCACCGAGCCGATGCCGTCGGCGGCGACCATGGTGAGCAGCTCCTCGAGCATCGGCACCATCGCGTCGAGGCCCTCGATGGAGAAGGTCTTCTGGCCGATGAAGGCGCGCCGGAGGTAGCGCTCCATGGCGTCGACCTTGGTGAGCCGCGAGAGCAGCTGCACCTTGCGCTCCGGCGAGAGCGGGCGGCGGTGGGCGCCGGACTCGATGTGCTCGCGCAGCCAGACCCGCTGCTCGTGGCTGGAGATGTGCTCGATCTCGTAGGCGATCGTGCCGGTGTAGGTCTCGCGGAGCCGGGGGAGCACGTCGGCGAGGGTCTCGCCGGGGACGTAGACGCGCAGCACCGAGGCGGGGACGGCGGCCATCAGCGCCGGCGTCAGCCCCACCGTGTGCGGGTCCATGGCGGGGTCGGAGGGATGCTCGCCGCCCAGCGGGTCGAGGTTGGCGCCGAGGTGGCCGTGGGTGCGGTGGGCCTTGACCAGGGACATCCCGGCGCCCACCGCGGCGAGCAGCTCCATCCGCGGCGGCGCCGCCCCGGGGGCGCTCACCGCCATCCCCGCGCCGGGGGCCGGGGCCCGCTCCGGCACCGGCGGCTGGGCCGCCGGCGGGGCCAGCCCGAGGCTGGTGAAGACCTCGGTGTAGAAGCCGTCGGCGCCGCTGAGCAGCGCCTCGATCCGGGCGAGGAACTCGCCCGAACTCGGCGCCCTGGATGACCCGGTGGTCGTAGGTGCTGGTCAGGGTCATCACCTTGGACATGCCGTAGTCGCGCAGCCGCGCCTCGTCGATGCCGCGCACCTCGGCGGGGTAGCCGATCGCCCCGGTGGCGACGATGGTTCCCTGCCCGGGCATCAGCCGGGGCACCGAGGCGACGGTGCCGATGCCGCCGGGGTTGGTGAGCACCAGGCTGGCGCCGCGGAGCTCGTCGATCCCGAGGCTGCCGCTCCGGGCCCGGGCGATGAGCCGCTCGTAGTCGTCGCGGAAGGCGCCGAAGCTCTGGCCGCCGGCGTCACGGATCACCGGGACGACGAGGAACCGGGTGCCGTCCTTGCGGCGGGTGTCGACGGCGATGCCGAGGTGGACGCCGGGCTGCACCCGCCAGGCGGCGCCGTCGCGGGTGCGCTCGAAGTGGGTGGTCATCGAGGGCACGTCGACGGCGGCGCGGACGATCGCGTAGCCGACCAGGTGGGTGAACGAGATGTTCTCCGGCCGGCCCGCCGCCCGCAGCGCCTCGCGCAGCTCGCGGCGGCGGGCGTCGAGGCTCTCCACCGAGATGGTGCGGAAGGAGGTGGCGGTGGGGATCTCCCGGCTCTGCTCCATGATCGTCGCCAGCGCCGCCGCCGGTCCCCGCAGCGGGCTGGCGCCGGCCGGGGGCGTCTCCGGGAGGGAGGGCGCCGGCGCGGCCGCGGCCGCCGGCGGCGCCGCGGCCGCCGCGCTGACGTCGCCGCCGCGGACCAGGCCGGCGGGGCCGCTGCCCCGCACCGTGGCGAGGTCGACGCCCTGGATGGCGGCGGCGCGCCGGGCCAGCGGCGAGGCGGCGAGGTCGGGCCGGTGCGGCGAGGTGGGCGCCACCGGGGGCGCGGAGGGCTCGACCCCAGCACCGTGCCGGTCGCCGCCGGCGGCAGGCGCCGGCGCCGGGGCGGCGGCGGGCGCGGCCGCGGCGACGGGCTCGGGCGGGGGCGCGGCCTCCTCGGTCTCGGCGGCGGCACCGGCGGCGACCACTCCGAGCACGCCCCCCACCTGCACCGAGGCGCCGGCCTCGGCCCGGATCTCGGCGAGACGCCCGCTGGCCGGGGCGGGGACCTCGACATCGACCTTGTCGGTGGTCACCTCCACCAGCGGCTCGTCGCGGGTGACCGGGTCGCCGACCTCCTTCAGCCAGCGGCTCACGGTGCCCTCGGTCACCAACTCGCCCATCGGGGGCAGGGTGACGTCGACGCCCTCGGCGGGGGCGGCGGGCTCGGTGCCGTTCCCCGAGGGGGCGGCGGCGCGACCGCGGCCGCCGGCGGCGGGCTTCGCCGCGGGGGTGGGGGCGGGCGCGGGCGGGGCGGCGGACGCCGGCGCCCCCCCGTCGCCGGCGGGGGCGGGGGCGGGGCCGGGGGTGGCGGTCGCGGTGGCGCCGGCGGCGATCTCGCCGATCACCGCACCCACCGCGGCGGACGATCCCGCCTCGACGAGCACGCGGACGAGCACCCCGCTGGCCGGGGCGGGCACCTCCACGTCCACCTTGTCGGTGGTGACGTCGGCGATGACCTCACCCTCGGTGACCGCCTCTCCGGGCTTCCGTCGCCACTCGACGATGGTTCCCTCGGTGACCAACTCACCCATCGTGGGCAGGGTCACCGGCACGGTGTCAGGCATGTCTCCTCGTCGACCTCGCTGGGTGTGTCCACCCCTATGGTGGCACCTCGGCGCGCGCGGACGGACTCGGCGCGGACCCGGCGATCAGTTCAGGTGGGCCACCCGGCGGCGGCGCTGCCACTCCTCGCTGATCGGCACCTCGACCCGGGCGATGCACACCGCGCACCAGACCCGCTCGCAGCCCGGGCAGGTGAGGTGCTGGTGGTCGCGCCCGAGGTCGAGCTCCATGTAGTGCTCGCGGCAGTCGAGGCAGAGGACGGGCGCCTTCATCCCCACAGCATGACGGGTCCGGCGGATCCTCCGGAATCGGGTCGCGGGGCCCTTGACGGAGCCTGCCCAGAAGCTCAATATCTAGGGGCCTCCTGCCGCCGCAACCCCAACATGTGGGAATCATGTGGGAAAATGGACTTCCTCCCGGGAAGCCCTGGGGAGACGGGTCGGGAGCTGCGTAGCCCCACTCGACGTCACCCGCACGCAGCGGACCTCAGCCCTGTTCGGAGACCCAACCGTGGATCACCCCCTGCCCTCCTCCGGATCGTCCGACGACCTCGACGCCCCGGCCCCCCAGCCCGCGGCGGACGTGCGCGGCGTGCGCGCGGGACGCCGGGGTGACTCCGCCGCCGGTCGCGGCCAGAAGGGGGAGCGGCGCACCACCGGCACCGCCCCCGGCGGCCTCCGGGTCGAGCGGCGCTTCACCCGGGAGGGGGTCCACCCCTACGACGCGGTGCAGTGGGAGAGGCGCACCGCCGCCATCGGCAACGAGAAGGGCGAGACCGTCTTCGAGCAGCGCGACTGCGACATCCCGGCGTCGTGGTCGCAGATGGCCACCAACGTGGTGGTGAGCAAGTACTTCCGCGGCCCCCTCGACACCCCGCGCCGCGAGACCAGCGTCCGCCAGGTGATCTCCCGGGTGGCCGACACCATCGCCGGCTGGGGGCTCGAGGGCGGCTACCTGGCCGGGCCCGAGTCGGCCCGCGCCTTCCAGGACGAGCTGACCCACCTGGTGCTCCACCAGATGATGTCCTTCAACAGTCCGGTCTGGTTCAACGTGGGGGTGCCCGGCACCCGTCCCCAGGCCTCGGCGTGCTTCATCAACAGCGTCGACGACACCATGGACTCGATCCTGAAGCTGGCCCACACCGAGGGCATGCTCTTCAAGTACGGCAGCGGCACGGGCACCAACCTCAGCCCGATCCGCTCCTCGCAGGAGGCGCTCGCCGGCGGCGGCGCGGCCAGCGGCCCGGTCTCCTTCATGCGCGGCTTCGACGCATTCGCGGGGGTCATCAAGTCGGGGGGCACCACCCGGCGCGCCGCCAAGATGGTGATCCTCAACGTCGACCATCCCGACATCCGCGAGTTCATCACCTGCAAGGTGACCGAGGAGCGCAAGGCCTGGGCGCTGATCGAGGCCGGCTACGACGGCGCCTTCACCGGCGAGGCCTACGCGTCGATCTTCTTCCAGAACAGCAACAACTCGGTCCGGGTCACCGACGACTTCATGCGCGCGGTGATCGAGGACCGCGACTGGCACCTACGGGCGGTCACCGACTCCGAACGCATCCTCCACACCGTGAAGGCGCGCGAGCTGATGCGGTTGATGGCGGAGTCGGCGCACCAGTGCGGCGACCCCGGCATGCAGTACGACACCACCATCAACGACTGGCACACCTCGGCGAACTCGGGGCGGATCAACGCGAGCAACCCCTGCAGCGAGTACATGTACCTCGACGACTCCGCCTGCAACCTCGCATCGCTCAACCTCATGACCTTCCTCCGCGAGGACGGAACCTTCGACGTCGCCGGGTTCCGGCATGCGGTCAGCATCACCATCACCGCGATGGAGATCCTGGTCAGCAACGCCAGCTACCCGACCCCGCGGATCGCCGAGAACAGCGAGCGCTACCGGCCGCTGGGGCTGGGCTACGCCAACCTCGGCGCCCTGCTGATGGCGCGGGGCGCGCCCTACGACTCGCCGCAGGGACGCGAGCTCGCCTCCTGCATCACCGCGATCATGACCGGCGAGGCCTACGCGCAGTCGGCGCGCATCGCCCGCGAGGTGGGCCCCTTCGCCGGCTATCCGGAGAACCGCCAGCCGATGCTGCGGGTGATCGGCAAGCACCGCGAGGCCGCCTACCGGATCGCCGACGACCACGTCGAAGCCCAGCTGCTCACCGCGGCGCGACGCGCCTGGGACGAGGCCCACGAGCTCGGCGCGGTGCACGGCTACCGGAACGGCCAGGCGACGGTGCTGGCGCCCACCGGCACCATCGGGTTCATGATGGACTGCGACACCACCGGGGTCGAGCCCGACATCGCGCTGGTGAAGTACAAGAAGCTGGTCGGCGGCGGGATGCTGAAGATCGTCAACCGCACCGTGCCGCTGGCGCTGCGCCGGCTCGGCTACGGCGAGGCGGCGGTCAAGGACATCGTCGCCCACATCGACGCCAAGGACACCATCGAGGGCGCGCCCCACCTGCGCGAGGAGGACCTCGCCGTCTTCGACTGCGCCTTCAAGCCCGCCGGCGGCGCCCGGTCGATCGCCTGGCAGGGGCACGTGCGGATGATGGGCGCGGTCCAGCCGTTCCTCTCCGGCGCGATCTCCAAGACGGTGAACATGCCCCAGGACGCGACCGTCGACGACGTCGAGCGCGCCTATGTCGACGCCTGGAAGATGGGGCTGAAGGCGCTCGCCATCTACCGCGACGGCAGCAAGCGCAGCCAGCCGGTGGGGACGACGATCGCCAGCACCACCGGGGCCAAGCAGACCGCCGACCGGCCGCTGCGCCGCCGCCTCCCCGCCGAGCGCCAGGCGGTGACCCACAAGTTCGAGATCGGCGGCCACGAGGGCTACATCACCGTCGGGCTCTACGAGGACGGCACCCCCGGCGAGATCTTCGTGAAGATGGCCAAGGAGGGGTCGACGGTCAGCGGGCTGATGGACAGCTTCGCGACCGCGATCTCGCTCACCCTGCAGTACGGCGTCCCGCTCAAGGTGCTGGTCGACAAGTTCTCGCATGCCCGGTTCGAGCCCAGCGGCTACACCGGCAACCCCGAGATCCCGATCGCCAAGTCGATCATGGACTACATCTTCCGGTGGCTGGCCTCGCGCTTCCTCCCCTGGGAGGAGCGCGACGCGCTCGGCATCATCCGCCGCGACGGCACCGAGCCGGGTGACGAGCCCCAGCTGGAGACACGCATCGTCGCGGCGCCCGCGGTGGCGGCGGTCCGCCACGACGTGCCGGTGGTGAGCCGCACCGCGCCCACCGCCTTCCTCAACCAGGAGGACGCTCCCTCCTGCAGTGACTGCGGCAGCCTGATGGTGCGCTCCGGCGCCTGCTACAAGTGCCTCAACTGCGGAGGCACCAGCGGCTGCAGCTGAGCGGTGAGGGGACCCGGGTGGCGCGGGGCGCGCCGCCCGGTCCTCGGCCGCCGGGCACGCGGGGTGCGGTGATCTCGTCTCCGTGAGAGTGGTAGGGTGCTGACATGGCTCGGCAGACCCTCCTCGTCACCCCCGACGGCGGTCCCGGAGTGTGCGACGGATGCGGCACCGAGAGCGAGGCCCGGAGCATCGTCCACGCCTACTCGCCGAAGAACCTCTGCGCGACCTGTGCGGGGGCCTTCGTCGAGGGTGACGACGCGGTCGTCGCCGCCGTGTTCGCGATCGCGCCCGAGGACACCAGCGCGCGCTCGCGCCGCCGCCAGCAGAAGTCCGGGCGGTAGCGACCGCCGGAGCTGAACCCGGGGCCCGCCGCGGTCCAGACGCCGTCTCCACCGTGCAGGACATGCTGCGCGCACTGGGCCGCAGATCACCTCGGTGGTCTTCGCCTACTCTCCGAACGGCGGCGCCGGCGTGCCCGGGCACATGGTGTTCGCCGAGAAGGGGGTCGCCCAGGACGCCGTCCAGAGCCTGCGGGCGTCACCGGGCAGGCCATGGGCTACGGCTCGGGAGTGCTCTCGGTGGACGCGCCCACGGTGGCGGCGAGCGGCGGCGAGAGCTTCACCTGCCTCAGCGCGTCGGGCAGCGGCCTGCCCGCGATGACAATGTGCTTCTGGTCGGACCCGAGCCCGGCGAACGCCGGTGGGGTGAGTGCATGTCCGGGTCCGAGGTGCACACCTGCGCCGACTACGCCGGGGTGGCTCGCCGGGCGGTGCTCGGCGGCTGAGGCTCGACGGCCCAGCCGCGGCCGGCGGGTGTCCACTCCACCACCAGGTCGCAGCGGTCGCCCCGGACCAGGGTCTCGCCCCACTCCACCGGGCGCTCGCCGGCGCGGCCGAGGCGCTCGACCGCGAGCGCGGTCTGCCGCTTCTCGAGGCCGAGGAGGCGGCGGGGCTCGCCACTCGGGACGGCGAGCCGGACCCGTTCGGAGCCGGAGTCGACCCGCAGCCCGCACCACCGGTCGAGCGCGGCGTGGAGGGGGATGGAGACGAAGTCGACGTCGAGCAGCGGCGCGGCGCCGGCCCCGGGGAGCCAGACCCGGTCATGGGCCGCGGGGAGGCCGTCCACCGTCCAGAGCCGTTCGAGGTGGAGGAGCGGGGCGGTGGCGGGCAGCCCCAGCGCGGCGGCCGCCCTCGGTTCGGCGCTGCGGTCGAGCCGGAGCACCCGGACCCGCCAGCCCGGCGCCGCCTCCACCGCGGCGAGCAGGCTGGGGGGCCGGTCCGCCCCCGGAGCCGCCACCTCGAGGCCGCGGACGAAGGTGCCGCGGCCGCGCGCGGCGGTGACCAGGCCGGCCTCGCGGAGCCGCCGGATCGCCTCCCGCACGGTCTGGCGGCTGACCTCGTAGTCGGCGGCCAGCCGCGCCTCGGGGGGCAGCCGGCCGTCGAGCTCGGCGGAGAGGAGGCGGCGGCGCAGCTCATCGGTCAGCTGGGCCCAGAGCGGCAGCGGACTGGCGCGGTCGAGTGCCTGCATCAGTCCGTCAGGATACGCGAATGTCCGTACATTCGTAAAGTCGAACACCGGACGGCTCACCCGAACGGACGGAGCGGATGGGCAGGTGATAGCCTCCCAGGATGGTGGGCAGGGCCACGACCGCGGCGCTCCGCGTCATCTACGCGGCGTTCGCCCTCGTCTGGGTGGCGCTGGCGATCAGGTCCGCCCGTGAGGGACGGCAGCAGGAGGCGCTGGTCTTCGCGGCGGTGGCGGCGGCCTGGCTGGGAGTGGTGATCTGGGTCCTGCTCCGGCCCACCCGGTGGGGGGGAGGGTGACCCGGTCTCACTCGTCGTAGCCGGCCAGCCCCAGGCGCAGCGGCACCACCCGGTCGGTGACGATGATGCCGACGCCGCAGCGCATCACCTGGTGCACCGCCTCGAGGCGGTTGACCGTCCAGGCGGCGACCGGCAGGCGCAGCCGGGCGGCGGCGTCGCAGAGCTCCGGGCTGACCGCGCGGTGCGCCACCACCACGCCGGCGGCGGCGACCTCCCCGCTGAGCCGGGCGAGGTGCACGGGGAGGTCGCGGCGCCAGGGGAGGGCGGCGAGGTGGAGCAGCTCGATGCGCCGCTGGCGGGGGGCGCGCGCCGCGCTCAGGACGCCGGAGGCGAGCGGCGCGAGGCCGCGGGGGTCGCGGCGGCGGCAGGCGACGCCGGCGACGGTGCGGATCCAGGGCGAGGCCCCGCTGGGGATCCCGGGGAGGCTGCGCCAGCGAGGCACCCGCGGCGCCCGCCGCCGGAGCTCGAGCAGGTCCCCCTCGACGTCGCCGGAGACGGCGAACGCCTCGGGGTCGCGCCGCCGCGCCAGCCAGCCGGCCAGCACCCGCGCCACCGCCGGGCCCTTGAGATCGAGCACCACCGGGATCCGCCCGCCCACCACCTCGACGGCGTCGTCGAGGCAGAGCAGGGCGCCGCACTCGGCGTGCAGCTCCGCCGCGGTCAGGTCCTCGACCCGGCGGCCCGAGGGGAGGCGGCGGTCGTGACGGAGCAGCAGCCGGCGGTCACGGCTGACGCAGACGTCGAGCTCGATCCAGTCGACGTGGATGCGGAGGGCGTCGGCGAGGGTGTCCCGGGTCGGCGCTCCCCCCGGACGCGCCGCCGCCAGGCCTGCGTGGGCGATCCACCGCAGCCTCGGCTGCCTCGAGAGCCGCGCGGTCAGCGGGTCACGCCACCCGGCGGCCGGGGATCGGACGGGTCTCCTGCGACATCCGCAGACCGCATCCGCGGCAGGAGGCGGTGCGGCGGGCGCCGCGGCCGTGGGCGGCGATGGCCTCGATGACCACCTCCCCCGTGCACCACGGGCAGAGCACCGGCCCGGTCGCGAACGGGTCGGCGAGGTAGATCGCGGGCAGCTCCCGCGAGGCCGGTTCGGGCATGGGCATTCGGGTGACCTCCTGACCCCAGGGTAGCGGCGCGCGCCACCGCCGGGATTGTGCAGGGGATGAGAAATGCGCTCCCCCCGGTTATGGCGTGGCCGTGCACCCGGGGTGGGATCGGACGGCGCGCTCTGTGCGTTCGGCCGATCTCGGGCCATCCTGGCGGCGAGGCTGGGCGGGGCGCACCATCGCCCGGTGGGGCGGCTTGGCAAGGAGCGCCGAAGCCGCGGCCGGTCCCGGTGCCTCAGCCTCGTCATGGTGAGATCAGGCCCGAGAGGAGCACCCGTGACCGACCCCCGCCGCCCTCCGCACTCCGTCCCACGGCGCGCCGGCGCCCTCCACCTCACCCCCTGGCCGGCGGTCGTGGTCACCACCTCCACGGTGCGCGCGGCGGTGCCTCCGCGGGTGCATCCGGTGAACTGCCCCGGCTGCGCCTTCGACGGCGGCGGTCACCCGGTGGCGGTCACCTCCGAGCCGACCCCGGCCTGGCAGCGGGGGATGCGGCCGGTCAGCCTCTGAGGCCCCTCACTCGCCGGCGGCCCGCTCGACGTGACCGCCGAACTCCTTGCGCATCGCCGACAGGATGCGATCGCCGAAGTCGGCGAGCCCGCGGGAGCTGAAGCGGCCGTAGAGCGCGGCGCTCAGCACGTTGGCGGGCACGCCCTCGTCGACGGCGGCGAGCACCGTCCAGCGCCCTTCGCCGGAGTCGGAGACCCGGCCCCCGAACGTCTCGAGCCTCGGGGACTCGACGAACGCCTTGGCGGTGAGGTCGAGCAGCCAGGAGGCGACCACGCTCCCGCGGCGCCAGACCTCGGTCACATCGGCGACATCGATGTCGTACTGGTAGTACTCTGGGTTGGTGAGCGGTGCCGTCTCGGCGTCTCCGACCACCTCCCGCTTGCCCACGTTGGCGTTGCGCAGCACGTTCAGCCCCTCGGCGTACGCCGCCATGAGGCCGTACTCGATGCCGTTGTGCACCATCTTCACGAAGTGGCCCGCGCCGGAGGGCCCGCAGTGCAGGTAGCCCATCTCGGCGGCGGTGGGATCGCCCTCACGGCCGGGGGTGCGGGGGGCCGCGTCGACGCCCGGCGCGATGGTGCGGAAGATCGGGTCGAGCCGGGCCACCACCTCGGTCTCGCCGCCGATCATCAGGCAGTAGCCGCGCTCCAGCCCCCAGACCCCACCGCTGGTGCCGACGTCGACGTAGTGGAGGCCGCGCCCGGTCAGCGCCGCGGCGCGATGGATGTCGTCGCGGTAGTAGGTGTTGCCGCCGTCGATGACGATGTCGCCCGCCTCCATGCGCTCGGCGAGCTGGTCGACGGTGCGCCCGGCGAGCGCCGCCGGAACCATGATCCAGGCGGCGCGCGGCACCGTCAGCCTGGCGACGAAGTCGTCGAGCGAGGTGGAGCCGATCGCCCCCTCGGCCTCGAGGCGGCCCACCGCCTCGGGATTGACGTCGAAGACCACGCACTCGTGCCCGGCAGCCATCAGGCGGCGCACCAGGTTCGCGCCCATCCGTCCCAGGCCGATCATGCCCAGCTGCATCGAGCATCCTCCACTGATGGCTGCGTCCACGGCGCTGCCGGCATCATGACCCATCGGTGACCGGCACCCGGTCCGGCGTGACCCCCCCGCTGGGGCTGCCGGCGGAGGTGATCGCCTGTCTGTTCGACCTCGACGGCGTGCTCACCCGGACCGCCACGGTGCACTTCGCCGCCTGGAAGCAGATGTTCGACGCCTACCTGCGGGACCGGGCGGCACGCACCGGCGAGCCGTTCACCGCCTTCGAGCAGCACGACTACAACGAGTACGTCGACGGCCGGCCGCGCGAGGACGGGGTGCGCGGCTTCCTCGCCTCGCGGAGCATCACCCTCCCCGAGGGCGCCCCCGGCGACCCACCCGGCGCGGAGACGGTCGCCGCCCTCTCCGCGCGCAAGAACGAGCTGGTGCTCCGGGTGATCCGCGAGCAGGGGGTGGAGGTGTATCCGGGCTCGGTGGACTACGTGCGCGCGGTGCGCGACGCCGGGCTCCGCCGGGCGGTGGTCTCGTCGAGCGCCAACTGCCGGGACATCCTCGCCGCCGCCCACATCGACGACCTCTTCGAGGTGGTCGTCGACGGCCTCGTCGCCCACCGGCTGGGGCTTCGCGGCAAGCCCGCTCCGGACACCTTTCTCGAGGGCGCCCGCGAGCTCGGCGTCGAGCCCGCCCGGGCGGCGGTGTTCGAGGACGCGCTCGCCGGGGCGGAGGCGGGCCGGGCGGGCGGCTTCGCCCAGGTGGTCGGGGTCGATCGGGTCGGGCAGGCGGACGAGCTGCTGCGCCACGGCGCCGACGTCGTCGTCACCGACCTCGCCGAGCTGCTGGAGCGGCCGTGATCCCCCATCCCGCGTTCTTCGTCGATCCCTGGTCGGTCGGGGAGTCGCGCGTCGACATCGACGTCCTCCCCCAGGCGGAGTCGATCTTCGCGCTCTCCAACGGGCACATCGGGCTGCGCGGCAACCTCGACGAGGGCGAGCCGCACGGCCTCCCGGGCACCTACCTCAACGGCTTCTACGAGGTGCGCCCGCTGCCCTACGCCGAGGCGGGATACGGCTATCCCGAGGACGGGCAGACGGTGGTCAACGTCACCAACGGCAAGATCATCCGCCTGCTCGTCGACGACGAGCCCTTCGACATCCGCTACGGACGCGTGCTCGCGCACGAGCGGGTGCTCGACCTGCGCGCCGGGGTGCTGCGCCGGGCCACCGAGTGGGAGTCGCCGGCGCGGCGCCGCGTCCGGGTCTCCTCGGTCCGGCTGGTCTCGTTCCTGCAGCGCTCGGTCGCCGCCATCCTCTACGAGGTCGAGCCCGTCGACGGCCCCGTCCGGATCGTGGTCCAGTCGGAGCTGGAGGCCAACGAGCCGATGCCGCAGCTGTCCCGCGACCCGCGGGCCGCCGCGGTGCTGGCGGCGCCGCTGCAGTCGGAGCTGTTCGTCTCCCGCGACCAGCGCGCGATGCTGGCGCACGCCACCCGGGCGAGCGGGCTGCGGATGGCCGCGGGGATGGACCACGAGATCCACTGCGGCGGCCGCTGCGGCACCCTGATCGAGAGCGGCCCGGACCTGGCCCGGCTCACCATCACCACCGACCTCCAGCCCGGGCAGAAGCTGCGGATCGTGAAGTACCTCGGCTACGCCTGGTCGAGCCGGCGGTCGGTGGCCTCGGTGCGCGACCAGGTGGACGCGGCCGTCGCCGAGGCGCGCCACACCGGCTGGGAGCAGCTGCTGGCCCACCAGCGCGAGTACCTCGACAACTTCTGGCGGTGCGGCGACGTCGAGCTCGACGGCGACGCCGAGCTGCAGCAGGCGCTGCGCTTCGCGCTCTTCCACACCCTGCAGGCGGGGGCACGGGCGGAGCGGCGCGCCATCGCCGCCAAGGGGCTGACCGGCCCGGGATACGACGGCCACGCCTTCTGGGACACCGAGAGCTTCGTCCTCCAGGCGCTCACCTACACCGCGCCCGACGCCGCCGCCGACGCGCTGCGCTGGCGCCACTCCATCCTCGACCTCGCCCGCGAGCGCGCCCGGCAGCTGAACCTGCAGGGCGCCGCGTTCCCCTGGCGCACCATCCGCGGGCACGAGTGCTCCGCGTACTGGCCGGCGGGCACCGCCGCCTTCCACGTCAACGCCGACATCGCCGACGCCGTGTCCCGCTACCACGAGGCCTCCGAGGACGAGGACTTCATGCGCGAGGTCGGCACCGAGCTGCTCGTCGAGACGGCGCGGCTCTGGCGCTCGCTCGGCCACCACGACGTCGACGGCATGTTCCGCATCGACGGGGTCACCGGGCCCGACGAGTACAGCGCGCTCTCCGACAACAACGTCTACACGAACCTGATGGCGCAGCGGAACCTCCAGGCCGCCGCGGCGGCCGCCGAGCGGTACCCGGAGAGCGCCGCGGCGCTCGGGGTCGACCACGAGGAGACCGCCGGCTGGCGGGACGCGGCCAAGACCATGCTGGTGCCCTACGACGAGCGGCTGCGCGTCCATCCCCAGTCGGAGGGCTTCACCCGCCACCAGGTGTGGGACTTCGCGAACACGCCGGAGGAGCACTACCCGCTGCTGCTCCACTACACGTACTTCGACCTGTACCGGAAGCAGGTGGTCAAGCAGGCCGACCTGGTGCTCGCCATGCACCTCCGGGGCGACGCCTTCCGCGAGGACGACAAGGCGCGGAACTTCGCCTACTACGAGGCCCTCACCGTCCGCGACTCCTCGCTCTCGGCGTGCACCCAGGCGGTGCTGGCCGCGGAGGTCGGCCACCTCGACCTCGCCTACGACTACTTCGCCGAGGCCGCCCTGATGGACCTCGACGATCTCGAGCACAACACCGGCGACGGCATCCACATCGCCTCGCTGGCGGGGGCCTGGATCGCCGCGGTCGCCGGCTTCGGGGGGATGCGCGACCACGACGGCCGGCTCACCTTCGCGCCCCGGCTGCCCCCGGCGCTGGGCCGGCTGGCCTTCGGCCTCGGCTTCAAGGGGCGGTGGATCCGGGTCGAGGTGACCCACGACCGGACCCTGTACCGGCTCGGATCGGGGCCGCCGCTGGAGATCTCGCACCACGGCGAGCCGGTGACCCTCACCGGGAAGGACCTGGTCCTGCCCATCCCCGAGGCGCCGGCGCGGCAGCGCCCCGGCCAGCCGCCGGGGCGGCAGCCGGCGCGCCGCCGCGCCCCGCTGCGGTGGGTCGCCTCCAGCTCGTCGGTGCCGGTGGCCCCCTCGGTACCATCGGTCTCCTCAGCGAACCCACCCGAGGGAGCACCGTCGTGAGATACCAGGAGGGGCCCAGCACCGAGGCCGAGATCCACGTCGAGGCCCCGCCGGCGGCGGTGTGGCCGCTGGTCTGCGACATCGACCTCCCCGGCCGCTTCAGCGCCGAGTTCGTCCGCGGCGAGTGGCACGAGGGCGAGGGCCCCGCGCTCGGGGCCCGGTTCACCGGGCACAGCCACCACGACGCCATCGGCGACTGGCAGACCGGCTGCACCGTGGTCGACTTCGAGCCCGAGCGGCGCTTCGGCTGGGCGGTCGGCGACCCGGCGCACCCGTCGGCGCAGTGGCGGTTCGAGCTCGAGCCCGACGCCGGCGGCACCCGGCTGCGCCAGTGGATGCGGCTGGGCCCGGGCCCGTCGTTCCTCAACGTCGCCATCGAGCGGATGCCCGACCGGGAGGAGCGGATCATCGACCGGCGGCTGGCCGAGCACCGCGGCAACATGGAGGCCACGCTGCGGGGCATCAGGGAGCTCGCCGAGACGGAGTTCGAGGGGGGCTACTCCCCCCGATCCCCCCTGCGCTGATGCGGGTCGCCATCCAGCTCGCCGCCGAGCAGGCGCCCTGGGACCAGCTCGTCGCCTACGTCTGCGAGGCGGAGCGGCTCGGCGCCGAGATGTGCTGGGTCGCGGAGGCCTGGGGCTGCGACGCGGCCACGCCGATCGGCTTCCTCGCCGCCCGGACCGAGCGGATGCGCTTCGGCTCGGGGATCATGCAGCTGGGCGCGCGCACCCCGGCGATGACCGCGATGACCGCGCTCACCCTGGCACGGATCTCCGGCGACCGCTACTGCCTCGGCCTCGGCGCCTCCGGGCCGCAGGTGATGGAGGGCCTCCACGGCATCCGCCACGGCGCCGCCCTGGGGCGGATGCGCGAGACCGTCGAGATCGTCCGCCTCGCCCTCGCCGGCGAGCGCATCGAGCACCGCGGCACCCACTTCCCCCTGCCCCTGCCGGGGGGCGAGGGCCGGGCGCTGCGGCTCAGCCAGCCCGCCAACCCGGCGATCCCCATCTACCTCGCCACCCTGTCGCCGCGGATGCTCGAGCTCACCGGCGAGGTCGCCGACGGCTGGCTCGGCACCAGCTTCATCCCCGAGGCGGCGGAGACCTCGCTCGAGCCGCTCGCCGCCGGCGCCGTTCGGGCGGGGAGGACGCTCGCCGAGCTCGACGTCTGCCAGGGCGCGGAGGTGGCCTTCGGCGATGACGTCGAGGCGATGGTCGCCCGCCGCAAGCCCGGACTCGCGTTCTCGCTCGGCGGCATGGGCTCGGTCACCACCAACTACTACGCCCGCGCCTACGCCCGGCAGGGCTGGGCGGAGGTGGCGGCGGAGGTGCAGCGGCTCTGGCTCGAGGGACGGCGCGACGAGGCCGCCGCCCGGGTGCCCGACGAGATGGTGCTCGCCACCACCCTGATCGGCACCGAGGCGATGGTGCGCGAGCGGCTGCGACGCTGGAGCGCGGCGGGGGTGACCACGGTGCGCCTCTACCCTGCGGGCGAGACCCTGGACGCACGCCTCGCCACCCTGGGTCGCGCGATCGAGATGATCCGGGAGATCGCCGCGAGCCGCGCGTAGACTTGTCAGGTGTCGGCGCCCGCATCCGTGGTGCAACGCCGTTCGCCCTCGCGGCGGACCGCGACCACCACCCCCCCCGCCCCTCCTCCCCCGCCCGCATCCGCGCCCGTCGAGGCGCCGGCCGTCCCCAGCCGCAGCTGGCTGGTGCCGATGGGCGTGGTGGTGGTGGGGATGTTCATGGCGGTGCTCGACACCAGCATCGTCAACGTCGCCATCCCCCGGATCCAGACCCAGTTCGGGGCCTCGAACGACGACGTGCAGTGGATCGTCACCGCCTACACACTCTCGATGGGGGTGGTGGTGCCGGTCAGCGGCTGGCTCGGCGACCGCTTCGGGCTGCGGCGGATCTACAACCTCGCCATGGTCCTCTTCGTGATCGGCTCGGCGCTCTGCGGGCTGGCCTGGGGGCTGAACAGCCTGGTCGCCTTCCGCATCCTCCAGGCGGTCGGCGGCGGGCTGCTGCCGGCGATCTCGATGGCGATGGTCTACCGGATCGCGCCCCGCGACCGGATCGGGATGGCGATGGGTCTCTACGGCCTCGGCATCGTCTTCGCCCCCGCCCTCGGCCCCACCCTGGGCGGCTACCTGGTGGAGTACGTCGACTGGCGGCTGATCTTCTACATCAACGTGCCGATCGGGATCCTCGGGCTGGCCGCGGCGATGCTGGTGCTGCCCCGCTGGCCCGCGGGGACGACCCAGCGGCTCGACTCCGCCGGCTTCGCGTTCGTGTCCAGCAGCCTCTTCTCCCTGCTGCTGGCCCTCTCCGAGGGCTCGAACTGGGGCTGGAGCTCGTACCGCGTCCTCGGCCTGCTCGCCTTCGGCACCCTGACGATGGCGATCTTCGTGATCATCGAGCTGTCGGTGGAGCATCCGATGCTCGACCTGCGGATCTTCCGCTACTGGGCGTTCACCAACTCGACGATGCTCATCGGCATCCTCATGGCGGGGCTGATGGCCGGCTTCTTCTACGTGCCCCTCTTCATCCAGCAGGGGCAGGGCCTGGGCGCCTTCGACACCGGCCTCATCCTGCTGCCCTCGGCGCTGCTGACGGCGGTGATCATGCCCATCAGCGGACGCCTCTTCGACCGGGTCGGGGCGCGCTGGCCGGCGGCGATCGGGCTGCTGATCACCGCCTTCGGCACCTACCTGATGCACAACCTCAGCGCCGACACCACCCGGATGCAGGTGGTGACCTGGATGTCGATCCGCAGCCTGGGGATGGGGCTGGCGATGATGCCGATCATGACCGGCGCGATGGCGGTGGTCCCGACCAACAAGGTGGGCCGGGCGAGCGCGGTCAGCAACATCATCCAGCGCAGCTCCGCCGCGCTGGGGCTGGCGGTGCTCACCTCGGTGATGACCTCGCAGCAGGCGCAGCAGATGGCCGGGAGGGCCGCGCTGCTCCCCGCCGTCTCCCCGGGGTCGACCTCGGTGCAGGGCGTCATCGGCGGCGGCCCCGGGGCGATGCTCGGGCTGATGCGCGGCACCCAGGTGCAGGTCTTCGGCAGCGCCGTCGACGACCTCTTCCTGCTCACCGCGGGGATCACCGCGGTGGGCGTGCTGCTCGCCCTGATGCTGCCCACCGGGAGGGCGCGAAAGCCCCCGGAGGGCTAGAAAACCGTGACACCGCCGTCCAGAAGGCGGCCACGACCATCACCGGGACCACGCCGGGGGCCTGCGACACTCCGAGCAGCAGCCGGGCAGGCGGCCTCCAGGGTGATCTCATGGCGTGGTCGCGGACGCTGACGTCACACCGGCGGCTCGACCGGTCGGCGTGGTGGGCGGTGGCAACGCTCATCGTGGCCACCGTGCTCGTGCTGCTGACCGCGTTGCACTCGTACGCCGCCGACCGCGAACTCCGCCCATGCGGCGCTCACCGAGCTCCGGCTCGCGGTCACCACCGAGGACACGGTGTGGCATCAGCCCTCGGCCCCCGAGTTCGTGGACGCGAGAGCCGCGGTGACCTCGGCGCTGGGCGGGGTCCGCGCCGCGAGCATCGACGCCGCGGTCCGCGATCACCTCGGCACCCTCGTCGACGGCTACCTGTCCGCGGCCGATCGGGAGAAGGCCTACCGATGGCGTCCTCGCCCTGTACGGGTGCACACGGGCCGGCTTCCTCGCGCTTCGGACGGCCGACCTGATCGCCGAGGACGGCGTCGCCGCATCGCTCCCGCCCGGCGGCGTCGGCGAGGGCGAGCGGTCGTTCGCGAGCGTCCGCCATCGCACCCGGACCGGGGCCCTGCTCGAGGTCGAGATCACCGTGCACGGCGCGGTGTTCGAGGGGCGGCGGGTCCACGTCGTCCTCGCCCATGACGTGACCGAGCGCCTGGCGCTGCAGCGCGAGCTCGAGAACAGGGCGTTCCACGACACCCTGACCCGCCTGCCCAACCGGGCGCTCTTCACCACCCTGCTGGAGCACGCTCACCGGCGGCTCCGCGACAGACCGGGCGCCTGCGCGGTCCTGGTGATCGACCTCGACGACTTCAGGACGGTGAACGACAGTCTGGGCGGCGGTGTCGGTGACCAGCTGCTCGTCGCCGTGTCGCGGCGGCTGGCGGCGGCGGTGCGCCCGGGTGACACCGCCGCACGGGTGGGCGGTGACGAGTTCGCCGTCCTCCTCGAGGACCTCGAGGACGAGGCCGGCGCGATCACCACGGCGGAGCGGCTCCTGGCCACGCTGCGCGAGCCCCACCGGGTCGGCGACCGCCTGCTCACGGTCAGGGCGACGATCGGCATCGCCCTGTCCGGGGAGCGTGATTCGGCGCCCGATCTGCTCCGGAACGCCCACACCGCGCGCTACGCGCGCTACGTGGGAAAGGAGCGGGGACGGGACCGTCACGAGCTGTTCCAGCACACCATGCACGCGGCGGCGGTCGAGCGCCTCGGCCTCGAGCAGGAGCTGCGCGATGGCCTGGCCCGGGAGGAGCTGACCCTGCTCTACCAGCCCAAGGTCGACGCCGGGTCGGGCCGGGTGGTCGGGGTCGAGGCCCTGGTGCGCTGGCTGCACCCCACCCGCGGGATGCTGTCGCCCGACCTCTTCATCCCGATCGCCGAGCAGTCGACGCTCATCCTCGAGGTGGATGCGTGGGTGATCGCCCATGCCTGCCGTCAGGCACGGGCATGGAAGGGCTCGGCGACCCCCTCCGTGTCGATGGCGGTCAACATCTCCGCCCGCCACCTGGAGGGAGACGGACTGGTCGAGCTGGTGCGACGACTTCGGCACCGGCTACTCGATGCTCAGCCGGCTCCAGGACTTCCCGGTCGACACCCTGAAGATCGATCGCTCCTTCGTCAGCAGGATCGCCACCCCGACCACCGAGGCGCCGATCGTCGTGGCCACGATCGCCATGGCCAGGGACCTCGAACTCGAGGTGGTGGCCGAGGGCGTCGAGACCGAGGCGCAGCGGCTCTACCTGGCCCGCCACCGCTGTGACCTGCTGCAGGGGTACCTGATCAGCCCGCCGGTCTGCGCCGCCGAGCTCTCGGCGATGCTGGGACGGCCCCTGCTCCGCCCCCTCGTCGGCGCCTGACGGCGGGCCGATCGAGCCCTCAGCTGCGGTGGATCTTCACCGTGCAGCTCATCCCCGGCACCAGGTGGAGCCCCCTGGTGTCGGTGAGCAGGATCTTCACCGGGATCTCCTGGGTCACCTTCTGGAAGTTGCCGGTGCTGTTGCTCTGGGGGAGCAGGGAGAACACCGAGGCGGCGGCGCTCTCGATCTGCTGCACCGTGCCGGTGAGCGGGGACGAGAAGGCGTCGACGTAGACGTCCGCGGTCTGCCCCGGCTTGATGTCGCCGATCGCGGTCTCGTCGACCCGGGCGGTGACGAAGACCTGGTTGAGGTCGTAGGCGGTCGCGAGGGTGCTGCCCGCGGCCACCTGGTCGTTGGGCAGGGCGTGCTCGGCGGCGACCACCCCGTCCTGGGGGGCGCGGATGCTCAGGATCGGGTTGACGCCGCTGCCGTTGCCGAGGCGGAGCACCCCGACCACGTCGCCGGCGCGGAACGAGCTGCCCAGCTGTCCCTTCCAGGCGAGCAGGGTGCCGTTGGCGGGGGCGGTGATGACGATCGCGTCACCGTCGATGTTGGCGTTGTCGGTGCTGACGAACTGGCGCGCGGTGGTGAGGTACGAGTAGAGGAACGCCACCCCGATGAGCACGGCGAGGATCGCGATGCCGCCGATGGCCAGCAGCCGGGTGCGCCCGCTCATCCGCCCGCCGCCGGGCGGCGCCACCTCGACCGGCGGCGGTGGCGGGGGCGGCGGCGCCGCCTTGGGGGCGGGCGGCCGCCGGGTGCGTGTGGTCCGCGGGCTGCCGCCGCCCTGCACGGGCCGGCCGCGAAGCTCGCCTTCGCCTTCTGCCATCTCCGAATCCCTTCCGTGTGGTGGGGGCGCCCGCCCCCTAGGCCGGTGCGGCCGCGCCGCCTCCGCCATCCTGCGATGTCAGCGACCGGGTCAGCGCCCGGAGTCCGCGCACCAGCGCGTCGAGGTCGTCCTCGTCGAGCGTGGCGAGGCTCTGCTGGAGCATTTTGGAGCTTCCCTCGCGCAGCCGGGTGACCAGCCGCTCGCCCCCCGGGGTCAGCTCGACCAGGGTGCGGCGGCGGTCGACGGCGTCCTCACGCCGGGAGGCGTAGCCGTTGCTGACCAGCGCCTCGACCAGGGTGCTCGCGGTGGGGAGGCTGACGCCGAGCTCGCGGGCGAGGCCGCCAATGGTGAGCGAGTCGTGACAGGCGATGCCGAACAGCGCCTTGAGGCGGGGCATGCTCAGCTGCAGCCGGCTCCACTCCGGCGTCGACAGCGTATGCCGGAATACCAGTCGCTGCAGCTCGATGGCTTCGTCGACAAGAGATTCCTGCGTCGTCTGTCCAGCGAAGGTTTCCGACTGCAACATGGTTATAGGAGCATAAAGCATCGTTCAGGCGGGTGACCCGGCCGAAGTGCGGTGCTGCTCTCGCCGTCCCCATCAGAAGGGGCGGCGGCGACTGGGAAGGAAGGGAGCTGAGTCCACGTGGCAGGACGGATTCGATCTGGTCTCACACGATCCCAACTCGCGAGCGCCGCGGTGGTCGTGTTCGCCCTCTTCGTCGTGGCCCTGGTGCTCCGCGGCCTCCTCACCCCCGCTCCCGCGGTGGCGCCGAAGCTGCGCACCGCGGTGGTCACGCGCGACACCGTGCGCACCGTCGCCTCCGAGGCGGGCACGCTGGTGCCGGTGCAGCAGCAGAACGTCAACTTCCGCCAGCCCGGCCAGCTCACCCAGGTCACCGTCAAGGTCGGCGACCACGTCAAGGCCGGCGACGTCCTCGCCAAAATCGACGATCGCGCCCTCCAGAACACGCTCGCCCAGGCGGTGCAGCGCCAGCAGCAGGACGCCGCGACCCTGAACGGAACGGTCACGGGCAACGCCGTGTCGACCGCCCAGCACAGCGTCGGCGCGGCGCAGACCGCGCTCGCCAACGCCCAGCGCCAGGCCGACCTCACCAACCAGCAGGACGCGGTGACGGTCGCCCAGGACCAGGCCTTCCTCGGCCGCGACGCCACCGTGCTCGCCAAGGACCAGGGTGCGCTGAACCACGACACCACCCTGCTCGACCACGACCGCGCCCTGCTCGACGCCGACACCGCCGTGCTCCAGCGCGACCAGGCGATCCTCGCCCACGACCAGGGCCTGGTGGCCAAGGACCAGGGGCGGGTCGCCGCCGACCAGACCACCCTGCAGCAGGACCAGGCCACCCAGGCGAAGGACTGCCCGGTCACCAGCCCGCCGACACCGCCGAGCGCCGCCTGCACCAGCGACCAGGACCGCGTCCAGAGCGACCAGAACCGGCTGGCCTCCGATCAGAAGACGCTCGCCGCCGACCAGAAGCAGGCGGCCATCGACGCCGGGCCGGTCAGCCAGGACCAGGCGCAGCTCCAGACCGACTCGACCCAGCTGGGCATCGTCGCCGGGCAGGCGAGCGTCGACCGGCAGCTGGTGTCGTCGGACAGCGCGAAGGTGGAGCAGGACCAGACCGTGCTCCGCGCCGACCTCCAGAAGCAGGCCGCCGACAGGATCGCCGGCGAGCGCGCCGTCAGCGACGCCCAGGCGGCGCTGCAGTCGGCGCAGGACGCTCTCACCGCGCAGACCACCTCCCGGCCGAACACGATCGCCGCCCAGCAGGCGGTGGTCGCCTCCGACCAGGCCGCGGTCGACACCGCCCGCCAGAACGTCGAGGAGGCCACCCTCGTCGCGCCCGTCGACGGCACCGTGGCGAGCATCAACGGCACCGCCGGCGAGCCCGTGACCGCGGGTCAGAACGAGACCCCTCGCGCCCCCGGCAGCACCGCGCCGCTCCCGGACACCGCCGCGGGCAGCGCCCTCGGCGGCTCCAGCCTCGCCACCGGCGGCACCCCCGCCACCCAGGCCTTCATGGTGCTGAGCGACGTGCACAGCTTCCAGGTGGTGGCCACCGTCGCCGAGCTCGACGCCGCCCGGGTCAACGCCGGCCAGCCGGTGAAGGTGACCGTCGACGCCGTGCCCGGCCTCTCCCTCACCGGCTCGGTGGTGGCCATCCAGCCGATCGCCACCCTGATCCAGAACGTCACCAACTACCTGGTGACGGTGAGCCTCGACAGCGTCGACCAGCGGCTGCGCTCGGGCATGACCGCGCACGCGTCGGTCGCGGTCGGCGAGGCCCGCCAGGTGCTGGCGGTGCCGAGCGTCGCCATCCAGCACACCGGCGGCAGGAGCTACGTCGTCGTGGTCCACCGCGACGGCACCCAGGCGCGGGTCGAGGTCAGGACCGGGCTGGTGGGTGACACCACCACCGAGGTGGTCTCCGGCCTCGCCGAGGGCGACCACGTCCTCGTCCCCGACGTGACCCCGCCGGGCGCGCTCGCGAGCCAGCCGCTGAGCTGACCGAGCTCAGCCCTCCGCCCGCCGCCCCAGCAGGCGGTCGACCGTGACCGGCAGGTCGCGCACCCGGATCCCGGTGGCGTGGTGGACCGCGTTGGCGACGGCGGCGGCGACCCCGGTGATGCCGATCTCGCCGATGCCCTTGGCGCCCACCTCGCTGATGTACGGGTCCTCGCCGCTCACCCAGAGCACGTCGATCGCGGGGATGTCGGCGTGCACGGGGACGTGGTAGTCGACGAGGTCGCGGACGATCACCCGGCCGCTGCGCTCGTCGAGGGCGCCCTCCTCGGTGAGCGCCATGCCGATCCCCTGGATGATGCCGCCGGCGAGCTGGCTGCGGGCGGTCACGGGGCTGAGGATGCGGCCGGCGTCGAAGCAGCCGACCACCCGCCGCGCCCGCACCGTGAGCAGGTCGGGGTCGACCGCCACCTCGACGAACTGGGCGCCGAAGGAGTGCATGCTGTACCGCCCGGCGACCTCGCCGGGCGCGGCCTCGACGGTCGCCTCGATCACCGGCACGCCGAGGCGCCGGAGCATCGCCGCGTAGGTGTCGCGCCGGGAGCGGTCGCCGCGCAATTCGATGCCGCCGTCGACGGCCACGACCCCGGACTCCGGAGCGCCGTACAGCGGCGACGCCTCGTCCTCGACGGCGAGCTCGACCGCCCTCACCCGGGCGGCCGCGGCGGCCACCCGCACCGCGGCGCCGCTGGTGGTGGCCCCCATCGAGCCCCCGGAGAAGGCCCCGGCGGGGAGCCGGGTGTCGCCGATCTCGACCCGGACGGCGGCGATCGCCAGCCCCAGCTCCTCGGCGGCGACCGCGGCCATCATCGTCGCCATCCCGGTGCCCAGGTCGGTGGTGGCGCTGGCCACCTCGGCCCCGCCGTCGGGGAGCAGCCGCACCCGCGCGGTCGCCGCCATCCGGTAGGCGGGGTAGGTGGCGGTGGCCATCCCCCAGCCGACCAGCAGGCCGCCGTCGGTCATCGACCGGGGCCGCGGGTCGCGCCCCGGCCAGCCGAAGCGCTCGGCGGCGAGCGCGTAGCACTCGCGCAGCCGCTTGCTCGACCAGGGGCGGCCGTTCTCGGGGTCCTGCTCGGCGTGGTTGCGCAGGCGCAGCTCGACCGGGTCGACACCGGTGGCGGCGGCGAGCTCGTCGAGGGCGCACTCGAGCGCGAAGCTGCCCGGCGCCTCGCCCGGCGCCCGCATGAACGTGGCCGCGGGCAGGTGCATGGTCACCTGGCGGTGCACGGTCTCCAGGTTGGGGACCGCGTAGAGCATCCGGGTGCCCACCCCGGCGGGGTCGCCGAAGCCGTCGTGGGCGGCGACGGCGTTCACCACCTCGTGGCGGATCGCGCTCAGCGTCCCGTCGCCGGCGGCGCCCAGGGTGATCCGCTGCCACGACCGGGCCCGGTGGCCGGTGAGGTCGAAGAGCTGGTGCCGGTCGAGGACGATGCGAACCGGCCGGCCCAGCTCGCCCGCGGCGAGGACGGCGAGCACGGTGTGGTCCCAGACCGACCCCTTGGCGCCGAAGCCGCCGCCGATGAACCCGGTGAGCACCCGGATGTTCTCCGCCGGGATGCCGAGCAGCGGGGCGAGCCGCTCGACGACGGCGGCCACGCCCTGGGAGGGGTCGTGGACGGTGACCCGATCGGGGCCGTCCCACACCGCCACGGTGGCATGGGGCTCCATCGCGGCGTGGTGGTGCATGGGGATGGTGTAGGCGGCCTCGACCCGGACCTCGGCGGCCTCGAGCGCGGTCTCCACGTCGCCGCGGCGGTAGACCGCGGGGGCGCCCGCGAACTGCTCGGGGGTGACCGCGGTGGCGGGGTCGAAGCGGGTGTGCGCCGGCTCGGCGTGGTACCGGACGGCCACCAGCGAGGCGGCGTGGACCGCCTCCTCGAGGGTCTCCGCCACCACCAGCGCGACCGGCTGGCCGAAGTGGTCGACGGTCCGCTGGTTGACGAGGTGGAGGCTGCGGTCGAGGAAGCTCCCGGGTGTCAGCCGGCCCCGCTCCGGCAGCGGCCGCTCCGGCGAGAAGACGGCGAGCACGCCCCCGGCGGCCTCGGCGGCGCCGGTGTCGACCGCGTCGATGCGGCCGTGGGCGATGCGGCTGCCGACGATCACGCCGTGGACGAGCCCGTCGACCCGGGTCTCGGCGGTGTAGGCGGCGGCGCCGGTGACCTTGAGCCGGGCGTCCAACCGCGACGGGCCCTGGGCGCCGTGCTGCGCCCGGGTCGCCCGGCTCATCGCCCGGCTCCGGCGGCGACGGTGCTCAGGCAGCGGACCAGGACGCGGCGGGCCAGCTCCACCTTGAAGACGTTGTCGCGGATCGGGGCGGCGGCGACCAGCGTGGCGGTGGCGGCGTGGGCGAAGCTCTCGGAGGTCGCGGGACGGCCGCGCAGCACCGCCTCGGCCTCCGGCGACCGCCAGGGCACCGTCCCGACGCCGCCGAGGGCGACCCGGGCGTCGCGCACGGTGCCGCCGTCGAGGTCGAGGGCCACGGCCGCGGAGACCAGGGCGAAGGCGTAGGAGGCGCGGTCGCGCACCTTGAGATAGCGCGAGCCCGCCGCCCAGGGCAGCGGCGGGATCTCCACCGCGGTGATGAGCTCACCCCGCTCGAGCGAGGTCTCGCGCTCGGGATGGTCGCCGGGGAGGAGGTGCAGCTCGGTGACCGGGAGGCTGCGCCGCCCGCCGGGGCCGCGCACCGACACGGTGGCGCCGAGCGCCGCGAGCGCCACGCACATGTCCGAGGGATGCACGGCGATGCAGGCGGGACTGGTGCCGAGCACGGCGTGGCCGCGGTGGACGCCGTCGCGGGCGCCGCACCCGGAGCCGGGCCGGCGGCGGTTGCAGGGCATGGCGGTGTCGCGGAAGTAGCTGCAGCGGGTGCGCTGCATCAGGTTTCCGCCGACCGTGGCCATGTTGCGCAGCTGCGCCGACGCACCCGCGAGCAGCGCCTCGGAGAGCATCGGGAACCGCCCGCGCACGGCGGGATGGTGGGCGACGTCGCTGATCCGCGCCAGGGCGCCGATGCGCAGGCCGCCGCCGTCGAGCTCCTCGACGCCGCGGAGCGGCAGGGCGTTGATGTCCACCAGCACCGCCGCGGTCTCGACGTCGAGCCTGAGCATGTCGACGAGGTTGGTTCCGCCCGCCAGCCAGGTGGCGTCGCCGGGGTGCCCCGCCAGGGTGGCGAGCGCCGCCTCCTCGCTCTCCACCGCCAGGTGCCGGATCGGCCTCACCCGGCGGCGTCCCCGATGCGGCCGAGCTCGCGGCGGGCCTGCTGCACCGCGGCGATGATCCCGGGATGGGCGCCGCAGCGGCAGAGGTTGCCGCTCATCGCCTCGCGGACGTCGGCGTCGTCGGGACCGCAGGGCTCGTCGAGCAGGGCCACGGCGCTCATCACCTGGCCGGGGGTGCAGTAGCCGCACTGCATCCCGTCGTGCTCGATGAAGGCGCGCTGCACCGGGTGCAGCTCGTCGCCGCGGGCCAGGCCCTCGACGGTGGTGACCTGGTGCCCGGACTCCATCACCGCCAGGGTGAGGCAGGAGAGGATGCGGCGGCCGTCGACGATCACCGTGCAGGCACCGCACTGCCCCATGTCGCAGCCCTTCTTGGTGCCGGTGAGATCGAGGTGGTCGCGCAGCGCGTCGAGCAGGGTGGTGCGGGGGTCGACGCGGAGCACGTGCTCGGCGCCGTTGACCCGCAGCCGGACCTCCACCGATTCCACGGCCGCCATGGTACGCACCGGGTGATGCCCGGTCACAGCACCAGCATCGAGTCACCGAACTCGTGCCAGAGATAGCCGCGCTCGAGCATCTCGGCGTGGGCGCGCTCGAGCAGCGGCGCCGGGACCGCGGCGGCGACGATGTCGAGGTGCGACGCGCCGGGCTCGTGGAGGCCGGTGAGCAGCGAGTCGACGGCGCGCATCCGGTGCCCCGGGGTGACCGCGAGGTCGGTCCAGCCCCGGGCGGGCCGCACCCGCCACCGCCCGCCGGCGGCGCTCTCCAGGGCGCGGACCACGGTGGTGCCGACGGCGACGACCCGGCTCGCCCGGTTGATCGCCGCGGCGGCGCCCGGGCCCACCGAGAACCACTCCTCGAGGAGCGGATGGGTGGCGTCGACGGCGTCGTCCTGGGTGGAGCTGAGGCCGGTGTGGAGGACGATGTCGGCGACCTCCACGCCGCGGGCGCGGAGGCCGAGGAGCAGCTCCCAGCTCAGCACCCGGCCCGCCGAGGGGGTCTCCGCCGAGCCCGGGTGGGTGGCGTAGACGGTCTGGTCGTGCTCGGCGGCGATGCCCTCGCCGGCGTACGAGTAGCGGATCGGGCGGCCGTGGGCGAGCAGGGTCTCGAGCCCGCCGGCGCCCTCGAGCTCCAGCCGCCAGACCAGCGGGACGTCGGCACGGCGGCCGCTGACCAGCGCGGTGAGGCCGCCGGGGAGGCGCAGCCGCTCGCCCTCGCGCAGCGGCACCGGGGCGTGGGGAGGGGTGACGCCGACGGCGAGCGCATCCCAGGTCTGCCCCCGCCGCACCCAGGGACGGACCTCGACGGGGCTGCCGTCGGCGCGAGCGCCGCGCAGGGCGGCGGGGATGGTGCGGCTGCTGTTCACCACCAGGAGGTCGCCGGCGCCGAGGTGATCGCCGAGCCGCGACACGGTGGTGTGGACCACCGCTCCCGCCGCCCGGTCGACGACGCAGAGCCGCACCCCGTCGCGGCGGAGGCCGCGCAGCTCGGGCGGCGCCGAGGCGCGCTGGCGCGGGGGGACGGCCAGCATGGTCACGAGAGCGCCGCCACCGTCCGGGTCGCGACCTCCGCGGGGGCGGCGACCAGGCGGAGGATGGCCTCGGCGACCTCGGCGGGGTCGCGCAGCGTGGCCGGGTCGGCGTCGGGGTCGGCGGCGCGGTGCATGTCGGTGTCCATGTCGCCGGGGTCGACGGCGATCACCCGCACCCCGCTGCCCTCCAGCTCCGCCGCCCAGCTGCGGGTCAGCCCCTCGAGCGCGGCCTTGGAGGCGCCGTACACGCCCCAGCCGGGATAGCCCTCGACGGCGGCGTCGGAGGTGATGTTCACCACCATGCCGCGGCCGCGCAGCAGCATGCCGCCGATCACGGCGCGGGTGAGCCGGAAGGCGCCGAGCACGTTGACGTCGAGCGCCCGCTGCAGCGCCTCGCTGCTGGCGTCGGTGAGGTGGGCGAGCGGCACGGTGCCGAGATCGGAGGCGTTGTTGACGAGGATGTCCACAGCCCCGAGATGGTCGAGCGCGGTGGCGGCGACCCGCTCGACATCGCGGGCGACGCCGAGGTCGGCGCTGACCACCACCGCCCGGACCCCCGCGGCGCAGACCTCCGCGGCCACCTCCTCGAGCGGAGCGAGGCGGCGCCCGCAGAGGGCCAGCACGGCTCCCTCCCGGGCGAAGCTCAGCGCCAGAGCGCGGCCGAGGCCCCGCGATGCGCCGGTGACGATGGCGGCCTGTCCGTCGAGCGATCCCATGCCCTCGATGCTCGGCGACGGACGGCTCCGGGCGCGTCGGTCCGCGGGCGGAGCCGGGGATCGGTCTTTCGGCGGATGCGAGGCGAGCCGGCGGCTCATCCCGGCCTCGCCCGGGCCCGTGGCCGCCTCCAGCACCCGCCGGTGGCGGTGCCGACCAGCAGGCCGTCGTGGGTCTCGAAGCAGAGGTCGCCCCCGGCGGTGCGGCGGATGTCGTACTCGCCCTCGTGGTGCCGGTTGTGGTGGTACTCGCAGAGCGAGAGGAGGTTCCAGAGTTCTCGTCGGACCTCCGTCGATCCAGTGGTGGATGTGGTGGGCGTCGGTCCGGGTCGCCGGGATCGCGCAGCCCGGGTAGCGGCAGGTGCCGTCCCGGCCCTGCACCGCCCGCCGCATCCGGAGCGTGACCCCCGGCCGCTCGGGTCCGCCGCCGACCACCTGCCCGTCGCGCTCGAGCAGGGTGACCATGGTGGCGTCGCAGCCCAGCCGCCGCGCCGCCGCGGCGGAGAGGGCGGGACCGTCGAGGATGTGGCAGCGCCCCTCCGGGGTCTCGCCGGTGAGGACCCCGAGGTCGACGTGCACCACCAGCTGCGCCGGCGACGGCGCACTCCCGCCGCCGTGCCCGGCGGTGCACAGCGCGACCAGGGCGTCGGCCCGCAGCGCGGCGGCGGGATCGTCGGCGGGACAGGGGTCCGCCGGCAGCTCCGCGGCCAGCCGGCGCGTCTGCCTCTCGAGGGAGAGGCGGAACCGCGCCCCCTCCTCGGGCGGCAGCGCACCGCGCAGCTGGAGCATGCCGAGGTCGTCCCACCAGCTGCGCAGGCTCCGCTGCGCCCGCTGAGCCCGGGCCCGGTCGGGGGCGTCGATCAGCGCCGCACGGTGCGCCTCCCGGCAGCGCCGCGCCAGCTGCGGAGGCGACGACTGACGCGCCACCTCCACCCACTCGCCCTGGTCCTCGGCGGTCGCGACGGTGCTCAGCATCCCCACGGTGTCGAGCGACAGCTCACCCGCGGAGAACGCCTCGGCGACCGCGGGCAGCCTGCGAGCGGCAACCCCGGCGCGCATCAGCCTGTCGGTGGTGTACCGGTCGAACCCGAGGTTCGCCATCACCCAGTCCGCGCAGCTGCGCACCCCCGCCCGCCGCCACTCCCCGCCGTCCGCGAATGCACAGACCAGCTCCGCCATCCGCGCCGAATCGGCGTGCATCCGCACCGCCAGCTCGCGCATCTCGCACGACGGCGCCAAGCTGGTAGGCGCGGAGTGACTGTCGGGCATTGCGCTCATTGCACAGCAATTATAGCAAACAAACGTTCGCCCTGCAAGCAAACAACCGCCCCGCGCAAACCGCCCGCACTGCCACACAGACCCCCGCAACCCCTCCCCCCTGGCCAGCCAAAAATACACGCAAAACAACCGCCAAACACAACCCGCCCGCAATCCGCGCCAAACCCAGAAACCAACCCCCCTACTCCACCATCCCCCTCCGAATCGCCATCACCGCCGCCTGGGTCCGATCAGCGGCCCCCAACTTGTCCAGCACCCTGCTCACATGGGTCTTCACCGTCCTCTCCCCGATCCCCAACCGCCCCGCGATCTCCTTGTTCGCCAGCCCCTCCACGATCAACCGGAGCACGTCACGCTCCCGTCCGGTCAGGTCCACGAACGACGGCTCCCCACCCGACGGCCCCCGCATCAACCGGCGGGCCACCCGCGGATGCAGCACCGGGTTCCCGGCGGCGACCTCCCGCACCGCGGCGGCGAGCGCGTCCGGCTCGACGTCCTTCAGCAGGTAGCCGGCCGCCCCCGCCTCCATGGCGGCGAAGATCTGGGCATCGTCGGTGAAGCTCGTCAGCACCAGCACCCGCGCCTCCGGCACCGCCGACCGGAGCGCCCGCAGCGCGGCGATCCCGTCGCCCCCGGGCATCACCAGGTCGAGCAGCACCACGTCCGGCCGCACCTCGGCGGCGACCCGCACCGCACTCACCCCGTCCCCGGCCTCCCCCACCACCGACAACCCCGGCACCAGCCGCAGAAAGGCACGCAACCCCTCGCGCACCACCGCGTGGTCGTCGACCAGCAGCAGCCGGACCGGCTCAGCCACGGCGGCGCCGCAGCGGCACCCGGACGCGCACCAGGCACCCCTGCCCGGGCGCGCTGACCACCTCGAGCCGGGCGCCGAGGGCGTCGGCGCGCTCGCGCATCGTGGTCATCCCCAGGGTGCGCACGGTGCGGGGCAGCGCCTGGGGCTCGAACCCGGGGCCGCGGTCGCACACGCTGAGCTCGACCGCGGCGGCGAGGCGGCGCAGCCGGATCCGCACCGGCGCCCCGCCGTGGCGCAGGGCGTTGTGCACCGCCTCCTGGGCGATGCGCAGCAGGCCGTGCTCCTGCTCCAGGGTCAGGCCCAGGTCGGGGTCGGCCTCGAGCACCGGCACCACCCCGCCGCCCCGCCCCAGGGCGTCGACGTGCGCCCCGAGCGCGGCGGCGAGCCCGTCGCGCTCCAGGCTCTTGGGGCGGAGCGCGTGGACCAGGCCGCGGAGCTCACGGAGCGCCTCCGCCGCCTGGCCCTCGAGGTGTCCCAGCACCGCCGCGACCTCCGGGTCGGGGCTGCGCAGGGCGGCGGCGTGGGCCTCGTAGACGAGGCTGAAGAGCCGCTGCGAGGCGGCGTCGTGGAGCTCACGGGCGACCCGGGTGCGCTCCTCGACCACCGCCAGCGACTGGGCGCGCTCGTAGAGCTGGGCGTTGGCGATGGCCACCCCGGCGTAGCCGGCGATGGTCTCCAGGGTGCGGCGGTCGGCGGCGGTGAAGCGTCCCTGGCGGCGGCCGGAGAGGAAGAGGTTGCCGAGCACCGCACCGCGGTGGCTGACCGGGACGCCGATGAAGTCGATCATCACCGGGTGCCCGGCCGGGAACCAGGAGAACCGGGGGTGGCGGCGGATGTCGTCGAGCACGATCGGGCCCTCCTCGAGGAGGGCGCCGAGGACGCCGTGGGTGCGGGGCAGCTCGCCGATCTCGGCGGCGCGCCGCTCGCTGATGCCCAGGGTGCGGAAGCGGGCGAAGCCGCCCCGGCCGTCGGGGATGCCGAGGGCCGCGTAGCGGGCCTCCACCGCCCGCCGCGCGGTGCGCAGCACCCGGTCGAGAACCCGGTCGAGCTCGGGGCCGGGGGCGAGCGCCAGCAGGTCGAGGATCTCCGCGGCGAGCGCGTCCCGCGGCGTCTTCTGCACGCGGGCAGTGTATGTACACTGCGCCGGTGCCACGTGACGTCCGCATGGATGCCCCGGACCCCGACAGCCGCGACGGGCTGCTGGGCTCGTTCAGCGCCTCGGTGGGCCGCCTCGCCCGCGCCGCGATGGGCCCGGTGGGCGAGCAGCCGGAGGGCTGGGGAGTGCGCGAGATCCTCCTCCACGCAGCCGCGTGGCACGACGAGGCCCGCCGCCAGCTGACCGGCACCCCCGGCGCGATGCCCGAGCCCGACGCCTTCAACGCGGCCGCCCTCGAGGAGGGTGCGGCGCTCGACTTCGACGACGTCTGCCGCCGCTACCAGCGCTCGTCCTCGGCGCTGGCGGGGACGCTCGCCGAGCTGCCCGAGGAGGAGTTCGGCTCCGACCGGCCCACCGGCCGGTGGGTGCGCGGACTGACCAGGCACCTCACCACCCACGCGCAGGAGCTGGAGAGCTCGGGAGCCGCCTGACACATCCGTTCCCCATTTCCGGTGAGCGGCATGTATCCTTTGCGCCTCTGCGGTGTCCGCCCCCCGGCCGCCGCACGACCAGGAAGGGAACATCAGGCGGAGGAAGCCGGACCATGGTGTGGTCGCGCTCGAGACTCAGGATCGTCCTCTCCACGCTCGTCATCGCTGGGTGCAGCGTCGCCATCGGGTTCACGACCGTCCCCGCGGCGGCGACGGCGACGGGCTCCTTCTGGGTCCAGACCATGAACTCGTGCAAGCAGGCGCTGGGCGGCGCCGACTTCGAGCTCAGCGGTGGTGGCGTCACCATGACGGCGGCGACCCCGCCGGACCGGCCCCACGCGGTCGCCCCGTCGAGCGGCTGCCCGCTCCAGCAGGGTGACTGCGCCAACATCAGCTACGGCTGCGTGCAGTTCAGCAACGTCCCCCCCGGCGTCTACAAGATCGTCCAGCGCACCACCCCGCCGGCCAACGCCACCAACCCGGAGGGCTACGCGCCCTGCGAGGGCGGCAGCGCCTGCCAGTCGGAGGTCGCGGACGTCACCGTCGCCCCCAACGGCTCGGTGACCGGGACGGTGACCGCCGTCTATCCGGACGGCACGGTGAAGACCTGGCCGGACAACGGCGGCCCCTACTCGGGCGCGGCCGACGACCCGCTGGTGATCCACGACTTCGGCCTCGGCGCGGGCAGCTGCGACGGCGACGGCGACGCCGACGACCACCTCACCGGCACCCCGAGCTCGCACTGCGGCTTCCCCGAGGCGCAGGAGGGCACGGTCGCCTGCAGGCCCTACCCGTGGAGCTGCCAGCTGAACGGGTACACCCCGGGCCAGAACGGCGGCAGGCAGACCGGGTCGCACGGCAGCCACCACACCACCACCTCCGGCACCCGGCCGGCGAGCGGCGTGGCCCCGCGCACCACGACCTCGCACACCACCACCCGGCGCAGCACCACGTCGACGATCGCCTGAGCGGCACCGACCGCAGGGAAAACACGACTCCTCCGTTCTAGTCCTCACCGGCGCGCCCCCGACCGGGGGGGGCCGGCAGGAAGGGGAGGGGGGTTGTGCGCGCTCTGCGCTCGCGGATGAGGCTTGCCGTGTCGACGGCCGTGATCGCGCTGTGCGCCGCCGCTCTCCTCGGGGCCGGCGCGCCGCTGGTGGTGGCCGGGTCGTCGGTGACCGCCTCGGTCTACGTGCAGACCATGGACTCCTGTAAGCAGGCGCTTCCGGACGCCCAGTACCAGGTGATCGGCAACGGGATCGACCTGCGGCTGACCACCCCGTCGGGGTCCAAGCAGGCCCTCTCGTCCTCCACCTGCCCGCTCCAGCAGGGCGACTGCTCGAGCATCCACACCGGCTGCCTGCTGATCCCCAACCTCGCGCCGGGCAGCTACCGCATCCACGAGCTCAGGACCCCGAAGCCCAACTCCTCCAACCCGGAGGGATACGCGGCCTGCAACGGCGGCAGCGCATGCCAGCAGCAGGACGTCGACCTCACCATCTCGAGCTCGGGGGTCGCAACCGGGCGGGTGACCAACGTGTACCCGGACGGCACCGTCGCCGTGTACCCCAGCGGCAGGTCGGGCTACGCGGGCACCGCCCGGGACCCGATCGTGGTCCACGACTTCGGCCTGGCGCCGCCCGGGTCCGGCGGGAACTCCGAGTGCGACGGCGACGGTGACGCGGACGACCACTCCACCGGCTCGCCGAGTTCGCGCTGCGGCTATCCCGAGAGCAAGGAGTTCCTCGGCGTGCAGGCCCTTCCCGTGGAGCTGCACGCTGGCGCCGATCGCGCCTCCCCCCACCTCCACCACGACCACGAGCACCTCCACCGGCACGACCACCACCGACACCACCACGACCACCACGACCGCGACCACCGACACCACGACGAGGGCCAGCACCACCACCGACACGACGACGACGGGCACCACCACCGACAGCACCACCACCACCACGACGACCACCACCTCCAGCACCACGGCCGGCTGCGGCCTCACCGACACCACCGTGGGCACGGTGCGGACGGGGACGTCCACCAAGGTGGCGCTCGCCACCGCGGCGTCCGGCCCGATGCACGCGACCCTGACCTGGAGCCCGGTGGCCACGGTGCGGCTGCGGCTCATCGACCACGCGTCCGCGACCGTCACCGAGACCACGGCGACGGGCACCTCGCTCACCCTCGACGACGCCACCCTGGCCACCGGGAAGTACAGCTTCCGGCTGAAGCTGTCCGGGCCGAGGTCGGTGTCCTTCACCCTCGCCGCCAGCCACTGCTGACGGCGCCGCGGCTCAGTTCCTCGACGGCTCGGTGCGCGGGGCGTCGGCCTCGCCGAGGGCGACCAGGGCGCCCTCCTGCTGCGCCGCGGGACGGTCGTCGTTGGTGGCCGGCGTCGCCGCCGGGGCCGGGGTGTCGGTGGCCTTCGCCTCCACGGCCGGGGTGGCCGCGGCCGGGGGGGGCGCCGACCGGCGCCGGGGGCTGCGCCGGGCCGGGGTCCGTGTCGCCGGCGCCGCGGTGGTGCGGCCCCCGGTCGCGGCCCGGCCGCGGGCTGCGGCGGGGGCGGGGGCGGGGGCGGCCTCGACGGTGGCGGTGAACTCGGCTCCGGTCTGGTTGCGCACGTGGCGACCCGGCGCGGGCTCGCCCGGGGGAAGCTGCGGCGGAGCCACCATCGGGCCGGAGCGTTCCGACGCCCAGCGCAGCCACTCCTCCCACCAGCTGCCCTGGTGGCGGGTCGCCGCCTCGCGCCAGCGCTCGGGGTCGGCCGGGTGCTCGGGGTTGGTCCAGTGGACGCTCTTCGAGCCCCCCGGCGGGTTCACGACGCCGGCGATGTGGCCGCTGTTGGTGAGAACGTAGGTCACCTCGCCACCGAGCTTCTGGGTGAGCTTGTAGCTGCCCGTCCACGGGGTGATGTGGTCGGCCTCGGCCCCGAGCACGAAGAACGGGGTGCGAACCCTGGAGAGGTCGACCGGGGTGCCGGCGATGCTGAAGGCACCGGGGCGCACCAGCCGGTTCTCCAGGTAGCACGCGTGCAGGTACTGGCTGTGCATCGTCGCCGGCATGTTGGTGCTGTCGGCGTTCCAGGCGAGGATGTCGAAGGCGGGCGGCCTGCGGCCCATGTACCAGTTCGAGACCACGTAGTTCCAGAGCAGGTCGTTGCTGCGCAGCGCATCGAAGGTGCCGGCCATCTTCGAGGCCTCGAGGTAGCCCTTCTTCGCCATCGCCCTGTCCAGCTCCCGCACCCCGCCGGCATCGGCGAAGACGCCGAGGTCGCCGGGCTCGGAGAAGTCGACCAGGGTGTTGGTGATGGTCACCCAGCCGAGCCGGTCGGCCTGCCGCCTCTGCGCCAGGTACGCGGCGGCGAGCACCGCGTAGGTGCCCCCCAGGCAGAGCGCGCCGATGTTCACCCGGGGCGCGCCGGTGAGCCGCTGCACCTGGTCGAGGGCGCTGAGGATGCCGTCGGTGAAGTAGTCGTCCATGGTCATCGACGCCAGCGACGCGTCGGGGTTGCGGTAGCTCATGGCGAAGACGGTGAAGCCGTTCTTCACCATGTACTCGATCCAGGACCGGCCGGGGGCCAGGTCGAGGATGTAGTACTTGTTGATCCACGGCGGGCTCATCAGGATGGGGATCTCGTGGACCTTCTCGGTCTGCGGCGCGAACTGGATCAGCTCGATGAGCCGGTTGCGCATCACCACCCGGCCGGGGGTGGCGGCGAGGTCACGGCCGAGCTCGAAGCCCGAGGAGTTCGACCTGCTGGGGCCGGCCCCCGTTCCGAACCGCGTCCTGGAGCATCGTGGACATGCCCCGGAGCACGCTCAGCCCGCCGGTGTCGATCGCCTCCTTCAGCACCGCGGGGTTGATCAGCGGCAGGTTGCTGGGGGCGGCGGCGTCGAGGATCGCGTTGAGGGCGAAGCGCGCCTTGCGACGGTCGGCGGTGTCGAGGTGGGACTCCTCGACCCGGTCGCGCCACCACTCCACCGAGACCAGGTAGCTCTCGACCAGGTGGCGCAGCCAGGGGTTGTCCTTCCAGGCGCGGTCGGCGAAGCGGCGGTCACCCGGGGGCGGCGCCGCCAGCGGCTGCGGGTCGGCTCCCATCAGCCGGCTCATGGTGTGCGCGGCGACGGTGCCCTGGCGCAGCGCGAGGTCGGCGGTGGTGCGCACCGCGGTGGCGGGGTGGGCGGCGATGTCGAGGGCCAGCTTGCGCAGCGCGCCGCCGAAGCTGGAGGAGGTGGCGCCGGCCAGCCGTGCGCCGTACTGGGCCTCGCCGAGACCCTCCTTCACCTCATCCATCATGGTCGTCGCCATCCCGTGCCTCCCGTCGCTTCAGTTGATGCGCCGCTCGCGGCCTGACCACTCGCGCTCGCGGAGCACGAACTTCTGCACCTTGCCGGTGGCGTTCTTCGGCAGGTCGATGAACTCCACCTTCTTGGGGCACTTGAACCGGGCGATCAGACCCCGGCAGTGCTCGATGATCTCCGCCTCGGTGGCGGACTGTCCCTGCTTCAGGGTGACGAAGGCCTTGGGCACCTCGCCCCACTTCTCGTCGGGGATCGCCACCACCGCGCACTCCATCACCGCGGGGTGGGCGGCGACCGCCTGCTCGATCTCGATGGTGGAGATGTTCTCGCCGCCCGAGATGATGATGTCCTTCTTGCGGTCGCGCAGCTCGAGCCAGCCGTCGGGATGCATCACCCCGATGTCGCCGGAGTGGAACCACCCTCCCGCGAATGCCTCCTCGGTGGCCTGGTCGTTGTCGTAGTAGCCCTTCATCACGACGTTGCCGCGGAACACCACCTCGCCCATGGTCTCGCCGTCGGCGGGCACGTCCCCCATGTTCTCGTCGACCACCCGTACCGCGCCGGCGGCGACGTGGGCGGTGCCCTGGCGGGAGAGCAGCCGGGCCCGCTCCTCGGCGGGCAGCTCCCGGGTGCTCGGCGCCATCTGGTGCACGGTGAAGGGCCCGTAGGTCTCGGTGAGCCCGTACACGTGGGTGAGGTCGAAGTTCAGCTCCGCCATCTGGCCGATGATCGCCGGCGACGGCGGCGCCCCCGCGGTGAACAGGCGCACCGGGCGCTCCAGCCGGTGGGCCCTGCGATGGTTGACGAGCATGGTGAGCACGGTCGGCGCGCCGCAGAAGTGGGTGGCCTCGCCGCGCTCGAAGATCCCCCACACCCGCTCGGGGTCGACCGCGGGGATGCAGACGGCCGCCGCCCCCACCGCGGTGCCGGCCCAGGTGAAGCACCAGCCGTTGCAGTGGAACATCGGCAGCGTCCAGAGGTAGGAGCTGTCCTCGGTGAGGCGGTGGTGGAGGGCCATGGCGAGGGCGTTGAGGTAGGCGCCGCGGTGGTGGTACATGACCCCCTTCGGCCGCCCGGTCGTGCCCGAGGTGTAGTTGATGGAGATGACGTCGTCCTCGTCCTCGAGCCAGGAACTCGACCTCGTCCTCGCTGCCCTGCTCGAGCAGGGCGTCGAACTCCGTGGAGATGTCGACCCGGCGCACCGACCCGGGCACGTCGGCGAGCAGCGGCTCCAGCTCGGGGGAGTGGAAGACCCAGCTCGCCCCCGAGTGCTCGACGATGTAGGCGACGTCGCCGGCCGAGAGCCGGGTGTTGATGGCGACGAGGATTCCGCCGGCCTGGGGGACGCCGAAGTGGGCGAGCAGCAGCGGCTCGCCGTTGAGGGCGAGGAAGGCGACACGATCGTCCTTCCGCAGCCCGGCGCGGCGCAGCGCCGAGGCGAGCCGCCGCGAGCGCCCCCGCCACTGCGCATAGGTGTACCGGCGGTCACCGTCGACGGCGGCGAGCCGCTCGCCGTGGACGGTGCCGGCGCGTTCGAGGAAGGAGATGGGCGAGAGCTCGTCGCGGAAGACGCGCTGTCGCCGGCCGCTCTCGGTGATCATGCGACGACTCTAATCAGGGGGAGCCGCCGGATGACCGGGGCGAAGCACCACCAGGTCCCACCCCGGACGCCGGGCGTCCGGGGCGGGATGTGGGGGAGGGAGGGTCAGCTCCTGTCGGCGTTGGCCGGGGTCATCGCCTCGACCAGGCGCACCGCGTAGTCGTGCTGCAGCTCGAGGAGCTTGCCGGCGAAGCCGTAGACCTGGTCGATGGCCCTGGTCGGGGTCGGCATGCCCTTGGGGAGCGCGGGCATCGCGGGGAGCGAGAGGCTGCCGTTCTTGGGCTGGAAGAGGGCGGCGAAGTCGCGGACCACCTCGATGGCGGCGAGGTTGATCTCCTGGGCCTGCTTGATGCCCGAGGTGACCTGCTCCTGGACGGCGTCGGCGAAGTCGGTGACGGTGCTGGTGGCTGCCATAGCGGGGTCTCCCGTGGAATGCGGCGTAACTTCGCTAAGTATACCAAGCATCCGCTATGCGCGTCAATGTGCGCGGAGGAATCCCCGGTAGACCTGGATCAGCGTCTCCTTCTGGTCGGTGCTCAGCCCGGGGTCGAGCCGGATCGCCTGCTCGACCCGCGGCGTCGCACCGGCCTCGTCGACCCGCTGGTCGAGCAGGCCCGCCTCCGCGTACATCGTCTCGGCGGAGAGGTGGAGCGCCTCGGCGATGCTCTTCAGCACCTGTGCAGAGGGCCGGTAGAGGCCGCGCTCGATCTGGCTCAGGTACGGGTTCGACACGCTGGTGAGCTCGGCGAGCTGGCGCAGCGAGAGCCGGGCGAGCTGCCGCTGCGACCTGATGAAGTCGCCGAGCGCCGACCAGGACGCGCCGGGGGCAACCATGATGCCGACCATCCTAGCAGCCCGCTTGGTTCACCAAACGGCTGCTCAGATCCCGGCGGCCTGTCCCAGCAGGATCACGTTGAGGCCGACGATCAGGGTGGCGATCAGCCCGGCCGCGACCGAGGTGATGCGGCGGTTGGCGAAGCCTCCCATCACCGCCCGCCGGCCGCTCAGCACCACCAGCGGGATGAGCGCGAAGGGGATGCCGAAGGACAGGACCACCTGGCTGATCACCAGGCTGCGGGTGGGGTCGAGGCCGAGGCCGAGCACCACCAGCGCCGGGGCCATCGTCACCGCCCGGCGCACCGCCACCGGCACGGTGCGGCGGAGGAAGCCCTGCATCACCACCTGCCCGGCGAGGGTCCCCACACTCGAGGCGGCGAGCCCGGAGGCGAGCAGCGCGAGCGCGAAGGCGACCGCGGCGCCACCGCCGAGGACCCTGCCGAAGCTGGCGTGCGCCGACTGCAGGGTGTCGCCGCCGCCCCCGCCGAGCACCGCGGCGGCGACCACCAGCATGCCGAGGTTGAGGAGCGCGGCCACCCCCATCGCCAGGGTGACGTCCACCCGCTGGAGGTGGAGGAGGCGGCGGCGCTGGGACACGCCGAGGGTGTGGAGCCGCTCCTGGCTCAGCGCCGAGTGCAGGTAGATGGCGTGGGGCATCACCGTCGCGCCGACGATGCCGGCGGCGAGCAGCAGGCTGTCGGGCCCGTGGAGCGACGGCACCAGCCCCCGCGCCATCCCCGCCGGGTCGGCGCCGCTGCGGAGGCCGGCGTCGAGGAAGCCGAGCAGGACCACCGCGAGCAGGCCGACGATGGTCACCTCGAAGCGGCGGTAGCCGCCGGGGCGCAGGGCGAGGATCGCGAGCGACACCAGGCCGGTGATCAGCCCGGCGGTGAGCGGGGGGACGCCGAAGAGCAGGTCGAGGGCGACGGCGGCGCCGACGAACTCGGCGAGGTCGGTGGCCATCGCCATCACCTCGGCCTGCACCCAGAGCCCCAGCGAGGCCCAGCGGGGCAGGTGCTCGCGGCACAGCTCGGCGAGGTTGCGGCCGGTGGCGATGCCGACCTTGGCGGAGAGGTACTGCACCAGCATCGCCATCAGGTTGGCGGCGAGCACCACCCAGAGCAGCATGTAGCCGTAGCGGGCGCCGCCCTGGACGTTGGTGGCGACGTTCCCGGGGTCGACGTAGGCGACCGCAGCGACGAAGGCGGGCCCGAGCATGGGCAGCGCGGCGCGGACCCGGCCGGAGGCCGCGACCGGGGTCGCGGCGGCGGGGGCGGGCAGGCTGGCGGCGGTGTCGGGCGGGGGCGGGGTCACGCCGGCAGGATATCCACGCGGTCCCGCCCCGGCGGGCGTGACCCGCCGCGGACTACCCTCTGCGGCCTGATGAGCCCCGAGAGGGAACGCCGGCCGGAGGTGAGCCTCGGCCGGCTCTGCGCCGTTGCCCGGCCCGGCCCCGGAGCCGCCGTCGCCGCCGGCCGCGCCGTGCTCGGCGCCCTCGCCGCGCTCCACCTGCGCGGCCTGGTCCACGGCGCCGTCACCCCCGGCGCCGTGCTCGTCGGCGATGACGGCTCGGTGCGGCTCGAGGGCGGGGGGGACAGGCCGGCGCTGGTCCCGGCGCGGCTCGCCGAGCTCCAGCAGGAGGAGGTCGAGGCCGCCTGGGCGCTGGTCGCCGGGCTCCTCGAGGCCTCGCCGGTGACCCCGCCGCAGAGCCTGCGCGCCCTGCTGAGCGGGCCGGCGCCGCGCACCGGCGCCCACACCGCGCTCGCCGCGCTGGAGGCGGCGGCGGGCGAGCTCGCCTCCGAGTCCGGGGCGCGGCGGGCCGCCGCCCGGCTGGCGGAGCTGGCCGCGCCGCTGCGCCGCTACCGTCACGGGCCGCCGCTGCCGACCGCGGGCGCGGTCGGGGCGGCCACGGTGATCACCGCCGGGGCGGCCGCGGCCCGGCTCCCGGTGACGCGCCGGCGGCGGCGGCCGGCGCGGCTCGGGGTGGGAGTGGTGGCGGTGGCGGCGGCGGCCGCCGCCGGCAGCGGGCTGCTGGCGACCCGCGGCTCCACCACCCCGCCGCCTCCCACCGGCCGGGCCGCCGCCCCGGCGACGCCGCTGCCCGACGCGCCGCCGCCGCCGCCGATCCCGGACCCGCCGGTGGTCGCCCCGCCGAGCGCCGGCGGCGTCGCCGCGGTCCGGGTCGTCCCCGCGTCGGCACCGTGCCTCCCCGCCGCCGGCTGCGCCCTCCAGGTGACCGTCGAGCTGCGGCCCCACACCGCGGCGGCCACGGTGCGGGTGGTGCTCCGGCTCGTCGACCGCTGCACCGGGGCGGTGTCCGAGGTGGCGGTGCCGCCGCTGCGGGTGGCGGCGGGCGCCGCCTCCGCCCGCACCGCGATCACCGTGCGGGTGCCCGCGGGGCCGGCGCCGGCGATCATCGCGGTCACCACCGCACCGGCGCGCGCCGCCTCGGCGCCGCTGCCCGTTGCCCCGTTCCTCCCCACCTGCTGACCCACCGGAGGCCGCCGATGCCCGCCTACACCACCCTGCGCACCGAGACCGAGGCGGGGGTGCGCTCGCTCGTGCTCTGCCGGCCCGACGAGTACAACACCATCACCCCGGCGCTGCGCGACGACCTCGTCGCCGCCGTCGGCGAGGCCGAGGCCGACCCCGAGGTGCGGGTCATCCTGCTCCGCGCCGAGGGTCCCGCCTTCTGCGCCGGCTACGGCCTCGACTGGGCGACCCCGGCGCAGCGCGCCGAGGAGCGCGACGGGCGGGTCTGGGACTCGGTGAGCGACCTGGCAATGATGAGCCCGTTCGTCGACGCCTACATGCGGCTGTGGTACGCGCGCATCCCCACCCTCGCCGCGGTGCAGGGGTGGTGCATCGCCGGCGGCACCGACATGGTGCTCTGCGCCGACCTGGTCGTCGCCGCCGAGGGCGCGTCCTTCGGCTACCCGCCCGCGCGGGTGTGGGGCACCCCCACCACCGCGATGTGGGTGTACCGGATGGGCCTGGAGCGGGCCAAGCGCTGCCTGCTCACCGGTGACGAGATCCCCGCCCCGGAGGCGGCCCGGCTCGGGCTGATCCTCGAGACCGTGCCCGACGAGCGGCTCCAGGAGCACGCCATCGGGCTGGCCCGGCGGATGGCGCGGCTGCCCCGCAACCAGCTGGTGATGCTGAAGATGCTCTGCAACCAGACCGTCGAGAACATGGGGATGGCCTCCACCCGGCTGCTGGGCACGATCTTCGACGGCGTCGCCCGCCACACCGCCGAGGGCCGCGACTTCGTCGACCGCTCCCGGCAGGCGGGTTTCCGCCAGGCGGTGCGCGAACGCGACGACCCCTTCGGCGACTACGGTTCGCGTTCGCGGGGCTCCGAGTAGGCGTCGGGGTCGGCGCTGCCGCTGGCGGCGCGGAGCCGCTCCAGGGTGTCCGCGGTCGGCCGGGTGCGGAGCAGGACGATGGCGCCGCCGGCGACCTCGATCTCGGCGTGGACCCGCAGCTCGCCGATCCGGCCGCGGCGGAGGTCGTCATGCTGGACCGTCCAGAGGGCGGCCAGCCCGCCGCCGCCGGGGACCGGGGGCGCGCCGGTGGTGGTGTAGTGGAGCCGGGCGAGCAGGCGGAGCAGGGTGGCGATCCGGGGCACCCCCTCGAAGCGGCCGGTGCCGATGTCGAACACCGCCTCGGGGTGGAGGAGGGCGAGGCAGGCGGCCACGTCTCCCGCGTTCTGCGCCGCCCGGAAGGATTCGACGAGGGCGACCGCCGCGGCCTCCTCGGAGCTGCTCATCCCGCGGACCATAGAGAAACGGAAACGGGCGGGGCCACCGAGGTGACCCCGCCCGTGCGGTTCCGTGCTGGCCGGGGCCGGGCTAGCGAGCCTGGACGACGGCGCGGGTGCGGCGGGTGACGAACGCCATCACCACCGAGATCCCGGAGAAGAGGAGCGCGAAGCCCGCCATGCCGATGGCGGCGCCCGTCATCGGCGTGCGCAGCGCGGGCGCGTGGCCGGTCGAGGCGGTGCTGGGAAGGCTGTGACCCGCGGCGGGGGTCACCGGAGCGGCAGGAGCCGCGGCCGCAGAGCCCGCCGAGTCGGTGGAGAGCACGCCCGCCACCGGGCTGATGCCGAGCAGGTCGCCGACGGTGCCGATGGCGGCCGAGCCGAGGCCACCGGCGGCGCCGGTCTGGAGCAGGTTGAGGTCGAGGATGCCGGGGATGCTGATCGGGATGCCACCGACGCCCTGGTCGCTGGAGAGGACCTTGGTGCCGTTCAGCGAGAGCAGGTAGACCTGCTGGTGGCCGTCACTCGACGACTCGGAGTGGAGCAGGATCACGCCCAGCCCGCCGTTGAGAAGGGTCAGGTCGGCCCCGTTGGTGGCGCCGTCACCGTGCGAGGCGGCGTCGGTGTAGGAGGCGTTGCTGAGACCCTCGAGGACGGCGAGGGTGGCCACCTGGCCGTTGCCGACGCTGGCGTCGACCAGCGCCGAGCGAGCGTGCGCCAGCGAGGAGACGCCGTTCGCCTGCGCCTGGTTCATCCAGTCGGCGAGGGCGAGGCCCAGCAGGGGGTTGGCCGGGATCGCGAGCAGCGCGCCGCTGTTGGCGCCGTTGCTCGAGGCCTGGCCGGCGGAGAGGTCGTTGCCGAGCAGGCGCAGCGCGTGGCTGTCACCCTGCGAGGCACCCGGACCCGCGGTGGCGGTGGTGCAGCTGATGCAGGTGTCGAGCGGGTTGAGCTTGACCGCGTTGCCGGTGGCGTGGCTGCCGGGGGCATGGCCCACGGGACCCGCGACGACGGCGTGCGGTGCGGCGGCCGAACGGCTCGCCGGGAACAGCGACGCCACGGCCGAGTTCACCAGCGAGGTGACCGGCGCGAGCGCGGTGGTCGGCAACGAGCCGGCCAGGGGCGTGGTTGCGGCAGAGGCGCCGCTCAGGCTCATGGCTGCCGGAATCGCTCCCGCCACCAGAACCGAGCCGGCGGTGACGGCCAGTCGCTTGAACATCTTTTCCCTTCACCCATGTGCATGTGCCGGACGGCCGATGGGACGTCCTCTGGTTGCCCCGCCACATATTCAGACGTCTGAACGCTTCAAACCTGTCGCTCAGGCTTAAACTCGGCGTTTCCTCCCCGACCGTCCGGGCGGTCGGTCAGGCGCCCGGCTTCCCGTCGGTGTCGAGGTAGCGGAAGATCGCCCTGAGGTCGTAGGGGATCGGCAAAGCGTGCTTCGCGCCCGGCATCGCCACCGCGCTCACGTGCGGACCGTGGGTGGTCGGGTACCCGGCGTAGGCGTCGGCGGTGCCGTACCACATCTGGTAGGGAACGCTGACGACCTGGGCCGGCTGCGGCGCGTGAGACAACTGCTCGGTCACCAC
The DNA here is from genome assembly GCA_963846365.1 of uncultured Chloroflexia bacterium. Taxonomy (GTDB): domain Bacteria; phylum Chloroflexota; class Dormibacteria; order Aeolococcales; family Aeolococcaceae; genus CF-96. The sequence goes on from CAWJVN010000007.1 coordinate 95,597, forward strand.
GTCCCCCGGCACGGTCGGAAGGTGGGTGATGGGAAGGATGCCGACCGCCGACGCGACCGACCCGGGAGCCGCCTGGGCGACGTAGTTCACCAGGGTGCAGGTGCCCATGGAGACGCCGAGGAGGCGCACCGGACGGTGGGGGCTGTACTTGGCCTTGAGCGCGGCCACGGCGTCCACGGCGGCCTGATTTCCCCAGGTCTGGGGACCTCCCACGTCGGTGAAGATCACCTGGTAGCCATCCGCACGCGCCGCGTCGAGGAGCTCGGGGATCACCGGCTTGTCGGGGCGCTCGTTGAGGCCGTGCAGGAAGATGAGGATGGGCTTCGGCTCGCGCGGGGCCGGCGGGACGGCGGCAGCGGCCGGCGTGGGCTGGCGCGGGACCGAGTGAGCGCCCTGGATCAGGGCCTGCCGGGCGATGGTGGCTCCGGTGGTGGGCGCCGCGGCGGCCACCGGCTGGCCCAGGCGACCGGGAACGCCCACCAGGAGCGCGCTCACCACCCCGGCGAAGGCGCCGCCGGCGCTGGCGAGGAGCAGCCCGCGTCGCGGCGCGGGGACCGTGCCCGCCCGCAGGCCCCCGCGCCGGCCAAGGTCGCTGAGCAGGCCCTTGGCGCGCATCGCCGGGGCCTCGACATAGTGCCAGGACATCGCCGCGAGCGCTCCGGTGGAGGGGACGGCCAGCGCGACGATCAGCAGGGGCGACACCCGACCGCCCCCGATCTTGATGATCGCCTGCTCGACCGGAAACGCCCAGACGTAGAGGCCGTAGGAGAGGTCGCGGCGGCGGAACATGCCGCGCAGCGGCGCGACGTCGAGCCGGGCGAGGTAGACGACCACGTAGGGAAGCGCGGCGTAGCTGATCCAGGCGCCCCACCAGTGCCCACACCCGACCACGAAGGCCACGACGACGCTGGCGGCGACCGGCCAGCGCAGCGGCACCCGGTCCCGGAAGGCGTAGAGCAGCGAGCCCATCAGGAAGTACCGGGCGAAGACCGCCAGGACCGCGGTGTTGAGCCCGGACAGGCCGGGAACGGCAGCAGGCAGGTGGTCCCAGGGCAGGATGGCGAGCCCGACCACGACCAGAGCGCCGAGGGTGCGCCTGCGGCGGAGGAGCAGCAGACCGAGCAGCGGGACCAGTGTGTAGAGGGTGACCTCGTAGCACAGCGTCCAGATCGAACCGTTCACCGCAGTGCTGGTCTGGTGGGTGAAGACACCCGGCAGCACGTACTGCGGCTCGTAGAGGACCAGGTTCCCGAGCAGGTACTGCCAGGTCTGGTGCGTGGTCAGGTACGTGTCGAGCGGAAGGTCCGTGACCAGCGGTCCGACCAGGAGGGCCCCGCCGAGGACCGCGACCACCAGGGCGGGCATGATGCGGAGCGCCCGCTTCAGGGTGAACTGGCCGAGGCGCGGGGTCGATCCCCAGCTGCCCAGAAGCAGGTAACCGCTGACGGCAAAGAACGAATACACCGCGAGGGTCCCGGCGTCGGCAAATCCGACCGAACCGGTCAGGGGAGGCACCTGTCCGAGGAGTCGGTAGGCGTGATCCCAGATCACGATGCAGGCGGCAACCACGCGAAGCAGCGTGAAGTTGTTGCCGTTCGGCGTGATCCGGTCCGCCGTCCTCCGTGCGCGCGTCTCCACCGCCATCACCGCCGGGTTCTCCTCCATCTGACTGCCGGGCGCCCATCGGGATGCCTGCCCACAAAGACCAACGACACGGCGGTGCCGTTGCTTGCGGGCCGGAATGGGGGTGTGTCCGGCCGTCACAGCCACGTCAGGGGGCCGTCACCGCCAGGTTACCCGGAGCGTCCAGAACGACGCGATCTCGCGGCCCAGGAGGTCGAGGATCGGCAGACGCAGGTAGGTGCGGCCGCCCCCCCACTCGCCGTCCCAGATGGACCCTGGTCGGGGCGGATCCCGCCGGGCCTCCGGCGGCTGGAGCTGACGGTCCTGCCCGTCGGGAGGGTTGGAGGAGGGCGTTGTGGCGGCCGTGGACGGAGCGGAGGGGCGCTCACCGGCCAGCGCCCTGAGCACCGCCGGCCCCACCCGCCGGGCGATCAGCGAGTATCCCAGTGACGAGGGGTGGATCCAGTCGGTGAGCTCGTCGGGCGTGAAGCCCTTCTCGACGTCGACCACCGCCTGGGCGCCGTGCTTCGCCGCCAGCCAGCCCAGCGCGGCGTCCCAGTCGTTGGTGTACCGCTGGCGGAAGGAGCCGGGGGCGGTGGGGCAGGGCATCATGACGCAGTCGATGTGGGTGCCGAGGAGCACCACCGGGACACTGGCGGCGTCGAAGCGGCCGAGCAGCAGGTCGAGGTGGTGCGCGGTCTCGCGGATGGGCCAGCCACGCACCGCCTCATTGGAGCCGAAGCCGAGGACGACCAGCCGGGGGTGCATCGCCAGCAGCGCGGGCAGCCGCAGGCTTGCGGGGCGCCTGCTGTCCGCCGGGTTGGTGGGGTCGAGCAGCCCGTAGGCGGTGGTCCCGCTCACCCCGGCGTTGACCACCGGGATGCCCAGGTCGCGTGCCAGATACCACGGGTAGCTGTGGGTCGGGGGCGGCCCGAAGGCGGAGGCGCCCGCACCGGTCCCGTACCCGTACGTGATGCTGTCGCCGAGGGCGATGATGGGATCGGGACCGGGAGCAGGCGCCGCGGCCACGGCGCCCGTGCCCGCTGGCGGCGGCGGCGACGCGATTCGCGGCGGACGGGTGACAGGGACGCCGAGCGACACCGGGCTGGACTGGATCCGGGTCCGGGGCGCGACCACCGCGTTCCCCCGCTGGAGCGCGAGCGAGGTGATCAGCCCCTGGGAGGCGTCGCTCTGCGGTCCACGCACGATCCCGCTCCCGCCACCGCACCCGGCGAGTGCGACGGCGGTCAGCGCGAGGATGGCGTTGAGGAGGCGACGCATGGGACGGTGAGGATTGTGACACGCGGTCGCGGACGGCGTCTGGCGCACCTCGCGGTACAGTCAGGCGGACTCGCTCTCGCCCTCGTGCGAGGACCTCTCGGCCTGGGTGCTGAGCCCGTAGCGCCTGACCAGATGGTCGCCGATGGGACGCAGATCGGCGCCCTCGGCGCGCCAGTCGGTGCCCATCGCGAACACTCCGATCTGGTGCGCCGTGGACATCACCCGAAACTCGAACCTCTGTTCCAGGCAGTCGATCTGGCGAGAGGTCGGGTGCCGGGCGAGGGTCGCCGACAGCCGGTAGTGGCCGCCGAGGAGCCGGAGTTCGTCGAGCGCCCAATCGACGCTGAAGCGCCCCCCTGCCGGGGGGCAGCTCAGCTCCCAGCCGGAGAAGAAGGTGTTGGTGCCCCCGAGCACGTACCCGTCGCCGCGGTGGACATGGAGACCGCAGATCAGGTCCTCGACCTGCTGGAGGACCTCGCAGTGGACGCGGATGATCATCGGCCTGCCCGAGGGGAAGGTGTGGTGCCGGGTTCCGTCGGAGCCGATGAGCTCGACGTCGGTGATCCGCACCTCGCCGGTGCCCCAGCGCTCGGAGGTGTCCTCCGCGGCCGCGGAGATCGGGGCCGGTGGCTCACCCGCGGCCGCCGCCGCCGCCGCGGCGGCGTCGGCGTCCGACCGCTGCCCCACCATGCGCCGGTACACGGAGCACACCTCTCCGGCCTGCCCTCGGGCCACCAGGCTGCCGTGGTCGAGCAGGAAGGCGGAGTCGCAGTAGAGCTCGGCGGCGCCGAGATCGTGGGTCACCAGCACCACCGTCCGGCCCTCGCGCTTGAAGCGGTCGAAGACGTCGAAGCAACGCTCCTGGAAACGCGCGTCACCCACCGCCAGCACCTCGTCCATGAGGAGGATGCCGGCGTCCGCCTGGATGGCCACCGCGAAGGCCAGCCGCACCTGCATCCCCGACGAGAAGTTCTTCAGCTTCTGGTCGGCGAAGTCCTCGAGCTCTGCAAAGGCGATGATGTCGTCGATCCGCCGGTGGAGGTCGCGCCGGGTCAGCCCCAGCACCGCGCCGTTGAGAAAGATGTTGTCGCGCGCGGTGAGCTCGGGATTGAACCCGACACCGAGCTCGAGGAATGGGGACACCCTGCTGTTCACGGCGAGACGCCCGGCGCTGGGCTTGTAGATGCCGGCGAGGAGCTTCAGGAGAGTGCTCTTGCCGCAACCGTTGGGCCCGACGATCCCGGTGAAGCTGCCGAAGGGAATCTCCAGCGACACGTCGCGCAGGGCGTAGAGCTCTCGGTGACGCGAGCTGCTGCGCGGATGCACGATGCGCGCCTTCAGGGTGGTGCTGCGGTCGAGCGGGACCCGGAAGCGCTTGTCGACGTGCTCAACGGCTATGGCAACGGTCACGGCGCGAGTTTACCAAGGGCTCCTCGGCCCCGAGGTGGATCGTCGAACATCGGTGCGATGCGGGCTCCGTGCTACCGTACGCCTCCGCGATGAAAGGACTCATCCTGAGCGGGGGGCGCGGCACGCGGCTGCGGCCGATCACCCACACCAGCGCCAAGCAGCTGGTCCCGGTCGCCAACCGTCCCATCCTCTTCTATGCGATCGAGGCCCTGCGTGCTGCCGGCATCACCGAGGTCGGCGTCATCGTCGGTGACAACGGCGACGAGATCCGGACCGCCGTCGGCGATGGCTCCCGCTTCGGGGTGACCGTCCACTACCTGCAGCAGGAGGCGCCGCTCGGCCTCGCCCACGCGGTGGCGATCGCTCGGGACTTCATCGCCGGTGACCGCTTCGTCGTGTACCTCGGCGACAACCTCATCGCCGACGGCATCACCGCCTTCGTCGACGCCTTCCGCACCAGCGCGGGAGAGGCGATGATCCTCCTCGCCCGCGTTCCCGAACCCCAGCGCTTCGGTGTCGCCGAGCTGGTCGGGGATCGAGTCGTCCGCTTGGTGGAGAAGCCGGAGAACCCCGCCTCCGACCTGGCGCTCGTGGGCGTCTACATGTTCTCCGCCCGCATCTTCGAGGCCATCGGGACCATCGTTCCGAGCGCGCGGGGCGAGCTCGAGATCACCGACGCCATTCAGCGACTGATCAGCGACGACGCGAACAGCGTCAACGCTCAGGTGATCACGGGGTGGTGGAAGGACACCGGCAGGCTCGAGGACATTCTCGAGGCCAACCGGATGATGCTCGACAGCCTGACCACGCGGATCGAGGGTGCGGTGGGCGAGGACGTTCGCCTCGACGGGCGTGTCGTGGTCGAGGCCGGCGCCATCCTGCAGGACTGCGTGATTCGCGGCCCGGCGATCATCGGCGAACGCACTGTGATCCGGAACGCGTACGTCGGCCCCTTCACCTCCATCCACCACGGCTGCACGCTGCGCAACGCCGAGATCGAGCACAGCATCGTGCTGCAGGACACCATCATCGAGAACGTGGCTGTGAAGATCGAGAGCTCCTTGATCGGCCGGGAATGCGTGATCCGCCCGTCCCCGCTGCGACCGCGTGCGCTCAAGCTGATGCTTGGCGACCACTCCAACGTGGAGCTGCTCTGATGGCGTGGAAGCCGCTTCCCCCCACGATGGAGCGGGTGCTCGAGCAGACCGGCCAGATCCCGGCGGCGGAGCGCATGGGCGCCATCCACGGAGTGATGGTCAAGACCTTCCGCCGGCACGTCGACCAGCGCGGCTATTTCATCGAGCAGTTGAAGCGCGGCGACGTCGACGACGAAGGGAATCCGTTCTGTCCCAACGAGCCCTTCGCCCAGATGTCACGGAGCCTCGCGTACGCCCGCGGCGGGAACCCGCCGGAGCTGATCAAGGCGTTCCACTGGCACGAGCGTCAGTGGGACTACTGGGACATCGTGGCCGGCAACGCCCGGGTGGTGCTCGTGGACCTGCGCGAGCGATCACCCACGGTGGGGCGTATCCAGACTGTGATGCTCGGCGAGAACTCGCCGAGGATGGTGGCCATCCCGCCGTTGGTCGCCCACGGCTACCAGGCCGTCGACCTCCGCGACGTGGTGCTGAACTACTACGTCACCGAGCCGTACGACCCCGCCGATCCCGACGAGGGCCGGATCGCCTGGAACGACCCGCGCATCGGCTTCGACTGGACGATCGAGAACATCTAGGAGGTCGCCGTGCATCTCCTGGTGACCGGCGGCGCCGGATTCATCGGCAGCGAGTTCGTGCGCATGACCCTGCGCGAGCATCCCGCCGACCGGGTGACGGTGCTCGACAAGCTCACCTACGCCGGGCAACCTGCGCAACCTCGACCCGGTGCGCGATCACCCCGGCTTCGGCTTCGTCCACGGCGACATCGCCGACGCGGCGGTGGTCAACGAGCTCGCGGCCGAGGTCGACGTGATCGTCAACTTCGCCGCCGAGTCGCACGTCGACCGCTCCCTCGAGGCGCCCGGCCAGTTCATCCAGACCGACGTCTACGGCACCTTCGTGCTGCTCGAGGCGGCGCGCGCAGCGCGGGCACGAGCGCTTCCTCCAGGTCAGCACCGACGAGGTCTACGGCGACGTCCCGGTGGGCGCCAGCCGCGAGGGCGACCCGCTGCGGCCGCGCAGCCCGTACTCGGCCAGCAAGGCCGGCGGCGAGATGCTGGTCTGGGCCTACCGCGCCTCCTACGGATGCCCGTGCGTCATCACCCGCGGCTCCAACACCTACGGCCCCTACCAGTACCCCGAGAAGATCATGCCGCTGTTCATCACCAACGCCATCGAGGACCGGCCGCTGCCGATCTACGGCGACGGCACGCGCGGTGCGCGACTACCTGCATGTCGAGGACCACTGCCGCGGCATCGACCTGGCCCTCCGCCGGGGCGATCCCGGCACCGACTACAACATCGGCACCGGCGGGGAGATCGACGGCGTGACCGTGGCGGACACGGTGCTGCGCCTTCTCGACCGGCCGCCGTCGCTGCGCCAGTTCGTGCGCGACCGTCCCGGCCACGACCGGCGCTACGCGGTGGACAGCAGCCGGCTGCGCGCCCTCGGCTGGGAGCCACGGATCGACTTCGACAGCGGCATGGCGGCGACGGTGGGCTGGTACCAGGACAACGCCGACTGGTGGCGGCCGCTGCAGTCGGGCGAGTTCTGGGAGTTCTACCGCCGCAACTACCATCCGCTCTCGCCCACCACCCCCTGACCCGATGCGGATCCTGGTGACCGGCGCGGGCGGGCAGCTGGGGCGTGAGCTGGTCGACGCCGCGCGCACCGCGGGCCACGAGCCGGTCGCCGCCGATCGGGCGCGCTGCGACATCTCCGATCCCGGCGCGGCGCGGCGGCTGCTGGCCGAGTGCGGCCCGGATGCGGTGGTGAACTGCGCCGCGTGGACCAACGTCGACGGGGCCGAGGGCGCCGTCGACGACGCCTACCGCGCCAACGCCCTGGGGCCGCGGCTGCTCGCCGCCGCGTGCGCGGCGGCGCGGGTGCGGCTCTGCCACCTGAGCACCGACTTCGTCTTCGACGGCGAGACCGAGACGCCGCTCGACGAGTGGGCACAGGTTCGGCCGGTCTCGGTGTACGGCGCCAGCAAGCTCGCCGGTGAGCGCGAGGTGCGGGCGCTCTGCCCCGACCACCAGATCGTGCGCACCGCCTGGGTGTTCGGTCAGGACGGCCCCAACTTCGTGCTCACCGTGCTCCGGCTCGCCGGCCAGCGGAGCGAGCTGCGGGTGGTCGCCGACCAGCACGGCTCGCCCACCTGGACGGGCCACCTCGCCCCGGCGCTGCTCCGCCTGGTCGAGCTGGGGGTGCCCGGCACCTTCCACCTCACCGGCGGCGGGGAGACCAGCCGGCACGGACTCGCCCAGGCGGTCGTCGAGGCGGCGGGGCTGACCGTGCCGGTGATCCCGGTCGGCACCGACGAGTTCCCGCTTCCGGCGCGCCGGCCGCGCCGTGCGGTGCTCGACAACCGCGCCTGGCGGCTCCTCGGCGAGCCCCCGCTGCCGGACTGGCGCGAGGGCGTGCGCGGCTACCTCGCCGGCCGGCGCGCCGCCGCCCCACCGGCGCGGTAGGCGCCGCCGTGGCCCGCATCCTGGTCGTCTCCCATGACCTGGTGCAGCGCCGCATGGCCGGCCCGGGCATCCGCCACTACGAACTGGCCCGCGAGCTCCGCGCCGCCGGCCACCAGGTCACCCTGGCGGCGCCGGGCGGCAGTGACCTCGACCTCGACGACCTCGCCGTCGTCGACCAGGACCCGGCCGGCCTGGCTCGCGCCTGTCGGGACCACGACGTGGTGCTCACCCAGGGGTGGTCGCTGCGCGACTTCCCCTTCCTGCGCGACCCCGGCCGTCCCCTGGTCATCGACCTCTACGACCCCTTCCAGCTGGAGGCGCTGGTATCGATGAGCCATCTCGAGCTGCCCGAGCGGGTCTCCGGACACGATGCCTGCCTGGCGGTGCTCCTCGAGCAGCTCCGTCAGGGCGACCACTTCCTCTGTGCCAGCGAGAAGCAGCGCGACTACTGGCTGGGCATGCTCACCGGCGCCGGCCGCCTCAACCCCCACACCTACGACGTCGACCCCACCCTGCGCCGCCTCATCGAGGTGGTGCCCTTCGGCCTACCCGCGGCCCCACCGGAGCGGCACGGGCCGGCCGCCCGCGGGGTGATCCCGGGGATCGGCACCGACGACCTCGTCGTGCTGTGGGGCGGCGGGATGTACGACTGGCTCGACCCCGAGACCCTGGTGCGGGGGGTGGCGCTGGCCGCCCCTCGACTGCCCCGGCTGCGACTGGTGCTCCACGCCGCCCGCCACCCCAACCGGGCGGTCGCCGAGATGGGCGTCGCCGCGGCGACGCGCCGCCTCGCCGGCGAGCTGGGGCTCACCGGACGGCACGTCTTCTTCAACGACGCCTGGGTGCCCTACCTCGACCGCGCCGACTGGCTGCTCGACGCCGACGTGGGGGTCACCACCCACCGGCTCCACATCGAGACCCAGTTCGCGTTCCGCACCCGGGTCCTCGACTACCTCTGGGCGGGGCTCCCGGTGCTCTGCACCGAGGGTGACGCGCTCGCCGAGGAGGTGTCGAGGCGGGGCCTGGGCGTGACCGTCGAGGCCGGCGACCCCGCCGCCGTGGCCGCCGCCCTGGAGACGCTGGCCGACCCGGACCGCCGCGCCCTGATGGCGGAGCGGGTCCGGGAGTACGCCGCCACCCTGACCTGGCGGCAGGTGGCTGGCCCGCTTCTCGACTTCTGCGCGGCACCGCACCGGGCGCCGGACCTCGCCGCCGCCGGGCCGGCAGGGGTGGCGCCCCCGGCGGCCGCGCCCGCAGCCGGCGGCGACCCCACCCCGGCATTGCTCGCCCGCCTCGGTGCCAGGGCGCGGCAGGAGTACCGGGACGGAGGGGCGCTCGCGGTGGGGCGGGGCGCCGCCCGCTGGCTGCGCCGCGGCGCCGGGCGGATCAGCCGGAGACCCGGCGCTGGGCGCGCCGGATGACCTCGGCGCCGCGCCGGCCGACGACCTCGGCACCGCGGCGGCCGAGGGTGCGGAGCAGCTCGCCGGTGGCCGGCGCCGCCGTCGGGGGCGGCGGCGGCGCCGGGGCCGACAGCCGGGCGACCTCCGCCTCGAGTGCGGCGATGCGTTCCCCGGCGGTGCCGAGCAGCCGCCGGACGCTGCCCGCGAGCTCGAGGCCGTGGTCACGCAGCTCCCAGCTCGCCGGCAGCGGTGGCAGCGGCACCCGCGACGCCGCGGCCACCAGGTAGGTGGCCGGGGGGCTCGGTCGCCGCCCAGCCGTCCTCCCCCAGGGCGACGCTGATCCCGCACGGGCCGGCGGCCGCGGCGTCGCCCTCGAGCGCCTCCATCCTGGCTCCGCAGACGGTCCACTGGCCCCAGAGGGCGACGTGGGGGAAGCGGGTGCCGAGCAGGTCGACGAACTCGCGGCGGGTCAGCTCGCGGAGGTGGTACGGGTTGGGCACCGCGCCGGGGGCGGAGTAGACGTCGCGATCCGGGGTGGAGATCAGCAGCAGGCCGTCGTCGTCGAGGGCGCGGGCGATGTTCTCCAGCAGCAGCTCCTGCTCGTGGAGGTGCTCGAGCACCTCGAAGCAGACGGCGACGCCGAAGCGGCGGTCACCGTAGCTGGCGGGGTCCAGCACCGATCCCTGGACGAACTCGAGGTTGGTGTGGCGGTGGTTGCGACGGGCGTGCTCGACGCTGGCTGCGTCGAGCTCGATGCCGACCACCTCGGCGGCGCCGGCGGCGAGCAGGGCGGCGCCGTAGCCCTCGCCGCTGCCGACGTCGACCACCCGGCGGCCGGCCGCCGTGCCGGCGGCGAAGTGGTACCGGGCGAGGTGCTCGTAGATGACCTGGACGTCGTCCGTCCAGGGCACGCAGCGCTCGCCCGTCCACTCGATCAGCCGGGCCGGCACCTCGGTTCCCACCGCGTCAGACCTCCGCCCGGGAGCGCCCGGAGACCGCCAGCGGGGCGGCGGGCGGGGGCTGCCCCGTTCCCTCCGGGTCGCTGAGGTAGTCGAAGATGGGAACTCAGGGCGCGGTCCCAGTCGGCGTGGCCGGCGGCGATCCGGCGCAGGCCGCCCGCGGACAGGCGGCGGCGCAGAGCGGGGTCGACTGCCAGCCGCTCGAGACCGTCGGCGAGGCCGTCGACGGTGCGCGGGGTGAGCACCGAGTTCTCCCCGTCCGCGAGCAGCCAGTGGCCGGCCGGGTTGTCGAAGGCGACCGGCACCGCCCCGCACGCCATCAGCTCCAGGGGCAGGTAGGAGGGATGCTCGGAGACGGTGAGCACCAGCCCCATGTCGCAATGCCGGTAGAGCTCGCCGGTGGCGCGGTAGTCGAGCAGCCCGAGATGGCGGAGCGCGGGCATGTGCTGGCTGTCCTCGGGCATCGCCCACGACCCGGCGGTGACGATCCGGACCCGGTCGCCGAGCCGCTGCTTCAGCTCGGCCAGGGTCACCGAGGCGAGCTCCCAGCAGTTGCGCCAGTGGCCCGGCCGCGCGTAGACGAAGAGGTTCGGAGGCGCCGCGGGATCGCCCTCCTCGCGGCCGCGGGCGTGGAACACCGAGGTGTCGACGGCGGGCTGGAAGGACATGCCCTGGCCGCCGTAGCGGTGCCGGTAGATGTTGCCGAGGTTGGCGGTGTTGCAGATGGCGTAGAGGCCGAGCCGGTAGGACTCCTCGGCGAGCGCGTACATGGTGCCGGCGGGGTAGAAGCAGGGCTCGAAGTCCTGCACCAGGTAGAACTTGCGGCGGAGCCCGGGGGCGCGGGCCACCTGGTACGCGGTGGTCCAGAGGGTGGCGATCCCCACGTCGGCCGCCGGCGCCCGGTCGACGTCCTCGTGGGAGGGCAGGAAGACGATCTCGGCGCCGGCGAGCCGGGGGAACGCGGCCGCGATCGCGGCGCGCATGAAGGGCTCGGGCCCGACACCGGTGACCACGAAGCGATTGGCCACGCCGTGTCGCCGGGTGAGGTGGTCGGCGATGCGGAAGGCGGTGTTGATGCCGCCGTAGAAGGGGCTGTCGATGCCGGGGATGAACCAATTGACGGTGCGCGGCTCGATCCGCCCCGAGCTGCGACGGTGGAGGGTGCCGACCGTCTCCACCTCGGCGCGGGTGGCCCGGCAGACCTTCGCCAGGTAGGTGGAGTTGGCGGTGTCGCTGCGCTGCCGGTAGACCTCGAAGCTGCGGCCCAGGACCGGACCGATCCGGTCCAGGGGGGTCGGCTCGGCGGGCTCGCGCAGAGCGGCCCCGGCGGGGCCCTCGAGCGAGAGCGCCGGCGAGTACCAGGGGTCGCCACCGTGGAGCAGCGGCTGGTAGCGCCAGTAGGAGGCGTGGAAGTCGCCCTCGGGGATGGCGCCGGTGCCGCGGGTCGCCGACTCCAGGTGGCGCATCGGGGTCGCCGCCGAGCAGAGGTTGCGCAGGCCGCCGATGCCGGCGGAGATGCCCAGGGCGACGTCGCTGCCGCAGAGCACCATGCGCTCGTCGAACCCGCCCACGCGCTCGTAGAGCTCACGCCGGATGGCGAGGCAGGCGCCGGTGACCGCGGTGACGTCGCGATACCAGCGGGTCGAGCCCAGCAGGGTGTCGTCGCCGGGGCGGAGGCCGGCGAACAGGTGGCCGGCGAACCCGCCGTCGGCGCCGACCACCACCCCGCCGTGCTGGATCGAGCCGTCGGCGGCGGTGAGCTGCAGCCCCACGCAGCCGATCTGCTCGCGGGTCGCCCAGCCGGCCAGCTCGCGCAGCCAGCCGGGATCGACCACCTCGGTGTCGTCGTTGAGGAACACCAGCAGCTCACCGGCGGCGTCGCCGGCGCCGGCGTTGTTCACCGCCGAGTAGTTGAAGGGCCGGTCCCACCAGCGCACCCGCACCGGCAGCCGGCCCGCCCGCGCCTCGTACCAGCGCTCGTTCTCAGGGGTGCGCGGGCCGTTGTCGACGACGACGACCTCGAGGTCCGGATAGTCGGTGGCCTCCAGGCCGTCGAGCAGCGGACCGAGCAGCGCCCGGTTGTGGCGGGTGGGGATCACCACCGACACCGCCGGCCAGCGCTCCAGCTCCCAGCGGACCGTGACCGCTCCGTCCTCCAGGCTCGCCATCGCCGGCCAGCCCCGGCGGGCCAGCAGCTGGTCCACGGCCCGCCTGCCCGCCTCGGTGGCGCGCCCGCGGTCACGGCGGAGCATGCCCAGCAGCCGGGGCAGCCGGATCACCTCGCCGACGCCGAGCTCGGAGCGGAGCAGCAGCTCCCAGACCGCGGCGTCACCGGCCTCGGGCCGCAGGCCGCCGGCGGCGGCGAAGCGGCGGTGGCGGATGGCGAACGAGGAGTCGAGATAGTTCGCGGAGAGCAGGGTCTCCGGCGACCACCCGGGGCGGACCCGCGCGGTCCCGCCGGGGCCACCGTCAGGTGACACCCGGTCGTCCCAATGGACGAGGTCGACGATGGGGTCGCGGAGGGCGGAGCCGGCGGCCTCGAAGAGGCACCCCGGCTCGAGGGTATCGCCGGCGTGGAGCAGCACCACCAGGTCGCGGGAGCGGAAGTTCTCGAGCAGCGCGTTGACGGTGGCGAGCGGCTCGAGGCTGTGGAAGCGGCGCACCCGGGGGTCGGCCGGCGCTCGGGTGACGACCTCGGGCTCGACCACCAGCGCCTGCCAGTACGGCCACGACTGCGCCTTGATGCTGTCAAGGGTTGCCTGCAGCGGCTCGGGCCCGGAGTTGGAGAGCACCACCACCGCGAACCCGACCGGCTCGGCCGCGGTGCTCGCCAGGTGGGCCTGCCAGTCCAGATCCCCGCGGGAGGGGGATCGCGACCAGGCCAGGTCGCGCCCCACCCAGTCCAACCCGGCGGCGCCCGGCGCGACCGGGGCCGGGGCGTCCCCGGCGGCCACGGGGGAGTGGTGGAGCACCCCGAGCCGCCGGGCCACCGCCCCGACCGCGGTGCGCTGGGGCGACCCCGCCGGAAGGACGCGGCGCACGGTGCGGCTGGCACGCTGTGCGGCGCGGAACGAGTGCGAGCGCTCGATGCTGTCGAGATGGCCGCGGAGCGAGTGCAGGTCGCGGCGGAGCGCCTCGGTCTCGGACGCCGGCGCGGCCACGGGCAGCGCGGGCGTGGCGCCGTTGCGCGTCGACGCGCCGTCGGGAACCCGGCTGGCCGGCAGCGGAACCCGGCGCAGCGGCGCCACCGCGGCGCGGTCGGGCGCGGGCCGGGGATCGGCGCAGTAGCGCGCCAGCGGAGCCACCGCCGCCGGCCAGGTGAGCGATGCGGCGTACCCGGCCGCCGCCGCCCCCTGCGCCTCGCGGGTCGCGGGGTCGCCGGCGAGCGCCTCGATGGCGGCGGCGACGGCGCCGGCGTCCTCGGCGGGCACGGTGATGCCCAGACCGCGGCGCTCCACCGCGTCGGCGAGGGTGTCGCCCGCGGTGCAGATCACCGGCAGCCCCGCCCAGAGATAGTCGAGGACGCGGGTGCGGAACGAGAACCGCGTCTCCACGTGGTCGAAGTGGGCGGTGACCCCGACGTCCGCGTCGAGGAGCCAGTCGGCGCGGCGGTGGTACGGGACCCAGTCGGGATTGAAGAACACGTGACGGCCGGTGAGCCCGAGCTCGCCGGCGAGCCGCTGCGCCTCCCGGTTGGTCCACATCTCCTGGATGTCCGGGTTGGGATGCCCGGTCGACATGAACACCAGGCGCAGCTGCGGGCAGCTGCGGGCGGCGACCGCGACGCCGCGGATCACGGTGAGCGGATCGAACCAGGCGTAGATGCCCCCGCCCCAGAGCATCACGAAGTCGTCCTGCCCGACACCCGGCAGCACCCCGCGGATCGCCGCCGCCTCGCGTCGCGGCGGCTCGGAGGGAACCCCGAACGGAACCACGTCGATGAGGGTGCGCAGCGTCGAATCGTCGCTGTAGGTGTGGGGATTCACCCGGTTCAGCGCGCTCAGCGCACCCAGCCAGTAGTCGCGCTGCTTCTCGCTTGCGCAGAGGAAGAAATCACCGTCGCGAATGCCGTCGCTGACCGCGCGCAGCGCCTTGTTCTGCACCTCCATGCGCGCCTCCATCGGCGCCTGCGCGGAGATCAGCATCTCCTCGAGGGGAAAGGGGTCGTAGAGGTCGACGACCAGCCGGGCGGCGGCGTCGCGCAGCCCGGGGAAGCGGTCGAGCACGTATCCCTGCATCACGGTCACGTCGTGCCGCCGCGCGAGCCGCTCCAGGCTCGACGAGTCGTAGGTCTCGATCGAGAACGGCTGCGCCGTCAGGTCGCTGGGAAACGGCGAGGCCAGCGTCACCGTGTGCCCGCGGGCGCTGAGCTCGCGGGCGAACTCGTAGCAGCGGATCGCCGGGCCGGCCATCCTCCGACTGACGTGCTCGTTGGCGAGGATCAGAACTCGGCTCATGTCCGACGCGCGAGTATAGCCGCTGGCCGGCGGCCCCCCGGCCGCCCGCCGGGCCCCGCACCGCCGTCTACAATGCCGCACGTGGTCCCGCCCGGTGCTGTGCGCCCGCAAGAGGCCGGCGCCCTCCGGGCCGGCGACGCCGCGGAGATCGACTACGCCTGGCTGCACCGTCAGGTCCTGGCGGCCGACCTCGGCACCGGGCGCCGGGTGGTGGTGCTGGGCTGCGGCGATGGCGAGGGCGCCGCGCTCATCGCCGAGGTGGCCGCCGGCGTCCTCGCCGTCGACGGCGACCCGCTGGCGATCGGCCGCGCCCGCAGCCGCCATCACAGCTCCAATCTGACCTTCCGGGAGTGGCCGCGGGACGGCCTCGACGGGCTCCCGGAGGGCGGCTTCGACCTCGCCGTCTGCTTCGACCTCGTCCCCGGCGAGGCCGCCGGGCGGCTGCTGGACGGCGCCGGCCGCCTGCTCGGCGAGAGCGGCCTGCTGCTGCTGTCGACCGACGCCGGCCCCGAATCGCCGCCCGATCCGGGCGCCAACGGGCACGGCGCCGGGGCGCCCCCTCAGCCCGCGACCGACCGCCTCCGGCGGTTGCTGCACGGCCGCTTCGAGCACGTGGCGATGTGGCGGCAGCAGGTGTCGGCGGGATCCCGGTGCACGCCGCTGACGCCTTCCCCCGATGCGACGGCGGCGCGCACCGTCACCGTCTCCCGCCAGGGCGGGCGCTGGGTTCGGCGGCCGGCACCGGGCGCGCGGGCGGCGCTGGTGGCGGCGGCCTCGCGCTCGCCACTGCCGGCGCTGCCCGGCGAGGCCGAGCTCCACGACCACGGCCTCGCCATCGTCGAGCGGCTCCGCGACGAGCGCGCCGAGGCGCTCCAGCGCGTGATCCAGGCGACCCGGGCGCAGGAGGCGCTGGTCGCCCGACTGCGCGAGGAGGTGGTCGAGGCCCAGGCCCGGGGGCTGCGCGCCGCCGACGAGCTGCGCGAGCAGATCGCCGCGCTGCACCGGATGGTCCTGGGCGAGCGGCGCCAGCGGGAGCTGGTCGAGCAGCGGTACCACATCGTCATTGGCTCGCGCGGCTGGCGGGCGCTGCAGGCGATGCGCGAGGCACCCGAGCGGCTGCAGCGGCTGCGCCACCCCCACGGCGGCGACGCCGTCCCCGCGCCGCCCGACACGGTCGCGGCCGTCACCGCCGTCACCGCGGTCACCAGCCCCGCCGTCGCGGGCCCCGCGGATCCGGCGCCGCCGAGCCCACCCGCGCACGACGGCGGCGCCGAGAGCTGGGATCCGGACCACCCCCTGCCCACCTTTCCCCGCACCGCCGACCCGGTGGCCTCGATCGTCGTCCCGGTGTTCAACAACCTCGGCCACACCCTGCACTGCCTGGAGGCGCTCGCCGCCGGCACCCCGCTGCAGCTGGTCGAGGTCATCGTCGTCGACGACGCATCCACCGACGCCACCCCCGAGGTGCTCCGCCGCATCGAGGGCATCGAGGTGCTGCGCGGCGAGACCAACGTGGGGTTCACCGGCGCGGCCGGCCGGGGCGCGGCGGCAGCGCGGGGGCGGGTGGTCGTCTTCCTCAACAACGACACCGAGGTGCAGCCGGGCTGGCTGGAGGCACTCCTCGACGCCATCGACAGCGCCCCCGACGTCGGTGCGGTCGGCTGCAAGCTGGTATTCGCCGGGGGCAGGTTGCAGGAGGCCGGGGGGATCATCTGGCAGGACGGCAGTGGCGCCAACATCGGCCGCGGCGGCGACCCGGAGGCGCCCCGGTACAACGTCCGCCACGAGGTCGACTACTGCTCCGGGGCGGCGCTGATGGTCCGCCGCGACCTCTTCGAGAGCCTCGGCGGTTTCGACCCGCGCTTCGCCCCCGCGTACTACGAGGACACCGACCTCTGCTTCGCCCTGCGCGAGAACGGCTTCCGCGTCCTCTACGAGCCGTCCGCCGTGGTGGTGCATCACGAGGGCGCGACCAACGGCACCGACGGCGGGGCGGGGCTGGCGCCGCACATCAAGGCGCACCAGTACGTCAACCGCCACGTGTTCACCGACAAGTGGGCGCAGACCCTGCAGCGTCATCTGCCCGCGGGCACCGCCGGCGGTGTCCTCGGGGGCAGGGTGAACCGGGCTCCACGGGTGCTGGTCTGCGACGCCTGGATGCCGCGCCACGACCGCGACTCCGGCGGCCTGCGGATGACCTGGATCGTCCGGCTGCTGCGCCGGCTCGGCTGCGAGGTCACCCTGGTGCCCCTCGACGGCCGGCGCCACGAGCCCTATGTCCGTGACCTCCAGCGGCTGGGGATCGAGGTGCACCACGGCGGCGAGACCTTCCGCGACCTGGTCCGGCAGCGCGAGCGCCTCTACGACCTGGTCATCCTCAGCCGGCCCGACGTGGCCCGCGCCTGCCTCGAGGACACCCGCCGCCACCTGCCCAACGCGACCGTGGTCTACGACGCCGTCGACCTCGAGTTCGTCCGCGAGGAGCGCCGGATGATGCTCGCCGGCGAGACCCCCTCGGACGACTTCCACCGGGCGCGCCAGCGCGAGCTCGACGTCATCCGCGCCTGCGACCTGGTGAGCGCCATCACCGACGCGGAGGCGAGCGTCATTCTCGAGAGTGTCCCCTCGGCACGGATCGCGCTGCTCCCCAACGTCCACACTCCCGACCCGCTGCCGCCGGTGGGCTTCGCCGAGCGCGCCGACCTGCTCTTCCTGGGCAGCTACGACCACGCCCCCAACGTCGACACCGCCATCCACCTCGCCGCCAAGGTGATGCCGCTGGTCCGCCGCGAGCTCGACGTGCGGCTGTGGCTGGTCGGCTCCAATCCGCCGGCGATGGTGACCGCGCTCCACGGTGGCGACATCGTCGTGACCGGGTACGTCGACGACGTCGAGGCGCAGCTGCGCCGGGCGCGGGTGTTCGTGGCGCCGCTCCGCTACGGCGCCGGGATGAAGGGCAAGAACGGTCACGCCATGAGCCACGGCCTTCCCATCGTCACCAGCAGCGTCGGCGCGGAGGGCATGGGGCTCGTCGACGGGCGCCACGCTCTGATCCGCGACGACCCCGAGGCATTCGCGGCGGCGGTGATCGAGCTCTACACCCAGCAGCCGCTGTGGGAGCGGATCTCGACGAACGCCCTGGAGCTGGTGAGAGGGAGCTGGACGCCCGAGGTGATCCAGCGCCTCCTTCTCGACCTGCTTCACCGAACGGTGTGGGCCGAGGAGCCTCCGGAGCTCAGTGCTTCCTCAGCGACATCGACCATCCCAGACCCTCCGCGTTGATGGGAATCTCGATCACCGTTCCCGGTGGTGCCGCCTCGAGGTCGGCGGCGGACGCCGCCGGGTGCAGGTCGTGACGCCCGGGTACACGGTGCTGCGCAGCACCAGCAACTGACCGTCGACCAAGCGTCCGCCGAAGTCGTCGCAGTCGAAGCGCTCGCGCTGGAGAGCGCTCCCTGAGGATGGGGTCCGGCGCGGCACGCTATCAGGGGACGGCGGTGGTGGTTCTCGCCGATGCATCATTCCGGCTCATGCGAATCGCCCTCATGGGCGCCTTCGACGTCGAGGACTGCGACCGCCTGGCGATCCGCCGGGTGCTCGAGACGGAGTTGAGACGCCGCCTCCACGGGGCGGTGGTGACGGTGTTGGCTCCGCTCGGCCGGCTGCGCCCCCTCGCGCTCGACGGCGGCCGCCCCTGCGAGCCCCTCGCCGGCGTCGCCGGCGAGGGGCTCGCGCAGCTGGGCGCACGGTTCGACTGCATCCTCGTCTGCAACGGCGACCCGCTGGCGAACCGGGACCGGGCCGCCGCGGTGTGGGGGCACCCGGACGCGGCGGCGCCACTCGACGACCCGCCCGACCCTGGGCTGGCCGGCTGTCCGGTGATCCATCTCGACCTCTGGCGCGAGGCCGAGGCGCTGCCGCCGCTCGCCTTGCTCCTCCCGCGGCTGCTGGAGGCACCGCTGCGCGAGCGCCGCGCCGCGTTCCTGCGCGTGGTCGGCTGGGCGTGGGAGGCGGGCTCGGTGCTCATCGTGCAGGGCGGCACCGGTCAGCTGGCGCTGGTGGACGCTCTCGCCGCCGCCCTGGCGCCGCTGGTCGAGGCCGGCGAGGTGGTGGTGCAACTGGCCGCCGCCGGCGCACTCGACGGCGAGCAGACCTTCGCGGAGGCGCTGGATCGCGCCATGGGAGGCCACTGCCGGCGGCCGACGGGGGTGGTCGCGCTCGAGGACCTGGCCGCCCTCGTCGGCGTCTCCACCGGCTTCCTCGGACCGCCCGGGGTGGGCCTCTGGCTTGCGGCGGCGCTCGGGGTGCCCGCCGCCACCCTGCCCGGCGGCGGCGGCGGCGACCTGCTCGACGAGCTCGGAGTGGTGCGAACAGCGGCATCCGATCTCACCGCGGCGATCCGCGGCCTGCTGGAGCCGGGCGCCGTCCGCCCCGACGCCGGCCGCGCTCTGGCCCGGCTCGACCGCCGTCTCGACGGTTTCGCCGACGCGATCCGCTCCGCCTCCCCCGACCATCCCGCGGCCGAGCGCAGCGACGCCCGGGACGCCATGTGCCGCGCCCACGACGCACTCGGACGGCGCCTCCTCGCCGAGCGCCGTGCGCTGGGGCGGGACCTCGAGACCCGGCTGCGTGAGTCCCGCGACGAGGCCGATCTGCTGCGCGCGGACCTGGCCGAGGCGCGCGACGCCAACGACGCGATCGTGGGCTCGCGAACCTGGCGCTACAGCCAGCCCGTGCGCGGCACCCTCTCGCGGCTGCGTCAGCGGCGGCGATGAGCGCGCTGGTGGTGCCCTCCGCCGAGCGCCCCGAGGTCTCGGTGGTGATGGTCACCTTCAACGCCTGGGAGTGGACCGAGCGCGCCCTGGCGGCGCTGGTCGCGCACACCGAGCCCGGCTACGAGGTCATCGTCGCCGACAACGCGTCAGTGGACGGCACTCTGGACGGGCTCGCCGAGATCGAGGGCCTCACGCTGCTCCGCAACCTCACGAATCTCGGATTCGGACCCGCCGTCAACCTCGCCGCCCTGCGGGCACGCGCCCCCCGCCTGCTGCTCCTCAACACGGACGCCCTGGTGCACCCCGGATGGCTCTCGCCCCTGCGGACGGTTCTCGACGCCGAGCCCGACGTCGCCGCCGTCGCTCCGCGGCTGCTCCACCTCGACGGTACGCTGCAGGAGGCCGGGAGCATCGTCTGGGGCGACGCACAGGTGTGGGCCTACGGGGCGACCCAGCCTCCGGACCGTCCGGAGTACCGCTTCCGGCGCGACGTCGACCACGCGTCCGCCGCCTGCCTGCTGCTGCGCCGCTCCGCCTTCGTCGACGCGGGCGGCTTCGATCCCGGCTACGCCCCGGCCTATTTCGAGGACGTCGACCTCTGCCTCACCCTCTGGGAGCGCGGGCTGCGAACGGTCTGCCAGCCGGATTCCACGGTGACCCACGCGGGTGGCGCATCGACCGACCGGGGGCGGAGAACAGAGCTGTTGGAGAACAACAGGGCTCGGTTCGCGGCACGGTGGGCCCGACTGCTGGCGGAGCGAGCGCCAAGCCCCGTGCACTGGGAGCCCGAGGACGTCATCCCCGGACGCGACCTGCGCTGCGCCGACCGGGTGCTGGTTCTCGGCGACTTCATCCCCGACCAGCGCGAGCCCCGAATCGAGAGCCTGCTCCGCCAGTTGCTCCGGCTCTGGCCGCGAGCCCGTATCACCTACCTGGCACTCGACGACGAGGGCGCGACGGCGAGCGCCGCCTCCCTGCTCACCGCCGGAGTGGAACTGGCGTGGCCGGGTGAGGCTCTGCATGTCTGGCTAGGACAGCGGCGCCACCACTACTCGGTGGTCGTGACCACCTCCTGGGCGTCGGTGATGCCTCCGGTTCGCCCACTCCTGGCCTCGACACAGCCCCACGCGCACCGCGTCCACGTGGTCGACGGCGGCTTCGCGAGAGACGCGCGAGACACGGGATACCTTAGTGGCGTCCGGGCATCGCGCCTGCTGCTCTGCGCGGACGAGGAGCAGCGCAATCTGGCAACACGGCTCGCCCCCGCCGCAGACATTGCGGTGCTCGACCCGACCCGGCCCCCTGCAACCCAGGATCGCGCATTGATCGCCTCGCTCGCGCCGCTGGGGATGGCACCCTGCATCTAGTCTTCATCCGGTCCTCCCAGGTTCTCGCCCCGAGAGCCCGCCCTCATCGAGGAGTTCCTGGTGCGCATGCCGAAGCGTACCCGCTTCACGACGCCACCTACAGGGCCAGCGTCGAGACGATTCGCCACTGGTTTGGAGGAGCAGCTGGCGGACGTGCATCCGGTGGGGCGCAACGGCATGACCCGGCGCGCTCAGACCGTCGGGGTGGCGATCTGCCAGGCGGCGGCGGAGGCGGGCAGGACGACACCGAGCAGGAGCATCCCGAACCGCTCCGCCGAGCGGACCACGACCATGGCGAGCACGGGCAGCAGCGGGAGCGCGTACCGGGTCTCGGCATGGAGGTCCCAGTGGCCCTGGAGGTAGTTGACCACCGGCCAGCCGGCGGCGAGGGTGACCATGGCGACGGCGGTGGCGCAGGCGAGGGCCCGGGTGCCCCAGGTCACGTCGCTCCGGGTCCTCAGCACCACCACCGCGACCACCGCTCCGAGGAACACGATGTTCCAGATGTGGTGCACCGGGACGTCCGGGGAGTAGGGGATGAGCAGCGACATCAACGCTGCCAGCCCGCGCACCATCGAGCTGGGATGGAGGTGGTCGGTGCGGGTGGCGTCGAGCAGGAGGTGGAGGACGACCGACGATGACACCCTCGCCCGGGCGTCCTGCCAGACGATCCATCCGAGGTAGCTTCCCGCCGCTCCGGCGAGCATGCCCAGCAGGGCGGCGTTGCGGCGCAGGGCGTCGCGCCCGGCGGCGGCAAACAGGCTCCAGGGCCGCTCGGCGAGCAGCCCGGCGAGCACCAGGGCGAAGGGCGCCACCACGAAGACCCCCTTGAGCATCCCGATGACCACGCCGGCGCCCAGCCCGATCGCGAATCCCAGCACCGGTCGCCCGCGCCCGCGGAGGGCGGCCGCCACCAGCAGCGCGAGGGCCCCGGCGGCGACCCCGGCGGCGTCGTTGTTCACCGTGGCGGCAGCGTGGACGTGGATGGGGCTGAGCAGGCAGGTCGCCTCCAGGACCGCGAGCGCGATCAGCGGGAGCCCCTCGACGGCGGCCACGGCGAGGAGCAGGACGGCGGCCGCGACCGTCCAGATGCGGCCGCCCTGCCGGGTCGCGGCGAGGGCTGCGCGCGGCGCGGCGCCGGGGTCGGCGGTGAGCGCGTACGGCAGGTACCCCAGGGGGGGTTGCTGCGCCTCGTACGAGTAGCCGCCGGTGGGGAATCTCGACGCCTCCCGGGTCCGGCCGTCGCATTCCCCCGGCCTGTAGAAGCCGTTGCCGAGGCAGTCGAAGAGGCGAAGGGCGGGCTGGTTCTGCGGGTCACCCCAGGCCGGGACGTGGTGGTGCTGGAGATCCACCACATACGCGTAGTGCGCCCACTCGTCGAGCACGTCCAGGGTGGGGTCGTGGCGCCGGTGGCCGCCCAGCAGGATCGACACCAGCGCCACCACGGCGGCCAGGGCGCAGGCTCCCACCCACCAGGCCAGCCGCGCCCTCCTGCCGCTCCTGCCCACGGCGCCGGAGCCTAGCGCACCCGGGTCCCGGCCGGGGGCGGGCCGGTGCGAGTCGACGCAGGTGCTGTTCCACGTCGGTGTTCGAATGGCCGTGGTAGCGGGCATCCACCGCTGCCACGGCGCGATGCACGGCTGCTATGATCCCGCCGCCGAGGCTGTGTCGGAGGAGGATGGCGTCATCGCCTCCACCCTGGTGTCACGTGCGCAGGCCTGCGGTGCGAAGGCGACGATTCGACATCTCATCCTGCGGCATTACCGACGGTTCGGCACCTTTCTTGCCGTCGGCCTCGTCGGCGTCGTCGTCACCACCGTCGGGCTGATCCTGCTTCGGGAGGGGGCGCATCTCGACGTGTACGTCGGCGGAGCGCTCGCCTGGCAGGCGTCCATCTTCGTGACCTTCACCTTGAACGCGCTCATCACCTGGCGGGGAGCCACCCTACGATCGCCCGGAGCGCGCTTCGTGGCCTACCAGCTGGTCGCGATGGGCGGCCTGGGGATCTACCTGAGCACTCTGGGCGTGGTCCACAGTCTGCTGCACCTCCACTACGCCGTCGCCAGCCTCACCGGCTCGGGCGCCGCCGCCGTCTGGAACTACGCCAGCAACCACACCGTGACCTTCGCTCGGGGAGCGGGCTCGGAGGTGCGGAAGGCCGCATGATGGCCCGCCGTCGGAGCACCCTGTGACGTCGGGCACCGCGGTTCAGGACCAGACCCGCACCACCCTCGCAGCCGGGCCCGAGCCGCACCCCATCCGGGGGCCTCACCGCCTGAGCGTGCCGGCCGCCGTCGCGGGGTTGATGGTGGTCGCCTACACGCTCCTGCTCGCCGCCTGGGTGGTTGGTACCCCGCCAGGCGCTGCGGCGGACGAGCCTGCCCATTACATCAAGGCGGTCGCCGCCGGCCGCGGAGACCTCCAGGGCCGGCCCGGCCGCTCGTTCGACTTCGTCTCGAGCGACGGGATGACGCGCGAGCAGGTGGCGTGGGCCAACAGCGTCACGCGGGTCTTCGACCTCCCCACCGACCTGGTCCCGGTGCGATTCGGATGCGAGGCGTTCACACCGACGCTCAGTGGCGCCTGCCACGTGGGAGCCACGGCCGCCCCATCCAGCATCCCGCTGACCCCGGAGGCCAGCTACGTCGGCGTCTACCCGCCCTACATCTACATCCCACCGGGGCTCGCCATGCGCGCAGCGCACGATCCGGTGACGGCCCTCCTCGCCGGTCGAGCCACCGTCGCCCTCATCACCGCCGGCCTGCTGAGCCTGGCTGCCGCGATGCTCGTGCACCGGACCAGCCTTGCGCCGCTGGCAGGGCTGGCGCTGGCGGTCACGCCGATGGCGTTGCATCTCGGTGCCTCTCTGACCGGCAGCGGGATCGAGGTGGCGGCCGGGATCTGCTTCGGCGCGGGGATGCTCCGGATCTCGCGCGCGGACCGGCCGAGGCGGTGGACGTGGGTGGCGATCGGCCTCGCCGGCCTGACCCTCGGCCTCAGCCGCAACCTGAGCCCGCTGTGGGTGACGTCGCTGTCCCTGATCCCCGTCATCCTCCTCGGGTGGCGCGGTGCCGCCGAGCGCCTGCGCAGAGGCGGCCGATGGGCGGGCTGGGCAGTGGCTGCGACCGCCGCCGGGCTGCTCGCCTCGACCGCCTGGCAACTCAGCGCAGGGACCGGCACGATCTCGCACCTCCCCCACCTGGTCAACTGGATCGTCGGAACGATCGACACCATTCCCGTGCTCCTGCAGGAGCAGATCGGGGTCTTCGGCTGGCGCGACGGCCGCATGCCCGCTCCGGCCTACGTGATCTGGCAGGCGCTGCTCGCCGGACTGTGCGGCATCGCGCTCTTCGTCGGCACCCGTCGTGAGTCGCTGCTGCTGGTCGGCATGGGGGTGCTCGCGGCGGTCACCATCGTCGCGATCGGCGTGCTCCTCAACCGGGCGAGCGGCTACGGCCCCCAGGGCCGCTATACCCTGGCGCTCGCCGCGAGTGTCCCCATGCTCGCCGGCGAGATGGTGGCCCGCAACCAGTCCCGGCTCGGCGGCTTCCGGATGCCGATGATCGCCCCCTGGATTCTCGGCGCCGCGGCGATGGTGCAGGCGATCGGCTGGTACAGCAACGAGCGCCGTTACGCGGTCGGAATCTCCGGGCCGGTGTGGTTCATCCGATACGCACAGTGGACCCCCACCGGCGGCTGGCGGCTGTGGCTTGCCGTCGTCAGTGTCGCCACCCTGGCTATGCTCGGCGCTGCGTTGATCTCGTCACGCATGGGCATGACCACCGACGCGCATTCGAATGGGAGGGCGCTGTGAGCCCCGTCGATCCCGACGTCGTCATCATCGGCGCCGGGCCCGCCGGGCTGACCGCCGCCTACATGCTGAGCAAGCAGGGCATCCGATCGACGTCGCTGGAGGCCGACGACGTGGTCGGCGGCATCAGCCGGACCGTGGAGCGTGACGGCTGGCGCTTCGACATCGGCGGCCACCGCTTCTTCACCAAGGTGCCGCCGGTCGAGACCTGTGGCTGGAGATCCTCGGCGCACGAGGACTTCCTGCTGCGGCCCCGGATGAGCCGCATCTACTACCAGCGGCAAGCATCTTCGACTACCCGCTCGCGCGCATGCAACGCGCTCGAAGAACCTCGGTCTCGTCGAGGCGGTGCGCTGCGTCGCTCTCGTACTTCTGGGTGCGCGTCCGGCCGCCCAAGGACCAGACGACGTTCGAGGGGTGGACGGCCGCGCGCTTCGGCTGGCGCCTGTACCGCACCTTCTTCAAGACCTACACCGAGAAGGTGTGGGGCGTGCCGGCGACGGAGATGCGGCCGACTGGGCGCGCCCAGCGCATCAAGAACCTGTCGCTGTTCGAAGCGCGGTCGATGAACGCCGTTCTGCCCCCGAAGCGCAACCAGAAGGACATCACCAGCCTCATCGAGGAGTTCCAGTACCCGAAGTACGGCCCGGGCATGATGTGGGAGTACGCCAGGGACAAGGTCGAGCGCGGCGGGCTCCAAGGTGCACATGAACGCGCACGGCGCCTCGCCGTCCACCACGAGCACGGCAGGGCGTGCGGCGGTGACGGCGCGCATCGACGGTCGCGCCGAGCCGCCTACCGGCCACCGACGTCATCTCGTCGATGCCGATCAGCGAGCTGCTCCAGGCCATGGATCCCGCCGGCGCCGCCCGAGCGTGCACGCAGGCGGCGCGCGACCTGCGGTACCGCGACTTCCTCACCGTGGCGCTCGTGGTGCCCGAGGAGCACAGCTTCCCCGACAACTGGATCTACATCCACGACCCCGACGTCGACGTCGGCCGCATCCAGAACTTCGGCTCCTGGTCGCCGTACCTGGTCAAGGACGGGCGGACCTGCCTGGGCCTGGAGTACTTCGTCATCGAGGGCGACGACTGTGGACGATGCCCGACGACGAGCTCGTCGAGCTCGGCCAAGACGCGAGCTCGCAGACGCTCGGGCTCTGGCCGCCGACCGCTGTCGAGGCGGGCTACGTCGTGCGGATGCCGAAGGCGTACCCGATCTACGACGACCACTACAGGGCCAACGTCGAGACCATGCGCGCGCTGGCTCGAGGAGCACGTGCGCCAACGTCCATCCCGGTCGGGCGCAACGGCATGCACAAGTACAACAACCAGGACCACTCGATGTACACCGCCATGCTGTCGGTCGAGAACATCCTCGGCGCCCACCACGACGTCTGGTCGGTCAACGTCGAGGAGGAGTACCACGAGGAGGCCGGCGGCGACGGCGACGTGCGCGACCTGCAGCTGACCGGCTCGCCGGTCCCGGGCCCGACCGCCCTCACCTCGCGACGCTGACCCGGCGCGCAAAGACCGTCGGGGTTACTTGATCTGCCAGGCGGCGGAGGCGGGCAGGACGACACCGAGCAGCGCCAAGCCCGACCGTCCAGATGACCCCCCCGCCGAGCCGCGGCGAGAAGCGTGGGCGCCCGCCGAGCCTGAGGCGACCGGAGCACTGCTAGTCGACGCAGGTGCTGTTCCAGAGCGTGATCGCGGGGGTGTCGTGCTCGCGCCCGAGGCGCCCGAGGTGCGCGGTCGAGAGCACCAGGAGCCTGCCCGCGGCGGGCTCGAGCCCCACCCAGCGGGCGGCGAGGACCCGGAGCACGTGACCGTGGGCGACCACCGCGACCTCGCCCTCGAGCCCGCGCAGCCGGGCCACCACCCGGTCGGCGCGCCCGCCCACCTCGGCGAGGGTCTCGCCGCCCGGCACCCCGTCCTCCCAGAGCGACCACCCCGGGCGCTCGGCCTGGATCTCCGCCGCGGTGCGGCCCTCGTACTCGCCGTAGTCCCACTCCACCAGGTCGTCGCAGATCTCCAGCGGGCCGCGCAGGCCGGCGAGCGCGGCGGTCTCGCGGGCCCGGCTCAGCGGGCTCACCAGCACCCGGGTGAACTCCAGCCCGGCGAGGGCCGGGGCCAGCTCGCGAGCCCGCCTCCGGCCCTCCGCGTCGAGGGGGATGTCGGTGCGCCCGGTGTGCCTGCCCAGCCGGCTCCACTCGGTCTCGCCGTGGCGGAGCAGGAGCGCCCGGACCGGGTCGCTCACGGCACCTGCGGCCGTCCGCTCACGCCGTGCAGCACCACGTCGGCGATCATCCCGGCGGAGGGCGCCGCCACCGGCCCCGCCGCCCCCGGCGGGGCCACCGGCAGGAAGGCCATGCAGACCCCGAGGATGCTGGTCGCCGCCACCTCGTCGCTGACCTCCGGGCGGAGCTCGCCGCGGGTGCCGGCATCGGCGAAGAGGCCGGCGAGCGGGGCGATGACGTTGTCCTGGAATCCCCGGTCGAGCCGGTCGCGGACCTCGGCGGGCAGGTGCTCGGCGATGTCGTTCTGGATCAGGACCGGGTGGTGGGGGCTGCCGGTGAGCAGGATCTGGGCCACCGCGGTGACCCGCTCCTCGAGCGAGCCGGCCGCGGTGGCGGCCTCGCGGAGCATCTCGCCCATGCGCTTCTGGGTGGCGAGCACGCACTCCTCGAAGAGCGCGTCCTTGTTGCGGAAGTGATAGTAGAGCGCCGGCTTGGTGACCCCGGCGGAGGTGGCGACCAGGCGCATCGACACCCGGGCGTAGCCGTGCTCGGCGAAGAGGGCGTCGGCGAGGCGGAGGATGCGGTCGCGGGTGGCCTCGCCTGCGGCGGTGACGGCGAGGCTCATGCCCCCACCCCCACCAACTCCGCGCCGCTGCGGACGGCGCGGGCGATCTCCCCCCAGGGAGCGTCGGGGTCCAGCCTCCCGTAGGGCACCACCCGGTGCACCCGGCCGGCGTAGCGCCGCACCATCGCCTCGGGGAGCTCGTCCCAGGTGGCGCTGATGCAGAAGGCGTCGAGCAGCTCGTCGTCGACGGCGCCGCCGAGCTCGTCCCAGCGGCCCGCCACCGAGAGCTCGTGGAGGCGGTCGGCGAGGGCGCCGCGATCGTGGACCTCGAGCAGCGGGCGGTAGGTGCGGGTGCTGCCGTAGAAGCCGATCTGGGAGCGGATCCGCTCCCGGCCGGCATCGACGTCGGCGCGGGTGCGGCCGGTGGCGAGCATCGCCGGAGCCACCAGGGTGATCGCCCCGGGGTCGCGGCCCGCCGCCTCCGCGGCCTCGCGCAGCCGGGGCAGGGTGAAGCGGTCGAGGGTCTCGGCGGAGGTGAGGGGGTGGAGGTGGAGGCCGTCGGCGACCTCGCCGGTGATCCGGATCATCCCCGGGTTGACGGCGGCCAGGTAGATCGGCGGCGGGGGTGCGCCCTCGACCGGCCCCGGGTTGAAGAACGGGGTCATCAGGGTCAGGGTGTAGAACTCGCCACGGTGGTCGAGGGGGGCGCCGTCCTGCCAGCACCGCCAGATCGCCCGGATGGCGAGCACCATCTCGCGCAGCCGCGCCGCGGGGCGGTCGAAGGCGACCGAGAAACGGCGCTCGTTGTGGCCCTTGACCTGGCTGCCGAGGCCCAGCACCACCCGGCCGGGGGCGAGGCGGTGGAGGTCCCAGGTCATCATCGCGTGGACCATGGGGCTGCGCGGAAACGCCACCGAGATCGCGGTGCCCAGCACCACCCTCTCGGTCGCGGTGGCTGCGATCGCCAGCGGGAGGTACGGGTCGTGGTCGGATTCCACCGTCCACAGCCCGTCGACGCCCTCGGCCTCGGCGCGCGCCGCCGCAGGCCCCGCCGCGTCGAAGCCCAGGGGCAGGTCGAAACAGAGCCCCACGTGACACCTCCCGCGCCCCCCCAGGCGCACCCCCTGCTCTGTGACGCCAGGGGTACGACCCCGACGCCCTCCGCCCCATTATCGGCCTCTGACCGGTGGGACGGGAGGCCTATCATCGCCGCTGATGCGTCTCGCCACCTACCGTCATCTCGGATCGGACGCCGATCGGGTCGGCGTCCTCTCCGGCGGGATGCTCCACGCCCTCCCCGAGGGCACCCTGCTGATCGACCTGCTCGGCGACGACGGCGAGCGGCTCGCCGGTGCAGCGGGGGCGGCGCTCGCCGACCCCCGGGAGGTGGTCGACCCGGGCGCGGTGCGGCTGCGGCCGCCGGTCCCGGTGCCGCCGTCGGTGCGCGACTTCTACGCCTTCGAGCAGCACGTGCGCACCGCCCGGAGGCGGCGCGGCCTGGAGATGGACCCGGACTGGTACCGGCTGCCGGTCTTCTACTTCAGCAACCCGCGCGCGCTCACCGGCGACGGCGACCCGGTGGCGGTGCCGCCGGGCTGCGCCGACCTCGACTACGAGCTCGAGGTGGCGGCGGTGGTGGGGCGGAGCGGCAGCGACCTCGACCCCGACGAGGCCGAGGCGCGGATCGCCGGATACTGCGTGATGAACGACTGGAGCGCCCGCGACCTGCAGCGGCGGGAGATGCGCCTCAGCATGGGGCCGGTGAAGGGCAAGGACTTCGCCACCAGCCTGGGCCCGGTGCTGGTCACCCCCGACGAGCTCGCCGGGCGACGCGCCGGCCGCGCCTTCGACCTGACCATGACCGCCCGGGTCAACGGGGTGGAGTATTCGCGCGCCAACCTCTCGGAGATCCACTGGAGCTTCGGCGAGATGCTCGCCTACGCCTCGCGGGGCACCGAGCTGGTGCCCGGCGACGTGGCCGGCAGCGGCACCTGCGGGACCGGCTGCATCCTCGAGCTCGCCCTGGTCCACGGCGGTGAGGCCTACCCCTGGCTGCGCCCCGGCGACGCGGTCGAGCTCGAGGTGGAGGTGCTCGGCCGGCTCCGCAACCGGGTCGTCGAGGGGGTGCCGCTGCGGCCGCTCCGCCCCGAGGACGGGAACGAGGAGGAGCGCGCATGACCCCCGCGGCAGGGTTCCTCGACCGGCTCGACAGGGTGATCGGACGCCTCGACGCTTACGCCCGCGGTCGCTCCCAGGGGGTCACCGACCCCGACCCGCGCACCGGCGAGCGCTGGGACCAGGGGCAGGTCTGGGCCCACCTCGCCGAGTTCATCCCCTACTGGATCGTCGAGACCGGGGTCGTGCTCGCCGCCGACGAGCCGCCCGCCTTCGGGCGCACCCAGTCCGACCCGGGACGGATCGCCGAGATCGCCCGCCGCCGCGACGAGCCCCCCGCGGCGCTGATGGCCACGGTGCACGAGGAGGCGGCGGCGCTGCGCGACCTGATCGCCGGGCTCGACCCCGGCACCTGGGAGCGGCGCGGCATCCATCCCACCCTCGGCTCGATGACCGTCACCCGGATCGTCGAGGAGTTCCTCGTGGGCCACCTCGAGCAGCACGCCGATCAGCTGGACTCCCGAGACTCAGCCTGATGTCCGACAGCCTCACGGTCACCGACAACCGGACCGGGCGCAGCTACGAGCTGCCGATCAGCGACGGGGCGATCCGCGCCATCGACCTGCAGCAGGTCCGGGTCTCGGACGACGACACCCGAGGCCTGGTGTCCTACGACCCGGCGTTCCTCAACACCGCGTCGTGCAAGAGCCGGATCACCTACATCGACGGTGACCGGGGCATCCTCCTCTACCGCGGGTACCCGATCGCCGAGCTGGCGGAGAAGAGCAGCTTCCTCGAGACCGCCTACCTGCTGGTGCACGGCGAGTTGCCCACCACCGAGCAGCACGCCGCCTGGTCGCACGACATCACGATGCACACGCTGGTGCACGAGAACATCAAGCGCTTCATGGACGGCTTCCACCACGACGCCCACCCGATGGGGATGCTGCTGTCGACAGTGGGCTCGCTGGCCACCTTCTACCCGGAGGCGACGCGCATCCACGACGCCGAGCAGCGGCGGGTCTCGCTGTACCGGCTGATCGCCAAGATGCCGACCCTGGCGGCGTACGCGTACCGCCACTCCCGGGGCCTGTACTACGTGCGCCCCGACAACGACCTCTCCTACGCCGGCAACTTCCTGAACATGATGTTCAAGATGGTCGAGCAGAAGTACCAGCCGGTGCCGGAGATCGAGCGCGCCCTCGACGTGCTCTTCATCCTCCACGCCGACCACGAGCAGAACTGCTCGACCAACGCGATGCGCTCGGTGGGCTCGGCCCAGCCCGACCCGTACTCGGCGACCGCCGCCGCCATCGCCGCCCTCTACGGACCGCTGCACGGCGGCGCCAACGAGGCGGTGCTGCGGATGCTCGATGCGGATCGGCTCCACCGACCGCATTCCCGAGTTCATCGAGGGGGTGAAGGCGGGCAAGGAGCGGCTGATGGGGTTCGGCCACCGCGTCTACAAGAACTACGACCCGCGCGCCACGGTGATCAAGCAGATGGCCGACCAGGTCTTCTCGGTGACCCGGTCGCACCCGCTGCTGGACGTCGCCCTGGAGCTGGAGCGGATCGCGCTCGAGGACGAGTACTTCGTCAAGCGCCGCCTCTACCCCAACGTCGACTTCTACAGCGGGCTGATCTACCAGGCGCTCAACCTGCCCACCGAGATGTTCCCGGTGATGTTCGCCATCCCCCGCACCGTCGGCTGGCTGGCCCAGTGGGAGGAGATGCTGCTCGACTCCGAGCAGCGGATCGCCCGGCCCCGCCAGGTCTACCTCGGCGAGGCGCGCCGCGGCTACGTGGAGATGTCGGAGCGCGACGGCCGGGTGATGGTGGGGTCGGCCGCCGGCTGAACCGCGGTGGTGGCCGCGTAGAGCCGCTGCACCAGGTCGGCGGCGACGCTGTTCTCGTCGTTGCTGCGGTAGTCGAGCCAGTACCAGACCTGCAGGGTCACGCCGCCGTCGATCTCGAGTTTCGGCACCACCCGGGGCGGCGGCTCCTTGGCGATCCTCGAGGCCTCCTGCAGCTGGGCGCGCACGGCGCGGATCACGTCCTCGAGGTCGTCCCCCTGGGGGACCCAGACGATCACGCTGTAGCGGCGCAGCGGGTAGGCGCTGGAGTTGATCACGTTGCCGTTGAAGGCGTTGAGGTTGGGCATCACCGCCAGCCGGCCGTCGGCGGTGCGCAGCCCGGTGGTGCGCAGCTCGATGGTCTCGACGGTGCCGCTCAGGTCGCCGACGGTGATCACGTCACCGATCCGGAAGGGCCGCTCGATGAGCAGGAAGATGCCGGCGAGGATGTTGCGCAGCAGGTCCTGGAGGGCGAGGCCGACGGCGAGGCCGGTGAGTCCGAGCGAGGTGACCAGGACGCTGAACTCGAGGCCCAGGGAGCTGAGGCCGCCGAGCAGGGCGAGCACCAGGGTGGCCATGGTGAGCAGGTTGTGGATGAGGTTGCGCACCTGCCGGTCCGCGGCGGCGCGCTCCAGGGCGCCGTTGACCGCCCCGCGGAGCAGCCGGCCACCGACGATGACCAGGGCGACGACGACCAGGGCGCCGACGATGCGGCTGACCAGCGGGCCCGCATCGACGCCATCGGGGGCGTGCTCGCGGATGAGGACGCAGAGCGACTGGAGAAGGTCGTTGGAGGGGCAGTGGGCCGTGCTGGTCGCCGCGAGCAGGGAGAGGGCCGTCATCGCGAACCGATGATGGCCTGAGGGACGCCCCCTCTGTTCACCGGCGGCTCAGCCCTCGCCGGCCTCGGCCTCCGCGGCCGGCGCGGCCTCGGCACCCGCCTCCGCGGCCTCGTCGGCCTCGTCGCGGACCCGGAGCGGCGCCACCTTGACCACCACCTCGGAGTCCTCGGCGCTGACCAGGGTCACCCCGTCGGGAAGGGTGAGGTCGCCGACGCTGATGCTGTCCTCGACCGCGCCCAGCCCGCTCACGTCGACGGTGATCTGCGGGGGCAGGTCGGTGGGCAGGCACTCGACCTTGACCATGTTGAGGGTCTGGAGCAGCGAGCCCAGATGCAGGTCGGTGACCGCGGGCAACTCGCCGACCAGCACCAGCGGCACCTCGGCGGTGAGCTTCTCGAGCAGGTTGACGGCGAAGAAGTCGACGTGCAGCGGCCGCCCGTTGCGGGGGTTGCGCTGGAGCTCGCGGATCAGGCAGCGCCGCAGCGGCTGGCCCTCGACCTGGAGGTCGACGAGGTGGGTGCGCCCCGCCCTCTGCCAGATGCGGTCGATCTCCTTGGCGTCGGCCTGGATGGAGACCGCGGTCTGACGGTGGCCGTAGACGACCGCGGGCACCTGGCCGGAGCGCCGGAGCGCGTGGACGTGGTGGCCGGCGGTGTCGCGCGGGCGCGCGGCGAGGGACATGGAGGACATGGGCCGGAATGGTACCAAGTACAATCCCAGCCCGATGGCGACCAAGAAGATTCGGATCCTGACGGCCAAGGTCGGCCTCGACGGTCACGACCGCGGCATCAAGGTGATCTCCCGGGCGCTGCGCGACGCCGGCGTCGAGGTGATCTACACCGGGCTGCACCAGACTCCGGAGATGGTGGTCGAGACCGCCATCCAGGAGGACGTGGACGGCATCGGCATCAGCCTCCTCAGCGGCGCGCACATGACCCTCTTCCCGGAGGTGCTCCGCCTGCTCCGCGAGCGCGGCGCCGGCGACATCGTCGTCTTCGGCGGCGGGATCATCCCCGACGAGGACATCCCGCCCCTCAAGGAGCTGGGGGTGAACCGCATCTTCGGCCCGGGCACCTCGCTCGACGACGTGGTCGCCTTCGTGAACGAGGCCTTCGGCGAGCGCGCCGCCGCCGGCGCCTAGCCGGCCCCCGCGCTCAGCGCAGCGGCCACGGCCTCGGCGCGGGTCCGAGCCGGCACCGCGGCCAGCCACTCCTCGTCGCAGCCCTCGAGGGCGCTGCGGGCGCCGGCGAGCACCCCGGTCAGAGCCATCGCGGCGGTGACCTCGCCCCCGTAGCCGGCCGCCTCCTCGATCGCCTCGGGGAGGGTGCGGGTGCGGTCGAGGGCGGTGATCGCCAGCTGCAGGGTCGAGCCCGGGTCGCCGCTGCAGAGCGGGGCGGTGCCCCGGTCGAGCGGCACCAGCCGGGCGTGGAGGGCGAGCGGCGCCTCCTCGAGCAGGGTCTGGCGGAGCCGCACCAGGGCGAGGTCGATGTCGAAGCGGAAGAGGTCGGCGGCGAGCACCGCGGCGGCGATGGCGGTGATCGCGGTCCCCTCGTCGCCGCCGGCGAGCCGGACCGAGCGGTAGGCGTCACGGCGCAGCCGGGGCCGGTCGAGCGGCGACGCCAGGCCGCAGGCGGTGGCGCGGAGCACCAGCCCCGCCTCCCCGGTCGCCGGCGGAGTGCCCAGCCCCCGGGCCAGGGCGTCGGCCTCGTCGAGGCCGCCCCGGGCGGCGATCAACTCGGCGAGGTCGAGCAGCTGCCGGGTGCCCGCCGCGGCGCCGGCCGCGGCCTCGCCGGCGGCGGCGCCGAGCAGGGCGGCGGTGACCCGGTCGGGGAGGAGCTCGATGACGGGGGGCACGGTGCCCCCACCCTACCCGATCGCCCTCGTCGGGCCCGGGCCGTCCGGGTATCCTTCCGGGCATGGCGACGCTGCCCGAACTCGCCTCCCGCCTCGTCCAGTCGTCGCTCGACATGGTCGGACCCGCGGTCGCGAACGCCTCCCGCCGCCGCCGCCAGGGCAGGGCCACCGTGGTCCGTGCCGTGGACATGCGCTCGATGCTCCCGCCGGCGCCGCCGCACCCCCTGCTGCCCAGCGCGGTGCGGGTCGAGCGCTCGCGACGCCGCGGCGGCAACGGGTTCGCCGACCAGGTGGCGGTGACCCTCTGGTTCCGGGAGGGCCCCTCGCTGCCCGGGCTGCCCCCCGAGGGCAGCGGCGGCGAGCTGAGCCGCATCGCCGTGCGCCTCGGGATCGGCCTGGCCCGAGCCGGAGCCGGCCTCGCCGCCACCGCCGCCATCGGCGCCGCCACCGTCGCCGCCCAGCGGCTGGAGGCGCGCCGGCCCTCCCGCCGGCTGGCCGTCCGGCCTCTGCCGGAGCTGCCGGCCCCCGGCTCAGCCGGCGCGGCCGACCGCCAGCTCCGAGTCTCCGCACGCCGCGGAGCCCTGGTCGTCCCCGCCGACCCGCACCGCCTCGAACACCAGGGCGTTGTCGCCGAGGATGCCGTGCACGGGCCGGTGCAGGTGGTGCACCCGCACCGCGAAGCCGATGCGGCGAAGCTGGACGAGCATCTCCAGCCCGAAGATGGTGTAGACGAGGGCACCCTCGGGATGCACCGGGTCCTCGTGGTACTGGGGCTCGAGGATGTGCTCGACGGTGCCGTCGGCGCGCCTCCGGGCGCGGGTCTGGTCGAGGCACTCGCGGTGGTCGAAGGGCACCGTGAAGACGTGGCGTCCGCCGTCGCGGAGCACCCGGCGGATCTCGCGGTGGGCGGTGTACGGATGGGGCAGATGCTCGAGGACGTCGCCCGAGATCACCAGGTCGAAGGAGTCGCCGGGGAAGGTGAGAGCGCTGAGGTCCTGGTGCTCGACCCCGGACACGACCGCTCCGGCGCGGGTGTCGGGAGAGAGGTACTCGCTGCAGCGGTAGTGGGCCGCGCTGCTCAGCACGCGGTGCAGAGCGCCCCCCGCCTCGGTGTTGTAGATCGACGCCGGGCTGGTGGCGGCGAACTCCGCGAGCGAGCGTCGCCTCGGCGGGCCGCCCGCCGCCAGGATCACCGCCGCGATCTGCCGCTGGCGATTGCTCGCCCCGCAGCGGATGCAGCGGCAGCTCTCCCGGAGGTTGGCCGCACGGATCTCGGCCAGGCTGGCCCGCCCGCAGACCAGGCAGCGCATCGGGACACGCCCCGCGCGGGCCGCCAGCGCGTCGGGGAGTGCCCACAGCCGGGGCGCCTGGAAGGGAAAGGCCGTCCGCGCGGGCACCAGTTCTCCTCTCGGCGCTGACGCGGTCCTGTGGGGAAAGCGCCCCAGGCCATCAGCTCCTTCGCCGCTGACAGCCTTCCCCCTGTCCATCCTAGATCGTGAGGCGGGTTGCGGGTGGGCACCGTGGACATGCACCATTGGCACCGATCGTCGTCAACCCGGGGGGGTGCCGGGGCGGCGGTCCGACGAGGTGGAGGATCCCGTGCCCGTGCGAAGGCACATCCAGGCGGGGCGTCGCCGCTCGCTCGGGGTGGTCTGGTGCCTGCTCGCCATGCTGCTGGCGACCATCGCCTTCGACACGGCTCCGGTCGGCGGCGCCGGGCTCCCCACCGGCCCGTACATCGCCCTGGGGGACTCGTACACCTCGGGGCCCCTTGTCCCCACCCCGATCGCGGACGCCGGGCCCTGCGAGCGCTCGGACCACGACTATCCGGCACTTGTCGCGGTCGCCCGCAGGGTGGCGGCCCTCCGCGATGTCAGCTGCGGGGGGGCCTCGACGGACAGCATGGGGGCGGCCCAGTTCCCGGGGATGCCTCCGCAGCTCGACGCGCTCGGCCCCGACGCCCGCCTGGTCACCGTCGGCGTCGGCGCGAACGACATCGGCCTGATGGGGGTCGTCTCCACATGCGCCGTGCTCGGGCTCGCCGACTCCCTGGGCTCCCCCTGCAGGGATCACTACACCGCCGGCGGGGTCGACCAGAACGCCGTGAGCATCCGCGAGGCCTCGGCGAAGGTGGCGCTGGTTCTCGCGGCCATCCGCCGCCGCGCCCCGCGCGCCCGGTTGCTCGTCGTCGGCTACCCCGACATCCTCCCCCACGCCGGCCCTGGCTGCTGGCCGCACGTGTCGATCGCGCCTGGGGACCTCCCGTACCTGCGCTCCGTCGAGCAGGGTCTCAACGCCATGCTCGCCGTCCAGGCGGCGAGGAACGGTGCGACCTTCATCGACACGTACGGGCCGAGCATCGGGCACGACGTGTGCCAGGAGGCGGGGACCCGCTGGGTGGAGTGGCTCGAGCTGAGCTCGCCGGCAGCGCCCATCCATCCCAACGCGCTGGCGATGGTGAGCGACGCGCTCCAGGTGCTCGCGGCGCTCGGACGGTAGCCGGCCGGCCGCCGGCGGCTCAGCTGCGCAGCCAGCCCATCAGGCCGAGGCGGGGGCGCGCCGTGGCCGCGCGGCTGTCCTCGAGGCGGCTGCCGTCGGCGACCAGCACCGCCCGCGAGACCGGGTTCATCGCCTCCCGCCAGCTCCGCAGCACCCGGCGGCGGAAGCCGTCCTCGTGGTCGGCGCCGGCGGGGATGGCGAGCACCAGCGCGCGGTCGGGATTGGCGACGAGCACCGGTCCGCCGGCCTTCTCCACCAGCGCCCGCATCACCTCCGGGACGATCAGCAGGCTGCCCTGGAAGAGCGGGTCGGAGCCCATCCGCCAGCCGTCCCGGGCCACCCTCCCGGCGGCACGGATGCGCTCCGGCAGGGCTGCGAAGCGCGCCGCGGTGTTGGCGTCGGCGGCGCGGCGCACCTCCTCCTCGCCGTGGCCCGACCACTCCTCGCGGGGCACGCCGCGCATGTACGAGCCGGGCAGGGCCTCGGCGAGGAAGGCCACCAGGTCGGCGCCGAGGGGCACGGTGAGCAGTTCGGCCGCACGGCTGAAGTCGGCGAGGTGGTCGCGGTTGCGCACGCACCAGAGCAGCCGGGCGAGGCCGGGGCCGGTCCCGTTGCCGCCGGAGCCCGGCGCCCTCGGGGTGAGCCGCGCCTCCGAGGTGCGGACGAAGCCGGCGATCAGCGTGGCGGTGCTCTCGGGCCGGCGCAGCACCTCGAGGTGGAGGGGGCCGAGGGGCAGCATCACGTCGACCGAGGGGCCGCGCAGCCGCAGCGCGAGGCGGGCCGGATCGGCCTCCACCTCGAGGTTGGGATGGCGCGCCGCGAACTGCAGGCGCAGCCGCTCGGCGAAGGCGGCGCGGTCCGCGAGGTCGTCTGGGGGGGTCACGTGGCGGGAGTCTGCCGCACGGGAGGGGTGGCCGCGCCTGGGTCAGGCGGCCCTGCCGCGCTGGGAGACGTAGTCGATGAGGATGTAGTCGCCGAGCCGGTCGGGGCTGATGAAGAAGGCGCGCCCGCGGTTGAGCCGGGTCATCTGCTTGACGAACTGCACCAGGTGGTAGTTCGACTCGAGCATGAAGGTGTTGATGGTGATGTGGTCGCGGGTGCAGCGCTGCACCTCGACCAGGGTCTTGTGGAACGTCTCCGGCAGCGGCGGGTAGAAGAACACCGCGTGGGAGCCCTCCATGTGCGCGGTGGGCTCGCCGTCGCTGACGATGATGATCTGCTTGTTGGCGCCGGGGTGACGGCCGAGCAGGTGGCGCGCGAGCATCAGCCCGTGCTGCATGTTGGTGCCGTACACGTACTCGGTGTAGGTGAGCTGCGGCAGCGTCGCCGGCGGGATCACCCGGGCGTAGTCGCTGAACCCCACGATGTGCAGGGTGTCGCGTGGGAACTGGGTGCGGATCAGCGAGTCGAGCGCCAGCGCCACCTTCTTGGCGGCGTAGAAGTAGCCGCGCAGCGGCATGCTCCGGCTCATGTCGAGCATCAGCACCGTGCAGGAGCGGGCGGTGGCGTCGCTGCGGTGCACCTCGAAGTCCTCGGGGGCCAGCCGCGGCGTCGGCCGCAGCACCCCGGCGCTCCGGCGACCGCCGCGCAGGTCGGATGCCTCGCGGCGGACCGCGTTCATCACCGTCTTCTCGACGTCGAGGGAGAAGGTGTCGCCGAACTCGTAGGGCTTGCTGTCGTCGCTGCGCTCGCCGCCGTGGCCGGCGGCGTGGAGCTCGTGGTTGCCGAAGCGATCGCGCTTGAGCCGGCTGAAGAGGTCGCCGAGAGCCTTCTGGCCGATCCGCCGCATCCCCCGGGCGGTGAGCTGGAGGTTGCGCCCGTCGCGCTGCACCAGGCCGCTCTCCTCGAGCTTGCGGAGCATCCGCTGGAGCTGGTCGTGGCTGGCGCCGGCGTCCTCACCGAGCAGCTCGCGGAGCTGCTCGCGGCTCTCGGCGTCGAGGTCGTACCCCTTGTAGGCGTCGCGCAGCGACTGCTCCAGCCGCTCCATCGACTGCAGCCGGCCCATCAGGTCCATGGCCTCGTCGAGGGGCAGTTCCTCGCCACCGAAGAACGAGTAGCGGTTGCCCAGCCGCTGCCGCGGCGAGAGCAGCTCCAGCGCCCCGGCGAGCTGGGAGAGCTCGGCCTGCAGCTCGGCGTCGCCGAACGCCGACTCCATCAGCTCGCCGAGCTGGCGGCGCATCTCCGGGGAGAGCGACTGCATCAGCGAGTCCATCCGGGCGAGCTGCCGCTGCAGCTGCTCGAGGAACTCGTCGAAGGTCGCCGGCGCGTCGGGGAACATCCGCCCCCACCTGCGCAGGAACGCCTGGTAGTGGGACTGGAGCTGCTCCGGCGGGATGCCCTCGAGGCGCTCGCGCATCAGCGCGTTGAGGTCGTGGATCATCTCCCGCAGCACCGACATGTCCTGCCCGGACATCTGCTGCAGGCGCTCGGACATCTCCTTGAAGTGGGTGTCGACGATGCCCTTCTTCAGCTCCTCGAGCAGCTTCTGGAAGGCCTGCTCGGCGCGCGGGTCCATGAACTCGTACTGCTGCAGCTCGCGGATGGCCCCGGCGGGCTCCTCGGGGAGCCTGTCGAGGGTCTCCCGCCGGGTCTTCGCCACCCGCTCCAGCACCCGGCGGGCGCTGTCGTCCGACGCCTGCTCGAGGCGCTCGCCGATGCCCTGGCGCTCGGTGCGCAGCACCGCGTCGAGCTTCTCCCTGATGTCCTTGAAGATGCCGTCGAGGTTGAAGCGCTCCAGCTGCTGCTGACGGCGGCGGCGGAGCTGCTCCATCATCTCCTCGATCCCGAGCAGCCGCTTGCCACCCTTGTCGCGCCAGCCCTGGCTGAGCAGCCGGCGCAGCGCCGAGTTCGAAGTCCCAGCCGTGGAAGACGTCCTCGCTGAGCCGCGAGAAGAGCTCCTCGACGTCGGGGCCGAGCGGGTCCTGGGTGCCGTCCCAGGAGGTGAAGCGTCGCGGCCGGAAGTCGGGGTTGCTCATCCGCCGTAGATGGAGCTGCCGTCGACCGGCGTCTTGTTCAGCCGCTTGCTGAGGTGCAGGCCCTCGAGCACGAACTCCAGCGCCGCCGCCTGGGAGGCGGGGGTCGAGGGCTCGTCGAGCTTGGTCAGCACCCGCTCGAGGCCGCCGAGGTCGCGCACCACCGGCAGGTAGGTGTCGGCGACGGCCGCGTCGCTGACCTCGACGGTGAAGCCGCTGCGGTCGAAGCGCTGGACCACGTCCGCGAACTCCTGCACCGTGAAGTGGCGCCGGAAGACGTTGCTGGTGGCGGTGCGGATGATCTTCTCGAACACGGCGGTGTCGTCGCCCTCCTCCCAGGTCTCCAGCTCCAGCTTGCCCGAGCTCGAGGCGACCAGCGAGGGCAGGTCGCTGATCCGCGGCACCGCCTCCTTCTCGCCCCGGCGGATGGCGCGCCGCAGCGCGTTGCTGGCGAGGTTCTCGTAGTTGGCGATGCTGACCCGAACCGAGACCCCGCTGCGCTGGTTCACCTGGGGACTGCGCCGGGCCAGGTGGGTGATCTCGGCGATGATCTCCTTCATGTAGGCGGGCACGCGCACGTCGGCGGGCGAGTCCTCGAAGACGGTGTGCTCCTGCTCGACGATGGCGATCTCGTGCTCGATGGTGCGCGGGTAGTGGGTGCGGATCTGCGCCCCGAAGCGGTCCTTGAGGGGGGTGATGATCCGCCCGCGGTTGGTGTAGTCCTCGGGGTTGGCGGTGGCCACCACGTAGACGTCGAGGGGGAGGCGGATCCGGTATCCGCGGATCTGGACGTCGCGCTCCTCGATGACGTTGAGCAGGCCGACCTGGATGCGCTCGGCGAGGTCGGGCAGCTCGTTGATCGCGAAGATGCCGCGGTTGGTGCGGGGCACCAGCCCGAAGTGGATGGTGAGCTCGTCGCTGAGGTAGCGGCC
Source organism: uncultured Chloroflexia bacterium (assembly GCA_963846365.1). Taxonomy (GTDB): domain Bacteria; phylum Chloroflexota; class Dormibacteria; order Aeolococcales; family Aeolococcaceae; genus CF-96. Next base: position 136,180 of record CAWJVN010000007.1, read on the forward strand.
CTCGGCGACCCGGATGGGGTCGACCTCGCCGATGAGGTCGGCGATGCTGGTGTCGGGGGTGGCGAGCTTCTCCGAGTAGCGGCGCTCGCGCCCGATCCAGGTGATCGCGGTGTCGTCGCCGTGGTCGGCGACCAGGTCCCGGCAGCGCCGGCAGATCGGCGCGTAGGGGTCGTCGTTGATCTCGCATCCTGCGATCGCGGGGATGTGCTCGTCGAGCAGCGAGATCAGAGCGCGCACCAGGCGGGACTTGGCCTGGCCGCGCTCACCGAGCAGGACGATGTCCTGGCCGGCGAGGATTGCGTTCTCCAGCTGGGGGAGGACGGTGTCGTCGTAGCCCCGGATGCCCGGGAAGAGCGGCTCGCCTGAGCTCAGCTTGCGGATCAGGTTGCGGCGCAGCTCCGCCTTCACGGAGGTGACGCCGTACTCCGAGCGCCGCAGGTCGCCGACGGTCTGCGGAAGAGTGGCCATCCCCGTGAGCGTACACCCGTTGGCAAGATCGAACCCGGCCCCGAACCGGTCAGGCGGGCACCACGCCGCCGGCCCGGCGGAGCCGGCCGGTCTCGCGCATCCGCCCGACCAGGCGGTCGGCGATGCTCGGGTCCTGCCCGAAGTGGAGGTGCAGGAAGGAGGCCACCAGGTCGCCCTCGACCCAGCCCTCGCAGCCGAGCGGCTCGCCGTCGGAGTCGTGCACCGACCAGGCGGGGCGGGGGCGGCTGCCCTCGACGGTGCCCGGGCCGACCAGCGAGCAGGCGTGGTACTCGTGGCCGCGCAGCCGGCCGCCGGCGGCGCCGAGCATGCAGTCCTCCATCAGCCGCAGGGTGCGATAGCCGGCCCGGGGGGTCGCCGAGCGGGTGGCCACCTCGACCGGCACCAGTCCGGCCATGTCGTGGACGGTGCCGTCGGCGGTGCGCAGCGAGGTGCCGAGCAGCATCAGGCCGCCGCACTCCGCGTAGATCGGCAGCCCCTGGGCGTGGACCCGGCGAAGCGCCTCCTTGAGGCCGTGGTTGGAGCTGAGCCGGGGGGCGAAGACGTCGGAGAAGCCGCCGCCCAGGTAGAGGCCGTCGAGGTCGCGGGGCAGGGTCTCGTCGAGCGGCGAGAAGGGGACGATCTCCGCGCCCGCCTCCTGGAGCAGCTCGAGGTTCTCCGGGTAGTAGAAGCAGAAGGCGTCGTCGTAGGCGACCCCGAGGCGCACCGGCTCGCCCTCGGCGGAGGGGGGCGCCGGGGCCACGCCGGGCAGCGGCTCGGCGCCGGCCATCAGCCGTTCGATGAGCTCGAGGTCGCAGTGGCGCTCGACGGCGTCGGCGACCTGCTCGATGGCGGCGTCGATGCGCGGCGCCTGGGCCACCGGCAGCAGCCCCATGTGCAGCTCGGGGATGCCGCACGCCTTGTCGGCGGGCAGGGCGCCGAGCACCGGGAGGGTGGCATAGCCCCAGACCGCGTCCTCGATGAGGCGGCGGTGGTGGTCGCTGGCGACGTTGTTGAGCATCACCCCGATCAGCCGCAGCCGGGGATCGAGCTGCCGCACCCCGAGGGCGATGGCGGCGGCGGTCTCGCCCATGGCGGCGGCGTCGATGACGAGGATCACCGGGGAGCGGGCGATCCGGGCCAGCTCGGCGGTGCTGCCCGGGAACGGGTAGGCACCGCGCTCCTCGTCGGGGCCGCGGCCGTGGCCGTCGTAGATGCCGTTGGCACCCTCGATGACCGCGCAGTCGGAGTTGAGGGCGCCACGGGCGAGCGAGCGGCGCACCCCCTCGTCGCCGAGCATCCAGGCGTCGAGGTTGCGGCAGGGACGGCGGCTGGCGTGGGCAAGGTAGGCGCAGTCGAGGAAGCCCGGGCCCACCTTGTAGGTCTGCACGCTGCGGCCCCGGCGGCGGAGCGCGGCGACCAGCCCCAGCGTCACCGTGGTCTTGCCGGTGCCCGCGCACACGCCGGCCACGACCAGCCGGGGGAGGGTCACCTCGTCGTACATCCGCGTCTCCGGACTCGCGCTGCGCAACCCGCGTCCTTCCCCCACGTTCGGGACGCCGGCCGGGAGTGACGCTAGCACCGAGGCCGGAGGCTGTAAAGCAAGAACGCGTCACAACTACCCGCAAGCGCCGCCCGGAGCCCGTACCATGGCGAGCATGAGGGGAGCCGCGCCGGCGCGCGTGATGATCGGGGCGACGGTGCTTCTGCTGCTGGGGGGGTGCGGACGCCCCGAGGCCACGGCGACCACCGTCACCGCCCAGCTGCCCTCGGTGCACGCCCCGGCGAGCCCGGACGCGGTCCCGATGACCCCCTCCCCGGTGGCTCCGCCGGCCCCGCTGGTCGACTCCGCGCTGAGCCTGACCGCCCCGCCGGTGCCGGTGCCGATCCGCTTCCGCGCCCCCGCCGTGGGCATCGACACCCCGATCCTCGCCGTCGGCCGGACCGCCACCGGCTCCATGGACGCCCCCGAGGGGCCGGCGACCTCACCGAACTGGCAGGAGTCCTTCTGGTATCGCGGCGGCTCCGAGCCCGGCCAGCAGGGCACCACCACGATCGCCGGTCACGTCGACGACGTGCTCGGCCGCCCCGCCGCCTTCTGGAACATCCGCCAGCTCAAGCCGGGCGACATCGTCGAGATCGCCGACCAGCGCACCGGCGGCCACTCCCGCTACCGGATCACCGACGCCGCGGTGTACAGCTACGCGCAGGCGAACTCGCCCGACCTGCTCCAGCGGCTCTACGGCGACGCCGCGTACAACGGCGACCCCTCCCAGCGCAACCTGGCCGCCGACGCGGTGAGCCGGATCAGCATCATCACCTGCACCGGCACCTTCCACCGCGGCTCGAGCTTCGGCTACGACCACCGCTTCATCGCCTTCGGCATCCTGGTCCCCGACGACCTCGGCCCGGCGGCGACCATCCCCCCCTCCGACCTCCACCTGTTCTGAGGTCTGGACCGCTCAGCCGGGGTGACGGCTCGCTCCGGGTCCGATGACACCCCGATGAACGACCGGAGGGTCAGACCGCCACGGCGGCGGCGAGCCCCTCCCGCGCCGGGCGCAGGTCGCGGAGCCGCAGCCGCACCCGCTCGACCCCGTTCCAGCGGTCGAGGTCGGCGCCGAAGAGGGCGTCGATGCGACGGCCGGCGGGCAGGTGGCCGGCCAGCCCGGGCTTGTTGAAGGCGACCGCCTCGACCACCCGGCCGCTGGCGTCGGTCAGGTTGACCTTGACGTGCTGGCGGCCGGCACCGAACGTGGACGCCCCCACCACGGTGGCCCCGCGGAGGCAGAGCAGCGGCTCGTGATTGCCCTGCCCGCAGGGCTCGAGCCGGCCCAGCTCGGCGCAGAGCTCGGGGAGCAGGTCGCCGACCCCGACGGTCGCCTCGACGGCATGGGTGCGCTCGCGCGGGGCGTCGCCGAGCTGCTCGGCCACCGCCGCGGTGATCCGTCCGGAGAACTCCTCGAGGCGGCCGTGCTCGAGGCTGAAGCCGGCGGCGACGGCGTGGCCGCCGTAGCGGAGGAGGCAGCCGGAGGCCTCGCCGAGGGCACGGACGAGGTGGACGCCGCGCACCGAGCGGGCCGAGCCCTTGGCCTCCCCGCCCTCGAGGCTGGCGACGAAGGTGGGCCGCGCGTAGCGCTCCGCCAACCGCCCCGCGACCAGGCCGACGATGCCCATCGGCCAGCGGGGATCGCCGAGGACGATGGCGGGGGCGTCGTCGGGGATGGCGGCGACCCGCTCCTCGGCCTCGACCATGGCGCGAGCCACCGCCTCCTGGCGCTCGACGTTCTGCCGCTGGAGGCGGGCGGCGAGCGGCTCGGCCTCGGCGGCGGAGCCGGCGAGGAGCAGGCGGAGGGCGAGCTCGGCGTCCTCCATGCGGCCGGCGGCGTTGATCCGCGGCGCCAGGCCGAAGGCGAGGTCGGAGGCGCGGAGCGGCGCGCGCACCCCCGCGGCGGCGCAGAGCGCGGCCACCCCGGGCGACGGCGAGCTGGAGAGCGCCTCGAGCCCGCGGCGGACGATCCGCCGGTTCTCGCCGCGCAGCGGCATCATGTCGGCGACGGTGCCGAGGGCGGCGAGTCCGAGGGCCGCGTCGGCGCTGCCCGCGGGCACCACCCGTTCTGCCTCGAGCGCGGCGAGCAGCTTCCAGGCCACGCCGGCACCGGCGAGAGCGTCGAAGGGGTAGGTGCAGTCGGGCCGCTTGGGATTGACCAGGGCGTCGACCACCGGCAGCTCGACCTCCCCGCCCCCGGGCGCCAGGGGGAGGTGGTGATCGGTGATCAGCAGCCGCATCCCCGCGGGCCGGGCCGCGGCGACGTCGACGCTGCTGGTGCCGCAGTCGACCGTGACCACGTACCGGACGCCGCGGGCGGCGAGGTCCTCGAGGGCGGGGCCGTGGAGCCCGTAGCCCTCGGTCATGCGGTTGGGGATGTAGGGGACGACGTCGGCGCCGGCCGCCCGCAGCGCCAGGGTCAGCATCGCGCAGGCGGTGACCCCGTCGGCGTCGTAGTCGCCGTAGACGGCGATGCGCGCGTGCTCGCTGACCGCCACCCCGAGGTGGATGACCGCCTCGGGCATCCCCGCGAGGGCGAAGGGGTCGTGGGTCTCCCCGGCGCCGTCGAGGAGAGCCGCCGCCGCGGCCGTGTCGAGGCCGCGGGCGGCGAGCACCGTGCCCAGCACGGGGGAGAGGCCGGGCAGGGGTGGAGCTGCACTCTCCACCCAGCGTCGGGGGGCCGGCCTCATCCCCGCGCACCCTTGAGAAGGCGAGTGGGGTGCGCGGGGGGGGACTGGCTACGCACGGATGTTCGGGAGTGTAGCCGGGCGCACGGGGGGTGGGCAACCGCCCGTCACAGAACCGGTGCGGTCAGCTGAGCCCGCCTCGGTGTCTCAGGCCACCGGCTGCTCGTCGGCGCGCGACGCCCCCAGGGCGCAGAGCAGCTCCTCGTGGAGGAGCATCCAGACGGTGTGGACGGAGTTGCAGGCGACCGACGCGACCCAGGCGGGATCACCGCGGTCGGCCCGGCGCAGCGCCGCGTCGAGCCGGTCCGCGTATCCGGCGAAGCGCGGGTCGGCGGCGGAGAGCCGGCACAGCTCGGCGCGGGTGGAGTCGAGCGCCACCGCCAGCCGGTCGAGGATGCGGGTGTCGTAGTCGGGGTCGGAGTGGTCGTTGGGAACGCCCCCGGGGCGCTGCTGCCAACCGGTGCAGAGGCGGAGCAGCCGCTCGTTGAGGGGGCCGAAGCGCTCGTGGACCTCGCGCACCGCCGCCTCCGCGGGCGACCCCGGGGCCAGCCGGGCATGCTCGGCGTGGGCGATGCGGCCGGCATCGGTGATCGCCACCAGCTCGCCGCGGCGCAGCGCCCAGCCCATCAGCTCGAGCTCGCCGGTGCGGCCGGGATCGGCGGAGCGCATCGTGCCCCGGAGGCGCAGCTCGCAGAGCGCCGCCCAGGCGTGGGGGGCGAGGCCGGCGCGGGTGTCGCTCATGGTCGGCTCCTGATCGCCCGGTGCCAGATGGTGCCCGCGACCTGGCCGAGCTCGGCGATCGTCTCCGGTCGCGGCAGCTGGGGAGTGGTGCCGATCTGGGTGTACGCCATCTGCTCGGTCATCGCCCCCAGCGCCTGGGCGAGCACCTCCGGCCGCGCCGCCGCCTCCGGAGGCGCGGCGCCGATCGTCTCCAGCCAGGCGGCGATGCGCCCGGTGAAGCGGCTGCGCAGGTCCATCCACATGCCGGTGAAGCCGGGGTTGACCGCCTCCGCCTCGCGGAGCAGCGGGAAGAGGCGCCGGTGACGGGAGTACGTCGAGAAGAAGTCGGTGTTGACCCGCACCATCGACTCGAGCTCGTCGCCGCCGGCGGCGAGCACCCGTACGAAGGGCTCGACCAGCTCGTCGAGCAGCGGCTCGAGCACCGCGACGAAGACGCCGTCCTTGTTCTGGAAGTGACGGTAGAAGTTGCCGTGCGACACCCCGGCGGCGTGGACGATGTCGGCGATGCGCGTGCCCGAGTAGCCGTGCTCGGCGAGGACGGTGGCGGCGGCGCGGAGCAGGCGCTCGCGCGTCGACGCGCCCCGCGCCGTCTTCGGAGGCTGCTCCGCGCTGGGCGCCGCCTCGGTCACACGCCCTCGCCGCCGGCGACCTGGACGGTGAAGCGGACGGTCATGGCTGACGACGACATCACCGTCATACGCCGCCGTCCACACGAAATGCCCGAGGGAATGACGCATGCGTCACTTCTGCCGGCGCGCGGACCACGTCCTTCACGACTGCGGCAGCTGCTCCGCACCGATGAGGGGACCACCGCGACCCGCAGCTCGCGCGCGGCCGCGTCGCCGGCGAGGAACCCGAGCAGCCGGGTGGCCTCGGCGCTCGTGGCGTCGAGGTCGGCAGTCTCCAGCGGTGCGAGGAGCTCGAGCTCCAACGTGGCGACCCCGCGCTGCCGGGTCACCCGCCAGGCGCCGTGCACGACGCCGTCGACCAGCAGAGCCCCCCGGGTGAAGATCCGCTCGCGGTGCTCGGCGGCGATCACCCGGCTGCGGTCGGCGTGGGAGAGGAGCAGGTTGTCGTACTCGGGCACGAGGCGCGGCGGCGCCGGCGTCTCCGGGTCGGGCCGGGGAGCGTCGGGGAGGTCGAGGAGCTCGCGGCCCGACTCGTCGCGGAAGGTGCGCAGCCGCGGCCGCAGCCGGTCGACCACCGCGCCGAGGCGGGTCAGCCAGCTCCAGGCCTGGACGTCCATCACCGTGGCCGGACCGAAGGCACCGAGGTAACGGAGCACGAGGCCGTCGAGGTCCAGCGGCGGCGGCGCGTCGGTGGCGGCGAGCCACCGCTCGACCGGGGCCAGCCGGGGAAGCCCGCCCGCCCCCCAGACGCCGCGGGGGGGCACCTGCACCACCGGTACCAGCACCCGCACCGCGTACCCCAGCGCGGTGGGATCGCGGTCGGGCCAGCGCTCGGCGAGCCGCCGGCCGAGCTCGGCGACGGTCAGCGGCCGCTCCTCGAGCAGCGCCAGCCCCGCGGCCAGGACGGCGTCGAGGTCCACGCCTGCCAGCCGCCGCCCGTAGGGGCTGCCGGTGTGGAAGCCGCGGGCCAGCACCGGCTCGATCAGCGGCCGCAGCGCCCGCGCGTCGGCGGCGGTGACCAGGTGGAGGGTGGTGCGCATCAGCGAGGTGCGCACCACCGCCCGCGAGGTGATCAGCTCGGACAGCTCCTCGTGGCGGAACCCCTCGAGCCGCGACCAGAGGCCCGCGTACGGTGAGGTCGGCACCTGGGCCTGCATCCCGACCAGCCGCTCGATCGCCGTGGCGGCGGGGAGCCGGGCCCGCTCCAGGAGCATCTGGCGGGCGAGCAGCGCGCGGTTGAGGGCGCGCCGCCCGAGCAGCTCAGCCGGCATCCGCGGTGGCTCCTGGTCGACCGCGGCCGCACCCATGGCCTGGCGCCATCGGGCTGAACTTCAGCCGGCGGGACCGTCGGCGGCGCGCGCCCGCATCGCCCGCAGGGTGCGGTCGCGGTTCTCCGCGAGGATGCGGTTGGCGATCGCGGGGAGGCCGAGCTGCAGCGCACGGTCGGCGGCGGCGACCACCCCGCCGTCCACGATCCACGCCGGGTAGAGGCCGCCGGTCATCGCCATCGCCTCCTCGGTGACCCGGTCGCGCCAGATCTCCGGGAGCACCTCGACGTAGGGGTCGACATACGGACGCAGCAGCTCGTCCTGGCCGGGCCGGTGGAAGCCGCCCATCATCGCCTGCAGGGTGGCGAGGGGCAGCTCGCGGTCGGTGGTGATGCGCTCCCAGGTCTGCCGCCTCACCTCGGGGTCGGGGATGGAGGCGATCGCCCCGGCGGCGCGGCGGCGGCCGATGTCGCTGGGATCGCGCTCGAGCTCGGCCTCGACCAGCTCGCGCCCGGCGGCGCCGGCGGCGGCGAGGGTGGCGACGACCAGCCAGCGCAGGTCGGTGTCGACCACCAGGCCGGCGACCTCGACGGTGCCGTCGAGCAGCCCGCGGACGAAGCCGAGCCGGTCGCCGGAGGCGGTGGAGATCAGGCAGCGCGCCCAGGCGAGCTGGAAGTCGCTGCCCGGCTCGGCGGCGTCGAGGGCGGCCTCGGCGCGGACCGCGAGCTGCTCGCGCAGCCCGGGGCGGTGCCGGGTGTCGGCATAGAGATCCGCGGCGAGCTCGGCCTGGCCGAGGAATCGCTGCAGGGTGCCGATGTCGGTCTCGCCGGCGACGTGCTCGACCACCAGCGCCACCCAGCGGGTCGCGGGCAGCTCGGCGTCGCGGGTCATGTCCCAGGCCGCCGCCCAGCACAGGGTGCGCGGCAGCGGCGCCTCGAGCCGGGAGAGGCTGAGCAGCGCGGTGTCCTGGGAGGGCGGGTCGAGGCGGATCTTCGCGAAGGTGAGATCGTCGTCGTTGACCAGCAGCAGCTCGCCGGCGGCCGCCGGACGCACGCCCTCGACCGGGGTCAGCGGCCCGGCGACGTCGAGCTCGCTGCGCTCGACCCGGCGCAGCGCGCCGTCGCTCATCGCGTAGAGGCCGAGCGCGAGCCGGTGGCGGCGCAGCGGCGTCGGCAGGTGCGCGGACGCCTCCTGGGCGACCGCGACGCCGGTCCCACCCGGCCCCGGCACCGGCCGCAGGGTGTTCACCCCGGCGGTCTGCAGCCATTCCCGGGCCCAGCTGTCGAGCTCGCGACCCGACGACTCCTCGAGCACGGCGAGGAAGTCGCGGAGCTCGGCGTTGCCGAAGCGGTGGCGGCGGAAGTAGGTGCGCACCCCGGCGGTGAACGCCTCCTCGCCGACCCAGGCGACCAGCTGGCGCAGCACCGACGCACCCTTCGCGTAGGTGATGCCGTCGAAGTGGGTGCGCACCGCGTCGGTGTCGGTCATGTCGGCGACGATCGGGTGGGTCGAGGGCAGCTGGTCCTGGGCCAGAGCCCACGTCTTCTCCTCGTTGGCGAAGGTGACCCAGGCGTTGGTGAACCGGGTGGCCCGGGACAGCGAGTGGGTGGCCATGTAGGTGGCGAAGCTCTCGTTGAGCCAGAGGTCGTCCCACCAGCGCATCGTCACCAGGTCGCCGAACCACATGTGCGCCATCTCGTGGAGGATCGTCGAGGCGCGTGCCTCGCGGGCCGCCTCGGTCACCCGGGCGCGGAAGATGTAGCGCTCGGTGAAGGTGACGCAGCCGGGATTCTCCATCGCCCCGACGCTGCACTCGGGGACGAAGACCTGGTCGTACTTGCCGAAGGCATAGGGATGGTCGAAGAGCGCCTCGAAGAAGTCGAGTCCGCAGCGGGTGATGTCGAAGATCTCGTCGGAGTCGAGGTGCTCGAGCAGCGAGCGCCGGCACCAGATGCCCAGCGGGATGCCGCGGTGCTCGGCGTGCACCGGCTGGTAGGGACCCGCGCAGACCGCGTACAGGTAGGTGGCGATCGGCGGGGTCGGCTCGAAGGTGTGCCAGCCCTCGACCGCGGGCCCGGCCGGTGCCGAGTTGGCGATCACCCGCCAGCTCGCCGGGGCCCACACCCGCAGGCCGAGCGGGGCGCGCAGGTCGGGCTGGTCGAAGCAGGTGAGGATGCGGTGGGCGTCGAACGGCTCGAGCTGGGAGTGCAGGTAGGTCTCGCCGTCGACCGGGTCGACGAAGCGGTGGAGGCCGGAGCCGGTGCGGCCGTAGGCGCAGCGTGCCACCACCCGCAGCCGGTTGCGCCCGGCGAGCCCGTCGAGCTGGAGGCGCGACCCGTTGAAGGCGCCGGCGGCCAACGGCCGGCCGTTGAGCTCGGCGCTGACCAGCGCGGGCGCCTCGAGGTCGATGAACGTGGTCACCCCCGGCTGCGAGCAGCTGAACTCGGCGGTGGTGTCGCTCTCGAAGGTGTCGCCGTCCTCGAGGCGCAGCGCCACCTGGTACGACACGTCGGAGATCAGCCCGGCGCGGGTGCGCGCCTCGTCGCGGGTCAGCGGTTGATTCGGCATCAGGCGAGGCAGCGTACCGCAGCCTCACCGCGGGCCGCCCCCGGCGTCGAGCCGGCGCTCGGCGAGGGGCTCGAGGGCCGGCGTCCCGTCGCCGGTGAGCACGGCGCGCTCGACCCGCAGGGTGAGGCGCCGGCCCTCGACCTCCAGGGTGGAGATCTGGTTGTCGAACCAGGGCCCGCCGTCGAGCCGCCATCGAATCGGGTGGGGGGCTGCGCCGGCCGCGCGTGCCAGCACCCGCGCCGGCACCGCGGCGCCGGGAAGGAGCCCGGCGCGCACCTCGCGGCGCAGCCGCCGGGAGAGCGGGTTGCGCATCGGCGAGCTGACCACCTGGTGCACCGGGGTGGCCGCCGCCGCGCCCGGCCAGTTGGCTCGGGACACGTAGCCGAAGTGGACGTCGCCACCGAGCAGGACCAGCGAGGAGGGGGCGGCGCCGCGACCCCCTGCCGCGACCTCGGAGACGCCGTCGAGGAGGCCGTGCAGGCTGCGCCCGAAGGCAGGCCAGTGCTCGAGGTCGATCGCCCGGCGCAGCCGCTCGCCGGCGCGCGCCGCCGCCCGGCCCCAGGCGCCGGCGCAGACCCGCTCGCTCCAGCGCTCGAGGTGGTGGAGGGCGGGCGGCAGCAGCACCGGCAGAGAGCTGACCACCAGCAGGTGGTCGACGTCCCCGCGGAGCCGCTCCGCGAGCCACGCCTCGGTGGGACCGTCGATCATCGCCCTGTGCTCCGGCTCCAGCACCCGCGCCGCCCGCGAGTCGATCACCACCACGCGGGTGTGGGGGAGCTCGTGGGCGTGGCTCCAGCGCCACCCGCGGGGATTGTCCGCGGCCTCGGCGGCGAGCCCGAGCACCACCGCGGTGGCGTCGTCGCCGGCGGCCTGGGCGGCGGCGAGGCCAGGGTCCTCGCGGGCCTCGGCGGCGCTGAGGTTGCCGAGGTGCTGGTACAGCCAGTAGCTCGCGAAGGCCGCGACCAGCCGCTGCCGCCACCACGGATGGCGCCGCATCTCCTCGACCCAGGCGAGCGAGGTGTTCCAGTCGTCGTGCACCTCGTGGTCATCGAAGAGCATCAGGTTGCCGGTGGTGGAGAGCAGCCAGCGGACCGCCGGGTGGGTCCACGACTCGACGTAGAGGCTGCGGAACTCCTCGAGCTCGACCGCCTGGTCGGCGGGCGGCCCGGGACGGTTGCGGCGCCGCACCAGCCCGGCGGTCGCCGGCGGCAGCGCGTCGGCGTAGACCTGGTCGCCGATGTGGAGGATGAGGTGGGGCCGGAGCCGGTGGGGCTGGCCGGAGATGCGCAGGGCGAGCGCCTCGAGGGCGTCGGGCCCGTGCCCGTCGCGGTGCTGCTCGGGCACCAGGGTGTAGGGCGGGTGGTGGGGATGCCCGACCCGGCAGGACCCCACGATCAGCCGGACGCCCCCGGGGCCGGGGGGGTGGAGCACGCTCGGCGGGAACGGCGACGACGGCTGCGGCCAGACCACCTCGCCGTCGAGGCGCACCTGGTAGGCGGTGGCCGTCCCCGGAGTCAGGCCCCCGACGACGGCCAGGGCGTAGTGACGGCCGGCCACCCCGAAGGTGCGCGCCCGGCAGCCGAGGATCTCCACCGTGCAGGGCGCGTCGGTCTCGACCCACACCGTGGCCTCGCCGGCGCCGAGGTGCCGGACGAGCGGGCCGAGGACCAGCTCCGGCAGCCCTCAGCTCCTGCTCATCAGCTGCCGCAGCACCAGCGGGAGGACGCCGCCGTTGCGGTGATAGTCGACGTCGGTGAGGCTGTCCAACCGCGCCACCGCGGTGAAGGCGATCTCCGACCCGTCCTCGGCGCGGGCGGTCACCGCCACCTGGCCGCCGGGGGTGAGGCCACCGGCGATGCCGCGCAGGGTGTAGGTCTCGCGGCCGCTGAGCCCGAGCGACTCCGCGGACTCGCCGGGCTGGAACTGCAGCGGCAGGATGCCCATCCCCACCAGGTTGGCGCGGTGGATGCGCTCGTAGGACTCGGCGATGACGGCGCGCACCCCGAGCAGCAGCGGACCCTTCGCCGCCCAGTCCCGGCTCGACCCCGAGCCGTACTCGCGGCCGGCGATCAGCAGCAGCGGGGTGCCCTCGGACTGGTAGCGCATCGCCGCGTCGAAGATGGTGGTGACCTCGCCGCTGGGCAGGTGCTCGGTGACGCCGCCCTCGCGGCCGCCGGCGAGCCGGTTGCGCAGCCGGATGTTCGCGAAGGTGCCGCGCACCATCACCTCGTGGTTGCCGCGCCGCGCCCCGTAGGTGTTGAAGTCGCGCAGCTCGACGCCGTGCTCGGTGAGGTACTCCGCGGCCGGGCTGTTCCGCGCGATCACCCCGGCCGGCGAGATGTGGTCGGTGGTGATCGAGTCGCCGAGCAGGGCGAGCACCCGCGCCCCCTCGATGTCGCCGGGGGCCTGGGGCTCGGGCGAGAGGTCGGTGAAGAAGGGCGGCTCCTGGACGTAGGTGGACTCGGGCTGCCACTCGAACATCGACCCGGTCGGCGCGGGGAGCAGCCGCCAGTGCTCGTCGCCCTCGAAGATCCGTGAGTACTCGCGGTCGAACATCTCCCGGCCGAGCACCCTGCCCATCACCTCGGTGACGTCCTCCGAGCTGGGCCAGATGTCCCGCAGCATCACCGGGACGCCGTCGTGGTCGAAACCGAGGGGATCGGTGGTGAGGTCGATGTTGACGGTGCCGGCGAGCGCGTAGGCGACCACCAGCGGGGGCGACGCGAGGTACGAGGCCTTGACCTGCGGGTGGATCCTGCCCTCGAAGTTCCGGTTGCCGGAGAGCACCGCGACCACCGCGAGGTCGTGGTCCTCGACCTTCTCGGCGACCGCGTCGGGCAGCGGCCCGCTGTTGCCGATGCAGGTGGTGCAGCCGTAGCCGACCAGGTTGAAGCGCAGCGCGTTCAGCGGCTCGAGCAGGCCGGCCCGCTCCAGGTAGTCGGTGACCACCCGCGAGCCGGGGGCGAGGCTGGTCTTGACGTGGTCGGGAAGGCGCAGGCCGCGCTCCACGGCGCGCTGGGCCAGCAGCCCGGCGCCGATCATCACCGACGGGTTCGAGGTGTTGGTGCACGAGGTGATCGCCGCGATCACCACCGAGCCGTCGGTGAGCGCCCTGATGCCGTCGCCACGGCGCCGCCCCCGGACCACGTCGTCGGGGTGGGGGCTGCCCCCCTCGCTCTCGAGGGTGCTGAGCTCGTCGGCGACGAACCCGTTGCCGGCGGGGGTCTCGATGGGCATGCCGAACTTCGCGCAGAACGACTGCCACACCCGGCTGAGGGGCACCCTGTCCTGGGGCCGGCTCGGCCCGGCGAGGCTCGGCTCCACGCCGGCGAGGTCGAGCTCGACCATCTCACTGAAGCGCGGCGGCTCGTCCGCGTCGGTGCGGAACATGCCCTGCTCGCGGCAGTAGCGTTCCACCAGCTCGACGTGGTCGGGCTCGCGGCCGCTCTCGCGCAGGTAGCGGAGGGTCTGCGCGTCGACCGGGAAGAGCGACGCGGTGGCGCCGAACTCGGGCGACATGTTGGCCATCGTCGCCCGGTCGGCGGCGGTCAGCGCCGACAGCCCGGTGCCGCAGAATTCGACGAACTTGCCCACAACTCCGTGGTTGCGGAGCAGCTCGGTGAGGGTGAGCACCAGGTCGGTGGCGGTGACCCCGGGGGGCAGCGCATTGTGGAAGCGGACGCCCACCACCACCGGCGTGAGCAGGAAGAGCGGCTGGCCGAGGAGGCAGGCCTCGGCCTCGATTCCGCCCACCCCCCAGCCGAGCACGCCGATCCCGTTGACCATCGGGGTGTGCGAGTTGGTGCCCACCAGGGTGTCGGGGAGGGCGATCCGCTGCCCGCCCTGCTCTCGCAGCGCCACCACCGACGCCAGGTACTCGAGGTTGACCTGGTGGACGATGCCCATCCCCGGAGGCACGACCCGGTAGCCGTTGAAGGCCTGCTGGGCCCAGCGCAGCAGCTCGTAGCGCTCGCGGTTGCGCTCGTACTCGCGCTCGATGTTCGCGGCGTACGCCTGCGCCGAGCCGAAGGCGTCGACCTGGACGGAGTGGTCGACCACCAGGTCCACGGGCACCAGGGGGTCGACCAGGGAGGGGTCGCCGCCGGCCCGGGCCATCGCCGAGCGCATCGCCGCGAGGTCGACGACCGCGGGCACGCCGGTGAAGTCCTGGAGCAACACCCGCGCCGGGGTGAAGGCCCGCTCGCGCTGGTCGGCGCCGGCGCCGGGGGCCCAGCGCGCCAGCGCCTCGACGTCGCCCTCGGCGACGTGGCGCTCGCCGCTGTGGCGGAGCAGGTTCTCGAGCAGGATCTTGACCGTGACCGGGAGGCCGGAGGGGTCGCCGACACCCAGGGCGGCGAGCCGGTCCAGCCGGTACATCTCCACCCCGTCCACGCCGCCGAGGGCGGCGCGCGCCCCGAAACGATCCTCCGCCATGCGGTTGCTCCTCCACCGGTCGACCAGTGCGACCGCAGATGATCGCACCTGGCGCCCCGGCAGCAGCCCGGCGGGATTCCGCTAGCCCCCGTGGGGCACGGAGAGCGAGGCCAGCAGCGAGGTGAGCCGCGAGTACTGGCCGCTGAGCAGGAGCACCCCGAGGGCGGCCACCAGCACCCCGCCGGCCCGGACCGCGGGGACCGCGAAGCGGGTCAGCCGCCGCCCCAGGTCCGGCAGCGACGCGTAGACGAGGGCGGCGATCACGAAGGGGAGGCCCAGGCCGACGGCATAGGCGGCGAGCAGCACCGCCCCGGCGCCGGCGTGCGAGCTCACCGCGGCGAGGGTGAGCGCCGAGGCGAGGTAGGGGCCGACGCACGGGGTCCAGCCGATCGCGAAGACGGCTCCGAGGGGGAGGGCCGACCAGAGCCCGGCGGCGCGGAGCCCCGCGGGCAGCCGCAGGCCGGCGCTGCGCTCCAGCCAGCCGGCGCGGATCACCCCGGCGAGGGCCAGCCCCAACACCACCATCGCCGCCCCGCCGGCGATCTCCACCGGCCGCTGCGCCTCGCGGACCTGCCGGCCGAGCCCGCCGGCGCCGATCCCGAGGAGGACGAAGACGGCGCCGAAGCCGCAGACGAAGAGCAGCGTCCCCCCGACCAGGCGGCCGCGGTGGCGGGGGCGCCGCTCCGGGTCGGCGAGGTCGGAGGCGGAGATGCCGCCGGCGTAGGAGAGGTAGGCGGGGAGGAGCGGCAGTGTGCAGGGGTTGAGGAACGAGCCCAGCCCGGCGATGAAGGTGGCGATCAGGGTGGGGAGCGCGACCATGCCCGGGCCGCCTCAGCCGAAGGTGAAGGTGTACAGGCGGAAGCCGGCGGGCACCGCGAGGTCGACCACGTGGTCGCCGGGGCCCACCCCCTGGAGCAGGTGGCGCAGGTCCGGGCCGGTGACGGTGAGGCCGCCGGCGGCGAGGTCGGGGCCGCGGCCCGCGGCCGGCACCGGGGCGCCGTCGAGCCTCACCCCCACCTGCAGCGGTGCGCCGGTGGCGCTGCCGCCGACCACGTAGACGTCGCCGGCGTGGAAGCGCAGCCGGATGTGCCCGGCGGTCGCCGCCTCCAGGTACTCGGCGCGGTCGACCCAGCCGCCGGCGACGGTCAGCCGGTCGCGGGCGCGGGGATCGCCGCGGTCGGGGTAGTCGACCCGGGAGCCCTGGGCGCCGTACTCCTCGCCGTCGCCGAGGCTGCCGCGGAGGCTGCCCGCGTACAGCTCCGGGGTGAGGTCCGAGCCCGGAGCGGTGACGCCGGTGGCCGCGGGCGCGGCGGTGGCGCCGCCCCCGAGGAGCTGCAGCACCGCGCTCTCGGTGGTGGCGTCGTCGCCCTCGCCGGGGTGGAAGTAGGCCAGCCGGCCCTCGCGGTCGACCAGGTACTCGGCCGGCCAGTACTGGTTGGTGTAGGCGTTCCAGGTGGCCATGTCGCTGTCGAGCGCCACCGGCCAGGTCACCCCCAGCCTGCGGACCGCGGCGGTGACGTTGGCGGGGTCCTTCTCGAAGTCGAACTCGGGCGAGTGCACCCCGACGATCACCAGCCCGCGGTCGCGGTAGTGGTCGTAGAGGGCGCGGAGGTGAGGGATGGTGCGGGTGCAGTTGACGCAGGAGAAGGTCCAGAAGTCGACGAGCACCACCCTGCCGCGCAGCTGGTCGCGGTGCAGCGGGGGGCTGTTGATCCACCCGCCGATGCCGGTGAAGTCGGGGACCTGCTGGCGGTCGCCGATCGGGGCGAGCGACGCCACCCCCGAGCCACCCGCCTGACCGCCGCCGGGATCGGCGGACGGATGGGTCACCGCCACGCCGATGACGAGGGCGGCGACCACCGCGAGCACGGCGCCGAGCGCCCAGCGGTAGGACGGTCGACTTCGCATCACCCGTGTATACCCCCCGCGTGTTGCGTCGGGATGGCGGGAGGGATGCTCGGGGGATCTGAGACGCGTGGAGATGACCGGAGCAGCCCGGGGGATCTGCGACGGGTGGTGGTACCCGGGGGTTGCTCGGGTGATCTGACACGCGTGGAGATACCAGGTAGCTCTAACACGCGTTTTTACCGGGGGGAGGCTACGCCTCCCCCCGTCTAGCGCAAGACATCGTGCGCTGGCGCGCCCGATGCCGGCGCTGCCCCCCTCCACGCCGGCACTCGCCGGCGACGCGCGCTTCGCGCGCTCTTCGTCTTCGCGCCGGGCGCCGAGCTACGACACGAGGAACGCTTCGCGTTCCTCACGCCTGCGCTGTTGCCCGGGCAAGGAGTCGACGCCGAAAGGACCGAGATGCTCGTGCGGGGGTCAAGCAATTCACCCGTCCGAGCTGCTCGGCCAGTGGTTGTGAGGAACGCGCAGCGTTCCTCGTGGTACCTCGGCCGCCCGGCGCACCGTCGCAGATCACCCGAGCAGCCCCGGGCCCTCTCCGGACCGGCGCTCCACCTATCATGGCCGCCGATGAGTCGCATCCACACAGTGGCGCCGTGAAGGCGGCCTGGCCTGGGAGCCACGTCCCTCTGGGGGCGACGTGGGATGGCGAGGGGACCAACTTCGCGCTGTTCGCCGGGGCCGCCGACTGGGTCGAGCTGGTGCTCTTCGATCGCTCCGGACGGCCCTCGACCTCCTTCGAGCTCGCCGAGCGCACCGACCTGCACTGGCATGGCTACGTCTACGGGGTGGGGCCGGGCCAGCACTACGGCTTCCGGGTCCACGGCCGCTACTCGCCCGCCGACGGGCTGCGCCACAACCCCCACAAGCTGCTCATCGACCCCTACGCCAAGGCGATCGCGGGCGACCTGACCTGGGGTCCCGAGCTCTTCGGCTACCGCTGGGACGGCGCCGGCGACGAGGACATCAGCGACCTCGACTCCGAGCCGCACGTGCCCCGGTCGGTGGTCGTCGACCGCTTCTTCCCCTGGGGGGAGGACGTCCGGCCGAACACCTCCTGGGCGGACACCGTCATCTACGAGACCCACGTGCGCGGCTTCACCATGCGGAACCGGGACGTGCCCCGCGACCTGCGCGGCACCTACGCCGGCCTCGCCCATCCCGCCGCGATCGAGCACCTCAGCCGGCTGGGGGTCACCGCCGTCGAGCTGATGCCGGTGCACCAGTTCATCGACCCGGCGCACCTCGTCGAGCACGGGCTGCGCAACTACTGGGGCTACGACACCATCGGCTACTTCGCCCCCGACCGCCCGGTACTCCTCGGCGGGGCAGCACGGCGCCCAGGTCCGCGAGTTCAAGGCGATGGTGCGCGCCCTGCACAAGGCGGGGCTCGAGGTGATCCTCGACGTGGTCTACAACCACACCGCCGAGGGCAACCACCTCGGCCCGACGCTGAGCTTCCGGGGGATCGACAACCAGTCGTACTACCGGCTCGTCGAGGACGACCCGCGCTTCTACTACGACGTCACCGGCTGCGGCAACAGCCTCAACGTCCGCCAGCCGCAGACGCTGCGGCTGATCATGGACAGCCTGCGCTACTGGGTGCAGGAGATGCACGTCGACGGCTTCCGCTTCGACCTCGCCTCCGCGCTCGCGCGCGAGTTCTACGATGTCGACCGCCTCTCCGCCTTCTTCGACATCATCCACCAGGACCCGGTGCTCTCCCAGGTCAAGCTCATCGCCGAGCCCTGGGACGTCGGCGAGGGCGGCTACCAGGTCGGCAACTTCCCGGTGCGCTGGGCGGAGTGGAACGGCAGGTACCGCGACACCGTCCGCGACTACTGGCGCGGCCAGGCGGCAGGGGTCAGCGACCTCGCCTACCGGCTCACCGGCTCCAGCGACCTCTACGAGTGCGACGGACGGCGGCCCTGGGCGAGCGTCAACTTCGTCACCGCGCACGACGGCTTCACCCTTCGCGACCTGGTCTCGTACAACGAGAAGCACAACTGGGCCAACGGCGAGGAGAACCGCGACGGCACCAACGACAACCGCTCCTGGAACCACGGCGTCGAGGGCGAGGCCGACGACCCCGAGGTGGTCGAGCTGCGCAACCGGCAGCGCCGCAACATGCTCGCCACCGTGCTGCTCTCGCAGGGGTGCCCGATGCTGCTCGGCGGCGACGAGATCGGGCAGACCCAGGGCGGGAACAACAACGCGTACTGCCAGGACAACGAGATCTCCTGGCTCGACTGGGAGCACGTCGACGAGGACATGCTCGCCTTCACCGAGCGGGTGATCGACCTCCGGGCCGGCCAGCCGGTGCTGCGCCGGCAGCGCTTCTTCCACGGCCAGGTCGGTCGCGGGGTGCGCCGCAAGGACATCGCCTGGTTCCGCCGCGACGGCGAGGAGATGCGCGACGAGCACTGGGGCAACGACCAGCGCCAGTCGCTGGGAGCGCTGCTCAACGGCGAGCTCGATCCCCGACCGCGGCCCCCGTGGCGAGCGCATCACCGGCGACTCGCTGCTGATGCTGTTCCACTCCTCGTACGCGGACACCCTCTGGCAGCTGCCCAGCGGCTGGGGCGACGAGTGGGAGGTGATCCTCGACACCGCCGCCCCCACCGAGGCCCCGGGGACGCGCCGCTGCCACGGCGGCGAGGCAATGCCGGTGATGTCGCGCTCGCTGGTGGTCCTCCGCCGCGCCTCGACGGCGCCGCCGGCGGACTGACCCGGCTCAGCCGGCGACCGGCAGCTCGATGTACGAGGGCGCCCCGCCTCCACGCAGCACCTGGTACACGCCGCCGGCGAGATGGGCGAGCTGCGCCGCGGTCGGCACCAGGTGGGGGGTGTCCGAGGTGGAGACGGTGACCCGCAGGCGGTGCCCCCTGCCGAGCTCGGCGAAGATCGGATAGACCTCGACGTCGAACTCGGTGATCTGCCCCGGTCCGACCGGCATCGCCGAGGCCCGGGTCAGCGGGTGGTGGGGCAGGAGCAGGCCGCCGTCCGCCGCCGTCCAGCTGTCCCGGTCGAGCGCCCGCAGCGACCCGAGCAGGCCCCCCTGGGTGAGGGTGGTGGAGACGCCGTCGGGACCGACGTCGTCGACGTCCACGACCCACTCGGCGTCGTCGGTGGTGGAGGTGGCGAAGAGGGTGACCCCGATCGGACCCGCGATCACCAGCGGCTGGGCGAGCGGGGCGCCGGTGTAGGTGAGCACCCCGGGGCCCGCCTCCAGGGTGCGGTCGTCGACGGCGCAGGGCTGGGCCTGGGCGGTGGCGGTGAACTGCGCGCTGAGCAGGCCTCCGGCCCACTGGTCGGTCGCCCTGCTGCACGGGCTCGACCCGCCGGTGAAGGCCACCGGGTCGCTGCCGGTCACCGGCTCCGGCTGCGGTCCCAGGGTGCCGTCGTTCAGCGACCAGGGGGCGAGACCGGTGCGGCCGCCGCCCATGTAGAGCCGCTGCGGGTGGGCGGCGGGGAGCGGCCAGCGGGAGGCGTCGACCCACCGCCCGCCCCCGACCTGGAAGAGGTGGAGCGGCGTCGGGGTGCGGTCGACACCGGTGGCCTCGCCGCGCAGCCAGGTGTCGAACCACTGCAGCTCGAGCTGGCCGAGGTCGACCCCGGTGCCCCAGTTGACGTGGGACCACGGGCCCATCAGCAGCTGGTAGCGCCCCGTGACCGGCTGGCCGGCGACCATCGGCGCGCCGACCGGCCGGCCCGCCCACGCGTTCTGCAGCCCGGTGTAGTTGAGCGGCTCGCCGCGCTGGAACAGGTCGTTCCAGCCCCCCACCAAATAGGCGGGGATGTGGTTGGCCACGATCGCGGAGAGCACCCGCTGGGGGCGCCGCTGCTCCCAGTAGGGGCCGTCGAAGGCGAGGTCGCCACCCTGGGCGAGGTCGGACAGGTAGGAGGCGTGGAAGCCGCCGAGGCCGCCGAGGTGATCGCGCTCGACCTCGAGGGTCTCGCCGAGGTTGCCCGTGTCCGGCGGCCCCTGGGCGGTCGCCTCGCGCACCGGGCCGGCGGCGTTGGAGCCGGCGGTGAGGCCGAGGAAGGCGTCGGAGAACTCGGCGTCGGGGAGGCCGCCCATCACCGTTATGTCGCGGTAGACGTCGCTGGCGGCGACCACGGGGAAGATCGCCCGGAGCGGCGAATTCGGACCGACCGCAGCGGCGGTGAGCAGCTGGTTGATGCCGAGGTAGGAGGCGCCGAAGAGGCCGACCCTGCCGTTGGAGTGGGGCAGCGCCGCCGCCAAGTGGACCAGGGTCACCCCGTCGTCGATCTGCCGGGGGTCGAGCAGCCCCCACTGGCCGTGGGAGTTGCCGGTGCCGCGCACGTCGGCGACCACCTCGATGAAGCCGCGCTGCACCAGCCCCGGCTCGGCGCCGCTGACCGCCTTGCCGTACGGCGTCTGGGTGAGCAGGACCGGGAAGGTGCCCACCGCCGGCACCCCGCTCGCGCGGTCGGCGGGGAAGAGCACGTTGATGCGGAGCACGACCCCGTCGGTCATCCGCACCGGGAGGTTGAAGGAGGTGTACACCGAGTAGATCGGGGGCTCCGGCGCCCAGGGCGCCTGGCCGGCGACCGTCGCCATGCTCGACGACAGCACGTCCGCAGGCACCCCCGCGACCGGCCCCGCGACCGTTCCCGCGGCGGGCCGTCCCAGCCCCAGCGGGGGCACGAGGGCGCGCGCGGGTGCGAGCACCGCCGCCGCCGGATCCGCCGCCGAGGCCGCCGGTGCCCCGGCGAGCAGCAGCGTCAGGACAAGCGCAATCCAGAACGGACACGAGCAGGACAAAACCCCTGGCACCCGCCGTCGACCAGGCATGTGCACCCCCGTCGGTCAACCGCCCCAGCGTAATCCATCACCGGCCACGACTGCACGCACCGCCTCGGCCGGCGCCGCGGCGCCCACGGGTATCGGTGCGCGCCCGATAAGCTCCCCGCTCATGGCGGGAAGCAGCTCCGAATACCGGGTGATCATCGAGGCGGTGCGTCCCACCGTCGAGTGCGGCCGGTTCCCGGCCAAGGCGGCGGCGGGACAGCCGCTCGAGGTCAGCGCCGACATCTTCGCCGACGGCCACGACCAGCTCATGGCGGTGGTCCGCCACGGGCCTCCGCCCCGGGGGAGGGCGGCCGCGAAGCGCGAGGAGGTCGAGCTGGAGCCGGTGGGCAACGACCACTGGCGAGCCCTGATCGTCCCCGCGAAGGCCGGCCCCTGGGAGTTCGAGGTGGTCGGCCTCGCCGACGACTTCGGCACCTGGGCCCGCGACCTGCGGATCCGGATCGAGGCCGGCCAGGACGTCACCGTGGAGCTGGAGGACGGGGCCCGGATCGTCGACGGACGCCTCCGCAAGGGCCTGCCCGCCGCCGATCGCAGCGCCCTGCTCACCCTCGCCGCCGCACTCCGGGCGGGCTCGGTGAGCGCCCCGCTGGCGGCGGCGACCGCCCCGGAGGCGCTGGCGCTGATGCGCCGCACCGCCGACCGCGCCAGGGCGACCGTGGCCGGGCCCTTCGGGCTCTGGGTCGACCGGCCGCTGGGCGCCTTCTCGGCCTGGTACGAGATGTTCCCCCGCTCGGAGGGCGCGGCCCCGCCCCGCGGCGGCACCTTCGCGACCGCCGCCCAGCGGCTTCCGGCGATCGCCGAGATGGGCTTCGACATCGTCTACCTGCCGCCCATCCATCCGATCGGCACCACCTTCCGGAAGGGCCCGAACAACAGCCTCGAGGCCGGGCCCGGCGACGTCGGCAGCCCGTGGGCGATCGGCTCCGCCGAGGGCGGGCACACCGCCGTCCACCCCGACCTCGGCACCGTCGGCGACTTCGACGCCTTCGTCGAGCGGGCGCGCGGCTGCGGGCTCGAGGTGGCCCTCGACTTCGCGGTGCAGTGCAGCCCCGACCACCCCTGGGTGCGCGAGCACCCGCAGTGGTTCCGGCACCGCTCCGACGGCACCATCCGCTACGCGGAGAACCCGCCGAAGCGCTACCAGGACATCTACCCGGTCAACTTCGACACCGAGGATCGCGACGCGCTGTTCGCCGCCCTCCGCGACACCATGCTCTTCTGGATGGACCACGGGGTCGGCGTGTTCCGGGTCGACAACCCCCACACCAAGCACCTCACCTTCTGGGAGTGGGTCATCCCCCAGCTGAGGAAGCGCGACCCCGGGGTGATCCTGCTCAGCGAGGCCTTCACCCGCCCGCGGGTGATGGAGCGGCTCGCCAAGGTGGGCTTCACCCAGTCGTACACCTACTTCACCTGGCGGAACACCAAGCAGGAGCTGACCGAGTACCTCACCGAGCTCTCCCAGACCGAGAAGGTGGACTGGTTCCGGCCGAACTTCTGGACCAACACCCCGGACATCCTCCACGAGGTGCTGCAGCACGGCGGCCCGCCCGCCTTCCGGCTGCGGCTGATCCTGGCGGCGCTGGGCAGCCCCAGCTGGGGGATGTACGCCGGCTACGAGCTCTTCGAGAGCGTGCCGGTGCGCAGCGGCAGCGAGGAGTACGTCGACACCGAGAAGTTCCAGCTGCGCCCCCGTGACTGGGGGCGGGCGGACTCGCTGGCGCCGCTGATCACCCTGATCAACCGGATCCGCCGGCGCCACGGCGACGCCACCTCGCAGCTCCGCACCCTCCGCATCCACCACATCGGCAACGACTCCATGCTCTGCTTCTCGCGGACCGACGACGCGCGCTCCGACGTGCTCCTCGTCGTCGTCAACCTCGACCCGGTCAACCCGCGCGAGGCCGTGACCTGGCTCGACCTCTCCGCTCTCGGGATGCCCGAGGACGCCCCC
The DNA here is from genome assembly GCA_963846365.1 of uncultured Chloroflexia bacterium. GTDB lineage: Bacteria > Chloroflexota > Dormibacteria > Aeolococcales > Aeolococcaceae > CF-96. The sequence continues at coordinate 159,217 of CAWJVN010000007.1, forward strand.
TTCGAGGCGCACGACGAGCTCACCGACACGACGTACGTCTGGAACGGCCCCGCCAACTACGTGCGCCTCGACCCCAGCGTGCAGCCCGCCCACGTGCTCCACCTGAGGAAGCGATGAGCATCGACCGTGCGGATACCGACTGGTACAAGCGCGCGGTCTTCTACGAGCTGCTGGTGCGGGGCTTCGCCGACGCCAACAACGACGGCGTCGGCGACATCCGGGGGCTGATCGGCAAGCTCGACTACCTCCAGTGGATGGGGGTCGACTGCATCTGGCTGCTGCCGGTCAACGCCAGCCCGATGCGCGACGGCGGGTACGACATCTCAGACTACTACGAGGTGCAGCCGGAGTACGGCAGCGTCGACGACGTCCGCGAGCTCGTGGAGAAGGCACACGAACGGGGCATGCGCGTGATCATGGACATGGTCATGAACCACACCAGCGACCAGCACTCCTGGTTCCAGGAGTCGCGCTCGTCGCCGGACAGCCCGAAGCGGGGCTGGTACATGTGGTCGGAGACCAAGCAGCGCTACCAGGACGCGCGGATCATCTTCATCGACACCGAGAGCTCGAACTGGACCTGGGACGACCAGGCCGGCGCCTACTACTGGCACCGCTTCTTCAGCCATCAGCCGGACCTCAACTACGACAACCCCGAGGTCCGCGAGGCGATGATCAACGTGGTGCGCTTCTGGCTCGACCTCGGGCTGGACGGGTTCCGCCTCGACGCCGTGCCCTACCTGTACGCCCGCGAGGGCACCAACTGCGAGAACCTCCCCGAGACCCACGCCTTCCTCGCCGAGCTCCGCGCCACCGTCGACCGCGAGTACGGCGGCGACCGGGTGCTGCTCGCCGAGGCCAACCAGTGGCCCGAGGACGTGGTCGACTACTTCGGCTCCGAGGAGGCGCCGGAGTGTCACATGTGCTTCCACTTCCCGCTGATGCCGCGGATGTTCATGGGACTCCGGCGCGAGCAGCGCTATCCGATCACCGAGATCCTGGAGCGCACCCCACCGATCCCCAGCGGCGCCCAGTGGGGGATCTTCCTGCGCAACCACGACGAGCTCACCCTCGAGATGGTCACCGAGGACGAGCGCGACTACATGTACGCGGAGTACGCGCGCGACCCGCGGATGAAGCTGAACCTCGGCATCCGCCGCCGGCTCGCGCCGCTGCTCAACAACGGCCGGCGCCAGATGGAGCTGTTCTACGGGCTGCTGCTCTCGCTGCCCGGCGCCCCCATCCTCTACTACGGCGACGAGCTCGGCATGGGCGACAACATCTACCTCGGCGATCGCGACGGGGTCCGCACCCCGATGCAGTGGAGCGCCGACCGCAACGCCGGCTTCAGCCGCGCCGACTTCGCCCGCCTCTACCTGCCCCCGCTGATGGACCCGGTGTACAGCTACCAGGCGGTGAACGTGGAGGCGCAGGAGCGCAACGAGTCCTCGCTGCTCCACTGGCTGCGCCGGTTCATGGCGGTGCGCCGCCGCCACCCGGTCTTCGGCGAGGGCGTCTTCGAGGTGCTCGAGGCCAGCAACCCGTCGGTGTTCGCGTTCATGCGGGTTCTCGACGACCGCAGGGTGCTCTGCGTCAACAACCTCTCCCGCTTCGCCCAGCCGGTCGAGCTCGACCTGCGCGCCTACGCGGGGATGACCCCGCTGGAGCTGGTCGGGCGGATCCCGTTCCCGCCGATCGGCGAGCTCCCCTACCTCCTGACCATGGCCCCGCACGGGTTCTACTGGTTCTCCCTGGAGGCGCCCTCCTCGTGACCCGTGCCACCCTGCTCTCCCGCCACGACCTCGAGCAGGCGAGCCCTGCGCTGCTCGCCTACGTCCAGCGGCAGCGCTGGTTCGGCAGCCGGGGCCGGCCGGTGGCGGGGCTCGAGGTGGACGACGTGGCCACCCTCCGGGAGGCCGAGCCCACGGTGCTGCTGGTGCTCGCCACGGTCGCGTTCCAGGACGGCGGCCGGGAGCGCTACAGCCTGCCCCTGGGGGTCCGCCCCGGGCCCGCCTCGGAGTTCTTCGACCCCGAGAAGGTGGTCACCGAGACCGGCGGCGACGCCGGCCCCGCGGCGGTGGTGGACGCCCTCGGCGACCCCGAGTCGAGCGCGGTGCTCTGGGAGATGATCGCCACCGGCGCCACCATCGGCACCGAGGCCGGCGCGCTGAGCTGCCGGGGCGAGGGCATCGCCCCGGGCGTCGAGCCGGGGTCGATCCGCCCGCTGGGTCGTGAGCAGAGCAACAGCTCGCTGGTGCGCGGCGACGCCGAGCTGCTGAAGTGGTTCAGGAGGATCGAGGAGGTGCGGTCCCCGGAGCTGGAGATGACCGAGGCGCTGGCCGGGGCCGGCTTCACCGCCGTGCCCGCCCCGCTGGGGGTGGCCGAGTACCAGCGCCCCGGCGCCGAGGCGGTGCTGCTCGCCCTGGTCCAGCCCTACCTCCACAACGGCACCGAGGGCTGGGCGCTGGCGCTCACCTCGCTCCGCGACCTGTATGCCGAGGCCGAGGAGCGGGGGGTCGGCGACGACGAGACCGCGCTGCGCCACGTCGAGGAGCAGGGGGCGACCTTTCTCCCCGAGTCCGCACGGCTCGGCGAGGTGACCGCCGAGATGCACCTCGCGCTGGCGTCGGATCAGATGCCCGAGTCGATGCGCGCCCGGCCGGTGACGGCGGCCATGCTCGGCGCCTGGGCGGACGCCATGACCCGGGAGCTCGACCAGCTCCTCGGCGGCACCGACCCGGCGCTGGAGCCGCTGCGCGAGCGCCGCGCCACGGTGGTGGCGGGCTTCGAGGCGCTCCGCGGGCTCGGCGACGGCGGCCTCGCCATCCGCGTCCACGGCGACTACCACCTCGGCCAGACCCTGCGCACCGACACCGGGTGGACGGTGCTCGACTTCGAGGGCGAGCCCGCCCTCGGGGTCGCGGAGCGCCGCGCCCTCTCGTCGCCGCTGCGCGACGTCGCCGGGATGCTGCGCTCGCTCGACTACGCCGCCGCGGCGGCCCTCGCCGAGCGCACCGAGCCCGACGCCGAGCTGGTCGAGGCGCTGCAGCGCCAGGGCGCCGCCTGGGCCGAGGCCAACCGCCGGCTCTTCTGGGGCGCCTACCTGGCCCGCGCCGGCGACCATCCGCTGCTCCCCCGCAGCGCCGAGGACACGCTCACCCTCCGGCGCGCCTGGGAGCTCCGCAAGGCGGTCTACGAGGTCGGCTACGAGCTCGGCCATCGTCCCGACTGGGTGAGCACCCCGCTCCGATTCCTGCTCGAGGGAGGCCGGCCATGAGCCCTGCACGCCGTCCGACCGACCCCGGCACCACCACCCCTCCCCTTCCCGACCTCGGCGAGGACGCCGTCCGGCTGCTCAGCGGGGAGCAGCACGAGCCCCACCGGATCCTCGGCGCCCACCCCCTCGGCAAGGAGACCGTGGTGCGCGCCCTCCATCCGTCGGCGGAGCGCTGCACGGTGATCTGGGAGGGTGGTGAGAGCCCGCTGGAGCGCCTCCAGGGCGGCATCTTCCAGGGCCGGGTACCGGTTGCCGAGCTGCCCGCCTACCGGCTGCGCTTCGACGAGGGGGAGCGCAGCTGGGTGATCGACGACCCCTACCGCTTCCTGCCCACCCTCGGCGACCTCGACCTCCACCTCATCGGCGAGGGCCAGCACCGCGAGCTCTGGCGCCGCCTCGGCGCCCGGGTGATCGAGCACCAGGGGGTGATCGGCACCGCCTTCGCGGTCTGGGCGCCCAACGCCCGCAGCGTCCGGCTGGTCAGCGACGCCGGCTACTGGGACGACCGCCTCCACCCGATGCGCTCGCTCGGCTCCTCCGGGGTCTGGGAGGTGTTCCTCCCCGGGGTGGGCGCCGGCTGTCACTACAAGTTCTCGATCACCGGGGCGGACGGCCGCCGGGTGCTCAAGGCCGACCCGCTGGCCCGGGCCGCGGAGACCCCGCCCGCGACCGCGAGCGTGGTCGACGTGAGCCAGCACCGCTGGGCCGACGGCGAGTGGATCGCCGGCCGGGCGGCGGCCGACCCGGCGGTGCGGCCGATGTCCGCGTACGAGGTGCACCTGGCCTCGTGGCGGCGCCGCGGCGAGGCGGGCGAGCAGATGCTGACCTACCGCGAGGCGGCGGCGGAGCTGGGCGACTACTGCCGCGCGATGGGGTTCACCCACGTCGAGTTCCTGCCCCTCGCCGAGCACCCCTTCGGCGGCTCGTGGGGCTACCAGGTGAGCGGCTACTACGCGCCGACCTCGCGCTTCGGCTCGCCGGACGACCTCCGGGCGATGATCGACGAGCTCCACCAGCGCGGCGTCGGCGTCATCCTCGACTGGGTGCCCGCCCACTTCCCGCGCGACGAGTGGGCGCTGGCGAGGTTCGACGGCACCGCCCTCTACGAGCACATCGACCCCCGCCGCGGCGAACACCCCGACTGGGGCACCCTGGTCTTCAACTTCGGCCGCAACGAGGTGCGCAACTTCCTGGTCGCCAACGCCCGGTACTGGATCGAGGAGTTCCACGTCGACGGCCTCCGCGTCGACGCGGTCGCCTCGATGCTCTACCTGGACTACTCGCGGCAGCCCGGCCAGTGGATCCCCAACCCCTACGGCGGCCGCGAGAACCTCGAGGCCATCGAGTTCCTCCGCGAGGTCAACACCACGGTCCGCGAGCAGCACCCCGGCGTGATGATGATCGCCGAGGAGTCGACCGCCTGGCCGGGGGTGAGCCGGCCCGCCTCCACCGGTGGCCTGGGCTTCTGCCTTCAAGTGGAACATGGGCTGGATGCACGACACCCTGTCGTACTTCTCGCTCGACCCGATCTTCCGCCGCTACCACCACCACCAGCTCACCTTCGGGCTGTGGTACGCCTTCAGCGAGCGCTTCGTGCTGCCGGTGAGCCACGACGAGGTGGTCCACGGCAAGGGCTCGCTGTTCGGCAAGATGCCCGGCGACCGGTGGCAGAAGTTCGCCAACCTGCGCTCCCTGCTCGCCTGGATGTGGGCCCACCCCGGCAAGCAGCTGCTGTTCATGGGCTCGGAGTTCGGCCAGGAGCGGGAGTGGAGGCACGACGACTCGCTCGACTGGCACCTGCTCGAGCAGCCCGACCACGCCGGGGTGCAGCACCTGGTCCGCGATCTCAACCTCGCCTACGCGGGCGAGCCCGCACTCTGGCAGCGAGACGACTTCGCCGGAGGGCTTCCGCTGGATCGATGCGGGCAACTCCGACCAGAACGTGCTGTCGTTCATCCGCGTGGACGGTGAGGGCCGGCCCGGGCTGGTCTGCGTCGCCAACCTGTCCCCGCTGGTCCACGAGAACTTCCGTGTCGGCCTGCCCCGCCCCGGCTGCTGGCGCGAGGTGCTGAACACCGACGCCGAGCCCTACGGCGGCAGCGGCGTCGGCAACCTCGGGAGCGTGCTCGCGGACGACACCGAGTGGAACGGCCAGCCCCACTCGGCGGCGATGACCCTGCCCCCGCTGGCGGTGCTCTGGCTGAGCCCCGACGAGTGAGCCGGGAGCCCGGCCCACCGCCACGGAAGGTGTGCATCACCCGGTAGGCTTGGCGCCGTGGACATCGAGGCAGGGATCTTCGAGGCCCGGCTGGAGCGGGGGCGCCTCGGGTGACCGACGGCGAGCCTCCTCCGGGCGAGACGGTGGCGCCACCGGCGGTCGACGACCTCCGCTCCAGCATCGACAGCCTGCGTGACCAGCTCCTCGACGGGCTGCCGGCGCGGGTGCAGGGGATGGCCGAGGAGCTGATCCTGGAGTGGTCGGCCGCGGTCGAGGCGGTCCCCGAGCTGGCGCGGGTGGCCACCGCCGAGGTGATCCGGCTGCTGCGCATGGCCCCCGCCGAGCGCGAGTTCGACGCTGCGGCGCCGCTACGCCCGCCTCCACGGCGAGACGCCCCCGGAGGTGGGGCTGATCGGCACCCACGCGCCCACCCCGAGGCGGGCGACCGGCTGAGCCGCCGCGCCGGGCGGGGCCCGGCGCGCAAGATCGGGCGCCGGGCACCGTTGTGCTTCGAGGAGGATGGCCGCCGCATTCCCGCGACGGCGTTCAGGAAGGGATGTACATGAAGAAGCTGCCGAGGCTGCGAACGGCGTTCGCCGTGATGGCCCTGATCGCCGGCTCACTGAGCGCCGCCGTGCTGACCTCGTCCGCGAGGGCGGGTGCGGCCTCGGGCGGCGGAGCCACGATCTACGTCCAGACCATGGACTCGTGTCACCAGATCCTGGGGAGCGCCGTGGTCTCGATCACCGGCGGAGGCTTCTCGGCGTCCGCCGCCACGCCCGCGGGCCATGGCACCGCGTCCGGCGCCGGCTGCCCGGTGCCGACCGGCACCTGCTCGGCGGGCCCCTGCGCCAGCTTCACCGGGGTGCCCGACGGCGCCTACCGGATCACCACCACCAAGACCCCACCCGCGAACGCCTCCAACCCGGAGGGATATGCCCCCTGCGAGGGCGGCAGCGCCTGCCGCTCGCAGTGGGCCGACGTCACCGTCTCGGGCGGCAGCGCCCACGCGACCGTGTCCAACATCTACCCGAACAACAAGACCACCACGTTCTCCTTCGCGGGGAGCAGCGGTGACCCGATCGTCTTCCACGACTTCGGCCTCGCCGCCCCGGGCAGCAACGGCAACGCCCAGTGCGACGGCGACTCCGACGCCGACGACCACAGCACCGGATCGCCCAGCGGCAGCTGCGCGTTCCTGCCCGAGAGTGCCGAGTCCAGCGCCTGCCAGCCCTTCCCGTGGAGCTGCACCCTCGGCGGCGGCCCGCCCGTCGCCGCCCGCCACCTCGGCCTCACCCTCCCCGCCTCGGTGGACGCCTTCGCCACCGTGCCGGTCACGGTGACGGCGCTGAACGGCACCGCCACCGACACCGCCTACACGGGGACGGTGACGCTGAGCTCGAGCACCGACAGGATGGCGACCATGCCACCGGCCTACACGTTCACGGCCGCCGACGCGGGCGTGCACGTCTTCTCGGTGACCCTGCGCCACCCCGGCAGCCAGACCGTCTCCGCCTCGACCCAGGGCAAGGCCGGCGGCTCCGGCGGCATCGGCACGGTCACGGTCACCAACGACGACGCCAGCTTCGTCGAGGACCTCTACCACGACATCCTCGGCCGGGTCGGCGCCAACTCCGAGGTGGCCTACTGGGTGAGCCAGATCGGCAGCCACGGCCGCGGGGGCGTCGCCGCCTTCTTCAGCACCTCCACCGAGGTGTACGGCCGCAGCATCGACGCCGCCTACTCGCGGCTGACCGGCCACGCCGCCGACGCCGCCGGCCGCTCCTACTGGGTGTCGCAGCTCCAGGGCGGCGGCCACGACGAGACCCTGCTGGCCGCGCTCGCCGCCAGCCCGACCTACTACGCGGACCACGGCAGGGGCACCGACCGGGGCTTCGTGACCGCCCTCTACCAGGACATCCTGGGGCGCACCCCGCAGACCGCGGAGGTCGACGGCTGGGTCGCCGGGGGCCCGGTCGACCGCGCCGGCGTCGCCGACAGCTTCGCCTTCTCCCACGAGCACCACCTCCACGTGGTCGCCGACGCCACCGCCGGCTGGTACCAGCACTACCTCAACCGCACCGCCGACTCCGGCGGCGCCGAGTGGTGGGCGACCCAGCTCGACCAGGGCACCCGCGACGAGGCCGGCGTCGCCAACTTCACCAGCGGCGACGAGTACTACGCCAAGGCTGTCGCCTACTGACCGCGGGCCGGATCGCCGGCTCTGCCTACACTGAGCCGGTGAGCAGCCGGCCCGACACCGCGCCCTCGCCGCTTCCGGCGACCGCGGTGCGGCTCCTCGAGGGGCCGGCGGGCCGGCTGCGCCTCCACCTCACCGGGGACGGCGCCGCGCCGCCGGTGATCGCCCTCCACGGGGTGGGGGCGACCGGGCGGCAGTTCCGGCGCCTCGCCGTGGAGCTCGCCGGGCGCGGCCTCCGGACCGTCGCCCTCGACCGCCCCGGGGCCGGCGGCAGCCCCGCCGGCGACCCCCGGCTGGCCGCCCAGGCGGCGGCCGCGCTCGCCGCGGCCGCCCTCACCCCCGCCGCACCGGCGACGTGGGTCGGGCACTCCTGGGGCGCCGCGGTGGCCCTGGAGGCGGCCCTCACCGACCCGGACTCGGTCGCCGCGCTGGTGCTGCTGGCACCGGCGCTGGTGCCCTTCGCGCTGCCGCTGCCCTTCCGCCTCGCGGTCTCGACCCCGGGCAGCTGGACGGTGCGCAGCGTGCTGCGCGTCGCCGGCCGCCCGGTGATCCGCGGGGCGATGCGCCGCGTGTACGGCCCGCGCACCGCCCTGGTGGACGACGTCGCCGTCACCGAGGAGCTCGAGGGCTGGCGCGGCCAGGCCTTCACCGGCGTCGCCGCCACGGTGCGGGTCATGGAGGCGGAGCTGCGCGACCTCGGCCGGCGGGCGGGCGGGCTCGACCCCCGGATCCCGGTCCACGTGCTCCTCGGCGAGGCCGACCCGCTGACCGCCGCCGGGCCGCCGCGGCAGGCGCTCCGGGCGCTGCTGCCCGGGGCGACCGTCGAGGTGCTGCCCCGCTGCGGCCACGTCCTCCACGTCACCGAGGCCGGGACGGTGGCCGACCGGGTGGCCGCCGCCGCCGCGGGCGTCGCCTAGGCCCCGGGGCCGGCTCTCAGGCTCGGAGCGCTCCCCGCCGGAGCCGCAGCGAGAGACCGGCGCAGGCGCCGCCGGCGAGCAGCAGCGCCAGGCCGACGAGCAGCGCGGCGCCGCCACCGGTGGCGGGCACGCTCACCCCGGAGGGAGCGGGCGCGGGCGCGGCGGTCGCCGGCGGCCGGGCGGCGGCGGCCGCCACCGGTGCGGTGATCGGCGCGGTGGCCTGCGGCGGGGCGGCGAGGGCGAGGTGGAGGGTCGTCTCCGGGTCGGAGCTGCGCAGCTCGAGGTCGTAGACGCCGTTCTCGGGGACGACGCCGTGGGCGCGGGCGGCGGCGACGATGGCGGCGGGGTCGAGCAGGGCGAGGGGCTGCCGCCCGTCCCCGGTGGCGACCCGCCAGCCGGCGGAGAGCAGCGGGATGTCGTTGCCGTCCGCGACCTCGGCGAGCACGGTGGAGCTGCCCGAGGCCTCGTCGAGACCGGCGCCCCAGAGCACCAGCGGCGCGTACGGCAGCCGCACCGGCGCCTCCCCGGCCCGCTCCGGGGGGGCCGGGATCTCGGCGGAGGCCCCGGCGGCGGCGACGCTGATCCAGAGCCGCTCCTCCGCGGTCTCGGCGGCGCGGGCGGCGTGGCCGGGACCGGCGACGCCCGCCACCGAGGCGAGCCCGAAGCCGGCCACACCCAGGGCGGCGCCGAGCGCGGCGGTCAGGCGCGAGAGCCGGGGCGCTCGGCGGCGCGGACCGCGGCGGTCGAGCGCGAGCACCAGGAGGCTGGCGGAAAAGGCGGGGATGACCACGACGATGACCGTCAGCCCGGTCGCGCTCATCCCGCCTCCTCCCCCGCGGAGCGGCTCCCTCGCGCCGCCCCACACCCTCTCAGTACTCGGCGAGGGTACGGCCTGCGCCACAAACTGTCAATAAGTGCGAGCTTCCCGCGCGGGGAGTTCCGGTCAGACCTGTCGCCCCGCCTCGGTCCAGTAGCGGTCGCGCAGCAGCCGCTTCAGCAGCTTGCCGGCGGCGTCACGGGGGAGGTCGTCGACGAAGTCGACGCTGCGGGGACGCTTGTACGCGGCCAGCCGCTCGCCGACGAAGCCGATCAGCTCCTGCTCGCCCGCCTCGCCCCCCGGCTGGAGCTTCACCACCGCCTTCAGCGACTCGCCCCACTCGCTGTCGGGCACGCCGACCACCGCGCAGTCCTCGACCGCGGGATGGGAGTGGAGCACCGCCTCGATCTCCGCGGGATAGATGTTCACCCCGCCGCTGATCACCATGTCGACCTTGCGGTCGCAGATGTGGATGAAGCCCTCGTCATCCCGCCAGGCGATGTCGCCGACGGTGAAGAAGCCGTCGCGCCGGTTGCGCGCGGTCGCCTCGGGCCGGTTGTGGTACTCGGAGAACACCCCCGGCGAGCGCGCCCAGAGCTCACCGGGCTGGCCGTCGGGGACCTCGTTGCCCTCGTCGTCGAGAAGGCGCACCTCCACCGCGGGGAGCGCGCGCCCGCACGAGTAGGGCTTGCGCAGCAGGTCGTCGGGGGTGATCAGCGTGACCAGCCCGGTCTCGGTGGCGCCGTAGAACTCGAAGACGTGGGGTCCGAAGAAGTCCACCGCGCGCCGCTTGAGGTCGGCGGGGAACGGCGCCGCGGCGACGATCAGGCAGCGGATGCTGGAGACGTCGTGGGCGCGGCGCACCGCCTCGGGGAGGTCGAGGATGCGCTTGACCAGGATCGGCGCCATGAACGTGGTGGTGACCCGGTGCTCGGCGATCAGCCGCAGCGCGGTCTCGGCGTCGAAGCGGCGCAGCACCACGGTGGTGGCGCCGAACATCTGCTGCAGCCCGGCGAAGAAGCCCGGGGCGCTGTGGTAGCTGGGCCCGGCGAGCAGGTGCACGTCCTCGGTCGAGAACTGGAAGGCCGCCACCCAGCTGGACGCCACGCTCACGTCGACACCGCCGCCGCGGTAGGCGCCCTTGGGGTTGCCGGTGGTGCCCGCGGTGTAGATCATCGTCGGCGCGCTGGTGGCGCCGCCCCCGGGAGGCTCGGCGTCGCCGGCGGCGGCGAGCAGGTCCTCGTAGGCGATCCAGCCGGGGGGCGTGGCGCCGTCGCCGAGCACCACCCAGCGGCGGCCGCCGGCGTCCTCGACCTGGGCCCGTGCCGCGTCGACGGCGGCGGTGAACTCCGGTCCCGCGACCACCACCCGGGCGTCGCTGTCGTTGAGCAGGTAGGCGATCTCGGCGTCGCGCAGCCGCGTGTTCACCGGCGTCGACACCGCGCCCAGCCGGCGCAGGGCGTGGCCGAGCTCGAAGCCCTCGATGCAGTTGTGGTGGATGTGGGCGCAGCGCTCGCCGGCGGCGAGCCCGAGGCCGGCGAGCGCGGTGGCGGCGCGCCGGACCCGCGCGTTCAGCTCCGCGTAGCCTCGGCGCCGCCCGGCGTCGTCGATCAGCGCGCTCCGCTCCGGTGAGTGGGCCGCGTGCACCGCGAGGATGTCGAGATTCATCGCCCCAGTGTGAAGGAGACGGAGAAACCCGGGCCTCCCTCCTTTTGGGGGATCCCCGGCGACGGGGGCGGTGACCCGGGCGGGCCGGGGTCGCCGGCGAGCCCGGACCCCGCCGGGGCACACGACCAGAGCAGGCCGCCGTCGCGGGTCCACTGCCGGCAGTCCGCCAGCGGCGCCATCTCGTCGAGCGCGCCGGCCTCGGCGCCGGTCTCCGCGGAGGTGCCCTCGAGGACCCAGCCGCCGGCGACGCGCTCCACCCCGGGGGGCGGCCCCGGCCAGCCGTCGCCGCCCCCGCCGAGCGCGTGGCTCATCACCGCGTTCCAGATCGGCGCGGCGCCGCTCAGCCCGGTGGTGTTGCGCATCGGCGAGTCGTCGGCGTTGCCGACCCAGGTCGCCAGCGCCAGCCGTGGCGTCCACCCCACGGTGAGGTTGTCGCGGAACTCGGTGGTGGTGCCGGTCTTGGCGGCGACCAGGTGGCCGGGGATGGTGAGCGCCGACCGGCTGCCGAAGGCGGGGGCGCGGTTGGCGTCGTCGGCGAGGATCGCGTTCATCACGAAGGCCACCCCCGGGTCGAGGGCGCGGTGCCCCGGCCGTCGCGCCAGCAGCTCGCCGCCGCGGCCGTCGCCGACCGAGAGCAGCACGTGCTCGGCGCGGTACCACCCCTCGGCGGCGAGCACGGTGGCCGCCTGGGCGAGCTCCTCCAGGGGCACCGGGTAGCCGCCCAGGGTGAGGCTGGCGCCAAAGGCGGAGGCAGGGCGGTCCAGGGTGGTGACTCCCATCGCCCGGGCGACGCGCACCACCTCGGGGATGCCGGTGAGCATCTCCGCCTTCACCGCGGGCACGTTGAGCGAGCTGGCCAGCGCCTCCTTGACGGTGACCGTCCCCCGGTACCACGGCTCGTAGTCGTGCACCTGGTAGCGGGCGGCTCCGCCGGCGCCGCCGCCGTGGGCGAGGCTGTAGGGGCGGTCGCGGATCGGGGTGACCATGCTCAGCCGCCGCGCCTGGAGGGCGGCCGCGTAGGTGAAGAGCTTGAAGGTCGAGCCCGGCGATCTCGGCTGCGCGGCCATGTCGAGCTGCTCGGCGGGATGGCCGGGGCCGGCGCTGCCGACGTCGGCGAGCACCTCGCCGCTGCGCGGGTCGACCGCCACCAGGGCACCGTCGCCGGCGTGCTGGGCGGCCATCGAGTCGACCTGGCGGGTGACCGCCGCCTGGGAGAACCGCTGCAGCCCGGCGTCGATGGTGGTGGTGATCCGCAGCCCGGCGGTGACGGCGTCGAGGCCGAGCCGCTCGCGCACCTCGCGGACCACCCGCGCGGTGACCGTGGGGAAGAGGTCGACGTCGGCCATGGCGCCGGAGACCAGCGCCGGCATCTCCGCCTGCGCCGCCGCCGCCGCCGCCGCGGTGACGGCGCCGGTGTCGACCATCGCGGCCAGCACCGCACGCTGCCGGGCCCGGGCCGCGTCGGGATGGCGGTAGGGGTCGAGGTTCGCGGGGCTGTTGGGCAGGCCGGCGAGCAGCGCCGCCTGGGCGAGGTCGAGCCGGGCCGCGCCGATGCCGAAGTAGGTGCGCGCCGCCGCCTCGGCCCCGTAGGCGCCGTGCCCGTAGTTGATGTCGTTGAGGTACTCCTCGAGGACCTGCTCGCGGCTCAGGGTGCGGGCGAGGTGGCGGGCGATGAAGACCTCCCGCAGCTTGCGCTCGACGGTGCGCGGCGAGGTGCCCACGTAGAGGACCTTGGCGAGCTGCTCGGTGATCGTGCTGGCGCCCTGGACCGGGCCGCCGTTGACCAGGTCGGTCCAGGCCGCCGCCACCAGCCGCGAGCCGTCGACCGCTCCCTCGTGCCAGAAGTTGCGGTCCTCGACGGCCACGGTGGCGCGGCGGAGCTCCGGGGATATCTGCGCAAGGGCCACCGGCACCCGCCGCTCGCCGGCGCTGTGGAGCACCGCGATGACCTCGCCGTGGCGATCGAGGACCACCGAGTCCGCGGGCAGCGCTCGCGGGTCGGGGACGGCCCCGAGGCGGCCGTCGAGCAGCGCGAGGGCCGCCTGCCCGCCCCCCCAGAGCAGCACGGTGGCGATCGCGAGGGCGGCGGCGAGCAGGGCGGCGAGATGGATGCGGGAGCGCCGGCGGGCGCCGCGGGAGAGACGGCGGGTGAGCACCACCGGGTGCACCCCGGCGCCGACGCGACGTCGCGGCGGCAGGGGGCCGGCGGGCGGGGGGCGGCGGGAGGTGCCGGACATGAGGTGCGGTGGGGGTCGTGGGAGGGGCGGTGGCGTGAGCCCGGGCCCGACAGCATCCCACGAACCCACCGCCGAGGGCGACCCCTCGCGGCCAACCGGTCAGGTCGGCCGCCGCGCCGCCTCGACCGGGGAGCCCGGAAGCTGGTGCAGCTGCCACCAGTGGCCGCGGCAGTCGTCACACCGGTGCCGGTCCGCCGAGATGCTGTGGTCGTCGGCGAGCGGCAGCTCGAGGTGGGTGTGCTGCGAGCCGCAGTGGGGACAGGGGGAGAGCACCCCCACCAGCCGCCGCTGACCCCTCGCCGCCCGCATGGCGGAAGTCTGCCACGTCGAACAGGGGTTCGGGTGGCCCGCCGCGGCTCAGCTCCCGGAGCCGGTCCCCACGTGCAGGTGCTCGGTGCCGCCCCAGCCGAGTGGCGGCGCGTAGCCGGAGCCGGGCTCGTACGACGGCGCGACGAAGCGCTCGACGATGCCCGCCTTCTCCTTCGACCCCGACATCGCGGTGATGAGGGCGAGGCTGAAGCTGTCGGCGTCGGCGATGTGCTTCATGACCTCCTCCCCCTTCCCCGCGGAGCGGATGACGATGTCGCCGTAGCCGAAGAAGCGGGCGGTGACGCCCCGGCTCAGGGTGGTGTGCTGGATCTTCTCGATCCCCAGCGACTCCGAGACCCGGTTGAGCACCCCGTAGCTGGTGATCACCCGCTGGTTGGTCAGGGTGTAGGTGTTGTAGTGCCACTCCAGCAGCCGGAAGGCGAGCAGCACCGCGACCACCAGCCCCATCACCAGCCAGGCGGGGAAGCGGAAGACGTGGAGCAGGCCGTAGCCGGCGCCGAACACCAGCGCCCAGAAGGCCACGTGGCGGCCGAAGTGGTGCCAGGGCTCCTCGGGGTCCTTCTGGTAGCGGGTCCAGTGGAGCACCAGCCGGATCAGCACCCCGAGGGCGAGGAGCAGGGTCGCGTCGAGGATCTGGAGCACCCCGAGGCCGACCGCGAGGGCGGCGACACACACCAGCGCGTAGGGGATGAAGATGGCGATGTGCTGGCGGGCGACGCAGATCGGCCGCTCGCCGTCGACGTAGGGTTCGGGCATGCCGTCTCGCGATCGAAGCTGTCGAGGCTTGTGAGCGATTCCCAGGGTATCCCAACCGCCGGATCTCGGCGCGTGTCCGGCCGAGCGATACACCGGACACCCGGCGCTTGTCTCTTCTGTCAGGGACGCCCTCGCGCCCCTCTTTGGCGACCTGATGTATCGGACCCACTAGAGAGTAGGGGTAAAAAATGCTCAGTACATATCTCAAGGGCGTAGCGGCGATCTCCACCGCGGGACTCCTGCTCTTCGGCGCCGGTTCGGCGGCACGCGCCGACCTCGGCGCCCCCGGCGCACCGGGCGTCGACAGCAGCCAGGCTCAGCAGCCGGCTCCCGATCCGGGAGCGTACGCGCCGGTCCCGTCCTCGGTGCAGAACGCACCCGGCACCGACGCGCGCGACAGCGGCACCGGGCCCTCCACGCCCCAGAGGCATGACAGCACCCCGCACTCCCGCACCAGCGACGAGACCGTGGTCACCCCGGCGCCGCCCAGCAGCGCCACCGCCAACGTGATCAACGCGAACATCCTCGACACCTGCATCAGCTGCACCAGCGCCAGCGCCGGGTCGGGCACGGCGAGCTCGCACGCGACCGCGATCCGCCTGCTCGGCACCGATGTCGCCGCCGGCAAGCTGATCTCGGGCGGCGGCAGCAGCACCGACAACGGATCGCTCATCGCCCTCCCGCTGACCCCGCTGCTGTCCCTCGCCGTCGCCGACTGGGAGGAGCACACCAACGCGGGCGCCACCTCCACCTCCCACTCCCGCGCGGCGCTGATCGATCTGGCCCTGCTCCCGACCGAGAAGGCCACCGGCGGCGCCATCACCGTGGCGGTCCTCGAGGCCACCAGCGACGCCAGCTACCAGGGGCTCTCCTCGCAGGGCGCCGGCAGCAACAACGGCGTCGACGTCAACGTCGGCCAGGGCGCCCTGGTGATCATCCTCCTGCACTCCGACGCCTCCAGCTCGAACAAGGGCTCGGCGTACGTGCTGGGGATCAACGGCAACCAGATCCTGAGCTCCGACCAGACCGGTGCGGGTGGCATCCCGATCAGCGTTCCCGGCGTCATCGGCCTCGTCCTCCTTCAGGTGGGCGCGACCGGCGGCAACGGCAGCGGCAGCACCGGCGCGGCCGTCGGCACCGTCTCGGACCTGCTCGGCCAGAGCGGCCAGCAGGCGGGCGTCCTGACCGCCTCCGCGGTCGGCCTCACCGGCCTCCAGGCCACCCCGAACGCGGGCACTCCCCCGGCCACCGGCTCCACCGCGGCAGCATCCTCCGGCGGGGGCGGCCTCGCGGCCCCGAACACCGGCACGGCGATCGGCCTCGGCGGCCTGCTGCTCCTCCTGAGCGGTGCCGGCCTCGCGGGCGCCAGCCTGCGCCGGCGGAACAGCTAACCGGCCCACTCCGACATCCAGGCGGGCCGCCGGGAAACCGGCGGTCCGCTTTTTTTAGTGCCGGAAGTGACGTTCTCCGGTCAGCACCATCGCCATCCCCATCGCATCGGCGGCGGCGACGACCTCGGGGTCGTTCCTGCTGCCGCCGGGCTGGATGACCGCGGTGGCGCCGGCGCGGCCGACCACCTCGAGACCGTCGGCGAAGGGGAAGAAGGCGTCCGAGGCGGCCACCGAGCCCGCCCCGGCCCCGCCGGCGCGGGCCACCGCCAGCTCGGCGGCCTCGACCCGTGACATCTGTCCGGCGCCCACCCCCACCGCCCTGCGGTCGCGGACCAGCACGATCGCGTTCGACTTGACGTGCCGGCAGACCCGGGCGGCGACGAGCAGGTCGGACCACTCCTCCTCGGTGGGCTCGCGGCGGGTCGCCACCCGCATCGAGGAGCGGTCGATGGAGACGGCGTCGGGGGTCTGGACGAGCAGCCCGCCGTCGATGCTGCGGACGTCGAGCTGGGCCGCCGAGGGGGGCGCCTCGACGCTGAGGACGCGCATCCGCTGCCGCCCGGCGAGCACCTCGGCGACCGCGGGATCGACCCCGGCGGCGACCACCACCTCGAGGAAGGTCGAGACCAGCTCCCCGGCGACCTCGGGGTCGATGGTCCGGTTGAGGGCGACCACCCCGCCGAAGGCGCTGCGCGGATCGCAGGCGAGGGCGCGCCGGTAGGCCTCGGCGATGTCGGGGCCGACCGCGAAGCCGCAGGGGTTGGTGTGCTTGATGATCGCCGCGGCGGGCTCGGCGAAGTCGGCGACGAGGCGGCGGGCGGCGTCGGTGTCGAGCCAGTTGGTGAAGGAGAGGGCGGCGCCCTGGAGGTGGCGAGCCGCGGCGAGCCCGCCGCCGGCCCCGGCGACGGCGTACAGCGCGCCCCGCTGGTGCGGGTTCTCGCCGTAGCGCAGCCCGGCGAGCCGTGGGCCGCCGACGGTGAGGTCGGCGGGCATCCCCTCGCCGGCGTCACCGGCCAGGTATGCGGCCACCGCGGTGTCGTAGGCGGCGACGTGGGCGAAGGCCTCGGCGGCGAGCCGGCGGCGGGTGGCGTCGCCGACGGCGCCGTGGACCCGCAGCTCGTCGAGCACCTCGGGGTATCGGTCGGGAGAGACCACAACCGCCACCGAGGCGGCGTTCTTGGCGGCGCCCCGGATCAGGGTGGGCCCGCCGATGTCGATGTTCTCGATCACCTCGGCGCGCGGCGCCCCCCGCGCCACGGTCTCGCGGAACGGATAGAGCGAGACCGCCACGATGTCGATGGGGCGGAAACCGTGGGCGGCGAGCTGCTCGGTGTGGCTCTCGAGGTCGCGCCGGGCGAGGATGCCGGCGTGGACGGCGGGATGGAGGGTCTTGACCCGGCCGTCGAGCATCTCGGGCAGGCCGGTGATCTCGCTCACCGCGGTCGCCTCGATGCCCGCGGCGGCGAGGGCGTGGCGGGTCCCGTCGGTGGCGATCAGCTCCACCCCGCAGGCACGCAGGCCGCGGGCGAACTCGACGAGCCCGGTCTTGTCGTGGGGCCCGAGCAGGGCGCGCAGCGTCACCGGGCCGGCTGCCCCACCGGGGCGGGCAGGATGCGCACCTGCCGGCCCTCCCGCCGCAGCCGTCCCTTGGCCCAGAGCGCCACCGCCTCGGGCAGCAGCCGCCACTCCTGCTCGTGGATGCGGGCCCTGAGGGTCTCGGCATCGTCGTCGCCGAGCACCGGCACCGCCGCCTGGAGGACGATCGGGCCTCCGTCCGGGGCGCCGGGGGCGAGCAGGTGGACGGTGCACCCGCTCACCCTCACCCCCGCCTCGAGCGCGTCCTCGACGGCGTGCATCCCGCCGCCGAAGGCGGGGAGCAGCGAGGGGTGGAGGTTGAGGATGGCGTCGGGGAAGGCGGCGAGCAGGCTGCGGTCGAGGACCCGGTCGTAGCCGGCGCAGACCACCAGCCGGACCCCGCGGTGAAGCAGGAGGTCGCGCATCGCCAGGTCGCGGGCGGCGGCGTCGCCGCCGAAGCCCGAGACCGGCATCGTCACCACCGCGACGCCGTGCTCGCGGGCGATCACCAGCGCGCCCGCGCTGGGCCGGTTGCAGACCACCAGCTCGACCCGCGCCGGGTACCCGGGGCGGCCGGCGGCGTCGAGGAGGGCGCGGAGGTTGGTGCCCGCGCCCGACACCAGCACCGCCGTGGGCACGCGGGGGTCGGCGGCGGCGCTCAGTGCAGTACCACCCTCTCCGGTGCCGCCTGCTCGACGACCCGGCCGATGCGGTGGACCGGCATTCCCGCCGCCTCGACGGCGGCGTCCGCCTGGTCGGCGGGCACCACCACCACCATGCCGATGCCCATGTTGAAGGTGCGCCACATCTCGTCGGGATGCACCCCGCCCGCCTCCTGGATGGCGGCGAAGAGCGGCGGCACCGTCCAGGCGGAGCGGTCGAGCTCGACCCCCAGCCCCTGGGGCAGCGCCCGGGGCACGTTCTCCTTGAGGCCGCCGCCGGTGATGTGGGCGAGGGCGCGGACGTCGAGGCCGGCGCGCAGCTCGCGGACCGCGGCGAGGTAGGAGCGGTGGGGCTCGAGGAGGAGGTCGGCGAGGGGGCGGTCGGTGCCCGGCAGCGGCTGCCCGTAGTCGAGCTCGTTCTCGCTGACGATGTGGCGGACCAGCGAGTAGCCGTTGGTGTGGAGGCCGCTGCTGGGCAGGCCGAGGACGGCGTCGCCGGCCTGGACCCGGGCGCCGTCGACGATCGCGGCGCGGTCGACGATCCCGACGATGAAGCCGGCGAGGTCGTAGTCGCCGAGCGCGTAGAGCCCGGGCATCTCCGCGGTCTCGCCGCCGATCAGCGCGCAGCCGGCCACCGTGCAGGCGGCGGCGATGCCCTCGACGATCTCGGCGAGCTGCTCGGGGTTGAGCCGCCCGGTGGCGAAGTAGTCGAGGAAGAAGAGGGGGTCGGCGCCGCAGCAGAGGATGTCGTTGACGCAGTGGTTGACGAGGTCGCTGCCGATGCCCCGGTGGCGGGCGGCGGCGATCGCCACCTTGATCTTGGTGCCGACGCCGTCGGCGCTGGCCACCAGCACCGGTTGGGCGTGGCGCCCGGTGTCGAGGGCGAAGAGCCCGCTGAACGAGCCCAGGCCGCCCAGCACTCCGGAGGTGAAGGTCGATGCCACCGACCGCTTGATGAGAGCGACGGCGCGATTCCCCTCGTCGATGTCGACGCCGGCGTCGGCGTAGCGCAGGTCGCCCACGGAAGCCTCGTGCACGGGAAACGGACGGGTGCCGGGCACCCGGCGGCTCGGCCCACCGGCTGCCCGGCACAGAGTGTAGCGACCCGGCCGGTCCGAACCGTTCAGCCGCTCAGGACGCGCTCCATGGGAACCGCCTTGGCAGATTCCCCGGGCAACCTGTCGGCCTTGCGCAGCGGCGGCTGGACCGGGCTGGAGAGGGCCCGGCGCACCAGCAGGGTCGCCCCGGTGGTGGCCGCGGCGGTGCCGGCGTCGCGCACGATCCTCTTCCACAGCGGGCTGTGCTTCTCCTGCTGCTCGGCGAGCTCCCGGGCGATCTCCCGGGCCATCGCCTGCATCGCCCGCTGGCGCCTCTCGCCCAGCTCGTGGGTGGTGTGGGCGAGCAGCCGGTCAGCCCTGACCGCCACCGGCAGCACCACGTCCTGGGCGGCCCTGGGCAGCCTCTTCGCCGGCAGGGCGAGACGCTCGGCCGGCCGCGCCGAGCGCGCCTTCAGTGCCACCACGGCCGCCACCGCGCCGCCGGTGAGGGCCACGGCGCCGGCGGCGACGGGTACCAGGCGCCGCCAGCCGACCTGGCTCACCCGCTCGCGGACCTCGGCGACCCTGGCCCGGGCCTGGGCCTTCAGGTCGACCTTCTGGCCGAGCGCGAGCACGGTCTCGTCCATGCGCCGGCGGGTCTCCTCGATCGCCTCCCTCAGCTCATCCGGGTCTTCACCCATGCCATGTCCTCCGTGACGCGGGGAGCCCGATGCGCGCACGCGCAGGCCGTCCCCACCTGCACAGAGGACTATAACATTATCTTGTAGCTGAACGGACCTTCCCTAGTAGGGGACGCCGACCAGCTCCGCCAGCCGGCGCAGGTCGCGGGCGGACGGGTGGTGGGGGTCGAGCAGGATCACCGGTCGCCCGGAGGTGGTGGCGCGGTGGAAGAGCTCCACGTCGTGGCTGATCTCGAGGGGGATGCGATGCCCGAGGAAGCCCTCGACCCGCTCCCGGGAGAGCTGGTGGGCGGCCACCGTCTGGTTGTAGACGAGGAGCAGCCGCTCCTCGGTGACGTCGAGCGACCGGAGGATCTCGAGCAGGCTGAGGGTGCGGCGGAGCGCGGTGACCTCGGGGACCACCACCACCACCACCCGCTGGGCCAGGGTCAGGGTGGTGAGCGCGGGGTCGCCGAAGCCCCGGGGCACGTCGACGACGACGTGGTCGTGGAGCGCCCGCAGCCGGGCGAGGAGGTGGTTGACCCCGCTCTCGTCGATCTGGAGCGCGTCCACCGGGGTGCGCGGCGCGCCGAGGATGCGGAGGCCGCTGGGCTCGTGGCGGGCGAAGAAGTCCTCGGGGGCGCAGCTGTCGCCGTCGACCACCAGCGAGCGGATCAGCTGGTCGGTGCCCCCCTTGGGAGGGACGTCGAGGAGCATCGGGAGGTCGCCGTACTCGAGGTCGAGGTCGACCGCGACCACCGACTTCTCGGCGTCGGCGGTCAGCGCCAGGGCGAGGTTGGCGGTGATCGTGCTCACCCCGCTGCCCCCCTTGGCACTGGTCACCGCGGTCACCTGGCCCTGCATCTGGGGCACCTGCTCGCGGCCGTCGGCGATGCGCTTGAGCATCGACACCAGCCGCACCTCGAGGATGTCGAGGTCGAACGGCTTGGGCAGGATGTCGTCGGCGAAGTCGCGGCCCCGGGTGAGCGAGCCGTCCGCCTGGGCGCCGAACAGCACCACCGGGACGTGCTCGGTGGCGGGGTTGCGGCGCACCGTCCGGGCCAGCTCGTGTCCGGTCATGTGGGGCATCATCACGTCGCAGAGGATCACGTCGGGCTCGTGGCGGCGGAGCTGGTGCCAGGCCTCGACGCCGTCGCGGGCGGTGTCGACATGGTGGCCGCGGGTCTCGAAATAGCGCTTGAGCTGCTTCCGGAGCGAGGCGTTGTCGTCGGCGATGAGCAGGCGCATGTGCCCCGACGGTAGCACCGGTCGGAGATCGCCTCACGGCGGGGCAACGGACCGTGAAGGCCCCGTGACCCGCCGGTGTCGCGGACCCGCCGGCAGCCCGAGCTCGGGGCGTGCCCGGACCGGCCCGGGCCCCCACAATGTGCGGGGCACCCTCGCTCGCACAAGATTCCTCCGCCCAACCGCGTTCTCACTGACGACCAGGGCTGAGGGATGGGGAGGCGCTCCTACAACCGGCCCCGAGAGGATGGATGGATGGCTGGACAGGCTTGGCGGGTTGCCGTCATCGCAGGCAAGGGCGGCGTCGGGAAGACCACCACGGTGATCAACCTCGGCGCCGGGCTCGCTGCCCTCGGGCGGCGCGTCCTGCTGGTCGACTGCGACCCGCAGGGCAATCTCAGCTCGGGGCTGGGGCTCGACCCCTACGCCCGCCGGCGCACCGTCGGCGACGTGATCATCGGCCGGTCGACGGCCGTTGACGCGATCCTCGAGACCGAGACGCCCAACCTCCACCTCATCCCGGCGCACCCGGACCTGAGCGCGGTCGAGGCCGACCTGCCCGCCCGGGTGAACGCCGAGCTGCGGCTGCGCAACGCGATGCGCGAGGGGATCGACGCCGCCTACGACGTCGTCCTCTTCGACACCCCGCCGAACTTCGGGTTCCACACCATCTCGGCGCTGGGCGCGGCCCGGTCGGCGCTGGTGCCGCTGCAGATGTCCGCCTTCGCCCTGCGCGGGCTGAAGGAGGTCATCCGGGTGATCGCCGCGGCCCGCCGCCACCTCAACCCCGAGCTCGAGCTGCTCGGCGTGGTGCCGACCTTCGTCAACAACACCCGCTTCAGCCGCGACATGCTCGAGGCGCTGAGCGACGTCTCCCAGGTGCGGGTCTTCCGCTCCGAGATCTCGCTCACCGTCAAGCTCCAGGAGAGCGCGCTCCAGGGCGTGCCGGTGATGGTCTCGGCGCCGTCCTCGAATGCCGCCCGCGCCTACACCGCCCTCGCCGAGGAGCTGGTCGAGGTCGGTGCCCACCGGCTCGCGCCGGTGCCCCGCGGTGCGGTGCGCCCGGTCGAGGTGGCCCCGCCGGCCGAACCGGAGGCCGAGGCCCCGATCGACGAGGAGGAGGCCGGCGACGCCATGGTCGCGGCCGGGCAGGTCGTGGAGATGGCGGCACCCGAGGTCGTGGAGCACGACGAGGACGGCGAGCTGGACGACGGCTTCGCCGTGACCCTGGCCGCCGAGGCGTCCCACGGCGCGGTGGCGCTGGCCACCGCCGACGCGGCGGTGCACCATCTCGAGGGCCACGCCGTGCGCGGCGGGGTGATGCTCGAGCTCGAGCTCGGCCACGGCGCCGTCGCCTTCGCCCAGATGCCCCCGATCGAGCTGCACGCCGTCGACGAGCACGAGCAGGACGAGGACTCGGAGCGCGCCGAGGACGGCGACGACGCCGAGGCCACCGCACTCGAGAGCGCGACCGCGCAGCGCCGCCGCTTCCGCCTCTTCCGCCGGGCCCGGGCGAGCTGAGGGCTCCCCGCCCCACCTCCCCGGGCGGTGCCCGCCTCAGCCGTAGAGGGCGTGGACCAGGAGCAGGAACACGACCAGGCCCACCAGCCAGACCAGCCCCAGGCCGGCGAGGTCGCGGCGCCGCGAGCTCCGCACCAGCGGGGCGACCTCACCGGAGGGGGTGCCGCAGATCGGGCAGCGCCCGTCGGTGAGGTCGGGGACGTAGTCGACCTGGCACTCGTGGCACACCCGCGCCGCCGCCGGGCGGAGGTACAGCAGGTTCATCAGCGCCGCGTACAGGCGGACCCAGGGAGGCTCGCCGCCGCGGCGGGCGGGGCGGCGGCCGCCGAGCACACCCATGGTCAGGGCCTCCGGGAGAGCGCCATGGCGGTGAGGTTGCAGAGCAGGATCACCTCCAGCAGCCCGAAGACGCTGAGCAGCAGCGGCCTCCGGTCCTTGACCCCGTCGAGGCTGGCGCCGACCTCGGCGGTGCCCAGCGGCCGGAGCTGGCGGCCACCGCCGGTGCCGGGGCTCGACGAGCCGCCGAAGCCGGTCGACCCGCCGCCACCCGAGACCGAGCCGCCGCCGCCCACCGGGGCGGAGACGCCGACGCCGGTCACCGGCGACTGCGGCGCGGTGACGCCGCCGCTGAAGGCGGGGAAGCTGTCGGAGAACAGCTGGGCCTCGGACCGCCCCAGCTTCACGTAGAGGGAGGTCCCGGTGAACCCGGCATGCGGGTTGGAGAGCCCGGGCTCGCAGGCGCTGTCGCCGAACGACCTGTAGTAGTCGGGGTCGGGGACGTTCCTGCCGTCCCTGGTGGTGAGCACGTGCCACTCGACGAGGATGCCCTGGGCGTCGCCGACCACCCGGGTGCCCACCCGCGCCGTCGAGGAGCTGAGCCGGCAGACGTTGAAGCCCTGGGTGCGGAGCGCCTGGTTGAGCGGGTCGTTGGCGCAGACGGTGGCCCCCGCCTTGCAGATCCCGCTGGCGGTGATCGAGTACTGGCAGTCGCCGTTCACGCACACCCCCTGGATGTTGTTGGTGGCGTCCACCCTCGTCCCCGCCGGGGTGCCGTCGCCGCTCGCCCTCACCTCGGTGCCGATCGTGGCGATGGAGATGAGGCCGTTGAGCAGCCGGGTGGCGGTGAGGTTGGAGAGGGTGTCGACCACGGTGCCGCCGCCGTCGGTGAGCACCGAGCTGTGCGACGAGGAGCCGCCGGTCTCGGCGACCAGCGAGACCGGGGGCGGCGCCGCCGGGCAGACCTGCTGATCGGGGCTCAGCACCGACTTCGGCGCCCTCTGGCACGCCGGCGGCGAGTTCAGCGGCGCCGGCGGCGGGGTCTGTCCCGGCTTGTTGATGACGTCGGAGTAGAGGGCGGTGATCGCCCCGCTGTAGAGGCCGGCGAGCTGGTCGAGCGCGCCCACCGTCTGCACCCCGTTGCTGGCGTCGCCGGTGGCCCCGAGCTTGGTCGCGGTGGCCTGGGCGTGGCCGGCGCCGAGGGTGATGCGGGTGCCGTTGATGTGCTGGTCGAGGTTGCCGTCGGCGCTCTGGGCCACCGGGTTGCTGCAGTTCGCGCACAGCGCCTCGGCCTGGGTGGGATATGGCACCTGGACGTGGTTGAGGTTGGCCGCCGCCTGCAGCGACGCCGGCGGCTCCACGAAGGCGGCGTGCGCCTCCGCCTGGGGCTGGTTGTCGGCGGTGACGCTGGTCAGCGGGAAGGCGGTGTTGCCGAGCGGCGCGGGATCGGTCGGCGCGCCCGTCTGGAAGAGGTCGGTGTCGACCACCGACGAGCCGGCGACGACCTGGTACACGTCCGGGGCCGCGGCGCTGGCGCGGCCGCCGCCGTTGCCGCCGAAGGGGATGGCGAGGACCAGGACCATCATCGCCACCGCCGCCGTGATCAGCGCCCATCGCGCACCGCGTCGCATCACCACGTTCCTCCTGAGCGCTCAGACGCGCTCATTCGCGGGGGGCCTCCCCCCTGCGCCCCCCTGCCTGAGCGCTCAGACGCGCTCATTCGCGGGGGGCCTCCCCCCTGCGCCCCGGTTGCCCCGGCCAGGGTGAGCATCCGCTCGATCGCCTCCTGCCCGATCTGCTCCGCGGTCATCCCCCGGCGGGCGGCGAGCTCGCCGAGGCGGCGGAGCTGCTCGGGGCTCAGCTCGACCCCGAGCGGCTCGCGGAACGCCGAGCCGATCAGCGCCGGCTTCTCTGCGCCGGCCCCGGCGGCGCCGAGGTAGCTGGCCTGGACCACGGTGACGTCCTGGGCGAGCTGCCGGGCCGGCCCGCTCACCCGCACCTGGCCCTTCTCCATCACGATCGCGTTGTCGGCCGCGGCCAGCGCCGGGCCCACGTACTGCTCGACGAGCAGCACCGCCACCCCGCCGGCGTGGATCCGGGCGAGGATCTCGAAGAGCTGCTCGACGATGGTGGGCGCGAGCCCCAGCGACATCTCGTCGAGGAGCAGCAGCTGGGGCTGCACCATCAGCGCGCGGCCGATGGCGAGCTGCTGCTGCTCGCCGCCGCTCAGCGTGCCGGCGAGCTGCGAGCCTCGCTCGGCGAGGCGCGGGAAGTAGCCGTGGACCCGCTCCAGCGCGGTCTCGAAGGCCTCGCGGCTCAGCCCCTGGGTGGGCATCCGCAGGTTCTCGCGGACGGTGAGGTCGGGGAACATGCCGCGCCCCTCGGGCACGTGGGTCATCCCCAGCCGCGCGATCGCCTCCGGCGGCATCCGGTCGATGCGCCGGCCGCGCAGCCGGACGGTGCCGCCGGCGGGGTGGAGCAGGCCGCTCAGCGCCCGCAGCGTCGACGACTTGCCGGCGCCGTTGGGCCCGAGCAGGGCCAGCACCTCGCCCTCGCGGAGGGTGAAGGAGAGATCGCGGACGGCGACGATCTCGCCGTACCGGACGGAGAGGTTCTCGACCTCCAGCAGCGGCGCTCCGGGCACCGGGGGCGGCGCGTGGTGGAAGCGCTCAGCCAGTCGCGGCCGCACCGGTGCTCTCCCCGAGGTAGGCGGCGATCACCGCCGGGTTGCTGCGCACGTCCTCGGGCTTGCCCTCGGCGATGAGCCGGCCGAAGTCGAGGACGTAGATGTAGTCGCTCACCGCCATCACCAGCCGCATGTCGTGCTCCACGTAGAGCATCGAGAGCCGGAAGCTCTTCCGGATGCGCAGCAGCAGGCGGGCGAACTCGTCGGTCTCGGCGGCGTCCATGCCCGAGGCGGGCTCGTCGAGGAGCAGCAGCCGGGGCTCGAGGCAGAGCGCCCGGGCGAGCTCGCAGAGCCGCTGCTGGCGCAGCGGCAGCACCTTCGCCGGCCGCTCGAGGACGCCGCCGATGCCGACGAACTGGGCGATCACCCGGGCGTGCTCCCGGAACCGGCGGGTCTCCATCCGCCCGAGGCCGAGCATGTGCCCGAGCATCCCCACCGAGGCGCGCGACTGCGCCGCCACGGTGAGGTTCTCCCAGACGGTGAGGTCAGCGAAGAGCTGCACCGTCTGGAAGGTGCGCCCCAGCCCGGCGAGGGCCCGCTGGTGGGGGGCGAGGGCGAGCAGGTCCTGGCCGTCGAAGCTCACCCGCCCGGCGTCGGGCTGGATCAGCCCGCTCAGGCAGTTGAAGCTGGTGCTCTTGCCGGCGCCGTTGGGGCCGATCAGCGAGACCATCTCGCCGCGGTGCACCCGCAGGTTGAGGCCGTCGACCGCGGTCACCCCGCGGAAGCGCTTGGTGATGCCCTCGAGCTCGAGCAGTGCCATCAGGCCACCCCCGTGCCCGGCGCGGTCGAGGCCCGGTGGCCCGCGAGCCGGCGGGCCAGGTGGCTGCCGACCAGGGGCAGCTCGGCGAGGCTGCCGACGATGCCGGTGGGATTCATGATCACGGTGAGGATGAGCAGCAGCCCGCTGAGCAGCTGCTGGTAGTTGAAGGCCTGCGCCGGGTCGGCGCCGAGGTGGCCGAGGATCGCCTTGATCACCACCGGCCCCCAGATGTAGAAGGTCGCCGCCACCAGCGCCCCCCAGACCGAGCGGATGCCGGCGAGGATGATCAGCGCCAGGAAGGTGATCGACAGGCCCGGGTTGAAGTCGGGGCTGCTCACCGAGGGCAGGGTGAGCGCGAAGAGGCCGCCGCCGAGCCCGGCGATGCCCGCGGCCAGCGAGAAGGCGGAGAGCTTCATCCGGGTCAGCGAGATCCCCATCGCGGTGGCCGCGTTCTCGGAGTCGCGCACCGCGAAGAAGGCGCGCCCGCTGGGGCTGCGCTGCAGCGCCGCCACCGCCAGGGCGACCACCGCGAAGCCGATCAGCAGTGTCCAGAAGAGCGAGTGGGCGGTGGGGTCGCTGAGGTCGATGGGACCGGCGACGGGATTGACCGGCTGCCCCGGGGCGCCGCCGCTGAGCGGGAACGACTGGGCGAAGAAGAGCTGGTCGCCGACCAGGGTGAACGCCAGCGTCACCGCCGCCAGCTGGAGGCCGCGGACCCGCAGCGCGGGGATGCCGATGATCATCCCGATCGGCGCGGTGCAGAGCGCCGCCAGCGGCACCGCGAAGAAGAAGGGCAGGCCCCACCTGGCGGTGAAGATGGCGGTGAAGAAGGCGCCGAACCCGGCGAAGGTGAACTGGCAGAGCGAGATCTGGCCGACGAAGCCGGTCAGCACCACCAGCGAGAGGAAGATGCAGGCGTCGCCGAAGACCTGCGCCCAGTAGAAGCGGTTGACGTCACCGAACCAGCCGCCGGTGCCGCCGATGCCGACCAGGAAGAAGAACAGCGCCACCGCGGCGATGGTGACCCAGCGCGTGTACGTCCACCAGCGCGCCCGGAAGGGCTCGACCACCTTCTCGGTGACCACCTGCGCGGAGGTCCTGGCGAGGTCGGGGTTGATGAGCAGCGCCGCGACGATGACCACGAACGCCACGCTGAACTTGAGACCGGGCAGCCCGCGCAGCCCGGGGATGATGGCGATCAGCTCCTGGCTCATCCCCAGCACCAGCGCGCCGATCGCGGTGCGGGGCAGGCTGCGCAGGCCGCCGAGCAGCGCCGCGGCGAGCAACTCGATCAGGTAGATGGTGAGGGTGCCGCTGTCGAGGGCACCCAGCCGCGGGGTGATGAGGATGCCGCCGATGGTGGCCAGCGCCCCGCCGATCGCCCAGGCGAGCGCGCTCACCCGGTTGACGCTGACCCCCATCAGCCTGGTGGCGTCGACGTTCTGCGAGGCCGCCCGCATCGCCACCCCCATGAAGGTGCGCGTGAAGAACAGCGCCAGGCCGCCGCCGATGGCCAGGGTCACGATCACCGTGATCAGGTCCTGGGCGTTGACGCCGAGGCCGCCGATGGAGAAGAGGCGCTCGCTGCAGCGCCCGCAGATGTGACTGATGTTGGTGGAGACGCCGGCGTTGAAGAGGAGCACCGCCGCGTACTGCAGGGTGATCAGCCAGCCGATGGTGATGATCGACTTGTTGAGCGCCGACGCCTGCCGCACCGGCGCCAGGGTGAGCCGGTCGATGACCACGCCGATCAGCGCTCCGGTCGCGATCGCGACCAGCGCGGCGAGGAGGAAGGGCGAGCCGTGGTCGGTGAGCGTCTTGAGGATGAAGACGGCGAAGATCGCCAGCGCGCCCTGGGCGAAGTTGATCACCCCCGAGGTGTTGTAGATGATCACCACCCCGGAGGCGAGCAGCGCGTAGAGGCTGCTGATGATGAGGCCGTCGACGAGCGCGGGGCCGATCAGCGACATGGCGGCGTCAGCCCCGGCTCACCAGGGTCCGAAGGGCTGGACCTGGGCGAACTGCGCCCCGTCCCACCTCACCCAGAGCACCTGCTTGTTGGGACCGTGGTCGGCGCTCATGGTGAGGTCGGGGGTGAAGCCGGTGTGGTAGTTGCGCAGGCCGTTCAGCGCGGCGATCAGGCTCGCCCGGGTCAGCCCGGCGCCCAGCTTCCGCGCCTGCTCGGTGAAGATCTTCGCCGCCATCCACGCGCCCTCGGCGTAGGAGTTGGGGTCGAAGCCGGGGAAGTACTGGCCCTCGGTCGCGAGCCACTCGTTGACCTCGGGCGTGTTCGCATTCGCCGGGAGGTAGTTGCGCGCCACGGTGACGGTGTGACCCGGATGGCTGAACCAGCCCGCTCCCTGCTGGATCACCACCGGGTCGGAGCTCGACGTGGTGGCCACCATGTTGGGGTACCACCCGTTGCTGTTCATCGCGTTGATCTCGCGCACCGCGCTGTTGGCGTCGAGGATGTTGAGGACCGCGTCGGGGGCGGCGTTCCTGGCGGCGACCACGTCGGTGCCGTAGGTGGCCGAGGAGATGTTCTCGGCGTTGGAGTAGACGATGGTCTGCCCGTTCTTCGCCGCCTGCTCCTTCATCGCCGCGAAGGAGACCTGGGTGAAGTCGAAGTCGACGTAGAAGACCGCGATCTTCTTGTAGCCGAGCCGGTTGGCCTCGTTGATCGTGGAGATGCCGAAGCCGGCGGGCGAGCAGGCGAAGGAGTACTCGACCGGGTTGTTGTACTGCTGGAGGGAGATGCCCTCGATGCCGACCACGGGCACGCCCTGCTTGGCGAAGTAGGGGGCGGTGCTCGCCGAGGTGATCGGGGTGAAGCCGCCGACGACGGCGAAGACGTTGTCCTGCTGGACCAGCTCGCGGGCGTCGGCGGCGGCCTTCTGCTGGTCGAGGCCGGCGTCGTCGAGGTAGGTGAAGTCGACCTGGCAGCCGTTGATGCCACCGGTCGCGTTCACCTTCTTGAAGTAGGCGGCGGTGGCGTTGGCGACGGTCTGCTCGGTGAGCGGCCCGGTGATGGCGACGATCTGGCCGATGGCGATGTGGCCGTTGACGCAGGCGGGCGAGGTGCCGCCGGGCCCGACCGGGGCGGCCGCCACCGGGGCGCCGGCTCCGGAGCCACCGGTCGACCCCGCCGCCGCCGCCCTGCCACCGCCGCTGGATCCCGCCGCCGACGAGCCCGCGGCGGTGCCCGCCGAGCCCGCCGACGAGCCCGAGGCGGCGCTGCCGCCCGTCGAGCCCTGGGCGGCGCCGCCGCCGGTGTCACCGCTGGCCGGGAGGGAGGCGTCGCCGCCCCCGGTGGTGCCGCCGATGCGGGCGACATTGACCCGCTGGCTGCCCTGGTCCTGGTAGTCGCGGATGATGAAGACACCGAAGGCGCAGATCGCGACCAGGGTCAGGACCAGGGTGAGCACGTACATCCGGTCCCGACCGGCAGCTGCTTGCATCGGTGCTCGACCTCCTCGCCGGTCCGGCGTCAGCCCGTGCGGGGACGCCGGTTGGGCACCATTCAAGCGAACCGAGGGTGACCCGCGCTACCTACGTTCTGCGGTAGGCGCCTCCCCCATTCGGGTGAGCCAGGTCCGCCATGACGAGGTCAGCTCTCCAGCGCGAGCTTGTCCATCACCAGCTGCTGGGGCACCTGGAGCGGATACGCGCCGTCGAAGCAGGCGAAGCAGAAGCCCTTCCCGGACTCCTCCCCGACCGCCCGCTTGAGCCCGGCGATGCTGAGGTAGCGCAGGGTGTCGGCGCCGATCACCTCGCAGACCTCGTTCTCGTCGCGGTGGGCGGCGATCAGCTCGCCGCGGGAGGCGATGTCGATGCCCATGAAGCACGGCCACACGATCGGCGGGGAGGCCACCCGCATGTGCACCTCGAGGGCGCCGGCGCGGCGCAGCTCCTCGACGATCCGCCGCGAGGTGGTGCCGCGGACGATGGAGTCGTCGACCAGCACCACCCGCCTGCCCTCGAGGACGTGCCGCATCGGGTTGAACTTGAGCCGGATGCCCGCCTCGCGCAGCCGCTGGTTGGGCTGGATGAAGGTGCGGGTGATGTACCGCGACTTGATCACCCCCTCGACGAAGGGGATCTGCGACGCCTCGGCGAAGCCGACCGCGTGGGGGGTGCCGGAGTCGGGCAGGGCCATCACGATGTCGGCCTCCACCGGCGCCTCGCGGGCGAGCTCGCGGCCCATGTTGACCCGGGCCTCGTAGAGCGACCGGCCCTGCATGACACTGTCGGGGCGGGCGAAGTAGATGAACTCGAACGAGCACATCGCCGGCCCGCGCACCGTCTTGGGGATGCGGGCGCTGCGGATCCCGTCGCCGTCGATAATGAGGATCTCGCCGGGCTCGACCTCGCGGATGAACTGGGCGCCGACGACGTCGAGGGCGCAGGTCTCGCTGGCGACCACGTGGCCGGCGGTGCCCTCGCCGTCGGTGCCGGGGAGGCGGCCGAGGCAGAGCGGGCGGATGCCCAGCGGGTCGCGGGCGGCGACCAGGCTGTCGCGGGTGATGAAGAGGAGCGAGTACGCCCCCTCCAGCCGCGAGAGCGAGCGCCGCAGCACCACCTCGAGGCTCTCGCCGGGGGTGCGGCTGAGCAGCGCGCCGATCACCTCGCTGTCGGTGGTGGTCTGGAAGACCGCGCCCTGCTCGACGAGGTCGTCGCGCAGCTCCGCGGTGTTGACCAGGTTGCCGTTGTGGCCGAAGGCGATCGGCCCCAGCTGGCCGTGGTCGAAGCGCATCGGCTGGGCGTTGGGGAGCCGGGTGCTTCCGGTGGTGCTGTAGCGGGTGTGCCCCAGGGAGACGTGGCCGGAGAGGTCGAGGAGGTTCTCCTGGTCGAAGACCTGCGCGACCAGGCCCATCTCCTTGTGGATGCGGATGCGCTCGCCGTCGGAGACGGCGATGCCCGCGGACTCCTGGCCGCGGTGCTGGAGCGCGTACAGCCCGAAGTAGGTGAGGTTGGCGACGTCCTCGCCGGGGCCGTAGACGCCGAAGACGCCGCACTCCTCGTGGAGGCGGTCGAGGGGCTCGTCACCGAGGTCGATCACAGCAGCGCCTCCGCGTGGGCGGCGCCCGCCTCGCCGAGGGACACGTCGAGGACCGGTTCGATGCGGATCCGGCCCCCTCCGACCTCCCCCAGCCGCCGCAGCGGGACCCGATGTCGATCCATGAGTGCGCGGAGTTGCACCGCGACCTCCGTGGAGTGACTGACGAGGAACCGCGACTGGCCCTCGCCGAAGAGTATAGCCGCGCCCTCCGAGCCCAAACCCGGGCCGCCGGAGGCGTCCTCGAGGGTGCATCGGGCCCCCAGACCCCCGGCCAGGCAGCACTCCGCGAGGGCGACGGCGAGCCCGCCGTCGGCGCAGTCGTGGGCGGAGGCGAGCAGTCCCCCGGCGGCGGCCTCGAGGACGGCGGCCTGCACCCGGCGCTCGAGGTCGAGGTCGAGGTCGGGAGGAGAGCCCACCAGCTCGCCGGTGGCCAGCCGCTGGTACTCGCTGCCGCCCAGGGTCGCGGCCGGCGGCCCGACCAGGCTGATCTCGTCGCCCGCGCCGGCGAACCCCGGGGTGAGGCGGCGGGTGACGTCGGCGAGGCGGCCGACCATCCCGATCACCGGGGTGGGGTCGATCGACACCCCGCTGGTGTCGTTGTAGAGGGAGACGTTGCCGCTGACCACCGGCACCCCGAGCGCCTCGCAGGCCTCGGCGATGCCCTCGACCGCCTCGGCGAGCTGCCAGAAGATCTCCGGCTTCTCGGGGTTGCCGAAGTTCAGGCAGTTGGTCACCGCCAGCGGCTCGGCTCCGGTGGCCACCAGGTTGCGGGCGGCCTCGCACACCGCGATGGCGGCGCCCCGCCGGGGGTCGAGGACGCCGTGGCGGGCGTTGCCGTCGGTGGTCAGGGCCAGGCCCAGGGAGGTGCCCCGGATCCGCAGCACCGCGGCGTCGCCCCCCGGCGCCACCACGGTGTCGTCGCCGACCTGGTGGTCGTAGCGGCGGAAGATCGGCCGCCGGCTGCCCAGGTTGGGGCTGCCGAGCAGCCGCAGCAGCGCCTCGCCGTGGGGCCAGGGCGGGCCGCCGGGGAGGGGGTCGCGGGCGAGCACGGCGTCGACGCCGGCGGGGCGGCGGGCCTCCGGGTGCCGCAGCGGCACCTCGTCGACGATCATCCGCAGGGGCAGGTCGGCGACCACCTCGCCGCCGTCGCGGATCCGCATCCGGCCGTCGCCGGTGATCGTCCCGACGACGTCGCTGCGCAGCTCCCAGCGGGCGAAGGCGGCGCGCACCCCCTCCTCCTCGCCGCGGTGGACGACGATGAGCATCCGCTCCTGGGACTCGCTGAGCATCACCTCGTAGGGGGTCATCCCCCGCTCGCGCCGGGCCACCCGGGCGACGTCGAGGTCGATGCCGCAGCCTCCCCTCCAGGCGAGCTCGGCGGCGCTGCTGGTGAGCCCGGCGGCGCCGAGGTCCTGCACCGCCACCACCCGGGGGTCGCCGACCAGCTCCAGGCAGGCCTCCATCAGGCACTTCTCGAGGAAGGGGTTGCCCACCTGGACCGCGGGGCGGCGCTGCTCGCTGCTCTCGTCGAGCTGGACGGAGGCGAAGGTGGCGCCGTGGATGCCGTCGCGGCCGGTGTCGGCGCCGACCAGCAGCACCGGGTTGCCGGGCCCGGCGGCGGCGGCGCGCACCAGCCGGTGGTGCTCGACGACGCCGACGCACATCGCGTTGACCAGGCAGTTGTGCCGGTAGGACTCGTCGAAGTACACCTCGCCGCCCACCGTGGGCACGCCCATGCAGTTGCCGTATCCGCCGATCCCGGCCACAACCCCCTCGAGGAGGTGGCGCTGGTGAGGCTCGTCGAGGGGGCCGAAGCGCAGCGAGTCGAGCAGCGCCACCGGCCGCGCGCCCATGGTGAAGATGTCGCGGAGGATGCCGCCCACCCCGGTGGCCGCCCCCTGGTAGGGCTCGATCGCGCTGGGGTGGTTGTGGGACTCGATCTTGAAGACGATGGCGAGCCCCTCGCCGATGTCGACGGCGCCGGCGTTCTCCCCCGGACCCTGGAGCACGTTGGCACCGGTGGTCGGCAGCCGGGAGAGCAGCGGGCGGCTGGTCTTGTAGCCGCAGTGCTCGCTCCAGAGGGCGCCGACGATGCCGAGCTCCAGCGGGTTGGGGACCCGACCGAGGGCGGTGACCGCCAGCCGGTACTCGGCCTCGGTGAGCGCCACCTCGGCGAGAATCGCCGCGGGCGGGACCTCGACGCCGGTTCCGGTCACCGGGGGCTCACCCCGGCCGGGGAGAAGGCCCCCTCGCGGGCCAGCGACGCCGCCACCGAGCGGATCAGCGCCATCCCGTCGGCGCCGCCGATCAGCTCCTCGCAGGCGCGCTCGGGGTGGGGCATCATGCCGAGCACGGTGCGCCCGGGGTTGAGGATGCCGGCGATGTCGCGCATCGAGCCGTTGGGCGACGCCTCGCCCACCGGCCCGCCGTCGGGGCGCACGTAGCGGAGCGCGACCCGGTCCTCCTCCTCGAGGCGGATCAGGGTCTCGGGGTCGGCGACGTAGCGGCCCTCGCCGTGGGACACGGGGATCCGGAGGACGTCGCCGCGGCGGCAGCCGGCGGTGAAGGGCGACGCCTCGGTCTCGACCCGCAGCCAGGAGGGCTCGCAGCGGAACTCGAGCGAGGCGTTGCGGAGCAGGGCGCCGGGGAGCAGGTGGGCCTCGCAGAGGATCTGGAAGCCGTTGCAGATCCCCCACACCAGCCCGCCGCCGGCGGCGAAGTCGGCGACCGCGTCCATCAGCGGGGAGAACCGGGCGATGGCGCCGCAGCGGAGGTGGTCGCCGTAGGAGAAGCCGCCGGGGAGGATGACGCAGTCGGCGCCGCCGAGATCGGCCTGCTGATGCCAGAGCATCACCGCCTCGTGGCCGTCGAGGGAGACCGCGTGGGCGCAGTCGCGCTCCGACCAGGTCCCCGGGAAGACGGCGATGCCGAAGCGCATGCTCAGGGCGCGTTCTCCAGGGGGGAAGCAGGGGGGAGGCCCCCCGCAGGTGGGCGCGTCGGCGCCCAGTCGACAGCCCGGAGCGAGTCGATCCGCCAGTCCTCGATGACCGTGTTGCAGAGCAGCCGCTCCGACATCCCGGAGACGGCGGCGCGGGCCGCCTCCTCGTCGTCGGCCTCGACCACCAGCTCGATGAGCTTGCCCACCCGCGCCGAGACCACCCCGTCGAAGCCGAGCCGGCGCAGCCCGGCGCGCACGCTCAGCCCCTGGGGATCGTTGATCACCGGACGGAGGGTGACCACCACCTCGGCGGCGAAGCTGGTCACAGCTCCAGCCCGCAGATCCGTCGCGCCGCCTCGAGGTACTTCTCGCGGGTGACCCGCACCACCTCGTCGGGCAGCTCGGGGCCGGGGGGCGCTTGTCCCAGTCCAGGGTCTCGAGGTGGTCGCGCACGAACTGCTTGTCGAAGGCGGGCTGGGCCTCGCCCTCGCGCCAGGTCGCCGCCTCCCAGAAGCGCGAGGAGTCGGGGGTGAAGAGCTCGTCGATGAGGGTGAGCTCGCCGTCGACGAAGCCGAACTCGAACTTGGTGTCGGCGAGCAGCATCCCCGCCCGCGCGCACACCTCGGTGGCACGGTCGAAGAGCGCCAGCGAGGCCTGCTCCAGCCGCCCCGCCAGCTCGGGGCCGACGGCCTCGGCGAGCTGGGCCCGGGAGATGTTCTCGTCGTGCCCCTCGTCGTTCTTCGCCGCCGGGGTGAAGCGGGGCCGGGGCAGCCGCGCCGACTCGCCGAGCCCGGGCGGGAGCGCCTCGCCGGCGAGGGTGCCCTCGCTGCGGTACTCCTTCCAGCCGGAGCCGGCGAGGTAGCCGCGGACCACGCATTCGATGTCGATGCGCTCGGCCCGTACGGTGCGCATCGAGCGCTCCCGCCAGCGCTCCCAGGGGACCTCGGCGGGCAGCGACGCGGGGTCGTCGTCGCGGAGGTGGTTGGCGACGATGTCGCCGGTCTGCGCGAACCACCAGCGGGACATCTGGGTGAGCACCCGTCCCTTGTCGGGGATGGCGGTGGGCAGCACCACGTCGAAGGCGCTGAGCCGGTCGGTGGCGACCATCAGCAGGGTGCCGTCGCCGAGGTCGAAGGTGTCGCGCACCTTGCCCCGGCGGAAGACGGCCAGCCCCTCCCCGGTCGCGGTCGAGAGCACGTCGCCACGTGTGGTCACAGCTTTCCCCCTTTGTCCTCTGGGCGCTGACGCGCCCACTTGTCGGGGGGCCTCCCCCAGGCCATGATGCTCCGCAAGCTCCGCATCACAGCCTTCCCCCTCCAATACCGGCCTCGACGGCGAGCTCCGGCCGGGCCGCCGCGGTGGTGTCGCCGGGCGCCTCGACCGGCAGCCCGAGCCGCCGGTAGGTGTCGTCGATGTACCGCGTGTACGCGGTGGAGTCGAACACGTCGTCGAGCCGCGCGCCGTCGAGCACGGCGCCCACCTCCTCGGATCCGCGCACCAGGTCGCGGAACGGCGCCTCGCCCTCGCGGGCGCGCAGCGCGAGCGCCTGGACGGCGCGGTAGGCGCGCTCCCGGGGCCAGCCGGCGCCGTCGATCAGCGCGGTCATCAGCCGCTGGGTGAAGACCAGCCCGCCGCCCCAGTCCATGTTCTCGGCCATCCTCCGGGCGTCGATGCGGAGGCCGCGGACCACCCGGGTGGCGAGCTGGAGCATGTAGTCGAGCACCGCGAAGGCGTCGGGGAGCACCACCCGCTCGGCGGCGGAGTGGGAGATGTCGCGCTCGTGCCAGAGGGCCACGTCCTCGAGGGCGACGAGGGCGTGGCCGCGGAGCAGCCGGGCCATCCCGCAGAGGCGTTCGCTCAGCACCGGGTTGCGCTTGTGGGGCATCGCCGACGAGCCCTTCTGGCGCTGGGCGAACGGCTCCTCGGCCTCGCCGACCTCGGTCTGCTGGAGCAGCCGGACGGCGGTGGCGAGCCGCTCCACCACCGCCCCGAGGATGGCCATCGCCGACACCAGGGCGGCGTGACGGTCGCGGGCGACAACCTGGGTGCAGGCGGCGGCGACGCCGAGGCCGAGGCGGCTGCAGACGTGCTCCTCGACCTCGGGGGTGACCGAGTTGTGGGTGCCCACCGCGCCGCTGACGTTCCCCACCGCCACCTCGGCGGCGGCGGCCTGGAGCCGGAGGCGGCCGCGGCGCACCTCGTCCCAGTGGTTGGCGAGCTTGACCCCGAGGCTCAGCGGCTCGGCGTGGACGCCGTGGGTGCGCCCCGGCATCAGGGTCAGCCGGTGGGCGACGGCGAGGCCGGCGAGCGCCTCCTCGAGCCTGGCGGCGTCCTCGTCGACCACCGCGGCGGCGTCGCGCAGCTGAGTGGCCAGGGCGGTGTCGACGACGTCCGAGCTGGTCAGCCCGAGGTGGAGGAAGCGGCCGGCGTCGCCGGTGGTCTCCTGCACCGCGCTGACGAAGGCGGCGAGGTCGTGACCCTGCTCGGCCTCGAGCTCGGCGACCCGGGCGAGGTCGACCCGGGCGCTGGCCCGGAGCGCGGCGGCGGTGCCGGCCGGGATCCGCCCCGCCTGCTCCCACCCCTCGGCGGCGAGCAGCTCCACCTCCAGCCACCGCCCAAGCCGGGACTCCTCGCCGAAGATCTCGGCGATACGTGGCGGAGTGTAGCGGGGGATCACGTGACCGGATTGTACCGGGGGGGGCTCGGGGCCCGGGCCCCCGCCCGGCGGCGCCGTCCGACCGGTCAGGTGGGGGTGGCGGCGTGGCTCGGCCCATATACTGTCGGCGGTCCTTCTCCGCCCCGGCGGACCCCCGCCGGAGGCCCGTCCCGCCCACCGAGATGACGTGCTCGCCGTAACCCCGGAGCCACGCCTCCCGTTGTTCATACACGTACGCACGGCCGCAGTCCGATGACACTGCCGAGAGCGTACGAGGACGGTCTCGTCGAGCGCGCCAAGGAGGACCCAGCGGCCTTCGGCGAGCTGTACGACCACTATTTCGGGCAGATATACCGCTTTGTCTACAGCCGAATCCGCAACCAGGAGGCCGCCGAGGACATCACCGCCGAGGTGTTCTTCAAGGCCCTCCGTGCCATCGGCCGGTACAAGCCCAGCGGCCACCCCTTCAGCGCCTGGCTCTACCAGATCTCAGTGAACGCAATCGCAGACCACTACCGCGCCAAGCGACCCGAGTCCGACCTGGACTCGGTGATCGGTGTCGCCTCCACCGAGCGATCGGTCGAGGAGGCGATCTCCGAGCGGGACGAGGCCGCCCGGGTGTGGGCCGCGATCGAACTCGCTGCCCACCCACCAGCGCACCGCGCTCACCCTCAAGCTCGGTGAGGACCTCAAGCTCGCCCAGA
Organism: uncultured Chloroflexia bacterium; assembly: GCA_963846365.1. GTDB lineage: Bacteria > Chloroflexota > Dormibacteria > Aeolococcales > Aeolococcaceae > CF-96. Next base: position 196,827 of record CAWJVN010000007.1, read on the forward strand.
TCGGCGACATCATGGGCAAGAGCGAGGGCGCGGTGAAGCTGCTCATCCACCGGGGCATGATCGGGGTGCGCCAGCGCCTCGGCGTCGTCCCCCACGCGGAGCGGGTCTGATGGACCTCAGGCGCTGGAACGAGGGTCCCGACCCCGAGCTCGAGGAGCTGGCCGGCGGCGATCTCGAGATGCTCGACCTGGGCAGGCGGCTGCGCGCCGCACGGCCGGAGCCGCGCATCGATCCCGACTTCCAGCGACGCCTCCGCGCCCAGTTGATGACCGCCGCCGAGACCCAGCTGCGGCCCCGCGGCCTGGCCCGGCTGCTCCGCCCCCGGCCGAGCCTGTTCGCCTACGGTGCGGCGGGGATGGGCGGGGCGATGATCGCGGCCGCCGCGCTCGCCTACTACGCGCCCCACAGCGACAACCTCACCGTGGTCCAGGCCAGGGCGCCGATCAACGGGCAGTACTCGATCAACCCCGATCACGTGATCACCATCTCCTTCGACCACGAGATGGACCGCGGGGCGGTGGTGCGGGGGCTGAAGATCCAGCCCGCGATCGACTTCTCCCCGAGCTGGCACAACAACGAGCTGATCATCACCCCGAAGCACGAGCTCCAGCCCAACTCGGGGTACGTGGTCACGATCCCCAAGGGCGCGGCGCGGGACGTCAGGGGAGAGGTGGCCGCCGCCGACATCCACATCACCTTCGGCACCAGCCCGGTGATCCCGACCAGTCCCGCCGGCAGGCCCGCGGGACCGATCGCGCTCGCCCCCCACGAGGCCGGCTCGGTCGCCGACGGCAGCCTCATCGGCTTCACCGGCGACGGCTCGCTGCTCGCCACCGGGGGCCTGCTGCCCGCGGTCACGGGCACGGCCGCGAGCCCACAGGCTCCGGCGCCCGCGCTGGTCCGCTACGGCGGCGAGGCCCCGGTGCGCCTCGGCGACGCCGTCACCGCGGTGGCGCTCAGCCCGGCGGGTCACTCGCTGACGACGCTCACCCCCTCGAGCGACGGGGTGCACGCGGTGGTCGCGGTCTCGGACACCGACGGCAGCCACCGCCTGGTTCTCAGCAGCGCCGCCGACCCCCGCTCGCCGCTGGGCTGGGGCAGCGATCTCGCCCACCCGATGGTCCTCTTCGTCAGCGGCGGTCAGCTGACCTCGGTCGACCTGGAGCACCATCAGGGAACCGTCGCCGGCGTCCACGTCGACCCCGCCCAGACGGTGCTGCTGGCGCCCGACGGCCGCCACCTGTACGTCGGCCCCGCGACCGCCTCGACCGGCACCACGCCGCCGGGCACCGCCCCGGGTACGGCCGCACCGGGCTCGTTGCTCCCCGTCATCGGGATCCCCGGCGGTGCCGTGCCCCCGGCGGCCGCCGGGAACGCCGGCACCGACGCGAACCCCTTCACCACCTCCGGTCCCGGCCAGGTCGTCGATCTCGACGCCGCCCCGGGAGCCGCGCCGCTGCCGCTCACCGGCCTCGCCGCCGGGTCCCTGCCCGCCTTCAGCGCCGACGGCCTGCGGGTGGCCTGGATCGTCGGCGGCTCCGGCGCCCAGCCGGCGATCACCGTCCAGCCGCTCGACGGCAGCCCGGCGATCCACGTGTCCCTGCCCACGCCCGCCGCCGGCGACAGCCTGGTGGGTCCGGCGCTCGACCGCACCGGGGCGCGGCTCGCCTACGCGGTCCGGCACGGCGACGGCAGCGGCGACCTGCGGCTGGTCCGGGTGAGCGACGGCGGCGTGCTGGCCACGGCGACGGCGAGCCAACCCTCGGGGCTCACCTTCTCCCCCAACGGCGCCGCGCTGGCGTACCTGCAGCACAGCGGGTCGCAGGTCGTCGCCGAGGTCGCCAGCCTCGCGAGCGTGCCCGGGGCACCGAGCGCGGGCGCCGCGGTGCCGCTCAAGGCGGCGGCGGCGATCGACGACCTGGTCAAGGCCGAGGTCGACGTGCACCACCTCGGGCTCGACGCGCTGGTCGCGCCGGCGGTCGAGACCGACCTGCTCGGCCAGCTGCCCGGCGGGCTCAGCCGCGGCTACGTCATCTCCGCGGCGCCGGTCCCCGGATCCGAACTCGGTGAGCGCCCAGATCCGGCTGCTCCGCGATCCCACCGGCGAGCATCCCGCCGCCGCCTTCACCGATCAGCACGTGGTCCTGCGCCCCGCCGGGCAGGCCTACGTGGTGAGCCAGTCCGACATCACCCGGCCGCTCCACGACGAGCCCAGCGGGCCCCAGGTGGTGCACGTCGACACCAGCCGGATCCTCCGCCTCACCACCGTGCACATCACCTTCGACAGTGACCTCGACGCCAACTCGGTCACCCCGTCGGTGATCGGCCTGGGCGGCGCCGGCTCCGGGGTGGCACTCCAGACGGTCAGTTACGACGCCGCCTCGCGGACGGTGAACGTCATCTTCCTCCGCCTCCACCAGCCGCTCGAGCTGACCGTGGGCATCGGCCTGCGCGACGTCAACGGCCAGGGCCTGGCACAGGCGTTCACCACGACGATCTCCGCGGCGCAGTAGGGCCAGGCAGGGGAGGGAGGGCCGCTCCGACGGCCCTCCGCAATCCCCGGGCTCTCAGCCCTCGTCGATGGTGGTGGTGCGCCGCCGGCCGCCGAAGCCGGAGCCGCCCCACGACGACCAGAAGACCATCGAGAGGACGATGGCGATCACGCCGACGATGAGGAGGATGTAGCCCACGGAGTGGAGGTCGACCGCCCCCGCCGTGTTCACGTTGCCAACTGCGAAAGCCAGGATCGCCCCGATGGCGACCAGAACGATGCCGACTCCAAGACCCATGACGTACCTCCAAGTGTGAATCAGGATTCGAGATCTGAGGGGCCGCTGCGGCCCCGTCCCCCTCACCGATGCCCTGTCTCAGGCATCGGTATCGTATAAGGGTATAGGAATACTGTCAATGAACGTGCGTACTCCGTTACCGAGTTGGAACCGCCGTCGCTGTCGGAAGGGCGGTCGGCGAGGGGGTGGCCAGGAGCGTGCTGGTGTGGGTCACCGTCACCGTGGTCGTCGTCGTCGAGGTGGAGACGACCGCGGTGGGGCTCGGGCTGGGCGTCGGCGAGGTCGGCTGCGGCGCGCTGACGACGCCGCAGGCGATCCGGCTGTTGCCGGCGGGGTCGATCACCACCAGCGAGGTCCCGTCCTGCGACCGCAGCGAGTTCGCCGGGCCTCGGTCCAGGGTCACGGCGTCACTGGTGAAGTCCACGGTGGCGCTGCCGTCCGAGCCCACCGGGAGGTCGGGCAGGCTGCCCACCAGGGGGCCGAGCAGGTCCTGCGCCCCGACGACCGCCCGCGCCCCCGAGGGGTTGAGGATCGGGCCGGCGGTGGTGAAGCCCGGCGGGTCACATCGGCCCGCGGCGTGGACGGCGAACGAGTGGCTGCCCGGCTGCAGCTTCTCCACGGTGACGTGGAAGTGCACCCCGGTGCTGGCCGGCGATCCGGAGTTGGTGGCGCCCGTCGCGGACGAGCCGTGCGACAGCGGCACCGGAGTGAGGACGGCCTTTGCCACCTCGGCGCCCTGGGCGTCGACCATCCGCACGATCAGCGAGGTGTCGGGGCTCGGGGAGGCGGACGGCTGTGCTTCGCTCCCGCATGCAGCCAGCAGGATGCCGACAGCGGCGACTTCGAGCGGGACCAGGCGACGGCGCATGCGAGCCTCCTTTGCAGATCGGTGGTACTTCCCCCCACAGAGGGATGAGACCACCTGGACGAATTGCGGCCGAATGCTACATCACAACTGTTACAAAAGTCGATCGCAGCACTGTTGCGAACGCACCAGGCACGCCGCCTCGACGGCGATCCGCAGGGTGCCGTCGGCGGCGGTCCAGCGGGAGAGCGCAGCCTCGAGGACGCCGCGACGGCGCCGGTCGAGCGCGGCGTCGATGCCACGCTCGGTCACCAGGGCAATCCAGAGCTGGTCGAGGCCGTCGAAGCGCACCACCTCGCGGAGCCGCTCGACGCGGAGACGGCTCTCGCCGGCGAGGGCGTCGACCGCAGCCGCCGTGAGCACCCCCGGCCGTGCCCCGTCGCCGAGCAGATCGACGACGGCGGTCTCGTGCGGTGATCCCCCGGCGACCTGCACCAGCACCGCCACCCGACCGTGCCCCACCCCGACGGCCTCGACCAGGCCGGCGAGGTGCCCGGGCTGATCGGCGGCGAGCTGGAGGCTGAGCAGCGATGCCGCGGCGTCGGGGGCGGGGCCGGGGACGGGCCGGCGACCGTCCTCCGAGAGGGCGATCACCCTCCCGGTGGGGCCGACAGCCCGGGCCAGCTGCCGGCGGAGCAGCCCTCCGTCGGCGGAGGCGTCGACGATGCACTCGCCCGGCCGCGGTCGGAGCACGTCGACCAGCCGTTCCGCCCAGGGACGGAGCACGGTGGCGGCGCCGACCGGGCCCCAGGCCACCGCCTACATCGTGACCGCGATCGCCGCCCCGATGGCCGCGATCCGGGCGCCGTCGCGGAGCGCCGCGTCGAGGGTGCGCTTGCGCTCGACCCACTCGGCGGTGCGGTCGAGGAGGTGGGGGTGCTCGGGGATGAAGTGGGTGGAGAGCCGGCCGGCGACGAAGTCCGGCTCGTCGAGGAGCGCGAGGTGGAAGGGGATGTTGGTGGTGATGCCGCCGATCACGTACTCGCGCAGCGCCCGGCGCATCCGGGCCACCGCGGCGTCGCGGGTCGGCCCCCACACGATCAGCTTGGCGATCATCGGGTCGTAGTGGGGGGAGACGCTGGAGGCGACCACCAGCGAGCTGTCGACCCGCACCCCGGGGCCGCTGGGCTCGCGGTAGACGGTGACCCGGCCGGGGGTGGGCATGAAGTCCCGGAGCGGATCCTCCGCGTTCACCCGGCATTCGATCGACCACCCCCGGGGCGCCACCTGCTCCTGGCGCAGCTCGAGCCGCTCGCCGGCGGCGATGCGCAGCTGCTCGACGACCAGGTCGACGCCCTGGACCTCCTCGGTGACCGGGTGCTCGACCTGCAGGCGGGTGTTCATCTCGAGGAAGAAGAACTCGCCCCGGCTGTAGATGAACTCGACGGTGCCGGCGTTCACGTAGCCGACGGCGCGGGCGGCGGTGACCGCGGCCTCGCCCATCCGGGCGCGCTGCTCGGCGTCGATGACCGGAGAGGGCGACTCCTCGAGCACCTTCTGGTGGCGGCGCTGGATGCTGCACTCGCGCTCGCCGAGGTGGACGATGTTCCCGTGGGCGTCGGCGAGGACCTGGATCTCGATGTGGCGCGGCTCCTCGACGTAGCGCTCGAGGAAGACGGTGGCGTCGCCGAAGGCGCGCTCGGCGGTGCTCCTCGCCGCCTCCAGACCGGCGCGCAGCTCGGGCTCGTCGCGGGCCACGCGCATGCCGATGCCGCCGCCGCCGGCGCTCGCCTTGATCAGCACCGGGTAGCCGACCCGGCCGGCCGCCGCCAGCGCCTCCTCGACGTCCCGCAGCGCCCCCGAGCCGGGCACCACCGGCACCCCGGCGGCCTCCATGCGCTCGCGGGCGGGCACCTTCTCGCCCATCGCCGCCATCGCCTCGGGCGGCGGGCCCACGAAGACGATGCCGGCCTCGGCGCAGGCCCGCGCGAACCCCTGGTTCTCGCTGAGGAAGCCGTAGCCGGGGTGGATCGCCTGAGCGCCGGTGCGCTGGGCCGCCTCGACGATCCTGTCGATGCGCAGGTACGACTGCGCCGGCGCCGCCGGGCCGATCTCGACGGCCTCGTCGGCGAGCCGCGCGAAGGCGGCGCCGGCGTCGGGCTCGCTGTGCACCGCGATGCTCCGCACCCCGAGGTCGCGGCAGGCGCGGATCACCCGCAGCGCGATCTCGCCGCGGTTGGCGACGAGGACGGTGTCGAACATCACTCGACGTGGACGATGGGGTCCTGGGGCGAGACCACCGTGCCCTCGGTGACGTAGACCTCGCGGACCACGCCGGCACGGGTGGCGGTGACGTCGTTCTGCATCTTCATCGCCTCGAGCACGGCGACCACATCACCGAGGGCAACGCTGTCGCCGACGGCGACGGGGACGCGCAGGATCAGGCCCTGCATCGGCGCCAGCACCGTGCCCTCGCGGACGACCGGGCGGCCGCCGCCCGCGGCGACGCCGTCGAGGGCGGCGCCGCCGCCTCCGCCGAAGGTGCCCGCGGGGGCGGTGACCCGCACCGTGTACTGCTCGCCGTCGACCTCGACGGTGAGCTGGCGGACCTCGACCGGCGGCGCCGGTGGGGGCGCTGGCGCGGCCTCCGAGGAGGGCTCCTCGGCGGGGTTCGCCGCGACCGGGGCGGCGTCCTCAGGCTTGGGCTCGGGCTCGTCGCCGAGCAGCTCGGCCACCGCCTCGCCGCGGAGCAGCGCCGCCATCTCCGCGGGGAAGAGGGCGTAGGCGACCAGGTCGCCGTCGTCGTGGATGGGGATGCCGTCGCGCTCGGTCTCGTGGCGCAGCCCCGGCAGCTGGGGCTCGAGCAGGTCGGCGGGCCGGCAGGTGATCGGCTCCTCGCGGCCGTTCACCACCCGCCGCACCCCGGGGTCGACCGGGCCCGGAGGCTCGCCGTAGAGGCCGAGGCAGTAGTCCTTGACCTCCTGGCTGATGGTCGCGTAGCGCTCGCCGTCGAAGACGTTGTAGACCGCCTGGGTGGCCACGATCTGGGCGATGGGGGTGATCAGCGGGGGGTGGCCGAGCTCGGCGCGCACCCGGGGGATCTCCAGCTGCACCTCGGCGAGCCGCCCCATCGCGTCGCGATCGCGCAGCTCGGCGTGGAGGTGGTCGACCGCCGCCGGGGGCAGCTGGGTGCGCAGCACCGAGGTGTCGAGCCGCCACGCTGCGGGGTCGGCGAGGGCCCGGTAGAGGCCCATCGACTCCTCGAGCATCCCGGTGGCGGCGGCGACGGTGTCGAGGTCGCAGGCGGTCTCCTGGGCGGTGCCGACGAGCGCGTGGATCACCCCCTCGGTGGCCGGCAGCGAGGAGCCGTCGGCGAGCGGCGAGAGGGCGACGTCGAGCGAGGAGGCGCCGGCCTCGGCGGCGGCGAGGTAGGTGAGCCCCGCCTGGCCGGTGAGCGCCGCGGAGTGCACGTTGACGGGGAGGCCGGTCTCCGCGATCAGCCCCCGCACCAGCGCGGTGGCGGTGCCCGCGCCGAGCAGGCCGGCGGGGTCGTAGATGCAGAGGGAGTCGTAGCCGAGGTCGCGGAGCCGCGCCCCCAGGGCGATGAAGCGGTCGACGTCGTGGACCGGCGACTCGGTGTACACCAGCGCCCCCTCGGCACGCCTGCCGGCGGCGTGCACCGCGGTGACGATGCGCTCGAGGTTGCGGGCGTCGTTGAGCGAGTTGTAGCAGCGGAAGATGTCGATGCCGGCCGCGGCGCTCACCCGGACGAAGGCGTCGACGACGTCGTCGGCCATCTGCCGGTGGCCGACCAGCGCCTGGCCGCGGACCAGCGCGAGCAGCGGCGTCGACGGGGCGGCCTCCCTCAGGGCGCGCAGACGCTCGAACGGGTCCTCGCCCAGGAAGCGGATGCCGGCCTCGAAGGTCGCGCCGCCGAAGACGTCCAGGCTGGCGAAGCCGCACCGATCGAGGAGCGCGGCGACAGGGATGGTGTGACGTTGGCGAAGACGGCTGAGCAGAAGGCTCTGCTGACCATGACGGAGCGCCGTCTCCACCAGTTCGAGACTGGCCATGAGCGGCGTCATTGTAGAGAGGCGGCTGGTGCGGACGCCCTGCGCGGCCTCCCCCGAATCGTCAGCCTCCTGAAAGGTTCGAGCGATACGGTGCGAGCGGCGGATCATCCCCTGGAGACCCCCCTGAGCGCTCTCGACCTCCCCACCACGCCCCCGGCCAGGCCGCACCAGCCCCCGGGCTCGCGCCTGCGCCCACCGCGCGAGTGGCGCACCCACCGGCGCGAGGTGCTCGCGCTGCTCGGCGTCAACGCCCTGCTGATCGTGGGCATGTGGATCCGGCACGGCGGCCTGAGCACCCTGACCAGCGCCTCGGCGGACCTCACCGCGGCGGGGGAGCTCACCGCGCTGCTGGGCACCTACGCCGCGCTCGTCCAGCTGCTGCTGATGTCGCGCAGCCCGGTGGTCGAGCAGCTGGCGGGCCCCGACCGGATCGCCCACTGGCACCGGTGGCTGGGCTTCTCCTGCACCCTGCTGATCTGCGGCCACGTGGTGCTGACCACGGTCGGCTACGCCCTCGGCGACGGCAGCAGCGTCGCCGGCGAGGCCTGGACCCTGCTCACCACCTACCCGTGGATGCTGATGGCGGCGGCCGGGACCGTCTGCCTGGTCATGGTCGCGGTCGCCTCGGTCCGGATCGCCCGGCGGCGGATGCGCTACGAGACCTGGCACTTCGTCCATCTCTACGCCTACCTCGCCATCGCCCTCAGCCTCGGCCACGAGCTGGCGGTGGGGAACGACCTCTCCACCGACCCGGTGGCCCGGGTCTACTGGATCGGGCTCTACCTGGTGGTCGCCGGCTGCGTGCTCGCCTTCCGGGTCGGCCGGCCGCTCCGCCACGCCCTGCGCCACCGGCTTCGGATCGCCCAGGTGGTGCCGGAGGCCAGCGGGGTGGTGTCGATCTACGTCACCGGGCGCGATCTCGACCAGCTGCGGGCCCGCGCCGGCCAGTTCTTCCGCTGGCGCTTCCTCGCCGGGGACGGCTGGTGGAAGGCGCATCCCTTCTCGCTCTCGGCGGCGCCGAACGCGCGCTTCCTGCGGCTCACCGTCAAGGCGGTGGGCGACGGCAGCGCCGAGGTCCAGCGCCTCGCGCCGGGCACGCGGGTGATGGCCGAGGGACCCTACGGCATCCTCACGGCGCACCGGCGGCGGCGCCCCGGGGTGCTGCTGATCGCCGGCGGCGTCGGCATCACCCCGCTGCGCGCCCTCCTCGAGGAGCTCGGCGGCCGGGGCTCGGTGACCCTCCTCTACCGCGCCAGCAGCTGGGAGGACGTCCTCTTCCGCGCCGAGATCGACAGCCTGATGCTGGCCCGCCGCGGCACCGTCCACTACCTGGTGGGCCGCCGGGGCACCCCCGAGCTCGGCGACGACCCCCTCGGCGAGGGGGCGCTGCGCCGCCTCGTGCCCGACCTGCGCGAGCGCGACGTCTTCCTCTGCGGGCCCGCCGGGATGATCCGCGGGGTCCGCGACGCCCTGGGCCGGCTCGGCGTCGCCGACGAGCAGATCCACGACGAGCGCTTCGCGCTGCTCTGAGCGACCTGTCGATGATCATCCCCCGGCGCGCCCTCTCCGCCCTCGTGGCCACCGCCACCGCGGTGGTGCTGCTGGCGAGCTTCCGCCCGCCCGACCAGACCACCCAGCGGACCGCCGGCGTGGCCCGGAGCGCGCTGAGCACGCCGGCCTCCATCGCGCCGCCGGCGGCGCAGGGGAGCGAGCCGCCGCCGCCACCGCCGCCGGTCACGGCCCCCACCGCGGCCGCGCCGGCGCCCGCCGCCCTGGCCACGCCGCGGATCCCCACCCCGGCTCCGCCCCCGACCGCGCGGCCGGTGCCGCCGCCACCGCCGCGACCCAACTGCGCAGCGAGGTGCTCCAGGCGCAGAGCGCACAGATCGACACGGTCTCGGGAGCCACCTACACCAGCCAGGCCTACGCGCAGTCGGTGCAGGCCGCCCTCGACCAGGCTCGGGCCTGAACCGGGGATCGTCGTGATCGTGCCCGCGCGCGCCGCCACCGCCGTCCTCGGCACCATCGCCGCGGTGGCTCTCCTCGCCAGCTTCCGGACCCCGGACACGACCGCGACCCGGGTCGCCGGCCTCCCCACCGCGCCCTCGGGGAAGCCGACCCCGGCCTCCGCCTCCACGCCGGCGCCCGCCGCCGGCAGCCAGCTCAGGGACGGCCGCTACTCCGGCGAGGACGTGAGCATGCGGTACGGCGACGTCCAGGTGCGGGTGGTGGTCTCCGGAGGCCGCATCAGCGACGCCCAGGCGATGCAGCTGCCCAGCGATCGCTCCCGCTCCGCGTACATCAGCCAGGTCGCCGGGCCGATGCTCCACGACGAGGTGCTGACCGCGCAGAGCGCCCGGATCGACACCATCTCCGGGGCGGCCTCCACCAGCGACGCCTACGCGCAGTCGGTCCAGGCGGCGCTCGACCAGGCCCATGCCTGAGCCGCCCGCCACGGCGCGCCGGGTCCGCGTCGAGCAGGTGATGGGCACCGCCGTCGGCGTCGACCTCCGCGACCCGGGGGTGCCGGAGGCCGCCCTCGACGGGTTCTTCGACTGGCTCCGCCAGGTCGACGCCCGCTTCAGCACCTACCGGGCCGGGAGCGAGATCAGCCGGATCGGCCGCGGCGAGCTCGCGCCCGGGGCCGCCCACCCCGACGTCCGCGAGGTGCTCCAGATCTGCGAGGAGGTGCGCCGGTGCAGCGGCGGCCTCTTCGCGGCGTGGCGTCCCGACGGCGGGCTCGATCCCTCGGCGGTGGTCAAGGGCTGGTCGGTGGACCGCGGCGCCCACATCCTCGACCCCCGCAGCGGCCTGCCGGCCCTCGGGCTGCTGAGCCTGACCGTGGTCGGGCCCAGCCTCACCCTCGCCGACGCCTACTCCACCGCCGCCTTCGTGATGGGCGGCGACGGGGCCTCCTGGATCGCCGGGATCCCAGGCTACGAGGCGTTCGCGGTGACCGCCGAGCACCGCGCCGTGTGGACCGAGGGCTGCCGCAGCCTGCGGGTGCAAGACATGGGCGCCTGAGCGCGTTTCTTCTTCGACTCTTACGTGGGTGTGGCGGCGCGGGATGCCATACTCGGGATGGACGGTGTCGCGGCGTGACCGCAAGGAAGGAAGGGATGGATTTCTCCGCCAGCCGCGCCTGGGACGAAACCCCGGAGCATGGCTCTGCACCGATCGCGCTGCACAGCGTCGACCTGAGCGTGGTCGTCCCCCTCTACAAGGAGGAGGAGAACGTCGATTACGCCGTCTCCGAGCTCCTCGAGGTGCTCGACACCATGCCCCAGTCGGCCGAGGTCATCCTCGTCGACGACGGCAGCCCCGACGCCACCGGGGCGATGGCGATGGCCTGGCACGCCCGCGACCCCCGGGTCCGGGTCATCCAGTTCCGCCGCAACTTCGGCCAGACCGCCGCGATCAGCGCCGGCTTCCGCCACGCCCGCGGCCGGGCGGTGGTGCTGATGGACGGCGACCAGCAGAACGACCCCCACGACCTCCCCCGTCTCCTCGCCAAGATGGACGAGGGCTACGACGTGGTCAGCGGCTGGCGCAAGGACCGCAAGGACAAGCTGGTCATGCGCAAGATCCCCTCGATGATGGCCAACCGCCTCATCAGCCGGATCACCCGCACCGAGCTCCACGACTACGGCTGCACCCTCAAGGCGTACCACGCCGACGTGGTCCAGCACCTCCACCTCTACGGCGAGCTGCACCGGTTCATCCCCGCCCTCGCCGGCCTGGTCGGCGCCCGGGTGGTGGAGATCCCGGTCAACCACCGCCCCCGCACCCGCGGCACCAGCAAGTACGGGATCTCGCGCACCGTGCGGGTGATCCTCGACCTGCTGACCGTCAAGTTCCTGCTGAAGTACCTGTCCCGCCCGATGCAGTTCTTCGGGCTGCTCGGGCTGATGAGCTTCGTGCTCGGCTTCTGCTCGATCGCCGGTCTGCTCATCGAGAAGGCGGTGGCCGGGGTGGGCCTGGCGGAGCGGCCGCTGATGATCCTCAGCGTGCTCCTGGTCATCCTCGGGGTGCAGTTCCTCTCCATGGGACTGCTCGGTGAGCTGCTCACCCGCATCTACCACGAGGTGGGGCAGCGGCCCCCGTACGTGATCCGCCGCACCGCCGGCATCGACGCCGACGCCGACCTGACCTCCGACCCGGTTGCCGCGCTCGCCGGCCAGGGCCCGTCGGCGGTGACCATCGACGTCGACGACGACGATGTGGACCTGCCCGCCCGCGAGCTGCGCGGCCGGGGAGGCCGCCTGCGCCCGGTCGGCTAGAGGCCGGCCCTGCACGTCTCGGACAGCCGCCTGCGGTGGAGACCCGACCGGGGTCTCCACCCGCCGGCCTCCCTCTACTGGCCGCCGGCCTCGAATCCCTCGGGGAGGCGCACCCTGCCGCGCATCGCGGCGCGCACCCGCTCCACCGCCCCGGCCACGGCGGGGTCGCCGAGGGCGAGGATGCGGGCCGCCAGGTGACCGGCGTTGCGGGCCCCCATCTCCCCCACGGCGACGGTGGCGACGGGGACGCCCGGCGGCATCTGCACGATGCTCAGCAGCGCGTCGAAGCCGTTCAGCGGTGTCCCGGTGAGGGGAACGCCGATCACCGGCAGGTGGGTGAGGGCGGCGAGCACGCCGGGCAGCGCCGCGGCGGCGCCGGCCCCGGCGACGAGCACCCGCAGCCCGCGCTCCGGGGCGGCGGCGGCGTAGCGCTGGAGCACGTCGAGGGCGCGGTGGGCCGAGATCACCGCGGTCTCGTGGCCGACGCCGTAGTCGTCGAGCACCTCCGCGCAGCGCTTCATCGCCGCCGCGTCGCTCTCGCTCCCCATCACGATGCCGACCCGCACCGGGGCGCCGCTCACCGCCGCGCCGCCCCGTGCGCCGCGGCCGCCTGGGCACCGGCGGGATCGGCGATGTCACCGCGGTGCTGCATCCCCTCGAAGCCCACCCGCCCGAGGTTGGCGTAGGCGCGGTCGCGCGCGGCCGCGAGGGTGTCGCCGCGCGCGACCACGGTGAGCACCCGGCCGCCGGCGGTGCGCACGGTGCCGTCGGGATCGCGGCGGGTCCCGGCATGGAAGAGGAGGGCGTCGCCGTCGAGCGCCCCGAGGCCGGTGATCGCGTCGCCGCCGCGGACCCTGCCCGGGTACCCGGCGGCGGCGGCGACCACGCCCACGGCGGCGCCGGGAAGGGCCCGCGCCGTGCCCCCCTCGAGCCCGCCGCGGGCGCAGGCGGTGAGCAGGTCGAGCAGGTCCTCGCCGAGGAGCGGCAGCACCACCTGGGTCTCGGGGTCGCCGAGGCGGGCGTTGAACTCGACCAGCCGCGGGCCCGCGTCGGTGAGCATGAGCCCGGCGTAGAGGCAGCCGCGGAAGGGCGTGCCCCGGGCGCGCAGCGCCGCCACACAGGGCTCCACGAAGCGCCGCAGGGCGTCGTCGAGGGTGGAGCCGGGGTCGAGCCCGGCGGGCGGCGCGTAGGCGCCCATGCCGCCGGTGTTGGGCCCCCGGTCGCCGTCGTGGATGCGCTTGTAGTCGCAGGCGGGAGCCAGCGCCCGCACCGAGTCGCCGTCGCTGAGCGCGAAGACGCTCAGCTCGCGGCCGCTCATCCGCTCCTCGACGACCACCCGGGCGCCGGCCTCGCCGAAGCGGCCATCGAGCAGGCAGGCGTCGATCGCCGCCCGGGCCGCGCCGGCGTCGTCGCAGACGGTCACCCCCTTGCCGAGGGCGAGCCCGTCGGCCTTCACCACGCAGCTGCCGAGGTCGGCGGCGTAGCCGTGGAGGCGGTGACGGTCGTCGACGCCGCCGGCCTGCCAGGCGGCGGTGGGGATGCCCGCGGCATCGGCCAGGCGCTTGGAGAACTCCTTCGACGACTCCACCCGCCCCGCCGCCCGGGTGGGGCCGAAGACCGCGATGCCACGCTCGGCGCAGCCGTCGGCGAGACCGGCGGCGATGGCGGCGTCGGGACCGATGACCACCAGGTCGACCTCGCGCTCGACCGCCAGCCGCACCATCGCGGGGACGTCGTCGGCGGCGACGGCGACGTTGTCGGCGAGCCCGGCGGTGCCGCCGTTTCCCGGCGCGCAGATCAGCTCGGTGCCGGGATGCCGTGCGCAGCCCCAGGCGAGCGCGTGCTCCCGGGCGCCGGAGCCGGCGATCAACACTCGGGTCACGGCCGCGGTCTCCTCATTCCCACTCGATGGTGGAGGGAGGTTTGCTGCTGATGTCGTAGACGACACGGTTCACGCCCTGCACCTCGTTGACGATGCGCCGCGAGATCGCGCCCAGGACGTCGTAGGGCACCTTCGCCCAGTCGGCGGTCATGCCGTCGTCGCTGGTCACGATCCGGATGGCGACGACGTTGGCGTAGGTGCGCCCGTCGCCCATCACCCCCACCGAGGAGATCGGCGTCAGGATCGCGAACGACTGCCAGACCTCGCGGTACAGGCCGCTGCGCTTGATCTCGTCGATGACGATCCAGTCGGCGGCGCGGAGGGTCTCGAGCCGCTCGCGGGTGACCTCGCCGATGATCCGGATCGCCAGCCCGGGGCCGGGGAACGGCTGCCGCCAGACCAGGTCCTCGGGGAGGCCGAGGGCGAGCCCCACCCGGCGCACCTCGTCCTTGAAGAGGTAGCGGAGCGGCTCGACCAGCTCGAAGCGGAGATCCTTGGGGAGGCCGCCGACGTTGTGGTGGGTCTTGATCGTCCGCGCGCCGTGGGTGTCCCGAGCGGTGGACTCGATGACGTCCGGGTAGAGCGTGCCCTGGGCGAGGAAGTCGACCTGGCCGAGCCGGCGCGCCTCCTGCTCGAAGACCTCGATGAAGGTGCGGCCGATCGCCCTGCGCTTCTCCTCGGGGTCGACCACCCCGGCGAGCGCGCCGAGGAACCTGTCGGTGGCGTCGACGTGGACGAGGTCGATGTGCCGCTGGCGCGACATCACGTCGATCACCCGGTCGGCCTCGGCGCGGCGGAGCAGGCCGTTGTCGACGAAGACGCAGACCAGCTGGTCGCCGATCGCCCGGTGCACCAGCGTCGCCGCCACCGCGGAATCGACGCCGCCGCTGAGCGCACAGAGCACCCGGCCGTCGCCCACGCGCGAGCGCACGTCGGAGACCGCCATCTCGATGAACGACGACGGCTCCCAGGTGCCGCTGCAGCCGCAGACCCGGTAGAGGAAGTTGCGCAGCACCTCGCGGCCGAGCGGGGTGTGCACCACCTCGGGATGGAACTGGATGCCCAGCCGTCCCGCCGGCCCCGCCATCGCCGCGCAGGGCGAGTTCAGGGAGTGGGCGACGGCCCGGAAGCCGGGCGGCAGCTGGGTGATGACGTCGCCGTGGGACATCCACACCGGCAGCTCCGGGGGCAGCCGCTCGAAGAGCCCGCCGACCTCGTCGACCACCAGGGACGCGAGCCCGTACTCGCGCCGGGTCGCCGGCTCGACGGAGCCGCCGAGGTCCTGGGCGAGCAGCTGCATGCCGTAGCAGATGCCGAGGATGGGCAGCCCGAGGTCGTAGATGGCGGGGTCGGGACGGGGTGCGCCGGGCTCGTACACCGACGCCGGGCCGCCGCTGAAGATGAGGCCGCGCGGCGTGCGGCGGCGCACCTCCTCGGCGCTCACCGTCCCCGGCAGCAGCTCGCAGTACACCTTCGCCTCGCGCACCCGGCGGGCGATGAGCTGGCTGTACTGGGAGCCGAAGTCGAGCACCAGCACGGTGTCGTGCGCGGCGGCCACCGGCTCGAGGGCGGCGAGACCGCTGCCCCCGGCGACCACGGTCATCAGGCGCCCATGCCCACGCGCTGGGCGCGCTGCTCGGTCTTCCCCTCGGTCTTGATCGACGGGGCGATCACCATCTCGGTGTCCTGGAATTCGCGGATGTTGCGGGCTCCGCAGACCCCCATCGCGCTCTTCAGCGCGCCGACCAGGTTCATGCTGCCGTCGTCGACGTGCGCCGGCCCGAAGAGCACCTCCTGGAGGGCTCCCTTGATGCCGGTGCGGATGCGCGTGCCCCGGGGCAGGTTGGGATCGGGGGTGGCCATGCCCCAGTGGTTGCCGTGGCCCGCCGCCTCCTCGGTGGCGGCGAAGATCGAGCCGATCATCACCGCGTCGGCGCCGCTCGCGAACGCCTTGGTGATGTCGCCGCCGATGCGCATGCCGCCGTCGGTGATGATCGCCACCCGCTCGCCGCTGCGCCGCAGGTGGTCGTCACGGGCGGCCGCGCAGTCGCTGGTGGCGGTCACCTGGGGCACACCCACACCCAGCACCGCGCGGGTGGTGCAGGCGGCGCCGGGGCCGACCCCCACCAGCAGCCCTCTGATCCCCGTGTCCATCAGCTCGAGCGCGGTCGCGTAGTCGACGCAGTTGCCGACCACCACCGGGATGTCGAGCGCCTGGGTGAGCTCGCGGAAGGAGAGCTGGCGGTACGACCTGCTGACGTGCCGGGCGGTGAGAACCGTGCCCTGCACGACCAGGACGTCGGCGCCGGCCTCCTGCACCAGCGGCCCCCGCCGCTCGGCGTGGTTGGGGATCGAGGAGACCGCGCAGCGCACCCCGCCGTGCTTGATCTGCTCGATCCGCTGGCCGATCAGCCCGTCCTGCACCGGCGCGGTGTAGAGCCGCTGGAGGAGGAGGTTGATCCGGTCCGGTGGGGTGTCGGCGATCTCCTGCAGGACCTCGGTGGGATCCTCGTACCGGGTCTGCAGCCCGTCGAGGTTGAGCACCGCGAGCCCGCCGAGGCGCCCCATGGTGACCGCGAAGCGGGTGTCGACCACACCGTCCATGGCGGCCGCCAGGATGGGGAGGTCGAAGGTCGAGCCGTCGAGCTGGAACGAGACGTCGATCTCTGCCGGGTTGATGGTCACCGTGCCGGGAACCAGCGCCACCTCGTCGAAGCCGTAGGCGCGCCGTGCCCGCTTCCCTCGTCCTAGCTCGAACTCCATGAGACCCCCCGTGCGACGAACCCGCCCGCGCGCTCCCGGGTCTCGGGAATGCGACGAGCGCCCAGCGCGGCGGTGGGCTGCGCTGGGCGCTCATCTCCCCGAGGAGCCGGCGACGTCGTCACCGGCAGGGGCATGCGCTGCACTTCGTCATGGCCATCCAGGTGGCCACAGAGCATACCAGACAAGCCGCCCGAGGGTCGGCGACCGCACCCCATGTTGTGCCCGCTGGCCCTCGCACCCACCAGATGTGGTGGTGCTCAGGGGGTGGGCGACGGCTTCGGCGTGGGCGTCGGATCCGGGGTCGGCGGCGGCGTCGGGGGGAACGGCGTCGGCGTCGGCGCCGGGGTCGGAGTCGGCAGTGGCGTCGTCGGCGGCCCCGGCGGCGGCGTCGGGGTGGGTGTCGGGGTCGGAGCCGGAGGCGGAGTCGGGGCCGGCTTCGGCGACGGCTTCGGGGTCGGTGACGGCGACGGCGACGGCCTCGGGGTGGGCGAGGCCGACGGCGCCGGGGTGGGCGCCGGGGTCGGGGTCGGGGTGACCACCGGGAACGGAACCGAGGCCGCGGTCGGCGCGGGCGTGGCCGGGGTGGTGGTCGGCTTGTCGGTGAGCACCGCGCGCCAGACGATCCGGTCGTAGTCCTGGAACCACGGGGTGCAGGTCACCAGGGTGAGCTCGGCGTCGTCGGTCGGCCCCAGCTGGGTGACCCTGTCGGGGGCGAGCACCTGGCTCGCCGTCACCCGGTAGTGCCAGACCCGGCAGTTGCGGTCCTGGACCTCGATGGGGTCACCGGGGTGGAGCTGGTCGATGTTCTGGAAATGGGGCTCGCGGTGGAAGGCGATGATGTCGTTGCCCACCTCGCCGGGGGCCGCGGAGCCGTGGTAGTGGACCATCGAGCGCTGCAGCAGCAGGTCCCAGCTGCCGTCGCCGGCGACCCCGGAGTAGCCGTACTGCTTCAGGCTCGGGAAACTGACCAGCGCGTAGGACTCGGCCGGGCTGGAGTTGCCGCAGGTGCCCACGGCGGCGGCGTCGGCGGTGTCGGGCAGTCCGCCCACCAGCGCCTGCGACCCGCCCTTGTTCCACTGCGCCAGGGCGTTGTCGTCCGCCTTGCCGCGGTTCTGCACCCCGAGCAGCGGGACCACCACGATGCCGATGCCGGTGGCGATGAGCGCGACCCCGCCGAGCGAGAGCAGGTGGCGCGGCTGCGGCCGGCCCAGCCGGGGGCGGGGCAGGCGCCGGTGCAGCCACCAGCCGGCGACCAGCAGGGGGGTGGCCGCCGCGAACAGCAGCCCGCGCAGCCGCGCGCGTCGCAGCCGCCACGGGGTGGGCACGTCCTCGACCACCACGCGGGCGAGCTCGCCGATCTCCTGGTAGTCGGCGGCGAGCTGCTCACGCATGCCGGGCCAACCCTTCCTCTCGGTCGCCATCGCGTCCAAGGTACACCGCGGTCACGGGCCGACAACCAGCCGCCACCGTTTCGTGACGGGGCCGGACGCCCGACCGCGGTCAGCCGCGCAGCACGCCCTCCACCAGCCGCGGCCGGCCCGGTCCCGGCGGGTCGGGCTCGCCGCCGCTCACCGCCGCCGCGACCGTGTCCCCGTGGCGGCCGCGGGCGTAGTCGTGGAGGACCTCGCAGCTGCCCCGCCGCGGCTCCCAGCCGAAGCTCTCGCGCAGCCTGGCGATGTCGACGACGCGGCCGTACTGGATGAGGCGGAGCAGGTGGGGAGGCCAGTCGAGCAGGCCCATCCGCCGCAGTGCCAGCGCCGCCAGGCTCCCGCCCACCGGGGGGATGACGGGGAGGCAGCGGCGGCCGAGGATCCTCGCCGCCTGGGAGAGGATCACCACCCCGGGTCCGGAGACGTTGTAGGCGCCGGGGTGGCTCTCGACGGTGGCCCGGTGGAGGGCCTCGACCGCATCCTCCTCGTGGAGGAACTGCAGCCTGGGGTCGAAGCCGAGCACGGTGGGCACCGCGGGGAGGCCGAAGTAGGCCTGGAAGGGGGTCTGCAGCAGCGGGCCGAGAACGTTGGTGAAGCGGAGCACGGTCACCGTCGCCCCCGGCTGCCGGAGCGCGAAGTCGCGGACGTACAACTCGACCTCGACGATGTCGCGGCTGAAGGCGTCCTGCGGCGGGGTCCGCCGGGTCATGTCCTCGGTCCACACCGAGGGGTCGTCGGGCTCGCTCCCGTAGATCGCGGTGCTCGACTTCACCAGCAGCTTGCGGACCGGGCTGTCGGCGCCGCTGCACGCCGCCAGCAGGTTCATGCTGCCGATCACGTTGGTCTCGTGCGCCACCCGGGCGGTGGTGCGCCGCGGGTCGACGATCAGGTTGGTGTGGACCACGGTGTCGATGCCGAGGGCGCGCACCAGCTTGCCGACCAGGCTGTGGCGGAGGTCGGCGCGGATGAAGTCGGTGCGGGCGAGGTCGTGGGCGGGCTCGCGGACGTCGATGCCCACGATCTGCTCGACCATGGGGTCGGCCTCGAGCCGCTGGGCGAGCTCGTAGCCCCAGAAGCGACTGATCCCGGTGATGAGGACCCGCTGACGGCGCATCTGTCTCCCCTCGGCGGTGATCCGCCGATGGTACCAGCGCCCTCTCCACACCCCCTTCGAGTTCGGCGTCTCAGATCGAATCGGGTCCTGTAACCACCCCGTGGCAGGCTTCTGTACAGCGTTGCGATAGATCAATTTGCACACTTTGCCTTGATGGACCGCCTCACCTCCACTCCCACCCTGGACCTTCTCAGCAGCCAAGACCCGACCGATCAGGCACCTGCCGGCGAGACCACCATCCTGGTCATCGACGACGACCCCACCATGGGCACGATGCTGACCATGCTCGGCCGCGAGCACGGCTTCACCGTCCAGGTGGCCACCGACGGCTTCGAAGGACTGCGTCTCGCCGAGCAGTCGGACGCCGACCTCATCGTCCTGGATCTCAACCTGCCCCGCCTGACCGGCCTCGACGTCTGCCGTCGCATTCGCGCCGCCGGGATCGAGGTGCCCATCCTCATGGTGTCGGCGAACCACGACGTCGTCGACGTCGTGGTCGGTCTCGAGATCGGCGCCGACGACTACGTCACCAAGCCCTTCGAGCTGCGCGAGCTCGCTGCCCGAATCGGCGCCCAGCTGCGCCGCCAGCGTCGCAGCGCCGCCCAGGTGCGCCCCGGCCGCCTGAAGTTCCCCGGCCTGGTGATCGACTTCGGCCGCCACGAGGTGCTGCGCGACGGCGAGGCGGTGGGACTCACCCCGACCGAGTTCAACCTGCTCGCACTGCTCGCCACCCGCCCCGGCCGGGTCGTCTCCCGCGCCGAGATGATCCAGCAGGTGTGGGGCCAGGGCGCCGAGCTCGACGCCCGGAGCGTCGACGCCCACGTCTACCGGCTGCGCCGCAAGATCGAGCCGAACAACGAGCACCCGACCTACGTCCACGCCGTGCCCGGTGTGGGGTATCGGTTCGACTACCGGCCGGTGGGGGGTTCTCTGACCCCGGCATAGCTGCGGCTTCGCCTACGGATAGATGCCCCGGACCTCGGTGGCTCTGGCGACGCGGTCGACGGCGACGCGGTAGGCGGCGTCGCGGAGACTGATGCCGTGCTCGGCGGCGGTGCGGCCGACGTGGTCGTAGGCGCGGCGCATCACGTCCTCGAGGCGGCGCATCACCTCGCGCTCCTCCCAGAAGAGCGCCTGCAGATCCTGCACCCACTCGAAGTACGAGACCACCACGCCGCCGGCGCTGGCGAGGATGTCGGGGATGACCACGATGCCGGCGGCGTCGAGCACCGGGTCGGCGTCGGGGGTGATGGCGGCGTTGGCGCCCTCCGCGATCAGGCGGGCGCGCACCCGTCCGGCGTTGCCGGCGTGGATCTGCGCCTGCACCGCGGCGGGGACGAGCACGTCGACGTCGAGCTCGAGCACGTCGGCGGGGCCGATGACCTCGCCCGCGCCGCTCGCGGCGACGCTGCCGCCGTCGCGCGCGTGGGCGGCGAGCGCGGGCACGTCGAGGCCCTCGGGGCGGTGCACGCCGCCGCGACTGTCGCTGGCCGCGACCACCCTCAGCCCCGCCTCGGCGAGGCTCAGCGCGCACTCCGCACCCACGTGCCCGAAGCCCTGGAGCGCCACCGACGCGCCCACCGGGTCGATGCCGAGCTCCTGGAGTGACCACAGCGTGACCATCGTCAGCCCGCGGGCGATCGCCGAGTCGCGGCCCGCCGTGCCGCCGATGTCGATCGGTTTGCCGGTGACCGCGGCGGGCACCGAGTAGCCGGCGTTCATGGAGATGGTGTCCATCATCCAGGCCATGATCTGCGGCGTCGTCCCCATGTCGGGGGCGGGAATGTCCTTCTCGGGACCGATGAGGAGCGCGATCTCGGTGGTGAAGCGGCGGGTCAGCCGCTCCAGCTCGGCGATGCTGAGCCCGCGGGGGTCGCACACCACCCCGCCCTTGGCACCGCCGAAGGGGAGGTCGACGACCGCCGACTTCCAGGTCATCACCATCGCGAGGGCGCGGATGTCGTCGATGGTGATCCACGGCGTGTAGAGGATCCCGCCCTTCGCCGGGCCCCGGACGATGTTGTGCTGCACGCGGAAGCCGGTGAACACGGCGTGGCTGCCGTCGTCGAAGGCCACCGGGAAGTGGACGACGAGCTCGCGCTTGATCTCGCGGAGCACCGCGCGGATGCCGCCGTCGAGCCCGAGCGCGGCGGCGGCCGCGTCGACGCGGCGCTGCGCGTCGGCGAAGGCGGAGGTGGTGCCGGCCATCGCGCTCAGTCCCGACCGCCGGGCGGCGTGCGCGGCGACGTCTCGGCGAGGGCGGCGGCGAGCGCGTCGACGCGCGCGGCCAGCGCCTCCACCCGCCGTCCCAGCGCCTCGACCTCCTCGGCGGTGGCGATGTTGAGGTTGTGCAGACCGGTGGTGACGACGTCGTCGACGCGGCTCTCGAGATGCTGGGTGGTGCTCGCCAGGCTGTCGGTGGCGCGCTGCCGGAGCTCGCGCGGCAGCGCCAGCGAGGCGCGCACCATGGCGATGAGCTGCTCGCCCCGCTCGCGCACCGTGTCGACGAGCAGGGGCTCGGGCTGCGGCCCGCGACGCTGCCGCTCGAGGTCGAGCAGGATCTGGCTCAGGGTCACCGCGGTGATGTCCTCACCACTGGTGCGATCGACCACCCGGACGTCGTGGCCCTCGCGCAGCAGCTCGGCGATCACCTCCAGGGTCACGTAGCGGCGTGAGTGGGTGTCGTAGAGCTTTCGGTTGGCGTACTTCTTGATGACGTGCGTTTCCAGCGCCCGCACTCCTCTATTTGGGCCTCCCCCGATCGCGCCGACTATACGGGAGGCGATGGCCGTACGCCCATCCCACCCGCTGTCGCAGCGCGGAGCGACCCCGTGCGCCCCGCCCCGCGATCCCCGGCGCGCGGTCGCCGCTGTGCTCGCGGTGTGCACCGTCGCCACCCTCGCCGGCGCGCACAGGCACACCCCGGAGACCGCCGACCAGTCGTCGCGGCGACGGTGTGCGCAGTCGCGGCGGCGCCGACGCCGGCGGTCGGGAGCACCCTCGTTTGACATTGCTGTGTACATCGACCATGCTATGCGCGAACTGCACAGGGCAGCGTGTTTTCTCCACGTCCTGTCAGATACGCGAACCGTGGCGATCGCCCGACGATCGCACCATCGGAGGCCCAGCAAACATGGCGAGGACTAGACGGACGACGGGGGTACCCGCAACCGTCACGCGGACTGTGAAGCGCGTGACCGGGACCACCCGCAGAAGCGCCCCCGGGGGTGATCTGGTGAAGGCGGTCCAGGGTCTGGTGAAGGCACTTCCCATCTCCGATCTCGACAAGCGTCTTGCCGCACTCGAGAAGTCGGTGCAGCGGCTCGAGAGCGAGATCCGCAAGGCCGTGGAGAAGGTCGGTGGCGCGGTGCGCCGCGGCACCGGCACCACCGCCACCACTGCACGCCGCGCCACCGCGACGACGGCGCGCCGCGCGACCGCGGGCACCACGCGGCGGACGACCACCGCTCGTGCCACCGGCACCCGCGCCACCGGCACCCGCGCCACCGGCACCCGTGCCACCGGCACCCGCGCCACCGGCGCCCGCGCCACCGGCACCCGCACCACCTCCACTCGCGCGACCGGCACCCGCGCCAGCGGCACTCGCGCCGCCGGCACCCGGGCGACCGGCACCCGCCGCACCGCCACCACCGCGGCGGCGAAGCCGGCGGCCACCCGTCGCACCAGCACCCGGCGCGCCGCCACCACCGCGACCGCCGCGCCGAAGCCGACCACGCGTCGCACCAGCACCCGCCGCGCCGCGACCGCCGCGGCCGGGGGCACCACGCCGGCGACGACCACGCGCCGCACCGGCACCCGCCGCGCTGCGGCCACCGCCACCGCGGCGAGCACCGCGCCGAAGCGCGCCACCACCCGCCGGGGCACCCGTCGCAGCAGCACCACGGCGGCGGCTCCGCTGCCCGCGGCGCCGGCGGCACCCAGCACGACCTCCTGAGGCCCTGAGACCCTCGGGGACCGAGCAGCCCCCGCCCATCGAGGGCGGGGGCTGCTGTCGTGTGATCCCCCGGAGCGGCGCGGGCTACCCCGCGGGGCGCGGAGGTGCGGCGGCGCAGTCGCGCAGCACCGTCCGCAGCACCCTGCCGGCACGGCGCACCGCTCCGGCGTCGACGCCGAGATAGGTCATGCAGCGGAGCAGGTGACGGTCCATCACCGAGGCGAGCACCCCCTGGGTGGCGGCCCGCTCCGCCACCTCGACCGCCGGGGCCGCGGTCTCGAGCAGGACGATGTTCGTCGGCACCGCCGGGCGCACCACCCGCACCCCGGGGGCGTCGCTGAGCAGGTCGACGAGCAGGCGGGCGTGCGCGTGGTCCTCGGCGAGCCGGTCGACGTTGTGCTCGAGCGCATGGAGTGCGGCGGCGGCGATGATCCCCGCCTGGCGCATCCCTCCGCCGAGTCGCTTGCGCCAGCGCCGGGCCTCGTCGACGGTCTCGACCGCGCCGGTCAGCGCCGAGCCCACCGGTGCGCCCAGCCCCTTGCTGAAGCAGACCGAGACGCTGTCGCAGTGCTCCACCAGGGTCGCCGCCGGGCAGTCGAGGGCGATCGCGGCATTGAAGATGCGCGCCCCGTCGCAGTGCACCGCCATCCCGTGGCGGTGGGCCGCCTCCGCCGCCTCGGCGACCGCGGAGGCGTGGACGGCGAGCCCGCCCCGACGGTTGTGGGTGTTCTCCAGGGTGAGCAGACGCGAGCGCGGGTGATGGATGTTGGGGAGGCGCACCGCGGCCTCCACCATCGCCGAGGTGGGCACCCCGCCGGAGGCGACGACGGTGCGCAGCTGCACTCCGGCGACCACCGCCGCGCCCGCCACCTCGTACACGACCAGGTGGGCCTCGGCGTCGCTGATCACCTCGTCACCGGGGCGGGTCTGCGCCGCCACCGCGCAGAGGTTGGCCATCGTGCCACTGGGGACGTACAGGGCGGCGGCCTTGCCGAGCATCGCCGCGATGGTCTCCTCGAGGCGGCGCACGGTCGGGTCCTCGCCCCAGACGTCGTCGCCGACCTCCGCCTCCGCCATCGCCCGTCGCATCGCCCGGTCGGGGACGGTGAAGGTGTCGCTGCGGAGATCGACGCGGCTCTCGGGCATGGGACGGAATAGTCTCACGGCTCAGGCCGCGTTGATCCGTCCCCGAGTGAAGCGAACCCGGTTGCGGCCCTCGCGCTTGGCCTCGTAGAGGGCGGCGTCGGCGCGCTCCAGCAACCGCTCGGCGCCACCGCCGCGGACCTCGGGGAAGGCGACACCACCGATGCTGACCCCCAGCCGGATCGGGGTCCGCGCGGCTCCCACCGGCACCTCCACCGCGATCACCGCGACCCGGATCTTCTCGGCCACGTCCCGGGCGTCGCGTCCACGGGTATTGGCCATGACGATCACAAACTCGTCGCCGGAGAGGCGGGCGGCGAGATCGGAGCGGCGGATCGTCGACGAGAGGGTGCGGGCGAAGGCCCGGAGCGCCTCGTCGCCGGCGGCGTGGCCGTGGGTGTCGTTGATCTGCTTGAGCCGGTCGAGGTCGAGCATCAGCACCGACAGCGGCGCGTTGGCCCGCTCGGCGATCGCCAGCTGCCGCTCCAGGTGCTCGACCAGCGAGCGCCGGTTCGGCAGCCCGGTGAGCGGGTCTGTGCTCGCCTCCATGGTGCGCACCGAGAGGATGCGATCGCGCTCGACCGCGAGCGCCAGCCGCTCGGCGGCGTCGGCGAGCTGCACCCGGTCGGCGTCGATGAAGCCGCGGGGACGGTCGGCGATGGCCACCACCCCGCGGAGCCCGCTGCCCATGAGCAGGGGCGCGGCGCAGAGCCGTCGCATCCCGCAGCGGGCCTCCTCGCTCTCCGCCGGGGCCACCCGTTCCACGGTGTTCCGCAGACGCAGCGCCGCGACCTCGCCGACGGGACCGTCGCCGAGCAGCCGCCGGGCGTCGGGACGGTCGAGCCCGACGTGGCAGACGTACGGACCGGGCAGATCGCCGCCGTCGATCACCACCATCGCCGAGGCCGCGCGGGTGGTGGCGATCAGCTGCCGGCAGACCGCCTCCAGCCGCTCCTGCAGCGGCCGCGGCGCGTCGAGGTGGCTGGCCACCGCGGCGCGGGCCTCGGCGCCCTTGAGCATCTGCCAGTGGCGGGTGAAGAAGTGGCCGGTGACCAGCAGGAGGATGATCACGATCGACACCCAGCTGATCACCAGCCCGGGGGTGATCAGCGCCCCGGGATCGAGCACCACCGGGCTGAGCAGCAGCAGCCGGTTGCCGTCGCCGAGCAGCGAGGCCGCCACCGCGAAACGGCCGCCGTCGAGGTCGACGGTCTGCGCGCCGGGGAGCGAGACCCCCCGGGAGAGCTCCGCGGGCAGCGGGTCGCCGGCACGCACCAGCCGGCCGGCGACGCGCCCGGCGACCACGTAGCGGTTGTCGCGGACGATCGCCACCTGGGGCTGGTCGGTGCCGGCGCTGCGCAGCTCGAGGGCGAGGTCGTCGACGATGTTCGGCTGGGCGACGACCACGGTGAGCCCGGTGGGGATCCCCGCGGGGGTGCGCACCGGGTAGGTGGCGAACATCCAGGGCACGCCGTCGCCGGGGTTGCCGGCGAAGGGGGGAGGCGCCACCGCCTGGCGCGAGAGCCAGCGCGCCAGCGCCTCGCCGTCGCCGAGCAGCGCCCCGGCGCGGGCCACCAGGGCGGCGGCGGGGAGCCCGTTCACGGTGCGGGTGACGATGAGGACACCGGCGCCGCAGGCCTCCGGGATGGCGGGCAGCGACGCCGCCGAGGCGCGGCAGCCCTGGGCGGGCGCGGAGCTGACCGGGGTGCCCGGGCCCCCCGTCGCCGGCTCCAGCTCGCGGGAGAGACGGGCGACGAAGGTGCCGAGCGCGGCGACGTCGGCGGGGCTGTCGCCGGTCTCGCCGAGCTGGAGCGAGGTGGCGCGGGCGAAGCCCACCAGCGACCGCTGCTGCTCGTGGAGCAGGTTCGCGCCCACCGAGGCCTTGTCGCCGGCGCGGCCGGTGGCCACCTCGTTGGCGATGCGGCGCGCCTGCTGGAAGGGCACGTAGGCCGACACCGAGGCGATGAAGAGGGCGAAGACGCCCACCACCAGGGGGAACAGGGTGAAGAAGGAGGCGCGCCGGAGCAGCTCGGGACGCCGCACCTCAGCGCCCCCTGCGAAGCAGGCGCAGGGTCATCGCCGCGCTGGCGAGCGCCACCGAGCCGAAGCCGAGGACGAGGACGGACGTCGGCGCGAGCTGGACGGCGTAGCTCTGGGGCACCGGCACCAGCGACGGGGTCAGCCAGAGCGGCGCCGGCACCGGGAGCGCCTGGGGGAGCTGCGGGCGCGGCGCCGCGGCCGCCACCGGGACCGGGTCGGGGGCGACCGTGGGACGGGGCCGGGCGGGCCCGGAGGGCGCGGCGGTGAGCGGCGCGACCGGTAGGGGCGGGCGGGTCGCCACCAGGGTGGGTGCGGGCGTGGACACCGGGCAGGGCGTGATCACCGGGGCCGGGGAGCGGCGATGGGCGCTGCCGGTGGTGGCGCTGCGCACCGGGGGCGACGGGCAGGTGGGCACGCCGTCCTGCCGGTCCGGCCGCGGGGTCGCGGTCGGAGCGGGCGTGGCCCGGGGCGGGTCGTCGGCGAGCACGGGGGGGCGGCCGGTTGCGGGGATGGCGGCGGCGGACACGCCCGCCGCGACCGCGGCGCTCAGCGCCAGCGCCAGCGCCGTGATCGCCCGCAGCAGGCGCCCCATCCACACCCGCGAGACCGAACGTGTGGTCATGCGATTACCTCTCGCCGCGATCGTACGGCGAGCCCGGCCGGCTGATCGTCACCTTCCGGTGACGAGAGGCAGGGGGTAGGCTTGCCCCCATGCCCCTGGTGGTCATCACCTTCAACGACGGCGAGGTGCTGTGGGCCGACACCCCCACCATCGGCTTCGACCTGCCGGTGATCGAGGCGGAGATCCGCAACGTCGACTCCAACAGCGAGCGCGCGCTGCTGCCGCTGGCGGCGATCCGCCAGCTGATGGTCGGCGAGGTCCGTGCCGCTCCGCCGTCGGAGATCCTCGCCGGTTGGGACAAGGCGGCCTTCCATTTCCTCGACGGCCACGTCCTCCGCGCCTGGCTGGGACCGGAGGTGCGGCTCGGTCCCCACGGCGGGGTGTGGGAGCTGGTCGAGCACGGCACCCCCGAGCCGGAGCTGCGCACCATCGCGGTGCCCTGGACGTCGCTCAAGGGCGTCTTCCAGATCCGCCAGTGGGACAGCCGGCCCGCCGGGGAGCGCGCTGCCCGCGCGGCCGGGGAGCCGGTGCACCTCGAGAACATGATCCGGGTGCTCGCGGAGCGTGAGGCACGCGCCGCCGAGCCCCGCGGACCGCGCCCCGAGACCTCGCTGGCGCAGCGGCTCCAGCGGGCCCGTGACCGCGGCGACGGAGCGCCGTGACCACCGCGTGACGCCCGGCCACGGGCCTGCCACGGCCGGGAACGGTGCGCAGGCGCGTGATAGGGTTGCCCGCAACGTGTCTCTGCGCGCTCCCGCCGACGCCGCCGCCCCCTCGCTGCGCTCCCGGCTGCTGACCCCACGGACCGCCCTCTCGCTGGGCGCCACCGTGCTCATCATCGGGCTCGCGATCTGGCGCGCACCGGTCAACTGGCACGACGTGGGCAGCGCGATCCGCCATGCGGACCTCCGTCTGTACCTGGCCGGCATCGCCGCGTACTACCTCTCCTTCCTGGCGCGCACCCTGCGCTGGCAGCTGCTCCTGCGCAACGCCGGTGAGCGCTGCCCGGCGGGTCCTCTGTACTCGACCCTGCTGGTGTCCTTCTTCGTCAACTGCGTCGTGCCCGCCAAGATGGGAGACGTCTACCGCGCATTTCTCCTGCGGACCCGGATGGGCGTGGGGGCGATGAAGGGCTTCGGAACCATCATCGCCGAGCGCCTCCTCGACCTCTTCGTGCTCATGGCCCTGCTCGTCGTCGCCGCGGTGGCGACCTTCGGCGGCCGCGTCCCCCACCA
The DNA here is from genome assembly GCA_963846365.1 of uncultured Chloroflexia bacterium. Lineage (GTDB taxonomy): Bacteria > Chloroflexota > Dormibacteria > Aeolococcales > Aeolococcaceae > CF-96. Next base: position 224,958 of record CAWJVN010000007.1, read on the forward strand.
GTTCGTGCCCGCGCTCGTCGCCGGTGCCGTGCTCTGCACCGTCGCCGCCGCCGGCCTGGTGGTGATGGGCCTCGGCCGCGGCCGCCGGCTGCTCCGGCTGCTCCCGGTGGGGGTGGTGCGCCGCTACGAGAGCTTCCGCCTCGGCACCATGAGCTCGTTCGGGCGCTGGCCCGAGGTGCTCCCCCTCTCGGTCCTGGTCTGGGCGCTCGAGGCGACCCGGCTGGCCTTCGTGGTCTACGCCCTCGGCTACAGCGGCCTGCTCACACCCCGCCACTTCGTGCTCGTCGCCCTGGTGGCGGCGCTGCTCACCACCGTGCCCTTCACCCCCGGCGGCATCGGCCTCGTCGAGGCCGGCATGGTGGGGGTGCTCGTCGCCATCGACCCGCACGTCACCCAGACGGTGGCCGCCTCGATCGCCCTGCTCGACCGCAGCATCAGCTACGGCAGCCTGGTGCTGGTCGGCTGCGTCGTCTTCGCCCTCACCCACATCCGCGTCCCCAGGGTGGGCCGGCAGGCCCAGCCCCTCGTCGACAAGCCCGGCGGATGAGGGCGCTGGTCACCGGGGGAGCCGGCTTCATCGGCTCCACCCTGGTCGACGCTCTGCTCGCCGCCGGCCACGAGGTGACCGTGCTCGACGACCTCTCCCGGGGACGCCGCGAGCAGGTCGGCGCCGGCGCCCGCCTGGTGGTCGGGGACGTCGCCGGGCCCGCCGCCCGGGAGGCGCTGCTCGCCGCCCGCCCCGAGGTGGTGTTCCACGAGGCGGCGCAGATCGACGTGCGCCGCTCGGTGGCCGAGCCGCTGCTCGACACCACCGTCAACGTGCTCGGCACCGTGAACCTCCTCCAGGCCTGCATCGACGCCGGCGTGCGCCGGGTGGTCTTCGCCTCCAGCGGCGGCGCCATCTACGGCGACACCGAGGTCGTCCCCACCCCCGAGACCCATCCCGCCAACCCTGCCTCGCACTACGGCGCCGCCAAGCAGTGCGGCGAGGCCTACGGCGGCGTCTACCGGCTGCTCTACGGGCTCGAGTTCGTGGCCCTGCGCTACGCGAACGTCTACGGACCCCGGCAGGACCCCCACGGCGAGGCCGGGGTGGTCGCGATCTTCGCGGAGCGGCTGCTCGCCGGCCGGCCGGCGACGATCAACGGTGACGGGGGGCAGACCCGCGACTACGTCCACGTCGATGACGTGGTCGCCGCCAACCTGCTCGCGATGGAGACCCCCCACCCCGGCGCCTACAACGTCGCCACCTCGGTGGAGACCGACGTCAGCACCCTGTTCGGCCACATCGCCCGCGCCTGCGGCAGCGACGCCCCACCGCTCCACGGGCCGGCCAAGCCGGGCGAGCAGCGGCGCTCCTGCCTCGACGTGCGCCTCGCCGCCGAGCGGCTCGGCTGGCGGCCCCGGGTCGTCCTCGCCGAGGGGCTCGCCAACACCGTCGAGCACTTCCGGCTCGCGGCGGCTCGCAGCTAGGCGATCCCCGCGGGGGCGGCACCGAGCGCGCCGGCGGCCGCCTCCATGCAGCGCCCGGCGTGGTCGCGCAGCGCCGCCACCGCGTCCCGGACCCCCGGGTTCTCGCGGTAGCTCCCGCCCTCGAGCATCCGGCACGCCCAGCTCTCGTCCTCGATCGCGGCGGTGAGCAGGGTCCGCGCCGAGCTGAGCACCTCGAGCTCGTCGCCAGCCGCGCTCACCTCGATCTGGGCGAGCTGCTGCCGGTAGCCGGTGAGCTTCTTGCGCACCTCGGCGCCGGTCTCGACGAGCGGGTCGCCGGGGGTGCGCGACGACCCCGGCACCGCCACCGGCACCGGCCGGGGACGCTCCAGCAGGGCGTCGAGCTCGGTGATGCGCTCCGCGGTGTACCCGGAGATCCGCTGCAGGAGCAGCCGGTAGTCCTCCGCGGGCACCGGCTCGTGGCCGCCGCCGAGCGCGCGGAAGCTCCCGTAGAGGACCGCCAGGACCACGATCAGGACGATGGCGTAGGTGAGCACGACCCCGCCGTCCGCCGACGCCCCGGGGCTACTTGTAGCGGAAGGTGATGCGGCCGCGGCTCAGGTCGTACGGACTGAGCTCGACCCGGACCCGGTCGCCGATGAGGATGCGGATGTAGAACTTGCGCATCTTCCCGGAGGTGTAGGCGAGCACGTCCTGCCCGGTCTGCAGCTTCACCTTGAACATCGCGTTCGGGAGCGGCTCGACCACGGTGGCGTCCATCTCGATCGTCTCCTCCTTGACCTCGGCGACGACCGCGTTCGCGGCGGCGTTGGGGTCACGGCGACGTGCGGGGCGGCGGCGGGCACCGCCGGGACGGGATGGACGACGCGCCAAGACAGACACCTCAGAACCGGGTAACTGCCGGAGCGTAGCATGACTTCGCGATGTCGCAGCAGGCCCCGAGCCGCCGGACCGGCGCGGTGGCGGCGCGCCTGCGCCCCGTCGCCGCCGCCGCAGCGCTGCTCGGCGCGGTGCTGCTGGTGCCCCTGGTGCGGGGGGTGCCCGGCGACGGCGCCGCCCCGCTGGCCCTCGACGCCTACCTCCCCCAGCATCCCGGCGAGCGGCTGAGCTACCGCCTCAACGGCTCGCTGCGCGCCACCGTCGAGGTCCGCCTCGCCTCGCGAGGGGTCACCGCCGGGCTGCCCACCCTCTCGCTGGAGCGGCTCGACCCCCCGGCGGGGTCGGCGGTGCTCCCCTTCGGCCTCAGCGGCGGCACCGTGCGGGTCGAGGGCGACACCGTGGTCCGCACCGCCGAGGGGGGCACGGTGCGCGACCTCGTCGGACCGGTCGCCCCGGGGCGGACCTGGACCGACACCCGCCGGGTCGCCGCCACCGGCGGCACCGGGACGACGTTCACGGTGACCGAGGAGCGCACCCTGCTCGGCCCCGCCGCGCTCGACGAGCCCGTCGGGCAACTCGACCGCTGCCTGGTGGTCGAGGTGGTCTCCCGCGCCGCCTCGGCGGGCGGCCCGGCGGCCACCGCGGGGGCGACGCTCTGGTACTGCGAGGGAGTTGGCCTGGCCCGGGCGGTGCTCCGCGGCGGCGGCTCCGGGGACACCGTCGACCTGGTGGCGGTGACCGGCCGCTGAGCGGTCAGCGGCCGGGCGGCTGGGGGCTGCCCGGGGTCTGCCCGCCGCTGGAGCCGGCGGAGCCGTGGTGCACCGCGCTGCCCCTGCCAGACCTGCCCGCGGAGCTGGCGCTGCCGGGGACGATCTTTGACGGGTCGATGCTGGGCGGCGGTCCCAGCGGGGGCGGAGTGATCACCGGGAGGGCGGCGTGGGTCGCCACCGGGGGCGGGGTGACCGGGGCCGCGGTGGCGACCGCGGGCGTCGAGACCGCCTCCGGCGTGGCCGCCGCCGGCGGGGTCGCGACCGCCCCCTGGCAGCCGGCGATGGCGAGCAGCGCCACCGCGATCGCCGCGATGCGCCCCGGCCGCCCCGGTGCTCTGGACACTCCTCCCTCCCGTCGGACAGTGGTCCGCTACCTCAGTGACGTGCGGTGGAGGCCGGACCTTGCACGGCCGAAGGAAGGACCACCGGTAGAATCGGACACCCCTGGAACCCCTCCCATGACCGAGTCCACCTCCGCCCCCGCCGCCTCCCCGTACCTCGCCGCGCTGCGGTCGCGGGTGCTGGTGGTCGACGGCGCCATGGGGACGAGCCTGCAGAACCACGAGCTCACCGCCGACGACTTCGGCGGCCGCGAGGGCTGGATCGACGGCCTGGTGCTCCACCGCCCCGACCTGGTCGGCGGCATCCACCGGTCCTTCCTCGAGGCCGGCTGCGACGTCGTCGAGACCTGCACCTTCCAGGCCACCCGGCTGCGCCTCGCCGAGTGGGGCGCCCCCGAGCGCACCCACGAGCTGAACGCCGCCGCCGCGGCGCTGGCGCGCTCGGTCTGCGACGAGTTCGCCACCGCCGAGCGCCCCCGCTTCGTCGCCGGCAGCATCGGGCCCACCGGGTTCCTGCCGTCGTCCGACGACCCCTCGCTCGGGAACATCACCTTCGAGGAGCTGGTCGAGGCCTTCCGCGAGCAGGCACGCGGCCTGGTGGAGGGCGGCGCCGACCTGCTGATCATCGAGACCGCGCAGGACATCCTCGAGGTGAAGGCCTCGATCCACGGGGCGCGGCGCGCCTTCGCCGACCTGGGACGGGCGCTGCCGATCCAGGCCCAGGTCACCCTCGACACCTCCGGCCGGATGCTGCTCGGCACCGACGTCGGCGCCGCCCTCGCCATCCTCGAGGGGCTGCGCGTCGACGTGGTCGGGATCAACTGCTCGACCGGCCCCGAGCACATGCGCGAGCCCATCCGCCATCTCTGCGGCCACACCCGGCTGCCGATCGCCTGCATCCCCAATGCCGGGCTGCCCCTCAACGTCGAGGGACGCGCCGTCTTCCCGCTCCAGCCGGTGCCGATGGCCGAGGCGCTCGAGGGCTTCGTCCGCGAGATCGGGGTGAACGTGGTCGGCGGCTGCTGCGGCACCACCCCGGAGCACATCCGCGAGCTGGTGGCGCGGGTGGGCGGCGCAGCCCCCCGTCGCCGCGAGGACGTGGACGACGCGCCGCGGCTGGCGAGCAGCATCCGCAGCGTCACCCTCCTCCAGGTGCCGGCGCCGCTGCTGATCGGCGAGCGGGTCAACGCGCAGGGCTCGCGGAGGATGAAGCGGCTGCTGCTCGCCGATGACTACGACGGCATCCTCGCGATCGCCCGCGAGCAGGTGGAGAGCGGCGCCCACACCCTCGACGTGCAGGTGGCGCTGACCGAGCGCACCGACGAGTCCGAGCAGATGCGGGTGCTCACCAAGAAGCTGCAGATGAGCCTCGAGGCGCCCCTGGTCTTCGACACCACCGAGGCCGACGTGGTCCGCACCGCGCTGGAGACGTACCCGGGCCGGCCGGTGGTGAACAGCGTCAACCTCGAGAGCGGCCGGGGCCGCTGCGACGCGGTGCTGCCGCTGGTGCGCGACCACGGCGCCGCGGTGATCGCGCTGACCATCGACAACTCGCCCGACGTCGGCGGGATGGCGAAGACCCGCGACACCAAGCTGCTGGCGGCGCGGCGCATCCACGAGATCGCCTGCGGAGAGTACGGCCTGCACCCCCACCAGCTGCTCTTCGACGCCCTCACCTTCACCCTCGCCACCGGCGACCCGGAGTGGATCGACTCGGCGGTCGAGACCATCGAGGGCATCCGGCTGATCAAGCGCGAGCTGCCCGGGGTGCTGACCACGCTGGGGCTGAGCAACGTGTCGTTCGGGCTCTCCGCGGCGGCGCGCCCGGTGCTGAACAGCGTGTTCCTCTACCACTGCGTCGCCGCCGGTCTCGACACCGTGATCATCAACCCCGCCCACGTCGTCCCCTACGCCGACCTCCCCGCCGCCGAGCGCGAGCTCGCCGAGGACCTGGTCTTCAACCGCCGCGCCGACGCCCTTGCCAGATTCATCACCTTCTACGAGGCGAACAGCGGCGGGCAGCAGCAGGCCGAGCGCGCCGATCCCTTCGAGGGGCTGGACCCACCGCAGCGCATCCACGCGCAGATCCTGCAGCGGCGCAAGGAGGGGATCGAGGAGCAGATCGACCTGGCGCTGCGAGAGCGCAGCCCGGTCGCGGTGATCAACGAGATCCTCCTCCCCGCGATGAAGGACGTCGGCGACCGCTTCGGCGCCGGCGAGCTGATCCTCCCCTTCGTGCTCCAGAGCGCCGAGGTGATGAAGCGCGCCGTCGGTCACGTCGAGCAGTTCCTCGACCGCAAGGAGGGGGTCACCAAGGGGACGGTGGTGCTCGCCACCGTCTATGGCGATGTCCACGACATCGGCAAGAACCTGGTGAAGACGATCCTCAGCAACAACGGCTACACCGTGCACGACCTCGGCAAGCAGGTGCCGGTCAACACCATCATCGACAGGGCGGTCGAGGTCGAGGCCGACGTCATCGGGCTCAGCGCGCTGCTGGTGAGCACCAGCAAGCAGATGCCCGCGTGCGTGGGCGAGCTCGACGCCCGCGGCCTGCGGTTCCCGGTGATCATCGGCGGCGCCGCCATCAACCGCGGCTTCGGCCGGCGCATCCTCCTGCTCGACGGCGACCGCGGCTACGACCCCGGGGTGTACTACTGCAAGGACGCCTTCGAGGGACTGGACACCGTCGACCAGCTCGTCGACCCGGCGCGGCGCGGCCCCCTGCTGGAGCGCATCCGCGAGGAGGCGCTGAGCTTCCGCGACGCCGAGGCGAGGCGGGCCCGGCAGCGCGCCGCCGCCCCGGTGGCGGCGGTGCCCGAGCACAGCGCGGTGCGCCGCGACGCGCCCATCCCCACGCCGCCGTTCTGGGGGGCGCGGGTGCTGCGCGGCATCCCCATCGACGAGGTCGTGCCCCACATCGACCGGAACTCGCTGTTCAAGATGTCCTGGCAGTTCCGCGGCATCCGCGACCCCGAGGAGTGGGAGCGGCTGCTCCGCACCGAGCTCGAGCCCCGGCTGGCGCTCTCCATCGCCGAGGCACGGAGCGGCGGCCACCTCGACCTCCAGGCCGCGTACGGATACTGGCCGGCGCTGGCCGACGGCGACACGGTGTTGCTCTACGCCCCCGACGAGCCCGAGCGGGTGGTCGCCCGGCTGACCTTCCCGCGCCAGCCCGGGCAGAACCGGCTCTGCCTCGCCGACTACCTGCGGCCGGTCTCCGAGGCCGGCGGCGAGCGCGACGTGATCGCCCTCCAGCTCGCCACCACCGGACCGCGCGCCTCCGAGCTGTCCGAGACGCTGCAGCGCGAGGACCGCTACGACGACATGCTCCGGGTCCACGGCTTCGCCACCCAGATGGCCGAGGCCACCGCCGAGTACGTCCACCGGCGCATCCGCACCGAGCTCGGCCTCGGCGACGACCAGGGCCGCCGCTACTCCCCCGGCTACGCGTCCTGCCCCGACCTCGAGGGCAACCGGGTGCTGCTGGGGCTGCTGCCCACGGCCGAGGTCGGCGTCACCCTCACCGACGCCGCCCAGCTGGTGCCCGAGCAGTCCACCGTGGCCTTCGTGATGCACCACCCCGAGGCCCGCTACTTCGACCTCCATCGAACCGGGGGGGAGTACCTCCCCCCCGTCTAGGACAAGACATCGCTGCGGCGTCAGGGTGTGCACGGACGACTCCGTTGGGCGATGCCGTGTCCTGCCCCCCTCCGGCCGGACTCCCGACCGACGCGCGCTTCGCGCGCTCAACGTCTTCGAGCCACCGGGGGACCTACGAGGCGGAGCGACTTCGTCGCAGACATCAGAGAAGGATGCGCCGGAGGCGCTCCACCTCGTATCTCGAAGGGTGGCGCAAGGACGAAAAGCGCGCGAAGCGCGCGTCGCCGGCGAGTGCCGGCGTGGAGGGGGCGCCGCTCGGCATCGCGCGCGCGAAGCGCTGCGCGATGTCTTTGCGGCGAACGGGGGAGGCGTGGCCTCCCCCGAGTCAGATCAGCTCACCGAGCATCGACATGGTGAGGAGGGCGCGGAAGACGGTGGTGTAGTCGTCGGCGGCGAAGCGCATGGTGCGCCCGGCGGTGCGCTCGACCCCGGGGATGGTGGACGCGTAGTCGGCCGCGAGGGTGGTGGTGGTGTCGCATTCGAGCAGGTACGGCGGGGTGACCCGGTAGGGCTCGACGTCGCCCCCGATGGCCCGGGTCAGACCCTCGTGGACCGCGTTCTCGATGCGCTCCCGCGCCACCGACGGGTGCAGGCAGTAGGCCGCTCCGGAGCCGAACGCGGCCTTGGTCGCCACGGTCTGCAGCTTGGGCCCGAGCACCGCGATCGCCTCCGCGCAGGTGGCCTCGTCGCCGCTCACCATCACCACGGGCACGCCGTGGTGCCCGGCGAGCCCGGCGTTGAGGGTGGTCTCGGTCTGGCGGACGCCGTTGAGGCGCACCGCGCGGAACATCCGCCGGGACAGGGTGTGGTCGAGGATCGCGGGGGCGGAGCCGGCGCCGGCGTGGTAGCCGATCAGGCAGCAGGCGCCGAAGCGGCTGGTGATCCCCGCCATCGAGGCGAACGGCTTGGGGTAGCCGACGCTGCACTCCACCCGCGGGTCCAGGGTCTCCAGGTCGAGGTTGTTCATCCGGCCGTGGGCGTCGTTGACGATGATCCGCTGGGCGCCGGCGGTGATCGCGCCCGCCACCGCGGCGTTGGCCTCGCCGGTCATGAGCCCGCAGGCCCGGCGGTAGGCGCGGGCGCCGCCGCCGTCGTCCACCTGGGCGAGGTCGACCACGCCCGCGACCCCCTCGAGGCCCACGGAGATGTACACGTCCATATGCGCGGACTATGCCGCGCCGAGGGTCAGTCGCGGTAGCGCTGGATGCGCTGGTCCTCGGCGGAGCGCTCGCGCCGGTAGAGGGCGCAGGTCTGCGGGTCGCTCACGCACGGCGGCACCGGATGGCGGCCGGTCCAGGTGTGGGTGCGCCGGTCGACGTGGCAGTCGGCCTTGAACCGGGTCAGCCAGCCGAAGGGGCCCGCCTTCTCCCGGATGATCTGCTCCAGGTAGGGGCAGCGCTGCCGCGGGGGCGCGGCGCGACGGCCTGGCGTCTCGGGCGCGGGCTCGGAGTTGCGGCGGCGGGGCGGAGGCGGGGGCTCGGCGCGCACCCTGTGACTGTGTTCCCTGTGGAGCTAGTTGTCGAGCATCGCCTGGATGCGCGCCGCCAGCTCCTTGATCTTGAACGGCTTGCCGAGGGTCTCGACGTTGCCGTAGGCCTCGAGCTTGGGGGCGGTGGTGGGGTTCACCAGCGCGCTCACCACCAGAACCCTGGGCTCGTCACCGTGCTCGGAGCGGATGCGCTCGAGCACCTGGGAGCCGCTGAGCTCGCCGGGGAGCATGAGGTCGAGGAGGATCAGGTCGGGCCTGAACTCACCGAACAGCTGCAGACCCTCGTCGCCGGACTTCGCCACCTTGACCTCGTAGCCCTCCATCGTGCACAGCAGGGACTCGATGTCGGCGAGGGCGTAATAGTCCTCGATGATCAGAACCTTCTTCATCTCGCAACCGGGCAAAGGGGCGGGCGACGGAGACGTTCCGTCGAGGGCGTTCCGACTATATCACGGGGTCTTCGGAGCTCCCGGACGCCTCCGACGCAGTGTGCCGGTCTCGCGAGCCGGCCGTGACCGCGCCGTCACAGTCACGGCGCGACCCGCACTGAAAAGCCCGATTCAGGCGTCGCGGTCGATGATCGTGGCGGTGCCAATCCCCCCGCCACAGCACATCGTCTCCAGCCCCAGCTGGCGGTCGGTGCGCTCCAGCTCGTGGAGCAGGGTGGTCATCAGCCGCGCCCCGGAGGCACCGAGCGGGTGGCCGAGGGCGATCGCGCCCCCGTTGACGTTGACCCGGTCCATGTCGGGGTGATGGGACCGCTCCCAGGCGAGGACCACCGGAGCGAACGCCTCGTTCACCTCGAAGAGGTCGATGTCCGACAGCTGCAGGCCGGCGCGGGCGAGCACCTTCGCGGTCGCCGGGATCGGGCCCTTGAGCATCGTCACCGGGTCGACGCCGACCACCGCCTGGGAGCGGATCCGTGCCCGCGGGGTGAGGCCGAGCTCGGCCGCCTTCTCGGCGGACATCAGCAGCAGCGCGGCGGCGCCGTCGGTGATCTGCGAGGAGTTGCCGGCATGACAGACGCCGTCCTGCTTGAAGGAGGCCTGCAGGGCGGCGAGCGTGTCCACCGTCGTCCCGGGGCGGATGCCCTGGTCCTGCGAGACCACCCGGCCGTCGCCGTTCTCGCCGAGCACCAGCGGGGCGATCTCGCGGTCGAAGCGTCCCTCCGACTGCGCCCGGGCGGCGCGGCGCTGCGACTCGGCGGCGAACTCGTCGGCGTGACGGCGGGTGATGCCGAACTCCTCGGAGATCATCTCCGCGGCGATGCCCTGGCTGACCAGGTTGTACTGCTCGAGCAGCTCGGGCGGGAACGGCGTGCCCGGGCCCTGGATGACGGTGGCTCCCATCGGCACCCGGCTCATGCTCTCGACCCCGGCGGCGATGGTGATGTCGCACACCCCGGACTGGATGAGGTTGGCGGCGAAGTGCACCGCCTGCTGCGAGGAGCCGCACTGGCGGTCGACGGTGGTGGCCGGAACCTCGACGGGGAAGCCCGCGAGCAGCACCGCCTGCCGGGCGATGTTCACCGCCTGCTCGCCGGTCTGCATCACGCACCCGAAGATCACGTCGTCGACGATGGCGGGGTCGAGACGGGCGCGGCTCACGACCTCGCGCAGCACGTGGGCGGCGAGCTTGACTGCATGGACGTCGCGGAGTTCACCGTTCTTCAGGTTGCCGCGGCCCAGCGGTGTGCGCACCGCCTCCACGATGACGACGTCGGTCATGCCCTCACTCCCCATGTCCACAGGTTCCTGGTCGAACCATAGCAGCGAGGCGCGAAACGGCGTCCTTGCCGCTCAGCGACGGTAGACCTGGACCAGCACCACGGTGCTGCTCTCCGGTCCGACAAGGGAGAACACCGGCGACCCCACGGTCGCGGTCTCCTCGAAGAGGGGCTGCGCGCCCGCCGGCGGCTGGTCGCCGGGGGCGAGCACCAGCAGGTCGCCGGCGTGGGCGTCGTCGCCCATGCGGTCGGGCGCGGTGAGCTCCACGCCCACCGAGGCGAGCCCCTGCCGGACGTAGTCCTGGGGGTCGGGACGGAGCTGGAAGAGGGCCTGGATGTAGGGCTGGTCGAGGCTGGTGGAGAGGTGCACGAGCCGGCCGGCGGACTGGTCGTGGGCGCGCTGGATGGCGTCGAGCTCGCCGGTGTCGAAGGCGCCGAGCGCCCGACCCGGCCAGTCGGCGTAGAGGTCGCGCTCGAATGCCGCCGCCTCGCCGCCGGCGGCGAGCAGCAGCACCAGCGCCGCCGCCCGCAGCCGCCGGTCGAGCAGGCTGGGGAGCAGCACCGCCCATCCCAGCACCGCGATCACCAGCAGGAAGGGCAGCATCGCCGAGGCGCGGAGCGCGTGCGGCGTGCCCTCGGCGGTGAGCGCGGCCGGCACCGGGGCGATCAGCAGCCCGCCGAGCAGCAGGCGGTGCAGCGGGCTGCGGAGGTGGCGCAGGCAGGTGGCCACGCCGAGCAGCACCGGGGGCAGCATGGCGAGCAGCAGCATCCCGCCGAACCCGGTGTTGTGCCGGGGGTTGGAGTCGCCGTGGGTGGCGAGGAAGGGGGCGCCGACGTAGGTCGCGTAGTTGCGCACCAGGCGCTGCACCGCCACCAGCGGCGAGGGGTGGTCGGCGGTGATGCTCAGCGACCCGAAGCGGCCGGTGAGCGCGCCCGGGTGGCCCTGCGACCAGACCGCCAGCACCAGGTAGGCGGCGGCCACCGGGAGGATCACCGCCAGGGTCTCGGCGCGACGCCGCCGGGGCAGGAGCACGGCGAGGAGCAGCACGGTGAGCAGGGCGATGAGCAGCCGCCCGGTGCTGTAGGCGTAGATCGAGACCCCGAGCGCGACCCCGGCTCCCAGACCCCAGCCCACCCCGCCGTCCTCGAGCAGGTGGACCAGGCAGAGCAGCGCCACCGAGAGCGCCAGCACCATCGAGATCACCTCGAAGCCGACCCGTCCCTCCACCGCCAGCCAGGGGGTGAGACCGGCGCTCAGCAGCGTCGCCAGCAGCACCGGCCGGCTCCGGGTGAGCCGCCAGGCGGTGGCCGCGGCGGCGGCGACCACGCCGAGGCTGCAGAGCGCCGCGGGCAGCCGCTCGGTCGCCGGGGTCAGCGGCAGCACCCACGTCAGCGGCGCCAGCAGGTAGACGTAGACCGGGTTCTTGAACTCGCCGAAGGCCTCGAAGAAGAGCGGGAACCGGGCGCCGTGCTCGTCGGTCCCGGTGTGGGCGACCGCCCAGGCGTTGTAGCCGATCGAGGCCTCGTCGCTGTACAGGCCGGGAGGGGCGGTGCCGAGGCCGAGCAGGTGGAGGACGACGATCGCGGCCACCGCCGCCCCCAGGCCCAGCCGCCAGGGGTTCCGCAGCAGCGACGCGGCGGCTGCGCTCACCCCCCGACCGCGGAGCGGGAGAGGGTCGAGGGCCCCTCCCGCCGGCGGTGCGCGGCCTCGACCAGGGCGGTGAACAGCCGGGCGGCCCACGCCTCGGTGGCGCTGTGCTCCTCGGGATGGCACTGCACCCCGATCACGAAGCGACGGCCGGGCATCTCCACCGCCTCGGCGAGCCCGTCGGGGGAGCGGCCCACCACCCTGAGCCCGTCGCCGATCCGGCGCAGCGCCTGGTGGTGGATGCTGTTGACCCCGACCACGGTGGCCTGGACGATGCCGGAGAGCAGGCTGTCCGGCTCGAGGACGACGGGGTGGATCACCTCGGTGCGGGGGATCCCCGACGCCTCGGCGTCGTGGCCGGGGTCGCCCGCCCCCTGGGCCACGATGTCCTGCCAGAGCGAGCCGCCGCGGACCACGTTGAGCAGCTGGCAGCCCCTGCAGATGGCGAGCACCGGCAGGTCGGTCTCGAGCGCCCGCTCGAGCACCGCCGCCTCGGTGGCGTCGAGGTCTGCGACCCACTCGGTGTGGCAGCCCGCGCAGGGCTCCTCGCCGTAGCGGCGGGGCTCGACGTCGGGCCCGCCGGGGAGCAGCAGGGCATCGCAGGCCTCGAGCAGGACCACCGCTCCGGCGGGGTCGCGCAGCGTGGGGATGGGCAGCGGCACCGCACCGGCACGTTCCACCGCGTCGCTGTACACCCGGTTGACCAGCAGCCGCTCGGGATGGCCCTCGTGGGTCACCGGCCGCAGGGTGATCCCGACCACGACAGGACGCAATGTCTCTCCTCTGGCGCTGACGCGCCCAATGGTAGGGGGGCCTCCCCTCGATACGGGCTATCGGGCGCGGAGGCGGCGCACGTCCCCGACCCGCACCGTCACCCGGCCGGCGTCCAGGGTCTCCAGCAGGGGGACGACCACCCGGCGGGTGGCGCCGACGGCGTCGCGGAGCTGAGCGACGGTGGCCTCGCCGTGGGCGCGCAGGTGGTCCTCGACCCGCTCGCGGGCCGCCGAGTACACCGGCGCGGCGAGCACCACGTCGGCGGAGAGGCGCACCGCCCGGCCGTCGTCGAGGAGCAGCCGGAGCACCCCCGGGGTGAGGCCGGCGGCGCGCAGCTCGGCCATCGGCGGGGGGTCGAGGCCGCGCTCGTCGAGCAGCGCCAGCACCGCGTCCACCGCCCGCTGGGCGGTGCCGGAGACGCTGCGCCCGCGTCCGGCGAGGGCGACGCAGCCGTCGGCCTCCTCGAGCGCTCCCTCGCCGCGGAGGCGGTGGGCGACGTCGGCGGAGAGCGGGCCGGGAAGGCGCAGCCGGCTGCGCCACTCCTCACGCGGCATCCCCGGGCGCAGCGGCTCGGCGTCGTGGTAGGCGCCGAGCACCGCCGCCGAGGTGCGCCGCAGCTCCTCCCACCGCCCCGCGGCGAGCAGCCGGCGGCCGAGCCGCACCACCTCGTCGCCGAGGCCGGCGAGGAGGGCGTCGACCTCGACCCGGCCCGCCCCCGCCGCCCGCGCCAGCGCCGCCGGCTCGGCGCCGAGCCGCTGCCGCGCAAGCAGCTCGAGGAGCAGCGCCCGCAGCCCTCCGGTCTCGAGCCGGGAGAGCGCCGCCGCCACCCCGGGGTCGCGGCGGCGGTGGCGCCGGGGGGCGGCGTCGAGCACCACCCCACCCCCCAGGGTCGCCTGCGGGGACATGCGGCGCACCACCAGCCGGTCACCGGGGGCGGCCGCCAGCGGCGCGGCGAGCTGGAGCTGGGCGTGGCCGGTCTCGCCGGGCTCGAGCTCCGCACCCTCGAGCAGCCAGACCCGGGCGGCGACCTCCGCGGTGCCGAGGTGCACCGACACGGTGGCGTTGTGGCGGATCCCGGCGGGGGCGCCGGCGAGCACCTCCAGGCGGATGTCCAGCCGCCGCACCGGCGCCATCGCGGCGGGGGCCACCAGCGCCATCCCCCGGCCCAGCTCGGCGCGCTCGACCCCGGCGAGGTTCACCGCGGTGCGCCCCCCGGGCTCGACCCGCTCGAGCCGCTCGCCGTGCCGCTCCAGGCCGCGGATCCGCGCCCGCAGACCGCCGGGCAGGATGCCGACCTCGTCACCGGCGTGGAGCGCCCCGGTCTCGAGAGTTCCGGTCACGATCGGCCCGAACCCGGGGAGCGCGAAGGCACGGTCGACGAAGAGCCGCGGCCGGCCGCGGTCGACCCGCGCCGGCGCCGCCGCCAGCGCCGCCTCGACGGTGCGGCCGAGCTCGTCGAGGCCCTCGCCGGTGAGCGACGAGCAGGGCACCACCGGCGCCCCGCGCAGCGGCGACGCCGCGATCACCTCCTCGACCTCGGCGCGGGCGAGGGTGAGCACGTCGTCGTCGACGAGGTCGCACTTGGTGAGCGCCACCACCCCGTGCCGCGCCCCCAGCAGCCCGCAGATGGCGAGGTGCTCGCGGGTCTGGGGCATCACCCCCTCGTCCGCCGCCACCACCAGCAGCACCAGGTCGATCCCCTGCGCCCCCGCCACCATGGTGCGCACGAAGCGCTGGTGCCCGGGCACGTCCACCACCCCGACCCGCTCGCCCGACGGCAGCGTCCAGGCGGCGAAGCCGAGCTCGATGGTCATCCCCCGCCGCTTCTCCTCGGCGAGCCGGTCGGGGTCGGTGCCGGTGAGCGCCAGCACCAGCGAGGACTTGCCGTGGTCGACGTGCCCGGCGGTTCCGACGACGAGGTTCATGGCTCGGGACGGTACCGCCGACCGCTGCCGCGGTGTCGTCGGGTCCCTTCGTCGGCGCGGGGGACGGGGGACACCACGCCGGGTGCTCAGACAGTCCTCGGCCTCCTCCGGGCTTCGCCCTGCGGTGGCCTGCGGAACTCGCTCCGTCATGGTGTCCCCCATCCCCCGCTTCCGTGGTCGAGCCTCCACCGTGGCCCACGGCGGCCCCACCCTCGCTGGGTGCTAGGAGGAGGGCCGGCGCCTGCCGCGCCATCGCCGGAGCACGTCGACCGCGGTGGCGAGCCAGCGCATCCCGAAGAAGAGGACGTGGCGGGGGGTGACGGACTGGACCCGGTAGACGGGGGAGGCGCCGGCGGCGGCGGCGACCGCGTCGACGGCGCGCTGGCGGAACCAGGGGAAGATGGTCGGCGGCAGCGCGTCCGGGGCGAACCAGCGGGTGCGCACCGCCTCGATGGTGCGCCGGGGGCGGCCGCCGCTCAGCGTCCCCCAGTAGACGGCGTCGCCGCCGCGGCGGAGGCCGTCGAACGAGTAGACGCCGACCAGCCCGCCGACGGTGGCCTGGAGGCCGGTCTCCTCCTCGGCCTCCCGGGCGGCGGTGGCGGCGGGATCCTCACCGGGCTCGCAGTGGCCGCCGGGGAGCTCCCAGCCGGGCGGCCAGGGGCGCAGCTGGAGCAGCACCCGGCCGTCGCGGACGATCGCCAGCTGGGCGCCGTGGATGGCGTGGTCGCGGCCGCCGAGGCGCAGCCGGAAGGCGGGCGCCTGCGGGGCGCTCAGGGCTCCCGTTCCGGCGGGGTGCCGTGGACCCGCTCCCAGGCGGCCCGGACCTCCCGGAGCAGCTCGGCCACCTCGTCGGGCGCCACCGTGCGGGGGTCGAGCCAGACCAGGCCCGCCCCGGCGCGGGCGATCACCGGCGGCGCTCCGGCGCGGAGCGCGGCGAGGAGGCGGCCGCTGGGGCCGGGCAGGGTGACGCAGGTGGTGGGCAGCGAGGTCCCCGGCAGCGAGCCCCCGCCCACCTCGGAGCGGGCCGCGGCGACCTCCGCGGGAACACCGCCGGCGCGCAGCGTCCACGCCCAGCTGCGCGCCTCGGCCTCGATCGCCTCGGGGTCGAGGCCAAGCATCCGCTCCACCGGCACCGCCTCGCCCGCGGTACCGGCGAGGTGGTCCGCGAGGGTGGCGCCGAGCCCGGCGAGCACCATCTTGTCGGGGCGGACGGCGCGCATCAGCGGATGGCGGCGGAGCCGGCCGACGAGCTCGGCGCGGCCGGCGATCAGCCCCGCCTGGGGGCCGCCGCAGAGCTTGTCGGCGCTGGCGGTGACCAGGTCGGCCCCGGCGGCGAGCACGGCCTCGAGCACCGGCTCGCCGGCGAGCCCGGGGTCGACCGCGGTGGGGTCGCGGAGGGCGCCGCTGCCGGCGTCCTCGAGCAGCAGCAGACCGTGGTCGCGGGCGACCGCGGCGCACTCGGCGGTGGTGGCCCGCTCGGTGAAGCCGACGATCGTGAAGTTCGAGGGGTGGACCCGGACGATGGCGGCGGTGCGCGTGGTCACCGCGGCGGCGTAGTCGGCGGCGCGGGTGCGGTTGGTGGTGCCGACGTCGACCATCCGCGCGCCGCTCAGCCGCATCACCTCGGGGATGCGGAAGCCGCCGCCGATCTCCACCGCCTCGCCGCGCGAGACCAGCACCTCGCGCCCGCGGCAGAGGGCGCTCAGCATCAGCAGCACCGCGGCGGCGTTGTTGGTGGTGACCAGGGCGTCCTCGGCGCCGCAGAGGGTGGCGAGCAGCGGCGCGACGTGGTCGTGGCGGGAGCCTCGGGCGCCGCGCCCGAGGTCGTACTCGAGGTCGCTGTAGCCCGAGGCGGCGGCGACCGCGGCCCGTGCCGCCGCCCCCAGCGGCGCCCGGCCGAGGTTGGTGTGCACCACCACCCCGGTGGCGTTGAGCACCCGGTGCGGCCCGGGCTCGAGGCGGCGGTGCAGCCAGGCCGCGGCCGCGCCGGCGAGCGCCTCCTCGTCACCGTGCACCGAGGCGCCGGCGCGGCGGGCGGCCCGCTCCTCGTCGAGCACCGAGCGGGCGGCGCGCACCACCGCGGGGTGCGACCCGCGCCACCGCTCCAGCAGGGGATGGGAGGCGAGGCGGTCGACCGAGGGCAGGTCGCGGGCCGGCACCGCACCGGCGCGGGTCATCCCGAGGACAGCACGTTGAAGAGGCTGACGAAGCCCCCTGCGGGCAGGTAGTCCGGGGTCACGAAGGTCCGGTAGAGGAAGTCCTGGAGGTTGGTGAACAGCGAGGCCAGGGGATTGACGGTTCCGCCGAACAGCTGGGGCAGCAGGAAGAGCAGCCCGATGGCGCCGAACCACACCACCTGCCGGTTCTGGTCCATCCACTCGAAGACCCCGGGGATGACGCCGCCGAGCAGGCCGCGGAAGACCATGTAGCCGTCGATGCCGGGGATCGGCAGCATGTTGAAGACGAAGAGCACGACGTTGATGAAGAAGCCCTGCATCAGGAACCAGTAGAGGATCACCGGCGCACCGCCGTGGCCGAACTGCTGGTTGATCCCCCCCGCCTCCCCCGGCACCTGCGGATCGCCGAGGATCTGCAGGTGCATGGCGACGAGGAACACCACCGCGAGGAACAGGTTGGTGAGCGG
The DNA here is from genome assembly GCA_963846365.1 of uncultured Chloroflexia bacterium. Lineage (GTDB taxonomy): Bacteria > Chloroflexota > Dormibacteria > Aeolococcales > Aeolococcaceae > CF-96. The sequence goes on from CAWJVN010000007.1 coordinate 242,269, forward strand.
GCCGGCGGCGGCGACCACCCCCTGCTGCACCCGGGTGCGCACCACGTACGGGTTGAACTGCACCGGTTTCGCCCAGCCGAATCCGACGGTGAGCAGCAGGCCGAAGCCCAGCGGGTCGATGTGCTTGCGGGGGTCGAGCGAGATCCGGCCCTGTGCGCGCGGCGTGCTGTCGCCGTAGCGCACCGCGACCACGGCGTGGGCGAGCTCGTGGAAGGTGAACCCCATCACCAGCCCGGGCAGCGTGTAGAGGACGAAGCTGAAGTAGATCTGCCAGCGCTCCATGCGGCTACTCGACCTCGACCCTGACCGGGCGGCGGCGCGCCCCGGCGCCGTCGGCGTCGGCACGGTGACGGCGGTGGTGCTCGATGGTGAGCCTCACCGCGAGCAGCAGCTCGCGCTGCGCGTTGAGCAGGTGGATCTGCGCCTCCGGAGGCAGCAGCTCGTTCACGGTGGAGCCCATCAGCTGGCCCGCCTCACCGAGCAGGCGGCAGGGGCACGCCCGGCACTGGTCGCTCAGCTCCTGGCACTCCCGAACACCACCCGGAGCATGCCCTCCTCGAGCCGGGCGGCGGTGACCGTCTTCCCCTTGAGCACCCGCGGCAGCGAGATCTCGCGCTTGTAGGGGCCGACGGTGACGTACAGCTCGCCCTCGCGGTGGGTGACGTTGAGCTCGTCGCGGCCGACGAAGGGGAGGTGGAGCAGCAGCTCGTACTCCGAGCCGTTCTTGCGCACCCGCTGGGGGACCTCGTGGTAGAAGATCGCCGACGGGTCGCTGTCGCCGAAGATCGACTCCGCCATCTCGGCGAGGCTGGCGATGCCGACCACCTCGTGGTCGAACAGCCGGGTGCGCATGATCGGCACCGGCGCGAAGGCGGTGTCCACCATCTCGGCGTAGCGGGTCTGCGCCACGCGCCAGGAGTCGAAGTAGCGGTCGGTGACCTCGGGGGGGAGCACGCGGTTCACCACCACGAGGTCGGTGAGATAGTCGTACAGGCTGAGGTAGGTGAAGGCCCGCTGCGCCTCCTTGACGACCATCTTCTCGAGGTTGAGGACGATCCGCACGGTGCACACCTTCGGGTCGCCGAGGACGCTCTTCATCCCCTCGAGGTCGAGGAGCAGCTCCTTGATGCTGCCGAAGATCTCGTCACCGGGCAGCGGGATGCTGATGAAGGGCTGCACCACCGGCCGCGCCACCTTCATCACCCGTCGCTCGATCGGGAAGATGCGATTCAGGTACCAGCGGGCCACGTCGGGGAATGCGAGCAGCTGCAGGGTCTCGCCGGTGGGCGCGCAGTCGACGACCAGGACGTCGTAGTCGCCGCTGCGCTGGTGGTGCTTGATCCACATCAGGCTCGCCACCTCCTCCATGCCCGGCGGCGAGGCCAGCTCCTCGGCGACGATCTCGTCGACGCCCTGCGACGCGAAGAGGGTGCTGAGGTAGCGGTGGACCTTCTCCCAGTTGTCCTCGAGCTCGTGGAGGGCGTTGACCTCCTGGGCCCAGAGGTTGGGCTCGATCTGTGTGGGACGGTCGCCGAGCTGGACGTCGAGGCTGTCGCCGAGGCTGTGGGCGGCGTCGGTGCTGATCACCAGGGTGCGGTGTCCGAGACGTGCGCAGCGAACCGCGGTGGCGGCGGCGACGGTGGTCTTGCCGACCCCGCCCTTGCCGGTGTAGAGGATGACTCGCATGGGGATGTCGCCACCGGTGTGGGCGGTGGCCGCTGCAGTCTACCTGCCCCGCCTGACCGCTCTCGCCGCTAGCCGACGGTGTGGGTCACCACCACGGCGGCCACGATGATCAGCAGCACCATGAACCCGGCCATGATCGCCACCCGCCGGAGGTCGGCGGGCACGTAGGGGACGCGATCGAAGGGGATCGCCGGGTCCTCGGGGTCGAGCGGTGCGAAGGACGACTGCTGCTTCTGCTGGGCCTTGGTGGTCCGGCGGCCCGCCGCGGAGGCGGGGTCGAGGCGGCCGACCCGGCGGGCGCCGGCGGGCGTCGCGGCCGGCCGGGGGACGGCGCTGCCGGCCTGGACCGCGGCGGCCCCGCTCGGGGTCGCGTCGTCACCGGCGGGCGTCGCTCCGACGCCTTCGCTCGGCGATCCGGGCCCTGCACCCCCGGGGGTGCCGGGGCGGGGCTGCGGGCGGCGGCGCGCCGGCGGCTGCTGGCGGCTGGAGCGGGTTCTCTTGGTCATCGCGAAGGCGACAGGGTAGCAGGGCGGCGGCGGTGTGGCGGGCGCTGTGGTCAGCCCGTGACCGCCCTCGCAGCGGCGCGGGCGAGGGTCTGGCGGAAGCCCTCGGCGAGCGCGCCGGCGAGCTCCTCGCGGCCGATCCGCCGGCCCAGCAGCTCGCGCACCCCGGCGCCCCGGCGCTCGCCGGGAGGGGGCCGGCGGAGGTAGGCGGCGGCCCGGGGCGGCTCGAGCAGGACGCTGCCGTGCTGGAGCAGCGCCCCTCCCCGCCGCGCCTGGGCGCTGCCCACCAGCTTCCGCCCGTCCTCGCTCAGCAGCTCGTGGGTGGCGGGACGGGCGAAGCAGTCGGCGACCGCGGCCCGCTCCCGGGCGGCGGCGCGCTCGTCGGCGGCGGCGCCGTGGGGGTGGACCGCCACCCCCAGCCCGGCCAGGCCCAGGGTCACGGCGGCGTGGATGCGCGCGCAGGAGGTGAGCACGTCGCCGCCGAGCACGGGGTGGTCGGCGGCGCAGACCACCGCGTAGGTGACCTCCTCGTCGTGGAGCACGGCGACCCCTCCGGTGGGGCGCCGCACCACCTCGACGCCGTCCCGGGCGCAGGCGGCGGTGTCGACGTCGGCGGGGTCCTGGAGGCGTCCGATGCTGAGGCAGGGGGGCGAGAACCCGTAGAGGCGGATCCCGCCGGGGCCGCCGGCCGCCACCGCGGCGAGCAGTCCGGCGTCGAGGCGCATGTTCTCGTGCCCCGGACGGGGGGAGTCCAGGAAAAGGGTCAGGGGCGGCACCTCGGACATCGCGGACATTGTCCGCGACACCAACCCGGTGCCGCCCCTGCTGTCAGGGAAGGAGAGTGATCAGTGGATGTTGCCGCCCCGGTGAGCGGCCGTCGTCGTCCCGCGGCTGCTTCCAGCGAGGGAACGTCACGAACGCCTCAAATCCTGCGATCGCGATGCGCACGTTCGAACCGCTCGCCGTTCCTGGGCCGCCCGGGGGCCACCTCCGGTCAGGACCATGCCGGGGAGCGGGTCAGGCGGCCTCCATCTCCGGGGTGTAGCCGGCGTCGCGCGCCGCGCCGTTGTTCCGGGCGCGCCGGGACAGCTGCTCGCGGCCGGCGGCGACGTTCGCGGGGTCGCCCGCCCACGCTCTGAGAGCCGGATCCTGCAGGGCACGTCCGTAGGAGAAGGAGAGTCCCCAGGGCAGGTTGCCGGAGGCGTTCATCGCCTGCAGGTGCCGGGTGGCCAGCTCGGCGCTCTGCCCGCCCGAGAGGAAGGCGATGCCCGGGACCGCAGCGGGCACGCAGCGGCGCAGCACCGCGAGGGTGCGCTCGGCCACCTCCTCGACGGTCGCCTGGCGGGCCGCCCCCTTGCCCGCGATCACCATGCTCGGCTTGAGCACCATGCCGTCGAGGGCGATGTCCTGGGTGTGGAGCTCGTCGAAGACGGTGTGGAGGGTGTCCTGGGTGACCTGCTCGCAGCGCTCGATGGAGTGGTCGCCGTCCATCAGCACCTCGGGCTCGACGATCGGCACCAGCCCACCCTCCTGGCAGAGGGCGGCGTAGCGGGCGAGCGCGTGGCTGTTGGCGACCAGGCAGGCACGGCTGGGGATGCCCTCGCCGATGGTGATCACCGCCCGCCACTTGGCGAAGCGCGCCCCCATGCGGTGGTACTCGACGATCCGCTCGCGGAGCCCGTCGAGCCCCTCGGTGACCTTCTCGCCGGGATGCAGCGCCAGGTCCTTGGCACCGGTGTCGACCTTGATCCCGGGGATGATCCCGTACTTCATCAGCAGCTCGGGGAAGGGGGTGCCGTCGAGGGCCTGCTGGCGGATGGTCTCGTCGTAGAGGATGACGCCGCTGATGTTCTCGCCGAGGTCGGGAGTGCCGAAGAGCATGTCGCGGTAGGCCTGCCGGTTGGCCTCGGTGCTGTCGATGCCCAGGGCCGCGAACCGCTTGCCGATCGTCGCGGTGCTCTCGTCCGCCGCGAGAATGCCCTTGTGGGGGGCCACCAGCGCCCGCGCGACGGCCTCCAGATCCTGCACGCCCATGCCGCATCCTCCTGATCTCGTAGCCGGCCCAGTGTACGGATCGGGGCCGGGCGAGGCGAGGGTGAGGACGGCCTCACGCCGGTGGGGGATGGAGTTGCCCCCTCCCGCCGCCCGGGTCGAGGGACGGCGTCCCGAGGCGGTCTGACCTCACCGCCCCGGGGCGGTCGGGATGGCGGCAAGGGTTTTTCGGTGCTGGCGTTGGTCCTGTAGAGCGGCGACCGTGCCGCACAGGAAGGGAGACACCGCCATGACCCGACCGCGCCCCGGGGAGCGCCGTCCGCTGCTGACCCTCTGCCTGACCACCGGCGTGGTCGGCCTCGGCTTCGCCGGTTTCGTCGCCGTCGGCAGCGGCGGCACCGTCGCCGTCGCCAAGACCGCGACCACGAACTCCGTCGTCGCCTCGCCGCTCGACAAGAGCAAGGACAAGGGCGGCGACAAGAAGTGCTCGGACGACGACGACAAGGACAAGAAGGACGACAAGAAGACGGAGGACGACGACGTCGACTGCACGGTCACGGTGACCAAGACCAAGACCGTCTCCGTGCCGGTCACCTCGACCGTCGTCTCCAGCATCACCTCGACCCTCACCGAGACCGTCACGTCCGTCTCCACGACGACCGCGACGGTGACCGAGACGGTGACGAGCGGAACCATCAACTTCTGACGTCGGCCGGGATCCGGGCGGGTCCGGGGGCGTCCAGCGCCCCCGGACGCCGCTCAGACGTTGAAGCGGAAGTGCACCACGTCGCCGTCCTGCATCACGTAGTCCTTGCCCTCCAGCCGGAGGCGGCCGAGCCTGCCGACGGCGGCGTAGGAGCCGGCCTCGATCAGGGTCGGGGCGTCCACCACCTCGGCGCGGATGAAGCCGCGGGCGAAGTCGGTGTGGATCGTCCCGGCGGCGTCGAGGGCGGTCTCGCCGGTGCGCAGCGTCCAGGCGCGCACCTCCTTCTCGCCCGCGGTGAAGAAGGAGATGAGGTGGAGCAGGCCGTATGCGGAGCGGGCGAGGCGGTTGAGCCCGGGCTCGGCGAGGCCGAGGGTGGCGAGGAACTCGGCCTGGTCGACGGGGTCGAGCTCGACGATCTCCAACTCGATCCGGGCGGAGAGCCGCATCGCCTCGCCGCCGCTCTCGCGGGCACGCGCCTCGATGGCGGCGGCGCCATCGGTGCCGGCGGCGCTGTCCTCGTCGACGTTGACCACCACCAGCAGCGGCTTCAGGGTGAGCGGGAAGAGCTCGCGCAGGTGCTCGCGCTCCCCGGCGGAGAAGCCGGCGGTGCGCAGCGGGCGGCCGGTGTCGAGGTGCTCGCGGGCCCGCTGCAGCGTGGCGATCACGTCCAGCTCCTTCTCCTTGGCCAGCCGGGAGGTGCGCTCGGTGCGGTCGAGGCGGCGGGTCACGGTGTCGAGGTCGGCGAGCACCAGTTCGAGCTCGAGCAGGTCGATGTCGCGTCCGGGGTCGACCGACCCCTCGACGTGGGTGACGTCGGGGTCGTCGAACGCCCGCACCACCAGGGCGATGGCGTCGGTCTCGCGGATGTGGCCGAGGAACTGGTTGCCGAGCCCCTCGCCCCGGCTGGCGCCGCGCACCAGCCCGGCGATGTCGGTGAACGTGACCGTGGCGGGGATGATCTTCGGGGGCGAGAAGATCGCCGCCAGCGCGTCGAGGCGGGGGTCGGGCACCGGGACCACCCCGGTGTTCGGCTCGATGGTGGTGAAGGGGTAGTTGCCCACCGCCGCGCCCGCCTGGGTGAGGGCGTTGAACAGCGTCGACTTGCCCGCATTGGGGAGGCCGACGATGCCCACGCTCAGCGCCACCGGCTCACGCCTCCGGGTCGCCGGCGCCGCCGATCAGCTCGCGCACCCGGCCGCGCAGCCGCTCGCGGGTCAGCACCACCCGGCCGCCGCAGCCGGCGCAGGCGAGGCGCACGTCGAGCCCGACCTGGGTCACCACCATCCGCTCGGAGCCGCAGACGTGGGCGGCGCGGAGCGCGACCAGGTCGCCCACCTCGGGCGAGTAGCGGAGCCGGCCGTCGGGACCCCGCTCGCCGCGTCCGGCTGCTCGGCGGGACACCCGGTCACAGCTCGTCGAGCTGGTAGGCGCGGTGGAGGGCGCGCACCGCGTCGCCGACCTGCTCGCGGGCGACCAGGCAGGTGATCCGGATCTCGCTGGTGCTGATCATCTTGATGTTGATGCCGCTGTCGGCGAGGGTGCGGAACATGGTCGCGGCGATGCCCGGGTAGTTCAGCATCCCGGTGCCGACGATCGACACCTTGGCGACGTCGCTGGCGGTGTCGAAGCCCTCGGCGCCCACCGCCGCGGCGACGTCGGCCACCACCTTCGCGGCGTCGCGCAGCTCGGACTCCGCGATGGTGAAGGAGAGGTCGGTGCTGCCGTCGTGGCCGACGTTCTGGACGATGACGTCGACGCTGACGTGGTGGTCGGCGAGCGGGCCGAAGATCGCGGCCGCCACCCCCGGGCGATCGGGGACGCGCAGCAGCGTGATCTTGGCGACGTCGGTCTCGTGGGCGATCCCACGGACCTTCTGGCGATCTTCCAACTGGGGATGCCTGCAGATGACCGTGCCGGGGCTCTCGTCGAACGAGGATCGTACCCAGATGGGTGTCTCGTACGCCTCGCCGATCTCCACCGCACGCGGGTGCATCACCTTGGCGCCCACCGCCGCGAACTCGAGCATCTCCTCGTAGGAGATCTCCGGGATCGGCTGTGCCTCGGGGACCAGCCGGGGGTCGGCGGTGTACACCCCACGCACGTCGGTGTAGATCTCGCAGTGGTCGGCGCGGAGCGCGCAGGCCAGCGCCACCGCGGTGGTGTCGGAGCCGCCGCGCCCCAGGGTGGCGATGTCGAGCGCCTCGGTCACCCCCTGGAAACCGGCCACCACCACCACCCTGCCGCGGGCGAGCTCGTCGACGATGCGCTCGGGGACGATGTCGAGGATCCGCGCCTTGCGGTGGGCGGTGCTCGCCCGGATGCCCGCCTGCGGCCCGGTCAGCGAGATCGCGTCGACGCCCATGCCGATCAGCGTCATCGCCAGCAGGGGTGCGGTCACGGTCTCGCCGGTGGCGAGCAGCTGGTCCATCTCCCGCGAGGGCGGCTGGTCGTTGAGCGCATGGGCGAGGGCGACCAGCCGGTCGGTGGTCTTGCCCATGGCGCTGACCACCACGACCACCCCCTCGCCGCGCTGATGGGAGCGGCGCACCCGCTCGGCGACCGCCCGGATCCGCTCGGGGGTGGCGACGCTGCTGCCCCCGTACTTCTGGACGACATACACGTCGGCGGCTGCGCCGCCGTCGGAAGAGGAGGGATTTTTCATGCTGGCACGTCTCGGTCCGGTTGCGGGCTTTTCGGGGGCTTCTCGACTCCCATCGTTCTGCGTTTCGACGTACCGGCTACGCCGTCACGTCGACCCGGGCGCCGAAGTTCCGCACCCGGCTCACGATGCTGCGCCCGCGCAGGCCGCAGCGGCCCGCGGCGCGCATGAAGCCCTCCTGCACCGCCTCCGGGGCGCCCGCGACCAGGGCGATCACCGCCGGGCCGGCCCCGCTCAGGGCGGCCCCGCAGGCCCCCCCCTCGAGGGCCCCGGCGATCAGCTCGGGCATCGCCGGGTAGAGCGCCGAGCGCGGCGGCTGGTGCCAGCGGTCCTCCATCGCCCAGCGCAGGGTGGGCCAGTCGCGGGTCGCCATCGCGCGGACGAAGAGGGCGCACCGCGACGCGTTGTGGACCGCGTCGGCGCGGGTGAACGCCCCCGCCACCACCCGCCGGGCGAGCGCGGTCTCGAGCTCGAGGTCGGGGATGAAGACCACCGCGCAGAGCTCCTCGGGCACGTCCATCGTCACCGACGGCGCCCCCGGGGTGACCACCACCAGGCCGCCGAGCAGGGCCGCGGCGGCGTTGTCGGGGTGGCCCTCCAGCCCGGAGACGAACTCGATGATCGACTGCTCGTCCCAGGGCGCGCCGTTCAGGGCGGTGGCCACCAGCGTGCCCCCCAGCGCCGCCGCCGCGCTCGACCCCAGGCCGCGGCGGAAGGGGATGCGGTTGACGCAGCGGATGTGGACCCCGTCGGCGGGGGCGCCGAGCTCGGCGCAGGCGGCGGTGTAGGCGCGCACCACCAGGTTGCGGGCGGGGTCGTGGAGCTCCTCGGGGGCGCCGGGGCCGGGGTCGACCGAGATCCCGGACTCGCCGGTGCGCTCCGCCTCCACCTCGTTCTGGAGCTCGAGGGCGAGGGCGAGCACGTCGAACCCGGGGCCGAGGTTGGCCGCGGTTGCGGGCACGGCGATGCGGACGCGCACGGGATCGGGGTCCTCTACAGCTTCAGCAGCCGGGCGATGTTCTCGACGTCCTCGTCGACCGGGATCGGTGCGGCGAGGTCGCGGCGGGCCGCGTCCGGGTCCTTGAGGCCGTTGCCGGTGAGCACGCAGACGGCCCGCGTCCCCGGGGCCACGTTGCCGGCGCGCACCGCCTTGGCGAGCACCGCGAGCGACGCCGCCGAGGCGGGCTCGGCGAAGATCCCCTCCGAGGAGGCCAGCCAGCGCTGCGCGGTGATGATCTCCCCGTCGGTCACCGAGTCGATCAGCCCCTCGGACTCGTCGCGGGCGCGCACCGCCTGCTCCCAGCTGGCGGGGTTGCCGATGCGGATCGCCGAGGCCACCGTCCGGGGCCGCTCGACCACCCGGCCGAGCACGATCGGTGCGGAGCCCTCGGCCTGGCCGCCGATCATCCGCGGCAGCCGGCTGCAGAGACCGTCGGCGTGGTATTCGCGGAAGCCGCGCCAGTAGGCGGTGATGTTGCCGGCGTTGCCGACCGGGATGGCGAGCACCTCGGGGGCGTCGCCGAGCTGGTCGACGATCTCGAAGGCGGCGGTCTTCTGCCCCTCGATGCGGTAGGGGTTGACGCTGTTGACCAGGGTCACCGGATAGCGGTCGCAGAGCTCGCGCACCGCCCGCAGCGCCCGGTCGAAGTTGCCCTTGATGGCGAGGACCTTGGCGCCGTAGATCTGCGCCTGGAGCAGCTTGCCCTGGGCGATCTTGCCGCTCGGCACCACCACGATGGCACGCAGCCCGAAGCGCGCCGCATAGGCCGCCGCCGAGGCGCTGGTGTTGCCGGTCGACGCGCAGATGATCGCCTGGCTGCCCGCCTCCATCGCCTTGGCCACGGCCACGACCATGCCCCGGTCCTTGAAGGAGCCGGTGGGGTTGAGGCCCTCGAACTTGAAGTGCAGCGAGGCCAGCCCCAGGGTCGAGGCGATGGTGTGGGACTCGATGCAGGGAGTGCTGCCCTCGTTGAGGGTGATCCGCGGGGTGTGCTCGGTGAGCGGGAGCCGGTCGCCGTAGCGGTGGATCACCCCCTGGCGGCGGCGGTCGTCACCGTAGCCTCCCCGGGAGCGCTCGCTCCCCGCCGTCGCGCTCGCCGCCTGCAGCTCGGTCACATCGCCTCCTCGGGGGTCAGGGCACGCAGGAAGGCGGGGATGCCGTACACGGTCTCGAGCGCGGCCAGCCGCTCCCGGGCGGTGCGCAGGTCCCCCTCTCGCGCCGGATGGGTCAGGATCACCAGCTCGGCGGCGGCGTGCTCCACGATCAGCTGCTTCTGCAGCACCGCGGAGATGCTGATGCCGAGATCGCCGAGGATCGTCGCCACCTCGGCGAGCACGCCGGAGCGGTCGGCGACGTGGAGCCGCAGGTAGGCGGCGGTGCGCACCTCCTCGATGGGGCGCACCCGGCGGGGGCGGGTGACGTCGACGGAGATCCGGTTGTCGATGCCCTTGCGCATCGACAGCACCAGGTCGATGACGTCGCCCACCACCGCGCTCGCGGTCGGGCGGCCGCCCGCACCCTGTCCGTAGAGGAGCACGGTGCCGACCAGGTCGCCCTCGATCACCACCGCGTTGTAGGCGTCGTGGACGGCGGCGAGCAGGTGGCTGTCGGGGATGCACGCGGGATGCACGCGCAGCTCCACCTCCTCACCGTGGTCGACCGCATAGGCGAGCAGGCGGATCGCGTAGCCCATGTCCGCGGCGTAGCGGAAGTCGACCGGGTCGAGGCCGCGGATGCCCTCCCGGTACACCGCCGCGGGGTCGATGCGGCCGTGGAACGCGATCGAGGACATGATCGTCAGCTTGAAGGCGGCGTCCCAGCCCTCGACGTCGTAGGTGGGGTCGGCCTCGGCGAACCCCAGCCGCTGGGCCTCGGCGAGCGCGTCGTCGAAGCCGGCGCCGTCGCGTGCCATCCGGTCGATGATGAAGTTGGTGGTGCCGTTGATGACCGCCTGGATCCGCGAGATGTGGTTGGCGAGGAGGTCGATCTTGAAGGTGCTGATCAGCGGGATCCCACCGCCCACCGCAGCCTCGTAGTAGACGTCGACGCCGCGCCGCTTGGCCAGCTCGAGGAGCTCGGGCCCGTGGTGGGCCATCACCTCCTTGTTCGCCGTCACCACCGGCTTGCCGGCGTCGATGGCCCGCTCGATGTAGGTGCGGGCCGGCTCCATGCCACCCATCAGCTCGATGACCACGCCGATGCCCGGGTCCTCGAGGATCTCCGCGGCGTCGGTGGTGAGCCGCGCCCCCGAGGGCAGGTAGGGGCGCTCCTTGGCGGGGTCGCGCACCAGCACCCGGGCGAGCTCGACCGGCCCCCCGGTGCGCTCGGTCACCAGCTCGCTCTGGCACTCCAGCCGCTCCGCGACCTGAGAGCCGACGATCCCCAGCCCGAGCAGGCCCACACGTACCGTCTCCATCTCGGCCGGAAGTCTACGGGCCGGGCTCTCACCGGCGTTCTCGCTACGTGAACGCCCAGGTGTCCCCGAGCAGCTGGACGAAGCTGGTGCCGCCGAAGAGCACCAGGCCGCCGCGGGGGTCGGGGGCCATCACCGCGCCGGCGCGGGGGGGCGGCGAGGTGACCGGGTGGAGCTGGGTCCAGGCGTGGCCGTCGAAGCTCCAGGTGGTGTCGCCGGGGCAGCGCCCGGCGGGGCAGTCGCCGCCGACGAGCACGACCCGGTGCGCCGCCGCCTCGTCGGCGATCGCCGGGCCGCTCAGCGCCGGGGTGCCGGAGACCCCGAGGTGGTGCCAGTCGCCGCCGCCCCAGCTCCAGGTCGAGGCCTGGCCGTCGGCGCCGGTGGGGCTGACCAGGAGCAGGCCGCCGAGGTCCGGCGCGGTCACCAGGGCCCCGAAGGGCGGCGTGGTGTGGGGATGGAGCTGGGTCCAGGCGGAGCCGTCCCAGCTCCAGGTCTGGGCCGACTGGGCCGACGCCCCGGTCACCAGGATCACGGTGTGACCGCCCGGATCCCAGGCCAGGGCGGCGTTGCGGAGGCCGGGCGGGTTCCTGGTCTTCTCGCGCTTCCAGGCGGAGCCGTTCCACGTCCAGGTGGCGTCGAAGGGCACCGCGGCGCCCTTGTCGTCGAGGCCCTGCCCGCCGAAGAGCACCACAAGAGAACGGGCGGCGTCGTAGGCCGCGACCCCGCCACTGCGCGCCGGCGGGGCGGGGTCGGGATGGCGCTCCGACCACACCGCGCCGTCCCACACCCAGGTGTCGCCGAGCACCGGCGGCACCTGGCCGAGCGGCGAGGCCGAGCCGCCGAAGAGCAGCACCTGGTGGCGGGCCTCGTCGGTGACCATCGCCGCCCCGGTGCGCGCCGGCGGGCAGGTCGAGGGGGCCCGCTCCACCCAGGGGCTGGGCGCCACCGCGCCCCGCGGTGCCGCCGCCGCCTCGCCCAGCTCCCAGGCGGAGCCGGTCCAGCGCCAGGTCTCGCCCCCGGGGGTGACCAGCAGCAGGCTGCCGTCGGTGGGGTCGGCGGCGGCGGGGCCGGCGGCTGGTGGCGAGACCGGAGGCACCCGGGGGCTCCAGGCGGAGCCGTCCCAGGTCCAGGTGATCCGGGCGGCGCAGCTGCGGGTGGGATCCGGCTCCGCGGAGAAGAGCACCAGGCGTCCGGCGGCGGCGCCGAGCGCGGGATGGTCGTGGGCGGGCGGCGACGCCCCCGGGTGGAGCTGGGTCCAGTCGTGCCCGTCCCAGCTCCAGGCGGCCCCGGCGACGCTCGCGGGACAGGAGCGGCCGGTCACCAGCACCACCCGGCGGGTGGCCGGGTCGGCGGCCATCACCGCGGCGCAGGACGGCGGCGCCGCGGTGGTGGTGCGCCGCGCCCAGTCGCTCCCGTCCCAGCTCCAGGTCGAGACCGGCGCGGCGGGAGAGTCGTCGGGCACCACCAGCAGGGTGCGGTGGACCGCGGGGTCCACGGCCATCAGCGCGGCGGCGCTCGGCGGCGGGGCGGTGTGCGGCCGCTGCAGCGACCAGGCACGCCCGTCCCAGCGCCAGGTGTCGCCGAGCAGCCCCCCCGGACCGGCGCCGCCGAAGAGCACCACCCCGCCGGGGTCGGCCGCCATCGCCGCCGAGGCCCGGGGGGCGGGGCTGCCGGGGAGGACCTCGTGGGCCCAGCGGTGGCCGTCCCAACTCCAGGTGTCGCCGAGCAGGCCACCGGCGCCGTGACCGCCGAACAGCAGCACCCGCCGGTGGACGGGGTCGGAGGCGATCGCCGCGTCGGCGCGCCCCGGCGGCATCCCCGGGACCACGGCGGGGACGATCCCGGGGGTGCCGCCCCGGCGGGGGAGGATCACCCCGAGGCCGGCGCCGACGATCCCCACCAGGACGGCCACGGCGAGCGCGAAGGCCAGCGGCCGGGCCCGGCCGCGCCGCCGGGGCGGGGCGGGGGCGGGCCCGACCGCGGGCGGGGCGGGCTCGTCGAGCGACGCCGGCGCCGGGATCGAGGCGAGGAGGTGGGCGAACCACCGCTCGTCGGTGTCGAGCGGGTCGGTCACCGGGCCCGTCCGCCCGCGGGCCGGATCCGCTGCAGCCCGCGCGCGCAGGCCGCCTGGGCCGCGTCGGCGCGGAGGCCGAGGATCTCGCCGATCTCGCCGTACCCGAGCCCGGCGGCGCAGCGGAGCCCGGTGGCGAGGCGCTCCCGGCTCCCCAGCGCGGCGGCGCGGACCAGCGCCTCGTCGACCTCCCGGCCCCAGCCGGTGGCCACCGCCCCCGGGGCGCGGCGGCCGCGCCGGGGCGGCGGCAGCTCGCCGAGCTCCTCGCAGGCCACCCCGAGGAGCCAGCGGAGCACCCCGGCCGGGGCGGGCCGGTCGATCGGATGGCGCTGCGCCGCGGTGGCGAGGACCTGCGCTGCGGCCGCCTCCGCCGCCGCCGGGTGGCCGAGCGCGACCACGCAGAAGCGGTGGACGGTGGCGCCGTGGAGCCGTCGCACCTCGTCGAAGGACGTGCTCGCCGGGATCGCCGAGGTCACCGTCGCCATCCGCTCACTCCACCCTCTCGCGCTCCTCCCCCAGCACCGATGCCTGGGTGGAACGGAGCAGCACTCCCGATGGTGTCATTCCGACCAGGCCTCCGTCGACCGGTGACCCACCCCCGGAGTCACGGGATGAGATGCCGCTTCCAGGCGGTGAGCACCGCACCGGCCCGATCGCCGCAGCCGAGCTTGGCGAGGATGTTGCTCACGTGGGTCTTCACCGTGTTCTCGCTGACGAACAGCCGCTCGGCGATCTGAGCGTTGCTCTTCTGATCCGCCATCAGCCGCAGCACCTCGTGCTCGCGGGGGGTGAGGGCGTCGTGACGTGGGGCGTTGTTCACGGTCTCGGCGACCTGGGGGTCGAGCAGCGACTCGCCCCGGTGGACGGCGCGCACCGCCGCCGCCAGCTCGGTGCGCGAGGCGTCCTTGAGCAGGTAGCCGCGGGCCCCCGCCTCGAGCGCCGGGAAGATGTAGTCCTCGTTCCGGTAGGTGGTGAGCACGATCACCCTCGCCTCGGGGTTGGCGGCGCGGATCCGGCGCAGCGCCTCGATGCCGTCGACCCTGGGCATCTGGACGTCGAGCAGGACGATGTCGGGGCTGCTCTCGCGGGCCAGCTGCACCGCCTCCTCGCCGTCGGCGGCCCGGCCCACCACGACGATGTCGTCCTCGATCTCGAGCATGGTGCAGAGCCCGTGGCGGACCACCGGGTGATCGTCGGCGACCAGGACCCGGATCATGCCGAGGCGGGCACGGCGACGTCGGCGAGGGGCAGCCGCACCGTCACCCGGGTGCCCGAGCCGGGGCTGCTCTCGATCTCCAGGGTGGCCCCGGCGAGGCGGGCGCGCTCGGCCATGCCCACCAGGCCGAACCGGCCCGGGGACCGCGCCCCGGCCTCGAAGCCGTCGCCGTCGTCGCGGATGGCCAGCCGCAGCACCCCGGAGCGCAGCTCCAGCCGGATGTCGACCCGGCCGGCGTGGCTGTGCCGGGCGACGTTGGCGAGGGCCTCCTGGGCGATGCGGAAGAGGGCCACCTCGGTCTGGGGATCGAGGGCGAGGGGCGCCGGCAGGGCGTGGGTGCGCACCCGGGCGCCGATGCCGCTGCGCGCCTGCCAGCGCCGGGCCTCGTGGCGCAGCGCCGCCGCCAGGCCGGTGTGGTCGAGCGGCGCCGGCCGCAGGTCCCACACCGACCGCCGCGCCTCGGCGAGGGCCGCCCGGGCCTGGTCGCGGGCGCTCACCACCACCTGCCGGGCGCGGGCGTCGTCGCGGTCGAGGAAGACCTCGGCGGCCTCGAGCTGGAGCACGATCGCGGTGAGCTGCTGGGCCAGGGTGTCGTGGATCTCGCGGGCCAGCCGGGTGCGCTCCTCGAGCACGGCGACCTCGCGGCCCTCCGCGCTCAGCCGGGCGGTGCGCAGGGCGAGGCCGACCAGGTCGCCGACGCCGCGGAGCAGGGTGCGGGTCCGCACCTCGAGCTGGGGGCGGACGGTGGCCAGGGCGAGGGCGCCGAGGGGCCCGTCGCCGGTCTCCAGCGGAAGCCCGACCAGCTGGCCCCCGGCCACCGGGCGGGCCACCAGCCGGTGGGCGTCGGAGGCCTCCTCGGCGACCGCACGGAGCTCGTCCTCGAGGCCGGGCGCCGGCGATCCCCAGCCGGCCGCGGCGGCGAGCCGGTCGCCCTGGTGCAGCCAGCCCCGGCCGGCGCTGAGCGGGAGCAGGGCGCGCATCGTGTCGAGGGCGTCGCCGAGGATGGCGACGGGGTCGAGCGATCGGGTCAGCGAGGCCGCCAGGGCGTTGAGGGCGACCAGCTCCTCGTTGCGGTCGCGGAGCTCGGCGGTGCGCTCGGTGACCCGACCCTCGAGCTCCCGGGCGGCCGCCATGATCGCGTCCCGGGAGGCGTTGATGTCCCGGCGCATCCGCTCCAACGAGATCGCCAGCTGGCCCACCTCGTCCTCCCCCTGGGGCGGCACCGGCTCGTCGGTGTTGCCGTCGCCGAGCCGCTCGGCGGCCACGGTGAGGGCCCGCACCGGGTCGACGAGGCGGCGGGCGAGCAGGTGGGCGAGGCCGAGGGCCAGGCCGCAGAGGAGCAGCCCCACCGGGACCACGTGGAAGAGGATGCGGCGCACCCCGGTCTCGATGCCCCGGGTCAGGCCCGCCTGCTCGGGCAGCAGGTCGGTCTTCGGCACCACCGTGGCCAGAACCCACTCCACCCCGGCGATCGGGGCGGTGAAGAGCTCCTTGTCCTCGCCCCCGACCCGCACCGGGAGCGCCTGGGGATGACCGCTGGCCTCGACCGCCGCGAGCCCGTCGCGGAAGGCGGGGTCGGCGGGCATCCGCAGCGGGCCGCCGACCTCGCCGAACTCGTGGGTGGCGGGGTTGCCGCCGGCGAGCAGGCGGTTGCCGCTGCTCAGCAGCAGCGGGTAGGCGTGGGGCTCGCCGGAGGGATGGAGGTCGATCAGCCCGGCGGTCAGCTGGGCGGCGCTGACGTCGATGCCGACCCGCAGCCGGCCGCCCATCCCCGCCGCCATCCAGGCGGTGACGCCGGCGCCCGGCGGCGGGTTTGAGGCGGTGCCGGTGGGGTAGGTCTCGGTCCAGTTCACCGAGGGGTCGGCGCTGCGGGCGGCGTCGGGGCGGGCCGGGTCGCCCGCCCAGCCGGCCGGCTCGGTGCGGGCCCCGCCGGCGGCGGCGATCGCCGAGAAGGGGGTGCCGCCGTCGGCGCCGAGCAGCGCGTCGCCGGCGACGGTGCGGCGGTCGAGGGCGGCGCGCACCCCGGGGATGCCGGGCACGGTGCGCACCACGGTGTCGACGGTGTCGGCGACCCAGACGTCCTGGATGACCCCCGGTACGGTCCGGACCAGGTCCTGCATCTTGCCGATCAGCGCCCGGGTCGCCTCGGCGTCGCGGGCGGCCACCGCCGGGTCGAAGCCGGCGCCGCCCAGGGGCCGGCCGGCGAGCACGGTGCTGGCCCCGTCGGAGACGTAGTGGACTCCGCCGTGCTCGACGAACCCCATCGCCGGTGCGTCGGCCACGGTCGTGCCCGTCGCCTGGCCGGCGAGGTCGCGGAGCGACCGCAGCGTCGCCCCCACCTCCTCGACCCGCACCCGCAGCGCCTGGGCCTGGTTGCCGACCTCGCGCTGGTGGGCGTCGACCTGGTCCTGAAGGATGCTGCGGTTGGTCTCCTCCACGGTGCTCCGGCTGACCGAGCCGAGGTCGGCGGCCACCACCATGGCGAAGATGCCGAGCGGCACCAGGGCGACCGTCAGCATCGCCACCAGCACCCGATCGCGGAACCGGCGCGGCGCGACACCCCGACGCCGGTCTGGACGAACTGGACGGTCGATCATCTTCCGAGCTGAGCCCGACGCTGCCCGCCGAGTATATGGGCCCGGCGCTCGACAAAATCATCCTGACGGGTGATGTAGCCGCCGCCGCCCCCCCTCCAGAATGGCGCCGGCGGGGTGGGGAGAGACGGGCCCCCAGCGAGATGTGCGGGCGGATGCCAGGAGGAGTCCATGAAGCGGACACGGATGGGACAGAGAATCGCCGGCGTCCTCGGGGTGGGGGCGCTGGCGGTGCTCGCCGCCTGCGGCAGCGGCGGGGGCGGCACCACGCCCACCGGGGAGCCCACCCAGACCGGGGCGGTGAACGGCGGCACCCTCACCGTGGGCGTGCTCCAGGAGCCCACCTCCTTCCTGGCGGCGGGCATCGTCGACTCGATGACCTACTCGTACGCGGTCGACGCCCCGGTCGTGGAGGGGCTGCTCTGGTACCGGTCCAAGGACGAGACCCAGAACGCCAAGACCCTCGCCGACTTCTGGCGGCCCGCCCTGGCCACCGAGGTGCCCACCACCGCCAACGGTGACGTCAGGACCTCCGGGTGCAAGAACGTCACCTTCGGGGGCAAGGAGCAGACGCCGAAGATGTGCGTCACCTGGAAGCTCCGCGACGGTGTGCTCTGGCACGACGGCACCGCCTTCTCGTCGAAGGACGTGTGCGACACCTTCGCGTTCTTCTGGCAGAAGTACCAGACCAAGAACCCCACCAACGTCCAGAACCCCACCGGCTGGCAGGAGACCATCGGCTGCGACGACAGCAACAGGCTGCAGGCGGTGGTGAGCTACCGGTCCACCTACGGCGGCTACCTGAGCCAGGCCACCGGGGTGTACGGCATCCTGCCGTCCAAGCTCCTCCAGAACGCCTTCGCCGGCGCCGGCGGGGCGGGCTCCGACCTGGAGAAGACGCCGCAGACGGTCAACCTGACCCTCGGCTCGGGCAACACCGACGCCTACACCGGCACCGAGACCCTCGACAAGATGATCGACGGAACCGGGCCGTACGTGTTCCAGAAGTACGAGCCGGGCAAGGACATCATCCTGGTGCGGAACAAGAAGTACTGGGACAGCAGGCACCAGCCCCACCTCGACAAGATCATCATGAAGATCGTCTCGGACACCAAGGCGCAGCTCGACCAGGCGCGGGCGGGTGAGATCCAGTTCGGCATGGACTACCGGCTCGCCCTGCTCAAGGACCTCAACGACACCGCCAAGAACGGCAAGCTGCGGGTCCAGACCATCCCCGAGTCGGGCGCGGAGAAGATCGACTTCAACCTCTGCGACAACGCCAAGGGGCTGTGCGGCGACCAGGCCACCAAGAGCCCGTTCACCGCGGACCTCAAGGTGCGCCAGGCGATGATCAAGGCGATCAACCGCGACCTGATCGTGAAGAGCATCGCCGCCGGCGAGACCGTGGTGCCCCAGGACGCCTGGATCTACCTCGGAGCGGAGTTCATCCGCACCACCCCGAGCGAGGACCCGACCACCGGCTACGACCCGGCGGGGGCGATCAAGATCCTCGAGGACGCCGGCTACAAGCTGAATCCGAGCTGCCACGGCGGCCTCGGCCGCGCCGACTCGTCGGGCCGCTGCTTGGACCTCAACTTCGTCACCACCTCCGGCAACACCGCCCGCCAGAACGCCCAGATCGCCGTCCAGGCGGACCTCCAGAAGGTGGGCATCTACACCAACCTCAGCGACGTCAAGTCGGGCAAGCTCTTCGGCAACTTCGCCGACGGCGGCCTGCTCTACACCCACCAGTTCCAGCTGGCGATGTACACCAACACCATGTCCTCGCCGGCCGAACCGGACAGCTGGTACCCGGGCTACCACGCCGACTGCGGCGGCAGCTGCCCGGAGTTCAACCAGATCCCGTCGACGGCGAACAGCGGCGTCGGCCAGAACGACACCGGTGAGAACAACCCCAACGTCGACAAGCTCTTCGACCAGGCCCGCGCCACCGTCGACCTGACCCAGCGCGCGAAGGCGTACAAGCAGATCCTGGCGCAGCTCGCCAAGGACCTGCCCGAGATCCCGCTCTACCAGCAGGTGGTGGTGAACAGCGAGACCACCCGGCTCCACGGGGTCCAGCCGAACGACGTCGTCTGGACCTTCAACATGTACGACTGGTACTGCGACGCGGGGAACTGCCAGGGCTGACCCCGCGTCTCCGGCCCCGGGGCGCCCGCGGTGGGCGCCCCGGGCTGCTCGGGCCGACAGGTATCCGGCCCGGGGTTCGTTCACCCAGTACGAAGGGGCCTCCGGAGGGCCGTTGGTATACTCCGGCCCGGCCCGGCGTGGGGAGCCGGGGACGGGGGCCACCACAAACAGACGTTCGCGCTCAGGCTCCGAGGGTTGGCTCGCCGGCAATGTGGAAGTACATCGTCAAGCGGCTGGCGCTCGGCGCCCTCACGGTCCTGGTCATCACCTTCGTCGTCTACGGCTTCCTGTGGCTCCTTCCCGAGAAGCCCTACGCGGCGCTGATCAACCGGCCCAACCAGCCGCTCGCCGCCAAGCTGGCGATCATCCACCGCTTCGGCGCCGACCAGCCCTTCTTCGTCCAGTACTGGACCTTCCTCAAGAACCTCCTCAAGCCGCTCTGGACCTGGTGGGGGTTCCCGCCCCACGCCCCCCAGCCGCCCGACCTGGGGGAGTCGATCCCGCTCCACTCCCAGGTCTTCGACGCCATCCGGGTGCGGATGCCGGCGACCGCCGAACTGATGATCACCTCGTACGTCCTCACCCTGCTGATCGCCGTGCCGGTCGGCATCATCAGCGCCGTCAAGCAGTACAGCAAGCTCGACAACGCGGTCACCAGCCTGTCGTTCCTGGGCATCTCGCTGCCCAACTACTGGTTCGGCTCGATCCTCATCTACCTGCTCGCCGACCTGCCCTACCAGCACGGGTTCGGCACCATCTTCCCGGCCAGCGGCCAGCACACCGGTGAGCAGACCGGCTTCCTCGACCTGGTCTGGCACCTCGCCCTGCCGGTGATGGTGCTGGCGGTGCAGTCGATCGCCGGCTACGCGCGCTTCATCCGCAGCTCGATGCTCGAGACCCTCAACCAGGACTACGTGCGCACCGCCCGGGCCAAGGGGCTGGCCAACCAGCGGGTGGTGATCCGCCACGCCTTCCGCAACTCGCTGCTGCCGTTCATCACCCTGCTCGGGCTGGACATCCCCACCCTCTTCGTGGGCGCGGTGATCACCGAGTTCGTCTTCAGCTGGCCGGGGATGGGCCAGCTCTTCGTCATCGCCGCCGACGGCAACGACTACTCCACGCTGCTCGGCATCCTGCTGATCCTCAGCACCATGGTGATCGTCTTCAACCTGCTCGCCGACATCGCCTACACCTGGGCCGACCCCCGGATCAGCTACGAGCGGACCCGGGCATGACCACCACCAACACCATCCTCACCCCGGGCGGCGCCGCCGACGCCGTCGCCGTCGACTTCGAGACCACCAGGGAGATCGGCTACTACCGGCTGGTGTGGCGGCGGTTCTGCAGCCGCCGGGTGGCGCTGGTGGGCGCGATCGTGCTGGTGGTGCTCGCCCTCTCCTGCTACGTCGGCCCCTTCTTCCTGCCCGGCGAGAAGGTCGACCTGACCATCACCAACCTCGCCCCCTTCACCAGCATCCACCACATCCTCGGCACCGACGACACCGGTCGCGACCTGCTCCTCCGCAACCTCACCGGGGGCCGCATCTCGCTGCTGGTGGGGTTCACGGCGATGCTGCTCACGATCACCATCGCCACCGTCCTGGGGGCGCTCAGCGGGTTCTTCGGCGGCATCATCGACAGCGGGGTGACCGCGCTCACCAACGCCGTGCTCAGCATCCCGTCGATCCTCATCCTGGTGATGTTCGCCAAGTGGCGGGGGCAGAGCGTGCTCACGATCGTGGTCGGCATCGCCCTGATCGGCTGGCCGGCCACCGCCCGCATCGTGCGCTCGGTGGTGCTCAGCGTCCGCGAGAAGGAGTTCGTCGAGGCGGCGCGGGCGGTGGGCACGCCCCGGCTGCGGATCATCAGCCGCCACCTCATCCCCAACGCGCTGGGGCCGATCGTGGTCTCCGCCTCACTGACCATCGGCGCCGCCGTCCTCCTCGAGTCGGCGCTCTCCTTCCTGGGGCTGGGCATCAACCCGCCCACCGCCACCTGGGGCAGCCTGCTCAACGAGGGCCGCGACAAGCTCAGCAACCCCAGCGGCATCTTCTACTCACTCTGGCCGGGGTTCATGATCCTCATCACCGTGCTGAGCTTCAACTACATCGGCGACGCCCTGCGAGACGCCTTCGACCCCCGGTCGCTGGAGCGCTGATGGAGCCGCCGCCGCTGCTCAGCATCGAGGGCCTGCGCACCCATTTCCGCACCAACGACGGGGTGGTGCGCGCCGTCGACGGGATCAACCTCACCGTGCGCCAGGGCGAGACCCTGGGGCTGGTGGGCGAGTCGGGGTGCGGCAAGAGCATCACCGCGCTCACGGTGATGCGGCTGCTGTCGCGCCCGGGGCGGGCGGTCGCCGGCCGGGTGACCTTCAACGGCCGCAACCTCCTCGAGATCTCCGAGCACGAGATGGAGGACGTCCGCGGCAACGACATCGCGATGATCTTCCAGGAGCCGATGACCTCGCTGAACCCGGTGTTCCGGGTGGGCGACCAGATCGCCGAGGGCCTCGAGCGTCACCTCGGGGTGGGCCGCGACGAGGCCCACGACCGGGTGGTCGAGCTCTTCACCACGGTCGGCATCCCGTCCCCCGAGCGGCGGCTGCGCGAGTACCCCCACCAGCTCTCCGGGGGGATGCGCCAGCGGGTGATGATCGCGATGGCGCTGGCCTGCAAGCCCAGGCTGCTGATCGCCGACGAGCCCACCACCGCCCTCGACGTCACCATCCAGGCGCAGATCCTCGAGCTCATCAAGGAGCTGAAGCGCACCCAGAACATGGCCGTGATCATGATCACCCACGACCTCGGGGTGATCGCCGAGGTCGCTCAGAACGTGGCGGTGATGTACGCCGGCAAGATCGTCGAGCGGGCCCCGGTCGAGGAGCTCTTCGCCGCCCCCCAGCACCCCTACACCCAGGGGCTGCTGGGCTCGATCCCGTCGCCCGACAAGCTGGGACGCCGCCTCGACGTCATCCGCGGGACGGTGCCGCACCCCCTCAACCTCCCCCCCGGCTGCACCTTCGCGCCGCGCTGCCCGCAGAGGATGGACATCTGTGACACCGCCTTCCCGGCACTGGACTCGACCGGCCCCGCCCACGACGTCGCCTGCTACCTGTACACCAGCCGGCAGGACGAGGTGCGCTCCACCGGGCCGATGCGGCTCGAGCCCGGCAGCCCGCTCGCCGACGAGGTGCTCCCCGCCGAGGAGGGGCTGACGGCATGACGCTCGCCCCCCATCCCACCGGCGTGGCCGGCGGCGCGGGCGCCGCCGGCGCCGGGGTCATCTATCAGGTCCGCGACCTCCGCAAGTGGTTCCCGATCCGCACCGGGCTGCTCCGCAGGGCGGTGGCCCACGTGCAGGCGGTCGACGGCCTGACCTTCGACATCCGGCGGGGCGAGACCGTCGGGCTGGTCGGCGAGTCCGGCTGCGGCAAGACCACCACCGGCCGGCTGATGCTGCGCCTGCTCGAGCCCACCGAGGGCTCGCTGCGCTTCGACGGCGAGGAGCTCACCACCCTGCCCTACGACCGCATGAAGAAGCTGCGCGGCGAGATGCAGATCATCTTCCAGGACCCCTATGCGTCGCTGAACCCGCGCCTTCCGGTGGGCGACATCATCGGCGAGGGCCTGCGCAACATGGGGGTGCGCGACCGCGACGAGCGCGAGCAGCGGGTCAGCGACATCCTCGAGCGGGTGGGGCTGCGCAAGTACTACATCAACCGCTATCCGCACGAGTTCAGCGGCGGCCAGCGGCAGCGCATCGGCATCGCCCGCGCGCTGGTGCTGCGGCCCCGGTTCGTGGTCGCCGACGAGCCGGTCTCGGCGCTCGACGTCTCCATCCAGTCCCAGGTGCTGAACCTGCTCAAGGACCTGCAGGAGGAGCTCGGGCTCACCTACCTGTTCATCTCCCACAACCTGCAGGTGGTGCAGCACGTCAGCGACCGCGTCGGCGTCATGTACCTGGGCAAGCTGGTCGAGCTCGCCCCCGCCGCCGACCTCTACCGGTCGCCCAAGCACCCCTACACCCAGGCGCTGCTCAGCGCCATCCCGCTGCCCGACCCGCGACGCCGGCGCGAGCGCATCCTGCTGCGGGGCGACGTGCCCTCGCCGATCGACCCGCCCAGGGGGTGCCGCTTCCACACCCGCTGCCCGATCGCCCAGCAGGTCTGCCGGGAGGTCGAGCCGGTGTTCGAGCCGAAGGGCGACCCCGTCCATCTCGCCGCCTGCCACTACTCCGGCACCAGCCAGGTCGAGGAGCTGGCCCGGAAGGTCGCGATTCAGGCCGACTTGACTCTCAGCGCACCTCGGCGGCGACCCGGATGCCGAGGGCGACGAGCACGGTGCCGCTCACCGCGTCGATGGCGCGGCGCACCCGCGGACGGCGGAGCTGCCCGGCCGCCGACGCCGCCACCAGCGCACAGGCGCAGAGCCAGAGCAGGCCCACCGCGCTGAACAGCCCGCCGAGGGCGAGGGTCTGCGCGGTCGCCGCCGGCCCGGGCACCACGAACTGGGGGATCAGGCTGGTGAAGAGCACCGCGATCTTGGGGTTGAGCAGGTTGCAGAGCAGCCCCTGCAGGTAGGGGCCACCGTGGGGGATGCCGCGGCGGCCGGACGGGGGGGTCGGGTCCGGCACCGGCTCGGGCCGCCGCAGCGAGAGCAGCGCCCGGAGCCCGAGGAGCACCAGGTAGGCGGCGCCGGCCAGCCGCACCGCGGTGAAGGCGACGGCGGAGGTCTGCAGCAGCGCGGCGATGCCCACCACCGACGCCGCCGTCCAGAGCACCAGCCCGCTCTCCACCCCGACCGCGCTGAGCAGGGCGGCGCGCCGGCCGCCGCGCAGCGCGCTGCGGGTCACCAGCGCCATGTCGGGTCCCGGGGTCACACAGATCACCGCGGCGACGGCGACGAAACCGAGCAGGTGGGGCATCCGCCGATTATCGGCGCACCGCTCAGGCGCCGGTCTCGGCGATCCCCGCGCCGGCGAGATCGGCCAGCGCCTCGCGGACCTGCTCGACGGTCACGCCGTGGGCGCGGAGGAGGTGGGCGGCGAGGCCGTCGGGCTCGAGCAGCAGGCCGACCAGCATGGTGCCGGTGGTGACCCCGGTCAGGTGGGTGCGCAGGGCCTCCTCGAAGGCCAGCTCGATCGACCGCTTCAGCCGGGTGGTGGGCACCGCCCCGCCGATGCTGTCGTAGCGCGGCGCGGGGCCCGGCGGGGCCGCCTCGATGCCGGCCCGGACCGCGGCCGCGTCCAGCCCCAGGGTGGCGAGCGCGGCGGCGCCCAGGCAGCCCTCGACGCCGAGCACCCCGAGCAGGAGGTGCTCGGTGCCGAGGTGGCGGGACTGGACCCGTGCCGCCTCGTCGTAGGCCAGGGTCAGCGCCCGCCTGGCCTCGGTCGAGAGCCGCTCGAACCTCTGCACCCGAGCATCATGCGCTCCCGGCGTTCACGGTCACCGGGTGTGCCGGACCGCCGTCATCCCCCGGTCACACCTCCGGGCGTATAACCAGGCACATGAGCCCCGGGCCCGAGGACGTGCTCCGCGGGCGGCCGGTGGGCCGCCGGCTCTTCCTCGCGCTGCTCGGCGCCGGCGCCGCGGGGCTCGCCGTCACCCGCTTCGCCTCCGCCGGTGACGACGCCACCCCGGGCAACGTCGCCACCGCGGTGCCGGTGGGGTCGATGACCCCCGACGACCGCGAGCCGCTGGAGGGGGTCCATCCCAACATCGTCCCGCCGGAGCGCTTCCGCTACTACTCGGTGGGCGACATCCCCGGCTTCACCGAGCGCTCCTGGCGGCTGACGGTCGACGGGGCCGGGCTCGACGGGTCGATGTCCCTGCGGCTCGCCGACCTCCAGGCCTTCCCCAACGTCGCGATCCGCTCCACCTTCCGCTGTGTCACCGGCTGGCGGGTGCGCGACTGCATCTGGCGCGGGGTGCGGGTGCGCGACCTCGTCGACGCCAACCGTCCCAACGGCGGCGCCCGGCACCTCACCTTCTACGCCGGCGACGGCGTCTACACCGACAGCCTCACCATCGACCAGGCGCGCAGCGACCACGCGCTGCTCGCCTGGGAGCTGAACGGACGCCCGCTGATCCGCGAGCAGGGCGCGCCGCTGCGGCTGATCTATCCGGACATGTACGGCTACAAGAACGTGAAGTGGCTGCGCCGCATCGAGGTGAAGCCGGTGCACGACCTCGGGTTCTGGGAGCAGCGCGGCTGGGACGACAACGCCTACGTCTACACCCCGCCGCCTGCGCGTGGATGAGCCGCGCCCGCGGCTGGTGGAACGGTTCACCCGAGCGGAGCGCACCCTGCACTGGACCTACGCGCTCCTCTTCCTGATCCTGCTGCTCAGCGGCCTCGGGCTCTACCTCGGTCCCGGCGACAACCCGGTGCTCGACCGCCGCGAGCTGATGCGCAGCATCCACCTCGACGCCGCGGTCGCGCTCTGCGCGCTCTTCCTGCTGGTCGCCGCCGGCAGCCCGGGCACGCTGCGACGGCTGTGGCGCGACGTCGAGTGGTTCGACCGCGACGACGCCCGCTGGCTGCTGCGGGTGTGGCTGCCGGCGCGACTGCGCCGCCGCCCGCTGCCGCCCCAGGGTCGCTTCAACGCGGGACAGAAGCTCAACACCGTCCTCACCGCGGCCGCCACCGTCGGGCTGACGCTCACCGGCACGCTGATGTTCGGCGGCGGCCACCTGCCCACCAGCCTCAGCGAGTCCGCGGACACCTGGCACCTGCTGCTGATGAGGGCGATGTACCCGCTGGTGGTCGGCCACCTGGTGATCGCGCTGCTGCTGCCCTCGACCCGGGGCGCGCTTCGCGGCATCGTCACCGGCCGGGTGCGGCTCGACTTCGCACGCCGCCGTCACGCCCGCTGGGCGGAGTCGGTGGAGGCCTCGGATCGCGAGGCGACCTGAGAGTCGCGCGGGGACGCAAGTATCTCGGGTCGGCGGCCGTTGTCCCAGAGCACCCTTGAGCGTCCACCCCGGCGAGCGTGACAGCGCTGTCCGGAGACCGAGAAGGAGGTGATTCCGATGGCGACCTGGACCGGCCACGAGCTCCACGGAAGCTGGGTCTAGACCCGAGCCCGTCTCGATTCTCGGTGTGCGGCGATGACCGCCCGATGGCGGCGCTGTCGCGATGATGTCCTGCCGGGCCGCCGGGCCCGGCCTGCCGGATTGCACTGGCCTTAACGATTGATGGTGTCCCCGGCGTGCGATGCACGCCGGGGATGCACCGGAACCGGGCCTTGGCAAGCCACCCTCGACAGCGGATACTGCGCGAACGCCCGTTCAGCGCAGCGCGCACTCGAGGAGAGGTGTTGGCGCACGAGGACCCGACCCAGCCCCCGGCCGCGGCGGGCAGCGTGCCCGTCCCCGTCGAGGTCGTCCCCGAGGGCACCGGGCGGATCCGACCCGACCAGGCGATCGGCCCCCGCACCGCCTTCGTGGTCGACGCCTCGGCGAGCATGCAGCTGATCTCCACCACCCTCCTGCGCATCGCCGGCTTCACCGTCGAGTGCTTCGGCGCTCCTGCCGCGGCGGTGCAGCGCTCGATCGACAGCTGCCCCGATCTGATGGTGGTCGAGCCGCGCAGCCCCGGCATCGACGCCCTCGCGACCATGCGGGTGCTCCACGAGCTGCACCGCGAGCGCAGCCCGGTGGTGGTCTGGTGCACCACCGTGGTCCCCGACGCCGACCACGTGGAGGAGGGCTCGCGGCTGGGGCTGCGCGGCGTGATCATCAAACCCTTCCGGCTCGAGGCGCTCACCTCGCTGGTGCTGCGGGTCTGCCGCGACGAGGATCGCGAACGCCGGCTGCGCCGGCTCGGGGTCCCCGCCGAGCAGCTGGCGGCGCGCAGCCTCGACGAGCGCGCCACCCGACTGTGGGCGGAGGCCGAGGCCGAGCTCGCCGCCGGCGCCCCGCGTCCGCTCTCGATGGTGCGGGTGTGGGCCCCCGGCTCCGAGATCGGGGCCGCGGTGCGGGGTGCGCTCCGCTCCACCGACACGGTGGGGCGCGCCTCCGACGGCAGCCTGGTGGTCCTCCTCCCCGACGTCGACGCCGCCGGCGCGGCCGCGGTCGCGACCCGCCTGGCCGGGGCGGTGGAGGGGCTCCTGCCCGCGGCGCTGGTGCTGCCGGTCACCCGCCGTCCCGAGGAGGCACCGATCGACCTGCTCGATCGCTCGCTTCCGGAGGCCACCCCCCGGGCCGGCTGAGCCGGGCGGGAGAGGGAGAGGAGGAGGACAGCCGCCACGCGCCCCTTCGCCCGCTACATCACCGCGGCGACGCTGTCCCTCTACGGCGACTGGTTCAGCACCGTGGCCATCGTCGTCCTGCTGCTCGACCTCACCGGGTCGAGCGCGGCTCCGGCGATCTACATGCTCGCCCGGGTGGTGCCCCGGCTGGCCGGGGCGGTGATGGGTGGTGAGCTCGCCGACCGGCTGCCGCCCCAGCAGGTGGCCGCCGCGGTCGCCGCCCTCCAGGGCCTGCTCATGGCCTCGATCATCGTGTCGGCGGGCGGGCACGTGGTCTGGCCGATCTACCTGGCGGTGGCGGTCTCACAGCTGCTCGGCGCGATCGCCCGCCCCGCCCTGCTGGCGCTGCTGCCCCGGCTGGTGGTCGAGACCGAGCTGACCCGCGCCAACGCCCTGCTGAGCACGGCGATGTCCTCGTCGACGATGGTGGCGCCGGCGCTCTCGGTGCCGCTGCTGGCGCTGTTCCACCGTCCGGAGGTGCTGATCTACGTCGACGTCGCCAGCTTCGCGGTCGCCGCGCTGCTCCTCGCCTCGCTGCCCGCGGGGGGCTCGGTGGCCGGCGGCGCGCTGCGCGGGGCGCTCGCCGGGGCACGGGTGGTCTGGGGCGACGGCCACCTCCGCGCCCTCGCCGGCGCCTACCTCGGCGGCGCGCTGGCGGTGACCACCGCCTCGGCGGTGCTGGTGCTCGCCGCCGCCGAGCGCCTCGGCGGTGCCGACCGGGTGGGGGCGCTCTACGCCGCGGTCGGCGCCGGCTCGGTGTTCACCAGCGCCGCGGTGATGCGCCGGGGCACGGTCCGGGTCCGGCAGAGCACCCTGGTCGCCGGCGCGCTCGCCGAGATCGTGCTGCTCGCCGTCCTCACCCTCTGCCAGGGGCTGTGGACCGCGGGGCTGGCCCTCGCCGCCAGCTCGGGGGTGGCCTCGATGTACCAGGTCTGGGGCTCGACCGAGCTCCAGCTGCGCGCCCACCCGGAGGTGCTCGGCCGCGCCGGGGCCGCGCTGGTGGCGGCGCAGTACGCGGGGATGATCCTCGGCGCCCTGCTCGCCACCCTCCTGGTGCCCCTGCTGGGGTGGGACCGCGCTCTCTACGCGGCCTGCTGCCTCGGCCTGGTGACCGTGGCCGCCACCATCACCGGACCGGAGCGGACGCCGGCCCCCCAGCCGGTCGTGTAACGACCAGGTGTCGGCGGGGTCCTGGCTGCTCCCGTGGGGTGACAAGGGGGCACTCGCACGGGCGCGGCGCGCGATCCCCCATACGATCCCGGCGTGCAGCGTCAGAGCGATGGTGCGACCCCGGCTCACCGCGCCCCGTGGCTGGTCGGTGCCCTGATGCGGGTGATGGGGCCGCAGCCGCCGCCCACCCGGGTGACCTTCAGCCGTCCCCTGGTCGCCTACGTGTCGGTCGTCGGCGTGGTGGCGCTGCTCGTCACCGCCCGGCTGATGACCCGGCCCACCGACCTGGTCGGGGTCGCCCTGGTGAGCGCCGCCATCCTCGGCATGTCGCTGGTGAGCACCCGGATCGGCTCGCTGCGGATGAGCGTCAGCGCCACCTCCTTCCTCCACCTCGGCCTGGCCATCACCACCGGCCCCTTCGGCGTGGTCGCCGCCTCGCTGGCGGAGACGGTGGCGGTGGCGGTGCGCTTCCGCAGCGGCTGGTTCCGGAGCATCTTCAACCTCGCCAACAGCCTGCTCTGCGGGGTGACGGCCTGGGCGACCTACCACGCCCTGCTCCCGATCGGCGGCCCGGTGGCGCTCCGGGACGCCCTCGCCGGGATCGGCGCCGGGGCCGCCCACTACGCCATCAACTACGGGCTGATCGCCGGGGTGCTGACCCTCGCCACCGGCAAGCCGCTCCGGGTGCACCTGCGCGCCGCGCTCTCCGCCTGCCCCTACCACCTGATGTACGGCTACGCGGCGATCGCCTTCGTGGTGCTCAGCGACCACTTCGGGCCCTGGGGCTTCACCTTCGCGCTGGCGCCGGTGGCCGCCCTGCAGGTCAACCTGATGATCCTCGCCAGCCGCTCCGCCGCCCACGAGCGCGAGCGCGCCGCCGCCGATGAGGCGCTCCGGGTCAGCGAGCGCAGCTTCCGGGTGCTCTTCGCCTCCAACCCGCACCCGATGTGGGTGGTCGACGCCGCCTCGCTCCGGTTCATCGCGGTCAACGACGCCGCGGTCGCCCAGTACGGCTACTCCAGCGAGGAGTTCCTCACCAGCCGGCTCGACGACATCACCGACACCCACGGGATCGGGCGCCGCTGGGACCCCTCGCGCGAGGGCAACGTCCGCCGGCTGCAGCAGCGCCACCGGCTGCGCGGCGGCGACGTCATCGAGGTCGAGGTGAGCGCCCACGCCACCGACTTCGAGGGCCGCGACGCGGTGCTGGTGCTCGCCCAGGACATCACCGAGCGGGTCCGGCTCGAGGAGCAGCTCCGCGACCAGGCGCTCCACGACCCGCTCACCCGCCTCCCCAACCGCCTGCTGCTCCACGACCGGATCGACCACGCGCTCGCCCGCCAGCGCCGCACCCAGCGGCCCTTCGCGCTCCTCCTCCTCGACCTCGACAACTTCAAGACCGTGAACGACAGCCTCGGCCACGCCGCCGGCGACCACCTCCTCGTCGCCGTGGCGAAGCGGCTCACCGCCTGCCTGCGATCCTCGGACAGCGCCGCCCGGCTGGGCGGCGACGAGTTCGCCATCCTCCTCGAGGACGCCGGCGGACCCGACCACGTCGCCCCGGTCGCCGAGCGGCTGGTGGAGGCCCTGCGCCAGCCCTTCCTCGTCGAGCAGCGCGAGATCTTCCTCGGAGTGAGCATCGGCGTGGCCATCAGCGACGCCAGCCGGCTGAGCGCGGACGAGATGCTCCGCGACGCCGACCTCGCGATGTACGCGGCCAAGGCGCAGGGCCGCAGCCGCCACGTCGTCTTCAGCCCGCGAATGCGCGAGGCGGCGCTCGACCGGGTGGCGCTCGAGCACGACCTCCGCCGCGCGGTCACCGCCGGCGACCTCCACCTCGTCTACCAGCCGCAGATCGACCTGCGCAGCGGCGAGACCGTGGGCGTCGAGGCGCTGGTGCGCTGGCGCCACCCGGTGCTGGGCATGGTGCCCCCCGACCGCTTCATCCCCCTCGCCGAGGAGGCGGGGTTGATCGGCGCCCTCGACGCCTGGGTGCTGGAGACCGCCTGCGCCCAGACCCGGGCGTGGCGCGAGGCCGGGGCCGGCGGTCTCCAGGTCGCCGTCAACCTCAGCGGAACCGAGTTCGAGGACGCCGAGCTGGTCGACCGGGTGGCCGACGTGCTCGCCCGTCACGACCTCCGGCCCGCCGACCTGGAGCTCGAGATCACCGAGCGGGTGGCGGTGCAGCAGGAGCGCTCCGCCCGCCGGACCCTCGACCGGCTGCGGGCGATGGGGGTGCGCATCGCCATCGACGACTTCGGCACCGGCTACTCGATGCTCGCGAGCCTGCGCCAGTTCCCCGGCGACAAGCTGAAGATCGACAAGTCGTTCGTCCAGGAGATCATCGACATCCAGGACCGCGCCCCGCTGGTGGCGGCGATCGTCGCCATGGGCCACGGGCTCGGCCTGGAGGTGGTCGCCGAGGGGGTGGAGACCGCCGAGCAGCTCTCGGTGCTCCGCCGGCTCGGCTGCGACGGCGCCCAGGGCTACCTGCTCGGCCGCCCCGCCGACCCCCAGGTGGTCGAGGAGCGGGTGCGCGCCGAGCGCGCGGCGGTGTCCGCCTGAACTCGGGGACGCCGCGTGTAGGATCGCCACTCGTGCGAGATGTCGCCGAGCGGGCCCTCGACGAGGCGGCGGTCGCCGGCGCCTCGTACGCCGACTGCCGGGTGGTGGTGCGCACCGTCCAGACCGTCGAGGTCAAGAACGGCCGGGTGGCCCGGGTCGCCCTTCACGACGACGAGGGCGTCGGCGTGCGGGTGATCGTCGACGGCGCCTGGGGCTTCGCCGGGCTCGACCGCATCGACGCCCGCGGCGCCGAGGACGCGGTGCGCCGGGCGGTCCGCATCGCCCGCGCCGGGGCCCGGCTGCGGAGCGCGCCGGTGCGGCTGGCGCCGCTCACCCCGGCGACCGGCGAGTACCGCACCCCGGTGGCCGTCGACCCCTTCGCGGTCTCGCTCGAGCGCAAGATCGAGGTGCTGCTCGCCGCCGACGCGGCGATGGCCCGGGTGCCGCGGGTGACGGTGCGCGACAGCTCGCTCGAGTTCGTCCGCGAGCACCGGCTCCTCGCCAGCAGCGAGGGGGCCCGGCTGGAGCAGACCATCGTCGAGTCCGGCGGGGGCATGGACGCCACCGCCACCAGCGACGACGAGGTGCAGACCCGCAGCCATCCCAACAGCTTCGGCCGCCACCAGCTCTGCGCCGGCTGGGAGGCGATCGAGGAGATGGCGCTCCCCGAGCACGCCGAGCGGATCGCCGGCGAGGCAGCGGCCCTGCTCACCGCCGACCCCTGCCCGGAGGGGCGGATGACCCTCATCCTCGACGGCACCCAGGCCGCCCTCCAGGTGCACGAGTTCCTGCGGTCACCCCACCGAGCTCGACCGAGTGCTCGGCGACGAGGCGGCCTTCGCCGGCACCTCCTTCCTCATGCCCGCCCTGCTCGGCAGCTTCCGCTACGGCTCGGAGGCGGTGACCATCGTCGCCGACGCCACCGCCGCGCGCGGCCTGGGCACCTTCGGCTGGGACGACGAGGGGGTGCCCGCCGAGCGCACCGTGCTCGTCGACCGCGGGCTCTTCACCGGCTACATGTCCTCCCGCGAGACCGCCGCGGTCTTCGACCGGGAGAGCAGCGGCACGATGCGCGCCGACGGCTGGGCGCGGCTGCCGCTGATCCGGATGACCAACATCAACCTCGAGCCGGGCACGTCCTCGCTCGAGGAGATGATCGCCACCACCGAGCACGGGGTGTACCTGGAGACCAACCGCTCCTGGAGCATCGACGACCGCCGCCTCAACTTCCAGTTCGGCTGCCAGAACGGCTGGGAGATCCGCGACGGCCGCCGGGTACGGCTGGTGCGCAACCCCCTCTACTCGGGCACGACCCCCGAGTTCTGGCGCTCCTGCGACGCGGTCGCCGGCCCCGACGAGTGGCGGATGTGGGGGGTGGTGAACTGCGGCAAGGGCGAGCCCATCCAGGTGATGCACGTGGGCCACGGCGCCGCCCCCTGCCGCTTCCGCGACGTGCGGGTCGGGCCCGCCTGATGCTCCGGCACTCGGCGGAGGAGTGCCTGGCGCTCGGCGACGCGGTGCTCGCCGCCGTGCCCGGCGGCGAGGCCGAGGTGCTGGTCACCGAGGACGACCTGGCGCTCACCCGCTTCGCCCGCAACACCGTCCACCAGAACGTCGCCGAGACCGGGCTCAGCCTCCGCCTCCGGGTGGTCGCCGGTGGCCGGGTCGGGGTGGCCGAGCTGCGCGGCGGCGGCGCGGACGCCATCGAGCGGCTGGTGCGCAACGCCGAGGAGGCGCGGCGGCTGGCCCCGGCCCAGGACGACCTGGCGCCGCTGCCCGGGCCCGACGGCGGCGACGGCCCCTGCGGCTGGAGCGACGCCACCGCCGCCGCCACCCCGGAGCAGCGCGCCGAGGGGGTGGCGACGGTGATCGCCGCGACGGCGGCGCGCGGGCTCGAGGCCTTCGGCGCCCTGAGCACCCGGGCGACCCAGCGCGCCGTGGTCAACAGCCGCGGCGTCCGCCGCCACGGGCGGGTCACCGCCGCCAGCCTCAGCGTCGTGGTCCGGGGCGAGGACGGGTCCGGGTACGCAGACCGTCACGCGGTCGACGCCGGCGACCTCGATCCCGCCGGGGTCGCCGCCGAGGTGATCGAGACCGCGGAGCGCAACCAGGGGGCGCGCCCGGCCGAGCCCGGCGAGTACGAGGTGGTGCTCGCCCCGTACGCGGTCCAGGAGCTGGTCGACTACCTCAACCACCTCGGCTTCAGCGCCCTCGCCGTCCAGGAGCACCGCAGCTTCATGCGCCGCGGCGAGCGGCTGATGAGCCCCGAGGTGAGCATCCGCGACGACGCCGCCGACCCGCAGGTGCGGCCCTTCCCCTTCGACCACGAGGGGGTGAGCACCCGGCGGGTGACCTGCATCGACCGGGGCGTCTGTGGCGACGTCGTCCACGACACCCCCACCGCGATCCGGGACGGGGTCGCGTCCACCGGCCACGCCCTGCCCCAGCCGAACACCTGCGGACCCTGGGCCACCCACCTGGTCATGGATGCGGGCACCACCCCGGTCCCCGAGCTCATCGCCGGGGTGCGCCGCGGCCTCTACGTCACCCGTTTCTGGTACGTGCGGGCGGTCCACCCGCTGCGCACGGTGATCACCGGGATGACCCGCGAGGGCACCTTCCGGATCGAGGACGGCCGGCTCGGCGCGGCGGTGCGCGACCTGCGCTTCACCCAGTCGATCGTCGAGGCGTTGAACCGGGTGCGCGGGATCAGCGACGACCGCCGCCTCCAGCTCGGCGAGGAGGGCAACGCGGTGCTGGTGCCCTGGGTGCGCCTCGAAGGCTTCCGATTCACCTCGTGAGCGCCGCGCGGTGATCACGGTCGGCCTCTTCGCCGGCGGCCTCCTCCTGATCGTGGTCGCCGCCGAGCTCTTCACCAACGCGGTGGAGTGGGCGGGGTTCCGCCTCGGGCTCGCCGCCGGCGCCACCGGCAGCCTGCTCGCCGCCCTGGGGACGGCGCTGCCCGAGACCACCGTCCCGGTGGTCGCGATCATCCGGGGAGGCGCCGACGCCGACGCGGTCGCGGTGGGGGCGATCATCGGAGCCCCCTTCCTGCTCCTCACCCTCGGGGTGGCGATCACCGGTGCGGCGGTGGCGGCGCGGCGGGAGGACCCCCACCTCCATCCCGACAGCCGCCAGATGCGCCGCGACCTCGGCACCTTCCTCGCCGCCTTCGGGGTGCTGCTGATCGCCATCGCCCTGCCCCACGGGGTGCGGATCGCGCTCGCGGTGGGGCTGGTGCTCCTCTACGCCCGGCACGTCCGCGCCACCCTGTCCGGCAGCGACCCCGCCACCGAGCAGCCCGAGGCGCTGCACCTCAGGCGGCGGTCGGAGTGCCCATCGGGGCCGGCGATCGCCGTTCAGCTGGGCATCGCGGTGGCGATGCTGATCGCGGGGGCCGAGCTCTTCGTCCGCGCCGTCGAGCAGGCCGGCCACGCCTTCCACATCTCGCCGCTGCTGCTCGCGGTGGTGGTGGTGCCGGTCGCCACCGAGCTTCCGGAGATGTTCAACAGCGTCCTCTGGGTGCGCAGCGGCGACGACGGCCTCGCCGCCGGGAACGTGCTCGGCGCCACCGCGTTCCAGGCCTGCCTCCCCGGCGCCGTCGGCCTCGCGTTCACCGACTGGGCCCCCGGCCCGCTCGGGCTGGTCAACGGCGTCCTCACCCTGCTCGCCGGCCTGGCCACCCTCGGCCTGCTCCACGACGGCCGCACCCGGGGCTCGCTGCTGATCCTGAGCGCGCTGCCATGGGTGGGCTACCTGGTGCTGGTGCTGGCGGTCGGGTCACGCTTCCAGGCGGCCTGACCGGAGATGTCGAACATCGCCGTCGCCCGATCGATGTCCCAGTGGGGCCCGCTCCACCGGGACCGCTGCGACACACGGAGACACCACGATGCGATTCATGATCATCCGCAGGGCCGACACCAGGACCGAGGCCGGGGTGATGCCGAGCACCGAGGTCCTCGCCTCGATGCAGGCGTACATGGAGGAGCTGGGCAACGCCGGCGTTCTCCTCGACGGCGACGGGCTGCACCCCAGCTCGAAGGGCGCGCGCGTCTCCTTCTCGAAGGGCACGCCCACGGTGATCGACGGCCCCTTCACCGAGACCAAGGAGCTGATCGCCGGCTACTGCATCCTCCAGGTCAGGTCGCTGGAGGAGGCGGTCGAGTGGGCCCGGCGCTGGCCCGCGAGCGACGCTGACGGGGAGCTCCAGCTCGAGATCCGCCAGGTCTTCGAGGCCGGCGACTTCGGCCCCGAGCTCACCCCCGAGCTCCGCGAGGCCGAGGAGCAGCTGCGCGCCCGGGTCGCGGAGAGGTAGGGGGCGGTGCCGGCGTCCGACCCCCATCTCGCCATCGACGCGGTCTTCCGGATCGAGTCGCCCCGGCTCATCGCCGGCCTGGCTCGGATGGTGCGCGACGTCGCCGTCGCCGAGGAGCTGGCCCAGGACGCCTTCGTCGCCGCCCTGGAGCAGTGGCCCGAGTCGGGCGTCCCGGTCAACCCGGGCGCCTGGCTCATGGCCACGGCGAAGCACCGCGCCATCGACCTGCTCCGCCGCCGCGAGCGGCTCGATCGCAAGCACCAGGAGATCGGCCGCGAGCTCGACACCGGCGCCGGCGGGGACGGCGGTGACGACCTGCTGACCCTGATGCTGATCTCCTGCCACCCGGTGCTGGCCACCGAGGCGCGGGTGGCGCTCACCCTCCGCCTGGTCGGCGGACTCACCACCGAGGAGATCGCGCGCGCCTTCCTGGTCCCGCGGTCGACGGTGGCCCAGCGGATCGTCCGGGCGAAGCGGACCCTCGCCGAGGCGCGGGTCCCCTTCGAGGTGCCCGCGGGACCCGAGCTCGGCGCCCGGCTGGCCTCGGTGCTCGAGGTGATCTACCTCGTCTTCAACGAGGGCTACTCGGCGACCGCCGGGGACGACTGGATGCGACCCGGGCTCTGCCAGGACGCGCTCCGCCTCGCCCGCATCCTCGCCGGGCTGATGCCGGCGGAGCCGGAGGTCCACGGCCTGGTCGCGCTGCTGGAGATCCAGGCGTCGCGCTCCCGCGCCCGGGTGGGGCCCACCGGGGAGCCGGTCCTCCTCCTCGACCAGGACCGCGGCCGCTGGAACCGGCTCCTGATCCGCCGGGGGCTGGCGGCGCTGGCCCGTGCCCAGCGGCTGGGGGGCGCGCTCGGTCCCTACGCGCTCCAGGCCGCAATCGCCGCCTGCCACGCCCGGGCGCGCACCCCGGCGGAGACCGACTGGGAGGGCATCGCCGCGCTCTACGACGCCCTTGCCCAGCTCGCCCCGTCACCGGTGGTGGAGCTGAACCGCGGGGTCGCGGTGGCGATGGCGTTCGGCCCCGCGGCCGGCCTCGAGATCGTCGACGGGCTGGCCGGCGAGCCGTCGCTGCGGGCGTACCACCTCCTGCCCGCGGTGCGCGGTGACCTGCTCGCCCGGCTCGGCCGGGACGCCGAGGCGGGGGACGAGTTCGAGCGCGCCGCGTCGCTCACCCAGAACGCCCGCGAGCGTGAGCTGCTCCTCGAGCGCGCCACTCGCGCCAAGTCACGCATCGAGCCGAGTCCGTCACACTGATCGTCCGGGCGCCGCCTCTCACGGCTGCCCGCGGCCAGGGGTGGCGAGCGTCCGAGGGGGCGAACCGCGGCCGCAGGAGCCCCTCGACCAGGAGACACGGATCCGATGACGATCTCGCTCGACGGGAAGGTGGCGGTGGTGACCGGCAGCGGCCGGGGGATCGGCCGGGCCTACGCCAGGGCACTCGCCGACGCCGGCGCTGCGGTGGTGGTGAACGACGTCGACGCCGACGTGGCCGAGGAGGCGGTGACCTCGATCACCGACGCCGGTGGCCGCGCCGTCGCCGAGGTGGTTCCGGTGGGCACCGCCGAGGCCGCCGACCGCCTCGTCGGGCGCGCCGTCGAGGCCTTCGGGCGGCTCGACATCATGTGCACCAACGCGGGAATCCTCCGCGACCGGGTGCTCTGGAAGATGACCGACGACGACTTCGACGCGGTCATCTCCACCCACCTCCGCGGCACCTTCACCTGCGTCCGCGCCGCCGTGAACCGGATGAAGGACCAGGGCGAGGGCGGCCGCATCCTCGTGGTCTCCTCGATCGCCGGCCAGCGCGGCAACTTCGGCCAGACCAACTACGCCGCCGCCAAGGCGGGCATCGCCGCGTTCGCGCGCACCTGGGCGATGGAGCTGGCCCGGCTGAACATCACCGCCAACGCGATCGTCCCCAACGCGCTCACCCGGATGGTGGCGAGCATCCCCGGCATGGGCGGGATCGTCGAGGCCGCCGAGAACGGCCAGCCGATCCCCGACACCATCCGCAAGGGCTGGGGGATGGGGCTGCCCGAGGACGTCGCCCCGCTCGCGGTGTTCCTCGCCAGCGACCAGGCCGCCGGCATCACCGGCCAGTGCATCGGCATGGGTGGCGACAAGCTCGCCCTCTGGTCGCACCCCAAGGAGGTCAGCGTCGCCTACTCCGAGGGCCGCTGGACGCCGGAGGCGATCGCCGAGGCCTGGCAGACCGCGGTCGGCCTCCAGCCCGAGAGCTACGGGATCAGCTTCCTCCAGAAGCAGTAGTCTCCGCCCCATGCTGATCGGCGGCCACGTCTCCACCCGCGGTGGCATCGACAAAGCCGTCGACGTGGCCCTGGGCATCGGCGCGGAGGTCATCCAGACCCACCCGTCGCAGCCCCAGACCTGGCGATCGCTGGTGATCGACGAGGCGACGGCGGAGGCATTCCGCGAGAAGGCCGCCGCCGCCCGCCTCCGCGGCCACTGGTTCCACGCCGTCTACCTCGTCAACCTCGCCACCTCCGACGAGGTGCTGCTCCAGCGCTCGATCGGCTCGCTGGTCCGCTACCTGGACCTGGCGGAACGGCTGGGAGCCGACGGGGTGGTCTTCCACCCCGGCTCCCACAAGGGCGCCGGGTTCGAGCCGATGCTGCCCACCATCGGCGCGGCGCTCCGCGAGGTGCTGGCGCGCAGCTCCTCCCCGGCCCGGCTGCTGGTCGAGAACAGCGCCGGCCAGGGCGGCTGCGTGGGCTGCCGCTTCGAGGAGGTGGGCGCCATCCTCGACGTCGCCGGCGACGACCCACGGCTCGGCGTCTGCCTCGACACCTGCCACGCCTTCGCCCACGGCTACGACCTCGCCACCCCCGCCGGCGTCGAGGCCGCTCTCGCCGGGTTCGAGGCCGCGGTCGGCTTCGACCGGCTCGCGCTGGTGCACGCCAACGACTCCCGGGTCGAGCTCGGCGGCATGCGCGACCGCCACGCCAACATCGGCGAGGGCTGCATCGGCGCCGCCGGCTTCGGGCTGATGATCAACGACCCCCGGCTGGCCGCGGTGCCCTGGGTGCTCGAGGTGCCCGGGGACGGCCAGGGCCCCGACCTCGCCAACGTGAACCGGCTCCGCGACCTGGCCGGGATGGCGCCCGCGGTCTCCCGGGTCGCCGTGCCCTCGTAGGGCCGCGGCGCCGCTCTACTCGGGGAGGCAGGCCTCGAGATAGAAGCTGGCGATCAGGGCGTGGCCGCCGTCGGTGGGGTGGATGTCGCCGCTGCGCACCCAGGTGAGCTCGCCGCAGCGCCCCCGGAAGCGGCCGCTCACCTCGATGAGGCGGAGCCGGCGAACGGCGGCGGCGGTGCGGATGATCCGGTTGAAGCCACCGCCGGTGGACCGTCGCGGGGCCATGCGATGCGCCTCGGCGCCGTGGTTGCCGCCCTCGACGACGTCGGGCTCGAAGGGCATGTAGACGGTCTGGATGCAGCCCACCTCGACCAGGGACGAGCCGCTGGCCCGGAGCGCCGCGTCGAGCCGGGAGAGGATCAGCCCGAGGTTGCCCTGGAACTGCCGGCGCGCCTCGTCGTCGCCGAGCAGCGCCGCCTCCATGATGTCGTTGCCGCCGATGCAGAGCGCCAGCGGGCTCACCCGGCCGCCGCTCCGCGCCACCGTGGCGATCAGCTCCTCGGCTCGCTCGAGCTGGCCGCTGGGGAGGAGCATCGAGGCGCTCGAACTCGCCGGGGATGGCGAGGTTGACCAGCGCCAGGGCGTCCCAGCGGGCCCGGAGCCCGTCGCCGAGCACGCTCATGCAGCCGGAGCTGACATGGGAGGCACCGATCCCCGCGGCGATGCTGTCGCCGAGCGCGAGCAGATGGGTGCCGACCGGCACCGGCGTCCCCGTTGCTGCTCCGAACACCGCGGCAGGCGTCGGCTGATCGGTCACGTCCGCGGAAGTATACCGAGCCGCTGTCTATACTCCCGACCGCTGATGAGGTCGTCCACCCCACCGTTGCTCGGCGTCGCCCTCGCCCTCGCCGGCGTCGCCTGCGGCAGCTCCCCGAGCTCCCCCGGCGTCGATGCCACGGCGATGCTGGGTCAGGGGAAGGCGGCGGTCGACGCCGCCGGGGCACTCCACTTCACCCTCGCCGCCAAGGACGTCCCCAGCGGCGGGGGGGGCACGTTCATCACCGCCGGCGAGGGCGACGCCCAGCGGCCGAACGCGGTGCAGGGCAGCCTCCAGGTGGTCTTCAACGGGCTGCCGCTGCGGCTCTCGGTGGTGTCGTCGGGCGGCACCTTCTACGTCAAGCTGCCCTTCACCACCGGCTACGAGGCCACCGACCCCACCAAGTACGGCTTCGGCGACCCCGGCAGGCTGCTCGACCCCGGGGCCGGGCTGAGCTCGCTGCTCACCGACGCCAAGGACGCGAGCGCCGACGGCCGCGACCGTCTCAACGGCGAGGAGCTCGACGAGGTGAGGGTCACCCTGCCGGGAAGGCCGGTGGCCGACCTGCTCACCAGCGCCGACGCCTCCAAGGACGTGCAGGGCCGGATCGGGCTGGTGCCGGGAAGTCACCAGGTGCGCCGGGTGGTGCTCACCGGCCCCTTCTTCGACGCCCACCAGTCGAGCACCTACACGCTGATACTGGACAGGTATGGCGAGACCGTCCAGATCACCCCTCCTCCCCACTGAGGCGCTGACGGGGGGGACGGCCACGCCGGCGGCCGGGGTGGGCGCCGTCCCCGGCGGGGGGCGGCGGCTGGCGGTGGCCGGCGCGGCGGTGCTGCTCGCCGCCGCCGACACCTACGTGGTGGTGCTCGCGCTGCCCAGCATCATGCGCGACGTCGGGCTCAGCCTCGACCATCTCCAGCAGGCGGCGCCGATCGTCAGCGGCTTCCTCTGCGGCTACGTGGTGGTGCTGCCCCTGCTGGGGCGGCTCTCCGACCTCTACGGCAGGCGGCCGGTGCTGCTCGGCTGCCTCGCCGTCTTCGCCATCGGCTCGGCGGTGACCGCCAGCGCCCACGGCCTCGGTGCGCTGGTGGCGGGGCGGACCCTGCAGGGGCTGGGCGGCGGCGGGCTGGTACCGGTGACCCTGGCGCTGGTCGCCGACACCTGGCCGGCGCAGCGCCGCGGCGTGCCCCTCGGGGTGGTGGGCGCGGTCCAGGAGCTGGGCAGCGTGATCGGCCCGCTCTACGGCGCCGCGATCGTGGCGGTGAGCGGCTGGCGGACCATCTTCTGGGTGAACCTCCCGGTGGCGGTCGTCCTCGCCGCCGGCTTCCGCCCCCCCGCGGGCGAGGCCGCCCGGCGCCGGGCGGCGCGGGGCAGCGGCCGCGCCGACCTCGCCGGTGGCGCGCTCCTCGCCCTCGCCGCCGCCGCCGGCCTGCTCGCCCTGGTCCAGCCCGACGCGCTGACCGGCAGCGACACCCTCGGACAGCTCTACTCCCCGCTGCTCGGCGCCGGCGCCCTCACCACCCCGCTGGCGCTCGCCGCCGCCGGCCTGCTCGCCGGCTTCGCCGCCTGGGAGCTGGCCGCGCCGTGGGGGGTCCGCCCGCTGCTCCCGCTGCGCCGCACCCCGGCGATGCTCCAGGCCGCCGACTGGCCCGGGGCGCTGCTGCTCGGCGCCGTGCTCGGCTGCGTGATCGTCGCCTTCGCGGGCGCCGACCCCAGCCGCCAGGTGGTCGGCGACGCCGCCCCCGCGCTCCTCGCCGCCGCCGCGGTCGCCGGGGTGCTCTTCCTCCTCGTCGAGCTGCGCCGCGACGACCCGCTGGTGCCGCTCGCCGCCCTCCGCCCCCCCGCCGCCCACGGCGCCCTGCTCGTGAACCTCTGCGCCGGCGCCGCGCTGATGGCGGTGCTCATCGACGTGCCGATCTTCGCCCGGGCGACCCGCTTCCCCGACTCGCAGGTGCAGGCGGCGCTGGTGCTGCTGCGCTTCCTCGCCGCGGTGCCGGTGGGCGCGGTGCTCGGCGGCCTGGTCTGCGAGCGGCTCTCCCACCGGGTCACCGCCGGCTGCGGGATGCTGCTGAGCGCGGCGATGCTCCTGCTCCTCGGCGGCTGGACCGCCGGCACCCTCGGCGAGCACGCGGTGCTGCTGGGGTGGCACGCGCCGTTCGGCGGCGCCGACGTCGAGCTCGGCGTCGGCGGCCTCGGCTTCGGGCTGGCCATCGCCCCGGTCAACGCGGCGGTGCTGGGGGCGGTGCGCGACTCGCTCCACGGCCTGGTCTCGGCGCTGGTGGTGGTGGCGCGGATGGTGGGGATGCTGGTCGGCCTGGCGGCGCTGACCGCGGTGGGGCTGCGCCGCTTCTACGC
This sequence comes from uncultured Chloroflexia bacterium, assembly GCA_963846365.1. GTDB lineage: Bacteria > Chloroflexota > Dormibacteria > Aeolococcales > Aeolococcaceae > CF-96. The sequence goes on from CAWJVN010000007.1 coordinate 283,841, forward strand.
CGCCTCCGCCCACCTCCCCTCGCCGATCCGGCTGTGCCCGCAGACCCCGGCGCACTGCCCCGCCTACGACCGGCTGGCGACCGCGGCGGTGGTCGACGAGCTCCACGCCATGTTCGTCGGTGCCGCCCTCTGCGCCGCCGCCGCCGCGGTGCTCGCCCTGGTGCTGCTGCAGCGCTCCGCCGGCGCGTCCGGAGTGAGCCTCGGCGAGGTGCTCGCCGGTGGCTGACCTGCGGGAGGTGCGGAGGGCGCCGGTCTCCGAGGAGGTCGTCGCCACGCTCGGCGAGGCCGCCGCCGAGCTCGGCGTCGAGGCCTACCTGGTGGGCGGGTTCGTCCGGGACCGCCTCCTCGGCATGGAGGGGCGCGACATCGACACCGTGGTCGTCGGCGAGGGCGCCGAGGCCCTGCTGGGCGCGCTGTCCACCCGTTGTGGCTGGAGCCGTCCCAAACTCCTGGAGCGCTTCGGCACCCTCCACGTCCGCGGCGACGGCTTCGTGGTGGAGGCGGTCAGGGCGCGGCGCGAGCGGTACGACCCCGAGTCGCGCAAGCCCGACGTCGAGCCCGGGACCCTGGAGGAGGACATCCGGCGCCGGGACTTCACCGTCAACGCCCTCTGCCAGGACTTCAACGGCCGGGTGCTCGACCTCACCGGGCGCGGGCTCGCCGACCTCCACGCCGGCGTCCTCCGCACCCCCCTCGACCCCTCCGACACCTTCGACGAGGACCCGCTGCGGATGTTCCGCGGCGCCCGGTTCGTCGCCCAGCTCGGCTTCGGCCTCGCCGAGGGGGTGCTCGAGGCGATGCGCGGGCAGGCCCACCGGGCCCGCATCCTCAGCGCCGAGCGGATCCGCGACGAGCTCTCCCGGCTGCTCAGCTCGGCGCATGCCCGCGCCGGCATGGAGGTGCTCCGCGAGGGCGGCCTGCTCGCCCAGGTGCTCCCCGACCTGGAGGCGATGGTGGGGGTGGAGCAGAGCGGGTTCCACTGCTACGACGTCTACGACCACACCATGCACGCCGTCGACCTCGCCCCCCGGGACGACCTGGTCGTCCGGCTCGCGGTGCTCCTCCACGACGTCGGCAAGCCGCCCACCCACGCGATCGCCGAGGACGGCCGCCACACCTTCCACGACCACCCCCAGGTGGGCGCGGAGATGGCCGAGAGGATCCTCACCGACCTGCGCTTCAGCGGCGACGAGATCCGCGACGTGGCCACCCTGGTGCGGCTCCACCTCCGCCCCATCCAGTACCAGCACGACACCCACGGCGACGCCGCGGTGCGCCGCCTGGTCCGCGCCGCCGGGCCGCTGCGGGGGCGGCTGCTCGAGGTCGCCAGGGCCGACACCCGCGCCTCCTCCTATCCGAACACGGCGGCGATCGACGAGCTCGGCGAGCGCATGGAGCGGCTCGACCAGGACGGCGGGCTCTCGCGGATGGGGCCGCCCCTCGACGGCGGGACGATCATGCGGCTGGGCGGCCGCCGCGGCGGGCCCTGGGTGGGGCGGGCGCAGCGGGCGCTGATCGAGGCGGTGCTCGAGGGCGAGATCCCCCCCGGCGACGCCACCGCCGCCGAGGCCTGGCTCCGCGACCACCCCGAGCTGCTCGAGGAGAGCTGACCGCACAGTCTCGACGCGCCGGGTGAGTACCATATGCCCCCCATGCTCGGCCGCGCGCGCTTTCTGAAGCGCCTCCTGCTCGACCTCCCCCGCAACCTCAAGCTCGCCTACTGCCTCTGGCTCGACCCGCGGGTGCCGGTGCGGAACAAGGCGGCGATGGGCGCGGCGCTGGGGATCATCGTCACCCCCTACATCAACCTCCCGGCGTGGATCCCGGTGGTGGGGGAGATGGACATCCTCGCCCTCGGCCTGCTCGCCAGCCGCCTCTTCATCGGCGCCGCCCCCGACGCGGTGGTCGCCGAGCACGAGGCCGCGATCCGCCGCCGCGAGAGCCGCTTCGACAGGGACGTCGAACAGGGCCGGCGCTTCGCCGTCGCGCTCAGCCGGCGGCTGCCCATCGACCGGTTCCACCCCGACGACGACCCCGGCACCGCCGCGGGCGGCCCCGGCCTGCCCCCCGCCGCCGCCGGCGACCCCCGGTTCTCGCGACAGCGCTGGTCCTGGGAGACCGACACCACCAGCTCACCCCCCGCCGATCAGCGGACCTCCGGAGTGACACGTTGAAGGTACTGTTCCTGCAGGAAGTGACGGGAACTGCAAAGCCCGGCGACGTCAAGGAGGTGTCCCCGGGGTTCGCTCGCAACTATCTCTTCCCCAAGCATCTCGCCGTGGTCGCCGACGACAAGGTCGTCGAGCAGATCCGCCAGCGCGAGGAGGCGGCGCGGCGCCGGGCCGAGAAGGCGCTCACCGACGCCCGCGAGATCGAGAACCGGCTGCGCCGGATCACGGTCACCCTCTACGCCAAGGCCGGCGAGGGCGGGCGCCTCTTCGGCTCGGTGACCAACGCCGACATCGCGCAGCAGCTCAAGCGCGAGGCGGGCATCGACGTCGACAAGCGGAAGATCGAGGTCGAGCCCCCGATCCGCTCGCTCGGCCCCCACGAGGTCACCCTCAACCTCCATGCCGAGGTGACGGCGACCCTGCGCGTGGTCGTCGCCGCCAAGTGACGCCACCGCCCCATCCGGGGGCGCCGGCGACGGGGGGGTGGTGATCACCTCGACGCCGCCGGTGGGGAGGACGCTCCCCCACGACCACGAGGCCGAGGTGTCGGTGCTGGGGGCGCTGATGCTCGACCCCAACGCGGTGTCGATGGTGCGCGACCGTCTTGTCCCCGAGGACTTCTACTCGGAGCGGCACGGCCACATCTACCGTGCCTCGCTCATCCTCGCCGACCAGGGCCAGCCCATCGACCCGCTGATGCTGCGCTCCCAGCTGGAGCGGAACGGGGCGCTCGGCCAGGCCGGTGGGGTCGAGTACCTCGCCGAGCTGAGCGCCAGCGTCTTCACCGCCGCGAGCATCCAGCACTGGGCGGACATCGTCTACGAGCAGGCGCTCAAGCGCCGGCTGATCACCGCCGGGGGCGACCTGGCGACGCTCGGCTTCGACAAGTCGCTGAGCGCCACCGAGGCCGTCGACCGTGCCGAGCAGCGGGTCTACGGGCTCGCCGACCAGCGCCGGGTCACCGAGGCCACCCACGTCGCCCCGGTGCTCAAGGACACCTGGACCCAGCTCGAGACCCTGCTCGGCAAGCGCCAGTTCGTCACCGGGGTGCCGACCAACTTCAGCGAGCTCGACCAGGTGACCCAGGGGCTGCAGCCGAGCGAGCTGATCATCCTCGCCGCCCGTCCCTCGGTGGGCAAGACCGCCTTCGCCCTCAACGTCGCCCGCAACGCCTCGGTGCTCGCCCGGCAGCCCACCTGCATCTTCTCCCTGGAGATGTCGAAGGAGTCGCTGGTGCAGCGCCTGCTCTGCAGCGAGGCCAAGGTCAACTCCTTCCTGCTCAAGACCGGGCAGGCCGACGCCGCGGTCTTCTCGCGGATCGCCCAGGCGATGGACCGGCTCACCCAGGCCGACCTCTACATCGACGACACCCCGGCGCTCTCGATCAACGCGCTGCGCAGCCGGGCGCGCCGGATGAAGGCGCAGTACGGCATCAAGCTGATCGTGGTCGACTACCTCCAGCTGATGCGCGGCGGCCGCCAGGAGTCGCGGGTCCAGGAGGTGTCGGACATCTCCTCGGGGCTGAAGTCGATCGCCAAGGAGCTCCAGACCCCGGTGCTCGCGCTCTCCCAGCTCTCCCGCGAGTCCGAGCGCCGCACCGACCGCAAGCCCCAGCTCAGCGACCTGCGCAACTCCGGCTCGATCGAGCAGGACGCCGACATCGTGCTCTTCCTCTACCGCAAGGGGATGCACGACCAGGAGGTCGACCGCTCCGTCACCGAGCTGATCGTCGCCAAGAACCGCAACGGCCCGGTGCGCGACATCGACCTCGTCTTCGTCGCCGAGCAGACCGCCTTCCGCGAGCCGTTCCGGGGCCGGCCGGAGGGCTAGCCGCCGGCCGGGCCGCCGACCGGCTGGCGAGCGCGGTTCACCGCCCGGGCGACGCCGGCGCCGAGGTCCGGGTGCACCGAGGTCCAGTGGGCGATCACCCGCGTGACCATCTCCGGGGTGAGGCCCCTGCTCATGTGCCCGGCGATGTTGCCGATCAGGTGCTCGCGGTCGACCGGTGAGGGCACCCTCTCCCACAGCGCCCGGGGCTGGCCGACGTCGTCGTCCTCGGGATGGAGCACCTCGGCGGAGCGCAGCATCTCGGGGCCGACCCGGTGGCGGTGGGTGTCGGGGTGGCTGAAGAGCCGGCCCTGGAGCATCCTGTCCGGGCTGGGGCCGATCCCCGGCACCATGTTGGCGGGCTCGAAGGCGGCCTGCTCCACCTGCACGTGCATCGTCCACGAGGGCCGGTTGCCGTTCCGGATGCTGCTGTGCAGGTCGCGGATGTGGTGGGCGGGGTCCTCCGACACCATCGCCGCGGCCTCGGCGTCGGTGAGGTTCTCGATGCCCTGGTCGGTGGTGAACGTGTACTTGATCCAGAAGCGCTCGCCGCCCCGGTTGACCCACATGAAGGTGTGGCTGCCGTAGCCGTTCATGGTGCGCCAGCCGCGGGGGGTGCCCCGGTCGGTCATCAGCAGGGTGACCTGGTGCGCCAACTCCGGGGTCCGGGTCCAGAAGTCCCACTGCATGTTGTGGTCGCGCAGGTTGGTGTCGGCGCGGCGCCTCCGCGAGTGGATGAGGTCGGAGAACCTCTGGTCCACTGGGTGACGTCGTCGGTCACCTCGAAGTGGCCGTGGGGCGGCGCCGCCCCTGGCGTGGACCACCCGCTCCGGCAGCCGCCCCCGGTTGACCTGGGCCATCGCGTGCTCCTCTGCAGCGGGCGTCTGGCCGGTGAGTGTAGGACGACCTGGAATCCCTCCAGATCGGGGACTGCCGGCGAACGTACGTGTGCAGTCGTGCCACGCTGATACGGGTCGCCCGACACGATGTCGCAACATCGCGGAGACGGCGGCGGGCCTCCTTTACACTGCCCCGGGATGACTGCGCACGCGGCCGCGACGGAGGCCGGCCTCGGGACACAACTCTCCGCCCTCCTGCGCGAGCGGCTGCCCGACCTCGCTCGGGCCTGGCCGGCCGAGCTGACGGCGGAGGGACGGATCGCGCCCACCGTGCCCGCCGCCGAGGCCGAGCGCTTCGTCGAGGCCGTCGCCGCCGCCGCCACCGGGCGGATCGAGCCGCTGGCGGCGATCACCGGCATCGACGGCAGCGACGGCGCCGAGCGCGCCGGGCTGCCCGGCCGCCTCGACGTTGTGCTCAGTGCCCTCGAGGCGCTCCGCCGCTCCGTCCTCGCCCTCGACGGGGGCGGCAACGGCGTCGCCCCCGACGTGAGCGCGACCGCCGCCGCCTTCGCCGCGGTGGTGCGCCGCCTTGCCGCCCGGGCGGTCACCGCCGGGATCGAGCCGCAGACCGGCGCCCCGGCGGCGGTGCCGGCCACGCCGGTCGACCCGTTCGGGACCACCCCCATCGGCGTCACCCTCCACGAGCTCCGCCGCCCCCTGACGATCGTGAGCAGCTACGGCCAGCTGCTCTCCGCGGGCACCCTGGGCGAGCTGCCCGACCGGGCGGCGACCGCGGTGACCGCGCTCTGCGGCGCCACCGAGGCGATGCTCCGGCTGGTGCAGGCGCTGAGCGCGGTCAACCGTCTCGAGGACCCCGCCGAGCTGCCCGCCTTCCGCGAGCTCGAGGTCGCCGCCCTGGTCGGCGCCGCCCTCGAGGAGGTCGCCACCGACATCCAGCTCAGCGCCGTCCAGCCGGTGGTCGAGCTCGAGGACGGGCTGCGGGTCCGGGGCGACGACGAGTGGCTGGTGGTGGCGCTCACCAACCTCATCGAGAACGCGGTGAAGCACTCGCCCCAGGGCGGCACCGTGGAGATCCACGCCCGCCGCGACGTCGGCACCGCGCGCATCACCGTGCGCGACCACGGCCCCGGCTTCCCCGCCGCCGACATCGACCGCCTCTTCGACAAGTACTTCCGCTCCGCTGCCGAGCGCGAGCGGGGCATCGCCGGCACCGGCCTCGGCCTCTTCATCGTCCGCACCGTGGCCGACCGCCACCGCGGCGAGGTCATCGCCCGTCTGCCCGAGGGCGGCGGCGCCGAGTTCGAGCTCGCCCTGCCGCTGAGCTGAGGCGGCGAGGCGGAGCCTCGCCGGTAGAATCCGGGACCGTCATGCAAACCCGGACCGAGCACGAACTCGATGGGCGCCTTCGAGGTCCCGGTCGACGCCTACTACGGCGCCAACACGATGCGGGCGGTGGTCAACTTCCCGATCAGCGACCTGCGGCTGCCGCGCGGGTTCATCCGCGCCCTGGGGCTGATCAAGCAGGCGGCGGCGCAGACCAACGCCGACCTGGGGCTGCTCGAGCCACGGCTCGCCGAGGCGATCGTGCGCGCCGCCCAGGACGTCGTCGACGGCGACCTCGACGACGGCTTCGTGGTGGACGTCTTCCAGACCGGCAGCGGCACCTCGACCAACATGAACGCCAACGAGGTGATCAGCAACCGCGCCATCGAGCTGCTCGGCGGCGAGAAGGGCACCCGCGCCCCGGTGCACCCGAACGACCACGTCAACCTCGGGCAGTCGAGCAACGACGTCATCCCCAGCGCCATCCACGTCGCCGCCGCGGTCGAGATCCACGACCGCCTGCTCCCGGCGCTGCAGCGGCTGGAGGCCTCGCTGCGGCGCAGGAGCGAGGAGCTGTGGGAGGTGATCAAGACCGGGCGCACCCACCTCCAGGACGCCACCCCGATCCGCCTCGGGCAGGAGTTCCTGGGCTGGGCGGGGCAGATCGAGCGGGGACGCCGCCGTGCCGCCGGCGCCCTCGACGAGCTCACCGAGCTGGCCCTGGGGGGCACCGCCGTCGGCACCGGGGTCAACACCCATCCCCAGTTCGCCCGCCGCGTGATCGAGCGCCTCGGCGAGGCCACCGGGATGAGCTTCCGCGAGACCGACAACCACTTCCAGGCGCAGTCGCGGCTCGACGGCGTGGTCGCCGCCAGCGCCGCGATGCGGACGATCGCGGTCTCGCTCCACACCATCGCCGGCGACCTCCGGCTGCTCGGCTGCGGGCCGCGCGCGGGGATCGCCGAGATCGCCCTGCCGGCGGTGCAGCCGGGCTCGTCGATCATGCCCGGGAAGGTGAACCCGGTGATCTGCGAGTCGGTGACGATGGTCGCCGCCCAGGTGATCGGCAACGACGCCGCGGTGGCCTTCGCCGGCGCCGCCGGGTCGCTGCTCGAGCTCAACGTGATGATGCCGGTGGCCGCCTACAACCTCCTCCAGTCGATCGGCATCCTCGCGACCAGCGCGGTCAACCTCGCCGAGCAGGCGGTCGACGGCCTCCAGGCCACCGGGAACGGCCCCCGGCTGATCGAGCAGGGGCTGATGACCTGCACCGCGCTGGCGCCGCGGATCGGCTACGACGCCGCCGCCGCGATCGCCAAGGAGGCCTTCGCGAGCGGGCGCACCGTCCGCGAGGTGGCCCGCGAGCGCACCGACCTCGGTGAGGACGAGCTGACCGAGCTGCTCGACCCGGTGCGGATGACCGAACCCGGTTAGAACCGAGGGCTATACTGCGCCGCCATGACGATCGACGAGATCAGGACCGTGTGCGTCATCGGCGCGGGCACCATGGGCAGCCAGATCGCCCATCAGGCCGCCCTCGGCGGCTATCCGGTCCAGCTGTACAGCCGGTCCGCGGAGCGTCTCCAGTCGGCGGTGAACGGCACCGCGGCGCTGCTGCGCAAGCGCGTGGACCGAGGGAAGCTGGACGCCGACGAGTGCCAGCGCGCGCTCGACCGGGTCACCACCTCGACCGACCTCGGCGAGGCCGCCGCCGGCGCCGACCTGGTGATCGAGACCATCGCCGAGGACCGCGACGCCAAGCGCGCGATCTACCCGCAGATCGACCAGGCCGCGCCCCCCCACGCCATCCTCGCCAGCAACTCCTCGACGATGCCGTCGTCGTTCTTCGCCGACCAGGTCAGCGACCCGGCGCGCCTGCTGAACATCCACTTCTTCAACCCCGCGCTGGTGATGCAGCTGGTCGAGGTGGTGCGCGGCCCGCACACCGGCGACGACGCCGTCGAGACCTCGATGGAGTTCGTGCGCCGGGTGGGCAAGACCCCGGTGCTGGTGCGCAAGGAGACCTACGGCTTCATCGCCAACCGCATCCTCTTCATCGCGATGCAGGAGGCCTTCAAGCTCGTGGAGGCGGGCTACTGCACCATGGAGGACTGCGACCTGGCGGTGAAGAACGGGCTCAACTGGCCGATGGGCCCCTTCGAGCTCGCCGACCTGGTGGGCCTCGACGTCACCAGGGAGATCCTCACCCAGGGTCACCTGCAGACCGGGGAGGAGCGCTGGGCGCCGACGCCGATCCTCAGCGACCGGGTCGCGCGCGGCGAGCTCGGACGCAAGACCGGCAAGGGGTTCTACAAGTCCAAGCGGTAGCGCTGCGATGCCGATGTTCGAGGCGCTGCAGCAGCTGTTCGCGGCCACCCGGGTGCGCCGCGAGCCGGTCCCGTACGTGATCTGCCGGCTCCAGCCGGGCATCCCGCTCGAGCCGGTGGTGCGGCTGCAGCCGCCCCCGCTCTGCGTGACCGTCGAGTCCGACGGAGCCACCGTCTTCCTCCCCGAGCCCGAACTGCCGGTCCTCGAGTCGGCGGTGCCGGTCGCCGAGCACCACGGTCCCTGGACCGTCTTCGGCCTCCACGCCCCCTTCGACTTCGGGGTCACCGGCTACCTCGCCCAGGTCTGCGAGGCCCTCGCCGCCCGCGACATCCCGGTGCTCTCGCTGGCGACCTACCGCCGCGACTACATCCTCGTTCCCGGCGAGCGCAGCGACGAGGCCGAGGAGGCGCTCGCCGCCCTCGTGCTCGCGGGCACGGGGTAGTCGCCGGCGCCGCCGGTCGCGCCCGCGGCCCCGAACCGGAGGAACCGCCGCGGCACCTGATGGCGCGTCCCCGGAAGCGCGCAGCCGGGTCGCGCGACCGTCGAGGGCCGGCATGGGGATTGCAAAATCGACGAGTCTGCAATTGCCCGGAATATCGAGATATCACTGCATGCACCGCGGCTATCAGGTCGACATTCCTTATCCAGACAGCGCCCATACCTTAAGCCAGACAGCTCCGCAAAAATCTCAGGCACAGCAACTGGATCGTCACACCGTTGAGTCTGCGTCCCGCTTGCAATGCCGGCCCCCTGCCGACGGTCTTCCCAGGTCGAGGGTGGGGGGCCGCAACAGCACTGGGAGGTACCCGACAATGGGTCATCGAACTCACGCTCGCCGCGCTCGTCCTCGCCCCGGCGGCCGCCGCCGCGCTGGTGTCGCCGGTACCCGCCTCGGCGGCGACGCACGACCAGAGCGGCGGGGGCGAGGACTGCAGCATCGCCCTCTCGGTCTCCCCGATCACTCCCGCCATGTCGTACGCGCCGGGCCAGGCGACCTACAGGATGTCCGGCTTCACCGACTGCGGCTCCACGGGTGCGCAGACCCTGCACGGCACCATCACGGGGACCGGCAGCGGCATCGTCGGCTGCAGCGGAGGCCTGCGCGACGCTGCCCTGACCATCGCCTGGGCCAACGGGCTGACCAGCGTCGAGCATCTCCAGTTCGGCGAGTTCCTCTACGGCGCGGGCGCCTTCGGGTCGGTGGCCGGCGGCTACCTCAACGGCAGTTCGGTGGGAATGGCGCTGGCGAGGCGGGCCGGCGGCGCTGAGGCGCTCTGCGTGACCGGGATCACCTCCTACGGCATGGCCGGGGAGATGGCCATCGCCGGATTCGGCGGCGGCGCCGGGGGTGGCGGGTCCGCCGGGAACGGCGGTGACAACGGTGGCACGGCCGCTGGGAACCCCGGTGCGGGCAGCGGCGGCGCCGCCGGCGCGGCCGGTGTCCCCCCGGCGACCGGCGTGGTGAGAGCCAGCGCGTCGGCCCCGGCCACCGGTGCCGGCCTGAGCCCGGCCATCCCCGCGACCGGCATCGGTGCGGCGGCCCTGCTGGCAGGCGTCGGCCTGGTCGGCTTCGGAGCCGCCCTGCTGACGCAACTCGCCCTCCGCTGACGCATCCCCATCCGCGGGCGGCGCGGAGCCGAGCTCTGCGCCGCCCACCCGCGGATGGCGCCCGGTCCTCCGGCCGGGTAAACTTACCGACCGTACGGTCGGCACGAGCGGCACGTCCCATGGATCTGATGGAGCACAGACGGGATGAAGACCTTCCTCCTCCGCCTCGACGACAACCTGGCCGCTCAGCTCCAGACCGTGGCTCGGGTTGACCGGCTGCCGATCGTGGACGAGATCCGGGAGGCGCTCGCGGCGCACCTCGAAACTCGCCGCTCCGACCCTGAGTTCCAGAGGCGGCTGCGAGCGGCGATGGAACGCGACCAGGACAGCTACGCGTGCCTGTCGGGCTCGTGGACGACGGCGACCCCCCCCGCCGAGCCGAGCTCGACGTGAGCACGGCCCAACGCTGGGTGCCCGGCTGCCGGCGGTCGCGGGTCAGCCCTCCGCCGGGTCCCGCGTTGCCAGCCCCAGAGCGACGATGACCTCGGCCACCCCGGCGTCCGCGGCGGGGGCGCACACCGCGTCGGCGTGGACCAGGAGCCGCTCCGGCGCCCCCTGGACGGCGACGGCGAAGCCGGCGACGGTGAGCATGTCGGAGTCGTTGGGCGCGTCGCCCATCGCCACCACGCGGTCGAGGCCGATGCCGAGGCGGTCACAGAGGCGGGTGAGGGCGCGGCCCTTCGAGGCCACCGGGTTGGTGATCTCGACGAACTGGGGGAGCGAGCGGGTGACCAGCGCCTCGCCGCCCAGGCCGGCGCGCATCGCCGCCTCGCAGCGGGCCGCGTCGCCGGCGTCCTCGACGACGCAGACCACCTTGGTGCTGCCCCGGCGGAGCACCGGCACCAGGTCGTCGACGAAATGGATCTCCACCTGGGCGATGCGCGAGTAGAGGTGGGCCTCGGGGCGGTCCTCCTCGCAGAGCAGGAGGTCGTCCTGGTACGCCTGGTAGTGCCAGCCGCCGGCGCGGGCGATGTCGAGGGCGCGCTCCGCGGCGGCGGGGGACACCGGGTCCTCGAAGAGAACCGGGCCGGCCTCGGCGCCGTCACCGTCGGGCAGATCGCGCACCAGCGCGCCCTGGTAGCAGAGCAGCGGGGCGGTGACCCCGAGCTCGCGCGCCCAGGGCAGCGCCGAGCGGTACATCCTCCCGGTGGCGACGACCACGACGGTGCCCCCGGCGACAGCGGCGCGAACCGCGTCGCGGGTGCGCGGGGCGAGCCGCTGCTGCTGATCGAGGCAGGTGCCGTCGAGGTCGAGGGCGACCAGCAGCGGGCGTTGCGCCGGCCGCGGTGCGCCCGCCGCGGCGATGTGGGGCGGGGTCACAGCGGCGGCGGCGCCGCACCGGCCCACGCATCCGGGTTCACGCAGTGGGGTGGGAGCCGGCCCTCGAGAGCGGCGACGGCGTTGGCGGCACACATCCCCGCCATCGTCGAGCGGGTGCGCACCGTGGCGCTGCCGAGGTGGGGGGCGAGCACCGCGTTGCGGCACTCGGTCAGCCCGGGCGCGAGCCGGGGCTCGTGCTCGTAGACATCGAGCCCGGCGGCGGCGATCCAACCCTCGCGCAGCGCCCGGACCAGCGCCGCCTCGTCGATCACCGCGCCCCGGGCGGTGTTCACCAGCACCGCGGTGGGCTTCATCCGCCGCAGCGCCGCCTCGTCGACGAGATGGTGGGTGGCGGCGGAGAGGGGCACGTGGAGCGAGACCACGTCCGCCTCCGCGAGCAGGAGGTCGAGGGGCATCGCGGTCACCCGTCCGGCGAGGTCGTCGGGCGGGGGAGCTCCGCGGTGCTCGGTGTGGGCGACGCGCATCCCGCAGGCGAGCGCCCGCCGCGCCAGCGCCTGGCCGATGCGGCCGAAGCCCACGATCCCGAGCAGCGCGTCGTGGAGGTCGAGGCCGAGCATGAACTCCGGTTCGACGCCGTGGAAGCCGCCGGCCCGGGTCACCGCGTCGCCCTCGCAGAGCCGCCGGGCGGCGGCGAGGATCAGGCCGAGGGCGCAGTCGGCGGTGGCGTCGCTGAGCACCCCGGGGGTGTGCCCGACCACCACCCGGCGCTCGCTGGCGGCGGGGATGTCGACGTTGTCGAAGCCCACGCTGAACAGGCTGACCGCCCGCAGCCGGGGCAGGCCGGCGTCGAGGACGGCGGGCGTGACCGGGTCGCGGAGCTGGGCGCAGAGCACGTCGACCCCGCCGGAGAGCTCGGCGGCGAGCTCCTCCGCACCCGGGCTGCGGCCCAGCACCCGCACCTCGGCGGCGGCGCCGAGCAGCTCGGGGGCGGGCGCGGGCAGGGGCAGGGTGCAGAGGACGACAGCGGCCACCTCCGCTTTATACGCGACCGGGGAGCGGCCCCGATCGCGTGTTCGGGCACCTGTGGTACTCTCGTGTGGTCTTGCGCCAACGCTCCCGCCTGCGGCCCAATCGGCCGCCCGTCGCGAGACCCCGTCCCCTCGATGAGGACAGGGTCGCGACCTCTGATCCCGAACCTCGCGTCCGCTTTGATGCCCTCGGCCTCAGCGACCCGGTGATGGACGCCGTGCGCGCCATGGGCTTCACCGAGGCGACGCCGATCCAGGCCCGGGCGATCCCGCCGGGGCGCGACGGTCGCGACGTCATCGGCCAGGCCCACACCGGCAGCGGCAAGACCGTCGCCTTCGGCGTCCCCATCGTCGAGCGCAGCGATCCCAACGGCCCGGCGGTCCAGGCGCTGGTGCTGTGCCCCACCCGCGAGCTCTGCGTCCAGGTGCACGACGAGCTCACCCGGCTCGGCGGCCCCCGGGGCATCCGCTCGATCGCGATCTTCGGCGGCGAGGCGATCAAGCGCCAGCTCGACCTGCTGCACACCCATCCGCAGGTCGTGGTCGCCACCCCCGGCCGTCTCCTCGACCACTGCAACCGCGGCACCATCTCGCTCGCCGGGGTGCGCATCGCGGTGCTCGACGAGGCCGACCGGATGCTCGACATGGGCTTCGCGCCCGACGTCGAGCGCATCCTCCGCCAGTGCCCCACCGACCGGCAGACGCTGCTCTTCAGCGCCACCGTCCCCGACTGGGTGGCACGGCTCAGCAGCAAGTACATGCGCGACCCGGAGCGGATCACCGTCAGCGACACCCCGGAGATCGCCTCCGACATCCGCCAGCTCTACCTGCAGACCAGCTGGGCCGACAAGGTCGACGCGCTCTGCCGCATCCTCGACCAGCCCGACCTCACCATGGCGCTGATCTTCACGGAGACGAAGCGCAACGCGGACATGCTGGAGATCCAGCTGCGGTCGCGCGGGTACAACCCCGGGCTGCTCCACGGCGACCTCTCCCAGAAGGACCGCGACCGGGCGATGCAGCAGTTCAAGGACGCCCACACCCGCTCGCTGATCGCCACCAACATCGCCGCCCGCGGCCTCGACATCGACGACATCTCCCACGTCATCAACTTCGACGTCCCGCTGACCCCCGAGGACTACCTCCACCGGGTCGGCCGCACCGGCCGGGCGGGACGCAAGGGCGTGGCCGTGACCCTGATCACCCCCAGCGAGATCCTCCGGCTCCGCGACGTCGAGCGGATGGCACGGACGCGGATCGAGCGCGCCTCGCTCGACGTCGACTTCCCCATCGTCGCCGACCAGGTCGCGAGCGCCTGACCGGGGCGCCCCACCTCCACGACACCGGCGACGGCCGGGCCCTGCTCCTGCTCCACGCCTTCCCTCTCGACGGCTCGCAGTGGGACCACCAGGTGGCGGTGCTGAGCGATCGCTGGCGCTGCCTCCGTCCCGACGCCTTCGGCTGCGGCGTCTCGCCGCCACCACCGCCGGGACTCACCCTCGACGCCGTCGCCGCTGCGGTGCTCGACGGGCTCGACGCCCGCGAGATCGCCGAGGTGGCGGTGGTCGGACTCTCGATGGGCGGCTACACCGCGATGGCGATGCTCCGCCTCGCCCCGGAGCGGGTCCGCGCCCTGGTGCTCGCCGACACCAGGGCGGCGGCCGACCCGGAGCCGGCCCGCGCCGACCGGCTGGCGATGGCCGCCCGGGTGCGCGCCGAGGGGGTGGAGCCGATCGTCGAGCCGATGCTGCTGAAGCTGCTGAGCGCCGGTGGCCGCGAGGAGGCGCACATCGCCGACCCGGTGCGGGGGCGGATCCGCCGCTGCACCCCGGAGGGGGTGGCCTCCTGCCAGGAGGCGATGGCGGCGCGGCCGGACAGCACCGCGGTGGTCGCCGCCCTCCGGGTGCCCACCCTGGTGGTCTGCGGCGACGAGGACCCGGTGACCCCGGTCGAGGAGATGCGCGCGATGGCGGCGACCATCCCCGGCTCGCGCTTCGAGGTGATGCCCGGCGCCGGACACCTCTCGAACCTCGAGCAGCCCGCCGAGTTCGGCGCGCTGATGAGCGACTTCCTCGCCGAGAGCTACCCGCCCGGAGGCTGACCCGCCCTCAGTGCGCCCCGGCGCCGGCTCCCGCGGGGGCCAGGTTCGGGTTGAGGCAGAAGCCCTCGTAGTCGATCGGCTCGGTGATCGTCGGGCTCTCGCCGCAGACCGGGCACTGCGGGTCGCGCGGCACCCGGAACTCGCGGAAGCGCATGTCGAGGGCGTCGACGTGGAGCAGCCGGCCGGCGAGCGGCTCGCCGGCACCGATGATCAGCTTCACCACCTCGGTGGCCTGGAGCACGCCGACGATGCCGGGCAGCACCCCGAGCACGCCCGCCTCGGCGCAGGAGGGGGCCTCCTCCGGGGGCGGCGGCGCCGGGTAGCGGCAGCGGTAGCAGGGTGACTTGAAGGGCAGGACCGTGGTCACCTGGCCCTCGAAGCGGAAGATCCCGCCGTCGACCAGCGGCCTGTCGGCGAAGAGGGCGGCGTCGTTGGCGAGGTAGCGGGTCGGGAAGTTGTCGCAGCCGTTGACGATGATGTCGTACTGGGAGAACAGCTGGACGGCGTTCTCGGAGGTGAGCATCTCGCGGTGCTCGACCACGCGCACGTCGGGATTGAGGGCGTTGATGGCGACCCGCGCCGACTCGGTCTTGGCCATCCCCACCCGGTCCTGGGTGTGGATGATCTGGCGCTGCAGGTTGCTCATGTCGACGGTGTCGAAGTCGAGCAGCCCCAGCGTCCCCACCCCGGCGGCGGCCAGGTAGAGGGCGGCGGGCGAGCCCAGGCCGCCGGCGCCGATCAGCAGCACCCTGGCGTCGAGCAGCCTCGCCTGGCCATCCTCGCCCACCTCGGGGACGAGCAGGTGGCGGCTGTAGCGCTGGCGCTGCTCGGCGGTCAGGGTGCGGGGGATGACGAAGTCGTAGCCCTTCGCCTTCCAGGCGCCGTAGCCGCCGGCCATCGACTCGACGTCCTCGTAGCCGAGCTCGCGCAGCGCCCGGGCGGCGAGCAGCGAGCGCACCCCGCCGGCGCAGTAGAGGGTGATCGGCGTCGACCGGTCGGCGACCCTGTCCTCGATCTGGGTCTCGAGGAACCCCTTGCTGAGGTGGACGGCGCCGGCGAGGTGGCCCTCCTCGAACTCGTACCGCTCCCTGACGTCGAGAAGCACGCGCCGGGGGTCGCGGGGTCGCCCGTGCACCTCGTCGACGGTGACCTCGGGCACCACCGCCCTGGCGGCGGCGAGCAGGTCGCGGGAGGAAGTGGCCATCGGGTGTCGCCTCAGCTTCTGGATCGGGAAGGTCAACAATGACCCTACCATCTCCCGCGGGAGATCAAACCAGCGCCAATCTCCCCGAAGCGCAAGGAACTCGTCCGCGGCACCGTTCTCTTGGTCAGGCGCTGGGCGCGGCGCCGGCCGGTTCCTCGAAGTGCCGGGAGTGCTTCGAGACTGCACCTCGTCGCAGAGAGAGGGAAAGTGTCGCCTCCGGGCGACACGCGACGGAGGTCCCGGCCGCGGCGCCCGCGCCTTCCTCCCCTTCCAACGCGTCCCCCGGAGCCGGGAGGACGCCGCTGCTGGCCGCCGGCGGGGGCGCCGGCCGGCCCGCACCCGTACCCTCGGGGCATGAGCCCGCCGCTCGACGATCCGCTCCCCGAGCGCGTCCCCGGTCCCAGCCCCCACGGCTGGTTCGAGCTCGTCTGCTGCAGCAGCCTGGTGATCGTCCTGGTCGGCGGGCTGATCCTGGTCGGCCTGCTGATCCGCTAGGCGCGCCGCTACCCTGCCCGGCGTGCTGACGCTGACCGCCCTCCTCGCCGCCGCCGGGCTGGAGCCGCCCCCGGGGACGGCCGACCCGGTGATCGAGCGCGCCGTGTACGACTCCCGGGCGGCGGGCCCGGGGGCGCTCTTCGTGGCCATCGCCGGCACCCGCACCGACGGCCACGCCCACGCCCTCGACGCGGTGCGCCGGGGGGCGGCCGCGGTGGTCGCCGAGCGCCCGCCGGAGCCGGCGCTGCCGCCGGGGACCCCGCTGGTGCTGGTGGCGGACAGCCGCGCCGCCCTCGCCCCGCTCGCCGCCCGGCTGTGCGGCGACCCCTCGCGGCGGCTGATCGTCGCCGGGATCACCGGCACCGACGGCAAGACCACCACCGTGACCATGCTCCACGCCGCCTGGCGCGGCGCCGGGATCGCCGCCGCGGCGCTGAGCACTCTCGACTTCCGCACCCTCGACCGGGTCGAGGCCAACACCTCCCGCCAGACCACCCTGGAGTCGGCGGACCTCCAGCCGCGGTTCGCCGGGCTGCTCGAGGCGGGCTGCACCCACGTCGCCCTGGAGACCTCCAGCCACGCGCTCGAGCTCAACCGGGTGGACGAGGTCGACTTCGACGCCGCCGTCTACACCCGCATCACCAGCGAGCACCTCGACTTCCACGGCAGCCGGGAGGCCTACCTCGAGGCCAAGGCACGGCTCGCCGCCCGGGTGGCGGCGGGGGCCGGAGGCGTGCTCGTCCTCGACCGCGACGACGGCTTCGGCTTCCCCCGGCTCGAGGCCACCCCTGCCGCCCGGCGGCTCACCTACAGCGCTGCCGGCGACCCCGCCGCCGACCTCCGGGCCACCCGGGTCGAGGCCGGCCCCGAGGGGGTGCGGCTGGCCGCGGAGACCCCGTGGGGCGGGGTGGAGCTGCGGCTCCGGCTGGCGGGCCGCTTCAACGCCGCCAACGCCCTCGCCGCTCTCGCCGCCGCCTGCGCCACCGGCGCCGCGCTCGACGGGGCCGCCGCCGGCCTGGAGCGGCTCGAGCGGGTCGGCGGCCGCATGGAGCGGGTCGACCTCGGCCAGCCCTTCGGGGTGGTGATCGACTACGCCCACACCGCCGAGGCGCTGCGCACCGTGCTCGACGAGCTCCGGGCGGCGACCGCGGGGCGGCTGTGGGCGGTCTTCGGCTCGGCGGGCGAGCGCGACGCCGAGAAGCGCCCGGCGATGGGGGCGGTGGCGGCCCAGCTCGCCGACGCGGTGGTGCTCACCGACGAGGACCCGCGCGGCGAGGACCGCGGGCAGATCCTCAACGGCATCGCCGGGGGCGCCCGACGGGCGGGGATGCGCGACGGCGACAACCTCTTCCTGGTCCCTGACCGGGCCGCGGCGGTCGGCTGGGCGGTCGAGCGGGCGCGCCCCGGTGACACCGTGCTGCTCGCCGGCAAGGGCCACGAGAGCAGCATCCTCACCGCCTCGGGGAGCGTCCCCTGGGACGAGCGCGCCGCCGCCGAGGGGGCGGTGCGCCGCTGGCTGGGGGCCCACGGGGACTGAGGCCGGGTCAGTCCCGGGCGCCGCCCACCCCCAGCGCCAGCGCCGGGGTGCGGCTCCGCAGCGCCTCCTCGAGGCTCGGCTCGAAGAAGCCGGTGCGGCCCTTGCCCCGAGCCTTGGCCGCGTACATGGCGACGTCGGCGCGGCGGAGCAGCTCGTCGGTGCCGACGCCGGGGTCCTCGGCGATCGCGACCCCGATCGAGGCCTGGGGGATGACGAGGCAGTCGTCGAGGAGCACCGGGGCGGCCAGCGCCTCAAGGATGCGTTCACCGATGCGCATCAGCTCGGGCGTCGTCGACACCTCCGTCACCAGCACGGCGAACTCGTCCCCGCCGAGCCGCGCGGGGACGTCGCCGGGGCGCACGCAGCCGCGCAGCCGCTCGGCGACGGCGACGAGCAGCCGGTCGCCGGCCTGGTGACCGAGACTGTCATTGACGTCCTTGAAGTCGTCGAGGTCGATGAAGAGCACCGCCGCGGTGCCCGGTCGCGGTCCCTCGACATCACCGAGCGCAGCGCGCACGCATGCGCGGAAGCGGTCGCGGTTGGCCAGGTCGGTGAGCGGGTCGTGGCCGTTCTGGTACTGGAGCTGGCGCTCGCGGACGCCGAGCCGGCGGATGAGGTCGAGGTTGTCGGCGAGGGTGAGGAGCTGGCGCGCCATCACCACCAGGACGAGCACGAGCATGGTGACGAAGAGGAACCTGCTCAGGCCGCCACCGTGGAACTCCTCGACGACCGCCATGATCAGGGCCGCGACGACCGGCAGGTAGGGGAGGTAGGGGCGCGAGCGCGCGGTGGCGAGGTCGGCGACCGGCGGGCGCACCGGGTGGGTCCGCGAGCACACCGCCGCGAGGGCGACGAGCAGGAAGCCGGCGACGTATCCGCTGTTCACCCAGCTGCCGTCACTGTACGTGGTGGCCGCGATGAAGTAGGCGAAGGCGCTGTCGGCGAGCGCGGTGAGTGCCAGCCCGCCGCCGAGCAGCAGCAGGGCGGGCTGGGCGCGGCCGGCGGTGCGCATGGCGAGGATCAGGAGCATGGTCGCCACCACCACGTCGCAGACCGGGTAGGCGAGGCTCAGCACCTCGGTGAACCGGCTGTCGGCTCCGGCGCGGTACACGGCGCCGAGGACGGTGGACCAGCTCACCGCGAGCAGCCCGGCGCCGATGGTGAGCCCGTCGAGGACCAGGCGCAGGCGGCCCCGGCCGCGGCCGGCGCCGGTCGGGAAGCTGAGCACCCCGGCCACCGCCAGGGGGATGCTTCCCAGGTACGCCACATCGGCCGGCGAGGGGAAGGGCGTCGCCTGGTTGTGGAGCAGCGCGTACCAGCACCACACCGCTTCGCCGACGCCCCAGGACAGCGCGGACGCCGCCATCAGCGCCCATCCCCGGCGGCACCTGCCCGACGCCGAGCGAGCAGCCCCGGCGCAGGCGATCGCCGCCAGCAGGGGGGCGAGCAGCTCACCGAGGTCGTCGACCCACACCGACACCCGCTGGCCCCCGGGCTTGACCACCATCCAGGCGAGGAAGCCGGCGCAGGCCACGACCACCCCGGCGGCGGCGAGGCGCAGGCGAAGGTCGCGGCGCAGCGGGGAGGGAGTGGCGGCCATCAGCCGATTGTCCGGTGTCCCTGTGCGCGGGCCGCCGCGTCCGCGTCACGTCCTGCATCGCCTCGCGGTACCGTGTTGATCGCGTGCTCAGCCATCCGCTGACGGCACCGGAGCTCGAGCGGCTGCTCCGGACCGCGGCCGCGCCGGCGACGCCTGGAGCCCAACGCCAGCGTGTTGGTGGCGATGCGCCTCTTCGCCCGCCTGATCGGTGCCCGGATGTCACAGATCTGCGCGCCCGGGATCGCGGACGGGCACGCCCCGGTCATCACGCCGCTTCCGGCTGTGAGCGACACCGTCACCGGTTCGACGCCGGCGGCGGCCTGACCAGGGGCGACCATCTCCCCATGCCGGACGAACGTCGCGCCGTCGACAGCGTGGTCCGCTGGCTGCGCATCCGCGAGCGCAGCGGCCTGCCCGCCCCCACCAGCTATGCCGAGCTGGTCGACGCCATCGGCCACAGCGCGCTGCTCCCCCGCCTGCTCTCCGGCAGGACGCCGCTGCGGGTGCCGCCGCCGCGCTCGTACGGCCAGCCCTGGTACAGCCTCGTCGAGACCGGCACCGCCACCGGCTGCGAGCTCCGCACCCTGAAGGACCGCCCCGGCGCCACCCCCAGGGTCACCGTCAACGAGTGGGCCTGGGACGTCCTCGAGGAGACCGGGGACGGCCGCCTGGTGATCCGCTACAGCCGCGAGGCCGCGATCTACGTCGCCGAGCGCGAGAGCACCGAGCCGGAGCGCTGGCGCCTGGTGCGGCGCGACCTGTGGGCGACCCTCGGCCAGCAGGCCGCGATGGCGGAGGCGCCCCGCTCGTAGCGCGGAGCGCCCCCGCGCCTCAGCGGGAGCCGGTGGGTCTTCGCAGCACTGCCAACACCGCCAGGATGACGCGGCCTCGACCGCCCGCCAACGAAGTTCTGTCGAGAGTTGTCAAGGCGCGGGAACCCGTTCACATCGCTTCACAGACATACGTTGACCGCCCGACGCCGTCGGCGACGCTTCCGCGGGCCCGGGCCCGCAGCATCTCTCCGGGCGTCTCCTGGAGTTCTGTCCCCATATCCATGGTCACCTCCCTCGCCACCGTCGAGGTCTCCGCCCCCATCGACTACGGCCCGCTGGCGGGCGTCCTCGCCGACCCCGCGATCACCGAGATCATGGTGAACGGCCACCGCGAGATCTGGGTCGAGCGAGCCGGCCACCTCCTCCTCACCACAGGGAGTTCCCCGACGAGCAGCGGCTGGTCCCCGGCCTCGCGATGAGCGTCAACATCTCGGCGCGGCAGCTGCAGCACCCGGAGTTCGCCACCGAGGTGGCGGTGCTGCTGCGCCACTGCGGGCTCGATCCCAGCCTCCTGATCCTGGAGATCACGGAGCGGGTCATGGTGGGCGACGACCCCAACGACCGCGCCTTCGTCACCGCCATCGTGCGCCTGGGCCAGAGCCTCGGCCTCGACATGATCGCCGAGGGCGTCGAGCACCCCGAGCACGTGCTGCTCCTCCAGGGGCTGCGGTGCGGCCTCGGCCAGGGCTACCTGCTGGGACGCCCGATGAGCAGCGGCGGCATCGCCGACCTGCTGGTGACCGGCCGGCCACTCCGGCCGACCCTCACCGTCGCCGGCACCGGCTGAGCGCCGGCCCGCTACAGCAGCCCGGCGAGCTCGGTGAGGGCGTCGACCGCCTTCCCCTTGTGCGACGTCACCAGCGGCCGGCCGCCGTTCACCGCCTCGAGGAAGGCGCGGCCCCCGTACGGGATGACCACGCTCACCGGGCGGCGCAGGAAGGTCTCCACTCGGGCGCGGTCGATGAGCGACTTCTCGAAGAGGTTGTTGAGCACCACGAGCACCCGGTCCTCGCCGGTGTGGATGGTCTCGAGCACAGCGAGGAGCTCGCGGGTGCGGCGCAGCGCGGTGATCTCCGGTGACACCACCACCACGATCCGCTCCGCCGCCTCGTACACGCTGAGCGCGAGCTCGCCGTAGGAGGGGGGGACGTCGACCACCAGGAGGTCCTGGGAGGTGCGCAGGGCGGCGAGCACCTCGGAGATCGACGCGTCGGCGAGCTCCGACGCCTCGAGCGGCGTCTTCGGCGCGGCGAGCAGCCAGGGGCCCTCCGGATGGCGCACCAGGTAGTCGTCCCACTGCGCCCCGTCGCCGGTGACGTCGCGGACGGCCTCGGGCAGACCGCCGGGGGGGTGGAGGTCGAGCAGGACCTGGAGGTCGCCGTGGGCGACGTCGAGGTCGACCGCGCACACCCGCCGCTCGCTGCCGGTCCGGCCGAGCAGGACGGCGACGTTGGCGGCCACCGTGGTCACCCCGGCCCCCCCCTTGGCGGAGGTGACACAGACCAGCCGGCCCAGGGTGGGGGCGACCACCTCCGGCCCGGACCGGGGCTGGGCGCGGCGCAGCAGGGCGTCGATCTTGTGGCGCAGCACCTCGACGTCGACCGGCTTGGAGATGTAGTCGTCGGCGCCGCTGCGGTATCCCTCGACCATGTCGTCGGAGGCGCGATGGGCGCTGAGCAGGATGATCGGGATGGACGCCGTGGCGGGGTCGGCCCGCACCGTGCGCACCAGCTCGTAGCCGTCCATGACCGGCATGGACACGTCGCTGAGGATCAGGTCGGGGCCGCCGTCGCGGGCGGCGGCGACACCGTCGGCCCCGTTCTCGGCGACCGCGATCTCGTAGCCGTGCTCCCCGAGATATCGCTGCAGCAGCTTCCTCACCGTGGGCTCGTCGTCGACGATCAGGACCTTCATGCGACCTCGACGAGCGGGGCGGCGGTGACCGCGGCGGGCTGCTCCGACCTGGGCAGGCGGACGTGGAAGCGGCTCCCGCGCCCGGGGGCGTCGTCGACCCACACCCGGCCGCCGTGCAGCTCGACAAGCGCGCGGACGATGGACAGCCCGATCCCGGTGCCGGAGATGCCGCGCGTCGACGGCGAGCTCACCCGGGCGAAGCGCTCGAAGACGCGGACCCGCTCCTCGGCGGGGATGCCCACGCCCTCGTCCTCGACCACGACCTCGACGCTGCCGTCCGCCGCCGCCGCTGTCACCCGCACCCGGCCGCCCTCGGGGCTGTACTTGATCGCGTTCCCGACCAGGTTGACCATGATCTGGACAACCTTGTCATGATCGGCGCAGACCGCGGGCAGATCCCAGGGGACGTCGTTGACGAGCCGGTGGCGGCCGTCCTGGACGGTGGCGGAGAGCGAGCGGAGCACGCCATCGACCAGCGGCCCGATCGCCACCTCGCCGAGCTCCACGCTGGGCCGGCCCCGTTGCAGCTCGTCCTCGGAGAGGATGCGGTCGGCGTACGCGGTCAGCCGCACCGCGTTGTCGTGGATCTCGGTGGCGAAGTCCTTCACGTCGTCGCCCTCGACGAGCCCGTCCATGAGCAGCTGGGCGAAACCCTGGATGCCGAACAGCGGGGTCTTGAGCTCGTGGGAGACGGTGCGCACCACCGAGGCGTAGATGCGGTTGTTCTGCTGCAGCTCCGCCACCAGCGCGTGCTCGGTCGCGTAGAGCTGGTCGACCTCGTCGAGCCGTCGCGAGAGCGCCCGTTCCTGCTCGTAGCGGTGGGCGTTCTCGAGGGCGATCGCGGCGCTGCCGCTGATCGTGGTGGCCAGCACCAGATCGGTGTCGGAGAACGGCGCGGCCGGGGCCCGGCGCACCAGGCTCAGCGCTCCGAGCATGCGGTCGCCGGCGATCACCGGCACCGCCAGCAGCGAGCGCGAGCTGCGGGCGTCGCGGCTGTCGAAGCGGCGGTCGATGTCGGAGTCGCCGACGATCGTGGGGGCGCGGTGCTCCACCACCCAGCCGACCACCCCCTCGCCGACCGCGAACCGGCGCAGGCCGCCCCCGGCCAGGGCATAGCCGCGGGCGGCGCGGGGCTCGAGACCGCCCTGGCCGTCGAGGAGGAACAGGGTGCCGGTGTCGTAGGGCAGCGCCAGCCCGACCGAGGTCAGCACCGCCTCCATGGTGGCGTCGAGCCCGGGCGCGGCGTTGAGGGTCTCGCTCACCCGGTGGAGGAGCTGGAGCAGGCCCTGGCCGGAGGTGTGGTTGCTGACCTGGATCATCAGCCGCACCAGCTCGGGCGCGGCGGCACTCCGGCGCAGCGCGGCGCGTGCCGCGCCGTCGAGGAGCAGCAGCGCCACCCGATGGAGCGCCGGGATGGCGCGGAGGCGGTCGAGTGGGTGCTCGCCGAGGCCGGCCAGGCGTGGGTCGACGACGGCCAGGCTCACCCCCTCGCCGGCGCGCTCCACCAGCTCCTCGACGCTTTCGGCGAGCACCAGCTCGTAGCCCTGGGCGACCAGCGCGCTGCGGGCGCCCGCCCGCACCCGCCGGTCGGCGCAGGCGAGGCAGATCGGCAGCGAGGGGGGGAGGGGCATCGTGGGCCTCGATGCTACTGCCGCCGGGTGCGGCCGGCCGGGGGTGTCACGGGAAGGTCGCCCCATCGCGAACGCCCGCGCATCGCTCACGCGGCCTGCCATGCTGTCCAGCGCAGATGCTCGTCGATCTGCGCCATCAGCTCGCGCAGCTGGTAGCGGTCACCGCGGCGAGGGCGGCGGCGCCGCTCGCCGCCTCGACCACGGCATGGCCGCGGGCGCGGCAGATGAGGCCGAGGACCGCCCTGCTGGGGCCGTCGTCATCGACGATGAGGACGGTCTTGTCGAGTCTGGTCACCTGCGCCTCCCCGGTCGTCCCTCCGCCATCCGGCGGTCATATCCGTCATCCGTCGATCATGACCGCGCGGAAAGGTGCGGCGGTCAAGTTTCCGTTGAGACCTGTGCGGGTCCGGTCAAGAGATGTGCAGCGTGAGTCACCGCCCCGTCTCGCGCCGGCCGGCGCCGCTCAGAAGTCCGCGTTCCTGGGGGTGCGGGGGAAGGGGATGACGTCACGCACGTTGGCCATCCCGGTGGCGTAGATGATGGTGCGCTCGAGACCCAGCCCGAAGCCGGCGTGGGGGACGGTGCCGTAGCGGCGCAGGTCGCGGTACCAGCCGTAGGCCTCGCGGTCCAGCCCCATCTCGTCGATGCGCCCGTCGAGCACCTCCAGGCGCTCCTCGCGCTGGCTGCCGCCGATGATCTCGCCGATGCCGGGGGCGAGCACGTCCATCGCCGCGGCGGTGCGCCCGTCGTCGTTGAGGCGCATGTAGAAGGCCTTGATCTCCCTGGGGTAGTTCATCACCACCACCGGCCGGCCGACGATCTCCTCGGTGAGGTGGCGCTCGTGCTCGCTCTGGAGGTCCATGCCCCACGCCACCGGGAACTCGAAGCGGGCGCCGCGCTCGACCGCCCCCTCCAGGGCGGTGATGGCGTCGCCGTACTCCATGCGCTCGAAGCTGGAGCCGACGAATCGCTCCAGCCGGGTGACGCAGCCGCGGTCGATGCGCTCGGCGAAGAACCGCATGTCGTCCTCGCGCTCGTCGAGCACGGCCCTGAAGATCGACTTCAGCAGCGCCTCGGCGAGGTCGGCGTTGTCGCCGAGCCCGGCGAAGGCGATCTCCGGCTCGACCATCCAGAACTCGGCGAGGTGGCGCGCGGTGTTGGAGTTCTCCGCCCGGAAGGTGGGGCCGAAGGTGTACACGCGGCTCATCGCCAGGCAGTAGCTCTCGACGTTGAGCTGCCCGCTCACGGTGAGGTGGGCCTCGCGGCCGAAGAAGTCGTGGGAGAAGTCGACGCCGCCGGCGGCGGTGCGCGGGGGGTTGGCGAGGTCGAGGGTGGAGACGCGGAACATCTCGCCCGCGCCCTCGGCGTCGCTCGCGGTGATGATCGGGGTGTGGATCCAGTGGAAGCCGCGCTCGTCGAGGTAGCGGTGCACCGCCATGCTCAGGGTGTGGCGCACCCGCGCCACCGCCCCGAAGGTGTTGGTGCGGGGCCGCAGGTGGGCGACCTCGCGGAGGTACTCGAAGCTGTGCCGCTTCGCCGCCACCGGGTAGGTCTCGGGGTCGTCGACCCAGCCCACCACCTCGATGCCGGTGGCCTGGATCTCCACCGCCTGGCCCTTGCCCTGGGACTCGACCAGCCGGCCGGTGGCGACCACCGCGCAGCCGGTGGTGAGCCGGGCGACCTGGTCCGCGTAGTTGGGCAGCGCCGCCTCGGCGACCACCTGGATGGGGTCGAAGCAGGAGCCGTCGTGGACCGCCACGAAGGAGAGCCCGGCCCCCGAGCGGGTGTCACGGCGGCTGCGCACCCAGCCCTTGACGGTGACCTCGGCGCCGGCCGCGGGATCTCCGTGCAGCGCCTCGGCGACGGTGAGGTGTGCCATCTCGGCCCGGCAGTATGCGCGCCCGGCTCTGGTCAGCGCCGGGGCATGCCTGTAGGATCGAGGTGCGCCCGGTCACGTGCTCACGAGGGGTTGTTCGATGGCCGCCTGGGACAAGCGTGTGCGCAGCCTCACGCTGCACGGCGTCGAGCAGAACATGAAGCTCGGGGCCCGCTACTTCTGTTTCGAGGTGCTCGAGGCCGCCGGCGATCCCAACCCGCTGCGGCTCGAGACCGCGGTGCGGGTGCTCGAGGAGGTCGGGTGCCGCGGGCGCTGCGTGATCGTGCTGCCCGACGAGCGCCGCGTCGCCCTCTATGCGGTCCATCCCGAGGAGGGCGCCAGCGAGGTGGTCTGGTACGAGCGCACCGAGCTGCTCGGAGAGACCGCCGGCTGCTGACCCGGCGCCCTCAGACCAGCGGACGCTTCGCCGGCAGCCCGGCACGCCGCGGGTAGGCGTTCGGCGTGGTCCCGAGCTTGCGGACGGTCAGCACCCCGGGCGCCGGGGCCTCGGGTGCGCCGCCTCCGCAGGCGGCGGCGGCCACGGCGCAGGCCTCCGCCGCCGCCGCCGGGTCGCGCACCAGCGCCGCCAGGCGGCCGCCGGTGCGGAGCAGCGGCAGGCAGAGCTCGCAGAGCACCGGCGGCGGCGCGGTGGCCCGGGACACGGCGGCGTCGAAGGCCTCCCGGGAGCCGGCGGTGCGCCCCAGGTCCTCGGCGCGCACCGGGGCGACCCGGACCCGCTCCAGCCCGAGCACGGTGGCGACGTGGGCGAGGAAGCCGGAGCGCTTCTGGTCGGAGTCGCAGAGCACCAGCTCGAGGTCGGGCCGCACCACCGCGATCGGGATCCCGGGGATGCCGGCGCCGGAGCCGACGTCGACGACCCTGGCGCCCTCGCCGGGGGGCGCCGCGGCGAGCAGCTCGAGGGCCTCGCCGACGTGCCGGTCCCAGGCCTCCTCGCGGGGCACGCGGGTGAGGTTGAAGCGGGTGTTCCACTCGTAGAGCTCGTCGAGGTAGCGCTCCAGCCGCTCCCGGTCGAGCCCCGGCAGGCCGGCGGCGATCAGATCACCGCCCTCCCGTCGCCGGCCTCGCCGGTGGCCAGCGCCGATCCCAGCGCCTGCCAGTGGAGGTCCTCGAGCGGCGGGTGGACGAGGCCGCCGCGGACGTCCCGCCAGTGCCGCTCGAGGGAGAGGTCGCGGAGCAGGCCGGGGCCGCCGGCCAGCCGCATCGCCTCCTCCACCGCCTGCCAGGCGAGCTGGGTCGCCTGCACCTTGACGGTGCCGATCTCGGGCAGCAGCGCGGCGCGCTCGTCGGGCGGCGCCTCGTCCCAGGCGCGGGCGGCGGCGAGGATCAGCAGGCGGGCGGTGCGCACCGCCCCGTCGATGCGCCCCAGCCGCAGCCGCACCGTCGGCAGCGAGCTGATCGGCTCGGCCATCGCGTTGGGGCGCCGGTCGCGGCAGAAGCGGGTGATCTCGTCGCGGGCGGCGTGGGCGCAGCCGGTGTAGGCGGCGGCGCTGGTGAGCTGGAACCAGGCGCCCACCGCCGGACCCCGGGGGTCGGGGCCGCCGGGGTCGCGGAGGTGGAGCAGCGCCGCCTCCGGGACCGCCACCCGGTCGAGCCGCAGCGTGCCGCTGGCGCTGGCGCGCAGCCCCAGGGCGTCGAAGGCGGGGTCGCGTCCCACCCCGGGGAGGGTGAGGTCGACGAGGAAGGCGGCCGCCCGGGGCGGCGCGCCGGCCTCGTCGATCCGGGCCGGGACCACCGCGTGGGTGAGCGCGGGAAGCCAGGTCGACCAGGTCTTCCGGCCCTCCAGCACCCAGCCGCCGGCGGTGCGCTCCGCGGTGGTGGCGGGGAGCCCGCCGCGGGCCGGCGATCCCTGCTCCGGCTCGCTCGCCAGCGCGTTCACCAGAGCGCCGGCGCCGGTCACCCGGCCGCAGAGCTCGCGGTACGCGGCCTCGGGCCAGCCGGTGTGCTCGGGGCCGGGCGCGCCCACGGTCATGTGGTGCATGCCGAGGCCGAGGGCGCTCGAGGTGTCGCCCCGGGCCAGCCGCTCCTGGAGCACGCAGACGTCGTGGAGCGACGCCCCCGCCCCGCCGAGCGCGGCCGGCACGGCCAGCCCCGGCCAGCCGCCGGCCCGCGCCGCGGCCACGTTCTCGTCGGGGAAGCTGCCCTCGCGGTCGTGGCGGGCTGCGCCGGCGGCGAAGACCGCGGCGAGGCGGTCGGCGCGCTCCACCCACGCGGCGAGGTCGGCGAGCGGCATGGGTCCACGCTACCGCAGCCGGCCGTGGCTCCGAGCCCGACTCCGGGTGACGTTGGGGTGATGGTCGATCGCCAGGGACCCGCGGACCGCTCGTCCGTGCCATCATTGGGCCGGTACCGCCCGAAGCCAGTGGAGTCGCAAGGATGCCGGACAACGCGCCCTGCCCACGCTGCCAATCGCCGCGTCTGAGTGTCGTCTACTACGATGCCGACGGCCGACCGCTTGGCGGCCACGTCCAGTGCAGCGAGTGCGGATCCCGCCACTCGGCCAAGCTGGTCCCGCTCGCGAAGCAGCGCGAGCTGCTGGAGCGCAAGGCCTCCTGACCTGACCCGCGGCGCAGCTCTCGCCGGCCGCGCTCGGTGCCGGTGGTATCGGGGATGCGGCCGGACTGGTAATCTCCGCCATCGCTGGGCAGCGCGCCTCCGGTGGCAGTTGAGAGCGTGCGCGGAGGACCTCGGTGCGAAGCTGGCTGCGCGGGCGTGAGCCCGGCGGCGACCCGGACGATGCCGGCGGGGAGAGCGAACAGCCCACCGAGGGCGACGGCTCCCCGCTGAGCCGCTGGCTCGCGCCCACCGCCGCCACCCAGATCGACCAGGTCGAGCTCGGCGACGTCCGCGACGGCTGGACGCCCGAGCGGGCCGGTGAGACCCCGCTGGCGGCGATGATGGCGCTGGTGCGCGCCGTCGGCGTCATCGACCCGGTGCTGCTCCGACCGCTCGCCGGGGGGGCCTTCGAGGTGGTGACCGGCCACCGCACCGTGGCCGCCGCCCGCGCGGTGGGATACGAGCGGGTGCCCGCGGTGGTGCGCGAGATGGACGACGTCCACGCCCTGGTGGCACTGGCCCTCGACGGCTCCGCCACCGGCCGGCTCACCGAGCGGGGTGCGCTCGAGCTGGTCGAGCGGCTGCGGGCCGCCGGCATGGACGACGCCGACGCCGTCGCCGAGCTGCTCGGCTCGCTGGGCTGGCTGGGCATCGAGAGCCTGGTGGCGCCGCCCGAGCCGGTCGCCCCCGCTCCCGAGCCCGAGCCCGAGCTGGAACCGGTCGCCGCCGCCGCCGCCCCGGAGCCCGTGCCGGAGCCGGAGCCGGTCGCCGCCGAGCCGGAGCCGGAGCCGGAACCGGAACCGGTCGCCGCCGAGCCGGAGCCGGAGCCGGAGCCGGAACCGGTCGCCGCCGAGCCCGAGCCCGAGCCGGAGCCGGAGCCGGTCGCCGCCGCTCCCGAGCCGGAGCCGGAACCGGTCGCCGCCGCGCCCGAGCCCGAGCCGGTGGCGGCCACCCCCGAGCCGGAGCCGGAGCTCCAGCCGGTGCCCGCGGTTCCCGTTCCCGAGCCGGAACCGGTCGCCGCCGCAGCCGCCCCCGAGCCGGTGCCCGCGGCGCCGGCGCGGCGTCACCAGCCGTCCGGCGGTCGCTGGGTGCCGATGCCCGCGGGCATGCCCCGCCTCGCCCGCCTCAGCACCGCCTTCGCCGACGCCCCGCGGATGCTCCGGCTGCTCGCCGCCGACCGGTACTCCGGCGTGGTCGAGCTCGCCGGGGCCGACGGCCGCCGCGACCTCCTCGTCTTCCTCGAGGGCGGCTGCGTGGCCACCAGCGTGGAGGAGGACGGACGGCCGGTGGAGGGTCCGCTGCGGCTGCCCGGCCCCGACCGCGGGCCGCTGGTGGAGATCAACGTCCGCCCCCACGCCGCCCCGATCGTCGTCGCCCTCGCCCTGGCGATGCGCTC
This sequence comes from uncultured Chloroflexia bacterium, assembly GCA_963846365.1. Taxonomy (GTDB): domain Bacteria; phylum Chloroflexota; class Dormibacteria; order Aeolococcales; family Aeolococcaceae; genus CF-96. The sequence goes on from CAWJVN010000007.1 coordinate 313,428, forward strand.
GCCGGCGCTGCTCACCGGGCTGCACGCCAGCTTCGTGCGCCTCCCCGGCCTCCTCGAGGTGCTCGGCCGGGAGCGCGCCGACGCCGCCTGCGTGGTCTCCACCCCGGCGGGCGCGGGGGTGATCCTGCTCGCCGGCGGGGTGCCGGTGGCGGCCTATGCGCGCCGCCTCGGCGAGGCTCCCGGCGAGGTGGCCGAGACCACCGACACCACCGCGGTCGCCGGCCTGCTCGCCGCCGGCGAGGGCGAGGTCGACGTCCACCGCGGCTCGCCACCGCCGCCGCTCGACCTCGAGGCGATCATCGCCGCCGCCGCGCTCGAGACCGGGTAGCCGCCGGACCGGCCGGCTCTGGCGCAATGTCAAGAACCGTAGTAATTTCTACCGCCGTGAGCAGGCCGCGGCGCCCACCGCCCCGCCCGCTGAGCGACCACGCTCGCGGGCTCTACCGCGCCCTCCGCCGGCTGGCGCTCCGCGGCCCAGTGTGGACCCCGCTGGCGATGGCGGCGACCGCCTTCACGCTGGTCACCCTGGCACCGGTGCCGTGGGGCGGCGGCCCGGGGCTGCAGCAGCCGTGGCGCACCCTGGCGCTGCTGGCTGCCGCGGGCGCGCTCCTCGTCGGGGTGTCGGCCTGGCCGGAGCGCTACCGGGCGCACCGCGGCGACCTCACCCGCCGGGATCTCGAGGAGCTCCGCCGCCTGCCCCGCGAACGGCTCGCCGAGCTGGTCGCCGCCGCCTACCGGCGGGCCGGCTACGAGGCGGTCGAGACCGGCCGGGGGGTGGGTGCCGGCATCGACGTCGAGCTCCACAACCGCCGCGGCACCGCCCTCGTCCAGTGCCGCCACTACCGCCAGCCCAGCGTCGACATCGGCGCGCTGCGCGAGCTCCACGGGGTGATCCGGGCGGTCGGCGCCGCCGGCGGGGTGGTGGTGACCACCGGCGAGTTCACCGACGTGGCCGGCAGCTTCGCCCGGGTGCACCGCATCACCATGGTCGACGGCCGCACCCTGCTGCGGATGATCCGGGTGGTCCACCCGGCGCGGGCGAGCGGGCGGCTGGCCTCGCAGTAGCCGGCGGAGGACGGTGGGCCGGCGCGCCTCGCGCAGCCGGCGGGAGCCCACCGCCGGGAAGCCGGCGGCCGCCACGGTGGCGGCCGCCGTCCCCCAGTTGCAGATCGCGCGGCGCTCACGAGGGCGAACCCTCTCACCCCCGAGCCCCCCAGCCCCGAGGTGGCGCCGGCGCGATCCACGTGGGGCATTGTGGTTCCCGGCCCGTAAAGGCGCGGGGGCCCTGCGGTTCACCGATCTTCAGAACCGGTCACGCCGGAGTGACGGTCGAGGCGCGCCTGCGCTCACCCGCGCGTGGGCAGGGGGCCCCCCCCAGGCCATCATCTCCTTCGTCGATGACAGCCTTCCCGCTGTTCCAGGCTCTGAGCGCTGACGCGCTCACAGGGCAGGGGGCCTCCCCCAGGCCATCATCTCCTTCGTCGATGACAGCCTTCCCCCTGTTCCAGCACCCCGCCGGCGACCACGCCCTGCTCGCCGACGGGCGCACCGCCGCCCTGCTCGCCCCCGACGGCAACGTCGCCTGGCTGTGCTGGCCGCGGGTCGACTCCGCGCCCGTGCTCCTCGGCATCCTCGACACCGCCCGGGGGGGCGCTTCCAGCTCCGTCCCGCCGGGCCGGCCGAGCTGGTCGAGCGCGGCTACCTCGGGGCCACCCTGGGGGTGCGCAGCGTCTGGGACACCACCGGGGGACGGCTGACCGTCGACGAGGCGCTCGCCTGGGACGGACCACCCCGGCTGCTGCGCGGCCTGCGCGCCGAGGGGGGCGCCGTCGAGGTCGAGGTGATCCTCGAGCCCGCCTTCGGCGCCGGCACCCTGGCGCCGCGCTGGGAGCGGGCCGGCGGGCGGGTGGTCGCGGCCGCCGGCGGCCTGCGGCTCAGCGTCGACGTGCCCGGCGGGTGGGAGCCCGGGGAGGGGGGCGCCGCCGCCCGCTTCGGGGTGGAACCCGGCGCCCCGACCGCGGTGGTGCTGAGCGGGGACGAGCCGCCGCTGCCGGCCGAGGCCGCCCTCGACCTCCTCGACGGCACCCTCGCGCGCTGGCGGGCGCAGGCGGCGCGGATGCGCACCGCCGGGGCGGCCGAGGGAGTGGTCGGCCGCGCCCTCGGCCCCACCGCCGCCGCCGAGGCGGTGGTGCGCAGCGGCCTGGTGCTCTGCGGCCTCCGCCAGCGCGGCGCGGGCCACGGCATCGTCGCCGCCCCGACCACCTCGCTGCCGCAGTGGCCGGGCTCGGCGCGCACCTGGGACTACCGCTACGGCTGGCCGCGGGACACCGCCCTCGCCGGCCTGGCGCTGCTCCGCCTCGGCCTGGTCGAGGAGGCGAGCGCGCTCGGCGCCTTCTGCGGCGAGGCCTGCCGTGGCGGGGTGGCGCCGGCGCTGCTCCGGGTCGACGGCACCGCCCCGCCCGCGGAGACCACCCTCGACCACCTCGCCGGCCACGGCGGCGCCCGGCCGGTGCGGATCGGCAACGGCGCCGCCTCCCAGGCGCAGCTCGACGTGGTCGGGGAGGTCGTCGACCTCGCCCACGGGCTCGATCGCGCCGGCGCCCTGCCCGAGGCGCTGCGCCTCGCCGTTCCCGAGCTCGCCGGGCTCGCCGAGCGCCGCTGGGACCAGCCCGACCACGGCATCTGGGAGATCCGCGGCGCCCCCCGCCACTACACCCAGTCACGGGTGATGGCCTGGACCGGCCTGCGCCGCGCCGCCGTCCTCGCCCGCCGCGGCGCCGTCGCCGGCGACGCCGCGCGCTGGGAGGGGGTCGCGGCGCGGATCCGCGCCTCGGTGCTCGACGGGCTCCCCGCCGGCGCCCCCCTGCCCCTGCACCCCGGGGGCGGCCTCGACGGCGCCCTCGGGCTGGTGCCCCTGGTGGGCTTCCTCCCCACCACCGATCCCCGCACCGCCGCCACCCTCGAGGCGATCTCCACCGAGCTCGGCGCCTCCGGCCTGGTCGAGCGCCACAGCCCCGTCGACGACGGCATCGCCGGCCCCTGCGCGCCGTTCGTCTTCGCCACCCTGTGGCTCGGCACCGCCCTCGAGCGCGGCGGCGGCGACGGCCGGCGCCACGTCGCCGCCGCGCTCGCCGAGCATGGGGTGGGCGGCCTGCTCGGCGAGGTCGCCCTCCCCGGGCGGGGACCGCTCGGCAACTACCCGCAGGTGCAGAGCCACGCCTCGCTGATCCTCGCCGGGCTGCCCCGGATCCGGTGAGCCGAGGCGCGGCCGGCTCAGAGCTCGTCGAGCGCCGCCATCCCCATGGTGCGCAGGGCGTCGCCGAGGGTTGCCCGGGTGGCGGCGGTGAGGGCCCGGCGGAAGCTGCGGAGCCCGGGGTCCTCCTCGCGCACCATCGGCGGGGTGTGCTCGTAGAAGTCGCTGAACGCCGAGGCCAGCGAGAAGGCGTAGTCGGTCAGCACCACCGGGGCGAGCGCGGCCGCCGCCTCGGCGACCGCCCGGGGGTACGCCTCGATGCGGTGGATCAGGGCGCGCTCCACCGGCAGGAGCGCCGCGGGCACCGGCGGCGGGCCCTCGACGTCACCGTCCGGCTCGGTCCTCCGGAGGATCCCGGAGGCGCGGGCGTGGGCGTACTGCAGGTACACGCCGGTGTCGCCGGTCACCCGCAGCGCCTCGTCGAAGTCGAAGGCGATGATCTGGGTCAGCGAGAACTTCAGCAGGTAGTAGCGCACCGCGGCGGCGGCGAGGGCCCGCGCCGTCTCCAGCGTCGCGCGCCTTGTCACCGAGCTTGGCGACGGCGAGGTCGAGCAGGTCGTCGGCGCGGACCTCGATGCCGCGGCGCCCGCTCAGCGCCACCACCGCCGGACCGCCCTCGGCGACCTCGACGCCGAGCTCGCGCGCCGCCGCCGGGGTGAGCGCCACCACCTCGTAGGCGAGGTGGACGGAGCGCTCGGCCTCGTCGTGGTGGCCGAGCCGGTCGAGGGAGTCGCGCACCACCCGCTGCAGGTACGCCTGGCGGGCGTCGATGACGTTGACCACCCGCTCCGCGTGGCCGAAGCCGGCGCCGTCGAGCACCGCGCCCGCGGCGCTCGCCGAGGTGGCCGCCGGCGACCCGGACACCTCCGGGTGCCAGGGGCGGTAGTGGAAGTCGAGCCCGAGCAGGCCGAACTTCCAGAGCTGGTAGGCGATGTCCTTGGCGGTGTAGGTGGCCACCCCGTCCGACTTCACCAGCACCTTGGCGTCGCGCTCCTCGTCGCCGGCGCCGGCCTCGGCGCCGTCGTCCCACGGCATCACCCAGCAGCCGGCGAGCCTGCCGGTCTCGACCCGCACGATCGCGCCCGCCTCGCGCAGCTGCTCGAAGGCGTGGCGCCAGAAGCCGAGCTCGATGATGTCGGACTCCCAGGTGAGCAGGTCGTAGCCGATGTCGAAGCGGGCCATGGTGGCGAGGTGGGCGTCGACCACCCGCGAGGCCAGCTGCTTGGCGAACACCGCCACCTCGTTGTCCCGGTCCTCGATGGCGCGCAGGGTGGCGCGGCGCCGCTCCACCAGCTCCGGCTCGGTCTCGTAGCGCCGGCTCACCTCGACGTAGGCGCGGGAGCAGAACTGGTCGAAGGGCTCGCCCTCGCGCGGCTCCAGGCCGAGCTCGCGGACCCCGACGACGACGTCGGCGACCTGCACCCCGGTGTCGTCGATGTAGTCGTTGACCTCGACGCCGTGGCCGGTGCGGCGCAGCACCCGGGCGACGGTGTCGCCGAGACAGGCGTTGCGCAGGTGGCCGATGTGCGCGGCCTTGTTGGTGTTGATGTTGGTGTGCTCCACCAGGGTCTTGCCCGGCATCACCGCGAGGCCGAGGCGCCCCGGCAGCGGCTGCGCCGGGTCCCACCCCAGCGCCTCCTCGAGCACCGTCGGCACCCAGCGGGCCTCGTCGAGATGGGCGTTGACGTAGCCGCCGGTGGTGGTCCACTCGCGCACCCAGGGCACGTCCATCGCCGCCAGCCGGTCGCGGAGCTCGCCGGCGATCACCGGGGGCGGGCGCCTCAGCGTGCGCGCCGCCCGCAGCGGCGCCGGGGTCGACCAGTCGCCGAACTCGGGACGCGCCGACCGCTCGACCACGGCCTCGACCTCGGGACCGCAGCCGAGCTCGTCGAGGGCGGTGCGGACGGCGCGCACCAGGTCGCCGCGGACATCGGGCATGGCCGGGCAACCATAGCGGTCGGGAGCTAACCGGTGACGAAGGTCCAGGTGCGCTCGTAGGCGCGGCCGTCGACGGTGGCGGTGAGGTGCGCGGTGTACGCTGTCGCCGGCGCCAGCGGGGCGCGGGACAGCAGGCAGGCCGAGTTCTCGTTGCCGGCGCCGGGCGAGAGCGTGTACGCGGGCACCTCGGCGCCGGCCGGGGTGCTCAGGGTGAAGCCGCTGAGCCGCACCGAGGCGGCCTGGTCGAAGGTGGCGGTGACCGGGAACCCGGCGTTGCGCGGCGCCCCTGTCGGCAGCGGGTCGGGCAGCTCATTGTCGAGGAAGGTGGTGGGCACCCCGTGCTGGGCGTCGGCGGGCACCAGCACCGGCGGTGCGGTGCGCGAGCCCGGCGCGGCGGCGCCGAAGCCGAACTCCATGTCCTCCATGGGCAGCGGGCCCAGCGAGCAGTCGGCGTAGCCGATCGAGCGCAGGTCCGGCCGGATGATCGGGAAGCGGTGGTAGATGCTGTCGACCCAGTCCGCAACCGCCGCGCCGGCGCCGCCGCGATGGGTGATGTCCTCGGAGATCGCCCCGCCGCGCCAGCCGGCGGCGTCGGCGCGATCGCCGGCGCGCACCCCGGTGAACCCGGGCGTCCCCGGCGTCTCCCGGTGGATGCCGAGATTGGCCACCTCGGGGAGGGCGTTGTTCGCCAGCCAGTAGAAGCAGTGGGCGGCGGCGCTCTGGACCAGGCGCTGGTCGAGGGTCACCGCGGCGACCCCGGCGGCGGCGCGCGCCCGGTTCACCTCGGCGAGGGCGACGAGAGCGTGGGCGGCGACGGTGGCGGCGGGGTTGGGCACCGTCACCGGCCGCGGCCGCGGGCCGTCGGCGCCCTCGACGGTTGCGATGGTCTGCTGGATCTGCTCGCGCGCCGCCGCCTCGTCGCCGTCGACGTCACGGGCGAGCCGGAGGATGACGTCGGCGGCGGCGACATCGGTGGGGTCGGCGGCGAGGGCGCGGAGCAGCAGCGCCCGGGCGCCGCGAGAGTCGCGGCGCGCCGCCATCGCCACCTCGGCGGCGGCCTCGAGCGCGCCGGGGTCGCGCGGGGTGAGCGCCAGCAGCCGGGTGTAGACCTGCTCGGCGGTGGCGAAGTCGGGCTGCTGCATCGCCACGCTGCCGAGCGAGGCGAGCAGCTGGGCGTCGGAGGGGGCGAGCGCCAGGGCCGCCTCCAGGGTCCGGTGGGCGCCCTCGAGCTGGTTGCTGTCGATGTAGGCGCCGGCCAGCTCGGTGGAGCGCTCCACCCAGCCGGGCTGGGCGTCACGGGCGGCGACGGCGGCGGCGAGCGCCCCCGGCCGGTCGCCGGTGTCGCGGGCGAGGTTGGCCTGCTCGCGGTGCAGCTCGGCGCGCGTGTAGGCGCTCGCGCCCGGTCCCAGCGTGGCCCGGGCGGCGTCGATGTGGCCCCGCGCCGCGTCGGTGTCGCCGTGGTCGGCGAGGGCCTCGCTGTAGTAGAGCTGGGCGACAGGATCGCCGGGGGCGAGCGACACCGCCGAGGCGCCCGCCCTCACCGCGTCCTCGAGGTGCATCGACCAGTCCTGGACGCGGCAGAGCACGGCCTGGGCGTGGCCGTTGCGGGGCCCGGCTGCGACCCCGGCGCGGGCCTCGGCGAGCGCGCCGGTGAAGTCGTGGCGGTAGTTGAGGAACAGCGCGTACGCGGCGTGGGCGAGGGGGTCGCCGGGGGCACGCGCCACCAGCTGGGCGTAGCCGCGCTGGGCCTGGTCGTAGTGGTTGCCGAAGAAGAGCGCGTCGGCCGCCGCCAGCGCGGTGATCACCGCCTGGGGGGTGACCGGCGCCGGCGGCCGCGGCGGCGTCGACGAGCAGGCACCCAGCAGCAGGAGGGCGAGGAGGAGGACGGCGGGCAGCCGGCGGCCGCCCACTCAGGGAGCCACGATGCCGCTGGTGCGCGTGACCTCGACGCCCATCTCCTCGAGACCGGCGATGACCCGGTTGATGCCGATGCTGTCGGTTGCCATGTGGCCGGTGACCACCAGGCTCTTGCCCGGCTCGGCCTCGGCGCGCAGCTTCTGCACGTCGCCCTCGGCGCAGTGCATCGCGAACACCGTGTCCACCCCGTGCCGCCAGTACTCCCGGAACACGTGATAGCCGCCGTTGGTGCCGCCCGCCATCGCCACCGTCCAGCGGCCCAGCGGCGACTCCGGCCGGCCCACCCACTGCTCGGGTCGGGTCAGCGCCGCCTCCATCTCCGGGAACTCGTCGAACCAGCCCAGCACCTCGCCCACCGGGCTGCCCTCCCCGTCGCGGCGGCGCAGCATCTCGACGATCGCCTCGCGGCCGATGATGTCGCAGGCGAGGTGGACGTTGCAGAAGGGCAGGCCGATCAGCCGGGCGGTGTCGACCACGGCGCCGTAATTGCTCATGTGGGCGGCGCGATGGGAGGGGCCCAGCCGCTCCGCGATCGCCGCCTCGGCGAAGGTGCGGGGGACGCCCTCGGCGACCATCTGGTCGATCTGGCGGAGCACCACCCTGCCGAAGTCCATGCGGGCGTGGTCGCCGGCGGGGTGGTGGGCGATCACCGCGTCGTAGCCGGCGTCGCGCGCGTAGACCAGCTCGCCGACGCTGATGTCGATGCCGAACAGCACCCGGCGGACGTGACCGGGCGCCTCCACGTACACCTGGGAGTCGGCGGGCACCGCGTCACAGCCCGCCAGGCGCGCCGACCACTCGAGGATCCCGGCCAGGTTCACCGCATCCCCCCCTGGTGGTGCGGGGCACCCACGGGCACGGTCACCGGGCGCCGGCCCCGGCCGCGGCCGCTCTGGTAGCCGAGCTCGGCGGCGGCGTAGCAGACCACCCCGAGGGCGATGCCGACGACCACGTCGGCGACGTAGTGCTCGCCGAGGTAGATGACCCCGAAGGAGATCGTGGCCGGGTACAGCATCCACAGCCAGGACGAGGGCCGGCGCACCCCGCGGACGGCGACGACGGCGCAGGCGATGACCATCGGCACCGAGACGTGGAGCGAGGGCATCGCGGCGTTGGGCTCGGGGTCGGCGCCGGCGTACAGGGTGCCGAAGCTGCCCAGCCTCTCCAGGGTCTCGACCACGATGCGGTGCACCGGGGGGAGGTCGCCGTTCTGCGCCGCCAGCCAGGGCGGCATCTCGGGATAGAGGAGGTAGACGAGGAAGCCGGCGGCCATGACCATCACGTAGGCGCCGACGAAGGTGCCGAAGCGGTCGCGGTGCCAGATCCAGAGCCACAGGCCCGCCACCAGCGGCGCGGCGAAGTGGAAGAGGTACTCGCCGGCGAGGGCCACGCCGAGGAACCGCCCGAACTCACCGACGCCGATGTGCTGCTGCAGCCACCAGGTCGAGACCACCCCGCCGAACAGGCTCTTCTCGAGCACGATGGGGGCGAGCACGTGGACGCTGCCGGCGATCTTGGCGCCGACCCCGGTGAGGTCCTCGAACATCACCGCGACGAACAGGAACGGCAGCCAGTCCCAGACGAAGGGGCGGGCCCGGCCGACGACCGCGAACCCCACCAGCACGAGGAGCAGGGCATGCTCGGAGGTGAGCCCGACCTGGCGGGTGGCCATCAGCCCGATCGAGGCGACCGCGTAGGCGGCCATCGCCCCGTACACCAGCGGACGCTGCCGGAAGGCGTGGACGCTGCGCCGCTCCGGGGGCGCGGCGATGACCGCGTTCACCGAGCGCGCGGCGCGGAACACCCGGCCCGCCGCGGCGGCGCCGAGCCCCCCCGGGAAGCCCGCCGGAGGTGGCGGCTCGGCCCACTGGGACGCGCCGGACGGGCCCTCGACCGGCGTGCACTGGCCGTCCCGCTGGGGCCGCATCCCACACTCCCGAAATCCGTGTCTCCCCCGGAAGGGGTATACCCGTCCGGTCGTCGCACCGCTAGCGTAGCGCTAGCAGATGGTCCGGACCGTGACCATCCCCTCCGAAGGGGCGGATTCGAGGGGGACAAGGGAAGGGACGCAACCTTCATGTGGCCCGTGACGTATGGAAGAACGGGAATGAGTGTGCTGCGAGAGACGAACGAGCAGATCCTGGCGGGAATCCGGCACCGCTGGAGGAGCGATGCCGAGCGTCGACGGATGGCCGAGCCCATCCGCCTCATCGACGGCCTGATCGCCGACCTCGAGGAGCTGCATCTGACCGACCGCAAGCGCGTGCCACCGTCCTACGAGGCGCGGCTGATGCAGCTCACCGCCGTCCTGCCCCCCGAGGTGCGCCAGGAGCTCCGCAGCCGGGTGACCATCGTCCACCTCATGGACCGGCTCTACGAGATCCAGGGGCGGCTGCTGGCCCGCAAGGCCACCGAGCGGGGCGACGACTTCGACGGCGGCGACCGCGGCCCCCAGACCCCGCACCCCCCGACCCGGGTCGCCGAGCCCGCCGCCTAGTTCTCTCCTGTAGGCTCGGGCGGAGATGTCCGTGCCCGTCCCGGTCCGTGCCGCCGTGCTCACCGTGAGCGACGCCGGCGCGCGCGGCGAGCGGGCCGACACCAGCGGCGACGTCATCAGCGCCCGCCTCGAGGGGCTGCCCGCCACCCTGGTGAGCCGCGGCATCGTCCCCGACGAGCCCGGCGCGATCCGCGCCGCGGTGGTCGAGGCCACCGCCACCGCCGGTCTGCTGGTGATCACCGGAGGCACCGGGGTGGGACCCCGCGACGTCACCCCCCAGAGCGTCGGACCGCTGCTCGACTACGAGGTGCCGGGGATGGCGGAGGCGATGCGGCTGCGCGGTCTGGCGTCGACGCCCCACGCGATGCTCTCCCGGCAGCTGGTGGGCGTCCGCGGGAGCTGCCTGGTGCTCTGCCTCCCGGGCAGCCCCAGGGCGGTGGCCGAGTGCCTCGACGCGGTCTGGGAGGCGCTCCCCCACGCGCTGCGGCTGCTCGCCGGCGAGCGCCCCTGCCACGAGCCTCCGCGCAGAGAGCCCTGAGCGGCTCCTAGAGCCCTCGCTCCGGCGGACGGGCCACGCTGCCGCTCTTCCCGCCCTGCTTGGCCACCATCCCCACGCCCTCGAGGGCGGCCCAGCGGTCGGTGCTCTTGATCATGTCGATGACCGTCAGCCCGGCGACGGCGACGGCGGTGAGCGCCTCCATCTCCACGCCGGTGCGGCCCACGGTCCGGGCGGTGGCGCGGATGCGCACCCCGGGGAGGGAGGCGTCGCAGACCAGGTCGACGTCGACGTGGGTCAGCGGCAGGGGGTGGCAGAGGGGGATGAGTTCGGCGGTGCGCTTCGCCGCCAGCACCCCGGCGATCCGGGCCACGCCGAGGACGTCGCCCTTGGCGGCCAGCCCGGCCTCGACCAGGCGCAGGGTGGCGGGGTCGCAGCGCACCCGGCCCTCGGCCACCGCAACCCGCTCGCTCTCGGCCTTGGCGGAGACGTCGACCATGCGCGCGGTGGCGTGCTCGTCGAGGTGGCTGAGGCGCGGCTCGCTCATCCCGGGGCGTCCCCCCGGGTGGCGAGGATGTTGAGCCGGACGTAGTCGATCACCGGGTTCGGGCCCAGGGTGGCGGCGACCGCGTCGATGAAGGCGTCGTGCCGCTCCGGGGGCATCCGCTGCAGGTGGGCGCCGAGGATGACGGTGCGCAGGAAGGTGGTGAGCTCCTCGCCCGCCGCGAAGGGGGTGGGCTCCTCGTGGAGCCAGGTCTCGACCTCGACGAAGCCGGCCGCCTCGAGGCGCCGCCGGGTGGCCTCGGCGGTGGCGAAGTGCTGCTGACCCTCCCCGCCGTCGCCGGCCGCGCGGGCGGCGCGCAGCACCGAGGCGACGTTGCCGGCGCCGCCGCACTGCGCCACCAGCCGGCCGCCGGGCTGCAGCACCGCGGCGAGGTGGCGGAAGAGGGCGTCGTGGTCGGGCACCCAGTGGAAGACCGCGGTGGAGAGGATCGCGTCCACGGGCGCGGTCAGGGGCAGCGGCCGGCCCAGGTCGGCGTGGACCAGCTCCACCCGGGAGAGGTGGGGCTCCAGCCGCCGTGCCGCCTCGGCGAGCATCGCCTCGGAGCCGTCCAGGGCGACCACGGTGCCCCCGGGCAGGCGCTCGAGCAGCCGCTCGGTGACCCGGCCGCTGCCGCAGCCGGCGTCGAGGACGCGCTCGTTTCCGGCCAGCTCGAGGCGCTCGAGCACGGCCACGCCCCAGCGCAGCTGGGGGCCGGAGACCCGGTCGTAGGTGGCGGCGTCCCACTCGCGACTGATCATGGATCCCCTGATGTTCTCACACGGCCGTCATCGCGCCGGGTGATGCACGAGTACCGCGGCAGGTGGGAACATCCCCGCCGATGCTCCCGATTCCCCGTCCGCGCCTCTGGGCGCTCACCCTCGCCGCCGTCGCCGCCTCGACCTGCCTGGGCGCCTGCGGCGCGTCCGACAGCGACAAGATCAAGGACTCGGTGCGCAACTACATCCAGGCGGTGCTCGACGACAACGGCACCGCCGCCTGCGGCCTGCTCACCCCCGACGCCGCCAGGGTCTTCGTCGACCGGGTCAAGGCCCAGACCAGGACCAGCGACTGCGCCACCGCCTTCAAGCAGGAGGCGGCCACCCTCAAGGACGACGAGAAGGCGATCTATCGCAGCGCGGTGCTCGCCGGGGTGACCGTCAGCGGCGACACCGCCACCGTCACCGTCAAGTTCACCGGGGTCAACAAGGACATCCGGCTCAAGAAGGTGAACGGCGACTGGAGGATCGACACCGGCCCTGCCGGCTGAGCCGCACCGGATCAGACCGGGAGGGTCGACCCCTCGGCGAGGTACGAGCGGATCACCGTGGCCAGGCCGACGAGGCTGAACGGCTTGTTGATGAACCGGTCGGCGCCGGCGGCGCGGCCGCTCTCGACGTCGTCGTCGCCGCTCAGCGCGGTGAACATCAGGACCGGGATGGAGCGGGTGCGCGGGTCGCTCTTGATCCGCCGGCAGACCTCGAGGCCGTCGATGCCGGGCATCATGATGTCGAGGATCACCAGGTCGGGACGGGCGCGCTCGAGGCTGCGCAGGCCCTCGGCCCCGTCGAGCTCGGCGTCCACCTCGTAGCCCTCGATGGTCAGGTACATCGAGACGACGTGAAGGAGGCGGGGGTCGTCGTCCACGATGAGGATGCGGCGGCGGAGCACGGAGGGCCTCCAGTTGCGGTGTCGGTGCAAGTGGTACCACGCCCCGCCGCCGCCGGGCGGCACCCTCGCCTCCCCGTGACCCGTCCGTTGCCGGACGGTGGGATGCCGCGGATGTCCCGTGTCGGGCGGGTCAGCCGGGCGCCGCGCAGGCGTTGGCGGGCTGGAGCAGCCCGGGACGGTGGAAGCCGAGGGCGACGCCGTCGCCGGTGACCTTCACCGAGTCGAGGTAGGGGCGGATCGGGTCGAGCTGGGCGTCGGCGAGCAGGGCGTGGAGGTCGACGTCCCGGCTGATCCGGTCGCGGATCTGCGACACCGCCCAGTCGGGCAGCGGCATCCGCCCCGCGGTCATGTCACGCACGTCGGCGGCGATGTCGGGGGTGCCGTCGGCGGGGCACACCAGGCTCAGCGCCACCCGGCCCACCGCGGTGATGCTCACCAGCCCCAGGGTGGTCCGGACGTCGATCACCACCAGCCCGTCGCGCACCCGCGCCTCGGGGTCCTGGTACTGCTGGGGGGCGGGGTTGCTCGACCGCAGGACGGTGGTGAGGTCGTGCTCGCTGAGGGTCACCTCGGTGTGGGGGCTGAGCAGCAGTCCCGCCGCCACCCGGTGCCCCATCGCGGTGGCGATCTCCAGGCGGGTGTGGCCGTCGTCGGGGCCGCGCGGCGCGGCGCCGAGGTCGGGGGCGGCGGTCGCCTGCCAGGTCACCACCCCGCCGCCGGCGACGAGGACCAGCAGCAGCAGGACGACGACCGCGCAGGCGGCGCGGACCCCCCTCTCGCCCTGCCTGCGGGCCCGCCGGCGGCCGCAGCGGCTGCTCACGGCGGGCCAGGGTAGCGGAGCGCCGGATCAGCCGGCCAGGGGCAGGGTCACCGTGAACGAGCTGCCCACTCCGCGCTTCGAGGCGACGATGATGTCCCCGCCGTGCTTGCGGGCGAGCTGGCGCGCGATGTACAGCCCCAGCCCGGTGCCGGGGATCTCGGAGTTGGTGCCGCGCCCCACCCGCGTGAACCGGGTGAAGAGCCGGGGCAGATCCTCGGCGTGGATGCCGATGCCCTGGTCGCTGACCGTGACCACCGCCAGCCCCTGACCGCTGCGCACCGTGCAGCGCACCTCTCCGCCGTCCGGCGAGTATTTGACGGCATTGGCAAGAAGATTGCACAGGACGGTCAGCAGCCGCAGCCTGTCGCCGCGCACCCGCACCGGCGCCGGCGGGCACTCGACCCCGAGCCGGTGGCCGCGACCGAGCATCGGCTCGACCCGCGCCGCCGCCTGGCGGACGAGGTCGCGGACGTCGACCAGCTCGTCGTCGAGCTCGAGCCGGCCGTCCTCGAGGCGCGCCGCCTGGAGCATCGCCTCGGAGAGCCCGACCAGCTCGTCGACCTTGGTGCGCAGCACCGGCAGCACCTGGCCGCGCGCCGCCGCCGAGAGCTCTCCGAACATCCCGTCCTCGAGCAGCCCGATGTAGCCGAGCAGCACGGTGAGCGGGGCCCGCACCTCGTGGGAGGCGAGCCGCAGGAAGTCCGACTTCGCCTCCTCCAGCTCCATGGTGCGGCGGTACTCGGTGGCGAGGTCGCGGGCGCGGCGCTCGCTGTCGGAGAGGCGCAGCCAGGAGACGGTGGCCCCGCGACCGACCGCGGAGATCGCCAGCAGCACCGAGGCCTGGACCATGGCGGTGAGCAGGGTCTCGCCGTGGACCGCCGGACCGGCCAGGTCGAGGGCGACGCCCAGCGCCACCAGCGGCAGCAGCAGGCGGCGGGGCAGCAGCCGGGTGGCGGCGAGCACCGGCAGCACCGCCAGCGACATCACCGTCCCCCGCGAGGCGAACCGGCCGTCGAGCAGGAAGATGCCGAGGAGCAGGATCGCCCCGAGCAGCGCGCAGGGGGCCTCGCGGTACATCCCGCCGAGCGGCAGGGGCGCGCGCACCCGGGCCCAGACACCGGGGACGGGGGTGTCCGCGGGGGCGGGCGGTGCCCACGCCGACGGACCCATGCCGGGGATCTCGAGGAGGGCGTCGCCCCCCGCGGAGGGCAGGGGAGCGGCCCCGGCGGGGTGCGGGGCGAGGAGCGGGCTCACGGCTGACGGTCCTGGAGCATGCCGGGGGGACGGTACGGCGGACCCGCAGAGGCTTCGATGTAGGAGCGGTCACGAGCCGATCACGGCGATCGCCACACCACCGGCGCTCAGCGCAGCCGCAGCACCGCCATCCCCGCGCTGCCGCCGAGCAGCACCAGGATCACCAGCCCGGCCACCAGCGGGAGCCCCACGCCCCGGCCCGAGCCACCCCCGCCGCTGGCGGGGAGGGCCGCCGCCGAGCCGCTCGTCGAGGTGACCGTCGAGGTCCCGGTGTCGCCGTTCGGGACGTCGGCGGGGACGGGGGTGTCGAGCGGGGTCGGGGTGGCGGTGGGCGCCGGCCGCGGGGTCGCGGTGGGTGGGATGCTCACCTGCCCCGCGGAGTTGGTGAAGCTGAACGTGGGTCCCGCCCTGGGGGTGTCGGTGGGCGGCGCCGCGCAGTCGATCGGGAGGATCTCGATCAGGCGGCTGGGGCAGGCGGACCGATCGGTGGTGGTCGTGTGGGTGTGGGTGGTGTGGGTCCGGGTGGTCTTCTCGGCGACCACCTCGGTGCGCGCCACCGCCGCGTGGGCCACCGCGGGGCCGGACGGGGGGCGCGCCGCCGGGCTGAGCACCAGTGCGAGCAGCCCGATGCCGAGCAGGGCGAGGGCGAGGGAGCAGCGCCGCGCCGCGCTCACGGAGCGGCGGCGACCCCGGCGCCGCGCTGCCACTCACCGACGATCGCGGTGTGGGTGGCGAAGGCGAGCGGGGGGAGCGCGGCAACGGCGAAGGGCCGGACCTCCAGCACCTCCGGGCAGGCCCGGGGGGTGCCCGCGACGATGCGGCCGGCGTAGGCGACGATCACCACCCCGGCGGTGACCAGGTTGGCGTGGTGGACGCCGACCAGCCGGTCGATCTCCACCTCGCAGCCCAGCTCCTCGTGGCACTCGCGGGCGGCGGCGGCGCGGGGGTGCTCGTCGTAGTCGACGTATCCGCCCGGCAGCGCCCACTCCCCGAGCCGCGGCTCGATGCCGCGGCGGATCAGCCAGATCGCCCCCGGCCCGTCGCTGAGCACCGCCACCGCCACCACCTTGGGGTCGCGGAACGCGATGAAGTCGCAGGCACCGCAGGCCGGGAGCAGCCTGCCCTCGACCTGGCGCTCACCCAGCTCGGTGGCGCAGCGCGGGCAGAAGCGTGCGACGAGGGCGCTCGACGCCGGCCGCGGCTGGCTGGTCGGATCCGGCATGAGCGCCATTATCGGCCCGCGCGCGCGCTGCCCGGTCGACGCCCGATGCTGGATCGCGCCGGTCAGCCGGTGGGCAGCTTGGCCTCGATCGCCACCTCGAGGGCGTCGGCGACCTTGAGGGCGCCGAGCATCGCGCTGAACGGCTTGATGCCGAAGTCGGTCTGGCGGAGGCCCAGGCGGCCCGAGACCCGGTCACCGTTCTGAGCGAGGTCGAGGCGCACCGGCCGGGTCGTCCCGTTGATGGTGAGGTCGCCGCTGACCGTGAACTTCCCGTCGCCCGAGCTCTCGATCGAGGTCGACGCGAAGCTGACGCTCCCGCTGGTGGTGAGGATCTTCTGCGCGACGTTCTTCTTGATGTCGGCGCGGTCCTTGTCGCTGAGCGGCGTCGCCCCGCCGTGACCCTCGACGACCTCGAGGGAATGGCCGTCCACGGTGGCGCGGACGCTCGACCGTGTGATGTCGTCGGGGTCGAGATCGACCTCGCCGCTCCACGAGGCAGGCTCCAGCGTGAGGTCGTGCCCCACCCGTGCCGCCATGCCCTCTCGCTTGGTGTAGACCTTGATGCTCCCGTCGCCGGGCCCTAGTGTGATAGCCATCGGGCCATGCTACGCGAGACCCACTAGGGGCACGTGGTCTCTAGTGCGAGGACGCGAAGATCAGGGTGACGCCGATCACGTTGAAGACGCCGTGGATGATCATGCCGGGGAGCAGGCTTCCGCTGCGCTCGTAGACCAGCGCGAGCAGGCAGCCGAGCACGGAGATCGGGATCAGCAGTGCCAGCTCGGCGTGGGCGGCGGAGAACACCAGCGCGCTCAGCGTCACCGCCGCCCAGAGCGGCACCCGGCGGCGCAGCCATCCGTAGAGGAAGCCGCGGAAGAAGGTCTCCTCGGCCACCGGGGCGATCACCGACACCGCGACCACGGCGAGCACCCGGTAGTGGCCGAAGGCGTCACGAACCGCCTGCGGCTGGCCGTTGTGGGCCTGGGGGAAGATCTGGCTGCCGACCGCCCCGGCGAGCATCACCAGCACGTACGCCGCCAGCGCGAGGGGGAGGGCGAGGAGCAGCCAGCGGGTCGACACCGGCCGCCAGCCCAGGGTGCTCACCGGCGCCCGCCGGCGTGCGGTCACCAGCAGCAGCACCGCGCCGACCACGCCCCCGTACAGCGAGAGGCTGGACAGGAACCTGCTGATCGCGGTGCGCAGCTCCTGGTCGTGCTGCGGCAGCAGCGGTACGGTCACGGCGGCGAGGCCGAGGGTGACCGCCCCGACCAGCACGAGGGCGATCGGGAGGCTGAGCAGCACGTCGGTCCAGTCCCACGGGCTGAGCTCGCACCCCGCGTCCGCACCCGCCTCCGGCCGGGTCTCGACGCCGGTGCCGCTCACGCCCGGCACCGCCCACCGGTGCAGTACCAGTCGTACATGTTGAAGGTCCACACCCGGTCGTTCCGCTGCAGCCCGTGGAGCCGCACGGTGTGGCTGTTCACCACCACCTGCTGGTACAGCGGCAGCTCGGGGAGGTCGTGGGCGAGCTGCCGCTCCACCTGCCGGTAGGCCAGCGCCCGCCGCGCCAGGTCGACGGTGGACCGACCCTCGTCGAGGCCGCGGTCGACCTCGGGGTTGTCCTCGCCGGTGGCGTCCTGACCCTGGCCGCGGTTCGCCGCCGAGGGCACCTGGCTCTCGGCCGGGCAGGCGCCGCGGCAGTCGGAGTGGTAGACGGAGTACCAGCCGTCGGGCTCGGGCGAGCCGGTGTAGCCGTACATCGCCAGGTCGAACTGGTGGCTGTAGAGCACGCTGCCGTCGCTGAAGGAGCCGAAGAGCCGGCCCGCCTTCAGGGTGCTGAGGTTGGTGAAGATGCCCACCTTCTCGAGGTCGGACTGCACCGCGATCTGCGCCTGCTGCCGGGCGGTGTTGCCCGAGGTGGTGACGAAGTCGAGGTCGATGCAGTGACCCGCCGCATCGGCGCGGCCGCGGCCGTCGTGGCAGGCGGGGCTGACCCGGTAGCCGGCCTCGTCGAGGAGCCGCCGGGCCGCCGCCGGGTCGTATCCCGTGGTCGGGATCGACGGGTCGCGGATGAACTCCTCGCCGAGGTAGATCCAGGAGTCCTGGGGCACCACCGTCTGCCCCTGGGCGATGGTCCTGACGATCTGCTCCCGGTCGATCGCCCGCAGCATCGCCCGGCGCACCCGCAGGTCCGCGGTCACCGGGTTGACCCGTGCCTGCGGCCCGCACAGCCCCCGGGCCGCGGCGCACATGTTCAGGTCGATCTTCTCGGCGCCGGACTCGGGGATGGTCTGCACCGCCAGCCTCCCCAGCTTCGCGGCGTCCTCCAGGTCGCGGAGGAGGGCGAGCCGGTAGTCCATGCCGAAGTCGACCTCGCCGGCGCGCGCCTGGTCGAGCTGCGACTTCACGTCGGAGATGAACTTGAAGATCACCCGGTCGAGGTGGGGCTGATGCCGGCGGTCCCAGTAGCGGCGGTTCCGCACCAGGGTGATCGACCTGGCGGGCTCGTAGCTCTGGAGGACGTAGGGGCCGGTGCCGACGATGATGCGGTCGAGGGTGTCGGTGCCACGGTAGGCGTCGGGCGCTCCCGTCCCCCTGGTGAGGTCGACGGTCTGCGGCGTCCTCTCCAGGTCGGTGTTGCCGCGGAATGCGTTCTCCAGCTGGGTGGCCGGCATGATCCCGTACACCCCCGACCCCAGCGACAGGTAGGCGCCGTACTGGGTCTTGAAGCTGAGCGTCGCCTGGGTGGCGGTGTCCTCGCGGCAGTCGACGACCTGGTCGGGACCGGCGGTGCTGAGCACCGCGGTGGGGTTCCGGTCGCGGTAGCGCAGCCAGGAGAACTGGATGGTGGCGCAGACGTCGTGGGCTCCGAAGCGGCTGCCGTCGTGCCAGAGCACGTCGTCGCGGAGCTTCCAGGTGACGCACATCGCCGGGACGGTCCGCTCGGCGCCGGCGCCGACCGCGGGGCAGCCCGAGGTGCGCACGTCGCCGTTGGCGGTGGTGGGCACCTCGGTGGCGAGCATCGGGCGCCAGAAGTCGGCGAGGCTGCGCGCGTTCGCGGTCTCCTCCAGCGGCCGGTACCAGAGCAGGCCCTCGACGATCGGGGCGTCGACGGCGACCGAGAAGAGCATGCTGTCGACGATCCCGGCGGCGAGGAAGGAGGTGGGCTCCTGGACCACCCCGACGGTCATGGTGCCGCCCTGGTTGGCGGGGTCCTGGGCGCCGCCGGTGGGCGAGGTCGCCGAGGGTGCGCCTCCGCCACAGGCCGCCAGCAGCAGCAGCGCCGCCAGCAGCAGCCGGAGAACGGAGCCCATGGTCACCGAGTGTAGCCACCCGCAGGTGCTGCTATAACCAGCGGCCATGGCGCAGCGCACCGCCCTCTTCGACCGCCATGTCGCCCTCGGCGCGCGCATCGTCGAGTTCGGCGGCTACGAGATGCCGCTGCAGTACAGCGGGATCCGCGACGAGCACCTCGCGGTCCGCGAGCGCGCCGGCGTCTTCGACATCTCCCACATGGGCGAGGTGCTGATCACCGGCCCCGGCGCCGAGGCCTCGGTGCAGCACCTGGTCGCCAACGACGTGTCGCGGCTGGCGCCGGGCGGCGCCCTCTACGGGGTGATGTGCACCGAGGAGGGGGGCATCGTCGACGACGTCGTCGTCTACCGCGACCTCCACGGCCGGGGATTCATGGTGGTGGTCAACGCTGCCACCCGCCACAAGGACGTCGCCTGGATGCGCGACCACCTCGGCCCCGACACCGAGCTCATCGACCTCAGCGACGACCTCGCACTGATCGCGGTCCAGGGTCCGCGCGCCCTCGACATCGTCGCCCCGCTGTGCGAGGCGGAGGTGGTCTCACTGCGGCCCTTCCACTGCACCGGCGGCCGGGTCGCCGGCATCGACACCGACACCTCGGTGGTCTCGCGCACCGGGTACACCGGCGAGGACGGGGTCGAGATCTACATCGACACCGGCCACGCCGGCGAGCTCTGGGACGCGCTGCTCGCAGCCGGCGCCGGCCGGGGGCTGGTGCCCACCGGCCTCGGCGCCCGCGACACCCTGCGGCTCGAGGCCGGGCTGCGCCTCTACGGCCAGGACATGGACGAGACCGTCGACCCCTTCAGCGCCGGGCTGGGCTGGACGGTGAAG
Source organism: uncultured Chloroflexia bacterium (assembly GCA_963846365.1). GTDB lineage: Bacteria > Chloroflexota > Dormibacteria > Aeolococcales > Aeolococcaceae > CF-96. The sequence goes on from CAWJVN010000007.1 coordinate 333,186, forward strand.
CTCGCCAAGGGCGACTTCTGCGGCTCCGGCGCGCTCCGCCGCATCGCCGAGCAGGGGCCGCCGCGCCGCACCGTGGGGCTGCGCCTCGAGGGCCGGAGCATCGCCCGCCACGGCCAGCCCGTCCTCGACGCCGGCCGGCAGGTGGGGGAGGTCACCAGCGGCAGCTTCTCCTTCACCCTCGGCTGCGGCATCGCCACCGCGCTGGTCGAGCCCGACGCCGCCGGCCGCGAGCGTCTCGACGTCGACATCCGCGGGACGGTGGCGAGCGCCGCCGTGGTCCCCACCGCCTTCTACAAACGCTCTCTGCGCTAACGCGCAGAATGGGGGGGACTCCCCCAGGCCATCAGCTCCTTCGTCGCTGACAGCCTTCCCCCTGAACGGTCACCGAGGAGCTGATTGACGTGCCCGACCTGAGCGCCTTCCGGTTCACCGCGACCCACGAGTGGGTGGAGACCGTCGACGGCGGCGCCCGCGTGGGCATCACCGACTTCGCCCAGGCCCAGCTCGGCGACGTCATCTTCCTCGAGCTGCCCGAGGTGGGCGCCACCCTGAAGCCCGGCGACCGGTTCGGCGTGGTCGAGTCGGTGAAGGCCGCGAGCGACCTGTACTCGCCGGTCGGAGGTCGCGTCGCCGAGGTCAACGACGCCCTCGGCGATGCCCCCGAGCGAGTCAACCAGGACCCCTACGGCGGGGGCTGGCTGATGCGCCTGGAGGACGTCGACGAGGAGGGTGCGAAGCTGCTCGACGGCGCCGAGTACGCGACGCTGACCGAGGACGCGTCCCACTAGGGCGGAGGGTGGCGATGAGACCGGCGGCGGTGGCCCGGTGGCTGCGCTGGCTGTACGCGCTTTTGGCCGCACTCTCGGTGGCGATCGCGATCGCCGCCCTGCTGCGCGGCCAGTACGGCTCCGCCGCGATCAACGCGGTCATCACCGTCATCTGGGTCGCGCTGCTGCTGCGGCTGAGGGGGCGCTGAGCAGGTCTCGGCCGAACCAACGACGCGACGGAGGTCAGAACGCCCCCGTGCCCGCCGGCGTGCCCAGGCCCGCGGGCGGCGTGTAGCCGCCGGCGACCGGGTTCAGCCGGTCGGTGTGGGCGTACGGGTAGGAGCCCCCGACCACCGCCGCGGTGTTGCCCGCGAGCGCGTACACGCCGGCGATGAATGCGGTGGCGGCGCTGGTTCCGCCCGCCAGGACCCAGCCGGGGCCCTGGTAGGTGTCGTACATGGCGACGCCGGTGGCGGGGTCGGCGACCGCCGAGACGTCGGCGATGGTGCGCCGGGCGCAGCCCGGGTCGTGCTGCCAGGAGGGCTTCGGCTCGAAGCGGCTGCAGCCGCTGCTGGCGCCGGTCCACGGCGCCTCCGACCAGCCCCGGGAGCTGCCGTCGCGTCGCAAAGTGGTGCCCCCGACCGCGGTGACGTGGGGCGAGGCCGCCGGGTAGCCGGTGCCGTACCCGCCGTCGCCCGAGGCCGCGGTCACGGCGATGCCGGGGTGGTGGTAGAAGCCGTCCCACTGGGTCTCCATCGCGCTCTCGGCGACCCCGTAGCTGTTGCCGATTGCCACCACCTGGGGGAGCGAGGCGGCGGTGTTCACGGCCACTCCGAGCTCGGGGATGCCGGCACCGTCGGCCTCGACCAGGGCGATCCGGCAGTCCGGGCAGGCGGCCGAGAGCATGTCGAGGTCGAGGGAGATCTCCCGCGACCAGGCGATGTCGGGCCGCGGATAGCGGCTGCCGCCGCGGGCGTCGAGCTTGCGGAAGCAGCCGCCGGCGGTGGTGCACGGGGGCAGCCCGAACTGCGACCGGTAGACGGCCAGGTCGGACTCCGCGCTGGGGTCGTCGAAGGCGTCGACGAGGGCGACCAGCCGTGCCTGGCCCGCGCTGCCGTCGAGGCCGTAGGCGGAGCGCAGCTCGGCGGGGCCGTAGCCGCGGATCCGGGGCGTCCCGGGCACGCCGGGGTGGCCGGGGACGATCACGATCATCGGCCGGGCGACCACCGCGACCGGCGCCGGGGGCGCGCCGGCGCCGCCGGGCGCGGCGAGCAGCGCGCCGACCGCCATCGCGGCGGCGACCCCCGCTCCCCTCCTGACCCTCATACCGGGAGGGTATCGGATCACGGCGGGCGAATCGTCCAGTCAATTCGAACGCGCCGACGGAGACTCACCGGCGACCTGCTCCGGTAGGATCGGGTGCACCCCTCGCCGCGCGGGCAAGCCGGTCGGAGTCCGGCGCAGTCGCGCTACTGTGGCCGTCCCCGGCACCCGGGTGCGGAAGCCAGAAAACCGCCGGTGCAGGGCCAACTCGCGGACCTCCGCGCTTCGAGGAAGAGTTGGACCCCGAGCTCAAGAAGAACCGCCGCGGCGTCATCCTGGTCTTCACCGGCAACGGGAAGGGCAAGTCCACCGCCGCCATGGGGCTGGCGCTGCGCGCCGCCGGCAACCGCATGCCGGTGCGCATCGTCCAGTTCATCAAGGGGAGTTGGAAGACCGGCGAGCGCACCGCCTTCACCGAGTGGGTGCCGGGCGTGGAGATCGCCGCCGAGGGTCGCGGCTTCACCATCGACAGCCTCCGCGACCCCCAGGTCAGCGACGAGGAGCACGCCGAGGCGGGGCGCAACGCGTGGGCGATCGCCGACCAGGCGGTGCGCGGCGGCGCCTACCGGGTGGTGGTCCTCGACGAGATCCTCGGCTCGATCACCGCCGGCCTCGTCCCCCTCGAGGAGGTGCTGCGGCTGATGCGGGAGAAGCCCCGGGACGTGCACCTCGTGCTCACCGGGCGCAACGCCCCTCCGGAGGTGGTCGAGCTGGCCGACTGCGTGACCGAGATGCGCGAGGTGAAGCACCACTACCGCGGCGCCGGCATCCCCGCGCAGCGCGGCATCGAGTTCTAGCCGACATGCGCTCCATCACCGCGCATGTCGGAAGTACAAAGCGCCGCAGGCACATCTGAACGTAAAAAAGAAGCCGAAGGACGAAAAAAGAAGCCGAACGTGAAAAAGAAGCCGAAGGCAACCCCCTCCGCGGCCGCAGGCCGCGTGGTGCTGATCAGCACCGCTGATACGGAGCTGATCGCCCTGGCGTCAGCCAGTGGGCGGCTGCCCGAGGGCTGCGCCGGGGTGGTGGGGCTGAGCTGCACCGGCTGGACCGCCGAGGAGGTGCGCTCCCGGCTGGAGCCGCTGCTGCCCGGCGCCGGCTGCGTCGCCCTGCGGCTGCTCGGCGGCCGCCGCGCCATCCCCGCGGCGGTCGACGCCATCGCCGCCGCCTGCGCCGCCCACGGCGTCGCCCTGGTGGCCTGGCCCGGCGACCTCACCCCCGACGCCGAGCTGAGCGCCCTCACCACCCTGGACGCCGAGGTGGCGGGCAGCGGGTTCGCCTACCTGGTCCACGGTGGAGAGGCCAACGTCGCCCAGCTGGTGCGGCTGCTCAGCGACGCCACCTGCGGCACCGAGGTGGGCTGCGAGCCGCCCCGCCCGGTGCCCTGGGACGGCCGCCACCATCCCCGCGCTCCCGAGGACCCCGCCGCCGCCGAGGTCTGGTGGCGCGCCCACCTCGACCCCGCCGACGGCCGCCCGGTGGTCGGGCTGATCTTCTACCGGGCCCACTGGATGACCGGCAACCTCGCCGTCGTCGACGCCCTCTGCGACGCCCTCGAGGAGGCGGGCTGCCGGGCGCTGCCGGTGTTCTGCTACTCGCTGCGCACCGACGCCGGGGACCCGGCCGCGTTCGCCCACCTCCGCGACGCCGGCGGCCGCCCGCTCTGCGACGCCCTGATCAGCACCCTCTCCTTCGCCATGGGCGAGCTGCCGGTGACCGGCCCCCAGGTGGCCGCGGAGTGGTCGGTGACGGCGCTGCGGCGGCTCGGCGTGCCGGTGGTCCAGGCGATCGCCGCCACCGGCTCGCGGCAGCGGTGGGAGCGCAGCGACGCCGGACTCAGCCCCGTCGACGTGGTCATGAACGTCGCCCTGCCCGAGTTCGACGGGCGGATCGTGTCGGTGCCGGTCTCCTTCAAGGAGAGCGTCGACGGGGTGACCCGCTACGTCCCCGACCTCGAGCGGGTGCGCCGCTGCGCCGCCCTCACCGCCCGGCTGGCGGGGCTGCGCCGCCTGCCCCGCGCCGGGGTGCGCCTCGCCGTGGTGCTGAGCAGCTACCCGACCAGGAACGCGCGGGTGGGCAACGCGGTCGGCCTCGACACCCCCGCCTCGGCGGTGCGGCTGCTCCACGCGCTGCGCGACGACGGCTACGACCTCGGCGACGGGGAGCTCCCCGACAACGGCGACGCGCTGATCCACCGGCTGCTCGCCGGTGGCGGCTACGACCGCGAGTACCTCACCGCCGAGCAGCTGGCGGCGGCGCCCGGGCACCTCTCCGGTGAGGCCTACGGGAGCTGGTTCGACACCGTGCCGGCGGCGGCCCGCGAGGAGGTGCGGCGCAGCTGGGGCGAGCCCCCCGGCCGGCTCTACGCCCACGACGGCGGGCTCGCCTTCGCCGGTCTGCGCTTCGGCAACGTGCTGGTCTGCATCCAGCCGCCGCGCGGCTTCGGCGAGGACCCGGCGGCGATCTATCACAGCCCCGACCTGTCGCCCTCGCACCACTACCTCGGCTTCCATCGGTGGCTGGGCTCCGGCTTCGGCGCCGCCGCGGTGGTGCACCTCGGCAAGCACGGCACCATGGAGTGGCTTCCGGGCAAGGCGCTGGGGCTCTCCGCAGCCTGCTTCCCCGACCTCTGCATCGGCGACCTGCCGCTCTTCTACCCGTTCGTGGTCAACGATCCCGGCGAGGGCACCCAGGCGAAGCGGCGCGCCCACGCGGTGGTGGTCGACCACCTCATCCCCCCGGTGAGCACCGCCGACGCCTACGGCCCGATCGTCGCCGTCGAGCAGCTGATGGACGAGTACTACCAGGCCCAGGCGCTCGACCCCGACCGCCTCCCCCTGATCCAGGAGCGGATCTGGGAGGAGGTGCGCCGTGCCCACATCGACGCCGACCTCGCCCAGGCCGCCGCCCCCGACGACTTCGACGCCTTCCTGCTGCGCATGGACGGCTACCTCTGCGAGATCAAGGACGCGCAGATCCGCAACGGCCTGCACGTGCTCGGCGCGCCTCCGGACGGCGAGGCGCTGCTCGACATGCTGCTCGCCTGCTCGAGCTCGACCGACGGCGGCGTGCCCGGGCTGGAGGACTCGCTCGCCGCCGCCTGCGGCCTCGACCTCGACGCCCTGCTCGCCGACCGCGGTGCGGCGGTGAGCGCACCGGTCACCTCCGCGCTGCTGCCGTACATGGCAGGAACAGCGCGGGTCGCGGGCGACCTGGTGGAGGGGGTGCGCGGGCTCGCCCGAGCCCTGATCGCCGAGCTCGCCACCGCCGACTTCGACGCCGGGGTGATCCCCGCCCTGCTCGCCGCCACGGTGCCGTCCGGGGGCGCGGCGGCGGCGCTGGAGCAGCTCGCGACGGTGCTCTGGCCGGCGCTGCGGCGCACCACCGACGAGATCGGCAACCTGCTGCTCGGGCTGCGCGGCGGCTACGTGCCGGCGGGCCCGAGCGGCGCCCCCACCCGGGGGATGACCCACGTGCTCCCCACCGGCCGCAACTTCTACTCGGTCGACCCCAAGTCGCTGCCGACCGAGACCTCGTGGCGGGTGGGCAGCCGGCTCGCCGAGGCGGTGGTCGAGCGGCACGTCGCCGAGACCGGCGCGGCGCCGCGCAGCGTGGGCATCGTGGTCTGGGGCACCTCGGCGATGCGCACCGGCGGCGACGACATCGCCCAGGCGCTCCGGCTGCTCGGGGTGCGGCCGCGCTGGACCCGCGAGAACCGCCGGGTCTGCGGGCTGGAGGCGATCGCCCCGGACGAGCTGGGACGGCCGCGGGTCGACGTGGTGCTGCGGGTGAGCGGATTCTTCCGCGACGCCTTCCCCAACCTCGTCCACCTCTTCGACGAGGCGGTGGAGCTGGTCAGTTCGCTCGACGAGGACGAGGCCGTCAACCCGATCGCCGCCCGGGTCCGCGCCGAGACCGCGACGCTCACCGCCGCCGGCCTCGACCCCGCCACCGCCGCCGAGCGCGCCCGCTACCGCATCTTCGGCAGCCGTCCCGGCGCCTACGGGGCGGGGGTGCTGCCCCTGCTCAACTCCGGGAACTGGCAGAGCGACGCCGACATCGCCGCGGTGTACACCGCCTGGGGCGCCCACGCCTACACCCGCGGACGCTACGGGGTCTCGGCCGAGGAGCAGTTCCACAGCTGCCTGCGCGGCATCGCGGTGGCGATCAAGAACCAGGACAACCGCGAGCACGACATCTTCGACAGCGACGACTATCTCCAGTACCACGGCGGCATGATCGCCTGCGTGCGCGCGCTCACCGGCACCGCGCCCCGCGCCTACTTCGGCGACAGCGCCGACCCCGCCCGCGCCCGGGTGCGCGACCTCGCCGAGGAGGCGCGGCGGGTGTTCCGCGCCCGGGTGGTCAACCCGAAGTGGCTGGCGGCGATGCGCCGGCACGGCTACAAGGGCGCCTTCGAGATGGCCGCCACGGTCGACTACCTCTACGGCTACGACGCCACCGCGGGCATCGTCGAGGGCTGGATGTACGCCCAGGTCGCCGACGAGTACGTGCTCGGCGAGGTCTCGCAGGAGTTCGTGCGGCAGAGCAATCCCTGGGCGCTGAAGGCGATGGCCGAGAAGCTGCTGGAGGCGGCGGCGCGGGGGCTCTGGGACGACGCCGACGACGACCGGCTGCGCCGGCTGCGGGCGGTGGCCACCGAGGTCGACGCCCAGCTCGAGGCGGGGATGACCCCGGCCGCGGCGGTGCCGACGTGAGCCCGCCGGCGCCGGTGGTGCTGGTCGCCCACGGCACCCGCGACGAGGCCGGTCGCGACGAGCTGCGCGCGCTCACCCGGGCGGTGGCGGCGGGCGCCGGCGCACCGGTCCGCTGCGGGGTCATCGAGTACCCGGCGGCGGAGCTCGAGCCGGTCTTCGCCAGCCTCGCCGCCGCCGCCGCGGACGCGCTCCGGCTCGGCGGCGGGGAGGTGCGGCTGGTGCCGCTCCTGCTCTTTCCCGCCGGCCATGCCGGCGAGGACATGGCGGTGGTGATCCGGGGCGCGCGGCTGCTCCACCCCGGGGTGCGCTGGCGCTGCGCCCCGCTGCTGCGCCCCGCCCCGGCGCTGCTCGCCGCCCTCGGGGAGCGGGTCCGCGCCGCCGACGCCGAGCTCGGCGGCCGCGCCGAGGCGGTCGTGGTGGTGGGACGGGGCACCGGCTCGGCGCACGCCAACCGCCGGCTCGAGCGGCTGGTGGCCGCCCGCCTCCACGCCGCCGACGGCCGCCCGGTGGCGCACGCCTTCGCCTCGCTCGCCCCGCCCGGCGTCGCCGCCGCCCTCGAGGTGCTGCACCGTCAGGGCCTGACCAGCGCGGTGGTGGCGCCGTACCTGCTCAACCAGGGGCTGATCGCCCGGCGCATCCGCCGCGAGGCCGCCGCCGCCGGGGCGCGGCTGGGGATGCGGGTGGCCGTGGCGGAGCACCTCGGCCTCCACCCCGCGGTGGTCGCCTACCTGCGCGCCCGGGCCCGGGGCGGGCGGGCGGCGGGCACGGCGGCGGCGGTGACCGCGACCCCGCTGCGCCCCGGGGGAGCCCGCCTGCCCCGGCCGATCGTGGTCGCCGGGTGCGCCAGCGGCACCGGCAAGAGCACCCTGGCCCTGGGGCTGATGGCGGCGTTCCGGGCCCGCGGCCTGCGCGTCCAGCCGTTCAAGGTCGGCCCCGACTACATCGACCCGCTCCACCACAACGCCGTCGCCGGGCGGGTCTCGCGCAACCTCGACTCGGTGCTCTGCGACCCCCGCAGCCTCCCGGCGCTCGCCGCCCGGGCCGCCGCGGGGGCGGACGTGGCCGTGGTCGAGGGGGTGCTCGGCCTCTTCGACGGCCGGCTCGGCGGCGGCGACGCCGGCAGCACCGCCGAGGTGGCCCGGCTCGTCGACGGGGTGGTGGTGCTGGTGGTCGACGCCGCCCGGGCGGCGCGCTCGGTGGGCGCGGTGGCGCTCGGGTTCGCCCGCTTCGACCCCCGGGTGCGGATCGAGGCGGTGGTGCTGAACCGGGTGGGCTCGGAGCGCCACGCCCGGACCGCGACCGAGGCGGTCGAAGTCCGCCACCGGGATCCCGGTGCTCGGCTGCATCCCCCGCGACGACGAGCTGACCCTGCCGGAGCGCTACCTCGGCCTGGTGCCGCCCCAGGAGCGGCCTCACCCGCCCCGCTGGGCGGAGCGGCTCGGCGCCACCGTCGAGCGCGCCCTCGACCTCGACACCCTGCTCCGGCTCGCCGGCGCCGGCCGCGGCCCCGCCGGCGATCCCGACCACGACCCCTTCGCGCCGCCGGTGGCGCCGGCCCGCGCCCGGGTGGCGGTGGCCCGCGACGGCGCCTTCACCTTCCACTACGCCGACGCCCTCGACCTGCTCGCCGCCCGCGGCGCCGAGCTGGTGCCCTTCTCGCCCCTCGGCGACACCGCCCTCCCCGAGTGCGACGCGCTCTGGCTGCCGGGCGGCTTCCCGGAACGGTTCGCCACCACCCTCGCCGCCAACACGCCGATGCGTGCGTCGGTGGCGGCGGCGCTGGGCGCGGGGCTGCCCGCGGTCGCGGAGTGCGGCGGCGCCATGTACCTCGGCACCGCGATCACCACCGAGGACGGCGAGCGCCATCCGATGTGCGGGGTGCTCCCCCACGGCACCCGGATGGGGGCGCGGCGCTCGCTCGGCTACCGCACCGCCACCGCGCTGCGGGCGTCGCCACTCTTCCGCGCCGGCGACGCCGTCACCGGCCACGAGTTCCACTGGTCGGCCGCCGACCCGGGGGTGGAGCCGGGGAGCGCCGCCTGGTCGGTGGCCGGCGGCGGCGAGGTCGAGGGCCAGGCCACCCCGACCCTGCTCGCCTCCTACATCCACCTCCACCTCTGCGGCGTCCCCGCCGCCGCCGCCAGGCTGGTGGCCGCGGGGGAGCGGCACCGCCGCGGCGCCGGGCTGGCCGGGGCGCGGGCTCGGTGACCGTCCCCGGCGAGGGCCGCGCGCTGGCCGCGCTGGGGCTGCCCCCGGCCGAGATCGAGGCGCTGAGCATGGCCCGGCTGCGCGCCGCCGCCACGGTGGCGCTGCCGCCCCCTCCCGCCGAGCGGGTGGCGCTGCGGATGGCCTACGCCGCCGGCGACCCCGGGCTGTTCGCCGAGCTGGTGGTGCCGGTGGCGGCGGTCGAGGCGGCGGCGGCGGCGCTGGGACGCCGGGCGGCGGTGATCTGCGACGTCGCCATGGTCGCCGCCGGCGCCCGGGCGTGGCTGGCGCGGCTGTCGATCGAGCCGCTGGTCGCGGTCGAGGCCGCCGGCCGCCCCCTCCCCGACCTGATCGGAGCGGCGACCCGGGCGGCGGCGGCGGGGAGCAGCCGCAGCGCCCGCGGCCTGCTCGCCCTCGCCGGCGAGATCGGCGGCGCGGTGGTGGTGATCGGCAACGCCCCCACCGCCCTGCTGGCGCTGCTCGACGCCCTCGGCGACGGCGCCCCGCCGCCGGCCGCGGTGGTGGCGAGCTGCTGCGGGCTGGTCGCCGCCGCCGAGGCGAAGGAGCTGCTCCTCGCCGGGCCGCCGGTGCCGTCGATCGTGGTGCGGGGCACCCGGGGGGGCTCGGCGACCGCCGCCGCCGCCCTCAACGCGCTCTGCGCGCTGGCAGCGGAACGGCCCGGGGCGGGACACTCCGCGCCATGACCGGTCTGCGCGAGACCGGCGGCCCGGGGAGCGCGGCCGCCGACGAGGAGGGCTACTCGCCTGCACCCCGCCGCCGCCGCGGGCTGCGCAGCGGCTTCACCACCGGCGCCTGCGCCGCCGCCGCCACCCGGGCCGCCTGCCTCCACCTGCTCGGCGGCGCGCCGGTGGCCGAGGTGGGGATCGCCCTGCCGGCCGGCTTCGATCAGAGCTTCGCCGTCGAGGACCCCCGCGCCGGCGAGGGCTGGACCTCGGCGGTGGTGGTGAAGGACGCGGGCGACGACCCCGACGTCACCCACGGCGCCCGGGTCACCGCCACCGTCGCCTGGACGGCCGAGCCCGGGCTGGCGCTGCGCGGCGGCGATGGGGTGGGCACCGTCACCCTGCCCGGGCTCGGCCTCGAGGTGGGCGGCCCGGCGATCAACGCCGTGCCCCGGCGGATGATCGGCGAGGCCGCGGCGGAGGCGGTGGCCGCGGCCGCCTCCCGGGGGGGCGGGCTCGAGGTGACGATCGCCGTCCCCGGAGGCGAGCTGATGGCGCGGAGGACCATGAACCCGCGCCTCGGGGTGCTCGGCGGCATCTCGATCCTCGGCACCACCGGGGTGGTCCACGCCTGGTCGACCGCCTCCTGGCGGGCCAGCGTGGTCCAGGCGGTGGGGGTGGCGGTGGCCAACGGCGCCGACCACCTGGTGCTCAGCACCGGCGGCCGCAGCGAGCGCTATGCGAAGGGTCGGCTGCCCGGGCTGGCCGACATCGCCTTCGTCGAGATGGGGGAGTTCGCCGGCCACGCCCTCGACCGGGCCTGCGAGCTCGGGGTCTCACGCGTCACCCTGGCGGGGATGGTCGGAAAGCTCGCCAAGCTCGCCCAGGGGCAGTTCCAGCTCCACGTCGCCGGGGGCGGAGTCGACCCCCTGCTGCTCGCCGAGCTGGCGGTGCGCGCCGGCGCCGGCGAGCCCCTGGCGGCCCGGGTGCGCGGCGCCAACACCGCCCGCCACGCCCAGGAGATGGTGCTGGAGGCGGGGGTGCGCGGCTTCTTCGACGAGCTCTGCAGCACCGCTGCGCGGCGCTGCCACGAGCGCACCGGCGGGGCGGTGGCGGTGGAGGCGTGGTGCTTCGACCCCGACAGCGGCGAGCTCCTGGGCTCCGGCGAGGCCGGGTTGGCACGGATGCAGGAGAGGTCATGAGCACCCAGCCGGTGGTGGTGGTCGGGGTGCCGGTCGCCGGCATCGTCGCCCTCGACGAGCGCGGCCGTGAGCTGGTGGCCGCCGCCACCCTGCTCTGCGGCGGGCGCCGGCACCTCGACGAGGTCCCCGCCCACGGCGAGGAGCGGGTCGAGATCGGCGACGTCGGCGCCTGCGTCGAGCGGCTGCGGCAGCGCCGGCCGGAGGAGCTGGCGGTGGTGCTCGCCACCGGCGACCCGCTGCTCTTCGGCATCGGCGCCACCCTGGTGCGCGAGCTCGGCGCCGCCGAGGTGACGGTCATCCCGGCGGTGTCGGCGGTGCAGGAGGTGTTCGCCCGTGCCCGGATGCCCTGGCACGGCTGCCGCCTGCTCACCGCCCACGGGCGCGACCCCGCGGCCGCCCTCGCCGGCGCCCTCGCCGGCGGCCCCGCCGCGATCCTCTGCGACGGCGTCAACTCCCCCCGGCGGCTCGCCGCCACCCTGCTCGAGGCGGGGATGGAGGACTGCCGGGCGGTGGTCGGCGAACGCCTCGGCGGGCCGGTGGAGCGGGTGGTCGACACCACCCTGTCGGCGGTGGCCGCGGGCTCCTGGGACGGCAACAGCGTGCTCCTCCTCGACCGCGCCGGGGCCGACGCGGGAGCGGCGCCCGCGGCGGAGTTCGGCCGCTCCGAGGACCGCTTCGCCCACAGCGGCGGGATGATCACCCGCGCCGAGGTGCGGGCGGTGGTGCTCGCCCGCCTCCAGCCGGCGGGCGCGACGGTGATCTGGGACGTCGGCGCCGGCTCGGGGTCGATCGGGATCGAGGCGGTGGGCCTGGCACCCGGGGCCCGGGTCTGGGCGATCGAGCGTGACCCCGAGCAGCTCGTCCACCTCCGGGCCAACGCCGCCGACCTCGCCCCCGGCCGGATCGAGGTGGTCGAGGGCTCGGCCCCCGAGGCGCTGAGCGGCCTGCCCGTGCCCGACCGGGTGGTGGTGGGCGGCCACGGCGGCCACCTCGGCGAGATCCTCGGCGCCGTCCGCGCCCGGCTCCGCCCCGGCGGCCGGCTGGTGGGCTCCTTCGCGACCCTCGACGCCGTGCTGGTCGCCCGCGCCGCCCTCGGCGACTGGTCGACCGAGGTCAGCCAGCTGTCCGTCGCCCGCGGCGTCGCCGCCGGCCGGGGGCTGCGGCTCCGCGCCGAGGACCCCGTCTTCGTGGTGAGCGCGCACCGACCCTCCCACCCCGCGGATTCCGCACCCGGCCACCGCGAATCCGCGGGGACCCCGGGGTGACCTCGCTCGACAGCCTCGCCGCCGGCCTGCTCGGCGACCATCCCCACCCCGGCACCCTCTACGGGATCGGCGCCGGGCCCGGCGACCCCGGGCTGCTCACCCTGCGGGCGGCGGCGCTGCTCCAGCGCCTCGACCTGGTGGCCGTGCCCCGCAGCAGCCGCGGCCGGGGGGTGGCCGCCCGGGCGCTCGACGGCCACGCCGGCCCCGGCCGCCTGCTCGAGCTGGTCAGCGACATGCCGGCCGACCCCGACGCGGTGGAGCGCGGCTGGCGGGCCCGGGTGGCACCGCTGGTCGCCGCCCTCGACGAGGGCCGGAGCGTGGGGATGGTGACCGACGGCGACCCCTCTCTCTACAGCACCTTCGCCCACGCCGCCGCGGCGGTGCTGGAGGCGCGCCCCGCCACCGCGCTGGCGGTGGTCCCGGGGGTGCCGGCGATGTGCGCCGCGGCCGCGGTCGAGGGGCGGCCCCTGGCGGTCGGCGGCGAGCGCATCGCCGTGCTCCCCGCCTCGCGGCTCGGCGAGGGCGAGCTCGAGGCGGCGCTGGCGGCGTCCGACACCGTGGTGCTGCTCAAGGCGGGGGCCGCGATCGACCGGCTGCGGACGCTGCTCGAAGGTCCCGCCCGGGGCTGGTCGGTGCGCTACGCGCGCCGGGTGGGGCTGGAGGGCGAGACCCACGCCGACAGCCTCGACGGCGCCGGCGCAGACTACATGGCGCTGGTGATCCTGCGCCGGCCCGGCGCCGGGCGGTCCGGATGAGCCGGGCGCTCCGGGGCGGGACCGTCTACGTGGTCGGCGCCGGTCCCGGCGATCCCGACCTGCTCACCGTGCGCGCCCGCCGCGTCCTCGAGGCGGCGGGCACGGTGGTCTACGCCGACTCGCTGGTCGACCCGCGGCTGCTGGAGGCGGTGCGCCCCGAGGCGGTGGTGCGGGGCACCAGCGGGATGACCCTCGAGCCGATCGTCGAGCTGCTGGTGGCGGCGGCGCGGCGGGGAGAGGTGGTCGCCCGGGTGCACAGCGGCGATCCCGGCGTCTACGGCGCCATCGCCGAGCAGCTGGCCCGCCTCGACGACGCCGGGGTGCCCTGGGAGGTGATCCCCGGGGTGCCCTCGCCGATGGCGGCGGCGGCGGCCCTCGGCTGCGAGCTCACCGTGCCCGGGGTGGCCCAGGCGGTGGTGATCTGCCGGGTCGGCGGCCGCACCCCGATGCCCCCGGGCCAGGACCTCCGCGCCCTCGCCCGGCCCGGGGTGTCGCTCTGCATCCTGCTCAGCGCCGCCTACGCCGCCGAGGTGGTCTCGGCGCTCCACGACGGCGGGATCGACGACGCCACCCCCGCGGTGATCGCGGAGCGGGTCTCCTGGCCGGACGAGCGGGTGAGCTGGGGCACGGTGGGCGACCTCGCCGCCCGGCTGCGCGAGCTCGGCATCCGCCGCCAGGCGCTGGTGCTGGTGGGCCCGGCCTTCCGGCCCGCCTCGGCGCGGCTGCGCTCCTCCCTCTACAGCCCCGACCACGCCCACGTCTTCCGTCCCTCGGGCTCGCCCGGGAACGGCGACGGGGGCGGCGGCGAGGTCGCCGTGTACGCGCTCACCGCGGCCGGCGCCGCGGTCGGGGGGCGGCTGGCCGCTGCGGTCGGCGGCGCCCGCCTCCACCTGCCGGCGCGGCTGGCCGGGGCGGTGCCCGGGGCCAGGGCGGAGAGCGGGGGCGCCCGCGGCGTCGTCGCCCGGCTGGTGGCGACCCACGCCGCGGTGGTGCTGGTGATGGCCACCGGGGCGGCGGTCCGGCTGATCGCGCCCCACCTCGCCGACAAGCTGCGCGACCCCGCGGTGGTGGCCGTCGACGACCTCGGCCGCTGGGCGGTGCCGCTCGCCGGCGCCCACGCCCGGGGCGGCAACGGGCTCGCCCGGCAGGTGGCCGCCGTCCTCGGCGCCGAGGCGGTGGTGACCACCGCGACCGACCACCGGCCCTGGCCCGCGCCCGACGAGGTCGCCGCCGTCCGGGGCTGGCGCGCCGAGGACCGGCGCGGGCTCGCCGCGGTGACCGCGGCGCTGCTCGACGGCGACCCGGTCGGCCTCGTGCAGGAGTGCGGCGAGCCCTGGGAGGCGGCCGGCGACTGGCCCGCCAGCCTGCGCCGCCACCCCGACCTCGAGGCCCTCCGCGCCGCCGCACCCCGGGCCGCGATCGTGATCAGCGACCGTCCCGTCGAGGCCGGGCCGGGGTGGCTGGTGCTGCGCCCGCCCACCGCCGTGCTCGGGGTCGGCTGCGAGGCCGGGGTCGGCGACCACGAGCTCGCCGCGGCGGTCGACGCCGCCCTCGCCGAGGCCGGGCTCAGCCCGCTGGCGGTCGCCGGCGTCGGCACCCTCGACCGCAAGTGCGACGAGCCCGCCCTCCGCCGGCTCTGCGCCGAGCGCGGCTGGCCGCTGCGCGGTCACCCCGCCGGGGCGCTGGCCGAGGTGGCGGTTCCCACCCCCTCGGCGGTGGTGGCCCGGGCGGTGGGCACCCCGTCGGTGAGCGAGGCGGCGGCGCTGCTGGACGCCCCCGGCGGGGCCCTCCGCCTCGCCAAGCGGGTGCGCGGACGGGTGACCGTCGCCATCGCCGCGCTCGCGGCGCCACGCGGCTGAGACTCCGCGCCGATGTCCCAGGCGCCGACGACCGAGAGCCGCTCGATGGAGAGGGCGGCCCGCTGCGGCGAGCCGTCCTACGTCTGGCGGGCCGGCCAGGAGCGCCGGCTGGCGATGATCCGCGACGCGGTGCCGGAGCTGGCGAGCGCCCGGGTGCTCGAGATCGGCTGCGGGGTGGGCCGTTACGTCGAGCGGCTGAGCCCCCTCGCCCGGGTGGTGGTCGGGCTCGAGTACGACCGCGAGCGCGCCGTCGAGGCGGCGGCCAGGCTCGACCCGCCGCTGGTGGTCAACGGCGCCAACGAGCACCTGCCCTTCCCCGACGGCAGCTTCGACGTGGTGCTCACCAACGAGGTGATCGAGCACGTCGCCGACGACCGGGTGTCGGCGGCGGAGATGGTGCGGGTGCTGAGCCGGGGCGGCAGGGTGGTGCTCTTCTGCCCCAACCGCTGGTACCCGGTCGAGCAGCACGGGGTCTACTGGCGGGGGACCTACCGGTTCGGCAACAAGCCCCTGGTCAACTACCTGCCCGACCCGCTCCGCGACCGCCTCGCCCCCCACGTGCGCGCCTACACCCGACGGGGGCTGCTCCGGCTCTTCGCCGGGCAGCCGGTGCAGGTGGTCCACCACGGGCGCATCTTCGGCGGGTACGACAACCTCGTCGCCCGCCTCGGCGGCACCGGACGGGTGCTGCGCCGCGCCCTCCAGGGAGCCGAGGGCACCCCCGTCGACGTCCTCGGCCTCTCCCACTTCCTCGTCCTCGAGCGCTACTGACACCGTTTCTTTACAGGGCGGGGGGCGGTGTGCAGGATAGGGGACGGCCCGAGCCCTTTCTCCCGTTGCGTCGACGACGCAATTGAATGGATTGAGGTCTCTGCCGAGGCGCACCGTGGGCGGGAGTAGGGAGTAACGATCTGTCATGGCCACAACCATCCCGTTGGAACGTGAGCGGACGGCGAGCGCGGCGCCGTCCAGGGAGCGCCGGGACCAGACCACCCGGGCCCTGCGCAACGCCGTCGCCGCCTGGTTCGGCATCCACCCGGCCAGCCTGGCCGGGCTCGACGCCCGCACCGTCGAGCGGATGGCCCTCCGTCTCGAGGGACGGCGGCAGCACCGCTCGCTGGACGGCGACGGAATCTGCCCGGTTCCCGAGGGCAGGCATCCCTGGGCGGGCTGACTCCCCGGCGGCCACCCGGGTAGGCTGAGCCGCATGGTCCGCATCGCCGATCCCGCCGCCACCGGCGGCGGGATCGAGGCGCTCCCGCTGCCGGTGCGTGCCGGGCTGCTCGCCGCCCTCGCCATCCTCGCCATCGGCACCCTGGCGCTCGGCGCCCGCGAGCAGTGGCGGGAGGGAGACCTCCCCGCCCCGGTGGACGCCCACCACTGGTGGCGCGCCGCCCGGGTGCTGCTGCCGCTGGAGGCGGGGGTCGGCCTGGTGGCGCTGGTCTCGGCGGCCGTGCTCGGCGGGGTCGCCACCCCGCCCGCCCCGGTCGTCGCGCCCGCGGGGCCGCCCCTGCTGGTCGGCGCCGCCGGCGGCCGCCAGGTGCCGATCGCGATCGCCCCCGGCCTCCCCGGCGCCAACCGGGTCGTGGTCGGGGTGCAGGAGGTCGACGCGGACGGGGTCGTCCGCCCCGCGGCCGGGGTCACCGGGGTCACCCTGGGCCTCGACTGCGGAGGGTGTGGCACGGCGCCGTCGTGGCTGCGCCTCGAGCCCGCCGGCGGCCCCTGGTACGCCGCCACCGTCACCCTGGCCGCGGGGTCCTGGACGCTGACGGCGGTGGTCAACTCACCGGGCCCGGTCGCCGCCCGGCCGGTGACCACCGGCATCGAGCCGCCCCGCCCCGGCGAGCTCCTCGTCGGGGTCGCCGCCGACCTCTCCGGCCCCGACGGCGCCGCCTGCCAGAACCGCGCCGTCGGCGTCGAGCTGGCGCTGGCCAGCGCCGGCGGCGCTATCCCGCCGCGGCTGGTGCTCGAGGACATCGGCGCCGCCGGCGCCGGCGCGGCCGCCGAGCGGCTCGCGGCGCGGGGCGTCCACATCCTCGCCACCCCCTGCGGCGGGGCCGGCACCCTGGGCGCCGTGGCCGCCGCCGCCACCCGCCTGCACCTGCCGCTGGTGGGAGCGCTCCGCTCGGAGGGCCCGTCGGCCTACCTCTGGCGCACCGGCGTCGACCAGGAGGCGGAGGGCGCCGCCCTGGCCGGCCGGGTGCGCGACCGGGGGGCGGGCGGGGCGCTGGTGCTGGCCGGCCCGCGGCCCGAGCAGGCGGTCGAGGCGGCGGCGGTGGAGCGGAGCCTCGGCGCCGCCGGCCTCGCCCATCGCAGCCTCGCGCTCGCCGGCGCCGACCCCGCCGGGCTCGCCGCCGAGCTCCGCGCGCTCCACCCCGACGCGCTCGTGATCATCGCCTCGCCGCGCCGCGCCCTGCCCGTGGTCGAGGCGGTGAGCAGGCTCGGATGGCTGCCCTCCCGGGGGGTGATCGCCTCCTCCGACCTGCTCTCGGTCGCCTTCGTCGAGGAGGCGGTGCCGCTGCTGCGCGGCACCCCCCTGTCGATCGCCGGTGAGCTCGACCCCGCGGACTCCGCTTCCCGCGCGTATCTCGACGCCCTCCACCGGCGGCTCCCCCAGCGCACCCCCGGCATCGAGGGCACCCGCGGCTGGTACAGCGGGCTGCTGGTCGACCGGGCCGCCTCCGTGGCCGCGGCCGACCCCTCGCCGGCGGGGCTGGAGCGCGCTCTGCAGACCGCCTTCTCCGGCTACGACCTCGGGCTCTTCCGGCTCGGCTGGGGCGCCGGCGGCGGCGGCCCCGAGCGGCTCGCCTTCTTCCGGCCCGGCGGCGGCGCGCGGCTGCTCCGCGACGGCCCCGCGGTGGCGTTGCGATGAGCGCGGGCCGGCGGCGGCCGGCGGCCATCCTCGGCACCGGCCCGGTGCCCGCGGATGCCGGCCGGGGCGGAGGCGAGGGGGTGCGCACCCGCGACCACCTCGCCAACTCCCGCACCTTCCTCGCCTGGATGCGGCTGGCGCTGACCCTGGTCGCCGCCGGGCTCTCCATCGACAAGCTGGACCTGCTGCTCGCCCTCGGCCGCGGGCATCCAGAGGCCGGCGGCGCGGACAACCGCGGCGCGGCGCTCGCGCTGGTGATCGCCGGCGGGGCGCTCGCCAACCTCGCCTTCGCCCGCTTCCTGCTCCAGCGGCGGGTCATCGAGGGGCCGGCGCTGCGCTCCCGGGTGCTCCTCGACGCGACCCTGATCGGGATCGCCGGGGTGACCGGCGTGCTGATGACCCTGCTGGTCCTCCGAACCGGCTGACCGGCCCCGGCAGCGGCCACAATCCGGCGGGTATGGCCGACCAGCCACTCCGATCCGACGAGACCCGGACGCGCGAGCACCTCGCCAACGAGCGCACCCTGCTCGCCTGGGCGCGGACCGCGGTCACCCTCATCGCCCTCGGCTTCGGGGTCTCGCGGTTCGACGTCTTCCTTCGCGAGCTGCGGATGTCGAACGGCCACTCCGCCCGGCTCAGCGCCGCCTTCTCCGCGGCGATCGGCCTGGTCTTCGTGCTCGCCGGCCTGCTCACCGCCACCGCCGGCGTGGTCCGCTTCCTCCAGGGCCGGCGGCAGATCGAGGCCGCCCGCTTCGAGGCGCCGCTGTGGCCCTACCTGCTGCTCACCCTGCTGATGTGCGGCATCGGCCTGGCCCTGGCGGTCTACCTCGTCGCCGACGTCGCCCGCTCCTGACCGAGGTCCACCAGCTCGGCGCTCACCCGGCCGGCCTCCAGGGTGAGCACCGCCACGGTGAAGGTGGGCATCCGCCGGCGGTCGGTGGGAGAGCCGGGGTTGAGCAGCAGCAGGCTGCCGTCGTCCTCGACGACGGGGATGTGGCTGTGGCCGAAGACGGCCACCCTGGCGGTGGGGAACCAGCCCCGCAGCCGGGCCCGCCGCCCCGCCGCCCGCCCGGCGTCGTGAACCATCGCCACCGTCACCCCGCCGAGCTCCAGCTCGAGCCGCTCGGGGAGTCCGCCCCGGAGGAGGTGGTCGTTGTTGCCCAGCACCGCCCAGAGCGGCCCGCGCTCGCGGAGCCGCTCCAGCAGCGCGGGGTCGACGACGTCGCCGGCGTGGAGCACACCGGCGGCGGCGTCGATCACCCGCCACGCTCCCGGGGGCAGGTCGCGCGCCCGGGTGGGGATGTGGGTGTCGGCGATCACCGCGAGGCGCACCGGCAGCTAGAACCAGAGCTCGTCGTAGACCGAGCGGCGGTGGGGCAGCTTGCGGCTGCGCTCGAGCAGGCGGCGCCGCCGTGCCTGCCGCCGGCGCCTCCGGAACAGCGTCTCCTCGATCCGGCGCACCGGATGCAGCCGGGCCAGGGCGACCATCACCGCGCGCCCCGCCGTGAGCGTCACCGGGCGCAGCCGGTGGCGGAGCAGCCAGAGCACCCAGAGCAGGCCGGCGAGCAGCAGCAGCCGCCCGTGGGGGATGCCCAGCGCCGCCGCCAGCGGCGAGCGACCGGGGCCGGAGGCGGTCTGCGCCTGCTGCGGATGGGCCGCGTCCCAGGCGTCGAGCTGATGCTTGAGGGTCAGCACCGCGGGGTCCTGGGCCTCGACCGCGTCGCGCACCGCGGCGGCGATCGCGTCGCGCAGCTCGGGGCGCTGCAGCAGGTCGGCCTCGCGCGGGTTGCTGAGGTACATCGGCTCGATCGTCACCGCCGGCATCACCGCGTGCACCCAGAGGTTGTCGCGGAGGATGACCCCGTCGTCGGGCACCGCGTAGGGCGTGAGCCGTCTCTCCAGGCTCGCGCTCATCCGGTCGGCGAAGGGATGGCTGGCCTCGTTCGGATAGAGGACCACCGAGCCGGCGGCGGTGGGATCGGTCCAGGAGTTGCCGTGGATGCTGACGAACAGCCGGGCGTGGGCGGCGATCGCCGTCTCCATCCGCGGGCTGATGTCGAGGTACTGGTCACGGTCGCGGGTCATCACCACCCGCACCCGGTCGCGCTCCAGGAGGGTGCGGACGCGGCGGGCGGTGTCGAGCGCGTAGTCCTTCTCCAGCAGCCCGTTCTGGGCCACCGAGCCGGGGTCGAAGAGCTGGTCGGGATGGTCGTTGTCGGGGACGCCGCCGTGGCCGGGGTCGAGCGCCACCACGTAGGCCGCGGGCCGGGTCGAGGGCGCCGCGCCGGTGGCGGCGTGGGCGTGCGCCGACGGCGCGAGGGAGGCCGTCATCAGGACGGCGACCGGGGCGCGGGCGAGGACGTGGAGAAAACGTGTGGCCCGGTGGCTCATCGCCACCAGCGAGTATATGCGTCCTCGCTAACCCTTCGATGACACCGCGGTGATGAATCCGAGCCCGGCACCGCCCATGTAGAGGGTCGCGGAGACCAGCAGGGCGTTGAAGATCAGCCGCAGCCGGCCCTGGGAGAGGACGGTCACCGCCCGCGCGCCGAGCTGCGAGCCGACCACGCCCCCGAGGATCAGCGGGAGGCCCAGCCGCAGGATCGTCCCGAAGCGGATGTCGCCGGCGATGACGTGTCCGATCGCGCCGGAGATGCCGTTGCCCATGATCGCCACCAGGTCGCTGCCCACCGCCACCTGCATCGGGGCGTGGACGACCCCGACCAGCAGGGGCACCAGGATGAATCCGCCGCCGACTCCGAAGAGCCCGGAGACCAGGCCCACGGAGGCGCCGATGAGCGCTGCGCGGGGAATGCGGACGGTGTATCGGTAGACCCGCCCGCGGACGCTGCGCACCCGGTCGATCCGGAGCCGCCCCGGGGAGCGCCCGGCGCCGGGCTCGGCGCTGGGCTCGGCGTCGTGGGCGGGGCCACGGACGGCGCTGAAGAAGACCAGCACCGCCACCAGCAGCAGCGCCACCATCAGCTCCAGGGCCTTGCTGGGGAGCCGGTGGCTGAGCTGGCTGCCCAGCTGGGCGGCGACGATGCCCGGTCCCATGAGGATGAGCCCCAGGGGCAGATCGATGGTGCCCTGGCGGAGGTGGCGGAGCACCCCGGACCCCGCCACCACGACCACGTAGGCGAGGCTGAGCGAGACCGCGAGGTGGACGTTCATGCCGATCGCCACCAGCAGCGGCACGGTCACGAAGCCGCCGCCGGCTCCGAGCATCCCGGCGAGGCCGCCGGTGATCAGGCCGATCACCACCAGCTCGACGACCAGAACCGTGGACAGGTGCATGCTCCCCCCTCGAACCGGGATCCGCGCCAGCCCACTGTGGCCGACGGCGGGCGGGCCCGCCTATCCCCCGGCCCGGGTGATCTTTTCCCTCCCCCGGACGCGCTACGATCCCGTGACCCTCGCCGTTCGTGTCAAGCCGGTCGAAGGCCGGCGCAGTCGCGCTACCGTGGCCGCCCTCGGGCGGAAGCCGGAAAACCGGCGGTGCAGGACCAGCTCGCGGCACCTCCGCGCCAGGGGAAGAGTTGGGATGAGCGCCAGCGGCCGTCTCGCCATCGTCGGGCTGGGTCCCGGCGACGCCGGCTACCTGTGCGAGCGCGCCCGTCCGGCGCTCGCCGCCGCCGAGGTGGTGATCGCATACGCCCCCTACTGCGACCGGGTGAGCGCCCTGCTCCCCGGGGTCCCGGTCGAGCCCTGGCCGATCGGCGCCGAGGCGGAGCGCGCCGCCGACGCCGCCCGGCGCGCCCGTGCCGGGGCCTCGGTGGCGGTGGTGAGCAGCGGCGACGCCGGCGTCTACGGGATGGCCGGGCTCTGCCTCGAGGCGCTCTACGAGCTCGGCTGGGACGGGCGGACCGCCCCCGAGCTGGAGATCGTGCCCGGGGTGACCGCCGCCCTCGCCGCCGCCGCCCGGCTGGGGGCGCCGCTGGCGGTCGACTTCGCCTGCATCAGCCTCTCCGACCTGCTCGTCCCCTGGGAGCTGATCGAGCGGCGGCTGACCGCGGTCGGCGCCGGCGACCTCGCCGTCGCCCTCTACAACCCCCGCAGCCGGGCCCGGCCCCACGCCCTCGGCCGCGCCCTCGACGTGCTCCGCGCCCACCGCGACCCGGCCACCCCGGCCGCCATGGTCCACGACGCCTGCCGTCCCGGCGAGCGGGTCGAGATCGGCGAGCTCGGCAGCCTGGTCGCCGAGGAGGCCTCCATGGACACCCTGGTGCTGATCGGCTGCTCCTCCACCCGCCGGCTGGGCCGGCACCTGGTCACCCTTCGCCCCCGCCGCCGCCGCGAGGCGGAGCGGTCGTGAGCGCCCTCGACGACGCGCTGCGGGACATCACCGCCCCCGACGTCGCCGCCGCCGAGGCCGCCCGCCTTCACCAGGACGACCTCACCAAGCCGCCCGGGAGCCTCGGCAGGCTCGAGGAGCTCGCCATCCTGCTCGCCGCCGTCCGCGGCCGCGACGCCCTTCCCCTGGGGGAGTGCGCGGTGCTGGTCTGCGCCGCCGACCACGGGGTCGCCGGGCGCGGGGTGAGCGCCTACCCGGCGGAGGTGACCCCCCAGATGGTGGGCAACTTCCTCGCCGGCGGGGCGGCGATCAACGTGATCGCCCGGGCCACCGGCGCCCGGGTGCTGGTGCTCGACACCGGCGTCGCCGCCGACCTCCCCGACCACCCCCGGCTGCTTGCCCGCAAGGTGCGCCGGGGCAGCGGCGACATCGTCGCCGGCCCGGCGATGAGCCGGGACCAGGCCCGCGCCGCGCTGGAGGCGGGGGTCGAGGCGGTGTGGGGGCTCGCCGCCGAGGGGGTCGAGGCGGTGGCGGTCGGGGACATGGGCATCGGCAACACCACCGCGGCGAGCGCGGTGGTCGCCGCCATCACCGGCCGGCCCGCGGCCGAGGTGGTGGGCCGGGGCACCGGGGTCGACGACGCCGGGCTGGCCCGCAAGCGCGAGGCGGTGGCGGCGGCGGTGCTGCGGGCCGGCGCCGACCCCGGCGACGGCCTCGGGGTGCTCGCCGAGGTGGGCGGGCTGGAGCTCGCCGCGATCGCCGGTGCGGTGATCGGCGCCGCCTCGCGCCGGATGCTCTGCGTCCTCGACGGCCACCCCGCCACCGCCGCCGCGCTCGCCGCCGGCCTGATCGCCCCCGGCGCCCTCGCCTTCTGCGTCGCCGGCCACCGCTCCGCCGAGCGCGGTCACGGCGTCGCCCTCGAGCACCTCGGCCTCCGTCCCCTGCTCGACCTCGACCTGCGCCTCGGCGAGGGCAGCGGCGCCACCCTCGCCCTCCACCTCGTCCGGGTGGCGGCGGCGCTGAGCGCGGAGATGGCCACCTTCTCCTCGGCGGGGGTGAGCGGGCCCGCCGCCGCCGGCGCCGAGGCCGGCGCGGAGGCCGCCCCCGCGCCGTGACCG
Organism: uncultured Chloroflexia bacterium; assembly: GCA_963846365.1. Taxonomy (GTDB): domain Bacteria; phylum Chloroflexota; class Dormibacteria; order Aeolococcales; family Aeolococcaceae; genus CF-96. The sequence continues at coordinate 356,247 of CAWJVN010000007.1, forward strand.
CCGAGCTGCCGGCCGGCCCCGGCATCGTGCCCCAGCGCTCGGCCGCCGGCCGGCTGGGGTCGGTCGCCGCCGGTGCCCTGGCCGCGCTCGGCCTGCTCACCGTGGCACCGCTGCCCCGGCTCGCCCACCGGCCCCCCTCCGCCGCCACCCTGGCCGGCTTCGCCGGGGCCGGGCTGCTGCTCGGCGGGGCGCTGGCGGGGCTGGAGGCGGCCCTCGCCCCGGTGCTCCCCCCGGCGCCGCGCGCCGCGCTGCTCCTCGCCGCCCTCGCCGTGCTCAGCGGCGGCATCCACCTCGACGGCCTCGCCGACTGCGCCGACGGCCTCTTCGGGGGGCACACCCCGGAGGAGCGTCTGGCGATCATGCGGGACAGCCGCACCGGCGGCTTCGGGCTGGCGGCGGTGGTGCTGGTGGTGCTGGTGGAGTACGCCGCCCTCGGTGCCCTCGGCGGCCCCCGGCTGCAGGCCCTGGTGGTGGCGGTGACCGCCTCGCGGACGGCCACGGCGGTGGCCCTGGCGATCTCCGTCCCGGCTCGGAGCGAGGGGCTGGGACACGCCTACGCGGTGCCCCGGCGCGCCATCGGGGCGGTGGTGGCGGTGGCGGTGACCGCGGCGGCCGCGTTCCTGCTGCTGGGAGGACGCGGGCTGATCGCGGCGGCGACGACCCTGCTGGTCGCCCCCGCGACGGCCGCGCTGGTCCGGCGCCGGGTGGGTGGGATGACCGGCGACGCCTTCGGCGCGGTCGCCGAGCTGGGGCTGGCGGTGGCCCTGCTGTGCCTGTGCGCACGGCCCTGAGCCGCCCCTGCGGGGTGGGGGTGCTGGGGCTCGCCCTGGCCGTCGACGCGGCCCTCGGCGAGCCTCCGGAGCGGCTCCACCCGGTGGTGTGGATGGGCCGCGGGGTCAGCCTGCTGGTGCCCGAGGACGGCCCCGGGGCGGGCGCCGGCACCCTGCTCCGGGGGGTCGCGGTGGCCGCCGGGGGAGGCGCGCTGGCGGCGGCGGCGGGGCGGCTCGCCGGTGCCGCCGGCGCCCGTCTCGGCCCCCTGCTCGGCGGCGCCCTGGAGGCGGCGGCGCTCTCGTCCCTGCTCGCCCTGCGCGGGCTCGTCGACGCCGCCCGCCGGGTGGCGGCGGCGCTCGAGGCGGGCGACGAGGCTGCCGCCCGTCACCACCTGCCCTGGCTGGTGGGCCGCGACCTCGACGGTCTCGACATCCCCCTGCTCGCCTCGGCCGCGGTCGAGTTGCTCGCTGAGAACCTCTCCGATGCGGTGGTCGCGCCGCTGCTCTACGCCCGCCTCGGTGGCCTCGCCGGCGCCGCCCTCCACCGCTTCGCCAACACCGCCGACGCCGCCGTCGGGTACCCCGATCGCCACCGGCTCGGCGGCCGCGCCGCCGCCCGGCTCGACGACCTGCTCGGCCTGCTCCCGGCCCGGCTCAGCGCCCTGCTCATCGCCGCCGGCGCCCCCGCCGCGGAGGGGTCGCCGGCGGCGGCGCTGGGCTGCTGGTGGAGCGACCGGGCCGCCACCGCCAGCCCCAACGCGGGCCATCCGATGGCGGCGATGGCGGGGGCGCTGGGGGTGCGGCTGGAGAAGCGGGGTCACCACCGCCTCAACCCCGGCGGCCGGCCCTGCCGCCCCGCCGACGTCGAGCGGGCGGTCGCCGTGGTCCGTGCCGCCGCCCTGGGGACGGTGGCGGTCTGCGCGCTGCCGCGTCCGGGGCGGCGGCGGTGACCCGCCCCCGGCGGGGCCGCCCCCACCCCTGGCTCGACGCGGTGACGGGAGTGCCCCACGGCGGCGCCGCGGCCGCCGGGATGCTCGACCTCAGCGCCTCGCTGGCCCCGCTGGGGCCGTCGCCGGCGGCGCTCGCGGCCGCCCGTGCGGCCGACCCCACCCGCTATCCCAGCCCCGACGCCGGCCCCCTGGTGGAGGCGGCGGCGGAGCTGCTCGGCGTCGACCCCGAGCGGGTGGTGGCCGGGCCGGGGGCCGCCGAGCTGCTGCTGCGTGCCGCCCTCGCCCACCTCGGTCCCGGCGACACCGCGCTGGTGGTCGGCCCCTGCTTCGGCGAGTACCGGCGCGCCGCCGCCGCCTGCGGAGCGCGAACCGTGGCCTGGGAGGCCGGCCCCGGCGACGGCTTCGCCCTCGATCCCGGCGCCGTCGCCGCCGCCGCCCGGCGCGCCGGCGCGGTGGTGGGGATCCTCGCCCGGCCGCAGAACCCCACCGGGGTGCTCAGCCCCGCGGCCGCGGTCGCCGAGCTGGCGGCGGCCACCCCGGGGGTGACCTGGCTGGTCGACGAGGCCTTCATCGGCCTCTGTGACGATCCGAGGTCGACCGCGGGCGGCGAGGCGGTGACGGTGCGCTCGCTCACCAAGGAGCTGGCCCTCGCCGGGCTGCGGGTCGGGGTCGCCGACGCCCCGCCGCCGGTGGCCCGGGCGCTGCGGGCGCTGGCCCCTCCCTGGTGCGTCTCCGCGCCCGCGATCGCGGCCGCCGTCGCCGGGCTCGCCGACCGGGACCACCGCGCCGCCACCCTGGAGGCGGTCGGGCGCGGCCGTGCCGCGCTCACCGCCGCGCTGCGCGAGCGCGGGCTGCACGTGGCCGACGCCGCCGCCAACTACGTCTGCGCCGAGGTCGGCGACGCCGCCGGGTTCTGCGCCGTCCTCGCCGCCGCCGGGGTGGTGGCCCGCGACTGCGCCGACCTCCGGCTGCCCGGCTGGGTGCGGCTGGCGGTGCCTCCGCCCGCCGAGCTCGAGCGCGTGCTCGCCACCGTCGGCGCGGCGGTGCGGCGGTGAGCCCCCCTGCCCGGACCCTGATGATCCAGGGCACCGCCTCGGGGGTGGGCAAGAGCCTGCTGGTGGCCGCGATCTGCCGGCTGCTCCGCCGCCGCGGCCTCGAGGTGCGCCCCTTCAAGGCCCAGAACATGGCCCTCAACGCCGCGGTGACCGCCGACGGCGGCGAGGTGGGACGCGCCCAGGCGCTCCAGGCCCTGGCCTGCGGGGTCGACGTCACCCGGGCGATGAATCCGATCCTGCTCAAGCCCGAGGGCGATCGCAGCGCCCAGGTGGTGGTCGACGGCGAGGTGCGGGGGCGGATGGACGCGGCCGCCTACCACGCCCTCAAGCCGCGCCTCTGGCCGGTGGTCACCGCGGCCCTCGACCGGCTCCGCGCCGAGTGCGACGTCGTCGTCATCGAGGGCGCGGGCAGCCCCGCCGAGGTCAACCTCCGCGATCGCGACATCGTGAACATGCGGGTCGCCGCCCACGCCGGGGCGCCGGTGCTCCTCGCCGGGGACATCGACCGCGGCGGGGTGTTCGCCGCCCTCCTGGGCACCCTCGCGCTGCTCCGTCCCGCCGAGCGCCGCCGGGTGGCGGGCCTGCTGGTGAACAACTTCCGCGGCGACCCGCAGCTCTTCGCGGACGGCGCCGCGTTCCTCGAACGCCGCTCCCGGCTGCCCCTGCTCGGGGTGATCCCCCACGTCGAGGGGCTGCACCTCGCCCAGGAGGAACTCGCTGGGGCTGGCGGCGATGAACGGGTCCGGCGGCGCCGCGGCGGCGATCGACGTCGCCCTCGTCGGCCTGCCCCGGATCAGCAACTTCGACGACTGCGACCCGCTGCTCCGCGAGCCCGGGGTGGGCGTCCGCCTGGTCGACCGCGGCGACCGGCTCGGCGACCCCGATTTGGTGGTGCTGCCCGGCACCAAGACCAGCCGCGCCGACCTCGAGGTGGCCCGCGCCCGCGGCCTCGACACCGCGCTGCGGGCGGCGCGGCGGCGCGGCACCGCGGTGCTCGGCATCTGCGGGGGGATGCAGCTGCTCGGCCGCGGCGTCGAGGACCCCGAGGGCGCCGACGCCGCCCCCGGCAGCTCGGCCGGGTTCGGGCTGCTGCCCACGGCGACGCGGATGTCGGCGGACAAGGTGGTGCGCCGGGTCGCCGGCGAGGTGCGGCCGCTGCCCGGGCTGCTGGCGGCTGCCGCCGGGCTGCCGGTGCGCGGCTACGAGATCCACGCCGGCCGCACCCCGGCGCGGCGGGCGCCGTTGCGGCTCTGGCCGGAGGCCGGCGGCGCCGCCTGGGAGGACGGCTCCACCAGCCCCGACGGCTGGGTGGTCGGCACCCACCTCCACGGCCTCCTCGACGAGCCGGGGCTGCGCCGGGCCCTGCTCACCGCGGTCGCCCGGCGGCGGGGACGGCGCTGGCGGCCGGGGCCGCCGGGCCCGGGCGCCGAGGCCGAGCTCGACCGCCTCGCCGACGCCGTCGGGGCGGCCCTCGACATCGGCCGCCTCGAGGCCATCATCCACGGTGTGATCGGAGGAGGAGTACCGAGGTGAGGCAGCGGACCCGCACCCCCCTGCTGCTCGTGCTCGGCGGCGCCCGCAGCGGCAAGAGCGCCTACGCCGAGGCCCGGGTCGCCGAGGCCTGCGGGGACGAGGTGCTCTACGTCGCCACCCTGCTCACCGACGACGCCGGCGACGGCCGGGTCGCCGCCCACCGGAGGCGGCGGCCGGCCGCCTGGACCACCACCTCGGTCGACAACCGCGGCAACATCGTCAACGCCGTGTGCGAGCGCGCCCGCCGCAGCGGGCTGCTCCTCGACGGCTTCGAGCTCGCCCTCGCCCTGGCACGCCCGGCCAGCGACGCCGCCGCCCGCACCTTCGCCACCCGCTCCGCGTCGGCCTGCCGGGCCACCACCGCCGACCTCGTCTGCCTGGTCGGCAGCGAGGTGGGGCTCGGCGTCCACCCCGAGACCGAGGCGGGCAACACCTTCCGCGACCGCGCCGGCGCCGCCAACCAGGCGCTCGCCGCGATCGCCGACGAGGTGGTGCTGGTGGTCGCCGGCCTGCCCCTCTGGCTCAAGGGCGGGCCCGGGTGAGGGTCGCCATCGCGCGAGTGCCCGCCACCTGCGGCGAGCTGCTCCAAGGCGTCGACGGGGAGGGGCCGGTGCTGGTCTCGCTCCCGGTCGAGCGCTGCGGAACCGTCAGGGTGGCGCTGGTCGACGAGCCGGAGCTCCGCGTGGAGCCCGACCGCCCCCGCGCCCGGCGGGCGCTCCGCCTCGCCCTCGACGCCTGCGAATGGAGGGGCGGGGCGCGGGTGCGGCTCGGCTCCGAGGTGCCGAGCGGCCGCGGCCTGGGATCGAGCACCGTCGACGTCGCCGGCGTGCTCTGCGCCACCGCCGCCGCCGCCGGGACCGGCCTCGACCCCTCGCGCCTGATGGCTCTCGCCACCGCGGTGGAGCCGAGCGACACCAGCCCGCTCCCCGGCCTGTGGGCGGTCGACCACGTCCACGGCGGCCGGCTCCGGCGTCTCGGCCCCGCGCCGTCCGCCTGGGTCGCCGCCGTCGACGGCGGCGGGGTGGTCGACACCGCCGCCCTCCACGAGCGGGCGGGAGCGGGCCCGCCGCTGCCGCCGGGCACCCTGGAGGCGCTCGCCGCCGCGGTGGCCGCCGGCGACCTCGACGCCCTCGGCGCCCTGGCCACCGCCTCCGCCCGCCGCAATCAGCAGAGGCTGCGCCACCCCGCCCTCGACGCCGCCCTCGCCGTGGCCGCCGGGTGCGGCGCCGCCGGCATCTGCGCCGCCCACAGCGGCACCCTGCTCGGTGTGCTCTGTGCCTCCCCCGAGCAGGCCCGCCGCGCCTCCGCAAACCTCCGCGACCGCGGCTGGCCCACCTCCGTCGACCGAGTCTCGGGGCCGGGAGCCACCGTGCGCGTTGCCGCCAGAAGCGGGAGCGAACCCGAGCGCCGGCCGGGAGTCCGGCCGTGGAGGGGGTAGTACACGGCATCGCCCCAACGCAGCTCGTGGTTGCCCCCGCCGCCCCGGGGCGATGTCTTGTGCTGAGCGGGGGAGGCGTAGCCTGCCCCCGGTCAAGACCCGCACGAGCGAAGCCGCAAACCGTCCACCCGCAACGAACGGAACAGAGTGGTCAGCGGGGGACTCGAACCCTCGACCTCGCGGATGTGAACCGCGCGCTCTAACCAACTGAGCTAGCTGACCCTGACGCCACGGGGAGGCGCGATTGTACCGCGCCTCCCCCCGGGCCTCCCGCCGGACGGTGACGCGAGACGCGGCGGCGTTTGCGTACGCTGTGACACCGGCCGGAGGCCCGACCGGCCGGGGAGGGGTGACCCGCTCACCCCGGGGAGGATCGCTGCTGTGGACGTCACCGGCTCCGTCGCGCTCGTCACCGGGGGGGCCTCCGGACTCGGCGCCGCCACCGCCCAGCGGCTCGCCGGTGCCGGGGCGACCGTGGTGATCCTCGACCTGCCCGGCAGCGCCGGCGCAGACCTCGCCGCGACCCTGCCCCACGGCGCCCGCTTCGTCCCCGCCGACGTCACCGACGCCGAGGCGGTGGCCGGCGCCGTCGCCACCGCCGCCGGGCTCGGCGAGCTCCGGGTGCTGGTCTGCTGCGCGGGGGTGGGCCCGCCCGCCAAGGTGGTGGGCCGCGACGGCACCCCGATGCCGCTCCAGCACTTCACCCGCATCCTCGAGATCAACCTGGTCGGCACCTTCAACGCGGTCCGGCTGGCGGCGGCGCGGATGGTCGCCAACCCGCCGGACGGCGGCGGCGAGCGGGGCGTGGTGGTGATGACCTCCTCGATCGCCGCGTACGACGGCCAGATCGGGCAGGTGGCCTACTCGGCGAGCAAGGGGGGCATCGTGGGCATGACCCTGCCTTTGGCCCGCGACCTCTCCCGCGACGGGGTGCGCGTCGTCACCATCGCCCCCGGCACCTTCGACACCCCGCTGCTCGCCGGCGCCCCCCAGAACGTCCGCGACGCCCTCGGCGCCGCGGTGCCGTTCCCCTCCCGGCTGGGGCGGCCCGAGGAGTACGCCGCGCTGGTGGAGTGCATCGTCGGCAACGCGATGCTCAACGGCGAGGTCATCCGCCTCGACGGCGCGATGCGGATGCCCCCGCGCTGAGGCTCCGGCTCCTCCGACCAGGGCCTCAGCAGATGCGCGGGAGCGGGTCTCCGATGAGCATGTCGACGACCCGGGTGCCGCCGAAGCCGGTGCGGATGAACACCATCCCCTCCGGCTCCTCGCGGACCTCGCCGATCCGCGCCGCCTCCGCGCCCTCGGGCAGCGACCGCATCAGCTCGAGGGCGCGCCCGGCGTCGGCCTCGGCGACGATGGCGACCAGCACCCCCTCGTTGGCGATGTAGAGCGGCTCGATGCCGAGGATCTCGGCGACCCCCCGCACCTGGTCGTGGACGGGGAGGCTGTCCTCGTCGATGGCCACCGCGAGCCCCGCCTGCTGGGCGATCTCGTTGAGCACGGTGGCGACGCCGCCGCGGGTGGCGTCGCGCATGAAGTGGACGTCGACGCCGGCGTCGAGCAGGGTGGAGACCAGCCTCCAGAGCGGCTGGGTGTCACTGCGGAGCGACTCGGCCTCGAGGTCGACGTCGCCGCGGGCCAGCATCACGGTGCTGCCGTGGTCGCCGATCGCGCCGTTGAGCAGCACCACGTCGCCGGGCCGGATCCGCCCGAACCCGAGGCGCTGGGGCTCGCGGACCAGCCCCACCCCGGTGGTGGTGATGAAGAGCTGGTCGGCCTTGCCCCGGGGCACCACCTTGGTATCGCCGGTCACGATCGAGACGCCGGCGCGGTCGGCGGCGGCCCGCATCGACTCCACCACCCGGCGGAGCAGGCCGATGTCGAGCCCCTCCTCGAGGATGAAGGCCGCCGAGAGGCAGAGCGGCTGGGCGCCGCCCACCGCGAGGTCGTTGACGGTGCCGTTCACCGCCAGCTCGCCGATGTCGCCCCCGGGGAAGAAGAGCGGGCTGACCACGAAGGAGTCGGTGCTCATCGCCAGCCGGGCACCGTCGAGCCCGGGGACGGTCAGCTGGGCGTTGTCACCGAGCTGGTCGAGGAGCGGGTTGCTGAGCACGTCGGCGAAGAGCGCGGTCACCAGCGTGTGACTCGACTTGCCCCCGGCGCCGTGGCTCATGGTGATCGTCGACTCGCGCAGCGACGGCTTGCGCTTGCGCATCTCGGCGATCCGGGCCAGGACGCGCTGCTCCGGATCGGCGATGCGCGCCGTCGCCGCGCGGATGGCGGCGCCCGTTCCCGAACGCGGCGCCGCCTCCTCCTCTCCCATCAGCCGCGGTCCCCGTTGGCCGCGGCACCGGCGAGCACCCGCTCACGCTCGCGGGAGCGCGAGTAGCGACCGAAGTTGTAGTAGGCGGCGCAGGCGCCCTCGCTCGACACCATGCAGGTGCCGATCGGGGTCTCGGGGGTGCAGGCGGTGCCGAAGACCTTGCACTCCCAGGGCTTGAGCACCCCCTTGAGGACCTCGCCGCACTGGCACGCCTTGGGATCGGCCACCCGCACCCCGGGCACGGTGAAGATCTTCTCGGCGTCGAAGTCGGCGAACTCGTCGCGGAGCTGCAGGGCGCTCTGGCTGATGAACCCGAGACCGCGCCACTCGAAGTGGGGGCGGATCGAGAACACCTTGCCGAGCACCTCGAGCGACTTGGCGTTGCCGTCGTCGTGGACGACGCGCCTGTACTGGTTCTCGACCTCGCAGCGACCCTCGAGGATCTGGCGCATCACCATGTGCACGCCCTGGAGGATGTCGAGCGGCTCGAAGCCCACCACCACCACCGGCTTGTTGTAGGTCTGGGTGACGAACTCGTAGGGCCGGATCCCGACCACCGAGGACACGTGCCCGGGGCCGAGGAAGCCGTCGAGCCGGAGGTCCGGCGAGTCGAGGATCGCCTTCATCGGCGGGATGATGGTGACGTGGTTGCAGAAGACCGAGAAGTTCCTCACCCCCTGGGCCTTCGCGTGCAGCAGGGTGAGCGCGGTCGACGGCGCGGTGGTCTCGAAGCCGATCGCGTAGAAGACGACCTTGCGATCGGGGTTGTCCCTGGCGATCTTCAGGGCGTCGAGCGGCGAGTACACCATGCGCACGTCGGCGCCCTCGGCCTTGGCGTCGAGCAGGCTGCCGTTGCCACCGGGGACCCGCATCAGGTCGCCGAAGCAGGTGAAGATCACCTCGGGGTTGCGGGCCAGGGCGATGCCGTCGTCGAGGCGTCCCATCGGGATCACGCAGACCGGGCAGCCGGGCCCGTGGACCAGCTCGACGTTGCTCGGCAGCAGGTCCTCGATGCCGTACTTGAAGATCGTGTGGGTGTGACCGCCGCACACCTCCATGATCTTCCAGTGCCTGTCACCGGACTCCTCGGTGATCTTCGCGCCCAGCGCGCGCGCCAGGTCGGCGTCGCGGAACTCGTCAGCGAACTTCATGGACGGCCACCTCCGGAGTCACGGTGAGAACGGTTCCGTCCGGGGCCGACAGGTCGAGCGAGACCGACTCTCCGATCGCCTGCAGCTCCTCCTGGTAGGCGGACCCCATCTCGCCCAGGATCCTCAGCTGGTCCTTCGCCTCCTCCTCGCTCACCCGGCTGAGCGCGAAGCCGACGTGCACGAGCACGTAGTCCCCCGGCTCGCAGGCATCGGGACCCACCAGCAGGAGGGTGTTGACCCGCCGCTGCACGCCGCCCAGCTCGACCTTTCCGAACATGCGGTCCTCATCGAGGTACTCGACGAGGCGCGCGGGAATGGCTAGGCACATGCCGGTTCCTCCATGTATCGCTGCACCAGCTCCCAGAGGACGTGGTACAGCGTGGTCTGCACCTCCTGGATGCGGTGGACACTGCTACTTCGCACCACGAAGCAATGGTCGAGCGTGGCGTCGCGAGCCATCCGGCCGCCGTCGTACCCGGCGATGCCCACGGTGAGCATGCCGCGGCGGTGCGCCTCGTGCGAGCCACGGAGAACGTTCTCGGAGTTGCCGCTCGTCGACACCCCCACCACCACGTCGCCGGGCCGGCCCAGGGCGATGACCTGGCGGAGGAAGACGTCGTCGAAGCTGACGTCGTTGGCCACCGCGGTGACCACGGCGACGTCGTTGGTGAGCGACAGGGCGGGGATCGGGCGGTGCCCCACCGGCGGGAGCAGGAACTCGGCGACCATGTCGGCGGCGGCGGTGGCGCTGCCTCCGTTGCCGCAGCAGAGCAGACGGCCCCCGGCGGCGAACCGCGCCGCCATCGCCGCCGCGCAGACGACGATCTCGTCCTCGGACTCGGCGAGCATCCGCTCGCGCAGCCGGTTGCTCTCCGCCGACTTCTCGCGCGGCGCCACCGCCAGCTCCTCGAGGACCGCGGCGGACGCCGGCGGCTGGGGGCTCAGCATCGGGTAGAGCAGCTGCGAGAAGGCGTCGCGGCCGGTGTCGCTCACGCGTTCGCCCCCGCCTTCTCGCCGATCTGCAGGGCGACGCCGCCGTGGACCAGCACGGTGTCGCCGACCTCGACGCCGTCGACGAGCTCGATCGACACCTCCGCCGGCCGGCCGGCCTCCAGGCCGCGCGCGATGGTGCCGTCCTCGCTCACCCACTCCACCACCACCGGGAAGAGGGCGTCGGCACAGGTGATGCAGATCTCGTCGTGGCAGGGCTCGGTCACGACCGTCCTCCCGCGCTGGGGGCGGTGCCGATGCCCCGGTGGTTGAGGATGATGTGCACCAGCTCCCAGAGGATGTGGTACGTCGCCAGGTGGAGCTCCTGGGCCACCAGCGGGTGGGGCTCCTCGACCTCGAAGACGTGATCGGCGGCCACGCTGCCGTCGTCGGGGCCGTCGAGCAGGGCGATGGTGAGCATGCCCCTGGCACGGGCCGCGTCGAGCCCGCGGGTCACCGCCGGCGAGGCGGGCAGGTCGGCGAAGGCGAGGGCGATGTCGCCGGCGCCCCCGAGCACCTCCAGCTGGTGGGAGAACACCGAGTCACGGTCGCCGCCGAGCAGGATGCCGGTGACGGTGGCGGAGTCGGTGGTGAGCGAGAGCGCGGGGAGGGCCCGGCAGCCGGGGAGGGCGGGGTGGACGTACTCGACCGAGTTGTGCTGGGCGTCGGTGGCGCGCAGCCCGCTCCCGAAGATCAGCAGGGTGCCGCCGTCGAAGAAGCGGTCGGCCATCGCCGAGGCGCAGGCGGCCACCGCCGGGGCGTGGCTCGCGAAGAAGCTCTCGGACGCGCGGATGCTGTGGGCGAAGCGCTCGCGCACCAGCGCCCGGGCGGCGTCGTGGCCGCCGGGCCGCTCCCCATCCTGGCGCTGCTGGGCGATCATCCCGCCACCCCCGCCGGCACCGCCGCCCGGCGCGAACGCGCCGCCGCCACCAGCGCCTGGCCCAGGCTGATCCCGCCATCGTTGGCCGGAACGAACCGGTTGCTGTAGACCTCGAGCCCGGCATCGCGGAGGAGGGCGTCGACCCGCGTCAGCAGCAGCGCGTTCTGGAACACGCCGCCGCTCAGCGCCACCCGGCCCAGGCCGGTCTCGGTGCAGAGCCTGCGGCAGGCGGCGGTCACCGCCGCGGCCAGGGTCTCGTGGAAGCGGGCGGCGAGCAGCTCCACGGGCACACCGGCGAGCCGGTCGGCGACCAGCCGCCGGATCAGCTCGAGGGTGTCGATGCGCAACGGTTCGCCCTGCATCCCCACAGGGTAGCGCCCGGCGTCCCTCGGGTCGATGCCACTCGCGAGGGCCTCGAGGCGCATCGCCGCCTCGGCCTCGAAGCTGGAGTGGTGGGCGACCCCGAGCAGGCTGGCGACGGCGTCGAAGAGCCGCCCCGCGCTGGTGCTCAGCGGCGCCGCGGTGGGGCTGGCGGCGACGCGCACCACCAGCCGCCAGCGCCGCGCGTCCGGGGCGCCGTCGCCGCCGAACCACCCCGGCGGGGTCTCGCCCGCCAGCCCGGCGGCGCAGAGGTAGGCGGCGGCCATCCGCCAGCCCTCGCGCGCGCAGAGGTCGCCGCCGGGCTGCCGGACCGCCAGCAGGTGCCCGGCGCGCTCGAAGTGCGCCTCGTCGCAGAGGAGGAACTCGCCCCCCCAGATGCCCCCGTCGGTGCCGTGGCCGACGCCGTCGAAGGCGACCCCCAGCAGCCGTCCACGGAGCCCGTGCTCGGCCATCACGCTGGCGATGTGGGCGTGGTGGTGCTGCACCCGCACCGGCTCGCCCACGCCCCATTCCGCGGATCGGCTCTCCGCCAGCGTGGTCGAGGCGTAGTCGGGATGCAGGTCGCACGCGACCACCTGGGGATGCGCCCCGAAGAGCCGCAGGCAGGTGGTCAGCGACTCCTCGTGGTGGCGCAGGGTCAGGGGGTGGTCGAGGTCGCCGATGTGGGGGCCGACGAAGGCGTCGCCGCCGCGGAGCACGCAGAAGGTGTTCTTGAGATGGGCGCCGAGGGCGAGCACCTCGGTCTCGCGCTCCTCGAGCGGCGCCGGCAGCGGACAGTGGCCGCGGGCGCGCCGCACCAGCCGCTCCTCGCCGGCGACCACGCGGGCGACGGAGTCGTCGTAGCGGGCGTGGATGTCGCGATCGTGAAGGAGGAAGAGGTCGGCGACGCCGGCGAGCCGTCCCAGCGCCTCGTCGTTGTCCTTCGCGATCGGCTCCTCGCTCAGGTTGCCGCTGGTCATCACCAGCGGCCGCCCGGTGTCGCCGAGCAGCAGGTGGTGGAGGGGGGTGTAGGGGAGCATCAGCCCCAGCTCGGACACCCCCGGGGCGACCCCGCCGGCGAGGGCGCCGGCCCCGGGACGGCGCCGCATCAGCAGCACCGGCCGCGCCGTGCCCTCCAGGATGGCGGCCTCGGCGTCGCTCACCTCGCAGAGCTCGCCCGCCGCCGCGAGGTCGGAGACCATCACCGCGAAGGGCTTGGCGGGACGGCGCTTGCGCCTCCGCAGCCGCGCCACCGCACCCTCGTCGGTGGCGTCGCAGGCGAGCTGGAAGCCGCCCAGGCCCTTGAGCGCGATCACCTCGCCGCCGGCCAGCGCCGCCGCGGCGAGACCCAGCGCATCACCGTCGACGACGACCCCGGCGGCGTCGGTGAGCCAGACCCGGGGACCGCAGCGCGGGCAGGCGATCGGCTGGGCGTGGAAGCGACGGTCGGCGGGGTCGTCGTACTCGGCGCGGCACTCGGCGCACATCGGAAAGTGGCGCATCGTGGTGCGCGGCCGGTCGTAGGGCAGGCTCTCGATGATGGTGAAGCGGGGCCCGCAGGCGGTGCAGTTGGTGAACGGATACCGGTGACGCCGCTGGACGGGGTCGAGGATCTCGGCGAGGCAGTCGGCGCAGGTCGCCGCGTCGGGTGACACCGGCTGATACTCGCCCTCGACGGCGCGGCTCTCGACGATGCGGAAGCCCTCCCCGCCGACCAGGTCCAGGTCGGTGCTCTCGACCGCGGTGATGCGCGCCAGCCGGGGCGGCCGGGTGCGCAGCTCCTCGATGAAGGCGTCGACGCCGGCGGGCGGCCCCTCGACCTCGATGAGCACGGCTCCCGAGGTGTTGCACACCGTCCCGGCGAGCCGGTGGCGGTGGGCGAGGTCCCACACGAAGGGCCGGAACCCGACCCCCTGCACCACTCCGCGCACGCGCAGGCGTCGTCGCACGGACGCCGAAGCGCCACACACCGGGGACGTGATCCGCGCCGTCACCGCCTGCATCCATCGCCCCTCGGCCCAGGAGGAGGGGGCGGCCACGCCACCCGTCGTGACGTGGCCGCCCGCCGTCCGGCTACGCCGCCAGACGCTCCTCGATCAGCCCGGAGACCAGGTTCACAACGGTGGCGACCTCACGCCGCCCGGCGAGGCCACCGATCGTGGCCATGATGTCGTTGTAGCGCTCTCGACCGGCCTTCGCCCCCAGGATGTAGGCGACCCCGAAGAGCAGAGCCTTCTCGAACATGGAATGTTCCTCCGTGGTCCGTGGCCGAACTCGAGCTACATGCCCTTCAGTTCGAAGTAGCGCTTGATGTCGGACGAGCTGAGAACCGCCGCAGCAAGCGCGCCCAGGATGACCCACTGCGCTACCGCCTTCAGCGCGCTGCTCTGCCCACCAATCTGCAACGACATGGTCCTGCCTCCTTGCTCTCTGGTCCTTCTCGGATTCCGGGATCCGCACCCCCGAGGTCACGGATCGTCAATGTCAGGTGGCGCCTCCCACCGAGTGGGTGTGTTCGTGGTCGTGGTCGTGCTCGTGCTCCGGCTCGACGATCTCCGTCCCCGGCCGGCGGATGACGGTCGGCGGGTCGCCGGCCAGCTCCACCTCGTCGAGCAGCACCTCGCCGCCGCCGAGCATCTCGATGCTGCCGGCAGCGCACGCCGGGCAGCCGATCGGCTCCTCGTTGGTGCGGCTCTCGACCCCGCAGGAGCTGCAGCGGACCCGCACCGGCAGGTGGGTGATCTCCAGGGTCGCGGTCGCCGCGACCGTCCCCTCCGCGACCAGCCGGAAGCCGAACTCCAGGCTGTCGGGGACGACCCGCTGGAGGGCACCGATGCTCACCCGCACCCGGCTCACCGGGCGGTCGCCGGCGACGCCGAGGACGGTGGCCAGCAGGCCCTCGCTGAGACCGAGCTCGTGCATGGTGCTCAGGCCCCCGGTGCGGACTGTGCGGCTGCCGCCGCCCGGTCGAGGGCCTCGGCGACGACCTGCTCGACCATCTCGATCGCGCCGGGGATCGCCGCGGCGACGGGCTCGCTGAGCCCCATCTGGCCGAGCTCCGGGGGACCGAAGGTGGCCGGCTCGCAGCCCACCACCAGCACCCGTCCCGGGGGCTGCTCACCCATCGTCCGGATGAGATGGAAGACCGCGCCCGGGGTCATCGAGTGCGCCTGGATCTCGGGGGTGTCCCCACCCTCGGGCGGGCTGGTGTCCGCCTCGATCAGGTAGAGGGTGCCGGGCGGGCCGCCCTGCTGGGTGGCGTCGACCAGGACCACCACATCGTTCCTCTCCAGCATCGCGTAGGCGAGGTCGAATCCGCGGATGCCGAAGTCGACGATGCGGACGCCGTCGGGCACCGGGCGCCGGAGCAGGTGCTGGACGACCTCGACGCCGAAGGCGTCGTCGCCGAGGAAGATGTTGCCGATGCCGGCGACGAGGATGCGCGGCGAGCTCATTGCGGCGACGCCTCCCCGTCGGCGATCGTGCCCTCGGCAGGCTCGACGTCGTCCATCTTGAAGTAGAAGCGGTGCCCGACCATCTTGGCGAGGCCGAGGTCGCGACCCGGGTCGTCGTCGAGCACCACCGCCAGATGGACGGTGTCCTCGAAGTCCACCTCGATGGACTCGATCACCGCGAGCTTGCCCCGCAGCGCGATGTCCATGATGTCGGCGCGGCCCTTGGGAACCAGGCGCACCCGGTCACCCACCTTGAGGGACATGGCGCCGCTGTGCACCGACTCCCTGACCGGGTGAGTGGCGAACGGGTCCCACTCGTCGATGCCCTCCCACGGATCACGCTCACCCATGTCAGTGGCGCCGCAGCTCGCGGATGGTTCCGTGGAGCTTCATCATCTGGTCCTGGGTCATGTTCTCGGTGCGCTCGAGCATGGCTCGGGTGCGGGGATCGGCCGCCCGCATCTCCTCCTTCTCCGCATCGGTGAGGGTGAGGATGCTGAGGGTGAGCAGCTCGTCGATCTCCCGGGAGTCGAAGAGGTCGCCCGGGCTCTCCGGGGCGATCTGGACGTGGTCCTCGAGGATGATCGGCGAGGCGAGCACGGTGTCGTCGTCGCCGGGCTCGCCGATCAGCACCGGCCACATCCCGGTGTTGACGCACGCCGAGGCCGCGGCGGTGGCGTGCTCGGGCGGGTCGGCGAGGGACAGCCAGTGGCCGCCCTCGATCCCGAGCAGGGCGTGGGTGGAGACCAGCGAGTGGCGCATGGCGCGCTCGCGGTCGCGATCACCGACCTCGTAGGGGGTGACGTTGGCCACCCGCACCCGGACCCGGCGCAGCTCGCCCTCGAGCCGCTCGGCGCTCACCTCGAGCTCGACGTGGAGATCCTCGTGGTCGCGCACCAGCACCCCGACCACCTCTCCCTCGGGGCCGGTGACGGCCTCGTGGGTGCGGCCGGCGGGCACC
This sequence comes from uncultured Chloroflexia bacterium, assembly GCA_963846365.1. GTDB lineage: Bacteria > Chloroflexota > Dormibacteria > Aeolococcales > Aeolococcaceae > CF-96. The sequence goes on from CAWJVN010000007.1 coordinate 372,116, forward strand.
ACCACCTCGGTGTGCACCGCCGCGTCGCAGAGGTCGCCGCAGCGATGGCGGCCGGCGTCGAGCTCGCGCTCGGTGGCCTCCTCCCACGGGCGGTGGGTGGTGGGGCCGACCCTCAGCTCCGGCACCGGGGTGTACTCGGGGGCGTCGGGCAGCGCGGCCAGCGGCGGATCGATCCGCCCGACGGTGCGCACCAGCACGTGGAGGAAGCGCAGCCTGGCCTCGACGACGGCGTCGTCGCCGCCCTCCAGGAGGCACTCGGTCTGGGCCGCCCAGGGGTCGGTGCCCCCGGACGCCTCGCCGTAGGAGCGCGGGTAGACGCCACCGAAGGTCCAGCGGATCTGGTTCTTGATCGCACTCGGACTGTACGGATAGAGGATGTAGCCCTCGTAGAGGGTGGCGCGGACCAGGCGGTCGACGAGCTGCTGGTTCACGGCACCGGCTCGTCGGGGATGTTGGTGATCCGCATCCGCGCCGTCCCCGGGGCTCCGACCGGGCTGCCGTTGGCGACCGGCGCGTCCGCCTCGCCGGCGAGCAGCGCGCTGATCGTCTCCTCCCAGCTGGAGAGGGAGTTGCGCGCCTTGTACCGGTAGAGGCGGTCGAAGACGTCCCGCCGCAGGGTGAGCCAGTTGTCGTCGGGGTAGTGCTCGTCGATCATCTGCTTCCACACCTTGAGCGGCATGCGGAAGAAGGCCTCGCGGTCCCACGGGATCTTGGCGATCTGCAGGTTGCCGTTCTCGGCCTGGTAGAAGACGGTGCCACTGAACTGGAAGGCGAGCGGCACCTCACCGTCCTCGAGGGCGTGGAAGTACTTCACCCAGGCCAGCCCGAGGTCGAAGCTGGAGGGCACCCGGACGTCGCACTCGATGCTGCCGGTGAAGCGCTGCACCTGGGTGGTGGCGAGCGCCAGCACCATGGTGCGCACCGTCTTCGCGTAGCGGTGGGGCTCGCCGAAGAGGTCGAGGAGGGCCTCCTGCTCGCGCTTGTCCTTGTACCGCCGCCGGGCCGCCTCGATCTGGATCTGCAACTCCAGGGTGACCGCGTCGACGGGCACGCCGGCGTGCTCGGTGATCCGCAGCCGGAAGGAGAGCAGCGGCACCACGCCACGGGCGACGCTGACGTCCAGCACCTCGAAGTCGAGCTCGGGGATCACGGTGTGCTCGGGCGCGGTCACGCCGTCCCCCCATGCTCGTCGGCCCGCATGCGCAGGCCGTTGAAGAAGTCGTTGATGCGGTCGAGCGCCTGCTTGCCGCCGCTGAAGCCGCGCCAGTGGACCCGGATCAGGCCCACCAGCTCGAAGCAGGCGTCGATGGGCACGAGGAAGTACTCGTGGTCGCGGGGCTCCTCGTCGGTGGTCTCGTGGCTCTCGCCGGCCCGGTTCACCAGCAGCGCCTCGACGTCGGGCTCCATCTCGGCGAGGATCGGATTCTGCTCGATCAGCTCCTCCCAGCCCTCGAGGGTCAGGAGCGACTCGGTCGCCCCCGCCGGGCTCGGATAGTGGCAGTGGATCCCGCCGTCTCCGCCGGTGGTGAGGAAGGCCATGTTCACCGGGATGGCGAGGGCCTCCCACTGGTCGTCGCTCATCTCGAAGTCGAGGAGCGCGAGGTAGCGCCGGGGCACCCGCTTGTGCTCGGCACGGGCGCTGCGCACGTCGGTGATCACCGCGCAGGCCGCGCAGGAGCACGACAGCTGCCGCTTCTGGACGTTGTACAGGTGCTCGTGCTCGTCGGGAAGGCCGACCCCACAGAGCTCGCAGCGCTCCTGCTGGGTCTCCTCCCGCCGCTTGGAGATGCGCCGCAGCGCGGCGATGGACGAGGCCGATCCCTCTCCGCCCGCCGCTCCGTTGCCGCCGTCGCCTCCTCCGCCCACGGGGACCTGGGGGCTCTCTGGTTGGGTCACCGCACTCCCGCCGGAATGGCGACGCGGACGCCCCCGTCCTGCTCGAGCAGGGGAAGGGGCTCCAGCCGCGTCGCGTCCTTGGTGCACCGACCGGCACCGCGCACATCGTACTGACGCGAGCACGCCGAACACACCAGGTTGCCCGCGGCTATCCAGGCGCCCTCCAGCGAGTTTCCGCACCCCGGGCAGGGCGCGCGGTAGGCATACAGGGCGCCCGCGAGGCGGCAGAGCACCAGCGGGACGCCGTCGATCACGAGCCGGCGAAGCTCGCCCGGGGCCACCGTCTCGCCACCGCGGACCCGGGTCCAGACGCCGGCCGCCGGCGCGGCGGGCTGGCGGGGCAGCGGCGGGGGAGCCCCCATCATCGGAAGCGCGACCAGGCCCGCTCCGGGCCTCGGCGGGGGAGGGGTCACCCCCTCGGCGGTGATCTCGAGGACGTCGGGCGCGGCGGCCATGATGGCCTCCTCGATCGCCGTCTTCAAAGTCGCGGCCGAGGAGGGGCAGCCCTTGCAGCTGCCCTCGAGGCGGAGCCGCACCACGCCGTCGTCGACGCCGAGCAGCTCCACGTTGCCACCGTGCGAGGCGAGGTAGGGCCGGACCGTCTCCAGCGCCCCCGCCACGCGGGTGGTGATGTCGACCGGATGGAGCCCGTGCAGCATGAGCACGTTCCCCACCCGATCGTCACCGGCGAAGCAGGCGAGCAGGGCCGACCCCTGCTCGCCCGCCTGTTCCACGATCAGTTCCAGCATCCGGTCGAGGGCAAGCCCGTGAAGCTCCAGGATCGCCTGGATGGCCTCCATGGTCGTGGCCCTCGCGGCCGGATCGGGCAGCGCGTCGAGTTCCGCGATCAGGCTCTCGATCTGTCCTACCCGGTCTGTGGCCTCCCCGGTAACGCTGGCACTGATACTCATGTTCCTGAGCTCTAGAGCTCCTGGATGCCGAAGGTCGGCGAGTGACGCTGCTGGACGACCTTGCCGCCGCCGATGTACTGGTGCACACCGCAGGGCAGGCAGGGATCGAAGCTGCGCACCGCACGCATGATGTCGATGCCCTTGAACTGGTCGGGGCCGTTCTCCTCGAAGATCGGCGTGCCCTGGCACGCGTCCTCGTACGGACCCGGGGTCCCGTAGCTGTCGCGCGGGGTCGCGTTCCACGGCGTCGGCGGGTACGGGTGGTAGTTGGCGATCTTGCCGCCACGGATGACCACGTGGTGCGAGAGCACCCCGCGGACCGCCTCGTGGAAGCCGCAGGCGATCGCCTCGTCCGGCACCTTGAACGGCGCCCAGGTGTCGGTGCGTCCGGCGCGCAGCTCGCCGAGCGCCTGCTCGACGAAGTACAGGCCCACCGCCGCCGAGTACGCCTGGAAGTAGGTCCGGGCGCGGTCACGCTCGATCGCGTTGCTCCACGGCGGCACCTTCCACTCGAACTCCACCTCGGGCAGGTTCGCGGTCTTGGGCAGGTAGATCTTGGTGCTGTTGCCCGTCGCCTTGACGTAGCCGCAGTCCACCAGGCCGGCCATCGAGGTGACCATCATGCGCGCGAACGCGCCACCGCCGGTGTCGCAGGCGACGTGCTCGCCGGTCCGCTTGTCGTAGACGCGCGGGCACATGACCCAGCTGTAGTTCTTCTCGAAGTCGCGCTTCTGCGGACGCGGGATCGTGGTCTGGTTCCACGGATGCCGCTGATCCACCGGGTTGCCCAGCGGGTCGGTCTTGACGAAGGTCTCGCTGTTGACCCAGTCGTCGTAGTACGAGTGACCGAGCAGGATCCGCAGGCTCAGGTTGATGTCGACCAGGTCGGTCGTCACCAGCTTGCCGTCGAGCACGATGCCCGGGGTCACGAACATCCCGCGGCCCCAGTTGGTCATGTTGCGATAGGTGTAATCGCAGACGTCGGGGTTGTTGAAGGAGCCCCAGCACACCAGGTCGATGCGCCGGCGGCCGACCTCCTCGTACCCCGGGAGGGCCTGGTAGAAGAAGTCGAAGATATCGTCGTGCAGGGGCACGACCTTCTTCATGAACTCGACGTACTTCATCAGCCGGACGAGGTAGTCGGTGAACAGCTGCACCGTCGGCACCGTGCCCACACCACCCGGATAGAGGGTGGACGGATGCACGTGCCGTCCCTCCATCAGGCAGATCATCTCGCGCGTGTAGCGGCTCACGAAGAGCGTCTCGCGGTAGAAGTCGCCGGTGAAGGGGTTCAGCGCCCGCATGATGTCCGCGATCGTCCGGTATCCGTGGATCCCGGCGTGCGGCGAGGCGGTGTTCTCCGCCTTGGCGAGGACGCTGGGATTGGTCTCCTTCAGCATCTGCTCGCAGAAGTCGACCATCAACAGGTTGTCCTGGAAGATGTTGTGGTCGAACATGTACTCGGCGGCCTCGCCGAGGTTGACGATCCACTCACCCATCGCCGGCGGGCGGACGCCGAATGCCATGTTCTGCGCGTAGGTCGCGCAGACCATGTGGTTGTCACCGCAGATGCCGCAGATGCGGCTGGTGATGACGTGGCTGTCTCGGGGATCCTTCCCCTTCATGAAGATGCTGTAGCCGCGGAAGATCGACGACGTGCTGCGGCAGTCCACGCAGACACGGTTGGCGAAGTCGATCTTCGTGAAGATCCCGAGGCTGCCGACGATCCTGGTGATCGGATCCCAGGAGACGTCGACGACCACCGGCGCCTTCGCCGGGGCTTGTGCCATCTGAACCATGTGGGAGCTCTCCTAGTGACCGTCTACGACGGCGGAAATCAGTAGGTGGTCGGGCGGTAGCCGGTGGTCAGCTCAGGACGGGCGTGCCGCCACTTGGGCTCCTTGTTGACCGTCGAGTTGGTCACCCGCCGCAGCGTCCGGATGGCGCTGCCGTAGGCACCCGCGAGACCGGTCGAGAGCTTGGCCCCGGGGGGCTCGTCCATGAAGGGCATGAACTTGTCCGGGAAGCCCGGCATGGTGCAGCCGACGCAGATGCCGCCGACGTTCGGGCAACCGCCGATGCCCATCATCCAGCCGCGCTTGGGGACGTTGCAGTTGACGACCGGGCCCCAGCAGCCGAGCTTGACCAGGCACTTCGGAGAGTTGTAGCTCTCGGCGAAGTCGCCCTGCTCGTAGTAGCCGGCGCGGTCGCAGCCCTCGTGGACGGTGTTGCCGAACAGCCACGTGGGCCGCAGCTGGTCGTCCAGGGGGATCATCGGAGCCTTGCCCGCCACCTGGAAGAGCAGGTACAGGATGGTCTCCATGAAGTTGTCGGGCTGGACGGGGCAGCCGGGCACGTTCACGATCGGCAGACCCGCCTTGGACTTCCAGCCCCAGCCGAGGTAGTCGCAGAGGCCCATGGCGCCGGTGGGGTTGTTCGACATCGCGTGGATGCCGCCGTACGTCGCACAGGTGCCGATCGCGACCACTGCGAGCGCCTTCGGTGCAAGGCGGTCGATCCACTCGCACGTGGTGATCGGCTGGCCGGTGGTCGGGTCGGTCCCGAGCGCCGCCCAGTAGCCTTCCTTCTTGATCTTCTCGTTGGGCACCGAGCCCTCCATCACCAGGACGAAGGGATCGAGCTCGCCGCGCTCTGCCTGGTAGAAGAACTTCATGAAGTCGTCGCCGACCTCATATGCCAGCACCGGGTTGTGGAGGTGCACGGTGGGCAGGCCGGGGATTGCGCCGAGAAGGACGTCCTCGATGCTGGGCTGCGTCGCCGCGGTCACGGAGACCGAGTCGCCGTCGCAGCCGAGCCCGGTCGTGATCCACACGACGTGGACGTCCGATACGGCGGAAGGTACCTGCGTGGACCTCCCGTACGGTACTGCAGCTGTCGCCATGCCACCACCTCCTCGGTGTGCCCGCCTTCTCCGTGGCGGCCCTGCCGCCCGGAAGACCCTGGAAATGCTCCGAACGCAGCCACGTCACAGGCCCGCGACGGCATGCGGCGTGGATCGCCGGAACGGGGCCGACTGTGCGCCACCCCTCTTCCGATGGTCAATACGTGGGTCGTGCAGGTAGCAGCGACTCGGTAGATGCACAGCGCATGTATCGACAACCCCGACGACAACGACTCGCACACGGAATCGATGCCGGATTGCAGGAGTTGAGCGTCGACGCCGTGATCACTGCGGCGTCCGCCGCGTCTGCCGGGTCCCGCCGGCGGGACCCGCTCAGAGAGCGGGAAGCGGGATCGGGCACTCCTCGGCCGCGACCGGCAGGCTGACCGCGGCACCGTTGGAGGCACCGTGGGCCATGCCGTTGCCGTTCGCGGGTGCGCCGCGCAGGTGCGCCTGGCGGTCGCGCTCGTAGCGCTCGAGGAAGCCGATGAGCAGGCCCCGGACCTCCTCCAGCCCGCGCGCCCAGTGGGTGAGCACGGCCCGGCCGTCGGCGGTCATCTCGTAGCGGCGTCGCTGCGGGCCGCTCGGCGAGGGCTCCCAGCGGGAGGCCACGAGGCCCTCGTCCTCCATGGCGTTGAGGAACTCGATAGATGGTCCCCGCGTCCCAGTGGGCGCCGCTGAAGTGACTCAGGCGATCACGCAGCTCGTACCCGTAGTCCGGCTGCTCGTCGAGCAGCAGGAGCAGGCATGGCCGCAGGAAGTTCTTCGGCTGGCACGGTGCCGACCACGTCCTCGCCCGCACATCCCCCCCGGTCACGGCGCTCTCCACCCCAGGGTCCGTCCTCTCAACTCAACTCCGTACCGGCGGCGCCGGCTAATCCTATCCATCCACAGGCCGTGTGCATAGGGGGTCCCCCGGACTCCCCCGAGGCGTCCCCCGATCGGGGGAGGATCGAGGCGGCGACGATCTCGTGACACCTCCCTGCCCGGGTGACGCGGGGCAGGGTAACCTGTGGATATGAGCATCGCCGAGACCCCCATCCTCCTCTTCGGAGAGAGCTACCACCACCCCAACATCTTCTACCGGACCGGCTTCCTCGCCCCCGACCCCGTGGTCGTGGTCGACCGCGGCGGCGACGACACCGTCCTCTGGACGAGCCGCCTGGAGGAGGGGAGGGCCCGCAAGGAGGCCAGGGTGGGCCGGGTGCGCTGCACCGAGGAGCTCGACTGGGCGGAGAAGATGGCCAGGGCGGGCGCCGAGCAGGACGCCTGGGCGGTGCTGGTCGAGAGCATCTGCCGCGCCGAGGGCCTCGGCGGGGTGCTCGTCGACTCCGACTTCCCGACGATCATCGCCGACCATCTCCGCGGCAACGACCTCGAGGTGCGGCCCCGCGGCGACCTCTACCGGCGGGAGCGGCGGATCAAGACCACCGAGGAGGTGGAGTGGATCGCCGCCACCGAGAACGCCGGCATGGACGGCCTCCAGCGGGCGATCGACCTGATCGCCGCCGCCGAGATCCGCGACGGCCTGCTCTGGCACCAGGGCCGGCCGCTCACCGGCGAGGACCTGGTGCTCGCGGTGGAGAGCCGGCTGCTCGAGCTGGGATGCACCACCAGCGACTCGATCTGCTGCGGCGGGCCCGACTCCGCCGATCCGCACAGGCGCACCAGTGACGTCATCCGCGCCGGGCTGCCGATCGTGCTCGACATCTTCCCCTTCCACAAGACCACCCGCTACTGGGGGGACATGACCCGCACCGTGGTGCGCGGCACCCCGCCCGCCGAGGTGGAGGCGATGTGGGAGGCGGTGCTCGAGGCCCAGCAGGCCGGGCTCGACGCGGTCCGCCCCGGAGCCAACGGCCGCGACGTCCACTACGCCTGCTGCGACGTCTTCGCGCGGCGCGGCTACGGGTCGCTGGCCAAGCCCTACCGGCACATCGAGTCCGAGGCGAAGTTCATCCACGGCACCGGCCACGGCCTCGGCCTGGAGATCCACGAGTATCCGCGCGTCGGGGACGTCGACGTCACCCTGGAGGTGGGCGACGTGGTCACGGTCGAGCCCGGCCTCTACCACCCCGGCCTCGGCGGCATCCGCATCGAGGACCTGGTGGTGGTGACCGAGGACGGGTGCCGGAACCTGACCACCCTGCCGAAGACCTTCCGCCTGGACTGACGAGGCCGGCTCCCGGCCCCGCTCGCCCGACACTGCTATCCTCGCCCTCGCCCCGCGACCGCGGGGGGAGACCGCTTTCCTGCGCCCGGCATCGACCGGGCGTCGAAGGCCATGGGAAAGGAGGTGCCGCGCGTGCTGCGCGAGTACGAGCTGATGTATGTCGTCCGTCCCGACCTCGACGAGGACGGGCTGCGCGGCGCCGTGGAGGCCGTCCAGACCCTGGTCGAGGGCCAGGGCGGCGAGGTGACCACCACCACCCCCTGGGGCAAGCGGCGTCTCGCCTACGAGATCGCCGGGCTGCGCGACGGTCACTATGTGATCGTCGAGTTCAGGGGCGACGGGTCCAGCGTCAAGGAGCTGGAGCGCGCCCTGCGCATCAGCGACCACGTGATCCGCCACATGATCACGATCGCCGTCCCCAAGCCCCCGGAGGCCGAGCCGAAGGAGGGCCGCCGCGACCGGACCGCCGTCGGGGACGAGGACGGCGACGGCGTCGAGCTCTCGGGCGAGATCGACGCCGAGGAGGTCGAGATCGAGGACCTCGAGCTCGCCGCCGCCGGCGACGAGGACGAGACGCGGGAGGAGCGCTGATGGCCGGGTCCCTCAACCGGGTGATGCTCATCGGTCGCCTGACCCGCGACCCCGAGCTCCGCTACACGCCCAGCGGGACCGCGGTGTGCCAGCTGGGACTGGCCACCAACCGCTACGGGCAGGATCCGGCGTCGGGCGAGCGGCGCGAGTTCACCGAGTTCCACGACGTCGTGGTCTGGAACCAGGGCAACCGCAAGCTCGCCGAGCTCTGCGGGCAGTACCTGCAGAAGGGGCGCCTCGTCTACGTGGAGGGCCGCCTCCAGACCCGCTCCTGGGACGACCAGCAGAGCGGGCAGAAGCGCTACAAGACCGAGATCAACGCCCAGGACATCCAGTTCATCGACAGCCGCCAGGACGGCGCCCCGATGGGCGGTGACGCCCCGATGGGCTCCGGCCGTCCCGCGCCGGTGCCCGGCGGCGGCGGCGACGTCGATCCCGACGACATCCCCTTCTAGCGCCCGGGGGCGGAGCCCCCGGGCGGCGCCGACGGCGCCTCCGATCCCAGGAGAGAACACCCCACATCCAGCGCCCTGGGGGCGAAGCCCCGGGGCTGTGCCTGAGGCGCATCCGGAGGACCAGGACAAAAACGGCTGTGCCTGAGGCGCATCCCGACGACCAGGAGAAAGAAAGGCTGTGCCTGACTACGACCGCCGCCGCCATCGCAAGGTGTGCTCCTTCTGCCTGGAGCACGTGGACCACATCGACTACAAGGAGGTCTCGCGCCTGCGGCGCTACCTCACCGACCGCGCCAAGATCCTGCCCCGGCGGATGACCGGCACCTGCGCGCGCCACCAGCGGCTGCTCACCGTGGCCCTCAAGCGCGCCCGCCACATGGCGCTGCTGCCCTTCACCGCCGACGTCCGCTGAGGGCCCGCGGGGGGACGGCGGCGGCGTCGCCGTCCCCCGCGCGCAGGGTCGACGAAGCCGGTGTCCCAAGTACACTGGCCCCGGCCGACAACCCCTCTCATCGGAGTGCCATGGCTTTCGAGCAGCAGCTTCGCGTCCCCGGTCCGACGCCGATCCCGGAGCGGGTGATGCGCTCCGCCGCGCGGCCGATGATCAACCATCGCGGCCCCGACGCCGCGGTGATCATCCGAGACCTCGTCGACGGGCTGCGCTGGGGGCTGCAGACCGAGAACGACATCCTCCTCTTCCCCGCCAGCGGCACCGGCGGCCTCGAGGCGGCGGTCGCGAACCTGTTCAGCCCCGGCGAGGCCGGGCTCTTCTGCAGCATCGGCAGCTTCGGCGACCGCTGGGCCGACATCGCCACCGCCTATGGGGTCGAGCCGGTGCGGCTCGAGGTGCCCTGGGGCGAGGCGCTCGACCCCGAGGACGTCGACCGGGTGCTCGCCGAGCATCCCGAGATCGAGAAGGTCTGCGTCACCCACAACGAGACGTCGACCGGCGTGGTCAACGACATGCGGGCGATCGCCGCGGTGGTCAAGGGGCGGGGCAAGCTGCTCGCCGTCGACAGCGTCAGCGGCGCCGGGGTGATGCCGCTGCCGGTCGACGAGCTCGGCCTCGACGTGGTGGTCACCGCCTCGCAGAAGGGCTGGATGGCGCCTCCCGGGCTGGCGATGATCGCGGTGAGCCCGGCCGGCTATGCGGCGGCGGCGGCGGCGCGCTGCCCCAGCTTCTACTTCGACTTCGCCCGCCAGAAGGGCTTCATCGACCAGGGCACCACCTTCACCACCCCTCCGCTGAGCGTCATGTACGCGCTCCAGGAGGGGCTGGCGATGCTCCGCGAGGAGGGGCTGGAGAACGTCCACGCCCGCCATCAGCGGGTCGCCGACATGATCCGCGCCGGCCTGGTCGCGATCGGCCTCCGGCTGGTCGCCCCGGAGTCGCACCGGAGCAACGCGGTCACCGCGGTGCACTCGCCGGCGGCCTCGCCGGAGCAGCTCAAGGCCTTCCTGGCGGCGCTGCGCACCCGCCACGGCCTGGTGCTCGCCGGCGGCCAGGGACAGCTCGCCGGCCGCATCTTCCGGGTCGGCCACCTCGGCTTCGTCGAGGAGCGCGACGCCTACTCCATCCTCGCCACCGTCGAGCAGGGGCTGGCCGACCACGGCCTGCTCAGCCGGGTGGGGCTGACGGTGGCGGCGGCGCAGCGGGTGGTGCGCGGCACCGAGGCGGCTCCCGAGCCCGCGGGCGCCGGCCGATGACCACCGCCGAGGCGCGTTCGGTGACCCAGCTGCCCCTCGGCACCTGCCGGATCCTGGTCGCCGACCCGATCGCCGAGGACGGGGTCGCGCGGCTCCGCGCCGCCGGCGAGGTCGACGTCGCCACCGGGCTGAGCCGCGAGGAGCTGATCGAGCGCATCCCCGGCTACGACGCCCTGGTGGTGCGCAGCGAGACCAAGGTCACCGCCGAGGTGCTCGCCGCCGGCACCAGCCTCAGGGTGGTCGGCCGCGCCGGCGTCGGCGTCGACAACATCGACATCGACGCCGCCACCCGCCACGGGGTGCTGGTGCTCAACGCCCCGACCGGCAACACCATCGCCGCCGCCGAGCACGCGGTGGCGCTGATGTGCGCCCTGGCACGCAACGTCGCCCCCGCCGACCAGTCGCTCCACGCCGGGCGCTGGGAGCGGTCGAAGTTCATGGGGATGGAGCTCCGCGAGAAGACGCTGGGGCTGCTCGGGCTGGGGAAGATCGGCTTCGAGGTGGCCCGCGCCGCCTCCCAGGGCCTGCTGATGCGGGTCATCGCCCACGACCCGCTGGTCACCCCCGAGCGCGCCGAGCAGGCCGGGGTGGAGCTGGTCGACCTCGACACCCTGGTCCGCCAGTCCGACGTGCTCAGCGTGCACACCCCGCTCAACGACACGACCCGGGGGATCATCGGCGCCGAGCAGCTGCGCGCGATGAAGCCCACCGCCCGGGTCATCAACGTCGCCCGCGGCGGGATCGTCGACGAGGAGGCGCTCGCCGCCGCCCTGCACGCGGGGGAGATCGCCGGCGCCGCGATCGACGTCTTCACCAGGGAGCCGCCGGCCGCCGACCACCCGCTGCTCCACGCCCCCCGGGTGCTGCTCACCCCCCATCTCGGCGCCAGCACCCACGAGGCCCAGGTCAACGTCGCCTACGACGTCGCCGACCAGATCGTGGCGGTGCTCTCCGGCGGCGCCGCCCGCTACGCGGTCAACGCCCCGGTGATCCTCCCCGAGGAGATGGCGGCGCTCCAGCCCTACCTCCACCTCGCCCACCAGATGGGGACCCTGGCCGCCCAGATGGGCGCCGGCCAGGTGAGCGAGGTGGTCTGCTCCTACACCGGCGAGCTCGCCGACCGCGACACCACGGTGCTCACCGCCGAGGCGCTGCGCGGGCTGCTCGCCCGCTTCACCGAGACCCGGATCAACCCCATCAACGCCCGGACCGTGGCCCGGCAGCACGGCATCGAGGTCGGCGAGAGCCGCAGCAGCCGCGCCGTCGACTACGCCAACTCGATGCTCCTCGAGGTGGTCGGGGGCGACCGGCTGTCGATCGCCGGCACCCAGCTCGAGGGCGAGGCCTGGATCACCCGGATCAACGGCTACAGGGTGCGGATGCGGCCGGAGGGCCGCTACCTGGTGGGCGCCAACCGCGACCTGCCGGGGGTCATCGCCGGCATCTCCACCCACCTCGCCCGGCACGACATCAACATCGCCAACTTCGGCCTCGGTCGCGACCAGCCACGCGGGCACGCCTTCTTCTATGTCGAGGTCGACGACCACGTGTCCGCCGAGGTCCTGCGCGAGATGGAGGCGACCGTCGGTCTCCAGTCGGTCCGGGAAGTCCAGCTCTGAGCAGCCTGGCGCCGCTCCGCGGGGTGCGCTTCGACCCCGGTCAGGTCGAGCTCGGCGGCGCCCTCGCGCCCCCGTACGACGTGATCTCCCCGGAGCAGCGCGAGCGCCTCCTCGCCCGCGACCCGCGGAACATCGTGCGGATCGACTACGGCCGCGACGAGCCCGGCGACCGCCCCGGCGCCGAGGACCGCTACACCCGCGCCGCCGGCCATCTCGCCGCCTGGCTCGAGCTCGGCATCCTCCGCCGCGACCCCCGCGCCGCCGTCTACGTGGCCGACCACGAGTTCGTCGCCGAGGACGGGAGCCGCCGCACCCGGCGCGGGCTCTACCTGCGCACCCCCGCGCTGCCCTGGGACGAGGCCGCCGTGCTCCCCCACGAGCGCACCCTGCGCGGCCCCAAGGAGGACCGTCTCGCGCTGATGCGCTCCACCCGGATGCAGACCAGCGCGGTCTTCGCGCTCTGGGACACCGCCCCGGGCATCGACGAGGCGATGGCGGCGGCGACCGCGCGTGACCCCGACGCCGCCGCCACCACCGAGGGCGAGGCCGGCCCCGAGCACCACCGTCTCTGGGTGGTCGACGACCCCGCCCGGATGGGCGCGGTGCTCGAGGCGCTGGGGTCGAGCCGGCTGTACATCGCCGACGGCCATCACCGCTTCGAGACCGCGGCCACCTACGCCGCCGAGCGCCGCGCGGCCGAGCCCGGAGCGGCTCCCGGCGCCGACTTCGGCATGACCCTGCTCCACCTCTGCGCCGCCGGGGACCCGAGCATCGAGGTGCTGCCCACCCACCGGCTGGTGCGTCCCGCCGCCGGGGTGCCGGACCGCGTCGCCGACCTGCTCGCCCGGCTCGACGGCGCCTTCGAGGCGGAGCCGGCGGCCAGCCTGGCGGAGGCCGTCGACGCCGCCCGCCGTCACCGCGACGGCGAGCACGCCCTCGCCGTGGCCGGGCTGGACGGCGCCTTCCTCCTCCTCGCCCCGCGCCGCGCCGGCGCCTCCCCGCGCGCCGCCCTCGACGTCTCGGTCCTCCAGGAGCTGATCCTGGAGCGCGCCTGCGGGCTCAGCGCCGACGCGGTGGCGGGCGGCGCCCTGGCCTACACCCGCAGCGTCGACGACGCCGAGGAGAGCGTGGCCGCGGGCACCGCCGCGCTGGCGGTCTGCCTCAACGGCTGCACCACCGGGGAGATCATCGCGGTCTCCGACGCCCGCGAGACCATGCCCCAGAAGTCCACCTACTTCTATCCCAAGGTGCCGACCGGGCTGGTGCTCTCCCCCCTCTGAGCCGCCGCCGCGCGAGACCGGGACGCGCGGCCGACACGAAGGGTGCGCTACATTCAGGCGCATGGGCCGGCGAATCTCCGTATTCATCGACGAGGACGTCCTCGAGCTCCTCAACGAGCACACCCAGGCGTCGCCGCTCAGCCGCAGCGAGCTGATCGGCGTGGCGGTGCGCCGGTTCCTGCGGGACGAGCGGCGCCGGGTCCGCATCCCCGAGCTGGGCAACGACCTCGCCCGGCTGATCGCCGCGGGCGACCTCCCCTCGCGACGCGTCGACGGGGCCGGTGCGGCCGCCCGCGGTGCCCCCTGGGAGAACTGACAGGGCGAGTTTCGTCGCCCCGGGCCACGGATACGATGGCCCCAGGACACGGGCGGGAGCGGCCCGTGACGACACCCGCTCCGACCCGCCAGCCTGAGGAGACGCCCGACGTGCCGACCTACGGATATCGCTGCGAGTGCGGCCACGAGTTCGATGCCGTCCAGCGCATGTCCGACGAGCCGGTCGCCGAGTGCCCCGAGTGCGGGAAGAAGGCACGGCGGCTCTTCTTCCCCGCGGGCATCGTCTTCAAGGGCAGCGGCTTCTACAAGACCGACTCGCGCGGCTCGGGCGGCGGCGATGGGGCGGCGATCACCTCCACCGCCTCCGGGCCGTCGAAGAGCTCGTCGGACGGTGCCTCGGCGCCCACGACCGCCGCGAAGACCGGCGACTAGCCACCAGCCACGCGGCAGGCACCGCGAGCCTGCCCCAGGAGACCCACATGGCCGAACCCCTCACCGTCACCGACGCCAACTTCCAGGCGGAGGTGCTCGATTCGAGCATCCCCGTGCTCGTCGACTTCTGGGCGACCTGGTGCTCCCCCTGCAAGATGATCGCCCCGATCGTCGAGGAGCTCGCGGGCGAGTACGAGGGAAGGATCAAGATCACCAAGCTCGACGTCGACGCCAACCCGGTCGTCCCCGGCCAGTTCGGGGTGATGAGCATCCCCACCCTCCTGCTCTTCGTCGGCGGCAAGGCCGAGAAGCGGCTGGTGGGGTACCGCCCCAAGACCAGCCTGAAGACCGAGCTCGACGCTGTCCTGGTTGGCTAGTCTCACGGCCGGCCGCCGGCCTGGGGGCGCATGGGTCCAGGTGGGCTCCGCCGTCTTCAAAACGGTTGGGGGGCGCGCACGCCGTGTCCCCGGAGGGATCGTTCCCCTCGCGCTCCCGCCGGCGGCGGCGGACGAGTCCGGACTTGGCGAAACCCTCGGCGTGCGTTACCGTTCTCACTGCGAGGGATGGGGTGTCCCTCGCACATGGATGGCTCCCTCACAGCTGTCCCCCCGTAGAGAAGTCCCTGTCGCCCCGACCGGTGTGGTAGGGTCGGGCGGCGAGGTGGAATGAGAAAGGGCGTGGAATGACCAGCGCTGGCGTTGCGCTCATCGACGGCACTCTGGTGACCCGGTCCCAGGCCGGCGACCAGGACGCGATCAGCGAGCTTGCCGCTCAGGTGCGGCCGATGGTCCAACGGTACGCGGGCCGGTTCTTCTCCGACCCTGCGAGGGCGGAGGACCTGGCCCAGACCGCGATGATGAAGGCGTTCGCGCGGGTGGGCGACGTTCGCTCCCCGGGCGCATTCCAGGCCTGGCTGCTGCGCATCGCGCGCAACGAGTGCCTCAACGAGCTCGCCCGCCAGAAGCACGCTCAGCTGCCCCTCTCCACCCTCGCCGACGGTGGCCTCGAGATCGAGGCGCCCGCCGGCGGCGACGGCGACCCCGAGGAGGCGCTGCTCCGCAGCCAGCTCCAGGCGCTGGTGCGCCGGGTGGCGGCGACGCTGCCCACCCACTACCGCCAGGCGCTGACGATGCGGGCCCTCGAGGACCGCACCTACGAGGAGATCAGCGCGGCGCTCGACGTGCCCGTTCCGGTCGCCCGGCTGTGGTACTGCCGGGCGCGCAAGCGCTTCCGCTCCGCCTTCGTGACCATGATGGTCGCCCGCCGCAACGTGCCGGCGGTCTGCCAGGAGATGGGCGAGGCGATCGCGGAGCTGATCGAGGGCACCCTGCCCAGCGGCGATCGCGGCCGGGTGCAGGAGCACCTCGGCGGCTGCCACGTCTGCCGCCAGACCGAGGACGAGCTGCGCAACACCGCCTTCCGGGCGCCGGCGCGCGGCTTCATCATCGGCCTCGGGCTGCTGCGCCTCGGCTGGAAGCTCCCCCAGCGCCTTCGCGACGGCGTCTCCCACGCCCCCCATGCGATCGGCAAGCTCGCCGTCACCGGTGTCGGCGGGGTGGCCGTGGCCACCGCGGTGGTCGCCGGCTCGCCGATCCTGCCCACGCCGGCCCACGCCAACGCGAGCGGCGCGGCCGGTCACCTCCGCCTCAGCGGCGCCTCCGCGGGGCGCCCTGGTGGCGTGGAGCTGGTCTCCGACCCGGTGCGGACCGCCGCGGTGGCGGGCACGCCCCAGGGTCTGGCCGGGGTTCCCGACCTGACCGGGATGGACAACCTCGCGCTGGTCATCCAGCGGCTCGACGACATCAGCCCCACCATCCTCCACCTCTCCTCGCTGCGGCTGGTGCCGCAGACCGGGGCGACGCTGGCGCGTCACGCCGAGGGTGTGAGGACGACGGCGGCGGGAGCGGTCGACGACCTGACCGAGCAGCAGCAGCGGGCGCAGGAGAAGGCCCGCCAGCAGCGCGAGCAGCAGCAGCAGCAGCAGCAGCAGCAGGCCAAGCAGGCGCACCAGCAGCCGGCGCTGAACGGACCGCCCCCCAACGGCCAGCCTGCCGGCAGCGGCCAGCCGGCATCGAGCGGCAACCCGGCACCCGGCGCCCCCAGCGGCGCGGGAGCCCCGCCGCCCGCGGCCGGCGGCCCCTCCCAGCAGGGCGGTGCCCAGTCGGGTGGCAACCCGCCCCCGAACCTGCACTGACGGGTCCCGGCTCAGTCGTCTCCGGCGTCGAGCAGGGCGAGCACGTCGCCGGCGAGGTAGATCGATCCGCAGATCAGCACCACGCCCTCGTCTCCGGCGAGCATCCGCGCGGCGGTGAGCGCATCCGGCAGTGAGCTGATCGCCCGGGCGCCGTGGCCCCACAGCCGGGCGAGGTCGATCGCCCGGGCGGCGCGGGGGGTGCCGGCCTGGGTGAACACGGGGATGGGGGCCAGGGGGCGCAGCGCCTCGATGATCCCGGCGACGTCCTTGTCGGCCATGACTCCGACCAGGGCGACGAGGGGCCGGTCGCCGACCACCTCGCGGACCGTGGGCACGATCGCCTCGACGGCGGCGGGGTTGTGGGCACCGTCGACGAGCAGCGGCGGGACGGTGGGAAGCCACTGCAGCCGCGCCGGCCAGCGCACCGTCGCCAGGCCGCGGCGCACCGCCTCGAGGTCGAGGGTCACCCCCCGCCCGTTCAGCATCGCGCAGGTCGCCAGCGCCACCGCGGCGTTCTCCGCCTGGTGGAGGCCGAGCAGGGGGATGCGCAGGGTGGCCTGGTCGTCGCCGACCGCGATCTCGGCCTCGACGCCCTCCAGCCCCAGGCTGCGGCCGGTGACCCGCACCTCGCCGCCGAGGGCGAGCAGCCGCTCCGCCCCCACCGCCGCGGCCCGCTCGCGGATCACCGCCAGCGCCTCGCCGGTGGCGCCGGTGACCACGTCGTTGCCCGCCTTGATGATCCCCGCCTTCTCGGCGGTGATCTCGGCGATGGTGGTCCCCAGGCGGTCGGCGTGGTCGAGGGCGACGGAGCTGATCACCGCCACCCCGAGATCGAGCACGTTGGTGCTGTCGAGCCGGCCGCCGAGGCCGACCTCGCAGATGAGCACGTCCGGGCGCCGGTCGGCGGCGGCGAGGATCCCCAGGGCGGTGAGGATCTCGAACTGGGTGGGGGGGCCGACCTCCGGCTCCACCGCCTCCACCGCCGGCCGGAGCCGGTCGACGAGCCGGGCGAACCCGTTGGGGCTGACCGGCTGACCGTCGATCACCACCCGCTCGCGGTAGGAGCGCAGGTGCGGCTTGACCAGCATCACGGTGCTGAGCCCGGCGGCGCGGCAGGCGGACTCGACCATGGCGCACACCGAGCCCTTGCCGTTGGTCCCGGCCACGAGGGCACCCCGCAGGCCGGCCTGGGGGTTCCCCAGGCGCTCCAGCAGTGCGCTGACGCGCTCCAGACCGGGGCGGATGCCGCGCGATCCCGTGGCGGTCAGCCAGTCCAGGCTCTCTCGGTAGCTCGGCGGCATCGGGTGGCCATTGTAGGCACCGCCCCCTCCCGCCCCCGGCCGGCCCGCTCCTAGCCGGTGACGGTGACGCTGATCCGCCGCGCCGCGACCGCGCAGATCCCGCCGGTCGGACCCGATGAGCAGGTCGTCGAACGCTCGACCACGATGAACCCGTCGCCCGCCGTCACCGCCTCGAAGGTGGCGGTGGCGTCGCCGTCCGGGGTCGCCGAGGCGGAGACCCGCCGCAGCACCGGGGCGCCGCTGAGCTCGGGCTCGCGCCAGCGGTCGGCGGGGGTGCCGTGGAGCCGGACCTCGAGCCTGGTCCCGACCGGCACGCTGACCGAGACGGTGGTCTCGTCGACCCGGACCGTGCTGTGCGGGCGGGGACCGGAGCTGGGTGGCGGCGCCGGGGTGATGTCGGCGGCGGCGCTCGGATCGCTCACCGGGGTGGTCGCCTGGCCGGCGCGCGCCACCCCGCTGGGGGCGGCGGTCAGCGGTCGGGTGCCCACCACCACCACCGGCGGAGGACGGTGGCGGACGAGCGCGACCACGACCGCGGTCGAGGATGCCAGCACCAGCAGGCCGAGGGCGGCCGCGATCGCAGACGACCGTCGATGGCGTCCCCTCAGCCCCCTCATCGAACTCAGCATACCGGGACCGTTCCACTTGTGCATGGTTCGGCCACGCGTTCCGTTGATCGCTCAAGCAACGCTCGTCACGCACGCCACGAACCCCAACCGGGTCAGCGTGACCGGCGGTGCGCCTCGGCGAGGTCGACGGCGTTGCGCATCAGCATCGCGATCGTCATCGGGCCGACCCCGCGCGGCACCGGGGTGAGCCAGCCGGCCACCGGCTCCACCGAGGCCCGGTCGACGTCACCGACCAGCCGGCCGTCGACCCGGTTCATGCCCACGTCGATGACGCAGGCCCCGGGCTTGACGTGGGACGCGTCGACGAGCGCCGGCCGGCCGACCGCCGCCACCAGGATGTCGGCCTCGCGGCAGACCGCGGCGAGGTCGCGGGTGCGCGAGTGGCAGACGGTGACGGTGGCGTCGGCGCCGAGCAGGAGCAGCGCCATCGGACGGCCGACGATCACCGACCGCCCCACCACCACCGCCCGGGCCCCGCGCACCGGCACCTCGTGGCGCCGGAGCAGCTCCATGCAGCCCGCCGGGGTGCAGGGGGCGATCCGCGGGCGGCCCTCGGCGAGCAGCCCCAGGTTGCGCGGGTGGAAGCCGTCGACGTCCTTGTCCGGCGCCACCGCGTCGAGGATGCGGTCGGCGTCGACGTGGGCGGGGAGCGGCAGCTGCACCAGGATGGCGTCGACGGCCTCGTCGGCGCCGAGGCGCTCGACCAGGGCGAGCAGGTCCTCGGTGCTGCTCGACGCCGGCGGGGTGTGGACCACGGAGCGGATGCCGACCCGGGCGCTGGCCCGCGACTTGCCGGCGACGTAGGTCGCGGAGGCGGGGTCGTCGCCGCACAGCACCACCTCGAGGCCGGGCGGAGGCGCCCCGGTGGCGACGAGGGCGGCGATCCGCTGCCGCACCTCCTCCTCGATGAGGTCGGCGACGGCGCGTCCGTCGATGATCACCGCGCTCACCGGATCATCTCGGCGCGCGCGGCGGCGCTCACGGCGTCGATGACGAGGTGGAGCGGCCGCCCGGTGGCGGCGGCGAGCCGGAGGCAGTCGTCGAGCTCGGGCCGGGCGTCGACGACCCGGCCCCCGACCAGCTTGCGCTTCACCCGCACCTCGCCCAGCGGCGATGCGAACGCCAGCACGTCGCGCTCGGCGACCATCCGCGGCGCCGGAGTGGCGCGCACCCCCAGGGTGGGCCCCTCGACCAGCAGCAGCGCGGCGACAGCGGCCTCGGCGCCGGCCGGCACCAGGGCGTGGAGCACGTGCCCGGGGCGGCCCTTCTTCATCGTCACCGCCGCCACCCAGGCGTCGAGCGCCCCCGCGGCGAGCACCCGCGCGGCCAGGTCGGCGACCACCGCGGGCGCGGCGTCGTCGAGGTTGGTGCGCAGCTCGACGCAGGCGTCGTCGAAGCCGGCGAGCGTGTCCGCCTCCCGGCCCTCGGCGTCGCCGACCCAGCAGCGGACCAGGTTGGGCCGCCGCGGGTCGTCGCGGCTGCCCGCGCCGTGGCCGACCGCGCGCAGCCGCATCGCCGGGCTGGCGAAGCGGGCGACGGTGGTGAGCAGCGCCGCCGCGGTGGGGGTCACCTGCTCGACCCCGGGCACCCCCGGGCGGATCGGGGCCCGCGCCTCGGCGAGCAGCGCCAGGGTGGCGGGTGCGGGGAGGGGAAGGAGGCCGTGCTCGGTGGCCACGCTGCCGGGCGCGGCGGGGAGCGGCGAGCAGAGCACCTCGGTCGCGCCCAGCTCGTGGAGGGCGGTGCACACCCCGACGACGTCGACGAGGGTGTCGACCGCACCCAGCTCGTGGAGCTCGACGCGCTCGACCGCGATGCCGTGGAGGCGTGCCTCGCACTCGCCGAGCCGGCGCAGCGCGGTCGACGCCCAGCCCTCGACCCGGGCGGGGAGGCCGGCGGCGGCGATCGCCTCGAGGCACTCGCCGAGCCCGCGGCGGCGCGGGGTGCCCCGGACCTCGACGCCGAGCAGCAGCCCGCGCAGCCCGGCGCGGAGGGTCTCGGTGACGCCGATCTCGACCTCGTCGACACCGCAGGCACGGACCGCCGCAGCCACCGGCTCGATCGGGCAGCCGGCGTCGAGCAGGGCGGCGAGGAGCATGTCCCCGCCCGCCCCGGCGGTGCAGTCGAAGTGGACGCAGCTGCCGCTCACCCGGCGGGGCGCTCCCGCTCGATGACCACCGCGAAGCGGTCGAAGCCACCCCGCACCGGCGGCGTCTTCGCCACCCGGACCCGGACCCCCTGGGCGTGGCGCTGCTCCAGGAGCACCCCGGCGATCGCCTCGGCGAGCGCCTCGAGGAGGTGGTACTGGCGGTTCTCGACGATGTCGCGGACCAGCTGGAAGCAGCGCACGTAGTCGAGGGTGTCCTCGAGGGCGTCGCTGCGGCCCGCCACGCTCAGGTCGGCACGCACCTCGACGTCGACCTCGATGCGCCCGCCCAGCGCCCGCTCCGCCTCGATGTCGCCGTGATAGCCGTAGAACTCCATCCCCTCGAGGAGGAGCCGGTCGCAGCTCATGGCGGCCGATTGTAGGCAGCGGGCTGGGTCAGCCCGTCCTGACCTTGCCCTCGGGCCGGAGCACCTGCTCCTGCTTGTCCACGGGATTGACCATGACGACCTGGAACAGGTCCTCGAAATCGCACTGGAAGAGCTGCATCAGCGACTGGCGCAGCTTGGGCCCGGGATTGCGGGTGCCCGCCTCGAGGGCCGGGATGTAGTTCTGGGTGACCCCGAGGCGGCGGGCCAGCTCGCGCTGGGTGAGGCCATGCTTCTCACGCATCCCCCGGAGACCGACGGCACGAACCTCGACATTCATGTGGAACATCCTAAGACGCAGGAGTATGTTTGTCAACAAAAGCCTCGCACGGGTTGGCTTCGTTGGAGAGTCGCTCACCATGGGCGCGGCTGGCCGGGCGACGGCGGTCGGCGGGGACGCCGGCGATCGCTGCGCGATCGAACTCGGCTCGGAGCTCGCCGCGGGGGTATACGGCTCGCTACGCCCCGCCGAGCGCCATCGCCCGTCCACCCGCTGGGTGATGCGGCTCGACGTCGCACCCCGGCTCGCTGGGGGCCGAGAGCGTGGCTCGGGGGGGACCCGACGCTGCGGGTGGTCGGGCGCTATCCTCCGGCCATGTGCCGGGTGTGCCTGAAGCGGCCGGAGATTCCGGATGAGCGTCACGGGCGCTGCGAGCAGTGCGCCAGGGCGGGGCGGATCGCGTACCGCCTTCGCCTGGGTCCTGCCCGCGGTGGGGCCGGGCTCGCCGTGAAGGCGGGGGAGCTGGCCCCGCGGCTGCTGCGTCAGCGCTTCCGGGAGCAGCTGGAGAAGTACTCGGGCACTCCTGCGGTGAAGCCCCACCTCGGCCTCCACGAGATCGAGCTGGTCGCCGCCAAGGACCGGCTCGAGACCCTCCGCATCGCCGCCGACCTCAGGGACCACACCGCCGAGGCCGTCGCAGCCCTCCGCGCCGCAGCCGAGCGCACCGACTCCGCCTGGTAACCACGGCGTGGCCGGCCGCCGCACCCGGCCGCACCGCCCGTCAGCCCGCCCGTGGCCGCACCTCTCAGCCCACAGTGGCCGCTGACGACGGCGTGTCACTCGGCGCAGCGGATGGACGGGCGACGGCGATCAGGGGGGCGTATCGAGCCGTATACCCCGCGGCGAGATCCGAGGCGAGTCGATCGCGAGCGATCGCCGCCGTCCCCCTGACGCCGTCGCCGGCCAGCCGCGCCCTACGAGGGACGAAGGCCGGAGCCCCTCAGCGGAACGCCTGCGTCATCTCGTAGAGCCCGCGGGGCACCAGGCGCTGCTCGGCGACGACGTCGGCGATGGGGGCGGTGTCGACCCGGCCGCAGCGCACCACGGGCATCTGGCCGAAGGCCCTCCTCTCGGCGAGGTCGTAGGAGACGGTGCCGCAGCGGGTGGCCCAGATGCGGTCGAACGCGGTGGGGGTGCCACCGCGCTGGATGTAGCTGGGGGCGACCGAACGGGTCTCCTTGCCGGTGCGCTCCTCGATCGCCTCGGCGAGGCGCTCGGCGACGCCGCGCTTGGAGAGGCGGACGTGGCCGAAGGCGTCGCGCTCGCCGCCGGTGTCCTCGCGGCCACCCAGCTCGGGCATCTCGGTGCCCTCGGCCGCGATGATCAGGCTGTGGCGCTTCCCCGAGGCGAAGCGCGCCTGCACGTGCTCGACCAGCTCGTCGAGGTGGGGCGGGAACTCGGGGATGAGGATGAAGTCGGCGCCGCCGGCGATGCCGCCGTCCAGCGCCACCCAGCCGGTGTCTCGGCCCATCACCTCCATCACCACGGTGCGGTGGTGGGAGGTGGCGGTGGTGCGCACCCGGTCGAGCAACTCGGCGACGATGCTCACCGCGGTGTCGAAGCCGATGCAGTACTCGGTGACCGAGAGGTCGTTGTCCATCGTCTTGGGGCAGCCGACCACCGGGCCGCCCTCGGCGGCGAGCCGTCGGGCGACGCTCAGGGTGTCGTCGCCGCCGATCGCGACCAGCGCGTCGAGGCCGGCGCGCTCGATGTTGCGCAGGCAGGCCTCGACCCCGCCCTCCATCTTCATCGGGTTGGTGCGGGAGCTGCCGAGGATGGTGCCGCCGATGTTGAGGATGCCGTCGAAGGCGCTCGGCTCCATCTCGACCAGGTCGCCGTCACCCACCAGTCCCCTCCAGCCGTCGCGCACCTGCACCACACTGCCACCGTTCGCATGGGTCAGCGTGGCCACGGCACGGATGGCGGCGTTGAGGCCGGGAGCATCACCCCCGCCGGTGAGAATGCCGACGCGCATGGTCTGACCTCCCGCCTGATCGTCCGAGTTGCTGGTCGCGGGCGCAACGGTACCCGAAGCCGCCCGCGGTTGCAGCGAGATCCTGCTCTCGATCCCCCGTCAGCGGCGCTCGAAAAGCCGCCAGAGCACCGGTGCCGGACCGAGCGGCGATGCCGCCATCACCCGCCAGCGCGCCAGCATCGCGCCACCGCTGCGGGCCTCGAGCCGGGCCACGGTGTCGCCGGCGCCGAGCCGGTCGCCGAGGGGGAGGGTCACCGCCACCAGCTCGACGGTGGTGCCGGGCCGGAGCGCCAGGGTGTCGCCGTCGCCGGGCGCGAGCAGCAGTGCCGCGCCGTCCCCCAGGGGGCGACGACCCTGCCCCGGACGCCGGGGTCGAGGTCGGCCAGGCGCACCGCCCGATAGCCGGCGTAGCCGCTCTCCACCGCGCTCCGGGCGGCGCTCAGCGCCTCGGCGAGGTGCGGCTGGCCGAGCACGGCGCCGACCACGGTGACCGGCTCGGCGGCGTCGCCGAGGCTGCGCCGGGCGGCGAACAGCAGGCAGCCGCCCGCCGAGGGGGTCTCGCCGGTCTTGACCCCGAGCCAGCCCGGGACCGAGGTCAGCAGGCTGTCGAGGTTGTGGAGGGTGATGCCGACGTCGAAGGGCGCCTCGGTGGTGGCCACGATCCGGGCCAGGGCGGGGACGCCGAGCGCCGCCCGGCCCAGCCGCACCAGGTCGGCGGCGGTGGAGACGGTGCGCGGGCTGAAGCCGCTGGGGTCGTCGAAGTGGGTCGAGGCCATCCCCAGGGTGGCGGCGAGGGCGTTGAGCCGGACCACGAAGGCGTCGTGGCTGCCCGAGACCCAGCGGCCCAGGGTCTCGGCGAGGTTGTTCGCCGAGGGCAGCATCAGCCCGAGCAGCAACCGGCGCTCGCTGAGCCGCTGGCCGGCGGTCACCGGCAGCGACGAGCCGTCGACCGCGAGCGCGTCGCGGAAGAGCGCGACGTCGTCCGCGGTCATGGTGAGCACCGGCCCCTCCTCCTCGGCGCCGAGCGGGTGGGCGGCGAGCACCGCCAGGGCGGTCATCGTCTTGGCCACCGAGCCGATCGGGCGCACCACCTCGGCGTCCTGCGCCGCGAGCCGGGCGGGGACGGCTCCGGCGCTCGCCGCCTCCACCACCAGGCTGCCCCCGGACGGGAGGGTGACCGGCGCCGGCGGGTCGCCGGCGACGCTCAGCGCGGTGGCGGGGAGGCGCACCTCGGCGCGGAGCGGGGGCACCGCCGCGGACAGCCGCCAGGAGCCCGCCGCCACCACGGCGGCGAGAGCGGTGGTGCCGAGGACGGCGGCGAGCGCGGGCCTCACGCGGGCGCGGCGCAGGGATGGGGCTGGCTCACGGGGCGGAGGTCATCATGCCAAGCGCGGCACCCCCGCCACACCCGGCCCGAGCCCGGCGGCGCCGGAAAGTAGGATGGCGCGGTGGAGCAGAGTGGGCACGGCCACGACCATCCGGATCACGACGAGCACGGCCCCCACGACGAGCACGCCCACGAGGACGCGCAGCCGGAGGCGGGCGGTCACGGCCACGTCCACGGCCGGCCGGCGGCCACCACCCCGGGGGCGCTGCGCACCCTGGGGATCGCCTCGGTGGCGCTCGCGCTGGTGTCCGCCTCCGAGCTGGCGGTGTCGGCGCTGTCGGGCAGCGCGGCGGTGCTCGCCGACGGCCTCCACAACCTCGGCGACGTGTTCACCACCGTCGCCCTGGCCGGCGCCTTCCTGCTCAGCAACCGGGCGCCCACCCGCCGCTTCCCCTACGGCTACCACCGCGGCGAGGACCTCGCCGGCGTCGTCGTCCTGCTCCTCATCCTCGGCAGCGCGATCGCGTCGGGGGTGACGTCGATCGAGCACCTGCTCCACCGGTCGCCGCTGTCCCACCCCGGGATCGCGCTCGCCGCCGCGCTGGTCGGCTTCGCCGGCAACGAGGCGGTGGCGCGCTACAAGACGGTGATGGGCCGGCGGCTGCGGAGCATGTCGCTGGTGGCCGACGGCCAGCACTCGAGGATCGACGGGCTGGCCTCGCTGGGGGCGGCGGTCGGCGTCGCCGGGGCCTGGGCGGGGATGCCCGTGCTCGACCCCGTCGCCGGCCTGGTGCTCACCGCGGTGATCGCGGTGGTGGCCCTCGACACCGCTCGCAACGTCACCGCCCGCCTCCTCGACGAGGCCGACGCCTCGCTGCTGGCAACCATCGAGGAGGTGGCCGCGGCCGCCCCGGGGGTGGTCTCCGTCTCGGACGTCAGGGCCCGCTGGACGGGCCGGAGGATGCGCGCCGAACTGGTGCTCGCGGTGCCCCCCGACGAGACCGTGTCACGGGCGCACGCCCTCGGCGAGCAGGTGCGCCACGAACTGTTCCACCGCATCGAGGGGCTCGCCGAGGTGGTCGTCCACCTCGACCCCGCCGGCGACGTGGAGGCGCACCAGGAGGTGCGCCACCACGAGGCGGGCTCGGGCTCGGGCTAGGCCTTCTTCGCCTTCTTCTTGGCGGGGGCCTTGGCGGTCTCCTTCAGCGACGCCGCCAGGGTGGTGCTGGGACTGAACCGCGCCACCCGGCGCGCCGCCACCTGGACGGTCTCACCGGTGCGCGGGTTGCGGCCCACCCGAGCCGCGCGCTGCGCGGTCCTGAAGGTGCCGAACCCGTGGATGCGCACCTCGTCACCGGTCGCGAGCGAGGTGGCGAGGGTGTCGAAGAACCACTTGACCTCGTCCCGGGCCGCCACCATCGACATCTCGCCGTCGTTGGAGCGCACCCAGTCGGCCAGCCGCTCGGCAAGCACGTCGCGCGTGATGACACTCATGTTCCGATGTCTCCGATAGCTGATGGCACGGCGCGGAATTGTAAGCACCGCAACGCATTTTGAACAACTGTACCCGTCCGGGACGAGCCCTGTCGCTAGCGGCGCCACACCCCTCACCCATGGATCGGTGCCCCTTGATGGCTCGCTTCCGCCTGAGCTAGCGCCAGACCCGTTTCATGATCACCCGGGCGAGCTTCTCGGGGTCGTGGTGCGTCGAGATCCGCGGCGAGACCACGTCGGCGAGGATGAAGTGCACCGGACGCCGTGAGGCCTTCTCGCGATCGAAGGTGACCCGGGTGATGCCGGCCTCGACCGCCGAGGGGGGCAGGGGAAGCCCGTGGTTGCTGTTGCAGATCACGTAGTCGAACAGGTTGCCGCCGACGTGCCTCTCGATGGCGTCGAGGTGCTCGCTCACGGTGAAGCCGGTGGTCTCGCCCGGCTGGGTGGCGACGTTGCACACGTACACCTTGACCGCCGGGGAGGCCCGCAGCGCCTCCACCAGTCCGTCCACCAGCAGGTTGGGGAGGATCGAGGTGTAGAGCGAGCCGGGGCCGACCACGATCAGCTCGGCGTCGAGGATGGCGATCTCGGCCTCGGGGTTGATCTGGGGCGACGGCGGGTCGAGGAAGACCCGGTCGATCGGCCCGGCCCCCTGGGGGATGCGGGACTCGCCGATGCGGATCTCGCCGCCCGCGTTGGCGCACAGGACCACGTCCTGGAGGGTGCTCGGCATGATCTGGCCACGCACGCGCAGAACCCGTCCCGAGGCCTGGAGGGCGTGCTCGAAGTCGCCGGTGATCTCGGCCATCGCCATGATGAAGAGGTTGCCGAAGGAGTGGCCGCTCAGCGACCCCTCACCGGTGAAGCGGTGGGAGAAGAGGCTGGTCATCAGCGGCTCGGTCTCCGCCAGGGCGGTGAGGCACTGGCGGAAGTCGCCCGGGGGCAGCACCTGGTACTCGGTGCGGAGCCGGCCGCTGGAGCCGCCGTCGTCGGCGACGGTGACGATCGCGGAGATGTTCCCGGTGTACTTCTTGATGCCGCGGAGCATCGAGCTCATCCCGGTGCCCCCGCCGATCGCCACCAGCCGCGGCCCCTTGGCGAGGAGACGGTGGGTGTAGATCTGCTCGACCACGCCGCTGCCGGTCGACGACGCCAGCGGGAGGAAGGGGCCGAGGATCGACCGGCCCAGCCGGTAGAACGCGAACCCGGCCACGCTGACGCCGAGCCCGAGGAAGAGCACCGCCCGGGCCCAGCGGGGCATGAACTGCAGGGTCAGCGGGCCGACGAAGCGGGGGAAGGCGAAGGTGGTGTAGGCGTCCTTCAGCGCGTAGCCGAAGGCCAGGCTGAGCAGCACGATGGCGGCGAAGAGCAGCAGCAGCCAGCGCTTGACGTTCAGCCCGGGGGTGAACCACCGCACCATCCCCTCGGGACGGGGCGGGGGGAGTTGGGCATCGGGGGTCGATTGTCCCACGACGCCGCCTCGGGCTCGGTGGCGGAGAGGTCGGGCGCGCCGGCGGGGGCGGCACCGTCGACGGACGGCTCCTCGGGACGCTCCGGGGCGGGCACGGCGAGGCGCGCGCGCATGCTCAGAGGCCGGGCCCGGCGGGGGCGATGGGCGCACGGGCCCGGAGGCGGGCGATGTCGTGGGTGGCCTCGATGTAGCGCACCGTGCCCGAGTAGGAGCGCATCACCACGCTGTGGGTGCTGACCACGCCTCGACCGGCGAAGCGCACCCCCTGGAGGAGCTCGCCGTCGGTCACCCCGGTCGCCGCGAAGAACACGTTCTCTCCTCCACACAGGTCGTCGAGAGTCAGAACGCCGGTGTCCTTCCCCTCGGCACGCATCACCGCGCGCTCGCCCTCGTCACGGGGCGCCAGCCGGCCCTGCATGCCTCCACCCACCGCCTTGACCGCGCAGGCGGCGAGCACCCCCTCGGGGGCGCCGCCGATGCCCCAGAGGACGTCGATGCCGGTGCGGTGCTCCATCGCCGCCCACAGCCCGGCGGCGATGTCGCCGTCGGGGATGAGCTTCACCCGCGCCCCGGCGGCGCGGATCTCGCGGAGCAGGCGCTGGTGGCGGGGACGGTTGAGGACCACCACGGTCAGGTCCTCGACGTCGCGGCCCTCGGCCCGGGCGATCCGCTTCAGGTTGTTGGCCACGGTGTCGGTGATGTCGATGACCTTGTGGGCGCGGGGCCCGACGATCAGCTTCTCCATGTAGTAGCAGTGGGTGTGGAAGAGCGCGCCGCGCTCCGCCAGCGCCACCGTGGAGACCGCTCCGGGGAGGCCCCCGGCCACCAGCCGGGCGCTGTCGATGGGGTCGACGGCGACGTCCACGGTGGGCGGGTTGCCGTTGCCGACGTTCTCCCCGATGTAGAGCATCGGGTTGTCGTCCTTCTCGCCCTCGCCGATCACCACCACCCCGTCCATGTCCACGTAGCCGAGGCTGCGTCGCATCGAGTCGACGGCGGCCTGCTCGGCCTCGTCGAGGAGATCGCGGCCCATGAACCGCGAGGCGGCGATCGCCGCCCCCTCGGTGACCCGCACCAGCTCGAGCGCGAGGTTGCGGTCGATCGGGGTGCCGATGTCGCGGCGCTGGCGGGCTCTCGGCGGCATGGCAGGCGGGATGATACGCGGAATCGGTGGCATCCCCGTCACACCTCGGCAGCCCCCGGCCGCCCGCCGCCGGGAGGCGGAGAATCCTTCCGACGATAACTCCCGATCTCTGCAGGCTCCACTATCGCGAGGCGGTCACCGGCTGCGCCGGCTGCGGACGCGGGCTCTGCGCGAGCTGCCGGAACGAGGCCGGCCTCTGCCCCTTCTGCGCCCGGCGGATCGAGGACGAGGCGGTGCTCGCCCGGGAGCGCCGCCGCTCGCGGATCGCGCTGCGCCGGGCCGGCATCGCCCTCCACGCCGAGGCGGGCGACCCGGTGATCCTCCGCGAGGGGCGGTTCCGGCTGCTGGTGCCGGTGCTCGGCGGCGGCGCCACCGCCTTCGCGGCCGCCGCAGTGTGCGCCGAGCTGGAGCGGCGGCTGGGGGTCGACGCCGCCCTGGCCGCGCTGCTCTGCGCCGCCGTGGTCGGGGTCAGCGTGCGCCTCCTCCTCGGCGGGGTCTCGCGCACCGCGGGGGTGATCGCCGCCGCGCTCTGCGTCACCGCCGCGCTGGCCGGCCGCTGGTGGGCGGGGGCGTACGTCGAGGGCGGCGGCGCCGGGGTGGGGCTGCGCAGCCTCTCCGACTGGGTGATCGCCCACGGTGCCCTGGTGCCGGCCCTCTACGCGGCCGCCGCGGTGCTCGCCTATGGTGCCGCCGCGGGGCACCGGGCCGTCTGAGTTGGCTCCGGCTGCTAGCATGCCGGTTCCGGGGAGGACAACCGCCCATCCCGCGACAACAGGGGCACCTTCGATGGCCGACGACATCCTCGACCGGGTGCGCAGCTTCGCAACCCGCGGTGACGAGCAGCAGCCGGTGGAGGTGGCCGCCGAGCCGGCCGGCACCGAGACGCCCGAGCAAGGAGCGCAGCAGGAGATGGCGATGAGCGATGCCCAGGCGGGCGCCGGGGTCCAGGAGGGCGGCGCCGCCCCCACCACCGGCCGCGGAGGCGGCGCGCTCGGCCCGGCGGGGATCATCCGGGCCTGCCCGATCCCGTCCGGAGCGGTGATCTTCGGCGAGCTCACCTCGGCCTTCGTCGACGGGGGCCGCCTGGTCCGCTTCCTCGCCGAGCGCCGCCACACCGGCGCGGTCGTCGACGCCGGTCGCAGCCGGGTGCAGGTCGCCCTCCTCTACGAGGGCGCCGCGGTCGGGCTGGTCGCGGTCGGCGACGGCGCCACCCGCCGGGTCGACACCATGACCCTGTCCGCCCCGGGGTCGGCGGACGAGCATCAGCTCACCGTGCTCACCTACCGGCCGGAGATCACCCTGGCGCTGGCCCAGCTGATCAACATGCCGGAGCGCTTCGACCGGATGCACGGCTCCTTCGTCGACCTCCCCGCGCTGCTCTCGTTCCTGCGCCGGGAGCGGGCCAACGGCGCGGTGCGGGTCACCACCGGCGAGGACGCGGGGGTCATCCTGCTGCGCGCCGGCGAGGTGCTCGGTGGCTACACCCGGCACCTGCCCGAGCTGGACGACGAGGAGGTCGTGTTCCCGCTCGCCAAGGCCGCCGACGCCGAGGTCGACGTGTGTGTCGGTGCGCTGTCGCTGCCGCCCCCCTCGATCCCGGTGACGTCGATCCTCGGCTGATCCGGGAGGGCCACGGTGCCGCCGCTCCGGCTCCTCGTGGCGCTGGCGACCGCGCTGGTGGCGCTGCTGGCCGCCTGCGGTGGGGGTCCCGCGGGCGGTCCGGGCAGTCACGACAGTCCCGAGGGAGCGGTGCGCGGCTTCCTCGGCGCGGTGGCTGCCAACGATGTCACCGAGGCGCTGAACTGGATCCCGCCGGCGCAGCGCACCCAGGCGTCGAACCTCCTCAACGGCAGGGAGGGGGTGAAGGTGTCCTTCCGGGTGGAGCACGTCGACGTCGGCGCCGCCACCCTCGACCGCGACCATCCCGACCAGGCCATGGTCCCGGTCAAGGGCCAGGCGTCGGCCTGCGTCAACGGCGGCTCCGGCGACCTCGCCTCGCTGAACACCTGTTTCCCCTTCTCAAAGTTCGCCCAGACGGCCGGGTCCGACCAGGTCTCCTGCGTGCGCATCGGCGGCCGGTGGTACGTCGACATCGGCTCCGGCAGCGACGCCCCCGCCCCCGAGCCCTCGCCCGCGGTGAGCCCGGCGGGGCAGTCCCCCAGCCCGCACGGCTGAGCGCCGCGACACCGGCGTCAACGCGGCGCCGAGCGAACGTGACGCGTCTCGAAGTGAGCGAGGCGTACCATTGACCCTCCGGTCGCACCCCGCGGGGAGGCGCGGGTCGCTGTCGCGGAGGTTGTTGTGAGCCTGTCGGAGCCACCATGGCGTCGCTGCGTTGATCTTTCTCAGCGACTTCCTGCGCGCCGACGTGGTCGACGTCCATCAGAGGACGGTCGGCAAGGTCCGTGATCTGATCGTGCGCATGGGCGATCCGTACCCCACGGTCATCGCCCTCGCGGTGCGCGGTCACTCGTCCCCGGCGACCGTCGACTGGAGCGTGGTCCGCGCCTGGGAGAACCGCGAGATCAGCCTCGGCGTCGGCGCCGCCGAGCTCAGGGAGCACGAGCCGGTGCCCGAGGAGGTCTGGCTGAGCCGCGACATCCTCGACAAGCAGATCGTCGACACCGACGGCCGCCGGGTGGTGCGGGTCAACGACCTCCAGCTCCAGCAGAGCAACGGCTCGGTGCTGCTGGTGGGGGTCGACATCGGCACCCGCGGGCTGCTCCGCCGGATCAACGCCGAGCACGTGGGCCGGCGGCTGCGCCGGCTCGCGGGCGGCGACCTCCCCCAGCGGCTGATCAGCTGGGACGCGGTCGACACCCTGCACAGCGACGAGCGCTCGGTGAAGCTGCGCATCAGCCACCGCAAGCTCTCGAAGATGCATCCCGCCGACATCGCCGAGATCGTCGGCCAGCTCGGCGGCCGCGACCGGGAGGCGATCTTCGCCAGCCTCGACGACGAGATCGCCGCCGACACCCTGGAGGAGTCGTCCGACGAGGTGCAGGCGCAGATCCTCTCCCGGCTCGACGACGAGCGCGCCGCCGACATCCTCGAGGCGATGTCCCCGGACGAGGCCGCCGACCTGCTCGCCGACCTCCCCGAGGAGCGCCGCGAGCAGCTGATCGCCAAGATGGAGGCCGAGGAGGCCGAGGACGTCGAGGAGCTGCTCGCCTACGGCGAGGACACCGCCGGCGGCCTGATGACCACCGAGTACGTGGCCATCCCCGCCAGCCTCACCGCCGCCCAGGCGATCGACCGCCTCCGCGAGCTCGAGCCCGACGCCGAGTCGATCTACTACGTGTACGTGATCGACGACGACGAGCGGCTGCTCGGGGTGCTGAGCCTCCGCGACCTCATCGTCGCCAAGCCGGCGACCCCGATCGCCGACCTGATGATCAAGCGGGTCATCGCCGTGCCCCTCGACGCCCGGCCCGAGGACGTGGCCGCGGTGATCGCCAAGTACAACCTCCTCGCCGTCCCGGTTGTGGACGACGACGACCGCATCCAGGGGATCGTCACCATCGACGACGCCCTCGACACGGTGATGCCCGCCGGCCTGAAGCGGAGGGCCCGGGCTCTGTGACCAGGCGGCGGCGGGGGTGCGATGAAGACGCCCCCTCAGACCGCCGCCCTGCGGCGCAAGGCCGAGGAGGCGATCGCGGCGCGCCGTGAGCGCCGGGCCGCCCATCCCCGCCGCTTCGCGGGAGCACGCAGGTACCTGGCGATCATCGGCCCCGGGCTGATCGTCGCCAACGCCGGCAACGACGCCGGCGGGGTCTTCACCTACAGCAACACCGGGTCCAAGTACGGGCTCAACCTGCTCTGGACCTTCGTCCCCATCCTGGTCGCGCTGATCGTCACCCAGGAGATGGTCGCCCGGCTCGGCTGCGTCACCGGCAAGGGCCTGATGGACCTCATCCGCGAACGCTTCGGGGTGCGCTGGACGCTGTTCGCCTCGGTGGTGGTGATCGTCGCCAACGGCGGCACCGTGCTCGCCGAGTTCGCCGGCATCGGCGGGGCGCTGGGCCTGCTCGGCGTGCCCCTGCCGGTGGCGGTGCTGGGAGCGGCGGCGATGCTCGCCATCCTGGTGCTGCGCGCCAACCGCCGGCTGGTGGAACGGGTGTTCCTGGCGATGGGGCTGACCTTCGTGAGCTACATCGTCACCGCGATCATGGTGCACCCCCGCTGGGGCGACGTCGCCCACGCGCTGGTGGTGCCCACGCTCTCGCACCCGCCGCTCAGGCCCGGAGCCACCTCCTTCACCACCGACGTCATCACCCTGATCGGCACCACCATCACCCCCTACATGCAGCTCTTCCTGCAGTCCTCGATCGTCGACAAGGGCACCTCGGAGAAGGAGCTCAACTACGCCCGCGCCGACGTGATCAGCGGCTCGACCTTCGCGGTGATGGTGGCGATGTTCATCGTCATCACCACCGCGTGCACGCTCTTCCCCCACGGATTCGCCGGCCAGGACCTGAGCAGCGCCGCCGACGCCGCCCAGGCTCTGCGTCCGCTCGCCGGCGCCCACGCCACCCAGCTCTTCGCCGTCGGTCTGCTCGGCGCCTCGCTGCTGGCCGCGGCGGTGCTGCCGCTCAGCACCGCGTTCGTGGTCTGCGAGGCCTTCGGGGCGGAGCGCTCGGTGCAGAGCCGCTTCGGGGAGGCGCCGCTGTTCTTCATGCTCTTCATGCTCCTCCTCCTCACCGGCGCGGTCACCGTGGCCCTGCTCGGCCCCGGGTCGATCGCGGCGGTGGCGATCGGCACCCAGACCCTCGACGGCGTGCTGCTGCCGGTGCTGCTGGTGTTCATCCTCATCCTGGCGAATGACCGGCGGCTGCTCGGCCGCTACCGCAACGGCCCGGTCAACAACGCGATCGCCGGGGCGCTCACCGTGGTGCTCTCCGGGCTGACCGCCTACCTGGTGCTGAGCACGCTCACCGGTCTCTAGGGTCCCGGGACACCGGAGGCTCGAGCAGGCCCTCGGGCCCGAACCGGGAGATCGCCTGGGCGGCGCGCGCCAGCCCGGCGTCGAGGGCCTCGACGAGGTGGTCGAGCGGGTCCTCCTCGGCGCGGGCGCAGGCGCCGAGGAAGCCGCCGGCGAGGGCGTCGCCGGCGCCGGTGGGGTCGACCACCGTGCCCACCGGGTGGGCGGCGCGCTCCACCACCTCGGTGGCGGTGACGCAGGCGGCCCCCAGCGGACCCGCCTTCACCACCACCGCCCGCAGCCGGCCCCGGCCGCAGAGCGCCGCCGCCGACTCCCGCCACTCGGCGGCGGGCCTGCCGGTGAACGCGGCGAGCTCGGTCCGGTTGAGGAAGAGGACGTCGGCACGCTCCGCCACCTCGACGACGCGCTCGCGCTCGGGGCCGCCGATGTACACGGTCATGCTGTCGGCGCCGACCAGCCGCGCCCGCGACTGGGCGAGCGCCTCGAGCTGCGAGGCCGGCGGCATGCTCCCCAGGAAGAGCACCTCGGCGGCGGCGGCGACGCCGTCCAGCCGCGGCCGCCAGGAGGCGTACGCGCCCGCCTCGGCGTGCTCGCAGGCGGTCACCCAGCGCTCGAAGTCGTGGGTGGCGCGCCAGCGGAAGGTGGGCTCGGCGCTGACCTCGAGGCCGTCGAGGTCGACCCCCGCGCCGCCGGCGATCTCGCGCAGCCGGGCCTCGCCGTCACGGCCCACCACCCCGACGATGCGCACCGGGGCGAAGGGGGCGGCGGCGAGGGAGAAGTAGACCGCCGAGCCGCCCTGCAGCTCGGTGGCGCGACCCGTCGGGGTGGTGACGTCGTCGATGGTCACCGTCCCGGTCGCCGTGATCGCCCAGGCCACCCCTCCCGGTTCCGGCTCAGCCGGCGTCGGCGGGGCTGCCCGCGACCGAGCGCGCGGGGGCTGCGGGGGCGAAGAGGGGGATGATCCGCGCCGTCCGCGGCCGCCGCTCGTCGAGCCGGTGGCGGCAGATCTCCGCCTGGGCGGCGAAGAGCGCGTCGCTGGCGTGGTCGGGGCGCCGGCTCGAGCCCAGCCCGTCGCGGAGCGCCGGGTCGATCTCGCCGACGAAGCGCACCACCGAGGCCCACACCTGGCCGGGCAGCAGCGAGTAGCCGCGCACCCGGCACTCCTCGACGAGGTCGAGGATGAGGTCGGACTCGCGCAGCCGGCTGTGCCAGCGCAGCTCGCGCTCGCGCCGGAACGACGCCAGCCGGCGGAGGTTCTCGAGCTCGGCCGCGGTCCGTGCGAGCGGGCCTGCGAAGCGGGACGCCGCGTGCTGGAGCATCGCCGCATTGTAGTACCCGACCCCGCGGAATCCCCCCTGATCCGAATGCGTCAGCGGGCAGCCGCGGACCGCGGGTAGCAGATCGAACGCCAGCCGTCGGGGGCGGCGACGAGGTGGACGGTCCGTGACACCGTGGCCGCCCGCGCGGTGGACAGCCGCACCCGGTAGTCGACCTCCAGCTCGGCGACGTCGCGGTGGACGCAGCCGCCGTCCTCGTCGACCCATTCGGCGAGGTAGCGCACCTCGCGGACCAGCAGTCCGAGCAGGTTCCCGGCGGACGCGGACTGGCCGGCGGCGAAGGCCTCGGCGGAGCCCCAGCGGTCCTGGCAGGGGGCGGCGAGCAGGCTGAAGGCGCCGTCGAAGCGGCCCTCCCGGAGCAGCTCGACGAACCGCTCCTCGGAGCCGGCGGGCCCGGCGCCGGGGGCCGTGCCCGCGTCCCGGCATCCCGGCGGCGGCGGCGGCGCGTCCCGGGCGGCGAGCAGGGCGGCGACCTTGCGCCCCACCAACTCGCCCTCGGCGGCGCCGCCGGAGGCCTCGACCAGGGTGCTCGCCGTGCCCGTGGTCCGCGACCAGAAGGTGCGGGTCCGGGGGTCGACCAGGACGGTGTCGGGATCGGAGACCGGATCGGCGTCGACGAGAACCGGGAACGCCTCTCGCCAGCGGCGCAGCAGATCGGTCAGCACGGAAGCCGCGGAACCCGCATGCGGGCCCTAGGGTACCCCGCCCCGGCCCGGGGCGTCACCCGCCTCCGATGGCCAGCACCCGCTGCAGCTCGGCGGAGTCGACGGAGTCCGCGGCGAGCAGCACCTCGAGCTCCTCGCGGAGCTCGATCAGGCGGTCGACGGGGAGGTCGCCGAGCAGCGCCTCGGCCTGGTCGAGGCGGCGCAGCACCCCCTCGTCGACGCGCACCGGGGCGGCGGGTCGCCGGCGCGCCGCCCGGGCCGGCGGCTTCGGCGTCGCCGCCGCGGCCCGCTCGCGCGGCGCCCGCCGGGGCGCGGGAGCCGGGTTCCCGCCGAAGAGCGCGTCCGCGCTCGGCACCTCAATCCGTCGGGGCACGCCGCAGCACCTCCTCCGCCAGCTGCCGGTAGGCCTGGGCGCCGGGGGAGCGCCCATCGTACTCGAGGATGCTGACGCC
The DNA here is from genome assembly GCA_963846365.1 of uncultured Chloroflexia bacterium. GTDB lineage: Bacteria > Chloroflexota > Dormibacteria > Aeolococcales > Aeolococcaceae > CF-96. The sequence goes on from CAWJVN010000007.1 coordinate 408,101, forward strand.
CCCCGCGCTGGCCTCGGGGAAGCGCACCGAGGTGCGGACCACGGTGTCGAAGACCAGCCCGCCGAAGCGCTCGCGCACCCGGCTGAGCACCTCCTCGCTGTGCACCGCACGGCCCCGCTGCATGGTGCCGAGGATGCCGCCGACGCGCAGGCCGGGGTTGAGGGTGGAGCGCACCAACTCGACGGTGCCGAGCAGCGCCCTCATGCCCCCGAGGGCGAGGAAGTCGAGCTGCAGGGGAACCAGCACCTCGCCGGCGGCGGCGAGGCCGTTGACGGTGAGCATCCCCAGGGTCGGAGGGCAGTCGACCACCATCGCGTCGAAGCGCTGGTGCAGCGGCCGGAGGGCGGTGCGCAGCCGCAGCCCCCCGGCCCGCGCCGACACCAGCCCGGGCTCGACCTCGCCGAGGCGCGCCGAGCCGGTGAGCAGCCACACCCGGGGGCGGGGGCGCCGCAGCACCTCCTCGGCGGCGGCGGCGCCCTCCAGGCACTCGCCCAGGCCGGGGCCGCCCTCGTCCGCGGACGCTCCGCACATCACCGTGAGCGCGGCCTGGGGGTCGAGGTCGACGAGCAGGACCCGCAGGCCGGTCTCGGCGAGCGCGAACCCGAGGTTCTGGGTGGTGGTGCTCTTGCCCACACCGCCCTTCTGGTTGGCGACGGCGATCACCCGGGACACCGGCTAGAGCACCGGTGGTGGCGTGGTGGGGAGGGGCGCGGGGCGGCGGGGCGCCGGCGGCTCGTCGCCGTCGCGCTCCAGCCGGTCGCGGACGAAGCCGCGCATCGCCACCAGCGGCACCCCCATCGGGCAGACCGCGGCCGCGCCGCCCCAGTCGACGGCGTCGAGCGGGAGGTCGCGGGTCGCCCACAGGTCGGGGAGGCTGCGGGTGAGCTGCGAGGCGAGCCGCTCGGGCCGGACGTAGCCGGCCCGCGGGGTGGCGAATCCGCAGAGCCCGCAGCCGACGCAGCGCCCGTGGGCGGCGAGCTGCTCGCGCTCGCCCGGGGTGACCGCGGTGATCCGGTCGGGGCCGTAGAGGGCGTCGAACCGGGCCAGGCCGGCGCCCGTGGAGCGGTGGGTCACGCGCTCGGCGCCGAGGCGGGCCAGGTGGCGGCCGTAGAGCGCGCCGAGGCGGCCGAGGGCGGTGGCGCGGCGCAGCCGCGGGCGCTCAGACATCGCCCATCGCGCAGACCGCGCCCCGGTACAGCTCCTCCTGGGCGAGGGCCGGCCCGCGGAGCACCGCGGGCCGGTCGCGCCAGCGGCTGTCGAGGAAGTCGCGCACCTCCTCCTCGGTGCGCCGCTGGCTCCATCCCCGCTCCTGGGCCATCACCCGGGCGGCGGGCCAGGCGCAGCGCATCCCCAGGCAGGCGCCGCCGGTGCAGCGGGTGCGACGGTAGAGGTCCTGGAGCCGCTCCACCTGCTCGTGGCGGACCGAGTGGCGCACCTCGGCGACGGTGACCGGCTCGCACTCGCAGAGCACCGCGCGCCGCTCGTCCGCGGGGGCGGCGGCGAGCAGGGCCTCGGAGCCGTCGCCGTGGCGGCCGGCGAGGCGCGCGGCGACCGCGAGCGGCAGCCCGAAGCGGCCGGCGAGGCCGGGCACGTCCACCGGCGAGGCGCCCCCGGGGAGGGGCAGCAGGTGGGTGCGGCAGGCCACCGGCGGGCGCCCCAGCACGCGCAGGATCACGTCGACGGTGTCCTCGGCCATCTTCCGGAACATCGACATCTTGCCGCCGACCACGGTCACCAGGCCGGCCGCCCCCTCGGCGCGGTGGTCGACCACCCGGTAGTCGCGGGTGAGGTCGTCCTCGTAGCGGCGCCACTGGTGGGGGGTGGGACGGAGCGCGGCGTTGGCGTGGGCGATGCGGTGCTCGCGGATGGTGGGGAGGATCCGCTCGGTGGCCTGGAGGATGTACTCGATCTCGTCGCCGGTGACCTCGAGCTGCTCGGGGTCGGCGTAGCAGTCGTCGTCGGTGGTGCCGAGGATGGTGGCGTTGGCGTGGGGCACCAGCAGCAGTCCGCGGCCGTCGACCGCCTCGAGGGCGAGGGCGACGTTGGTGATCCGCCGGTCGTAGACGAGGTGCACCCCCTTGGCGGGCCGCAGCCGCAGCCGCACCCCCGCCATCGCGCAGAGCTGGGACGCCCACGGGCCGGCGGCGTTGCAGACCACCCGCGCCGCCACCGTCTCCTCGGCGCCGCCCAGCCGCGAGCGCAGCCGCACCCCCTGCACCGCGCCGCCCTCCCGGCTCACCCCGACCACCTCGGTCCAGGTGCGCAGCTCGGCGCCGGCCTCGCGGGCGGAGAGGGCGTTGAGGGTGACCAGCCGGGTGGGGTCGACGCCCCACTCGTCCATGGTCAGCGCGCCGACCAGGTCGGGGGTGAGCCCGGGCTCGAGCCGGAGCGCCTCCTCCCGGGTGAGGCGAACGTGGGGCCGGCCCGCCTTGAACGGCTGGTAGCGGTCGTAGGCCTCGAGCCCCACCTCGGTGGTCTCCATGCCCCGCCTCGCGCCGGGGAGGACGGGGATGAGGAAGACCACCGGGAAGAGCAGGTGGGGCGCGATCCGCTGGATGTGGCCGCCGTCCACGCAGGAGAGCCGGGTCGTCTCCCAGTCGCGCTCCAGGTAGCGGATGCCCCCATGGATCATCCCGCTGCTGCCCCAGGTGGTCCCCGAGGCGAGGTCGCGCTGCTCCACCAGGAGCACCCGCAGACCCCGGAGGGCGGCGTCCCGAGCCACACCGGCCCCGGTGATGCCGCCGCCGACGACGACCACGTCGTAGGGCTGAGTGCGGGGCATGGGCGCATTGTGCCCGCCGCCCTGGCTTCGGCGGCTTCTCGTCAGCGCCCCGAACCGAGCCGCGTGGGTAGGATGCGGCGGATGGAGAGCGTGCGCGGGGTGATCCTCGTCGCCGAGGACGAGGGACGGGTGGCCCAGGTGGTCACCAGCCGGCTCGGCTCGGACGGCCACCAGGTCCACTGGGTGCGCACCGCCCGCGACGTGCGCACCGAGCTGCTCGAGCGTCCCTGCGACCTCCTCCTCCTCGACGTCAGCCTCGAGACCGACGGCCTCGAGCTGCTCCAGGCGCTGCGCTTCTCGCCCCAGGCGCCGCGGGGCGGCATCGTCATGCTCACCGAGCGCGAGGACATCAGCAGCCAGGAGCGGGCCCAGCAGCTCGGCGCCGCCGCGGTGCTCAGCAAGCCGCTCGACCTCGCCGGGCTGTCGGCGACGGTCCGCGACCTGCTGGAGTGCATGTAGGGCCCTGGGCTTCTCCCGCCCCTCAGCCGAGGGCGCGCAGGGCCACGAAGGCGACGCTGGTGGCCGCCCAGAAGGCGATCAGGCCGCCGACGTGGAGCGGCACCGGGCCGGGCTCCCTGTACCAGGCGGCGATCCGCGGCCCGGTCATCGCCGTCACCGCGCAGAGGTCGATGAGCGCGAACAGCGCCACCCCGAGCAGCGGCGGGAGGTCGAGGCCGGCGTGGGCGGTGAGCTCGTCGACGGCGACCGACACCACCGCCAGGGCCACGTCCATCAGCAGCAGGACGATCTGGGCGCGGCGCACCCAGGCGCGGCGGCGGGTGAGCAGGGTGCCGACGACGAAGAGGGCGGCGGCGAGCGACGCCGAGGCGAGCGCGGCGAGGATCTGCGCCAGCACGGAGACGTGGACGGTCCTGCCGTGGACGATGACGTCGGCGCCGAAGGCGGTGATCGCCCCGAAGAGGGCGAGGATGCCGCGCACCACGTCCCAGGTGTAGACGAGCAGCAGCGCGGTGGGCCGGCGCGCCGACTCCTCGCCGCCGGCGCTGCTGGTGGGCATCACCCCGCTAGGCTACCGGGGTGCCGCACGCGATCGCCGTCCTCGAGGGCGACCAGACCGGGCAGGAGCTCCTGGAGGAGGCGCTGCGGGTCCTGGACCCGGCGGTGATCGGCGTCGAGCTCGAGCTGCGGCGCTACGACCTCTCCCTGGAGAACCGGCGGCTCACCCGGAACGGGGTGGTGCTCGAGGCCGCCGCGGCGATGGTCGCCTGCGGCTACGGCATCAAGGCGGCCACGGTCACCCCCGAGAAGCGTGGCGATGTCGGCAGCCCCAACGCCATCCTCCGCGAGCAGGTGGACGGGCGGGTGATCGTCCGCACCGGCCGGCGCATCCCCGGGGTGGCGCCGCTGGGCGGGGTGAGCGCCCCCATCAGCGTGGTGCGGATGGCGGTGGACGACGCCTATGGCGCCACCGAGTGGCGCGAGGGCAGCGGCGTCGACGAGATCGCCTACCGGACCGAGAAGGTGACCCGGTCGACCTGCAGGATCGTCGCCGAGTTCGCCTTCCAGCAGGCGGAGCGCAACCGCGCGCGGGTGTTCGGCGGTCCCAAGTTCACGGTCTCGCCGGTGTACGAGGGGATGCTGAAGGAGGAGATGGACGCCGCCGCGCTGCGCCACCCCGAGACCGCCTACGAGCCCCAGCTCATCGACGCCACCTACGCGCTGCTGCTGTCCCAGGACGGCGATCCGCTGGTGATCCCCGCCCTCAACCGCGACGGCGACTGCCTCAGCGACTTCGTGCTCCAGCTCTTCGGCAGCATCGCCGGCGCGGAGTCGATCCTGCTCGGCTTCGAGGGCGACGGCACCACCCCGAAGGTGGTGATGACCGAGGCGCCCCACGGCACCGCGCCGGGGCTGCAGGGCCGCAATGTCGCCAACCCGATGGCGATGATCCTCGCCGGTGCCTCGCTGCTCGGCTTCATCCCCGACCGCCGGTGTCGCACCGCCTCGCGGGCCGTCTACGAGGCGGTGTTCGAGGCGGTCCGCGCCGGGGTGCGCACCGCCGACCTCGGCGGCCACGCGCTGACCGACGAGTTCACCGACGCGGTCATCGACCGGGTGCGGGGGAAGCTGGAGGTGTGGGACAGCCTCGGCGTCGACTAGCCCCGTTCGGGTGGGGAGCGCCGCGGGATCCGCGCCTATACTCGGCCGACCAGCCACACGCCAGCAGGGACCGCCGGTGGACATCCTCGCCGTCATCCGCGAACGCGCCGGGGAGTACGACTGCCCGGTGTGTCACCGGACCCTCGACGGCTGCGGGCTCAGCCTGGTCAAGGACGAGTCCCCGGTGTACACCGTGCAGGTGTCCTGCGCCCACTGCGGGGTGACGTTCGTGGTGGTTCTCCACGTGCGCCACCAGCGGCGGCAGCGGCGTCCGCAGCCCCAGCCCCAGCCCCCGCCCCCGGCGCCACCGATCGGGGCCGACGAGGTCCTCGACGTCCGCGAGCTGCTCCGCGGCCACACCGGCCCGCTCACCGAGCTGCTCCGCCGCTGAACTCGCGGTCCGGCGCCGCTCCCTACACTGGCACGGGGGAAGGCTGTCGTCGACGCAGGAGATGATGGCCTGGGGGAGGCCCCCGCAGCATGGGCGCGTCAGCGCCCGGAGGAGGAATCGTGAGCGCGCCGGTCTATCTGGACCATGCGGCGACCACCCCGGTCGCCCCCGAGGTGCGCGTGGCGATGCTGCCCTTCCTCGGCGAGGTCTTCGGCAACCCCTCCTCGGCCCACGCCACCGGCAGGGTGGCGCGCGAGGCGGTCGACGACGCCCGCGCCCGGGTGGCGGCGGCGCTCGGCTGCGCCCCCGCGGAGATCGTCTTCACCTCCGGCGGCAGCGAGGCCGACAACCTCGCCCTTCGCGGCGCCCTCGACCGCCACGCCGGCCGCGGCCGCCACCTCGTGGTCACCGCCATCGAGCACGACGCGGTGCTGAAGACCGCCGAGGAGCTGGCGGGTTGGGGCCGGTGCGAGGTCACCGTGGTGCCCTGCGACCGGCACGGGGTCGTCGACCCCGAGGCGGTGGGCGACGCCGTGCGGCCCGACACCGTGCTGGTCTCGGTGATGCTCGCCAACAACGAGGTGGGCACGGTCCAGGACGTGGCCGCCGCCGCCGAGGCGGCGCGGCGGCGCAACCCCGCGGTGCTGGTGCACACCGACGCGGTGCAGGCGCTGGGGCGGCTGCCCGTCGACGTGCGCGCGCTCGGCGTCGACCTCGCCTCGATCACCGCCCACAAGGTGTACGGGCCCAAGGGGGCGGGCGCGCTCTACGTGCGCCGGGGCGTCGCCATCGCCGCCCAGGTGAGCGGCGGCGGCCAGGAGCGGGCCCGTCGCAGCGGCACCGAGAACGTCGCCGCCATCGCCGGGCTGGCGGCGGCGGTGGGCCTGGTCGAGGCCGAGCGCGAGCGTGAGATGCCCCGCCTGGCACGGCTCTCCGAGCGCCTCGTCGAGGGGGTGCTCGAGGGCGTGCCCGACGCCGTGCTCACCGGCCGCGGTGCCACCCGGCTGCCGAGCTTCGCGACCTTCGCCTTCGCCGGCCTCGAGACCGAGATGCTGCTCACCCTGCTCGACCGCCACGGGATCGAGGCCTCGGGGGGCTCGGCCTGCTCGAGCGGCGCGCAGATGCCCTCCCACGTGCTCCTGGCGATGGGCCTGCCCCCCGGGGTGGCCGGCGGTGCGCTCCGCTGCACCCTCGGCCGCGCCACCACCGAGGAGGAGGTCGACCTCGCCGCCCGCGAGATCGTCGCCGCCGTCGTCCGGCTGCGCTCCGCCGCCTCCGTCGTCTGAGCCGCACCCCGCGTCCGAACTTGCGACTCGCAGGCGGACCGGCCCGAGTGGGTATAATCCTGACCATGGCGGTAGGAAATTCGCGCAATGCCTCCTTCTCGATGCGAGTCTCCTCCAAGGCCCACTACGGGCTGCGGATGATGACCGAGTTCGCGAAGGCGTACGGACAGGGTCCGCTCAGCCTCGCCGAGGTGGCCCGGGTCGAGCACCTGCCCCTCGCCTACCTCGAGCAGCTCGCCGGCCCGCTGCGGCGCGGCGGCCTGATCGAGGCCACCCGGGGCGCCCACGGCGGCTACGTCCTCTGCCACCGGCCCGAGGACATCACCGTCCTCGACGTCATCACCCTCGTCGAGGGTGAGGTGGCCCCGGTGGAGTGCGTCGCCGGCGACTACGAGTCGGGCTGCTGCGTGCGCGAGACCGACTGCGCCTCCCGAACCCTCTGGCAGCGGCTCAAGCAGAGCGTCGACGCGGTGCTCAGCGGCACCACCCTCGCCGAGCTGGTGTGCGAGCGTCCGCCGGTCACGATGTTCATCCCGCTCGAGGACGTGCGCGACCACTCCTCGGGTGCCCACCTTCACGAGGCAGCTCATGTCTGACACCGCCCGGCTCGTCGTCGACGGCCTGCGCGCCAGCGTCGACGGGAAGGAGATCCTCAACGGGGTCGACCTGGTCGTCCCCGCCGGCGAGATCCACGCGCTCATGGGGCCGAACGGCTCCGGCAAGAGCACGCTCGCCTACACCCTCATGGGCCATCCGAACTATGCGGTGACGGGCGGATCGGCCAGCTTCGGTGGCACCGACCTCCTCCCCCTGGCCGCGGATGAGCGGGCCCGGCTCGGCATCTTCCTCTGCTTCCAGTACCCCACCTCCATCCCCGGCGTCTCGGTGGTCAACTTCCTGCGCGCCGCGCTCAAGGCGCAGGGCAAGGAGATGCCCGCCCGTGAGTTCCTGCGCACCCTCTCCACGGTGATGCGCGACCTCAACATCGACGAGAGCTTCCGGAGCCGGTACATCAACGACGGCTTCAGCGGCGGCGAGAAGAAGCGCATGGAGATCCTCCAGCTGGCGCTGCTGCGGCCCCGGCTGGCGATCCTCGACGAGACCGACTCCGGCCTCGACGTCGACGCGCTGCGCACCGTGGCCGAGGGGGTCGGCAAGGTGGCCGGCCCGGACATGGGCCTGCTGGTGATCACCCACTACCCCCGCATCCTCGAGTACCTCCGTCCCGACGTGGTGCACGTGCTCCACCGGGGGCGCGTGGTCGTCTCCGGCGGCCACGACCTCGCCCGGCGCATCGAGAGCGACGGCTACGACCCCATCCTGGGTGCCGGCACCGCCGGTACGGCAGCTCGGAACCAGACGAAGGGAGCCCTGTGATGGCAGTCGAAGCACACGAGCTGACCAAGGACTACAAGTTCGGGTTCCACGACATCGACGTCTCCGTCTTCCGCTGCGAGAAGGGGCTGTCGGCGGAGGTCGTGGCCGCGATCAGCGCGCACAAGAACGAGCCCGAGTGGATGCTGAAGTTCCGCCTCAAGGCGCTCGCCCACTTCTACAAGCGGTCGATGCCCAGCTGGGGCGCCGACCTGAGCGGGATCGACTTCGACAACATCTACTACTACGTCAAGCCGACCGAGGAGCAGAGCAGGAGCTGGGACGATGTCCCCGACTCGATCCGGCAGACCTTCGACAAGCTGGGCATCCCCGAGGCGGAGCGCAAGTTCCTCGCCGGGGTGAGCGCCCAGTACGACTCCGAGGTGGTGTACCACAGCATCCGTGAGGACCTCGACAAGCTCGGCGTCCTCTTCGGCGACTGCGACACCGGCCTCCGCGAGCACCCGGAGATCTTCCGCAAGTACTTCGGCACGGTGATCCCCGCCAACGACAACAAGTTCGCGGCGCTGAACAGCGCGGTGTGGTCGGGCGGCTCGTTCGTCTACGTGCCCAAGGGGGTGCGCGTCGACATCCCGCTGCAGGCCTACTTCCGGATCAACTCCGACAACATGGGCCAGTTCGAGCGGACGCTGATCATCGCCGACGAGGGGTCGTACGTCCACTACATCGAGGGCTGCACGGCACCGACGTACTCGAGCGACTCGCTGCACTCCGCGGTGGTCGAGATCATCGCCCACAAGGACGCCCATGTCCGCTACACGACGATCCAGAACTGGTCGAACAACGTCTACAACCTGGTCACCAAGCGGGCCGTCGCCTACGAGGGTGCCCGGGTCGAGTGGATCGACGGCAACCTCGGCAGCAAGGTGACGATGAAGTACCCGGCGATCTACCTGATGGGCGAGCACGCCCACGGGGAGGTGCTGTCCGCCGCCTTCGCGGGCGAGGGTCAGCACCAGGACGCCGGCTCGAAGTGCGTCCACGTCGCCTCCAACACCACCAGCAACGTGGTCTCCCGCTCGATCTCCAAGGACGGCGGCCGCACCTCGTACCGCGGCCACATCAAGGTCCACGAGAAGGCCACCGGGGTGAGGAGCAGCGTCCGCTGTGACGCCCTGCTGCTCGACGAGAACTCGCAGAGCGACACCTACCCGTACATGGACATCGACAGCCCCGACGTCACCATCGGCCACGAGGCCACGGTGAGCAAGATCGGCGACGAGCAGATCTTCTACCTGATGTCCCGCGGCCTCAGCGAGGGCGACGCCACCGCGCTCATCGTCAACGGCTTCTTCGAGCCGTTCGTCAAGGAGCTGCCGATGGAGTACGCGCTCGAGCTCAACCGTCTGCTGGCGGTGCAGATGGAGGGATCGGTGGGATGACCGGGTTCACCCCATCCGTCCGCCGGGCCCGGAGGCGGTCGAAGGCCTGATGGCGACCCAGCTGCAGACCCCCGGGGCGATCGGCCCGGAGGCGGTCACAACACGTGTGAAGGCGGCCGGACCCTGGCTGGCCGGGCGGCGCCGCGCCGCCTGGGACGCGTACACCGCGCTGCCCATGCCCGACCGCAACAACGAGGACCACCGGCGCACCGACGTGTCCGGGCTGCGCCCCGAGGAGTTCGTCGCCGACCCGGGCGAGACCGGTCACGGGGCCGGCCTGCTGGCGACCCTGCGGGAGATGCGGGCGCAGATCGCGCCCGAGGCCGCCTTCGTGGCCACCACCCGCAACGGGGTGCGCGCCTGCGAGGGCACCGACCCGCTGCTCGCCCAGGGGGTGCTGGTCAGCTCCCTCGAGGAGGCCGCCGAGCGCGACGACGAGGCGGTGCGCCGGGCGCTCGCCCACGTCCCCGTCGACGGCACCAAGTTCACCGCCCTCTGGAACGCGCTCTGGCGCGGCGGCGTCTTCGTTCACGTTCCCGCGGGGGTCGAGGCGCGGGTGCCGGTGATCGCCGCCCACAGCGCCGCCGGCGAGCAGGCGGCGGTGTTCCCCGCCACCGTGGTGGTGCTCGAGGCGAACGCCTCGCTCACCCTGGTGGAGCTGCAGGCCTCGCCCGCGGCCCAGGGCACGATGCTCTCGGACTCGGTCACGGTGCTCCACCTCGGCGAGGGCGCACGGCTCGACTACTGCCTGCTCCAGCGCTGGAGCGCGGCCACCTGGCACCTGGCGACCCACCGCGCGGTGCTCGAGCGCGACTCCCGGCTCCGCTTCTTCGCCGCCACCTTCGGGTCGCGGCTGCAGAAGGCCTACTGGGACGCGCTGCTCGAGGGCCCCGGTGCCGACGCCACCCTGACCGGGGTGTGCTTCGGAGGCGGCGACCAGCACCTCGACCACCAGTCGCTCCAGGCCCACCGGGCGCCGTCGACGCACAGCGACCTGCTCCTCAAGGTGGCGGTCCGCGACCGCGCCCAGAGCGTGTACGGCGGCCTCATCAGCGTCGACCGGGTGGCCCAGAGGACCGACGGGTACGTGCAGAACCGCAACCTCATGCTCTCCCGCGGGGCCAAGGCGTCGGGCATCCCGATGCTCGAGATCCAGGCCAACGATGTGCGCTGCAGCCACGGCGTGACCGCCGGGCACATCGACGACGACCAGCGCTTCTACTCCCACTCGCGGGGCATCGAGCCCGAGGCGGCCGACCGGATGATCGTCCGCGGGTTCATGCAGGACGCCCTCGACCGCTGTCCCCACCAGGGCTTCGCGGAGTTCGTCGGCGGGGTGCTCGACGAGGTCGTCGCCGGCCACTCCGCGGCCGGCGTCGAGGCGGAGGCACAGGCATGAGCGACTGGGTGACGGTGGGCGCCGCCGCGGACATCCCCCCCGGACACGCGGCGCTGGTGGACATCGACGGCACCCCGGTGGCGGTGTTCAACGTCAACGGGCAGTTCTACGCGGTCGACGACACCTGCTCCCACGCCGAGGCGTCGCTGAGCGAGGGCGAGCTCGATCCCGAGGCCTGCAGCATCGAGTGCCCGATGCACGGCTCCTGCTTCGACCTGCGCACCGGTGAGCCGCTGTCGCTGCCCGCCTACGACCCGGTGCGGGTGCACCGCGTCGAGGTGGTGGACGGCACCCTGCGGGTCGCGGTCGACGAGGGAGCGCTGCCGTGAGCATCTCGGTCCCGCCCCGGACCACCGCGCGGGGCACGCTCTCGCTGGCGCCCGACTACGACGTGGAGGCGGTGCGCGCCGACTTCCCGATCCTCCAGCGCCGGGTCGGCGACCGGCCCCTCGTCTACCTCGACTCGGCGGCCACGTCGCAGAAGCCGGTCCAGGTGCTCGACGCCATCCAGGGCTACTACCGCGAGAGCAACTCGAACGTGCACCGCGGCGCCCACACCCTGGGCAACGAGGCCACCGAGCTCTTCGAGGGGGCCCGCCGCCGGGTCGCGGCGTTCATCGACGCCGACCCCCGCGGCCTGGTCTTCACCCGCAACGCCAGCGAGTCGCTGAACCTGGTCGCCTCGTCGTACGCCCGCGAGCTGCTGCGTCCGGGCGACCGGATCGTGCTCACGCTGATGGAGCACCACAGCAACCTGGTGCCCTGGCAGCTCGCCGCCGAGCGCGCCGGTCTCGACCTCGCCTTCATCGGCCTCACCGCCGAGGGCCGCCTCGACATGGAGGTGGCGGCGCGGCTGCTGACCGAGCCCACCCGGCTGCTCGCGGTGACCCACCAGAGCAACGTGCTCGGCACCGTGAACCCGATCCGCGAGCTCGCCGACCTCGCCCACCGCTGCGGTGCGCTGATCGCCGTCGACGCCTGCCAGAGCGTGCCCCACATGCCCGTCTCGGTGCGCGACCTCGACGTCGACGTCCTCGCCTTCAGCGGGCACAAGGCCTGCGGACCGATGGGCGCGGGCGTGCTCTGGGCACGGCCCGAGCTGCTCGAGCGCATGCCCCCGTTCCTCGGCGGCGGCAGCATGATCCAGCGCGTCGAGCTGGAGCGGTCGACCTGGGCCGAGGTGCCCGCCAAGTTCGAGGCGGGCACCCCCGACGTGGCCAGCGCCCACGGCCTGGCGGCGGCCTGCGATTACCTCGACGCGATCGGGCGCGACCGCATCCACGCCCACGAGCAGGCACTCACCGGCCACCTCCTCGAGGTGCTCGACGAGGCCGGGGTCGCCATCCAGGGCCCCCGCGAGGTGGTGGAGCGGGGTGGCGCCGTCTCCTTCACCATGGGCGAGATCCATCCCCACGACATCGCCACCATCCTCGACCGCCAGGGGGTGGCGATCCGCGCCGGGCACCACTGCTGCCAGCCGCTGATGCGCCATCTCGGCACCCCGGCGACGGCCCGCGCCTCGGTGTACCTCTACACCACCCACAGCGAGATCGACGCGCTCGGCGCGGGCCTCCAGGAGGTCGGGCGCATCCTCGGCCCTCCGGGAACGCCGCGGTAGGATCGGGACATGACAGCAGGCGCGACCCCGATCGAGGACGAGCTCTACCGCGAGATCATCCTCGACCACTGGCGCAACCCCCGGTACAGGGGTCACGTCGACCCCGCCGACGTCACCGTGGAGGGCTACAACCCGCTCTGCGGTGACGAGGTGCTGCTCACCATGCGAATGCGCGACGGCAGCGTCGAGGAGATCGCGTTCGACGGCCACGGCTGCTCGATCAGCCGGGCCTCGGCGAGCATGATGTGCGAGGGGGTGGCCGGCCGCAGCGTCGGCGAGGCCGCCGAGCTCGGCCACCGCTTCAAGGCGATGATGCTCGAGGGGGGCAGCGCCGACGACCTCGGCGACCTCGAGGCGCTGCAGGGCGTCGCCCGCATCCCGCTGCGCATCAAGTGCGCCGTGCTCCCGTGGAACGCCCTTCTCGAGGGCCTGCATCGCGGCGGGGGCAGGGTGACCACCGAGGAGGGACCCCTCACGTGAGCGACACCGAGCAGACCACCCCGGTGACGTCGACGGCGGATGCCGAGCGGCCCACCGGCGAGCAGATCCTCGACGCCCTCACCGCGGTCTACGACCCCGAGATCGGCATCGACATCATCAATCTCGGCCTCGTCTACGACCACGCGATCGACGAGACCGGGCTGCTCACCATCGACATGACCCTGACCTCTCCCTACTGCCCCTTCGGCAGCATCATCCAGAGCCAGGCCGACGCCGTCTGCCGGGTGCTCCCGGGGATCAGCGACGTCAAGGTCAACCTGGTCTGGACCCCGCCTTGGGACCCCCGGACGATGGCGAGCGAGGAGGCCAAGCTCGACCTGGGGATCTTTTAACAGGGGGGTGGCCCCCATACGCGCTAACTTAAGAAATGCCAGAGACGGGGTGGCGGATCAGCTTCTGCGGAACCTGCACGAGGCGTCGCCGTGGCGGGCTCTGAAGGGCCGGAATGGCGTCGGCGAAGGTATGGACGCAGCGCGGGATAGTGGCACCGCGGAGCAGGGAAGCGCGCAAAACGTCGTACCAGAAGCGGGAGACGCGCCAGGGGCTAAGCGGGCGCCGCGACGAGTTGGAAGCCCCAGGGGGAAAAATCGCCGGCACGCACGATGAGCTCTTCAGCGAGGAGTGCCGCCAGGATCTTGGCGAGCAGGTAGGTTTGCGCCAGGTCGGGATCTCGGGCGCGTAACTGGTCGAGGTGGAGCAGGCTCTTGAGGCGCTTGAAGGCGAGTTCGATCTGCCAGCGGAATCGGTAGGCCTCGAGGATCTGTTCGGGGGTCACTCCTGGTTCGCAGTTGGTGAGGATCACCACGTAGTTTGCGAGGATCAAGGTCTCGTCTCGGACGGCGTGTCCCTTGCGCGTGCTCTCACGAACGGCCCGGCGAGCCGACTTCTCAGCGGCGTCGGGGCGTTTGCGCACGGCGACGAGGCGGAGAGGCCACGAGGTCGTCTGCGTGCGCAGCCCCACCCGGCGTTCTGCTGCTTGCGCGTCGGGCAGCTCGCCCAGCCACTCGATCAGTTCTGGTGAGCCACCGCTCGGGTAGGCGGTCAACCGGATCTGCTGCAACGACGTGCGGACAATGAAAGTGCCGCCCTGCTCCAGCAAATGCACCAGCCCTGGGGCCAACCCGTAGGCCCGATCCCCGACGTAGATCTCGTCGGGCTGAACGTCGATGCGGGCAAATGTCTCACCCTGAGAGTTGTCCGTGACCTGAACGCGCTGCAGCTGTAGAGCGAAGAGGTCGTACACAACGTGCAGCCGCCAGTCAGCGCCAAGGCTCCCCGGCCGACTGACGGTAGTGGCGTCGATCAAGCAGATGCGCAGTGCTGCCCTCGGGAACACCTGCACCCTCCGCGCGAGCATCGAGGAGATCACCCTGCGCAGGAACTCGGGGCAGGCACGCAGTCGCTTCAGGACGGCGACGTCTGACATGGTGTGCCATCCCATCGCGCTCGCCATCGCGGCCGTCTGGCGCAACGACCAGTCCTCCGCCGCATAGGCCAAGGCGAGGCGGAGGAGCTCCTGGGCCGACCCAATCGCGCGACGACGGCGGAACGCCCCGCTCTCCTCCGCTAACTTGTCGAGGTCGGCAGGGAGGAGACCGAGGAGGTAGGCCCACTCCTCTTCGACGACCTCTCTGACCTGGTCAACCGCCACGCCACGACCCTATCACAGGCCAAGCCCAGCGTCAACCTTAAGTTAGCGCGTATGGGGGTGGCCCCCCTCGCTCCGGCGGCGGAGCCGCCTGCGCTCACCCCCTCTCGGCGCCCTCGGCGCCGCCGCGCGCGTTGCGCGCGGGGGTAGGCACCCTCTTCTCGGCCAGGATGGATCGCGGCCGGCCCCTCAGGGCCCGGTGACGAAGCTGCTCGGGACCGGGTTCCGGGCGCTGGCGCTGCGCCAGACCGCGGCGTGGCGGGCGTCGACCCCGAAGATGCTCGCCACCTGTGCCCGGAGCGACTGCCGCTCCAGCGCCGCGAGCGCGGCGTACTGAGCGCCGAGCAGACGGCCCTCGATCTCCAGCAGCGCCGCCAGCGCCGCCGGCTCGCCGGGGGAGGTGGGCACCGCGTCGGGACGGGGCCGGTCGGTGCCCGGCGGCGCCGCCCCCAGCCCGCGGATCGCCGTGATCAGGGCGGCGCGGTGGTCGCGGTGGTGGGTGAGGAACGACTGGGCCAGGCCGGGCAGCGGCGTTCGGGTGAGGCCCGGGCCCACGGTGGTGAGCACGTAGACGGCGGTGTCCTCGAGCATCGCGAGGGTGGTGAGCAGGGCGGCGTCGTCGCCGGCGGCCAGGACCCGGTCGACACCCTCGGCGACCGGGCCCAGGGCGGCGGCGGTGAGCACGGTCCCGCCCCCGATCAGCGCGGCCCGGAGCGCGGCCCGGCGGTCGAGGCTCACGCGGAGACGAAGGAGGCGGGGGCCGGATCCTGCTGGAGCACGGTGCGGAGCACCGCGGAGTGCTGCGCCTCGTCGCCCATGATCGAGGCCAGCAGCTGGACCACGGCGGGGTCGGCGAGCTGGCGGAGGGCCGCGAAGTGGGCCTTCGCCACCTGCTCCTCGAGGGTGGCGGCGAGGCTGGTCATCGCACCCTCGTCGGCGGGCGGGGTGCCGAGGTCGTAGCTGTCCCGGGCCGGGGTGGGGGTGCCGCCGAGCCCGGTGATCACCTGCGCCAGGCGATCGCGGTGGTCGGCGTGGTTCTGGCGGAAGGCGGTGGCGACCGGGGCGGTCAGCGATCCCAGCAGGGGCAGGCCCACGGTGTACGCATGGATGACCGTGTGCTCGGTGACCAGCAGCTGGTTGAGGACGCGGACGGTGTCCCCGGGGCGGGGGGTCGGGCTCGTGCCGGTGCCCGACGGGGTGCCGCCGCAGGCGCCGAGGGCGGCGCCGGCGGCGGCCGCGCCGGAGGCCCGGAGAAGGGAACGGCGGGTGAGACGCGGTTGCTCCATCGCGAGCGGGCATGATGACAGGCGGTCCACTGATCCGGCACCGTCTCGTTCACGTATCCACGGGGACACGGCAGCCATCACAGGGGAGACGGTGACACCTTCGGACGAAAGGGTCATCGACCTCATCGCTCAGGCATCTCCTGAGGGGATCGAGATGCTCTACGACCGCTACGGGCGCCTGGCCTACACCCTGGCGCTGCGCGTCCTCGGCGACACCGGTGCGGCCGAGGACGTGGTCCAGGAGGCGTTCCTGTCGATCTGGCGGCGGGCCGCGTCGTACCGGCCGGAGCGGGGCAGCCTGCGCACCTGGGTGTGCTCGATCGTGCACCACCGTGCCATCGACCGGCTCCGGGGCCGCAGCGGCCGGGCACGGCTCGACCTCTCCCTCGACAGGGCGCCGCCGGAGGCCGCCCTCTCCGACACCTGGGAGACGGTGGCGGCCGACCTGGAGCGCGGTCATATCCGGCAGGCGCTCAACGAGCTGCCCGACGAGCAGCGCTCGACCATCGAGCTCGCCTACTACGCCGGGTACTCGCAGAGCGAGATCAGCTCGCTGATGAGCGTGCCCCTCGGCACCGTCAAGGGCCGGACGCGAATGGCGCTGCGCAAGCTGCGCAGCTCGCTCGAGCACCAGGGTCTGGAGCGGAGCCTGCAATGACCTGTGACGACTGCGACCTGCTGCTCGCGGCGCACGCGGTCGGCGCCCTCGACCCCGGCGACGACCGCCGGGTCCAGCTGCACCTGGCGGGCTGCGCCCGGTGCCAGGCCGCCGCCTCCACCTACCAGAGCACCGGCGACCTGCTCACCCTCGCCCTCGACCCGGTGGCGCCGCCGCCGGCGCTGCGCAGCCGGCTGCTGGCGCAGGTGCACGCCGAGGCGGCGGGCATGGCCGCCGCGGCCGCGCGGCGCCGCCGCGTTCCCTGGCGGGAGCGGCTGTGCCGGGCGCTGCCCGCCGGGCGCGGGCTCACCGTCCTGGGCGGCCTCTCCGCCGCCGCCGCGGTGGCCCTGGCGGTGTGGTCGTTCGCCGTCCCCCATCAGCAGGCGATCGCGCCCACGGTGCTGGTCAGCCGCGCCTGCGGGCTCACCACCGGTCCATCGGCCTGTGGCCAGCTCACCTACAGCCCGGCCACCCACCAGACGGTGCTCACCGTCCAGGGCCTGCCCGCGCTCCCGGTGGTGAACCAGCAGACCAGTGGCGTCTACGCGGTCTGGCTGATCCACGGAGACGGCAGCCCCGAACTCGGCGCCTACCTCACCGCCGCCCCCGACGGGCGCACCTGGTCGGCGGTCCTCACCCGGGATGCCGGCGCCTACCAGGCGATCGCCACCACCCACGAGCCCAGGCCGGGCGGCACCGTCCCCACCGGGCCGGTGCTGCTCCGGATCTCCCGGCCGGTGGCTTCCGCCAGCTCCTGACCCCGGGCTCCGGTGAGCGGGGGTGCGACCGGCGTAGCATCGCCCGATGGCCGACCGGCTCTTCACACGCGAGGAGGCGAATCTGCTGCTGCCCCGGCTGCGGCCCCTGCTGGAGCGGGCGCGGAAGGTGAGCGCGGTGCTCGGCGACCGCGGCCGTCAGCGCCGGCTGCGCTCGGTGACCGTCGGCAACGGCGGGGGCGAGGCGGCCCGGGAGATGATGGCCGAGGGCGACGAGCTCGGGCGGGTTGTCGCCGAGATCGCGGGGCTGGGGGTGGTGGTGCGCGACCCGACCACGGGGCTGGTGGACTTCCCCGCCGAGCGCGACGGCGAGCCCGTCTACCTGTGCTGGCGGCTGGGGGAGGAGGAGGTCGCCCACTGGCACGACCGCGACAGCGGCTTCGGCGGCCGGCAACCCCTGTAGCCGGCCGGCTACGCCCGGCGGTCGCCCACCGTGGCGCGCACCGGCCTGACCGGGGCGCCGCCGAGCTCGGCGACGACCGTGGCCTCGCCGGTCTCGGAGCGACCGGCGGCGCCCTGGTCGAGATGGCCGGTGAGGCGGTTGAACGCGGAGAGCGCGGTGGGGACGAGCGGCGCCGCCGGCGCCACCGGCAGGCCCTCGCGCCGGCGCCCCAGCGGGCCGGGCAACCGCACCGCGGCAGCAGCGTCCCCGTCCTCGGACGGGCGTTCTGCGACCCGAGGGTCGGTGTCGTCGGACGCCGGGGGGACTGGCTGGTTCATCACCGTGAGCTGGTGCCCGGGCGCGGCTCAGAGGTGACGGACCGTCGCCCCGGTCTGCTCACCGCGCAGGAGGTCATCCACCGTCTCCCGCCGACGCACCAATCGTGCGATCCCGTCGCGGACAAAGACGACTGCGGGTCGGAGGCCGGCATTGTAGTTCGATGCCATGGACAACGTGTACGCACCCGCCGCGGGTACGGCGAGGATGTCACCGGGCGACAGCTCGGGCAGTGGGCAGTCGCGCACCAGGATGTCGGTCGACTCGCAGTACCGGCCCGCGATGGTCACCGTCTCCACCGGGGTGCCCTCGGGATCGCGCGCCAGCAGCGGCTGATAGCGCGCCCCGTAGAGCTCCGGGCGGATGTTGTCCGCCATCCCGCCGTCCACGCTCACGTATGTGCGAACGCCCGGGATCGCCTTGCGGGCGCCCACGGTGTAGAGCGCCACCCCGGCGGGGCCGACGACACTCCGGCCGGGCTCGACGTGCAGTCCGGGCAGCGGCAGGTCTCGCGCGGTGAAGCTGCGCCGCACAGAATCAGTCAGAATCGACATGAACTCGCCGACCGCGGGGGGTCGGTCGGCGGTGGTGTGGGCGATCCCCAGGCCGCCGCCGGCACTGAGGGTGCGGGTTTCGAACCCGAGCTGCTCGCGGGCGGCGGCTGCGAACCCGGCCACGGCGTCGATGGCGGCGGCGTGACTTCTGAGCTCGAGGATCTGCGAACCGATGTGCATGTGGAGTCCGCGCACGTCGAGCGCGGCGACGTCGAGGGCGCGGCGCAGCGCGGCCATCGCCTGACCGCCGGCGATGCCGAAGCCGAACTTGCTGTCGACCTGGCCGGTGCTGATGTGGTCGTGGGTGTCGGGGCGAACCCCCGGCGACACCCGGAGCAGTGCGCCCACCCGCGCGCCGCCACCGCGCCCGGCGAGCAGCTCGAGCTCGTGCTCGGAGTTCGACGACGAGATGGCCGATGCCGGCGGCGAGCGCGGCGTCCAGCTCGGCCGCGGACTTGTTGTTTCCCGGGAAGGCGATCCGCGCCGCGGGCAGGCCGCCGCGGAGCACGATCTCCAGCTCGCCGCCGCTGACCACGTCGGCGCCGCAGTCCTCCTCGACGAGCAGGCGCACCATCGCAAGCGAGAGGTAGGCCTTGGCGCTGTAGAGCACGTCGCCGCCGGCGGGCCAGCCGCCCAGGCCGTCGCGGTAGGCGCGCAGCCGGGTGCGGATGGTGGCCTCGTCGAAGACGTACAGCGGAGTGCCGAACTCCTCCGCCAGCTCGATCAGGTCGCAGCCGCCGACGCTGAGATTGCCGGCGGCCGACCGTCCCGCGGTGTCGGGCAGCATCCCGACATCATCATTGTTCCGGTGCAGGGTTCGGGTGCTGCGGGCGCAGATCTCCGGGTACACTCTGGGTGCGTCTCCGGCCACGGTGCGCCCCGCCGAGTGACCGACGCAGCGGGAGCGGCCGCGGCACTCTGTGAAAAGGAGGGACCTGCCCTATGCCCGATTCGAGTACAACCTCCGTCCCGACCAGCGCCATGGTGAGCAGCTGACCGCCGGGAGTTCTTAGAACCAGGAGGCGCAGACCGCAGCTCTGTGGCGGTCACTCACCATCGCGCCCGAACGGGGTGCCGGCATCGCCGGCACCCCGTTTTTCTGTGGAGGGGTACCGGGTGCCCCGCGGGGCGTGGGACCGTCAGCCGTGGAGCGCGGTCGTGACCTGGGCTTCCCGGGTGGCCACCGAGGGGGCGGGGACGAGCTGGTCGCGCTCGATCCAGCCGGTGGTGCCCTTCTCGGTGCGCACCTGGACGAAGCTGCCGTGGTGGCCGAGGGAGATCAGGGGGGTGGCGGTGAGCACCGCCTCGCCGCGGGGGGCGTCGTAGCGCGGCTCGGTGAACATGGGGTACGGCGTGCCCGCCCAGGAGGCCACCAGGGTGACCGGGCCGTTGGGGAAGTGACGGTCGCGGTAGATGGTGCGGCGGTCGCGGTTGCCACGGCTGAGCAGCACCACCAGCTGGAGGCCCCGGGGCACCGCTCCCTTCCCCCCGCTGGCCTCCACCGCCACCTCGGTGCCGGTCTCGACCAGACGCGCGGTGCAGGTCACCCAGCGGGGACGGCGCACCCTCGTCGACCACTGCCCGAAGAAGCCCTTGCGCTCGACCTCGATGGCGCGCGCGCTGTCGGGGCCGGTGACCTCGTAGCGGAACGGCGGGATGCCGACCATCTGCTCCATCACCGCGAAGACCTCGCGCGGCGGCGCGGCGGCGACGAACCTCCAGCTCTGCCGGCTGGGGGCGAGACGGGCGGGCTCGCCGGAGTTGGGGGCCATGGGCCGGGATTGTACGGATTGGCCCCCTGGACGGCGCTCAGGGGCGCTCAGGTGAGCAGCGGACGGCCCTGGAGGGCGCGGCGCTCGATGAGCCGGGGCAGGCCGCCCAGCCGCGGCCACAGCGGCGCATCCTGGCAGCGGAGGTGGCGCAGCACCTCGCCGTTCCAGCGGCGCTTGAACTCGAAGTAGCCGGCGCCGGCGGCGGTGGGGTCCTCGTGGTTGGGCACCCCCCACATGTCGTAGACCCCACAGCCCTGGTCCAGGCCCCACTCGATCGCCCGCCAGTGCAGCAGGTAGGTGGGCTGGAGGGCGGCGTGCTCCAGGGTGCTGCCGCCGAACAGGTAGATCAGCCGTGGCCCGGCGGCGACGGCGACCATCCCCGAGACCGGGGTGCCCTCCACCCGGGCGATCAGAGTCGCCACCGCGCAGCTGCCCGGGAGATGCCGGAGCACGGCGCGGTGGTAGGCGAGGTCGCGGGCCACGAAGCCGTTGCGGCGCACCGTGGCCTCGAGCAGGGGATGGAAGAGGGCGGCGGCGCCGGGGTCGCGGTGAATCTCGATGCTCACCCCTCCCGCCTGGGCGCGCCGGATGTGCCGCCGGGTGCTCGCCTTCACCCGCTCCAGCACGGCGGCCGCGCCTCCGCGGAGGTCGACGACGTAGGTGAGGCGATGCTGGACGTCGTAGGCGCTGTCCCGCAGCCCGGCGGCGGCCCGGATCGCGGCGGCGTGGGGATCGTCCACCCCCCACTCCGGGTCGAGCTTCAGCACCAGGGCGCGGCGGCGGCGGGCGGTCCGTGCGGCCGCCTCGATCAGCGCCACCGCCGGGGTGACGCCCGCGGCCCCGCCGGCCACCGCGGGCCCCCGGGGCACGTAGCCGAAGCTGAGAATCCCGCCCGGTCCCGGCCGGGTGAGCAGGTGCAGCGCGCCGGCGAGCTCGCCGGCCGGGCCCTCGGCCACCAGCCGGTCCACCGCCCAGCCGTGCTCGCGCTTCAGCTCCGCCCACGCCCAGGTCTGGAGCAGGTTGCCACCGGCGGCGCCGAGCACGAACGCGTCCCAGCGCTCCCTGTCGCCGGGGATGGCGGCGCGGACGCGCGGGGCCGCCGGCACAGGGGCGATCAGGCGGGGCATCGCGCCATTAAACGGGGGTGGAGGGGGGCGGGCACGGGGCCGGTCACGGCGGCCTGTATCGTCCCCCCGGTGGACGCCAGCTCCCTGCTCACCTACGGCTTCGTCGCCGTGGTCGCCCTGGTGGCGCAGGCCGCCGAGCGGCGCGGCGTCGACCGCGAGGTGCCGGCGGCCCGGGGAACGCTGGCGATCCTCGACCTCGGCCGGGTGCTGGTGCTGTTCGTGGTGGTGTACGCGATGCTGCTGGGCGCCGTCGAGATCCTCGAGCGCGGCCACAGCGGCGGCAGCGTGGTCGACGGGGTCCTCACCATCGTCGCCGGCGCCGTCTCGCTGCTGCTGATGCTCAGCGGGTGGAGCCGCATCCCCGGCCTCCGTGGGCTGCGGCCGCGCGCCCCGATCTCCTGGCTCGCCCTCTCGCTGTTCCTCCTCGCCCTGGCCCACAACCTGGCTCCCACCTCCGGCTCCTCGTCGGTGGCGGCCACGGTCTCCAAACCCCAGACCACGAGCGACCTCGTCGCCGGGCAGGTGCCCTTCGTGATGCTCGCGGTCGCCTCGGTGGGGCCGGGGGTGCGCCGCAACCTCCGCGAGACCCTCGAGCGGCTCGGACTGCGGCCCCTGCGACCGTGGTGGTGGCTGCTCGGGATCGCCACCGGGATCGCGGTGGTCAAGGGCGGGAGCCACGTCTACGACCTGGTGAACTCGTTCACCCCCGCCGACTGCCGCCTCCAGCAGGAGCGCGTCTTCCAGCATCTCGCCGGGCCGGCGCGGCACTGGTACGGCCAGGTCGCCATCGGGGTCGCCGCCGGGACGGGGGAGGAGCTGCTCTTCCGCGGCGCGCTGCAGCCGCGGGTGGGCATCCTGGCGGCCTCACTCCTGTGGGCCAGCTTCCACCTCCAGTACACCTGCCACGGGCTTCCGTCGGCGTCGAACCTCTACATCCTGGTGCTGGGGCTGCTCTTCGGGGCGCTGCGGAAGTGGTTCGGCCTCGGCAGCGCGATCGCCGCGCACATCGCCTACGACACCACCATCCTGCTCGGGTTCTGACCGGGGGATCCGGTAGGTCCGGCACATCGCGTCGAAGCGCCCCAGGGTGTGCTCGTCGAGGAGCCGGCGGTGGCGGTCGACGAGCGGGGCGAGCTCCTCGCGGAGGAAGCGCCCCCGCGCCATCCACTGGAAGTAGCTGCGGCCGCCGTGGTGATAGGGGCCGTAGAGGACGCCGCCGGGGAAGGTGCGCTCCAGCCAGCGGAACAGGCCCTCGTGGCGGATGTGCATCCGCAGGGTCACCTGCGGCTGGCGGCCATCGCCGCCGAAGTGGCCCTCACCGGCGAGAACGCCGAGGAGGTAGCCCACCTCCAGATCGGGGACGTCGGCCATGGGGAGAGTGTCGGTCTGTGCGTGTTTCACCGTCAAGTTTCCCGTGCAACCGGGCTGCCGGCGGGCTCGTGGTGTTTCACCGTCATGTTTCCCGTGGAACGTGACCCGCGGAGCGCACTCTCCAGGTTGTTTCACCGTCATGTTTCCCGTGAAACCCCAGGTCCCCTCGTCCACAGCGCCCCCCCCTGATCTCGTCCCCGAACATGTGCGCTCGCCTCGTTCCCCGGGGCGCGCATAATCGGGGCGTCGTGCCGACCAGGATCATCGCCGTCGCCAATCAGAAGGGTGGGGTCGGAAAGACGACCACGACGATCAACCTGGGCGTCGCCCTCGCCGACCTCGGTCACCGGGTCCTGATCGTCGACTGCGATCCGCAGGCGAACGCCACCTCCGGCCTGGGGGTGACCAAGGACGAGATCGACGCCAGCATCTACGACGTCGTCGTGCTCGGGCGTCCGCTGACCGACGCGCGGATCCCCACCATGGTCCCCAACCTCGACCTCATCCCCTCGACGATCGCGCTCGCCGGTGCCGAGATCGAGCTGGTTGGGCTGGCCCGCCGGGAGATGCGCCTGCGCTACGCCCTGGAGGCCCTCGACGGCCACAGCGACGACTACCTGCTCATCGACTGCCCGCCCAGCCTCGGCCTGCTCACCGTGAACGCGGTGGTCGCCGCCCACTCCCTGCTGGTCCCGATCCAGTGCGAGTACTACGCGCTCGAGGGCCTCGGGCTCATCACCCACACCCTCGAGCTGCTCCGCCGCGAGCTCAACCCGACGCTGCTCATCGAGGGCATCGTCCTCACCCTGCACGACCCCCGTCTCACCCTCTCCACCCAGGTGGTGCAGGAGGTGCGCCGGCGGTTCCCCGCCGAGACCATGGACACGGTGGTGCCGCGCAACGTCCGGCTGAGCGAGGCGCCCAGCCACGGCCTGCCGATCAGCCGCTACGACCCCACCTGCAAGGGGGCGGCGGCCTACGCGCAGCTCGCCGCCGAGCTCCACGAGCGCGTCCAGGGCATCACCCTGCCGCTGCCGGGCAGGGCCGCCGTCCAGGCGACGTGGTGAGCGTCGACGGGGGCGGCTCGGGACCACGCCGGCGCGGGCTGGGCCGTGGCCTCGACGCCCTGCTCAGCAGCTCGGCACCTCCGCTGCCCGACACCACCGGTCTCCCCGCCGGCGACGACGAGGCGCGGCTGCTCGAGGTCGAGGTCGCCGCCATCCGGCCCAACCCGGAGCAGCCGCGGCGCGACTTCGACGCCGACGCCCTCTCCAGCCTCGCCGACTCCATCCGCGCCCACGGCCTGCTCCAGCCGATCGTGGTCGAGCGCGACGGCGCCGGCCTGCGCCTGGTGGCGGGCGAGCGCCGGCTCCGCGCCGCCGCCCTCGCCGGGCTCTCCCGCATCCCCGCGCTGGTGCGCCCGGCCACCCAGTCCGGCCGCGAGGCGCTCGAGCTCGCCCTGGTCGAGAACCTCCAGCGTGCCGACCTCTCGGCGCTCGACGAGGCGGCCGCCTACGCCCGGCTCGCCGACGCCTTCGGCCTCTCCCACGAGGCGATCGCGCTGCGGGTCGGTCGCAGCCGGGCGGCGGTCAGCAACACCGTCCGGCTCCTCGCCCTCCCCGCCGCGGTCCAGACCGCGCTCCGCGAGGGACGGCTGACCCCCGGCCACGCGCGCGCCCTCCTCGGCGCCCCCAGCGACACCGACCGGGTCGAGCTCGCCGAGGCGGTGGCGGCGCACGGGCTCTCGGTCCGGCAGGTCGAGTTCGAGGTGGGGCGCCGCGCCGCGATCGCCGCCGCGCTCCCCTCCACACCGACCGGCGGAGGCCGCCGGCCGGCGTCTCCCGCGGCGCCGCTCGGCCCCGACGACAGCCTGCTCGAACGCAGCCTCGAGGAGGCGCTGGGCACCCAGGTGCGCCTCCGCCGCCGCCGTCGCGGCGGCCAGGTCCTCATCGAGTTCTACGACGACGAGCAGCTCGACGGCCTCTACACCCGCCTCGGCGGGGCGCCACTCTGACCGCACGGCCCGGTCATCCCCGACACGAACCGATGTTCGGCCGCCACGGTGTGCGCCGATCCCCCGTCCGGGTCGTCGACCCGCCGCCCATATAATCGGCGAGGTGTCTCAGGTAACCACCGACCCCCCGGAGGTGGAGGTGCCCTCCGCACCGCAGCCTCCCCGGCGCCGGTGGGAGAGCCGCAACCTCCTGCGCGACATCCTCGAGGTGCTCGCGCTGGCGTTCGCCCTCTACATCGTGATCGCGCTCGCCCTCCAGACCGTCCGCGTCGAGGGCGACAGCATGATCCCGACGCTGAGGAACAACGACCTCCTCTTCGCCGACAAGCTCTCGTACCACCTCCACGCGCCGGACCGGGGCGACATCATCGTGCTCAAACCGCCCGACGAGCCCAACCGCGACTTCATCAAGCGGGTGGTCGGCCTTCCCGGCGACACCATCGAGATCGACGGCCACTATTCGGAGAACGGGCGCCAGCACGCGGCGGTGCTCATCCGGCCCGCCGGTGCCAGCGGCTTCCAGGTGCTCAGGGAGCCCTACCTCCCCGATCAGAACAAGGACCCGTGGGACGAGATGACGTTCTGCTGCGACTCCGGCGGCCGCGCCACCACCGAGCCTCAGCCGCTGGTGATCCCCAAGGACGACTACTTCGTGATGGGCGACAACCGCAACCGCTCCCGCAACTCGCGCTTCATCGGGCTGATCCCACGCAACAACGTCCTGGGACGGGCGTGGATCCGCATCTGGCCGCTCGGCCACCTCGGCTTCCTCGGCCAGGGGCCGTCGCTCGCAGCCGCGCTGCTGCCCCTGCCCCTGTTGGGTCTCCGCCGCCGCCGGCGCATGCTCGCCGCGCTGCGGCGGCGGGCCGGCTAGGCGCCCTCGACCACCCACCTCGACTGGGTCCGGTCCCAGTCGACGAGCTCGGACGGCTCGAAGAACAGCGCCACCTCCTCGGCGGCGCGCTCCGGCGAGTCGCTGCCGTGGATCACGTTCATCCCGAGGTCGACGGCGAGGTCGCCGCGGATGGTCCCGGGCGGCGCGCCCGCCGGGTTGGTGGGGCCCATCATCGCCCGGACCATGGACACCGCCTTCGGCCCCTCCCAGACCATCGCCACCACCGGCGAGGAGGTGATGAACTCCACCAGGCCGGGGAAGAACCCCTTCTCGCGGTGCTCCCCGTAGTGCCGCCCGGCCAGAGCCTCGTCGATCCTCATCAGCTTCAGCGCCACCGGCTTGAGGCCGCGCCGCTCCAGACGGCCGATCAGCTCGCCGACCAGGCCGCGCTGCACCCCGTCGGGCTTGACCAGCACAAGGGTTCGCTCGACCGTCATGATCCTGCCACGATTGTCATGAACTTCTCCGGGTCTCGGAAGGGGCCGATCACGGCACCGCGGAGGCCACCCTCGAGGATGCTCCCCGCCAGCCGCCGGACGTCCTCGGCGGTCACCGCCTCGATGCGCTCCACCACGGTCTCGGGAAGGAGGATCTCGCCGCCGAGCAGCTCCTGCTGACCCAGGTAGCTGCACATCGAGTTGGTGCCCTCGAGGTGGAGCACCAGCCGGCCGTGGGCGTACTCGCGGGCACGGCCCAGCTCCTCCTCGTCGACCGGCTCCTCCGCGAGGCGGCGCAGCTCGGCCACCGCCGCGGCCAGGGCGGCACGGGCCTGGCGCGGCTCGCATCCGAGGTAGATCCCCAGCGCGCCGCTGTCGCTCAGCTTCACGGTGAACGAGTGGACGTCGTAGGCGAGGCCGCGATTCTCGCGCAGCTCCAGGAAGAGCCGGCTCGACATCCCCTCGCCGAGGACGATGTTGAGCACGTCGAGGGCGAAGCGGTCGGCGTCGCGATAGCCGGGCGCGCGGCCGCCGATGATCAGGTTCGCCTGCTCGGTGCGCCGGTTGACCAGCCGCACCTCGCCACGGGCGGGCGCGGGCTCGGCGGGCAGCATCGGAGGGCGCGCACCGGTGCCCCAGCCGCCCACCACCCCGGCGACCAGCTCCAGGGCCGACTCGTGCTCGATCGCGCCGGCGACGCTCACCACCACGCTGTCGGGGTGGTAGTGCTCGCCCAGGTAGCGCAGGCAGTCGTCGCGCTCGAAGCTCCGCACCGTCTCCTCGGTGCCGGCGACATCGCGCCCCAGGGGATGGTCGGGCCACATCACCTCGTCGAAGAGGGTGCCCACGTACTCCTGGGGGTTGTCCAGGTACATGCGCAGCTCCTCGATCACCACCTGCCGCTCCTTGGCGAGCTCGGTGGCGTCGAAGGTCGAGTGGAAGGCCATGTCGCCGAGCACCTCGACGGCGAGCGGGAACCGCTCCGCGGGCACCTTCGCCCAGAGCATCGTCAGCTCGCGGTCGGTTGCGGCGTTCAGCACCCCGCCGACGCCCTCGATCGCCTCGGAGAGCGACTTCGCGGTGGGATAGCGCCGGGCCCCCTTGAACAGCATGTGCTCGATGAAGTGGGACAGGCCGCCCCGCTCCGGCTCCTCGTAGCGGGAGCCGACTCCGAACATCAGCGAGAGCGACACCGAGGCGCGCTCCCGCATCGGCGCGGTGATCACACGCACGCCGCTGGGCAGAAGGGTGAGGCGATACGCGCTCCCGGCGCCGGGCACGGGGCGGGAGTGTACTCGACCGTGGCCTCCGGCGCCGTTCGACGCGCCCGTCATCAGTGCTCGCCCTCCGACTGACGCCGGGCGATCGCGATCGCGTCGCCCAGCCCGGTGCCGCCGAGGCGGCCGCGCACCGCCATCTCGTCGACCAGGTTGGCCACCCGCCAGAGCACCGTCACCTGCACCACCCGGGTGCCGTCGGGAGCAAGGGCGTTCTCGGTCACCGCGTGGGACTCGTCGCCGAGGTCGCCCGCCGAGACCGCGCCGGCACCGGGCCTGGCGTCGAGCTCGGCGGCCAGCCGGCGCATCGCATCGTGGGCGCCGCTCCCGGCACCGAACCCGGCGACGGTGGCGACAACGTCCAGCGGGCCGTTGGCGGTCGCCAGCTCGGGCACCTGGCGCACGTAGTGGGCGCTGGCGACCCCGGTGATGCCGGCGGCGCGCAGCGCGCTCTGCACCGCGGTCTGGCTCGAGAGCGCGGCGGCGTCGACCCGCTGCGGCCCCGGCGCGGCGATGAACCCCGCCGCCGGCAGGCGGTCGAGGGGCAGCACATAGCTCACCGGCGCGCCGTGGAGCACCACCGGCGCCGGCGCCGCCGCACCGCCTCCGCATCCCGCCAGCGCGCTGGCCGCCGCACCCATGAGGCCCGCGCAGCGCAGCGCTACCGCGGCGGCGGCCCTCCCGGGCGGCTCGGGAACGGGCGCCCCGGGCCTCCACGCGGCGGGCCACCGTAGCCACCGCCACCGCCACCGCCCCGGCGGTCGCCGAAGCCTCCGCGCATCGGCGGCCGCGGCCCACGGGGGATGCCGTGGAAGGTCGACTCCGGCGGCCCCCCCTGGGCGGGACCGGTGGGATGGATGGTCACCCGCCGGACCGGCTCCGCGCCGGCCGAACTCGGTGCGCACCCCCTCGTCGCCCTCCAGGGTGATGTGGATCACCCGGCGCTCGTACGCCTGCATCGGATCGAGGGTGTAGCGCTGGCCGGTGCGCTTCACCCGGTGGGCGATGCGCAGGGCGAGCTCGCGGACGTGCTCCTCGCGGCGGGCCCGGTAGCGCTCGACGTCGAGGATGAGGCGCCGGCCGTCGGCCTCGCCGTCGCCGGTCATCAGGTTCAGCACGGTCTGGAGGGCGCGGAGATTCTCGCCGCGCCAGCCGATCAGCATGCCGAGGTCGTCGCCGCTGATGTCGAGGATCACCGGCTCGCGGCCGGCGTCGCTCTCCCGCACCGCGACGGCGCGCCGCACCGACACCCGGGCGGGGATCTCCATGCGGGTCAGCAGCTCCTCGAGCAGCCCCTTGGCACGGGCCGCGTACGGATCGGCGGGCCGCACCCGCACCTTCGCCAGCGCGGACGAGATCCGCTCTCCGGCGACCGCCCTCGTCCCCTCGCTGAGCACCTCGACCTCGGCCGCCTCGCGGC
The DNA here is from genome assembly GCA_963846365.1 of uncultured Chloroflexia bacterium. Lineage (GTDB taxonomy): Bacteria > Chloroflexota > Dormibacteria > Aeolococcales > Aeolococcaceae > CF-96. The sequence continues at coordinate 436,929 of CAWJVN010000007.1, forward strand.
CGATTCCGAGCTCGGCGAGCGCCGTGGCCACCGCCTCCTCGACGGTGTTCCCACTGGCCTCGACCATTCTCGCCGTGGACGCCGGCGCGTCCGTTCGCGTCTCGCTCACGCTCTCTCCACCACCAACCATCCCTCCGCCCGGCGGGGCCGCCTCAGCGACCGCGTCCCCGTCGGCGCACCGATCCCTGAGAAGCCCGCCCCGCTCCGCCCGGCGTCCGGCTGGTCACCGATCGCGGTGCTCGTCCATTGGTCGTGCCCCGGGGAGCCGTCGACGGCTTCGGCGGGGTCGCCGACCCGGCGCGCGGTGTGACCGGGCGCCTGGCCTGATCCTTGGCCGGCGTCGATCCCGCCGCCAGCGCGCGGCGCGGCGGGGCGCCGGCACCGCCGTCGGCCCGGTAGCTGAGCGAGGTCACCCGCCCGGCCCCCGGAAACCACGGTGGCACCTTCAGCCCGCCCCACCCGATCACCAGCCACTGCTGGACGATCATCACCAGGCTCTGGGTCAGCCAGTAGATCCCCAGGCCGACGGGCAGCTGGTACCCGAAGAGCAGGACCATGCCCGGCGCCAGGAAGAGCATGTTCTTGCTCAGGCTGTACATCTTCAGCTCCTGCTCGGACATGTCCGCGCGAGGAGGCTGCATCATCATCTTGGCCTGCACGAAGCTGGCCAGGCCGGCGAGGACCGGCAGGATCATCACCGACCAGTGGGTGGCGATCCCCTGGCCGAGGAGGTCCTTGGGGCTCTTGCTCACGTTCCCGATCCAGAGGAACCCGAGGCCCTGGTGCAGGTCCTTGGTGGCCGAGGTGATGCCCCGGTAGAGCCCGTAGAGGATGGGCATCTGGACCAGCAGGGGGAGGCAGCCGGTCAGGTTGCTGAAGGGGGAGATGCCGTGCTCTCGGTAGAGCTTCATCATCTCCTCGTTCAGCTTCTGGGGCTCCTTCTTGTACTTCTTGCGGAGCTCGGCAAGCTGCGGGGCGACCAGCCGCTGTTCCGCCTGGATGCGGCGCTGGGTGCGCACCTGCCAGCCGAAGACGGGGAAGAGGCCCATCCGGAGGCAGAGGGTCACCACCACGATGGCGAACCCGAAGGCGCTGCCCTTGATCAGGGTGAAGTTCAGGAACCAGTGGGTCAGGTGGGTCAGCGCCCACTCGATCGGCGGCCCCAGCGCGCTGAGGATGTCGAAGGGGTTCACCGGGTGCCTCCCGCCTCGGCATGGCGGCGGCTGCGCCGGCTCACGTACTCCTCGGGGACGGGGTCGTAGCCGCACCCGCCCCAGGGGTTGCACCGGCCGATCCGCCGCACCGCCATCCACCAGCCCCGCCGCCAGCCGAACCGCTCGATGGCGGTGTAGCCGTACTCGGAGCAGGTGGGCGTGAAGCGGCACCCGCTCATCAGCGCGAAGAGCGGGCCGAGGGTCACTCGGTAGAGGCGGATGAGAAGGAGGCTCACTCGGGTCATGGCGATGCGGGGCGGCTCCCCCCAGGATCGACCCGGCCGGGCCGGGCGCTGCCGCCGCCACCGCGATTGTCCCTCAGGGCGCGCTCCGATGCGGCGCGACCACCCCCCTCGTTCCGAGTCGTGGCCCGGGCGTCACCGCGCCGCAGCCGCGCCCGGGCGCCGGCGAGACAGGAGTCGAGGTCGGCGGCGAGCAACTCCCACGGGCACGAGGCCGCGGCGACGCCCGCGGACAGGACCACGTCGACGCCGGCGAGGGCCTCGATCCGGGGTCGCATCAGGGCGCGGAGCCGGCGGCGAACCCGGTTGCGGACCACCGCGCCGCCCACCGCGCGGGGCACCACGAAGCCCACCCGCGCGACGCCGGCGAGGTTGGGGGCGACCTGCACCCGCAGCGGACCGGCGGACGACGAGGCCCGCCGCTCGCGGACGGCGGCGAAGGCACCGCCGCCGCGGAGGCGATGGCGCCGGCTCACCGCGAGGCTCACCGAACGGGCGCGGGCGTCAGCAGCTTGCGGCCCTTGCGGCGCCGCGCCTTGAGCACCTGTCGCCCCCCGGGCGAGGACATCCGGATGCGGAAGCCATGGGTCTTCCGGCGGTAGCGCTTCTTCGGCTGGTACGTGCGCTTGATGGGAGTGCTCTCCGTCGATCGATGCCGCCCAGGACGGGGGCGCGTACAGCGCCGCTTCCGCACCGGGGGTGGGGCCCCGGGAGTATAGCAGCGACCCGTTGCGAGGGGCCGTCGAGAGCCACGAGCGCACCCTCCGCGGCAGGCTCGCCTACCGCGCCGGACAACGCGAATCCGGGGCCGGACCGAAACGTTGTGACCCCCCCTGCCCGTTGTTAGACTTCGCGTTCACTCCACCGGGTTGCCGGCTCCCGAGGTGCACAACAGTTCGATTCGCACCCGGTGGAACAACGCGTTTTATCCACGGATGTGGACAGATTGTGGGAAACACCCACAAGGGTGATGGAGCACTCACCCGCGCTCTTCTCGACACGCGCGACGGACAGTTCGCCGCCATACACCCGGGGATCAAGGGGACGTTCCGTGGACATCAAGTTCCGGTCTGGGGGAGAGGCGACGGTCCCCGCCGATGCGCAGCAGATCTGGCTGGCCGCGCTCGAGGAGCTGCGCTTCCAGCTCACCCGTCCCGGGTACGAGACCTGGCTGCGCAACGCGGTCCTGCTCGACTGCCCGGACGGGCGCACCTTCACCATCGGCGTCCCCACCCGGCTGGCGCGTGACTGGTTGATCGAGCGCTACTCGCCGGTGATCCGCGAGACCCTCTCGGAGCTCACCACCCGCGACTGCGAGGTGATCATCACCGTCGACCCAGCCTCGACGCCGCCGCCCGACGAGCCCTCCCCGCTCCCCGACGACATCCCGGGCACGATCTCGGACAGCCTCGACGCCCAGACCACCGGGTCGAGCGTGGCCCGGCTCAACCCCAGCTTCACCTTCTCCGCGTTCGTGGTCGGCAACTCCAGCCGCTTCGCCCACGCCGCCTGCCGCGCCGTGGCCGCGGCGCCGGGCAAGGCCTACAACCCCCTCTTCCTCTATGGAGGGGTCGGGCTGGGCAAGACCCACCTGATGCACGCGATCGGGCACGCGGTGCGCGAGGGCCACGTGCGCCGGCCTCCGAAGGTCGCCTACGTGACCTCGGAGAAGTTCATGAACGAGATGATCGCGTCGATCCAGGAGAACCGGACCCACGACTTCCGCACCCGCTACCGCACCGTGGACGTCCTCCTCATCGACGACATCCAGTTTCTGGCAGGAAAGGACAGAACTCAGGAGGAGTTCTTCCACACGTTCAACGCGCTGCACGAGGTGCAGAAGCAGATCGTGATCAGCAGCGACCGGCCTCCGAAGGACATCCCCACCCTCGAGGAGCGACTGAAGAGCCGGTTCGAGTGGGGGCTGATCGCCGACATCCAGCCGCCCGACTTCGAGACCCGCCTCGCCATCCTCAACAGCAAGCTCGGCGCCAACGGCCGGCTGGTGCCCGACGAGGTCTGCTCCTTCATCGCGCACCGCATCCAGAAGAACATCCGCGAGCTCGAGGGCGCGCTGATCCGGGTGCTCGCCCACGCCTCGCTGGCGGGGCAGCCGGTGACCCTGGAGAGCGCCACCAGGATCCTCCGCGACATCCTGCCGGACGACGCCGGCGCGCCCCCCAGCGTCGACCTCATCCAGGAGACGGTGGCCGCCTACTACAGCATCCCGCTCGAGGAGATGAAGGGACGGCGCCGCGACAAGCACATCGTCTTCCCCCGCCAGGTGGCGATGTTCCTGATCCGCGAGGAGACCGCCTCCTCGCTGCCCGCCATCGGCCAGGCCTTCGGCGGCAAGGACCACACCACCGTCCTCCACGCCTACGAGAAGATCCTCGAGCTGAGCCGGGAGGACGCCCGGCTGCAGAGCGACCTGCGCCAGATCCGCGACCGCCTGCATGCGCGCTGAGCACCGGGCGGACGAGGCTGTGGACTCCGGCGGGAGCCAGCCGTGGGAAACCCCCCGCGACCTCCACACTGTGGGCGGCCACCGGCATCCCGCCCCGCCGTCCCCAGCCTCTCCCGCCCCCCGGGACCGGGGTTCGATCGGGTGGGACGGGGTTATCCCCGCTGTGCACCCCTCTACTGGGACGACTGAATACATACACCACTCCTGAGAAGGAACCGCCCTGGTGACAACCGCCTCGCCCATCACCGAGAGCACCCTCATGAAGTGCACCGTCTCCCCCACCGCCGTGGCCGCCGCCCTCAGCCTGGTGTCGCGCGCCGTCTCACCCCGGTCGACGCTGCCCATCCTCAGCAACGTCCTGCTGGAGACCACCGGCGAGGGCCTGCGGCTCACCGCCACCAACCTCGACCTCACGATCACCACCACGGTGCCCGCCGAGGTGGTGCGGGAGGGACGGGTCACCGTGCCCGCCCGGCTGGTGACGGAGTACGTCGCCTCCCTCGCCGAGGCGCCGTGCACCCTGGAGCTCGACCCCGCAACCCAGGTGCTGCGGATCACCTGCGGCATCCACCGCACCAACATCCACGGCATCGACGCGGTCGAGTTCCCGCCGCTGCCGGCGCGGGACGCCGAGGCGGCGGTGATCCTCGACGCTCAGACCCTGGACGCGGCGATCGGGCAGACGGCGGTGGCGGCGAGCACCGACGAGGCGCGTCCGGTGCTCACCGGGGTGCTGCTCCAGCTCGAGGGCGACGGGGTGACCCTCGCGGCCACCGACGGTCACCGGCTGGCGGTGCGGAAGCTGACCCGGCAGGGCGAGGGCGAGGCGCCGGCCACCAGCGTGATCGTGCCGGCGCGGCACCTGGGCGAGGTCGCCCGTGCGATCACCGCGGCGCGGCCCTCGGTGGAGGTGACGCTGTCGGCGTCGCGCAACCACATCTTCTTCACGATGCGCGACGTGGAGGTGTCCTCCCGGCTGATCGAGGGCGCGTATCCGAACTACGCCCAGGTCATCCCCGCCTCCCAGAGCACCACCGTGACCCTGTCGTCGGCAACCCTGCTCCGGGAGACCCGCACCGCCTCGATCCTCGCCAAGGACGCCGCCAACGTGGTGCGCCTGGCCACCGGCGCGGGCACCCTCACCCTCCACGCCCAGACCGCCGAGGTGGGCGACGACGAGGCCCCGCTGGCGGCCACGGTGGTCGGTGAGGGGGTGCAGATCGCCTTCAACGCCCGCTACGTGCTCGACGCCCTCGGGGTGATCGACAGCGAGGAGGTGGCGCTGGGCTTCAACGGACCGCTCTCCCCCGGGGTGATCCGGCCGGTGGGCCGCGACGACTACCTGTACATCGTGATGCCCGTCCGGGTCCCGATGTAGGGCGGCGGCGGCTCAGCGGGTTCCGGGGGTCGGGCCGCCGTCGAGGGCGCGGAAGCGCAGCCGCTTGACCACCTCGCCGCCGAGGTGCTCGTTGAGCGACGCGATCAGCCGGGGCGAGTCGAGCTGGAGCTGGTGGGCGAGGGCGCCGTGGGCGGTGGCGATGGTGAGCACCCCGCGGTCGAGGCCGGCGGGGCGGCAGAGCGGGGCGAGGTGGGATCCCACCAGCACGGCGAGGACGTCGTCGAGCTGGGCGTCGCGGACCTTCCGGCTGATCCCCATCCGGCGCAGGGCCGGCCAGACGATCGCGTCGAGGCGCTGCTCCGCGGGACGCCGGCCGGGCTCGGCCTCCAAGCTCATGCCGCCGACCCGCCCTCGACGGCCACCGCGGGGGCGCCGTCGACCCGGCCCGCCGCCACGGAGAGGTGGCGCACCCGGTCGCTGCCGAGGGCGAGGCCGGCGGGGTCGGTGGTGGTGAGCACGGTCTGCAGCGAGGTGCCGGCGCCGAGAGCGCGGAGCAGGCGCTCGCGGCGCAGCGAGTCGAGCTCGCTGAGCACGTCGTCGAGGAGCAGCACCGGCGCGGTGCCGAGCAGGGCGGTGAGGTGGCGCACCTCGGCGAGCTTGCAGGCGAGCACCAGGCTGCGCTGCTGGCCCTGGCTGGCAGCCGCCCTCGCCGGGCGGCCGTCGAGGAGCACGTCGACGTCGTCGCGGTGGGGGCCGGCCACGGTGACCCCACGGGCGAGCTCCTCGGCACGGCGTGCCTCCAGCGACCCGGCCAGCCACGCCGAGGCGTCCTCGGCGGTGGCCGGCGGGTCGCCGTCCAGCCCCTCGGCGCGGTAGCGGAGGTCGAGCTGCTCGCGGCCGTCGCTGATCTCTCCCAGGGCGGCGGCGGCGAGCGGGGCGAGGGCCTCGACGAGCCGCAGGCGGGCGACCAGCACCGTGCCCGCGGAGCGGGTCAGCTCGGCGGTGAAGCCGGGCAGCGGCGCCGCGCTGGCCTGGCCCAGGCGCACCTGGCGGAGGAGCGCGTTGCGCTGCTCGAGCACCCGCCGGTAGCGGACCATCTCGGCGGCGGCGCGCGGATCGGTCTGGGCGACGACCATGTCGAGGAGGCGGCGCCGTCCCTCCGGGGCGCCCTTGACCAGGAGCAGGTCCTCGGGCCAGAAGAGCACCACCGGGCACACGCCGAGCACCGCCCGGGCGGCCCGGGGCACGCCGTCGACGGTGACGGTGCGCACCATCGCTCCCTGGCCGGCCGGACGCTGCAGCCGCAGGTCGATGACGGTGGGGCCGTCGGGCCGCTGCACCAGGGCGCGCACCCGGGCGGCGTCGCTGCCCCAGCGCACCAGCTCGGCGGCGGAGGCGGCGCGCGGTGAGCGGGTGAGCGCGGCGGTGGCGAGGGCCTCGAGCAGGTTGGTCTTGCCCTGGGCGTTGGGACCGGAGACGACGTTCAGCCCGGGGCCGAGCTCGACGGTCTGGTCGGCGTAGTTGCGGAAGCAGAAGAGGCGGAGCTCGTCGACGCGGCAGGCGGGGGCTGTGCTCACCGCACCCCGCTGGTGGACCGGGCCGACAGCAGTGCGATCAGCCGGGCGGTGGCGGCGGCGGCGTGGGGACGGGCGATGCCGGCGAGCGCCTCGCGCATCGCCAGCAGCCCGGTCGACCCGGGACGCACCAGCTCGGCGACGGCGTCGACCAGGGCACCGTCACCGGGGACGTGGCGGCCGGCGCCGACGGTGACGACGAGGTCGACGTTGCCGCGTTCCTGCCCGGGCAGGTGGGAGGTGATCAGCAGCGGCACCCCCGCGCAGAGCGCCTCGGTGATCGTCGCCGGACCCGCCTTGCTCACCAGCAGGTCGCTGGCGCGCAGCCACTCCGCCATGTTGGGCACGAAGCCCTCGACGTGGACGCTGGTCGGCGGCCGCGGCTCGAGCGCGAGCAGCCGCTCGCGCACCGCCGTGTTCCGGCCGCAGATCACCACCAGCTGGAGGTCGAGCCCGGCGGCGCAGATCGCCCGGGCGCGGCGGAGCAGCCCGCCCGAGCCCTCGCCACCGCCGGCGAGCAGCACCGTGCGCCGGCCCGGGTCGAGCCCCAGCCGGCGGCGCAGCTCGCGCCGCTCGACCGCGGTCGGCGGCCGCATCGTGAAGCTCTCGTCGACCGGCATCCCGAGGTCGAAGCAGCGGTCGGCGTCGATGCCCGCGGCGCGGATGCGGCTGAGCGCGGCCGCCGAGGGGGTGACGATGGCGTCGATGTCGTCGCAGATCCAGGCGGAGTGGACGTCGACCAGGTCGGTGATCACCGTGATCAGCGGGATCGCCGGCCCGGTGCGGCGCTGCAGCACCCGGGCGGCGGCGTGGTTCACCAGCGGGTGGAACGACACCACCGCACTCGGGGCGTGGGCGTCGATCAGCTCGGTGAGCCCTGGCTCGAGCAGCCGCAGCACGGTGGCACGGAGCGCAGCCACCGCGGGGCGCGAGTTGCTGGCGTGGAAGAGCGCGCCCCAGAGCGGGGGGAGGTGGCGGATCAGCGGCGAGTAGAGGCCGACGGTCCAGCCCACCGGCCGCGGCGCCGCGTGGACGAAGGGGTCGAGGAGGTGGGGGGCGGGCGCGTCGGGGAGGCGCAGCAGCTCGCGGGCCACCGCCTGGGCGCTGGCGCGGTGACCGCCGCCGGTGTCGGCGAGCAGGAGCAGGACGGTGCGCGGAGGGCTCGGCGGCCGCGGCGGCGCGCTCGGGGCGGACTCCGAGGAGGCGGCGGTCACGGGGGCGTCGGGCATGTGCGATACCCTACCTCCGAGGCCCATGACCTTCGAGAGCAGGCGTCCCGACGGACCGAACAGCGCCCGCCGGGCAATCGCTGTGCTGACGATGCACGCCTCCCCGGTCGGGCGGCTGGGCAAGGGCGAGAACGGGGGCATGAACCTCACCGTCCAGCAGCTCTGCGCCGGCCTCAGCGCGCGCGGCGTCCCCACCGACGTGTTCGTGCGCCGCGACGACCCCCACGCGGCGGCCGAGGAGCTGATCGCCCCCGGCAGCCGTCTGGTGCGGCTCGACGCCGGGGCCCCCGAGCCGCTCCCCAAGAGCCGCCTGGTCACCGAGCTTCCGCTCTTCACCCGCGCCCTGCTCGAGCACGTCGCCTCGGAGCGGCGCACCTACCGTCTGGTGCACTCGCACTACTGGCTCAGCGGCTGGGTGGCGCGCCGGGCCGCCCAGCAGTGGGCGGTGCCCTGGGTGCACTCGTTCCACACCCTGGCGCGGATGAAGGCCGCCGCGGGCATGCCCGACGAGCCCACCCGCGGCGAGGCCGAGCAGGTGATCGCCCGTGCCGCCGACCGGCTGGTGGCGATGAGCCCGGCCGAGGAGAGCGCGCTCGTCGACCTCTACGGCGTCGACCCCGACACGGTGTGCGTGGTGCCGCCGGGGGTGGACATGGAGCACTACCAGCCGCGCCCCACCGGCCGCACCCGTGCCCGCCTCGGCCTGCTCGACCGCCGGGTGGTGGTGTACGCCGGCCGCCTCGAGCGGCTGAAGGGGGCCGACCTCTTCATCGAGGCGGTGGCCGAGCTGCTCCGGATGCCCGGCACCGAGGACGTGGTGGCGCTGGTCTGCGGTGACGACAGCGGCGACGGCCGCCGTCAGTCGCGTCACGCCGGCGGCGAGCGCGGCCGCCTCGAGTCGCTGGTGCGCGAGCGCGGGCTCGAGGACCGGGTGCGCTTCCTCGGAGCGGTGCCGCCGAGCCGGCTCGCCGAGCTCTACGCCCTCGCCGAGGTCTGCGTGGTGCCCTCCCACACCGAGTCCTTCGGGCTGGTGGCGCTGGAGGCCCAGGCCTCGGGCACCCCGGTGGTGGCCGCCGCGGTCGGCGGCCTCGTCGAGGTGGTCGAGGACGGCGTCACCGGATTCCTGCTCGAGGGTCGCGACCCCGCCGCGTTCGCCGGCCGGATCGGCGAGCTGCTCGGCGACACCGCGCTCCGCGAGCGCATGGGCGCGGCGGCGCGGGAGCGGGCGGCCCGCTACACCTGGGACCGTTCGGTGGAGCGGCTGCTCGCCCTCTACGATTGCGTCGAGTACCCGGAGGCGGCCGGGACGCTCGAGACCTGCGGCTGCCTGTGACCGGGCTGCGTCCCGCCGGAGCGCCGCCGCTCCGCACCGTCTTCCTCGACCTCGGCGACACCCTGATGTACATCCATCCCGACGTGCCCACGGTGTACCTGGAGACCTGCAGGGAGCTGGGCCTCGAGGTCGAGCCGGCGGGGGTGGCGGCCGCCCTCCACGCCGGCGAGCGCCACTACCGCGAGGCGCTGCGCACCGGCCGCTCCTTCGAGTCGTCGATGGTCGACGCCCGCGCCTTCTGGCAGGAGTACAACCAGCTCATCCTCGGCGAGCTCGGCGCCGCCGGCGACACCGCGACGATGGCCCGGACCCTCTCCGAGCGGTTCTGGTCGCCGCCCTCCTGGCGGGTGTTCCCCGAGGTGCACGAGGTGCTCGGCGCGCTCCGCACCGCGGGGGTGCAGCTCGCGGTGATCTCCAACTTCACCGACGCCCTCGTCGCCGTCTGCCGCACCCACGAGCTCGACGGCTACTTCGACTGCCTGGTGGCCTCCACCGTGACCGGGTCCCAGAAGCCGGACGTCAGCATCTTCCACGAGGCGCTCCGCCGCACCGGCGCCGACCCCGAGACCAGCCTGCACGTCGGCGACAACTACGTCGCCGACGTGCTCGGCGCCCGCGCCGCCGGCATCGACGGGGTGCTCGTCGACCGCACCCGCCTCGGCGGCCGGGGCATGTTCGACTTCGCCCTGCGCGACGGCCTCGGCGGCAGCCGCGGCGTGGTGCTCGACTGCCCCGTGATCGGCGACCTCCGCGAGCTGCTGGCGCTGATCGACTGACTAGGCGAAGCTGACCGCGAAGGCCTCGAGGCCCTCGCTGACGAAGCTGGTCAGGGGCGCCGGGTTGCTCCCGTCGGCGTTCTCGATGTAGGCCTGGGTGGTGCCGGACGGGTCGGCGAGCAGGTAGGCGATCTCGCCGCCGGAGATCGCCGCCGCGATGGTGTCGAGGTCGGACGCCGCCGGGCCGGTGGCGAGGCGGGTGACGTCACCGCCGCGCACCCCGATGCGCACCAGCCCGGGGGTGTCGCCGGCGGGCCGGTCGATGGCGAGCAGGGTGCTGGCGTCGGCGTAGGCCACCGGGGTCAGGCCGGGGCCGAGGCGGCGTGGGGTGGGGTCGCCACCGCGCAGCCGGACCACCCAGCCGCCCTCGACCTCGGGGCGGCCCTCGCGGTGCACGGCGAGCTCGCTGCCGTCGCCGTCGAGCGCCGGCGCGGTGGCCTCGCCGGTGATCCCGGGGACCGGGTAGCGGATGCCCAGCGCGGGATCCGCGAGGTCGACGTGGAGGAGCCCGCCCGGGGAGCGGACGGGGAGCGCGAGGACGCTGCCGTCGCCGCTCCAGGTGGGCTGGCCGGCGAGCGGGTCACCGGGCGGGAGGACCCGGTCGACGTCGGCGACGGGGTCGTAGAGGTGCACCGCCTGGGCGGTCCCGTAGGCGAGCAGCCGTCCCGCCGGAGACCAGGCAGGGTGGCTGGCGCCGGTGTGGATGTCGGTGTCGAGCCCGGTGGCGAGGTCGATGAGGTGGATGTCGGGGGGCGCCCCGGCGACGGTGAGGTCGTGCTCGACCACCGCGATCCGGCGCCCGTCCGGCGACGCGGTGGCCTCCAGATAGGCGGTCTGGGCCCCCCCTCGAGGCACCTCGCCACAGCTCGCCTGGGCGCAGCGTGCGGCCTGGAGCACGGTTGCCGCGGGCGCGGGCTCGCCGTCGGCGAGGGCGCCGAGGCCGGTGAGAAGCACCTCGGAGGCGGCCTCGCCGCGGCGGCCGGCGAGCACCAGGGCGTGCTCGCCGCGGCCCAGGCCCCCGGTCCGGAAGTGCAGCGCCACCGCCTTCTGGACGGGCTGGAGGTGCTCGTTGCGGGCGCCGCCGCCGATGGTCACGGTGTAGCTCGTCGCCGGGTCGAGGAGCCGGCCGGGGAGCACCAGGAAGCGGCCGTGGTCGCGGCGGTTGCCGACCACCCGGGTGCCCGGCACCGCCGGGGTCAGGTGGATCGCGGCGGCGGTGGCGGGGCCGTCCATGAGGTCGTTGAACGACACCACCACCGGGCTGTCCACGGGGACGTCGGTGGCGCCGTCGGAGGGGCTGCCGCTCAGCAGCTGCGGGGCCGGCGCGGTGGTGAGCTCCCAGTGGTGGTCGAGGGAGTTGGCCGCCCCGCCGGTGTCGCGGACCCCCGAGTCGATGTGGAACGTGTACTTGGTGGAGGGGCGGAAGATGGCGCCGCGGTGCTCGAGCACGAAGGTCGCCGACGCGGGCAGCCAGGTCACCCGGCAGGGGGCCCCGGCGGCGGCGCCGAAGGCGTGCTCGATGTCGCAGCCGGTGAGCGGAGGCTCCACCCCGAAGCGGCGCGCCACCGAGGCGTGGTCGACGGAGTGGTCGAACACCACCTTGATGGGGGCGTCGGCGGTGATGCTGGTGGAGCCGCCGGCGGGGCTGAGCGCGATGATCTGCGGGGGTGCTCCGGCGCAGGCGGGCAGCAGCGCGGCCGCCAGGCCGAGGACGATCCCTCCGGCGGCGGCTCGCCGCCCGATCCGGGTCTCGGTCAGAGAGGCTTGCGCAGCGCCGACTTCGACGTCGATGCCGGGAGGCGACCCCGCGCCGGCCTTGACCTCGATGCGCGCCGGGCGCTCCGCCGCCAGCCGGTTCACCGCCAGCGGCGACTCCTGGAGATCCCGCTGGGAGTGGGTGTAGGCGCCGTGGAGCGCGCCCTTGCGGAGCAGGATGACACCGGTCTCGGTGCCGCCGGCGACCACGACCGAGCCGTCGACCTTCTCCTCCGACAGGTACTCGAGGAGCTGCTCGAAGTTGACGAACCGTCCCAGCAGGCCGGTGAACAGCGGCCGGGCGGTGAGCAGCTGGGCGAGCGCGACCACCGTCTCACCGCTCAGCTCGATGACGTCGAGCAGGCCCTCGCCGCGCTCCATGCGCCGGCGGAGGTGCTGGAACGCGGTCTCGGCCTGGGTGAGGGTGCCGTCGCTGAACAGCGCCTCGAGCACGTGGCCGTCGTGGAGCAGGAGCACGCCGCTGAAGCCGGGGCCCTCGAGCCGCACGTAGCCGGTGAGCTTGTCGGTGTCGAGGGTGCGCAGCAGCTTGGGGAAGTCGACGAAGGCGCTCTTCAGGCCCTCGTAGATCGGCTTGCCCGCGGGCAGCGGATAGAGCTCGCCGAGCGGCTTCGCGTTCGGGTTGCCGTAGACCTGCCCCGCGTCCGGCGAGAGGGTGGGCGGCTGGGCGACGCCCATGGTGGGGATTGCGGTCTCGGTCACCATGGTGTCTCCCGTCGTGATCGGCGGCGGTGGCGGCGGCGGCGAGCCCCAGGAGGTGGCGGCCGAGGCGACCGGCCTCGCCGGCTCCGCGACCGCGGTGGCCACGCCCGTGGCCCGGTTGTCGGCGACGCCGCCGACGGCCTGGACCTCGAGGGGGCGGCCGCTGCCGTTGCTGGGGGCGGCCACCGGCTGGCGGCGCTCGGCCTCGGCGAGGAGCTCGGTGGTGGCGGCCTTGATGGTCTCCTCGGCGGGCAGCTTCGCCCGCGGGTCGAAGGTGAACTGCCCGTCCTTCCAGGAGAGGGCGGAGATCACCGCCTCCTCTCCCTGGCCGAGATCACCGGCGGCGTGGAAAAGGTGTCCGAAGAGAAAATAGAGCGAGCAGCTGGCATCCCCGGACGCCACCGAGAGCGTGCCGGTGGCACGCTCCGACTGCATGGCCTCGAGCAACGAGGCGAGGCTGTTCTGCGCGAGCGAGCCCTGCGTCTGCACCCGGGTCTCCTCCTAGCATGCTGGTCGAGCGGTTACTCCGGGGGGCATCCGCGCGGCTCAGCCGACCGCGTTGCACCGCGGGCATAGGTCCGGCGACCTGACCTGTGGCAGTGGGCGGCCTATAGTAGCAACGATTCGCGCGCTCACACGCTCGCCGCCCCCCTCTGACGTCCCCGCGATCATGCCGTGACCGCTGCCACATCCGCCAGTTCCGTGTTGCCAGAGCGTCCGCGCGCCCTCGCGCCACCCACCTCGCCGGCGGACTCCTGGGACCGCGCGCTGGCGGAATGGCCGCGTGCCCACCTGCTCCAGAGCCACGGCTGGGGCGCGGTGCAGGCGGCGACCGGCTGGAGCGTGCACCGTCTCCGCGTCGACGCCGGCGCCGGCCGCACCCTCCCGGTCACCGCCCTGTCCGCCGCGGTGGTGCCGGGGGCGCCGCCCCGGGTCTACGTCCCCCGGGGTCCGGCCTGCGCCCCCGACGACGCCACCGCATGGGCGGGGGCGCTCGCCGCGCTCGAGCAGCTGGCCACCCGTCTGGGAGCGGTGCACGTCACCGTCGAGCCCAGCGCCTGGAGCGAGGACGTCGTCGAGCTGGAGCGGCGGCTGGGCCCGGGCTGGGCGCCGGTCGACCCGGTGCAGCCCTCCCACACCGCCGTCGTCGACCTCGCCGGGGGCGAGGCCGCGGTGCTGGCGCGGATGCGCCCGAAGGGCCGCTACAACGTGCGCCTCGCCGAGCGCCGCGGCGTGGTCGTGGAGACGCTCACCGACGTCCAGCTCGCCGCCGCCCGGCTGGCGCGGCTCTGCGCCGCCACCGAGCGCCGCCAGGGCATCGTCCTGCCCGGCACCGGCCATCTCCGGCTGGTGCTCACCGCCCTCCCCGGCGCCTGGGTGCAGATCGCCAGCGTCGACGGCGAGGTCGCGGCCGGCGCCCTGGTGGTGCCCTTCGCCGGCGAGGCGATCTACCTCTACGGCGGCTCGTCGTCGGCGCACCGCGAGCGCCAGCCCTCGGCGCTGATGCAGTTCGCGGCGATGCGGGCGGCGCTGGCCGCGGGGTGCACCGGCTACGACCTCTGGGGCATCCCCCCGGACGCCGACGCGAGCCATCCCTGGCACGGGCTGCGCCAGTTCAAGCTCGCCCTCGGGGGTCGCGAGATGGTCGCCGCGGGGGCGTGGCGGCGGCAGCGCCGGCCGCTGGCGGGGCGGATGCTCGAGGCCGCCGAGGCCGCCCGGCTGGCGGCACGGCGGGTGCGCCGGCGGCTGCACCATGGCGCCGGGGGGTGACGTGCCCATAGAATCGCGCCGCCTGATGCGGATGCTGGGATGGATGTGAACGGACAGCGCCGGGTCCTCGTCATCGACGACGAGGCGCTCATTCGCAAGACCGTCCGGCTCGCCTGCGAGCAGGAGGGCTATGCGGTCCAGGAGGCGGAGACCGGCACCCAGGCGCTCACCGCGCTGGAGAGCTTCCGCCCCGACATCATCCTGCTCGACCTGATGCTGCCCGACATCAGCGGCTTCGACATCTGCCGCGACATCCGCCGCACCGGCTCGAAGGTGCCGATCCTCATCCTCAGCGCCAAGACCGAGGAGATCGACGTGGTGGTGGGGCTGGAGATCGGCGCCGACGACTACATCGTCAAGCCGTTCCGGCCCCGGGAGCTGCTCGCCCGCATCGCCGCCCACCTGCGCAAGGCGCGCCAGGACGAGGAGCGCGGCGACGACGGGCGGATGGTCTTCCGCGACCTGGTCATCGACGTCAACGAGCGCCGGGTGTTCCGAGGGGGCATCGAGGTCAACCTCACCCACACCGAGTTCGACCTCCTCACCCTGCTCGCCGCCCAGGCGGGCAAGGCGCTCTCCCGGGAGAAGATCCTCAATGCGGTGTGGGGCTACGACCACCCCATCGAGACCCGGGTCATCGACGTGCACATCCGCAACCTGCGGCGGAAGATCGAGGAGAATCCGTCCCAGCCGCTGTACATCCTGGCGGTGCCCGGGGTGGGCTACCGGTTCACCGCCACCAAGCCCTGACCGGGACGGTTCACCGTGCTGGTGAGCACAGGGATAGACTTCGCCTCTACATGTCCATTCCGATGCTCCAGCCGCGGCGGGGGGAGATCCGCGCCGCGCCGCCCACGCCCGCCGACCCCTGGGTCTCGATCACCGTCCTCCTGCTCGGGCTGACGGTGGTGGGGCTGGTCGCCGGCGGGGTGCTGGCCGTCTACGACTGGACCACCCCGAGGGCGGAGCGGCCGCTCCTCCTCACCGTGCTCGGCATCTTCGTCGTCGCCCTCGGGATCCCGGTGATCACGGCCGCGGCGCGCTGGGCACGCGCGGGTCAGCGGTAGCGCGTGGCCGAGCGCGCACGGCGGGGCGAGAGGTCGAACGGGGCCGCCAGCGACCGCCCCGAGCCCTTTCCCAGCTACGAGGAGCTCGCCTCCGACCTCCTCGAGGCCCTCGACGAGGCGGGGCTGTCGATCGAGGACGTCCGCCACGAGCTCGAGCCCGGCGCCGGCGAGCGCCGCTTCGACTGCACCGTCCGGCTGCAGCCGAGCGAGCCGCCCTCCCGCTATCACGCCCACCTCAGCTTCGTCTGGGACGCGCTGATGACCTACGTCGCCGCCTATGGGCCGGGGGCCGACTGCGACCTCTACCACGACGACGAGGAGCAGGAGGACTGTCCCCACCGGCGGCTCCAGCCCCAGCCCTTCGTCGAGATCGAGGCCGAGTTCGTGCTCGGCGACGGCGGCTACGAGCTCCAGGAGCTGGGCGAGGTGGCGGGCTGGCTCGACACCGTGCAGACCCTGCTCGGCAAGGCGTTTCCCACCGACGACCGCCCCAGCGTCCACGTCGGGCTCGCCGCCCTCGGCGGCTCGGTGCTGGTCGAGAAGCTGACCGCCGAGCACTCCTGGCTGATCGACTTCGACGAGCCCCCCGACTTCACCTCGATGGCGGCGCAGGTGATGGCGGCGCTGCGGCTCGTCCCTCAGCTGGCCGACCGGCTGCCGATGTAGGCGGCCCGAACACCCCGGCGCGCTCGGCGACCAGCCAGCCGTCGGGGTGGCGGAGGTCGGGGTCGAGCTCGGCGAGCAGGGCGCAGAGGAAGGGACGGTTGCCGAGCTCGGGATGGGGGACGCACATCCCCGGGCGGTCTGCGCGCACCTCGCCGCGCTCGCCGAGCAGGAGGACGTCGGCATCGGCGCGGCGCGGACCCCAGTGGTAGGTGGGGCGACGTCCCGCCGCCCGCTGCGCCCGCTCGCAGTGCGCCAGCCACTCCGCCGGCGCCAGCGGGGCGTCGCTGCGCAGCCGCACCACCTGGTTGTGGAAGTCGGGCTGGCGGCGGACCCCGACCGCGCGGGTGAGCAGCTCGCCCGAGGCGGCCTCGAGGTGGACCGGCCCGCTCGCCAGCGCCGCCCTGAGCGCCGCCAGGGCCGCGGTGCGGTTGCCCAGGTTCGCGCCCAGCGAGACCCAGGCCACCGCGGGGCCGCCCGGGGTCACCCGGTGGGTCCGGGCCGGGGCAGCGCGAGAATCTCCTCGGGGGTGCCGCGGAGCACCGCGTCGGCGACCCGGAGTGCCCGGGCCACCTCGGCGACGTCGTGGACCCGCACCAGGTCGGCGCCGTTGGCGGCGGCGAGCACGCAGAGCGCCAGGGTGCCCTCGAGCCGCTGCTCGGGTGGCGCCCCGCCGAGGAGGGCGCCGATCGTCGACTTCCGCGACGGTCCCACCAGCAGGGGGCGGTCGAGGGATCGCAGCTCGCCGAGCCGGCGGAGCAGCTCGAGGTTGTGGGCCGGGGTCTTGGCGAAGCCGAGGCCGGGGTCGACGATGATCCGCTCGCGCTCGATCCCCGCGGCCTCGGCGACGGCGAGGCACTCGTGGAGGCCGGCGCAGACCTCCTCGACGACGTCGGCGTACTCGGGGTCGGCCTGGTTGTGCATCACCACCACCGCGGCCCCGGCGGCGGCGACCACCGCGGCCATGTCGGGGTCGCGGCGCAGGCCCCAGATGTCGTTGACGATCACCGCCCCGGCCTCGAGCGCGGCCCGGGCGACCGCCGCCTTCCGGGTGTCGACGCTCACCGGCACCTCGAGCCGGGCGGCCAGCTCGCGCACCACCGGCACCACCCGGGCGATCTCCGCCTCCTCGGACACGGTGCTGCTGCCGGGGCGGGTGCTCTCGCCGCCGATGTCGACGATGTCGGCGCCGGCGGCGGCGAGGGCGAGGCCGCGGGCGACGGCGTCGGCGGGGTCGGCGCCGGTGCCGTCGCCGCTGAAGGAGTCGGGGGTGGCGTTGACGATCCCCATCACCAGGGTGCGGCGGTCGAAGCGGAGCACGTGGCCGCCGACGGCGACCGGGGCCGGCCGGCTGCCGCGGCCGGCGAGGGCGGCCTGGAGGGCGGCGCCGAGCACCTCGGTGCGCCGTCCCCACTCCACCAGCCGCGAGGGCAGGTCGCCGAAGGCGCTGAGCGGGCCGAGCAGCACCGCCCGGTCGCCCGGCGCCGAGGTCAGCGCCTCGCCGCCGAGGCGGCGGAGCTCGCGGACCAGCACCCGGCACTCGTCGGGGGCCAGGCCGCTCACCGCGATCGCCTCGGCGCGGCCGTGCCGGGCCAGCGCCGGCAGCGCCGCGGGTCCGCCGCCGAGGGCGAGCACCGCGTCGCGCAGCGCCGACTCCGGCCCCGGGGTCAGGTGGCGGACGTTGTAGCGCCCCAGCTCGGCCTCGCTCGGGGTGCTCATCGTTCCAGGTCGGGCTTGGCCCCGCGCGGGACGAACGCCTCGTCGGGCGGCTGCACCAGGCCGGCGGATCTCTTCGGCACCATCACCCGCCGCCGGAAGAAGCAGACCAGCTCGCCGCGCTGGTTGTAGGCGCGGGTCTCCACCGTGATCACCCCCCGGTCGGAGCGCGACTGCAACTCGCGCATCGCCACCACGGTGGACTCGGCGTAGATGGTGTCGCCGTGGAAGGTGGGGTTCTCGTGCTTGAGCGCCTCCACCTCGAGGTTGGCGATCGCCTTCCCGCTGACGTCCGCGACGCTCATCCCCAGCGCCAGGCTGTACACGAGGTTGCCGACCACGACGTTGCGCTTGAAGTGCGTCGACGTCTCCGCATAGTGGGCGTCGATGTGGAGAGGGTGGTGGTTCATGGTGATCATGCAGAAGAGGTGGTCGTCCGCCTCGGTGATCGTCTTGCCGGGCCAGTGCCGGTAGGTGGCGCCGACCTCGAACTCCTCGTAGTACCGGCCGTATTGCACGTGGATGGACCTCCGGGTGGGTGGAGGCCGCTCACTGTAGCGGGAGGGTGCGGGCCTGCCGCTCAGCCGGCGCCGGGCAGGCGGACGATGAACACCGAGCCCCGGCCGGGGCTGCTCTCCACCTCGATGCTGCCGCCGTGGGCCTCCACGGTGTGGCGGGCGATCGCCAGGCCCAGGCCGGTGCCCTCGCCGTCGCGGCCGCGGGAGCGGTCGGTCTTGTAGAAGCGCTCGAAGACCCGCCCCAGCTCCTCGGGTGCGATGCCGCAGCCGGTGTCGGCGACGCGCAGCTCGACCAGCTCGCGGCCGCGGTGGCGCCGGCCCTGGGCGGAGAGGGTGATCACCCCGCCCTCGGGGGTGAACTTGATGGCGTTGTGGACCAGGTTGCGCACCACCTGGCCGAGACGGCTGGGGTCGCCGAGCACCGCGGGGGTGCCGGGCTCGACCTGGTGGCGCAGCTCCTGGCGGCGCTCGTCGGCGAGCGGTCGCAGCCGCTCGGCGGCGGCCACCAGGTCCTCCACCGGGGTCGGCACCGGGCGGAGCGGCAGCCGGCCCGACTCGATGGTGCTCAGCTCGATGAGCTCGGCCACCATCTGGGCCATGTGGGCGGTCTCCAGGCCGATCTTGCTGACGAACTCACCGGCGACGCTGGTGTCGTCGAGGGCGCCGCCGAGCAGGGTCTCGACCAGCAGCTGGATGGCGGTGACCGGGGTGCGGAGCTCGTGGGAGACGTTGGCGACGAAGTCGCGGCGCACCCTCTCGAGGCGGCGGAGCCGGGTCTCGTCGCGGAGCAGGATGGCGACCTCCAACGGCTGGGCCACCGCCTCGCCGATCGGCAGCGCTCGGACCACCAGGTGGCGGGA
Organism: uncultured Chloroflexia bacterium; assembly: GCA_963846365.1. Taxonomy (GTDB): domain Bacteria; phylum Chloroflexota; class Dormibacteria; order Aeolococcales; family Aeolococcaceae; genus CF-96. Next base: position 456,172 of record CAWJVN010000007.1, read on the forward strand.
GGCGGCGGGGTCGTCGAGCTCGCGGACCACCTCGCCGCCGCCGCCCAGGCACGAGGTCACCATCAGGGGGATCCGGTAGTCGCGGACGGTGTCCTCCAGCCGCAGTCCCTCCACCTCGTCGGGGAGGTCGAGCAGCAGCTGGGCCGCCGGGTTGGCGAAGCGCAGCCGGTGGTCGGCGCCGACCACCACCAGGCCCTCCTCGAGCCGCAGCGCGACGATCTCGAAGAGCCGGACGGGTAGGGCCGGGGGTCCCTGCGCCCCGGTGTCAGGCGACATGGTGGGGCGAGTATATGCCGCCATCCGTCCCGGGGCGGGAGCCTGCATAACGACCTGTTCAATATCTGGACAACCCACCGGACACGGTACCTCCCGCAGCATGAGAACGAGGGGCGGATCCGGCGCCGAAGGGGGGACACTGGGATGAGCGCCAAACGCATCCTCGTCGTCGAGGACGAGGAGAACATCCGGGACACGCTGCGCTACAACCTGGTCAAGGAGGGCTACCGGGTCGACGAGGCACGCACCGGGCCGGAGGCGCTCACCGAGGCGCGCCGGGTGCGCCCCGACCTCATCCTCCTCGACCTCATGCTCCCCGAGCTGAGCGGTCTCGAGGTCTGCCGGATCCTCCGCCAGGAGATGACCACCCCGATCCTGGTGCTCACCGCAAAGGGCGCGGAGGTCGACAAGGTGGTGGGTCTGAGCATCGGCGCCGACGACTACGTCACCAAGCCGTTCTCGCTCAGCGAGCTGATGGCGCGGATCACCGCCATCCTCCGCCGCGTCGAGCTCAGCCGGGGCAGCGCCGTCACCGCCGCCGAGGTCGAGGAGCTGGGCGGTTTCACCCTCGACCGGGGCGCGCGGATCGTGCGCATGAACGCCGAGGAGGTGCGGCTGGCGCCCAAGGAGTTCGACCTCCTCTCCTACCTCCTCGCCCATCCCGGCCGGGTGCAGTCGCGGGAGCGGCTCATCCAGGCGGTCTGGGGCAGCAACTTCTTCGGCGACCGGAAGACCGTCGACGTCCACGTGCGCTGGCTGCGCGAGAAGTTCGAGGGCTTCGCCGCCCTGCCCTTCCGCATCACCACCGTGTTCGGCGTCGGCTACCGGCTCGACCGGCTCGTGGACGCCGCCACCCCCGAGCCCGCGCCCGCGGCGAAGGGGTGAGCGAGGCCCCGCCCCAGGTCCGGGCCGCCGGGGCCGTGGTCTGGCGGGCCGGTCCCGGAGGCGAACGCCGCTGGGCGATCATCCACCGCCCTCGGTACGACGACTGGAGCCTCCCCAAGGGCAAGCTCGAGGAGGGGGAGAGCCTCGAGGAGGCGGCGGTGCGCGAGGTCCGCGAGGAGACCGGGCTGAGCGGTCGCCTCGGCCCCCACGTCGGCACCACCCGCTACCTCGACAATCGCGGCCGCACCAAGACCGCCGACTACTGGCTGATGGAGGCGCTCGACGGCACCGACGGCTTCGAGCCCAACTCCGAGGTCGACGAGGTGCGCTGGCTCGACTCCGCCGAGGCGGCGGCGATGCTCAGCCACGACCACGACCGCGAGATCCTCGCCCGGGCTGCCGCCGGCCCGCCACCGCAAGAGTGCGTCGGGGGATCGTGACCGGCGTGTCATCGGATGCGCGCCCGCCTGCTGCGACAGTTCGGCTGCGTCCCCGGTCCTCCGCCCGGCACGGACGGGACGCCGAGAGAGGAGGTGTCACCGTCATGATCCGTCGCGCCGCGTCGTGGATGGGCGAGACCGCAGTGGCCATGCTCCTCGCCCTCACCGTGATCGCGGTGAGCATGCCCGTGACCACCGTCGAGGCCGCGCTGCGCTGAGGGCGCTCTAGCCCCTGGCCCGCTCCAGCAGTCGCTTCGCGATGATGATCCGCTGGATCTCGTTGGTGCCCTCGCCGATGCAGAGCAGCGGCGCGTCGCGGTAGAGCTGCTCGATCTCGAACTCGCGGCTGAAGCCGTAGCCGCCGTGGATGCGCATCGCCTCGTTGACCGCCTCCATGCAGGTCTCGGTGGCGAAGAGCTTGGCCATCCCCAACTCGAGGTCGGTGCGCTCGCCGCGGTCCTTGGTGCGGGCGGCCTTCTGGGTGAGCAGCCGGGCGGCCTCGATTTTCGTCGCCATGTCGGCGAGCTTGAACTGGATCGCCTGGTGCTCGGCGATCGGCTTGCCGAAGGTCTGGCGCTCCTGGGCGTAGGCGAGGGCGAGCTCGAAGGCGCGCTGGGCGACTCCGACACCGCGGGCGGCGACATTGATGCGGCCGACCTCGATCGCGGCCATCATCTGCTGGAAGCCGCGTCCCTCGACGCCGCCGAGGAGGTTGGCCTCGGGCTGCCGGTTGGCCTCGAAGACCAGCTCGGTGGTCTCCACGCCCTTGTAGCCGAGCTTGTGGATGTGCTTGCTGGCGCTGAGCCCCGGGTACCTCTTCTCGGCGAGGATGCAGGCCATCCCCCGGTGCGCCGGCCTGGCGCTGGGATCGGTCTTCACCAGGGTGGCGACGACGGTGGAGCGCTCGCCGTTGGTGACCCACATCTTGGTGCCGTCGATCACGTACTCGCCGTTGTCGCGCACCGCCCTGGTGCGGATCGCCTGCACGTCCGAGCCGCAGTTGGGCTCGCTCATCGAGAAGGCGGCGTGGTACTCGCCGGTGGCCATCTTCGGGAGAAAGCGCTGCTTCTGCTCGTCGGTGCCGAACTGCTGGAGCAGGAAGGCGACGATGAAATGGGTGTTGATCACCCCGGTGATCGACATCCAGCCGCGCGCGATCTCCTCGCAGACCCGTGCGTAGGTCTCCATGTTCAGCCCGGCGCCGCCCCACAACTCGTCGATCGCGAAGCCGAAGAAGCCGAGCTCCTTCATCTTGGCGACGATCGCCTCGGGATAGGTGTCGTCGTACTCGAGGTGGTGGGCGACGGGGATGATCTCGCGCTCGACGAAGTCGCGGACCAGGGCGATGACGTCGCGCTGCTCGGTGGTGAGTCCGTCCAGGGTGGTCGCCATGTGGCTCTCCAACTGCCCCTGCTCAGGAGGCCGCGGCGGTCTGCCGGGGCTCGAGGCCGGCCGCGCGTCCACGCAGGTGGAACTGCGTCGCCATCTTGCGCGACGCCTCGTCGATCATCTCGTCGCCGAGCATCACCGCCCCCTTGCGCTCGACCTCGGTGGCGTGCCGGTAGGCCTCGAGGATGGCGGCGGCGCGCTCGAATTGCTCCTGGCTCGGGGTGAAGGCGGCGTTGCAGGCGTCGATCTGGCCGGGATGGAGCACCCACTTGCCGTCGTAGCCGAGGGTCGCCGCCCGGCGGGCCGCCCGGGTGTAGCCCTCGACGTCGCGGATCGCCAGGTAGGGGCCGTCGATCACCTGGATGCCGGCGGCCCGGGCCGAGACGGCGAGCTTGAAGAGCACGTAGTGGAAGGCGTCGCCGGGGTAGTCGGGCGAGCCGTTGGCCACCGTCAGCGAGGGCAGCTGCATCGCCGCCGAGAAGTCGGCGGGACCGTAGGTGAGGGTCTCCAGCCGCGGGCTCGAGAAGGCGATCGCATCCGAGTTCATCAGGCCCTGGGCGTCCTCGATCTGCGCCTCGATGCCGATCCTCCCCGGCTCCAGCTCGAACTCCTGCTCGAGCTGGGTGAGGGCGCGGTCGACGAAGGCGATGTCACCGGCGTTCTGCACCTTGGGGACCATGATGCAGTCGAGCACCGAGCCCGCCCCGCGGATCACCTCGAGCAGGTCGAGGAAGGCGTATCGGCTGCCCACCTGATTGATCCGCACCACCCGCGTCCGGGTGCCCCAGTCGTGGGTGGTGAGCGCCTCGACGATCTTCGCCCGGGCCCCCGGCTTCTCCAGCGGGGCGCAGGCGTCCTCGAGGTCGAGGAACACCTCGTCGGCGGCGCTGGCCGCGGCCTTCTCCATCATCCTCGGGTTGCTGCCGGGACAGGCCAGAACCGACCGGCGAAGGCGCTGGGGCATGGACGGGGACCTCCTCGCCCCCGGGGCCAGACGGCGGGGGCGCGCTGGACGGCTCCGTACGGCCGTCCCGGACATTCTAACGAGGCACCGTCAAATGACGCGTTGCGTCAGACAAGCGTCGCCGGCGGCGGCCGGTCAGTCCTCGCTCCGCGGGCGCGGCGGTGAGGGCGGCCGGTCGTCGGGCGGTGTGCCGGTGTCGTCCGGGGGCGTCTGACCGCCGAACCCGGGGAAGCCCGGGAAACCGGGGAAACCGCCCATGCTCCCGAAGAGCCGCTGCAGGTGCTCGGGACCGCCGAGGTCCTCCTGCACCCGCTCGACCAGCTGTCCGAGCAGCTCGTGGAGCCGGGGGTCGTCGACCAGCTTCTCCTGGATGCCTCCGAGCTGGGTCATCAGGTCCTTGACCGCCGCCTCCTGGGCCACCTGCATCAGCACCGGCTGCGAGGCCGCGGCGGCGACCATCTGGGACTGCTCGCGGAGCACCTCGAAGCCGCGGCAGGCGAGGCACTCACCGCTGTGGTTGCAACGGCACAGCGAGGTCTTGAGCCGGTCGAGCTCGCGATGGAGGCCGCTGAGGTCGAGCGACGGCGGCTGCGCGTCCACACCGCCAGTATGGCACCGTCTCGCCGCCCCGGCCGGAGGAGGGCCGGCTCAGCCCAGGAAGGAGAAGTGGGTGAACCGGGCGATCAGGGCGCCGAGCAGGACCGGGAAGGTGACCAGGACCAGCCGGTCGACCCAGGGCCGGCGGCCGGCGCGGGCGAGGAGCACGAACACCGGGAAGACGGTGAGCAGGTAGCGGGCGCTGCTCTCCTGCGGGGTGACCAGCGACTCGCGGCAGACGATGGGGATCGCGCTCACCGCCGCGAGGGCGAGGTAGGAGGCGGGCACCCGGCCCCACATCAGCGGGATCGAGATCAGCAGCGCCAGCGAGGCCGCCAGGTTGACCACCTCCTCGGGGTGGCCGCCGTCGAGGACGGTGCGCAGGCTGTCGTGGAGCGCGGTCCAGGGCGCCACCGAGTGGTTCCCCCAGACCTCGCGCTGGAGGCTGAGCACACCGCCGTCGACGCCGAGGCGCAGCCGGATGTAGAGGTCCCAGCCGGCGATGGCGATCAGCGGCAGGAGCACGGCGAGGTGCGCGACCCGGAGCGGCGAGCGGCCGTCCGCCCGGCGCCGGCGGGCGTCGGCGACGACCTCGACCAGCAGGGCGGCGACCAGCAGTGCCCCGGTCGGGCGGCAGAGGGCGGCGAGCGCCGCCAGCCCCCCCGCACCCGCGATCCTGCCGCGCCGGGCGGCGAGGACCGAGGTGGTGGCGAGCAGGAGGAAGAGCGACTCGGTGAAGGCGGCGAGCAGGAAGAACGCCACCGGGGCGATCGCGAGATAGAGGATGGTGCGGTCGGCGGTGCCCCGGTCGAGGTCGCCGGCGACGAGCCGGTGGAGCACCACCAGGGCGGCGACGAGGGCGGCGGTGCTGAGCAGCAGCCCGGCGAGCGCGGGGTTGCCCCCGACCAGGGGGGAGAGCACGTGGACGGCGCCGGGGAAGAGGGGGAAGAAGGCGGCGTCGGGGTCGCCGCGGCCGTAGCCGCTGCGGGCGATGTGCTCGTACCAGAGCGCGTCCCAGCGCTGCCAGGGTCCCACCCACGGCCAGAGCCGCGAGCCCTGGGGGGTGAGCAGCTCGAGGTGGTCGCCCCCCACGCCGGTGATCGGGTCGACGATCACCGAGCCCCAGGCGACCAGCCCCAGGGCGACGCGCAGGCCGAGGACGATGGCCAGGACCTGGCGCAGCGCCGGGTCGGCCAGCGCAGCCCGGACCCGGGTCAGCCCCCGGACCACGTTCGGAAGGGATAGAGCGCCTCGAACCAGTAGCCGAGGATGCAGGCGTGGCCGGCCAGCACCGCCCGGGGCAGGCTCGGGTGGGAGAGCAGGCGTGCCACCGCCAGGTAGACGGCGGGGAGCACGATCACCATGTAGTAGAGGTAGCTGATCCGGTTGCCGAAGGAGCCGAGCGGCGCCGCCGCGACCACGAAGGGGACGAAGGTCCCCAGGAACCAGGCGACGGTGAGCAGCGAGAGGTCGTCGCGGTCGCGACGCGCGGTGTGGACCGCGAGGAAGAGGGCGGGCAGGGCGAGCAGGACGATCGCCGGGTTCATCAGCCCCTGGAAGGCCACCACCGGGTGGGTGGCGGTCACCTTGCCGTCGCTGAGGACGTTGGTGTTCACCGTGTAGTAGTTGATCGGCTCCTGGTTGAGCAGCCACTGCCAGGGGTAGGAGGCGATGCCCTCGGGGCCGTGGGGGCTGGTGAGCTTGGCGGCGTAGTCGAACATCGCCCGGGTGTGCACCAGGGGGTTGTGGTACGCCGACCAGAAGTGGTCGAGGCCGTAGAGCACGCCGAGGTAGACGAGCATCGCCACCGCCGCGCAGGTGGCCAGCGGGGCCAGCCGCTCGACCGTCCGGCGGCGCGGCGAGAGATCCGTCCCCCGGGTGCGCAGCAGCACCCGGCCGGCCTCGAGCAGGGCGAGGGCGATCAGCGCGTAGGGGGCGACCAGCTTCACGCAGCCGCCGAGCCCGAGCAGGGCTCCGGCGAGAACCGGGCGGTCGCGGAGGTAGAGGGCGGCGCCGGCGAGCATGAAGACGACCACGAACACGTCGAGGGTCGCGATCCGCCCGTGCACCAGCGAGAGGTTGTCGGCGGCCATCAGCCCGGCCGCGCCCAGCGCCAGCCAGGCGCCGCCGCCGGCGGCGCGCACCACCCAGAACATGGCGAGGACGGCCAGGCTGCCGAAGATCAGCGGGAGGACGCGCCAGCCCAGCGCGCCGTCGCCGAAGACGCGCATCCCCAGGGCGATGAGCAGCTTGCCCAGCGGCGGATGCTCCTGGTTGGGGTCGAGCCCGGCTGGCGAGCCCGCGTAGTGGTCACCGCCGGGGACGTGGAACCCGAGGATCACCCGGGCGGCGTTGACGTAGTAGGCCTCGTCGAAGATCAGCGCCCTGGAGGGGTGGTCGAGCCACCAGGCCCGGGCCCCGAGCGACAGCGTCGAGACCAGGGCCAGCAGCGCGAACGGCGCGCGGGGGCTGGCGAGCAGGGCCGCGCCTCGAGCCCACGAGCGCCGGGCGAGGGAGGCGGGGGCGGGCACGGTCGCGGTCTCCGGCGTGGCGCGGCTCCTTCTGGGATCGGGCGACCGGGGATGGTAGCGAGGCCGCCGCTGGTGAGTTCGTTGCGAGTGAAAGATTGGTGGGGACTCCGCGTTACATGAGCGCCGGGTCCGCGAAGCCCTCGTCCCGTTGGTAGCACGGGGGGCCTCGCGGCATCGGTGGAAGGGTGCAGGCCGGCGGGACTGCCATAGCAACCGTTGCGTGCTCGAGAGAGGCCGCACAGCGAGGTGACGTCCCAGTGGTCCGACCGACTGTTTCTCCCATCCAGGCGCGCGTGCTCGGCGTCGTTCTCGGCGTGTCCGGGTTCGCGTTCGCATCCGTCTCAGGGTTCGCCGCCAGCCACGTCTCGGCGGACACCAAGATCGCTGACAACAAGGTGTGGGTGACCGCCGAGGGGTCCGACAAGGGTCCCGCCGCCGGTGACTTCGTCCGGGTGATCAGCGACTGCAAGGACGTCCTCGTGTGGGGGAACGACCTCCACAACAAGAGTGGCGACTTCACCGTCTACTTCGACGATCACAACGGCAAGGACAAGCAGGTCGAGGAGATGTCCTGGAAGTACGACAAGGGCGGCAAGGACCAGCAGGTCATCGCCACCATTGACGCCAAGGAGCTGATCAGCGACCTCAAGGACAAGGGCTTCCACGCCCAGGACAACGGCTGGCACATGGACCTGAAGTTCTCCGACCCCGACCGCCAGGTCGAGTTCATCCTCGACGAACTCGTGCAAGTCCGACCACGGCGGCGGCGGCGGCGGCGGCGGCGGCGGTGGCGGCGGTGGCGGCTCGTCCTCGACCCCGACCCCGGTCAAGCAGCAGCAGGTTCCCCCGCCCGTGGTGAAGGGGACCACCACCCAGGCCCCGAAGGCCGCCGGCGTGGTCCCGCAGACCGGCGCCGACGCGCCCTTCCTCGGCGGCATGATGCTGATCTCGATCGGTGGCGCCGCTCTCGGCGTCGCCCGGAAGCTGGGGCGTCGCGAGGGCCGCTAGCCCCGGGGGTCGACCAACCAACCCAGACGTGACACAAGAAGGGCCGTCCCGGCCGGATCGGGGCGGCCCTTCTTCTTTGACCGGGGGGAGTACCTCCCCCCCGATCAGTCGCGGGCAGCGCTCCGCGCTTCCCGCGACCACCCCCCCTGCGCCGGCACTCGCCGGCGGGCGGCGTTCTTCGCGCCGCCTTGCGTCAGCGGAGGACCGAGCTGGGCACGGGGGCCGGCCACGGGCGCGATGGGGCCGCCATGGAGTTGTCACGGTTGGGATCACCACGCGGCGGGTGGTTTCGGATATAGTCCTTTCCGGCGATAGGATTCGTGCGCAGCTCCGGGTGGACGCCTGCGTCGCCCGCCGCCGTGCGCCGGTCGTGAGGCCGCCGCGTGCGCACGAAGACCTCGCCAGAGCACTCGCGCCGGTGCGATGTACGCATGGACGGCGCTCTCGAGGTTGACCTCCCCTGATCGCTCCCGACCTCGCCATCGACAGGCTCCATCTCCTCGTGCCCGATGGCAGCGACGCCATGGTCATCCTCTCGACCCTGGCGAACGGCCACAGTGCCGACGGCGAGGACCCGCGCGCCGTCTTCGCCGAACGCCTCGGTGAGCTCGACCACCTCACCGTCTCGTTCACCGACGCCGAGCCGCCCCAGGTGCGGCTCGCCCTTCCCGACCTCACCCTGCAGTGCGCCGTGCAGGCGGCGCCCGACGGGGTGCGCGAGCACCTCGCCCTCCGCGTCGACGCGGTCAAGCCCACCAACGGCCATCCCGAGGGCGCCAAGGTGCTCACGATCACGGCGCGCCACCCCGTGGTGAGCGCCGACAACGGCACCGTCAGCGACACCTTCCGGCTGCTCGACTGGCGCGAGTTCGAGCCGGCGCGCGGCGGTCTCGCCGCAGCTCTACGCCACCCTCAAGCTGGTCGACCGGCTGGAGGGCGCCGAGAAGCAGCGCGCGGCCACCCAGCGCACCCGGTTCACCGCCGCCCGCGAGTTGTGGCGCTGCCGCAACTGCCGGGCGCTCTGGCGGCCCGAGGACCACGAGCGCTGCCCCTCCTGCGGGCGGGTGTTCACCGAGGCCGACCGCCGCCAGCCCGAGGTCGGCAAGGTCGAGTTCACCATCCCCCCGGAGGACCCGCTCAATCTGCAGGCCGACGCCGCGGTGCTGGTCGAGCCCGAGGACGAGCCCAACTTCGTCGGCCGGGTGAGCCGCATCGACCACCACCGCCGGATCGTCGAGGTGGTCTGCCGCACCTTCGAGCACGCCGGCACCGAGGGCTACATCACCCCGTCGTTCAACCGCGCCCTCTACCAGGCGAAGCGCAGCGTGCTCGCCGCCATCGCCACCAAGGACTACGGGGTCGGCCTGCTCGCCCAGCTGCTGGTGGCGCCGACGACGCTGGCGCCGCCACTGCCCGACGAGATCGACGGGGCGGGATGGCTGACCGACGGGATGATCCCCAACGCCCCCCAGAACCGCGCCGTGTCGCTGCTCTCCAACTGCAGCGCCGGCCAGTGCGTCTTCATCCAGGGGCCTCCGGGCACCGGCAAGACCACGGTCATCGTCGAGGCGGTGAAGCGGCGGCTGGCCGCCGACCCGGAGCAGCGCATCCTGGTCACCTCGCACAGCAACCTGGCCGTCGACAACGCGCTGGAGAGGCTCGCCGGCACCCCGGGGATGCGCGCGGTGCGGGTGGCGCGCGCCGAGCGGGTGCATCCCACCGTCGACCAGTTCCGCTGCGACGACGAGGACGACCCCCGGCTGCTCACCGCCAACTGCTACTTCGCCACCTGCGCCACCGCGGCGACGTCGGGCATCACCGACATGAACTTCGACATCGTCATCCTCGACGAGGCCAACAAGGCGCGCGCCGACGAGGCGCTCCCGGCGCTGCGGCTGGGCTCGGCGGTGGCGATGGTCGGCGACCACAAGCAGCTTCCACCGGTCGAGGACGACGCCCTCTACGGCATCGTCGAGACCGACCCGGCGCTCGAGGACCTGGTCAACCGCAGCCTCTTCGAGCAGTGCTGGGAGGGCGGCCTCGTCGACGAGGCGAAGTGCCTGCTCACCGTCCAGCACCGCATGCACCCGGACATCTCCGCCTACGTCTCCAGGGCGTCGTACGACAACCAGCTCGAGGACGCGGCCGAGGTGCGCGCCTACTCGTTCGTCACCCGCAAGCCCTTCCCGGTGGCCCTGCACTTCGTCGACACCGAGGGGATGAAGGGCAGCAGCGAGCGCCGCGGCCCCGGGGGAGCGCTCCGCAACGAGGCCGAGGTGCGGATCGCCGCGCAGGTGGTGCGGCTGCTCGACGAGCGCTGCCCGCGCGACCTCAGCATGGCGGTGATCGCGATGTACGCCGAGCAGGTCGAGCGGCTCCGCCAGGCCCTGGGACGGCGCAAGTTCAAGCGGCCGGTGAAGATCGACACCGTCGACTCCTTCGAGGGACGCGAGGAGGACCTGGTGGTCATCTCGCTGGTGCGGAGCAACGAGCGCGGCCGCATCGGCTTCCTGCGGGTGCCCAACCGCCTCAACGTCGCGATCTCGCGAGCCCGCCGGCTGGTCGCCTGCATCGGCGACAGCGCCACCCTGCGCGCCGGCGAGGAGTCGATGTACGGGGTGCTGGTCGAGGCCGCACGCTCCACCGGCGGATGGCTCTCCGCCAGCGAGCTGGTGACCCCGACCAAGCGCACCCAGGCGCCGCGCCGCCGCCCGGCGGTGGCCGCCGGCGCCGGCGAGACCGAGGGCGACGTCGAGACCCCGGGGCGTCCCGCCCGCCGCCGCCGCCGCCGTGGCGCGCGCCGTCCCGGCCAGCAGCAGCAGCAGCAGGTCGCCGCGGCTCCGGGCACGGAGGAGCAGGCCGCCGCCGCCGCCGCCGGCGGCGCCGCCCCCGCGGCGGGCGAGGCCGGCGCCGAGGGGACGCCGGCGCGTCGCCGCCGCCGCCGCCGCCGCGGGCGGGGCGCCGGCACCGGCGCCGAGGCGCATCCCGAGGCCGCCGCCGCGGCCACCACCGAGGCGGCCGGGGGTGGAGTGGCGCCCGAGGGCGGCGACGCCACCCGGGCCCGCCGCCGCCGCCGCCGCCGGCGCAGCGGGCGTGGCGGGGGCGCCGAGGGTGCGGGTGGCGCCGCGACTCCGGCCGGGGCGGCCCCGGCGGCCGAGGCGCCCTCCGGGGGTGGGGGCGACTAGGGGCGATGGCCGCGGCCGCTCCGATCACCGTCTACGTCCGTGGCGGTGATCCCGACTCCGAGGCGGTGGTCGCGCACCTCCGCTCGCGGGGGCACCGGTTCACCACCCGCGACGTCCACAACGACCCGTCCGCCTCGGCGGTGCTCTTCGGCAGGCTCGGCCGGGTGGCGGTGCCCGCGGTCCAGGTCGGCGAGCGGATCCTGGTCGGGTACGACCCCGTCCAGCTCGCCCGCTTCCTCCCCTCCCAGCAGGCCGAGGAGCCGCCGGTCAGCTTCGGCGCGGCGGTGCGCTCGGTCACCCCGGAGCTCGCCCGCGCGCGCGGCCTGGCCGCACCGGGAGGCGTCGAGGTGGGCAGGGTGACCCCGGGCACGCCGGCCGCCGAGGCGGGGATCCGCCCCGGCGACGTGATCACCGGCGTGGGTGCCTACACCCTGGCGGGTGGCGCCGACCAGTTCCGCGCCGCCGTCGCCGCCCGGAGGCCAGGGGACACCATGACCCTCACCGTCCACAGGGACGGCGACGACGTGGTGCTGCCCGTGGCCTTTCCCCGGGCGGCCGGCGAGGACGGGGCCCCGGCCGGCTGACTACCAGCCGGGAGGCGGCTCCTTGCGGTTGAGGAGCCTCACGAAGTCCTCCGCGCGCGCCAGCGCCTCCCAGCGCCGGTTGAAGAAGTCCTGGCAGATCATCCGGCCGTCCGCGAGGCTGGTCACCGTCACCGCCCACTGGTTGAGCGCGCGCGCCACCTCGACCTCGTGCGTCTCGGCCTCGTTGCGCAGCACCACACCACTCGGGGCGGGACGCCGTCCGCGTTCGTTGCGTCGTGGAGCGACCATAGCCATTGCGGTACCTCCTCCCGGAGCCGGTTCCAGGTCGGCCACAGCACCCCTCTCGCTGCGGGCCGGACACCGTGGGGTTGGGAACGTCCAGGGCGCGCGGCCGGCCGGGGCCGACCGCCAGCGGGTATCTTCCCGCATTCCGGCGCGATAAAGAAGCCCGGGTTTCCCACCCCGGGGCCGATCAGACCCCCAGGTCGAGCTGGCCGGGAGGCGCCTCGAGGTCGGCGCCGGCGGCCGCGGCCCACTCCGGGAGCCGTCCGTCCCGCTCGCGGAGGGTCTCCAGGACGGGCGGAGGCGGGGCGGGGAGCGGCACCTCGAGCAGGGCGGCGAGGTCGAACGCGTTGACCACGGCGTAGTTGGAGCGGTTGTTGTTCATCACCACGTGGACCGGCACCCCCGCGTCCGCCGCCGCCCGGATCGCCGGCACCCACTCCCGCAGCTCCGAGGGCCGGTAGAGGTAGTCGAAGCGGTCGCGGCTGCTGGCGGCGTCGCGGATGTACCAGGTGCCCCGGTTGCGGCCGTGGAACCGGGCGATCGCCAGCCGCGGCGAGGTCACCGCGAGCAGCGGCGGGGCGGTGGCGTCGCCGATCTGGGGGGCGTCGACGCCGACGTACACGGCGTCGAGCTCGGTGAGCAGCTCGGCGGTGGCCGGCCAGGCGCCGTCGTCGAACCAGGAGCGGTGGCGGAACTCGACGGCGACGATGTCCTGGGGATGGCGCTCCCGGGCCTCGGCGATGGCGTCGCGGGCCGGGGGGGTGTTCCTGAACCAGGGCGGGAACTGGTAGTGGACCGCCACCAGCCGTCCCGCCTCCCGCAGCGGGGCGAGCGCGGCGAGGAAGTCGCGCTCCTCCTCGGGGGTGGGGGCCCGTGGCTTCCCCCCCTCGCGCTCGTGGCCGGTGAGCGAGCGGTAGGCCTTCACGTTGAACCGGAACCCCGGCGGGGTGCGCTGCAGCCAGCCCTCGACGGTGCTCAGCCGGGGGATGCCGTAGAAGGTGGTGTCGACCTCGACGACGGGGAAGAAGCGGGCGTAGTAGGTGAGCTTCTCGCGCTGCCGCGCCCCCTTCTCCAGCGCGGGCGGGTAGAAGCGCTCGTGGTCGGCCCAGTTGGCGGTGCCGACGAGGATCTCGGCCATGACGCAGCCGATCATGGCCCAGGACGGCGGAGCGGTGCGTCCGGATACGCTGTCCCGCATGCGCCCCCTCGCCGAGCTCCGTGACCTGGCCGTGCGCGCTGTCGAGGCGGCCGGCGAGGTGGTGACCGGCTGGCGGGACGGCCCGCTCGCCCTCGACACCGAGAGCAAGGGCCGGGGCGACTACGTCACCGCCGCCGACCGCGCCGCCGAGGCCGCCGCTCTCGCGGTGCTCGCCGCCGGGGCGCCCGAGATCGGCGTGCTCGCCGAGGAGTTGGCCTCGACGGTGGCCACCGGCGGCGCCGGGCCGCTCTGGGCGGTCGACCCCATCGACGGCACCACCAACTTCCTCCGCGGCTTCCCCGTGGTCGGGGTGAGCGTCGGCCTGCTCGTCGACGGCATGCCCGCCGCCGGGGCGGTGGGCGCGCCCTTCATCGGCGACCTCTGGTGCGGCGCCCGCGGGCTCGGCGCCCACGACCGCCGCGGCCGCCGGCTGTCGGTCGCCGGCGACGGCCGCGGGGTGGTGGCCACCGGGTTCCCCTTCCGCCGCCCCGAGAACCGCGACCGCTACCTGCGGGTCTTCCAGGCCACCCTCGAGAGCGTCGAGGACCTGCGCCGCGCCGGCGCTGCCAGCCTCGACCTCGCCTACACGTCCCAGGGCAGCTTCGACGGCTACTTCGAGCTCGGCCTCTCGCTCTGGGACGTCGCCGCCGGCTCGCTGCTCCTGCTCGAGGCCGGGGGTGTCGTCACCGACTGGGAGGGTGACCCCCGGGGGGTCTACCGCTCCGGCGACATCCTCGCCGGGTCGCCCGCCTGGCACGAGCGCATGCTCGACCTGGTCCGGTCGGCGGACGCCGCCGCCGCCCCGGCAACCCCGTAGAGAGGAGACTCCCGAGTCATGGTCATCTCCCGCCGCGCCGCCTGGTACCTGGTGGGCCTCGCGGTCTGGAACGTGTACGTGTGGGTCACCTTCGTGCGCAACGTCTACCCCGACCACCACCTCGACGGCTTCTTCCTGGTGCACGTGGTGATCGGCGCGGTGAGCATCGCCCTCGCCGCCGGCGCCGGGGCCCTCGGGGTGCGGGCGCTTCGCTCCTCCCGCCGGTCGGAGCGGCGGTGACCGGCCCGGGCTCGGCGAGCCGCCGCATAACCCCCGGCCCACGCCACGGTTTAGGGTGTGCAGCGTGACCGACGTGACCTCCGCCCCCGCCACCGCGCCGGCCCTGCTGGCGGGGAAGCGCATGGTCGTCACCGGGGTGCTCACCCCGCGGAGCATCGCCTTCGCGATCGCCGAGGCCGCCCAGCGCGCCGGCGCCGAGGTGCTGCTCACCTCCTTCGGCCGGGCGATGTCGCTGACCGAGAAGAGCGCGCGCCGGCTCGACCCCGTCCCCGACGTGCTCGAGATGGACGTGACCAGCACCGACCAGGTCGCCGCCGTCGCCGCCGACGTGCGCCGCCGCTGGGGCGGGCTGGACGGCGCGGTGCACGCCATCGGCTTCGCCCCGGAGGACTGCCTCGGCGGCGGCTTCATGACCGCGCCGTGGGAGTCGGTGGCGACCGCCATGCAGGTGAGCGCCTTCTCGATGAAGACGCTCGGCGCCGAGCTCGCGCCGCTGATGCCCGACCGGGCCGCGGGCGGAGGAGCGCTGGTGGCGCTGACCTTCGACGCCACCGTCGCCTGGCCGCTGTACGACTGGATGGGCCCCGCCAAGGCGGCGCTCGAGGCGGTGGTGCGCTACCTCGCGCGTGACCTCGGGCCCCAGGGCATCCGCGTCAACGCCGTCGCCGCCGGCCCGCTGGAGACGATCGCGGCGCGGTCGATCCCGGGCTTCAAGGGACTCAAGGATCGTTGGGCCGAGCAGGCGCCCCTGGGCTGGGAGAGCGCCGACAGCGGTCCGGTCGCCGACGCCGTCCTCTTCCTGCTCAGCGGCATGGCGCGTGCCGTCAGCGGCGAGGTCCTCCACGTCGACGGCGGCTACCACGCTCTCGGGGCGCCGATGGGAGTAGGGACATGACGAGCGGCAGCGGCAACGGTTCGGCGCCGGCGCGCCGGGTGGTGGTCACCGGCCTGGGAGCGATCACGCCCCTCGGCAACGACTGGCGCTCCACCTGGGAGGCGTGCCGCGAGGGACGCAGCGGCGTCGGCCCGCTCACCCGCTTCGACGCCAGCGAGTACCCGGTGCGGATCGCCGGGGAGGTGAAGGGCTTCGACCCCGCGGCGGTGCTCGGGCGCAAGGAGGCGCGGCGCACCAGCCGGTACATCCAGCTCGGCATCGTCGCCGCCCGCGAGGCGGCGGCGGACAGCGGGCTCGACGTCGCCGCCGAGGGCGAGGACGTCGCCGTGATCATCTCCTCCGGGGTCGGCGGCCTCGACGTCATGGAGAACGAGACCCTGGCCCTCCACGAGAAGGGCTGGCGCCGGGTCTGGCCGTTCACGGTGCCGACGATGATCGCCGACATGGCGGCGGGCATGGTCGCCATCGACCTCGGCGCCAAGGGGCCGAACTTCGCCATCGTCAGCGCCTGCGCGTCCGGCGCCCATGCCATCGGCGAGGCGGCGGAGATCATCAAGCGCGGCGACGCCGAGGCCGCGCTCGCCGGTGGCTCCGAGGCCGGCATCACCCCGATCGCCATCGCCTCCTTCGCGATCACCCAGGCGCTGTCGACCCGCAACGACGATCCCGAGCGCGCCTCGCGGCCCTTCGACAGGGGACGTGACGGCTTCGTGCTCGCCGAGGGCGCGACCGTGCTCATGCTCGAGGAGCGCGAGCACGCCCTCGCCCGCAACGCGCGCATCTACGCGGAGGTGACCGGGTACGGGGCCACCGCCGACGCCTCGCACATCACCGCGCCCGACCCCAGCGGCTCGGGGGCGATCCGCTGCATCCAGCGCGCCCTGCAGCGCGCCGGCCGGCGGCCAGAGGAGGTCGGCTACATCAACGCCCACGGCACCAGCACACCGCTCAACGACGTCGCCGAGACCCGGGCGTTCAAGGCGGTGTTCGGGGAGAGCGCGGCGCGCATCCCGGTGTCGTCCTCGAAGTCGATGACCGGGCACCTGCTCGGCGCCGCCGGCGCCTTCGAGGCGATGGTCTCGGTCCTGGCCATGTACGACCACTACCTGCCGCCCACCATCAACCTCGACGAGCCGGACCCCGAGTGCGACCTCGACTACGTCCCCAACGTCGGACGGACGGCCTCGCCGAAGCTCGCGATCAGCACCTCGTTCGGCTTCGGCGGCCACAACGCCTGTCTCGCCTTCTCGGCGGTCGACGAGGCGGAGTAGGGTCGCGGTGGCGGGGGCGTCTCGCGAGCTGCAGGCGGGCGCGGGGCGCATCACCGTGGAGCGCGCCGACGTCACCACCCTCGACGTCGACGCCGTGGTCAACGCCGCCAACGCCCACCTCGCCGGGGGCGGGGGGGTCGACGGCGCCATCCACCGCGCCGCCGGCAGCCCTGAGCTGCAGGAGGAGCTGCGCCGCCGCCATCCCGAGGGCTGCCCGACCGGGTCGGCGGTGATCACCTCCGGCCACCGGATGCGGGCCCGGCACATCGTCCACGCGGTGGGTCCGCGCTGGAACGAGCGGCGCGCCGGCGAGTGCGACGCCCAGCTGCGCTCCGCCTACCGCACCGCCTTCGGGCTCGCCGCCGCCGAGGGGTGCGCCACGGTCGCCTCCCCCTCGATCAGCACCGGCATCTACGGGTTTCCGATCGAGCGCGCGGCGCCGATCGCGGTGGAGGCGGCGCGGGAGGCGCTGGAGCAGGAGGGGACGCCGCTGCGCGAGGTGCGGTTCGCGCTCTTCTCCGACTCCGACCTCGACACCTTCTCCACCGTGCTGGCGGACGCGGCGGCGCGCTGATGCTCCGGGCACTGGCGCCGCTCGCGCTCGCCGCCGCGGTCGCCGGCGGCGCCGGCTCGGCGGCGGCGGTGGTCGCGCCCCCCGGGAGCGCCGCCGCCACCGGCCTGGAGGTGACGCCGCTCGACAGCTGCGTCAGCTGCACCACGGCGAGCGCCGGGCCGGAGGGCACCACCGCCCGGGCGACCGCGCTGCGGCTGCTCGGCCGCGACCTGGTGGGCGGCTCGAGCCGCGGCGGCAGCTCCGCCCGGGGCGCGCTGGTGGCCCTGCCCGGCAATCCGGCCCTCGACATCGCCCTGGCCAGCTGGGAGACCGGCACCGAGACCGGCGGCCCCCCCGCGTCGCAGTCGCGGTCCGCCCTCGTCGACCTCGGGGTGCTGCCGTCGGGCGAGGACTCCACCACCGGCGGGCTGGTGACCGTGGCGGTGCTCGAGACCTTCGCCGACGCCACCCACTCGGGGTCGAGGTCGGGCGGCTACGGGGCCGCCAACGGCGCCGACATCGGGCTCGCCAACGGGACGCTGGTGATCATCGTCCTCCACTCCCAGGCGACCGGCGACGAGCACGGCGGCGCCGACGTGGCCTCGGTCGGCGGCGCGCAGGTGCTCGGCGGCGCCGGCGACAGCCCCGGGATCCCGGCGACGGTCCCCGGGGTGCTCGAGGTGACCCTGCTCCGGTCGGGAGCCGGCGGCGGGGTGGGCAGCGCCGCGGTCGGCTCCGTCGACCGGCTGCTGGACTTCCCCGGGCAGGTGGCCGGCATCCTCACCGCCGCCGGCCGCAGCGGTGCCGCCGCCGGGGCGGCCGGCGCCGGGACGCCGGCCACGGGCACCGGCGAGGCTGCGGCGGGGCCGCCGCCGGCCCGGAGTCCGGGCATCCCGTCGACCGGCGCGGCGGCCGGCGGCGCCGGCCTGGTGGCCCTCGGCGCCGGCGCGCTCGCCGGCGTCGCCGCGCTCCGCGGCCGCCGCCGGACGGCGTAGGGCACCCCTCCACCGGGCCGACCTGCGCCCGACCTGCAAGATGCGGAGCCATCCGCCGTTGCAGGAGCAGAGGTTGGATCGCTCCAACCTCACCAACCATCCGCTTTCTCGACGGACGAGGCAGAACGGTCCGGCGGAACGTCCGCCGGTGCCGGGTACCAGCTGGGGGTGCCATGCCCGTCCTGTCGGGGGCAGGGCGGGGCGGGATCCCGTCGGGTCCCGCCCTTCCCGTCCGCCCCGGCCGGTACGGAGAAGGTGGCTCGCGACCGGGCTACGGTGCGGTCGAGTACTCCCGGGTCCAGGTGCGGCCGGCGTCGGTGGTGGCGAGGATGACCGACTGCCCCGCCTGCCCGCCGGTGTCGGCGACCACCCAGCCGGTGCTGGGGCTGGTGAAGCCGGCGCCCCAGGCGCGGTCGATGCCCGGCACCCTCGCGACCCCGGTGATCGAGACGGTGGTGCCGGCGACGGCCGCCTCCTCGAAGCCCACCGGGTTGGGGGGCAGCGCCCCGGTCTGTCCGAGGAAGGCGGCGGCGGTGCCGCTGAGGACGCTGAACGGACCCGGGGCGGAACCGGGGATGGGGCGGCTCGCGCCACCCCCGAACATGTCCTCGAAGAGCTCGACGGGCGGGTGGCCGGCGGCGGCGGCGAAGGCGGCGTACGGGGAGTTGCCGGCGGCGCCCTGCAGGCTCAGGTCCAGCAGCCACGCCGAGTCCGGCGCGGCGCACTGGAGGGAGACGACGCCGCTGCCGCCGCCCGGGGAGGGCAGGCCGGGCACCAGCTGCCAGCCGGCGCCGCCGTCGATGCTGCGGTAGAGCCGGCCGCCGGCGCCGAGCCAGCCGTGGCCGGGGTCGCTGAAGCAGACGCTCTGCACGTCGGGGGGGGTGGTGGCGACATCGCGCCAGCTCTGGCCGCCGTCGTCGGTGGCCACCAGGCGTCCGCCCGCGGGCTGCACCGGAACCCCGTCGCCGAGCGCCACCGCGTTGGGCAGCCCGTTGGCGCGCACCGCGGCCGAGCCGGCGACCCCCCAGCCCCGGCGCGGGTCGACGAAGTGCACCGCGACCAGGGGCTGGGCGGGCTCGCCGAGGCGGCGCCAGCAGCCGCCTCCGTCGGTGGTGCCGAGCAGGCCGTCGAGGGCGACCGCCCAGCCGGTGCGGGCGTCGACGAAGTCGACGAGGGTGAGCTGCGCCGGGCCCTCGTACTGCGGCGTCCAGGTGGCGCCGGCGTCGGCGGTGGCGAGGATGCGGCCGCGGCCCGCCACCCACCCCTGCCGCGGCGAGACGAACTGGACGGTGGCGAGCGCGGGCACCTGCGGCCCGGGGCCGGAGGCCGGCGGCGGCGGTGGCGACGAGCGCTGCAGGCAGGTGGTGGCGGTTCCCGCCGTCGTGGCGGCGGATGGGCCCGGCGACGCCGCCGGACCCGCCGAGCCACAGGCGGCGAGCAGCAGCGCGGCGCCGACCACCACCGACCTGGCCATTCATCGTCCTCCTCCGCTCCCGCGGCCCTGCTCACCCAGGGGCGGCCCGCCACCCTCCGGTTGACCGGTGGTGCTGACCCTACTCGGGACGGCGGCCGACCGCGAGGTAGCTGGGGACGAACAGCGCCGCGTCCGGGCTCTCCAGCAACCTGTGACGCGCCGCGGTCCAGCGCATCACGTCCTCCTCGGTCGCCGCCCCCGCGGCCAGCATCTCCCGCTGGGAGGCCGCCAGGACACCACCGAGAGCGAGGACCTCGCGGGGGATGGTGTGGATCACGGCGTCCCGGTCGACGAGGTCGAGTTCCGGCCGCCAGCAGGAGCGAGCCGAGGCGCGGGCCGATGGCGACGTCGCAGCCCCGGCGGCGCTGGAACTCCCGGTACCGCTCCGCGCCCTCGAGGACGTCGTCGTCGTCGTCGCTCATCCGCACCCCGGTCATGTCGACGTCGACGAGGTAGAGGTGGCCGCCCGGCCGCACCCGGGTCGCCAGGTGGTCGACGGCGGCCTGGGCGCCGGCGCCGACGTGGAAGAGGACCAGCCGGACCATCACCACGTCCTGCGACCCCGGGGGGAGGCCGGTGGCGTCGGCGCGTCCCTCGATCACCTCGGCGTTGCCCAGCCGCGCGGCCGCGATCTCCTCCGCGGCGGCGGCGCGCGCCTCGGCTCCGGGCTCCACCCCGACCGCCGCCCCGGAGTCGTCGACCAGCCGCGCCAGCTCGACGAGCACCGCGCCCGGGCCGCAGCCGACGTCGGCGACCCTCGCCCCCGGCACCACCCCGTGCCGCCGCCACCGGTCGCCCTCCTCCCGCAGCGCCCGCTGCGCCATGAAGCGGAAGCGGCTGCGCTCGGCCGCGCTGAGGTCGAGGGCGTAGCCGGGGCCGCCGTCGCCGGAATCGGCGACCACCGGGCGGGGCTCCGGAGTGCCGGCGCCCGGGTGTTCGGCCCGCTCGACGCGGAGCGCCCCGACGGCGGCGTCGTCCTCGAGGACGACGACCTGGTCGAAGCCCTCCCCCCGGAGCTCCGGGATCGCCCGGCGCAGCAGCCGCTGCTGATGACGGACGACGTGGGGGCCGACGCCGCGCTCGCCGCGCGCCCGGTTGCGCTCCTGGCACACCGCCTCGGGGAGGTCGAGGACGAGCGCCACCGCCGGCCGGCCGTGCTCGCGGGCGAGCCCCACCACGGCGCGGCGCGAGGCGGCGTGCAGGTTGGTGGCGTCGACCACGGTGAGGAGCCCGCCGCGCAGGCGGGCGTTGCAGATCGCGTGCACCACCGCGAAGGTGTCCTCGTCGGCGTCGCGCGCGATCTCGTCGCCCGCGACCAGGGCCCGGCAGCGGTCGGAGGAGACCACCTCGGTGTCGCCGAAGTGGCGCCGGGCGAGGGTGGACTTCCCCGACCCCGAGGCGCCGATCAGCACCACCAGGCAGGGATCGGGGAGACGGAGGCTCATCCGCACGTCTCCGAGCGCCGCTCGTGGAGCACCAGCAGGGCGTAGGCGGCGACCGACGAGGAGTTGCGGATGGCGCCGCGGCCGATCATCGCCTCGAGCTCGGTGCGGCTGACCCAGCGCTGCCGCATGTCCTGCTCCTCGAGCTCCCGCCGCGGTTGACCCGGCGACAGCCCGGTGGCGACGAAGATGTTCATCCCCTGGCTGCTGTGCCCCGGCCCCTGGTACAGGTAGCCGAGGTGGCGGAGGTGCGCCGCCCGCAGGCCGGTCTCCTCCTCGAGCTCGATCCGGGCCAGCTCGGCGGGGTCGCCGTCGCGACGGTCGGGGTAGGTGCCCTGGGGGAACTCCCACGACCGCGCCGCCACCGCGTAGCGGTACTGCTCGACGAGGTGGACGCCGTCGCCGTCGAGGGGGATCACGATCGCGAAGTCGGGCTTGTCGACCACCCCGTAGGCGCCGGTCGAGCCGTCCGGGCGCAGGATCTCGTCCTCGCGCACCCGCATCCAGCGGTTCTCGTACACGATCCGCGTCGACAGCCCGCGGATGACCGGTCCGGGAGCGCCGTCGGTGGTCTCGTCGGCACCACTCATCCCCGGGAGTTCTGACCTCAGAGGAGCTCGAGCAGACGCTCCGGCGGGCGCCCGATCAGGCCCGGTCGCCGCGGCACGGCTCAGCCGCTCGCGACCTCGTGCTCGGCGCCGAGCAGCTCGGCGCCGCCGACGGTCACCACCTGCGTCCCCACCGCCGGCCCCGGCTGCACCACCGCCCCGCCGGCCTCGACGCGGACCACGGTGACCGGCACCCGCGCGAATGCCAGCGGCCGGGTGAGGGCGTACGTCCAGGCTGCCCCGTTGCGGTCGTAGAGGATGGCGGCGAGGGGGACGAGCGATTCGCCGGCGGGGGCCGCGCTGTCGTCGCCGGCCGCGGTCGTCGCCGGGCGCACCGCCTCGGTCGTGATTCCCAGCCGCGAGGCCGCGGGCGCGGTGAGCACGACGACGTTGCGATCGGTTCCGGGCACCGGCTCCAGCCGCACCTGGGCGGCCCCGCTCGCCGGCGCCCGGGTCGCCCCGGCGCCGCCGCACCCGCTGACGCCGGCGACGGCGATCAGCGCTCCGATGCCCATGAGGACACCTCGCATCCCGGGATCCCTCCTCTCGTTCCGACTGCTGAGCGGGAGGCCATCCAAGGTAAATGCAACCTGAACGCAGTGTCAAATTCACTGCGGCCGAGCCCCGTCCCGACGGCCTGTATCCCTTGTTGGGATTGTGGTTTTCGGCGGTCAGCCGGGGTTCGGATCCGCCGCCTGCGTGGTCACGATCGCGACCCGGAAGCTGTTCGCGGTGAGCACCACGAAGGGCTCGCCGTCTGCGGTCGACGCACCGCCCTCGTGCATCCACAGCTCGTCGTCCGGCGGCACCGGCACCGAGAGACGCATGTGAGGATGGCCGTCGGGCCCGTCGCGCACCTCGAGGAACCCGAACCGGTGGCCGCTTCCCACCGGCGTGATGCCGATCCACACCTTGGCCCCGCCGCTGGTGACCGGAAGGCGCACCAGGTGGGCGGCGCCGTCACCGAGGACGAGCCGGATGTCGACGGTGCCGGCCCTGAGCCCCGAGAGTGTCCCGTACCAGCCTCGAATCCGAGCCCGCCTCCTGACGAAGCCGCCCCGCCGGCCCTCGATGATGACAGCCGTTCCTCCGCTGACCGGTGTGCAACATCCGCTGCGGATGCAGCGGCAGCCTCACGGGTCGGCGCCGGCGGGATCGGGGTCGTGCGCACCGTCCGCCGCGGCTGACCGACGGCTCTCGAGCTAGCGCAGAAGCGTGCCGACGCAGGCGTCGACATCGTCGAGGCGAGGTACACCCAGCCCCTCAACCTGGATTTCGGCGAACCATCGCCTCGCCGGCGGCTGGGTTGGACGCGCCCGAAGGCGCAGGCTCACGATATGGTCAGCGTGGCGGGGTTGTGGTTGGAGGGGTGGTACTTGCAGTAGAACGGATACCGTCCGGCCTTCGAGACGATCAGCCTCGCGCTGTGCTGCGGCAACACGTCCACATCGAACGAGCCGTCCTCGGCGCGGACGTTGTGGATCCAGTTCGGATCCTTGTTGGTGATGATCACCCACTCCCCGACCCTGGCGCTGAGCTGCGCCGGGCTGAACGGGTAGGAGAGGCCCGCGTTGCTGATGGTGATCGTCGGATCCTGCTGGGCGAAGGCGTACGCCGGGGTGCCGTGCGCTGCGCCCGGAGGAACGACTCCGAAGACGTTGAACGACAGGCCGGCGACGGCGGCGACGGCGGCGACGGTGAGCTTCCGTGCACGAGACATGGCAGGCAATGCTAGACGACTTTTTCGGGGACGGCAACTTCCACGCTCGGTGGCGAGCACCGCGAGCCCTTGGCCGACAACCGTCGCGACGTCATACCCGGCCTCGGCGAAGACCAGGCCGTGCGGATGCCGAGGTTCTCGTCGACATTCGGCCAGCTGGTACCCGCTACAGGACTCGAACCTGTGACCAAGGGATTAAGAGTTCCCTGCTCTACCAACTGAGCTAAGCGGGCACGCTGCCGGGGGACCGATTGTAGCGCCGCCGGCCGGGGCGTCCCGGATCAGCGGCGGGAGGCGGCCGCCGGTCTCTCGCCGCGGCCCACCCGGCCGGCGCGGCGTTCGCGCGGGAGCCAGAGCAGGGAGCGGCGCTGCTGGGCGAGGCGCATCAGCAGGGAGGGGGGCTGGGGGCTGATGCCGCGCATCGGCGAGGTGGTGCGGCCGGCGATCGCCCGGCGCAGGTCGGCCCCGGTGCGGCCGGGGAACGCGGTGAGCATCCGGCCGAGGTCGTGGCGGCCGAAGTGGCTGTCGCCGGCGCCGAGGGCGGCGCCGAGGCGCTCGCGGTGGTCGGCATAGAAGCCGTCGAGCTGCGACTGGGCGCGGCCCGTCATCGGCGCGGTGTGGCGGATCTCGATCCCGTCGACGGTGCGGTGCTCGAGCAGGCGCAGCGTCCGCCGAGCGGTGATCGAGGCGAAGTACGTGGGCATGAACGGGTGGGGCAGCACCGCCATCCCGCCCTGGTCGTGGATGGCGTCGACGGTGTCCTCGACGCTCATCCCCATCCGCACCGGGCGCTCCAGCCAGAGCCCGACCACGTGGACGCTCGCCGGCGCCGCGGTGGTCACCTCCTCGCCGGGCACCACCTCGAGGTCGTGTCCGGCGCCGGCCTCGACCGCCCTCTCGGTGGATGCCATGGTGTCGTGGTCGGTGACGCAGAGCACCGCGATGCCGGCGGCGGCGGCGGCGGCGACCAGCTCCTCCGGCGAGACCATGCCGTCGCTGGCGGTGGTATGGGCGTGCACCTCGGCGGCGGAGAGGCCTGGCGCCAGGCGCACCCGGCGATCCCGCGGCTCACCCACCGGCGGCCACCCTGGCCTCGCGCAGCGCCTGCACCCGCGGGGCCACCAGGCCGGTCATCACCCCCCACGCGAGCGCCGCGCTGCCGATCCCGGCGAGGGCGTCGACCAGGTAGTGCTCACCGAGGTAGACGATGCTGAACCAGACCATCAGGCACCAGCCGAGCGCCGGCCACATCAGCCGCCGGTCGACGGCGCGGAGCGCCAGCAGCGCGAGCATCGGGAAGGCGGCGTGGAGCGAGGGGAAGGCGGCCACCGGGTTGGGGTTGAGCGACTGGTAGTAGGGGCTCACCGCGCTCGGCAGGGTGGTGCCGATGACCCGGCGGAAGCAGCACGCCACGCCGTGGTCCTGGGCGTACCAGGGCGGTGCGGTGGGCACCAGCAGGTAGACGACGAAGCAGGCGAAGGCGAGCCCCATGAGCGCGGTGACGAAGCGGAGGAAGATGCGGCGGTCGACCAGCCAGAGCACCAGGCCGACCCCGATCGGCACCAGGAAGTGGCAGAAGTAGACGACGGTGGCGAGGTCGTCGACGGCCTCGCCGAGGGGCGCGAGGCCGTGCTGGAGGATGGCGGTCGGCAGCCGGCCGCCGCCCAGCCACCGGTCGGCGCCGGCGAGCTCGGCGACCAGCGGGGGGATGCCGGTGCGCGGGGCGATCCCGCGCATCGCCTCCCAGCCGAGGAGGAGGGCCACGAACGGCACCCAGTCGGCGGCGAAGCGGAGCAGCCGGCCGCTCACCACCGCGACCGGGACGAGCAGCAGGAGCAGGTAGTCGGGGGACACCGAGATCCCGCGCCAGATCATCACCGCGCTCACCAGCACGAGGTAGAGGAGGGCGAGAGCCGCCAGCGGGCCGGGTCGGAGGGCGCGCGCGGAGAAGGTCACCTGTCTCGCCATCCGCCGGAGGATACACGCCGGGTCTCAGGCGGCCCGCCGGCGCCTCCTGCCCTCCCGTTTCAGCCGCTGCTGGAGCACCCCGAGCACTGCCGCCTCCTCCGGGGAGAGGTGGTGGAGCCCGCTGCGGATCTCGGCGGCCGCCCGCGCCTCGAGCAGCTGGGCCAGCGAGCCGTCCATGTAGGACTCGACGATCGCGGGGTGGACGTAGCACTTCCGGCACACCGACCGGGTGTTGCCCAGCCGCGCGGCGACGGCGTCGATGGCGCTGAGCAGGTTGCGCTTCGCCTGCGCCTGCGAGTCGAATCGCTCGAACTCGATGAGCGCCTGGGCGGCGAGCACCGTGCCCGCCCAGGTGCGGAAGTCCTTGGCGGTGTACTCGCCCCCGCCGGCCTCGCGCAGGTAGTCGTTGACGTCCTGGGAGTGGATGGCGTGGACGCCGCCGTCGCCGTCGACGTACTCGAGCAGGCGCTGCCCGGGCAGCTCCTGGATGCTGCGCAGCACCCGGGCGAGCCGGCGGTCGGAGACGGCGACGCTGTGGTCGACCCCGCTCTTGCCGCGGAAGACGAAGTGCACCGTCGACCCCCTGATCCGGGCGTGCTCCTCGCGCAGGGTGGTGAGCCCGTAGTGCTGGTTCTGGCGCGCGTACTCCTCGTTGCCGACCCGGATCAGGGTGGTCTCGAGCAGCCGCACCGCGCAGGCCACCACCTTCTGCCGGGGCAGGCCGGCGCGGGCCAGGTCGCGGGCGACCCGCCGCCGGATCCTCGGCAGCGCCCGCGCGAAGGCGATGGTGTGCTCGTACTTGTGGGCGTCGCGCACCTCGCGCCAGCGGTCGTGATAGCGGTAGACCTTGCGCCGGCGGGCGTCACGGCCGGTGGCCTGGATGTGACCCCGCTCGCTCGGACAGATCCAGACGTCGGTCCACGCCGGGGGGATGGCGAGCTGCCGGATCCGCAGCAGCGTCTCGGTGTCGGTGATCCGCCGCCCGTCGGGATCGAGGTAGGCGAACCCGGCGCCGCGCCGCTGCCTGCGAATGCCCGGCCCGGAGTCGTCGACGTGGCGCAGGCCGGCCTGGCGGGCGGCCGCGATCGCCTCCTCCGGGGTGGGGATGCTGGACACGTCGCTACCCTACCCGGCGGATGACCGGTTTTCGCCTCCCCGAATCCGACGAGGAGCCCGCCGCCCCCGTCGCCGCCCGCCACGACAGCGCCCTGCCCGGCGAGGCGCTGCTCTCCGCCGCGGTCGACCTGCCCTGGGACGACTGGCTGGGCGCCGGCGCGGCCGACCAGGTGCGCGACGGCTCGCTCGGGCTGGTGCGCCACGCCTACCCCGCGACCGCCGCCCGCGACATGGGCCAGGCGTCGACCACCGCCGGGATGCTCCGCGGCGACCCCGCCGCCCGGGAGCGACTGGGGGCGGTGGCGCTGCGGGTCGCCGCCGCCCACCACCGCCCCGCGCGGATGCCCCATCAGCCCGGCGAGGAGCCGTTCGCATGGTGGGTCGCCGAGGAGAGGGCGCTGGTCTGGATGCCCTGGGAGGGCGAGGCCGCCTACGGCCTCGAGCTGCTCGAGAGCGGCCAGGCCGACGCCGTGGTGGTGACCGCCCCGGACGCATGCTGGACGGTGTTCCGCACCGGCCTGCCCCGCCGCGACGCCCGCGGAGGCTGGGCCCAGCTCCCCGAGCGCTTTCGCACCGCGATCGCCGAGCGGGCCGGCGCCGAGCCCGCCGCCCTGGAGCGGGCCCGGTGGCGGCGCGAGGGCGACGTCATCACCGTGCGCTGGCGCGAGGGCGAGCGCCTCCGCAGCGCCTCGGTGAGCGTCAACCGCCCGGCGGCCGCGGGCTGAGAGCTGGTTGAGAACCGCTCCCGGCAGGGTCTGAGCGGCTCCGAGCGTCCATATACTCGGCTCACCATGACCGGACCCCGCGTGCTCGTCGTCGACGACGAGCCGAGCATCACCGACTTCATCGCGCTGGGACTGCGCCACGAGGGCTTCGACGTCCGCACCGCGCCCGACGGCCGGGCCGCGCTCCGCGTCGTCGACGACTTCAGGCCGCAGATCGTGGTGCTCGACCTGATGATGCCCCGGATGGACGGCTGGGAGCTCTGCCGCGCCCTCGCCGGCGACCGCAACCGGGGGCTGATCATCCTCTCCGCCCGCGACGAGACCACCGATCGCATCCAGGGGCTGGAGCTGGGCGCCGACGACTACCTGGTCAAGCCCTTCGAGTTCGGCGAGCTGCTCGCCAGGGTGCGCGCCGTGCTCCGCCGCCGGCTCCCCGACCTCGCCCGGGTGGTGCGCGCCGGCGAGCTCAGCATCGACACCGCCACCCGGGAGGTGCGGCTCGGCGAGCGGCTCATCGAGCTCAGCGTCCGCGAGTTCGACCTGCTCCACTTCCTCGCCCTCAACGCCGACCAGGTGCTGCCCCGCCAGCGCATCCTCGACGAGGTCTGGGGCTACAACTTCTTCGGCGACGAGAACAACGTCGAGGTCTACGTGCGCTATCTGCGCCAGAAGCTCGTCGACCCCCAGCACCAGCGCATCCAGACGGTGCGCGGAGTTGGCTACCGGCTCCGCACCGAGGTGGACGCGGTGGCGGAGGTCTGAGCCGACGGCCTCGACCGGCCGGCTCCGCCGTGCCCTGGGCTCGCTGCGCTGGCGGCTGACGCTCACCTACGTCGCCCTGCTCGCGCTGCTCCTCGCCGCCCTCGGCGGCTTCCAGTACGCCTCCCTGCAGCACAGCCTGGTGAGCACCCGGGTGGCGGACCTGCGCGGCGACCTGCAGGGGGCGGTCAGCGACCTGGTCAGCGGCAGCGGGGTGCGGCCTCTCCTCCCCCGGGCCCGGCGCACCCCGGCGGCGACGCCCTCGCCGAGTCCCGCCGCCGGCGCCCCGGCGGCCCCGGGGGCGCCCACCTCGGCCGAGATCAAGGCGGTGGTCGGCGGCCAGAAGTGTGCCTCGATCCCCGCCGCGGTGGTCGCACGGGTGGCCACCTTCCTCGCCAATCGCACCTCGATCGTCTCCGGCCAGAGCATCTCCATCGCCGTCTACGACGCCAACCTCAACGTCATCGGGACGCACTCGCCGGCCAGCCTTGCCGCGCTTCCCCGGCTCTCCTCGACGGAGCTCACCCGCGCCCTCGGTGGCAGCCAGTCCGCCGCCCAGGTGATCGACGACGCCGGCGGCCAGGGACAGCTGGTGGTCGCCTTCCCGGTGCATGCGAGCGCGACCCGAACCACCCCGGCGTGCCTCGCCGCCCAGCTGGGCACCCCGATGGCGACCATCGACGACGTCCTCGGCTCCGACCGCGACGCGCTGCTGCTCGGCGGCGGGGCGGTGCTCCTCCTCGCCCTGCTCGCCGGGCTCTGGCTCACCGAGCGCGCGCTCGGGCCGCTCCACCGGGTCACCGACACCGCCGGGAAGCTCGCCGCCGGCGACCTCCGCGCCCGCAGCCGGCTGCCCGAGCGCGGCGACGAGGTGGGCACCCTGGCGCGTGCCTTCGACGACATGGCCGACCGCATCGAGGTGGCCTTCGCCGCCCAGGCCGAGTCGGAGGCGCGGACCCGGCGGTTCATCGCCGACGCGTCCCACGAGCTGCGCACCCCGCTGACCGCGCTGAAGGGATACATCGACGTGCTCCGGCGCGGCGTCTCCCGCGACCCCGAGTCGCTGGAGGCGGCTCTGTCGGCGATGGCGAGGGAGTTGGAGCGGATGCGGGTGCTCGTCCTCGACCTGCTCACCCTGGCCCGGATCGACGCCCAGCCGTCCACCAGCCCGGAGCGGCTCGACCTCAATGAGGTTCTCGCCGGGGTCCTCGACGAGGGGGTGCCGGGGATGCCGCCGGCGCTCGAGCGGCGCTTCGCCAGCCCGCCGGTGATGGTCACCGCCGATCGCGGCGCGGTGATCACCGTGGCCCGCAACCTGCTGGTCAACGCCTGCAAGTACGCCCCCGGGGCGCGGCAGGTGTGGTCGACCGAGGCCGAGGACGGGCAGGCGCGGTTCAGCGTGCTCGACGAGGGCCCGGGCATCCCGGCGGCCGACCTCCCCCACCTCTTCGAGCGCTTCTACCGGGGCGAGAAGACCCGGGCGCGCGAGGAGGGCGGCAGCGGGCTCGGCCTCAGCATCGTCCAGGGGCTGGTGCGCGCCCAGGGAGGCGAGGTCTCGATCGAGAGCGAGGAGAACCGCTGGACGCGGGTGGTCGTGCGTCTCCCCGTGTCAACCGGGTAGCGCAAGCCCACCCGAACGCGTCACACTGACGGCTCTCCTCAGTCTGTGCACTCGTGGGGCCATGGATGGTAGGATCGCACCCACGAGAGGTTGTATCGGCGCACTCATTTTATTTTGCCGAGAGGTGTTGGCATGGGTAACCGGAAGGGGATGTGCACCGCGGTTCGGACCGTTGCGGTCGCGCTCACCATCGGGGGAGCGTCGTTGATGGGGCACAGCGGGGTCGACTCCGCTCGCGCCGCCACCACGGCGGATTCGCCCCCGGGCTCGTCGGTGGTCGCCGCGCCGGCGGCGACCTCCACCGAATGCGACAAGGAGAGCGCCGACAAGGCGAAGCCGGACGTCACCACCGACCAGGCGAAGCCGGCCGCGGTGACCGACCAGGCCGCGCCCGCCGAGAAGGACGCCGACGACAGGTCGGGCGACGCCAAGGACAAGGACACCAACTCCGACAAGGACGGCGACAAGGACAAGCCGGACGACGACAAGGACAAGGCCGACTCCGACAAGGACAAGGCCGACTCCGACAAGGACAAGGCCGACGACAAGGACGGCAAGGACACCGACGACACCTGCACGACCTCCAGCGCCGGTGCCGGCGGCGTCGTCGTGCCCCCCGCCGCGCCGCTGCCGGCCACCGGCAGCGCCACCAAGGCCGCGTCCGCGGCGGCTCCGCTGACCGGCGTCCCCAACACCGGCTCCGAGGTTCCCTTCGGCGCCGGGCTGCTGCTGACCACCGCGGGCGCCGCGGCGCTGATCGCGGGCCGGAGGCGGCGCAGCCAGTAGACCGTCGAGCCGCCGGGGGCTACCGCGGGCGGGCGACCACCACCCGCACGTAGCCCCCGGCCGACTCCTCGAGGACGAGCACCGGGAAGCCGTCCTCCTCGCAGGAGCGGGGGACGTTCTCCTCGGGCTCGCCGTGGTCGAGCCAGACCTCGACGCACTGCCCCGGGTCGACCCGGTCGAGGGCGACCCGGGTCTTCACGTAGTTCAGCGGGCAGCCGACGCCGCGCAGGTCGAGGGTGCGGGCGGGGACCGGGACGGCGGTGCTCACAGGTCGAAGGGCGACTGCACGGCGAAGTGGCTGAACACCGAGAAGCGGTCGGCCAGCAGCAGCACCCCGAAGACCAGCAGCAGCGCCCCGCCGACCAGGTTGACGACGCCGAGGTGCCGGTTGACGGCGCGGATCGGCCCCTGCAGCCGGTCGGTGAGCGCGGCGAGCAGCATGAACGGCACCGCCAGCCCCAGGCAGTAGGCGACCATCACCGGCAGGCCGTCGAAGCGGCCGTCCTGGGCGACGCTGAGGATGGCGCTGAGCTGGGGCCCGATGCAGGGCGTCCAGCCGGCCGCGAAGGTGACGCCGAGCAGCAGGCCACCGAGCAGGCCGCCCCGTTCGGGCAGCCGGTGGATGCGCACCTCGCGCATCAGCGCGCCGATCCGCAGCACCCCCAGGGTCTGGAGCGCCAGGACGATCACGATGCTGCCGGCGACGATGTCGACCGCCCGCTGGTGGGTCGCGAGCACGGTGACGTCGAGGGCGCGGAGCACGTAGTACAGGCCGATGAACACGGCGCTGAAGCCGGCGACGAAGGCGGCGCCGTTGGCGAGCACCGGCACCCGGGTGGCCACCGCGCCGGGGCGGCCCGCCACCGCCACCGCCGCCCCCGGCCTCTCGCCGGTGGCCATCGCCTGCGCCGGGACCGGCTCGCCGGCGCGGCTGCCCAGGTAGGCGAGGTACGCGGGCGCAAGCGGGAAGACGCAGGGGGACAGAAAGGACACCATGCCCGCCGCGAAGGCGAGCGGGTAGCTGAGGTGGAGAACGGTGCTGGCGATCACCCTGCCGCTGAGGATACGCCGCCTCGCGGAGCCGGCCGCCTCAGCCGCTCTGCACTAGATCGGGGTCGATGCGCACCACCGCGCTGATCTCGACCGCCGCCCCGAGCGGCAGCTCGGCGACGCCGACGGCGGCGCGGGTGTGCCGACCGCGGTCGCCGAGCACCGCCACCATCAGCTCCGACGCCCCGTTGACCACCGCCGGCTGGGCGGTGAAGCCCGGGGCGCTGCGCACGTAGCCCTCGAGGCGGAGCACCTGGCGGACGGCGTCGAGCGAGCCGGTGGCGGCGCGCATCACCGCGAGCAGGTTGAGGGCGCAGAGCCGGGCGGCGGCCGCGGCCGCCTCGACGCCGACGTCGGCGCCGACCACCCCGGCGCAGCGCAGCTCGCCGTGAACGAGGGGCAGCATCCCGCTGGTGTACAGGAGATCGCCGGCCACCAGGTAAGGCACGTAGGCGCCGAGCGCGGCCGGCGGCTCGGGCAGCTCGATGCCGAGCTCGTCGAGGCGGGCGGAGGTGTCGGACATCGGCTATCTCCCGGGGGGCGCGACCATGGCGTCGATCGCCGCCTCCAGCTGGGCGACGTTGCGCACCTCCGCCACCTGGGTGCAGTGGGGAACGTACGCGGGCATCGACGAGTCGCCGAGCCCCCAGCTCAGCCTCGCCTCGGGGTTGAACCACACCACCCGCCGCGCCCGCGCCCGCAGGCCGCCGAGCAGCTCGGCGCGGGGCGGGGTGTAGTTGCCGCGGCCGTCGCCGAGCACCAGCAGGATGGTGCGCGGGGTGACCGCGTCCGGGTACTCGGTGGCGAAGCTCTCCAGGCTGCGGCCGTAGTTCGTCGACGAGTACCAGGCGATGTCCCGGGGCTGCATCGCCCGGTCGATGGCGGTGGCGGCGTCGGCCTCGGCGAACTCACCGGTCACCTCGACCGTGCCGCTGACGAAGACGAAGGTGCGCACCCGGCTGAAGCGGTCCTGGAGCCGGTGGAGGAAGTGGAGCATGAACCGCACCGTCGACTGCATCGAGTTGCTGATGTCGCAGAGCGCGGCCACCTGGGGCTTGTGCTGCGGCGGCTTCTCCCAGCGCAGCCGGAAGGGCACCCCGCCCGACTGCAGGTTGGCCCGCCAGGTCCGCTGCATGTCGAGGGCGCCGCGGCGCCGGGGGCGGCGGCGCAGCTCGGGCAGGGAGTCGAGCTTGCGTCCCAGCCGCTCCACCAGCCGTGCCATCTCCGCCAACTCGCGCGCCGAGACGGCGCCCAGCGGGGCGCGGCCGAGGTCGCTGCGCAGCCGTTCGCGGCGGCGCTGGGCGTCGAGCCGCTCGAACTCGGCGTCGACGGTGCCGCGCACCGTGGCCCGGAGCCGGTCGAGCTGCCGGCGCATCCGCTCCCGCCAGGCGCGCGCCGCGCCCTCGTCCATCCCCGTCGCGCGCAGCGCCGCCTGGAAGCGGTCCAGGGCGGCGTCCGCGCCCGAGCCCGCCCCCAGCGCCTCGAGGATGGACCGGCCCGCCATCCCCCGCTGCAGCAGGGACTCCAGGCCGGCGATCGCCTCGCGGGCGGCCTCGCGGACCATCAGGGCGAGCTCGAGGTCGCCCATGTCCATCAGCCGGTCGAGCAGCGCCTGGAGCTCGGCGCCGAGGGCGTCGAGCGCCTCGGGGGGCAGCGCGGGAGGGTCGTCGGCGGGCTCGACGGTGGGCAGCACCTCGCCGCGGCTGCCGTAGGGCGAGAAGTGGAGGTCGAAGAGCTGCTCGAAGAGCTCGAGGTCGACGCTCTTCTTCACCAGGGTGCCGCGCAGCGCGGCGCGGAAGGTGCGGCGGTCGTCGAGCTCGACCGCGCCCGCGGCCACCAGCGCCTCGGCGGCCTCCGGCGGCGACACCCGCACCCCGGCGGCCCGCAGCGCCGCCACGAACTGGAGGATGTGCTCGTCCACCGCGCGCCCGCTAGTTGAGCAGCGCGTGGAGCGACTCGCGTCCCCTGCGCACGTCGCCCTCGTACTTCAGCACCAGCGAGAGGGTCTCGGAGACCACCGCCGGGTCCAGGGTCTCGGCATTGAGCAGCACCAGGGCTCGTGCCCAGTCGATCGACTCGGAGATGCTGGGGAGCTTGCGCAGGCCCAGGGTGCGCAGCTTCGCCATCGCGTGGGCGACCTGTCGCGCCAGATCGGCGGAGGCCTCGGGGACGCGGCGGCGGATGATGTCGCGCTCGCGCTCGGCGCCGGGGAAGCCGAGGTGGAGGTGGAGGCAGCGCCGGCGCAGCGCGTCGCTCAGCTCGCGCTGCGCGTTGCTGGTCAGCACCGTCACCGGTCGGGTCCGGGCGGTCAGC
The DNA here is from genome assembly GCA_963846365.1 of uncultured Chloroflexia bacterium. Taxonomy (GTDB): domain Bacteria; phylum Chloroflexota; class Dormibacteria; order Aeolococcales; family Aeolococcaceae; genus CF-96. The sequence continues at coordinate 489,828 of CAWJVN010000007.1, forward strand.
GTGCCCAGCTCGGGGACGGTGACCTGGTAGTCGCCGAGCATCTCGAGCAGAAAGGCCTCGAACTCGGCGTCGCCCTTGTCGATCTCGTCGATCAGCAGCACCACCGGCCGCTCGCTGAGGATGGCCTTCAGCAGCGGGCGGGGGAGCAGGAAGCGGTCGCTGAAGAAGACGTCGTCCTGAACGGCGATGCGCTCGACCGCCTCCGCCAGGGTGGCGGCGTCGCCGACCGCCTCGCCGATCTTGTCGCGGAGGATCTGGGTGTAGAGCAGCTGCTTCGCGTACTCCCACTCGTAGAGCGCCTTGGCCTCGTCGAGCCCCTCGTAGCACTGCAGCCGGACCAGCTCGCGGTCGAGCGCGCGGGAGAGCGCCCGGGCGAGCTCGGTCTTGCCCACCCCCGCCGGTCCCTCGACCAGCAGCGGCTTCTCCATGCGGGTGGCCAGGTAGGTGACGGTCGCTGCGTCGGGATCGATCAGGTAGTCGGCGGCGTCGAGACGGGCGATGCAGTCGGCCACCGAGGCGAACTGATCGCAGCTCATGGGGGCCCGTCCACGTCCAGCCGCTGCTGCCGGCGGCGCAGCCCGATCGCGGTGGCGCCGATCGCCGCCAGCAGCTCGACGGCCAGCGGGAAGGGCCAGTGGAAGATCGCTCCGACCAGCCGCGCCGGGCCCGACTGCTCGGGGACCAGGGGCTCGATCGCCACCGGCTTCGGGGTGGCGGCGGGATGGGGGAGGGCGGCCGAGCTCACCGGTGCGGTGCCCTTCTCGCCGGTCACCGCCGCCGGGGGCGGGACGGTGTCGTCGACCTGGCTGTACAGCGCGGCGCCGCCCTGGGGCGGCACCACCGCGATCATCACCAGCGGCGGCTGGGCGGGGGCGACCGCGATCGAGGAGACCGAGCGGCGGTCGGCGGGAAGGCCCCTGTCGGCGGGGACGAAGCTGCCGCCCCCGTCGGTGGAGCGGAGGATGGTGCCCCCGCTGCTGCCGCCGGCGTCGCTGCCCGCGTAGACGAGGTTGGGATCCAGCTGGCTGAAGCCGACGGTGGTCACCGAGAGCTGCTCGGCGATCCCGCTGCTCGGGGTCCAGTTGGTGCCGCCGTCGATGCTGTGGTAGGTGCCCTTGTTGGTGGCCACCACCAGCGGCCGGAACTGCGCCGACTGGGGCAGCGGCCCGGCGCCGAGCGAGGACACGGTCGCGGTCGCGGGGAGGCCCTGGGCGAGCGGTTCCCAGGCGGGGCCGGGGCCGGCGTTGCGGAAGAGGAAGCCGGCGCCCGGGCCGCCGTCGGTGCCGGCGACCAGGGTGAACTGCGGGGAGTTGGCCGCCACCGCGACCGCGCTCACGTCGAAGCCGTCGAGGCCGGCCGGGCGCCAGGTGGTGCCGTCGATGCTCACCGCCACGCCGTTGCTGGTGCCCACCGCGAGGCCGCCGAGCCCGAAGGCGACGGAGCGCACGTTGCGGTCGGGGAGGCCGGTCGAGACCTCGCGCCAGGTGGCGCCGCCGTCGTCGCTGCGCTGCACCCCACCACCGGCCAGGCCCGCGTAGGCGGTGTGCGCCGGGCGGACGTCGAAGCCGACCACCCAGGCCCGGGTGCCGTGGACCGGCGTCGCCCTCCAGGTCTGGCCCCCGTCGGTGGTGCGGTAGACCCCGGCGTCGGTGGCGGCGAGGGCGGTCGCGGGCAGGGCGGGGTTGAAGGCGACCGACCAGATCCTCGCGCCGCCCAGCCCGGGGAGCACCCCCACCTTGCCCCAGTCGGCGGCGGTCGCCGGTGACCCGCCCGCCACCAGGAGGGCGACGAGGGCGACGAGGACGGCGGCGGCCGCCCGGCGGGCAGCGGTGATCACCGTGTCGAGGATAGCGGGTGAGGTCAGGGGGAAGACTCACGATCCAGGTGCCGATGGCCTGGGGGAGGCCCCCTCATTATTGAGCGCGTCAGCGCTCAGAGCCTCATGGGATCAGCGGTCCGAGGACGATGGTGTGCTGGCGGTCGGGCCCCACCGAGACCCCCTCCACCGGCGCCCCGCTCACCTCGCCGAGACGGGTGATGTAGGCGCGGGCGGCGGCGGGCAGGTCCTCCAGGCGCCGGCAGTCGCGGGTCGGCGACAGCCAGCCGGGCATCTCCTCGTACACCCCCTCGAGGTGCTTGAGGTGGGAGATGTTGGCCATCGGATGGTCCCACTCCTCGCCCTTGCTGAGGTAGCCGGTGCAGATCCTGATCGGGTCGATGGTGTCGAGAACGTCGAGCTTGGTGACGAACATCGCATCCACGCCGTTGGTGTTCACCGCGTAGCGGGCCACCGCGGCGTCGAACCAGCCGACCCGGCGGGCCCGCCCGGTGACGGTGCCGAACTCGGCTCCGACCTCGCGGATGCGGTCGCCGAGGCCGTCGTGGAGCTCGGTGGGGAAGGGGCCGTAGCCCACCCGGGTGGTGTATGCCTTGAAGACCCCGATCGTCTTCGAGATCCGGGAGGGGGGGATTCCGCTGCCGGTGCAGGCCCCGCCCGCGGTCGGCGCCGAGGAGGTGACGTAGGGATAGGTGCCCAGGTCGATGTCGAGCATCACCCCCTGGGCGCCCTCGAGGAGGATGCGGTCGCCGCGGGCGATGGCGCCGTGGACGATCGGGTAGATGTCGCGGATGTGGCGGTCGAGCAGCTCGCCGTACCGCATGTACTCGTCGAGGATCGCCTGCTCGTCGAAGGGGTCGACCCCGTAGAGCCTGGTGAGCGCCTCGTTCTTGAGCCGGAGCACGAACCGGAGCTTCTTCTCCATGAACTTCGGCTTCTGGAGGTCGCCGATGCGGAAGCCGATCCGCCGCACCTTGTCCTCGTAGGTGGGGCCGATGCCGCGGGCGGTGGTGCCGAGCCGGTCGTCGCCGCGCTGGTGCTCGCCGAGCTTGTCCAGGGCGGGGTGATAGGGCATCACCATGTGGGCCCGGTCGCTGATGAAGAGGTTGTCGGTGCTGATGCCCTGGCCGCGGAGGGTGTCGAGCTCGCGGAGGAAGGCCCCGGGGTCGACCACCATGCCGTGGCCGATCACGCAGGTGACCTGGGGGTAGAGGATGCCGCTGGGGATGAGCTGGAAGCGGAACTCGCGTCCCTCGCTGACCACGGTGTGGCCGGCGTTGTTCCCCCCCTGGGAGCGGACCACCATGTCGACGCCGTCGGCGAGGAGGTCGATGACCTTTCCCTTCCCCTCGTCACCCCACTGGCCGCCGACCAGAATCGTCACGCTCATCGCGGCGGGTAAGGCTACCGGAAGTGCGGCGCACCGGGTCGCCCGCCCGGTATACAGCGGGTGATGGAGCGTCGCCCCGCCGGGCCCGGTCTCCCCTCGCCCCCGGGCGGGGCGGCCTGGCGCCGGCCGCTGCTCGCGCTCGGCATCGCCGCGGCGGCGCTGGCGGCGGTGCTCCTCGGCCCCCGGCTCCTCGACACCGACCCGGTCGGCGTCGATCCCTTCGACACCCGCCTGGCCGCGGTCGCGCTGGTGCTCGCCGGTGTGGCGCTCGCCTGGGGACGGCTCGCCGAGATGCGCGGCGTCCTCCTGGCGGTGGCCGCGGTGGTCCTGCCCTACTGCCTCTGGTCGGCGACCCCGCGCGCGCTCGGGCTGCTCCTCGGCGGCCGGCTCTCCTTCGACGCCGAGGTGCTCGGCGCCGACGCCGTCTACGTCGCCGCCACCGTGGCGATCGCCGCGGTGGCGGTGCGCCGGCTGGCGGAGCGGTGGCGGCCACGGCTGCGGCTGCTCGCCGCCCCGCCGCTCGCCCTCGCCGCGGCCGTCCTCGGCGTCGCCGCGGTGGTGGGCATCGCCCTGGCGCTCCCCGCCGAGCCGCTGGGCCGGCTCGGCATCCCGGTGGCCGCGGTGCGCCGCGACCTGCCCCTGCTCGGCCCCGCCTACGTGCTCCAGGCCGCCGCCCAGGAGCTGCAGTTCCGCGGGCTGCTGCTCGGGGTCCTGGAGCGCACCATGCGCCCGGCGGCGGCGAACCTGGCCCAGGCGCTGCTCTTCGGCCTCGCCCACATCGCGGTGATCTACGAGGGTCCGGTCGCGGCGCTGGTCCCGGTCACCGTGGTGCTCGGCCTGGTGCTGGGCGCGCTCACCCGCTGGACCGGCTCGCTGTGGCCGGCGATCGCCATCCACTCCGCCCTCGAGGTCGGCGTCGCCGTCGCCATCGTCCCCGGCCTCTATGGGCAGTGAGCGCCGCCGGCGGGCGCTCGCCGCGGTGCCGCTGGCGCTGGGGCTGCTCGCCGCCGGCCCCCCGGCCTCGGCTCCGGCGGCGGCCGAGGCCTGGTGGGTGCCGGTGGGCATGCGCGGCGAGGCGGTCACCTCGGTGGTGCCCGGGAGCACCGGCCTGCTGGTGCTCGCCGGCGGCCGCCTCCGCTGCCTGCCGCTGCCCGGGAGCGGCGATTCGGCGGTCTGTGGGCGCCCGCCCGGCCACCCCGGCGCCGCCGGCGCGCCGGGCTCGCCGCGGTGGCTGCTGAGCGGCGGGCGGGTCCTCCGGCCCGACCTGGGCGCGGCGGCGGTCGATCCCGGCAGCCCCGACCTCGGCGCCTCCGCGCGGCTCCTGGTCGCCCCTGCGGCGGATCCCGGGGTGGTGGTGGCGGTGGCCGCCGACGGCACCGTCTGGCGGCGCACCCCGGCGGGGGACTGGGGCCGGTCGCTGCTCCTCCTCCCCCGGAGCCTGCTCGGGGGGCCGCCGGCGGTGACCGGCCTGGCCGCCTTCGAGACCAGCCCGCTCACCCCCGCGGTCTACCTGGCCACCGACGGCTACGCGGTGCTGATCACCACCGACGGCGGCGACGACTGGGTCCGGGCCGCCCCGGGCCTGCCCACCGGGGTGCTCACCCTCACCACCGACGCCGCCACCCGGGGGGTGTACGCGGGAACCCGGGACGGGCTCTGGGTCCACCACCTGCAGAGCCTTCCCGCGCCCCCGGTGTACCGGCCCCCGGCGCTGCTGGCGCGCTGGCTCGGGATCGCCGCCCTCGCCGCCCTGACCAGCCTCGCGGCGGTGGCGGCGCTGGCCCGGGCGGCCCGCCGGTGAACGCGCGGTAGCATTCAAAAGCAACGAAAGCACCGAAAGCTTTGCCGCCCCGAGGGCGTTCTCCTGGTGTGGTCCCCACGAGACGCACCCAGCGGCTCAGCCACGATGGCGTGCAGCACCATGAGACATCCGCTCGGCATCGCCCTCGGCGCGGCGGCACTCGCCGCCCTCGCGGGCGCCTCGCTGGCCTCGCCGCCCGCGGGACCGCCGGCCGCGATGCGGCTGACCGTCCCCGCGGCGGCCTTCGGCAGGCAGCTGCTCGGCTCGCCCCCGGTGGGCGGGGCCACCGCGGGCCTCGCGCCCGGCTGGCTGCTGCTCCGCACCCTCCCCGGCGGCACCCCGGCGGACGGACCGGCGGTGGCCGGTGCGGTCGCCCTCACGCCCGCGCTCGCGCCCGCGCCCGCGCCCGCGCCCGCGGCGGTGCCGGCGCCGTCGCCGCTGCGGACCTCGGCGCCCCTGCCCGCGCTGCTGGCGTCGATGCCGGTCCAGCTGCCGCTGCGGTCGCTGCCGGTGGTTCCGACCCTGCCGCTCCCGCTGCCGGCGCCGCCGCCCCCGGGGACGAGCGCTCCCGGCGCCGGTCACCACGGCGGCACGGGGAACGGCTCCGGCTCCGGCTCCGGCCACGGGCACCACCACGGCACCGGCCACCCGAAGGGATCGCCGCCCAGCCCGGCCTCGCCCTCCTCCGGCCAGGCCTGACGCCGGTCGGGGGCGGACCGCAAGGTTCTCGCCCCCGGCGTCGTCTCTCATGGTGGCCACAGCCCCTCCGGGGAGTGAGGACTGGTCACCCGCTGGGGAGACGGGGCCGGGCACGCGCAGGAGCGGTGCCCGGCCCCGTTTTCTCGTTCCGGGGGACGCATCGGCTAGCGTGGGCCCATGCCGAACCGCCTCGCCGGAGAGACCAGCCCGTACCTGCTCCAGCACCGGGACAACCCGGTCGACTGGTGGCCCTGGTGCGACGAGGCCTTCGAGGAGGCCCGGCGGCTCGACAAGCCGGTGCTGCTGAGTGTCGGCTACAGCGCCTGCCACTGGTGCCACGTGATGGCCCACGAGTCCTTCGAGAACCCCGAGATCGCGGCGGTGCAGAACGATCTCTTCGTGAACATCAAGGTGGATCGCGAGGAGCGGCCCGACGTCGACGGCATCTACATGCAGGCGGTGGTCGCGCTCACCGGCCAGGGTGGCTGGCCGATGACCGTCTTCCTCACCCCGCGCGGCGTCCCCTTCTACGGCGGCACCTACTTCCCGCCCGAGGACCGGATGCAGATGCGCGGCTTCCCCAGCATCCTGCGCGCCGTCGCCCAGGCCTACCGCGAGCAGCCCGAGGCGGTCGACCAGACCGGCACCCAGCTCCGCCAGGCGCTGGCGCCGCCCCGGCTGCCCGAGGGCGAGCTGAGCGCGGCGCCGCTCGACGAGGCCTGCCGCAAGCTGGTGCAGGACACCGACCCCCGCCACGGCGGCTTCGGCAGGGCGCCGAAGTTCCCCCACCCCGCCGCCCTCGACCTGCTGCTGCGCCGCCACCGGGCCGGTGGCGACGCCGCCCTCTGGCAGGCGGCGTCGGTGACCCTCGACCGGATGGCCCGGGGCGGCATCTACGACCAGGTCGGCGGCGGCTTCCACCGCTACTCGGTCGACGGTCAGTGGGCGGTGCCCCACTTCGAGAAGATGCTCTACGACAACGCCCAGCTTGCCCCGGTGTACCTCCACGCCTGGCAGCTCAGCGGCGAGGAGAGGTGGCGGCGGGTGGCCACCGAGGTGCTCGACTACGCGCTCCGCGAGATGCGCCTGCCCGGCGGCGGGTTCGCCTCCTCCCAGGACGCCGACAGCGAGGGCGAGGAGGGCAGGTTCTTCGTCTGGACGCCGGCACAGCTCCGCGACGTGCTCGGCGACGAGGACGGCGCCCTGGCGGCGCGGATCTTCGGCGTCGTCCCCGGCGGCAACTTCGAGCACGGCGCCACCGTGCTCTCGCTGCCCTTCCCGCTCGAGCAGGTCGCGGTCACCCTCGACCTCGACGCCGCCGCGATGCGCGAGCAGGTGGACGGGATCCGCGCCCGCCTGTACGCGGCCCGCGAGCAGCGCGTGCACCCGGGGCGCGACGACAAGGTGGTCACCTCCTGGAACGCGATGATGCTGCGTGCCCTCGCCGAGGTCGGTGGCGCCCTCGACCGTGCCGACTACGTCGACGCCGCCCGCGAGCTCGGCGCCTTCCTGCTCGGCCAGCTGGTGCGCGACGGCGTCGTGCTCCGCACCTGGAAGGACGGCGCCGCCAAGATCACCGGCTTCCTCGAGGACGTCGCCACCCTGGTGGACGCCCTGCTCACCCTCTACGAGGTGACCGGCGAACCGCGCTGGTACGCGAGCGCCCGGGAGCTCGCCGGCGGCATGGTGGACCGCTACCACGAGCCGTCCGCCGGCTTCTACGACACCGCGGTGGACGGCGATCCGCTGCTGATCCGGCCCCGCACCCTCGACGACAACGCGGTCCCGGCGGGCCGGTCGACCGCGGCGCTGGCGCTGCTGCGGCTGGCGCTGCTCAGCGGCGAGTCGCGCTGGCGCGAGGTCGCCGAGCGCACCGTGGCGCCGCTCGCCGCCGCCATCGGCCGCGCCCCGGTGGGACTGGGCAACCTCGCCTGGGCGCTCGACCTCGCCCTCGCCGACACCCGCGAGGTCGCCGTCGCCGGTGACGCGGGTGCCGCCGACACCCGCGAGATGGTCCGCGCGGTGCTCGGCACCTGGCATCCCTGGCGGGTGCTCGCCTGGGGCGAGGCGGACGGTGTCCCGCTGCTCGCCGGCCGTCCCCCGATCGACGGCCGGGCGACCGCCTACGTGTGCCGCGGCTTCGTCTGCGACGCCCCCACCACCGAGGTCGAAAAGCTGCGCGCCGCACTCGAGCCGGTCGCCGGCCGCTAGCCTCCATCATCCCCGGGTCGTGATCGAGCTCAGTGCCGCCGAGGCGCGCCGCCTGCTGCTCCACCGCCAGGGGCTGGGCGCCGCCGCCGGGCGGCGGGGCCGGGCCGACGAGCGGGTCGCCGCGATGCTGCGCAGGCTCGGCGCGGTGCAGCTCGACACCATCTCCGTGCTCGCCCGCTCCCACGAGCTGGTCGCCTACTCCCGGCTCGGAGCGGTCGGCCGGGCCGCGGTCGAGGCCGCGTACTGGGGCCGGCCGGCGCGGGCGTTCGAGTACTGGGCCCACGCCGCCTGCGTGCTGCCGCTGGAGGAGTGGCCGTGGTTCGAGGCCCGCCGCCGCCACAACCGGGCGCGGCGGGAGCGCACCGAGCGGAGCACCGCGGCAGCGCGGAGCGAGGTGCTCGCCCGGCTCGCCGACCTCGGCCCGGTGACCACCGCCGACCTCGGCGGCGCCAAGAACGGCGCCGGGATCTGGTGGGACTGGTCGCCGCTCAAGCTCGCCGTCGAGGAGCTGCTCGCCGGCGGCGAGGTGGTCTGCGTGGAGCGGCGCGGCTGGCGGCGCGTCTACGAGCTCACCGACCGGGCGGTGCCCGCCGAGCTGCGCGCTCTCGCGCCCCCCGACGACGTGGAGTGCGCCGCCCACCTGGTCGGCCTGGCGGCGGAGCGGTTGGGGGTGGGGACGCTGCAGGACCTCGCCGACTACTTCCGGCTCCCGCTCGCCGACGCCCGCGCCGGGATCGAGGCGGCGGGTCTCATCCCGGTCGCCGTCGAGGGCTGGGGGCCGGCCGCCTGGGCCGACCCGTCCGCGCTGGCGGCCCCGCCGCCACCGGCGCGTTTCCGTCCGGTGCTGCTCTCGCCCTTCGAACTCGCTGCTGTGGGACCGGCGCCGCGCCGAGCGGACCCTGGGCTTCGTCCACCGCCTCGAGGCCTACGTCCCCCGGGCGCTGCGCCTCCACGGCTACTTCGTCATGCCGCTGCTGGCCGGCGGCCGGATCCGCGGACGGGTCGACCCGGCACGGAGCGGCCGCACCCTGGTGGCGCGCCGGGTCTCGGTCGACGCCCCCGCGGTCCCGGCGATGGCCCGGGCGCTGGTGGAGGCGGCGTCCTGGGTCGGCTGCGAGGCGGTCGCGGCGGAGCAGGTGCTGCCCGCGGAGCTGGCGTGGCCGCTGCGCGCCGCGGTGGCGGCGGCGGGAGGCTGAGCTCCACCTCTCAGAACTGGCCGCAGCCGGCTCCGTGCACGCTCGCGGTCAGCTCCGGGAGGGGCTCGATGCGGGGCAGCACCCGGGCGTCCTCCACCGGGGCGAAGTCGCCGGTCGCCGGGTCCTGCGCGTAGCCGAGGGCGGGACCGTCGTGCACCAGCGAGGCGAGGGCGTCGCAGAACAGGTCGACGTCGGCCTCGGTGGTGGCGATGCTGAAAGAGGCGCGCACCGCCCCCGGGATGGTGGCGCGCTCGCCCCGGCGCAGCGCATCGCGGATCCCCTGGGCCTGCTCGTCGGAGATGCCCAGCAGGTGGGTGATGTAGGGGTGGGCGCAGAAGCAGCCGTGACGCACCCCGATGGCGTGCTCGGCGCTCAGCGCCGCGGCCACCAGGGCGTGGTGGATCCCGGGGACCGTCAGGGTCACCACTCCGACCCGGTCGATTCCGGGGCCGTCCTCCCAGAGCCGGTGGTGGACCAGGCCGGGCAGCTCGGCGAGGCGCTGACGGGCGCGGGCGAGCAGGGCGCGCTCGTGCTCGGCGACGCGCTCCATGCCCACCTCCTCGAGGGTCGCCGCCGCCGCCGCCAGCGCCACCGCGCCGATGACGTTCGGGGAGCCCGCCTCGAGGCGGTCGGGGAGCCCGGTCCAGAGCACGTCGTCGAGGGTGACGAAGTCGACCGCGCCGCCGCCGGCGAGCAGCGGCTCGCAGCCCTCGAGCAGGGCGCCGGCGGCCACCAGCGCGCCGGCGCCGAAGGGCGCGTACATCTTGTGGCCGCTGAGGCTGAGGCAGTCGATGCCCGACGCCGCCATGTCGATGCGGCGGTGCGGGGCCAGCTGGGCGGCGTCGACCGCGAGCAGGGCGCCGTGCTCGTGGGCGAGGCGGCCGAGCTCGGCGATCGGGAGGATCTCGCCGGTGACGTTGCTGGCCCCGGTGACGGCGAGCACCGCCACCGGGTGGGCGGGGTCGCGCAGCGCGTCGGCGACCGCCTCGAGCAGCGCCTCCGGAGAGGGCGGCGGCGGCAGCGTCACCACCGGCGCCACCCGCCGCCAGGGCAGCAGGTTGGCGTGGTGCTCGACCGCGGTGGTGAGCACCACCTGACCGTCGGGGATGCGCAGGCAGTGGGCGAGGTGGTTGACCGCGTCCGTCGTGTTCCGGACGAAGATGACCGAATCGGTGGGGCGGGCGCCCACGAACCCGGCGACGGTCTGGCGGGCCGCCTCGTAGAGCCGGGTCGACACCTGCGAGGTGAAGCCGGCGCCGCGGTGGACGCTCGAGTACCAGGGCAGGGCACGCTCCACCGCCTCGAGCACGGCGCGCATCGCCGGGGTGCTGGCGGCGGCGTCGAGGTTGACGTAGCGGCGCCGGCCGCCGGTGGCCAGGGGCACCTCGAGGTCGGCGCCGATCAGCGCGGGCAGCGGGAGCGGAGTGGCCATGTGGCGGCCAGCGTACCGCGCCCATGCCATCCCGGCGGCGGGGGGTGGGGCACCATCGCGCCCCGGTCCCCACCGCCGCTGAGAGGCCGCTACCCCTTGGAGTGGTGCCTGGCGGTGGTCCGGTGCCGGGCCCGCGGCCCGTGCGACCCTTCCGACGATCGACGAAGGCGAATGTGTGCACCGCTTGGTGCGTTCGTCCGGGAAGGTCAGCCGCCGGCCACGACCCTGCCGCCGCGGACCACGGTGCGGACCGGCGCGGCGCCGAGGTGGTAGCCGAGATCGAGCCAGTGCGGGGTCTCGAGCACCGCCAGGTCGCACCGCATCCCCGCCCGGAGCACCCCCCGGTCGCCGAGGGCGAGGGCGGCGGCGCCTCCGGCGGTGGCGGCCACCACCGCCTCGGCCGGGGTGAGCCCGCCGATCGCCACCGCCAGCGAGATCATCAGCGGCATCGACTCGCTGTAGCAGGTGCCGGGGTTGCAGTCGGTGGCGACCGCGACCCGGGCGCCCGCCTCGAGCAGCCGCCGGCCCGGGGGCGGCGGCCCGCCCAGCACCAGCGACGCCCCGGGGAGGATGACCCCGACCACCCCGGCGGCGGCGAGGGCGCGGAGGTCGCCGTCGTCGGCGTGCTCCAGGTGGTCGGCGCTCACCGCCCCGGCGGCGGCGGCGAGCCGGGCGCCGCCGCCGCGGCTGCGCTGGTCGGCGTGGAGCTTCCCCCGCAGACCCACCCGCCGGCCCGCCTCGAGCAGCCGCAGGCACTCCTCGGGGCGGTAGGCGCCGCGCTCGCAGAAGGCGTCGACGAAGCGCGCCAGGCCGGCCGCCCGCTCCACCCCGCCGCCGCACACCCGGGCGACGAAGGCCTCGCGGTCGCCCTCGGGGAGGGCGTGGAGGGGCAGGTAGGTGGTCACCACCTCGGGCAGGGCGGGGTCCTCTCCGAGCGCGAGGGCGGCGCGCAGCTGGCGCAGCTCGGCCTCCTCGTCGAGGCCGTAGCCGCTCTTCACCTCGACGGTGGTGGTGCCCGACAGCAGCATCCGCCGCGCCCGCGGCCGGGCCCCCGCCACCAGCTCCTCGAGGCTGCCGGCGCGGGTGGCGGCGACGGTGGCGCGGATGCCCCCGCCGGCGGCGGCGATCTCCTCGTAGCCGCGCCCCTCCGCCCGGGCCGCGTACTCGCCGCTGCGCTCGCCGAGCCAGACCAGGTGGCTGTGGGCGTCGACGAAGCCGGGCACCACCGCCGCCCCCCCGGCGTCGAGCACGACCGTGTCGGGCCCGACCTCGACCGCGCCGGTGACCTCGGCCTCGGACCCCATCGCGCAGATCCGCGATCCCCGCGCCGCCACCGCCGCGGCGTCGACCACCCCCGGGGGGTCGCCGCGGTCGGGGTTGCAGGTGACCAGCGCGCCGATGTTGCGCACCAGCAGGGTGACGGCGGCCCCCATCGCTACGGCGCGGCGGAGAGAGCGCGCCGCCGCTGCACCAGGCCGCTGCAGAAGGCGAGGAAGACCGAGGCCATGCAGCGCACCGTGGTGCCGGCGAGGTCGGCGGCGGCGTCCACCTCGGTGAGGTCGACCGCGGCCACCCGCGGGTCGGCGCCGAGCAGGTGGGCGGCCTCCTGGAGGTGGTGGGGCGCCAGGCCTCCGGGCATGCTCGCCGGGCAGCCGGGCGCGTAGGCGCGGTCGAGCACGTCCATGTCGATGTCCACGTAGACCCGCCGGGCGCCGTGGCGCTCGAGCATGGCGAGCACCTCGTCGAGCAGCCGGGGCATGCCCACCGAGCGCACCTGGGCGGCGCGGCGCATCTGCACCCCGCGCTCGAGCGCCCAGCGGTGGTGCTCGGCGGTGTTCGCGAAGCCGTGGAGGCCGACCTGGGCCACCCGGCTGCCGGGAAGGCCGAGCTCGATCAGCTCGCGCACCGGGGTGCCGTTGCGCGGCCCGTCCACCGGCTCGCGCACGTCGTGGTGGGCGTCGAGGGTGAGCAGCCCCCAGCCCTCGCCGAGGGCGCCGCCGGCGAGCCCGCAGAGCGCCGGCCGGGTCAGCGAGTTGTCGCCGCCGATGACCGCGACCACCGGGGCACGCTCGCGAGCCGCGGCCACCGCCGCCTCGAGGCGGGCGTGGGCGGCGGCCGCGCAGGGGTCCCCGGCGTCGCCCTCCACGTCGCCGAGGTCGAGCACCGCCAGCTGGGCGAGGTCGATGTCGTGGTCGCCGTCGAAGGTGCTGAACCGGGTCAGGGCGCGGCGGAAGGCGGCGGGGGTGAGCTGCGCCTGCGAGGGGCTGATCGACGCCCGTGCCAGCGGCGCGCCGAGCACGGCGAGGCTCGGGCTGCCGGCCCCGGCGCCGGCCTCCAGCCACTCCCGGGCGTTCACCCCTCGCCGCCGACGTCGGGGATGCGCACCCCGTGCTCGGCCGCCGCCGTCCGCGCCTCGGGGTAGCCGGCGTCGGCGTGCCGCATCACCGCGGTGCCGGGGTCGTTGGTCAGCACCAGCTCGCAGCGGCGCGCCCCCAGCGCGGTGCCGTCGGCGACCACCTGGGCGCCGGCGTGGATGGAGCGGCCCATGCCGACGCCGCCGCCGTGGTGCACCGCCACCCAGCTGGCCCCCGAGGAGGTGGCGAGCAGGGCGTTGAGCACCGGCCAGTCGGCGATCGCGTCGCTGCCGTCGCGCATCGCCTCGGTCTCGCGGAATGGCGAGGCGACGCTGCCGCCGTCGAGGTGGTCGCGGCCGATCACGATCGGCGCCGAGACCTCGCCCCCGGCCACCAGCTCGTTGAAGCGCAGCCCGGCGAGGTGGCGCTCGCCCGCGCCGAGCCAGCAGATCCGCGCCGGCAGCCCCTGGAAGGGCACCCGCTCCCGGGCCAGCCCCAGCCAGCGGTGGAGACGCTCGTCGCCGGGGAAGAGCTCGGCGACGGCACGGTCGGTGGTGGCGATGTCGGCGGGGTCGCCGCTCAGCGCCACCCACCGGAAGGGGCCGCGCCCCCGGCAGAAGAGCGGCCGGATGTAGGCGGGGACGAAGCCTGGGTAGGCGAAGGCGTCCGCGAACCCGCCCCGCCGCGCCTCGTCGCGGAGCGAGTTGCCGTAGTCGAACACCTCGGCGCCGCGGCGCAGATGGGCGACCATCGCGGCGCAGTGCCGGGCCATCGACTCCCGGGCGCGCTCGACGTACCCGGCGGGGTCGGCGGCGCGGAGCGCGGCGGCCTCCTCGACGCTCAGGCCGGCGGGGATGTAGCCGCCGAGGGGATCGTGGGCGCTGGTCTGGTCGGTGACCACGTCGGCGGCCAGCCCGATGTCGAGCAGCGCCGGCAGCGCCTCGGCGGCGTTGGCGGCGACCCCGACGCTGAGCGGCCGGCCCTCCTCGCGGGCGGCGTCGCAGCGGCGCACCGCGTCGTCGAGCGATTCCGCCACCTCGTCGAGGTAGCCGGTCGCCCGCCGCCGCTCCACCCGCGCCGGGTCGGCGTCGAGGCAGAGGGCGACGCCCTCGTTCATGGTCACCGCCAGCGGCTGGGCGCCGCCCATCCCGCCGAGCCCGGAGGTGAGCACCAGCCGGCCCCGCAGGCTGCCGCCGAAGCGCTGCTCGGCCACCGCCGCGAAGGTCTCCCAGGTGCCCTGGAGGATCCCCTGGGTGCCGATGTAGATCCACGACCCCGCGGTCATCTGGCCGTACATGGTCAGGCCCGCCGCCTCCAGCCGCCAGAACTCCTCCCAGGTGGCCCACGCCGGCACCAGCAGCGAGTTGGCGATCAGCACCCGGGGGGCCATCTCGTGGGTGCGGGCGACCCCCACCGGCTTGCCCGACTGCACCAGCAGGGTCTCGTCCTCGCGGAGGTCGCGGAGGCAGCCGACGATGGCGTCGAAGCAGTCCCAGGACCGCGCCGCCCGGCCGGTGCCGCCGTAGACGACCAGCCGGTCGGGGTCCTCGGCGACCTCGGGGTCGAGGTTGTTCATCAGGCAGCGGAGCGCCGCCTCGGTCTGCCAGGAGCGGCAGCTGAGCGCGGCCCCGCGGGGGGCGCGGACCGGGCGCGGCCCCGCCGGGCTCACCGCAGCGGCGCTCCGCAGGCGCGCTCCACCGGCTCCCGCCAGCCTCCCGTGGCCAGCCAGGCGTCGGCGGCGGCGAGGTCGCCGGCGAGGGGGCGGTCGGCCTCCAGCCGGGGCACCCGCTCGCGCAGCGCGGCGACCAGGGCGCCGGTGGCCCTCCCCGGCCGGCCGGGGCGGCGCAGCTCCAGCGCCTGGGCGCCGGCGACCATCTCCACGGCGAGCACCCGGCGCAGGTCGGCGACGCTGCGGCGGGTGCGGAGCGCCGCCGTCCATCCCATCGAGACGTGGTCCTCCTGGCCGGCGCTCACCGGCACGCTCTGGGTGGCCACCGGCGCGGCGGCGGCGCGGAGCGCGGTGACGCAGCCGGCGGCGGTGTACTGGGCGATCATCAGGCCGCTGTTCACCCCGGGGTCGGGGCTGAGAAAGGCGGGCAGCCCCCGGGAGCGGGCGGGGTCGAGGAGGCGGTCGACGCGGCGCTCGCTGATGGCGGCGAGGTCGGCGCAGATCCAGGCGAGGATGTCGGCCGCATACGCGAGGCCCTGGCCGTGGAAGTTGCCCGAGCTCATCACCTCGCCGCGCTCGACCAGCACCAGCGGGTTGTCGACCACGGCGGCGAGCTCGCGCTCGACGGTGGTGCGGGCGGCGGCGCAGAGGTCGCGGGCGGCGCCGTGGACCTGGGGGGCGCAGCGCAGCGAGTAGGCGTCCTGCACGGCGTGGTGGGAGGCGCGGTGCGAGGCCACCAGCGGGCTGCCGGAGAGGAGGAGGCGCAGGTTCGCCGCCGCCGCCTGCTGGCCGGGGGCGGGGCGCAGCGCCACCACCTCCTCGTCGTAGGCGCGCTCGGTGCCGAGCAGCGCCTCGACGCTCATCGCGCAGGCGCAGTCGGCGGCGGTGAGCAGCTCCTCGAGGTCGGCCACGGCGAGCGCCAGGGTGGCGGCCATCGCGTCGGTGCCGTTGATCAGCGCCAGCCCCTCCTTGGTCTCCACCCTCACCGCCGGCAGGCCCGCGGCGGCGAGCGCCGGCCCCGCCGGCTCGGGGTCGCCATCGGGACCGACAACCCAGCCCTCGCCGAGCAGGCAGAGGGCGGCGTGGGCGAGCGGCGCCAGGTCGCCGGACGCGCCCAGCGAGCCGAGCTCGGGCACGTGGGGCCGCAGCCCGGCGTTCAGCAGCGCGGCGATCGCCTCGACGAGGAGGGGTCGCACCCCGGAGTAGCCGGCGCAGAGGGTGCGGGCGCGGAGCAGGAGCATGCCGCGCACCACCTCGGCGTCGAGCGGCGGCCCCATCCCGGCGGCGTGGCTCCGCACCACCGCGGTCTGCAGGGTGGCGCGGTGCTCGCGCTCGATGGCGCGGTCGGCGAGGGCGCCGAAGCCGGTGGTGACCCCGTACACCACCGCGTCGCTGCGGTCGAGCTCGTCGACGAGCGCCCGGGAGGCGGCCATCCGCTGCCGCGCCCGCTCGCCGACCTCGACCCGCGCTCCGCCGCGGGCGACCGCGAGGACCTGCTCGACGGAGAGCGGCGACCCGTCGAGGACGATCATCCCGCGCAGGGTAGCGTCGCGATCGATCTCCCGTTTCAGGGCCGGCGGGGCCGGGCTGCGCTATCGTGGGCGCTTCTGCCCGGTCACCTTGCTCTCGAGGTCGTCCCGATGCGCTCCGCCCGCCTCCTGCTCGCCGCCGGCGTCGCCGCCGGGCTGCTCCCCGGCTGCGGAAGCTCGTCCGCCATCAACGGGCTCAGCTCCAAGGACATCGTCAAGCTGACCTCCCAGAAGGTGGCGACCCAGTCGCTGCGCGCCGACCTGAGCGGCCGGTTCATCGTCGACGCCTCCCACCTCACCGGGGTGAGCGCCGCCCAGCTCAAGCAGTTCGGCGCCAGTGGCAACGGCTACACCCTGACCGGGAAGGAGGACCAGGAGAGCCCCAAGCGGATGCAGCTCGTGGTCACCCTGCAGCCCGACTACGACAACGCCACGATCGTCGTCTACGACGGCCAGACCTACTACTCGAAGGACGGCAGGAGGTTCGCCGCGGCGGGGCCGCTGAGCTCGCTGACCGCCGGCATCGGCATCACCCCCGGCGACCTCACCAACTACCTCGGCTATCTCGGCGACATGAAGGACCTGGGGAGCACCACCCAGGACGGCATGACCGTCGAGCACCTCCAGTCCGCGATCGACCAGAACGTCCTCGACCAGGTGCTGGGCGCCTCGGTGGCGTCGCAGAGCCCCAACCTCGGCGGCCTCGCGAACCTCTTCAAGCAGTTCATCACCGTGAAGGCCGGAACCATCGACGTCTACGTCGACCCCGCCACCGCCAACCTCGACCGGGTCGACATGAAGCTGCAGTTCTCCTTCGACTTCTCGAAGATCGCCAGCCTCTTCGGCGGCTCCGCCAGCCCCGCCCCGAGGAAGGGCGGCCCCGGCGGCACCCTCGACTTCGACGTCGCCGTGGGCAGCCACCTCCACGACTACGGGGCCAAGATCACGATCCCCAAGCCGACCGTCGATCCCAGCGCCCCCAAGCCGCCGGCGGGCGGACTCTTCGGCGGGCTGGCCGCCTGATGGACGCCCGGGCGGCCTTCGCGGGGGCGCGGGTGGGGGTGGTCGGGACCGGCGCGATGGCCGAGGCGATGGTGGCGGGGATGCTGGAGACCCACGTCGTCGACCCGGGCCAGCTCTGCTGCAGCCATCCCCGCGAGGAGCGGCGCCGGCGGCTCGCCGAGCGCTTCGGGGTCTCCACCGCCGCCTCCAACCAGGCCGCCGCCGAGGGTGCCGACGTGGTCCTGCTCGCGGTCAAGCCCCAGGTGCTCCCGACGGTGATGCCGGAGCTGCGCACCGTGCTCACCGACGACCAGCTGGTGGTCTCGGTGATCGCGGGGGCGAGCACCCGGGCGCTGGGCGACGGCCTCGGCCATCCCGCGATCGTCCGCTCGATGCCAAACACCCCCGCCCAGATCGGCCAGGGGGTGACGGTCTGGTACGCGACCGGGGCGGTCACCCCGTCGCAGAAGGAGCGCACCCGCACCATGCTCTCGGCACTGGGCCGCGAGTTCGAGGTCCACGACGAGGGCCAGGTGGCGATGGCGACGGCGGTGAGCGGCACCGGGCCCACCTACATCTTCCTGTTCATCGAGGCGCTGGTCGACGCCGCCGTCCACCTCGGCTTCCCCCGCCACGTCGCCCGCGACCTGGTGCTCGACACCATGCAGGGGTCGGCGGCCTTCGCGCTGCGCAGCGGGCGCCACGTCGCCGAGCTGCGCGACATGGTCACCTCTCCCGGGGGCACCTCGGCGGAGGCGCTCTACGAGCTCGAGCGCGGCCGGCTGCGCACCGTCGTCAGCGACGCGGTGTGGGCCGCGTACGAGCGCACCCGTCAGCTCGAGGGCCGGCTCGAAGGTCGGGACGACGGCCAGCGCAAGCGCCGGTAGACAATGGGGCCAGCGTGCTCGGCCCCCCCTCGGTCCTCGACCCCACCGGCTCCGGTCTTCGCGCCGTCCCGCGCCGCCGCCCGCGCCGCTCGCGGAGCGCGCGGGCGGTGATCGCCGCCCTGCTGCTGGCACCGCTGGTCGCCGCCGGCGGGATCGAGCTGGGCGGGCTCCAGGCGGTCAGCGGAGCCGTCGGCGACGCCCAGCGCTACCGCGACACCCACGCCTACGACCGTGCCGTCGCCGTCTACCGGGCGGTGGCGGCGAAGACCGGGCCGCTCTACCTGCTCGCCCGCAACCGGGTCGACGCCGCCGACCTCGACGCCCAGCGCACCCTGCTCGACTGGGGCCGCTCGCTGGCCTCGGCCGGGAGGGTGGACGACGCGCTGGCGGCGGTCGCCCAGGTCACCGGTGCGGCGCTCATCCCCGCGCGCCAGCGCGAGTCCGCGCGGATCGCCCTCGACGACGCCCGCGCCCAGGCCGCCGCCGGCCACTTCGACGTCGCCCTGCGCCGCCTCGACGCCGCCCTCGCCGGGACGCCCCCCGCCGACCTGGCGAGGGCGGCGAGGGCGGTCCATCCCGCCTACGCGCTGGGGGCGGCGCGGCTGCTGCTGCAGCGGGGCGAGGCCGCCGGCGCGGTGACCGCGCTCGACGACCTGATCGCCGCGGCCCCGGACGGTCCGGAGGCGGCTCAGGCGCTGGCGCTGCTCCCCGAGGCGGTGCTCGCCGCCGGGCGCCAGGCGATCGGCCGCCACGACGAGGCCTCCGCGCTGAAGGACCTCAACCGCATCCTCGTCCGCTTCCCCGGCACCTCCCAGGCCCGCTCCGCCCATGACATGCTCGCCGCGCCCCAGCCGGTGCAGGGCACCCTGGTGCGCCACGACGGCGGACCGGTCACCGGCACCCTGGTGCGGCTCGGCAGCCACTACCGCGCCGTGCTCGGCGGCTACGAGACCCAGCCTCCCTACTACGTCTCCCGCACCAACGACCACGGCGACTTCGGCTTCGCCGGCGTGCCCCTCGGCGAGTACGTCGTCGAGGTGCAGCAGGGCGATGGCTGGACCACCATCCTCACCCCCGAGGGCCAGCCCGCCTACCGGGTGGCGGTGGACCCGCTCACCCCCGTCGACCTCGCCTTCGTGGTGGTGCCGACCGGCTAGGGCGGCGCGGACCCGGTGCGCCCCCTCACCCGAAGGTGACCCGGAAGGCGAGCAGGGTGCCGGTCACCAGCAGGGCGCCCATGGCGGCGGTGGGAAGCGCGAGGGCCAGGCCGGCGCGCAGCCGCCCCAGGCCGGTGGCGGCGCGGACCGCGTGCCAGGCGGGCACCGCCACCCAGGCGCCCACCAGCAGGCTGAGCGGCAGGGTCACGGCGTTGAGCGGGCGCCAGATGCCGACGTGGGCGATCTGCAGGGCGACGGCGGGGATCGGGATGGCGGCGCTGAGGCAGGAGAGCGCGTTCACCCAGCCGATGCCGGCGAGCAGCCGCCGCCAGTCGACCGGGGCGCCGGCGCGCCAGAGCCGGACCAGCAGGCAGGTGCCCGCGTAGCCGCCGATCGTGACCAGGGTGAGCGCCCCGACGGCGAGCAGGGTGAGGGCGACGCGGTGGCCGTTCAGCCAGCTCAGCCCCAGCGCGATGGTCCGGGGGACGGTGCGCGGCTGTTCGGGAGCGGGGGTCACGCCCAGCGGGATCGCGGTCAGCAGCACCGCCGCGGCGGTGACCGCCGCCGCCTCGGCGAGGCTGCGCTCGGCGACGGCGAGCATCGCGGTGCGGCGGGGGTGGCGGAGGTAGCCGAGGCTGTCGGCGGCGGCGCGGCCGATCATCGCTCTCTCCTGCTCTGGGCTGCACGCTGTTTGTGGCAGACTTCGGAACCCGCCCGGGCGAGCGGCGGCTTCGACGATACGTCGAGATGTGAGGAGCGGTGAGCGGGATCCGGAGATGCGGCTGACCCGCCGGCCGGAGGCCGCCGACGTCTCCACCGGCCAGGTCGAGCGCCTCCGCGAGGCGGTCGACATCCTCCACCGCGTGATGGGGATCACCGACCGCGCCTTCCGCGAGGCGGTGGTCGACGGGTACATCGTCCTCCCCCCGCCGCTGCGCGACCGGGTCGCCACCACGGTCTCGCCGGAGGTCCACGCCGACTACCTCGCCCGGATCGCCGAGCTCACCACCCAGGCGGACCGGCTGCGGGAGTGGGCGGCCCGGCTCCCCGAGGCGGAGGTGGCGGTGCCCGAGCCGCAGGCGCTCGACCCGGTCCGTCTGCTCGCCTGGATCCGCCGGTCGGCGGCGGCCGCCCCGGCCGGGGGCGTGCCCGCACCCCCGGCGGCCACCCCGGTCCCGCCGCAGCCCCCGCCCGCCCCCGCCCCGCCGCCGCCGGCGGCCACCGATCCGCCGGCGACCGTCTCCGCCGCGATGCGCGAGCACCGCCCCCTGGTCGCGGCGGGCGCGCTGCTCGCCGTCGCCGCGGTCGCCGCCGGGGTCGCGGTGCTGCGGCCGCCGTCCCCCCCACCCGCGCCCGCGACACCGCGGTGACCACCGGGCCGGTGGCCGCCCCCGGCGCTCCCCCGGCCCGGCGTGGAGAGGCGGTCGCCGCCGGCCCGGGCAGCCAGGTGGCGGTGCTCTTCGGCGGCGTCTCCCCGGGCGGCGGGCTGCTCGCCGACACCTGGGTGTTCGACGGCCGGCGCTGGTCCGAGCTCCATCCCGGCGCCGCCCCGGCGGCCCGAGCCGGCGCCCTGGTCACCTACGACGCCGCCCGCCACGCGGTGCTCCTCACCGGCGGTCGCGGCGCCGCCGGCACGCTCACCGACACCTGGGCCTGGGACGGCGTCGGCTGGACCGCCCAGCTCCCGGAGACCCCACCCCGGCTCGGGCCCTGGTCGGGGATGGCCGCCGACGCCGCCACCCGCTCGGTGGTGCTCGTGACCGGGCGCGGCGGCGCCCCGGCGCAGACCTGGCTCTGGGACGGCCGCAACTGGTCACGGCCCCAGCCCGCCGTCGAGCCGGTGCTCAGCGGGCCGCCGGTGATGAGCCTCGACCCGCTGAGCGGGCACCCGCTGCTGGTCACCGCCGCCGGTCCCGGCGCCGTCCCCGCCTCCACCTGGAGCTGGGACGGGCGCACCTGGAGCGTGCGCACCCAGGGCCCGGCGGTGGTGGTGCGTCCCGGGGCCACCTGGATGGCCGCCGACCCCACCGCGCACCGGGTGCTCCTCTTCGAGACCGGCACCGCGGGGGGCGCGACCTGGGTGTGGAACGGCGGCCGCTGGAGCTACGTCTTCTCGGCGGTGGCCCCGGCGATCGGCGCCGACGGGATCGCCGCCGCGCTGCTCACCGACCCGCTGGCGGGACGGCCCCTGCTGGTCGGCGCCGGCGCCAGCAGCGACCCCACCCGCTTCCGCCGCGGCTGGCACTGGCGCGGCGACGGCTGGATTGCCGGATAGGCCCGAGCCCCTACGCCGGGGGCGGCACCGCCCTCATCACCGCCTCGGCGAGCCGCTGCTGACCCCGCGCGGTGGGGTGGATGTCGGCGTTGGTGCAGTCGATCAGGCTGCAGAGCGGGGCCGCGTCGGCGGGGTGGTTGATGGCGGTGTGGAAGTCGGCGTAGCCGTCGCCGAGCCGGGCCGCGAGCGCGGCGATGGCGTCGTCGATCGGGGTGAGGAGGGCGTCGGTCCGCGGCGCGGCGATCGCGAACGGGTCGTAGACGCCGGCGATCACGATCGGCACTCCGGCGGCCGCGGTGTGCAGCTCGGTGACGATCGCCTCGAGGTGGTCGAGCAGCGCCGCCCGGATGGTGTCGAGGTTGCCGTTGAGGGTGTGGAGGAGGTCGTTGCTGCCCAGCGCCACCACGATCAGGCGCAGGTCCTGGCCGTGGGCGGAGATCGCGGCGAGGGCGGCGGCCCGCTGCGACTGGTGGGCGAGGAGGGGCAGCTGTCCCCGTCCCGAGCAGCGGATCGCGTAGGACACGGTGGTCTCGCCCGGGCAGGCGATGTCGTAGAGGCTCCAGGCCCGTCCCTGGGCGGCGAGCCGGCCCTCCACCCGGGGCGCCCAGGAGATGTTGGTGCCGGCCAGCGCGACCTCGCGGGTGAAGCCGAAGGTGATCGAGTCGCCGATGGTGAGGAACCACGGCCGTCCCGGCTCGGGCGGCCGCCCCGCCACCGGCACGTCGACCAGGCCCGGGCCGCCCACCCCCGCCGTCCGCGGGCTCGGGGTCACCGCGGGGGACCGCCCCGCCGCCTGGGTCAGCCCGGTCCCGGAGTGCGCTCCCCAGGCCGCGACCGCACCGAGCACGAGGACGGCCGCAAGGGCGCGGAGGCGCGACATCTCGAACTCATGGTACGCAGGTCCCGGATCCGGCGCGCGCTCGCCGGCGCGGCTGCGACCATGGGGCGGTGCAGCTGATCGGCCACGCCGGCCTGGCCGCCTCCCGGCCCGGGGGCACCCACGACCGCGCCGGCCTCGACGCGGCGCTCGACCTCGACCTCGCCCGCCTGGAGGTGGACGTGGTCCGGTGCGGGGACGGCGCCGTGGTGCTGCGCCACGACCTGCTGCTGCCCTCCGGCCGCCCGCTTCCCGGCGTGACCCTCGCCGAGGCGCGCGCCGAGGCCCCGGGGCTGCTCACCCTCGACGAGGCGGTCGAGCACCTCGCCGGCCGGCTCCCCCTGCTCCTCGACATCAAGCACGACGCCGTGGTCGACGCCCTCGGCGCCTGGGCGGCGGGCCGCGCCGACTCCGACCTCCTCGCCGTCTGCACCGACGCCGCCCCGGCGCTCGGTCACCTCCGCGAGCGGGCCCCGCGGATGGCCCGCTGGCGCACCCTGCCGGTGCACGCGCCCCACCCCGACACCGGCGCCCGCCGGGTCGCCGCCTGCGCCACCCGCCCGCTGCTGCCGGGGCGGCTCGAGCGGCTCGCCGCGGAGGTGGGCGCCGCCGCCGTCACCGTCGACCGCTGGGCGGTCACCGCCGGGCTCTGCGCCGCCGCCCACCGCCTCGGGATGCCGCTCACCGCGTGGACGGTCAACCATCGCCGGGTCGCCGCGCGGATGCGGCGGCGGGGCGCCGACTACGTCACCACCGACCGTCCCGGGCTGCTCGGCGGCCCGCCGCGGGCCGGTCGCGGGCTGGGATGATGCGGGCAGCCGCCCACCCCCGCGATCCCGGGAGCCCGCCATGTCCGTCGTGAAGATCAACGTGCTGACCGTGCCGGTCGAGATGCGCGAGACCCTCGAGAAGCGGTTCGCGGCGCGCGCCGGCGCGGTCTCGTCCGAGGACGGTTTCGAGTGGTTCGAGCTGCTCCGGCCCACCGGCGGCACCGAGCAGTACATGGTCTACACCCGCTGGCGCAGCGAGGAGGACTTCGACCGCTGGCGCACCTCCCAGGCCTTCGACCGCGGCCACGCCCAGCACGCCAAGGGCGGTCCCGCGGCATCGGGCTCGGAGCTGTGGAGCTTCGACGTGCTCCAGTCGGAGGGGCCCCGTGCCGCCGCCGAGGCCTCGACCGGCGCCTGACCAGGCGGGACGCTCCGCCCGCCGCGGTGCTCGCTCAGCGCGGCGCCATCGCCGTCCAGAACTCGGGGAAGTAGCGGGCGATGTCCTCGAGCGCGAAGCTGCGCAGGATCAACTCCGGCGGCTCTCGCTCGAGCAGGAACTCGAAGGCCCGCCGCAGGGTCAGCTCCGGCGCCTCGCCCTCCGCGGACACCCGTCCCAGCACCTCGGGCCGGGCGGTGACCCGGTGCTCGGTGCGGCCGGCGACCCGCACCGTGTAGAGGTCGCCGCCGCCGGCGGTGACGGTGACCGCGGGGCTGCTCATCGTCCCCATGATGCCGGAACCGGGGTCAGGCGGTCAGCGAGGGGACCTCGTCGGCGGGCTCGGCGACGGTCCGCGCCCGCGGACGCCGCTGCGGCGCGAGGACGCGCCACCACACCAGGGTGCCGGCGGCGGCGGCGGCGACCGCGGTGCCGCCCGCCACCAGCAGGGCCGGGGTGGTGCCGCGCTGGCACAGCCAGCCGGTGAGCACCCCGCCCAGCGGGGCGGTGCCGAAGAAGACGTAGGCGTAGAGGGAGAGCAGCCGGCCGCGGAGGTGGTCGGGGACGATCAGCTGCAGGGTGGCGTTGCTGTTCGAGGTGAACAGCGAGAAGGCCACCCCGATCACCGCGAGGATGATCGCGGCGGGGATCAGGCTGCGCTGCGGAGCCAGCAGCAGCTCGCCGGCGCCGAGGGTGGCGGCGCCGCCGAGCAGCACCGGCCAGGTCGCCCGCCCCCGGGTCGCCGAGAGCAGGGCGCCGGCGAGCGCCCCGGCGCCGAAGGCGGCGGAGAGGGCGCCGAACACCTCCGGCCCGGCGCGCAGGGTGTGGGAGGCGAGCACCGGGAGCAGCACGTTGAAGTTGATGCTGACGGTGGCGACCGCGAGCATGACCAGGAGCACCAGCAGCACCGGGGGGGTGACCCAGGCGTAGGCGAGCCCCTCGCGGAGGCCGCGGAGCACCGACGTCCGGGTCTCCGACCGCACCACCGGGTGCAGCTCCTCGCGGCGCATCAGCAGCAGCGCGGCGAGCACCGCGAGGTAGCTGCCGGCGTTGATGAGAAAGCACAGCCCCACCCCGGCGCCGGCGATGATCACCCCGCCCAGCGCCGGCCCCATGATCCGCGAGGCGTTGAACAGGCTGGAGTTGAGCGCGATCGCGTTGGGCAGCTCGCGGCGGCCCACCATCTGCATCGTGAAGGCCTGGCGCGAGGGGGTGTCCATCACCATCACCAGGCCGCTGAGCGCGGCCACGGCGTCGACCTCCCAGACCACCGCGACGTGGCTGAGGGCGAGCACCGCGAGCAGGCCGGCGCAGAGCATCGACGCCGCCTGGGTGGCGACCAGGGTGCGCCGGTTGTCGAGGCGGTCGGAGATCACCCCGCCGAGCAGGCCGAGGACGGCGAAGGGGCCGAACTGGCAGGCGGCGAGAACGCCGACGGCGCCCGCGGAGTGGGTGAGCTGGAGCACCAGCCAGGCCTGGGCGACGTTCTGCACCCAGGTGCCGGTGACCGAGACCACCTGCCCGAAGAACCAGAGCCGGTAGTTGCGGTGGCGGCGGACGCTGGCGAAGGTGCCGCCTCCGCCGCGATGCACCACCGCGCTCATCGCCCCACCGCGGCGGCGTCGGCGCCCCGCGAGCGCGCCGGCGCCGGCGTCTCGAGCAGCAGGCTGAGCGGCTCGACCGCCGCGGCGACGGCGCGGAGCTGGTCGCCGCCGAGGGCGCGCAGCCGGGTGGCCAGCCACGCGGTGCGCAGCGAGCGGGCGGCGAGCAGCACCCGCGCCCCCTCGTCGGTGACGCTGAGACCGACCCGGCGGCGGTCCGGCACCTCGCCACGGGTGCGGGTCACCAGCCCGGCGGCCTCGAGCCGGTCGATGTGGGCGCAGATCGTCGGCGCCGAGGTGCGCTCCCCGGCGGCGAGGTCGCTGATGCCGATGCCGGGCCGGTCGCGGACGGCGCCGAGCAGCGAGAGCTGGCCCGGGGTCACCCCCAGGGAGTCGATCTCCCGGCGCATGTGCCGGGAGATGTGGAGCAGCACCGGCCGCAGCCGGTTGGCCACCGCCAGGGGGTCGAGGGCGGCGGGGTCGGGGGTGGGCGAGACGGGGATGGGCTCGGGCATGTGTTTCGCTCGTCGAACTATATATCATCCCCGCGCGATCGCGCCATCGGTGTGGATCCGTGCCGGCTCGCGGCGGGCCGGGAGTGTCAGCAGAGGGGCGGCGAGCCGGCGTAGATGGAGCTGTTCGGGCCGCCGCTGTGGCACCGGATGTCGTCGGCGAACCAGCCGTCGCCGGTGCGCAGCACGGTGAGGTCGAACTGGATGGGGGTGCCGTTGACGCTGAGGTCGACCTCGACGGTGTAGCTGTCGATGGCCGGCAGCACCGTGGGCGCCTTGATGTTCACCCCCTGCCACTGGGACTGGCAGCGGCAGAGCTGCTCGACCCCGCGGATCGGGTGCTGGTTCAGCCGGGCGGCGAGCCGCGAGGTCACCGGGCAGGCGCCGTAGCCGGCCGACCCCATGCTCGGGCAGTTGGCGAAGCCCGACGACGGGTACAGGTCGGCGGCCACGGTGGCGTCGCCCCGGGGGTCGTCGACCGGCACCCGGGTCACCCCGCCCTCGGCGGGGGTGGGGGTCGCCGTCGGCGTCGGCGAGGGGGACGGCGTCGGGGTGGGCTGCGGGGTCGGCGACGGCGACGCCGAGGGGGTGGGGGTCGGCGGCGCGGTGGTGTCCGGCAGCGGCGGGGCGGTGGCCCGGGCGACGCCGGACGACCCGCAGGCGGAGAGCAGCAGCGCGGCGAGGGCGGCGGCGAGAAGCGGGAGGCGGCGACGCGTCACCGCGCGGGTATAGCAGGTCGGCCGCAGGCCGTGAGAACGGGGGAGGGCGGCGGCGCGCGCTCCTGGGCTATCGTCGAGCCCCCGAGTCCGGATCAGTCACGCGGAGGATCGACATGGCCGTCGAGGTGGGTTCCGAGGCCCCCGACTTCACCCTCAAGGACGAGAACGGCAGGGACGTCACCCTCTCCGACCTTCGCGGTCGCAACGTGGTGCTGATGTTCTACCCGCTGGCCTTCAGCGGCGTCTGCACCAGGGAGCTGCACGACATCAGCGCCGCCGCCGACAGGTACGAGGCGGCCAACGCCGAGGTGCTCGCGGTCTCGGTCGACAGCCACTACACCCTCGCCGCCTTCAAGCGTGACGAGGACCTGAAGGCGCACCTGCTCGCCGACTTCCACCCCAAGGGCGCGGTGGCGCAGCAGTACGGCACCTACATGGAGGGCATCGGCATCGCCGGCCGCGCCACCTACGTCATCGACAAGGACGGCAGGGTGGTCCACAAGGTGACCAGCGAGGTGATGAACCCCCGCGACCAGGAGGAGTACCTCACCGCGCTGGCGGCCTGCCCGGTCTAGCGGCCCTCGTCCCTCGGGAACCTGCGGGCGCGGCGGCGCGTCCTCTTCTCCGAGCTCCCACGCCGGGGGCAGGAGGAGATGACATGCACCGGAAGCTTCTGGCGGCCGCCGCGCTCGCGGGCGGGCTCGCCGTGCTGGGCACCGTCCCCGCCGCAGCGTGCGGGGGGCTGGTGGCCCCGAACGGGGCGGTCCGGCTCGCCCGGGCCACCACCTTCGTCGCCTGGCAGGGCGGCGTCGAGCACTACATGACCAGCTTCGGCTACCAGGGCGACGTCCCCGGCCTGGGCTGGATCGTCCCCCTGCCCGCGGTGCCCGACAGGGTCGAGAAGGGCGGCGCCTGGACCCTGCAGCGGCTCGAGCGCGAGACCCACCCGCAACCTGCGTTCGACGGCAAGGCCGCCGGCCTCCAGGCGGCGGCCGCCCCCGCGCAGGTGCTCCAGCAGGTGCAGATCGACGCCCTCGACATCACCGTGCTCAGGGGCAGCGGCCAGGCGGTGGTCGACTGGTGCAGGCAGAACGGCTTCGTCCTTCCCGACGAGACCCGCGCCCACCTGCTCGCCTATGCGGCCACCAGTCCGATCTTCATGGCCGCGAAGTACGACATCGCGGCGGCGCGCGCGCGTGGCCAGTTCAGCGGTGACGGCACCCCGGTGCTGATCACCATGCACACCCCGCATCTCTGGGTGCCGCTCGAGGTGCTCGCCAACGCCCTCGACCCCGTCGTCGCCGACCTCTACCTGCTCACCGCCGCCCAACCGGTGGCGCCGGAGACGCTGGCTCCCGGCTTCGTCCTGGTCTCCCAGCAGCGGATGAGCAGCTCGCTGCAGCGCGACCTGAGCAGCGACCGCAACATGTCCTGGGTGCCCCCGCAGGGCTGGCTCAGCTACCTCACCCTCAACGCTCCCAGCCCCCAGGTCACCTACGACATGAGCGTGACCCCGGACGGCGGGGTGCGGCTGGCCTCGATGGGCGTCGGCCCGGTGGCGGGGGCGAGGCTCCCGGCGCTGGCGCCGGCCCCGGCCCCGGTGCCGCCCTGGCGGACGCCGCTGATCGCCGGCGGCATCGTCCTCGGCGGCCTGGTGCTCGCCGCGGTGATCTCCCTCGCCGGCCTGCGGCTGCGGCGCCGCGGCGCCTGACCGGACCCGGTCGGGGGAGGCTCAGGCCTCCCCCGGCTGCTCCGGCAGGTTCTCGATCTCCACCGGCTCGAGGGCCTCGGCGAGCGGGAAGCCCAGCACCCGCGAGTAGAAGTACAGCTCGCCGTCGAGCGAGCGGCGGATGTTGGCGGCGATGCGGAAGCCGTGCTGCTCACCCGGGAACGGGACATAGGCGCAGGGGATGCCCTTGCGCCTGAGCGCGTCGAACATCAGCTCGGCCTGGTTGGGCGGGACGATCCTGTCCTCCAGCCCCTGGAAGAGGATCACCGGGCAGCTGAGCCGGTCGGTGTGGTTGATCGGCGAGCGCTCCCGGTAGAGGGCCGCCGCCTCGGGGAGGGGGCCGATCAGCCGGTCGAGGTAGCGCGACTCGAACTTGTGGGTGTCGCCGACGAAGACCTCGAGGTCGCCGATGCCGAAGTGGCTCGCGCCCGCCGAGAAGGTGTCGCGGAAGGTGAGCGCGCAGAGGGTGGTGTAGCCGCCGGCGCTGCCCCCGGAGATCATCAGCCGGTCGGGGTCGGCGTCGCCGCGCTCGACCAGGAAGAGCGCGCCGTTGGCGCAGTCGTCGACGTCGACCACCCCCCAGGTGCCGTAGAGGCGCTCGCGGTACTCGCGGCCGTAGCCGGTGCTGCCCCCGTAGTTGACGTCGAGCACGGCGATGCCCCGGCTGGTCCAGTACTGGATGGGCAGCCGGAGCAGCGTGGTCGCCGCCGCGGTGGGGCCGCCATGGGTCTCGACCAGCAGCGGTGGCCGCTCGTCGTCGGGGCCGCGCCACTCCGGGTTCCGGGGCGGGTAGTAGAGGGCGTGGGCGGTGCGCCCCCCCTCGGTGGCGAACTCCACCGCCTCCGGCTGGGACAGGTATCCCTGGTCGACCTCCACACCGCTGCTGCGGCGCAGCACCTCGGTGGCCCCGCTCTCGACGTCGACGTGCACCAGGGCGGCGGCGAGCACCGGCGACCCGCCGGCGAACACCACCCCGCCCTGGTGGGCGCGCAGCCAGGGGCTGATCTCGGTGAACTGGGTCTCGACCTCGCACAGCCCGGTCTCGGGGTGGAGCTCGTACAGCCGCCACTCCCCCCGCTGGGTCGCGGTGCAGACGATCCGCTCCTCGGCGAGAAAGGTGTAGGTGGTCCAGCCCAGCATCCAGGCGGGGCGGGCGAACTCCATCTCCGCCGGCGCCAGCGCCTCGAGCTCGCCGCCGCGCCAGCGGTAGAGGTTCCACCAGCCGGTGCGGTCGGAGACGAGGTGGAGCACCCCGCCGGGCGACCACGCCGGCACCGTCACCGACTCGCGGGGGCCGCCGGCGACCCGCACCCGCTCGCCCGGCCGGCCGGCGGCGTCGAGGTCGGCCACCCACAGCTCGGTGCCGTCCCAGGGGAGATCGGGATGGTTCCAGGTCAGCCAGCAGAGCCGGCCGCCGTCGGGGCTGACCCGGGGCGCGGCGCAGAAGTCCGAGCCCTCGGCGAGCACCTCCGGAGGGCCGCCGTCCAGGGGCACGGCGGCGATGCGGTTCACCGCCTCGGCGCCGCCGCCGGTGTGGTCCTCGAGCACGCAGAGCAGCCGCGAGCGGGCCCGATCGAGGCACAGGTCGGCGTAGCGGAGGTCGCCCTCGGGGGTGAGGGCGGCGGGCTCGCCACCGGCCTCGCAGCGGTACAGCCGCTGGTCGGCGAAGTTGGTGAAGTAGAGGGTGTCGCCGTCGACCGCGAAGCAGCTGCCCCCGTACTCGTGCACCCGGGTGCGGGCGTTCCAGCCGGGCCCGAAGGCGTCGGTGACGCCCCCGTCGGCGCGGCGGCGCATCACCACCACCCGCCCCTGCTCGGCGGGGCGCGCCTCCGCCCACCAGACGTCGCCGCCCTCCACCTCGATCTGGCCGATGCCGACGGTGTCGGAGACGATCAGCTCGGAGGTGATCGGCGACGGCCAGGAGCCGTAGGCGGCGGTGCGGAGCTCGGTCATGCGGCGAGCCAGCCTAGCAGCTACCGCCGCCCCCGCCCGGTCCGCGCCCCGGGTCAGACCGCGCTGATCACCCGGAAGGCCTCGGCGAGGCGGCCCTCGGGCAGGCCCCCCTGGCGGGCGATCGCCATGCCCCACTGGCGCATCGCGTCGGCGAGGTCCTCCCAGCCGCCCACCTGGCTGCGGTGACACTGCAGCGCCAGCACCTTGCGGTCGAACTGCTCGGTCACGTCGACCCAGGTGTCGGGGTCGGGGAAGGCCATCATCCAGACCTCCTCGACGGTGTGGGGCTCGAGCCCCTCCTCGAGCAGCTCGGGGTGGGCGAAGGGGTTGCGCGCGTCCGGGTAGACCGCGGCGATCGCGGCCACCCCGGCGGCGAGGTGGTCGGGATGGCTGGCGAAGATGCGCTGCCAGTTCCGCTCCGGGGAGGGGAGGACCACCCGCTGGGGGCGCACCTGCCGGATCACCCGGGAGATGTCGCGGCGCACCTCGAGGGTGCTCTCCAGCCGGCCGTCGGGGTGGCCGAGGAAGCTGAGGTCGGTGACCCCGACGCACCCCGCCGCCGCGGTCTGCTCCTCGCGGCGCAGCCGGGCCATGTCGGCGCGGGTGACGTTGCGGTCGGAGCCGCCGGCATCGCCGTCGGTGAGGATGCAGTAGGAGACGTCGATCCCCTCCGACGTCCAGGTCGCCACCGAGCCGGAGGCGCCGAAGTCGATGTCGTCCGGATGCGCCGCGACGACGAGGATCCGCTCGACCGGAGACGGGGGACGCTGGGCCACTCTGGGGCTATTTGACCACGAGGGTGCCGTCCATCACCGTGGGGTGGACGTCGCAGTGGTAGTGGTAGGTCCCGGCCGAGAGCGCGGGCACCGCGTAGTCGACGGCCCTGGGACCCATCACCGGATCGACCCTGAAGTAGGCGGTGGCGTTCCTGTTGGTCATCACGTCGGCGGCGTAGATGGAGACGTTGTGGGTCAGCGCGTCCATGTTGTCGAAGTGGATGGTGAACGCCTGGGCCGCCGGGGCGGCGAGGCAGTCGGTGCTGTACTTCGTGTCCCTGGCGCTGATCTGCAGGGTGGTGCCGGACGGTGCGCAGGAGGTGTTCGCCGACATCTCCGACATCGTGCTGCTGCCGGTCATCGACATCGACATCGAGGAGCTGGTGGACGTGGCCGCGGAGGGCGGCGACGCGGCGCCGCCGCACCCGCCGATGAGGGCGGCGGCTCCGGATCCGGCGATCAGTCCCCACCGTGTCATCACCCGGCCCTCCACACTCGCGCAGCGATGCCACACTGGCCCGCGCAGGAAGGGTACGCCGCCGGTCGGCGGGCCCGCTGCCGGTCAGACGCCCGCCGCCGGCACCGCCACGGCGGGCCCGGCGGCGGCGGCGCGGACCGCGGCCCCGCCCTCGTCGCAGATCGTCCGGTAGTCGCAGCGGCGGCATCGCCAGGGCGAGGGGTTGGGCGGGAAGCCGTGCTCGTTCCAGGCGCGGGAGAGGTCGACGGCGCTGAGCGCGATGTGGGCGTGGGCCCTGCGCAGGGCGGCGCCCTCGAGCACCACCCGGGTCACCTCGGCGGTCTGGAGGTGGTGAAGCTCGACCGCCACCCGGTCGGCGTGGTCGCGCTGGGAGATGGCGACCGCGTAGGCGCGCACCTGGAGGTCGCGGGCGGCGCTGTCGGCGGTGCGCGGCGGCCCGGTCTTGTAGTCGACGACGGTGGGGATGCCGTCGTCGCGCTCGTCGATGCGGTCGAAGCGGCCGCGGACCTCGCCGGCGTCGACGCCGAGCGCGAACGGCCGCTCCACCGCCGAGGGCCGGGCGTCGGTCCAGGCCGGGCTCTCGCCGTAGCGGCGCAGCGACTCCTCGCCGTAGCCGCGGAGCGAGCGGTGGGCGCCCTTGGGGCCGTGCGCCGCCTCCCACCCCTGGTGCCAGAGCGCCACCAGCCGGCCGGCGTCGACCTCCTCGCCCGCCAGCCGCATCCGCGCCGCCTGCTCGAGCACCGAGTGCACCAGCACCCCGTACCAGGTCTGCACCGAGCCCCGCGACGGCATCCGGTAGCGGCGCCGGTACTCGTAGCGCCGCGGGCACTCGCGGAAGTCGCGCAGGTCGGCCACCGACACCTCGACGCCGACCGGCACGGTGCTGCCCCGGGGGCGGGTCCGGGCGGAGAGCGCGGCGGGGACGTGGGGAAGCTCGACGCAGCGGGCCATCGCCTGGCCGGCCAGCGGCGCCAGGAAGCGGGTGGGCGCCTCGTCGCCGTACGACCGCGGGGAGCGGTGGGCGCGGGTGAGCACCAGCCGGTCGCGCGCCCGGGTGGCGGCCACGTAGAAGAGCCGCCGCTCCTCGTCGACCAGGCCGTCGCCCGGCGGGGGCGGCTCGGGGACGAGCTCGTCGGGGAGGGTGAGCGGCGCGGGGAAGCCGCCCCGGCCCGGCCAGCGCGGCTCGACGCAGCCGCCCACCACCACCACCGGCCACTCCAGCCCCTTGGCGCTGTGGGCGGTGAGCAGCACCACGCCGTCCTCGATGGCGTCGATGGCGGCCACCTCGTCGGCGGCGCCGGAGTCGCGCAGCACCTCGAGGTAGCGCAGCGCGGCGCGGAGCCGCAGGTCCTCGCTCCAGTCGGCGAAGCCGTCGAGCAGCTCGGCGAACTTGTTGAGATTGGCGCCCGCCTGAACCCGCTCGAGGTCGCGGGTGAGCTCGGCGATGCCGAGGAAGCCGCAGCGCTCCAGGGCGTCGAAGCAGAGCTCGCGGACGTCGGCGGTGAGCGCCCGGCCGTGGAGCGCGCAGAGCTCCTCGGTGGCCCGCCGCGCCGCCGCCGCGTCGGCCGCGTCGAGGCCCTCCACGGCGCCGTCGAGGAGCAGCTCGCAGAGCGGGGTCTCGCTGCTGTCGCAGGCGCGCACCAGCGCCACCCGGCCCCGGTTGCTGACACACCAGGCGGGAAGTTGCAGGCAGCGGAGCAGCGCCTGGGAGTCGGCGGGGTCGTCGATGGCCCGGAGCAGCCCCAGCAGCGCCTTGATCTCGGGCTGGCGGAAGTAGCCGCGGCCGCCGTGCACCTGATACGGCACCCCGGTCTCCTGGAGGGCGGTCATCGCCGCCCGCATGTCGTCGTGGCGGCGGAACAGCCAGGCGATGTCGGCGCCGCGGGTGCCCGCCTCGAGCAGGCGCCGGCACTCCGCCGCCACCGCCAGGGTCTCGCTGCGCTCGTCGGGCGCCTCCCAGAGCTCGACCGGGCCGCCCTCGCCGCGGTTGGCGACCAGCTCCTTGTGGATGCGCGACTCGGGCGCGGCGGCGCCGATCAGCAGCGAGCAGGCGGCGACGATCTGCCGGGTGCTGCGGTAGTTGCGCCGCAGGGTCACGGTGCGGTGGCCGGGACGCAGCCGCCGGAAGCGGTCGAGGTTGGCGAGGCTGGCGCCGCGGAACTTGTAGATGGCCTGGTCGTCGTCGGCGACCACGAGCACGTTGCCGTGGCGCGCCACCAGCGTCTCCACCAGCCGGGCCTGGGCGTAGTTGGTGTCCTGGTACTCGTCGACCATGACGTAGCCCACCGCGTCGCAGATCGCGCGGCGCGCCGCCGGGTCCTCGCGCAGCAGCCGCTCGGCGATGAGGATGCAGTCGTCGTGGTCGAGCACCGCGAGCCGGCGGTAGCGCTCCTCCAGCCGGGCGTAGAGCTCGGCGCACTCGGCGTGGCGCTCGAGCAGCGCCTGCTCGACCTCGTCGGTGGAGACCAGCTGGCGCCGGCACGCCCAGGCGGCGTACTCCTCGGGGGTGATCAGCTCCTGCTTGGCGGTCTCGATGAGGTGGAGCAGGGGGCCGACCAGGTCGTGGGGGCGCAGCGGGTTCCAGAGGGTGCGGGGGCGCATCTCCGCCAGCACCGCCTCGAGGTGGAGCCACCGCTCCGCGGCGTCGGCGATGTGGAAGCTGGCGGGTACCCCGCAGCGCCACCCCCACTGGCGCAGCACCCGGCGGCCGAAGGCGTGGAAGTTGGTGAGCGGGACGTCGTCGCCGAAGGGCCCGTGGAGCGCCTCGGCCCGCTGCCGCATCTCCTCCGCGGCCTTCACCGTGTAGGTGAGCACCAGCTGCCCGGAGGCGCCGGCGCCGGCGCCGCAGAGCTCGAGGAAGCGCTCGACGATCACCCGGGTCTTTCCCGACCCCGGCCCGGCGAGCACCAGGCAGGCGCCCTCGCGGTGGTCGACGGCGGCCTGCTGGTCGGGATCGAGGGGGACCGACGGCACCGCTCTCCCGGCTACCCGCCGCTCACTGCTGAGAAAACGGGAGGGTGTGGAGCACGGTGGGGCGGAAGCCGCGGCCGAGCACCTCGCCGGCCGGGGGCGGCAGCGGGGGGCGGCGGACGCACCAGGCGGGGTCGCGGTCGTCACGGAGCGCCACCAGCTCGGGGCGGCTGAGCTGACCGCCGGCGAGGCGGCCGCTGTGGCGGACGGTCGCCACCAGCTCGGCCTGCAGCCAGGAGACCCGTCCCGGGGGCACCACCGCGCAGCGGCACGGCGGGGTGACCGAGGCGAGGTCGCCGAGCTGCTCGGCCAGCCAGGCCTCGACCGACCCGGGGAGGTGGACGGCGACGCTGCCGGCGTCGGCGAGCCGGCCACGGTGCTGCTCGGCGAGGAGCAGCGCGCTCACCTCGCCGCCGGGCTGCCGCACCACCCCGGTGACCACGGCGTCGGCACGGTCCTCGAGGGCGATCCGCAGCCGCTGGGGCGAGGCCACCCCGGCCGAGTAGGTCGCCCCGGTGTGGCGCGCCAGGATGGCGGGGAGGTGCTGGCTGGTGGCCGCCTCGGCGAGGGCGCAGCCGTCGCCCGCCACCCACTCCGGGACCTGGAGGTGGGGCTGCCCGGTCACCGCCCGCTCCAGCGCCTGGAGCCGGTCGCCGAAGGGTCGCTGCTGGAGCGAGGCGCCGTCGAGGTGGAGCAGGTCGGTGGCGATGAACACCGCCGCCACCCCGGGCTCGCCGGCCCGCCGCCGGGAGAGCGCCTCGAGGTCGGGGCGGCCGCGGGGGTCGAGGACGGTGAGCACCCCGTCGACCACCGCGGTGTGGCCGCCGAGGGCGGCGGCGACCTCGGAGATCACCTCGGGGAAGCGGTCGCCGACCTCGCGGCGGCGCTCGTCGCGCAGCCGCGCCTCACCCCCGGCGCCGGCGGCGAGGAGCACCCGGATGCCGTCCCAGTCGACCGAGAAGCGCCAGTCCTCGGCGTCGAAGGGGCCGCTGCAGGGCACCGCCACCTCGAGGGCCACGTCGGCGGGCAGCGCCGGGGGCGGGGGGAGGCTCAGCGGCAGGGACGCGGCGGCGGGCCGCGGGTGAGGGAGCGGGCGCCTCACGACGCCTTGCGACGGCGGACCGGAGCCTCGGCCTCGTCCGCGGCCCTGGCGGCCGCGCGGCGCCGTCCCTTCGCCGGGACCACCTCGGCCTCCCCGGCCGGCTCCGCCTCGGCGGCGGGCGGGGCCTCCTCGCGGGTGCGGCGCGAGGCCTCCACCGACGCCTTGAGGGCCGCCATCAGGTCGAGCGCGCGGGCCGGCTCGGCGGCGGGCGCCGGGGCCTCGGTGGGATGCTCGCTCATCTTCTCCTCGACGATCTGCAGCAGCGCCTCGCGATAGCGATCGGTGTGCCGCGCCGGGTCGAAGCTGGCGGTGAGGTTGTCGATCAGCATCCTGGCCATCTCGAGCTCGCGGTCGTCGACCTTGACGTCCTCGCCGGGGAGCTTGAGCTCGTGCTGGTCGCGGATCTCGTCGGGCCAGTGCAGGGTGTTGAGCACCAGGCCGTCCTCGTGGAGCGCCAGGCGGCAGAGGTGCTCGCGGTCGCGCAGCGCGATCCGGCCGATGGCCACCCGCCCGGTGCTCTCCAGCGCCTTGCGGAGCAGCGCGTAGGGCTTGGCGCCGACCGCCTCGGGCTCGAGGTAGTAGGCGCCCTTGATGTAGACCCCCGGGTCGATCTCGGAGTCGTCGACGAACTCGAGGATCTCGACCGCCTTGGTGGTCGACAGCGGGACCCGCTCGAGGTCGGCGTCCTCGATGTGGACGAACTCGTCCTTGGCCACCTCGTAGCCGCGCTGGGTCTCCGTCCAGCCGATCTCGCGGTCCTCGTGGGGGCACCACCGCTTCTGCTTGATCGGGCGTCCGCAGCTGGGGCAGAGCATCCGGAAGGAGACGCTCTTCGACTCCGTGGCCAGGTACATCCGCACCGGGATGGCCACCATGCCAAAGCTGATCGCGCCGCGCCACATCGACCGTGCCATGGTGGCCAGGATACCCGAGGGAATCGCCGCCTGACCGTCCCTCGGCTCGCTTCGTGACGCTCCCGGCGGGAACTCGGCCGGACTACGCCACCAGAGCGTCGTACGCCTGCTTGAGCTCGGGGTGGCGGAGGAAGAGGATGTGGCTGAACTCCTGGGTCA
This sequence comes from uncultured Chloroflexia bacterium, assembly GCA_963846365.1. Classification (GTDB taxonomy): domain Bacteria; phylum Chloroflexota; class Dormibacteria; order Aeolococcales; family Aeolococcaceae; genus CF-96. Next base: position 526,263 of record CAWJVN010000007.1, read on the forward strand.
GGGGCCCGGGGCGGCGGCGGAGGCGGAGGCCGACCTCGTCGGGCTGGCTGTTCGCCTTGCGGCCGTTGCAGCGGCGGCAGGCCACCACCTGGTTCTCCCAGGTGCTCGGGGCGCCCCCCCGGGAGACCGGGACGATGTGGTCGATGGTCAGCTCGGAGGCGGGACCGCCGATTCCGCAGTACTGGCAGGTCATGTCGTCGCGGAGCAGGAGGTTGCGGCGGTTCGGCCGCAGCGTCCGCCGGGGGACGTGGACGGCGCGGAGGAGCCGGGCCATGACGATCCCCTGGGGGAGCCGCCGCTCGCGGACGGCGGCCTCGGCCTCGGCCTCGGCCTCGGCGTCGAGGAGGGCGATCCGCTCCTTGCCGAGCAGGATCAGCAGCCGCCGCTTGCTGATCACGTTGAGCGGCTGCATCGTCGCGCTCAGGAGCAGGACCGCCATGGCTCCGAATTGTATGAGCGGACCGGGCCACGGCGCCGCACTTCCTCTAGCGGGCGGCGGCGAGGACCACGAAGAGGACGAACGGAACGGCGCCGGCGACGGCGATCCCCAGCCGGAGCAGCGTCCGGCCGCCGGGAGCCTCGCCCCGGGCGCGGCGGCGCAGCCGCTCGCCGCCGCCGCGGCCGGCCTCGACCCACCGCGAGACCCGCACCCCGCCGAGCAGGGCGCTCATCCCCAGGGTGGCCATCCCGAGCAGGAGCGACGCGTTGCCGAGGCCGGCGAGCCCGTCGCCCCCGGCCAGGCGGGTGAGGAGCCCGACCAGCGCCGCCAGCCCGACCAGACCCACCCCCGCGGCGAGGCCGGCGCGCACCGCCTCCGCCGGGCTCCCCGGCACCGGCGGCCGCCGGCGGGCGGCTGCGGCCCGGGGGGGGCGCGGCCGCCGTTCCAGGGCCGCCACCCGGGCGCCGCAGCGGGCGCAGTGGGTGGCGCCGGGGTCGAGCCGGGCCCGGCAGAGGGGGCAGTCGAACCGCCCCATCAGCCGCTCCCGGCGGCGGCCGGGGTGCCGGGCAGGTCCTGGCCGCCCTCCAGCACCGGCGCGAAGAGGTCGCCGACCGCCGCCAGCCGGGCGTGGATGGTCCGGATGCTCCAGCCGTCGGGGCGCAGCCCGGGGTCGTCGAGCTCTTCCCAGGTGATCGGCGTCGACACCGGGGCGCCGGGCGCGGGCCGGAGCGAGTACGGGGCGGCGAGGGTCTTGCCGATGATGTTCTGGGTGTAGTCGATCCGGATCCGGCCGGTGCGCCGGGCCACCGACCACTCCCAGCTGATCTTGTCCGGCAGCACCTGACCGATCGCCCGGCCCACCTCCTCGACCCAGCCGCGGACGGCGGCGTAGTCGGGGCCGCGGCGCAGCGGGACGTAGATCTGGAGGCCGGTCTGGCCGCTGGTCTTGGGCAGCCCGCGCATCCCCAGATGGTCGAGCGCGGCCTTCACCAGCCGGGCGACCTCGCGGATGTCGTCGAAGGTGGCGGGCTCGAACGGGTCGAGGTCGAACACCGCCCAGTCGGGCTGCTCGGGGGCGTCGATCCGGGAGTGCCAGGGGTGGAGGTCGATCGCCCCGCTGTTGGCCATCCAGGCGAGGGTGGCGACCTCCTCGGCGATCACGTAGGTGACCTCCCGGTCGCCGTGCCAGGTCCAGCGCCGGATCCAGCCGGGGGCGTGGTCGGGGATGCGCTTGCGCCAGAAGTGCTTGCCGTGGATGCCGTCGGGGAAGACCTGCATCCCCACCGGGCGGTCGCGGAGGTGGGGGAGGAGCACCGGGGCCACCCGGACGTAGTGCTCGATCATGTCCCGCTTGGTGCAGCCGTCCTCGGGCCAGTACACCTTGTCGAGGTTGGTGAGCCGCAGCCGGCGGCCGCCCACCTCCCAGGCACCGTCCGGGCCCATCCCGCGCAGCCGCTCCAGCGCCTCCTCGATCTCGTCGCCGGGGGCGGGGTCGAGGTCGGGGGCGGACGGGGCGGGCGGCGCCGGGGCGGCGGCGTCGACCACCACCGCAGACGCGGGCAGAGCCCGCTCGCGGACGCAGTCCTCGGGCCGGACGTCGGGGCGCAGCCCGCGGAAGACGGGGTGGCGCAGCGTGCCCGCGGTGGTCCACTCGGTGAAGCGGACGTTGCAGACCAGCTCGGGGCGCACCCAGGTCACCGGCTGGGGGATCGAGGGCTCCGCGTCGAAGGGGCTCCGCTCGGTGCGCAGCGGCTCGAGGCGGCGGCGGAGCAGGTCGATCATCGCCTCGTCGAGGCCGCTCCCCACCTGCCCGGCGTGGACCAGCAGGCCGCCGTCCTCGACCCCCAGCACCAGCGAGCCGACGCTGCCGGTCCGGCCGCCGCGGCCGGCGGTGAGCCCGCAGATGACGCAGTCCTGTTCGCACCACGCCTTGACCTTCAGCCACGCCGCCGAGCGCCTGCCGCCCTCGTAGCGGGAGTCGCCGCGCTTCGCGACCATGCCCTCGAGGCCGCGCTCCCTGATGGCGGCGAAGAGCGCCTCGCCCTCCTCCTCGACGTGGTCGGCATAGCGCACCTCGGCGCTCTCGGTGAGCAGGTCCCGGAGCAGCCGCTTGCGCAGGCTGAGCGGGAGGTCGCGGAGGTCGTGGCCGTCGAGGTGGAGCAGGTCGAAGGCGGCGAAGCTGGCGGGCACCTCGGCGGCGGCGAGGGCCACCTGGCGGGCGCCGGTCACGTTGATGCGCCGCTGCAGCCGCTCGAAGGAGGGCCGGCCCTCCCCGTCGAGGGCGACGATCTCGCCGTCGAGCAGCGCCTCGCGGGCGCGCAGCGCGCCGGCGAGGGCGGCGAGCTCGGGGTAGCGGCCGGTCTCGTCCCGGCCGCTGCGGCCGCGGAGGTGCACGCCGCCGTCGCGGAGGGTGGCGAGCGCCCGCACCCCGTCGTACTTCATCTCGAAGAGCCAGCCGGGGCGCGAGAACGGTTCAGCGACGGGAACCGTGAGCATCGGCCGCAGCGACGCCGGCAGCCGCCGCTCCGGGGTGGAGGCGAGCACCTCGGCGAGCGTGCGGGTGGCGGGGGCGGCCGCCGTCCCCGGGTGCAGCCCGGCGGCGTCCCAGGTGTCGCCGTCGACGGCGGCGGCGATCTCGGCGAGGCTGCGTCCGGTCTTCACCGACCAGTCCAGCCGGACGGCGTCGAAGCCGGGCACGACGGCGGCGTCGCGCTTCTTGATCAGCAGCCAGTCCCTGTCCTCCTCGGCGGTGGGCTCGGGCACGCCGGCGCCGCGGCGGCGCCCTCCCCGGCCGCCCATCCGCACCAGGGCGAACTCGCCGTGGAGCTTCACCCCGTCGAGCGAGAACTTCAGGTCGCCGCGGCGCAGCGAGGCCTCGGGGTCCTCGGCGGTCTCGCGGAGCCACTCGTAGGCGCCGGCGTCCCAGAGCTCGACGGTGCCGGCGCCGTAGCCGGAGGGGATCACCCCCTCGAAGTCGCCGTACTCGATGGGGTGGTCCTCGACGTGCACCGCGTAGCGGCGCTGCTCGGGGTCGAGGGTGGGTCCCTTGGGCACCGCCCAGGAGAGCAGCACCCCGCGGTGCTCGAGCCGGACGTCGAAGTGCAACCGGGTGGCTCGGTGCATCTGCACGCAGAACCGGCGCCCCGCCGGCAGCCGCTCCCAGCCCGGGTGGCCGGCCCGGGCGGCGGCCGCCGCGCCCGCCACCCCCTCGCCGCCCCGCGGCTCCGGGGTGCGCGAGAAGTCGCGCTTGCGGCGGTACTCCTCCAGGGGCATGGTGCTACCGCTCGATGCGGGTATTCATGATATTCACCATGTACAAGTTTGCTAGAGTATGAGCATCGGATCATTCACGAGGTGTCGCCGCCATGCAGCCCGCAGCGAGGCGCGAGGAGACCCGCTCGGTGGAGCGGGAGGAGGCGGTGGCGACCCAGGCCGAGCCCACCGTGACCCCGGCCGCGGCTCCCGTCGCCGCTGAGGTCCCGGTCGCCGGCACCCCGGTGGCCCGTCCGGTGGCGGCCGCGCCGGTGGTGCGCAGCGTCCGCCGCACCACCGTGCTCGCCGAGCCCGGATACCGGGCGGTCCAGCTGGTCTGGCTGCTGCTCACCGTCGCCGAGGCGCTGGTCGGCCTCCGGGTGATCTTCCGGGCGCTGAGCGCCAACCCGGCGGCGGGCTTCGTCCGCTTCGTCGACACCGTGGCCGGCGCGCTGGTCAGCCCCTTCCACCCGATCGTCGCCGACGCCCGGCTGGGCAACAACGGCGTCCTCGAGATCGGCTCGCTGATCGCGATGGCGGTGTTCCTCGCCGCCGCCCTGGCGCTGGTCCGGCTGCTCCGCATCCTCACCGCGCCCCGGCCGCCCGCCGAGCCCGCCCCCGTCTGACCACGCCTCTACCTTCCGACCGGGCCACCGGGCCCCCCGTCCCGGTGGCCCCCCCTCATCCCACCCCGCCCCCGATCAGCCGGCCGACCAGGAAGGTGACCAGCGAGGCGAGGAGGCCGACGATCACCATCTCGAGGCCGCTGCGCAGCGGGCTGCGCCGGGTGACCAGGGTCTTGGCCGACCCCACCGCGAAGAGGGCGAGGGCCGAGAGCACGCAGGCGATCGCCAGCGCGGTGGTGCCGGAGGTGAACAGGAAGGGCAGCAGCGGCACCGCGGCGGCGATCGCGAACCCGCCCCCCGCCCAGGCGCCGTCGGCGACCGGCGGCGGTCCCGGGTCGAGGCTGAGCCCCAGCTCCTCGGTGACCAGCACGTCGAGCCAGTGGTCGGGGTCGGTGCAGATCCGGCCCACCAGCAGCTCGACCTCCTCCTCGCTGAAGCCCTTCTCCCGGTAGATGCGCCGGAGCGCGTCACGCTCCTCCTCGGGGGCGTAGGCGATCAGCTCGGCGGCGCGGCGCACCTCCTCGGCGACCACCTCGCGCTGGGACTTGTTGCTGAGATAGGAGCCGGCGAACATCGAGGTGCCGCCGGCGAGGATCCCCGCCACCCCGGCGAGCAGGACCACCCGGGTCGACGACGCGGCGCTCACCCCGCTGATCAGGCTGAGATTGCTGACCAGCCCGTCGTTGAGGCCGAAGATCAGGTCGCGCAGGTACTCGGCGAAGTAGGTCCGGCGGGGCCGGCCGGCGGCGCTGGAGGCGTCGGTGCGGCCGCTGAGCCGGGCCGCGGCCCCCTGGTGGAGGCGCTCGTCGGGGACGATGCGGCCGGCGATCGCCCGCGACTTGGCGTCGGGGAGCAGCCGGGCCTGGCGCATGTAGTCGAACTTGCCCCGGGCCTCGCCGCCCTCGATGAGCGAGATCACCGCGCCCAGCCCGGCGGCGCGGGCGAGCAGCGGCAGGGCCACGTCGCGGAGGTTGGGGCGGAGCCGGGGGATGCGCTCGCCGAGCTCCTCGAGGCGCTCGCCCCAGTGGTCGGCATGGCGCAGCTCGTGGCCGGCCATCTCCAGCAGGGTTGCCTGGGGCTCGCCGTTCTCGGTGGTGGAGGCGAGGCGGCGGTAGAGGCGCGCCGAGCTCATCTCCTCCCGCCAGTTGCGGCGGATCTGGGCGATGAGCATGCGCCGCTCCGCGCCGGTCATCGCCTCGGTGTCGAGCTGGCGCTCCCGCCCCGCCGGGGGTCCGGCGCCGGCCATGGGTGGCAGGGGTCAACTCCTCGTGGAATGGGTAGAATCAGGGCAGGACACAGTGTCTCACGGACACCACCGCGCGCCGTGACGCACAGCTGGAACCCCCGCCGTCCTTCCCGCGGCACGCAACCGGAGCACCCGACCCTCTGATCGACGACAGCGCACGTCCCGAAGACCTCACCCCCGCCCCATCCGCCGGGCCCCCGAGCGAGGCCGGCGCCGGCCGTTCCGCCGCGTCGGCGGGCCATACCCAGGACGGCTACGGCGCCGCCCAGATCCAGGTCCTCGAGGGCCTCGACCCGGTCCGCCGCCGTCCCGGTATGTACATCGGGTCGACCGATACCCGGGGGCTGCATCACCTCGTCTACGAGATCGTCGACAACAGCATCGACGAGGCCCTGGCCGGCTACTGCGACCAGATCGTGGTCACCCTCCACGCCGACAACTCGGTGTCGGTGCTCGACAACGGCCGCGGCATCCCGGTGGACATGCACCCCACCGAGAAGCGCTCGGCGCTCGAGGTGGTGCTGACCAAGCTCCACGCCGGCGGCAAGTTCGGCGGCGGCGGCTACAAGGTCTCCGGCGGCCTCCACGGGGTCGGCCTCAGCGTCGTCAACGCGCTCAGCGAGCGGCTCGACGTCGAGGTCTACAAGGACGGCACCGCGCACGTGCAGAGCTACGTCCGCGGCGTGCCCCAGGGCCCGGTGGCGGTGGCCGGGCGGACCGATCTCCACGGCACCCTGGTGCGCTTCTGGGCCGACCCGCTGATCTTTCCGGAGATCTCCTTCAGCTGGGAGACGGTGGCCACCCGGCTGCGCGAGCTCGCCTTCCTCAACAAGGGCATCGCCATCGTGCTCCGCAACGAGGCGCAGGAGACCGCCCACACCTTCTACTTCGAGGGCGGCATCCAGGCGTTCGTGAAGCACCTCAACGCCGGCCGGAACGTCGTCAACCAGAAGCTCTTCTACGTCGAGCGCGAGATCGACACCACCATGATCGAGATCGCCCTCCAGTACCAGAACACCACCTTCACCGAGCACGTCCTCGCCTATGCCAACAACATCCACACCGAGGAGGGCGGCTCCCACGTCACCGGCTTCCGCAGCGCGCTGACGGCCACCCTCAACAAGTACGCCCGCAAGGCCTCGCTGCTCAAGGACAACGACGCCAACCTCAGCGGCGACGACGTCCGCGACGGCCTCACCGCGGTGCTCTCGCGTCAAGCTGCAGGAGCCCCAGTTCGAGGGCCAGACCAAGACCAAGCTGGGCAACAGCGAGGTGGCGGGACAGGTGTCGGCGGTGCTCAGCGACGCGCTGATGCAGTTCCTCGAGGAGAACCCCGGCGACGCCCGCCGGATCGTCGAGCAGTCGCTGACCGCGGCACGGGCGCGCCACGCCGCCGCCCGGGCCCGCGAGCTGGTGCAGCGCAAGTCGCTGCTGGAGTCGGCGACGCTGCCGGGCAAGCTGGCCGACTGCAGCGAGCGCGACCCCGCCCTCTGCGAGATCTTCATCGTCGAGGGCGACTCCGCAGGCGGCACCGCCAAGGCGGGACGCGAGCGCCGCTTCCAGGCGATCCTCCCGCTGCGCGGCAAGATCCTCAACGTCGAGAAGGCGCGTGCCGACAAGATCCTCGCCAACGAGGAGATCAAGAACCTGATCACCGCGCTGGGGGTGGGCTTCGGCGAGAACATGAACACCGAGCGGCTGCGCTACCACCGCATCGTGCTCATGGTCGACGCCGACGTCGACGGCTCCCACATCCGCACCCTGCTGCTGACCTTCTTCTGGCGCCACCTGCAGCCGCTGATCAAGGCGGGCAACGTGTTCCTCGCCCAGCCGCCGCTCTACGCGCTGCGCAAGGGCAAGAACGTCGAGTACGCCTACAGCGACACCGAGCGCGACGAGAAGATGAAGGCGATCGGCGGCAAGGTCGAGGTGCAGCGCTACAAGGGTCTCGGCGAGATGAACGCCGTGCAGCTCTGGGAGACCACCATGGACCCGGAGACCCGGGTGCTGCTCCGCGTCGACGTCGAGGACACCCTGCGCGCCGACGACATCTTCGACCGGCTGATGGGCTCGGACGTCGCCCCCCGCAAGCGCTTCATCCAGACGCACGCCAAGAGCGTGCGCAACCTGGACATCTGAGCGGGGGCATGAGCGCGACCACGGGCATCACCATCGCCGTCGACGCCATGGGTGGCGACAACGCCCCGGACGCGATCGTCGACGGTGCCACCACGGCCGTGGACGAGCGGGGCTGCCGGGTCATCCTGGTCGGCCGGCGCGACGCGATCGAGGTCTCGCTGCGCCGCTGCGTCGAGCCGCCCGACATGGAGCGGGTCCGCGGCCGCATCGAGATCGTCGACGCGTCCCAGGTCGTGGAGATGGACGAGCACCCGGCCCAGGCGGTGCGCGCCAAGCGCGACTCGTCGATCGTCCGCGCCTGCGAGCTGGTCGCCCAGGGACGCGCCCAGGCGGTGGTCAGCGCCGGCAACAGCGGCGCGGTGCTCGCCGCCGCGCTGTTCTCGCTCAGGCGCATCCCCGGGATCGCCCGCCCCGCCATCGGCGCGCTGCTGCCGGGGCTCGACGACGCCCGCACCTTCCTGCTCGACGTCGGCGCCAACGCCGACGTGCGCGCCGAGTGGCTGGCCCAGTTCGCGGTGATGGGCAGCGTCTACGCCCGCACCATGATGGGCGTCGCCGATCCGCGGGTCGCGCTGCTCAGCAACGGCGAGGAGCCGGGCAAGGGCTCGGCGCTCATCCGGGCCGCGCATCCGCTGCTCGCCGCCGCGCCGATCCGCTTCACCGGCAACGTCGAGGGGCGCGACCTGCTCGGTGGGGCGTGCGACGTCGCCGTCACCGACGGCTTCACCGGCAACATCGCGCTGAAGACCGCCGAGGGGGTGGGCGAGTACCTGTTCGCGGTGCTCCGCCGCGAGGCCGGGAGCAGCCGCCGCGCCATGCTCGGCGGGCTGCTGCTCAAGCCCCGGCTGCGCGCGGTGCGCGACCGGGTCGACTACCGGGCCACCGGTGGCGCGCTGCTCCTCGGCGTCGCCGGGGAGGTGGTGATCGCCCACGGCCGCTCCGACGCCACCGCGATCGACAACGCCGTCGGCGTCGCCGTCACCGCCGTCCACCGAGACGTCAGCGGCACCATCGCCGCCGCCATGCCCCGCGAGGCGGGCACCCCCGCTCTCGCCGCCACCACGGAAGACCAGTCATGACCGTACTGCCGCCGCACCAGAACGTCCGCCCCATCGAGCTCGAGCAGGAGATGCGCTCGTCGTACATGGACTACGCGATGAGCGTGATCATCTCGCGTGCCCTGCCCGACGTCCGCGACGGTCTCAAGCCGGTGCAGCGCCGCATCCTCTACGCGATGCTCGAGCAGGGCATGACCGCGGGGGCCCGGTACCAGAAGTCGGCGGCCATCGTCGGCGAGGTGATGAAGCACTATCACCCCCACGGCGACTCGTCGATCTACGACACCATGGTGCGCCTCGCCCAGCCCTGGGTGATGCGCTACCCGCTGGTCGACGGCCAGGGCAACTTCGGCTCCATGGACGGCGACCCGCCGGCGGCGCACCGGTACACCGAGGCGCGGATGTCGCCGATCGCGATGCAGGTGGTCGAGGACATCGACAAGGACACCGTGGACTTCGTCGACAACTACTCGTCGACCACCACCGAGCCGTCGGTGCTGCCCGCGCTGCTCCCCAACCTGCTGGTCAACGGCTCCAGCGGCATCGCCGTGGGCATGGCGACGAACATCCCGCCGCACAACCTCACCGAGGTGTGCGACGGGCTGATCCACCTGGTCGACGACCCGGAGGCGACCACCGAGGACCTGACCAGGATCATCCGCGGCCCTGACTTCCCCACCGGCGGGATCATCTACGGCCGCGACATCGCCACCGTCTACGGCACCGGTCACGGCCGCATCGTGATGCGCGCCCAGGTCGAGTTCGAGGAGTCGCGCAACGGCCGCGAGCAGATCATCGTCCGCGAGCTGCCCTACCAGGTGAACAAGGCGCGGCTGATCGCGAACATCGCCGAGCTGGTCAACGACAAGAAGATCGACGGCATCAGCGACCTCCGCGACGAGTCCGGCCGCAAGGAGGCGGTGCGGATCGTCATCGAGCTGAAGTCGAACGCGCGCCCCCACACCGTGCTCAACAACCTGTTCAAGCACACCCAGCTGCAGACGACGTTCGGGGCGATCATGCTCGCCCTCGTCGACGGCCGGCCGCAGGTGCTCGGCATCAAGCAGCTGCTCCAGGAGTACATCGACTACCGCCGCGACGTGGTCACACGGCGCACCCGCTTCCTGCTGAAGCGCGCCCGGGACCGGGCCCACGTCCTCGAGGGGCTGATGAAGTGCCTCGACCATCTCGACGAGGTGATCCGCATCATCCGCGGCGCCGCCGACGAGAAGGCGGCGCGCACCGCCCTCGAGACCCGCTTCGAGCTCACCGACCGGCAGTCGAAGGCGATCACCGATCTGCGCCTCGGCCAGCTCTCCCGGCTCGAGGGCGACCGGCTCCGCCAGGAGTACGAGGAGCTGATCAAGGAGATCACCCGGCTGGAGGACATCCTCGCCGACGTCCGCAAGGTCGACGTCATCCTCAAGGAGGAGCTCACCGGGCTGCGGAGGAAGTTCGGCGACGCCCGCCGCACCGAGATCCGCCTCGGCGACGTCGAGCTCAACGAGGAGGACCTGATCCCCCAGGAGGAGGTCTTCGTCACCCTCACCAATCGCGGCTACGTCAAGCGGATGCCGATCACCACCTACCGCGCCCAGCATCGCGGCGGCCGCGGGGTGGTGGGCGCGAAGCGGTCGACCGACGAGGACTACGTCGCCCACTCGACCATCGCCAGCACCCACAGCGACATGCTGTTCTTCACCAACCGGGGCCGGGTCTTCCGGCTGCGCACCCACGAGATCCCCGACGTGAAGCGGCAGGCCAAGGGCATGCCGGTGATCAACCTGATCGAGCTCGACCAGCGCGAGCGGGTGACCGCGCTCATCGACATGGAGTCCTTCGGCGAGGAGCAGTTCCTGGTGATGGTCACCAAGCTGGGGCAGATCAAGAAGACCCCGGCGGCGGCGTACTCGGCGGTGCGCCGCAACGGCCTGATCGCCATGAACCTGCAGGACGACGACGAGCTGAACTGGGTGCGGGTCTCCTCCGGCGGCGACGAGATCATCGTCGCCACCCGCCAGGGGAAGTGCTCGCGCTACTCCGAGCGCGAGGTGCGGCCCACCGGCCGCGACACCCAGGGGGTGGCGGCGATCCGGCTCCGCGACGGCGACGAGGTGGCCGGCTTCGACATCGCCAAGCCGAACGGCTACGTGCTGGTGGTCACCGAGAAGGGCTACGGCAAGCTCACCGCGGTCTCGGAGTACAACGCCAAGGGCCGGAACATCCAGGGCATGTACACCATCGACCAGACCAAGCTCTCGAAGATCGGCGAGATCGTCGGCATGCGCGTGGTCGAGGACCTCTCCGAGGAGCTGATGGTGATCAGCACCATGGGCCAGGTGATCCGCATCCCGCTCGAGCAGGTGCGCGTGGCGAACCGCCAGACCCAGGGCGTGATCATCATGCGGCTCACCGACGACGACCGGGTCGGCTCGATGGCGGGGGTGGGGTCGCCGGGGGCCCTGGACGCGTGAGTTCCGCTTCGTAGGGCGCGGCCGGTCCAAGGTGCCGGGCGAGCTCGGGGGCTGAGAGTCGTTCAGCGGGCGGGTACGTCCAGCCGGACCGGCGGGGGTGGGGGCTCGATGCCGAAGGGGTGGAGGTCGTTGGCGGCGGCGGCGGCGAGGGTGCGGGCGCCGGAGTGGAGGTGGGAGAGCTCGGCGGCCTCCTCGACGGCGTGGAGGCCCTCGGGGCCGAGGTGGCGCAGCGCCGCGGCCAGGGCCCGGTGGGTCGGCGGCGCGGTGGCGGCGAGGGTGGCGGTCCGGCCCCAGCGGGCGAGGCGGCCGGACAGCTCGGTGAGGTGGCCGGGGATCGCGGCCGGGCGCACCAGCAGGCTGGCGGCGTCGACCAGGTCGGCGGCCGAGCCGTGGCGGGTGGCGGAGCCGGCGAGCCGGAGCAGGCCACTCGGCCGCCCCGAGACCAGGTCGCCGGCCCGGCCGGAGAGGTCCAGGGTGCGGTGGAGCAGGGCGGCTCCGGGCGCCGCCCCCGCCTCCAGCGCCCGCAGCCCGAGGCGGCCGGCGAGGGCCAGCGGCTTTGCCAGCACGAAGAGATCGCAGACGACGGCGAGCAGCACCCCACCGGCGACGACGTGGTCGCTGTCGTCGACGCCGGTGACCACGCTCACCGCGAAGCCGGCGGCGGCGTGCAGCGGGTGGAGCAGGCCGCGGCCGCCGGGGAGCCGGCTCAGCGGCCCCAGCACCGGCCCGAGCACGAGGTCGGTGAGCACCGCGTGCAGCCCCCGGCCGTCGAACGAGGTGCCGAGGAGGTGCCAGAGGAGCGCCGCCGGCGCCGCCACCGGCCCGGCGGCGTCGAGCAGCCGTCCCAGCAGGCTCGCGGCGCCGCCGAGCAGCCGGGTGGCCGCTCCGGCGACCAGCGCCAGCGGGGTGACCACCAGCCGGGTCAGCCGGTGGCCGGCGCCGGTGTCGGCATCGCGGGGGTGGTCGAGCTCCCACTGCAGCTGGCGCACCGCCTCCGGGGCGTCGACCAGGGCGATCCGGCGGTGCCCGGCGGCGGCCCTCGCCCCGCTCCCGCCCGGGGGCAGCAGGGCGGCCGAGAACCGGCAGGCGCGCAGCGTGCCCGCGGCCACCAGCCGGGCCTCGCCCGGTTCGGGGAGGGCGTCGAGGAGGCGGCCGCGCTCCACCTCCTCGAGGCGCCGGGTGCGCGGGTCGAGGATCACCGCGGTCACCGAGCCGGTGAGCATCCCCACCCGCCACCGCGCTCCCGGGGGTGACGCCGGCTCCCGGTAGAGGAGCAGGTCGCCGGGCTCGGGCACGTCGCGCGGCAACGCCAGGTCGGGCCCGCAGAGGTCGGCGAAGAGCAGGGTGGCGGGGTCGAGCGCACCCGGCCGGGCGTTGGCGGCGAGGTGGCGCCGCACCCGGTCGAGCCGCGCCCCCGCGCTCTCCCAGGCGCCGATCACGGCCTCGCGGTCGGCGCTCATCCCCGACGCCGGGCCGGTGCGGGCGCGCATCGCCGCCGCCGCGGCCTCCCCCGCCGGGCCGGCGGCGCGCGCCGTGACCTGCCCGCCGAGCACCGCGGCGGCGAGGGCGGCGGCGACCAGCCCGGCGCCGCCGGCGCGTCCCAGCCGGCGGCGGGCGGCGGGGCTCATCCGAGCCGGGCCGCCGCCGTGGCCCGGGCGACGCAGAGGGCGGCCGGCCGGGGGTGGGGGGTGGCGCAGAGGCGGCCGAGCAGGGGCAGCCGGCGGACGACCTCGACGGTGGCCACCGCCACGATCCGTCCCGGCGCCGCCTCGGCGCCGCGGTCGCGGGGGTCGGGACCGAGGGCGAGGTCGACCACCTCGGCGCCGTTGGCACGGGCCACCCGCTCGGCGGCGGCGCGGACCACCGCGCAGGCGGGGGGCGCGTCCGCCTCCCCGGGCAGCCGGCAGGCGGTGCGCCGGGACTGGAGCGCGATGCTGAGGTCGTCGCTGCCGGCGCCGGCGGCGAGCTCGGCCTCGGCGGCGTGGGCGGCGGCGGCCGCCGCCCGCTCGGCCCGGGCGTCGCCGGCGGTCACCGCCACCACCTCGCCGGCGCCGAGCCCGGCGACGGTCAGCAGCCAGCAGCCCAGCAGCAGCAGGAGGCTGGAGGCGCCGGCCTGGGCCGGGCGGCGGCTCAGCACGGCTCCTGCCGCATCGTCGCCGAGGCGCGCGCTGCCAGCGGCGACGCGAGGCCCGCGGGCAGCCCGGGCAGCAGGATGCGCGGCGGCAGGACCACGCTCGCGGTCACCAGCACCCCGCCGGCGGGGTCGGTGGCGGTGGTGAGCGAGACCCGGGCCGCGGCCAGGGCGGGGTCGCCGGCGACCGCGGCCGGCGGCGCCGCGCGGTGCTCGCACACCACCGCGTGGCGCACCAGCTCGCGGGCGTCGCTCGCTGCCCGGGCTCGGTCCTCGACGAGCGCGGCGCCCTGGAGCAGGGCGGTGACGACGATCCCGAGCAGGGGCAGGCCGGCGACCAGCTCCAGGGTCTCGGCGCCGCGCTCGCCGGGCCTCACGGCTGTCCCAAAAGGCTCTGCAGGTGGCGGAGCAGCAGGGCGCCGAGGCCGCCCCCGGCGTTGTGGTCGGCCCACACCGAGGCGGCGGTCATGGCGCTGACCACGAACGAGCCGAGGCCGATCCACTCCAGCGACTGGGCACCGAGCTGGCGCCGGAGCCGGGGACGTCGAGGTCGCGGCGGGGAGGTCGGGGAGGTCGGGGTGACGGGACGCATCGGCGGGCCTCCAGACTTGTGGTTCTGCGAACACACAGAGAGGCTAGCAGGCGAGCGTGCCGGTGTCAACGCTGCAGAGTGTTTCTGCGGCGACACAGAAGCCGGGCGGGTGGCTAGGGGGCGGGCTCGTCCTCGCGCAGCGGCTCGCGGAAGATCAGCACCTGGCAGGGGGCGTTGGCCATCACGTACGGGCCGGTCTTGCCCACGTGGAACTCGCCGAAGCGCTCGCGGTAGGGCATCCCCATGATCAGCAGGTCGGCGCGCCAGGCCCGGATCTCGTCGACGATCGCCGGACCCACCTCACGCGCCTGGAGGAGCTCGGTCTCGACCTTGACGTCGAGGTCGCGGCCCACCCGCTCGGCGGCGTCGAGGATCCGCTCGGCCCGCTCCATGTCCGCCTCGGGGACGGCGTCGAGGGGGAGGCTGCGCTTCACCACCAGGATGCTCACCGCATAGACCTTGGCTCGGTTGCGGAGAGCGAACCGGCAGGCGAGACGCACCGCCTCCTCGTCGGTGGAGCTCCCGTTGACGGGCACCAGGATGCGCTTGGCGGCGAATCCGTGTGGCGGCGACATCGGCGCAGGATGCTACCGGATGCGCCCTCGGGCCGACCCCCGCATCACCGGGGCACAGCGGCGCGCGGACGGCCCGTAGAATCGCGGTCATGAGGGTCGTCATCGTGGGCTGCGGCAGGGTCGGCTCCCTGCTCGCGCTGCGACTCGCCGGCGAGGGCCACACCGTGTGCGTCATCGACGAGAAGCCGTCCGCGTTCGAGCGTCTCGGCGATGATTTCAGCGGCGAGATGGTGGTCGGCAACGGCCTCGAGGGCGCGACCCTGCGCCGCGCCGGCATCGAGAAGGCCGACTGCTTCGCCGCGGTGATGCCCGGCGACAACCGCAACCTCATGGCCGCGCAGCTCGCCCGCGAGATCTTCAAGGTGAAGCGTGTGATCACCCGCATCTACGACCCGATCCGCGCCGCGGTGTACCGCGAGATGGGGGTCGAGACGATCTGCTCCACGGTGATCGGCGCCGGGCTGATCCACGACTACCTCATCGACGGGGTCAACCACGCCGACGCGGCGGCCGGCGCCGGAGGGCGCACGTGAACCAGCGCAACACCCCCTACGTCATCGTCATCGGCGGTGGCAAGGTGGGGTATCACCTCGCCCGTCACCTGCTCGACCGCGGCTACGAGGTGACCCTGGTCGAGAAGGACAAAATCCGCGCCCAGTGGCTGTCGCACCAGCTCGGGTCGTGCAGCATCATGGTCGGCGACGGCGACGAGATGGCCTTCCTCGCCACCACCGGCATCGAGCGCGCCGGCGTGGTGGTCGGCGCCACCGGCGACGACGAGGACAACCTGGTCGCCTGCCAGCTGGCGAAGCGGAAGTTCAGCGTGCCGCGCACCATTGCGCGGGTCAACGACCCCGAGAACGTCCGCCTCTTCAAGGCGCTCGGCATCGACGTGCCGGTGTCCGCGACCGAGCTGCTGATGGGTCTGATCGAGGCCGAGCTGAGCAGCTCCGACGCGGTGAAGGGCGTGGCGGTGAAGGCCAGCGGCGCCACCCTGGTCGACGTCGCGCTCCCCGAGCTCTCCTCGCTGGTGGGCCGGCGAGTCGCCGACGTCCCCCTTCCCGAGGGCGATATGGTGGTCTGCATCGTCCGCGACGGGCGGCCGGTGGTGCCCCAGGCCGACGTCGTGATCAAGCCCGGCGACGAGCTGATCATCTACTCCACCACCCTCGACGTCGACAGCGTCCGCGAGCTGGTCACAAACTGACCACCGTGCGCCGCGTCGCCTATCTCGGTCCGGAGGGGACCAACTCGCACGACGCGGCGCTCGCCCGGTATCGCGAGGGCGCGCTGCTGGTGCCCACCGGCGACATTCCCACGGTGGTCGCCGCGGTGACCGCGGGCTGCGTCGACGAGGCCCTGGTTCCGATCGAGAACAGCACCGAGGGCAGCGTCACCGTCACCCTCGACATGCTCATCGCCGGCGACGCGCCGCGCATCGTCGGCGAGATCGTGCTGCCGATCCGTCATCAGCTGGTGGCCCGCCCGGGCACCGCGCTCACCGACATCGAGCGGGTGGTGTCGCTCGGCCAGCCGGCGGCGCAGTGCCGCAGCTGGCTCCGCGAGAACCTCCCCGGCGCCCAGGTGTTTCCGGCGCTGAGCACCGCCGCCGCGGTGGCCTCCTGCGTCCACTCCGGCCGGCTCGCCGCCATCGGCACCGAGGCGGCGTCCCGCCTCTACGGGATGGAGGTGATCGCCGCCGACATCCAGGACTCGGTCGACAACGCCACCCGGTTCGTCATCCTCGCCCGCGACCGCCCCGGGCCCACGGGGCGCGATCGCACCTCGCTCGTCTTCGCCTTCCACGCCGACCGTCCCGGCTCGCTGGCCTCGGCGCTGCAGCCGTTCGCGGGCCGGGGGATCAACCTCACCAAGATCAAGTCACGGCCCACCAAGGCGGCCCTGGGCGCGTACTGGTTCCTCATCGACTGCGAGGGTCACGAGGACGACCCGGCCGTGGCCGACGCCATCTCCGAGGTGGGGGCCATCACCGTCGGAATGCGTGTGCTGGGCTCCTATCCCCGCGCCGACTGACTGCGCGGGCACGGCGTATCCGCCGACCCTGGCCACAAGCGCCCGACCGGCCGGCACCCGGGGACTGGCCCCGGTCTGCTGTCAGGCAGCCTTGCCGATCTTGAAGATGGTGGTGCCGCACGTCGGGCAGACGCCCTTGGTGGCCGGCTTGCCGTTCTTCATGGTGATGGCCTGGGCATCCTGGATCTCCACGGATGTCTTGCACTTCAGGCAATAGCCGTTGACAGCCATCGTCTCCTCCTCAGGGGTGACACGAATCGGGCTGGCGGCCTCGGGCCACCTCGATCGCCGGTATTCTAGGCACGAGATCGATCCCGCGTTGCCGGAGGCGCCCCGAGGCGGTCAGCCGCGGATGGCGCGGGCGGCGGCGAGTCGGGCCGCCAGGGCCCATTTGTCGCGGCGGGTGGTCGACACCCGGCCGGCGAAGACGTCGTGCCCGCGGGCGGCGAGGCGGTCGAGGATGGCCGCGTAGGTGCGCGCCGCCACGGCGATGGGGAACCGCGCCTCACGGGGCAGGAGCGGCAGGCCCGTCACCCCGTGGGCGTAGAGCTCGGCGGCGCGCCGGGCGACCACCGCCACCGCCAGCCGCACCCCCGGGGTGGCCCGGCGGTTGCGGAGGGCGTCGTCGTCGCAGCCGGTGAGGGCGCAGACGTCGGCGGGGAGGTAGAGGCGACCGCGGACGAGGTCCTCGTCGACGTCCCGGCAGACATTGGTGAGCTGCATCGCCGAGCCCAGCGCGGCGGCGGCGTCGCGGGCGGCGGCGGGGTCGCGCGCCCCCAGCAGGCCGGCCATCACCAGCCCCACCGAGCCGGCGACGTCGAAGCAGTAGCCCTCCAGCTCGGCCATGGTGGCGGGCCGGCGGTGGTCGAGGTCGGCCCGGAGGCCGCGGATGACGATGCGCAGGTCGCCGGGGTCGAGCCGGCGCCGCTCCACCACCTCGGGGAGGATCCGGCGCACCGGGTGCGAGCCGTCGGCGGGCAGCCCCGCCGCCAGCCAGGCGTCCCAGTCGTCGAGGACGGCGTGCAGCCGCTCCCGGCCCATCCCCTCGGGGGGCTCGTCGACGAGGTCGTCGAGCAGCCGGTAGTAGGCGTAGACGACGGCGACGTCCTCGCGCAGCTGGCCGGGGAGGAACAGCGCCGCGAAAAAGAAGGAGCGGGCGTGGACCCGGATGATCCGCCGGCAGCTGCGCAGGTCGTCGCGGCGCCGCCGCTCCTCAGCGGCCATGCCCCGCCTCGGCGGCGACCCGCTCGGCCACCAGCCGGGCGCCGAGAAACACCATCGGCACCCCCCCGCCGGGCTGGGTGCTGGCCCCGACGAAGTAGAGGTTGCGCAGGCTGCGATGCCGGTTGGCGGGCCGGAAGATGCCCACCTGGAAGAGGTCGTGGGCGATGCCGAAGGTCGAGCCGCGGCGCAGGTTGTACAGCTCGCGCCAGTCGTCGGGGGTCACCATCCGCTCGGTGACGATGCGCGAGCGCGCGTCGGGGATGCCGAGGTGGGCGAGGCTGTCGAGGGCGTGGTCGCGCAGCCGGGCGGCGTCGCCCTCGCGCCAGCGCGGGCCGGCGTCGGTGCCGGCGCAGGGCACCAGCACGTACACGCAGTCGTGGCCCTCGGGGGCGAGGCCGGGGTCGGTTCGGGTCGGAACATGCACGTACAGAGCTGGGTCGTCGGGCACCCCCGGGCGGCGGAAGATGGCGTCGAAGTGCCGGTCGGGGTCGGCGGGGATGTACACGTTGTGGTGCAGCAGGTCCGGCGACACCCCGCGCATCCCCAGGTAGAGCATCAGCGTGCTGCTGCCGTAGCGCAGCCTCTCGAGCCGCGACCCGCCGTAGGGGGCGCGGACGGTGGCGTCGAGGAGGTTCTCGTACGCCCAGGGCAGGTCGGCGTTGCAGACGACGATGTCCGCATCGAGGTGGCCGCCGCCGGCGAGCTCGACCCCGGTGGCGCGGCCGTCGCGATGGACGATGCGGGTCACCTCGGCACCGGTGCGCACCTCGACGCCGTCGCGCTCCAGCACCTCCAGCAGGGCGACGACGATCCGGTACATGCCGCCGCGTGGATACCAGATGCCCTCCGCCAGCTCGGTGTAGGGGAGCAGCGCATACACGGCGGGGGCGTCGCGCGGCGCCAGCCCCAGGTACATCGACTGGAAGGTGAAGGCGATCTGCAGCCGCGGGTCCTTGAAGTAGCGCGCCGCGTGGCCGCCCAGCCGGCGGAGCGCGCCGGTGTCGAGGAGGCGGGGGAGGTTGCCGGGGCTCAGGAACTGGCCCATGTGGAGGAAGTTGCGCTCCACGAAGCGCTCGCGCGAGACCCGGTACTTGTGGGCGGCGTCGCTGAGGAACCGCAGGTGGGCGTCGCCGGCGCCGGGCTCGATCGCCTCGAGGCCGTCGCGCAGCCGCTGCAGGTCGGAGGTCACGGTGAGCTGTGCGCCGCCGGCGAAGGTGATGCGGTAGTTGGGATGCATCCGCACCAGGTCGAGGTGGTCGTCGAGGTGGCGTCCGCAGTCGGCGAACAGCGACTCGAGGACGTCGCGCATCAGCAGGATGGTGGGTCCGGTGTCGAAGGTGAAGCCGCCCTCCGACCAGGTGTCGCAGCGGCCGCCGCAGCGCCGGTTGCGCTCCAGCACGGTGACCTCGTAGTCGAGGTGGCGCAGCCGCAGCGCGGTGGCGAGCCCGCCGAGCCCGCCGCCCACGACCACGGCGCGGCGGCGTCCGCGCAGCGGCGTCGCGGCGGCGGCCTCCGGGGCCAGCGTGGTGGTCACCGCACCCTCCCGATCAGGCGCAGCGCGCGCCGCATCGCGGGCCGCATCTCCGGCGCGTTGAAGAGGATCACGCTCTGCGCCACCATCAGGTCGGTGAGCAGGAAGAAGAGCGCCTCCTCGACGGGGACGTTGCCGAGGTACAGACCGACGACCCGATCGCGGTGGATCGCCCAGATGCCCTGGGAGAGCGCCACCGCATCGCTGCCGATCAGGTAGGCGGTGGGCAGCAGCGCACCCACGAGCAGCGGTGTCAGCCGGCGGCGCAGCGCCGTGTGTCCCGCCACCCACTGCAGGGCGATCACCGGCAGCGCCCAGGGCAGCAGCAGCCCCAGGTAGGTGAGGTGCCCCCACATCAGCGGCGCGCCTCCCACCGCCGCCACACCGCGGCGGTGACGAGCCCGGCGAGGACGACCTGGAGCACGTAGAAGCCGTACTCCTCCAGGGGCACGCGGAGCACCGTGCCCAGCACCCGGCCCGCGGGATAGGTCCAGACCCCTTCGACGATCAGCACCCGGTCCCACGGCGCGGTGTACAGAATGGCCAGCCCGATCACCACCGGGAGCTGCCAGAGCAGCGCGCGCCGGAGCCGGCGCCGCTCCAGACCGAGCATCAGCAGGATCGGCGGGACCAGGAAGAGTGCGAGAAATTCGAGGTAGGTCATGGGGTTCGTGGAATGGTACGTAGCCGGAGGCCGGAAGGACTGGTCCCCGACCCGGCCCACCGCCGCCTCCGGGCGCTCCTCCCGGGCGCCGTCTGCGCCACCGCGGCGGCCGCCGCCGGGCTGCTCGCGCGCCGCCATGCGGCCGCCCTCGAGGAGGTGACTCCCGGCACCGCGGCCGGCCCCGGCGCGAGCGTCGACGCGGTGGTGCCCGCCCGCGACGAGGCGGAGCGGATCGGCGCCTGCGTGGCCGCGCTCCGCGCCCAGGGGCCGGGGGTCGGGGTGACCGTGGTCGACGACGCCTCCACCGACGCCACCGGCGCGCGGGCCGCGGCCGCCGGGGCCGCGGTGCTCCGGCTCGAGGGACCGCCGCCGGGCTGGCTGGGCAAGCCCCACGCCTGCGCCGCCGGCGCCGCCGCGGGCAGCGCACCCTGGCTCGCCTTCGTCGACGCCGACGTCACCCTCGCCCCCGGCGCGCTCGCCGCCCTGGTGGCGGCGGCGGAGCGGCGCGGGCTCGCGGCGGTATCGCCGCTGCTCCGCCAGCGCGGCGGCGGGATCGCCGACTCGCTGGTGGTGCCGCTCGCCTTCTGGCAGTACACCGTGGGACTGCCCGGGGGCGGGCAGGGGGGAGGGCGGGGCATCCTCAACGGCCAGTGCGTGGTGGTGCGCCGGCACCTCTACGAGAGCAGCGGCGGCCATGCCCAGGCCGGCGTCCGCGCCAGCGTGGTCGAGGACTCCGCCCTCGCCCGCCTGCTCACCGGCCGCGGCGCCCGCATCGCCCTGGTGCGGGGCGAGCGGCTCGGCGAGGTCCGCATGTACCGCGACGCCGCGGGCCTGAGGGCCGGGTTCGGCAGGAACGCCGCCGCCTTCCTCGCCGCCGACCCGGCCCGGGGGCTGCTGGTCGCCGCCGCCGGCATGGCGATGTCCGCCGTCCTCCCCCTCGCCGCGGGGGCGCTGCGCCCGCCGCGCCGGGTGCGCCTGCTGGGGGCGGCGCTCGCCTGGGCGCCGCCGGTGGTCGCCCTGGCGCCCCGCTACCGGGCCGCCCGCCTTCCGGCCGCGCTCGCCCTGCTCCACCCCCTCGCCGCCTCGGCGATGCAGCTGATCGCCGTCGAATCGCTGGTGCGCGGGCTGCTCGGCCGTCCGCCCCGCTGGAAGGGACGGCGGCTGCGCTGACCCGTGTACGCTGCCGCCGCCATCGAGAAGCCGCCCAGCTACCGGGTGCCGCCGCGCATCCTCCTCCGCCTCGGCCGCGCGATGCTGCGCCGGGGTGAGGTCAGCCTCGTCCACGACGTCCACGAGCTGATCGCGTCCACCCGCCCGGCGCCGCTGCTCACCGGCGCCGAGAACATCCCCGAGCGCGGCCCCTTCGTCGCCGTCGCCAACCACTGCCAGCGGCGCGGGCTGTGGATCGGCATCGCCTCCTCGCTGCTCACCGCGGCGGTGGCCGATCGCCGGCCGGGGGCGCCGCCGCTCCACTGGGCGGTGGTCGCCGAGACCCGGCTCTGGGCGGGGCGTGTCGCCGTGCCCGGCACCCGCTGGGCGTACCGCGAGGTGGCCCGCTGCTACGAGATGGTCACCCTGCCGCCCGCCCCGGCCGAGGTGGCGGGCCGGGCCGGGGGGCTCCGCCGCCTCGCCCGCCTGGCCCTGCCCCCGCCGCGGGGCCGGGGCGAGCCGGTGGCCCTCTACCCCGAGGGTGAGCGCGGCACCGCCGCCGGGCTGGTGGAGCCGCTGCCCGGCACCGGCACCCTGCTCCGGCTGCTCGCCGCCGGCGGGGTGCCCGCCCTGCCGGTCGGCTTCGCCGAGGAGGAGGGGCGGCTGCGCTGCCGGGTGGGCCCGCCCTTCCGGCCGGAGGCCGCCGGCGGCGACGCCGAGGCCGCCGAGGACGCGATGCGGCGGATCGCCGCGCTCCTCCCCGAGCGGATGCGCGGTCGGTTCCGGCCCGGGGACCGAGCCTGATGGCGCGCTGGGGCCGGGCGCTGCGGCTGCTCCCCGGCGGCGCCGTGCGGGTGCTCGACTGCGGCTGCGCCTTCGGGTTCCTCACCCGCCGGCTGGCGCGCCGCCACCCCGAGGTCGCCGGCATCGACCTCGACCCCGGCTACGTGGCCCGCGCCCGCCGCGCCGTGCCCGGCGCCGACATCCGCCTCGGCCCGGTGTCGCGGCTGCCCTGGCCCGACCGCCACTTCGACGCCGCGGTCTGCCTCGACGTGCTCGAGCACTGCCCCGACCCCGCCGCCGCCGCCGCCGAGCTCGCCCGGGTGCTCCGCCCCGGCGGCACCCTGGTGGCCAGCGTTCCCCACGCCGGGCTGCTCGGCGGTGCCGACTCGCTCAACGTGTACGCGCGGCTGCGCCCGTCGGCCGAGCCGCCCACTGACGACCCCTCCTGGCGCGAGCGCCCCCACCACCGCCACTTCACCGCCGCCGAGCTCGCCGCGGTGCTCGGGCCCGAGTTCGAGGTCGACGCGGTCCGCTACAGCGGCCTGGGCGTGGCCGAGCTGCTCAACCTGCCGCTGCTGCTCGCCACCCGGGGGGTCTCACCCCGGCTGCGCCCGCTCTACGCGGTGCTCCAGTACGCCTACTTCGGCCTCTACGTGCTCGAGGACATGCTGCCGATGAACCGCGCCGGCTACCACGTCATGGTGCGGGCGCGGCGGCGCTGACCCCGGCGGTCAGCCGGTGGGGGCGCTGCCGAAGAGGGCGCCGAGCTCCTGGAGGCTGATCGTCCCGGAGGCGCTGGGGTGGGGGACGGTGATCGGCCTGCCGTAGTCGTAGAGGTGGGTGGAACCGTCGGTGCCCACCTTGAGGACGCCGCCGAGGCCGGGGGTCGAGTGGCCGGAGAGGGTGGCGAGGCGGTCGAGGTCGAGGGAGACGTCGGCGATGCTCGCCTCCCGCACCAGCGAGCCGGAGGCGCGGTCGACATAGAAGGTGACGTTGGCGCGGTCGTAGTGGATCGCCTGTCCGACGCTGCTCGCCAGCCCCGAGGGCGCTCCCAGCCCGCTGAACAGCGAGCCCAGCAGCTTCGTCGACAGCGTCGCCAGGTAGCCCTGGTCGAGGACGCCGTCGAAGCGCTCGGTGTCGACCCCGTCCTGGGTCGACCGCCCCCGGTCCCTGAGCCCGCTGATGTGGTCGGCGTAGTCCTGCACCTGGTGGGTGGAGAAGGTGTCGGCGAGCCCCTGGAAGAAGGGCGCCTCCCTGTAGTTTCTCCCGTCCGGCGACACGTAGACGCTGCCGTCGTAGAGCACGATGTGGATCCCCGACCGGCTGTCGGTCGAGAGCACCCCGCCGAGGCGCTTGGCGCTCTCCACGTCCTCCCTGATGGTCTGGTGCTGGGCGTGGTTCTTCCCGAACCCCTGCTGGGCCGCGGCGGAGAGTCCGGAGGCGTCGAAGGTGATGGTCTGCGCGGTGTCGACGCGGAAGCTTCCGGAGGTCGAGCGCGACGCCGCCCGGCTCACCGCCTGGGCGGGGCTCATCCCGGTGAGCGCGTCACGGCTCTGGCCGCAGCCGGCGAGCGGGCCGGAGAGCATGGCCGTGACCGCGGCGGCGGCGAGCGGCGCGCGGCACAGGGCCATAAGGCGACACTAGCGCACCGCCGCCGCCGGTGGTCGCCCGCCGGCTGGTGGAGCCTCTCGAGCTCGGCGGCTGGCTGCTGCCGGCGGGAAGCCACGTGGCCCCGAACATCCTGCTCCCCCACGCCGCGCCGACCTCCATCCCGAGCCGCTGCGCTTCCGTCCCGAGCGCTTCCTCGACCGCCGCGCCGACAGCTTCGCGTGGCTGCCCTTCGGCGGCGGGATCCGCCGCTGCCTCGGCGCCGCCTTCGCCACCTACGAGATGCGCACCGTGGCGGCGGCGGTGATCCGCGGGGTGCGGCTGCGTCCCGCCGCCCGCCGCCCCGAGCGATCCGCCGTCGCGGCATCACCCTGGTGCCCGCCGGTGGCACCCGGGTGATCGCCGAGCCCCGCCGCTGAGCCCGCTCAGATGCGGCCGGCGAGGGCGGTGCCGAGCTTGACGAGCTCGTCCTGGGTGACCCCCTTGTGGGCGCTGCTGAGAACCGCGAAGGTGGCACCGCGCGAGAGGTAGACGGCCACCCCCAGGCCGCCCGGCCTGGAGAGGCGGGCGTCGTCGCCGACCCCGCTGAGGGGCGGGCCCCCGGACTGCTCGACGTCGCCGCGGGCGGCGGTGGCGCTCTGGCGGATCACCACCTGCACGGTGAGCACGGGCACGCTGGCGCCGCCGGTGGTCGGCGTGTAGGTGCAGAAGGAGCCCAGCTGCGGATCCGATCGCGGGCCCGCCGCCACCGGCCCGGTCCCCAGTGTCGACTGCACCTCCGCCGGCGAGAGCAGGCGGCAGGCGTCACCGAAGTCCTTCGCAGGTCCGACCTCCAGGCCCGGCGGGGTCCGGACGGGCCCGCCGGGGGTCGGGGTCGAGCCGCTGTCGCCGCTGCCGCAGCCGGCGAGCAGCGCCACCAGTCCCGCCGCGCCGAGCGTCAGCCTCGCGTTCACGGCTAGCCCAGGTGACGGTGCAGGAACTGCACGGTGAGCGCCCAGGAGCGCTGCGCCGCCTCGGCGTCGTGCACCTCGGGGCGGGTGTCGTTGAAGAAGGCGTGGTCGGTGCCCGGGTACCAGTGGAACTCCGCGTCGACCCCGGCCTCGCGCAGCCGCTGCTCCAGCGGGTCGACGGCCTCGTGGCCGGCGAAGTGGTCGTTCTCGGCGAAGTGTCCCAGCACCGCGGCGCGGATCCGGCTCACGTCGGGCTGCGCCTCGGGCCAGGGGGCGACGCCGTAGTAGACGACGCAGGCCTTCAGCTCGGGCCGGAGGGAGGCGAGGTGGAGGGCGAGGCCACCGCCCATGCAGAAGCCGACGGTGCCGACGCCGTGGCCGGTGGTGTGCTCGCGGCCGAGCAGCCAGCTCACCGCGCCGCCGAGGTCGCGGCCGGCCTCGTCGATCTTCAGCTCCATCATCTTCTTGGCCGCCTCGTCGGGCTCGGTCGTGGTCGCGCCGTGGAAGAGGTCGGCGGCCAGCGCGGTGAAGCCCTCGGCGGCGAAGCGGTCGCACACCTCCTCGATGTGGGGCACCAGCCCCCACCACTCCTGGATGACGACCACGCCGGGGCCCCTGCCGCCCTCGGGGGTGGCCAGGTAGCCGGAGCAGGTGTGACCGTTGCTGGGGAAGGTGATCCGCTCGCCCACCGCCGTCCTCCTCGCCTCGAGAATGTTGCGTCCGCGACCGCGGGGAGGATAGTGCAGGTGCGACGGGTCGGCGTGCCTTGTCCCAGTACCGGGCGCCGGCCTACGATCGTCGCTCGGGCTCAGGGAAGGGAAGAGATGATGCGAGGACGGCTGGTCGCGGTGCTGGCGCTGGTCGCCGCCGTGGCGGTGACCGCCACCGCCGGTGGCCCCGGCGCCCTGGCGAAGGCGAAGAAGGTCAAGCCGGGGACGTCGTTCACGGTCTGGGTGCAGACCGTCGACTCCTGCAAGCAGGCGCTCCCCGCCGCCGCCTACCTGCTCACCGGGGCGGGCACCAGCCGCATCGCCGAGGCACCCGCGGGGAGGAAGCGGACGATCGTCCCCACCGCCGCCTGCCCGCTGCTCCACGGGAACTGCGCCGCGGTGCCGGTGGGGTGCGTCAGCTTCACCGGGCTGGCCGCGGGCACCTACACGCTGACCACCACCAGGACGCCGCCGCCGGACCGTTCGGATCCCGAGGGCTTCGCACCCTGCCAGGGCGGCAGCGCCTGCCGGTCGCAGGTGGCGACGGTCACCGTCTCCGCGTCCGGCGCGGTGCAGGGTGCGGTCACCGATGTCTACCCGGACGGGGTCGGCGAGACCTTCCCCTCGGCCTCGAGCTTCTTCCCCGGCACCCCCACTGATCCGGTGGTCTTCCACGACTTCGGCCTCGCCGCGCCCGGATTCGCACCTCAGTGCGACGGCAACTCCGACGCCGATGACCACCTCACCGGCAACATGCGCGGCCACTGCGGGTACCCGGAGGCCGACGAGGCCGCCGCCTGCCAGCCCTACCCGTGGAGCTGCACGATGTCCGGAACCGCCCCGGCCGCGAAGCCATGACCGGCACGAGCCGGGCGGGCGGCCCGGCTACGGGGAGGCGCGGAGCTCGCGCCGCCAGACGAAGCGCAGCCCCGACCAGTCCTCGTCGAGCGCGGCCACCTTGGTGTCGACCAGCCCGCAGGGGAGGATGTCCTCGCGCAGGCGGTTCTCGGTGATGTCGCTGGCATGACCGCCGGCGCGCCGCGGCCAGGCGATCCAGAGCGAGCCGTCGCGGTGGATCGCCTCCCGCAGCGCCGGCAGCCGCTCCACCAGCACCGCCCGCTCGCGGTGGAAGGCGAGCACCACGTCGTGCCCGCCGCCGAGCTCGGCCTCGACCACGACGCCGTCGGGCAGCTCCGGGATCGCCCAGCCCGCGGGCGCGTCGACGACCGCGACCGACGCGCCCGGCCGGATGCCGAGCTTGCGCGCCAGCGGCGTCCCCGAGTACCCCGGCATCCGCCGACCGGCTACGACGCCTGGGCCGCGTGCTCCTTCCGGTACTCGTCGATGAGGTGCTGGGCGACCTGCGGCGGCACCTCCTCGAAGTGGGAGAACTCCATCGTGTAGCGGCCCCGTCCCTGGGTGACGGCGCGGAGGTCGATGGGGAACGTGTACATCTCCGACTGGGGCACCTGGGCGGTCACCTCGGAGCGGCCGTCGCCGGTGGGGTTCATCCCCGCCACCCGTCCGCGGCGGCTGTTGAGGATGCCGATGGCGTCGCCCATCAGCCGCTCCGGCACCACCACGCGCACGTTGACCACCGGCTCGAGCAGCACCGGCCTCGCCTCCTGCACCGCCTTGCGCATGGCGATGGCCCCGGCGGTCTGGAACGCGATGTCCTTGCCGTCCACGGGATGGGTGCTGCCGTCGACCAGCCGCACCCTGACGTCGACGATCGGATACCCGGCCACCGCACCCTGGGCGAGGGTCTGCTTCACCCCCTTCTCCACCGAGGGGCGGAACTGCTGGGGGATGGAGCCGCCGAAGATCTTGTCCTGCCACTCGTAGCCGCCGCCGCGCGGCAGCGGCTCGATCTCGATGGTGCAGTCGCCGTACTGCCCGGCGCCGCCGGTCTGCTTCTTGTGCTTGTGCTGCACCTTGGCGGTGCCGGTGATGGTCTCGCGGTAGGCGATCCGCGGGGTCGAGAGGGCGGCGTCGACGCCGTAGCGGCGCTTGATCCGCTCCAGGCTGACGTCGAGGTGGGTGTCGCCGAGGCCGTGGACCACCTCCTCGCCGGTGGCGGGGTCGCGGTCGAGGGTGAAGGTGAGGTCCTCGTCGGCCTGGCGGGCGAGGGCGCTGTGGATCTTGTCCTCGTCGCCCTTGCTCCGGGCGGCGATCGCCATCGTGTAGGCGGCGGGGGGATAGGCGATCGGCGGCAGGGTGACCGGCGTGTCCCGGGCGCAGAGGGTGTCGCCGGTGGCGGTGACCGCGAGCTTGGTGACCGCGCCGATGTCGCCGGCGGGGATGTCGCTGGCGGTCACCACCTGCTTCCCCATCGGCCGGCCGAGGCCGCTGAGCCGCTCCTCCTGCCCCTTCTGGGCGTTCAACGGATGCGAGTCGGCACGCATGGTGCCGCGCAGCACCCGGAAGTAGCTGACCCTCCCGAACGGGTCGGACGTGGTCTTGAAGACCTGGGCGACGAGCGGGCCGCTGGGGTCGCACTCGATCTCGACCGGCCGGCCGTGGGCGTCGAGGCCGGTGTGCACCCGCTCCTTCGGAGAGGGGAGGAAGCGGTTGATGGCGTCGAGCACGGTGCTGGTGCCCCTCAGCAGCGGCGATGCGGCGGGCATGATCGGGATCAGGCTGCCCCGCAGCGCCGCGGTGTGGAGGGCGCCGTGGACCTCGTCGACGGTGAGCTCGGTGCCCTCCAGGTACTTCTCCAGGAGGGCGTCGTCGGTCTCGGCGGCGGCGTCGACCAGCGCCGAGTGGGCCCGCTCCACCTCGTCGCGCATGTCCTCGGGGAGCGGCACCTCCCGGCAGCCGCCCTGGGCGTCGAACTCGTAGGCCCGATCGTCGACCAGGTCCACGAAGCCGCGGAAGCTCTCGGCGGAGCCGATCGGCACGGCGATCGCGATCGCCCTGCGCCCCAGCTGCTCGCGGAGGGCGTCGACGGTGGCCTCGTAGGCGGCGTTCTCCTTGTCCATCTTCGTCACCACCACCAGCGCCGGCATCCGCGCCTCGCTGATCCGCTCCCAGGCGAACTCGGCGCCGACCGGGACGGTGCCGCTGGCGCCGACCACGAGCAGCGCGGAGTCGGCGGCGGCGAGCGCCTGCACCACCTCGCCGGCGAAGTCCGGGAACCCGGGGGTGTCGAGCAGGTTGATGCGCACCCCGTTCCAGTCGCAATGGGCGACCGCGGTGGTGATGCTGATCGAGCGCCGCTGCTCCTCGGGCTCGAAGTCGAGGATGGACGTGCCCTGGTCGGTCGAGCCCAGCCGCGCGGTGGCGCCGGCCACGTGCATCAGCGCCTCACAGAGCGTGGTCTTGCCGTCATGGCTGTGCCCCAGCACGGCGACGGAACGGATGCGCTCGGGCGTGGGCGACGGCATGGCTCGACTCCTCCCCACCAGGTCTGCCGGTCGAAAGCGCACATGGTAGTTGCTGGATTCCGTTCGTTCCACCCACAACAGGGGCGGGCGCTCCCAGGGCAGGAACGGCCCGCTCGACCGCCGCCCGCAACCACTATCGTTGCGGTCGCGCCATGCCCCGCATCCCCGTCGCCACCCTCTGCGCGCCGGTGGTCGCAGCGCTGACCGCATGCGGGTCGGCCGCGGCCCCGACCGTCCACTGCAGCATTCCCATGCGCTCCGATCCCCCCACTCCGAGCGCCCTCGCCGGAGTGGTGGGCTTCGCCGCCGACCGGGGCTGGCTGGAGGGGGCGGGTGCGATCGCGTTCACCGCCACCGTCCACGGCCCCGCCCGCTTCCGGGCCGACTGCGCCGGCCCCCTCCAGGTGGTGGTCAGCGACTCCGCCGACATCCACGTCTTCTCCGCGGCCCCGCCGGCGGTGCGGGGGGTGCCCTGCGGGGTGGTGAGCCTGCCCCGCGGCCGCTCGGCGGAGTACGAGCTGAGCTGGCCGGTGGACTCCAGCCTCCCCTCGGGCCTCTACGAGGCCACCCTGGTGCTCGGCGACCAGCCCGCCACCACCCTGCAGGTGCGGCTCGGCCGGGCCGACCCGGTCTGCCGCTAACGCTCCGCCACCACCAGCAGCGTCTCCGACAGGCCGGTCGCGCGATAGCGGGTCCAGCCGTCGTGGACGGCGCGCACCCGCAGCCCGGCGCGGGCGAAGAGCGCGGGCACCTCGGCGAGGGTGGTCATCTGCCCGGTGGTCTGCTGGACGGCGACGCTGCCGTCGTCGAGAATGCCGATCTCGCGGAGCACGAAGGTCCGCCGGCGCTCGTCGTAGAGGGTGTCGGTGAGCAGCAGGTGGG
Source organism: uncultured Chloroflexia bacterium (assembly GCA_963846365.1). GTDB lineage: Bacteria > Chloroflexota > Dormibacteria > Aeolococcales > Aeolococcaceae > CF-96. The sequence goes on from CAWJVN010000007.1 coordinate 555,716, forward strand.
GGCGGTCGCACACCAGCGAGCGCGGGACCACCTCCCAGGCGGTGATCCGGCCGGGCGGCTGGTCGGGCCGCACCCGCAGCTCGGCGACGAGCCGCCCCCCGGGGCGCAGCGCGGCGGCGAGCCGGCGCAGCACCGCCACCTGCTCGCGGCGGGGGAATGCCTCGAGGATGAAGTACACGAGGATCACCGCGTCGAAGTCGCCCCGGCCCTCCAGGCTGCGCAGGTCGGCGCGGCGGAACTGCGCCGCCACCCCCTCCTCGCGGGCGAGGGTGCGGCCGTGGCGCAGCACCGGCTCGCCGGTGTCGACGCCGACCACGTCCCAGCCCAGCCGGGCGAGGCGGACGGCGTAGAGCCCGGGGCCGCAGGCGGCGTCGAGCAGCCGCCCCGGCGGCGGGGCGAGGAGCCGGGCGAGCCGGGCGACGTGGCGCTCGATGACGGGGATGCGGCGGCTGGCGCCGTCGTGCCGCTGGTCGAGGTGCTCGCGGAGCAGCCGCCGGCTCATCACCGGGTCGCCCCAGTCGAGCTCGGCCGCGGCGTCGAAGGCGGTGGGGAGCCGCGGGATCGCCGAGGGACGCAGCGGTCGTCTCATGCCCGCGTACGGTAGTACTCTCGTTCCGTGACGCCCCCTCACTGGTTGGTGCTGGTCGCCGGTGCGCTGATCGGCGGCTACCTGGTGGGGACCCTTCCGGTGGCCTGGCTGGTGGTCCGGCGCGGCCGCGGCATCGACCTCCGGCAGACCGGCCGGGGCCGGGCCGGGGCGCTCGACGCCCTCGCCGCCGGCGGCCTCCGCGCCGCCGCCCTCACCGTGGTGCTGGAGCTGATCAAGGGCGCGGTGGTCGGCCTGGGGGCGCGCGTCTACGACGGTGACCCCTGGTTCGCCGCCACCGCGATCGCCGGCTGCGTGGTCGGCGACGCCTTCCCGATCGGGATCCGCCGCGGCCGCCGCGGGATCGTCCCGCTGGTGGCGGGGGTGGTGGCGGCGCTGCCCTCGGTCTGGTGGGCGGGGCTGATCATCGCCCTCCCCGGCGTGGTGCTCCTCGGTCTGCGCGGCCGCGCCTTCGAGCAGCTCGTCGCCCTCTGCGTGCCCCTGGGGCTGCTCCTCGGCACCCGCGACCCACGCACCCTGGGGCCCGCCGCGGTGATCGTGATCGCCCTGGTCGCCCGCAACCGGATGCGCATCCGGCAGCGCCAGGAGGCGCGCCGCCGGACCGAGCTCGCCGCCGCCGCCGTGCCCCTGATCGTCGAACCACCCCGGGGCCCTGGTAGGCTCCCCGATTCGTGAGCGGTGGAATCGGCGGCTTCGTTCGCGACTTCGTCGAGAATCACGGCCTCGCCGCCGTGTTCGGCCTGATGGCGGCCGAGTCGTGCGGCATCCCCTTCCCCAGCGAGGTGATCATGCCGGTGGCCGGAGCGGTCGCCGCCGGCGCCCTGGTCGGCGGGTCGCACCTCGGGCTGGTGCCGGCGATCATCGCCGGGGCCGCCGGCAACCTGGTCGGCTCGCTGATCGCCTGGGTGCTCGCCGCCCGCTTCGGAGAGCCGCTGCTCCTCGGGCCCGGCCGGTACATCGGGATCTCGCGCTCGCACATCGAGATGGCCGACGGCTTCTTCGCGCGCCGCGGGCTGCTCGCCGTGTTCCTGGGCCGCATGCTGCCGGTGATCCGCACCTACATCTCCTTTCCCGCCGGCCTCGCGAAGGTTCCGCTGCTGCCCTTCTCGGTCCTGACCTTCGTCGGCGCCCTGCCCTGGTGCGCCGCCCTGGGGATCGCCGGCTACGAGGTGGGCGCCAACTACGACAGGGTCTCGGGGCCGATCGAGAAGGCCGCGATCGTGCTGGCGGTGCTGGTCGCGGCCGGGGTGATCGCCTGGATCGTCCGCGGCCGCAGGGCGAGCCGCACCCCCGGCTGAGCCGGCTCAGACGGCGGCGCTGGGCGGCGGGGTCACCGTCACCGGCGCGCCCCAGTCGCTGAAGTCGAAGCTGGCGCTGCTGACCCCGGGACCGCTGTTGGCGCCCGCCTGACCGCAGTCGGCGCGGCCGCCGGGGGTGGAGGCGGCGTGCTGGACCACCCGCACCAGCCGCGGGATGCCGGTGACGCTCACGTACACGGTGGAGGGCGAGGCGCCCGGCGCCTTGCCGTCGTCCTCGATGGCGACGACCCGCTGGCCGTTGACGGTCGACACCGGTCCCCGGGTCAGCCCGCCGTGCTCCAGCCGCCCGCAGCGGACGGTGTTCGCCAGGGTCAGCGAGCGCGCGTTGGTGGCGAGGTCGCCGGGCGCGGTCACCCACGGGCCGCTCTTGCTCTGCGCGGCGTAGACCTTGTCCGGGGTCACCACCAGGTAGATCGAGGTCCCCTGCGCGGTGAGGGTGATGCTGGCGGCGTTCTGGGTGTCGAGGACGTCGATGTCGTTGTTGGCCCCGGTGGTGTCGACCTGGTGGCCGGCGATGTGCACCGACTGCTCCTTCGCCATCGCGGTGAGGAAGTCGTCGTAGACCTGCTGGGCGCTGCGGGTCTCCTCCGCTGCGGCGGTGGGCGTCGTGGTGGTCGACCCCGAGGAGCCGCAGCCGGCGAGCCCGGCGGCGGCGAGCAGGAGCAGGGAGCGGTGACGGCGCTTGGTCATGAGCATCTCCGTGATCGAGCCGCATGGTAGCGCTGCGGTCACTGGGCTCAGAGTGCACGCGGGATTGGGCTGTTCGCCCCATTGACCGGCGCCGTCCCGCGCCCCAGGATTCGCCCGGAGATGCTGGGCCCCAGGGACGTGCCGAGCGGAGACGCCGAGGCCGTGATCGCCGAGGTCCATCTTCTCTACCCCGCCGTGTACCGCCGCTTCCAGGCGTCCCGGCAACGAATCCCCGGGTCCGACGTGACCCCGCGCATGCTCGGGCTGCTCCGCCTCCTCGCCGTCGCCGGCCCGCTCAGCGTCGGTGAGCAGGCGCAGCACCTGGCCCTCAGCCGGGCGACCGCCACCGAGCTGGTCGACCGGCTGGAGAGCAAGGGGCTGGTGGTCCGGATCCGCGACGGCCACGACCGCCGCCGGGTCATCGTCTCGCTCACCGAGGCGGGCCGCATCCGGGCCGCGGCCCACCCCGAGGTTCTGGCCTGCGACGACCTGATCCGGGCCGTCGAGCAGATGAGCCCCGCCGACCGCCGCGCTCTCATCGTCGGAATGCGCGCACTCCTCGCCGCCGCCGAGCATGTCGGCGGTGAGGAGATCCATCGTGAGGTCGGGTAGGGACGTCCTCCGGGCAGCCGGTCAGCCGGTCAGCCGAGGGGGATGATCTCCACCAGCGTGCGCTCGGGCACCTGGCTGCCCGCCGCCGGCAGCGCCACCAGGCAGTCGGCGAGCACCATCGAGCGCAGGATCCCCGAGCCCTGGGCGCCGGTGAGCCGCACCCCCGGCGGCCCCCCGCCCTCGTCCCGCTCGAGTATGCCCCGGTGGAAGGTCTCGAGCCCCTCCGGCTTGTCCATCGGCTCCAGGGTCACCGCCACCGAGCGGGGACGGTGGGGTTGGGTGGCTCCCTGGAGAGCGAGGATCGCGGGCCGGGCGAAGAGCTCGAAGGTGACCTGGCTGCTCACCGGGTTCCCGGGCAGGCCGATGAACGGCACCCCGCGCACCGAGCCCACCGCCAGCGGCCGGCCCGGACGCATCGCCACCCGCCAGAGGTCGAGCGAGCCCATCTCCTCGACGACCTCGCGGACGTGGTCGTGGTCGCCGACGCTGACCCCCGCGCTGGTCACCACCAGGTCGCAGCGCGCCCCCTCCTCGAGGAGGCGCCGGAGGTCGTCCACGGTGTCGCGGGCGATGCCCAGCCGCACCGGGTCACCGCCGGCCTCGCGCACCGCCGCGGTGACCGCCACCCCGTTGCTGTCGACGATCTGCCCCGGGCCGGGCTCGCGCTCCGGCTCGACCAGCTCGTCGCCGGTGCTGAGCACCGCGACCCGGGGCCGCCGGCCCACCTCGAGCCAGACCTCGCCGAGGGCGGCGCAGGCGGCGAGGTCGCCGGAGCGCAGCCGGCGGCCGGGGTAGAGCACCTCGTCGCCGGCGCGCATGTCCTCGCCGGCGAGGCGGACGCTGGTGCCGTGCGGCACGGCGACGCGGATGGCGACGCTGTAGCGGCCGTTGTCGGTGTCCTCGTGGCGCACCACCGTGTCGGCCCCCTCGGGGAGCGGGGCCCCGGTCATGATCCGCATCGCGGTGCCCGCGTGCAGCCGCCGCGAGGGCACGGTGCCCGCCCGCGACTCGCCGCGGACGGGGAGGACCGTGGGCTGCTCGGCGGTCGCCCCGGCGATGTCGGCGGCCTGCACCGCGTACCCGTCCATCGCCGAGTTGGCGAACGGCGGCAGGGTGCGCCGGCTCACCACCGGGGCAGCGAGCACCCTGCCCAGCGCCTCGGCGAGCGGCACCCGCTCCGAGGGGAGCGGGGTCAGCGCCGCGAGGATGCGGGCCTGGGCGGCGGCGACGGAGAGGGGAGCGGCCATCGGCCGTACAGGATAGGCGGGTGTGCCGGGCGGGCGCGGGAGACCTCGGCGATCGCCGTCCAATCTCGGCTGCTCCGAACCCACGGTCCGGTTCTGGCGACAACGCTTCGCCGAGGTCGGTGTGGCCGGCTTGGAGGAGGATCTCCCCGTCCGCGGCCGTCCCGCCACGTATGACGAGCGCATGGTCGCCAAGGTGATCAGCACGACACTCGGCCGACCGCAGAAAGGCGAGACCCACTGGAGCCGCCGTGCCTGCATCCCCGGAGCAGGCGGTGGTGCTCTGCGTCGACGAGAAGAGCCAGATCCAGGCGCTCGATCGGACTCAGCCGCTGCTCCCACTGCGGCCAGACCAACCCGAGCGCCGCACCCATGACCACGTGAGCCACGGCACCGCGACGCTCCTTGCCGCCCCGATGTCGCCACCGGTGAGGTCATCGGGCGCTGCTGCGCGCGCCATCGGCACCAGGAGTACCTCAAGTTCTTGCAGCTGGTCGCGGCCCAGCATCCGCGCAGCCACCTCCATCTGGTGCTCGACACCTAGCAGCGCACTAGAGCCCCTGCACCGTCTCGGTAAACGTCCCCGTGCTGCCGGAGAAGTTCCCGTCGGTGTTCGCAAATGTCGCGGTGATGGTGTGCGTCCCGCTGCCACCGAGGCCGAGGAGGCCGTAGTTGTTGGTGCAGGTGGCTGTGGAGGTGTTTCCCGCACCTCCGACGAGCGTCACGCTGGTGCAGATGGTGCTGGTGCCGTCCTTGAAGGTGACGGTGCCCGTCGGGTGGCCCGACCCGGGTGCGGTGGTGGTGACCGTGGCGGTGTAGGTGACCGACTCGTTGAGGATGTTCGTTGGGTTGTTGTTCGAGGTGATCACGGTCGTGGTCAAGGCCGGTGTGACGGTGACCAGGCCGGTGACATAGCTGATGGTGTAGTTGGCGGCGGCCGCCCCCGAGCAGCTCGAGGGGTACGGGGAGCCCGCCACGGTGCTGGTGGCGGTCGCCGCGGTCACGCAGGTCGGCTGGGTGGTCAGGACGGCCGAGGTCTGGCCGTTGACGAAGCCCGAGTAGGAGGTGGTGATCGCCGGTGGGGTGGCACCGTAGGTCATCGTCCCGCTCGAGGCGGTGATGGTCAGCGGGGCCTTGGTGACGGTGACCGAGCCGGCGACGTAGCCGATGGTGTAATTGGCGGCGGCCGCCCCCGAGCAGCTCGAGGTGTATGAAGAGCCCGCCACGGTGCTGGTGGCGGTGGCCGCGGTCACGCAGGTCGGCTGGGTGGTCAGGACGGCCGAGGTCTGGCCGTTGACGAAGCCCGAGTAGGAGGCGGTGATCGCCGGTGGGGTGGCACCGTAGGTCATCGTCCCGCTCGAGGCGGTGATGGTCAGCGGGGCCTTGGTGACGGTGACCGAGCCGGCGACGTAGCCGATGGTGTAATTGGCGGCGGCCGCCCCCGAGCAGCTCGAGGTGTATGAAGAGCCCGCCACGGTGCTGGTGGCGGTGGCCGCGGTCACGCAGGTCGGCTGGGTGGTCAGGACGGCCGAGGTCTGGCCGTTGACGAAGCCCGAGTAGGAGGCGGTGATCGCCGGCGGGGTGCCGCCGTAGGTCATCGTCCCGTTCGAGGAGGTGATGGTCAGGGGCGCCTGGTTGACCGTGAGCGAGGCGCTGCCGGTGGCGGTGGTGTAGTCGGTGGCGTCGGTCGGCGTGAAGGTGACCGAGAGCGCCTGGGCGCCCGCTCCGAGTACGGAGCCTGCGGCGGGGCTGTACACGAACGTGCCCGCGACGCCGCCAGACGCCGAGGCGTCGAGTTGGGTGGTGCTGAGGGCGGTGCCGTAGGTGATCGCCGAGGGCGCCGGCCAAGTGACGATCGGCGTCGCCCTGGTCACCGTGAGGGTGACGCAGTTGCTCCCCGGGCTGGAGTTGTTGTTCGAGTCCCCCGCGTAGGTCGCCTGCCACGAGTAGGTTCCGGCGCCGAGGGTGATGCCGGACGACGTCGCCGAGCCGCCCGAGAGAGTGCCGCTCACCGGGCTGCCGGAAACCTGGGTCCCGGTGCAGCTCGAGCCGGTGTAGACCTGGAATGACACCGCCCCCGAAGGCTGGTAGCCGCCGGCGATGGTGGCCGAGGCGGTGAAGGAGGTCTCCGCGACTCCGGAGGACGGCGACGTGGCACTCAGGGTGAGGGAGGTCGGGGTGTACTTGGGAACGGTGACCGCGAGCCGCGGACCCTCGGTCCCCGCCCAGCTGTCGAGATGAGGAGACACCGCGTAGTACCAGATGCCGGCGGGCAGGAGCTGCTCGGTGCAGGTGAGCGTGTTGATCGTCCCCGCGCACCCCCCGGTGGCGGGAATCCCCGTGCCGCCGCTGGCCGTGGGGTAGCGGTTGATCGTGTAGCCGGTCAGCGACGGTCCCGCCGGTGCCGTCCAGTTGATGGTCACGTTGCCGCCGCTGACAGCGCCGAGGGAAGGCGTCGTCCCGGAGGGCAGGGTGGCTCCCTGGGCCAGTGCGAAGTTGCCGGAGCCGGCCACGGTGGAGACCGTCCAGTAGGCGAGGGCGGCGGTGGCTCCGGCGAGCATCAGTCCACCGAGCAAGAGAAGCACCACGCCGCGGCGCGCCCATCGGAGGAGCGAGAGTTCGGCGGAGCATGTCAGCGTTGCACGGTCAGAGCGGCCGGGACCTGGAAGGAAGCGCCCTGACAGCCACTGAAGGAGGACGTGCTCATGGTGGCCCCGCCGGCGATGTGCACCACCTGGGTGCCGGGCCCGACCGCGATCGAGAGCCCGGTCTGCGTCGGAACCGACACCCCGCTGTTCGCAACGGTGCAGCCGTTCCCCCCCACCACGGACGAGACCGGCCCGTTGGGCGCGATGGCGACGATCGTCACCGCGAAGCTGTTCGGGTTGCTCACCTGAACGAGGAGGTCGGCACTGCCGCCCGGCACGAGGCTGCTCATCGGCGTCCCGCTGGTGACCGCCTGCACCGTGACTGGGGAGGCGGTGCCCACGGTGGCCGCGCCGGAGCCCGACCCGCTCCCGTGCACATAGGCGGAGATGCCTCCCGCGAGCCCGCCGAGCAGCGCCATGGAGCCGGGGACGGCGATGAGGAATCGGCGCCTCATCATGTCGCCGTCGCCAGGACGCCGTGGTAGGTGAATGTGAACGTAAAGGTGCCGCTTTTACAGGCGTCTTGGTTGGTCGCGAGATCGGGCATGCGGACGGTCGGCTGCAGAGCGCCGAGCTGGGAGAGTGACCGCGTCGAATTGCCGGGGAGGACGACCGGGCCGGTGAAGGGCGTCACGATCAGGTTGTCGGACGCCGCGCAGTAGGGGTTCGGTCCCTCGGCGCCAATCCCGATGGTGAGCACCCTCAGGTCATATCCCCACGGGTTGGTGAGGACGAGGTCGAGGGGCAGGGCGGGCCCGCCGGGGTAGAGAGCGCCGGTGATGTCGCCCTCGATCGAGAAGGAGCCACCCACCACATCGACCACCCAGGAGTAGGTTGCGGGCCGGCTGAGCGGGCTGCCGCCGGCACTGGCGGCGACCCGGAAGGTGTGGGCGCCGTCGAGGATGCCTCGGTAGCTGACTCCGCTCCCGCACGCGGCGAACCCGCCACCGTCGAGCGAGCACTCGAAGTCGACCCCCGCCTGGCTGTCCTCGAAGGTGAACCCAGCGTCTGTCGACGTGGTGGGGCTGCTGGGGCCGGTGAGGATGGTCGGGGGCGGCGGCGAAGGCGGCGTCAGCGTCAGCACGATGGCGCCCGTCAGCGCGGCGAGCAGAAGAGCGGCGATGACGAAGGCCACGCGCGGCGTGACCCACCTCGCCCGTCCGAACCGGCGCCTCGGTGCCTTCACGGTATGCCTTCCTCAGAACGCCCAGAGAGGGGCGGCTCATTCGAGCCGCCCCTCTCTCAGGTGTCGCGCCCCGTCTAGCTGGCGGTGTAGTCGATGGTCACGCTGACGTTCTTGCAGTTGTCCTGATTGGTCCCGGCGTCGGTCAGGGTCAGGGTGAGCCCCGACCAGGTGCCGACCCCGGTGCCGTGGGCAACCTCGGCGCCCACCGGTGCGGTGCCGCCGATCGAGAAGTCCGCCTGCGTGCACGCCGGCTTGGCGGCGTCGACGACAGATGAGGTGAAGGCGTGCACCGAGGCGGTCACCGCCGTGATGTACACGCTGCCCGGGTTCGCGGTGTTGGTGAAGTTGCCGCTGAGGTTCACGGTCTGGCCCGGGTACATCCCGGTGATCGCGCTGCCGGTCTGGTTGACGACGATGTTCGACGTCGTCCCCGCGCTGGCGCTGCCGGAGCCCGAGCCGCCGGTGGTCCAGTAGGCGTAGGCGGCGGTGCCGCCGCCGACTGCGAGAACCGCGGCCAGGGCGACTGCCTTCCTACGAGTGAAGATCCGCATGTGAAGCACTCCGGGGCTTCTTCCGGCTCGGATCCCCAGTGTGTCCGATGTCTCCGCGGAAGCCACTGGCATGAGTATCCCGAGAGGGCATGAAGGTCGTGCCTAGTCGTGTGAAGAGATGTACAGTGCCAGGAACGTCACCGCAATTGCTGCATGGGACGCAACTGTCCGAGACAGTCCGCGTCGCAGTCATCGTGGTTCCGTGACAGCCACGTCACCGCCGCGACAACTGCAATCAGCCGGTCACAACCGCCGCGGCATCAGCCGCCCGCGAGCGCGGGCATCGCGTCCTCGACGCGGCGCAGCCGGCGCACCCCCGACAGGGTCACCGGCAGCGCCGCGAGCAGCTGCCCGGCGGCGGCGGCCAGCAGGGTGGCGCGCAGCCCGATCAGCGATCCCATCACCCCGCCGGCGAAGGCGCCGAGCGGGATCGTGCCCCAGACCAGGAAGCGCATCGTCGCGTTCATCCGTCCCTGGAGGTGGCGCGGTGTGATCGCCTGGCGGAGGCTGACCTGGGTGATGTTGTAGGCGACGCCGGCCAGCGAGCCGACCATCCCCGAGGCGATCAGGAAGGGCATCGGGGACGAGCGCGGCGCCAGCACCAGCAGCACCCAGCTGGGGAACCCGAGCCAGGCGGTGGCGGCGATGGTCCGCCCGGTGCCGAGGCGGCGCTCCAGCCGCGCCACCAGCAGGGCGCCGAGCGGCCCGCCCAGGCTGCCCAGGCTGAACCAGAGCCCGATGCTGCCGGCGCCCAGGCCGAGGTCGCGCACCGCGTAGACGAAGAGCACCGCCATCCCCGCGTGGGCGAAGAGGTTGGAGAGCCCGGTGCAGGCGGCGATGGAGCGGAGCAGGCGGTGGCCGAGCACGAAGCGGAGCCCCTCGAGCAGCTCGGCCCGCAGGCCGGTGCGCGCCGGCCGTTCCACGCGTGGCTCGCGGCGGCGGATGAGCAGCAGGCTGAACACCGAGACCGCGTAGCTGGCGGCGTCGACCGCGACCGCGGTCGCCGGGCCGACCAGGCTCACCAGCAGGCCGCCGACCCCCGGCCCGGCCACCTCCGCGGTCGACTGGGTGAGGGCCAGCCTGGAGTTCCCCTCCACCAGCTGCTCGCGCTGGACCAGGGCGGGGAGGTAGGACTGGTAGGCGACGTCGAAGAACACGGTGAGCACGCCGACCACGAAGCCGGCGGCGTAGAGCTGGGGCAGGTGGAGGCCGCCGAGCGCCCAGGCCACCGGCACCGAGGCCAGCGCCAGCATCCGTCCCAGGTCGGCGACGATCAGCACCGGCCGGTGGGCGAGGCGGTCGACCCAGACCCCCGCGGGAAGGCCGAAGAGGAGGAAGGGGAGGAACTGCAGGGCGCCGAGCACCCCGGTCTGGAAGGGGCCGGCGCCGAGCACCGTCACCGCGGTCAGCGGGATCGCGATGAAGGAGACCTGGCTGCCCAGCTCGCTGACGGTCTGGCCCGCCCACAGCTTGAGGAAGTCGGGGTGGCCCCACAGCCGGGCCCGGGGCCGGCGACGACGCTCGGTACCGCTCACCGGCCGATTATCCGGGCAACCCGGCGGCGGGCCTCCGGCGTCGCCGGACCGTGGCCGGACGCTATCGTGCCCGTGCCACCCCCTTCAGGAGACTCTCGAATGACCGCTGCCCCCCCCACCCCGCCGCCGTCCCCAGCCCACCAGGTGGCCGAGCGGCTGCAGCGGCTGTTCCCGCAGCGCTCCGCACCGGTGGCGATGGCCCGGGTCGACGAGGTGCCCGAGGGCATCCCGGTGCGCAGCGGCCCGGCGACCTCGGCGTGCCTCTTCTGGCGGGAGGCGGAGCGCGGCGTCTTCGCGGTCGGCGCCGAGCACGGCACCTGCCCGGTCGGGCGCATCACCCAGGGGTTCACCACCGAGATGCCGAGCGGGGACGAGCTGATCGGCACCATGGTCGAGACCGGGTACGTCGACCCCGCCGAGCTGGCCTCGATGCCGGTGCTGCCCCTCGGTCACTCCGCCATCGTCTACGGCCCGCTCGGCAGCTTCCCGCTGGCGCCGGAGGCGGTGCTGCTGATCGGCCAGTCCGAGCAGGTCATGCTCCTCGGCGAGGCCCTCGGGGTGGCCCGGCTCGACAGCCCCGGGCTGCGGGTGATGGGGCGGCCGACCTGCGCCGCGGTGTCCGCCGCCATCCTCCAGGGTGAGCCGCGGGGGTCGCTGGCCTGCGTGGGCGCGCGCATCTTCGCCGGCTTCGAGCCTGGCGAGCTGCTGCTGGTGATCCCGGGGGCCGCGCTCGAGGGGCTGGCGGAGGCGATCGACAGCGTCGCCGCCGCCAACCTCCGGGTCGGTGAGCTCGACCGTGCGCTGCAGCGCAGCCTGGCGGGCGCCGCCGGATAGATGCCCGCCCCGGGCCTCCACACCGTCCTGGTCACCGGCTGCTCCTCGGGCATCGGATACGCCACCGCCGCCCGCCTCGCCGGGCGGGGCTGGACCGTGTACGCCACCGCCCGGCGCCCCGACACCCTCGGCGAGCTCCGCCGCCTCGGCTGCCGGACGCTCGCCCTCGACGTCACCGACGAGGCGTCGATGGCCGCCGCGGTGGCGACGGTGGAGCGCGAGGCCGGCGGGGTCCACGCGCTGGTCAACAACGCCGGCTACAGCCAGGGCGGCGCCCTCGAGGAGGTGCCGCTCGACGAGCTGCGCCGGCAGTTCGAGACCAACGTCTTCGGGCTGGTGCGGATGGCCCAGCTGGTGTTGCCGGGGATGCGCGCCCGGCGCTCGGGGCGGATCGTCAACGTCGGCTCGATGGGGGGCCGGCTGACCTTCCCCGGGGGCGGCGCGTACCACGCCACCAAGTACGCGGTCGAGGCGCTGAGCGACGCGCTGCGCTTCGAGGTCGCCGGCTTCGGCGTCGGTGTGGTGCTGATCGAGCCGGGGCTGATCCGCACCAGCTTCGGCACCACCGCGGTGGGCAGCCTGGGGGCGCTGCCCGAGGGCGACGGGCCCTACGCCCGCTTCTCCGGCGCGGTGGCCGCGACCACCGCCGGCGCCTACGCGGGGCTGATGGGCCGGGTGCTCGGCGCCGGGCCCGGGGCGGTGGCCCGGGTCATCGAGCGTGCCCTGACCGCGGCCCGGCCGCGACCGCGGTACGTGGTGACGGTGGGGGCGCGGGTGATGATCGGCCTCCACGCGGTGCTCCCGGACCGCGCCTTCGACGCCGTCCTCGCCCGGCAGTTCCCCCGGCCCGGGGCGTAGGCGGGGAAGGCTGGCGTCTAGCCCATGTCGGGCCAGGGCGACTGCTCGCCCTGATCGCCCTCGTCGCCCTCGCCGCGCTGGCGATAGCGCTCGGCGACCATCTTCAGGGCGACGTTCTTGGGCAGGCCCAGCTTGATGAGCTGCTTGACCTCGTCGGCCATCACCTTGTCGCGGGCGGTCTCGACCGCGGTGAGGACGTCGTCGATGGACACGGTGGTGCGCTTCGCCATGGGAACCCAGGGTACCAAGACTCCGCCGATCACGGGCCCGGGCGGGCCCGCCGGTCGGTGTGCCACGGCGCGGCATACTTGGAGGCGATGGCCTACCTTCCCCTGGACGACGCCGACCGCCGCGCCATGCTGGAGGTGGTCGGTGCCGGCTCGGCGGACGACCTCTTCGGCTCCGTCCCCGCGACGCTGCGCAACCCGCCGCTCGAGCTCCCCCCCCGCTCGGCGAGCAGGAGCTGGTCGAGGAGCTGAGCCGCCTGGCGGGACGCAACCAGCCGCTGGGCGGGGTCGACGCCTTCCTCGGCGCCGGTGTGTACCGCCGCTTCATCCCCGCGATCGTGCGCGCCACGGTGGGGCGGCCGGAGTTCTACACCGCCTACACCCCCTACCAGGCGGAGGCTTCGCAGGGCACCCTGCAGACCATCTTCGAGTTCCAGTCGATGATCTGCGCGCTCACCGGGCTCGACGTCGCCAACGCCTCGATGTACGACGGCGCCACCGCCGCCGCCGAGGCGTTGCTGATGGCGGTGGCGCACACCGGCCGCACCCGGGTGGCGGTCTCGGCGGGGCTCCATCCCGAGGTGCTGCGGGTGATCGACACCTACGCCCGGGCCCGTCGCGTCAGCGTCGACCGCATCGAGCTCGAGGCCGGCCTCAGCGATCCCGCCGCGGTCGCCGCCCGGGTCGGCGCCGACCACGCGGCGCTGCTGATCGCCCAGCCCACCTTCCTCGGCACCCTGGAGAGCCTGGGCGAGCTCGCCGAGGCCGCCCACGCCGCCGGGGCGCTCGCCATCGCCCACGTCGACCCGATCGCCTGCGCCGCGCTGCTGCCCCCGGGCGAGGCGGGCTTCGACATCGCCGTCGGCGACGGTCAGCCGCTGGGCATCCCACCCTCCTTCGGCGGTCCCCACGTCGGCTTCATGGCGGCGCGGCAGGCGCTGGTGCGCCGGCTGCCCGGCCGGCTGGTGGGGATGAGCAGCGACCGCTCCGGGCGGCGCGCCTTCACGCTCACGCTGCAGACCCGCGAGCAGCACATCCGCCGCGAGCAGGCCACCTCCAACATCTGCACCAACCACGCGCTGATGGCGCTCGCCGCCACCGTCTACATGGCCCACATGGGCGCCGGCGGCATGCGCGCCGTCGCCGAGGTCAGTGCCCGCCGCGCCCACCACCTCGCCGCCGGCCTCGGCCGCCTCGAGGGGGTCGAGCTCGCCTTCCCCGCGGCGCCGTACCTGTGGGAGTTCACGGTGCGGGTGCCGGGGGACGCCGCCTCGCTGGCGGCGCGGATGCGCGAGCGCGGCATCATCGCCGGCCTCCCCCTCGGCCAGGTCGACGGCGGCCTCCGCGACCAGCTGCTGGTGTGCTGCACCGAGACCACCTCGCCGGCGTCGATCGACCGCTACCTCGCCGCCGCCGGCGAGCTGGTCTCCGCCCTGCAGCGGGAGAGGGTCGCATGAGCTCCGGCAACGGGCACGCCCGTCCCCCCGGCGGGGAGCCGCCGGAGGCCGCCTGGGCGGGTCCCGACCCGGTCGTCTTCGAGCTCGGCGGCGACCTCGACGCCTCCCCCCGGGTGCCCGCCGCCGGCGTGCCGGTGCCGCCCCTCGACCAGCTGCTGCCGGCGCGGCTGCTCCGCCGCGCCCCCGCCGCGATCCCCGCGGTGGCCGAGCCGGTGCTGGCCCGTCACCTCGGCCGCCTCGCCCGGCGCAACCACAACCTCCACCAGGGGATGTACCCGCTGGGCTCCTGCACCATGAAGTACAACCCGATCGTCGACGAGCAGCTCGCCGGGCTCGACGGCTTCGCCGACCTCCACCCCTACCAGGACGCCGCCGACGTCCAGGGCACGCTCGAGCTGATGTGGGAGCTGGAGCGGCTGCTCGCGGCGATCACCGGCATGGCCCGGATGTCGCTGCAGCCCGCCGCCGGCGCCCACGGCGAGTGGACCGGCCTGCGGATGATCCAGGCCTACCACGCCGCCCGCGGCGACTCCGGGCGCACCCGGGTGCTCGTCCCCGACAGCGCCCACGGCACCAATCCCGCCTCGGCGGGGATGAGCGGCCTCGAGGTGGTGACGCTGCGCAGCACCGCCCAGGGCACCGTCGACGTCGCCGACCTCCGCCGCCACCTCGACGCCACCACCGCCGCGGTGATGATGACCAACCCCAACACCCTCGGCGTCTTCGAGACCGAGATCCTCGAGATCGCCGCGGCGGCCCACGAGGCGGGCGCGCTCCTCTACTACGACGGCGCCAACCTCAACGCCCTGGTGGGCATCGCCCGGCCCGGCGACATGGGGTTCGACGTCGTCCACCTCAACCTCCACAAGACCTTCTCGACCCCGCACGGCGGCGGCGGCCCCGGCGCCGGCCCGGTCGGCGTCGCCCCGGCGCTGGTCGACCTCCTCCCCTCGCCCACGGTCGAGCGCGACGGCGGCCGCTTCCTCCTCGACGACGACCGCCCCCACAGCATCGGCAAGGTGCGCGCCTTCCACGGCAACGTGGGCATGCTCGTCCGCGCCTACGCCTACATCCGCGCCTACGGCGACACCCTCCCCCAGGTGGCCCGCGACGCGGTGCTCAACGCCCGCTACCTGCAGGCCCGGCTCCGCGGCCTCTTCGCGATGGCGGTCGACGCCCCCACCATGCACGAGTTCGTGGCCACCACCCGGGGCGGCCGCGTCCCCGGCCTGAGGGCGACGGACGTGGCCAAGCGGATGATCGACTTCGGCGTCTACCCGCCGACCGTGTACTTCCCCACCACGGTGCCCGAGGCGATGATGTTCGAGCCCACCGAGACCGAGTCGCGGCGCAGCCTCGACGGGCTCGCCGACATCCTCGCAACCATCGTCGACGAGGCCGAGGCCGACCTCGCCTCCGTCCAGGCGGCGCCGCACAACGCCCCGGTCGAGCGCGTCGACGAGGTGCAGGCGGCGCGGCGCCCGGTGCTGCGCTGGTCCCCCGAGAGCGACACATGAGCGAGGCGGCGGCGCTCCGCAATGAGCTCCAGGCGCTCCTCCATGGCCGCTCCTTCCGCTACGGCGACTTCCTGCTCAGCAGCGGCCGCCGCAGCGACTTCTACTTCGACGGCAAGCAGGTGACCCTGGAGGGCCGGGGGCTCTACCTCGCCTCCCGCCTCATCCTCGAGCGCTGCCGCGAGCTCGAGGTGAGCGCGGTGGGCGGCCTCACCCTGGGCGCCGACCCGATCGCCGCCGGGGTGGTGGCGCTGAGCGGCACCGACCCGATGCCGCTGCGCGCCTTCATCGTCCGCAAGGAGATCAAGCAGCACGGCACCGGCCGGGCGATCGAGGGACCGTCGCTCGCCCCCCACGACCGCTGCCTGCTGGTCGACGACGTGGTCACCACCGGCGCCGGCTTCCTGACCGCCCTGGAGCAGGTGCGCGCCACCGGAGCCGAGGTGGTCGAGGCGCTCGCCCTCGTCGACCGCGAGGAGGGCGGTGAGGCCGCGCTGAGCGCCGCCGGCCTGCCCCTTCACGCCCTCTTCCGGCGCAGCGAGTTCCCCGCCCCCGCCGGCGCCTGAGGGGAGTCCCCCCAACACCCTCTCAGTGGAACAGGATGCCGCCTCCCCCGTTCGGGGTTGGGGTGGTGCCGGGGGTCGGGGACGGGCTGGGAACTCGGGGTCGGCGACCCGCCCGGGGTCGGCGACGCGGTGGTCCCGGGGCTGCCCGAGGGAGAGGGTGAGGCGCTGCCGCCGGGCGACGCCGAGGCGCCCGGTGACGGGCTGGTGGCCGGGGCGGCGGCGTGGTTGCCGATCGTCCCCGTCTGGTAGAGAACCCCGACGGTGCCACCGACGGCGGTGATGAGCGCGGCGATGCCGGCGATCATCGAGGCGGAGTTCTCGCCCCGTTGCGATCGCCGGCCGGGGCGGCCGGCGATCGGGATCGGGGCGTGCGGCGACGGCGGAAGAGTGCTCATGGACTTCCTCCTGAGAGGGCGCGAGGGGCGCGAGGTACCCGACCCACGCTATCAGCCCTGTGCGAATCCCTGCAACCGCACTATCAATTGATCGAACAGTAGGACAGTCGGGAGGGGCTCAGTACGGGGCTCCGAGGGTGCGTTCCGCCAGGCCGGTGGGCGATGGCAGGATGGCCGGCCCCGGCCCCCGGTGCAGGCCGAGTGGGGCCAGCACCCTGGTGGTCACGGTGGCGAGGCTGTCGCCACCCTCGATCCGGACCCGGCTGAGGGTGAGCTGCTGGCGGGGCACCTCGGAGGCGCCGGCGGCGGTGGTCACGGCGTCGTGGAAGCCCGCCGCCGCCACCATCGCCTGGACCGCGCGCGAGGTGTCCCCGTAGGGGTAGGCGAAGTCGTTCACCGGCTGCCCGGAGAGCTGCTCCAGCTGCTGCCGGGAGGCCTCGATCTCCACCCGGGCGATGGACGCGGGGATGTGGGCGAGCTGGACGTGGTGGACGGTGTGGGCTCCGATGGTCATCCCCGCGGCGGCGGCGGCGACCACGTCGGCGGCGGTCATGTAGCCGGGGCGGCCGAGGAAGCCGCTGACCACGAACACGGTGGCCCGGTACCCGTAGGACCGGAGCACCGGGACCGCCGCGGTGCTGAAGTCGCGGTAGCCGTCGTCGAAGGTGAGCACCACCGCCCGCGGCGGCAGCGGCCGGCCGCCGCCGAGCGCGGTGACCACGTCGTCCAGGGTCACCGTGGTCACCCCGGCGTGGTGGAGCAGCGCCATCTGGGCGGCGAAGTCGCGCGGGGTCACCGAGAGGCTGGCGCCGAGGCGGTCGTGCGCCACCGGGTTCACCCGGATGTAGTGGTACATGAGGATGGGCACGACCAGGCGCGGCCCGGAGCGGCGGCGGACGTCGACGCCGTCGTGGGGCAGGGCGGACAGCAGGCGGTCGTCGTTGCCGGGGAGCAGGAGGTCGGCGAGCGGGACGCCGGCGCCGTCGGCGGTGTCCTCGATGCTCGCCGCCGGGACCGCCGGGCCGGTGAGGGGGTCGGCGACGGGGGCGGCGACGGCGGTCTCCGGCAGCGGCCGGCCGGCGTCGACGAGGGCCCCGGGGACGGTTGCGACCAGCGCGCAGGCGAGCGCGATCGCGGTGAGGGCGAGGCGGCGGCCGGGGAGCGTCGGGCGCGGCCACACCCGCGAGGGGGGCATGGCGCAGATCGTATGTTCGCCCCCGTCGAGGATCGGACACCGCGCACCAACGTTCCGTTGACAGGCTCACCGCGGCGGTGTCGCGGCACCCGCCCCCCACAGGTTGGGGTTGGCGTTGAGCGGGATACCTGTGATAGGGTGCCGCCGACGCGGCCGGTTAGCCCTCTCATCCGCCGCTCGCCGATCTCTCGTGCCCGGGTTGTGAGGACCGGAGTCCGGGAGCGGCGATCCCACCCGAGACAGTGGTGGATGTCGCAGGGCTCCACCTCCGTCGCGTCCGCTGAGTGCGCGTGCACCGAGAAGGGGGGAACAGAAGTCTTTGGGAGGTTTGTATTTGCGGTTGCCACAACGAACGCGGGGCGTGATGGCGGGACTCTTCGTCCTTCTCCTCGCCCCGATCTTCGCCATCGTCGCCCGGAGCCACCTGGCCGCGGCGACCGTATCCCAGCAGGTGGCCTTCGTGGCCCCCGCCAGCGTCACGGGCCTCGAGCGCTCCATCAAGCCGCTCCTCGTACGCGACCCCCAGGTGGGTCTTCCCGATCCGACAGCGACGGCTCTTCCCATCCTGAGCCCGCCCCACAGGGCGCCGAGGCCCGCTCGCCCGGCGACCACTCCCGCGGCCGCTCTGGGCCTCCCGGTCGGACCCGTGCTCGCACCTGATTCGGTCGAGGGCATCATCCGGGCCGCCGCGGCGCGCCACGGAGTGTCCCCGGACTGGATGGTGAAGATCGCACGGTGCGAATCCGGCCTCCGTCCCCACGCCTTCAACCCGGTGGGGCCCTACTACGGGATCTTCCAGTTCCTCATGTCGACCTTCCGCGCCCATGGCGGGACCGACATCTGGGACCCGTCCCAGCAGGCGGAGATCACCGCGACCATGCTGTCCCACGGCGGCGCCCGCGCATGGGGCTGCGCCTGACGGACAGACCCTCACCCGGACCGGGCCGCGCCCGGGGCCGGAGATATCGCAGACTCCGCGCGTGAGCGCGGATACCTCGAGCGCCGTCGACCACCTGCGCGAGACGCTGGTGTCTCGCAGGCCCGTCTACGACGGCCGCCTGCTCCACGTCTACGAGGACGAGGTGAGGCTGCCCGACGGGCACCAGGCGCGGCGCGAGATCGTGCATCACCGCGGGGCGGTCGCCATCGTGGCGACCGTCTCCGCGGGCGGCATCCTGCTGGTCCGCCAGTGGCGGCACGCCTGCGAGGGGGCGCTCTGGGAGATCCCCGCCGGCACCCGCAACGAGGGCGAGGACCCGGCGGTCACCGCCCGGCGCGAGCTGCAGGAGGAGACCGGCTACACCGCCGCCGGCTGGCGGGCGCTCGGCGAGGCCTGCGTCTCCCCCGGGTACTCCCGCGAGATCCTCTGGTTCTTCCGTGCCGAGGGGCTCTCCGAGGGAGCCGCGGCGACCGACCCCGACGAACTCCTCGACGTCCGCATCTTCCAGCCCGGCGAGCTGGCCGAGCTGGTCCGCACCGGTCAGACCGACTGCAAGACCCTCGGCGGCCTCGCCCTCGCCGGCCTGCTGCCCCCGCTGGAGGAGGCGAGGTGACCGCCGCCGGCGACGCCGACAGCCTGGTCCAGCGGGCGATCGACAGCGTCCTCGAGCAGATCCCCGACCTCGGCGACCCGGTCAGCCCGGAGAACTCCGCCAAGTACCAGCCCTGGGCGGAGAACGTCGCGCCCGCCTCGAAGAACAAGCGCCCGCTCGACGAGCTGCTCGCCGAGTACGCCGCCCGGATCGCCGCCAACCCCGACGCGGTGGCGGGCACGCCGTCGGCGAAGCACCCGGTGGCGGCCTTCTTCGACCGCTTCGGAGGGCCCCGTGGCAAGACGACGACCGGCCGCCGCCGCGGCCGTGGCGGGCGGGGTGGCGGCCAGGGCGCGCCGGCGGCCCCTCCCCCCCAGCAGCAGCAGCAGCCGCAGCAGCCGCAGCGCCGGCACAGGCGGCCCCCGGAGGCCGCCGCCGCCGCCGCCGGACCGCCGCCGGCCGAGGGGACGAGCACCGGAGCCCGCCGCCGCCGCCGCCGTCCCTCGGGCCGGCGCGGCCGTGGCGGCGGTGGCGGTGGTGGCGGTGGTGGCGGTGGTGGCGGCGGGGAGGCGAGCTCACCAGGCCTCCGCGAGCGCCTCGACCACCCGCTCCACCCCGGCGTCGCCGAGATCGGCGTGGAGGGGCAGGCGCAGCAGCCGCTCGCACACCGATTCGGTCACCGGGCAGTCGCCGGGCCGGCCGCCCAGCCGCCGCCCCGCCGGGGAGAGGTGGAGCGGCTGGTAGTGGAACGAGGCCTCGATCCCGCGGTCCGCGAGGCGGGCGATCAGCCCGGCCCGGCGCTCGGGGCCGGGGAGGAGCAGCGCGAGGACGGTGTAGCCGGGCACGCATCCCTCAGGCACCACCGGCAGTCCCACCTCCCGCTCCGCCGCCCATGGCGCCAGTGACGCCCGGTAGGCCTCCCAGGCGCGCCGGCGCCGGTCGAGCAGCCGGGGCAGCGCCTCCAGCTGGGCGAGGAGCACCGCGGCGAGCAGCTCCGAGGGGGCGCAGCCCGTGCCCGCCTCCTGCCAGGTGTAGCAATCGACCTCGCCGCGGAGCAGCCGGGCCCGGTTGGTGCCGCGGTCGCGGAGCACCTCGGCCCGCGCCGCCAGGGCGGGGTCGTTGACCACCAGCGCCCCGCCCACCCCGCAGCTCGCCGCCTTGGTCTCGTGGAAGCTGAGCGCGGCGAGGGTCCCCAGGCTGCCGAGGGCGCGGCCGTGGCGGCTGCCGCCGAGCCCGAGGGCGTTGTCCTCGACCACGGCGAGGCCCCGGGGGGCGGCGGCCGCGGCGATCGCCTCCATCTCGCAGCCGACCCCGCCGTAGTGGACCGGCACCACCGCGCGGGTGCGACCGCCGGCCAGCGCCTCCAGCCCCGACTCGTCGAGGTTCAGGGTGTCGGGGCGGATGTCGCAGAAGACCGGCCGGGCGCCGCGGAGCGCGAAGGCGCCGGCGGTGGAGGGGAAGCTGAAGGCGGGCACCAGCACCTCGTCGCCGGGGCCGAGGTCGAGGAGCAGTGCGGCGAGCTCGAGCGCCTGCGAGCCCGAGGTGGTCAGCAGCACCCGGCCGCCGCCGAGCAGCGCCTCGAGCATCGCCTCGCATCGGCGTCCGAAGGGACCGTCGCCGCCGGGGTGGCCGCCGGCGAGCACCTCCTCGAGGTAGCCGAGCTCGGTGCCCACCCGGGTGGGCCGGTTCAGGGGGATGCGGGGCGGCTGCACCGGGCCATGGTGGCGGCCCCGCTAAGCTACTCGGGTGCTCGAGCTCCTCCACCGCGTCGCTCGCGGCGAGCTGAGCCCCGAGGATGCGGTCGGGCTGCTCCGCGGCCAGGGGGTGGAACGCCTCGGCGAGAGCGCCGTCCTCGACCTCGCCCGGCGGATGCGCACCGGCATCCCCGAGGTGGTGTTTGCCGGCCCCAAGCATCCCGACGAGGTCGCGGAGATCACCGCCGCCCTGCTCGAGCGCACCGGCTCGGCGTGCGTGAGCCGGATGCGTCCCCGCCACCGCCGCGCCGTCGAGGCGGTGGCGGTGGCCCGGGGGGCCCGCCTCGACGCCCACGGCCGCCGCTCCTGCCGGCTGGTGGCCGCGGACGCGGTGGAGCCGGTCCGGCGGGGCCTGGTCGGCCTGCTCGCCGCCGGCACCTCCGACATCGAGCCGCTCGCCGAGGTGCGGATGGTCTGCGAGGCGGCGGGCTGCGCCACCACCACCGCGGTCGACGTCGGCGTGGCCGGCCTGGAGCGGCTCTTCGCCCCCCTCGCCGCCATGCTCGGCGCCGGCGCCGGCGCCCTCGTGGTGGCGGCGGGGATGGACGGGGCCCTGGCGTCGGTGGTCGCCGGCCTCGCCGGGCTGCCGGTGATCGGGCTGCCCGTCTCCACCGGCTACGGCGCCGGCGGCCGGGGCCGCGCGGCACTGCTCTCCATGCTCCAGGGCTGCGCACCCGGGCTGGTGGTGGTCAACGTCGACAACGGGGTGGGCGCCGGGGCGGCTGCCGCGCTGATCGCCCGGCGCCGCTCCGACGACCCCTGGGTGGGATGAGCGGAGGGCTGGACGGCCCGCCCCCGGCCGTGGTCCTCTTCGACTACGGACTCACCCTGGTCACCTACCGGCGCCCCGAGGCCGCCCTCGAGCGCGCCCACGAGCGGATCTCCGGCATGCTCGCCGCCCGGCTCGGGGTCGCCGTCCCCGAGGGGGCGCGGCTGCTCACCGCCGTCCACGACGTCGTCGAGGCGGCGGTCGAGGCCCACGAGCGGGGCGGCGGTCTCGAGGAGATCGACCTCGAACCGGTCACCGCCGCCGCCTACCGCGCCCTCGGCCTCGAGCTCACCGCGGCGCTGCTCGACGACGTCCGCCGCCTCGAGCAGGAGGCCTGGGTGGAGGGGATCAGCGTCGCCCCCGGCACCGTCCCGACCCTGCGCGAGCTGCGCCGCCGGGGGCTGCGCCTGGGGCTGGTCTCGAACGCCCCCTACCGGGCGGCGAGCATGCACGACCAGCTCGCCCGGCTCGGCCTGCTGCCGCTGCTCGACGCCGCCGTGTTCTCCAGCGCGGTGGGCTGGCGCAAGCCCTCGCCGGTGATCTTCGAGCGCGCCCTCGCCGAGCTCGGCGCCCGCCCCGAGGAGACCCTGATGGTCGGCGACCGCGGCCGCGAGGACGTCGACGGCGCCCACGCCGTGGGGATGCGGGCCGCCCTGCTCCGCGAGCACCATGCCGATCCCGGCGGCCAGACCGCGCCCGACGCCGTCCTCGACCGGCTCGCCGGGGTGGTCGCGCTGGTCGAGGGCCACCGCAAGACCTGAGGGATTTTCCTGTTGACGTAGATGAGACGGCTCCCGACGCCTTCTTAGGCGATCGCTATACTCGGGACCCGGTTCAGAGCCGCGGCGGGCGCGGTCGGGGGAAAGGGAGGGCTCGTGGACTTCCGCGATTACCTGAAGGAGAGGTGCCGCGAGCGTGGCATCTCCCTCCATCGCCTGGCGTTGCTCTGCGACCTCAACCAGATCTACTTCTACCAGGCGATCAACAAGAACAAGGAGAACCCGCCGCCCTGGGTGCTCCGGCGCGCCGCGCCCCACCTCGGGGTCGGCTACACCGAGCTGCTGATCGCCGCCGGCTACCTCCGGGAGTCGGACATCGAGGAGTGGCTCGCCTCGCGGCGTCCCGCCGCCCCCGCGGCCGAGGCCGGGACCTCCTCGGTGTGAGCGCGCTCGCCCCGTTCTCGCACCAGGGCGGCTGGCCCGACCGCGACGCCGAGCCCGACCCCGACGCCGCGCTGGTGAGCGCCTTCCGGGCCGGCGACGTCTTCGCCTTCGAGTCGATCTACCGCGACCACCACCGCTACGTCGAGATGCTGGCGCGGCGGATCATCATCGACCCCCACCGCGCCGAGGACATCGCCCAGGAGGCCTTCCTGCGGCTGGCCCGCCAGCTGCTCTCCCACGAGGGTGAGATCCGGGTGCGCGCCTGGCTGCACCGCACCACCACCAACCTCGCCATCGACGAGCACCGCCGGCTGCGCACCATGCAGCACTACCAGGAGCAGGCCTCCCCCGCGGAGGAGCTGCACCGGGCGCTCGAGGGCTACCACGAGGGCCACCCGGAGCGCGCCGCCGAGCGCCGCGAGATCCGGCTGCTCATCGTGCGGGTGATCGAGCACCTGCCCGAGCGCTACCGCCGCATCCTCGCGCTGCGCGAGCTCGAGGGGATGGACTACCCGCACATCGCCGAGCGCATGAACCTCTCGATCTCCGCGGTCGAGTCGCTGCTCTTCCGGGCCCGGCGCCGCTTCACCGAGGTCTACGACGAGTTCTCCGAGGAGCCGCTGCGGATTCCCCGGCGCCGCCGCCGGCGGGAGCTTCCGCCCGCGGTCTGATCAGGCTCCCGACGTGTGGCCCCGCGCCGTCATCCACCTCGACCTCGACGCCTTCTACGCATCGGTCGAGCAGCTGCGCCGGCCGGAGCTGCGCGGCCGTCCGGTGATCGTCGGCGGCGGCGGCCCCGACCACCGTCGCGGGGTGGTGAGCGCCGCCTCCTACGAGGTGCGCGCCTTCGGGGTGCGCTCGGCGATGCCGCTGGTCACCGCGCTGCGGCTGTGCCCCACCGCGGTGGTGCTGCCCGTCGACTTCCCCGCCTACCGCGCCGCCTCCGCCCAGGTCTTCGGCATCGCCCGCGGCTACACCCCGCAGGTCGAGCCCCTCTCCCTCGACGAGGCGTACCTCGACGTCACCGGCTCGCAGCGGCGCTTCGGCCCGCCGCCGGCGATCGCGGCCGAGATCCGCGACCGCATTCTCGCCGAGTGCGGGCTCCACGCCTCCTTCGGCGTGGCCACCTCGAAGACCGTCGCCAAGATCGCGTCCGAGGTGCGCAAGCCGCGGGGGATGGTGGTGGTCGCCCCCGGCGAGGAGGCCGGGTTCCTGGCACCGCTGCCGCTGCGCGCCCTCCCCGGCCTCGGCCCCGCCGCCGAGACCGCGCTGGGCGGGCTCGGGGTCTCGACCCTCGGCGGGCTCGCGGCCCTCCCCGAGGACGCGGTGCGCCGCCGCCTCGGCGAGGCCGCGTCGCGCTCGCTGCAGCGCCGCGCCCGGGGGATCGACGACGCCCCGGTGACGGTGCCCGGACGGCCGAAGAGCGTCACCCGCGAGGAGACCTTCGTCGAGGACGTGGGCGACCGCCATCTCCTCGAGGACCGGATCCGGCAGCTCTCCGCCGACGTCGGCCGCCGCCTCCGCGGCGGCGGCTGGACCGCGGCGACGGTGAGCCTCAAGCTCCGCGACTCGCGGTTCGTCACCAGCAGCCGGCAGCGCACCCTGGCGGCGCCGGTCGACGCCGACCGGCTGATCGCGGCTGCCGCCCTCGAGCTCTTCACCACCGCCTGGGACGGCGAGCCGCTGCGGCTGCTCGGGATCGGCACCAGCTCGCTCGCCGACGCCGGACAGCTCGACCTGCTCGACGCCGAGGTGGCGCGCGAGTCGAAGCTCGACCGCGTCCTCGACGACCTCCACCGCCGCTTCGGCGACCGCGCCCCCCGTCGCGGCGCCTCCGCCCCGGGTCTGCGCGACCTGGACTGGAGGGGGGACGACCTGCGCTAGCTTAGCTAAGCTAGGCGGGGGCCGCGCTGTCCGCCGCGCGGGTGCGGTTGGCGCTGACGATGCGCTGGATGAGGGCGGCGACGCCGATCAGCGCCAGGCCGACGCCGATCAGCACCAGCGGGAGGCCCAGCGGGCCCGAGAACCAGCGCACCCCGATGTCGACGACCAGGCCGAAGAGGCCGAGGCCGCCGGCGACCGCGAGGGCGTTGCTGTTCAGCGCCGGCGAGGCCAGCAGCGCCGCCGCGCTGATCGCCGCGGCGAGGGCGGTGAGCAGGATCACCAGCCACTCCCCGGGGATGAGCAGGATCGTGGCCGGCAGCACCGTTCCCCAGAAGCGGAGCACCTCTCCGGCGGCGCGGTCGCGGAGGCGGGGGGTGAACGAGACCACGACCAGCAGCGCCCCGGGGATGCAGGAGGCCAGCGCCCAGGCGGTGCCGTCGGCGTGTCGAGAGCCAAGCGCGTCGAAGGTGGCGCCGAAGGCCCCGGCGGCGAGGACCAGGGCGAGCAGCCCGCTGCGCATCCACCAGGTGGCGGCGAGGGCGAGCACGGCGACCACCGCGAAGCCCGCCGCGGCGTTGCCGATGCGGTCGACCTCGTCGTAGGCGGGGGCGTAGGTGCCGTAGGCGGGGTGGAGGTGGTGGACGGTGAACCAGCCGCCGGTTGCGGCGGCGTCGCCGACGGCGAGCCCGGCGCCGAAGATCGCGACCATCAGGCTGCCCGCCGCCGCCCGGCGCCCGGCCTCGCCGCCGCGCAGCAGCGTGGCGGTGGCGGCCAGCGCGGCGGCGATCACCACCACCTCGACGGCGAGCCGTCCGGGCAGGCCGAGGTCGTCACGGTGGAGGCTGACGAAGAGCGCGCCGCCGGCGAGGGCGAGGGCCACGCCGGCGTAGGCGATCACCTCCTGGAGGCTGACCCGGGAGCGGTCCCGCCGGTCGCCGGCACGGGTGCGACGGGCCTCGTGCTCGCGGATCGCCGCCACCGTCGCGTCATCGAGCAGCCCGGCGGAGAGCCAGCGCCCCAGCTGCTCCTCGAGTGAGCTCACGCCCGGCGCCGGTGACCCTCGGCGTCGGCGTCGTCGTCGAGGTCGTCGATGTCGTCGAGATCGTCGAGGAACGGCAGCAGGCTGGCGTCGTTCTGCGCCCGGGCCTCGGCCAGCAGGTCGCCGATCACCGTCACCCGCTCCAGCGGCCAGCCGAGCACCGCGGCGAGCTCCAGCGAGGTGGCGTCCCGGCCCAGCTGCGTGCGCATCTCCACCTCGGCGAGGTCGAGCAGGCGGCTGTCCTCGACCAGCGCCTCGACGGTCCTGCGCTCGGTCAGCTCGCGCTCGACGGCGGCGTCCACGAAGAGGTCGACCACCCGGCACACGTAGCCGCGAAGCCCGGCGGCGTCGCCGCTGCGCGCCGCGTACTCGCCGACCGCGGTGACCACCGCGATCGACGCCTCCTGGTAGAGGTCGCCGACGTCGACACCGGAGTTGGCGCGGGCGAGGGCGGCGTCGAGGGCGATGCCCAGGTGGTGCTCCACCAGCGCCGTCCTGGGGTCACCCGCGCCCTCGCGGCGCACCTCGCCGAGCAGCTCCGCGACCTCCTCGAGCGGCAGCGGCGGCCGGGTGCGCACCTGTGCGGCGAGGCTGTCGAGGGCGGTGTCGACCCCCGGGTCCCTCATCCCGGCACCCGCCCCGCCTTGCGGCCGAAGCGCGCGGCGAACTGCTCGACGGCGCGGGCGACCTCGCGGCGCGCCGCCCCCGCGCTGGCGCGCTCGACCGCTCCGGAGAGCGGGCCCCCGCCCACCGAGTAGGCGGCGACCAGCTCGAGGGTCGAGCCCCCGGCGGTCGGGGTCACCGTGATCGTGATGGTGAGGTCCATCCCCTCCTCGAGCACGTACTGCGCGCGGCGCGGAGGGTCGATCTCGCGGGCGACCAGCACGCCGCTGAGATGACGGCCGATCAGGCCCACCTCGACGGCGTGGCGCGAGCCCACCCCGAGCGCCGAGCCCTCGATGCGGCGCATGCCGCGGACGGCGGGGAGCCAGTCGGCGTGCTCGAGATCGGTCGCCGCCGCGAACACCTCGTCCGGGGGCACCGGCATGGTGGCGGTGGCACGGGCTTCGATCACGGGAGTCTACGGTACCACCGCGGTCTACGGCGATCACCCCTGGCTGGGGAGGGCTCAGAGGATGCAGGGGGAAGGCTGTCATCGACGAAGGAGATGATGGCCTGGGGGAGGCCCCCTCACCGGTGAGCGCGTCAGCGCTCAGAGGATGATCGTGGCGAACTCGCCGACGGTCTCGAACCCGAGCCGGGTGTAGACGCGCCGCGCCGCAACGTTGAAGTGGTTGACGTAGAGCGAGCAGGTGGGCACCTCGTCGTGGAGTGCCGAGCAGACCGCGGCGAGGCCGGCGGTGGCGATGCCGCGGCCGCGCGCCGAGGGCGCCGTGTACACGCCCTGCACCTGCACCACCTCCGCGGTCCAGGCGCTGAGCTCGGCTTTGAAGAGCACCTCGCCGCCCTCGATCCACACCCAGCTCCAGCCCCGGTCGATGAGCACCGCCATCCGGGCTCGCCAGCCGGCGGGGTCGATCGCGAGCGGGTCGATGCCCATCTCCTCGCGGTGCATCGCCGCCGCCGCCACCACCAGCAGGTCGAGGTCGCCGGGCTCGGCGCGGCGCACCGCGGGGCTGGGACTGCCCCGGAGCCGGCCGCGGTACACCGCCATCAGCGGCTGGGGGTCGCGCACCTCGCGGGGCTCCGGCGCCAGCCGCCGGGCGCGGTGGAGGGCGTGGACCTGCTCGCGCCGTCCCACCATCATCCGCGGCGGCGAGTGGCGGTCGAGCACCCCGGCGAGCATCTCGGCGTCGTCCTGGTCGGGGACGCACGGGATCACCAGGGCGCCGGCGAGGAGCGCCGCGGTGATCAGCCCGCGGTGCTCCACCCCCCACCAGCCGCTCCCGCTCAGCGCTCCCAGGCGCAGCTCGCTGCGCAGGAACGCGTTGCCGACCGGGTCGCCGTCGAGGAGGTCGAGAACGGGTCCCGAGTTGCGGGTGGAGAGACGCCGGACGGCGCGAGCCACTGTCGCCATGGGGTGCTCCGATCGTATGCGCCGGACCACCTCCGGCGCACCTGCGGCGCCCCCCCCGTGGCGATCTGCGAGGATGACCTCGCCATGCTCATCCTCATGCGGGCGCAGGCCACCCGCGCCGAGATCGACACGGTGCTCGCCCACGTGCGCCAGCACGGCTACCAGCCGATCGAGCTGCCCGGGGCCGAGCGGCTGGCGATCGGGGTGCTGGGCGCCAACCCGATCGGGGTGCGCGACCACGTCGTCGGCCTGCCCGGGGTGCTCGACGCCATCCCCGTCAGCAAGCCGTACAAGCAGGTGGGCCGGGAGTGGCAGCCCGAGCGCACCGTGGTCGACGTCGGCGGGGTCCGCTTCGGCGGCACCGAGTTCTCGGTGATCGCCGGCCCCTGCGCGGTCGAGGACGAGGTCCAGCTGACCTCCACCGCGCGGGCGGTGCGCGCCGCCGGCGCGGTGATGCTCCGCGGCGGCGCCTACAAGCCGCGCACCAACCCGTACTCGTTCCGCGGGCTCGGCGCGGCCGGGCTGGAGCTGCTGGTGCGGGCGCGGGAGGCGACCGGGCTGCCGGTGGTCACCGAGGTGCTCACCCCCGCCGACGTCGAGCTCGTCGCCGCCAGCGCGGACATGCTCCAGGTGGGCACCCGCAACGCCCAGAACTTCTCGCTCCTCGAGGCGGTCGGGCAGGCGGGCAGGCCGGTGATGCTGAAGCGCGGCCTCAGCAACACCGTCGAGGAGTGGCTGCTCAGCGCCGAGTACGTGGTCAGCCACGGCAACCGGGACGTGGTCCTCTGCGAGCGCGGCGTTCGCACCTTCGAGACCGCGACCCGCAACACCCTCGACCTCAGCGCGGTGCCGCTGGTGCGCTCGCTCTCCCACCTGCCCATCGTCGTCGACCCCTCCCACGCCACCGGGCACCGCCACCTGGTCGCCCCCATGGCCCTCGCCGCCCTCGCCAGCGGCGCCGACGGGCTCATGGTCGAGGTGCATCCGAACCCCGACGAGGCGCTCAGCGACGGTCCCCAGTCGCTCACGTTCGCGCAGTTCGGCGAGCTCATGGAGGAGCTGCGCCGGGTCGCCGAGGCGCTGCGCCGCCCGCTCAGCTCGCCGAGTGCGGGGTGGTCAGCTCCCGGGTGACGATGCGGTCCAGCTCCACCCCGATCACCCCGCTGAGCCGCGCCATCAGCGGCGCCACCGGAACCCCGGCGCCCGCCTGAGACCGGCTCGCTCCGGTGGCGATCCGGTCGAGCACGAGCAGCGCCCCCGGGGTGTCGAGGTCGTCGTCGAGCCGGGCGAAGAAGTCGCTCTCGGCGGCGGCGGCCTCCTCGGGGTCGATGGTCAGCCCGAGCCGCTCGTCCTCGCCGAACGCCGTGGACCACCGGTGGTGGCGCTGCCGCGCGGCCTCGAGGTCGTCCTCGGTGTACGACCAGGAGGTGCGGTAGTGGTGGGCCGCGAGCACCAGCCGGGCCGCCCCCGGGTGCGCCCTGGCGACCAGGTCGCGGACGAACACCAGATTGCCGAGCGACTTGCTCATCTTCACGCCGTCGAGCTGCACCATCGCGACGTGCACCCAGTGCCGGGCGAGGGGATGGTCCTGGAGCGCCTCGGTCTGGGCGATCTCCGACTCGTGGTGGGGATAGACGAGGTCGTCGCCGCCGCCGTGGATGTCGACGGTCTCGCCCAGCTCGCGGGTGGCGAGCACCGAGCACTCGATGTGCCAGCCGGGACGGCCGTCGCCCCAGGGGCTGGGCCAGTGCGGCTCGTCGGGCAGCGAGGGCTGCCACAGGATGAAGTCGAGCGGGTCGCGCTTGCGGGGGTCGTCGGGATCGGCGCCGCGCTCGCGGCTGAGCGCGATCATCTGCTCGCGGTCGAGGCCGCTGAGGCTCCCGTAGCGGTCGAACCGGGCGGTGTCGAAGTACACCCGGCCGTCCCGCGGGTACGCGAAGCCGGCGGCCTCCAGCCGGCCGATCCAGTCGACCATCTCGGGGACGTGCGCCGAGGCGTACGGCACCGTCACCGGCAGGATGTCGATGCTCGCCATCTCCATGTCGAAGCGGGACACCTGGAAGGCGACCAGCGCCCGGGCGTCGACGCCGCGCTCGCGGGCGACCCGGAAGATGTCGTCGTCGATGTCGGTGACGTTGCGGACGCTCCGCACCTCCCGGCCCGCCGCCTGCAGCCGCCGGGTGATCACGTCGAAGACGTGGTAGGTGAAGGCGTGGCCGAGGTGGGCGGCGTCGTAGGGCGTGATGCCGCAGACGTAGAGGCTCACGGGGTCGCCGGCGGGCTCGAGGGGCCGCACCGTGCGTGCCGCCGTGTCGTACAGCTGCATCTCGGACGATTCTACGGAGGCGGGCGGTCCGCGGCGTCGGGATGCCGGCTGAGGCCGCCGGAGGCCGGTGCTATCATCCCCGCAGCGCCCGCGGCCCCGTGGTGTAGCCTGGCCTAACACGCCACCCTGTCAAGGTGGAGATCGTCGGTTCGAATCCGATCGGGGTCGCCAGCGGCGCTCCCCGGGAGGATCCCGGCGCGGGCGCGCAGATCACAGCCGGCGGCGGTAGTCCTCGGCGGTGATGCGCCCCGCCCAGAGGTCCTGGATCAGCCGCCAGGTCTGCAGCGTCCGCGCGCCGAGGTGCTGGACCCACGCCTCGTCGGGCGTCCCCTGCTTGGCGCCGAGGGTCTGCAGGTCCTCGAGCAGCCCCTCGGCCACCAGCTCGCGGACCGGTCTGCTGCCCGCGAGCAGCTGGCGCTCGACGGCGTCGAAGAGCGCCCTGAGCTCGGTGTCCGCGAGGTCGCTGCGGTTCACGACCAGCCAGCGGGCGAGGTTCGCGGTCACGGCGTACGGGCGCTCGGTCATGTCCCGCACCTCGGCCGGGGTGGACGACCGCAGCTGTGCGAGCGAGCCGGTGATGCGCTCCAGCGCCTCGGACTGCTCCTTCATCGACTCCAGTGTCACCGATCAGGCCCCGGGGCGTGATCGCCGGTCCGAGCGGTAGCCTGGGTCCGCCCATGTCGCAGCTTCCGCGCACCGCCGTCCTGGTCAGCAATCCGAATGCCGGAAGGGCGGCGCGGCTGCTCGGCGCCGCCCGCGACGCCCTCGTCCGCACCGGGCTCGAGATCGTCGACGAGGTGGACATCCGTGAGCTCGCCAGGGTCGACCGATGGGCGGCGCGGCCCGAGCCCGAGCGGCCGCTGATCGTCGCCGCCGGGGGGGACGGCACCGTGGGAGCGGTGGTCGGCTGCGTCGCCGACACCGGCGCGGTGCTGGGCATCCTCCCCCTGGGGACGTCGAACGACGTCGCCCGCAGCCTCGGCATCCCCTCCCGGGTCGAGGACGCGGTGCGCGTGCTCGTCGAGGGCAAGGTGGCCACCGTCGACGTCGGCCAGTTCGTGACCCCCGGTGCGCCCGCCCGCCACTTCGTCCACGCCGCCGCCATGGGCATCGACGTCGAGTTCGCCAAGCTGGCGACCCGGCCGACGATCCGGCGGCGCCTCCGCCATCTCACCTACGCCGTGGCCGCGCTGGTCGCGCTCCGGCACCGCAACCCCTTCACCTGCACGCTCCAGCTCGACGGCCGGCGGGTCGAGACCACCGTCATCCACCTCTCCGTGGTCAACGCGCCGATCTTCGGCGGCTGGCTGCGGCTGGCGCTCCCCGGATCGGACGTCGACGACCGGCGCCTCGACGTGCTCGCCGTCGAGGACATGCCCCTGCACCGCCTGATCGCCGCCGCGGTGTCGGTGGTGTTCCGCCGCAACCGGCTGCCCCGCGGCCTCCTCCTCGAGCACACCGGCGGCCTGCGCGTCCACAGCGACACCCCCCAGGGGGTCATCCTCGACGGCGAGTTCGCCGGCAACATCCCCGGCGACTTCCTGCTCGCCGCCGAGGGGCTGCGGGTGGCGGTGGCCCAGAGCTTCGTCGACGTCGAGCATGGCTAGGCCGGCGACGGTGGCGGCGCTCGCCGCCGTCCTCCTCTGCCTGGTGCTGCTCGGCTGGGGCCTGGGGGTGCTGCTGGTGCCGCACGTCCGCGACGCCGACGCCGCCGCGGTGGAGGCCCTGGCCATCCACGAGGACGGCCGCCTGGTCGCCGCGATGCGGGTGGTCACCTGGCTCGGGTCGGGTGTCGTCGTGGCCGGCCTCGGCATCCCCCTGGCGGTGGTGCTGCTCCGCCGCGGTCAGGTCGCGCTCGCGGTGATCGCGGTGAGCAGCCTCGGAGCCGCCGTCCTCGTCCAGTCGGTGAAGCTGCTGGTGGACCGGTCGCGCCCCCTCCACGCGCTCCTCGACGCGCGGGGCACGAGCTTCCCCTCCGGGCACGCCGGCGAGGCGCTCGCCTTCTACGGCGCCGTCGCCGCCGTCGTGGTGCTCACCACCGCGAGCCGCGGGGTGCGGATCACCGCCGTCGCCGTCGCCGCCGCGCTGGTGCTGGTCGTGGGCTTCTCGCGCATCGCCCTCGCGGTGCACTACCCCAGCGACGTGCTCGCCGGCTACCTCCTGTGCGGGGCGTGGCTGGCCGCCACCCTCAGGGCAGGGTGTCGAGCAGGGCGGTGAACTCCTCCGGCGGATGGAGCTCGGCACGGTCGGTGCGCCGCACCACCGGCAGGTCGACGAAGCCCCCGTCACGCCACCACAGCAGCCCCGGTGAGATCGCCCCCGGCCCGCGCTGATGGAAGTCGGCGGCGAAGGGGATCATCGCGCCCACCGCGCCCAGCGCTCCGGAGGCGCTGCGCAGCAGGTGGACGCCGACCAGGTGCCGGTTGGGGATCGCCAGCAGCGCCCCGGCGGGCGGCAGGTCGTGCATCAGGGTGGGGAGGTGGAGCACGTGCGACGCGGTGTAGAACGACTCGCCGTGGAGCACCGTGAATCCCGCGGCTTCGGGGTCGCCGACCTGCTCGCGCTCCGGCACCGGCTCGGCCCAGGTGCCCTCGACCGCGGCGGAGAACGCCTCGTCCTCGGAGACGCCCCAGTCCTGCAGAGTTTCGGACGACACCGACTGGATCGCTCGCGGGTAGTCGAGCACCAGCACGACCGCGACCGAATCGGTCAGCGGCCGCCGCAGCGCCTCGCCGAGGTTGGTGTCGGAGCCGTGGAGGCGGACGCGGAGCATCGCCCTCGCGCTGGTGAAGTCGGGAGGAAGCGGCAGCTCGCGCAGCGGCATCGAGTCGAAGTGGGCGCGCACCAGCTCCGGCCAGTCGCCGGAGGGGTGCTGCGCGCAGACCTGCGCGAGGTTGTCGAGGCCCAGCACCAGCGGGCCCGAGGCACGGTCGATGACCACGACGGAGCCCTCCATGCGGGGCACGTGGCCGCGGCCGCGCAGGTCGTCGGTCACACACCTGCGGAGCAGCCGCTGCTGGTCGGTCTCGAGGATGCGCTGCCAGTACCCGGGTTCGGACGCCGGCGGCTCGCGCTCCGGCTCCGGCTCGGGCTCGGGCGGCGGCTCGCGGCGCCGGCGGAAGAGGGGCATCGCCCGCCAGTATGAGGCCGCGTGCCGCGGCCGCCCCGAAGTCGACGAGCGGCGGCGACGCCGCTCTCGGCGGGGAGGCCGGCGCCGATCCGGTCCTCCCTGCCCTCGGCGCACTCGTCCACCCGGTCGTGGGCCGGGCTGCGGCGCCCCGCGAGGACCGATATGCGTGCTGACGCACAAGATGCGGGCGCACGCGATGCTGTGCTAGCCTGCTGCCGATGCGGGACGAGGACGGAGTTGCCGCCTGGGCGGCGCTGCGGCGGTGTCACGCGGCGCTGGTGGGGCGCCTCGAGCTCGAGCTGCAGTCGGAGCGTGGGCTCTCGCTGACGTGGTATGACGTGCTGCTGGTGCTGAACTCCGCCCCCGAGCGGCGGCTGCGGATGAGCGAGCTCGGCGAGCGGGTCGTGGTGAGCCGCACCCGGGCGAGCCGGATCGTCGACGAGATGGTCGAGGCGGGGCTGGTGGAGCGCGAGCCGGATCCGGCGGATCGACGCTCCTGGTTCGCGACCATCACCCGTGACGGTCGCGCCACCCTGCGCCGGGCCGCGCCCGTGTACCTGCGCGGGATCGCGTCGCACTTCTCCGGTCGCCTCGGCGCGGAGGAGATCCGGGTGGTGCGCGGTGCCCTCGAGAGAGTGCTCGAGGAGCCGCCCGCGGCCCCGAGGGGGGTGGCTCCGGGGCGCTGAACCGCCGCGGTTCACACTTTCGGACCAGACTTGGCGGGGCGGGAGAGCGGGGGCCGGCGCGGTGCCGGCCCCCGCCCCGCGCTGCGGGAAGGGGGATGGGTCGGGGGTTGCGGGTCAGCCGCCGGGGGTGCCGTTCGCGGGCGGCGCGGGCATCTGGCCCGAGTTCTCCTGGGCCTCACGGGCCGCGCTCTCGCCGGCCTCGTGGGTGGGATCCTCGTTGGAGTGGAAGGTGCCGCTCGGCGCGGTGCCACTCGACGAGCTGCCACCCGGCGCGGGGGTGGCGGTGCCGGTGCTCGCGGTGGCCGCGTGCGAGACGACGTAGCCGCCGAGCACGCCGCCGGTCATCAGGCCGATGGCGGTCACCGCCGCGGCGCCGCGACGGCCGAGGCCGAAGAGGGTGGGGCGGGCGGGCTCCAGCGGCGCCGGTGGGGTGTGGTCGAGGTCGTCCATGCAGATGTCTCCTGGTGTTCTCGCCGGGAGCGTCCCGGCCGTGACCCCACTCTGCGGACCGTCCCTCAGACCATCCCGGCAATCGGCTGGGAGATTCCTGGGAGAACCCGACAGCCATCCCCCTGCGCAGACCTCCGCATCGCGTTCACATCCTCTGCACATCCCGGCCCGAGCCTGGAGTTGCCGGAATCAGCCGGCTCGAGGAGAGCCGAGATGCAACGCAGATCACCCCTGGCGATCGGATGGGCGCTGGCGACGATCGCCGGCGCCGCGGACGGAGGAGACGGGTGTCGGCGTGACCGCCGGGGCAGCGCCGTGCACCCGTCTACGATCTCCGCCGTGAAGACCATCCTGGTGGTCGACGACGAGCCCGAGATCGTCCGGCTGGTGCGCGACTATCTCGAGCACGGCGGGTTCGCCGTGGTCACCGCATCGGACGGTCGGGGCGCCCACCGGATGCTGCGCCGCGCCGGCTGCGCCCTCACCCTGGTGCTCGCCCTGCTCGGCGTCGCCGTCGCCGGCGCGGTGTGGCTGCTGGCGAGCGCGCTGGGGATCGTGGCCACCGGCACCTTCGCCCGGCTGGTGTCGGTGGCCGGGCTGCTCCTCGGAGCCCTGGCGCTGGTGGCCGCGGTCGCCGCCGGGCGGCGGCTCGCCGCTCCCGCCGAGCGGCTGGTGGACGCGGCCGGCCGCATCGAGGCGGGCGACCTCAGCCTGCGCGTCCCCGAGCGCGGACCCGCCGGGCTGCGCAGCCTGGCGCGCGCCTTCAACTCGATGAGCGGCCGGCTGGAGGCCACCGAGGCGCGGCGCCGGTCGGTGGTCGCCGAGGTGGCCCACGAGCTGCGCACCCCGCTCTCGATCATCCGCGGCCAGGCCGAGGCGGTCAGCGACGGCGTCTCCACGCCCGGTCCCGAGCGGATGATCCCCATCCTCGACGCGGTGCGCAGCCTCGAGGTGCTGGTCGACGACCTCACCACCCTGGGCCTCACCGAGGCGGGCGCGCTGCGGCTGCGGCGCGAGCCCGTGGATCTCGCCGTGCTCGTCCACGACACCCTCGAGGCCGGGCGTCCCCCCGCCGCCACCGCCGGGGTCACGCTGACCGCCGACCTCACCGGCGCACCGGCATCCCTGGAGGCCGACCCGGCGCGGCTCCGCGGAGTTCTGTCCAATCTCGTCAGCAACGCGCTCCGCCACAGCTCCCCGGGCGGGTCGGTGCGGGTGGTGGCCCGGCCCGCGGCCGCCATGACCGGGGTCGAGCTGAGCGTCGTCGACGACGGCGAGGGCATCCCCGCCGAGCTGCTCCCCCATGTGCTCGAGCGCTTCGTGAAGGGCGACGGATCACCCGGCTCGGGGCTGGGCCCGGCCATCGTCCGCGACGTCGTCGAGGCCCACGGCGGCAGCGTCGAGGTCGCCAGCGTGCCCGGTGAGGGCACCACCGTCACCCGGTTCCTCCCCTGATCAGTGCCAGCGGATCTGCACCGAGCTCCGCCAGCTCTCCAGCAGCCCGGCGTCACCGAGCACCTCGACGCCGCCGGCGTCACGCCGGTTCCAGAGCAGGAGATGGAGGTCCGAGGCGGCGCCGCGAAGGGTGCAGTCGGCCTCGCCCGCCTCGCGGACGCCACTGGTTCCATCCGGCCGGATCAGCACCCGCCAGCGGGAGCCGGAGTTGGTGGGGACGATCGCGAGGGCGCATGCCTGCTCCGACCGCAGCCGGCCCCCGGGACGGCTGACGAACCCCATCACCAGCTCGTCGATGCCGTCGGCGGCGACCTCCGGATCGAACGGCGTGACCCGCCCCACCGCGCTCTCGGCGTCGACCCGGTGGATGGCGGTCTCGTGGGCCTGGCGCCGCGCCCAGAAGGCCAGCGGCGTGGGCGCGGGCAGGAAGCTGTAGCAGGCGAGGTCCGGCGGTGCCTCCTCGAGGGCGCTGGCGAGCCGGGCACAGCCCTCGCCGAGCCACTCCACCAGCTCGGCGTCGCCCGGCCAGGCGGCGACCACCGCGTCGAGGTCGGCGATGCGCCGGGCACGGCCCTCGGCGACGTGCGCCGCCGCCCAGCGGTGCACCCCGCCGGCGTGGCGCACCAGGTCGCGCACCCGCCACTCGGGACAGGTCGGCACCGGGGCGTCGGGCCCGGCGGCGGCCGCCGCGGCGGCGAGGCGCTCGCCCTCGCGGCGGAGGACGGCGATGTGCTCCGAGATCTCCATGGGCACCGAGTCTGACGTCGCCGCTCGCTCCGCGCCCCGTAGACTCCGGACTCGGGTGCGAGAGGACCTCGGACGATGGACCTGCTTCGACGAACCGCCGAGGCGAATGCGCTGGTGGTGAGCCGCTCCTGCGCCTGAGGGCTAGCCCGCGGCCAGCCGCTGGCGCATCGCGTCGGCCATCGCGGCGAGCCCGGACAGCGGCCGGAGCATCACCGTCAGCTCGGCGACCAGTCCCTCGTGGTCGAGCCGGAGGATGTCGACCCCCTGCAGCTTCCGGTCGCCGACCCGAGCCTCGAACACCAGCACCCGGTGGTCGCCCTCGCCGATCCGGGCGGTGTAGCGGAAGTCCTGGAACACGTCGATGGCCGCCGCCAGCACGGTGGCGACGGCGTCGCGGCCGCGGTAGGGGGAGAAGACCGCCGGGCTGCTGAACACGGTGTCGGCGCTGAGGCTGTCGCGCACCGCCTCGGGGTCACCGGACTCGACCGCGGTCTGGAAGAGGCACGGCTCCATCGCGGTCAGCAGCTCACCGGACGGGCGTGGGCGGGGTCGAGGGCGTTGAGCACGTCGCGGGCGACCACCGGGTCGAAGGCCATCGCGCTGTGGTCGGACGGGTCGTTCGGGCACTGGTCCTGGACCACGATGTTGGTGACCCCCGGGGTGTCGAGCACACCGCTGGTGTAGGGCACCACCGCCTCGTCGTGGCTGGTCATGAGGTTGGTGTAGGTGACCCCGGGGGCGGCGGGGCCGCCGCCCGCGCTCAGCCTGGCGAGGAAGTCGGAGCCGGTGAGGAACTCCGGGCACGAGCCGCAGAGCAGCCCGACCGCCGCCCCCGACACCGCGGCGAGGCCGAGCGACCGTCCCAGCCCGTCGAGGGTCGCCAGCCCGAGCGGGTTGGTGCCGTGCCACAGCGGGGTGATGCCGACGTAGTGCGCCACCCGCGCCGAGCCGCCGAGGAAGCGCACGTACCAGTCGGGCATCAGGCTGCCCTCGGAGTGGCCGACGATGTCGACCCGCGCGCTCCCGGTGCCGGCGAGGACCCGGTCGACGAAGGCGGCCAGCTCCGGGGCACTCCGCTCCATCGGCACCATCCCGCCCCTCTGATCGAAGGGGGGCACGGGGAGCCGCGGATCGACCCCGTAGGTGAGGGCGAAGACGCAGTAGCCCTCGGCGGCGAGCAGCGGCGACATGTAGCTCCAGTTCTCGCCCATGTTCGAGGTGAGCCCGTGGACCAGGACCACCGGCCGGGGATGGGCGGAGCTCGGCCGGCAGCTCCAGTCGTTGGCGCCGGGGGGTGAGCCCGCCCCCGGCTGCGGCGGCGGGGTGTCGACCGTGGCCGCAGCCGGGGTGATCCCGGCGCCGAGGCAGGCGGCCGTCGCCGCGATCGCGAGGAGCCTGCGGGGCAGGTGCATGACCGGGCCTCCTGGGTGTGGCGGACATGTCGACCACCCGCCACCGAGCGCATCATCGCGCGATGGCGGCCGACCCGGAGGACTCACGATGGACATGACGACCCTGGTGTTCGTTCATGGCGCGTGCGTCCGCGACGCCGAGTGGTGGTGGAGCCGGATGACGCAGCCGCTCGCCGTACTCGGCGTCCCCACCATCGCGGTGGCGCTGCCGAGCTGCGGCGAGACCGGCGACACGCTCGGGGATCTCTACGACGATGTCCGGGCGTGCCGCGAGGCGATCGCCGGGGTCGACGGCCCCGTCGTCCTCTGTGGCCACTCCTACGGCGGGATGATCATCACCGAGGCCGGTGCCGACGACCGCGTCACCCAGCTGCTGTACGTGACCTCGGTGATGCCCGACGCCGGACAGTCCCAGGCCGATCTCGTCGGCTCAGCGCCGGCGCCGTGGCTGCGGCCGGGCGAGGACGGCACCGTCGGCGTGGATCCCGACATGATCCGGGAGCTCTTCCTCCAGGACTGCGACGAGAGCACGACCGAGCAGGCGGTCAGCCGCCTCACCCGTCAATCCCTGGCGCCGTTCACCCAGGCACCCCGCCAGATCGCCTGGCAGCAGAAGCCCGCCACGTACGTCGTCTGCACCGAGGATCTCGCCACCCCGGCCGAGGCGCAGCGTCGACGCGTCAGAGCGGGGACGCGACTGGTCGAGTTCGGCGCCGGGCATCACCCGTTCCTCTCCCGTCCCGACGACTTCGCAGCGAGCATCGTCGCCGCGATCGACCGCGGTTGAGCAGGCCGACCGGCTTCTGCCCGGTCGCCGGCCGGGCACTCCAGCCCTGGAAGTGGTGGCCCCTCTCGAGGTCGTCGAGGAGCGGCATTCCCTCGTCGGCGACCGCGTGCAGCGCCGATCCCGCCGGAGCCGTCTCCAGCGCCAGGCGGAACAGGTGCGCGGCATCGAGGCGGTGCACGGCGGGCCAGCGGTTGGACCCGTCGCCGATGGGGCCGGGGGCGCCCCGGTCGCGGGCGATGCGGACGAGGGCCGCCATGACGCCGTGATCTCCCTCGCCGTGCACCGAGGCGGACCCCGCGGGAGGCGAGGGAGAGCGTCATCTGCGCGGTGGCCATCCGAGGCCGGGATCGCCGTCTTCCGGATCGCGTTCGAACGCTGGATCGACGAGACCGGCTGGCGAGACCTGCCCCAGCTGATCCGCGACTCGATGGACGGGCTGAAGGCCGTGACCGCGGGCGCTGATCCCTACCCGACGTAGCCGAGGACGAAGAGCACGCCGACCAGCAGCACGGCGGTGCCGCCGATGCGATGGAACCAGGTCAGCTCGCGCCTGCTGCCGTCGCGCGCCACCAGGTCGAGCAGCGAGAGCGCCAGGCCGGGGAGCGCGCAGAGCACGAAGCAGTCGGCGATGAGCTGGCGCGGATCGTGGAGATGGCTGGTGACCAGGGCGCCGAAGGCCTTGCCGAAGAAGAGCATCAGCACCGTCTTGAGGATGCCCCGGGGCATCACCCCGTAGATGCCCGGCCAGTTGGGGAACCGGTTCTCGAAGATGCTCAGCACCTGCGGCACCACGAAGAGCACCGCGCCCACATAGAGCTGCCAGCGCGACCCGATGAAGGGGATGGCGACGAGCAGGAACAGGCCGGTGCGCACCGCGGTGGCGCCCAGCCGCTGCAGCGGGCTGGCGAACGGCAGCCTCGCCGGCAGCACCTGGGCGAGCCGCTGCGGATAGAGGCGGGTCACCACGCTCTCGGCGAGGAACCGGCCGGTGAGGGCGGCGAGCACCACCAGGGCGAGGGCGCCGGTCTGGGAGGAGACCGGGAGGGAGTGGCCGGCCAGCCCGGGGAGGGCCGAGGCCAGCTTCTGCACCGCCCAGGCGCCGACCAGGGAGGCGATGACCAGGTCGGCGAGCCGGTCCCAGCGCTCGGCCGCGGTCTCACCGGGGGGGCGGCGGAGCGGGCGGGCGGCGCTGGCGATCAGCGGGGCGGCGAACCAGATGCCGCCGAGCCCGAGCAGGACGCGGAGGTCGTCGGCGGTGGCGAGGCCGCCGCCGAGGACGACGCCGGCGCCGAAGATGACGGCGGCGACGATGCCCGCGATCGCGTCGACGACGCTGAGGGCGCAGATCGCGGCCAGCAGCGGGAGCTGCGGGGGCAGGGCGTGGCCGCCGGTGTCGTGGAGCGCGAGGGCGCCGAGCCCGACCCCGAGCGCGGGAGCGAGCAGCGAGAGCGAGCCGAGCATCGCCCGCAGGTGGGCGCCGTCGACCAGCAGGCGCGCGAGCAGCGGAGAGCGGTGGGCGACCCGGGCGGGGAGGGCGAGGCTGAGGCCGTCGAGCAGCCGGGTTCCCGGCCAGCGCCAGCTGCGCGAGCGGTCCCCGGGAGCGGCGATGTCGCCCGCGTACCTGGCATGCTTGACCTTTCCCGATGCGATCGACCCCGATCTGCGGCCACCGCCGGCCGCGGCCGGACGGAGCGCCATCCCGGCGCCGGCCAGCCCCCCGCCGCCCACGATGCTGAGCAGGGCGAAGGCGGTGACCTGGAGGTTGACGATCGCGGGGACGTGGGCGGCGACGTCGTAGGCGACGGGAGCCGCGGGGGGTTTCGAGGCGGGCGGTGCCGGCGGCGGGGCCGCGATCGAGGCCAGCGGCTGCGCGGTGGGGTCCGGGGTGGGCGACGGGACCGGCGCGGGCGTGGGTGTGAGCGACGGGGCGGCGGTCGGCGCCGGCGTTGCGGTGTGGACGGCGGTGGGCCTCGGGGTGGGCCTGGGTGTCGTCGCGGCCGTGGGCGCGGGCGTCGTCGCGGCCGTGGGCGCGGGTGTCGGCGCGGGCGTCGGCGGCGGTGTGGGCGTCGGGGTGACGACGAATGT
Organism: uncultured Chloroflexia bacterium; assembly: GCA_963846365.1. Lineage (GTDB taxonomy): Bacteria > Chloroflexota > Dormibacteria > Aeolococcales > Aeolococcaceae > CF-96. The sequence goes on from CAWJVN010000007.1 coordinate 596,411, forward strand.
GTCGGTGCTGTCGACGGCCACCCCGACAGTGCTCTGGTCACACGGTGGTGGGTTGTTGCAGACGGCGAGGGTGTAGCTGCCCGGCGGCGTCGAGGGTGGCACGGTGACCTGGCCATTGATGACCGACGTGCTCGTCGGAGTGAGCGGCGGCGTCAACTCCACCGGGGTGCCGGATCCGGTCCAGAACACGAAGGTGACCGTCGAGGGCGAATCCAACCCCGGCCCGGCGTTGACGGTCAGGGTGTCGCCGGGGGCGAGCAGGAGCGGTGACCCGCTCGGTGGCGCAGCGGACACCGGCACCGCCCACAGCGCAGCCATGCACGCGATTCCCAACGTGAGCAGGGCACGCAGCAGCCTCGTCATCTCGCCGGCCATCATCGAGCCCGGTCCGGGGCGCGAAACCGGCCGTCACGCAATCGTCAGGGAGTGCGCACATGGGGGAACCGATTGTCAGCCTGCGACCCGTGGACGCCGTCGAGGTCACCGTCATCGTCGACAACCAGGTCGACGTCCTCATGGCCGGTCAGGAGGGGGTGCGCCGGTTTCCGCTCGCCTACGACCTCTTCGACCGGGACGGCCTGGTCGCCGAGCACGGCTTCTCCGCGCTGGTCAGCGTCGAGGTCGACGGCGCCCGCCGCAGCGTGCTCTACGACGGCGGGCTGTCGGCGACGGGGCTGCGGCGCAACCTCGACGTGATGCAGGTCGACGTCACCGGCCTGCGCGCCATCGCCATCTCCCACGGTCACGCCGACCACCACGGCGGGCTGGAGGGGCTCTTCCAGCGCCACGGTCGGTTGCGGCTGCCGCTGATCATCCACCCCGACGCCTGGCGGGAGCGCAAGGCGGTGTTCCCCACCGGCGCCGAGCTGCGCCTGCCCCCTCCCAATCCCAACGACCTCGAGCGCGAGGGGCTCACCGTGGTCGAGGAGCGGGGCCCGAGCCTGATCATCGACGGCTGCGTGCTGGTGTCCGGCCAGGTGGAGCGCACCACCGACTTCGAGCGCGGCATGCCACCGCACATGGCGAGGACGCCGGACGGGGGCTGGGAGCCCGACCCGCTGATCTGGGACGACCAGAACGTGGTGGTCAACGTGCGCGACCGCGGCCTGGTGGTGGTCTCGGGGTGCTCCCACGCCGGCGCGGTCAACGTCCTCCGCCACGCCCGCGCCCTCACCGGCGAGAGCCGGGTCGCCGGCTGGGTGGGCGGGCTCCACCTCAGCGGCCCGCTCTTCGAGACCATCATCACGCCGACCGTCGCGGCGCTCCGCGAGATCGGGGTGGGGACGCTGGTGCCCTCCCACTGCACCGGCTGGCGGGCCACCCACATGCTCGCCGCGGCGATGCCCCAGGCCTTCGTCCAGCCCTCGGTCGGCAGCGTGTACCGCTTCGCCGCGCCCGGCTGATCCCGACGGGGCCGTCAACCACCGGTTCTCCCGCGCCTGAGGCGCAGCGCGAGACGCGCCCCGTATCATCGGCTCTGGATCGTCGCGGCATGACGGTGGGGGGTCCGGCGGTACGGGGTGGCGCTGCGTGTACAGGTCGACGAGGGTGACCGTGAACGACGGCAGGGGGGGAACCCGCCAGCTTGCCCTGGGGCCGAGCGCCTTCCTGGTGCTCGGCTACGCCGCGCGCCTGGGGAGGGTGACCCCGTACCAGCTCAAGCAGCTCGCCAAGCAGGGCGTGTCCTGGTTCTGGGACTTCCCCCACTCCCAGCTCTACGTCGAGCCGGCGCGGCTGGCCAGGCTGGGCCTGCTCGAGGAGATCGTGGAGGGGCACGGCCGCCGCCGCAAGCTGTACTCGCTCACCGAGGCGGGTCGCGCGGTGCTGCGCCAGTGGTTCGACAGCCCGGTGCGCGAGCAGCACGAGGTGCGTGACCTCGGCCTGCTCAAGCTGGTCTTCGCCGGGCTCACCGACCCGGCGCGGATCCGCCGGCTCGCCGAGGAGCAGATCGCGCTCCACCGCCAGCGGCTCACCGAGTACGACCTGATCACCTCCGACTGGACGTCGTTCTCACGCCTGTACCCCAACCAGATCACGGTGCGCATGGGCCAGCTCCACGAGCAGGCGTACCTCACCTTCTGGCAGTCGATCCTCGACGAGCCGCCCGCGATGGACCCGCGGCTGGAGTCGATCTACGACGAGAACGCCACCTCGGTCGGCGCCCGGGCCTGAACCCCGATCAGCCGGTGCAGCCCGCCGGACGGGGCACGGGGTTGACCAGGGTGGCGCCCACCGGCGAGCCCAGGTAGGTCACCACCAGCCTCACCGACTCGGTGCCGTCGTTGCGGGCGGTGTGCGCGGTGTTGGCGGGCACGTTGAACGCCTGGCCCGGCCCGAGGTGACGGGGTGCGCAGCCCGGATCGCCGGCGACCGTCAGGGTGAGCTGTCCGGCGGCGATCACGGTGTTCTCGAAGCCCGGGTGGGTGTGCCAGGGGGCCACGCCGCCGGGCTCGATGGTCACCGTCTGCACGGTGAGCTGGCTGGGTGGCGCCACGGTGATGTGCAGCGGGTCGGTCATCGTGCCCTGGCCCAGCTGGGTGCGGATCACCTTGGTCGCCGGGCTGGCGCTCGCGGGCGCGGTCGCCGCCGGCGAGCCGGTGGCCGCCGCGGTGCCCCCGCTCGACCCGCAGGCCGCGACGGCGCCGCCAAGGAGGGTCAGGGCAGGGCCGCTGACGACGCGTTGCACGGCACCGGACTCTAGTACTCCGGCACCGGCGGTTTCAGCCGCTCAGACCCGCCGCCCGAGGAAGGCCATCAGCTGCTCCTGGCGGGCGGCGCCCTCGGGCGCCGGCAGCTCGGGTCCGAACACCCGGGGGGAGCGCATCTCCCCGCCGTCGATGGCCCGCCAGCGGGTGAGGGTGTCCTCGACCAGCGCCGGGTCGAGCTCGACGTCGACCCCGGCGGCCCGGGCCAGGTCCCAGGTGTGCACCAGCACCTCGCCGGTCATGAACTGCTCGATCATGATCGTCAGGGGCATGTCGCCGATCGGGCCGGGGACGACCCGGTCGAGCGCCTCCGGGGTCAGCGCCGCGGTGGTGGCCGCGCGCGCCGCCACCCAGCTGGCCACCGGGTCGCCGCCGGCGAGGTCGCGGTTGCCGGGACGCTCGGCCGGGAGCGCGGTCCCGGACGCGAGCATGCCCACCATCCGCACCCCGCCGATGACGTGGCCGGCGACGTCGACCGCCGCCCACTCGGCGCAGGGGGAGGCGCCCTCCCAGCGGTCCGCGGGCACGGCGCGGAGCACCTGCTCGAAGCCGTCGAGCACGGTGGTGTAGGCGGCCAGGGTGTCGCTCATGAGCGGATCGTAGCCCGGGGCCTAGGCGACCGCCACGAGGTCGCCGTCGTCGCTCGCCCGGTCGCTGCGGCCGCCGCGCAGCGGCACCTCGCGGAGGACGACGATCGCCACCAGGGCCAGGGCGGCGGCGGCGAGGGAGAGCCAGAACAGCTCGGCGACCGAGGCCGCGAAGGCGTCGTGGATGCCGGCGACGATGCGGGTCACCAGCCCCTGCTGCGACGCGGGCAGCGCGGCGGAGATCTGGCCGCCGAGGTCGCCGACCGCGGTGAGCCCGCCGCTGCTGCCGGCGAGGTGCGCGGCCGCGCTCGCGGGCACGCCCTGAGCGCCGAGCGCCCCCGGCAGCCGGCTGGCGAAGCCGGCGCTGAAGAGGGTGCCGGCCGCGGCCAGGCCCACCGAGCCGCCGACCTGCCGGAAGAAGGTCAGGGTGCTGGTGGCGACGCCGATCCGGTTCGGGGTCACGCAGTTCTGCACCACCACGGTGAAGCCGCTCAGCGACGGTCCGACGCCGAGCCCGAAGACGAGCATCCACGCCCACAGCGCCGGGCTGCCGGTGGTCGCGTCCAGCCGGGTCATCAGCGCCGCCCCGGCGACCAGGAACACCGCCGAGCCGGTGAGCAGCCAGCGGTAGTGGCCGGTCTTGCTGATCAGGATGCCGCCCGCCATGCTGCCGCCGATGAGCCCGACCAGCAGCGGCCAGGTCTCGTAGCCGGAGCCGGTGGCGCTGACCCCCCGCACCGCCTGGTAGTAGCGGGGCAGGAAGATCACCGCGGTGAACATCGCGATGGAGATGAGGAAGACCGCCGCCTGCGAGGCGGAGTAGGTGCGGTCGCGGAACAGGTCGAGCGGCATGATCGGCTCGCGGGCCCGACCCTCGACGATCACGAAGCCGGCGAGCACCACCGCACCGAGCAGGATCAGGCCGCCGACGCCGGGGCTGGTCCAGTCGGGCAGCACCCCGGTGACGCCGGCCTGGCCCTTGTTGGACAGGCCGATGAGCAGCGGCACCACGCCGGCGCTGAAGAGGGTGATGCCGAGGAAGTCGATGTCCCGCCACGAGCCCGCGCTGCGGCGCACCGTCGGCAGCACCGCGGCGATGATCGCCAGCGCGGCGACGCCGATGGGGAGGTTGACGTAGAACACCCAGTGCCAGCTGACGTGGTCGGTGAGGAAGCCGCCGATGAAGGGGCCGGCGACGAAGCTGATCCCGAACACCGCGCCGAACAGCCCCTGGTAGCGGCCCCGCTCGCGGGGGCTGAAGAGGTCGCCGATCACCGCCAGCGAGATCGGGAAGAGCGCGCCGGCGCCGATGCCCTGGAGGGCGCGGAAGGCGATCAGCTGGGTCATGTTCTGGGACAGGCCGCTCAGCGCCGAGCCGACCAGGAAGAGGGCGATGCCGGTCAGCAGCAGCGGCTTGCGACCGTAGGCGTCGGACAGCCTGCCGTAGATGGGCCCGGTGATCGTCGACGTGAGCAGGTAGACGGTGACCACCCAGGTGTACAGGCTGTCGCCGTGCAGGTCGGTGACGATCCGCGGCAGCGCCGTGCCCACGATGGTCTGGTCGAGCGAGGCGAGGAACAGACCGAGGAGGGTGGCGCCGAGCACCGTTATCCGGGCGCGGTGCGAGATCTGCACCGGCGCGGCGGCGGGCGGGCGCACGGACGTGGCCATGGGATGATCTCCTTGGGGCGTGGACATGGTCAGGCCGCCTCGGTGTGGTCGCCGGCGGTCGCGGCGGCGTCGGTCGCCGGGTCCGCGCCGGCGGAGCGGCGGGAGAGCGGCGACGGCCACCAGTTCCAGCGGCCGAGCAGGGTCACCACCGCGGGCACGAGCACGGTGCGGATCAGGAAGGTGTCCATGAGCACACCCGCGGCGATGCCATAGCCGATCTGGCGGATCTGGTCGGAGCCCGCCGCGTTGCCGGCACCGATGGCCAGAACCGCGAAGGTGCCGCCGAGGATGACGCCGGCGGTGGTCACGGTGGTCCCGGTGGCGCCGACCGCGCGTCGCACCGCCTCGGCCAGCGGGAGGTGGTGCGCCTCCTCGCGGATGCGCGTCATCACCAGGATGTTGTAGTCGGATCCGAGCGCCATCAGGAAGACGAACATCAGGAAGGGCAGCACGAAGTTGATGCCCTGCGAGCCACCGAGGTGGACGAAGACGATGGCGACGGCGCCGAGCGCGGCGAGATAGGAGAGCAGCACGCTCGCCACCAGGTAGAGCGGCGCCACCAGGCTGCGCATCACCAGCGCCAGCAGCAGCGCGATCAGCACCGCCACGATGGGGATGACCATGGTGAGATCGTCGTGGGCGAGGTGGCTGACGTCGTAGGCGAAGGCGGTGAGGCTGAAGACGCCGCTGTCGACGGCGCCCACCTGCCGCGCGATCGCGGTCACGGTGTCGCGCAGGCCGGGCACGGCGGCGAGCGCCGCCGGCGACGAGGTGTCGCCGTGGAGCGTGGCCGCCGAGAGCTTGACGGTGCGGCCGCCGCCGGCGATGTACTGCCCGAGCCGGCGGTAGCCGTTGAGCTCGGCCGCGGTCACGCCCGCTGGCGGGGCCGCGGTCGCCGCCAGCTGCTGCGGGTCGCTGCCGGTGAGCGCGTGGATGCGGACGATCTGGGCGGCGCTGAGCCCCAGGTCGAGCGGGCCGGTGACGGCGCCGACCCGGCCGCCGGTCTCGAGCTGCCGCTGCGCCTCGTCGACGGCGGCCAGGCTGCTCCAGACCGGCTGGGGGAAGCGCAGCAGCACGTCGGTCGGGTTGGGTGGAGCCGGGAGGTGAGCGGCGAGCACCGCGGTGCCGGCCGCCGAGTCGCTGCCCGCGGGGCCGGTGGACCGGTCGGCGAAGCCGGCGGTGGACGCCGAGAGCGACCCCGCGGCGAGGGCGGCGAATCCGAGCACGCCGACCGCGGCGACGGCCAGGGGACGGCGGGTCACGCCCGCGGCGATGCGGCCGTAGAGCCCGGTCTTCGGGTTCTCCACCAGGCGGGTGCGGCTCGGCCAGAAGACCGCCCGGCCGAAGATCGCCAGGATGGCGGGCAGCAGCGTGAGCCCGGCGACGAGCATCAACGCGATCCCGATCGCCAGGGCGGGTCCGAGGCTCTGGTAGAGGCCGAAGCGGGCCAGAACCAGGCTCATCAGGGCGGCGACGACGGTGAGCGCGCTGAAGGTGATCGACTCGCCGACGGTGGTCACCGCGCGCACCACCGCGTCCTTCGGGGCCAGGCCGCGGCGCAGCTCCTCGCGGACGCGGAACACCAGGAACAGCCCGTAGTCGGTGCCGGCACCGAGCAGCAGCACCACCAGCACCACCTGGGTGATGCTCGAGACCTGCACCCCGAGCCGGGTGGCGGCGGCGATCACCGGGCTGGCGAGCAGCAGCACCATCACCGCCGGGGCGAGGGTGAGCAGCGGCGCCAGCAGCGCCCGGAAGGCGACCAGCAGGAGCACCACGATGAGCAGCATCGAGAGCCCCTGGGTGCTGTTCTTCGACGAGCTCGCGCCCTTCTGGCTGTCGACCACGGTCGGCAGCTCGCCGGTCAGGTTGTAGGTCAGCCGGTCGGACGCCGAGGCGGTTGCGAGGGTCGCGCGGATGGTGTCGACCAGCCGGCTGCCGTCGCCGGACCCGTCGTAGGGGGCGAGGCGGGTCTGGATCAGCGCCTGGCGCACCGCGCCGTCCGGGGAGGCGCCGAGGTCGCGCACCGTCAGGGCGTTCGCAAGGGTGGGGATGCGCTGCTCCAGGCGGAGGATCGCGGCCTGGTCGGCGCTGCCGAGCGCGCCGCTGCGGGCGCTCGCCACCACGATCGCGGAGGCGTAGCTCGAGTTCAGGAAGGGCTTGGCCAGGTCGGCGGCCCTCATGCTCGCGGTGTCGGCGGGCAGGAAGCCGCCGTTGGTGTCCTTCGACACGTTCGCCAGCGAGGGGAGGAGGTGCACGCTCAGCACCGTGACGGCGAGCCAGAGCACCACCACCGGGTACCGGAAGCGCACCGAGAACCGGCCGATCCCGCCGAAGATCCGGTTCACCGGGGCGGGCCCTCGGCGAGCTTGGCCAGCAGGCCGGTGAGGGTGGTCAGCTCGTCGTCGCTGAGGACGCTGGCGAGGCTGCGCACCATCTCGCGCTTGAGCTCGCCGAACCGGGTGGTGACCTCCTCCGCCTCGGAGGTGGCGACGATCCAGACCCGGCGGCGGTCCCCGGGGTCGGTGTGCCGCTGCACCAGCCCGCGGCTGATCAGCCGGTCGACCAGCTGGGTGGCGCTGCTGGGACCGACCCCGAGCAGGGCGGCGAGCTCGTGCATCGTCACCCGGCCACGACCGGCCAGGGTGCGGAGCACCTCGAGCTGGTGGAGGGTGACACCGCTGAGCTCGGTGGACATGGTCGCACAGAGGCCGCGCGGGAGCACCGCGTCGAAGCGCTGTCGCATGCGGGCCTGGAGCTCGAGCAGCTGCTCGACGAGCTCCTCCCGCGGGGCCGACACTGCCAGGGCGGAATCGTTCATGCCCCGAACCGTAGGGGCACCGCGGCGATCGGTCCGTTCGGGGGGCGTCCTGTCGCTCGGTCATCACCGGGCTGTCACACCGGGCGCCGGCAGCGTATCCTCAGGTGAGGGTTTGGGGATGGATCGGGGAAGGTGTGGTGTGAGCGTCATGGGCTCGCCGCAGCGGGAGGTGGACGTTCCGAGACGGCCGCTGGCCCGCTGGGTGGGCGAGGGGCTGGTCGAGATCGACTTCCGCGCCGGGGCGCCCGGGTCGCGGGTCCGCCGCCTCCGCCGTCACGGCGGCACGGTGATCTCCGCCCTGGCGCTGAGCGGCGGCCTCGGCCTCGCCGCCGTCGCCCTCCACCACATCCTCACCGGCGGCTGACGGCCTCGGGCCAGTCGCCCGGCTGGGGCTGGTGCCGGGGCGCCGCCTCCCAGTCGTCGCGGGGCGGCGAGAAGGCCTCCACCGCGGTGCAGCCCTCAGGGCCGACGACCACCGAGTGGGGGACCCCGCTGGGGATGACCCAGAGGTCACCGGGGCGGCGCAGCCGGCTGTCGGCGTCGACGGTGAGGGTGAGCTCGCCGCGCACCACCACGCCGAGCTGCTCCTGGTGGTGCCGGTGCTCGGGCATCCGCAGCGAGGGCGCCAGGTCGATCACGGCGAAGCTGAGCCGCTCTCCGTGCACGGTGCGGGCGAGGATGCCCTCGAGGAGGTTGTAGGGCGCGAGCTCCTCCGCCGTCGCCCACTGGTGCCCGCTCGAGACCGCCATCGCAACGCCTCCCGGTGTTCACGCCGTCCGCTGTCGCGCCCGCCAGCATATGCTGACGGCGGAAGGGACTGGATCAAGGGAGAGCCGTGTCCGGGGAGACCACCGACGAGCGCGCCGCATGGGGGGTCGCGTGCCATCGAGAGCCGCGCTGGCCGGCCTCGGTCGCCGCCCTGGCGGCGCTCCTCCTGTACCTCACCCTGCCGTCGAAGCTGACCGTGGGGCCGGCCTGGCTGATCCCCGCCGGCGAGGGCGCCCTGCTCCTCTTCCTCACCCTGACCCTCCCCGACCGGGACCGCGAGGAGCGGGTGGGCCGGTACCTCTCGCTCGCGGTCATCGCGGTGATCAACGCCGCCAACGTGGTGTCGCTGGTGCGGCTGATCGACCTCCTGGTCACCGGCACCAGGGCCGACGGCCGGTCGCTGATCATCTTCTCGGTCCAGATCTGGCTCACCAACGTGCTGGTCTTCGCCCTCTGGTACTGGGAGCTCGACCGCGGCGGCCCCGGCGATCGCACCCACCCGCAGCACCGCGAGCCCGACTTCCTGTTTCCGCAGATGGTCACGCCGGAGGCGGCGCCGCCGGGCTGGTCGCCCAGCTTCGCCGACTACGCGTACGTCGCATTCACCAACGCCACCGCCTTCAGCCCGACCGACACGATGCCGCTCACGGCGATGGCGAAGGGGCTGATGGCGGTGCAGTCGCTCGCCTCACTGCTCACCGTCGCGGTGGTGGCGGCCCGGGCCGTCAATATTCTCGGGGGATCATGAACAGAACCGTCCGCGTCGCCTCGCTCGCCGCCCTCGCCGCCCTGGTCAGCGTGTCCGGCTGCGGGAGTCCCGCGGCCGCCCCGCCGGCGCCGGCCCGGGACGCGGCCGGCTCCTCGCCGGCGATCGTCAACGCCAGCAGCCTGCCGTCCGTGCCGGCCGCCGCCGCCCCGGCGGCGACCACGGCCGCCCCCGCGACGGTCGCGGGACCGCCGCACGTCATGGTCATCGTGATGGAGAACCGCGAGGCCGGCTCGGTGCTGGGCCAGCCCGACGCGCCGTACATCAACTCGCTGGCGAACGCCTACGGGCAGGCGACCAACTGGTACGGGATCAGCCATCCCAGCCTCCCCAACTACCTGGCGATGATCTCGGGCAGCGACCAGGGAGTGCACGACGACGGCACCGGCTACACCTTCGCCGGCCCCACCCTCGTCGACCAGCTCGCCGGACGAGGCGTCGGCTGGAAGGCGTACATGGAGGACATGCCCGCCCCCTGCTTCGGCGGCGGCTCGAGCGGGAACTACGCCAAGAAGCACGACCCCTTCGTCTACTTCAGCTCGATCACCGGCAACCCCGGCCAGTGTGCCCGGGTGGTGCCCCACACCCAGCTCGCCGGCGACCTCCAGGCGGGCACCGCCCCGCCCTTCCTGTTCGTCACCCCGAACATGTGCAACGACGGCCACGACTGCGGCAACGCCATCGCCGACAGCTGGCTGCGCGGCGAGATGCAGATGGTCACCGGCTCGAGCTGGTACCGCCAGGGTGGCTCGGTGGTGGTCACCTGGGACGAGGGCGGCAGCAACAACGGCTGCTGCGGCGGCGTCGCCGGCGGACGGATCGCGACCATCGTGGTGACCGCCGCGGGCCAGCGGCGGCTGAACAGCGCGGGCGACCACTTCGGGATGCTCCGCGCCCTCGAGGAGGACTACGGCGTCGGCTACCTCGGCCGCGCCGGCGACCCCGCGTCCGGTGACCTGCGGCCGCTGCTGGCCCCCTGACCTCTCACCTCGCTCCATTCCCGGCGGGCGGCGGCGCCGGCTCAGCCGACGACGACGTGCACCTGCCAGGCCGCGGCCGACGCGATCAGGCAGAGCGGGCCGCGGCACCCACTCTGCCCGGCCATCAGCCGGGTGTGCCCGGAGTGGACGGCGAGGAAGGTGCCGTGGGCGCCGCCGCCGGCGTCGCGGCCGGAGTCGGTGGCGCTCACCACCCGCTGATCGAGGGTGCGCGGCGCGCTCCACTGGCGGTGGGCGGCGCCCTGCAGGGTGACCACGATGCGGGTGCCCGGGGCCACCGTGATCGTCCGGCCGGAGTCGGCCTCGGTGAGCGTCACCGTGACCACACCGCCGCTCGAGGGCGGTCGCGCCGCCGACCCGGGCGAGCCGCCGGCCGCCAACGCGGGCGCCGGGGTGGCGGCCGGGGGTGAGGCCGGGCCGGGACGGCCGGCCGGCGGCACCGCGATCGCCCGGCCGGGCGGCGGCACCTCGGTGGCCCGGCTGTCGAGGGAGCCCGACGAGGGCAGCGGCGCGGGGTGGACGGCGTGGCGGCCCTGGCCCTCGGTGCGCTCCACCGCCGGCCGTCCGCCGGCGAGGGCGACGAAGACGGCCACCGTCGCCACCGCGGCGAGCACCGGCAGCCAGCGCATCGCGAGCTGGGGCCGGCGGGGCTGGAACAGGCTCAGCCACCAGCGCCGGCGTCGCGAGTGCATCACTCGCAGGGCCGCGGGCGGGTCGGGCCAGATCCGCCGCCCGATGTCGTCGACCTGGTTGCGGAGGTCGCTCATCGGGATTCCCCGAGCAGCTGGCGGAGCCGGCGGGTGGCGCGCTTGAGGTGGGTCTTCACCGTCTCCGGCGAGATCGAGGCGGCGGCGGCGACCTCGCCGACGGGGCGGCCCTCGACATGGCGAAGGACCACGGCCATGCGCTGCATCGGGCTCAGCCCCTCCAGGCCCCAGCGCACCCAGAGGCGGTCGATGTCGTCGTGGACCGCGGCGCGCATCTCGGTCTCCAGCGGGGTCTCGCGGCGGTGGCGCCGCCAGGCGTCGATCGCCAGCCGTGTCGCCACCCGGGCGACCCAGAGGTCGGGCCGGTCGAGGCGGGAGACCCGCCCCCAGCGGGTCAGCGCCCGCGCGTAGGCGTCCTGGACCGCGTCCTCGGCGGCGGCGACGTCTCCGGTTGCGACGGCGACGATGCCCACGATCCGCTGGCAGCTCTCCTCGAAGAACGCCTCGAAGGACGCCTCCGAGGACAACTCCGCATGCTGCGCCGGGATGTCCATCGTCAGGGTCGCGGCGTCCACGTCATGCACACGTTTAACGGCCACCCCCTGGGGGACATGGCGCGGAGCCACCTGCCTGCCTCGATATGCTTCCGACATGGCGAAGCCGCTGACCCTCACCGACAGCAATTTCCGGGAACGGGTGATCGAAGTCGCCGATCCCCGCCCTCGTCGAGTTCTGGGCCGCATGGAACGCGACCTGCAAGGCCCTGGCCCCGAGCCTGGAGGTGCTGGCCGAGGAGTATGCGGGACGGGTGGTGGTCGCGAAGCTGGACGTCGACGCCAACCCCCAGACGGCCGCCCTCTTCGCGGTGATGACGGTGCCGACGCTCCTCCTCTTCCACCGTGGCCAGGCGCAGGAGCGGATCAACGGCTACCGCCCCATCCAGGTGTTCCGGGACGAGCTCGAGAAGCTCCTCGCGGGAGTGTGGAGCTGACCCGGCCTGAGCGATGAGCCCCTCGCCGCCGCGCCGCCGCCGCCGGAGACGCTGCTGCTGCTGATCCGCCACGCCGAGCAGGCGACGATGCAGCGCCGCGACGCCCCGCTCAGCGACCGCGGCGAGCGGCAGGCGGAGCGGCTCGCCGAGCGCCTCGCCGCCCTGCCGCTCACCGCGGTGGTCTCCAGCCACCTCCAGCGCGCCCGGCGCACCGCCGAGGTGGTGGCCGAGCGGGTCGGGCTCGAGGCCGAGGTGGAGGAGGGGCTGGAGGAGGTCCGCCTCGGTGAGGAGGCCCGCTGGCGCCGCTACCGCGGCCTGCTGGAGCCCGATCCGGACGACTATGTCACCGCCGCGCTCAACGCGGTGCGGGTGCTGTCCCGCGCCACCTGGACCGGCGAGGGCGGCGAGGAGCCCCTGGAGTCGCTGCTGGAGCGCGGGCTCGCCGCCATCGACCGGGTGACCGGGCGCCACCACGGAGGGGTGATCGCCTGCCTCTCCCACGGCGGGTTCATCAACGCGGTGCTCGGATCGTGGACCGGGGCGCGGCGCCACATGTGGTTCGTGCCCTGGCACACCGGCATCTCGTCGGTGCTGATCCGGGGCGACGAGCGGGTGCTGCTCGGGCTCAACGACGCCACCCACCTGAGCCGCGACCAGGACATGCTCCACATCCTCGCCGCCGACGTGGTCAGGCGGCGCAGCGAGGGTCGAGGCCGATGAGCACCACCCCGTCGGTGTCGCCGAGGTGGAGACCGGAGGCGTCGCCGCCGAGGGCGCGGTCGAGGCGGGCGACCATCGCCCGGTCGAGGTCCCACACCCCCAGGGTGAGGCGCTCGACGACGGCGTAGACGGCGTCGCCGTCGACGGCCGCGGCGTCGACGCTGCCCAGCGGCAGCACGCTGCGCACCCAGGGCGAGGGCGGGGTCGCGGCGGTGGCGATCTCCGCCGGGGTAGCGAGCCGCCCCCGCGCACCCAGCTCCGGCCGGACCACGTCCAGCTGTCGTCGTAGGCGACCGCCGCCCCGAACCGCGCCCCCGGCCCGTCGGGGTCGGGGCCGGCATCGTGCCAGTCGCCCTCCTGCCAGGACCAGGTGTGGTAGCCGGGCACGACGACGCCTCCGGCGGCGCCGCTCAGCTGGCCGTCGACGACCCGCTTGGCGGCGAGCTCGGTGCCGGGGTGGCGCTCGGTCCAGCCGCCGCCGTCCCAGGTCCACACCGTCGCGGTGGCGGCGACGCCGCCGCAGGCCGAGGCGGTGGGCAGGGCGGTCACCAGCACCAGGCCGCGGGCGCCGGGGTCGTAGGCGGGCCGGCCGCTGAGCGCCGCCCGCGGCGGGGTGACGGGAGCCAGCTCCGCCCAGCCGGCCCCGGACCAGCGCCAGGTGGCGAGGGTGCACGGCGACCCCCGCCGGCCGCCGTCGCTCACCAGCAGCACCCCGCCGGCGGCCTCGTCGGGGCCAGGGCGGCGGTGCCCGTCCCCAGCCGTCCGGGCGGGGAGAGGGTGGTCTGCAGCCGGCTCCAGCCGCTCCCGTCCCAGGCCCAGGTGTCCCGCAGCCACGCCTCGGGGAAGCCCGGGGCGGTCGAGCCCTCTCCGCCGAAGAGCAGCAGGCGGCGGCTGGACGGGTCCCACGCCATCGCCGCGGCCTTCCGCGGCGATGGCGACCGTGCGGGCCGGCGGCGATGCCAGGCGGCGCCGTCCCAGGTCCAGGTGTCGCCGAGCAGCCGGTTCTCGCCGGCGCGCCCGCCGAAGAGCACGACCTCGCCGCGGACGGGGTCGTAGCCGGCGGCGATGGCGGCGACCACCAGCCGGGGTCCCGGCCCGCCGGCGAGCAACCGCTGGGGGTGGAGGCGCTCGGCCTCGGGGTCGCCGAGCTCGAGCAGGCACAGCCGGTGGACGGCGGAGGCGTCCATGGGGGAACGATACGCGCCCCGGCGCCGTGCGGCGCCGCGAGATCTAGGGAGTGTCGCCCTCGCTCCCGGGGGTCACCACCGCCCCGGCGCCGCGGGTCCCGCGGATGATCTCGTCGATCAGGCCGTAGCTCCTCGCCTCCTCCGGGTCCATGAAGTAGTCGCGCTCGGTGTCGCGGTGGATGGTGTCGAGGTCCTTCCCGGTGTGCTTGGCGAGGATCTCGTCGAGGCGGTTGCGGAGGAACAGCGCCTCGCGGGCGTGGATCTCGATGTCGGTGGCCTGGCCGCGGAAGCCGCCCGACACCTGGTGGATGAGCATCCGCGAGTTGGGGAGGCTGTACCGCATCCCCGGGGCGCCGCCGGCGAGGATGAGTGCGCCCATCGAGGCGGCCAGGCCGATGCAGATGGTGCTGACCCGCGGCCGCACGTACTGCATGGTGTCGTAGATGGCCAGCCCGGCGGTCACCGACCCGCCCGGCGAGTTGATGTAGATCGAGATGTCCTTCTCGGCGTCCTCGGCCTCGAGGAACAGCAGCTGGGCCATGATGACGTTGGCGACGTTGTCGTCGACCGGCGTGCCGAGGAAGATCACGCGGTCGCGCAGCAGGCGCGAGTAGATGTCGAACGCGCGCTCGCCACGGTTGGTGGTCTCCACCACCATGGGGATGACAGCGGTCGGGTTCACCGCGCGGACCTCCGTATGCCTGCCGGGCGCCGGGGTGCGCCCCGACGCGGTGGGATACCCGCGCCGGGCTGCATCCTACACGGGGTCTCGTCACCGGGGAGATCACGGACGCGTAACCACCCTCCGTACCTGCTGTCGAGTGGCGGCAAGGAGGAGTGTCAGATGTCCCGGTTCGGATCCCTCGCCGCCGCGGCCGGCCTCGGTCTCGGCCTCGCCGCCACCGCGACCGCGCCCGCCGGTGCGGCCCCCGCGGCCGGCGCCACCGCCCGGATCACCGACGGCTGCGGGTCGCTCGCCCACTGCTTCACCCCGGGGACGATCACCGTCGCCGCCGGTACCCGGGTGACCTGGACCAGCGTCAGCAGCGCGCCCCACACCGTCACCTGCGACAGCTCCTGCCCGGGCGTGGGCCCGGCCAGCGGCACCGTGACGATGGGGAGCGGCTACGGGTTCACCTTCACCACCCCCGGCAGCTACGGCTACCACTGCGAGATCCACCCCTACATGACCGGCACGGTGGTGGTGAGCGGCGCCCCCAGCACCCCGGCGCCGACCCCGGTGCCCACCCCCCGGCCGCCGGCGCCGGCGCCCCGGCCCACGGTCGCGCCGCCACCGCCGCCGCCCCCCTCGCCGGCGCACCTCGCCACCGCCGCGGCGGCGCCCCCGGCCGCGGCGGCGGCGACCACCGCGCCGGCCCCGGTCGCCACCGCCGCCCCGGCCGCCGAGACCACCGCGGCGCCGGTGGCCCAGGTCCCGGCCGGCGGGGACGCCCCGACCGGTCCCACCGGCGGCACCGGGCCGGCCGCCCCGGCCTCGGCCTCCCCGACCGGCTCGCCGCTGCCGGCGCCGGCCGCCGGCCTGGGCCTGCTCGCGGTGGCGGCGGCGGGCGGCGGGATCTGGTGGCGGCGCCGCGCCCGGTGAGAGGGTGCCCGGCGGCCATACGATGTGCCGCATGCCCGCCCCGGCCCGGCCTCGCGTGTCGCAGCTGCTCGCCAGCGTGGCGGTGCTCGGGATGCTCCTGCCGCCGGCGACGGGCGGGGCGGCGTCGACCCACGGGGTGACCATCGGGGGCGCCGGCACCACCCAGTCGCCGTACGTCTACCGGGGCGTGCCGGCGAGCATCACCGCCGGCGACACCATCACCTGGCTCAACCCCACCACCGTGAACCACACGGTGACGCCGACGGTGACGCCCGACCCGGGCTTCCGCAGCCACGACCTCAACGGCCAGGGCTCGTACCACGAGTACCGCTTCACCGTCCCGGGCAGCTACACCTTCCACTGCCAGAACCATCCCGACACGATGCGCGCCTCGATCACCGTCAACCCCGCGCCCAGCCCCACCGTGACCGCCGCGCCGACCGCGGTGCCGGCTCCCCGCCCCGCGCCCACGGTGGCGGCCACCACGGTCCCGGCGACGGGGTCGCGGACGCCCGCGCACAGCGCCACCCCGGCTCCCACCTCGACCCCGGCCCGGACCACGACCGGCAGCACCAGCAGCAGCACCACCACCACCGTGCCGCCGGTGGCGGCGGTCCAGACGCCGCTCAGCGACGCCGAGACCGACACCGAGACCGCGACCACCTCGGGGACCGTCCTGCCCACCGCCCCGCAGCCGCCGCTCACCGCCGCCCCCCCCGACCACGGCGGGCCCGCGGCCGCGGTCGTGCTCGGCCTGCTGGCGCTGCTGCTGGCGCTGGCCGGCGGGGCGGTGGCGCTGCGGCGCCGTGCGGAGGATCATCTGAGGCCGCCCCCTTGACGGCTCCGGGGCACGGGCAACATGATATCGCCACTATCATAAGTAGCTACGTGGGGATGGGGATGAGGTCACCATGAAACGACGTCTGCTCAACTCCTTCCCGGTGCGGGTGATCAAGCGCTACCTCGACGGCCAGGGGACGAACTGGGGAACCCTGATCGCCTGGAACGCGCTCTTCGCATTCTTCCCGATCGTCCTGGTCACGATCACCGTGCTCGGCCTGCTCCTCCAGGACCAGGGGCTGAAGGACAGCATCGAGCATCAGATCGCCGCCGGCTTCCCCAACTGCCGTGACAGCAAGCACTGCGAGATCATCGACGCCCTCAACTCCTTCAAGGAGAGGACCGGCGTCTTCGCCGTCCTCGGCTTCGCGGGCCTCTTCTGGAGCGGGTCCGCGCTCTTCGGCGCGATGGACCAGGCGCTCTCCAGCCTCTCCGGCTGCAAGCCGCGGGACTTCATCCCGCAGAAGCTGATGTCCTTCGGCATGATCCTTCTGTTCACGGTGCTGACCGTGCCGCTGATCCTCAGCGGCAGCCTCCTCGGCCTGCTCGAGAAGCTGCCGCTGGTGCCGACCGTCTTCCGGATCGGACCGGTCTCGCTGCTCCTCCAGCTCGGCCTCGGCATCCTCGACGCCATGCTGCTGTTCACGGCGATGTACTACGTCGTCCCCAACCGCCGCCAGCGGCTCCGCCAGGTGCTTCCCGGGGCGCTGGTGGCGGCGGCCCTCTTCGAGGGCTTCACCCTGGTGTTCCCGCTCTACTTCCGCCTCAGCGGGGGCTTCGCCGCCTACGGGCAGACCTTCGCGCTGTTCTTCCTGCTCCTGTTCTACTTCTTCGTCCTCGGCCAGATCGTGATGATCGGCGGGGCCGTGAACGCCGAGCGCGACCCCGATCTGCGCTCCTGCGACAACGGCGCCGGTGAGCCCGCCGGCGGCCTCAGCCCGGCGACGATGGCCGCGCGCGACCGCGTCGAGGAGGTCGACGGCACCCCGCCCGTCCCCGTGGGCAGCGGCATCGCCGAGCGCCGGGCCTAGCCACTACCCCGAGGGCGCGAGCGCGGGCGGGTCGACCGCCGCCGCCAGGGTGAGCAGGCCGAGGACCGCGTCGCGTGGGCGCCCCTCGGGCACCGCGTAGCGGACCTCGCCGCGGCCGGCCTCGGTGGGCACCACCAGCTGGGCACGCCAGAGCTGGCCGAGGTGGTAGACGACCTCGGAGACGGGCAGCCCGGTCTCGCGGGCCAGCTCGGCGCTGGTCCGCTCGCCGGCGAGCAGGTGGCGGAGAAGGCGCAGCCGGCTGACGTCGGCGACCAGTCGCAGCAGGGTGGCGGCGTGGAGCAGGTCGCCGTCCGCGGCGGGAAGGTTGCCGAGCTCGGGGGGCGAGGCCGGCCCGCGGTGGCGGCGGGCGATGTAGGTGGTGCGCAGCAGCGCCTCTCCGGCGGTCGCCCCGGTGCCCCGGCGGGTGATCACCAGGTAGAAGATGCCGATCCCGGCGGCGACCACGAGGGCGTCCGCCCAGCCCGCGATCAGGCCGGCGCCGACCAGGCGGCGGACCAGGGCCACCACCCCGGAGAGCATGCTGGCGACGAGGCCGAGGTCGACGGCGAGGGCGAGCACCAGCCGCACCCCGTCGGGCATGCGCACCAGGGCGCCGCGGTCGCCAGCCGGCACCCGCCGGATGGCGATGAAGCTGCCCAGCCCGATGGCGACGAGGATCGCCCCCTGCACCGCCAGCTTCTGGACCTCGCCGAGGAAGTGCTCGACGGGGATGCCGACCACCGCGCCGAGCACGACGAAGACGCCCACCCAGGCCACCGTCGGGGGCACGACCCCGAGCAGGAAGGTGCGGCGGTCGACCCCGGCGGCGCCGGCGACCAGCGAGGTGTAGATGCGCAGCCCGGGGATGAGCCGGGAGACGGCGATCGCCCGGGGCCCCGCGGAGCGGATCCGCCCCGACACCCGGGCGAGGTTCTCGGCCTGCCGAAGCCGCCGGGCGAGGGTGGTGAGGCCGTGCTCGCCGACCAGCCGGGCCCAGCTGTAGCCGACCACCGAGCCCGCCAGCGAGGCGGCGATGGCGAGGGGCACGAACACCACCGGGTCGAGGCCGCCGGCGGCGATCAGCAGCCCCCCGGCCATGAGCACCACCTCGCCGGGGGCGAAGGGGATGGGGATCCCCGCCTCCTCCGCGAACAGCAGGCTGCACAGCAGGACGATGGCGACGACACCGTGGAGCCCCTGCAGGTAGCTCACGGAGGGCTGCCCGGTGCGTTCACTGCCACACCATACAGGGAAGCCGGCCGCCCCACAGCCGGGGAGTCGATGGCGCGATGTGTTACTGGGGCGCTATCATGCTTTTTGTAACACCAACGTAGCTCCTCGCGGTGCGCGGCGCGCCCCGCAGCCGGAGCGGAGGGATCCCCATGGCCGGAGAGATCGACCAGGCGACCGGGAAGGTCAAGGAGGTCGCCGGACGGGCGACCGGTGATCGCGACCTCGAGGCCGAGGGCAAGGGCGAGAACGTCAAGGGCCACGTCAAGGATGCCGCGGAGGGCGTCAAGGACGCTGCCAAGAGCATCAAGGACAAGCTGACCGGACACTGACTTACCGAGGCGGCGGGCGCGGCCGAACCGGCCGCCCCGCCGTCCTAGACCACGTGCACTTCGACCTGGCCGTCGCGGACCCGGACGGGGATGCGCGGCAGCGCCCGCAGCGGCTGCGGCTGCTCGTGGTACAGCACCTCGCCGCCGAGCCCGAAGGCCGCGCGGTGGCAGGGGCAGTTGAGTTGGCCGGCGCTCGGGTCGAGCTGGAGGATGCAGCCCAGGTGGGTGCACACCGCCGAGAGCGCGAGGACCTCGCCGCCGCCGCGGTGGATCACCACCCCCTCCACCCTGCCGGTGGAGAAGCGCGCCGCCCGGCCCGCTGGCAGGGCGTCGAGAGCGGCCACCGCGTGCCAGCTGCCGCCCTCGACCGCCAGCTTCTCCGGGCCGCCCGGGGTGCCCGGGCCGTGGTCGACGGCCAGCCGGTCGACCACCGCCCCGGTGGCCGCCGCCGCCGCCGCCAGGCCCCCGGCGCGGAGCAGGCCGCGACGGCTCAGCCGCCCGCCGGCGGCGGCGGGGACGTCGCCGCCGGCGTGCTCGCGCAGCCGGGCCTCCAGCCGCTCGACGAAGCGGGGGTCGGGCAGCCCCGCCTGGGGGCGTGCCGCGGAGAGCTCGATGGCGGCGGCGACCGCCTCGAGGTCGTCGGGGTCCTGCCGGCCCCGCGGCGGACGGCGGTTGCGGAGCAGCGCGTCGACGTAGGCGGCGACGCGGCGGACCCGGCGGCTCACGGCGCCACCTCGCGGCCGAGCTCGGCGGCGCGCCGCAGCGCGCGGTACTGCAGCACCTTGGCATTGCCCACGCTGATGCCCATGCGTGCCGACGCCTCGCGCAGCGAGCAGCCGGAGAGGAAGCGCAGCTCGAGGACGGTGCGGTGGTTGGCGGGGAGGGCGCTCAGCACCCGTCGCACCCGGCGCACCCGCTCCGAGGCGGTCGCCTCACCGGTGTCGCCGCCCGCCCCCGGGTCGGCGGCGGTCTCCTCGTCGAGGGTGGTGAGCTCGACCCCCATGCGCCGGCGCCAGTGGTCGGCGAGCACGGTGCGCGCCGTCGCCAGCAGGTAGCGGTGCACCTCGCCACCCGAGGCGCCGGGGCGGAGATGGGGGAGAGCGCCGAGGAACACCTGCGAGGTGAGGTCCTCGGCGTCGGGCTGGTTGCCCACCTTCGAGTACATGAGGCGGTAGATGCTGACGATGTTGTCGCGGTACACCGCCTCCCAGTCGGGCGGGGCCATGCCGGCGACGATACCGAGGCGCAGCGGCCGGGGGTCTGGGGGGGTCACGCCCACCCATACGCGCCGGGTTACACCCGGCGGCTCAGCCCTGGAGCGCGATGTCGACGGCGGGCACCTTTCCGGCCAGGGTGCCGTCGGCGGCGGAGGCGAGGTCGGCGACCGTCACCGGGCCCTCGAAGCGGTCGGCGATCACCCCGCCGGCGTTGACGAAGTAGATCCAGGGGTCGGTGGCCAGCCCGAAGGCGGTGAAGCCGGGGTTGTCCTTCGCGCCCTCGTCGGGGCCGGCGGGGAAGTGGTCCTCGACGTGCTCGACGAGGAAGCGGTCGCCGTAGCGCTGGGCGAACTGCTGGAGGATCTGCACGGTGGGGCCGCAGGTGCGCGACTTGCAGAAGCCCGGCTCACCGAAGTACAGGACCATCGGCCGGTGCTTCGCGAGCCCGTCGGCGATGGTCTCGCTGTGCCAGGCGTCGGGGGGGTTGCCGCTGTCGACCTGGGCGATGGTGACCCCGGGGTCGCCGAGGATCGGCTGGCGCACCGCCGGCACGTGGGCGCCGATGGTCAGGCCCGGGCCCTTGTCGCTCACCTTCACCGAGATGGTGCCGCCGCCGGTGCGACCGCCGGGCAGGATCGCGGAGACCAGCAGCCGGTAGACCCCGACCTGGGGGAAGTTCGCGGTGCCGGTGTAGACGGGGATGCCGCCGTACTCGGGGCCGATGTCGCGCAGGGGGCGGTGCTCGTCGACGCCGCCGATGCCCTGGACCACCATCGAGACCTGGGCCCCGGTGACCGGATTGCCGGCCTTGTCGAGCAGGGCGAGGCCGATGCGGTCGGTGCCGGTGAGCAGCTCGGTGATGGTGGGCTGCACCACCAGGCTGACCGGGCCCCCGGGGGACGAGGTGGCGGGGGGTCCACCGCCCGCGTCCTGGCCGCAGCCGGCCAGCAGGGCGGCGAGCAGAGCGGTGGCCGCCCAGCCTCTCACCGGGCCGCCGCCGGGGCCCGGGTCAGCCCGATCGGGTTGGGGAAGGGCAGCCCGCCGCCCTCCAGGATGCGCTCGACGATGCCCGCCATCAGCGCCTCGAGGCGCTCGCAGCCGGCCTCGCCCAGCGCGTCCGCGGGGCCGCCGGCGAGCCGGTCGGTGCTCTCCTCCAGCCGTCGACGGGCGTCGGCACCCGCCGCGGTGAGGCGGCCCTCGGGGTCCAGCCAGCCGCGCTCCCGCAGCGCCGCCGCCGCACCCGTCCACTCCTCCACGGACCAGCCCCGGAAGCCGCGCAGCTCCTCGGCGTCGATGACCCCGGTCCCGGCGAGGGTGAGATTGGCGGCGCAGCCGTCGAGGCCCTCGGAGACGAGGGCGGCGACGTGGCCGTCGAAGCGGTGCTCGCGGAGCAGGGTGCACGCGTGCCAGAGGGCGAGGTGGGGCGCCTCGGGCCAGGGCAGCGCGGCGTGGGCGGCGTACAGCGGCCGCCCGGCGAGGGCGCAGCCGTCCACCGCCCGGCGGGCCAGGGCCGCCGCCTCGACCACCGCCTCCGAGTCCACGGCATCGCCGAGAAGGCGGCGCAGCGCGGAGCCGGCGACGGCGGTGCGGGCCTCCAGCACCCGCTCCGGGGAGGAGAGGCGCCAGGCGTCGGGGATGGCGCGGGCCGCCATCGCCGGGTGGAACACGTAGAACGTCGCGGTCACCACCTCGGCCGGCACCGGCCCCATCGGTGCCGAGCGCGAGGCGAAGTAGCCCATCCAGCCGCCGCGGAGCCCCGCCGCGCCGTACTGCTCACGCGCCTCGGACGCGAAGTAGACGACGGCGTGAACGGGCTCGAAGCGCCGCCACAGCGCACGCAGGCCGGTCGGTTGCATCCGCGAGATGATACGCGGCGGTTCGCCGCGGACCGCCTTCCCCGATCAGCCGTCCCGGCGGCGCTGCCTGCGTCCCAGCCCGACCAGCCCGACTCCGAGCGCGGCGAGGAGCAGCCCCAGCCCCCAGGGAGGCGCCGCGCCGGTGCTGGGTGTCGCCACCTGCGGCGCCGCCGGCGCCGCCGCCGCGGGTGCGGCCGGGGCGGGGGCGAGGGCCGGCAGCAGCGGGCTGACGGCGCTCTGGACCGGTGCCACCGCCACCGGCGCGGGCGCGGCCGGAGCCGGAGCGGCGGCGGCGGCGGCGGCGACCGGCGGGGCGGCCGCCACCGCACGGCCCGCCGGGGCCCCCACCGCGGTCACGGTCACGGTGCCGCTGAGCACGGCGAGGCCGCCGGCCACGAAGGAGTAGTTGTAGGTGCCCGGTCGCAGGAAGGTCCCGCCGGACTCCGAGCCGGCGCCGAGCGAGGAGCTGGCCGGGCCGGCGTCCGGTCCGGTGCCCGGGCCCATCCCCGGGCAGGTGGCCGGGCTGCAGCGGCTGATCACCAGGGGTACGCCCGTCAGGTTGTGCCAGAGCACCGTGGCCCCCGAGGCAACGGTGAGGGTGCTGGGGCTGATGCAGTATGCGGCGGCACCGCACGCCCTCCCCGACCGGATCTCCACCTGGGGGCCGCTCGCCGCCGCCCCGACGGTCGCGGGCAGCGCCGCGGCCACCATCATCCCGAGTGCGCCCAGCACCCGCACGACATCTCGCCGCATGGAGTCTCTCCCTCAGACCCCCCCCTCACGGCGGACCGGTCCGCCAGTTCATACCACAGTCGGCGGCGTCTGGCATCCCCCCATCCGACCGGACGGGCAGCGGATCACCGCTCCCGCCACACCGGCGGGCGCTTCTCGAGGAAGGCGCACATCCCCTCCTGCCCGTCGGCGTCGGTCGCGTTCCGGGACATCACCTCGCGGGTGTGCTCGTAGGCGGCGTCCTGGGTCATGTCGATCTGCTCGTAGAAGGCGTGCTTGCCCAGCCCGACCACGTGGTGGCTGGCGCCGGCGACCTGGGACGCCAGCGCCATCGTCTCCTCGTGGAGCCGCTCGGCGGCCACCACCCGGTTGACCAGGCCGTGGCGCAGCGCGTCCTCGGCGCCCACCGGCTCGCCGGTCAGCAGCATCTCCAGCGCCTTCTTGCGGCCCACGGCACGGCTCAGCGCCACCATCGGCGTCGAGCAGAAGAGGCCGATGCGCACCCCGGGGGTGGCGAAGCGGGCGGTGTCGGCCGCGACCGCCAGGTCGCAGGTGGCCACCAGCTGG
Organism: uncultured Chloroflexia bacterium; assembly: GCA_963846365.1. Taxonomy (GTDB): domain Bacteria; phylum Chloroflexota; class Dormibacteria; order Aeolococcales; family Aeolococcaceae; genus CF-96. The sequence goes on from CAWJVN010000007.1 coordinate 619,740, forward strand.
CAGCCCGCCGCGGTGGCGATGCCGTGCACCTCGGCGATCACCGGCTGGGGGATGCCCTGGATGGTCTCCATCAGGGTGGTGCAGACCGCGAAGAGGTGCCGGAACTCGTCGAGCTCGCGGTCGACCATCTCGCTGAGGTCGTGCCCGGCGCAGAAGGCAGGCCCGGCACCCCGGAGCACCACCGCGCCGATGTCGGGGCGGCTGCCGATGCCCCGCAGGGCGTCGACGAGCTCCTCCATGTGCGCCACCGACAGCGCGTTGCGCCGCTCCGGGCGGTTCATGGTGACCACGGCGACGGGGCCGCCGTCCTCGAGCAGCAGGTGCTGGTACCGCCGTCCCGCGGCAACGTCGGTCATGGCCTCGAGCCTCCCATTCAGCGTGATCTCCGCGTTCCCCCCATCGTAGGTCTCCGGGATCTATTCTTCCCGTTGGGGTGGTGTGCAGGCATGTGGCGGCGAGGTCCAGGCATGGGTTTCCGGCTCGGCTTGCGTCAGCGGTCCCGCGCGGGCCGGCCTGACCTCATGGTCACCCGCTACCGCTCCCAGGAGGAGTACGAGCGCGACGTCCGGCGCATGCTCGCCGACGGCTGGCGGATGAGCGGCTGGCAGCGGCTGGACGGCGCCGCGGCCCCGGACGTCATCATCGCCACCTGGGTCCGCCAGGAGCTCTGAGGCCTTGGGCGCGGGCTCCGAGCCCCGCCGGCCCGGGATTGGCCACCGCGCTCAAGGGCGCGGTCGGGTGGGCGTCCGTACCATCGGACGGTCGATCGAGCGAGCACTCCGGGAGGGAGAGACATGGAGCGCGAGGAGGCGACCGAGGTCATCGTCGACGCCCGCCTGCGCCAGGGCAAGACCTGGGCGGAGCTGGCCGACGTGGCGGGACGCAGCAAGGTCTGGACGACGTCGGCGCTGCTCGGCCAGCAGGCGATGCCGCGGGACGTGGCGGAGAGGGTGGGCGCGGCCCTCGACCTCGACGAGGAGGTGGTCAGCGCGCTGGAGCGTCCGCCCTCCAAGGGGTCGCTCGGCGACGTCATCCCCACCGACCCGCTGCTCTACCGCTTCTACGAGATCGTCCAGGTCTACGGGACGACCCTGAAGGAACTGATCCACGAGGACTTCGGCGACGGGATCATGTCGGCCATCGACTTCGAGATGGAGATGGAGCGCCTGCCCGACCCCAAGGGAGACCGGGTCAAGCTGACCCTGCACGGCAAGTTCCTGCCCTACCGGATCTGGTAGCCCTCGCCGGAGCCGGCCGGGGGCAGCGCGGGGTCGCCGTCGACCTCGACCAGCTTGGTGCGGGAGCGGGTGCCGGCGCGCAGCCGGACCCGCGACGGGGGCACCTCGAGCCAGCGTGCCACCGCCAGGACCACCGCGCGGTTGGCCTGACCCTCGGCGGCGGGGGCGGTCAGCCAGAGGTGGAGACGCTCGCCGTCCCACGCGACCCGCTCGCGGGAGGCGCCGGGGTGGGCGCGCACGCTCACGACCATCCGCCGACCATAGACGGGCGCGACGCCCGGCCGGGGCGGGGACTGTACATTACGCTCTTGTAATGATTGGTCGGCGCCGGCGCCTGCTCGCGGCCGTGGTCCTCGCCGTGCTCGGTGCCGGCGGGGGGGTGCTCCAGCCCGCCGCCGCGCAGTTGCCCCTCCCCGGCGTCCTGGCCGGGGTGGAACGTGGCCCGGGGTCTCGCCCTCCACCTCGACCGCGGGGGCCGGCCCGACGGTGGCGTACTGCTCGACAGCTTCGGCGGCGTCCACGCCTTCGGGGCCGCCGCCGCCCCGGCGCCCCCCCGCTACTACGCCGGGCGTGACCTCTACCGGCACCTCCACCGCGCCGGCGACCGCCTCTACACGGTGGAGCGCTGGGGCGTGACCGGCGGCCTCGGCGCCCCGGTGGCCGCCTCCTGGGGCGGCTCTCCCGACTGGGGGGCGTGGGACATCGTCCGCGACCTGGTGCTGCTCGACGCCGCCGATCCCGAGGGGGCCCGCAGCCGGTCGGCGCCGATGCCGCCCGGGCGCTGCGTCTGCATGCCGACCGCTACACCATGGGCGTGCCCACGTTCCGCCAGACCCGGTCGCTCGACTGCGAGGCGGCCGCGCTCCAGGTCGCGCTCGCCGCGGTGGCACCCAGGTCACCCAGGACTGGATCATCGGCACCATGGCAGCGACGAGCGGCCGCCCGAGCTCGGTGCCGGCGGCGGGGTTGCGCGGTGGGCGACCCCTACACCACCTTCGTGGGCAGGATCGACGGCTCCGATCCACTCCACACCGGCTACGGGGTCTACGCCCCGCCGGTGGCCGCCGCCGCCCGTGCCGCCGGCCGCCCCGCCGAGGGCCGGGAGGGGTGGGACCCCTGGGGACATCTACGACCAGGTCGCCCTCGGCCACCCCGCGGTGATCTGGACCGACGCCACCTTCAGCCCGGTGGCGCGGCGGCAGTGGACCGCCTGGGACGGCCGCAGCGTGCCCTATGCGGTCGGTGAGCACGCCGTCACCGTGGTGGGGGTCGACGCGGTCGCCGCCACCGTGACCCTCGCCGACGTCCGCCTGGGGGTGCGGCGCACCTTCCCGATGAGCCGCTTCGAGGCCTTCTTCGCCAGCTACGGGAACATGGCGGTGGTGGTGGGCTGAGCCCGGTGCCCGGGTGACTTGAAGCTGTGGTGAGCCGGTCACGGGACCCGGCGGGGCGATGGCGGAGGGTGAGACTGCCGGTCGTGCGCACCTCTCCGATCCGGTGGCGCCGTGGCCGCCGCCTGCTCGCGATCGCGACGGTGCTGGCCGCGGTGACCTCGCTCCGCCCCGACCCCGGGCTCGCCGCCTCCCCGACGGCGCCCGCCGCCGCCGCCCACGGCGGCGCGGTGCTCGACGGCTTCGGCGGCCTGCACCCCTTCGGCGGGCTCACCCTGAACACCACCGGGTCGACCTACTGGAACGGCTGGGACATCGCCCGCTCGCTCGCCCTCCGCGCCGACGGCTCCGGCGGCTGGGTGCTCGACGGCTTCGGCGGCATCCATCCCTTCGGCGCCGCCGCCCCGGTGAGCGGCGCCCCCTACTGGTCGGGGTGGGACATCGCCCGGGCGGTGGTGGTCACCTCCACCGACGCCGCCGGCCTCGCCGACGGCCGCCAGGGCTACGTCCTCGACGGCTTCGGCGGCCTGCACCCCTGGGGCGGCGCCCCGGCCATCGGCGGCCCGCCATACACCGCCGGGCAGGACCGGGCCCGTGGCCTGGAGATCCACCGCGACGCCCTCGGCGTGCCCGACGGCGGCTGGGTGCTCGACGCCGCCGGCACCGTCCACGCCTTCGGGGCGGCGCCGCCGCCCGCCGCCGCACCCTCGCCCGCGGCGCCGGTGTGGCAGGCGCTCCATGCCGGCGGCGCGGCCCTCTACGCGGTGCCCCGGTGGGGGGTGGTGAGCACCCTCGGACCCGGCATCTCGCCCTACTGGGACGGCTACGCCGACTGGGGGTCGTGGGACATCCTCCGCGACCTCGTGCTGGTCGGCGCCCCCAACCCGCTGACCGTCGCCCAGCCGGTGAGCAGCGCCGCGAGCGCGACCCTGGGCTGGGCGAGCCGTTCCCACGGCGGCGCGACCCTGGACGGCTATGGCGGCCTGCATCCTTTCGGCGGGCTCCCCCTCGCCACCACCGGCGCCCCGTACTGGCGGGGCTGGGACATCGCCCGCTCGCTGGCGCTGCGCGAGGACGGCTCCGGGGGCTGGGTGCTCGACGGCTACGGCGGCGTCCACGCCTTCGGGCGCGCCGCCGCGGTGAGCGCCCCCGCCTACTGGGGCGGCTGGGACATCGCCCGCGCCCTGGTGGTCACCTCGCGCGGCGCCGACGGCCTCGCCGACGGCCGCCAGGGGTACGTGCTCGACGGCTACGGCGGCCTCCACCCCTGGGGCGGGGCGCCGAACCTGACCTCGTCCGTCTACTGGAGCGGCTGGGACGTCGCCCGCGGCCTCGAGATCCACCTCGACGCCGGCGGCCGGCCCGACGGCGGCTGGGTGCTCGACGCCTACGGCGGCATCCATCCCTTCGGCGCCGCCCCGGCGCTGGCCTCACCCGCCGACTACCTGTCCGGCCGCGACCTCGCCCTCAAGCTGCACCTCGCCGGCGGCACCGCCTACGTGGTGCGGCGCTTCGGCGGCATCAGCGCGCCCGCCTCGCTGGCCCCGAGCTGGGGGGGCTACACCGACTGGGGGGGGTGGGACATCCTCCGTGACACCGTGCTCGTCAACCCCGGAGACCCGCGGCCGGTGCCGCAGCCGGTCAGCCCGGCGGCGGCGGTCGCCTACCGGACCCAGGCCGACCGGTACACGATGTGGGTCCCGGCGGTGCAGCAGGCCTACGCCCTCGACTGCGAGGCCGCGGCCCTGACCGCCGCGCTCGCCGCCCGCGGCGTCACCGTGACCCAGGAGTGGGTGCTCGCCCAGATCGGTGCCGACTCCCGCCAGCCCCAGCTCGACGCCAGCCGCCGCATCCTCCGCTGGGGCAACCCCAACCTGACCTTCGTCGGCGACGTCAACGGCTCCGAGCCCCGCGACACCGGCTACGGTGTCTACCAGGCGCCGGTCGCCGCCGCCGCCCGCGCCGCCGGCCGCCCCGCCGTCGGGGCCCGCGGTTGGGATCCCTGGGCGCTGCTCGACGAGGTCGCCAGGGGCCACCCGGCGGTGATCTGGGTGGACACCACCTTCACCCCGGTGGCGATGCACCAGTGGACCGCCTGGGACGGCAGCACCGTCGACTACTCCATCGGCGAGCACGCCGTGACCGTCGTCGGGGTCGACGCCGTGACCGGGACCATGACCCTGCTGGATGTTGCGCACGCCCAGCTGCGGACCTTCTCGATCGCCCAGTTCGTCTCGTTCTTCGCGAGTTTCGGGAATATGGCGGTGGTGGTGAGGTAGTTGTAGAGCCTGGCTCGCGCGGGGGTGTGGAGCGGTTTGCGCGGGTTGCGGGGGGGGTTGTGTGGAGGGCTTCGAGCACCGGCTGGCGGTGGAGCGGGCGGCACGCCCGCTCGATTCCGACCCCGCCGAGGATCCCTCCGCGGCGCTGCGGGCCGACGCGCTGGTGATGGCGTGCCAGACGGCGTCGGCGTCCGGCGGCGACCGCGGCGGCGACCCAGGCCGTCCCCGGTGCAAGATCCGCCGCACCGCCGGGGGCGACCTGCGCTTCGAGACCGCCGGGGGCCGGCTGTTCGGACCGTCACCGGCGGCCACTGGAGGCGGCCGGGGCGCAGGGCCGGCCCGGGGTGACGCCGCTACCGGCGGAGCGCCGCCACCACCTCGCCGGCCACCGCCACCGCGAGCTCGCGCATCTCGTCGTCGGTGCGGTCCTGGATGGGGTGGGGGACGAAGACCCGGCGGATCGCCGGCTGGCCGAGGTTCCGGGCCTCGGCGTCGGCGACCTCACGGAACACGCTGGAGGCCACCAGCACCGCGGGCCGGCCCAGCCCCTCGAAGGAGACCACGTCGTGCAGACCGCACGACACGCACGAGCCTCAATCGGCGAGGGCTTCGACCAGGGCGTCGCAGCGCTCGGCGATCTCGCGGCGGAGGTCGGCGGGCGCGGGGCGGGTGAAGGTGGGCTTGGCGGTGCGCTCCACCAGGAAGCCGCGATCGCTCAGCAGCCGCTCGAGCTCGTCGAGGAAGACGTCGCCGCGCGGCTTGCGGATGTCGAGCAGCGCGATCCGCAGCCCGGCGGCACCGTCGATCGGCGCCGCCAGGGGACGGTCGCCGCTCTCGCGCTCGGCGGTCGGGTCGAGCAGCTCCAGGCCGCCGCCGGAGGTCAGGTCCATGGCTCCACGCTCCTCGTCACCGGGGTCGAGCCGATCTCGCCCGACGCCCACATCCCGTACACCATGCTGAAGAGGCCGGCGCTGCCGCCGGCGTGGACCAGCCCGATCCGGTCGGGGCCGGCGAACTTGGTGATGGTGCCGTCGGGGTTGCCCCCGAAGACGGCGGGGTCGAGCCCCTCCGGCGACCCGCCGGCACCGCGGAGCACGTCGCCGATCCGCGAGGTGGTGCGCTGCATCAGCTCCTCGCGGGTCCGGGCCCGGTCCCAGCCGGCCTCGCGGAGGATGCGGCCGTGCTCCGGCCCGATCACCAGCAGCGCGTCCCAGATGAACAGCTGCTTGGGGTGGGCCACCGATTGAAGGGCGAGGGCGAGGCTGGCGCACAGGCCCTCGGGGTCGCGCGCGATCTGGTCGAGGATCAGCCGGGGCGCCTCGGCGGCGTAGAGGGTCACCGTGGTCTCGCCGGCGTCGAAGCCGCGGTCGGCGGAGAGCGGCTCCCAGGGCGAGCCCTCCTGCAGCTCGGCGAAGCAGGCGCCGACCTTGCCCGGCTGGCCGTGGGCGGAGCGGTCCTCGAGCTGGGGGCGGCCGCCGCCGATGTTCCGCACCACCAGCTGGAGGCTCCTGCCGATGGCGAGGTTGGCCCGGTTGCCCTGCCCCAGGCAGTTGCCCCGGGCGTTCATCCCCGCCCGCTCGGTGAGCGGCCCGCTGGCCACCACCAGCGGCCCCGCCGGATGGGTGGTGGCGAGCAGCCCGTGCATGCTGAAGCGCTCCTCGCAGGCGGCGTCGACGGCGGCGAGGACGAAGGGCAGGTGCTCGGGCCGGCAGCCCGCCATCACCGCGTTGACCGCCACCTTCTCGACGGTGGCGGTGCCGCCGTACGGGGGCACCACCCCGACCACGTCCTGGGGGTCGCGCCGGGTGCCCTCGAGCATCGCCACCACCCGCTCCGGAGTGGGCGGCACCACCGGCAGCCCGTCGGTGAGCCCGCGCTCGAACAGGGCCTCGTGGGGGTCCTCGTGAGCGCCGATGATCAGCGACCGCGAGCGCAGCCGGCCCCCCGCCCGGGCGGCGCGCACCGCCAGGGTGGCGGCGATCCGCGGGTCGCGGGTGCGGCTCGCGCATCCGGGCCGATGGGCGGGGAGGCCGTCGAGGTGGAGCGCGAACCCCGCCTCGGCGGCGAGCCCGGCGATGCGGTCGCGGGCCAGGCCCTCGACCCGCCCGTGCTCCTCGCCGCCGTCGAGCAGCAGCACCGTCGGCACCGCGTCGGGGTCGAAGCGGGCGCTCAGCTCCAGCCCCTCGTCGAGCTCCACCGGGGAGACGAGCCGGAGCCGCTCCCACAGTGCCGCGGTGTCGCCGCCGTCCGACTGCGACACGATGCGCAGCGGGGCGCCGTCCGCCGCCGCCGCGTCCAGGGCGGGGAGCAGCTCGACGCACACCGGGCAGTCGTGCTTGATGATGGCGACGAGCTCTCGGGCCACCCGGGAATTATGGTCCCGGCGGCTAGCGGAGCAGCGTTCCCGCATCGACCGGCAGCACCACGCCGGTGACGTGCCGGGCCGCGTCGGAGCAGAGCCAGACCACCGCGCCGCTGACGTCGTCGGGCTCGACCAGGTCGACGGGGAGGGCGGCGGTGAGGCTGTGGGCGAGGTGGGGATCGGCCTCCATCACCCCCTGCATCTGCGGATTGGTGCCCATGGGCGTGCGCACGCCGCCGGGGGCGACGCAGTTCACCCGGATGTGGTGGGGCGCAAGCTCGAGGGCCAGCGACCGGGCCAGCCCGATGCAGCCGTGCTTGGCGGCCGCGTAGTGCGCCATCCCGCTCAGCCCCTTGAGCGCCGCCGTCGAGGCGGCGATGACGATGGCGCCGCCCCCGCCGCCGGCGAGCATCGCCGGCACCGCCGCCCGGCAGGTCCGCCACACCCCGGTGAGGTTGACCCCGACCACCTCCTCCCACTGCGCGTCGCTCAGCTCCCAGGCGGCCCCGTAGCTGATCACCCCGGCGTTGGCGACCACGGTGTCGAGCCGGCCGAGGCGGGCGACGGCGTCCTCGACCAGCTCCGCCAGGGCGGCGCCGTCGCGGACGTCGAGCACCGCGGAGACGCAGCGGCGTCCCTCCGCCTCCACCAGCCGCACCGTCCCGGCGAGCTCCTCGGCGGTGCCCAGCGGGTAGGGGACGGTGGCCAGCGGCGCGGCCAGGTCGCAGACCGCGACGTCGGCGCCGGCGCGGGCCAGGGCGACCGCGTGGGACCGGCCCTGACCCCGGGCCGCGCCGGTCACCAGAGCGACTCTGCCCTCCAGCGTGCTCACTCCTGAGACGATACGGGTCACACGGTGCACAGCGAGTTGAGGAGGCCCCCTCGATGCCCACGCCCTCGTACGTCCACGGAGCTCACCCGGTGCCGCTGCTGGGCGAGACCATCGGCGAGAACCTCCGCCGCACCGTGCAGCGGTTCGCCGGCCGTGAGGCGCTGGTGGTGCGGGAGCAGGGCTACCGGGCCACCTACGGGGAGCTCTGGGAGCAGGTGGGCAAGGCCGCCCGGGGGCTGATGGCCCGCGGGGTGGGCCGCGGCGACCGGGTCGGCATCTGGTCGCCCAACCGCAGCGAGTGGGTGGTCGTCCAGTACGCCACCGCCCGGATCGGGGCGATCCTGGTGAACATCAATCCCGCCTACCGCACCGCCGAGCTCGAGTACGCGCTCAACCAGTCCGGCGTGAGCCTGCTGATCCTCGCCCGCGGCTTCCGCCAGGCCGACTACGCCGGCATGCTCGGCCAGGTCCGGGGCAGCTGCCCGGAGCTGCGCGAGGCGCTGGTGCTGGAGGACGGCTGGGAGGCGCTGCTCCGCGACTCGGACCTTGTCTCCGAGGCCGAGCTGGCCGAGCGCGAGGCGGGGCTGCAGTTCGACGACCCGATCAACATCCAGTACACGTCGGGCACCACCGGCTTCCCCAAGGGCGCGACCCTGTCGCACCACAACATCCTCAACAACGGCTTCTTCATCGGCGAGGCGCTGCGCTACACCGAGGCCGACCGGGTCTGCATCCCGGTGCCCTTCTACCACTGCTTCGGCATGGTGCTGGGCAATCTCGCCTGCACCACGCACGGCAGCACCATGGTCATCCCCGGAGAGGCCTACGACCCGGTGGCGGTGATGGAGGCGGTCCAGGCGGAGCGCTGCACCGCCCTCTACGGCGTCCCGACGATGTTCATCGGCGAGCTCGACCACCCCCGCTTCTCCGAGTTCGACTTCTCCTCGCTGCGCACCGGGATCATGGCCGGCTCGCCCTGCCCCGTCGAGGTGATGAAGCGGGTGCAGTCGACGATGTCGATGACCGAGGTCACGATCGGCTACGGGATGACCGAGACCTCGCCGGTCTCCACCCAGAGCGCCACCGACGACCCGCTGGAGAAGCGGGTCTCCACCGTCGGCCGGATCCACCCCCACGTCGAGATCAAGGTGGTCGACCCCGAGACCGGGGCGGTGGTCCCCCGGGGCGAGCGCGGCGAGCTCTGCACCCGCGGCTACAGCGTGATGCTCGGCTACTGGAACAACGAGGAGGCCACCCGGGCGGCGATCGACGCCGGCCGCTGGATGCACACCGGCGATCTCGCGACGATGGACGACGACGGCTACGTGAACATCGTCGGCCGGATCAAGGACATGATCATCCGCGGCGGCGAGAACATCTACCCGCGCGAGATCGAGGAGTTCCTCTACGCCCATCCCGACGTCTGCGACGTCCAGGTGATCGGCGTCCCCAGCGAGCGCTACGGCGAGGAGGTGATGGCCTGGGTGAAGCTGCGCGAGGGCGTGGCGATCACCGGCGACCAGCTCACCGAGCACTGCCGCGGCAGGATCGCCACCTACAAGATCCCCCGCTACTGGAAGTTCGTCGACGAGTTCCCGATGACCGTCACCGGCAAGGTCCAGAAGTTCCGGATGCGCGAGGTCGCGGTCGAGGAGCTCGGGCTGCAGGCGGCGGCGGGGGTGCGCACCGCGTGACCGCCGCCGGCGGGGGCCCGGTGGCGCCGCCGTCGGTCATCCCGGACCTCGCCCCGCTCCTCGAGCCGCTGCGCCTCGGTGGCCGCATCGCGCCCTCACGGGTGGCCTTCACCGCGCACACCACCAACCTCGCCGAGGGCGGGCTGCCCGGGCCGGGGCACGCCGCCTACTACGCGCGCCGGGCTCGGGGCGGCGCCGGGCTGATCGTCGCCGAGGAGGTGTGCGTCCATCCCGGCGACCACCCCCTCGACCGCTCGATGCGCGGCCACGACCCCGCGATCGTGCCCGCCTACGCGGCCCTCGCCCAGGCGGTGCGCCCCCACGGCCCGCTGCTCTGCGTGCAGCTCAACCACAGCGGCATGCAGGGCTCGGGCCATCCCCGGCGGCAGGCGGTGTGGGCGCCGTCGGCGGTGCCCAACCCCTCCACCATGGAGATGCCCATGGTGATGGAGGCGGAGGACGTCGCCGCCCTCGTCGACGGCTTCGCCCGCTGCGCCGGGCTGGCGATGGCCGGCGGGCTGGACGGGGTGGAGGTCAACGCCGGCCAGCACTCGCTCCTCCGCCAGTTCCTCTCGCCGCTCACCAACCAGCGCGGCGACGGCTACGGCGGCGGCCTGGAGGGCCGGGCCCGGCTGCTCCGCGAGGTGCTCGCGGCGGTGCGCGACGCGGTCGGGCCGGCCGGGCTGGTGGGGCTGCGCCTCTGCGCCGACGAGTTCGCCCCCTGGGCGGGGATCACCCCCGACCAGGCCCCGGAGATCGCCGCCCACCTGCTCGCCCCCGGCGGCGTCGACTGGGTGAGCGTGGTGGTCGGCTCCATCTACAGCATCCACGCCACCCGGGCGGCGATGCACACCCCGCCCGGCTACGCCCTCGACCTGGCCCGGGCGGTCCGGGCGGTGGCCGGGGGGGTGCCCGTGCTCGCCACCGGCAGCCTGGTCGACCCCGCCCTCGCCGCCGCCGCGATCGCCTCGGGGGCGGCCGACGGGGTGGAGATGACCCGGGCGCTGATCGCCGACCCCGACCTGGTCGCCCGGGTCCGCGAGGGCGCTGCCGGCCGGGTCCGGCCCTGCATCCGCTGCAACCAGGACTGCGTGGTCCGCACCGCCCAGAACGCGGTGGTGAGCTGCATCCACAACCCCGAGGCGGGCCACGAGGCCGCCTTCCCCGCGCCCGCGCCGGCCCTCCACCCCCGCCGGGTGCTGGTGGTCGGCGGCGGTCCCGCCGGGATGGAGGCGGCCCGGCTGGCGGCGCTCCGCGGCCACCGCGTCACCCTGCTGGAGCGCTCCCCGCGGCTCGGCGGCACCCCCGCCCTGGTCGCCACCGCGCCGCTGCGGGCGCCGATGGGCGAGGTCTCCGCCTGGCTCGCCGCCCGGCTCGACGAGCTCGGCGTCGAGGTGCGGCTGGGGGTCGAGGCCACCGTCGAGGCCGTGCTCGACGACGGCGCCGCCGTGGTGGTGCTCGCCACCGGCGGCCGGATGCGCCCCGTCGAGGGCCCCGAGGCGGCCGCCGGCGCCGTGGTGGGGGTGCGCGACGTGCTCCGCGGGCGGCTCCCGGGCGACGCCCGGGTGGTGATCGTCGACCGCGAGGGCGGCCAGCCCGCGATCGACGCCGCCGAGGCCGCCGCCGCCGCCGGCCGGCCGGTGGCGATCGTCAGCGAGGACGCCTTCGTCTCCAGCCGGCTCGGGCTCACCGGCGAGTTCGCCCCCTGGTACCGCCGCGCCGCCGCCCTGGGCATCGAGCTCATCCCCCGGTCGGTGGTGGTGGCCGCCGCCCCCGGAGAGCTGACCCTGCGGGATCGCTTCGGTGACCGGACCCGCCGGCTCGAGGGTGTCGACGCGGTGGTGGTCGCCGACCACGAGCTCGCCGACGACGCCCTCCACCGCGGGCTCGCCGGCCGGGTCGGCGAGCTCCACCGCGCCGGCGACTGCATCGCCCCCCGCCGCGTCCTCCACGCGGTCCTCGAGGGCAACCGGGCCGGCCGCGCGGTCTGACAGTCGAGGCGACCCCGTGATTGGCATCCCAAGCAGGCTGCTGCCCACGCTGCATGGGGCAGCTGCGCACCCCTTCCGAAGCTGGAGGAGGGGGTCCTGCCAGTCCCCTGCCCATGGCTCGGGCAGTCGCCCGCACCCGCCCGGCCCTGCGCACGCTGCCCAGGACTGTGGGTGCCCAGCCTGGGGATGAGTGGAAAAACCTGTGGAATCAGTGGGTTACTGCAGTCCGGAGTCGTGGATTTCCGCGATCCGGGGGGCGATGATGGAAGAGGCGGTGAAGGGCGGTGAAGGGCGTGTGAGGGGGAAGGGTCCCGGTGGATGAGCAGAGTCGGTCCACGGAAAGGGTCGCGGAGCTGGAGGTCGACGCCGTCCACGACCGCCGCTGGCGGCCGGATGTCGACGTCGCCGATCCCGGCTATGCGGCGCTGCGTCACAGCATCGCGGAGATGGGGCTGATCCGCCCGCTGCTGGTGCGGCCCCGCCCCGGCGGCGGCTACGAGCTGGTCCGGGGCGCCCGGCGGCTGCGGGCGGTTCGCGAGCTCGGCGGCGAGACCGTGATGGCGGTGGTCCGCGAGCTCGGCGACCGCGAGGCGCTGGTCGGCGGCGCCTGGCCGGCGCTGATGCGCTCGGGATGCAGCCAGGACGAGGCCGTCGAGCTCCGCGAGCAGCTGGTCGCCGCCGGCAGCTCCGCCTCGGAGGCGCTGGCGCTCACCGCGGTGCTGGGCTTCGACCCCGCCCCCACCGAGGGCCCGGGGATGGTGCTGCAGGGGCGGCCGGCCTGGGCCTGGAGCCCCGCCGCGAGCGCATAGTCCATAGTCCTCGCCGGCGGCGTCATCAGCGTCAGCGTCAGGGCGGAGGGCGAGGCATCCGGCACCCGCAGTTCCCCTACCTCTTCTCGCCGCTGCGCCTGGGCTGCACGGTGGTGCCCAACCGGATCGTCTTCAGCGCCCACCTGACCAACCTCGCCGAGGCCAACCGGGTGGGCCCGCGCCTGATCGCCTACTACGAGGAGCGGGCCGCCGGCGGGGTGGGGCTGATCATCACCGAGGAGCAGTCGGTGCACCCCACCGACCACCCCTACGAGCGGCTGATCAAGGCCTTCGACGAGGGCGTCGTCGACGGCTACCGGCGGCTGACCGCCGCCGTCCACCGCCACGGCGTCCCGGTGCTCGCCCAGATCAACCACAACGGCGGCCAGGCGGCCTCGACCTACACCCGGCTGCCGCTCTGGGCGCCCTCGCCGATCGCCGACCCGCTCTTCCGCGAGGTGCCGATGGAGATGGGCGGCGCGGAGATCGACGAGGTGGTGCGCAGCTACGCCCGGGTGGCGGTGCACTGCCGCGAGGGCGGCTTCGACGGGGTCGAGCTCCAGGCCTCGCACAGCTCGATGCTCCGCCAGTTCCTCTCGCCCGCCTCCAACCGCCGTGACGACGCCTACGGGGGCACCACCGAGCGGCGGGCCCGGCTGGTCCGCGAGATCCTCGAGGCGATCCGCGCCGCGGTGGGCCGGGACTGGACGGTGGGGGTGCGCATCCCCGCCGACGAGTTCGTCGACGGCGGCATGACCCTGACCCACGCGCTCGAGACCGCCCGGCTGCTCGACGGCGACGGCCTCGTCGACTACTTCAACACCTCGATCGGCACCGCCACCCACTCCCTCTACATGGTCGAGGGGTCGATGCACGTCCCCCCCGGGTACCAGCTCTTCGCCTCGGCGGCGCTGCGCGAGGTCACCGGCCTGCCCGTGATCGGGGTGGGACGGATCAAGGACCCGGTCCAGGCCGAGCAGGCGCTCGCCACCGGCGCCTGCGACCTGGTGGGGATGGTCCGCCAGCAGATCGCCGACCCCGAGACCGCCCTGAAGGCCCGCGAGGGACGGGTGGAGGAGATCCGCCTCTGCATCTCCTGCAACCAGGAGTGCATCGGTCGCGAGGGGCTGAACCTCGACCTCGGCTGCATCGAGAACCCCGCCACCGGCCACGAGCAGACCCTGTCCCCGACCCGGCTGGGCCGGACCGCACGGCCCCGGCGGGTGCTGGTGGTGGGGGGCGGGCCGGCGGGGATGGAGTGCGCCGCGGTCGCCGCCCGGCGCGGCCACCGGGTCACCCTCTGCGAGCGCGAGGACGAGCTCGGCGGCCAGGTGCGGCTGGCGGTGCGGGTGCCCAACCGCTCCGAGTTCGGCGACCTCACCCGCAACCTGGCCACCGCCCTGCGCCACAGCGGCGCCGAGGTGCGCACCGGCACCGCCGTCGGCGTCGAGGAGGTCGCCGCCGGCGGCTGGGACGCGGTGGTGTGCTGCACCGGGTCGGTGCCGGCGCCGCCGCGCTTCGCCGGCGCCGGCGACCCCTCGCTGCTCAGCGTCCGGGCGGTGATGGAGGGCGCCGAGGTGGGCGAGCGGGTGGCGGTCCTCGACATGGTCGGCTTCCACCAGGCCACCAGCACCGTCGAGCTGCTCGCCGAGCGCGGCGCCCGGGTCGAGGTGTTCACCACCTCGCTCACCGTGGGCCAGGACCTCGGGCTCACCCTCGACTGGGAGAACTGGCACCGCCGGGTGCTCGCCCGCGGGGTGACCCTGACCACCAGCGTCGCCCCGCTCGGGGTCGAGGGCGGGGTGCTGAGCGCGGTCCACGCCTACTCCGGCGAGATGATCTCCTTCGGCCCCTTCGACAGCGTGGTGGTCGCCGACCACGGCCGCGCCGACGACGACCTCTACCACGCGCTGCGGGCGGCGGGGGCCGCACCGGAGGTGCTCCGCGCCGGCGACTGCGTGGCCCCGCGACGGGCGGGCAACGCCATCGTCGAGGGCCACCGGGTGGGACGGGCGCTGTGACCCGCGGCGCAGCGGCCGTCTGGGTCTGGGCCGAGCACCGCCACGGCGAGCTGACCGAGGCGACCTGGGAGGTGCTCGCCGAGGGCCGCGAGCTCGCCGGCGGCCTCGGCGCGGCGCTCGTCCTCGCCGGCGCCGGCCTGCCCGAGCCGCTGCCGCTGGCCGCCCTCGGCGGCGCCGGGGTGGCCCGGATCCACCTCGCCGGGGCGCCGCCGCCCGGTGCCGAGGCCGGGACGGGGGCCGCCGTCCTCGCCGCCGTCGCCGCCGCCGAGGGGGTGCCGGCGGCGCTGCTGGTGCCGGCGACCGGCTCGGGCTCGGCGCTGGCGTCGCGGGCGGCGATCCGCCTCGGCGCCGCCTGCCTCGATGACTGCCTCGGCGTGACCGCCGGCGGCGGCGGGCTGCGGGGGCTGCGCTGGGCCTGCGACGACCGCCTCCACGAGGAGTGGCTGGTCACCGGGCGGCCACTGGTGGCGACGCTGCGGCCCCAGACCCGGGGCCGTCCCGACCCCGCCGAGGGGCCGGAGCCGGAGCTGGTGCGCCACCCCGCCGCCGAGCCTCCGGCGCGGGTGTGCCACCTCGGCGAGCTGGCCGGCGACCCCGGCACCGTCCCGCTCGCCGAGGCCGCCCGGATCGTCGCCGCCGGCCTCGGCGCCGGCGGCCGGGACGCGCTTGCGGCGGTGGAGGAGCTGGCCGGGCTGCTCGGCGCCGCGGTCGGCGCCACCCGGCCGCTCGCCGACCGCGGCTGGGTGCCCTTCGAGCGGCAGATCGGCACCACCGGGCAGGTGGTGCGCCCGCGCCTCTATCTCGCCCTCGGCATCTCCGGCGCCCTCCAGCACCTCTCCGGCATCATCGGCGCCGAGACCATGGTGGCGGTGAACACCGACCCCAGCTGCCCGATGATGGCCCGGGCCACCCTCGCCGTCGCCGGTGACGTGGCCGAGGTCCTCCCCCTGCTGCTCGCCCGGCTGCGCGAGCGCGCCGGCGCCGGGGTGGCCTCGTGACCACCGGGTTCGACGCCGTCGTCTGCGGCGCCGGCCCCGCCGGCAGCGCCGCCGCCCTCGCCCTCGCCCGGGCGGGACGCAGCGTGCTGCTGCTCGAGCGCGGCGAGTTCCCGGGCAGCAAGAACGTCTCCGGCGCGGCGGTCTACAGCCCCGACGTGCTCGAGGCGCTGGTGCCCCGCTTCTGGGAGTCGGCGCCGGTGGAGCGCGTGCTCACCCGCCGGGTGATCTGCGTCACCTCCGCGGAGTCGTCGGTGGCCCTCGACTTCAGCAGCCGGCGCTTCGCCAGCCCGCCGTACAACGCCTTCAGCGTGCTCCGGCCCCGGTTCGACCGCTGGCTCGCCGACCAGGCGGTGGCGGCGGGCGCGGTGCTGCTCTCCTCCACCGTCGCCGACGAGGTGCTCCGCGACGGCGCCGGGCGGGTGCGCGGGGTGCGGGTGCGCCGCGAGGCCGGCGAGATCGAGGCGCCGGTGGTGATCGCCGCCGACGGGGTGAACTCCTTCCTCGCCCGGGGTGCCGGGCTGCAGCGCGAGCTCACCGGGCACGACCTCTCCCTGGGGGTGAAGGAGGTGATCGCCCTCGATCGCCGCACCCTCGAGGAGCGCTTCCAGCTCGAGGGCGACCGGGGCGTCACCTACGAGTTCCTCGGCTCGGTCACCGGCGGCGTGGCGGGGGGGAGCTTCCTCTACACCAACCGCGAGTCGCTCTCGCTGGGGGTGATCGTGGAGATCGCCTCGCTCGCCGAGCACCGGGTGCGCCCGTACGAGCTGCTGGAGCGGTTCAAGGCCCATCCCACGGTGGCCCCGCTGGTGCGCGGCGGCCGGCTGGTGGAGTACTCGGCGCACATGGTCCCGGAGGCCGGGCAGCGGATGCTCGCCACCCTCGCCGGCGACGGCATGCTGGTCGCCGGCGACGCCGCCGGGCTCTGCTTCGCCACCGGGCTGTACCTGGAGGGGATCAACTACGCGATCGCCTCGGGGCGGGCGGCGGGGGAGGCCGCCGCCGAGGCGCTCGCCGCCGGCGACACCTCCGCGGCCGGGCTGGCCGGCTACCGGCGGCGGCTGGAGGAGCGCGGCGTGCTCCCCGACTTCCGCCGCTTCCGGCTCGCCCCCCGCTTCGTGATGGGCGAGCGGATGCACAGCCTCTACCCCGGGATCGTCACCGGGATCGCCGAGCGGGTGCTGCGCTCCGAGGGCGGCCGCCCCAAGCAGAAGCTGCTCCCCGCGGTCACCGGGGAGCTGCGCCGCGCCGGGGTGCCGCTGCGCCGGGTGCTCCGCGACCTCTGGGAGGGGGGACGGGCCTTCGGATGGTGAGCACCACCCTGGCGGAGAAGATGACCACGGTGCGGTTCCGCCCCGACCACGAGCCCCACATCGTCGTCGACGGCGCCATCTGCCGCGACTGCTCGCTGCACACCTGCGTGTACGTCTGCCCCGCCGACCTCTTCACCCCGCTCAGCGACGGCTCGATCCTCTTCAACCACGAGCAGTGCTTCGAGTGCGGTACCTGCTACATCGCCTGCAACCGCGAGGGGGCGATCAGCTGGCGCTACCCCGGGGGCGGTCGCGGCGTCACCTTCCGGGACTCGTAGGCCGGGGATGCGCATCGCCGTCGCCGTCGAGCACGGCTGGGACCCGGCCACGGTCGAGGCCGACCCCCTCACCGGCGCCGTCGACGAGAGCCGGACGGTCACCGGTCTGGGCGCGTCCTCCCTCGCCGCGGTGGCGCTGGCGCTGCGGCTGCGCGGCCCCGACGGCCGGGTCGAGGTGCTCGCCGCCGCTCCCGCCGGCGCGGAGGAGGGGCTGCGCGGGCTGCTCGCCGCCGGGGTCGACGCGGTCACCCGGGTGTGGGCGGGCGGCCTGGAGGGGGCGGGCACCGAGGCCATCGCCCGGGCGCTCGCCGGGCCCCTCGCCACCGCCGCCGCCGACCTGGTGCTCACCGGCGGGCGCAGCCTCGACGGCGGCGCCGGCACCCTCGGGCCGATGCTCGCCGAGCTGCTCGGGCTCGCCGAGGCCACCGCCGTCGAGCACCTGGAGGTGACCGGGGAGGGCGGCGAGGTCGCCGTCCGCCGCCGCCTCGAGCGCGGCGCCCGCGAGCGGGTCGCCCTCGCCCTGCCCGCGGTGGTCTGCGTCGAGCCGGGCGCCGGCCTCGACGACGCCTCGCTGCCGGCGCTGCTCGCCGCCCGCGGCGCCCCGGTGGCGGTGCTGGAGGCGGCCCTCGACGGCGCCGCCGGGGGCTGCCACCGGGTGCGCCGGCTGCCGCCGCGGCCGCGGCCCCGCCGCCTCGCCGCCCCCGACCCCTCGCTGCCGGTGGAGGCGCGGCTCGCCGCCGTGCTCGGCGGCGGCGGGCGCCACGACCAGGAGCACGCCCTCGTCGAGGGGCCGCCCGCGCTCCTGGTCGAGCGCATCGTCACCCTGCTCGAGGAGCGGGGCTACCTCTCGCCGTCGGGCTGAGCCCCCGCCTCGCCGCCGCTGGGCATCGCCAGGGCGGCGTCGTCCGGGGCCGGCGGGGGCGCCGGGTTGGCCCGGGCGGTGGGCCGCCCCGACACCTCGACCTGGCCCTCGCTGCGGCGGCGTCGGGCGGACGTGGCGGCGGCGCGCCGGGACGCGAACTCGGCGCTTCCGACCGCGCCGCGGTCGCGCAGCTCGACCAGCTCGTCGAGCCCGCCGGGCAGCGCCGACCGCTGAGCGCGGGCGTGGTGCACCAGTGCCAGCAGCCGGTCGCGCGAGCCGGCCACGCTGTTGCCCGCGATCGGCAGCCTCTCCCAGCGACCGCTCGGCGTCCCGACGGTGATGGTGTCGTCGCCGTGGAAGACGACGTCGCAGATGTCGGCGAGGTAGACGACCAGCTGGGCGCCGGCGTCGCGGCCGCGGCTGTACACCAGCCGCTGGGTGGTGAGGGTGAGGTCGCGGTTGCGGCTGGGGCGGGTGCTCGACGCCACCAGGAACTCGTCGTCGCGCAGCCGCAGGCCCCCGGGCAGGGGCACCGCCTGGGGATGGATGGGCACCGGGCAGCTGCTCGCCGCCCGCTTATAGGCGGCGACCCGGTGGGCCCGGCTCTCGGGCTCGCGGCTGGCCTCGAGGATCCGCTGCTGGCGGGACAGCTCCTTGGCGTCGAGGTCGGGCACGCCCACCTGCTGGAGGCGCTGCTTCAGGGTCGCCCCGGTGCGGGCGCGGCCGCCGAGGTGGTGGCTCGGCGGCAGCGGGGGCGGCCGGTAAGTCGTGGCCTGGCGCCGCTCCTCGCTGATCCCGACCCGCTTGAGCCGCGCCCCCACTCCACCTGCCGGTGCGGTCGCGGGAGGGGCCGGTGGCACCTCCTCGACCGTCGCCTCGGCCTGCTCGCCCTCGACCTCCGGCGGCCAGAGGAGATCCGCCAGCCGCTGCCTCACACCCATGTCCCACCCTCTGTCGAGCTGCCGCCGTACCGGGTCGCCACCGCCCTCGGGACTCGCACCGGGCGGGGGGCGAGCGCGAGCGGGATCAGGGTCTCGAGCGGGCCGGTCTCCGGGCGCCGGACGCACTCGGGGTCGGGGTCGTCGAGGGCCAGCCCGGCGAAGTGCTTGACCGCCATGCATCCACCGTGACAGCGCGAGTATGCGCCGCAGCTCTGGCAGCCGCCGCCCACCTGCTCGCCGCGGAGCCGGTGGAAGAGCGGCGAGTCCCGCCAGATCTCCGCGAAGGACGAGGTGCGGACGTTGCCGGCGCGGAACTCGTCGACGAGCACGAAGGGGCAGGCGAAGACGTCGCCCCGGGGGTCGACGCAGCAGACGATCCGTCCGGCGCCGCACATGTTCAGGCCGTCGAGCGGCTCGCCCAGCGCGGAGAGGTGGAAGAAGGAGTCGCCGGTGAGCACGTCGGGGTGGGCGCGCAGCCACTCGTAGAGGTGGCGGTTCTGCGCCTGGGTGAGCCGCAGCTGCTCCCACACCCGGAGGCCGCGCCCCGAGGGCCGCAGCCGGGTGAGCCGCAGCTGCGCCCCGTATCCCACCGCGAGCTCGTGGAGCCGGTCAAGGGCGGCGACGCTGCGGCGGGTGACGACGTGATTGAGCTTGAAGGCGAACCCCTCGGCGGCGAGCAGGTCCATGGCGTTGCGGGCGTTGGCGTACGAGCCGTCGCCGCGGATGGCGTCGTTGACCTCGGCGTCGACGCCGTCGAGGCTGATCTGCACGTCGAGGTAGTCGGTGCTCGCCACCCAGCGCGCCGCGGCGGCGTCGATGCGGCTGCCGTTGGTGCTGAACTTCACCCCCACGCCGCGGCCGATGGCGTGCTCCATCAGCGCGAAGAAGTCGGGCCGCACCATCGGCTCGCCGCCGCCGACGTTGATGTAGAAGACCCGCATCTCCGCCCAGTCGTCGATCAGCCGGGTCGCCTCGGCGGTGGTCAGCTCGTCGGGCGCGCGCCGCCCCGAGGAGCTGAGGCAGTGCACACATCGGAGGTTGCAGGCGTAGGTGATCTCCCAGGTCAGGCAGATCGGCGCGTTCAGCCCGCGGCTCAGGGCCTCATAGCGCATCGAGGACCCCCCGCCGGCGCAGCCCCTCGAGGAGGGTGAGCATCCGCGGCACCGCCTCGTCGCTCAGCTCGCCGCCGGCCACCAGGGTGTCGGCGATGTCGCCGACCGCACGGCTGCCGTCGGAGCGGAGGAAGGCGTCGAGTGGCGGCTCCACGAAGAAGAGCCGGCGCGCGTCATAGGTGTAGACGAGGGCGCCGAAGGGCTCGTCACGCAGCGCTGCCCGGGGGGCGAGTCGGACGCGGTCGGTCCGGGTCAACCCTCAGTACACGCCGCACATGCCGTCGATGCTGATCTCGCCGATCAGCATCTCCTCGAGCTCGGCGTCCTCCTCGGGAGGGATGTCGAGGGAGGGGGTGGCGGGGTCGAGGATCGCGACCTCGTCGGTCGCCGCCGGTACCGGCTGGTCGCGCTCGTGCATGCCGTCGCCCCCTGTCGGACCCCTCGTCGTCGCTGCCGGGCCAAGCTAGCAGCGGGATCTTCATCCTGTCAATCAGGTCAGGCCGACAAGATCCGTCAAGGCCGCGGCGAGCTCCTCCACGCCCTCCACCCGCCGGTACCGGCCGCCGCCGCGGCGGGCCAGCGCGGTGCCGGCGCGCACCGAGTCGGCGTGGCCGCTGGTGCCGAGCACGTGCACCCGGTCGAGGCCGGCGAGCGCCGACTGCGGGTCGCCGCCGGCGGTGGGCAGGCAGTCGCTGAGCAGCACCGCGGCGCGCTCGTCGGCCGCGGCCCGGGCCAGCTGGCGGGCGGCGGTGCGGAGCGCCAGGGCGAGGTCGGTGCTGCCCCGGGCGCGCACCGAGAGCACGTCCTCGACCACCCGGCCCGGCGGCCGCGCGCTCCCCGGCGGGCGCAGCACCAGGGCGTCGCGGTGGAAGGCGACGACGCAGCAGTCGACGCCGTCGCCGGCGGAGAGCACCACCGCCGCCGCCGCGGTGGCCGCCATCGCCACCGCCCGGCCGCGCATCGAGCCGCTGTGGTCGAGGAGCAGGCAGAGCGCCCGCCGCGGCCCCGCCCAGCCGCGCAGCACCAGCTCGTCGGCGCTGCTGGGCAGCCCGCCGCCGGCCCGCTCCAGGGTGCGGTCGAGGTCGAGATCGCCGTCCGGCCGGCCGGGGAGGGGCACCATCCGCCGCATCCCCCGGCGGGCGGGCCGGCCCGCCCGGCCGAGGCGGACGAAGACCCGCGCCGCCAGCCGCCGGGCCTGGCGGCGGAGCTCGACGTCGGTGGCGCCGGCGAGGTCGGAGAGCAGCGCCGCGGCGGCGTCGGGGTCGCGCTCGAGCAGCCGCTCGAGCGCCGCCTCGTCGAGCCGGCCCACCCCGGGCGAGACCTCGGCGAACCCCGCGTGGGCGGTCTCCAGCTCGCGCCGGGCGATGGTGCGGCGGCCGCTCTCGCGGAGCGCGGCGCGGGCGTCCCGGCCCTCGAGCACCCGGCCGTGGCTGGGCGCCCGCCGGGTCCCTCCGCCCCGGGGAGGGGGGGCTCCTGAGGGCTCCTCGTCGGCCTCGGCCTCGGCCTCGGCGGCGAGCAGGCGGTCGAGGATCTCGGTCACCACCTCCTCGGCGGTGCGGTCGACCCCCTCCTCGAGCCGGATCCGCCCGCTGAAGGCGGCGAGGGCGGCGTCGAGCAGGGTGTCGCGGCCGGCCCGCTCCTCGCCGCGCAGCCCGCAGAGGCCGCGGGCGATGTGGACCATGTCGATCGGCCCCCGCACCGAGGCGCCGGTGCGCACCTCGGGGTGGTCGCGGGTGGCCCGCCCCAGCGCGACGGCGAGGCGGACGAGCCGGCCGCGCTCGCCGGTGACCCGCTCGGTGATGGTCCGCTCCCCGGCCTCGTCCTGGTAGCCGATCGCGATCCGGCACATCCGGTCGTAGATCGCCTGGCCGATCCGCGCCGTGCCCACCGCGTCGAAGGGGTTCATCGCCGCGATCAGCCGGAAGCCGGGGTCGGCGCGAACCCGGCCCAGCCGGCTGACGTGGATCTCGCCCTCGGCGAGCGCGGTGATGAGCACGTTGAGGGTCTCCTCGGGGACCCGGTTCATCTCCTCGAGGTAGAGCAGCATGCCCTGGCGCATGGCGGTGAGCAGCGGCCCCTCGACGAAGCTCTCCGGCCGGTAGCCGGACTGGAGCACCGCCGCGGGGTCGTGGTAGCCGACCACCCGGGCGGGGGTGAGCTCGGCGTTGCCCTCGACGAAGACCACCCCCCGGCCGGTCTCCTCGGCGACCACCCGGAGCAGGGTGGACTTGCCCGTCCCCGGCGGCCCCTCGAGCACCACGTGGCGCCCCGCGGTGAGCGCCACCGCGAGCACCTCGGCCTGCCGGCGGAGCCCGACGATGTCGGTGGCGATCCGCTCCAGCAGCCGGGGCGGCCCAGGCCCGCCGCCCTCGACCGCCGGCGCGGGGTCGCTCACGAGTTGTAGAGGATCACGCCGCGGATGTTCCTCCCGTCGCGCAGGTCCTGGTAGCCCTGGTTGATGTCCGCGAGCGAGTAGGTGGCGCTGCAGAGCTCGTCGAGCTTCACCTGGCCGATCCGGTAGAGGTCGAGCATCTTGCGGATGTCGTACATCGGGTTGGAGGAGCCGAACAGCGACCCCTGCACCGTCTTCTGGAAGAGGGTGAGCATGGTGCCGGAGAGCTGGATGTTCTTCTCGGCGATCGGCCCCAGCCCGACGATGGTCACCGAGCCGCCCTTGCGGATCACGTTGAAGGCGTTCTCGACCACCACCGCGTCGACGACGCCGACGGTGACGATGGAGCGGTCGGCGAGGACGCCGTTGGTGAGCCGGGCGACCAGCTCGTGGGCCTCCTCGGCGGTGGCGGCGCTGTGGGTGGCGCCCAGCTCCTCGGCCTTCTCGCGCTTGTTTGCCAGCGGGTCGACGGCGACGATGTTGGCGGCGCCGGCGTGGCGGGCGCCCTGCACGGCGTTGATCCCGATGCCGCCGATGCCGTAGATCACCACGGTGTCGCCGGGACCGACGCCGGCGGAGTAGACGCTGGCGCCCCAGCCGGTGGGCACCCCGCAGCCGACCAGCACGGCGCGGTCGAGGGGGAGGTCGTCGTCGACCTTCACCACCGAGTACTCGCTGACCACGCTCCGCTCCGAGAAGGTGCCGAGCATGCACATGGCGCCGACGTCCTCGCCCCCGCTGTGAAAGCGGAAGCCGCCGCCCGGGAGCGAGCCCTCGAGCAGGGTGGCGCCGAGGTCGCAGAGGTTGGACCGGCCGGTCGAGCACCAGCGGCAGGTGCCGCAGACGGGGAGGAAGGAGCAGACGACGTGGTCGCCCGCCCTCACCTTGGTGACCGCGGGCCCCACCTCCTCGACGATCCCCGCGCCCTCGTGGCCGCCGACGATGGGCAGCCGGGCGGGGAGGTCGCCGGTGGTCAGGTGCTCGTCGGAGTGGCAGAGGCCGGAGGCGACCCACCTGATCCGCAGCTCGTGCTCGCCGGGCGGGTCGAGCTCGAGCTCCTCGATCTCCCAGTGGGCCTGGTGCCCGGTCTCCCTGCAGACGGCGGCCTTCGTCTTCATCGCCTCTCCTCCTCTTCGCTCTGGGCGCTCACGCGCCCGATCTTTCGGGGGCCTCCCCCAGGCCATCATCTCCCTCGGCGATGACAGCCTTCCCCCTGTTCGCTCTCGCTCTCGCGCGCCCGGCGGTCACTCTACCGCTGCCGGGGTGAACCGCGGCTCACTCGTAGCGGGTGCCGCCGAGGTCGATCCAGCCGCCCTCGTGCCGGCCGGTGGCATGGTGGGTGTAGTGGATGACGGGGTGGCCGGGGTCGGGCTCGAACTGGCCGTGGAGCACCACCACGCTGCCGGGGGCGACCGGCACCCGGGGAGCCAGCCCGAGGTTGTGGTCGATCTCGACGGAGGTGCCGTCGACGGTGACGGCGAAGCGCTGGTGGACGCCGTCGCCGCGGTCGGGCGCGTCGGCGAGCAGGCCGGTGACAGCCCCCCGGACGGTGACCTCGGCGGGACGCGCGTCCGCCAGCGCGGTGTCGAAGGCGCGGTTGTCGACGGCGTCGCCGCCGCAGCCGGCGAGCGCCAGCGCCAGCAGCAATGACGACCGGGTGACGGGGTGTGTACCCGGCCCCGGTCCATGCCATGATCGGATCACCGGCGGTGCGGGAGCTCCACGCGACTGCGATCGGCCTGGCCCCGGTGCTGGGGAGCCGTCATGGCCATCCTCATGTGCCGCCCCGACCACTACGGGGTCGAGTACGAGATCAATCCGTGGATGCACGTCACCACCGAGGTCGACGGCGGCATCGCGCTCGCCCAGTGGGGAGCGCTGCACAACGCCTACCGGCTGCTCGGCGAGCGGGTCGAGCTGGTCGACCAGCAGCCCGGGCTGCCCGACATGGTCTTCACCGCCAACGCGGCGGTGGTGCGCGGCCGCGACGCCGTGCTGAGCCGCTTCCGCCACCCCGAGCGTCAGGGCGAGGAGCCGTTCTGGCGGCGGGCCCTCGAGGATCTCGGGCTCACCGTCCACAGCGTGCCCGACGAGGTGTCCTTCGAGGGGGCGGGCGACGCTCTGTTCGTCGGCGAGCGGCTCTTCTGCGGCCACGGCTTCCGCACCGAGATCGCGTCCCACGCGCTGGTGTCCGGGCTGCTCGACGTCGAGGTGGTGTCGCTGCGCCTCGTCGACCCGCGCTTCTATCACCTCGACACCTGCTTCTGCCCGCTCAACGACCGCACCGTCCTGTTCGCTCCGGCCGCGTTCGACGCCGCCTCGCAGCAGCGGGTGCGCCGGCTGGTGCCCCACGTCATCGAGGTGCCCGTCGAGGTGGCCGCCGGCTTCGCCTGCAACGCCATCAGCATCGGCGACCGGGTGATCTCCTCGCTCGCCGCCGAGCGGCTCGAGGCGCCGCTCCACGACGCCGGGTTCGACACCGTCGCACTGCCCATGTCGGAGTTCCTGAAGTCGGGCGGCGGGGTCCGCTGCCTCTCGCTTCCCCTGGACCTCACCGGGCTCGACCGGGCGGCCTGACCGGCCGGGTTCAGCCGCCGGGGCGTCGCCGCCGGGGCCGCGCCGCCACCGGCGGCGGCTCGGCCGGCTCGGCGTCCGCCGCCGAGCCCATTCGCTGGATCACCTCCGCGGTGGTCACCGTGGCCTCGCGCAACACCGTCGAGACCATATCCCCGATGGCCCGGAGCTGCCGGCCCACCGCCGCGGTGCGCTCCTGCAGCGCCAGCAGCTGGGCCATCAGCTCGGGATCGGTCTCCGGCGCAGTGCGCCGGCCGGCGCCGTTCTCGGCGCGCGCCTTGGTCCGCGCCGCCTTGGCAGGCTTGCGCGTCGTCGATCCGGCCTTGGAGGCCTTCTTCTTTCCCATGTCCCGAGACAGTATCCCCCGGGGGATGTTTCGCGTCACTCCTGCCGCATCAGCGAGGTGATCACGCTCCGGTAGCGGAGGGTGTCGGAGTAGAGGCCGTGACGCGCGATGCTGGCGTCGCCCTGGTAGTAGGCGGCGAGCGCCGCCTGGGCGTCCCCGCCGTGGATGCCGAGGAGGTGGCGGAGCAGCATGCAGCCGGCGATCACGTTGTCCTCGGCGACGTTGAGGTCGAGGGGCCGGGGGGACAAATAGCGGGAGATCCAGTCGCCGGTGTACGGCTCGACCTGCATGATCCCGATCGCGCCGGTGGGGGAGACCGCGTTCTGCTGCCAGCCGCTCTCCATCCAGGCCACCGCGCGCACCAGCTTCGGGTCGACGCCCTGCTGGCCGCCGATCCGGGTGAGAAGCGCGTTCATCCGCGCCAGCCGGCCGGGGATCTTCAGCGCGGTGCCGTAGCGCAGCGGGGCCTGGATGCCGATCCCGTTGATGCGGGCGAGGGTGACCAGGTCGACCCGGTACCGCCGCGCGATGGCGGCGAGGTGGTCGCCCCGCTGGACGGTGTAGGGC
This sequence comes from uncultured Chloroflexia bacterium, assembly GCA_963846365.1. Lineage (GTDB taxonomy): Bacteria > Chloroflexota > Dormibacteria > Aeolococcales > Aeolococcaceae > CF-96. Next base: position 645,737 of record CAWJVN010000007.1, read on the forward strand.
TCGACGTCCGGCGTCCCCACGGTGTAGCCGGGCAGCCCTGCCGCGGTGTCGGGGATGGACAGCAGCTGCCCGATCCGGATCCGGTCGGGATCGCTGATGTGGTTGGCGGCGGCGAGCGCCGAGACGGTGGTGCCGTGCTGGGCGGCGATGGCCGACAGCGTGTCCCCGGGCCGGACGATGTAGCCGGCGGCGGCGACGGTGGGGGCCGCGGCCGCGGTGGCGCCGAGCGCGGCGGCGGCGAGACGGGAACGCGAACTCATGCGGGGCTCCTGGCGTGGACGTGGGGTGGAACGATGGAACCGCACCGCCGAACGGGTGGACTCGCAGGGTAGGGACGCGGCCCGAGCGCGTCAAGGACCGCGGTTGCGGTTGTTGCCAGAACGCGACGGTTCCCCGGTGCCGGGCACCCGATGGTACGCTCGCCGGGTGACCACCCCGCCCCGGCGCGTCAGCGTCCCGGCCGGCCTCCTCGCGGGGCTCTGCGGGGCCGTCCTCGGGCTCCTGACCTTCGCCACCGCGGCCGCCCTGTGGCGCGCCGGGCACGGCCAGGCGGCGGCCACGCTCGCCGAGACGATGTTCGTCACCGCGCTCGCCTCGGTGGCCGCGGTCGCCCTGCTCGCCCAGCCCGCCCGCCAGCGGCGCGCCCGGGTCCCGGTGGGACGTCCCCTGCCGCGCACCTGGTGGCCGCCGGCCGACGACCCCCTGCCCGCGCTCGCGGTGTGCCTGGGAGCGCCCGTCGCCATGGGCGCGATCGCCGCGGCGCTGCTGTTCCGCTGAAGCCCGGCCGCCGGGCGCACGTTTTCTCCGCGGCGCGAGTTATCTGCCTTACGGGCCAACGCGTATCCCGCACCGCGCCAACTCCTCGGACACCGTGAAGAATCGACCCCGCCCCCGCTCCACCCCTCCCGTCGATGCCGTCATCTGGGACTACGACGGCACGCTCGTCGACACCCGCGGCGCCGACGAGGCGGCGGTCGCCGAGCTGGTCGCCCACGATCCCGGCGCCGCCGCCGGGGCCGAGCTCTTCTGGGCCGCCGAGGGGCGTCCGATCCTGGAACGGCTGGAGCTGGCCTGGCCCGGACGGGCCGGCGAGGTCCTGCCCCTCTTCGACCGGCGGGTCATGCCGGTCACGTTCCGCGGCATCTCCCGGGTGCTCGGCGCCCTGAGCCGGCGCCGGCTCCACCTCGCCGTGGTCTCCTCGCGCCGCCTCGAGCCGCTGGAGTGGGGGCTCTCGGCCTGCGGGCTGCGCGGTCACTTCGAGACCGTGGTCGGCCTCGACTGCGTGAGCCGCCCCAAGCCCGACCCGGAGGGGCTGCTGCTCGCCTGCAGCCGCCTCGGGGTGCGCCCCACCCGGGCCGTCTACATCGGCGACCGCGACGTCGATGTCGACGCCGGCCGCCACTGCGGGATGACGGTGTGGCGGGCCACCTGGGCGCTGCCCCCCGCCGAGGGTGCCACCTCCCCCAACCCCCGCGAGCTCGCCGCGCCTGCGGAGGTGCTCCACCGGCTCCACGGCGGGATCGCCGAGACCGGCTAGCCGCCGGGCCCGCCGCGGACGAGCCGCCGCACCGCATCCACGGCGACGTCCACCAGGGCGTCGATGGGGAGGCGGGTGGGGTCGGGCATGGCGTCGACGGTGGGGGCGGCGTTGACCACCGCGAGGGCGGCGCCGGCGCGGACCCGGCGCACCGCGGCGACGGTGAGGAGGGCGGCGCACTCCATCTCGGAGGCGAGGACGCCGGCGCGCACCCACGCCTCCCAGCGGGCCTGCAGCTCGGCGGCGATCGGCATCCGGTCGGGCTCCATCTCGCCGTAGAACGAGTCCTTGGACTGCACCGTGCCGGTGTGATGGCGCACCCCGGCGGCGGCGGCGGCGGCGCGCAGCGCGTCGACGATGTCGAGGTGGGCGATCGCCGGCCAGGCCAGGGGGATGTACTGCAGGCTGGTGCCCTCGTCGCGCACCGCCGCCTGGGCGACGATCACGTCGCCGACCCGCAGCCCCGGCTGCATCGCGCCGCAGGAGCCGACCCGGATCAGGCTGTGGGCCCCGAGGTTGCACAGCTCCTCGACCGCGATCGCCGTCGAGGGGCCGCCGATCCCGGTCGAGGTGACGCTCACCGACTTCCCCTCGAGGGTGCCGGTCCAGGTGGTGTACTCGCGGTTGGCTGCCACCAGCGCGGCGCCGTCGAGGTGGGCGGCGATGCGCTCGCAGCGGCCCGGGTCGCCGGGGAGGAGCACGTACCCGCCGACGTCGCCGGGGCCGCAGGCGAGGTGGTACTGGCGGCCGGCGGGGTCGCTCACCGGGGCGCCCCGCCGCCGAGCACCAGGGGCACGAGCCGGCGCATGTCGGGGGTGTCGATGATCACGTCGGCGGCTTCGGCGGTCTCCGCGTTCACCGGGCAGAAGGCGACGCCCAGACCGGCGGCGCGGAACATGTCGATGTCGCCGGGGCTGTCGCCCACCGCCACCACCTCGGCGGGGTCGAGGTCCAGCGCCGCCACCGTCTCGGCGAAGACCGGGGCCTTGCCGCCGGGGGGCACGGTGATCTCCGCCTCGCCGGTGAAGAGCCCGTCGAGGACGTGGATGGTGTTGGCCCGGTGCAGCTCCATGCTGAGGTCGGCCGCGACCCGCTCGGCGAGGGCGGTGATGCCCGCGGAGACGATCGCCAGCCGGACCCCGCCGGCCCGGAGCGCCTCGCAGGCGGCGGCCACCCCCTCGTGGTACTCGACCTCGGCGACGACTTCGTCGAGCAGCGCCGAGGCCTCGCCGCGGAGGTCGGCGACCTGCTCGACCAGGAAGCCCTGGCGGTCGAGCGCGCCCTCGCGGTAGCGCGCCCAGCGGTCGCGCTGGCGCCGGGCGTGGCCGGGGCCGAGCTTGCGCTGCACCGCCGCCCAGGAGTTGGCCTCCCGGGTGAGGGTGCCGTCGAGGTCGAAGACCACGGCGCGATAGCCGCCCGGCCTCGGGGTGCGACGCTGCACTTACGACCCGGCGCTCAACCCGTGCTCGCGGAGCGCGTCGTTGAGGCTCACCTTGAGGTCGGTGGCGGCGCTGCGGCGGCCGATGATCAGCGCCACCGGGGTGCCGTACTCGCCGGCCGGGAAGCGCTTCGGCCGGGTGCCGGGGATCACCACGGCACCGGCGGGGACCCGGCCGCGGTGCTCGACCGGCTCGGCTCCGGTGACGTCGACGATCGGCGTCGAGGCGGTGAGCACCACCCCGGCGCCGAGGACGGCGCGCTCCTCGACCACCACGCCCTCGACGACGATGCAGCGCGAGCCGATGAAGGCGCCGTCCTCGACGATCACCGGGGTCGCCTGCAGGGGCTCGAGAACGCCGCCGATGCCGACCCCGCCGGAGAGGTGGACGTCGTCGCCGACCTGGGCGCAGGAGCCCACCGTCGCCCAGGTGTCGACCATGGTGCGCGCCCCCACCCGGGCGCCGATGTTCACGTAGCTCGGCATCATCACCACCCCGGGCGAGAGGTGGCAGCCGTGGCGGGCGACCGCGGGCGGCACCACCCGCACCCCGAGCTGGGCGTAGCCGCGCTTCAGCGCGATCTTGTCCGAGTACTCGAAGACGCCCGCCTCCATCCGCTCCACCGGGCGCAGCCGGAAGTAGAGGAGGATCGCCTTCTTCACCCACTCGTGCACCGTCCACGTCCCCTCCTCCTTGGAGGCGACCCGGATCGCGCCGGAGTCGAGCAGCTCGATCGCCTCCTCGACGGCGGCGACGGTGGTGGGATCGGCGAGGGCGGTGGTGCCCTCCCAGGCGGCCTCGATGCGCTCCTGCAGCGGGTGGGTGATCATCGGTCCTCGAAGGCGAAGCGCCGCAGGGTGTCGAAGGCGCGCACCAGGCTGGCGACCTCGACCCGCTCATCGGCGCGGTGGGCGTGGGCGGTGGAGCCGGGACCGTAGTTCACCGCCGCGATGCCATGCTCGGCGAACTCCGCCACCGGCGTCCATGCCTGCTTGGGCTGCACCGCCAGGTCGCCGGCGTCGCGCAGGCGGGTGCAGAGCTCGTGGTCGGCGACCACCGGCGCCGGCCCGGAGTTCGAGAGCACCCGCAGCTCGCCCTCGGGCACCAGCTCGCGGATCCGCGCCTCCGCCGCGGCGGGGGTGCGGTCGGGGGCGTAGCGGAAGTTGATGCGGCAGGTGGCCAGATCCGGGATGACGTTGTCGGCGATGCCCGCGGAGATCCGCACCACCGACAGCACCTCGCGGTACTCCAGCCCCTGGATCACCACCGGCCGCGGCTCCAGCGCGGCGACGGCGGCGAGGCCGCGCACCGCGGCGTGCACCGCGTTCACCCCGAGCCAGGGCCGGGCGGAGTGGGCGCTCCGTCCCTCGAAGCGCACCTCGGCGGTGAGGTTGCCGAGGCAGCCCACCTGCAGGGTGTTGTCGGTGGGCTCCATGACCACCGCGAGCTCGGTCTCGCCGAGCACCGGCAGCCGCGCCAGCAGCGGGCGCAGCGCGCTCTGGTCGGAGGGCAGCTCCTCGCGGCCGAAGAGCAGGAAGCCGAGGTCGACGGCCCGCTGCGGGCGGGTGCGGTCGGCCCAGAGGGCGAGCTCGATGATCACCGCGCAGGCGCCCTTCATGTCCGAGGTGCCGAGGCCGACGACGGCGCCGTCCTCGTGACGGCCGGGGCGGTTGCCCTGGGCCGGGACGGTGTCGAGGTGACCGGCGAGCACCACCAGCGGGCGCCCGCTGCGCGGCGGCACCAGCAGCAGCCCGTCGCCGTCGGCGTGCACCTCGCCCTCGACCCCGCCGAGGACGGCGGCGACGTGCTCGAGGATGCGCGCCTCGTCGCCGCTCTCGGAGGCGATGTCGACCAGCTCCAGGGTGCGCTCGGCGAGCCGCCGGTCGAGACCGTCCATGCGGGGATTGTGCCAGTCAGACGGCCTGGAGCCGGGACACCGCCCAGCTCGCCGCCTCGCGCACCACCGGGTCGGGGTCGGCGTCCGCCGCCCGGCGCAGCGGCGCCAGCGCCCCGGGGTCGCCGGCGTTGCCGAGGGCGATGGCGGCGTTGCGGGCCAGCCCGGCACGCCCGGTGCGCCACACCGCGGTGCGGCGGAAGCGCCGCCGGAACTCCTCGTCGTCGAGCTCGAGGCACTCGACGAGGTCGGGATGCGGCACCGGGCCGGTCGCTGTCGACGGCGCTCCCGCCGCCAGCCCGGCCGGGGCCAGGCGCGCGTTCACCGGGCAGGCCTCCTGGCAGAGGTCGCAGCCGAACGCCCAGGTGCCGATCAGCGGCCGCAGCTCGACCGGGATCGACCCGCGGTGCTCGATGGTCAGGTAGCTGATGCAGCGTCGCGAGTTCGATCACCCCGGGGGCGGTGATCGCCCCGGTGGGACAGGCGGGCAGGCAGGCGCGGCAGTGCCCGCATCCCCGCCGCGATCGCGGTGTGGGCGGCAGCGGCAGCGAGAGCAGCACCTCGGCGAGGAGGACGTACGACCCCGCCTCGCGGGTGATCAGGCAGGCGTTCTTGCCCGCGAAGCCGATGCCGGCGCGCTCGGCGACCGCTCGGTCGATCGCCCAGCCGTGGTCGACGAAGCGGTGGGTGCGCAGATCGCCGGCGCGCTCGCGCAGCCAGGCGACGAGGCCGTCGCAGGCGGCGGCGAGATGGTCGTGGTAGTCGACGGCGCCGCCCCCCGGGCCGCCCAGACAGGCGTAGGCGGCGACCCGGCCGCGGGGACGTCCGGGCGCCGTCGCCGGGGGGTCTGGCCGCGGGGCGGGGGGGTAGGGCCAGGCGAGGGCGAGCAGCGACCGAGCCCAGGGATGGCGGCGGCCGAGATCGGTGGAGGCCTCGACCCGCTCCGGGGAGTACCAGGTCATTCCCGCCATCCGTCCCTCGTCGATGGCCCGCAGGGCGCGGGCGCGGACCCGGCGGAAGGGCCGCACCGAGGCGATCCCGGCGCTGCTGAAGCCCCGCGCCCGGGCCTCGTCGAGGAGCCGGTCACGGAGGGCTGCGGGGTCCATGCGGGGATTGTGCTCGCTCGACCCTTTCCACAGCCCCGGCCGCCAGATGTGGAAAACGGGGAGGGTGATGTGGAAAACATGTGGTTAAAAGTCGCGGACGGGTGATTGACAGACCGGTCGGAAGGCACCATCCTGTGCCCCGGCGCACGTCAACATGTGTCAACCCCGTGCGCCGCGGAGCCGACCGCCGGTATTGGGGAGAGAAGCGTGGTGGTCCGCTGTCGGCCAACCGGGCGCGACGTCTCCTTCTCGTCGTCGCGCCCGAGGTCCGGCGCCACCCGTCCCCCGGCACCGTAGATCAGGTCGCCGGCCCTGCGAGCGGGCCGGCGGCCCCCGGGACGGGTGGACACGGGTGGACGGCGTACCATCGTCGGCGTGGCAGAGCAGCACGACTCGCCGCGCCCGCGGCGCGTCGTCATCGGCAGCGACATGCGCCACCCGGTGTCGGAGGAGCTGGCCCTCCACCTCGAGGAGCGCGGTCTGCGGGTGGTGCGCTGCGGCGCCGTCGGCGCCCCCGACACCCCCTGGCCGGAGGTCGCCGAGCAGGTCGGGCGGCTGGTCGCACAGGGCGCGGTCGACACCGGCATCGTCTGCTGCTGGACGGGCACGGGGGTGAGCATCGCCGCCAACAAGGTCCCCGGGGTGCGGGCGGCGCTCTGCGGCGACGCCCAGACCGCCCGCGGGGCGCGGCGCTGGAACGACGCCAACGTCCTGGCGCTCTCGCTGCGCGCCACCAGCGTGGCGGTCGCGGAGGAGATCGTCGACGCCTGGTTCGAGCCGGCCACCCCCGACCCCGACGAGGCTGCCAACATCCGCGCCGTGGGAGACATCGAGAGGCGCTACCGCGAGCGCGGAGCGCCATCAGGGAGCATGCATGCCGACCGTTGAGCTGAGCACACGTCCCCTCGCCGAGGCGGACGTCGACGCCGTGATCGTCACCGCCTTCGAGGACGGGCTCTCGCCCGCCGCGGAGGAGGCCGACGCCGCCCTCGACAACCTGCTCGCGGAGATGCGCGAGGCGCGCGAGTTCCGCGGGCGCTTCGCGGAGCGGTCGGTGATCCACACCCTCGGCCGGCTGCCGGCGCGGCGGCTGCTGGTGCTGGGACTGGGCCGCCGCGACCAGCTCAACTCCTTCCGGCTGCACAACGCCTTCCAGTTCGCCGGCACCGCGCTCCGCAAGCAGGGGGTGCGCAGTGTCGCGGCCTACACCGACCCGGCGGTGGTCGACGCCCTCGGAAACGGCCACGCGGCCCTGCCCGCCGACGTCGCCCGCGCCGTGGTCACCGGTCTGCTCCTCGGCAACTTCGAGGGCGACCTCAACAAGAGCGAGCGCGAGCCCAGCACCGGCATCGACACCATCCACCTCGCCGGTCTCGACGGCGACGCCGGCGCCCTCGCCGCCGCGCTCGACGAGGCCCAGGTGCTCGCCGAGGCGTCGAACCGGGTGAGGACCTGGGCGGCCGCGCCGAGCAACACCCTCACCCCCCGGCTGCTCGCCGAGCAGGCGTCGGCGCTCTACGAGGGGACCGGGCTCGAGGTCGAGGTGCTGCAGCGCGCCGACCTCGAGCGGGAGGGGATGGGGGCGCTGCTCGGCGTCGCCCAGGGCAGCGACGAGCCGCCGGTGATGATCGTGGTGCGCCACGACGGCGGCAGCCCCGACGGCCCCCGGCTGGCGCTGGTCGGCAAGGGCATCACCTTCGACACCGGCGGCATCTCCCTGAAGCCCGCCGCCGGGATGGAGATGATGAAGTGGGACATGGGCGGCGGCGCCGCGGTGCTGGCCGCGATGTGGGCGATCGCCCGCCTCGGCCCGCGCGCCAACGTCATCGGGGTGGTGCCCGCCACCGAGAACATGCCCGGGGGCCGCGCCTACAAGCCCGGCGACGTGCTGGTCTCGAAGAGCGGCAAGACCATCGAGGTGACCAACACCGACGCCGAGGGCCGGATCGTCCTCGCCGACGGGCTCGCCAAGGCGCGCGAGCTCGGCGCCACCCACATCGTCGACGTCGCCACCCTGACCGGCGCCTGCGTGGTCGCCCTCGGCCACGTCTCCAGCGGGCTGATGACCAACGACCGCGACCTCGGGCGGATGGTGAAGGACGCGGCCGTCCGCGGCGGCGACCGGCTCGCCGAGCTTCCCCTGCACCCCGAGTACGACGTCGCCCTGCGCAGCGAGGTGGCCGACATGAAGAACGCCGCCGGGCGTGAGGCGGGTGCGATCACCGCCGCCGTGTTCCTGCGCGAGTTCGTCGGCGACATCCCGTGGGTGCACCTCGACATCGCGGGCGCGGTCTGGAACGACCAGGGGGACATGACCCCGATCCCCAAGGGCCCGAGCGGCACCCCGGTGCGCACCTTCGTCCACCTCGCGCGAGCGTTTGCCGAGCTCTAGGCGGGCCAACCCGGGTACGGTGGGGGGACAATGGAGGCGCGTGCCGGCGGCGGGGCGGGCAGGCGGGTCGCCGGTCCCCGGCGGCCCTCCAGTGTCCGATCGGGAGGCCGGAAGTGAACCCCAAGCTGGTGGCGCTGTTCTATCTCCTCGCGCTGATCTGCTTCGTCGCCTCGGCCGGCGGCTACAGCCTGCAGAAGCGGTTCTCGCTCATCCCCGTCGGGCTCGCCCTGTGGCTGTTCCCGGCCCTCTACGCGGCGGTGCAGGCGGCGGGCTGGATCTAGCCCCAGCGGGCGGCGGTGCCCCCCCGGTGAGCAGGGCGTGGTGGAGGGCGGGCTGGTCGACGTGGACGCCGAGGCGGCGGTCGCCGGCGAGCAGCAGGAAGTCGCCCCGGCCGGCCGACTCGAGGTGGCGGCGCTGGGCGTCGGTGAGGCCGTAGGCACGCTGCATCCGCGCGGTCTCGGCACCGCGGTGGCCGCCGAGCAGGATGATCGAGGGGTTGGTGGCGACCACCGTGCCCTCCTCGGTGGCGAGCAGGTCGCCGGCGTTCTGGGTGGCGACCACCAGGGACACGCCGTACTTGCGGCAGCGGCGGGCGAGCTGGGTGAGCAGCCGGCGGAGCGGGGCGTGGGCGCAGAGCAGCCCGACCTCGTCGAAGAGCAGGTGGCGCTGCACCCGCTGCCGCCGCACCAGCGACCACAGCCACTCCGCGACCACCAGGGTCGCCGCCGGCACCAGCTCCTCGCGCAGGTCGCGCAGCGAGACCCCGGCCACCGGAGCGTCGAGGCGCAGCGTGGTGGGGCGGTTGAACAGCTCGCCGAGGGCGCCGGTGCAGAAGCGGCCGAGCACGGTGGCGACCCGCGGGCAGGCGGAGCGCAGCGGGGGCAGGCAGTCGCCGAGCAGCGCCGGGCGCCGGCGGCTGCGGGCGCGGTCGAGCGCGGCGGTGGCGGCGGCGTCGACGTGGGCGCGCTCGACCTCGTCGAGGCTCTCGCCGCAGAGCACGTTGACGAGGTCGACCACCGCCGCCACCACCTCGGCGCGGCGGGCGGCCTCGCCGCCGCCGGCGTCGCCGGCCTCGAATACGTTGAGGGCGGCGCCGCATCCCGGGGCGAGGCGCAGGTAGTCGCCGCCGAGGGCGCCGATCAGCGGCTCGTACTCGCCCTCGGGGTCGATCACCACGCTGCCCCGGCCGCGACCCGCCGCGGCCAGCACCAGGGCGCCGAGGGTGTAGCTCTTGCCCTGCCCCGAGGCGGCGAGCACGGCGATGTTGGCGTTGGCGTGGTGGGCGGTGTCGAAGGGGTCGATGCGCACCGGCGCCGCGGTCGCCGCCGACCGCCCCAGCGGATAGCCGTCGGCATCGTCGCAGCCCGCCTCCACCCAGGGGACGCAGCTCGCCAGGGCCGCGGAGTCGACCAGCTTGGCGCCGCCGAGGCGGTCGCGGCCCAGCGGCCAGGCGGTCATCGCCGCATCGAGATGCTGGAAGTGCGCCGGCTCGCACGACGCCAGGGTGGCGGCGAAGGCGGCGCGGACCGCCTCGGCGGCGTGCTCGAGCTCGGCCGGCGCCGCCGCCCGGGCGACCCCGGTGACGCTGAGGCGCAGCGAGCGGCCCTGGTTGCGGGCCAGCCGCGCCCGCAGGTCGAGGGCGCCGTCGACCCCGGCGTCGACCCCGGCGTCGCCGAGCGCCTCGCGGTCGGCCTCGACGAGCTGGTCGGCGCGGAGGTCGCGCAGCCGGCGGGAGAGCCGCGACATCGCCTCGGCGACCGGGGTGGGCTCGAGGTGGAGGGCGATGTCGCAGTCGGCGCGGGCGAGCAGGAGCGGCGCCAGCCAGCCCGGCTCCACGGCGGTGCCGGGGAGCCGGCGCAGCCGGAAGCCGCGCACCCAGACGGCGCCGCTCGACGCCTCCCGGGGGTGCGCCCGCCAGCCGGCGCCGTCGCCGCCCCACGCCTCCCGCAGCCGCTCCGCCAGCGCCTCGCCCTCGAGCACCTCGGCCGCGGCCCCGGCGGCGGCGAGGGCCTCGAGCACCGCCGCGAGGGCGCGCTCGAGCTCGGCCTCGTCCCCCTCCACCGAGGGCACGAGCAGCAGCGAGCGGCGGAACGCGGGGTGCCGTCGCAGGCTCTCCCGCCGGTGCTCCCGCTCGGCGGCGAGCAGCCGGGCGGCGGGCCCGGTCGCGGCTGCCCCGGGCGGCTCCGGGCCCTCCGGCTCGGTCCAGCGGCGCACCTGGACGACGATCTGCAGGTGGGCGTCGAGGGTCCGGCAGAGGCGGGCGAAGGCGCCGGCGACGGCGGCGCGCCGGCCCTCGTCGAGGGCGGTGACGTCGAAGTCGGAGGACCGCACCACCGCGCACCGGGTGCCGTCCTCACCGAGGAGCCGATTCCCCCGGATGCGCACCGTCCCGCCGGCGCCCTCCCGCCCCCCGGCGCGGAGCGGCGTGATCACCCGCCGCCGCCGACGCGCAGCGCGAGGTAGAGCGCGCCCGACCCCGCCGCGGCCGCGTACCGCCCCGTCTCCGAGGCGGGGACGGCGAGCACCACCGATCCCAGCCGGGCCACTCCGGCGCCGAGGCCGCGGGGCTCGTCGGGCTCGCCCGGCGCCATCACCTGGCCCTGGTCGGTGCGCAGCTGGAGGACGAGCACGTCGCTGCCCAGCAGCACCGCCGGCGCCGCGGGGTCGCCGGTGCCGCCGCCGGCGTGGGCCCCGGCGGGGGTCACGAAGACGTCGACCCGGTCGCCGGGGCTGAGCAGGCCTCCGACGGCGCCGGCGGGCTGGACCGGTACCGCCACCGCCCGGTCGCCCTCGGGCACGGGGAGGCCGCCCGCCGCGCCCGCTCCGGAGCGCTCGGCGCGCAGCATCCGGGCCAGCACCGGCTCACCGGAGGCCAGCGGCCACGCCACATAGGCGCCGACCGCGGCGGTGCCGGCGGTCAGCGCGCCGGCGGGGACGCCGTCGCCGTGCATCCGGCGCTCCTCGACGTCGCCGGGGCCGACCCGCGCGCCCGCTCGCAGGTCGTGGGTCGCCACCAGGACCGCGACGGTCTGCTCGGCACGGAGCGCGAGTGCGGCGGCGGCGAGGGCGAGCACGGTGAAGGCGGCCAGGTACAGGGTGCGTCTCATCTACATCTCCCAGCAATGCGGAGGGCCGGGGCGGCGGATCACCGGCCGGCCTCGCCGGCGCGGCGCAGATCGGCGCCGGAGACCACGGTCACGGTCAGGGTTGCGGGCACCGCGGCGATGCGGAGCAGCCCGGTGCTCAGCGGCACCCGGACCCGCGCCTCGATCGAGGGCCGGAGCACCACCGCGCCGGGGGTGAACGGGTCGGCGGCCGGCACCTCCTCGATCACCGCCACCTCGGCGGTGGCGGCGACGTCGCCGGCGCCGGCCCCGCCCAGCTCCGCGGCGAGCGGGCGCAGGGCGGCGGCGAGCGCCTCCCGGAGCAGCGCGGCGGCGCGGCCGCGGTCGACCGCGGCGGCGGCGCCGGCGCCGGCCGCGCCCGACGCCGCGGTGACCGCCGCCTCGTCGACGGCGCTGCGCACCCGCTGGCGCTCCAGCTGCAGCGCGCCCGCCTGCACCGCGAGCAGCAGGGCGAGCAGCAGCACCGGGCCGAGCAGCACCGCGGCGAGCACCGCGGAGCCGCGCTGCCGGTTCACCGGTTCACCTCGCCCCGGCCCACGGCGGTGGTGCCGACCTCGACGTCGCGCTCCAGCAGGAAGGGGATGCCGATGTGCTGCGGGCAGCGCACCGTGACCGCGACCGGCTCGTCGAGGCCGACCGTGGCGGCGGTCGCCGACACCGCGCAGGCGGCGGGATCGATGCCGCCGCTGCGCAGCTCGCGCCGCACCCGGTCGAGCTGGACCGGGCCGAAGCCGCCGGCGCTCGCCGCCGACCGCGCCCCGGCGGCGGCGGCGGCACGGGCGCCCAGCTCGGTGTGCACCATCGCCGCCAGCGACAGGATCGACACCAGCACCGGCAGCAGCACCAGGGCGACCACGAGGATCGCCTGGAGGGTCTCCTGGCCGTGCTCTCCCGGCCTCCTCGTCAGTGGGCCAGCTGCGACACCAGGTCGCCGATCCGGTGCGCCAGGGCGGTGTTCCAGGCGAGCACGGCGGTTGCCAGCGTGCCCAGGATGATGGCCGCCCCGACCACCCACTCCAGCGTCGACTGTCCCGCCTGCGGCGGTGGCGTGCGTCGCATCCCAGGGTCCTCCAGGTGTCGTTGTCGTCATCACTGTTTCGAACTCGTCTATCCGAAGGCGCGCAGGAAGATCCCGTAGAACAACGGGACCATGATCAGGAGCATGAACTCGGGCAGGTAGACGAGCACCAGCACGCCCACCAGCCGGGTGCCCACCCTCGACGCCTCGGCGGCGGCGCGGTTGCGCTGCTGCATCCGCACCACGGTCTGCTGGTCGCGGAGGATCCGCTCCAGCCCCGCCCCCTGCCGCTTGCCCTGGGCGACGGCGGCGGCGAAGAGCTCGACCTCCACAAGCCCGGTGCGCCGCGCCATCGCCTCCAAAGCGGCGTCGATCGGCATCCCCAGGCCGTAGTCGCCCAGGGCGGTGCGCAGCTCGGCGGCGAGGAGGGTGGGCGCCGGCCCGGTCGCCTGCTGCGCGCTGATCAGGTGCAGCGCCTGCTCGAGGGGGACGCCGGCGCCGACGAAGGCGGTGAGCAGCCCGACCAGGTCGGGCAGCTCGCGCAGCAGCCGGCGGCCGCGGGCGGCGCGGCGGCGGGAGATCACCACGCTCGGGGCGACGAACCCGGCGAAGGTGAGCGCGGGCACCAGCAGCGACGCGGGCGGGAGCAGCAGGGCGAGCAGCACCGCGGTGGCGGCCCCGCCGGCGGCGCCGAGGAGCTTGAGGGCGACCACCTCGGCCGGACCCAGCCGCGCCGGGTCGATGCCGGCCCGGCGCAGGTCGTCGGCGCCGATCCCCGCCCACCGGGGCCGCACCCGGGCGGCGAGCGGCTTCACCAGCGGAGCCAGCAGCCGCTGCCAGAGCGGCCGGCGCGACTGCTCGCGCAGCGCCACCTCGCGCGGGGAGAGGGTGCTGGCGCGGGCCAGCTCGACCGGCAGCACGGCGGCCCGGCGGGGGCGCAGGGCGGCGCCGAGGCAGAGCACCGCGGCGGCGGCGAGGACGGCGCCGATCACGGCTCCACCCTCGCCACCCGGAAGCTCAGCACCACCCCGAGCACCTCGAGGCAGACCGCCGCGGGGAGCAGCAGCAGCCGGCCGGTGAGGGTGTCGTCGAGCACCGCGAAGAAGTCGCGGTCGACCAGCCGAAGGTAGAGGAACAGCCCGGGGACGATCGCGGCGAGCAGCCAGATCTGCAGCCGCTGCCCCGAGGTGCGGGCGTGCACCTCCTCCTGGACCTGCACGTTGAACTGCACCGTGGAGGAGAGCTCGGTGAGCAGCCCCTGGGCCCGCGCCGCAGGGATGTGGTGGGCGATGCAGAGGCCGAGGTTGTCCCAGACCAGGGCGAGGTTGCGCCCCGCGGTGGCGGCGCGCACCTCGGCGATCGACCGCTCCAGCGGGACGTCGAGGTGGAACTGGGCGATGAGGTGGTCGAGGTCATCGCGGAGCCAGCGGTCGGTGATCCGCGTCCGCGCCTCGGTGAGCGCCTCCAGGTAGGTCCCCCCCGCGGCGAGCGCCGCCACCAGCACCTGGAGGAGGCGGGGGGCCTCGGCCTCGGTGCGGCGGCGCTGGGCGCGCACCAGGGCGTCGAGGTAGAGGCGGGGCAGCGCCAGCCCGGCCGCGCTCGCGCCCACCGCCACCACCGGGGAGCCCAGCAGCAGCCCGCCGAGGAGCAGCAGCGGCGGCGAGGCGAGGCAGGCGAGCGTGAAGGTGCGGGCGTCGACGTGGAGCCGGGCGGCGCGCAGCCGGCGGCGGTGCCGCTCGACGATCGTCTCCAACCACGGGCGCCGCACCCCGGGCGCGGCGGCCGCGCCCACCGGGGCGGTCGCCAGCCCGAGCACCAGCACCGCGGCGGCGGCGCAGAGGGCGATCAGGAGATCCACCGGATCCCCTCCAGCTCGAGCTTGCGGGTCAGCCGCGGCCCCGGAGCGTACCCGGCGACGGCGCGGAACACCGGCTCCCGGTCACCGCCGCGGTCCTCGGTGTCGGCGCAGAACACCGGCCGGAGGTCGTAGCCGCCGTGGCCGTCGAGCCCGGCGAGCTCGCAGATCTCGAGCACGCAGCGCCGGCCGCCGCGGAGCCGGGCGACCACCACCACCACGTCGAAGACCCGGGCGATGTAGCCGCGGATCTCGGCGGGGGAGAGCTGTCCGAAGCTGCGGCCCACCAGCAGCTCCAGCCGTCCCAGGGCGTCGGCGGCGGTGCCGGCGTGGATGGTGGTGGCGCTGCCCTCGTGGCCGGTGCTCAGCGCCTCGAGTGTGTGGTACGCCTCGCGGCTGTTGCGGATCTCGCCGATGATCAGCCGGTCGGGACGCATGCGCAGCGCGTTCTGGACGAGATCGGCCACATCGAGCCGGCGGGCGCTGCTGTCCCTCCCCTCGAGCCGGTGCTCGTGGACGCACTCGAGCCGCACCCAGTGGGGGTTGGAGAGCTCGAGCTCGGCGGTGTCCTCGATGGTGATCACCCGCTCGTCGTCGGGGAAGCAGTCGACGATCGAGCGCAGCAGGGTGCTCTTGCCGGAGCCGGTGGCGCCGGCGACGAGCACGGTCGAGCGGGCCAGCGCGGCGACGCTCAGGTAGCGGGCCATGGTCTCGTCCATGCCCCGGAGGCTCACCCAGTCGAGGCCGCCACCGCTGTGCTCGGGG
Organism: uncultured Chloroflexia bacterium; assembly: GCA_963846365.1. Taxonomy (GTDB): domain Bacteria; phylum Chloroflexota; class Dormibacteria; order Aeolococcales; family Aeolococcaceae; genus CF-96. The sequence goes on from CAWJVN010000007.1 coordinate 660,868, forward strand.
AGCAGGGTGAGCCGCAGGCGGTTGAACTTGCGGATGCACAGGCTCGGGCCGCCCACCGGCGCGCAGACCGCGTTGGCCCGGCTGCCGTCGACCATGCGCGCGTCGACCAGCGGCTTGTCGACGCTGATCTCGCGCCCCACCAGGGCGACGATCTTGGCGATCATCTGCTCGAGGTGGGCCTGGTCGCGGAAGCGGGCGCCGGTGCGGTGCAGCCGGCCCGACCGCTCGATGTACACCTCGTCCCAGCGGTTGACCAGGATGTCGGTGGTGAGCTCGTCGTCCATCAGCGGCTGGAGCGGCCCCAGCCCGGCGAGCTCGTCGTAGAGGTGGTCGACGTCGCCGTCGTCGACCGCGGCCTCGGGCCGGGCCTCCATCAGCACCCGGACGAGCGCCTCGCGGATCAGCCGCTCACGCCCGGCGACGTCGCTGAAGGGGTCGGCGAGGCCGGGCTCGAGCTGCAGGCTCAGCCGGCTGCGGACGGTCTGCAGCAGCTCGGCGTCGAGCACCGGGGTGTCAGCCAACCCGGCGCCTCCCGAACAGGCGCAGCCTCCGCCGCGCCGCCGGCCCGGCGAGTGCCGGGTACACCTGGGCGGCGAGCCCGGCCAGCGCCTCGGCGCCGGGGCCGCCACCGGAGAGCGACGCGATCCGGTGGCCGTTCTCGGCCTCCTCGATGCGCGGGTCGAAGGGGATGGACGCGGCGATGCGGCCGCCGAGGTCGCCCATCACCTCGTCGAGGTCGACCCCGGGGCGGGCCCGGTTGACCACGTACCTCAGCTTGGCGCCGAGCCCGAGGCGGCGGAGCGCCTCGGTGGAGCGGTAGGCGTCCTGCACCCCGCTCGCGGTCGGGGTCAGCACCACGTAGATGTCGTGGGCGGCGCTGAGCACCCAGGTGGTCACCGCGCCGAGGTCGGCGCCGATGTCGAACACGATGAAGTGGGTGCCGTCGCACTCCAGCCGGTGCACGATCTCGGCGACCCGGGCCGGCTCGACCGCGGTGCCGCCGCTCAGCGGCTTGGGCGGCCCCAGCAGCGCCCGCGCCCCGGAGCCGTGGGTGACCATGTGACGGTCGAGCGCCCCCGGCCCCTGGTCGCCGCTGAGCAGGTAGTCCCAGAGGGTGGGCTGGGGGATGCCGAGACGGACCGCCACGGTGGCGCTGCGCAGGTCGAGGTCGAGGAGGGCGACGCGCAGCGGCCGGGAGGCGGCGCCGGGGGTGGGGCGGTGACGGCCGCGGGCGGCAAGCAGGCAGGCGAGCTCGGTGGCCAGGGTGGTCCGGCCGGCGCCGCCGTTGAGCGAGAAGAAGGTGATCCGGCGGGTGGCGCCGACGAACACCGGGGCGAGCGCGTCCCCGGCCGGAGGCGGCGGCGGCTCCGCGCAGGCCTCGGCCACCTCCAGGTCGGCGGACCGCCGGCAGAGCGGCACGATCGTGGCCGGCTCGGGCTCCTCCCCCGCCCCGGAGGGCTCCTCGTCATCGCCGCCGGCGGCGGCCTCGGGGAGGAGCACGATCGGCGGCCGGCGCACCTCCACGGTGGCGCCGTCGTCGTCGACGCAGGGCCGGGTCGCGGTCGGGACCGGACGGCGCCGCCGCCGCCGGGGCGCCGGCGCGGGCGGCGCGGCCGGCTCCTCGTCCGGGGCCGCGGCGGCGGGCGCCTCCGCCACCTCGGGCTCCCCCGCCACCTCGGCGGCGGCCGCCTCGCGCTGGCGGCCGGGGGCGGTGTGGCGGAGCCACCGCGCCCAGGCCGGCTCCGGCTCGGCGGTCTCGGGCCCGTCCTCGCCGTCGCCGGTCCCCTCGCCGCCACTCGCCGCCAGCCAGCCCGCCCCGCTCCGCGGGGTCGCGGCGAAGCGTGCGGCGAGCCAGCCCCAACGCAGCAGCGAGCGCCCCTGGGGCCGAACCCAGCCCAGCGCCGCCGCCACCAGGGCGACGAGCGCGGCAGCGGGCAGGCGCACCCCGGCCGGCGCCGGGCTGTGGACGATCGCCGAGGTGAGCAGCCCGCCGCCGACCACCGCGGAGAGCTCGGGCGCCTCGAGGCCGAGGGCGACGGTGTCCGGTCCGTCGAAGCCGTCGGCGAAGTGGACAGCGTTCAGCGAGGCCATGGGTCGGCTCCCTCCCGAGGACAGCGGGCTATACAAACACGTTCGTGGTTCTGCTTCGACACTAGCATGCGCCCATCCCGGGTGCAAGCCGCGCCGGCCGGTCCGCCGCGACCGGTCGCGGCGTGGATCCCCCTCACCTCCCGCGGCACCTGGACAGCGGCGGGCATGCGCGTGTGACGTCGGACCCCCGTCGTTCCTTGCGCGAAACGCCGATCGGCCGCCGCGCCTCGTCTTGACGCAGTTATGACGCAGCGCGTATATTGAGCTCGACATCACCGCTGGCGCCCCGGCGTCGGGCTGCATCGCAAGCCCTCCACCCCCCGGGTGGGTACCGGCAGGGCGCCTCCATTCGAGGTTTCTTCGACATGACCGACACCACTCCCATCGGCACTGTGACGCGGCTCTCCGAGCGCGCCCTGGACGCCGCCGTCGGCGGGGCCAGCCTGGCCCTCGAGGCGGTCAGCGATCAGGCCGCCGCCCGCCGTCGTGGCAGCCGCATCAACGCCAGGGTCGCCGACAACGTCGAGTCCACCGCGACCGAGGTGGTCACCCTGCCCGAGCGAGTGCTCTTCTCAGGCCTTCGGGCGCTTCGCAGCCGCGCCGGGCGCTCGGACGTCATCGGGGTGGCGGCGCGCAACCTTCTTCTGCTCGTCCACGGTCCCGCCGCCACCGGCGCCCGGGTTCTCGAGCGGATCGAGAAGGAGACGGCGCCGCCCGCGCGCCGGTCCCGCCGCTCCGGCGCCACCGCCCCGACCGGCGTCCGCCGGAACGCGGCGACCGCCACCCGGCGCGCCACCACCGGGACCCGCCGGGCCACCACGACGACCACGAACGGCGTCCGTCGCGCCGCCGCCACCACCGCCCGCAAGGCCGCGAACGTGGCCAGCCCCACCACCCGCCGGACCGGCACCGGCCGCGGCCGCCGCACCGCCTAGGACTGACACCGCGGGGCGGCCGCCGGGCGCTCGTCGCTCGGCGCCGCCCCCCAGCGGGGCGCGGCGCACCACCGCCCGCGCCGCCGCCAGCTCGGTCAGGTTGGCGAGCGCCCGATCCAGCTCGGCGACGAGCCCGCGGCCCATCAGCCGGGTGACCACCGAGCCGACCGGGGTCAGCAGCCGGTCGGTGGCGAGGTCGGCGATCAGCCGGGTGCGGGTGCCGTCGCCGTGGACGCTGAAGCTCTGGCCCACCGCCATGCGCATCCCCCCGCCCTCCCACACATAGGTGAGCGAGCGGCCGGCGCGCGCCGCCACCACGGTGCAGAGCGCGCTGATCACCAGCCCTCCGGGGAGGCGGTAGCGCACCCGATACACGCTGTCGCGCAGCCGCGGCGCCGGCACCTCGACCTCGGCGCTGAGGTGCTCGATCCACCAGGCCGGGAGGTTGCGAAGGTCCGCCGCGACCGCGAAGAGGTCGGCGGGGCGGACGCCGGCGTCGGCGCTGGCTTCGACACGCACCCCGGCCATGCTACAGGGAGACCGAGGCGCGCCAGCGGCCGCCTCCACTCTCGGGCGCTCAGACGCGCCCGACAGCGGGGCCTCCCCCCTGCCCCCCCCTGTAGCATGGCTCGCCGAGGGGCCACCGCCGGTGCCGGAGGACGAACGCTGCTCGCCATCGAGGCCTACACCCGGCGCCTGCTGCGTCACGTGCAGCCGGTCATCGTCGCCAACCGCGCTCCCCTCACCCTGCAGCGCGCCGACCCCTTCCGCGGCACCGAGGAGCGGCTGGTCCGGGGTGCGGGAGGGCTGGTCACCGCGATGGGCTCGCTGGCCACCGCCACCGACGCGGTCTGGGTGGCGGCGGCGCGCACCGACGAGGACCGCATCCTCGCCGGCCGCGCCGCCGCGGACGGCACCGTGCGGCTCACCACCGAGGACGACACCTCCTACCGCGTCGCCTTCGTCGACGCCGACCCCGAGGCCTACGACCTCTACTACAGCGTCTTCAGCAACCCGCTGCTGTGGTTCATCCAGCACTACCTCTGGGACCTCAGCCGCGAGCCCATCGTCGACGCGACCACGGAGCGGGCCTGGCGCGACGGCTACCTGCACGTCAACCGCCTCTTCGCCGACCGGGTGGTGACGGAGGGACGGCGCTCCGACGTGCCGCTCCTCGTGCTGGTGCAGGACTACCAGCTGTACTGCGTCCCGCAGATGGTGCGCGCCAGCCTGCCCCGGGTGCGGCTGCAGCAGTTCGTCCACATCCCCTGGCCGACGCCGCAGTATTGGAAGATCCTCCCCCGGCGCATCCGCGACGGCATCACCCTGGGCATCCTCGGCAACGACATCATCGGCTTCCAGACCTCGCGTGACGTGCGCAACTTCCTGCTCACCTGCGAGGAGAACCTGGGTCTCGCGGTCGACCACCGCGAGCGCACCGTGTTCCACGAGGGGCGGGCGATCTGGGTGCGCCACTACCCGATCAGCATCGACGTCGGCGAGTTCGAGGGCCTCCTGGAGCACCCCGCGGTGCTCGCCGAGGAGGAGCGGATCGCCGCCTGGCGACCCGAGCACCTCATCCTCCGGGTCGACCGCACCGACCTCTCGAAGAACGTGGTGCGCGGCTTCGTCGCCTACGAGCGGATGCTCGAGGCCCACCCCGAGCTTCACGAGCGGGTGCAGTTCTGGGCGCTGCTCCAGGAGTTCGCGCCAGGACATCGACGACTACCGCGCCTACCTGGGCAGCATCGTCGGGGTCTGCGCGCGGATCAACCGCCGCTTCGGCCGCCGCGGCTGGATGCCGATCCGGCTGGAGATCGAGGACAACTTCCACAAGGCGGTGGCCGCCTACAAGTCGTTCGACGTGCTCCTCGTCAACCCCATCTACGACGGGATGAACCTGGTCGCCAAGGAGGGCATCCTCTGCAACCGGCGCAACGGGGTGCTGGTTCTGAGCGAGAACGCGGGCTCGCACGAGGAGCTCGGCGAGCTGGCCGTGACCGTCAACCCCTTCGACGTCGACGAGACCGCCGAGGCGCTCTACCTCAGCCTGCGCATGGACGAGCCGGAGCGGATGGCCCGCGGCGAGCGGATCCGGGAGACGGTGCGGGCGAACGACATCACCCGCTGGATCACGTCCCAGCTCCAGGACCTGCGCGAGCTCATCGCCTGACCACCATGGGGCGCGCTGGCACCACCTCGCCCGACCGCCTCGCCGCGGAGCTGGTCCGCGGCGCCGTCGACGCCGGCGGGCTGCTGGTGTGCACCGACTTCGACGGCTCGCTGGCGCCGATCGTCCAGCGCCCCGAGCAGGCGCGGGCGCTGCCCCGGGCGGTGGCGGCGGTGGCCTGGCTCACCCGCGCGGGGGCCCGCGAGGGGGTGGGGGCGCGCTGCCCGGTCGGCCTGGCGGTGGTGACCGGCCGCGACAGCGACGACGCCGCCCGCCGCCTCCGGCTCGGCCCCGAGGGAGTGGCGTCGGGGAACCTCGGGCTCGAGCGCTGGTCGGAGGGACGGCTTGAGCTGGAGGAGGGTGTCGGGGCCTGGCTGCCCGCTCTCGCCGCCGCCGCCGCCGCGCTGGAGGCGGCCCTGGAGGCCGGCCGGCTGCCCGGGGCCCGGCTGGAGCGGAAGCGCTGCTCGGCCGTACTCCACACCCGCGGCCTGGGGTCGCCGGCCGCCGGGGCGGAGGCGCTCGAGCTGGCCACCGAGGTCGCCGCCAGCTGGGGGCTGACGGTGACCACCGGCAAACGAGCGGCCGAGGTGCGGGTGCCCGTGGCCCGGGACAAGGGCAGCGCGGTGGCCGACCTCCGGGCTGCGGGGTGGGAGGCGGCGGCTCTCTGCGCCGCCGGGGACGACGGCGGTGACATCCCGATGCTCCGGATCGCCCGCGCGGCCGCCCCGCTCGGCACCGCCGTTGCCATCGCCGACGCGGAGGTTCCCGCCGAGGTGCTCGCCGCGGCCGCCCACACCGTGGACGGCCCCTGGGCATGGGCCGAGGCCCTCGAACTGCTGGTGGAGGGCCTCCGCCGCCACGACCCGGCCTGAGCCGGGGGCCGCGGATCAGGCGCTCACTGACTCAGTGGGACAGGCCCGCGAGCCCGGCGATGGCGAGCCACGACACCAGGGCACCGAAACCCAGCCAGAGCGCGACGACACCCCGATCTCCGAAACGACCGGCGCGGCGACGCTTCAGATAGCGCTCGCGGGTCGCCAGCGAGGCCCGCCCATCGGGCTGGATCATTCGCACTCCTCCTGTGAATGTCGCGAGGACGGGTCTGCCTCTGGACCCCCGGTCGGGAAGCGGCGTCCGTACCTCCGACGAGGCTTCAAACGGCAGCCGCCCTGCCTGGGTTACGGCCCGGGGGCGCAGGCCGCCGAGCTCCCCCCCGGTTCCGGGGGGGTGACTCACAACAGGGGTGGGGCACTCTCTCCTGAGATCCGTATACTCATTCCAACCGGTCACCGTGCCGGATCGGATGATCCTGGTCGGCGCATATTCGGTGGACCGGCCGGAGGAAGACTGGTGAGCGTCGCTCCGGCGCCGGTCGGGCTGGACAAGCCCATCTACACGATCAGCGTGGCCTCGGAGATCCTCGAGACCCATCCGCGGACGCTGATGATGTACGAGCATCTGAACCTGATCGTGCCCTACCGGACGAGCACCAACCGGCGCCGCTACTCGCAGCGCGACATCCTCGCCCTCCAGGCCATCCAGCGACTCACCCGGCAGCATGGGCTCAACCTCAACGGGGCGCGGTACGTCATCCAGTGTCTCCGCCTGCTCGACGAGCACGGCATCACGCGGCCGGCTCACCTCGACGAGCTCGACGTGAGCGAGGTGCGCCTCTAGGCCTGAGGGGGGCGGGCACCGTCACCTGGCGCAGGTTACCGCCTACCACTCCTGTTGGGTTACCCTAGCGTGTAACTATACAGTTGTGGTCCCGGGGGACGTGTGAGGCTATACTGCCGCTGCCGTGCGACGGGACTGGGTCCCGCCCGCCATCCGGGGAGGTTCGTGTGGACAACGAGGTCATCGACGTCCTGCTCATCGAGGACGATCCGGCGGTGCTGGAGATGTACCGGATGAAGCTCTCCCTGGACGGCTACAGGGTCAACGTGGCCATCGACGGTGAGGACGGGCTGACCCGCGCCAAGGAGCTCCTCCCCGACATCATCTTCCTCGACATCCGGCTGCCCAAGAAGGACGGGTTCGAGGTGCTGCAGGCGCTCCGCCAGGACCCGGAGACCGCGGCGATCCCGGTGATCATGCTCAGCAACTACGGCGAGAAGGAGCTGGTCGACCGCGGCCTCAAGCTCGGCGCCCACGAGTTCCTGATCAAGGCGCACACCACCCCGAGCTCGCTCTCCGAGGGGATCGGCGAGTGGCTGAGGGAGTGAGCTCGATGAGCGCCAGAGACGGGTTGCCGGACCGGGGCCCACGCGAGCTGAACCTCTCCCTGGACAAGCCGATCTACACGATCAGCGTGGCCTCGGAGATCCTCGAGACCCATCCTCGGACACTGATGATGTACGAGAACATGGGCCTGGTGGTGCCGCAACGGACCTCCACGAACCGGCGCAGGTTCTCCCAGCGCGACATCCAGAAGTTGCAGACCATCCAGAACCTCACCCGCAATCACGGGGTGAACCTCAACGGCGTCCGCTACGTGCTCCAGCTGCTCAAGCTGCTCCATGAGCACGGCGTCCAGCCGCCCGAGGGCCTGCGCGACATCGACGTGTCGCAGCTGAACGTCTAGGGGAGACGGGGTGGCGGCACGCGTCCAGGACGACGAGGACCTCGGCGCGCTCGTCCACCGGATCACCGAGGACACCACCCGCCTGGTCCGGCTCGAGATCGAGCTGGCCAAGGAGCAGGCGAAGGAGAGCGCCCTCCGCTCGCTCAAGGCCGGCGCCTTCCTCGGCGCCGCGGTCACCCTCGCACTCCTTGGCATGATCTACGCGCTGGGGGCGGTGCCGGAGGTCATCGGCTCTCTGCTCAACCACGAATGGCTCGGCTGGCTGATCTTCGGCCTCCTCCTCATCCTCGCCGGCGGTCTCTGCGGATACGTCGGCTACCGGCGGGTGAAGGCCACGGTGCAGAGCACCAAGGACGCGGTCAGCGCGATCAAGGAGGATCTCGAGTGGGTGAAGGAACTGCCAAAGCGAGGCGTCGAGAGGTCGAGCTGACCCGGCAGGCGCTCGCCGAGGACGTCGAGCGCTTCGCCCGCCGGGTCCGCGCCGAGCTCGACTGGAAGTCCCGGCTGCGCCGCGACGGCCCCCAGATCGTCGCCATCGCCGGCGCCGTCGTCGTGGTGCTCGTGGCCGGACTGGTGCTGCGTCACCGGCTGCGATCCGGCGGCCAGGACGGCGACGATCTCCTCGAGGGCGCCACCGTCGACGACGTCGCCCGCGAGCTGCGGGCGCTGCGCGAGGACCTGGAGAAGCGCTTCGGCAGCTCCTCGGGCGGCGGCATCCTCCAGAAGGTGGCGGTGGCCGCCGCCGGCTCGGCGGCGACCGCGGGAGGCAGGGTGGCCGCCGGCCGCCTGCTCGACAAGGTCGAGGCCGAGCGCCGTGACAACCTGGTGGGGAGCGCGTCCTGAGCAGGTCGGGAGGCGGGTCCGGGGGACGGGGCGGCGGCGAACGGCGGGTGCGTCCGGCGCCGCCGCCGCCGCGCCGGCGCCGCTCGGGCGTGCGCGCCGCCCCTCCGCCCGCCACCGGGGGGCGCGGGCCGGGCTGGTGGCGCCGGGTTCCACCGCGCTGGCGGATCGGGATCCGGATCGCGCTCGCGCTGGTGGCGCTGCAGTGCCTGCTCCTCGGCGGCCTGGTGGCGTACGCGGCGCTCACCACTCCCAACGTCAGCTCGATCGGCCGGGCCACCGGGACCATCCGCATCCTCGACCGCAACCACACGCTGATCAGCGAGGTCGGCCACGACGACATCAGCCGGACCTCGGTGACCCTCGACAAGGTCGCCCCGATTCTGCAGAGGGCGACGATCGCCGCCGAGGACCGGCAGTTCTACCAGGAGGGCGCCTTCAACTTCGGCCGCATCGCCAAGGCCCTCTTCGTCGACGTCATCGCCCGGCACCCGACCCAGGGGGCGAGCACGATCACCCAGCAGCTGGCCAAGCTCGCGTTCTTCGGCTCGAACGCCGACAAGTCCCCGCTGCGCAAGCTCCGCGAGGCGCTGCTGGCCAACGAGATCGACCGCCGCTACAGCAAGGCGCAGATCCTCGAGAAGTACCTCAACATCATCTACTACGGCCACGGCGCCTACGGCATCCAGAACGCCGCCCGCACCTTCTTCAACAAGGACGCCTCCGCCCTCGACCTGGCTGAGGCGAGCCTGCTCGCGGGCCTGCCCCAGGCGCCCTCGTACTACGACCCCTTCCAGAACCCCACCGCCGCCTTCGCGCGCCAGCACTACGTGGTGTCCGCGCTGATCGCCACCGGCGACATCACCGCGGCACAGGCGGAGTCCGTCGATCCCCTCGCCGCCGACCCGGCGATCGCCGCCCGCAACCAGCAGGCGCTCCGCGCCGTCCTCAGCAAGAACCCCCGGAGCCCGGCGTTCGGCGGCGCGGCGCCCCACTTCGTCCAGTACGTGCGTGACAGCCTCCAGCAGCAGTTCGCCGACGACCCCGGGGTCACCGAGGGCGACCTCGAGGTCGACACCACCCTCGACCTGAACATCCAGAAGCAGGCCGACTCGGCGGTCGCGTCGGTGGCGAAGCGCATCGGCCACAACGCCAACAACGCGGCGCTGCTGATGATCGACCCGACCACCGGCGACATCCTCGCCATGGCGGGCTCGGCGGACTTCGCCAACGACGCCATCGGCGGCCAGTTCAACGTGGTCACCGCCGAGCGGCGTCCCGGCTCGTCGTTCAAGCCGTACGTCTACGAGACCGGCTTCAGGAACGGGGCCTTCACCCCGTCGACGACGCTGCAGGACACCCGTGACGAGTTGGCGCGGCTCGGCGGCGTGAAGGACTTCGACGGCCAGTTCCTGGGCCCCATCAGCGCCGCGCGGGCGCTGCTGCTGTCCCGCAACGTCCCCGCCGAGCAGGCGATGAACATGGCCGGGGTGCCACAGGTGATCGACTTCGCCCATTCGCTGGGCATCACCAGCACCCTCGCCGCCAACGCGAACACCGCGATCGGCTCGTCGTCGGTGCGGATGATCGAGCACGCCGCCGGCTACGCGGCCTTCGCCAACGGCGGCCACCGGGTCTCCGCACGGGCGATCCGCAAGGTGATCTCGGGGCAGGACACCATCGTCGACGCCGGCGATCCCGGCCCCGGTCTGCGGGTGATGTCCGCGAACGAGGCGGGGATGGTGACCCGGATCCTGCGCGGCTACGCCGCCCAGTGGGGCCTGGGCTTCCGCCACCCCACCGCGGGCAAGTCCGGCACCACCGACAACTTCGTCGACGCCTGGTACATGGCCTACACCCCCGACTTCGTGGTCGCCACCTGGGCGGGCCACACCGAGGGCGACAACAGCTCGGAGATCGGCATGGACGGGGTCTTCGGAACCGCCGTGGGCAAGGCGATCACCGTGCCCTTCGTCAACGGCCTGCCGGCGAGCATGTTCAAGCACTCGTTCGACAGCGCATCGGGCACTCCGACGCCGGCCCCGACACCGGTGGAGACGCCGACGCCGGCCCCCGAGGCCACACCGACGCCGGAGCAGACACCGACGCCGCTGCTGCCGCTGCCGAGCCTGGGCTCGACCGCCACGCCGTCGCCGTCGCCGCGCCCATCGCCCACCCCCTGATCCCTGACCCTCGGTGCTTCCGCGCGTCAGCGCAGGAGAGCCCGGACCGGCCGACTAGCGCTCGGTGAGCTCGCGGAGGTCGCCCTGCCAGTTCGAGAGGAAGCTGTGGAGGTCGAGCAGCTCGTCGCCGGCGATCGGCGCGGCCGCCTCGGGTCGGGGCTCGTCGAACAGCGGCGGCCCGGCGGGCTCCGCGGGAAGCTCGGCCTCGGTCTGGATGACGATCTGGAGCAGGTTCTCGTCGTTGCAGGAGGAGCAGGTCACCCGCACCAGGGCGCGGTTGCCCTGCTGCGCCAGCACCTTGATCCCGCAGTCGGCCATGCTCTCGCCACACACCGGGCAGCGGAACCGGCGCGCCTGCGAGCGGAGCAGTTCGAGAAGGTTCATTACCCGGTCAGTATAGGTGCGCGTGCGGCTCGCGAAACCCTCCATCGCGGCGTCGCCGGCACGCCGTCACGCTTGGGCTAGACTCTCGGTTCGCTCCGCTGGGGAGTGGCCAAGTGGTAAGGCAGCTGACTCTGGATCAGCCAATCAGAGGTTCGAATCCTCTCTCCCCAGCCAGCGGGTCCCAATTCGGAGACAGCCGATAAGACCAGGATCTCTTGAGCCACAGCGTCGGGACAGCCGATAATGGCGGCCATGGCGCTCAAGAAGGCCCTACCTCCTGTCCTGGGCTTCGACCAGGCCTGGACCTCCTTCGCCCGCCACCGGCGGGCCGAGAACATGTCGCCGCACACACTCACGGCGTACAGCGCGGCGGCGACCCAACTGCGGGATTTCCTGGTCGAGCGGGGTGCGTCGACCGCACCTCCGGAGATCCAGCGCGAGGACGTCCAGGACTTCATCGACCACGTGCGCGACACACGCAGCGCGGCCACCGCGGCGACGCGCTACTGGGGCCTGCGCGCCTTCTTCGCATGGCTGGTCGAGGAGGGCGAGCTGGACCGCTCACCCCTCGACCGCGTGAAGCCGCCGGCCATCGAGGAGCGTCCGCCGGACGTGCTGTCCGACGAGGACGTCGTGGCCCTCCTGCGCGCCTGCGGCGGGCGCACGTTCGAGGAGCGCCGGGACGCCGCGCTCATCCGCTTCATGCTCGACGCCGGCGTGCGCGTCGGCGAGCTGGCGGGGATGACCGTCGACCGCCTGGACCTCGACGACGGGCGGACGCGGGTCATGGGGAAGGGAAGGCGCGAGCGCGACGTCTACTTCGGCCCCAAGACCGCGCGGGACCTGGACCGCTACCTCCGGCTGCGCGCCGCTCACCGGCACGCCGACCTCCCGACCCTTTGGCTGGGGCTGAAGGGCGCGCTGACCACATCCGGCGTCGGGCAGCTGCTCAAGCAGCGCGCCGCCCAGGCCGGCCTCGACCCGGCGCGCATTCACGCCCACCTCTTCCGCCACACCTTCGCCCACGCATGGAAGGCGGCCGGCGGCTCCGAGGAGGACCTGATGACCCTCGGCGGCTGGCGCTCGTCGACGGTGATGCGACGCTACGGCGCGAGTGCCGCATCGGCGCGAGCGAGAGAGGCACATCGCCGACTGGCCCCCGGCGATCGGGTGTAGATGGCTCGCTAACGGCACCCCCTGCGACGGGGAGCGCCCGTCACCTGTTGCCTGCTCCCGCTGCTGGTGCTCGTGATCGGCGCCGGCGTCATCGGTGGTCGGGCCCTGTACGCACACCTCACCGCCGCACCGTCCTGCGGTCGAGTTCTGGTGGGCATCAGCGGCGGCGTCGCGTCGGTGGCCCCTGCGACAGCGGAAACATGCTTCCTCCAGGCCTTCGCCCGTTGCAGCCGGAAGGGCCTGATCCTCACCGACATGGGCGTCGACTCCGGCGACGAGCACGACCTGGTGGTCGAGCCAGGAGGGCACGGCTGCGTGATCACCGACGCTCGGACCGGCTACGGGTGCTGCTTCAACTTCTTCCCGAAGACCGACGACCACACCTGTACCGGTCTGCAGCAGATCCCCGGCGGCTTCCGCCTTACGGGTTGCAAGCCGGACTACCCCAACTTCGTCCCTGTGATTCCCGTACCCAGCCCAACCCCGTCGGCCGCGGCCGCCGGGAACCGTCCGATGGGCTCTGGCGTCGGAGTGTCATGAGGAAGCATCGCGTGGCGGCACTGGGGCTGGTCTCCGTAATGGGTGCTGCGAGCTGTGGTCCGGCGTCAGGCCATGCTGTCGCCACACCCTCGGCGTGTGGCAACCAGGACAGAGCCGAGGACTTCGCACGCTCACACGCGGACTTGTCGAAGGCCGTCAGGGTGCTCTCCGCCACCTGCGCAACGTTCGGCGAGGTCGGTCACGGGTCGACCGCCCTGCCCCCCGACACTCCGGTCTGGAGCATCCTGGTCAGCGGGGACTTCGGAGCCGGCAGCTGCGGTGGGCCACCGATTCCCCCGAGGACATTCGCGCCGTGTCCCACCGCCGAGGCAACGACGGAGAAACTCGTCATCGACAAGAACGGCACTCACCGCATCCTGGCGATCGTGCCGGGCGACGGGTGACCGGGTCTGAGCACTCGGTCGGCGACTCGGAGTCCGGGACACCCCGAGCGGCGCTGCTAACCTGAGCCGTGTGGGACCGCTCAGGTTGAGTTCGCCGCGCGGCATCAAGCTGTTCCTGTGGGCCGGGATGACCTGTGTTGTCATCGGCCTCTTGAGCTCGGTTCCCTTGGGTGTCGCGTTGTACGACGTCGCCACCGGTGCCAACCAGGGTGGGACAACCGAGCGTGACCTCCTCGTGACGGGTCTGAGCGGGGTGCTCGTCGCGTTGCTCGGGGTGTGCCTCGTGGGGATATCTCGCCTCAGCAAGCAGGCGCATCTGAACCGCAACGAGGACCCGGTGCAGCGGGATCGCTCATCGGGCTCTCCCCGCTGAGTTGCACACGCCCCCGGGGGGTGGAGTGACCATCAACGAGGCCCGCGCGGCAGCAGTTCAGCCGTCGCCTACGCCGCCTCGGGCCCCTTCTCCTTTGTACAGCCGATCCGACGTCGAGCAGCCGCCGAGGCCATCGCCAAGCGCGTGAAATAGGCGCGTTTCGCGAACTCGGCGCGTCGAGCGCGCTCCTCGGGCGGCAGCACACCCTCGGGATCGACCTCACGCTCGAAGCGAGCCTCAACTGCGCGGCGCGCAGCTGCGGTGGTCACCAGCGGGTCGTGGCGAGAGTGCTGAACCAGGGCGCCCAGGCGACCCGCCCGTGAGCGACGTGGATCCTTCGCGTCCCGGAGTGGCGTCTCAGCCATCCAGCCGTCTCCGGCGCTTGCGCGCGGACACCTCGTCGAAGGTGGTCCCGCGCTCGGCCAGGCACGCCTGCAGGGCAGGGACAATGTCGCGCACTGCGTCTTCCAGGCCCGCAGCGGGCATCAGGGCGGCGAGCGAGGTCGCGTAGCCGGCAAGGCCGCGAAGGAGGCGGCGCCGGTCGGCGCCACGGACACGCTCCCGCACCAGCGCCGAGCAGGGCGATCCGATGCGCGCGGCGCGGATCTCCCGCCACAGCAGGTCCTCAGGCCACCGGGACCGGTTGGTGTCCGCAGTCGGCGTCCGCAGCGAGAGCCAGCGCGTGCCGTAATTCCAGAGCTCCTGCCGGGCGGCGAGCACGTCGTCGACGGCGGCAAGGCGGAACGTCTTCAGCGCCTTGCGCCGGAGCTGGAACTCCACGCGCCAGACGGGCTGGTCGGGGTCGCGGTCCTGCCAGATGACCTCGAGCCAGTTCTCCCCCTGGGTGCGCTGCTCGCGTCCCTTGTCGTAGATGCGGGCCAGGATGTCGCGCTGGCCGAAGCTGAAGCCGGTGAGGACGTCGCCGAGCATGTGGATGGGGTCCGACCGGTGCTCCCACTGCCGGCGGCGCGCCCCCCGGGACACGAAGCGCGGGTAGTCCTCACGCCGAGGCACCCAGCCCTGGGTGTCCGCGTAGAGGTCGATCCGCGACACGTTCAGCAGCGGCGCCTCGTAAGGCGCCTCGGTCTCGGACCTCAGGACTGAGCCGGCAGCGACGTCGGCGGTCCGGGCCCCGAGTAGGCCGGTGACCACGCGCTTCGCCTCGGCGACGGCACCCTCGATGCCGACCCGATGGATGAAGCGCGAGAGGAGGCGGAGGTACACGGCCGGGAACGGCGGGCGATCGCCGAGCCAGACGTCCATCGACCCCGAAGTCGCCCAGATCGGGAAGCAGCGCATCCCGTGCGGCCGGACCAGGAACGCCGTCTCGAGGTCCTCGGGCATCCAGATCGCGGGCTCGCCGGCCTCCGCGGCGGCCGCCCTGCGCTCCATTGCAGCCGTCAGCTGGCCGATCGCGACCGTGCCGCGGGCTGAGGCGTAGAGGCTGTCGATGCCCGAGGCGAGTATCCGCACGCGGTCGGTCAACTGCCGACCACGCGCACGCGAACCGGCGCTCTCGTGGGACCCGGCACACCCC
Source organism: uncultured Chloroflexia bacterium (assembly GCA_963846365.1). Classification (GTDB taxonomy): domain Bacteria; phylum Chloroflexota; class Dormibacteria; order Aeolococcales; family Aeolococcaceae; genus CF-96. The sequence continues at coordinate 676,085 of CAWJVN010000007.1, forward strand.
CCGTGTATTTTGGCGCCACAGTGTTACTTCCTCTGTGGCGCCGACGCACGCCCACCGTTCCTGGCGCGCCACCGGCGGGACGATCGTCGACACCCCGAACCGGCCGGGGAGGCCGCAGGCGTGCCCCGGTCTCGCCACACGAGCGGGAAGGGGACGGGCGGACACCGCTTCGGCATCGAGCAGGGACGAGGGACGGGGCCGCCCGGCGGACTTTTCCTTCGGGCGTCCTCTGGGCGGCCCCAACCTCTCCGTCGACGGCGCGCGTCACCGCCACGCGCCCGTCCCGCACGTCGGCGAGCCGGGGCATCCACCAGGCCAGTCGGCCAGTCGGGCGCCACCCTTCGGCCGCATGGCGCGGCGTAGAGTTGGGCACGTCGGACCCTCCAGGGGGGATCGGCCGTGCCCCCGGGTGGTGCCAGCCACCGCGGGGGCTTCCTCTTGTGCAGATCCTACGCGAAGGTGCAGACTAGCGCAGCAGAAACCGTCGCGATCACGTACAGGGTGGAGCCATGAGGCAGGCGAGCAACCGCATCCGGGAGCTCCGCGAGGCGCTCCGCGGCCGGTTCGGCGCCTACTACTCCATCCGGGCGTGCGCGGAGCGCGCGGGGATCGCCGAGCGCGCCTGGACGGGCTACGAGCGCGGGGAGTCCATGCCTCCCGCGGACACCGCGGTGGCCATCGCCCGGATCCTCGGGGTCACCGTCGAGCAGCTCGACTTCCGCCGTGTCGACCCGGACCGCGAGCCGGGGCCGGCCCCGCCCACGATGACCGAGCTACCCGACACGCTTCCCTGCACTGGGACGTTCCGCGTCGGCTCCTTCGTCAACAACTGCCGGCTCCCAGGTGTGGAGCTGCATCTCATCGAGTTCAGCCGTGGCCCCCGGATCGAAGACAGGGTCGTCCTCGGTGTCTGCCCCCTCCACTACGAGCCCATCGCGCCGTGGGCGAAGGAGCTCGGCCCGGACCTCCGGAAGCTCATCCCCTCCCTCGACCTGATCGAGGGTGCGCATCCTATCCGCGAGCGCCTCGAGATGGGCGACGAGCCCTTCTGGACGAACGTCGGCATCGCGCCCAGGACCCGGAAGTGGTTCAAGACCCGCCGGCCTCCGGGTAGCCGCTCCGCGGAGCGCGCATCTCCACCGGACTCGGCCCCGGCCGCCCCAGGGCGTCGTAGGCTTTCCCCATGACCGACCCCGAACGTCTCCACCTCCTCGTCGACCAGCTGTCGGACGGCGAGACCTCCGAGACCCTCGCCTACCTCGAGCAGCGCCGAACCGGCGGCGGGGCGGGCGCCGGGGTCCTGTCGGCCAACGACCTGCTGACCGCGCTCCAGGAGGCGGTGCTGTCACGGGTCCCGCCGGATGTGAGCCTGGTCGACGAGCTCCTCGCCGAGCGCCGCGGTGAGGTGGGCTGATCGAATCTGTCGGCCAGCTGGGCTACGGCAGGTCTGACAACCGCCGAAGATCCACCACGGCGAGCACGCGGAGCTCGTCGCCGACGACCCGGTAGATCACGCCCAGCGGTGGGACGGGCCAGTAGCGCTGGTCTGGGGCCAGGGTGGATCGGCCCAGCGACCACCCCGACGCAGCCATCCGCTCCATGGCCTGGACCACGGCGCGCGCCTGAGGCACCGACCAATCGGCCGCCCTGGCGAGGTCGTCGAGAGCGTCAGCCTCCCAGAGGAGCCTCACTCCTCCGTGGTGGCGGCGGTGTCGTCGTCCAGCCCCACAAGGCGCCGGGCCTCCGCGTGGGGGATGCCCGGCCCCAGCTCACCACGCGCCAGCCGCCTCTCGAAGTCCTCGAGACGGGCCCTCAGCACAGGGTCAGCGAGGATGCGGGCGACGTCGTCGTCGACGGGGTCGGGCGCGGGCTCGGGGATGCTGGCCATGCTCCGATTGTGGCACTGGCGGGGATCGTCCGCTCGGTCGTCGGGCTCGCCGGCAGGTCCATCCATCCCAAACCGCCGGCGGACCTCCTGGTGCGGGATGCCGGGCCCGACGTCGCCGCGCGCCCGCCGCTCCTCGAACGCGTCGAGGCGAGCGCGGACGTCGGGATGCTCGAGTAGGCGGGCGACCTCCTCGTCGATGGGATCGAGGACCGGCTCGAATCTGCTGTCCACGGTCTCAGTGTGGCACGCTACCTGCCGGGCGTGCGTCGGGCGGCGGCGCTGCCCTCGGCGGGTTTCAGCTTCCGACACAGCTGATAAGTGAGCCCACAGAGTTCACGCGGCGCGAGTTCACCGAGGCCCTCAACCACCGCGTTCGAACCTTTGTTCGAGGTTCGAATCCTCTCTCCCCAGCCAGCGAAACTCAGCACGGCGACGAGGGACACCCATGGCAGTGCCGGAACATCTCCTCCAGCGCCTGGCCGACTTCCGCCTGGGCGCCCCGGTGTTCTCCTCGGACGACCGGCACGTGGGAAGCCTCCACCGGGTGGTCGTCGACCAGGAGAGTTGGGAGCCGCACGAGGTCGTGGTGAAGGAGAGCGTTCGCTTCAACGGCCACTACCTGGCGCTGTGGGCGGGCCTGATGACCGACGAGCTCGTCGTCCCCATCTCGGCGATCGCCCGGATCTCCCGCGACCGGGTGGACCTCTCGCTCGCCTCCAGGGAGCTGCGCCGGCTGCCGCCCTACCTCAGTTACAGCCTTGCCCCGCTCACGCGGACGGAGGGTGCGGAGGAGACCGTCAGCGTCCTGCTCGGGTCCGCGCGCGTGGCCCCCGAGGTCGAGGAGGCGCGCAAGGCCGCCGGCGACATCGAGATCCGTGCGGACGAGAACGTGATGCTCGGCCACGAGGGCCACAGGTTCGGTCAGGTTCGGGACGTCCTCGTCGACGAGGGCGAGCTGGTCGGCGTCGTCATCCATCCGGTGGAGCACCTGGAGCACGACGTGGTCGTCCAGATCCGATTCCTGGAGCGCAGCGATGACGGGGCGCTCTTCGTCCACATGACACCGGACGACCTCGAGCTTCTCCCCCGCTTCGACCCTGACGAGGGATCGTCCTCCGGATGAGCGATCAGACGACGTCGACCGCGGCTCCGTTCTCAGCCCAGGAGTAGAGCTGCTGCATCGCGTCGTGGGGGACGTTGATGCAGCCGTGGGAGCCGTTGGCGTCGGTCCCCGGGCCGTAGGCGGTGCGCCAGGAGGCGTCGTGGATGCCGTAGCCGTCGGTGCGGAACCAGAGCACCCAGGTGACCCAGCTGGGGGCGTACCAGCCGATGGTGCCGTAGGGCCAGCTGGAGACCATCCGGTAGTGGGTGTTGCGGGTGAGGACCGAGTAGTGCCCGGCCGGCGTGGGCAGGGCGGGCCTGCCGGTGGTCACCGGGGTCGACAGCACCGGGACGCCGTCCCGGTAGGTGCTGAGCTCCTGGCAGGCGAGGCTGACGACGATCATCTGGCCGGCGGCCGGGACGGTGCCGTCCGGCACCCCGCACTCCGACCGGGCGGCGACGTCGATCAGCCCGGCGGGCCGCGGCGTGGCGGCCGGCACCGGGATGGTGGCGGGCGTGGGGCTGACGACCACCTGGGGAGCCGCCGAGGGGGCCGGCTTCGCCACCGTGCGTCCGGCGCGGGAGGCGCCGCTCGCGGAGCCCGGTGAGCCGGCGGACGCGGCTCCGGTGGAGCCCGCGCAGGCGCTCAGGGCGAGGCAGACGAGGGCGGCCAGTGGCGTGGTGCTGCGCATGCGACCATCGTTGTCGGGGGCCCGACACGCCACCCTCTCGCCGTGGTCGCACCTCCGTCACACCGTCCGCGCAGATGTGACGGAGGTGGGCGTCGCCGCCTCAGCCGTGATGCCCGGAGGAGGAGGTCGGGGTGGAGGACCGGCCGCCGCCGCCCCGGCCCGAGGACGTGTCCCCGCCGCCCCCGGGGCCGCCCCTGCCGGACCCGCGGTCGCCGCCGGACGGCGCTGTGTCCGTGGGCGTGGTGTGCTGCGGACCGCCGCCGCCCACCCGCGGCGCGGCCGCAGCCGTGGGCGAGGCGGAGCCGGCGGGCCGGCCACGGCCGCCGGTGGCGCCAGCGGCGGGGAGGGGGTTCCCATCGGAGCCTCCCGAGTCCCTCCCGCCCCGCGGACCGCCGCCGCCGCCGTCGTCGGTGGGACCGGTGCCGGAGGGGCCGGACGGCCCGGGTCCCTGGGCCGCGTGCAGCCGGCTCTCGTCCCGCGACCAGCGTCCCCGCTGGGCTCCGTCGCCAGCGGGCAGGTCGTGTCCGGCGGTGGCGAGGAGGGACGACGCCTCGGACAGGGCCGCGGCCGGGTGGGAGGTGCCGGCCGCCTCGCGGAGGCGGTCCTCGGCGAAGCCGAGCTCGCGGCCGGCGCGGTCGCCGCCGGGGAGCGCCAGGGTCACCCGCTCGCGGGCCAGCCGGACGGGATGCAGCAGCGAGCCGGTGGGGGCGGACCAGCCGGCCGCCAAAACCGCCGCCGACGCCGTGGCCAGGGCGGCACCGAGGGCGGCGGCGCGCCGGCCGGCGAGGCGGCGGAGCGGCGAGCGGGCGGTCCGGCTCGCGACCGCGGCGTGGATCGCGGCCCGGGCGCGCGCCTGGAACGCGGCCGACGCCGAGACCTCGCTCTCCGCCGCGAGCTCGGCGAAGGCCTGATGCAGCTGCGGGCTCAGCTCGCTCACCGTGGCTCTCCGCCGCAGATGCGCGCCAGCGAGGCGAGGGCGCGGTGCTGCATCGACTTCACCGCGCCGACCGGCCGGCCGGTGGCGGCGGCGACCTGCTCGAGCGACTCGTCGAGGACGAACCGGCGCAGCACCACCTCCCGCTGATCAGAGGAGAGCTGCTCGATGGCGGCGCGCAGCTCCGCGGCGCTGATCCGGGACACCACCAGCTCGGCGGCGTCGGCGGTCACCTCGGGGTCCACCGGCGCGAGCCGCTCGCGGCGCAGCCGGCGGACCCGGTCGACCGCCTTGTTGCGTGCGATCCCGACCAGCCAGCCCTCCACCCCGGCCTCGCTGCGGTCGCGCAGCCGCCCCACCCCGGCGACGGCGGCGACGAACACCTCCTGAGTGACGTCCTCGGCGGCGGCGAGGTCGCCGGTCCGCGCCATCGCGTGGCGGAGGACCACCCGGTGGTAGCGGTCGAAGAGCCAGTTCCAGCCGGAGGCGTCACCTCGAGACGCCGCCTCGACCGCGCGCTCGGCGGCGCCGGCCGGCGACGCGGTCGCAGCTCGGACCGCCCGGGACCCGGACGGGGTCCCGACGGCGCGGAGGCCGGACCATGGGGCACGGGGGCTCCTCAACGGTGGGCTGGCGAGGCGGGGTTCACAGTGGGTCACGGTACAAACGGCCTGGACACGGGACCGTCGTGGGGGCGGCACGGCCCGGTCGCGACGGGCCGGGGAGGTGGGGCTCCCCGGCCCTCGCGCTGTCGGTCGGGGTCAGCGGCCGCCGCCCTTGCCGTCGGCGCCGCGGCCGCGGTCGTCGGCGCCCTTCTCGCCGTGGTTCTCGACCCGGGGGGAGGGGGACGAGGTCGCCACGGCGTGCGGGTTCCGGCTCTGGTGCTCGCCGGTCTCGGCGGCCTCCGAGGTCTCCGAGGTCCTCGAGGTGGTGGTCTCGGTCGTCTCGACCTCGGTCCTGTCGGTCCCGGTCTCGGCGGCCTCGTTCTCGCCCGCCTCGTTCTCCGCGGCCTCCGAGCCGGCGTGGGTGGTCGCGGTGCTGGTGGTGGTCGAGGTGACCGTGGTCACGACCGCGATCACGGGGCTCGGGGAGGGGGAGGCCGTGGGAGAGCCGGCCGGGCTCGGCTCCGGGGAGGCCGCCGGCGCAGCCACGGTCGCCGCCGTGGGCGAGGCGTGCAGGGTGGTGCCGATCGCGGCCGCGGCGACGGCGCCGCCGATCAGCAGGGCCCCGGCGGTCGCGACGGCGGTGGTGGTGAAGGTCCGGAAGGGGTTCATGCGTCTCCTCGCTCGTTGCCGCCCCGGGGCGGGGTGTCTGGACGTGAGTCGCCGTCGCCGCCCGCCGGGATACGGGCATCGGCGATCCGTCACATCCCGTCACACTCCCGTCACCACCGCCCCGGTCCGCCCGGCTCCGCCCGGCCGGGCTGGCGATATGCTGGCCCGGTGTGACGCCACGACTCCACGAGGGGACGCCGGATGGGGGTCTTCGACAGGTTGCAGGCCAGGATGAAGGGCGAGGTCTCGGCCGAGCCGCTGCAGGCCTACCGGCGCGCCGGCGCCGCCGTCGACGCCCTCATGGCGGACGTCGACCAGCGTCGCGTCGACGCCACCCTCGAGGGGAGGACGGCGTGGACCGTCGACCTGTCCGTGCAGGTGGAGGCGCTCTGCGCGTGGTGCGCCTTCGTCCTCCAGCAGCTCGGCGACGCCACCCTCGACGCCCACGAGGCGCGCCATCCCGGCGGCCACGTCCCGGAGCAGACCAGCGCCCAGGTCACCGCCTACTACAGCGGGGTGCAGGACTGGGTGCGGCGCGGCCACCAGGCCGAGAGCTCGCCCGCCTACCGCATCGACGTGCGCCTGCCCGCCGACCTTCCCGGGCCGGCCGGGGCCTGGCGGGAGAAGCCGATCACCCACCTCGAGGGGATGCGCAGGGCCGCGGAGACCGCCGGCGTCCGCGCCGAGGCGGCGGCCCGGGAGCTGCTCGCGCAGACCGACCCCACCGAGCATCCCGGGGCGGCCGGCACCATCCAGGAGCTGCTCGCCCGCGCCCGGGCGTCGGCCGAGACCGCCGAGCAGATGTGGAGCACCGACCCGCCCGACCGGCTCCGCGCCGACCTCGACCGGGAGGTGCTCGCCGCCCTCACCGCCTACCACCGTCTCGGGCAGCTCGTCGCCCTGCCGGAGTTGATCGCCGCCCAGCAGACCGCCCGACGCGGCCGCTGACCGAGGAGCCCCCCGATGAGCATCTTTCGACGCTTCAGCAGCGTGGTCCAGCAGAAGGCGAACGCCGCCGCCGACCGTCTCGAGGACCCGGGTCAGGCCCTCGACCTCTCCTACGAGAAGCTCCTCGAGGAGCAGCAGCGGATGCGCCGGGCGCTGGTCGACGCCACCACCGGGCAGAAGCGGCTGGAGAACCAGGCGGCCGACCTCGACGCCCGCGTCGCCAAGCTGAACAGCCAGGCCCAGGTCGCGGTGCAGCAGAGCCGCGACGACCTCGCCACCCAGGCGCTCACCCAGGCGAGCGTGCTCCAGGCGCAGCGCGAGGGGCTCACCCCGCAGCTGGCCGCGATCCAGTCCCAGGTGGCCAAGCTCCAGACCGCGATGCAGAAGTACCAGGCGCGGCTGACCGCGTTCCAGAGCCAGCGCGAGACCCTGAAGGCGCAGTACACCGCGAACAAGGCGGTGAGCCAGGCGGGCGAGTCGCTGGCGGGCATCGGCGAGCACATCAACGACACCTCGCTGATGATCTCCCGCGCCCAGGACAAGATCGCCGGGATGCAGGCCCACGCCGACGCCGTCGACTCGCTGCTCGACAGCGGCGTGCTCGAACTCGCCGGGCTCGGCGGCTCGGCGCTCGACTCCCAGCTGCAGGTCACGATGATGGAGAGCGACGTCCAGGCGAAGCTCGCGGCCCTGAAGTCGCAGGCGAAGCTGACCGCCCCGGCGGCGGCGTCGGCACCGCAGCTCGGCGGCGCCGGCATCGTCGTCCGCATCCACGGTGAGGGCCAGTACCGCCTCGATCCCTCGCTGCGCGACCAGCTCGACACCTACGACCACCACCTGGTGTCGGCGGTGAAGACCCGCGACGACGCCGCGTACCACACCGCGCTCTCCGAGCTCTTCGGGTTCGTGCGCGAGAAGGGGATGCACGTGTCCGCGGACGACATCCTCGCCAGCGACATCGTGCTGCCCAGCGAGGACATGGCCCTCTCCGAGGTCACCGATCTGCTCGCCAAGGAGGGCTGGCTGGAGCTGAAGACGGCCACCTGAGCCGAGAACGGGATGACAGTCCGGGACTGTCATCCCGTGCGTGCTCCATCGCGACGGCTGACATTCCGCGCGACGCACACGTCGCGCGCGCAGAGTGTGGACTGTGGTGCCACTCTCGCGATGCGCACTTTCCCTTTGTGCCAGAACGGTGTAAGGTGCCCTCCATTCCCATGGTGGACCGATGCACCGTGCCCGAGCTGATCAGCACTCATGGCCTCATCCTCCTCTGCATCGCGTCGACCGAGGGGCTGAGCGTGAACCGGCTCGCCGCCGTCGTCGGTGTGAGCGAGAGGACGGCGTCGCGCATCATCAGCGACCTCGTCGACGCCGGCTACATCACCCGCACGCGCACCGGCACGCGCAACTCGTACACCGTGCTGCCCGAGGCGGAGGTGACCGATCCGGTGGGCAGCGGCTGGCGGCTGGAGCGGCTGCTGGGCCTGACGCACCATCGGGTCGAGGCGCCGGCAAGTCAACCCGGTTGACCGCGTCAGGGGTTGAGGGTGGACATGGCGCACCGCGGCGCTCACAAATCGCCGTGATTGGCAGGAACTCACCCCACGGTCACAGCCGGCTGGTCATGCTCACCACGGCCGCGGCCCTGACAGTGGTCAGATGCGCACGGGGTGGGGGCGCCAGAGGTCGCCGCGCAGCCGCTCCACCACGGTGTCGGGACCGGCGGGGGGCGACAGCAGGTAGCCCTGCACCCAGTCGACGCCGAGGGCACGCACGTGCTCGAGCTGCGCGGAGGTCTCGACCCCCTCGGCGACGATGTCGAGGTCGAGCGCCTGGAGCAGGCGCACGATCGACGCGATCAGCGACGGGGTCTCGGGGTCGAGGTCGAGGTCGCCGACGAAGATGCGGTCGATCTTCACGAGGTCGAGGGGCAGGCCGCGCAGATATCCCAGCGACGAGTAGCCGGAGCCGAAGTCGTCGAGGGCCACCCGCACCCCCGAGGCGCGCAGCCGTTCCAGCCGCTCGCGGACGGTCACCAGGTCGTGCACCATCGCGCTCTCGGTGACCTCGATGGTCAGCCGGGAGGGCTCGAGACGGGTCTCGCGGAGCACGGTGCCGACCTCGTCGACGAAGTGGCTCTCGCGCAGCTGCTGGGGTGACACGTTGACCGCCATCGGGAAGTGCGAGGGCCGCGCCAGCGTGTCCTCCCAGCGGCGCATCTGCTCGCAGGCCGCCCGCAGCACCCAGCTGCCGATCGGCACCATCAGCCCGGTCTCCTCGGCGAGGGGGATGAAGTCGGCGGGGGAGATCACGCCGAGGCGGGGATGGCGCCACCGGACCAGCGCCTCGATGCTCGCCACCGTGCCGGTCGACAGCGAGATCACCGGCTGGTACTCGAGGAAGAGCTCGTCGTTCTCGGCGGCCTTGCGGAGGTCCGCGGTGCGCTCGAGCCGGCGCAGCTGGCCGCCGTGGCGCGCGGCCGCGAACACCTCGTAGCGGTTCCTGCCCGCGGCCTTCGCCGAGTACATCGCCAGGTCGGCGTCGCGGAGCAGCTCGTCGACGGAGCGGCCGACGGTGGAGATCGCCGCGCCGACGCTGGCGCTCACCGCGATCTCCGAGCCCCCCGCGATGAAGGGGCTGCGGAAGGCCTCGAGGATGCGCTCGGCGACCGCGCTCAGGTCCTCGGTGCCGGCGCCGTCGAGGAGCATCGCGAACTCGTCGCCGCCGATGTGCGCCACGGTGTCGCCGGGGCGGACCAGCCCCCCGAGCCGGTCGGCGACGGCGATGAGCAGCTCGTCGCCGACGCCGTGACCGAGGGTGTCGTTCACCGCCTTGAAGTTGTCGAGGTCGATGACCACGACGCCGAGCGGCGCCGGCTCGCGACGGCGGCGGGCGAGGGCGTGGGCGAGGCGGTCGCGGAGCAGCGCCCGGTTGGCGAGCTTGGTCAGCGGGTCGTGGAAGGCTCGGTGGCGCAGCTCGCGCTCCATGGCGGTCTGCTCGGTGACGTTGATGCACAGCGCGAGCATGGCGGGGCGCTGCTCGAACCAGACGTGGTCGACGAACACCTGGGTCTCGATCGAGCGGCCGTCCTTCAGCCGGTGCACCTCCCGGCGGCTCCCGGCGGGGGCTGTCACCTCGGCGGCCGGCGGGTTCATCGTCCGGTCGGCCGGCGCGATCTCGGAGAGCCGCATCGCGGCGAGCTCCTCCCGCCCGTATCCATACTGGGCGACCGCGGCGTCGTTCACGGCGAGGAAGCGATGGTCGTCGGCTGCATACACCCACATCGGCTGCGGGTTGGTCTCGAAGAGGAACCGGAAGCTGCGCTCACGCCGGCGCAGCCGGTCGACGGCGCCGCGCATCAGCACCCCGGCGATGCACACGGTGGCGATCACCATGACGCTGCCGAGCGGCTCGACCGGGGCGGTCCCGACGAGCAGGAACGCGACGCTGAGGAGCAGGATCTGCAGCAGGATCTGTCCGGCGTGGAAGAAGTAGAAGGCGTAGAGGGCGGCCCACACGTAGAGGAATGCGAAGGCGGGCCCGTCGCTGCCGCCCGAGTGCACGGCGACGGTGATCAGCAGCGTCCCGACCGCGCAGAGCGCGGGATAGACGGAGCGCGGCAGCCGGTCACCTCGGAGCCAGAGTGCGGCGGCGACGGCCGCGGCGACGAGGGCGGTCAGGGTCAGCACCCCGAGGTCGGCGCCGGGGTGGGGGAGGAGGCTGGCGATGGCGACGAGCAGCGCGCCCGGCCCGTAGAGCAGCGCTCCGCCGTGGGCCATCTCCTCGGCGCTCGCCACCGAGCCGGGGCCGAAGCTGGCGGCGAGCTCGAGCAGGAGCCGGCGCAGGGCGGCGGTCCAGGTCTCGCCGTCGAGCCGCACCCGCCGGGTGCCCCGTGGCGGCGGTGTCGGCGTCAGCACCTGTCCCCGTCCCTCCTTCCCTCCGCATCGGCGGGGCGACACGCTAGCGCATTCGGCGTGCTTTCGCGACAGGCCCGTGTCCGGGTGGACAGACCACTGTCCACCCGCGCAGGTTTTGACGGTGCCGGCGCGTCACATGACGGCGCCGGCGACTGCGGGCGCAGCTGCAACCATGAACGATCCATCCCTCCGCGGCCCCCGCCGCATCCACGCAACTGGCGGCGGGGGCCACACTCCCCGACCGGACCATCTGAAAGCGCGAAGGAATCTTCCCGACTCAGACGCGGATATCGGATTGGTCCGGCAGGGCGTAGGATCGGCGGGCGATTGTGCGTCATAGAACGGTGAGGACTGTGGTCGACGACGAGCGGTCCCTGTCAGGCCACGTTGTCGCGCGCTCCGAACGGTTCGAACTGCAACGAATCCCGGTGCAGCGCATCCATCCGCGCCCCGACCAGCCACGCCGCCGCATCGACCCGCGCGGCCTCGAGGAGCTGACCCAGAGCGTCTCTCTGCACGGCGTGCTGCAGCCGATCCGGGTGCGCCGCAGTGGCGAGGGGAGCTTCGAGATCGTCGCCGGCGAGCGTCGCTGGCGAGCGGCGCGGGGCGCCGGGCTGCAGGACATCCCGGCGATCGTCGTCGACCCCGACGACGAGCGCGCCCACGTCGAGGCGCTGATCGAGAAGATTCAGCGCGAGGAGCTCAATGCCGTCGACCGCGCGCACGCACTGACGCGATTGCGCGCCGGTCTCGACCTGCGCTCCTGGCAGCAGGTCGGCGAGGTGGTCGGCATCACCCGCCAGCACATCCACAACCTGCTGAACGTGACCCGCCTCCCCGAGCCGATCCGCGAGGACATCCGGTCGGGCGAGCTCACCGAGAAGCACGCCCGCGCGCTGATGCGCCTGCAGCAGAACCCGCCGCTGCAGCGCCTGCTCTGGGAGCGCATCCACGGCGAGGGGCTCTCCGGGCGGGCGGCCGACGACGCGGCGCGGCTGATGGCGGCGCAGCTCGAGCCCGGGGCTGCCACCGACCCGCCGGCGGTGCGAGCCGGGCTGGCGGCGCTGGCCGAGGCCACCCTGGCGGCGCTGTCGGCGGCGCCCCCCGCCGAGCTGGAGTCGGCGATGACCGGCCTCACCGGCCTGCACCGGCGGCTCGGCGAGGTCCTCGCCGGCCGCGCCCCCGCGGAGCGCGCCCCGCGCGCTCCGGAGGGAGGGCCGGCCTAGGCGGCGACGGCCACCAGGCGGGCGATCTCGTCGGAGTGGGCGTCGAGGGTGGCGGCGAGCCGGCGGATGGCGGCGGCGATCTCGGGGAGGGCGGCCTCGAGGAGGGGCGCGGTCTCGTCGTCGGTGAGGGCGACCGGCCCGTCGAGAAGGGTGATCTGGTCCATGTGGGTGCTCCGGGAGGGTTGATGAGGGGATGGACACACGATCCCGGTGTCGTCCGACGGGTGCGGTCGCGACGGCGTGACGAACCGGCACCGGACCCGCACCACGCCGTGACCCTGGATCAGGCGGCTCCCCCGGCCGCCGCCGGCGGGGCGGAGAGGGCGCGGTGCCGGAGCTCCTGGCGCTCGGTGAGCCGCCGCACCATCACCACACAGAGCAGGGCGGCGGCGATGAGCACCACCGAGGCGACCGCATCGATGATCGCGCCGCTGTGCAGCGCGGAGAGGTCGTCGGCGGCGCCGGACCGGACCACCAGGAAGCGGCTCACCACGTTGCCGAGGATGAACAGCCCCCACCAGGCCGGGAGCAGCAGCCCGAGGCTCCCGCCGGGGTCGCGGGCCGAGACCATCCACGCCTCGGCGACCACCTGGAACGGCCGCACCAGGTTGGCGAAGGGCACGAACCACCAGCCCACCGCCCAGGCCGGGGAGTAGCGCAGCTCGCGCCCACCGAGGGCGGGGCCGTTGGCGACGACGCGGTGGAGCCAGGTCAGGAAGAGCCCGGCGCAGGCGAGCATCACCGCGATCTCGAGCACCGCGGTCAGGTGCACGAAGCCGTCGCTCGAGCTGATCTCGCTGTCGCTCACGTTCTCGGCGCCGAGGAGGCGGCCGGTGATCCCGACCCGGCCGATGTCGGCGACCACCGCGGCGATCTCCACGACCACGAAGACGAGCAGCCCGAGCATCGCCAGCCTCGCCGGCTCGGCGGCCGACCGGTACCGAGGAGGCGGCGGCGGGGCGGCGGCAGGGTTCTCGGACATGCCGCCCGGTCAGCCGTCGCCGATGCGGCGCAGCACCGCGAGGGCGCCCACCGCGGAGGTGCCGTAGATCAGGTGCGCCCCCAGGTCGGGGGCCAGCTCGCCGACGCCGTACCGCCAGATCGGCCTGTAGAGGCCCAGCGCCGGCAGCACCACGTAGCCGCTCCCCCAGACGGTGAGCCCGAGCAGGGGCCCGTGGACCGGGCGCAGCCGGCGCAGCGATCCGCCCACCACGCCGAGGACGGCGCCCCAGCCGATCCCGTACCCCCAGTGCATCACGTTGTTGGCGAGCCGCGCCCAGCGGGCGTCGAGGGGCCGCTGGGCGAGCCCCTCCACCAGCCGGCGGCCGACCTGGGCTGGGGCGGAGACGCTCTCCCAGTCGCTGGGACCGCCGAACTCCCAGGTCAGCGGATCCTGGGTTCCACCGGAGAGGCGGTGGCGCGCGTACCAGAAGGCGTCCATGGCGACGGTGCCGGCCGCGCCGGCGACGGCTCCGCGCACCACGGCTCCGAGTGGCGTCATGGCGGGGATCCTAGCCTTCACGGCGTGGTTGCAGGGGCGTCACGGTGGCGCGGCCGCCCCGCCCGCACACTCCAGGCGTGCCTGACCACGGGAGGGGTGCCGCGCCGCCCGCCGCCGTCACACCGATGGACTCGATCGAGCCGCCCGACGCGCAGTGGGGCGGCTTCCGGGGCTGGATCGGTGGCAGCGCGCTGCTCGGGCTGGCCCTCCTCCTCACCGCCCTGGTGCTGCCCTCCCGGCCGGTCCAGCTCGGCTGGTTCACCCCCACCCTGACCTTCCTGATGGCCGCCACCTATGCGGTGGTGGCCGCCCTCGCCCTCCTCGACGCCGGCTGCCGCCTCCACGGCCGCTCGCTGGCGACCGCGGTGGTCGCGCTGGCGCTCGCCACCCTCAGCATCCCGCGGGCGCTGACCTTCCCCGGGGTCGTCCCCGGAGGGCTCCCCGGGGTGGGCTCCCAGACCGCCGCGATGCTCGTCAACGAGATCGTCATCGGCACCCCGGCGCTGCTCACCGCGGCGCTGGTGTATCGCGGTGGCCGGCTGGCCCGCCCCCGCGGCGCCGTCCTCGCCGCCATCGGCCTCGGCCTCGCCGGCGGGCTGGCGCTCACCGCGCTCGGCGTCCTGCTCGCCCCGGTGTTGCCGCCCACCGTCGCCGGGGGCGGGTTCACCCCGTTCAGCCGGGTGCTGAACCTGGTCGCACTGGTGCCCAACGCCGCCGCCGTCACGCTGTTCGCGCTCGGCTTCCGTGGCGACCGGAGGGTGGCTCCCAGCATCGCCGGCGCGCTCACCCTGCTGCTCCTCCAGGAGCTCGCGAACCCGCTCGCAGGTTCGCGCTTCGAGGCGATGTGGTACGCCCAGAACCTGCTCGTCCTCTCCCCGGCCGTGGTCCTCCTGGTCGGCCAGCTCGGCCTCTACCGGGCCTCGGTGCGCGCCGAGCGCGGGCGCTCCATGGAGACCGCGGCGCTCTACGCGGCGACCCGTGCGATGGCCGGCTCCGCCGACCCGGGCAGCGTCCTCGCCACCATCCCGGAGCTCGCCAACGCCGCCCTGCAGGCGGTCTCGGGGCGGGCCGAGACCCGCTGCGCCCTGGTGGAGTTCGAGGGCGAGCGGGCCCGCATCGTCGCCGAGCACGATCCCCTCGGGGTGGTGCAGGTGGGGACGTCGTTCTCCCTCGCCGAGCACCCGGCGCTGGTATCGCTGCTCCGCGACCGCCACGGCGTCACCCGCGAGCTCACCGACCTCGGGCCCGCCGCCGGGGATGTGATCAGGAACCTCGGCGTCCGCCGTGGCGCCTACGCCCCGGTGCTGCGCGGCGCCACCGTGGTCGGCGCCCTGACCCTCGGGCTGCGCTCGCGCCGCCCCTTCGAGGCCGCCGAGCTGCGCCTGCTCGACGGGCTCGCCAACGTCGCCTCGCTGGCGCTGACCAGCCGCCGCCGGGAGACGCTGCGCCAGCTCCAGTACACGGTGGCGCGCACCCTGAGCGTCGCCGAGTCGATGGAGGAGGCGGTGCCCGACGTCCTCGCCCACGTGGGCGAGGCGCTCGACTGCCAGATCGGGAACCTCTGGGTTCGCCACCCCCGCGACGAGCTGCTGATCCGGGCCCAGGGCTGGCACAGCCCGGACCTGGACGTCACCGACTTCACCGCCGAGTCCGACGCCCTCCGGGTGCGCCCGGGACACACCCTTCCCGGCCGGGTCTGGGCGAGCGCCGAGCCGGAGACCGTCGCCGACATCGCCCGGCTGGACTCGGTCGCCCGGGGTCGCACCATCTCCGCCCTGGGGCTGCGCGGCGCCCTCGCCGTCCCGATCGTGATCGACGGCCTCTCCACCGGGGTCATCGAGGTCTTCTCCCGGCGGCCCCGGCCCTCGGGGGAGGAGAGCATCGACGTGCTCCTCGACATCGGCCGTCAGCTGGGCCAGTTCATGGCCCGCAAGCGCGCCGAGCTGGCCCTCCACGAGAGCGCCGACCGGCTCGCCGAGATCGCGACCACCGACCGGCTCACCGGGCTCAAGAACCGCCGCGAGTTCGAGAAGGTCCTGGGCGTCATCCCCCGGCAGCGCTTCGCCATCCTCGCCATCGACGTCGACGGGCTCAAGCCGATCAACGACCAGTTCGGGCACGAGGCCGGCGACGTCGTCCTCCAGGCGGTCGCCATGACCCTCCGCGCGCTGGTGCGCAGCTGGGACGTGGTCGCCCGCGTCGGCGGCGACGAGTTCGCCGTCGTCCTGTCCGGCGCCGCCGGCGACGAGGCCGCCACCGTCGCCGAGCGGATGCGCACCGCGATGCACTCGGTCACCGTCCTCCAGGGCCGGGCCCGCATCAGCGTGGGCTGGGCGGCCGCACCCGCCGGCGCCGACCCCTCGGCGACCTGGCGGGCCGCCGACGAGGTCCTCTACCGGGCCAAGCGCTCCGGCCGTGACCGGGTCGAGGGCACCGAGGCGCGCGACGCCGACGGGGCCTGGGGGGCCCACCCGGGGGCGTCCCGGGACGCGGCCCTGCTCACCGAGGTCTTCGAGCGCGGCACCGTCGACGTCGTGTACCAGCCGATCGTCGACCTTCGCGACGGCGCCGTGGTGGGCTACGAGGCGCTCGCCCGTCCCGCCGGCACCGGCCCCGATGCGAGCGTGTCCGGCCTCTTCGACGCCGCCCGCCGCCTCGGCCGCATCCGCGACCTCGACTGGCTCTGCCGCCGCGCCGCCCTCCGCGAGGCCCGGGGCCTGCCCGCCGGCACCACCATCTTCGTCAACGTCAGCGCCGCCGCCTTCCTCGACCCCGTCCACGAGGTCGACCAGCTGCTCCTGCTGCTGCGCTGGGCGGGCCGCTCGCCCGCGGACGTCGTGCTCGAGCTCACCGAGCAGGAGACCATCCCCGACCTCGAGCGCCTCCAGCTCATCGCCGGCGCCTACCGCGAGCACGGGTTGCGGTTCGCCGCCGACGACGTCGGCGACGGCCACTCCACCCTCGAGGTGCTGGCCGCGCTCGACCCCGAGTTCATCAAGGTCGCGCGCAGCCTCAGCACCACCGCCACCCGCCCCGGATCGCGGGCCGCGATCCGCGCCGCCCAGGCATTCGCGCGCGACAGCGGCGCCACCGTCATCGCCGAGGGGGTGGAGAGCCCGGAGGTGGCCCGCGAGCTCGTCGCCCTGGGGATCACGCTCGGCCAGGGCCATCACCTCGCCCTGCCCGCGCCGGCGCCCCGCCAGGTGGCGATCTGACCGCCCCCGCCTGAGCGCCGCCTCCGGTCAGGGGGCGGAGGGGAACCTCGGCGGTCGCTTCTCCAGGATCGCGGCCGCGCCCTCGGCGACGTCCTCGTCGAAGAAGTTCAGCATCTCCAGCGCCAGCGAGGCGTCGAAGATCGGGCCGGCCTGGCGGAGCCAGTTGTTCAGCGCCCGCTTGGTCCAGCGGATGGCCAGCTGGGGGCCGGTGGCGAGCTTCTCGGCGACCTCGAGGGCGGTGGGGAGCAGCCGGTCGCCGGGGACGCAGCGGCTCACCAGGCCGATCCGCTCGGCCTCGCGCCCGTCGATGAAGTCGGCGGTGAGCAGGTAGTACTTCGCCTTGGCCATGCCGCAGAGCAGCGGCCAGATGATCGCGGCGTGGTCGCCCGCGCCCACACCGAGGCGGATGTGGCCGTCGGTGATGCGCGCCTCCTCGGCCATGATGCTGATGTCCGCCATCAGCGCGACCGCGAGACCGGCACCCACCGCCACCCCGTTGATCGCCGAGATCACCGGCTTCTCGCACTCGATGATGTTGTAGACGATCGACCGGGCCTCCTCCATGATCGCCGCGACCTTGCGGAAGTTGCCCACCTGGGACTGGACCATCGCGAGGTCGCCGCCGGCGCTGAAGGCACGGCCGGCGCCGGTGATCACCGCCACCCGGGTCTCGGGATCGACGGACACGTCCGGCCAGACCCTGCAGAGCTCGTTGTGGAGCACCTCGTCGGTGGCGTTCAGCCGGTCGGGGCGGTTGATGGTGATCAGCAGCACGCCGTTGGCCCGGCGCTCGAAGAGCAGGTGCTGGTAGTCGGCGACGTTCACCCGAGTTCTCCTCTCACAGGCCCATGGTCCTGGCGATGATCTCGTTCATGATCTCGTTGGTGCCGCCGCCGATGCCGAGGATGCGGCTGTCGCGGTAGTGGCGCTCGACCTCGCTCTCGCGCATATACCCCATCCCGCCGTGGATCTGCACCGCCTCGTCGACGACATGGTGGCAGGCCATCACCGCGGTGTTCTTCGCCATCGACACCTGCCGCACGCAGTCCTCGCCACGCTGCATCCGCGCCATCACCGCGCGGGTGTACTCCCGGGCGACGTCGGCCTGCCGCGCCATCTCGGTGAGCTTGTGGCGGATCACCTGCCGCGCCAACAGCGGGCGTCCGAAGGTCTGGCGCGAGCCCGCCCAGGCGACCGACAGGTCGAGGCAGCGCTGCGCGGTGGCGTAGGCCTGCACCGCGATGCCGATGCGCTCCGACGCGAAGTTGCGCATGATCTGGAGGAAGCCGGTGCCCTCCTCGCCGACCAGGTTGGCGACCGGCACCCGCACGTCGGCGAAGGCCAGCTCCGCGGTGTCGGAGCACCACCAGCCCATCTTCTCGAGGCGCCGGCCCACCGTGAACCCCGGGGTGTCGCGCTCGACGACCAGCAGCGACACCCCGCCGTGGCCCTCGCCTCCGGTGCGCACCGCGGTGGTCACGAAGTCGGCGCGCGTCCCGGAGGTGATGAAGGTCTTGGCGCCGTTCACCACGTAGTGGTCGCCGTCACGCACCGCGCGGGTGCGCAGCGAGGCGACGTCCGAGCCGGCGTCGGGCTCGGTGACCGCGAGGGCGCCGATCAGCCGCCCCTCGAGCGCCGGCCGCACCCAGCGCTCGATCTGCGCCGCGTCACCGGCGGCGAGGATGTGGGGGATCGCGATGCCGTGGGTGAAGAGCCCGGCGCACACCCCGCCCGAGCCGCCGCTCTGGATCACCTCCTCGGCGACCACCGATGCGTGGGTGATGTCACCGCCGGAGCCACCCACCTCCTCGGGCCAGCCGGCGCCGAGCAGCCCCAGCGCGCCGGCGCGCTCGCTGAGCGCGCGGGGCAGCTCGCCCTGCCGCTCCCATGTGGACAGGAACGGCACGATCTCGCGCTCCGTGAACTCGCGCACGGTCTGGCGCAGCAGACGGTGCTCCGCCCCGGTCCAGACGTCCGCGCTCACCTCACCCCTCCTCGAGCACCGCGATCACCGCTCCGGCGGGGGCGGTCGGCAGTGACCCGCGGTTCACACCCGACAGGCTAGCGGTCGGCGGCCTGCCCACGCGGTCCGCGGGCGGCGGCGAGCAGCGAGGCGATCGCCATCCGCTCGAGCAGCGCCGCCAGCTCGTCGCGCTCCAGCACGGCGTCGTAGTGGGCGACCGCGTTCAGCATCCCCAGCACGCTGCGCACCGCGGCCCGGGCGGCCTCGTCGCTGAGCTCGGGACGGAGCCGGACCAGGGTCTCGACCCAGTGCTCGAGGTAGAGGCGCTGGCGGCGGCGCAGCCGGCGGCGGTCGGCGCTGGGAAGGCTGTCGTCCTCCCGTGCGTACACCGCCATCAGGGCGCGCTCGTTGAGGACGAAGTCGACGTGGAACCCCACCAGCCGCTCCAGCCGTCCCCGCGGCGAGCGGCCCCGGGCCAGCTGCGCCTCGCCGCCCTCGAGCAGCCGCTCGGTGATGCGGTCGAACACGGCGATGAGGATGGCCACCTTGCTGGGGAAGTGACGGTACACCGCCGGCCCGGTGATCCCCGCGGCCCGGCCGATGTCGTCGACCCCCACCCCGTGGTAGCCGCTCTCGCGGAACAGCTCGGTCGCGGCGACGAGGATGAGCTCGGGGCGGACGCCGAGGCCCTCGCGCCAGCGCCCCGCCGGCTCGGGGTCGGCCTCGCCTCGTGCCCGTCGCAGCGCAGCCGTGTGGGGGATCACGACGTCCAAGGGTAGGCGATCCCTACTGGCCGAGTCCCGGGGGTATGGTGTGCTCGTCCGGGACATCGAGGAGTGACCCATGACCATCGACGAGGCCAGGGACTTCATCCGCTCCAATCACCGCGCGGTGCTCGCCACCGAGCGGGCCGACGGCGGGGTGGCGATGTCCCCGATCGTGGTCGGCATCGACGCCGACGGCGACCTGGTGGTGAGCACCCGCGAGACCGCGATGAAGACCCACCATGTGCGCCGCACCGGCCGCGCCTCGGTCTGCGTCCTGAACGACGGCTTCTTCGGCGCCTGGGCGGTGGTCGAGGGACCGGCCCGGGTGGTCTCCCTGCCCGAGGCGATGGAGCCGCTGGTCGACTACTACCGCAGCAGCTTCGGCGAGCACCCCGACTGGGACGACTATCGCGCCGCCATGGAGCGCGAGCAGCGGGTGATCCTGAAGATCAGCCCGGAGCGGGCCGGTCCCACCCGGCAGGGCTGATCAGCCCTCCCCCTGCCGGTGCATGGTCGGCACCCCCATGACCTGGTCGAGGGGGCGCACCACCATCTCGTCGACGTTGACGTGCGGCGGCCGCTCCACCACCCATAGCACGCACTCGGCGATGTCCTCGCCGGTCAGCGGGGTCATCCCCGCGTAGACCTGGGCGGCGCGCTCCTCGCTGCCGAGGCGGACGATGCTGAACTCGGTCTCCACCGCTCCCGGGTCGATCTCGGTGACCCGGACGGGGCGGCCGAGCAACTCCTGGCGGAGGGTGCGGGTGATCGCGCGCACCCCGTGCTTGACCGCGGTGTACCCCGCGCCCCCGGGGTAGGTCTCGGCCGCCGCGATCGAACCGATGTTCACCACGTGGCCGGGCCCGGCCCGCTCCAGCAGCGGCAGCAGCGCCCGGGTCATGCGCATCAGCCCGAGGACGTTGACCTCGTACATCCGCCGCCACTGCGCCTCGTCGGCCTCGGCGATCGGCGCGAGCCCGTGGGCACCGCCGGCGTTGTTGACCAGCACCGCGCACTCGTCGAGGCCGGCGACGAAGCCGTCGACGCTGGCCTGGTCGGTGACGTCGAGCGGCATCCAGCGCGCCCCCGCCCGTTCCGCCACCTCGCGCAGCCGGTCCTCGCGGCGAGCCCCGGCGACCACCCGCCAGCCCGCCCGGGCGAGGGCGGCCACGGTGGCGGCGCCGATGCCGCTGCTCGCGCCGGTCACGACCGCGGTGCCCCGCTGCGGGGCGGTCATGCGATCACCCCGGCCAGCCCCTCGCGGATGCGCCGCTCCAGGGCGGTGTCGTCGAGGCGGTCCATCCCCAGCTCGACGGCGACCAGGTCGGCGGGCAGTGCCTGGCCGAGCGACCAGAGCCCGCGCATCTCCGCGCCGGTCTGCGCCGACGCCCACCAGCGGTCGCCGCGGGCGGCTCGCCAGTGCTCGCGGAGCTGGGCCTCGAGCATCCAGGCGCGGAGGTACTGGGAGGCGTAGAAGCCGGCGTCGACGTCGTCGAGCCAGGTCTCGGTCGGGTACGCGAAGCCGAGGTGCTCGGTGAGCAGGTCCGCGTACCGCCCGGGCATCGCCGACAGGTCGGCGGCGCCGGTGCCGTGCAGCTCCAGCTCGTAGAGGAGCTTGGCCGCATAGCGCCGGATCATATAGAGGTAGTAGACGTGCACCCGGTGGAGCAGGGTGCGCAGCTCCTCGCCCGCCGCCTCGGCGTGCTCGGTGAGCCAGGCGGCGTCGAGCAGGAGGTGCTCGAGGCTGAAGGCGAAGGCCTCGGTGACGCTGTTGTCGCCGAGCAGCCGCTCCTCGAAGGGGCGCGCCGCCTCGACGTGGGCGAAGTGCTCGGTGTGCCCCGCCTCGTGGAAGAGCGACCGCCAGTCCTGGTAGCCCCCGGTCGGCCGGGTCACCAGGTAGACCTCGCCGGGCGCCTGGACGGCGACGCAGAAGGCCCGCGGGTTCTTCCGCGGCCGGTCCTCGGTGTCGAGGTGGACGTTGGGCTGGTCGTCGAGGGCGACGCCGAGCCGGAGCAGGGTCTCGCGGAGCGCCGGCACCATCCGCTCGGCGGGGAAGCAGGCGTCGCGCTCCCGCATCCGGAAGAGCACCGCCGCGTCGTGCCGCTCGGCCTCCGCGAAGGGAACCCCGATGACCTCCTCGAACCAGGGGACGAGATGCTCGAGGTAGAGGTCGCGGGTGCGCTCCAGGAAGCCGGCCACGATCTCGCCGAGGGCCTGGAGGTCGATGCCCTTGAGGGTCGAGTAGAAGGAGGTGTAGGAGTCGAAGCCGAGCTCGCGGATGGCGGCGTGGTGGCGGCGGAGCAGCTGCTCGCGGAGCGGGTCGAGCCGCGCGGTCTCGGCGAGGCGGGCCCGCTCCAGGGCGCGGCGCCGCTCCCGGTCGGTCTCGTTCTGCACCGCGGTGTGGACGCCGTGGTAGGGCATGGTCCGGCCGTCGACGGTCACCGTCGCCTGGGCCTGGGCGGTGGCCAGCTCGTCGGCGAGCATCGCCAGGTCCCGCTCCATGCAGAGCTCGGCGACCGCCTGGGCGAGGGCGGTGGCGCGGCGCCGCTCGGCGGGATCGGCGGCGGCGTCGCGGGCGGCGAGGGCGGTGCGGACCGCGTCGGGGACGAAGACGTCGGCGTGGCGGAGGACGATCGGGAAGATCTCCAGGGCGTCCTTCTGGCCGCTGAAGTGGAGGTAGTGCTCCATGCCGGCCTCGCGCAGGAACGCCTCCAGGGTGCCGCGCAGGCCGTCGACGGAGGTGGTCACTGGTCGCTCCCGGGGCCCCTCGCCGGCCGCTGCGGCACCCGCCGGTGGCCGGCGGGACGTGTCTATTGTCCGGTCTTCGGGCCCCTGGCGCGGGCGTTCGGCACGTGCCCATGGGCACGCTGCGGGCGTGCCTTAGGCGTCGAACGTGTCGGGTGCCGTCGCCGTCACACGGCTGCCAGTTTTTGCCGGCGCGTGCATACTGCCGTGTTCACGCATATACTCGTCCCCCCACGGCCAATTCCCCCCACGTCTTCGAGGGCCGTCCCATCCTCTCTGTCCCCGTCTCTGCCCCCGTCTCCACCGGGACGATATCAGAACTCCGTCGTACAGGCGTTCGCGTGCGCTACGCAGCCGCCGCACCGCCACGTCGGGGCCGATGAATCGCATGGCGTCGAACACGGGCACGCCCTGGGGGCTGCCGAGGATCGCCATGTAGAGGACGCGGAAGCCGTCGCGTGGTCTGGTTCCCCGTGCCTCGAGGACGGCGGCGAGCCGCTGCCGCATCGCCTCGGTGTCCCCGAGCCCGCCGCCGTCCACCTCGGCGATGGTGGCGTCGAGGAGCGCCGCCGCGGAGTCGACGTCGACCTTGCGGGGCGGGAACTCTGCCCCCTCCGGCCAGGCCACCTCGCCGAGCAGCGGAGCCGCCAGCCGGGTGGCCTCGTCGAGACGGCTCATCCTCTCCTGGAGGAGGGGCACGAGCGCGAGGCGCTGCTCCTCGGTCGCCCCCTCGATCCACGGCGCCAGCGCCGCGGCCAGCTCCGCCGGCGGCAGCCGCCGGATGTGGAGCCCGTTGAGGGCGTCGAGCCGCTTCGAGTCGAAGACCGCCGGCGCCGGGTTCACCCGGTCGAGGGAGAAGCGCTCGGCGAGCTCGGCGATGCCGAACACCTCCTCGTCGGTGCCCGACGACCAGCCCAGCAGCGCCATCGCGTTGACCAGGGCGGAGGGGAGGTAGCCGAGCTCGCGGTACTCGAGGATGTTGCGGGCGCCGCGGCGCTTGCTCAGCTTCTGGCCGTCCTCGCCCAGCACCACGGGCACGTGGGCGAACACCGGCGGGTCCCAGCCCAGGGCCGCATAGAGAGAGAGGTGCTTGGGGGTCGAGGGGATCCACTCCTCGGCCCGGATCACGTGGGTGATCCCCATGGCGTGGTCGTCCACGACGTTGGCCAGGTGGTAGGTCGGAAAGTCGTCGCCCTTGAGCAGGACCTGGTCGTCGATCTCGGCGTTGTCGAAGGCGATCGGGCCCCGGATGAGATCGACCCACTCGGTGCGGCCGGGGGGGATGAGCTGGCGGAGCACGGCCGGGACCCCGGCGGCGCGCTCCCGGGCCACCTCCTCCTGCCGGACCAGGCAGCGCCGGTCGTAGCGGGTGGGCCGGCCGGCCGCCCGCTGCTCGGCGCGCATCTGCTCGAGCCGCGCCGGCGTGCAGGTGCACCAGTAGGCGGCGCCGGCCTCGACCAACCGGTCAGCCTCGAGCCGGTAGAGGTCGGTGCGGAGCGACTGGACGTAGGGAGCGTGGGGGCCCCCGACGTCGGGGCCCTCATCCCAGTCCAGGCCGAGCCAGCGAAGGGACTCGAGGATTTGCAACTCGCTTCCGGGGTGGTACCTTGCCTGATCCGTGTCCTCGATCCGGAGGAGGAAGGTGCCTCCGGTGGCACGGGCGGCGAGCCAGTTGAAGAGCGCAGTACGCACCGAACCCGCGTGCAGCGCCCCGGTGGGAGAGGGGGCGAAGCGCGTCCGCCACCGCGGAGGACGATCACCCATTTCCATGCGTTCGCTCCGGCTGGCCAGTGGCGCAAGTTTCCCGCTGAGGGCGACGTTCTGGTGGTGCAGGCATAGCCGGCAAGTGTGAACCACGGCATCGGACCCGGGGCAAGCGTGGGCAACCGGACCGAACGTGGTGGCGGGTCATCAAGCCTCTCATATTCACCACGCGGAGGGACTAGGGGTAGCCGTGAAGAAAGTCAGATTGCTCAGTGCCGGGGCCATCGCCGGCATGGCGGGTGTTCTCGTGCTGCCGATGTCGGCGCACGCCGACACCGCAGCCCCGACGGGTACCGCGCAGGCTTCGGCCCTGCAGGTGTCGATCTCCCCGTCGGCTCTCATCTCGGCCGTGCCGGCCGTTGGACAGCTCCTCAGCCAGACGCTGGGTGGTGTCCTCGGCAACACGGACCTCAGCATCAAGGTCGACGCTGCGAACGCCAACGGCGTTCTCACCGGGAACCTCCTCGACCTGCTGTCGGGCCACGGCGATTCGACGCCGATCGACATCCAGTTCGCACCCCTCCAGCAGGAGCTGGACACCCTGACCGGCGCCGTCAAGACGGCCCTGGGCGCCCTCAACGGCGTCACCGGCATCCTCGGCGGCACCAGCGGCCTGACCAGCGCCCTCGGCAACGGCGGCCTGCTCTCCGGCCTCACCGGCCTGCTCGGCGGCAACAGCAGCATCGTGGGCAACCTCACGTCGCTGACCAACTCGCTTCCGATCGTCGGCGGACTCCTCAACGGCGTCCTCGGCGGCACCGGCGGCAGCGGCCTGGGCAACCTCGACAGCGCGCTCAAGGGCCTCGGCGTCAACCTGGGCAACACCCTGGTCGCCAACTACAACGTCCCGGGCGTGGCCGATGCCCCGACCCAGTCCGCGTCGGTCATCGCGACCCCGGCCGGCGCTCCGATCCAGCTGAACCTGGCCCCCTACCACGCTGACGCTGTGACCAACAGCCTGGCGCAGGCGGCCGGCCTCTCCGGGGCCCGCGCCTCGGCGGACAACAGCACCACCAGCCTGGCGGTCACCCCCAGCCTGTCGCTCCCGAACCTCAGCGGCCTGCTGGGCGCCGGCGGCGGCCTGGGCAACCTGCTCGGCCCCAACGGCATCCTGAGCAGCCTGCTCAACACCACCAGCGGCCTGCCCATCGTGGGTAGCCTCCTCTCCGGCATCGTCGGTGCCCCCGCGGGCGCCAGCGGCGGTGCGGCCAGCGGCCTGCTCGGCGGTCTTCCGCTCGGCGGCGCGGTCACCGGTGTCCTCGGCAGCCTGACCGGCGGCAGCGGCGGCAGCAGCCTGCTCGGCGGCGTGCTCGGCAGCCAGGGTCTGCTCGCGGGCCTCGGCGGCCTCACCAGCAGCGTCCCGGTTGTGGGCGGCGTCCTCAGCGGCGTCACCGGCAGCAGCTCGGGCGGCTCGGTGCTCGGCATCCTCGGCAACAACGGCGGCCTGCTGTCCGGCCTTCTCGGCAACGGCGGCCTGCTCGGCAACCTCACCAACCTGAACGGCCTTCTTGGCGGCCTGCTCGGCCCCAACGGGCTGCTCGGCGGCCTCCTGAACGGCCAGAACCTCGGCCTCAACTCGCTGATCAAGACCGCGTCGGTCACCTCCAACGCGATCGTTCAGCCCATGACCGGCTCGGCCGGCTCGTTCCAGTCGCTGGCGAGCACCAAGGTCGGCTCCGTGCAGATCCTCCCCCTGGGTGACCAGATCCTCGGCGATCTGACCAGCATCCTCGGCGGCGGCACCAGCGGTGGCCTGGCCAGCGCGCTCAACGGCATCGTCGGCGGTCTCAACCTCGGCAGCCTCACCAACCTGGGCCCCCTCTCGGGTCTCCTCGGTGGTGCGGGTAGCGCCGGCGGTCTGCTCAGCGGCCTTCCGCTGCTCGAGATCACCGGCATCAGCTCCAGCGCTCAGGCCATCCTCGGCCCGAACGCCGGCGATCCCACCGGGGCGAGCAGCCTCGGCGCGATCAAGGTCCTCGGTATCCCCGTCGTCAACCTGGACCAGGTCCTCGGCATCGCCGTGGGCACCAGCAAGACCATCGCCATCCCCGCGACCGGCATCAGCCTCATCATCGACCGCGGCGTGCCGCAGATCGGGATGAACACCGCGACCTCCAAGAGCGTCTCGGTCGCCGCGCTGAACGTCCGCCTCGTGAACGACGGCACCGGCCTCCTGGGCAGCCTGCTCAGCGCCGGCAACAAGAGCAAGCCGATCACCGAGGTCGCGCTCGCCAACTCCGTGGCCAGCGTCTCCACCTCGGCTCCGGCCAACACGGTTCCTGCGCTCACCCCGTTCAACGGTCCGACCCCGCCCTCCACGGGCATGTTCGGTCCCGCCAGCTTCGCGGCCGCCGGCATCCTCGCCGCGCTCGCGATCGCGCTCAACGTCTTCCCGCGCCTCGCCGCCCGTCGCGGCTCGGTTCGGTAGTCACGTCCTCGTAGGGACGGGCGGGGGGCACCGCGCCCCCCGCCCCGCCCCGTCCGTCTCCCGCCCGACCCGACCCGACCCAGACCCTCTCCCGACCCGACCCGAATCCCTCTCTCACCACCCCTCTCTCTCGGAGAATTTGGACGGCCATGCCTCTCCACATCCAACGCTGGCTCCGCCGCTCGAGCTGGGTCCTGATGGGTATCGCCGTCCTCATCGTCGGCTACGTCGGGACCCTGGTCGGCTACGAGAGCTACGAGCAGCACCAGCTCCTCTCCGCCTGGGACAACAGCCACGCCGGCGTCACCGACGCTCAGCAGGTGGGCAGCGGGGTCTTCGTGACCAAGCACCCGCACCTCACCGACGGCGAGCCGATGGCGAAGCTGACCGTCCCCGGGATCAAGTTCACCGCGGTCGTCACCGAGGGCGCCGACCGCGGCATCCTCAGCGCCGGGCCCGGTCACGACGACCACACCGACTACCCCGGTGAGGGCGGTCTCATCCTCATCGGCAACCACAACGGCTTCTCGACGAGCTGGAACGACGTGCACAACGGCGACATCGTCGAGCTCGACACCACCTACGGCCGCTTCCGCTACAGGATCAACCAGCGGTACATCACCTCCGGCACGGATCGCAGCTACATCGACAAGCCCCACGACGGGGTTGGCGTCGAGGTGCTCGAGCTGGTGACCTGCTGGCCGCTCTGGCAGGGTGCATTCGCACCAGACCGCCTCGTCTTCGAGGCCACCCCGGTGAACGCATCATGAACAGACGCATCCTCAGCGCACTGACCGGCACCGCCCTCCTGGGCGGGGTGCTCGCCGCCAACGTGGCGATGCCCCGCACCGTCGTGGCGGCGCAGTGCCCGCAGCCGCACGTCTCCTCGGTCAATCCATCCCTCGCCCACGCCGGCGACAGCATCACGGTGAGCGGCTCCGGCTTCACCTGCGGCGGCCAGGGCAACGGCACCTCGCTGTCGGTCGGCGGCACCGGCCAGCAGATCACCGGCCTGTCCGACAGCAGCATCACGTTCCCGGCCTCGGGTGCCGCCGGCTCGGTGAGCGTCACCGTCAGCTACCCGGTGCTCCTCGGCAGCCAGAACCAGAGCAGCAACACCGAGCGCCTCCTGCTGATGGCGCCGGCGGCGGCCCAGAACACGGCCACCCCGGGTCCGAACGGAGGCTTCACCGTCGCCGGCTCGGGCTTCGCGCTGGGCGGTTTCCGCCAGGCGATCAGCGCCAGCGCCTGCGGCCAGGGGCTCACGGTGACCGGGGTCAGCGACACCGCGGTGTCGCTCAACGCCCCGGGCAGCTACTGCAACGGCGCGGTGGCGGTTGCCATCGCCGGCTTCGCCACCTCCACCAAGAACCCGTCCATCGTCACCAACGCCGTGAGCATGGGCGCGGGCGCCATCAACGTCCAGCCCAACGCGAGCGGCCTCTCGACCGCCGCGGCGGCCCCCGGCCAGGTGGTGAGCCTCTCCGGCGCCGGCTTCGGCAACAGCGGCTCGGCGACGCTCAACGGCGCCGGGATCGGCTCGGCCTGGAGCGACAACACCATCAGCTTCACGGTGCAGCCGGGCTCGACGTCGGGCGCGGTGGTCTTCACCCGCGCCGACGGCCATCAGATCTCCGGGGGCAACCTCACCGTCAACTCGCAGATCGCCGGCGCCTCCTCGGCTCGTGCCCAGGCGGGCGACACCGTCGCCATCAACGGCGCCGGCTTCGGCCCCAACGCCGGCACCGTCACCCTGGGCGGCACCGCCCTCGGGATCAAGGGGTGGTCGCCGACGTCGATCAGCGTCACCATCCCCGCCGGCGCCGCCGGTGGCGACCTCACGGTGACGCCGCAGGGCAACGCGCCCTCGACGCTCCCCAACGGCATCGCCATCATCCACCTCGCCGCGCTCAAGCCCGCCAACGGCGCCGCCGGCGCGGTGATCGGCATCACCGGCGGTGGCTTCGGCTCGCAGAAGGGCACGGTCACGATCGCCGGCGTCAACGCCCCGGTGCAGCTCTGGGGCGACGGCACCATCGCGGTGGTGGTGCCCTCGACCAAGTTCGCCGGCGGCGGCGGCGACGACCACGTCGTCGTCAGCGTCCCCGGCGCGGCCAGCCCGCTGACCGCGGCGTTCCACATCGACCCGACCCCGGCGGCGACCCCGGGGTCGACCCCGGGCAGCACCCCCGGCACCAATCCGGACGGCACCCCGAGCAGCAACCCAGGCAACCCCACCAACGGCGCCTCCCCGAACAGCACGCCGGGCTTCATCGCGCCGTCGGCCGACGGCCCGATCATCCAGATCGGCCCGGTGCCGTTCCACAAGACGCCCAAGGTGGCCGGTCCCGTCGACCTCGCCCTCAAGAGCGATCAGTCGACCGCCGACCCCGGGGTCAACGTCCCCTTCACCGTCACCCTGACCGCCTTCGGCAACCCGGTCGTGGGCGCCCCCGTCGACCTCCTCCTGGTGGTGGTGCCGGGCGGCGACGCCAGCATCAGCCCGGCCAAGGGCGTGACCGACGCCAACGGGAAGGTGTCCGGCGTCCTCCACCTGAGCAAGCGCGCCGGCGACCACATCATCCTGGCGCGGTCGGGTCAGTACTCCGACGAGATCAAGGTCACCGGCCGCGGCCTGGCCGCCACCGGCGGCGCCGGCGGCACCGACAGCGGCCTCGGCAACCTCGGTGGCGGCAGCCCCCAGCGGACGATCATCGTCGCCGCGCTGCTCGCCTGCCTGGTCCTCTTCCTCTCCGGCTTCGGCATCAACCTCGCCACCGCCCGCAGCAGCGCGGCGACGGCCGCCGGTCCTCGACGCAGCGTCGGCGGGAGCCTGGTGGCGGTCCCGGTCAACGCCGGGGCGGCCGCACAGTTCGGCATGGCCATGATGGTCTGCGCCGTCGGCCAGCTCGTCGCCCTCGCGCGGCGCCGCTGAGCCAACCGGGCGAGGCTCCGGGGGGTCGACCCCCGGGGCCCGCTCAGGGCGGAGGCCTCAGCGGCTGGCCCCCACGATGCAGGCGACCACGGTCCAGAGCAGCAGGAAGCCGATCACGATCGGCCCGTCGATGCTCGACACCCGGACGCTCATCAGCCGCTCGGTGCCACCGCCGCCCTTGCCGCCCCGCTCGGCGGAGGGCCGGCCCACGTCGCCCATGCCCCACGCCGGCGGCGGGCCCGCCGGACCCGGCCGGGGGGTGACATGGAGCCGCTCCTCGCGCTGGCGCAGCCGGGCGTCGGCGATGATGCCGGCGATCACCATCACCCCGACGGCGGCCACCCCGACCCCGATCAGCCCCAGGCCGAGGCCCAGCGGGGCGTTGAAGTAGTCGTTGTAGGAGTGCGGTCCGTAGAAGGTCAGGACCGCGCCGAGGATGCACGAGAGCGAGACGATCCCGAAGCCGATGGACTTGCCGATGATCTCGCGTACGGGCATGGTCCCCTCCAGTCCTGACCTCCGGCGACGGCTGCGAGTATAGGTCGGTAGGATCGAGGGCCGGTACCGCGCCCGCATCGTCTAGCGGTCAGGACTCCACCCTTTCAAGGTGGCGACCGGAGTTCGACTCTCCGTGCGGGTACGGCGGCTTTCGAATACGAAATGGGCCCGCTGGCGCTCGATCCGGGGTATGCTCTGGGGCGATTTGTTGCCGAAATGTTGCCGGACGCGGCAACATCCGGCGGCACCTGACGGCCCTTGAGGGCACCTCGGAGGCGGGGATGGCCAGGATCCACCGGCGGTCGCCGGGGACGTGGGAGGTCGTTCTCGAGGTCGGGTACGACCCGGCCACCGGCAGGCGGCTCCGCCGGACCTTCACCCTCCGGGGGACGAAGAAGGAGGCTGTGGCAGCGGCGGCCGCCCAGGAGACGGCGCTGACCGGGGGAACCTTCGTCGACCCGACCAAGGAGACGATCGAGGCGTTCCTGCACCGCTGGCTCCGCGACTACGTCGACCCGTCGCTCGCGCTGCGGACCCGGCGGCGGTACCGGGAGATCGTGGAGCACGACTTGGTGCCTTTCATCGGCAAGGTGCCGCTCCAGAAGCTCCGGCCGGCGCAGGTGATCGCCCTCGAGCAGCGGCTCCGCGCGTCGGGGAACCGGAAGACCGGGGCCGGCCTCGGGCCCGCGGCCGTGCAGAAGGTCCACAGCGTGCTCCACCGCGCCATGGCCCACGCCGTCCGGTGGCAGGCCCTGGCGGTGAACCCCGTCGCCGCGGTCGACCGCCCGGCGGTGCCCCGGGTGGAGGTCCAGGTTCTGACCCCGGAGCAGGCCCGCGTCCTGCTGCGAGGGCTCGGTGGCGCGCCGCACGAGCTGGCGCTGCGGGTCGCGCTGCTGTGCGGGCTGCGGCTCAGCGAGCTCCTCGCCCTCCGCTGGGGGGACGTCGACCTGGAGCGGGGAGGGCTGGTGGTCCGCCAGGCGCTCGATCTCCCGGCGGCCGACGGCTCGCCGAGGTTCAAGGAGACGAAGACCCACCGGGCCGAGCGGCCGGTGTCGCTGCCGACGCAGCTCGTCGAGGATCTGCGGGAGCACCGGAGGCAGCAGGTCGAGCGGCGGCTGGCTGCGCAGGCGTGGGTGGACCTCGACTTGGTGTTCACCGGCGAGGGCGGTCTCCCGCTGGTCGCCGTGACGCTCAGGAAGTACCTCTATCGCGTGCTCGACCAGGCGGGACTCCCGCGGGTGCGGCTACACGGGCTGCGGCACAGCATGGCCACGCTGATGCTTGCCAGCGGGGAGCATCCAAAGGTCGTCTCGGAGCGCATGGGGCACAGCACGGTTGCGTTCACCCTGGCGACGTACGGGCATGTGATCCCTGGCATGCATGAGACGGCGGCGCAGCGGCTAGCGAACGTGTTGGATGGGGATGGACCGAGGTAAGCACCGCGTTGGATGACTAGCGCGGCCACCTGAAGTTTGGGAGGCCGAACGGATGTACATTGCCGCTCCGCCTTGGCGAGCCGATCGGAACTCGCAAGGACCCCTAGGATCGCGACGTTGTACCCTGAGAGGGATCGTCACGTCTGTGAAGTCAAACTGCCATCCCGAACCCTCACCATCGAGGGGGTGGCCACGATGAGCACCATGTCTGTAGATACCATCACTCACCCAAGCCAGTTCAGGCTCCCTCCAGAGGCCCAAGAGGTTCTGGGGAACCTGACCGATGTCGGCCGGCGTGAGTTCATCCGAGAGGTTCTGGACGCGCTGGCGGCATCCACCGCCGCTGACGATCTTCGGCCGCTCGCGGATGTCATCGAGGCGTGGTATCGGACGATGATCGTCCGACTGCACGCATGCTACGAAGACCAGATGGCGAAGGCGGCGGAGCCCTCGACCGCTGAGATCATGGGCATTGTTGAGGTGCGCAGGCGGCTTGGGGTCTAGGTGGGCCCGCTCGGGTATCACATCTCCGACGACGGAGGAGTGATCACCGAAGTCAGATCGCGTGGCCCTCAGGCGATGGCCGATTTCGCGGAGCTCCTGGACAGGCTCATCGTTCACCCGAGGGACCGTGGCGCGGGTGTCTTGGAGCTCAAGGACGATTGGCCCGTGGCGGCGTTCACGGCTCCTTTCGACGACGCTCTCCTTACGTACACCATCGCTGTGGATTTTCCGGTGCTACAGCTTCGGCTGGTCACGTGGTTCGGATAGGAACTCGGCTGTCTGCGGTGCACGACCAGGGTGCTCTCGGATGGAGGTAGGTGCCTAAGGGGTCCGCCTAGCGGCCGCCCTGACCGGCTGCCTGTAAGGGTTGGATGGATGTGAAGCGGTTGGACAGAGGCCCCCCGAGGGACCCTGCGGCTCAAATGAACGAACCGAAGAAGTCCTGGACGGGCCAGTCTTCTGGAGCGATGACCGACAAGGCGCCCCGGGGCATGCCGTGAAGGGGTGTGATCGTCGCAAGGCGGTCGAGTTCACGCTCGACATCGGCCTGATTGGTCACCAGGATCTTATGGCCGATGGGGGCCCCGTCGACAGCAACCTCGAGCCAGCGATGCGCTGGTGTGCCTCCGGCCATCGTCACTCCGTGAGCGACATGCGTCACCACTACCCCGATTTTAGCGAGGGTGACTTCGGCACGCGCCGAGTGTGCCCGCTGGTCCTCGGCGGAGGGGTTCGACATTCCGTAGTGGCGCATCACCTGAAGGACTACTTGGTCGTGGGGTACTTCGTACCCTGAGTCGGGAACGACTCGGAACCCGGCATTCCTGAGCGCCCTCTCGGCGTCGGCGCGATGCATCAGTTGGAGCCGATAGGCTGTTGAGATTGTGCCCGTCGGGCACCAGGACTGGAGCTCCGCGAGGGTCATGACCTCTAGCCGTACGTCACGCTCTTGCTGGGCGCGCCGACGGGCGACAGGTGTAAAGCCTTGAGTGGTTACTAACAGACCAACATCGGCACCGACGTCGCTGAGAAAACCTATAAATGACTCGACGTCTTTGACGTCGATTCGACTGGTCAGACGCTTACAGTCCACAACGAAGAGGTCGCTGTCCATGCCGAAAATGCGGCCCCGGACGGCGACATCGATCTGGCGCTGGCCCCCGCTCCGGCCCCATATCCGGATGTTGCGCTGGACGGTCGCATCTCCGCCAGTGAGGAAGGCCAGGACGTCGGCGACGCCGTTCTCGTAGTCCCGCCAGCCGCTCAACCTTTACGCTCCTTGCGGCGGCACACGCACTCCTTCATGCGACCTCTCCTCGTCATGTCACAGGTGCTGACGCTTACATGGGATGTCTGAGCGGACCGGCAACGGCGCGCGGGCCGGCGTGGGCCTGCAGGCTAGCCGCCACGCCGCTGGCTGATCGGGGGCCGTCGAGGTGTCAGATGGCTGAGCCTGAGGGTGCTTCCGCATCAGGGGACGAACGTGACTAACCTCCGGCCGAGCAGCCTCCAACTACCGCATCTCCGAGGAGCTCGTGGGGATCAGCCGGGTGACGACCATCCGCTCATCTCCAAGTAGCTCCGTCGTGCGGGGCTCGATGATCATCTTCCAGTGGTCACTCTCGTAGACGGCCTGGTACAGGCGCTGGCGTTCTTCCTCGTCCGCGAACCGCCGTATCCACACGTAGAGATCGGGGTCCTCCTCAGCCACGAAGGTCCCGACAATGGTCATGCCCCTCTCGACCTGGAACGGGATGATGACCTCGTCCATGAGTCGCACCCAGTCGTCACGGCGGCCCGGCCGGACGCGGTACTGCCTGAGCTCGAACAGCATCCTTGCAGATCCCCTCAGGGTTGTCAGTCTGCCGGGAGGCTACCTCGCCGCCGGTGCTCGAGGAGCGCGCTCAGCTCAGCGCGCAGGACCGGGTCGCACATCTGGGTGAGCAGCCGGCGCATGCGCTTCTCCGTGTCCGGGCGGAACCACTCGGGCTCGAGCGCGACGCGCGCCTGGGCTGCCGCCTCGTCCTCCTTGCCGAGGTCGACCAGTGCCATCGACCACTCGATCCGTGCGTTGGCCACGCGCATGGGCCAGTAGTTCCGGCTCGTCCTGTCCTCGCTGACCCTGACCACCTCGGCGGCATGCTCGATCGTTTCGGTCGGACGGTGCAGGGCGGCCATGGCGCCCGATGCAAAGAAGGCGGCCTTCGCCGGGTCGATGCTGTAGTGGTCGTCGACGTACTGGCAGGGCTTGGCGATTGCGAGAGCGTGCTCTCCAGCGAGGAGATCCTGCACAGCTGCCGTCTCGTCTCCGAGCGCGCCGTTGATCCTCGCGCGTTGCAGGGTCACGGCGACTAGGCCGTGGCTGCCCTTGGGCGCCACGCCGATGCCGGCGGTGGCGAGCTCGCGGGCGTCGAGCTGGCGACCGTCGGTGGCGGCGATCCACGCCGCAGTCTCCCACGTCCACGCCTCAGCCTCACGGTCCCCGGATTCCTGGGCGAGCTCTCGGGCCACTCGGACGCCCGTCTCGGCGGCCTCGAACCGCCGGAGGTCGACGAGCACCGTGGCTCGCAGGAGCGCGAGCCATGACGCGGCTTGCAGCAGATCGCTCCGCCACTCCGCGTGGTCACCGGCAAGCAGCCGTCGAACCTGGCGAAGGCGCTCGTCGATGCGGAGCCGGAGCTCGTCCGGTGGTGTGGTCGAGTAGGACCGTCGCAGCCGCAGCACCGCGTCGTGCAGGTCCTCGAGGTCTGGCTCGTCGTCGGGGTCGAGACCGAGAGCGTGGAGCGCGCAGGGGACCGTCGTTCGCGAGGCGAGAGGTTGTCCATCCGTGTCGAGAAGGAAGCCGAGCTCGGACGCCGTCGCCCCGAGGATCTTGCAAAGTTCGCGGATGTAGTGAGGGTGAGGACGCTGACCCTGCTCCCAGCGGCGCACGGTGACGGCGGACACGCCGATGCGGCTCGCGAACTCCTCCTGGGTCATGGGGAATCGCTGTCGCGCTTGTCGGAGTAGCTGGTTCAACGCGGTGCACGCAGGCTGATCGGTTGGTGATCGGCGGATGTTCGGCGTGTGTTCTGGTTGGCCACCCGGCCGTCCGATTTCATGGTCGTCAGCATGCGACGACCGTCTTCGACTGTAAACCACACCGCGATCCGCTGCCCCTCGACGGCCCCGGCATGGCCCGGAGACGCAGCTCGGCGACGCGACACCTCGGGGTCATCCCTCGTGGACCTGCGCGGCGCCGGCCGCGGGGGACGGGTTGTCGTCGAGCCCGAGCTCGTCGACCTGCACCCCGAGGGCGCGGGCGAGCCGCTTGGCGGTGGCCTTGCGGGGACGGGCGCGGTCCAGCTCCCAGGCCCGGAGCGCGTTCACCGACACCCCGACCCGGGAGGCGACGGCGGCCTGGGTGAACACGGCGGGGACGAGCTGTGCCCGCTGCTCACGGATCTGTCGGATGCGGCTCACGGGAACAGTCTAGGTGGACCTTGGGCAAGTTGCGAGTTGAGGACTTGCCCATCTGGCCTGACTGTGTTCAAATACTGGGGCAAGTTATAAACTCGAAACTTGGGGCAGTGAGTGCTGGGTCAGACGGTTCAGGAGGGACAAGGGTGAGCAACACGATCCATCTCATCGGCAACGTCGCGACCGTCATCACGAGGACCGACTACCCGCGTCCGGATGGCGAGGTGCTGACCAAGGTCCGGTTCCTCCTGGCGACCGACAAGGATCTGAGGCCGCGAGAGGACGGAAAGCGCTGGCCTGCGGACTACATCCCCATCGAGGTGTGGGGGCCGACCGCCCGCGCCGTCGCCGAGTACCAGGACAAGGGCTCGAAGCTGGCGGTCAGGGGCCGGCTGAAGGGCGAGTTCTGGCGCCCCGAGGGGGCGGAGAAGGACAAGCTGGATCTCGTCGTCGTCGCGGACCACGTCGACTTCCTCGGACCCAGGAGGACCGAGGAGAACGGTGCCGCTCCGGCAGCGGCTGAGCCGGCGTCGGACCCCGCGGACGCTCGCCCGGCCGCGCGTCCAGCGGCCGGAGCTCGTCGGTGACGGTGCTGTGTGCGAACCGGCAGGACGCCTCTCCGACGGTGGCATCGCTGCGCCACGCGAGCGGGGTGTTGCGGACTGCGCTGGCCCGACTCGGCCAGGAGCCTGGGCTGGCGAACCGCGAGGCGTTGACGACCGAGTCCCGCGCCCACCTGCTGGCCGCGCTGCACCTGGTCGACGGCGTCGGGCGGGCGCTGAAGGGGGAGCTTGGATGACGAGAGGGCCGGAACCGGTCGTGCTCCAAGAGGGGAGATGGTGTGAGACATGCGGCCGTCCCGAGGTGTTCGACGGCGGCCGCCGGTGCGCGGAGTGCGCCTTCATGGCGGCCGGCGGGGAGGGAGGGCGGTGATCACCGTCCCGGCGGAGGAAATGGCTCGGCTGCTGACCGCGCTGCGAGACGAGTACCGGGGCTCGGTCGACGAGCTCTTGGCTGCGGCACGGAGGGGCGGGGCGGTGCGGAGCGTGCGCCGTCGGCTCCCGGAGCCGGTCCCCCTGCGGAGTGCTGGCGAGGTGCTGGAGGCGGTGCGGCTGCGGCTGGTGACCCGCGAGGAAGCCCGGCGGCTGCTCGGGCTTCGGGCAAAGCCCGCGTCGAGGGCCACGCGGGCTCGGGCGGCGCCGCCGGCGGCCGAGGTGATCGGTGGCGTGATGAGAGGAGGAGTGGCGTGATGCGGCGGAGCAGGTTGGTTGAGTACGACGGCGGCCCGATGCTGTCGTTCGGGGTGCGGTTGACGACGTGCGCCCTGGTGGTTGGCGTGGTCGTCCTCATGGTGGGCATCGGCTACCACCTGATGACGATCCCGCCGCCGTCGGCGGAGGAGCAGCGGGTCGCCTCCCGGCAGGAGCAGCTGCAGGTGCAGGCCCAGCAGGAGAGTCTCGAGCGCGACCGCGCTGCGGCGGTGAACGATCAGGAGCTCGACGCCCATTGGCGTCCGTGGCGCGCCGCGGCCGTGAACGTGCTGGAGATCAGCGTCACGTTGGCGCCGGTGCTGGGGCTCGGGATCGGGACGGTTGTCCTGCTCCGGCAGGGCCGGCCGCCACGCGATCCCTGCGGCGGACCGAGGCGGCCGTGGATGCTCTCGACGCGGTCGTGGCTGCGCTCACGGTCGTGGGGGAGCCGACCGGCGACGGCGACCCCCTCGCCGTGGGGGACGGCGCCGCCCGCACCGCGACCGCCCGGAGGTGCGGCGTGATTGCGGTGCTGGTAGCCCTGGCGGCGGCCGTGGTGGCGGTGGCCGGCGTCGTGGTGGTGGGGTACGGACTCCACTGGCTGGGTCTGACCCCGGGCGGGCGCCGGGGCGCGCAGCTGCGGCGCCGGGCCCTCGGTGACTGGATGGAGCTCACCCACTCGCTCGGGCTCACCCACGCGGAGCCGCCCACGCGGCGAGGGATGCGGATCACGAGGTGCCCGCGGATCCGGCTGCGGTCCGACCCCTACGGGGTTGTGGCCACGGTCGAGACGCTTCCCGGGGTCGGCTTCGAGGAGTACCAGAAGCACGCCCGGTTCATCGCCGACGCTTGGGGCTGCCACGCGGTCCAGGTGACCCGGCTGCGCCCGGGGGTGATCCGCCTCCGCGGACTCCTGGTCGACCCCCTCGCCGAGCGGTCCGAGGTGGTGCCCGGCGGCCTCGCCGCCGATCTCGGCGCCCTCCATGTGGGCCGAGACGAGTGGGGCGAGCAGGTGACCATCTCGCTGAGCAACGTCAGCGGGATCACCATCGGCGGCCTGCCGGGATATGGCAAGACCAGCCTGATCGGCCACTGGTTCGCCCAGCTCGCCCCCTCGTCCGCCGTGCAGTTCGCCGTCCTCGACGGCAAGGGCGGCGCCGACTACGCCGACCTCGGCGAGCGCTGCTTCCTCAGGGTCGACGACGACCTCGAGGAGGCGCGGACGGCGCTTCGGGGGCTGTACGAGCTCCTGCGGGCCCGACAGCAGGTGATCCGCGCGGTCCGCGGCACCGCGAACGCATGGCGCGACGGTCCCTCGGCGGACTGGCCGCTGGTGGTGATCGTTGTCGACGAGTCCCATACCTACGTCCAGATCGGCCGGCGCCAGTTCAAGGACGTCGCCGAGGAGAACGGCTGGCACCTGGAGCAACTGGTGAAGAAGGGGAGGTCGGTGGCGATGCTCACCGTGCTGATCACCCAGAAGCAGACCGGCGACGCGATCCCGACCGCGGTGCGCGACGTCTGTCAGTTCGCGCTGTCGTACGCGTGCAAGACCGACGACGCGGCGGTCGCCGCCCTCGGCGCCGACATCCGCCATCACCCCGACGTCTCCCCGGTGCGCCTGGTGGGCCCGGAGCACGTCGGCGTAGCCGTGGCCAGCCTGCCGGGTCGCCCCGGCTACACCCGCCTACGCACCCCGCTCGTCGACGAGGCACACGTCGCTGCCGTCGCGCGGGAGACGGCGCATCTCTGCCACGACCCCGCCGAGCTCCTCGCCGGCCTGGGGAGCGCGAGCCACTCCCCGAGCCTGCGTGTCGTTGCGGTGGTCGCTGAGGAGGGGACGGCATGAGAGAGGACACGGCGCTCCGCGGCCAACGGCGGGCCGTCGACTTGGTCGAGGACGCCGACGCCCCGGTGCGCACCCCACCGGCTGATCGTGGTCCGGAATCCGAGGGGGCCGGAGCGGGTGCGAAGCACAGAGCGCAGGCCCCCCTCATGACTTCCCTGCCCTCGTTCGGCACGGACGGGTGCGCGCCGACTGCGAACGGATCCGCACGTCCATCGTCGTCGCCCGCCGTGGCCGCGCTGGCCTGGTGGTGTCTTCCCTTCGGGGCGGACCCCTGCACAGAACCGTCCGACCACGGCGCGCCCCAGGCGGAGGGAAGCGCGCCGCCAGCGCCCCGAGGGAGGGGGGGGAAGAGGGGTCTGGGGAGAGGGTCCTCCCCAGCCGTCCCCCCCGAGGTCTGGCAGCGGTGGCTCGACGCCTGGGTGCTGAGCGGTGAAGAGGCCGGCGTCGGTGACGAGTGGGACGAGGTGCTCGCCGAGCTGGTCCCTGTTCACTGGAGACCATACGAACAAAGAGCGATCATCCGTTCGCCCCACGCGCCGGAGGTCGCCGACCACGACGCGCACCATGCGGCGGACGACGCGGCCGAGCGCCGTGCGGAGGCGGAGGTCCGGGGCTGGCCGGCGATCGCCGGGCATCAGCGTCGCAACCGAGGTTGGCAGGGCCGTCACCGCGGCAGCGTCGAGCTTGGGCGTGGCCTCAAGGTGCGAGGGGCGACGAGGGACGAGCGGCGCCTCGGCGAGCGCATCGCCCACTGTGGGGAGCACCTGATCTTCCGGGCGCCGAGTTGCGAGTGCGATCCGCACGCCCGGCCGCTGCTCGTCGGCGCCGACCTGTGCACTCACCGGCTGTGTCACCACTGCGCGAAGCTGCGGAGCCGCAAGCTGGCGGCCCGAGTCCGCGAGATGGTCGAGCAGCTGCGTGCCCGGGGGATCACCCGCTACGCGCTGCTGACCCTGACCTACCGGGACAGCGAGGTGCTGGAGGGTTCGGTGAGCCGTTGCTGGGGGGACTTCCGCAAGCTGCGCCAGCGGAAGCTCTGGAGGGATGTCCTCGGCTGCGTCGCGTCGATGGAGATCAAGCGTGGGAAGGGTTCGGGGCTCTGGCATCCCCACCTCCACGTGCTCGTCGCCCGGCCGTCCTGCGCCTGCCTGCGGGGCCGGCGCCTCGGCGACGGCGGGCCGACGTGCGTCCACGGGAGGATCTGGTGCCGGCACGCGCTCAACCAGTGCTGCCTCTCCGAGGCGTGGCGGGAGATCACCGGCGACAGCTACGTGGTCGACATCCGCGCCGTGCACGCGGACCAGGAGGGCAGCATGGCCGGCGCCGTCCGGGAGGTGGTGAAGTACTGCACGAAGCTCACAGAGGTGAGGTCGAAGGAGCGGGAGGATGGCGAGAGCGACGTCTTGGAGTTGCACAGGGCGATCCGCGGCCGCCGCCTCCTGACAACCGTCGGAGTGTTTCGCGGTTTGGCAGAGCCCAACGCCGCCGACGAGCTCCTCGACGACCCAGAAGGCAGGCCCTGCCCGCACTGTGGGGTCCTGTGGGAGACCGTCACCGCCGTATGGCAGGAGGCGGCGGGCCAGTACGCGCTGCGTGTGGTGCCGTCGCGAGGACGAGGCCAGCCGATCATGGGGGTGGGCGCGAGGGGTGGTCATGGCCGCTGACCCCGAGACCATGTCGACCTCCGAATCCGGCCCCATGCTGCTCACCGTCAAGGACCTCGAAGCCGAGCTTCAACTCGGTCGCACGCGGACCTATGAGCTGGTGCGAGCGGGCGTGATCCCGGTGATCAGGATCGGTCGCGCTGTGCGGATACCGCGCGACGCTTTGCGTCGGTGGGTGGATGAGCAGGCGTGTCGTGCTGTTCCGTGAGCGAGTCGTCGCGACACAGTACGGGGTATTGCTAGCCAGGTCGAACTCAAAACAACTCAGTGGCGGCAGCGTCGCCCGCATCGTCCAGCGCCCCGCCGCCGCGCCGGCCTCGACCCGCCCGCTACACCGGCCACTCCCTGCGCAGCGGCCTGGCCACCACCGCCGCCGCCGGCGGCGCCCCGGAGCGGGCGATCATCCGCCAGGGGCGGTGGACGTCGGTGACCACCACGCGGCGCTACATCCGGGGGAGACGCTGTTCGAGGAGAATGCAGCCGCGTACTTGGGGTTGTAGCCGCGCAGCGGACAGATCGCCCCCGCTGTCTGGCCCGGCGCTTGCGGAAATCCCCATTTCCGGTACTGATCCAGCGGGCGGGTGACGAGGGCACGGTCACAGGCAGACCAGCTCCACCTCGCGGACGCCCTACCGTGGTCTCGCATCGCGTCAGCGCTCGGCGACGGGGCTGCGACGCCGCCATCACCGGAAAGGGAGCGACACGCGCCCCTTTTCACGATCAGAGGGCGAAGCCCGAGGGCGGCGGCCCATAGCTCGCCGGGCGCCGGCGAACCCCAATTCGGCGCAGCGCGCGCCAACGAGGTTCTCTCCCGATCGGGCGACCGCGGATCCAATGGTGACAGTGGTGGGACGGTAACGGGCTGACACAACTCGCCGGTGACACGCCGGGAACGCCAGATCCTCATGACAGGATTGCGGAACCTCGTTCCCCTGGCGGATGGGGTGCGGACCCTGCCGGTCCCATGACCACCGAACGAGGACTCCCCATGCTCCTGCGCCCTTCCGCGCGCCTTCACGCCCAGCACCGCATCCTTCTGGCCTTCCTCGCCATCTGCGTGCCTGCCGCGGCCACCCTCGTCATGATCGATCGGCCGCTCATCGCGGCCGCGTCGACGACGCCGACCCTGCTCGGCGAGCAGAGCTGGTACACCATGGACACGCATCAGCTGTGGGACAAGGCGAGCCTCTCGGTGAACGTCGCCAGCGGTGACCTCCTCCTCCACGAGAAGGATCTCGCGATCGGCGGCATCGCCGGCCACAACCTCAACCTCGACCGCTACTACAACAGCCTCTCCAACGGTGCCGGCGGCGGCGCCGACTTCGGTTCCGGCTGGGTGATGTCGGCGGGCGGCGACGTCAAGCTCACCATCGGCGTGGGCACGATCACCTACCAGGGCCCGAGCAGCTTCCAGCAGGTGTTCAACGCGAATGGCAGCGCCTGGCAGGAGCCGAGTCCGTCGGGGCTCGACGCCACCCTGGTCGGTGCCAGCGGCGGTCCTTACACCCTCACGTACCACAACAACGGCCAGGTCTTGACCTTCAACGGCGCCGGCCAGTTGACCAGCAACGCCGACCGCAACAGCGCCTATCAGGCGCCGAACACCTTCACATACGCGTACAACGGCGACGGCACCCTCCACCAGGTCACCGACGCCAGCGGCCGCACCGTCAGCTTCACCTACAACGGCGGCGGCAACGTGGCGACGATGGTGGACAATTCGCTGGGCCGCACCTATACCTACACCATCAACGGCAGCCACAATCTCACCGGCTACGCCGACCCCGCGAACCCGGCGAAGACGGCGGTCTTCGGCTACGACACCCTGGGCAAGCATGAGCTGGTCGACATCACCGACCCTGCCGGGACCGGCCACACACACCTGGTCTATGACACCAACCACCGCGTCACCGAACTGGACTTCACCAAGGACTCGCTCGGCGGCACCTACCAGCGCCTCTATGCCTACAACTCCGGGACTGGCACCTGCACCGTGTCCCCGGCTCCGGCCGGCAACACGGTGGTGACCGACGAGAATGGGGCTGGGCACACCACCACCTACTGCTGGGACTCCTCGGGACGTGTCGTCCAGAAGATCGACGCCGTCGGCGACACGACCACCACGGTCTGGAACTCCGACGATAAGCCCACCTCGATCGAGGACCCGAACGGGAACACCACCACCTACCAGTACATCGACACGTTCGCGCCTAACCTCGATTCTCGGTCAAAAAAATCGCCTCAAGTTCAGCGGGGCGGGAAGCTGAACCGGAGCGTCCGACCCTCCCACCAGGGGATGGGTACCTCGAGTTCGCGGTAGCCGGCCGCCAGCAGCACCGGTGTGTACGTCTTCACCCCCAGGTCGACGGTGACCTGGTCGGCGTCCACGCGCAGGGTGCCGGTGGCGTCGACGAAGTGCCGGTACAGCCGGTCGGGCGTGGCCGTCTCGTAGCGCGACAGCCCGCCGGCGAAGAGCCGGTAGACGTTGCCGGCGATCACCGTGAGCGTGGTGTCGAGGTCGACGTTGAGAGCGAGGCCCGAGGAGAGCGCATCGAGGTGGAAGCCGGAGATGTAGGCGTCGAGCTCGTTCTCGATGAGCATGCGCTCGGCATAGCGGCCGAAGAGATCCTTGACCGGGCTGGTGAGGTCGTTGGTGATGAGCAGGGTGGGCTCGTCCCGACCGATGTTGCGGATGGCGATCTGGCGCACCCGGTTGGCCAGTCCCTTGATCGAGATGACCTGCTCATGCATCTGCGGGGTGCGATACCGCCCCGCTCGATCGATGCGCGTGGTCTTCCAGGCCGAGTTGGGCAGGGCGGCCAGACCCGCGAGCACCGACTTGCCTCGCAGCCGCAGGGTCAGCCAGCGGATACCCCGAGCGCTGAGCTCGTCGAGCACCGGATAGGTGGTGAGCCGGGAGTCGAAGACCAGCAGGCCCGGGTCGGCGCCGGAGACGCGGTGCCAGTAGTCGGCGAAGGCGATCACCTCTCGCGCCGCCTCCCCCTTGGTCACGTCGGCGTTGGCGTAGACCATCTCCGTCGAGGCGTGATCTTGGGCGAAGAAGGTGAGCACCGACCGCGTGGCCTGCGAGCGCCGCGGCACGTAGTTCTTCTCCAGTGGCGCCTCCACCCCGTGATGGCGGATCGAGTGGAAGTCGAGGTTGAAGCCGGCGGCGCCGGTGGCCAGCCCCAGCTCGCGCAGCCGGCCCACCACTGAAGCCAGCAGGGCCTCGTTGGCGTCGCGGCGCACCCGGTAGGAGTAGCTGGTGAGGTGGGTGGCCTTGGGGAGGGCGGTGAGGCCGAGGGCCAAGCCGAGCCCGGCGTCGGTCCCCAGGTCCTCGACATGGCTGACCCGAGCCCGGCGCAGCAACTTGGTGATCAGCAGCGAGCCGACCGAGTGCCAGGACGACAGCGCCTGGGTCCCCGGGTAGCTCGCGGCGGCCACCCGGGCGTCAAGGCCCAGGCGGGCGATCGCGGGCAGGAGCAGGAACAGGCCGGCATGGTCGCAGCGGATGCG
Source organism: uncultured Chloroflexia bacterium (assembly GCA_963846365.1). GTDB lineage: Bacteria > Chloroflexota > Dormibacteria > Aeolococcales > Aeolococcaceae > CF-96. The sequence goes on from CAWJVN010000007.1 coordinate 719,562, forward strand.
GGCGCCCGCCGGCCACCCCGGCAGCACCGCCGCCTTCACCGGATCCATCCGTGGGGGGCGACCGCGCTCACTGCGGGCACGGGTGGGCAGGCGCTCGATCCCTTCGGCGGCGAGGATCGACCAGACCGTCTGATGGGAGACCGGGGCGCCCTCAGCGCTCACCATCCGGGCGATCTCGCTCACCGAGCGGTCTTCGGCGCGAAGAGCCAGGACACGGTCACGCACCGCTCCCGCTTTGCGAGGCCCCTTCGGCCCGGGCCTCGAGGACACGAAGAACTCCGCTCGCCCCGCTCGCAGTTCGGCCGCCATCTGGTAGACGGTGGCGACCGAGTAGCCGAAGCGGCGGCCGACCTCCTCGGCAGGGGCACCCTCCAGCAGGTACGCCCGCAGCGCCTCGTAGCGTCGCTGGGCCGGCTCGGCTGGGTCGGTGAAGTAGGTGGCCCCCGGCCGCATGACTTCAGGGGAACTTCCTGAATGACATGGTCATATTGTAGAGCAAATGTTCGGTCGGTGGGTGGCAACCGCACGCCCTCCTTGGCCCTGCCTCCTTGCAGGAACTCAGGGATCACGCTGCCCGAGGGCGCTTCCGGACCTCTTCGCCCACGTCCGTCCTGATCGCCGTGATCGCCACCAGGCCAACCCCGTTCAAGTAGATCACCTACAGTGCTCCAGATCCCGCTGGCGAAAGCTGAGCTGGCTCAACGGGAACGACCACACCGCTACCCGCCCGCGCTGCCACGGCGCGCGCCGAGCCCCTCACCGAGAATCGAGGCTAACGAGAACCTCACCCTGGCCAGGCAGCCCACCGGCGCGGCGACCACCTATACCTACGGGGCCAGCACCAACCACTACGCGCCCACCAGGAAGGTCCAGCCGGACGGGACCATCTTCACCTATACCTTCGACGCGAACGGTAATCCCCAGACCATGGTCAACGGAAACAGCTCGCAGAACACCGTCACCAATAACTACTACCTCAACGGTGAACTCTACGGGGTCTCCGACGCCAAGGGCGACTCCACTACCAACTGCGGCGTCTCTCCCTTCTACTACACCCAGTGCTCGAACTACGACGGCAACGGGGCGGTCACTCTGAAGTACGGATCAGCGCCACTCACCCGCGAGAGCTATGGCCACGACGGCGCCAGCCGCATGACCTCGCACACCGACGGCAACAACAACCTGACCACCTACCAGTACGACGCCGCCGACCGGGTCACCTTCATCTTCTACGCGGGCACCACCACGTGCTCGTCGTCGACGACCTGCACCCAGTTTCAGTACGACGCTGACGGCAACCTGCTGAGCATGACGGACAGTACGGGCACCTCGACCTTCACCCAGGACAAGCTCAACCGGCTCGCCACGCAGACCGAGTCGGGCTCCACCCGGACCACCTACACGCTGGACGGTGCGGGAAACCTAACCCAGCTCGCCAACGGTGCGGGGACCGCCTACTACTACTACGACAACGCCAACCACCTGACCTCGATGAAGGACCCCGGCGGCCGTACCGTCACCTTCAAGGTGGACAAGGACGGCCACCGCACCCAGACCGCCTACCCCAACAGCGTCAGCCTTGCAATGGCCTACGACGCCTCCGAGCGGCTGATCACCCTCTCGTCCACGCTTCTGCCGTCGACCCTGCTCACCAACTGGACCTATACGTACACCTCCCCCGGCTTGCAGGACACCAACCTGAGGTATACGGCCAACCAGAGTGTCGCCCCCACCTCGAGCTGGTCCAACTCGTACAACGTCATGGACAACCTCACCCAGTCGCAGGGCCTCACGTCCGCGTACGACCCCAACGCCAACATCTGCGGCTCGGCGTGTGGGACCGGGCAGTCCATGACCTACCAGCCGTCGAGCGCGCTGGCGACCTGGAACTCTTACGTCTACGGTTCCGATCCCAACGGCAACCTGACGACGATCACGGGTGGGGGCGCCAACGTCGGCATGAGCTACAACGCCAAGAACCAGATGAGCAGCGAGTGCAACGGCTGCCCCTCGACCACCACCAGCTATGCCTACCGGGGCGTCGGACAGGCCGATCGCGCCTCAGCCATCGGGGTCTACGGCACCCAGACCTGGGCGTCGGACGTGCTCGGGGTGAGCACCGAGACGAACACGGCGGCTGGGACGGGATGCACCTGCTACTACGTTCACGACCCGAGCGGCACCCTCATCGAGGAGATCCTGACCACCGGCGGCACCGCCGGCACCTACTACCCCATCTTCGACGGCGAGGGCTCGGTGGTCGCGCTCACCAACAGCATCGGCACCGTGGTGGACACCTTCAGCTACCAGCAGAACGGTGTCACCAGGGCATCGACAGGGTCGGTCTACGAGCCCTGGCAGTTCCACGGCGGATACGCGGACAACAGCCAGGGCGGCGCCTACCAGGCGGGCGCCTACCAGTATCACAACGGCGCCCGCTACTATGAGGCCGGTCAGATGAACGGACACTGGACCCAAGCCGACCCCGCCGGAAGCCCCTTCAGCACCCAGGGCTGGAACGGCTATGGCTACGCCGGCGGCGACTCGGCCAACCTGACCGATCAGAACGGCCTGTGCAGTTGGAGCTTTACCGACTGGACCGGGTGCATTCCGGACGCGGCGGGCAATTTCTTCGGCGCGTTGGCTCAGGGCGCCGGAGAGACTTGGAACGGCCTCTCCGCTCCTGACTATGCGGGCTTCTTCCGCCAGCACGGGCTCGAACTCGTGGGGGCGGCCGTGGATTGCGGGGCCGGAGCCAAGGCTTTGGGCGAACTCACCGTTGCCGGTGCGTGGGTCCCGGACATTGGCCAGATCGTCTGGGGCGGTAGCCTGGCTCTCGGCTGCATCATTGGAGGGGGGAGCTCCTTCTTCCTCGGTGTCAATGTGTTAGGTGGGTGAGGGGCTCCAGCCATGAGACCGCCAATTCGACCTCAGCAACGTCGAGTGATGCTCATACTGGATCGGTTCTTGGTGCTCTCGGGCCTAGGCATCCTCATCTATGGGGCGTTCTTCGCGAAAGCGCGTCTGCATGACATCTGGGCTGGCGCCCTCCTGCTGTTGGGGGGCGCCATGCTCGAAATCCGTGATCGGAGAAGGAAGTGATCTCTCCAGGGCAGTGTCTACGCATAAGCATCATATATGCCAGTTGCGGACTGTTCTGTGTCGGCGCAGCACTGTACTGCGTTATTCACTATAGCAGTCCTGGCTATAGGGTCGGCGGCGTGATCACCTTTGGGGCGGGCGCCATACTCGGGTTCGTTCTCTGCGCTCTTATGCTCCGATATTGGTGGGGGATTCGGAACACTCAGTAGAGTCTCTTTTGGAGACCCGACACAGTCCACAAAGTGCGTCGAGAGAGCCTGGCCTCGCCCGGAGCAGCAGTCGGTCCTGCTCCTCGGCGGCCACCAGTTGGCCGTGGAGTAACGAGGCCCACCCCCAACCAGATGATGGGGTGGGGTGGGCTTGCGGAAGCCATCCCGCCGGAACGTATAACGCTGCTGACGGAGGGCGGCCGCCTCGGGCGACGGGGCAGGTGGGTGCAGAGCCCGGCGGCGCTCCATGGCCGCCGCCGAGCGGGACAGCTAAAACGGGACGCCGGCCGGAGAAGGTTTCTCCCGCGGAAGCGGGCTCGCCACGGTGGGCGCGTACAATTGCCGATAGCCGCACACACGACCGTCTCGGTCGTGCGACGTTGCCGATTCTGGTTTGTCGCGTGCTAGACGGCTGACGGTTCTTTTTACCCGCCTCGAGTGCGCTCGCCTACGGTACGAAGCTACCCAACGCGGCCTTGGCGCTGGGCCGGGGTGGCGGCACTCGCCCTCTCAGAGATGCTCGAGGCGATCGTGCCTGGTCAGCTCGCGGATCCGTCGCTGCTTGTTGCCATTTTGTTGCCGAGCCTCCCGGCCCACGGCGGCCCGAGCCGGCCCTGCGCGGCATGTCAGAGGCTCCGCCCAAGATCAAGACGGCCCCTGCTGGACCTCCGCGACACCCCCCGACACACGCCCGTTCGCCCTTTCAAGGTGGCGACCGGAGTTCGAACTCTCCGTGCGGGTAGGGTGCTGCTGGGCTGGAGCTGTCCTTCACGCCGGCTGGATCTCCGTACAGCCTTCTCCGCCGGCTGCGGGTGCCAGGATATGGACGTGCACGTGGCCCTGCAGGTGCTGGCCGTGATCGCCGGCACGGGGCTGATCGTGCTGGGCGCGGAGACGTTCGCGGAGAACCTGTCGGCCGCGTCGGCCCGGCTCGGCGTGACCACGTTCGCGCTGGCGGTCCTGCTGGCGGGGGCGGAGCCGGAGGAGCTGGCGACCACGGTGACGGCCTCTTTCAGGGGAGCTCCAGGGATCGCGTACGGTGACGTGATCGGCGCAAACATCGCGATGTGCCTGGTGGCGCTGGGTCTCGCGGCAACCCTGGCGCCCGTGCCATTCGGGCCCTCGGCTCGTCGGTACGGCCTGCTCGGCCTCCCCCTGGGGGCGGTGGCGGCCTGTCTGGCGTGGCGCGGCCGGCCTCACGGTGGGAGGGCTGCCTGCTGATCGCCCTGTACGGCGCATTCGTCGCCGCGATCTGGCTGGCCGAGCGCCGTCCTCCAGCCCTCGGTGAGGCCGGTGAGGTCGAGGAGGCGGTAGAACGGGTCCGAGGTGGAGGGGCGGTCCGATCCCGGCTGGGGCGGGAGATGGGGCTTGTGCTTCTCGGAGTAGGGGCCACCGTAGCTGGTGCGGTGCTCGTGGTGGACGGTGTCCGTGGCATGACCCAGGTCGAGTCGACCCAGACCCGGTTGGGTCTCATCCTCGTCGGGTTCGCCACCGCGTTCGAGCTCGTGGTGCTCGCGTGGTCGTCCGCTCGACGGGGCATCAGTGAGGCGGTGGTCGCCGGTGTGATCGGCTCATTCGCCTACAACGTGACCATGTCGCTCGGCGCCGGAGCCCTGGCTCGCCCGCTGCGGCTCACCGACGCGGCTCAGCTGCACGTCCCGTGGGTCACCATGCTCGGTTGCCTCGCCGCGGTGCTCCTGCTCTCGATGCCGAGGCGACGTCTTTCGCGGCCCGCCGGCTGGGTTCTGCTCGGCAGGTACCCCGTGGTGGTCTGGCTAGCGCTCGCCTGACGGGCGCCCACCCGTGTGCTCGGGGAGCGACCGCGGCAGCCCGAACCACGGGAGCACGCTGTTCTCGAAGCGGCCCTCGAGGAGGGCGTCGGGATATGGCTCGAGCCACACGACCTCGCCGAGCCGGGTCGGCGGGGGGTGCGGGCGGACCCGGCGACCACCGCCCCCGGGTACCTGCTCACCGGCGCCGGGCTGCAGACGCTGCCCTGACCACGGCTGCGGGACGGGGAGAGCGCCGCCCCCTCAGGCGGCGCTCTCCCCCACCGCGATGGTCTCCTCGACCTGGGCGAGGCGCTCCTCGTCGATCTCGTCGGCGGTGCGCTCGTCGGCGGCCATCACCTGCTCGAGGTCGATGGTCTGGTAGTCGGACACGCCCATGTCGGCGAAGGCGTTGTTGATCCGCGGGCCCCAGAGGCCGATGTCCTTGATCATCGGGACGATGCGGGTGAACAGCAGCGACGTGAACAGCCGGTTGCTCTCCGAGTTGTTCAGGTAGCGGACGCACTCGTCGACGTCGAGGCCGAGGTTCGCCCACACCTCCTCGGCCTGGAAGCGGTCGCGCATCAGGTAGCAGGCCTCGACGCAGAACTCCTCGCGTTCGTCCCGCTCCCTCTGGGTGAGCTGCGGGTAGAGGTCGCGCAGCGACAGCCGGCCGAAGGCGACGTGGCGGGCCTCGTCCTGCATCACGTAGGCGACCACGGAGCGGCCGAGCGGGTCCTGGGCGACGTCGCGGATGAGGCCGAAGGCGGCGAGGGCGAGGCCCTCGATGAGAACCTGCATCCCCAGGTAGGTCATGTCCCAGCGGCTGTCGCCGATGACGTCGTTGAGCAGCGCCTTGAGGTGGGGGTTGATCGGATAGGCGAGCTGGAGCTTCTCGTGCAGGTAGCGCGAGTAGGCCTCGACGTGGCGGGCCTCGTCCATCACCTGGGTGGCCGCATAGAACTTGCTGTCGATGTCGGGCACCGTCTGGACGATCTTGGAGGCGCAGATGAGCGCGCCCTGCTCACCGTGGAGGAACTGGGAGAACTGCCATGCGGCGCCGTGGTGGCAGACCTCGGCGCGCGCCCTCTCGTCCATCGCGTCCCACATCGGCGACCCGTAGATGGGCACGAAGTGCTCGGGGGCCTGCAGCGGGTTGGCGAGGTCGGGCTGGTGCGACCAGTCGATCCGCTCCTGGGCGTTCCACTGGAGCTTCTTCCCCTTCTCGTAGAGGTTGAGCAGCTTGTCGCGGCCCTCGTCGTACTCCCAGTTGAAGACGGTGACGTTGCCGCCGGGGATCTCCCAGCGGGTCTGGTCGACCGGAAGCGTGTAGACGCGGGTGCTCATCTCGTGGTCCCTCTCTGCTGTTCAGGCGGTGGCCTGGTCCAATCCCGGGTGATCGAGGATGCGCTGCATCTCCTCCTGCACCGCGCGGCGATGGAGCAGGGCGAGCATCTGGTCGACGATGGGGAGGCCGCGGTGCACCAGATCGCGCAGCGCCTGCGGCTCGTAGCGGCCCAGCACCGGGCCGACCACCCGGGCGATCTCCTCCTGAACGATGCGCTCGACGGCGTCGCGGTAGAGGGCGAGGTTCTCGAGGGAGAAGCCCCCCTCCGGGGTGAAGCCGGCGCGGCGACCGGCGACGACGAGGTCGAGGAGGTGGAGGTCGGAGGCGGTCGGGGGTCCCGCGGGGCTGAGCATCCGCAGCCGGCGCAGGGTGTCGATGTCCTCGTCGCTGAGGCAGTCGGTGTGGGCGGCGAACTCCTCCGCGGACGCGACGGGGTCCGGCTCCTCGAGCAGCCTGCCGGCGATCTGGAGGGTGCGCATCTCGTCGAGGCCCAGCTCGCCCCAGCGCTCGAGCACTCCGCCGATGGCCCGCAGCGACAGCCGCAGCTCCTGCTGGATGCCGCGGATCCAGGCGATCCGCTGCACCGTCGACTCCGGATAGCGCGCCTGGTTGCCCGCGGTCTTGCGCGAGGGCGGCAGCAGCCCCTGCTGCGCGTAGAAATGGATGGTCGGGGCGGAGACCCCGGTGAGCCGGACCAGGTCGCGCATCCGCAGCGGGTAGCCGGCGTCGTCCATCTCCGGGAGCCTGCCATGCCACCTGTCACTTGTCAAGTGGCACTTGACATCTCTGCGGTCCACCCGGAAACGGGGTCATCCTGACACAACTCTTGACAACACTCCTACCACTCTTTATACTTGCATCACCGGAACGGCACCGACGCCGGACCGGGAGAGAAGGAGGGTTGGAAACACAATGGTTCCGTTGCTGCTCGTCCTGCTGCTGGTGGCCATCCTGTTCGGGGCCGGTGCCGCCGTGCATGCCCTGTGGTGGGTGGCAGTCATCGCCCTCGCCCTCTGGGTCATCGGCTTCGTCGCCCGCCCGTCCGGTGGCGGTGGCCGCTGGTACTACTGGTAGATCGGCCTCACGGCCTGTTCCTTTTTCCTCACACGACCCCGGCGTCTCCACTCCCCCCGGAGGCGACCGGGGTCGACCCGTTTAAATCTGCATCCGTGAGCCGCACCCGCATCGTTCACCTCCTCCCCGGACTGGGGGTGGGCGGCAGCGAGCGGCTGGTGCTCGAGCTCTGCGCCCGCCTCGACCCGGCGCGATTCGAGCAGCACCTGGTGCTGAGCCGGGCGACCTCGGTGACGCCGTGGTGGCCGGCCGGCCTCGAGCCGCCGGCACCCCTGCACCTCGCCCGCGGCCGGGTCGTGCCCACCCTGGCCGAGATCGGTGCCGGCCTGGTCCACGCGCCCTGGTGGGGGGTGGACGACCCCGCCCTGCGCACCCTCGTCGCCGATCCCGCCGGGGTGCCGGTGGTGCTCTCGGCGACCGACGGCCACGAGCCCCTGCGTGGCCCGGCGATCCGCACCACCGTCTTCTGCTGCGCGGCCCAGCGGGACGCGGTCGCCGCTCCGCCCGACCCCGCCGTCGTGATCCACAACGGCATCAGCCCGCCGCCGCCGCTCACCCCCGCCGAGCGCGCCGGCGCCCGCCGCCGTCTCGGCATCCCCGCCGGCGCCGAGGTGGCGGTGGTGATGGTCCGGCTCCAGCACGACAAGGTGAACGGCGCCGGCTTCGAGGCGGTCGCCGCCCTGCTCCGGGAGCGCCCCGCCGCCCTCGTCCTGGTGCTCGGCAGCGGCGACCGGCTCGCCGCCTGGCGCCGCCGCGCCGCCGCCTGCGGCGCCGGCGAACGGGTGCGCTTCCTCGGCCTGGTGCCGCGGCCCCGCCCCCAGCTCGCCGCGGCCGACCTCCTGCTCCACCCGGTGCGTCGCGACACCTTCCCCTACGCGGTGCTCGAGGCGCTCGCCTGCGGCCTGCCGGTGGCCGCGCTCGACCTCCCCGGGCTCCGCGAGATGTGCGCCGATGCGGCGGTGCTGGCGCCCACCCCGGACGCGCTCGGCCGGGAGGCCGCGGTGCTGCTCGGCGACCCCGACCGCCGCCGGCTGCTCGCCGCGGCCGGACGGGAGCGGGCCGCGAACTTCCACGCCGCCGCCACCGCCGCCGCCTACGAGCGGGTCTTCGACTCCGTCCTCGGCGGGGTGGCGGCTAGTCGCCGCCCCTGACCCACTCCACGTCGCCGAAGTACCCTGCCGGGTGGGGATGCCGGACGTACTCGGCGTACTGCCGCCGGCTCTCGCCGATGGTCGTGCTGTCACCGTGACCGGGGAGCACCACGGTCTCGTCGGGCAGGGGGTGGAGCTTGTCGACGATCGACTGCACCAGCTCCTCGAGGTCGCCCTTCGCGAAGGTCTTGCCGGGACCGCCCCTGAAGAGGGTGTCGCCGCTGATCACGGCGCGGCCGATGCGCAGGCTGATGCTGCCCGGGGTGTGGCCCGGGGTGTGCAGCACCTCGATCGAGGTGCCGCCGACGGGCACGGTGTCGCCGTCCTCGAGGCGGCCGTCGATGCGCTCCTCGGGGATCTTGATCTCCCGGGCACCGACCAGCACCGGAGCGCCGGTGGCGGCGCGGACCGCGTCGTAGGTCATCCAGTGGTCGGGGTGCCAGTGGGTGGCGACGATGGTGCGCACCCTTCCCTCGGCGGCGAGCGCCTCGAGCAGCACGTCCTCCTCGAGGGGCATGTCGACGAGCAGCGACTCGCCGCGGGCGAGATCGCGCACCAGGTAGGCGTTGTTGCCGTAGGGGCCCATCGGCCCGACCTTGAGGATCCGGACGTCGCCGTCCTCGAAGCTCTCGAAGGTGCTCATGTGCGTGACCTCGCGGGGCGCTTCGGCAGCAACCCCTCGGCGCGCAGCTTCGCCTTGTGGGCGCGCTTCTGGGTCTGGTAGTCGGCGAGCTCCTCGGCGGTGGTCACATCGCCGAGGGTGCGGTGCTCGGGAAGCAGCGCGTCGATCCCCGGGGGCCGGACGCCGTACTGCCTCTCGAGCAGCCGGAGCACGTTGCGCGCCTTCATCTCGCCGAAGCCGGGCAGCCGCGAGAGCCGCTTCCAGAGCTCGGCGCCGCTGTCGACCCCGCGCCAGATCGCCTCGCCGTCGCCGCCGTACTCGGCGACCAGGTGGGCGGCGAGCGCCTGCACCCGCTGGGCCATCGCGGTCGGGAAGCGGTGGATCGCAGGTCGCTCGGCGAATGCCGCCGACAGCCGGTCGGCGGGCATCGCGGCGAGCTCTCGGGGGTCGATGGTGCCCACCCTGCGGCGCAGCTCGAGGGGGCCGCTGAAGGCCTTCTGCACGGTCACCTGCTGGTCGAGCACGAAGCCGATCAGCAGGGCGTTGGCGTCCTCGGCGAGGAGCCGGTCGGCCTCCTCGTCCCCCGTCCAGGGCAGCGAGCGCGGCCGCGCCGCCGCCCCCGGGCCAGTGGGTCGGGCGGTGATCGTCATGCCCCAAGGGTACGCGTCCGCCTCTACACTCGGCGCCTCATGAGTTGGGTCGGACGGCTGTTCGGACGCTCGAGCGGAGCCGTCACCGTGCGCCTGCCGGCCGACCTCAGCGAGGCGCTCGACAACGAGGGCGGCGGCCGGGGGCTCGACGCCGCGGTCGAGCGGGTGCTCCGTGCCCATCTCGCCGGAAGCTGCCGGGCGGTGCCCGACGACACCGAGCGGATGCCCTTCTGGCTGTCGCGCCGCGACGCCCCGGTGGGCGACATCGAGGGTGGGCTGCGCGACCGGATGGCGCAGCGGCGGGCCGCGGACGTCGAGGCCGAGGAGGGTGATCCCACCTCGCCGGCCCGGCCCTCGAGCCCGCGGAGCCGGCGCCCACCCCGGGCCTGAGGGTGATCCCCGGGAGTCCGGCACCCCGCCCGCTGCGGGGATTCTTCCCGGCGGTGGTGGCCCTGGTGGTGGTGATCCTCTACGGGACCGCCGGCTACGTGGTCGTGGAGAGGTTCGGCTGGCTCGACGCCCTCTTCATGACGGTCATCACGATCACCACCGTCGGCTACGAGGAGGTGCATCATCTCGACGCCGCGGGGCAGGGGTTCACGATCTCGCTGATCGTCTTCGGGGTCGCCGCGTTCCTCTACACCTTCGGCATCCTGGTCGAACAGCTGTCGAGCGGCAGGTGGCGGGAGTATCGGAGGTTCCGGCGCATGGACACCCAGCTGCGCGCGCTCCGCGACCACGTCATCGTCTGCGGCTACGGCAGGACCGGGTACCAGGTGGTCAAGGACCTCGAGGAGGGAGGCCATCGCTACGTGGTGGTGGAGATGAACCCGGGCCCGCTCGACGCGGTGCGTCGCGACGGCCGCCTCTGCGTGGCCGGCGACGCCGCCTCGGACGAGGTGCTCCACCTCGCCGGCATCGACCACGCCCGGGCGCTGGTGAGCGCCGTCGACAGTGACGAGCGCAACGTCTACATCGTGCTCACCGCGCGCTCGCTCAACCCCGCGCTGTTCATCGTGGCCCGCTCCTCCTTTCCCAACTCCATCCCCAAGCTGCAGCGCGCCGGGGCCGACCGGGTGGTGAGCCCCTACACCACCACCGGCCGGCGGATGGCCGCGCTGGCGCTCCAGCCCGCGATCGTCGACGTCATCGACATGGTCACCAGCGAGGGCGGGTCGATGGCCATCGAGGAGCTGGTGGTGCCGCCGTCGACCGCCCCGATCACCGCCGGGACCCTGCGGCTCTCCGGGGCGCTGCTGCTGGCGGTGCGCAGCGTCGGCGGCCGGCTGAGCGTCGGTCCCGAGGACGGGGCGGCGCTGGGCCCGGGCGACCTGCTGGTGGTGATGGGCACCCCCGAACAGCTGACCAGCCTGGCCACCACCCTGTCACCGCGCAGCGCCTCGGCCTGACCCCCGGGTCAGGCGACGGTGCGCTCGCGGCTTCGGAAGGTGCGCCGGTAGCGCTGCGGTGAGGTGCCCCGCCAGCGGGCGAAGTGCTGGCGCAGGCTCACCGCGCTGCCGAACCCGGCCAGCCGTGCCACCTCCTCGACCGGCTCGTCGCCCTCCTCGAGGAGGCTCTGGGCGAGCAGCAGCCGCTGCAGCAGCAGCCAGCGGTGGGGGGTCTCGCCGGTGACGTTGCGGAAGCGGCGTGCGAACGTGCGCGTCGACATCAGCGCCCGCGCCGCCAGCTCGTCGACCGACAGCGGCTCGTCGAGCCGCTCCAGCGCCCAGTCGAGCACCTCGCTCAGCTCGTCGCCGCGGCGGTGGACGCGCACCGGCGTCTCCACGTACTGCGCCTGGCCGCCGTCGCGGTGGGGGGGAACGACCATCCGGCGGGCCAGGGCGTTGGCGACCCCGGTGCCGTGCTCGGTGCGCACGATGTGGAGGCAGAGGTCGATCCCCGCCGCGGTCCCCGCGCTGGTGAGCACCGGGCCGGCGTCGACGTAGAGGACGTCGGGGTCGACGTCGATCAGCGGGTAGCGCTCGGCGAGGGCCGCGGCGTAGCGCCAGTGGGTGGTGGCGCGGCGACCGTCGAGGAGCCCTGCGGCGGCGAGGACGAAGGCGCCGGTGCACACGCTCATCACCCGTGCGCCGCGGTCGACGGCGTCCCGCAGCTCGTCGAGGAGCCGCTCCGGGGGGCGCTCGTCGGGGTCGCGCCAGGCGGGAAGGGCGATGAGGTCGGCCTCGCGCAGGCGGTCGATGCCGTGGGGGGTGGTGATGAAGAAGCCGGACGAGGTGCGGAGGGGCGGGGGCTCGACGGCGCAGACCGCGAAGTCGTAGCCAGGGAAGCCGTCGGCGGTGCGGTCGAGGCCGAAGACCTCGCTGACCACCCCCAGCTCGAACGCGGCGACGTCGTTGGCGACGGCGACGGCGACATTGCGGATCATCATCGTGAGTATGGCAGGATTCTGTCGTTCGGGGGCGTGTCTGCCACTTTCCGTGCCGGCGGTGCCGGGGGAGGATGGGGGCATGATGCAGAGTGACCTCGTCGCCGAGATGGTGCGGTTGGAGCAGGCCCGGCGGGTGCGGGACGCCGAGCGGGTGCGGGTGGTGCGGCGGCGGAGGGGGGTGGTGGAGTCCGAGGGCGGGGCATAAGGCTTGCGCGTGGCGCCGGTTACGGGCGGGTTGTGCTTGGCGGTTGATTTGCGTGTATTTTTGGCTGGCCAGGGGGGAGGGGTTTGCGGGGGGTTTGCGCGTAAGTGCCGGCGGTTTGCGCGGGTGGATCCCGTTTTCCGCACTTCTGCCGAGCCATATCGCCCCCATCCGAGCGGTCAGCCGGGGTCGCGGTCCCCGAGGATGAGTTCGGCGGCGCGCTGAGAGACGGTCTCCATCTCGCCGACGATTGTGCTGAGGCGGCGTGAGTTGGCGATCCACTCGCGGTACAGAGCGGCCTCGCGTGGGGTGAGGCGGCGGCTGATCGTCTTGCCTCCCACCTTGCGTGTCCACTGCCAGTACGGGCCGTGGGGCTGCGGGGGATCGGCCTGGCAGCGGCAGCCGGCCTTGCCGCAGAAGGTGTGGCGTCGCACCACGCTGCCGGAGCTGATGAAGCCGAGCTCGGTCAGCTGCGCCTGGAGGCTGCGGTACCGATCTCGGTACCCGGCCAGGCGCTGGTCGGCGGTCTCGTCGGGCATTCCTGATGGTGGTCCGGGAGGGTGTACATCCGTTCGATCAGTATCTATACTGTCCGACAAGCCAGGGCCACGTCAAGGAGCTCGTCGTGCCAGGGTCTGGGCGGTTCTCCCTCGACACCCAGATCCTCGGCCCCCTCCCCCTGGTCAACCACTTCCTCGAGCGGCTCCGCCTCGCCGAGCTCCTCGAGCGCCACGTCCCGCACCACGACCGGCGCCTGCGCCTCGCTCCCAGCCTCGCCCTCGGGGTGCTGGTGCGCAACCTCGTGCTCCACCGCGAACCCGTCTACGCCCTCGGCGAATGGGCCGCCCCATTCGACCCCCACCAGCTCGGGCTCGTCGCAGATGAAGCGACGCTGCTCAACGACGATCGGGTTGGACGGGCACTGGATCGCCTCTTCGACGCCGACCGCGCCACCCTGCTCACCGAGCTCATCCTCGGCGCCGTCTCCGAGTTCGCCGTCGACCTCTCCCAGCTCCACAACGACTCCACCTCGATCAGCTTCTCCGGCCGCTACGCCGGCGCGACCGGCAGGGTGCGCGGCGGCAAGCGCACCGCGGCGATCACCTTCGGCTACAACAAGGATCACCGCCCCGATCTGCGTCAGCTGGTGTGGATCCTCACCGTCTCCGCCGACGGTGCCGTCCCCATCGCCCACCGCGTCGCCGACGGCAACACCTCCGACGACACCACCCACGTCCGCACCTGGGACGAACTGGTGGCGCTGGCGGGCAGGCCCGACTTCCTCTACGTGGCCGACTGCAAGCTCTGCACCCGTTCGGCCATGGAGCACATCGCCCGTCGCGGCGGCCGCTTCTTGACGGTGCTGCCACGCACCCGTCGTGAGGACGGCTGGTACCGGCGGTGGATGCGCACCCATCCTCCCGCGTGGGTCGAGGTCGCCCGGCGGCCGGGGCGCCGGATCGGCGATCCCGACGAGGTGTGGTGGACGGCGCCGTCGCCGAGTCCCTCCGGCGAGGGCTACCGCATCGTCTGGGTGAAGTCCTCCACCAAGGTGGAGAACGACCAGGCGCCCCGGACGGCTCGCATCGAGGCCGGCCTCGCCGCACTCTCGACCCTCGAGGCGCGGCTGCGCGGGTCGCGCGGCCGGTTCCACGACATGGTCGCCGTCGAGGAGGCTGCCGCCGCGGCCCTCCGTGATGCTGGCGCCGAGCGGTGGCTCGCGGTCACCGTCACCGCGGTCATGGAGAAGAGCTACCGGCAGGAGCACCGGGGCTCGCCCGGTGCCTCGACGCTTTCGCCAGACCGCGCGCAAGCGCTTCCGGCTGCGCTGGGTGGTTCGCGAGGCAGCGGTGGCCGCCGACGCTGCCTCCGACGGCTGCTTCCCGCTGATCACCAACGACACCTCACTCTCGGACGGCGAGCTGCTCGCCGCCTACAAGTACCAGCCCAAGTTGGAGACCCGACACGGCCAGCTCAAGGGTGTCCAGCTGGTCGCGCCGGTCTTCCTCAAGGAGGCGGCGCGCATCGAGGCGCTGCTGTGCTGCCACTTCATCGCGCTGCTGGTGCACGCACTCATCGAGCGCGAGATCCGAGCGGGCATGGCCACCAGGAAGGCCGCCGAGCTGCCGATCTATCCCGAGGACCGCGGCTGCCGCGCACCCACCGCCGCCCGGGTGCTGGAGCTCTTCACCGGGGTCGCCCGGCATCACCTCCGCACTGGCCGGACCACCATCCAGGTGTTCGAGCCCACCCTCACGCCGCTCCAGCTCCACGTGCTCCGCCTGCTGCGTATCCCGCCCAGCGTTTACGCCGCCACCCCGTAGATGGGGAGAAATCGTCTCCAAGAAGTGCGGAAAACGGGGTGGATTGCTTGTTGCAGTGCGAACATCTGTTTGGTATAATTCGTTTGTGAGCAGCGTAATGCCCGACAGTCACTCCGCGCGTACCAGCTTGGCGCCGTCGTGCGAGATGCGCGAGCTGGCGGTGCGGATGCATGCTGATGCGGCGCGGATGGCGGAGCTGGTCTGTGCATTCGCGGATGGCGGGGATTGGCGGCGGGCGGGAGTGCGCAGCTGCTCGGACTGGGTGATGGCCAACCTCGGGTTCGACCGGTACACCACCGACAAGCTGCTGCGCGCCGGGGTTGCCGCTCGCCAGCTGCCCGCGGTCGCCGAGGCGTTCTCCGCGGGTGAGCTGTCGCTCGACACCGTGGGGATGCTGAGCACCGTCGCCACCGCCGAGGACCAGGGCGCATGGGTGGAGGTGGCGCGTGAGACGTCGCCTCCGCAGCTGGCGCGGCGTTGCCGGGAGGCGCACCGTGCGGGGCTGAACGACGCCCCCGACCGGGCCCGGGCTCAGCGGGCGCAGCGGGGCCTGCGCAGCTGGTGGGACAACCTCGGCATGCTCCAGCTGCGCGGCGCGCTGCCGCCCGAGGAGGGGGCGCGGTTCCGCCTCTCCCTCGAGAAGGCGGCGCGCCGGCTGGCCTCGGAGCGGCCGGCCGATCCCGACCCCGCCGACGATCCCGCCGCCGCGCTCCGTGCCGACGCCCTGGTCGCGCTGTGCACCGCCGGGCACGGCGGCGGGAGTGCGCCGTCCCCGGCGCAGCTGGTGGTGCACGTCGACCTCGGCGTGCTCACCGGCGAGACCCCGGACGGGCGCTGCCACAGCCTCGACGGTCCCGCCCTCTCCGCCGCGGCGGCGCGGCGGCTGGGCTGCGACGCCACCATGGTCACCCTGCTCGAGCGCGACGGGCAGGTCGTCGGCGGCGGACCCGAGCGGCCGGGGGTCACGCTCCGGATGCGGCGGGCGGTGCAGGGCCGGGACGGCACCTGCCGCTACCCGGGCTGCGCGATCCCGGCGACCCGGACCGACGCCCACCACATCCACCACTGGATCGACGGAGGTCCGACGAGACTCTGGAACCTCCTCTCGCTCTGCGAGTACCACCACAACCGGCACCACGACGGCGAGTACGACATCCGCCGCACCGCCCGGGGTGACCTCTGCTTCGAGACCCACGACGGCCTGCTGGTCGGCACCGCCACCGGCGGGTGCTGGAGGCGCCCGGGGGTGACCCGGCGGGCTACGTCTGGCAGCCCCGGCAGAAGCTGGTCACCCGCTGCTGGGCGGTCAGCTCGGAGATCCGGTGCCCGCACCTCGGACAGTCCTGCCCACCCTTCCCGTGCACCCGCATGAACGACCGGTCCTGCTTGTGCGCCAGCCAGTGCTCCTGGGCGCCGATGGTGGCCACCGCCTCCCCCAGCACCCGCTGGGTCGAGGCGTGGAGGCGGTCGACCCCGGCGGCGTCCAGGGTGGTGCGCCTGCGCAGCGGGAGCATGCCGGCGTCGTGGAGGATCTCGTCGCTGTAGGCGTTGCCGATCCCGGCGACGAAGGCCTGGTTGCGCAGCACCGACTTCAGCTCGCCGCGGTGGCGGCGGATGCGGGTGGCGAAGTCGGCGGCGGAGATCTCCATCGCCTCGGGGCCCAGGTCGCTCCATCCGGGTACGGCGTCGAGGCCGTCGGCGGGTGCGAGGTAGACGCGGCCCATGCGCACGGTGTCGAGGAATCGGAGCTCCTCGTCGCCCTCGAGCATCAGCCGGAAGACGGTGGCGGCGGCCACCCGTTCGCGGGGCGCCGCCAGCTGGAGGCGGCCGCCGAGCATCGGGTTGATCACCAGGTGCTGGCCGCCGGCGTCGAGCACGAGGAACTTGCCCCGCCGCCACATCGCCTCCAGCGGCCTGCCGGTGAGCGCGCCGGTGAGGTCGTCGGTGGTGACCCGGAGCATGAAGCCGTGGCGCGGCGACACCTCGACGGCGCGCACCTCCCGTCCCAGGAGGAGGGGGGAGAGGCGCTCGCGGAGCACCTCGAGCTCGGGCATCTCGGGCATGTCGCCGCCAATGTACCGGGCGGCGGGATCTCAGGCGGTCGGAGTCACCTCGGCGGTGCAGAAGGCGCAGCGCCTCGCCGCCATCGGGATGTCGCTGAGGCACTCCGGGCAGGAGCGGGTGGTCGGCCCGGCGGCGGGAGCGGTGCGGCGCGAACTCGAGCGCCTGCATCGGCACCACGACGGCGAAGTACACCGCGGCGGCGACCGCGACGAAGGTGATCACGTCGCCGATGAAGACGCCGTACTTGAACACCCCGCCACCGATGGTGAACGACAGAACGCTGAAGTCGGTGTGGCCTGGGATGGCGATCAGCTGCAGCAGGATGTTCTTCACGAACGACTGGACCACCACCCCGAAGGCCGTGCCGATGACCACCGCGACCGCGAGGTCGACGACGTTCCCACGCAGCAGGAACTTCCGGAAGCCGGCGATCCAGACCATCACCTGATCCACGGCCTGACCCTCCTGGGCGTTCGCGGCGGGGCGGGCGCCGGATCCCCTCGAGCGCGGCAGTGTAGCCGCGGCGACGGGGGCCGGTCAGTCCTCGGCGAGCGGCTCCGCGAACACCGACCCGCGCCGGGTCAGGTTCATGTAGATGCCCTGCTGGATGGTCTCGCGGACCCGATCGGTCAGCTGCATCACCGTGGCCATGTCGTCGGCGGCGTCGGCACCCAGGCCCTCGGCGGCGGGATCCAGCGGCGGGTGGAACTCGATGATCCACGACGACGGCAGCGGGATCAGCCCGAGCAGGCCGAGCCAGGGGAAGCTCGGCGTCAGCGGGAAGTAGGGCAGACCGAGCGCCCGCGCGGCGACGTCGAGGTTGGCGAGCATCGGATGCAGCTCCTCGCTGCCCACCACGCTCACCGGCACGATCGGGCTCCCGGTGCGCAGCGCCGTCTGCACGAAGCCGCCGCGGCCGAAGCGGCGCAGCCGGTAGCGCTCGCGGTAGAGCTTGCCGGTGCCCTTGGCCCCCTCCGGGAACACCAGCACCAGCTCGCCGGCGCGGAGCAGCCGCTCGGCGTCGTCGGGATGGGCGAGGGTGTTCCCGGTGCGGCGGAGGAACCAGGACGCGACCGGCACCCCGAAGAACGCGTTGAGGATCAGCGCCCGCGCGTGGCGGTGGCCGGGCAGGTCCTCGAAGACCGCGGTGCGGATCATCACCCCGTCGTAGGGCAGCACCCCCGCGTGGTTGGAGACCAGCAGCGCGGCCCCCTCCACCGGGACGTTCTCCAGGCCGCGGACCTGCACCCGCCAGTAGTCGCGGTAGAGGAAGCGGAAGAACGGCAGCAGCGACTCCGTCCACTCGCGGTCGAAGCCGAACTCGTCGATCGACTCGGCGCACTCCGCCTGCCGCCGGGCGAGCTCGCGCTGCCTCGCCACGAACGCCATCCCGGCGGCGCCCAGCTGCAGGGCCCGCTCCGGACGGATGGAGGTCAGCGTGCCCAGCGTCGCGTGGGCGGTGCGGCTCAGCAGGGCGGGGAGGTCGCGGGTCACCGAGCTGAGGACGTCGACCGGCACCGGCAGCGAGTCGGCCGGCTCGATGCCCTCGGTGCGACGGCGCTCCAGCTCGTCGGTGGTGGCGGCGTGAAGGCGGCGCAGCCCCGCCCTCACCTCCTCGGACCGCGCCGGCCGGCTGCGCCGGGTGCCGGCGGTGCGCCGGGGCCGCAGCACCACCGCGCCGGCGAGCTCGAGGCTGTCGCTGGCGGCGTCATCGGCGGGACGCGCCTCGCCCGGGGATCCGCCGTGCCCCCCCTGGGGCGATCGCAGCTCCGCTCCGGTGTCGGTCATGCGCCCCCATGATGACAGCCGCGGGGCTGCCCGGTTCTCACCGCCGCGCCTCCGGCAGGGCGGCCCGGCGCGACGGGTCGCCGTGGTAGCCGCGCACCGTCGCCAGGATGTCCTCCGGCCGCCCGGCGAGCGAGTCCGCGAACCAGCCGCCGTCGAACGGCCGGCCGGCGGCCCTGAGCAGCGCGGCGGCGGGCTGGCGGCGGGGCGGCGGCACCCCCTCGCGGAGCCGGTAGGCGAGCACCACCCGGTTGCCCGCGCGGGTGATGTCGAGATGGTCGATCACCTCCCACCGGGTCAGGCTGCTGAACGGGTACTGGCGCTGCAGCAGCCCCTCGCGGGTGAGCTCGAGCACCGGGCGGAAGAGCAGCCCGGTCACCAGCAGCGCCCCCACCGGGGCCGCCACCACCGCCCAGCCGAAGGTCAGGCCGTCGAGGAGGAAGAGCACGCCGGCGATCTCGGTGAAGATCGCGAAGGGCAGCACCAGCACCGCCGGCCGCCGGGCGCGGAACCTCACCCGGCCGCGCTCGACCTCCAGGGCCGGCTGCCCGTCGGGGATGCCCTCTGCCATCGCTCTGTCATCGTAGGGCGGTGCCGGACCCGAGCGCGCTCCTCCCGACCGCTGCTGCCACGCCCAACCCCCTCTTCTCGCTGCTCATCGGCGTGCTCATCTTCATGGTGGTGATCGCGGTCGTCGTGGTGGTGATGACCATCCTCCAGGCGGTGCTGCCGAGGACCGACACCGGTGCCGAGGAGGTGCACGCGCGCGAGCTGGAGGCCGAGCGGCTCGAGCCCGCCGGGGCGCCCGACCCGGCCGGCCCACCGGAGCCCGGCCCGGGGCGGTAATATGCATAACGCAGCCTTTATCTAATTCTCCTTTATGAATGGAGTTGTTATGGATCCCGGCCGTCGGACGCCGCGCCTCGCCACGCCACGCCGGCGCGTGCCCGCCCCGACCGAGCTGAGTGTCCACTTCGAGGGCCTTGCCCACCCCACCCGCCTGACCATCGTCGAGCGCCTCGCCGGCGCCGCCGAGGTGCGGGTGTCCGAGCTCGCCGAGTTCTGCAAGGTGAGCCAGCCGCGGATGAGCTGGCACCTGCGCATCCTGCGCCGGTCCCAGGTGATCCGCACCCGGCGTGAGGGCCGCGAGGTCTTCTGCCGGCTCGACCGCGAGGCGATCGCGACCCACATGCGCAGCTTCATGAGGCTCATGCTCGTCAAGGGAGCGGACGGCGAGCCGCTGCCGGAGCTGGGCCAGACCCAGCTGAGCGGTGAGCCCGCACAGTGATCAGAGAGACAGAGATCAGGAGAGGAACACGCCGATGAGCAAGAAGGTCAGGGTGGCGGTGGTCGGGGTCGGCAACTGCGCCTCCTCGTTCGTGCAGGGGGTGGAGTACTACCGGCACGCGGACCCGGGCGACTTCGTTCCCGGCCTGATGCACGTCGACCTCGGCGGCTACCACATCAGCGACATCGAGTTCTCCGCCGCCTTCGACATCGACGCCACCAAGGTGGGCAGGGAGCTCAGCGAGGCGATCTGGTGCGGCCAGAACAACACCGTGAAGTTCACCGACGTGCCCCCCACCGACGTGGTGGTGCAGCGCGGCATGACCCACGACGGCCTCGGCAAGTACCTCAGCGAGGTGATCACCAAGGCACCCGGGTCCACCGCCGACATCGTCGGCATCCTCAAGGACACCGGCACCGACGTGGTCGTCAACTACCTGCCGGTGGGCAGCGAGACCGCCACCAAGTGGTACACCGAGCAGATCCTCACCGCCGGCTGCGCGATGGTGAACTGCATGCCGGTGTTCATCGCCCGCGAGGAGTACTGGCGCAAGCGCTTCGAGCAGCGGGGCGTGCCGATCATCGGCGACGACATCAAGTCGCAGGTGGGCGCGACCATCATCCACCGGGTGCTCACCCGGCTCTTCCGCGAGCGCGGCGTGAAGCTGGAGAACACCTACCAGCTGAACTTCGGCGGCAACACCGACTTCCTCAACATGCTCGAGCGCGAGCGGCTGATCAGCAAGAAGATCAGCAAGACCAACAGCGTGGTCTCGCAGCTCGACCACCCGATCGCCAAGGACAGCGTCCACATCGGGCCCTCCGACTACGTGCCCTGGCTGAGCGACCGCAAGTGGGCGTACATCCGGCTCGAGGGCCGCTCCTTCGGCGACGTGCCGCTGAACGTCGAGCTCAAGCTCGAGGTCCACGACTCGCCGAACAGCGCGGGCATCGTCATCGACGCGGTGCGCTGCTGCAAGCTCGCCCTCGACACCGGGCAGAGCGGAGCCCTCGACGGCCCCTCCTCGTACTTCATGAAGTCGCCGCCGCACCAGGTCTCGGACAACGTGGCCCGGGAGCAGACCGGCGAGTTCATCGCCGAGGCGCAGGCGACGCTGCGCCGCCAGGCGGTCCGGGCCGACCGCCACGAGCCGGACGCGGCCCAGACCAACGGCAGGCGCACCGCCGAGTTCGGCGAGACGGTCGTACCGCCGGCGGCTGGCTGACCCACCGGTGGCGGGACCGGTGGTGGCTGCGGGCCGGGAGGGGCTCCCGGTCCGCACGCCTCGGCGGCAGATGCTGCCCTATCACGCCTACCGGGCCGGCGAGGCGGTGGTGCGGATGCTTCCCCACCGCGCCGCGTACGGGCTCGGCACCGCGCTCGCCGGCACCATGCTCACGCTCCGGCCGGGGCGCTTCTCGGCGCTGCGCTCCAACCTCCGCCACGTCCTCCCCGACGCCGACGAGCGCACCATGCGCCGGGTGATGCGCGCCAACGTCCACAACCTGGCGCGCTCCTGGATCGACGTCATGGAGATGGGGTTCCGGGGCGAGGAGCTCACCGCCCGGGTGCATCCCAAGGACACCGAGTACCTGCTCGAGCCCCAGAAGCGCGGCCGGGGGGTGGTGATCGTGTCCCTGCACCTCGGCTCCTGGGAGCTGGGGCTGGCGGCCTGGAACCACCGCTTCGGGCAGATGGCGGTGCTCGCCGAGGTGCTCCGGCCGCAGCCGCTGTTCGACCGCATCGTGGCGGCGCGCAACCGGCTGGGGGTGCAGGTCATCCCCATCGACGTGGCCTCGATGCGCACCGGCGACTCCGACACCGCCCGGCGGCTGGGGGCGTCGGCGCTGCGCGACGTCTACCGGGTGCTGCGGGCCAACGGCATGGTGGCGATGGCCCTCGACCGCGACCTCGCCGGCAGTGGCGAGCCGATGCCCTTCTTCGGGGCACCGGTGCCGATCCCGATCGGCGTCGTCGAGATCGCCATCCGCACCGGCGCCGCGATCGTGCCCATCGTGCTGCTCCGCGAGGGCGACGACGTCATCGGCCAGTGCTACCCCGAGGTGGTCCACGACGCCGCCGCCGAGCGCGGCCCCGAGGTGCGCCGGGTCGCCTCCGAGCTGCTCCGGCTGCTCGAGCGGGTGATCCGCGAGCATCCTGAGCAGTGGCACGTGCTCGACGAGCTCTGGCCCGCCGACCCCCCCGCCAACGGGCGCGCCGCGGCGGTGGCGGGGTGAAGATCTGCCTGGTCTCGCCGTACGACTACACCCATCCGGGCGGGGTCAGCGAGCACGTCCGCCACCTCGCCGCCGAGCTGCGCTCCCGCGACCACCAGGTCACGGTGATGGCGCCCAGCAACGAGGTCGACGACGACAACGACATCCCCGGGTACGTGCGCATCGGCCGCAGCGTGCCGATGCCCGGCAACGGCTCGGTGGCGCGGATCGCGCTGAGCTTCCACCTGGTGCGCCGGGTGCGGCAGCTGCTCGACGCCGAGGGGTTCGACGTCGTCCACTACCACGAGCCGCTGGTGCCGGCGCTGCCGATCACCGTGCTCCGCTTCCACCGCGGTGCCAACGTGGGAACCTTCCACGCCTTCCAGCGGCGCAACCTCGGCTACTACTACGGGCGCCCCTTCCTGAAGCGGTACTTCAAGCGGCTGCACTCCTGCATCGCGGTGAGCGCGCCGGCTCGCGACTTCGTCAGCCGCTACTTCGCGGGCGACTACCACGTCGTGCCCAACGGCATCGACACCTCCCGTTTCCGGGCGGGCCTCGAGCCGCTCGACGCGCTCCGCACCCCGGGCAAGGCGACCCTGCTCTTCGTGGGCCGGCTGGAGCAGCGCAAGGGGCTGCCCACCCTGCTCGACGCCTATGCGGAGGTGCGCCGGCGGCGGCACGACGTGCGCCTGGTGGTGGTCGGCGAGGGCGCGATGCGCTGGGGCTACGAGCGCTACGTCGAGTCCGAGGGCATCCCCGACGTCAGCTTCCTCGGCCACGTCGAATCGGCGCTGCTGCCGCGCTGCTACACCTCCGCCGACATCTTCTGCTCGCCGGCCCTGGGCGGCGAGAGCTTCGGCATCGTCCTCCTCGAGGCGATGTCGAGCGGGGTGCCGGTGCTCGCCTCCGACATCCCCGGGTTCCGCCAGGTGATCACACCCGGGCGGGACGGGATCCTGCTCCCCCGCGACGAGTCCGAGGCCTGGACGCGGGCCATCCTCGACCTGCTCGACAAGCCCGGCACCTGCCGGAGCATGTCCGAGCAGGGTCTGCTCACCTCTCGACGGTACGACTGGGCGCGCATCGTCGACGCGGTCCTCGAGGTCTATTCGGAGGCGCGCGCCCGGGCGCGCCTGCACATGGTGGCTGCCGGTGTTCACGACTCGGTTCCAGGACTGGGTTAGGGCCGGCGCCCGCCGGCTGGTCCGGCTGCTCGGCCTCGACCGCCTCAATCCCAACACCATCACCGTGGTGGGGCTGCTGATCAACGCCGTCAGCGGGGTGCTCATCGCCGCCGGCCAGCTCATCGTCGGCGGTGTCGTCCTGCTGCTGGCGAGCCTCTTCGACGTCCTCGACGGTGCCGTCGCACGGGTGACCGGGAAGGTGTACCGCTACGGCGCCTTCCTCGACTCCACCACCGACCGCTATGCCGAGGGCTTCACCTACATCGGGCTGCTCTGGTACTTCCTGTTCAACGGCCACCACACCGTCGAGCCGATGCTGGTGATCGCCGCGCTCACCGGCTCGCTGCTGGTGTCGTACGTGCGGGCGCGGGCACAGTCGCTCGGCTTCGTCTGCGACGGCGGCCTGCTCGCCCGCCCCGAGCGGGTGGTCTTCACCGTGATCGGCCTGCTGGTGCCGCCGCTGCTGCTGCCCGTCCTCTGGATCCTCGCCCTGCTCACCAACATCACCGCGGTGCAGCGCATCTGGTTCGTCTGGCGGCAGTCGCGGCAGACCGCGGCGGTGGACTGAATGGGCCGTCTCCGGGCCCTGCTCGCCTGGCTCCGCTGGGAGATGACCCGCGAGATCGAGGTCGACGGGGTCATCCGCCTGATCATCCTGGAACGGTTCATCAAGGGCGCGGTGCTGCTCGTCGGCGGCGTCGTCCTGGTCGCCGTCGGCAGCACCACCGACCTGCACCGCATCGCCGACGACCTCCAGGTCCAGCTCGTGCTCGAGCCCGGGCGTCACCTCTGGCGCCGCATCCTCACCTGGGGGCTCGAGCGGCTCGGCTCCCACCCCGACGCCATCGGGGTCGCCGCCATCCTCTACGGGCTGCTGGAGTGCGTCGAGGGGGTGGGGCTGATGCTCCGCAAGCGCTGGGCCGAGTACCTGGTGGTGCTCGCCACCTCCGCCCTCCTCCCCCTCGAGATCTCCGAGGTGCTCCGCCGCGCCACCCCGCTGAAGGTGGTCGCGCTGCTGGTGAACATCGCCATCGTCGTCTACCTGGTGTGGCGCAAGCGGCTGTTCATGGAGCGGCCGCACCCGGCCTCGCAGGCGGTGGCGTAGGCGCCATACACTCTCGCCGTGGACCTGGGACTGCGCGGCCGCGCCGCCTTCGTGGCGGCGTCGAGCCAGGGGATGGGGCGGGCGACCGCCGAGTGCTTCGCCGCCGAGGGCGCCGACGTCGGCATGTGCGCCCGGGGCGCCGAGGCGCTGGAGGAGGCGGCGGCCGCGGTGCGCGCCCACGGGGTCCGCGCCGTCACCCGGGTGGCCGACCTCGCCGAGGCCGCCGAGGCGGGTCCGGCGCTCGAGGCGGTGGCCGGCGAGCTGGGCCGGCTCGACGCCCTGGTGGTGAACGCCGGCGGCCCGCCACCGGGGTTCTTCCGCCAGCTCGACGACGCCGCCTGGCAGCGGGCCCACGACCTCACCCTGATGAGCGCGGTGCGGCTGGTGCGCGCCGCCCTACCGTGGCTGGAGCGATCCGAGGCGGGCAGCGTGCTGTTCATCTCCTCCCTGTCGATCCGCCAGCCGATCGGCAACCTGGTGCTCAGCAACGCGGTGCGCGCCTCCGTGCTCGGTCTCGCCAAGTCGCTCGCCACCGAGATCGCGCCGGTGCGCGTCAACACGCTGATGCCGGGGATGGTGCGCACCGGTCGCGCGGTGGCGCTGGCCCGGGCGCGGGCCACCGAGGGGCAGACCGCGGAGGAGGTGATGGAGGAGCAGGCGCGGTCGATCCCGCTGCGCCGGTTCGGCGACCCTGAGGAATTCGCGCGGGTTGCGGTGTTCCTCTCGTCGCCGGCAGCATCCTACGTCACCGGTGCGAACGTTCCCGTCGACGGGGGCATCATCCAGGCACCGTAGCGGACATCGGTGTCAGGAACGGCGCATGCCTGACGGCGGCGTGGTTGACACTCCCGCGGACCGTGGGTAGGCTCCGCCGCGCTCACGGGCCGCGCGGGACAGGGGATCGAGATGAAGGTCTGGACACGCCGGGGAGCGCTCAGGAGCGGGGTCGCACTCCTCGCCGGAGCGGTCGGTCTCGAGGTCGCCGGCCGGGTGCGCGACGGCGCCGCCGCCGCGCCCGCGGTGCCGCTCCCGGCGGTGCCGCGCACCGCCACCACCGTGGTCCTCCACGCCCGCCGCCTGCGGGCGGTCCCGGTGGGGGGCCGGGCGGGCGTGCCGGTCGAGCACGGGGCGCGCCTGACCCTCCTCGGCGATCTCGTCGACGCCGGCGGCGCGGTGGTCGGCAGCCTCACCGGGGTGTCCCACTGCACCGTCGCGCCACTCTCCTCCGACGACTGGCCGGTGGGGGCGATCGAGACCCACAGCCTGTCCCTCCGCGACGGCACCATCCTGGGGATGGGCACGGCCCCGGCGGTGGCCTCGGGAACCGGCGCCTTCGCCGTGGTGGGCGGCACCGGCCGCTACGCCGGGGCCACCGGGAGCTACGTCGCCGAGCAGCAGACCGACGCCGCCGGCGGGCGCGGATGCGCCCGCTACACCCTGACGCTCACCGCCGCGGAGGACCATCAGCGTGGCATTTGACGCCTTCCTCAAGCTCGTGCCCGCGACCGCCGGCCAGCCCAGCCCCACCGGCGAGAGCCAGGACGCGAAGCACCCGGGGGAGATCCAGATCTCCGGGTACAACCTCGGCATCACCCAGCACGTCACCCAGAGCACGACCGGCGGCGGTGCCGGCAAGGCCACGTTCAACGACTTCAGCTTCTCGACCCCGGTGAGCAAGGCCTCGCCGCTGCTCTTCCAGGCGTGCGCGGCGGGCTCGCACTTCACCCATGCCATCGTCAGCCTGCGCAAGTCCGGGGGTGCGGGGTTCGACTTCCTCAAGATCACCATGGGCAGCGTTTTGGTCAGCAGCTACAGCTCGGGCGGGGGCGGCGGTGACGAGACTCCGCACGACGACGTCCACCTGAGCTGTGGGAACATCCACTTCGACTACACCCCGCAGCATCCGGACGGCAGCCCCGACACGCCGGTCAAGGGCGGCTGGGACATCGTCAAGAACGGCCCCGCGTAGAACGGGCTGGGGTCACGCCGGCAGCAGGAACCCCTGCTCGATCAGGCTCCGGGTGACCCGCAGTGCGCCGGGCAGCAGGCTGCCGAGCTCGACCCCGAGGTCGCGGGACAGGTCGGTGAGCAGCTCGCCGAGCGGGGTGGCGCCGGTGCAGCGTCCCAGCAGCATCGCGCCGTGGGGGTCGATGACCCCCTGGTAGCCGAGGCCGCGCACCAGCCGGACGCTGGTCTGCTCGACCTCCCAGCCCTCCGCGCCGGGGGTGCAGCTCTGCTCCAGGCGGGTGTCGGGGGACAGCCGCAGCCGTGCCGAGAGCAGTGCCTCCTCGCCGGGCAGCCGATCCAGCAGGTCGCGGAGCGCGAAGCCGCGGAGGATCTGGTCGCCGCAGTCGCCGGGGGCGCGGCTGGCCGCCTCCTCGGCGTGGAACCACGGGCTGCGGCCCTCCTCGGCACGCCGCAGCACCAGGAACCCGCTGCCCATGGCGGCGATGCCACGGCGCCGGTAGTGATCCATCCAGGTCTCGAACAGCTCCTCGTGGCGGTGCGGCGGCTCGGTGTGGGTGATCCACACGGTCGCGTACATCTCGGGCTCCTGGATCTCCGCGCACATCGCCCAGGCGTCGCACCCGGTGCCGGCGCACCACTCTCCGACCACCTCGCGCCAGTCGCCGCCGGCGGGCACCGCGAAGTTGAAGAGCAGCTGGCAGAAGCCGCCGGGCTCGAGGTGCGCGGCTCCCTCGCGCACCACCTGGCGGCAGATCGCGTCGCCCTCGACGTCGGCGTCGCGATAGAGGTAGCCACGCTCCGGCGAGATCACGAAGGGCGGGTTGGAGACGATCAGGTCGAAGCGCTCGCCGGCGACCGGCCCGAACAGGTCGCCGTGGCGCGCCTCGACGTTGCCGGCGGCGTTGAGCGCCGCGTTGAAGGCGGCGAAGGCCACCGCCCGCGGGTTGCGGTCGGCCGCGACCACGGCGTCGCTGTGGGGCGCGGCGCGCAGCGCCTGGATCCCGGAGCCGGTGCCGAGGTCGAGGGTCCGGCGGCTGTGGCGGCGCACGGTGAGCTCCGCGAGGGTGATCGAGCTGCTGCCCACCCCCATCACGAACTCGCTGCGGAGGGGGTCGTCCTCGCCGCGGGGCGGGTCGACGGCGAGGAGCAGGTCGTCGTGGGGGCGCAGCCGCACCAGCGGGCGGACGGTGCCGCCGTCGACGGTCACCAGGCCGGTGCGCAACCAGTCGACGAGGCGGGTCGGCGCCACCGCGGCAGCGAACGCGCCGTCGCCGACCGGCTCGCCGAGGATCAGGAGCCGCACCAGCGTCTCCAGCGGCGAGCCGCCCCGGGTGCGGTGCAGCAGCATCCGGCGCTGGATCCCCAGCACCTCGGGCAGGCGCGGCAGGCCGAGGGCGGCGAGCACCGCCGGCTCGGAGTAGCCGGCGGCGTCGAGCACCTCGCGGAGCCGGCGGGGGTCGCCAGTCGGAGCCTGGGTCACCGGCGCATTATCGGCGGCCCCGCCCGGCTCAGCGGGCCCCGGCGCGCCCCCGCTGGAGGCGGCGCCAGAGCGCCAGGCTGCTGAGGTACGCGACCGCGAAGCCGGCCGCGGCGGCGAGGGTGACCCGGCCGGCGTCGGTGCGCACCCCCGTCGAGGTGGTGGCGAGGAGGCCGCGCAGGCCGCTCTGCGGGCTCGCCACCGTCGCCACCGGCGGAGGCGTGCCGGTGACGGTGCGCAGCGGGTGGGTGGTCTCGTCGTAGGGAACGGTGCTGGTGTTCGGCACCACCGGCGCCAGCGGAGCCGCGGTCGCCGCCGGCGCGGTCAGCGGAGGGGCGGTCTGGACGCTGGCGGGTGCGGGGGCCGCCGCGGTCACCGGCGGCACCTGGGCGCGGGGCACGGACCGCACCGGGGCGGGGGCCGGGACGGGGACGGCCGCGGGGGCGCAGCCGCCGCTGCGGCCGAGCGCGCGGTCGACGCGCAGCGCTCCGCCCGGGCCCTCGGTGCCCTGGATGCGGTCGTAGGCCTGCTGGTTGGTCAGCCCGGTGCTCATCAGCAGCGCCAGGGCGCCGGCGACGTGGGGCGTGGCCATCGAGGTTCCGGTCAGCCAGGCGTAGGCGCCGCCGGTGTAGGTGGAGATGATCCCGGTGCCCACGTTGGTGCCGCCGAGGTTCTCGCCGCCGGCGGCGAAGACGTTGACCCCACCGGTGGGGCTGTACGACGCCACCCCGCCGCCCTGGTTGAGAGCGCCGACCACCATCGCCTGGCGGTCCATCTGGGCGTAGCCGCTGGTGCCCGGCTGGTCGCCCGCGGCGACGGCGACGCCGAGGCCGTGGGCGTACGCGTCGGAGATCGCCGCTGCCACCTCCGGTGGCGTGCTCGAGGTGGTGGCGCCGACGCTGATGTTCAGCACCACCGGACCCCGCCAGCTCGGTGCCACCTGCTCGGTGACGTAGCGGATCCCCGCGGCCAGGTCGGTGGAGGTGCCCTGACCGCTGGCGTCGAGCATCTTCACCGAGTAGAGCCGTGCGTCCGGCGCGGCGCCGCTCATGCCCACGCCGTTGTTGGTGTCGGCGGCGACGATGCCGGCGACGTGGGTCGCATGACCGGTGATTCCCGGGGCGACGCCGGGCACCGTGTACGAGCCCACCGCCTTGCCGGCGAGGTCGGGATGTCCGAAGTCGACGCCGCCGTCGACGACGGCGACGAGCGCGCCCGCCCCGGAGGAGGCGCACCACCCGGCGGGGAACCCCGCCTGGGTCAGGCCCCACTGCCGGCCGGCGCTGAACCAGGGGTCGCTGGGTGCGCTGGTCGCCGCCGCGGCGGTGATCGCCTGGCCGGCGAGGAGCACGCAGGCCGTTCCCACCACCGCGCCGGCGGCACGACCACGCATTCCACCCGTCCCTCTCATCAACTGAGGGAAACGCCTCGGCCCCCCCTTTTCTGGCGGTCCGGCCGCGACTCCGCCGCGCTGCGCGAGAATGGCGCGCATGCACGTGCTCGGGCACGTCCCCGTCGCGACCCGGCTCGACCGTGCGGTCCGCGACGGGAGCCTTGCCCACGCCACCCTCCTGGCCGGCCCCGACGGCGTGGGCAAGACCACCCTCGCCGAGGTCGTGGCCGCCGCCGTGCTCGACGCCGCCGTTTGGCCCGGGGGGCTCCGTGCCCACCCCGACCACTGGCTCGAGGACTCCGACGACGAGCGGATCAAGATCGCGCGGATGCGGCACGGGGGCGGGACCCCGGAGTCGGGTCCCAGCCTGCAGGACTTCCTCGGGCTGCGCAGCTACGCGGGCGGCCGGCGGGTGGCGGTGATCGGCCGCGCCGACCGGCTCACCGAGGATGCCGCCAACTGTGTCCTCAAAACCCTGGAGGAGCCGCCGCCGGGCACCCACCTGCTGCTCTGCGCGGCCCACCCGGAGCGGCTGCCGGCGACGATCGTCTCCCGCTGCCAGGTGCTCGGCTGCGCGCCGGTGCCCGCCGGCGAGATCCGCGCCTGGCTCTGCGCGGTGCACGGGGTGGCCGCCGGCCTGGCCGGCGGTGCCGCGGCCCTCGCCGGCGGCCGGCCCGGTCGCGCCCTCCAGCTGGCCACCCAGCCCGGGGCGATGCGGGTCGAGATCGAGGCGGTGGGGGCCTTCCTCGCCGCCGCCGGCTCAGGGCGCGGCGGCGCCCTGCAGGCGGCCGCGGCGCTGGCCCCCCCGAACACCGCCGAGGGTCGCGAGCGCGCCCTCACCCAGGTCACCGCCTGGAGCGGCTTCGTCCGCGACGTCGCCTGCATCGCCGCCGGGGCACCCGAGCTGGCGGTCTGGGAGCCCTTCCGCGCCGCCGCGGCGAGCTGGGCCCAGACCCTGACGCCGGAGCGCATCGCCGGCATCCTCGGCCGCTGCGTGGACACCGCCGACCAGGTGGCGCAGTACGCTGTCCCCCGCCTCAGCTACGAGGTTCTCTTCCTCGACATCTTCACCGTCACCCCCGCGCCCCCGCGGACGGCCGGCGTGGACGTCGGGGCCGCCTTCGAGGGGCCGGCCGGCTCCGCTGAGCGGACCCCGAAGCCGCGCGCCCCGCGACGGCGCTGATCCCGGAGCCACCATGCCCCTCGCCATCGGAGTGAAGTTCAAGCGCAACGGCCCGCTCGCCTACTACGACCCGGCGGGTGAGGGCTTCGCCCTCGGCGAGAACGTGCTCGCCGACACCGCCCGCGGTCCCGAGATCGGTGAGGTGGTGCTCGCCCCGGCGGAGATCGCCGAGGCGCTCCTCCCCGCCGAGCTCAAGCCGGTGATCCGCCGCGCCACCGCCGACGACCTCACCCGTCGCCGCGAGCTGGAGGACCAGGGGCCCGAGCACGTGCGCGTCGCCAAGGAGCGGGTCCACGCCTTCCGGCTCGACATGAAGGTGATCGCCGCCACCTCGTCGTTCGACGGCACTCGCATCCTCTTCGACTTCAGCGCCGACGGACGGATCGACTTTCGCGAGCTCGCCCGCGACCTGGCGGCGATCTTCCAGCGCCGGGTCGAGCTCCGCCAGATCTTCCCCCGCGACGAGTCCAAGCTCCAGGACGGCTACGGCCCCTGCGGCCGGCGGCTCTGCTGCTCGTCCTGGCTCAAGGAGTTCCAGCCGGTCTCCATCAAGCACGCCAAGGAGCAGGGGCTGCCGCTCAACCCGGCCAAGCTCAACGGGATGTGCGGCAAGCTCAAGTGCTGCCTGGTCTACGAGAACGACCAGTACGTCGAGCTGAAGTCGAGGCTGCCCAAGCCCGGCCAGATCGTCGAGGTCGCCGAGGGCAGCGCGATGGTGCGCGACATCAACGTGCCCCGCGAGCTGGTGCGGGTTCAGCTCGAGGCCACCGGGGCGGTGCTGGCCATCCCCGCGGCCGAGCTGGAGCTCGACGTGCCGGTGCCTCCGGTGCCCTCCTCCGTCCCCTCCGGCCGCCGCCGCCGGCGCCGTGGCGGCGGCGGGGGCGGCGGCGGCGGCGGCGCGGCGGCCCCGCCCGGCTGATGTCGACACTCCGCCGCGCCTCGCTCGGCGCGGACTTCGGCTACACCCCGGGCGAGCAGCCGCCCGACGGCGACGGCTGGCTCAAGCTCAACACCAACGAGGCGCCGCTGGGGCCGTCCAGCGCGGTGGCGCCGGCGGTGGCGGCGGCGGCGGCTCTGCTGCACCGCTACCCCGACCCCTTCGGCGAGCCGCTGCGCTCGGCCCTCGCCCGGCACCACGGCGTCGAGCCCGCGGCGGTCTTCGTCGCCAACGGCGGCGACCAGGTCATCGACTGCCTGTTCCGCGCCTACTGCGAGCCGGGCGACCGCGCGGTCTGGCCGGTGCCCACCTACTCGCTCCTCCCCGTGCTCGCCCGGCTGTTCGGGGTCGAGCCGGTCGAGCTGCCCCTCGAGCCCGACCTCGGACTGCCCGCCGGCCTGGGCACCGTGGAGGGCAGGCTGCGCTTCGTGGTCAACCCGAACGCCCCCACCGGGGTGTGGACCGCGCCCGACGCGCTCGAGGAACTGCTCGCCGGGGCGCCCGGCGTCGTGGCCGTCGACGAGGCCTACTGCGACTTCGCCCCGGGGTCCTGCATCCCCCTTCTCGACCGCCATCCGACCTGGGTGGTGATGCGCACCTTCTCGAAGGGGTACGCCCTCGCCGGGCTGCGCGTCGGCTACGCGGTCGGCCACCCCGACCTGATCGCCGACCTGCTCGCGGTGAAGGACTCCTACCCCGTGGACCGCTGCGCCCTCGCCGGTGCGACCGCCGCCCTCGCCGACCACGAGCACCACCGCCGCCTCGTTGACGGGGTGCGCGCCGAGCGGGCCCGGCTCTCGGCGCGGCTGGAATCGGCGGGCTGGCAGCTCACCCCCTCCGAGGCCAACTTCGTGTTCGCCCGGCCTCCGGGCGGCGACGCGGTGGCGGTGCTGGCGCGGCTCCGCGAGCGCCGCATCCTGGTCCGCCACTTCGCCGGCGGCCACGCCGACCGGCTGCGCATCACCGTCGGCGCCCCCGCCGAGAACGACCGGCTGCTCGACGCCCTCGGCATCTGAGCGGCCCGGTCAGGGTCCGGGCGGGGCACCCTCGCCCATGGCGTCGAGCAGCCGCTCGAGCACCGGGACGGCGTCGACCAGCGCGGCCTGGTCCTCGGCGCTGAGGCCGGCCATCGCCGCCTCCAGCAGCCGGGTCCCCCTGGAGCGGAGCTGGGTGAGCAGGGCCTCGCCGCCGGCGGTCAGCTCGACCAGGTAGGAGCGGCCGTCGCGGGCGTCGGTCCGCCGCCGCACCAGCGCGGCGCCCTCGAGCTGGTCGACGAGGCGGGAGACGGTGGGCGCGGCGATGCCCTCCTGGGCGGCGAGGTCGCCGAGTCGCAGCGGCCCCCGGATCTCGATGGTGGCGAGGGCGGACAGCTGGGTGGCGGTGAGGCCGCCGTCGGCGGTGCGCCGCAGCCGGCGGGCGAGGCGCAGCACCACCAGGCGCGCCCGGGTGGCGATCTCCGCCCGGGTCGCGGTCGCGGGGACGCCCGCCTCCGTGCTCATCCTCCGGAGTGTATCGGTGGAGCCGCCGATCTCACGTGACCGGAGCTCTGGCAACCTGCCGCGGAGTTCGGTCCGGCGGGGCGGCTACCATCGCCCGGATGGAGAGCGCCACCGCTCCGGCATCCGAGCTGCCCAAGGACGCCGCCACCGGCGCTCCGCTCGCCGGCCGTGAGCTCGGCCTGGTCATCGGTGCCCTGATGCTGGGGATGCTGATGGCCTCACTCGACCAGACCATCGTCTCCACCGCGCTGCCCACCATCGTCGGCGAGCTCGGCGGCCTCCAGCACCTCTCCTGGGTGGTCACCGCCTACCTGCTCGCCGCCACCGTGAGCACCCCCCTGTACGGGAAGCTCGGCGACCTCTACGGCCGCAAGGGCGTCTTCCAGGTGGCCATCGTCCTGTTCCTGGCCGGCTCGGTCCTCTGCGGCCTCGCCCAGAACATGCTCGAGCTGATCGCCTTCCGCGCCGTCCAGGGGCTGGGCGGCGGCGGGCTGATGGTCTGCGCCCAGGCGATCATCGCCGACGTCGTGAGCCCCCGCGAGCGGGGCCGGTACCAGGGCTACTTCGGCGCCGTGTTCGGGCTCTCGTCGATCGGCGGCCCGCTGATCGGCGGCTTCTTCACCGACCACCTCAGCTGGCGCTGGGTCTTCTACGTCAACGTCCCCCTGGGCGTCCTCGCCCTGGTGGTGACCACGATCGTGCTCCGCCTGCCCCCGGGGCGGGTCGAGCACCGCATCGACGTCCTCGGGGCCGCGCTGCTCGCCGCCGGGGTGAGCAGCCTGGTGCTCCTCACCACCTGGGGGGGCGGCCAGTACCCGTGGGGCTCGCCGGAGATCGTCGGGCTGGGGATCGCCTCGGTGGTGTGTCTCGCCCTCTTCCTGCTCGTCGAGAGCCGCGCCGCCGAGCCGATCCTCCCTCTCCACCTCTTCCGGATGAGGGTGTTCACGGTGGCGAGCGCGGTGGGCTTCATCGTCGGCCTCGCCCTCTTCGGCACCATCACCTACCTGCCCCTGTTCCTGCAGCTGGTCACCGGCGCCTCCGCGACCAACTCCGGGCTGCTCCTGCTGCCGCTGATGGGCGGGGTGCTGACCAGCTCGATCGTCTCCGGCCAGGTGATCTCCCGCACCGGCCGCTACCGCGTCTTCCCGATCGCCGGCACCGCGCTGATGTGTGCCGGCATGCTCCTGCTCTCCCGCATCGACGCCCACACCGGCCAGAAAACGGTCTCGCTCGACATGGTGGTGCTGGGCCTGGGCCTGGGCCTGGTGATGCAGGTGCTGGTGCTGGTGGTGCAGAGCAGCGTGGGGCGCGGCGACCTCGGCGTCGCCACCTCGGCGGCGACCTTCTTCCGCTCGGTGGGCGGATCGGTGGGCACCGCGATCTTCGGCGCGATCTTCACCGACGCGCTGACCTCCAACCTCGCCCGCGACCTCCCGCCCCAGGCGCTGGCGCGGATCGGCGGGAACCTCGGCGGCCGCCCGTCGGCGCTGCAGGCGCTCCCCGCCTCGGTGCGGAGCGGCTATCTCGACGCCTTCGCCGGCGCCGTCGCCACCGTGTTCGAGGTCGGGGTGCCGATCGCCCTGCTCGCCTTCCTGCTCACCCTGCTGCTCCCCGAGGTGCAGCTCCGCGGCCGCGAGGACCCGGCGATGGCGGCGCGCCACGTCGGCGTCGGCCTGGGCATGCCCTCGCCGCAGGCCTCGCTGGTCGAGCGCTTCCTGGCGCTGCAGCCGGTGATGCAGGGGCAGGTGCGCACCCTCATCCCCGCCGACCTCCGCCGTGAGCTCGCCGACGCCGTGACCGGGCTGACCTACGTCGAGGTCGAGGCGCTGCGCACCCTCGGGCTGACCGGCCGGATCGGCGCCACCCTGTCGATGGACGAGCTGGCGGCGGTGCCGGGGATGGGCCCCGAGGCCGCCGAGCGGCTCGCCTCCAGCCTCCACGAACGCGGCCTGGTGCAGCGGTGCGATCCCGGCGACGGCCGCTGCGCCGAGCTGGTGATGAGCGAGCGGGCGGTGGACCTGGTCGGCCGCTACCGCGCCGCCGCCCGCAGCGCCCGGGGCCAGATGATCGCCGCGCTCGACGAGCACGAGCTGGAGACCATGCTGGGACTGATGGAGAAGGTCGCCTCCGGGGTCATCGGCACTCCGGCCGAGCCGGCGGTGGAGGTGGCGGCACGATGACCGAGGAGGCGATGACCGCGCTCGAGCGGGAGCTGACCCTGCTGGTCCGGCGGGTGCTCCGCGGGCTCTGGACCGCCGATCACGGCCCCGACATCGACCACACCGTGTTCCCGCTGCTGGTGGCGCTGCGCGACGAGGGCCCGATGCGCACCGGCGAGCTGGCCCGGCACTTCCACCTCGACAAGTCCACGGTGAGCCGCCACATCGCCCGACTCGAGGCGGCCGGGCTGGTCGAGACCCGGCCCGACCTCAACGACCGCCGCTGCGCCCAGCTGCACACCACCCCGCGGGGCAGCGAGCGGGTCGACGAGATCCGCGCCGCCCGCCGGGCCCCGCTGCGGCAGGTGCTCGACGGCTGGAGCGACGCCGACCGCGACCGGCTCACCCTGCTCCTCCGCCGGCTCAACGTCGCCATGAACGAGCGCGAGCCCGCCCGTCCCGCCACCTGAGCACGGCGATCGCCACCCCCGAAGGGGGGATGACCTCCGGGTCAATGGGCGATACACTCGGCCGTGGAAGGAAGCCGGGCCCTGGCGAGGCCGGCCATGAGTGGACCGTGGTTCACGGTCGGGGCCGTCGTTCGACGCCGGCCCGTGGGAGACGCGCATGCGGATCCATCGCCTGTCGGCGCCCGAGCCCGACGCCCCCGGCTGGCGGCGGCGCGGGGTGCTCATCGCGGCGCCCGCCGCGCTCGCCGGCGGCACCGCCCTGGTGGTCGCGCTGCGGCTGATGGGGCCGGGGATCGTCCCCACCTCGCCCTACACCGCGGCGCCGCCGACCGCGGTCAGCGGCCCCGCCGCGCCGATCCAGCCGGTGGAGCCGTTCCCTGCCCTGCCCCCGCTGAGCGCGCCGTCCGCCGCCCCCGCGGTGGTCGTGCCCTCCACCTCCGCCCACGCCGCCGCCACCCCCGCCCCGCCGGTGGCAGCGCCGCCCCCGGTGGTCGGCGCCGTGGCTCCCCCGGCGGCGCCGCCGCCGCCGCCGGCGGGGGTGGTCAACGCCCCGGTGGCGACCGCCGCGCCCACGCCGGCGCCGACCCCGAAGCCGACGCCGCCGCCGCTGACCCCCGCCGAGCAGCAGATGAAGGCCCAGCAGGCGCAGCAGACCCAGCAGCAGCAGGCCCAGCAGCAGACCGAGTTCGACCTCGCTTCAGCAGCAGCAGAAGCGCGAGAACCTCACCCTCCAGCAGCAGCAGCAGGCCCAGCAGCAGCAGATGAAGAACCAGCAGGCCCAGCAGCTGCAGCAGACCGCGCCGTCGCAGCGCACGGCGGTGAAGCAGCAGCAGGCGGTGCAGTGGCAGCAGATGCAGACCCAGCAGAAGCAGCAGTCGACCCAGCTCCAGCAGCAGCACGACCAGCAGACCCTGGCGATGCAGCAGAAGCATCAGCGCGACCAGCAGGCGCTCCAGCAGCAGCAGGCTCAGCAGTGGCAGCAGCTGAAGACGCAGGAGGCGCAGCAGGGCAGCAGCTCCCCGTCGCCCTCGCCGTCGCCGTCGCCGTCGGCGGCGGCCTCGCCGGCACCCGGACCCTCGCCCTCGCCGGCGACCTCCGGCGGCGGCGGCAGCGCTCCCGCCGGCTGGGGGTGGGGCGGCTAGAGGAGCCCTCGCCTCTCGGAGCGGCGCAGCCGGCGGCCGAGCAGCACCGCCGCGACCACCAGCGCCAGCGCCAGGGGCGCCGCCCAGGGCCGCCGCCGCAGCGCCACCCAGAGGTCGTCGAGACCGCCCGCGCTCACCGGCAGAGTCGACAGCGGCAGCGGCCGCGCGGTCATCAGCCGGATCTCGCCGGGCACCCGCGGCTCGGGGTCGGGCGCGGCCTCGATCGCGCCCAGGGTCACCACCGGGAGCTCCGCCACCTCCGCCGGCTCGGGCTCGGGCTCGCCGGTGGTCTCGCCGAGGCGGGTGGCGACGCGCTGGAGCAGCCGCATCGTGGCCTCGCGGAGCCGCTCCTCACCGAGGCGCTCGCCCCGGCCGGTGATCTCGATCTCGGCGTCGAGGTGGAGCAGGGTGCCGGCATCGTCGGGGTCGAGGCGCAGGTCGAGCCGGCCCCGCAGCACCCCGTCGCCGCGGGCCTCGCGGGCGTCGATGCTACAGGCGAGGGTGCCGGCGGCCCGGTCCGCCGAGCGGGGCACCACCCGGCCGCGGTAGGTGATCTGGGAGCCGCCGGCCTGCAGCTTCAGCTCCGCGCCCACCCCGGGCTGCTCGGCCAGGTCGGCGAGCGGCGCCGCCGCTGCCGGGGTCAGCCGGGCACCGGGGACGGCGTCGGCCGCCCGCTGGGCGTCGACGAGCGCGTCGAAGACGGCCTGCGGAGGCCCCGGGACGGTGAGCTCGGTGGCGAGGTTCATGTTCGTGGACCGCCGATCAAACCACGTCGCCCATGCCGATGACGAGTTCGCGGCGGTGAGGTGCGCTCACCGCCACCGGCCGATCACACCTCCGGGCGTGGGCGACGAGCGTGCAACACCGGGCTCCGCGGCGCCGGCGGCGGGGTATCGTCCTCGGCGTCATGATCCAGAGTCTCCAGGCCCACCCCCAGTACGCCCTCGCCGGGCTGCTCGGCTGGGTGGCCCTCTACCTCCTCTACAAGGTGTGCTGGCGGCGCGACTACGGGGTGCCGGTGCGCCGCCGCCTGCTCGTCCGCGGGCTGCGGGTCGAGCGCGAGCAGCTCGCCCTGGTGCCCTTCTGGTGGAGCGACATCCAGGTGCAGCGGGCGCTCGACGGCCACTGGCTCCGGACCATGCGCCGCAGCGTCGAGAACCGGTTCAGCAGACCGGTCTGAACCCCGGCTCGGCGAGCCCGTCGTGGGCGAGGGCGTCGACCACCCACTGCACCGCCACCGGGTCGTCGACTCCCGACGTGCTCCACGGGGTCGAGCGGGCAGCGGTCCTGCAGGGTCACGTCGGCGACCCGCGGTCGCTGAGGAAGGCGGAGGCGTAGGGGGGGTGACCACCTCGTCGTGGGTGGTCTGCACCACCGTGTAGCTCACCCCGTCGAGGGTTTCCCCACCGGCGTTGAGACGGCGGAGGAGGTCGGAGCCCGCCACCTGGTCGGCGCAGGCGGGGCAGCCGTTGCGCCCGGCGACGGGTGCCAGGGCGAGGGTGGTGCCGTGGTTCGACGGCGACAGCCCGACCAGGCCCCGGACCCGGGCGGCGCCGCCGAGGAAGCGCATCCAGTACGGGTCATGTCCTCGAAGGAGCCGTGCACCAGCACCACCGGGTCGGGGTGCGCCGGGCTGGGCCGGCAGCCGGGCTGGTTGGCGCCGGGGGGCGGGACGCCCGGCGCGGGCAGGCCGTCCGCCGCCGCCCCGGCGCCGCCGAGCAGCATCCGCCAGCGCGGTGGCGGCCGCCAGGGCGGCGCGCCCGGCTCGTCCCCTCACGGGGCCGAGTGTCTACGGGCGCGCCGGTCCCGGCGCGGTGTGGATCGGGCTAGAAGAACGAGGGGTGCGCGAAGTACTCGGGGGAGGAGGC
Organism: uncultured Chloroflexia bacterium; assembly: GCA_963846365.1. GTDB lineage: Bacteria > Chloroflexota > Dormibacteria > Aeolococcales > Aeolococcaceae > CF-96. The sequence continues at coordinate 758,143 of CAWJVN010000007.1, forward strand.
GAGCTGGACGATGGTGACGTCGTCGCGGTGGCCCTGGTCGAGGTAGGTCGCCCAGAACTCCTGGCCCTGGGTGTCCGCGGTGCGGAACAGGTAGCGGGAGTACCAGCCGTCCACCAGCCGCGCGTGGTACTCGTGGGAGTTGGCGAAGAAGGCCCCGGGGTACGACCGGAGCATGCCGCTCTGGAGATGGCTGATCCAGTAGCCGAACCCGGCGTCACTCGGCGAGGTGGCGCGGTTCAGGACGTCGCGGTAGAGCGCGACCACCAGGTTCGTGTAGGTGCCGCCCTGCTTCGCGAAGTACTCGTCGGAGCCGCCGATCAGGCCGAGCAGCAGCTCGTTGTAGGCCCCCGCGTCGAGCTGTCCGACCCAGTAGGCGCGCCCGCCCGGGTCGGGGAGCCGGTTCAGCATGCGCTGGTAGTCGCCGTCGATGACGTGGCCGTGGGCCTCGGTCGAGCCCACCAGCGCCGACGCCACCCAGGAGCGGAAGCCGCCGTTGTCGAGCCGGCCCGCCCAGAAGTCGACCTCCGACTGGGCCGGTGCGGAGGAGCGTCCGAGGACGTCGTGGTAGAGGTTCTTGACGAACGCCTGGTTGTGGGCGGTGTCGGCGACGACCGCCGGGGTGCCGGTGCGCTGGGCGTTGCCGTGGAAGGTCGGCCAGGCCCCGGAGGGCATCGTGGTGGTGCCGGGGAGCGGCCACACCCCGACCGACCAGCTGGTGTTGTTGGCGTCGTTCTGGTAGACCGCCACCAGGCTGAGATGGCCGCCGCCGAGGTCGGCGACGGTGGGCGCGGCGGTGGCCGGATGGGGCTGGGGGATGGTGCCGTTGGGGATGTCCACGCCGAGGGCGCCGTTCTTGCAGTAGCCGAGCAGGTGGTACCAGCCGGGGATCCACACCCCGTTGCCGGGGCCGCAGGCACCGCCCACCGGGGCGATGATCGGCGAGCCCAGCTGGGTGCCGTTGACCGGCGTCACCGGCCAGCCCGGCAGCAGGTTGCCGTTGGGGTCCCAGGCGTAGACCTGGGTGTTCTCGCTGATCTGGACGATGTCGTGCCTGCCGTCGCCGAGCAGGTCGCCGAGCGCGGGCGAGCTGAAGTTCTGCGAGGCGGTCGCCAGCGGGTGACCGAAGCGGTCGTTGCCGTTGGCGCTGTAGACGTTGACGTACTTCCCTGCGCCGGGGTTGCCGGTCTGGGCGAAGTAGTGGCCGGTGGCGCCGACGACGCTCGGCTGGGGGTCACCGGGGTTGAGGATCGCGGCCGCCGCCGACGACCAGGGCACCTCGTCCTGGAGGCGCTTCCAGATCAGGCTGCCGTCGGGCCGGAAGGCCCACCACACCCCGCCCTTGGGATTGGGCTCGACGCCGCCGTTGCTGTCCGAGCCGATCACGATGTCGCGCTGACCGCGGCCCTCGAGGTCGACGAGCACGGGGGTGTCGAAGATCGTGTCCCAGAGGTTGATGGGGAAGCCGGCGAGCATGTTCCCGTTCGCGTCCCAGGCGTAGAGGCGGTGGTCCTGGCTGGCCGCGACCACGTCCTGGGTGCCGTCGCCGAAGAGCGAGCCGACCGCCGCGGAGGCGAGAAAGTCGGGGACGAAGTCGGTGTTGTTGTAGGGCCGGATGAAGGTGGCGCGCTGCGGCCAGTTGGCGCCGTAGTCCGAGCCGTCGGGGTTGTAGACGTTCACCACCCCGTTCCGCGAGGTGACGACCACCTCGAGCCTGCCGTCGAGCCGCAGGTTGGCGAGGGTGGGGCTGGACTGGATCGCGCCCCCGGTCTGCCGCGACCAGACCAGCTGCCCTGCGGAGCTGAAGATGCGCACGTTGCCGTCGAGCGAGCCGGTGACGATCTCCTGCTGGCCGTCGTGGCGGAGGTCGCCGACGGCCGGGCCCGAGAAGGGCTGGGAGACGCCGGCGGTGGGCATCGAGCCCGACCCGAGGGACTGGGTCCAGGTCGGGCTCGGCGCCGCGGCGGCGGAGGCGGAGGAGGACGTCAGCCCCGGCGCGGCCAGGGCGGCGCCGAAGGGCAGCGCGATCAGCAGACGGGCGAGACGGCGAGCAGGCATGCGGTATCCCAGGGACGGGGCGAGAGGTGACGCCGTCATCCTGGGGGCCGGTCTCCACAGGGCGGTTGCCGTCGTGTCACGGCTTGGCATCCCATCGCCGTCCCGTGGACTACCCTGCAGCACCGTGATCAGACTCCCCTCCGGGTTCATGCTCGGCTGCGCCAGCGCCGCCCACCAGGTCGAGGGGGGCAACCACAACGACTGGACGCGCTTCGAGCGCGAGCCGGGGCGGATCGCCGACGGCAGCGTGTCGGGCATCGCCTGCGACCACTGGAACCGCTTCGGCTCCGACCTCGCTGATCTGGCCGCTCTCGGCCAGAACGCGCACCGCTTCTCGCTGGAGTGGTCGAGGATCGAGCCCGAGCCGGGGCGCTTCGACGCCGAGGCCGTCGACCACTACGTGCAGGTGGCGCGCCGCTGCACCGAGCTGGGCATGGAGCCCCTGGTCACCCTCCACCACTTCACCCTCCCGCTGTGGCTGGCCGACCGCGGCGGGGTGCTGGCTGCCGACGCGCCCGCGCACTTCGGCCGCTACGCCGCGATCTGCGCGCGCGCTCTCGCCGGGCGGGTGCGCTGGTGGACCACCGTGAACGAGCCGGCGATCCTCGCCACCCTCGGCTACCGCTTCGGCGAGTGGCCGCCGGGCCACCGCTCGCTGACCGAGGCCTTCGCGGCGCTGCGCGCCCTGGTGGCGATGCACGCCGCCGCCGCCGCCGCGCTCCGCGACGAGGCCCGCCGCCAGGACGTCGAGGCCCGCGTCTCGGTGGCCCACCACTATCGCGGGATGCTGCCGCGGCGGCCCGGCAGTCCCCTCGACCGGGCCGCCGCGACGGTGCCCGACTGGCTGCTGAACCGCTGGTTCCTCCACGCCTGCCGCGACGGCCGGCTGCGGCCGCCGGTTGGGTGGGGGCAGCGGCTCGCCGGCGCGGCGGGCTCGCTCGACTGGCTGGGGGTGAACTACTACACCGACGACCTGGTCTCCTTCGACCCCCGGGCCCCGGCCCGGCTGCTCACCCGCCAGCATCCCGACCCCGCGCTGCCGCTCTCCACCTTCGGCTGGACGATCGACGCCCAGGGGCTGCGCCGCGCCCTGGTGCGGCTCTGGAGGACCTACCGGCTGCCCATCGTGGTGACCGAGAACGGCGTCGCCGACCGCGACGACGAGCTGCGGCCCCGCTACATCGTCGACCACCTCGCCGCCGTGGCCGAGGCCATCGGCGACGGCGCCGAGGTGCGCGGCTACCTGCACTGGACCGCGCTCGACAACTTCGAGTGGGCCCAGGGCTATTCGCAGCGGTTCGGCCTGTTCTCCGTCGATCGTGACACCCTCGAGCGGCGGCCCAAGCCGAGCGCGGCGGTCTTCGCCCGGATCTGCCGGGCCGGGGCATCCCCGACGGGCTGAGATGACGCGGCGGCGCCACCTCTCGCTGAGCAGCTTCTGGTTCGGCCTCTACGTGCTCTACGGCCCGGTGGGCACCAGCCTGGTCCCCGCCCAGGTCGCCGGCCTGGTGCCGCGGGCGCACTACGGCGCGGCGCTCGGCCTGGTGCTCGGCGCCGGCGCGTTCTTCGCGATGGCGCTGCCGCCGCTGGTGGGCGCCTGGTCGGACCGGCTGCGCACCCGGTGGGGACGGCGCCGCCCCATCCTGGTGGCCGGCACCGCGGGGACGGTGCTCAGCCTGGTGGTGATGCTCACCGCCGAGTCCTACGCGCAGGTGCTGGTCGGCTACACCCTCGGCCAGGCCTGCAGCAACGCCGCCGCCGCCGCCTACGCCGCGCTGATCCCCGATGTGGTCCCCGCCGCCGAGGTGGGCAGGGCGAGCGGCTGGCTGTCGACGATGCAGCTCGCGGGCAGCGCCACCGGCCTGGCCGCGAACGCCGCCCTGAGCGCCGCCCATCGCTCCCGGCTGACCTACGCGGTGGTCGCCGTCGCCCTGGTGGTGTCGCTGCTGCCGACCCTGCGGGTGGCCGCGCTCGAGGCGCTGGTTCCTCCCCCGCGGGTCGCCGCCGTGGCGCCCCGCGGTCTGCGCCGGCGGGTGGCCTCGTTCCTGCGGCCACTCGCCGGCGGCGATTTCGCCTGGGTGGTGGCCACCCGGCTGGTGGTCACCGCCGGGATCAGCGCGGTCACGCCCTTCACCTTCGCGTTCTTCCGCGACGTGGTGGGGGTGCCGAATCCGGACGTCTTCAACCCGCTGTGGCTGCTGGTGGTGCTGGCCGCCGCGACCCCCTTCGGCCTGATCGGCGGGCGGCTCAGTGACCGGCTGGGGCGGAAGCGCTTCGTCTACGCCAGCGGGGCGTTCCAGGCGGCGGTGGCGGTGCTCTTCGTGGTGCTGTATCCGACCTCGGTGCCGCTGGTGCTGGTGCTGGGGGCGGTGTACGGGGTGGGGTACGGGTTCTTCGTCGCCGTGGACTGGGCGCTGGCGTGTGACACGCTGCCGGATCGTGGGGCCGGGGCGAAGGACATGGGACTCTTCCATGTGGCGCTGAGCCTGCCGGGGAACGTGGTCCCCGCGGTGGCGGGGGCGGGGTTCGACGCTCTGAATGCGCATCAGGCGAACTCGGGGTTTCGGGTGGTGTTCGGGGGGGCCGCCGTGTGCTTCGTCGTGGGGACGGTGCTGGTGAGGCGGATTCGGGGGGTGCGGTGAGGGGGGGTGGTTCTTGCGCGGATTGCGGGCGGGTTGTGGTTGTGTTTGGCTCTGCGTGTATCTCTGGCTGGCCAGGGGGGAGGGGTTTGCGTCGGTTTGCGCGTGGGTGCCGGGGTTTGCGCCGTTCATTGCGAACATGTGTTTGGTGTAATTGCTTGCAATGAGCGCAATGCCTGACAGTCACTCCACGCGCACCAGCTTGGCGCCGTCGTGCGAGATGCGCGAGCTGGCGGTGCGGATGCATGCCGATGCGGCGCGGATGGCGGAGCTGGTCTGTGCATTCGCGGATGGCGGGGAGTGGCGGCGGGCGGGAGTGCGCAGCTGCGCGGACTGGGTGATGGCCAACCTCGGGTTCGACCGGTACACCACCGACAAGCTGCTGCGCGCCGGGGTTGCCGCGCGCCAGCTGCCCGCGGTCGCCGAGGCGTTCTCCGCGGGTGAGCTGTCGCTCGACACCGTCGGGATGCTGAGCAGCGTCGCCACCGCCGAGGACCAGGGCGCATGGGTGGAGGTGGCGCGTGAGTCGTCGCCTCCGCAGCTGGCGCGGCGCTGCCGGGAGGCGCACCGTGCGGCGCTGATCGACGCCCCCGACCGGGCCCGGGCTCAGCGGGCGCAGCGGGGCCTGCGCAGCTGGTGGGACGACCTCGGCATGCTCCAGCTGCGCGGCGCGCTGCCGCCCGAGGAGGGGGCGCGGTTCCGCCTCTCCCTCGAGAGGCGGCGCGCCGGCTGGCCTCGGAGCGGCCGGCGGATCCCGATCCCGCCGACGATCCCGCCGCCGCGCTGCGCGCCGACGCCCTGGTCGCGCTGTGCACCGCCGGGCACGGCGGCGGGAGTGCGCCGTCCCCGGCGCAGCTGGTCGTGCACGTCGACCTCGGTGTGCTCACCGGCGAGACCCCGGAGGGGCGCTGCCACATCCTCGACGGTCCCGCCCTCTCCGCCGCGGCGGCGCGGCGGCTGGGCTGCGACGCCACCATGGTCACCCTGCTCGAGCGCGACGGGCAGGTCGGTCGGCGGCGGACCCGAGCGGCCGGGGGTCACGCTCCGGATGCGGCGCGCGGTGCAGGGCCGGGACGGCACCTGCCGCTACCCGGGCTGCGCGATCCCGGCGACCCGGACCGATGCCCACCACATCCACCACCGGATCGACGGAGGTCCGACGAGACTCTGGAACCTCCTCTCGCTCTGCGAGTACCACCACAACCGGCACCACGACGGCGAGTACGACATCCGTCGCACCGCCGGGGGTGACCTCTGCTTCGAGACCCACGACGGCCTGCTGGTCGGCACCGCCACCGGCGGGTGCTGGAGGCGGTCGGGGCGCAGGGCCGGCACCCCATGAGGCGTCGGGCGTCCGCGAATCAGCCCCGTCCCAGCGCCTCCGCGATCTCCCTCTCGATCCGCTCCACGAGCTGGGCCGCGGGCACGCCGTGGTCGATGGCGGTGTACGCCTGCCCCGCCCACAGGTTGAGCATCTCGGGGTCGTCGCGCTCCCGGGCGGCGCTGCGCAGCGGGGCCGTCAGGTTGACGACGTGGGGGTAGGCGGAGGGGGAGAGGGCGCTGTTGCGGGCGAGGAAGCCGTTGACGATGCCCCGGGCGCGGCGGCCGCTGAAGGCGCGGGTGAGCAGGGTCCGGCGGCCGCCGCGGAGCGCCGCGCGGTGGGGGGCCGAGGTGCCCGCCTCCGGGGTGTCGAGGAACGCGGTGCCCAGCTGGGCCGCGCGCGCGCCGGCGATGAGCACGGCGGCGACCCCGGCGCCGTCGCAGAGGCCGCCAGAGGCGATCAGCGGCAGGTCGGTCACCCGGGCGGCGAGACGCAGCAGGGTGAGAAGGCCGATCTCGCCGGCGCCGTCCTCGTCGCCGAAGGTGCCGCGATGGGCGCCCGCCTCGATCCCCTGGGCGACCAGCGCGTCGGCGCCGGCGGCGGTTGCCGCCTCGGCCTCGGCGGGCTCGGTGACCGTGACCCAGACCTCGATGCCGGCACCGTGAAGGCGGTCGACCACCTCCGCAGCGGGGCAGCCGAAGGCGACCGAGACCACCGCCGGCCTCTCCGCGACGAGCATCGCCAGCTTCTCCTCCCAGCCGTCGTCCCCCCAGACCGCATCGCCGGTCGAGCAGCCGTAGGCGGCCGCCTCGCGGCGCACCCGGTCCACGTAGGCGGCGAGCTTGGAGCGGTCGGCACGGTCGGGGGTGGGGACGAAGAGATTCACGCCGAAGGGCCGAGCGGTGGCGGCGCGCACCGCCTCCACCTCGTCGCGGACCGCCGCGGCGGTGCGGTACCCGGCGGCGACGAAGCCGAGGCCGCCCGCCTCCGACACCGCCGCCGCCAGCGCCGGGGTGGAGGGGCCGCCCGCCATCGGCGCCTGCACCACCGGAACGCGCAGCTGGTCGAGCACACCGCCGGAGCCCATGGCGCGACGGTAGCAGCGCACGGCGGCGGCGGTGCGGAGCCCCCGGCGCGGTACCGTTCGCAGGCATGACCGAGGTCATCAGCGTCGGCGGCGTCTGCGCCGACCTCACCGCCGAGCAGGACGACCTCGAGCGCATCGTCCGCGGGCTCGACGACGCCGCGCTCGACACCCCCACCCCGTCGCCGGGATGGTCGGTCCGCGACCAGGTCACCCACCTCGCCTTCTTCGACGGCCGGGCCACCCTGGCGATCGTCGACCCCGAGGCCTTCACCGCCGAGGTGCGGCGCTTCGTCGCCGATCCCGACGCGGTGATCGGGGAGCACCTCACCCACGGCCACGGGCTCGGGGTCGACGCCCTGCTCGCCTGGTGGGCCGAGGAGCGCGGGCGCTTCCAGGCGGCCGCCCGGGACCTCGACCCCGCCACCCGGGTTCCCTGGTACGGACCGCCGATGAGCCCGGTCTCCTTCGTCACGGCCCGGCTGATGGAGACCTGGTGCCACGGCCAGGACGTGGTCGACGCCGTGGGCGCCTCGCGGCAGCCGACCCCGCGCCTCCGCCACATCGCCCACATCGGGGTGCGCGCCCGCCCCTTCAGCTACCGGACCAACGGGCGCACCGCGCCCGAGGGCGACGTTCGGGTCGAGCTCGAGGCCCCCGGTGGGGGGCTCTGGAGCTGGGGCGACCCCGCCGCCCCCGACCGGGTGACCGGCACCGCCCTCGACTTCTGCCTGGCCGTCACCCAGCGCCGCCACCGCGACGACACCGGGCTCCGCATCGATGGCCCGCTCGCCGAGGAGTGGATGGCGGTCGCCCAGGCCTTCGCCGGTCCGCCCGGCGAGGGACGCCGGCCGGGGCAGTTCGCCCGCGATTGATCTCGCGGCATTTGGGCGCGGTCTCACAAGATCGCCGGGCTCACCTTGTGCGCAGTGCACGAACCACTCGGTGGGATCGCCGAGTACCATCAGTCGGGTACCGCGTGGCTTGGGCGCGACGCCCCAGTCACGATCAGGTCCCCGAGGGGGTTTGGAGAGACGTGGCCACTCGCACAACGCCTGCTGACCTTGCCGCCGACGTGCTCGCACAGGCGGAGGCCGCCGGTATCCGGTATGTCGACCTGCAGTTCACCGACGTGATGGGCGCGGTCAAGAACGTGACCATCCCCGCCGATCAGCTGCCCGACACCATCGAGCACGGCACCTGGTTCGACGGCTCGTCGGTCGAGTCCTTCGCCCGCACCGCCGAGAGCGACATGTTCCTGGTGCCCGACCTGGAGACCTTCCGGGTCCTGCCCTGGGCGAGCCCGCCGACGGCGCGGCTGATCTGCTGGGCCCACACCCCCGACGGCGAGCCCTACCCCGGCGACCCCCGCGGCGCGCTGCGGCGGGCGATCGAGATGGCCCTGGAGATGGACTTCGAGTACCGGTGCGGCCCCGAGATCGAGTTCTTCCTGCTCCGCCACAACGCCACCGGGGCGCTCGAGCCGCTGCCCCACGACCGCGGCGGCTACTTCGACTTCGCCACCGACCGCAGCGTCGACGTCCGCCAGGCGATGGTGGCGGCGCTGCAGAGCCTGGGCATCGACGTGAACACCGCTCACCACGAGGTCGCCGCCGGACAGCACGAGATCGACTTCAGCCACGCCTCGGCGCTGAAGTCGGCCGACGACGTGATCACCTTCCGCTACACCCTGAAGGCGATCGCGCAGCAGTCCGACCTGGTCGCCACCTTCATGCCCAAGCCCTTCGTCGGGCTCAACGGCAGCGGCATGCACGTCCACCAGAGCCTGCGCCGGATCGCCGACAACGAGAACGCCTTCTCCGACGGGCGCGACGAGTACGGCCTCAGCGAGACCGCGAAGCACTTCATCGCCGGCCAGCTCCACCACGCCGCCGGCATGTGCGCGGTGCTCGCCCCCCTGGTGAACTCCTACAAGCGTCTGGTGCGGGGATTCGAAGCGCCCGTCGTGGTCTCGTGGGCGCGTACCAACCGGGCCGCGCTGATCCGCATCCCCCACGTCACCCGCCGCCCCACCACCCGGGTGGAGCTGCGCAGCCCCGACCCCTCGTGCAACCCGTACCTCGCCTACGCGGTGATGCTCCGCTGCGGGCTGGACGGCATCAAGCGGCGGCTCCCGCTGCCGCCTCCGGTCGAGGAGTCGCTCTACGGGTTCGACGACGTCGAGCTCGAGCGCCGCAACGTCGGGCTCCTCCCCGACAACCTGAAGGACGCCGTCGACGCCTTCCGTCACGACGACGTGGTCCAGGAGGCCCTGGGCGACCACCTCGCCGAGCGGCTCCTCGAGGCCAAGGCGCTCGAATGGCGCGAGTACCGGATGCAGGTGACTCCATGGGAGCTGGATCACTACCTCGACCTGGCCTAGACGAAGCGACACGATGATCACGGTCAAGGATGTGTGGAGAGGGGCGATGCCGGACGGCACCGAGTTGCTCGGTGGCGGCGGCGGGCTCGACCGGCGGGTCGAATGGGCCACGGCGTTGCGCACCCGTCCGCCCGCGTTCGAGACCATCAAGGGCGGGGAGATGGCCTTCGTGCCGGTGCGCAGCATCCGGCTCCTCGACGAGCGGCTCGACCTCGCCCAGGTGATCCAGAGCTTCGGCGACAAGGGCGGGGTCGCGGTCGCGGTGGTCGGCGAGGCCTCGATGGAGTCGGTGGCCGTCGCCGAGCGGATGATGATGCCGCTCCTCCACCTCCCCGACGGCGCCCACCTCAACGACATCCAGCAGACCGTGGTGCGCTTCATCCTCGATCAGCGCACCCTGCTCCACGAGCGCCAGCAGGAGCTCCACACCCAGCTGATGGAGCTGGCCCTCGCCGGCGCCGGCACCCCGGCGATCGTCGACCGGCTCGCCGAGATCACCGGTCAGGCGGCGGTGTGGCAGGACAACGACGGCACCGTCCGCCACGTCTCGGCCTCGGCCGACGGCGACTCCCTGCGCGCCGGCCTGGAGAAGGAGGGGCCGCGGGTCCGCCGCTGGGCGGAGGGCATCGCCGTGGTCGCCGCCGACCCGCCGGTGCACGAGTTCGCGCTCCACAAGAGCGGGATGGCCCGGCTGGTCGCCCCGGTGCCGGTCCGTGACGGCATCGGCGGCTTCATCTCGCTGATCGCCCCCGACACCCAGCTGGACCAGCTCAGCCGGCTCGCCGTCGCCCGGGCCGCGTCGGCGTGCGCCATCGAGCTCGACCGCGAGCGCGCCGTCCTCCAGGCCCGCGACGAGCTCGAGGGCGAGTTCCTCGAGTCCCTGCTCGCCGGCACCTACTCGTCGGAGTTGGCGGTCCGCCACCGCGCCGAGCGGCTCGGCTTCGACGTCAGCGGCGAGACCGTGGTGATGGTGGCCCGGCCCGACGGCGGGGTCGAGCAGGTGCCGCGGGTGCGTGGCGACCAGCTCGTCGCCGGCGCCCAGGGGTGGATCCGCCGCCGCGCCCCGGCGGCGCTGGCCACCCTGCGGCAGCGCGCCGTGGCCGCGGTGGTGCCGCTGATCGACGGCCAGCCGGCGGTCGACCTGCGCCGGCTCGCCGCCGACCTGCGCCTCGAGTGCGCCGGGGCGGTGGGGGGCGAGGTCTCGGTCGGCCTGGGCCGCGCCAAGCCGGGGATCAACGGCGTGCGCGCGTCCTACCGCGAGGCCGAGCAGGCGCTGACCATGGGCACCCGCCTCTTCGGCGGCGCCCGGGTGGTGGCCTTCGCCGACCTCGGCCTCTACCGGCTGCTCTACGCGATGAACGGCCAGACCGAGCTGCGCGAGTTCTTCGAGGACCAGGTCCAGGCCCTGGTCGAGTACGACCAGCGCACCGGAGCCGGGCTGATGGCCACCCTCGACGCCTTCTTCCGCTGCCACGGATCGCCGACCGAGATCGCCCAGCTGCTCCACCTCCACCGCAACACCGTCCTCTACCGGCTCCGGCGCATCGAGGACATCGCCCAGCTGACCCTCGACGACCCCGAGACGAGGCTGAACCTGCACCTCTGCCTGAAGGTGCGAGACGTCCTCCAGGCCGCCTCCTGACCCTCGGCCGGGGGCGGCGCTGCGACGCGCCGCACACATTTCGTGGGTGCGCGGCTGTGAGCCGCGCCGATGCTGTGGACGGGTGAAGGGGCCTACCTTCGAAGATGCCGCCCCGCGTCACCGCCCGCGTGCCGCTCCGGGGCCGGCGACCCGCCCCCTCAACTGGATTCCCCCTCCCCCACACAGCCGGGTCGGCTCACAACGAGTCGGCCCGGTCCTGGGTGGGCGGCCGCGGGCGACGGCGCCATGTCATCGTGAGCTCCGCCGACGCCGGCTGACCAGACTGTCAGGCCCCTGGGTATCCCGCCCAAATCCGGGGGAGCCACGCGCAACCTTGCTGTGCTTCCCGCCCAAAGGGCGCGGCGCACATTCTGTTCGGTGCGCCTGATCGCCCGCGTGCGGTTCTCCGATAGCCTTTCTGCACAAAGGGCGTCGCAGCCGTCCGGCATCCGCGCCCTACGCGATCAGAGTGTGGGAGTGGGAGAAAACACAGTGCACCGTCGTACCCGTTTGCTTGCAGCCGCCGCCGCGGGAGCGGTCGCCCTGACGCTGATCCCCGGGGCGGTCCTCGCGGCCGACGACACCACCGCGACCTCGGCGGCGGGAGTCGCCGCGGACACGGTCTGGGTGATCGTGGCCGCATGCTTGGTCCTCTTCATGCAGGCCGGCTTCGCGATGCTCGAGGTCGGCTTCAGCCGGATGAAGAACGTGGGCACGGTGGTCGCAAAGGTCATCGTCAACCTGAGCATCTCGTCGATCGTCTACTGGGCGGTGGGCTTCGCGATCGCCTTCGGCGGGGCGACCGGCATCCTGGGATCGATCATCGGTCACACCGGGTTCGTGCCCCAGTTCCGTCCGGGGTCACACATCGACACCCCGTCGCTCGACGCCTCGACGGTGCCGGCGGCGGCGAAGTTCTTCTTCGAGTTCGTCTTCTGCGCGGTGTCGCTGGCGATCGTCTGGGGGACGATGCTGGAGCGGACGAAGTTCATCGTCTACATCCTGTTCGCGGTGCCCTTCGCGGGCTTCATCTACCCGATGATCAGCCACTGGCTCTTCGGCGGCGGCTGGCTGATGACCCACTTCGGGTCCCAGGACTTCGCGGGATCGACCGTCGTCCACCTCACCGGTGCCACCGCGGGCTTCGCCGGACTGCTCCTGCTCGGACCCCGGATCGGCAAGTACAGCCGTGACGGCAAACCCAACGCCATTCCCGGCCACAGCATGCCGCTGGCGCAGCTGGGCGTCATCATCCTCTGGTTCGGCTGGTTCGGCTTCAACCCGGGATCGACGCTGAACGCCACCAACCTGCACTTCGCCGACATCGTGGTGGTGACCAACATCGCGGCGGCCGCCGGTGCCATCGGCGCCATGCTGGCCATCTACCAGATGCAGAAGTCGCTCGACACCGGAATGATCGGCAACGGCGCCATCGCCGCCCTGGTCGCCATCACCGCCCCGTCGGGCTACGTGCAGCCGGGCTGGGCGATCGTCATCGGCTTCGTCGCCGGACTGATCGTGGTCTACGGCGTCATCGCCATCGACAAGGTGCTCGACGACCCGGTCGGCGCGCTCAGCGCCCACGGTCTGGCGGGCATCTGGGGCACGCTGAGCTGCGGCCTCTTCACCGACCCCGACTTCGCCAAGTTCAACGGCGTCGGCTCGGGCGGCCTGGTCTACACCGGGAAGTTCAACCAGCTCGGCGCCCAGGCGCTGGCGGTGAGCGTCAGCTTCACCACCGTCTTCTGCCTCTCCTTCGGCCTCTTCTGGATCATCAAGAAGACGGTCGGTCTGCGCGTCGACGAGCGCCACGAGCTCGACGGCCTCGACATCAGTGAGCACGGCATGTGGGGCTATCCCGAGGCCTTCATGCCGGTGCCGGGCGGGGCGTATATTCACCCCGACGCCATCGCCGGGCCGGCGCACGTCGCGCCGCCCAAGGCGCCCCCCAAGCCACCCGCCGGGCCCGAACTCCACCCCGAAGAAGAAGATTGAGGCCCGGTCATGAAGAAGGTGGAGGCCATCATCCGGCCGGACCGGCTGCAGCCGGTCCAGGATGCCCTCGATGCGCTGGGCGCCTCGGGGGTCACGATCACCGAGGTGCTGGGCTGCGGTCACCAGCGTGGCTACACCGAGCACTACCGCGGCACCCGGGCCAACATCTCGCTGCAGCGCAAGGTGATGGTCATGGTGGTCATCCCCGACGACCGGGTGGAGGGGGTGGTCGAGGCCATCGCCGGCGCCGCCCGGACCGGCGAGGTCGGCGACGGCAAGATCTTCGTCCTCCCGGTGGAGGAGGCGGTCCGGATCCGCACCGGCGAGCGGGGCGACGACATCGTCCAGCACCGGGTCCCCGAGCACTGGGGACACTGACCCACGACCACGCCGGGGGCGGGGTCGGGCTCCAGGGCCCGGCCTCGCCCCCGGTTGGCGCCGGGGCGGCCGACCGCTCGGCTAGACTGGGATCCCTCCCGCCTCTCAGCGGTCCACCCGCAGGCTCGGTTTCGCGGGAGGGCCGGGCCCGCCTCTGCTGAGTCCTCCGAACCCATGACCTATGTCATCACCGAGCCCTGCATCGACGTCAAGGACAAGTCCTGCATCGAGGTGTGTCCGGTCGACTGCATCATCAGCGCCGACGAGGACCGGATGCTCTACATCGATCCCGATGAGTGCATCGACTGCGGCGCCTGTGTCGATCCCTGTCCCGTCGATGCGATCTACGCCGAGGAGGACGTGCCCGCGCAGTGGAGCGCGTTCACGGAGATCAATCGGGCCTACTTCAAGGACAAGGATGCTGTCCGCCGGGAGGTGGCCGCCCTCAAGCCCCCCGCCTGATCCGGCGGCTCTTGGGCAGGCCGTCCATGTTCGGGGCGGTGTCCTGCCTCGACCTTGTGCGCAGAGCACAAGCTGGGCGCGGTACCCTTCGGTTGCCCCGTCCATAGGCCGGTTTCCCCTCTGGCGATACAGTGCGATCGGGACGGGCGCAGCCGAGTGCAGGCGAACGCGCCTTCATCACCAGCAGCAGCGCCCCCGTGGAGGAGGAGGAGAACCATGGCGATCGACGAGTCCGTGGCCGCGAGCAAGGTGTCGCCCAAGCAGGTGATCAGCGACGCCAGGAAGGCGGGGGTCAAGATGATCGACTTCCGCTTCGTCGACCTGCCCGGCACCTGGCAGCACTTCAGCATCCCCGTCGGCGAGCTCACCGAGGACCTCTTCGCCGAGGGGATCGGCTTCGACGGGTCGAGCATCCGCGGATTCCAGAAGATCCACGAGAGCGACATGCTGCTCTTCCCGGATCCCTCCACCGCGACGGTCGACCCCTGCCTCGACGTCCCGACGATGTGGATCATCTGCGACATCAAGGACCCGATCCGGCGGGAGCCCTACAGCCGCGATCCCCGCTACATCGCCCGCAAGGCCGAGGCCTACCTGCGCAAGACCGGCATCGCCGACACCTCGTACTGGGGCCCCGAGGCGGAGTTCTACATCTTCAACTCCATCCGCTTCGACCAGAACGCCCACGAGGGGTACTACTTCATCGACTCCGAGGAGGGCATCTGGAACAGCGGGAGGAACGGCGCGCAGCCCAACCTCGGCTACCTGCCCCGGCACAAGGAGGGCTACTTCCCGGTGCCGCCGGTGGACAAGCTGCAGGACCTCCGCAGCCGGATCACCCTGGCGCTGCTCGACTCCGGGGTCCCCATCGAGGTGCATCACCACGAGGTCGGCACCGCGGGCCAGACCGAGATCGACATGCGCTTCGACACCCTGACGACGATGGCCGACAAGGTGCTCACCTACAAGTACATCGTCAAGAACGTCTGCTACAGGAACGGCTACACCGCGACGTTCATGCCCAAGCCGCTCTTCGGCGACAACGGCAGCGGCATGCACACCCACCAGTCGCTGTGGAAGGACGGGGTGCCGCTGTTCTACGACAAGGAGGGCTACGCGCTGCTCAGTGACATGGCCCGCTGGTACATCGGCGGCCTGCTCAGGCACGCGCCCGCGATCCTCGCCTTCTCCGACCCCACCACCAACAGCTACCGCCGGCTGGTGCCGGGCTACGAGGCGCCGATCAACCTGGTGTACTCGGCGCGCAACCGCAGCGCCTGCGTGCGCATCCCCACCTACAGCGACAGCCCCAAGGCGCGCCGGCTGGAGTTCCGCACCCCCGACCCGACCTGCAACCCGTACCTGGCCTTCCCGGCCATGCTCATGGCCGGCCTCGACGGCGTCATGAACAAGATCGAGCCTCCCAAGCCCATCGACGAGGACCTCTACGAGCTCGATCCGGAGATGGCGGCGATGGTGAAGAGCACCCCCGGATCGCTCTCCGAGGTTCTCGACGCGCTCGAGCAGGACAACGAGTTCCTCCAGAAGGGCGGGGTCTTCACCGAGGACCTCATCTACACCTACATCGCCTACAAGCGTGAGCGCGAGGTCGACCCGGTTGCCCTGCGCCCGCATCCCTACGAGTTCGCCCTGTACTACGACGCGTAGCCGGGAGCGACCCGGGAGGAGGAGGGGCTGCCCGGGGACGGGCGGCCCCTTCGCCGTTCTCGGACCCTCAGCCGGCCAGCGCGCTCTCGGCGTCGCGGCGGAGCAGGGCGCGGGCGGCCTCGACCACGCCGTCGGCGTCGAGGCCGAGGTCGCTGAGCAGCCGGGCCTGCGGGCCGTGCTCGATGAAGGCGTCGGGCAGCCCCAGCACCCGCACCGGCACCGTCACCCCGGCGGCGGCGAGCGCCTCGAGCACGGCGCTGCCGAAGCCGCCGGTCACGGTGCCGTCCTCGATGGTCAGGGCGCCACGGTGGCGCTCGACCAGCGGGGCGAGGGCGGGGTCGAGCGGCTTGGCGAAGCGGGCGTCGACCACGGTCGCGCTCACCCCCGCGGCGGCGAGCTTCTCGGCGGCGATCATCGCCACCGGCACCATCTTGCCGATCGCGAGCAGGGCGATGTCACGGCCGTCGCGGAGCACCTGTCCTCGGCCCACCGGGACGGGCTCGAGCGGCGCGGTGGCGGCCGCCGGCGCGACCCCCCGGGGGAAGCGCAGCGCGAAGGGGCCCTCGGCCTGCAGCCCGGTGGCGAGCAGGCGGCGCATCTCGTCCGGGGTGCTCGGCGCCGACACCGTCATCCCCGGGATGCAGCGCAGGTACGCGAGGTCGAGGGCGCCGTGGTGGGAGGCGCCGTCGTCGCCGGTGACCCCGGCGCGGTCGAGCACGAAGAGCACCGGGGCGCGGTGCAGCGAGGCATCGCAGTTGACCTGGTCGAAGGCCCGCTGCAGGAACGTCGAGTAGATGCAGACCACCGGTCGCAGCCCGCTCATCGCCAGGCCGGTGGCGAAGGTGACGGCGTGCTGCTCGGCGATGCCGACGTCGAAGAAGCGGTCGGGGTAGCGCTCGGCGAAGCCCAGCAGGCCGGTGGACGAGGCCATCGCCGCGGTGATGGCCACGATCCGCGGGTCGGCGGCGGCGGCCTCGCAGAGCGCCTCGCCGAAGAGGTCGGTCCAGGAGGCGCCCCGGCTGCCCCCCTTCCCGGTGACCGGGTCGAAGGTGGAGACGCCGTGGAAGAGGTCGACGGTGTCGGCCTCGGCGGGCCCGTAGCCGCGCCCCTTCTCGGTGACCACGTGCACCACCACCGGGCCCCGGTAGTGGGCGGCGTCGCGCAGCGCCCGCTCGATGGCGCGGATGTCGTGGCCGTCGATGGGGCCGCCGTACTTCAGCCCCAGGCTCTCGAAGATCGAGGGCTGGGCGACCAGCTGCTTCACCGAGTTCTTCATCCGGCGGGCGGTGTCGTAGGCGAGCTCGCCGCCGACCGGGAGACCTCGCAGCACCGAGCCGGCGGCGTCCTTGGCGGCCTCGTAGCGCGGCGACAGCCGCAGCCGGGCGAGGTTCTCGGCGATGCCGCCGATGGTGGGCGCGTAGGAGCGGCCGTTGTCGTTGACGACGATCAGCATCTCGGGCTTGTGGTGACCGATGTTGTTCAGCGCCTCGTAGGCCATCCCTCCGGTGAGGGCGCCGTCGCCGACCACGCAGACGGTGCGGCCGCGCTCGCCGCGCAGCCGCCGGGCGGTGGCCACGGCGAGCGCGTAGGAGAGCCCGGTCGACGCGTGGGAGTTCTCCACCATGTCGTGCTCGGACTCGGCCCGGGAGGGGTAGCCGCTGAGACCGCCCCGCTGGCGGAGGGAGGCGAACATCTCCCGGCGGCCGGTGAGCAGCTTGTGCACGTAGGCCTGGTGGCCGGTGTCGAAGATGATCCGGTCGCACGGGCTCTCGAAGACCCGGTGCAGCGCCACCGTCAGCTCGACGACGCCCAGGTTCACGCCGAGGTGGCCGCCGGTCCTCGAGACCGCGTCGACGAGGAACTGGCGGATCTCTGCGCACAGCCGGTCGAGGTCGGCATATCCGAGACCGCGCAGATCCTCGGGCCCCGCGATCTCTGGGAGCAGCACGGACCGGATTCTACCGGGAAGGTTCTCCGCCGCCGTCACCGCCGTGCAGGGCCCGCATCGCCCCGGGCATGAGCACGACACAGCCCAGCCCGGCGGCCCGGTACTCCTCAAGGCGGGCGGCGCAGGCGGCGGCGTCGCCGACCGCGGCGAAGCGTCCCAGGCTGTCCGGACTCCAGCCGGAGGGGCTGCCGCCCGAGGGCGCGGCGAGCAGCTCGCCCTCCCCGGGCAGGGCGTGCACCGCCGCCACGGTGCGCCGCACCGCCTCCAGCTGGCGCGCGGCGTCCACCTGGTCGGTGCGCGCCACCAGCACGTATCCGGCGACGTCGACCTCGCCGGGGTCGCGGCCGGCCCGCTCCGCACCCTCGCGGACCCGGGCCACCGCCCAGCGGACGTACTCGGGGCCGCTCGCGTAGTTGAGCAGGACGGTGTCGGCGAGCGCCCCGGCCAGCCGCAGCGTCTCCGGGCCCACCGCGGCGAGGCAGAGCGGCACCGGCGCCCCCGCCCGGGAACGCGCCGGCGCCGCCGCCAGGCGGGCGCTCCAGCGGCGGCCGGCGTGGTCGACGCCGCCACCGCCGAGCAGGGCGCGGCAGATCCGCAGGGCGTCCTCCAGCGCGGCGGTGGTGGCGGGCTCGACCCCGAGGGCGCGGGCGTGGGCGGGGTCGCCGCGTCCCAGGCCGAGCAGAGCCCTCCCCGGGGCGAGCCGGTCGAGGCTCGCGGCGCCGCGGGCGAGGGCGGCGGGGTGGCGGTCGACGACGTTGGCGATCCCCGGCCCGGCGTGGATCGTCGAGGTCGCCGCCAGCGCCGCGGCGCTGACCACGAAGGCATCGGCCTCCAGGCCCGCCTCGCCCGCGAACGCGGCCTCGTAGCCGAGCCGCTCGGCCTCGCGCACCGCGGCCACCGCGGCGGCGACGCTCATCTCCCCGGTGGCCACCGCGAAGCGGCCCGCCGGTCCCGGCGCCGCGGCCCGGGAGGAGGAGTCGGTGATCCGGCTCGCCATCGGCGGCGCATCATACGAAGCTGATGGCCTTCGACCCGCGCGCCGCCCTGCTCACCTGCGTCGCCCAGCCCGGCGCCGACCTCGCCGAGGCGGCCCTCTGGCTGGCGGTGGAGGACGACCCCTCGGTCGACCCCGCACCCTGGCTCGCGCTCCTCGACGAGGTCGCCGATGAGCTCCGTCCCCGCATCGGCGGCGGCGCGGTGCCCGCGGCCGGGCTGGTCGCGGTGCTCGCCGACACCGTCCGCGACCGCCTCCGTCTCCACGGCGCCGACGGCGGCGACCCCCGCCACCACTACCTCAACTCGATCCTCGAGGGCGGCGCCGGCAACCCCATCGGCTGCAGCACCGTGTGGATCGCGCTCGGCCGCCGCGCTCAGCTCCCGGTCGAGGGCATCGGGCTGCCCGGCCACTTCCTGGTGCGGGTCGGCGGCACCCTGGTCGACGCCCACGGCGACGGCGCGCCGGTCGACGTCGAGCAGGCCCGGAGCCTGGTGGCCCGGGCCACCGGTGCCGAGGTACCCGAGCTCGAGCCCTGGCTCGCCCCCACCGGGGTGCGCGAGGTGGTGGCGCGGATGTCGCGCAACCTCCGCGCCCTCTACACCGGCCGGCAGGACTGGGCCCTCGCCCTCCGCGCCGCCGACCGCTGCGTCGCCCTCCTCCCCGACGCCCCCGGCGAGCTCCGCGAGCGCGGCACCCTGCGGCTGCGCCTCGGCCTCACCGGCGGCGCCATGCGCGACCTCCGCCGGTACCTCGACGGCGTCCCCGGCGACGCCCCCGACCGCGCCCAGGTGGAGCGGGCCTACGCCAGCGCCCGCGGCATGCTCAACTGATGGGGCTCGGCATCCTGCGGATCATCGGCATCGCCCTCGCGGTGGTCGGCGCCGGCATGGCGGTGGCCCCCGGGCTCACCCGCCGCGCCCTCCTCATGGTCGGGGTGCGCTGGGAGCCGGACCCCCGGAGCCGCGTCGCCTCCTGGGGGCTGGTGATCCTGGGGCTCGTCGTCGTGGTTCTCAGCCGGGTGGCACGGTAGGCCCTCACCCTGCTGCTCCTGCTGCCGGTCGAGCCGCCGCCGCAGGGCGTCCAGGTCGAGCCGCTCAGGCCGGGTCTCCTCGAGCCAGGTGGTGAGCGCCGACACCAGGCCCTCGGTGGCCTCGAACTGGGGGAAGTGCCCGCACCCCTCGAGGACGACGAGCCGGGCGTGGGAGACCAGCTCGGCAGCGCGCTCGGCATGGGCCACGGGGAAGACGCCGTCCCTGCTCCCCCAGACGATCAGCACCGGGAAGAGCCACATCCCGAGGCGGTCGAGCGCTGAGACCGCCTGGCCGCTGATGCTGCTTCCCGACGTGAGCATCCCGAAGAAGGCGCGCTGCGACGCCGGGTCCTCGAAGTGGACGAGGAGCTCCTCGATGTCGGTCCGCTGCCGCGAACGGTCGAGGAACATGAGTTCGATCCCAAGCCTGTCCATCGCCACCTGGATGGCCCGGCCCAGCACCCGCAGCCGGGGTGACGCCAGCAGGGAGAGCACCCGGCGCGGCACCACCGGAATGGTGGCGAGGCGGAGGAGCAGATGCATCTCCCGGCCCAGCCCGGCGCTGCTGATCAGCGCCATCCGCCCCACCCGCTCGGGGTAGTGG
This sequence comes from uncultured Chloroflexia bacterium, assembly GCA_963846365.1. Classification (GTDB taxonomy): domain Bacteria; phylum Chloroflexota; class Dormibacteria; order Aeolococcales; family Aeolococcaceae; genus CF-96. The sequence goes on from CAWJVN010000007.1 coordinate 778,349, forward strand.
TAGGCGAAGCTCATCGCCACCGCGCCGCCGAGGCTGTGACCGATCACGGTGACCAGGTCGACGCCGAGGGCGTCGAGCACATACCGGATCGAGGCCGTCTGGGTGCCGACCGAGTAGTCGTTCTCGGGCTTGTGGCTGCGGCCGCAGCCGGGCAGGTCGAGGGCGATGACGTCATGAGCCCTCGCCAGCGTGGGGATCAGGCGGGTCCAGACCCGGGTCGAGCTCGCGATCCCGTGGAGCAGCAGCAGCGGCTCGCCCTCGCCGGCGCGCTGGTAGTGGATCCGAGCCCCGGTGGGGAGGGTCACCCAGCCGTCCCGCACCACGCTCACGGCAGCGGGATTCCGGGGATCTTCCGGTCCATGCTCGCCACGTGAACGCCGAGGTCCCGGGTGATCCCCACCAGGGTGACCAGCTGGCTCTCCAGCTCGATCATCACCGCGCCCATCCGGTGCACGTCCGCCGCCATCGCCCCCACCGGCGCGCTCTCGCCCTCGAGGGCCCGCACCGAGGCCAGCATGGCGGTGACGTCGCTCTCGAGCTGGCCGAGGCCGGCCGCGGTCCGGTGCACGTCGCCGGCGACCTGGCCACCGGGGGTCGTCAGCTCGCCCGCGACGCTGCGCAGCTGACCCTCGAGCCGCCCCAGGACCTGCAGCAGCTGGACGACGTGGTCGTCGAGGCCGGGCAGGCGGTCGGTGCTCACCGCCGACAGCTGGGTGTTGGCGCTGGCGAGCTGCCCGTGCAGCTCGTCGAGCTGTTGGAGCTTGCCGCCGGGGGAGTCCGTCGACCCCTGGTAGGCGGCCACCGCCGACAGGGTGTGGTCGGTGTGGCCGATGCCTCGATTCGCCACCACCAGCTCGCCGACGATGGCCGTCTGGAGGGCGATGGTGACCACCAGCGGCAGAAGCTGCAGAACCCGACCACGACCGCCGCTCTCGTTCACGGCACACCTCCGGTTCCGCGACCGAGGGCCTCCATTCAGCCCTGCATCCCCAGAGGAGACCTGCCCGGCCGCTGGCGCCATTCTTACGTGCGCGTACCCTCCGTTCGGGAACTTTCCGATCGGGGGACCGATGCGGGCGGCGGCGTGCCCCCGGGCTACGCCGCCCTCGCCACCAGCGCGACCACCCAGATCAGGCCCACCACGGCGAGCACGGCGAAGGGCATGAGCGCGAAGACGATGAAGGAGAAGACGAGGCGCTCGTCGGCGATGAGGGCGGGGTCGCGCATCCGCAGGCGGACGTCGCGGAAGTACCAGAGCATGCCGCCGACGACGAAGCCGAGGAGCAGGAAGAGGATGCCGAGCAGGGCGCTGCCGACGCCGACCCGGTGGGGGGCGAGGGTGAGCTTCCAGAGCAGGCCGAAGCAGAGCGAGAGGACGCCACAGCTGACGAACCGCAGCGCGATGCCGCTGGCCGGCTGGCGGGCGGCGGAGGGGGGGAGGGCTCCGAGACCGGGGCTCGCTCGGCGCCCCCGGGGCGAGGGGCGCGCGCGGGGCGACGGCGGGAGGATGCGGGCACGGCCGGCCGAGTATAGAGGGCCTCCGCGAGGGGCCCCGCCCCACAGCCCCACTGTCGAAATGCGAACCTACGCACCGCCTTCTCGGCAGACTGGGAACGAAGGGGATCCGCGATGAGCAATCGGGTTCTGACCGGCGTGGCCGCCGCCGCCACCGCGACGCTGCTGCTCGGCGGAGTCATCGCCAGGGCATCCGGCCTGGGACCGACCCCCGTGCACGTCGACACCCTGGCGGCGCAGCCGCAGGCGGCCGCCGTCAACCCCTGGGTGGCCGTCCCGGTGGGCCCGGCGGTCGCCGTCGCCCCGGTCGTCCCCGCCGCTCCCGACGCCGCGACCGCCCCGGTGAAGGCCCTCCCGGTCCCGGTCGGCCCGGCCGCGCCGCACAGCCGGCCCCACGACACCGTCAGCAGCCCGGCGCCCCCCGGCGGCGCCACCGCCAGCGTGATCCAGGTGAACCCGATCGACACCTGCATCAGCTGCACCAGCGCGAGCGCGGGACCGGGCTCCGCCAGCGCCAGGGCGACCGCGATCCGGCTGCTCGGCAACGACGTCTCCGCCGGCAGGTCGGACAGCAGCTCGACGAACGGCGCCCTGATCGCCCTCCCCGCCGCCCCGCTGCTCAGCCTGGCGATCGCCGACTGGGCGACCTCGGCGTCCCCCGGAACCAGCTCGTCCTCCCACTCCCGGGCCGCGCTCGTCGATCTGGTGATCGGCCCGACCGGCCACTCCAGTGGCGGCCTGATCACTCTCGCGGTGCTCGAGGCCACCAGCGAGGCCGGCTACCAGGGCCTCAGCTCCGGCGGCAGCGGCGCCAACAACGGCGTCGACCTCAACGTCGGTGACGGCGCGCTGGTGGTGCTGCTGCTCCACTCCGACGCGTCGAGCACCAAGGGCGGCTCGGCGTACGTGGTCGGCATCAACGGCACCAAGCTGCTCGGCTCCGACCAGACCGGCCCCGGCGGCATCCCGATCGCCGTTCCCGGCGTCGTCGGCCTGATCCTGCTCCAGGTGAGCGCCAACGGGGGAGCGGGCACCGCCGCGGTCGGCACCGTCGGCGACCTCCTCGGCCAGAGCGGCCAGGCTGCCGGCGTGCTCACCGCCTCGGCGGTCGGCCTGCCCGGCACCGGCCTCACCGGTGGCACCGCCACCACCGCCGCCACCACCCCGTCGACCGGCAGCGGCCTGACCGCCCCCAACACCGGCATGGCGCTCGGTCTCGGCGGCCTGCTGCTCCTGCCCGCCGGCCTGATCCTCCTCCTCGTCTCGCTGCGCAGTCGGCGCGGCTCCGCCGGCTGAGCCGGTCCCCCTCTACACTCCGGAGCCGTCGCGGGGCAGGCCCGCGGCGGCTCTGTGCGTGTTAAAGGAGGCTGAGGCGATGGCGGTCGGTGTGGGTGACGCGCTTCCCGACTTCGACCTGGAGACCGGTGGGGGAGGGCGGCTCAGCTCGGGTGACCTCCGCGGCCGGCGCGCCGTCCTCTACTTCTATCCCAAGGACGACACCAGCGGCTGCACCCTCGAGGCGCGGGAGTTCACCGCGCTTCTCGGCGAGTTCGCCGAGCGCGGGGTCGCCGTGTACGGGGTCTCGCCGGACCCGCCGCGCAGCCACGACCGCTTCGCCACCAAGTGCGACATCGGCTTCCCCCTGATCAGCGACCCGGACAGGGCGCTCTGCGAGGCGATGGGGGTGTGGGTGCAGAAGTCGATGTACGGCCGCTCCTACCAGGGCGTCGAGCGCAGCACCTTCGTGGTCGGGCCCGACGGCCGGGTGGAGCAGGCGTGGCGGAAGGTCAAGGTGCCCGGCCACGCGGCCGCGGTGCTGGCGTCGGTCGGCGGCTGATCCGACCGCCTGTGAAAGAATCGAGACACATGCAGCAGCGCAGCATCGGTCGCACCGGCGTGGAGGTCTCGGTCATCGGCTTCGGCGGCTGGGTGCTCGGCACCGGCTGGTACGGGAAGCTGAGCGAGGAGGAGGGCACCCGGCTGGTGCGCACCGCCCTCGACCAGGGCATCACCTTCTTCGACACCGCCAACTCCTACGGCGAGAACGGCGTCAGCGAGACCCTGCTGGCGGCGGCGCTCGACGGGGTGCCGCGCGATCGCTACGTGCTCGGCACCAAGGGCGGCTACGACCTCGGCGGCGAGCGCGCCCACGCCCACGGCGAGCGTCCCCAGCGCTGGGACGGCGCGTTCATCCGCCGCAGCGTCGAGGACAGCCTGCGCCGGCTGCGCACCGACACGGTCGACGTGTACGAGCTCCACAACCCCCGCCACGACGCCATCGACAGCGACGAGTGCTTCGCCACCCTCGAGACGCTCCGCGACGAGGGCTCGATCCGGGCCTACGGCGTCGCTCTCGGCCCCGCCATCGGCTGGGAGGAGGAGGGGGTCAGGGCGCTGCGCGAGCGCCGCGTCGACGTGGTCCAGACCGTCTTCAACATGCTCGAGCAGCATCCCGGCCGGCGCTTCCTCGACGAGGCGAACGCGGTGGGGGCGAGCGTGCTCGCCCGGGTGCCCCACGCCTCCGGCGCGCTCGAGGGGAGGATCACCCGCGACACCGTCTTCCCCCCCGGAGACCACCGTTCCTTCCGCAACCGGCAGATGCTCGCCGACCTGCTCGACAAGGCGGAGACCCTCGCCTTCCTCTGGGAGGACGGCCGTCGCACCGTCGCCCAGGCGGCGCTGCAGTACCTCATCGCCCAGCCCGGGCTCGCCGCGGTGCTGCCGACGATGAGCGAGGTGGGGCAGATCGAGGAGTTCGCCGCCGCGGGCGCGCTGCCGCCGCTGACCGAGGCTGACCTGGGGCGCGTCGCCGAGCTCGCCGCCGTCAACTTCGGCGTCGAGGACCGCTACCGCGCACCGGCCGCCGCACCCGGCGCCGGCGCCAGCTGAGCGCGCCCTCGCCGCGGGCCGCGGCGGCCAGCACCCTCGACGAGCTGCTCTCCCGCAACCTGCTCTTCGTCGCCGGCAAGGGCGGCACCGGCAAGAGCACGATCTCCGGAGCCCTCGCCCTGCTCGGCGCCCAGGCGGGCCGCCGGGTGCTCTGCATCGAGGTCGACGCCAAGGGCGACCTGGCGCGCTCCCTGGGGGCGGCGACCGCCGGCTTCCAGCCCAGGGTGGTGCAGCCCAACGTCAGCGTGCTCGCGCTCGACCCCGAGGAGTCGCTGCAGGAGTACCTGCGCATCTACTTCAAGGTGCCGCGGTTCACCCGGCTCACCCCGCTGGCCAAGGTCTTCGAGTTCATCGCCACCGGCCTCCCCGGCACCAGCGACATGCTGGTCATCGGCAAGATCGCCTACGAGGCGAAGCGGGTCGAGGGCGGCCGCCCGGTGTGGGACCTGATCATCGTCGACAGCGCCGCGACCGGCCACGTGCTCCCGCAGCTGGGGGCGGCCCGGGCGATGCTGGACCTGGCCCGCGGCGGCATCGTCCGCTCCCAGGTGGAGTGGATCGACGCCATCCTCAGCGACCCCCGGCGCTCGCTCCTCACCGTCTGCGCCCTGCCCGAGGAGATGCCGGTCGCCGAGGCGCTGGAGCTGCACGACCGGGCCAGGGCCGAGACCACGATCGCGCTCGGCGCCTGCTTCCTCAACCGCGTCCTCACCACCGCGGTCACCCCGAGGCAGCTCCGCGTGCTCGAGGATCTCTGCGTCCCCGAGCACCTCGAGGCGGTCACCCGACGGCTCGGCGGCGACCCCCGGCCGGTGCTCGCGGGCGACCGCATCGCCCAGCGGCTCCACGACACCGGCGCCGCCCACGCCCGCCGCCTGCGCCAGGGGATGACGGTGCCGGTGATCGAGATCCCGCTCCTGACGAGCGCCCGCCCGGGCCTCGCCACCACCCGCGCGGTCGCCGCCGCGCTGCGGGCGGCGGCGTCGTGACCGTCAGGTCGGCGGCGGCGGCCGGAGCCAGCCTCGCCGAGCAGCTCGGCAACCTCGAGGTGGTGGTCTGCTGCGGCAGCGGCGGGGTGGGCAAGACCACGGTGAGCGCCGCGCTCGGCATCGCCATGGTCGCCGAAATGGATCGCCGGGTGCTGGTGCTCACCGTCGACCCGGCACGGCGGCTGGCGACCGCGCTGGGGATCGGGAGGATGGGGGTCGAGCCGGTGCAGGTGCCCGCGGCGCGGCTGCGCAAGGCGGGCATCCAGCCCAAAGGCGAGCTGGTTGCGGCCATGCTCGACATGAAGTCGGCCTGGGACCTGATGGTGGAGCGCCACGCTCCCAACCGCGAGTCGGCGGAGCGCATCCTCGCCAACCGGTTCTACCAGGGGATCAGCAACGCCTTCGTGGGCTCGCAGGACTGGATGGCGCTCGAGACCCTCTACGAGCTCCACGCCGGCGGCGAGTACGACACCGTGGTCATCGACACCCCGCCGTCCCGCAACGCCCTCGACTTCCTCGAGGCCCCCAACCGGCTCAGCGACTTCGTGGGCGCGCGGCTGCTCTCCTGGCTGGCCGGCCCCTCGCGGCTGGGCTGGCGGGCGGTCAACGTCGCCGCGGCGCCCTTCGCGCGCATGGCCGACCGGCTGATCGGCGCCGAGGTGCTCGGCGAGCTCGCCGTCTTCGTGCGCGAGATCCAGGGGCTGTACGGCGGCATCCAGGAGCGCGCCACCGAGGTCTACAAGCTGCTGCGGTCGGCGAGGACCGGGTTCGTGGTGGTCACCACCCTCGACCCCGAGCCCTTCACCGAGGCCGAGTTCTTCTGCGCCCGGCTGCGCGACTACCGGATGCCGCTGCGCGCGGTCGCGGTCAACCGGGTGCTGCCCGACGCGCTCACCGACCGCTCCGGCATCGCCGCCGCCACCACCCTCTGCGAGGACCGCGACGCCGCCGCCTGGCTGAGCACCGAGCTGGGCGAGCCGGTGCGCCCCGAGACCGCGCGCCGCCTCGGCGAGGCCCACCTCGTCCTCAGCCGCCTCGCCGAGCGCCAGGAGCGCCAGGTCGCCCGCCTCGGCGGCCTCGGCCGCGTCCCGGTGGTGCGCCTGCCCCTCGCCGAGCGGGAGGTGGTCGACATCGAGGGGCTCGCGCAGCTCACCGAGTACTTTCGGGCGGTGGGGGCTTCGTAAGGGCGCGGCCGGCCGGGGAGCCACGACCTGTCAGGCGCGCTCCAGCAGCGACCTGAGGAGCTCGAGGTCCTTCTGGTTGGCGCGGCGCATCGCGGCGGCCATCAGCGGGGCCGCGAGCTTCGAGAAGCCGGCGGGCTCGCCGCGGTTGCGCAGGGTCATGCGGGTGCCGCCGGCGGCGGTGTCCTCCCAGGTGTAGGTGGTCTCCATCGGGAACGGCCCCTCGGCGGTGCTCATCACGAAGCGCTCGCCGGGCACGACCTCGCGGACCTCGTACGTGTAGGCGAGCTGCCGCCCGAGGAACCGGGCGGTGAAGGCGATCCGCGACCCCACCACCCCCGGAGGCGGGGTCTTCCACTCGACCGCCGTGATGTTCCGGTACCACGCCGTCGCGTTGTCCGGATCGGCCGCAAACGCCGCCACCTCCGCCCGCGCCCGCCGGATCTCAATCTCGGTCACGACATCCACAGCCATGCCGCCATGTTTGCACGCAGCGGTCGGCTCAGCTGCCGGCCTCCGCGAGCATGGAGGCGAGCGCTCCGCTAGAACTCGCAGTGGATGTGGAGCCCCTCGAAGCGCACATCGGTGGCACCGTCGGCACGGCAGCCGTCCATGAATCGCCGCTCGTCGGCGCCGATGCGGATGACCTGACGGCCGTTGATGGAGTCGACGTCGAACGCCACCCCCGCCCCGCTTCGGGAACGGGAGGAGTGGGACCCGCCGGCGATCTCGGAGACGGTGAAGGTGAACGCCGACGCCCGGTTGAGCATGCTCGTGAGCATGGGGACGCTGAGCACGACCGTCCCGCCGCGCGCCTTCCCGTAGGAGCTGCGCCTCGCCGGGAGCCCCCGGGCGGTGTCGGTGATGTTGTCCCGCGCGCTGGCGCCGTCCGGGGGCTCGTCGCCGCGGGGGTCGAGGTGCATGGTGGCGAGGCTGATCCGCTGCTCGGCGAGGATCCGGGCGGCCAGGTCCCGGGCGGTCGTCACCGGCGCGGCGACGGTGACCGTCACCGGCAGCACCCCCCGTGACGCCGGGGCGAGCCGCTCGAAGGCGGCGCGGGTGAGGTCGATGCACCACCCCGGTGCATACGGGCCCCGGTCGTTGATGCGGACGGCGACCGACCTCCCGTTGTCGGTGTCGGTCACCTCGACCAGGGTGCCGAAGGGAAGCGTCCGGTGCGCTGCGGTCATCGCGTTGACGTCGAAGGGCTCGCCGCTCGCCGTGGTGGTGCCGTGGTCGTAGAAGGACGCGGTGCAGCTCTCCGCGGTGGCTCCCGGCGCCGCCGCCGGCGACACCACCCCGGTGGCGACGAGCGCGGCGACCACCGCGGCGAGGGCACGGCCGCCCCGGGCCACTAGGCGATCCGCACCCCGCGGCGGGCGGTGAGCTCGTCGAGGTTCACCGCGGCGCAGCCCTCGATGCCGCTGGCCGCGACCTGCTCGGCGACCGCCGGGTCGGCGGTGGTGAGCAGCACCTGGGTGTCGGCGCTGAGCCGGAGCAGGAACTCGACGGCGGTGCGGCGGCGGCGCGGGTCGGAGCTGAGCAGCGGGTCGTCGAGCAGCAGCGGCACCGGCTCGCCCGCCTCGCCGAGCACCTCGCTGAGGGCGAGCCGCAGGAGCAGGCCGACCTGATCGCGGGTGCCGTGGGAGACGTGCTCCACCGGGATCAGGTCGGGGCGGCCGCGGCTGTGGAGGCGGACCGCGAAGCGCTCCGGGTCGACGTGGACCTCGTCGTAGGCGCCCTCGGTGAGCAGCGCCAGGCGGCCGGCCACCGAGGCGGCGAGCCGCGGTGCCACCTCCCGGTGGACCCGCCGCGCCGAACTCCTCGATGAGCGCGCTGGCCCGGCGCAGCGCCTCGAGCTGGCGCAGCGCGCGCTCGCGGACCACCATGCAGGCGGCGCGCTCGTCCTCGAGGTCGGCGATCGAGGGGAGCGAGTCGAGGAGGCCGCGGAGCCGCTCGCGCAGGCCGGAGGCCTCGGTGAGCGCGGCCGCGGCGGCGTCGCGGGCACGCTCGGCGGCGATCTCGAGGTGGCGGAGGGCGGTGGCGTCGAGGGGCTTGCCCTGGGCCGCCAACTCGGGGTCGCCGCCCCGGCGGCGCAGCTCCTGCTCCATCTGCCCGGCCTGGCGGGCGAGGGCGCGCTCGTCGCCCGCGCCGGTCGCGGCGAGCCGCCGGCGGACCTCGTCGAGGCGGTCGCGGGCGGCCTCGAACTGGCGCCGGGTCGCCGCCCCCTGGCGGAAGGCGGCGACGGCGCGGGCGCTGTCGGGGTCGGCGGGGAGGCCCGCGGCGGCGAGGTGGCCGGCCAGCTCGGCGGCGAGCTCGGTGCGCGCCGCCACCTTCCGCTCCGCCTCCTCGCGGAGCTCGCGTCCGGCGCTCTCCTCGCGGGCCAGCCGGCCGTCCTCGGCCTCGAGCTCGGCGCGGCGGCGGCCGGCGTCCTCGGCGGCGGCGACCGCGGTGAGCGCCTGCCGGGCCCGGCCGAGGAGGCCGTCGGCGGCGGTGAGCTCGGCCGCCCCGGCCGGCGCCGGCAGCTCGACCGGGATCCGCGCCGCCAGCTGCAGGCAGCGGGCGGTGAGCTCGCGGATCCGTGCGGTGGCGGTCTCCAGCTCGGCGCGGCCGGCCTCGACCAGCAGCTCCTGGCGCTGGCGGTCGGCGTGGAGGCGCCGGAGGTCGGGGAGGCGGCCGGTGGCCCGGCGCAGGCCCTCCTCGCTGAGGTCGAGCCCGGGGCAGCGCTGGGACAGCTGGCGTCGCGCCGCCTGCGCGGGCCCGCCGGCGAGGCGCTCGACCAGGAGGCTCGCGGCGACCACCGCGAGCGCGGCCAGCAGGATCCCCAGCGCGACCCGGCCGTGGCCGGCGGCGAGGGCGCCGAGCGCGGCCAGCGTCCCGACCGCGCCGGTGCCGCGCTGCAGCGGCCGCAGCCGGCGGCGCTGGGGGCCGGTGGAGGCGGTGGCGATCAGCGGACCCACGGCGCCGAGGTCGCCGGGCGGGATGCAGGCGAGCCCGGTGGCGGCGATCTCGCGGCGGAGCCCCGCCGCCCGCGCCTCCGCGGTGTGCAGCTGCTCGGCGCGCCGGGCCACCGCCCCCTCCGACGCGACCTCGGCGGCGAGCGCGCGCGCCTGCTCGAGGTCGTCGCGGTCGAGGCGGGGCACCCGCCCGAGGGCGCGGATCGACGTCGCGATCTCGACCCGGCGGCGCTCGGCGGCGTGGAGGCGCTCGCGGGCGTCGTTCCAGCGGCGCTGGGCGTCGGCGGCCACCTCCTCGAGCTGGCGAAGCTCGCCGCCGAGGGCGGTCACCCGCTCCTCGCACTCCACCGGGAAGGTGGCGAAGCCGCGCCAGGTCTCGGTCAGGGTCTCGAGCCGGCCGGCCTCCTCCTGGGCCGTCGCCAGGGCTCGCCGGGTGGCGCCGAGCACCGCCAGCCGGCCCGCCAGCCATTCGCGCTCGCACTCGCTGCGGCGGGCGGCGGCGCCGGCGGCGGTGCGCTCCAGGGCGCCGAGGCGCTCCATCTCCCGGGCGGTGGCCTCGGTGCGGTCGCGGGCCCGGAGCAGCTCGGTCTCGACCCGGCGGAGCCGCGCCGTGGCGGCGCCGAGGGGGCTGCGCGAGCGCGCCTCGGTGCCGACCCGGTCCATCGCCTGCCGCAGCCGGGCCAGCGCCTCGGCGGCGGTGGCCCGGCTGGCGGAGTCGGCGAGCCGCTGGATCGCCTCCTGGAGGCGGCCGGCGCGCTGGGCGGCGGCGTCGGGCGCGTCCGGCCGCAGCCCGTCCTCGCCGAGGCAGGCGGTGGCGCAGAACACCGCCTCGTCGATGCCGAGGTGGACCAGGCCGGGCACCACCAGCCGCCCGGTGCGGAAACGGTCGGTGACGTCGCGACCGCCGATCTGCTGCACCTGAGCGACCTGCTCGCGCTCCTCCAGCCGGCGGGCGACCCGGTAGCGGCGGCCGTCGCCGAGCGAGTAGGTCAGCGCCAGCCCGTAGCTGCCCGCGTCCCAGGGCTGCCAGCGCACCCAGTCGCTGCGCTCCACGGCACGCCCGGGCCCCCCCGCCGCGATGCCGTAGAGGGCGACGCGCACCGCCCGGTGGACCGTCGACTTGCCGGCCTCGTTGGCGCCCCAGAGCACCGTCACCCGGGGGGCGAGGTCGAGGCGCAGGTCGCGGAGGCGGCCGAACCCCCCGACCTCGAGCCGCTCCAGCCTCATCGGAGGCCGACCTCGGCTCCGCCCAGCGCCTGGAGCCCGTAGCGGAGGGTGTCGCCGAGCACGGCGCGCTCGCGGGGGTCGTCCTCGTTGTCGATGGCCCTGAGCACCGAGCGGGTGAAGGCGCCCCGCGCGGTGCGGTCGGCGGCGGCGGCGTCGAGGTCGATCGCCGGGCTGGTGAGGTCGCGGAGGCGCACGGTGGCGGCGCCGGTGGCGTCGGCGACCGCCGCCTCGACCAGCGGCAGGTCGAGGGCGAGGTCGGGGTCGACCTCGCCACGGAGGGACAGGCGGAGCATGGTGCGCTCCGGCGCCAGCCCGGCGAGCGCCTCGCGCGCCGCCACCCGAGCCCGCTCCACCGCCTCGCTCGAGGAGCCCGAGCCCTCCAGGTCGCAGTCGTGCTGCACCGCGGTCCAGCGGTTGAGGGTGAGCGGCTGGTAGTCGACCATGCCCCGCTCCGACACCTCCACCACCACCGGGCCGCGGCCCCCCTCCTCGTCGAAGGTGAGCGGCTCCGGGCTGCCCGGATAGAGCAGCCGGGCGACGGGGTCGACACGGCGGCGGTGGTAGTGGCCGCAGAGCGCTGCGGCGAACCCGCGCCGGGCGATGCGCTCGGCCTGGAAGGGGCCGTGCAGCGACTTCCCGGGGGGCCGGCCGCCCAGCTCGGCGCCGTGGAACAGGGCGAGGTGGACCCCGCCGCCCACCTCGGGGCCCTCCAGCGGGTCGCCGCTCCAGGCGGGGTCGCGGTGGGCCAGCCCCCAGAGGCTGAGGCCGCCGGCGAGCGGGGCCGGCTCGAGGGTGGCGCCGGTGAAGAGGTGGACGTTCTCGGGCCAGCGCATCCGCTCGTAGAGGCTCCCGGGGAGCAGCGCGTCGTGGTTGCCGGGGGCGAGGAAGACCCGCATCGGCTGCCACGACGTGAAGGTGTCCACCAGGAAGCGCCCGGTGTCGAGCCCGGCGTGCTCGTGCTCGTAGAGGTCGCCGCCGATGGTGACCGCGTCGCAGCCGGTCTGCCGGGCGGCCTCGCCGGCCCGCCGCAGGGCGTCGCGCAGCCCCTCGCGGCGGCGGCGTGCCACCTCCCCGAAGCAGCCCACGCCGGCGAAGGCGCGGTCCAGATGGAGGTCGGAGATGTGCAGGAGGCGGAAGGGCATGGGGCCTCGGTGACGGAACGCCACGGGAGAGGGGCCACCGCGAACATCGGTTCGCAGAAGCAGGCTACCACGGCACCGGGGTGATGCGCCACCGACGCTCCTGACCTTCCGGACGCTCACGTCGGGTCGGTTCACGCAAGCCTTCTGCCCGCGTCGCGTTGTCTTTGTAGCGCTGAACAGTCAGCGGTTCCGGAGTCCGAGGGCTCCGGGGAGCCTCCGTTCACAGCGGAGGCCGGGAGGGGAACGATACCGAGGTGGGGAATGAGTGAGTACCTGACCACCGGGCAGGCGGCCGAGTTGCTCGGCGTCAGCAAGCCGACGGTGGTTCGAGCCATCCAGCGGGGGCTGCTGCGGCCCGCCCTCGTGACTCCGGGGCAGCACCGGCGCTTCCGCAAGGAGGACCTGCTGGCCTTCCGGGCCCGCGCGCTGGCGTACCCGGACGGCGACTTCGTCACCGAGCCCGACGGGCATGGCAGGGACGCCATCGAGCTCAGGGGCGCCCCGGCGATCGACCGAGCGTCGGAGGCCACCGAGACGAGGTGAAACTGCTCCGGCGGGACGCGGTGCCACCTGCGGTGCCCGGGTCGCGCCGTCCGCTCGGCGAGCTGCTCGTCGAGCGGGGGGCCGCGTCCGCCTCCACGGTCCAGGCCGCGCTGCGCCGGCAGCGTCGCGATCCGCGCCATCTCGGCGACCACCTGCTCGACCTCGGCGTCCCGGAGGCGGAGATCCTCGCCGCGCTCGGCGAGCAGACCGGCCGCACCCCCGTCGACCTCGACCAGGTCGCGGTCGAGGAGGAGGCGGTGCTCGCCGTCGAGGCCGGCTTCGCGCGCGAGCGCGGGGTGATGCCGATGCGCCTCGACGAGAGGGGGCGCCTCCACGCCGCCACCACCACCCCCGACGAGCCCGGCCTGGTCGCGGCGCTGACCGCCCACGCCGAGCGTCCGGCCGTGCTCGAGCTGGCCGGCCCGGCGGCGATGCAGCGCGCCCTCGATCGCCACTACACGGTGACCGAGCGGGTCCAGGAGGCGGTGCGTCGCGCCGTCGACGCCGACCACGCCCACCGCGGGCCCGCCGAGGTGCTGCCGCTGCGGGCCGACGCGCCGGTGGTGCAGATCGTCGACCTGCTGCTCACCCAGGCGCTGCGCGACCGCGCCTCGGACATCCACATCGAGCCCCAGGCCGACCACCTGCGCATCCGCTTCCGCGTCGACGGCGCCCTCCACGACTTCCAGTCGCTGCCGCGCTCGCTGGCGGCGCCGATCTCGTCGCGGCTGAAGATCATCGCCAACATGGACATCGTCGACCGCCACCGCAGCCAGGACGGCCAGATCGCGGTGGAGGTCGACGGCCGCGCCATCGACATCCGGGTCGCCACCGTGGAGACGATCTGGGGCGAGAAGGTGGTGCTCCGCCTGCTCGACCGCTCGCGCTCGCTGGTGCCGCTGACCGACCTGGGGCTGGGCCACCACGAGCAGGACCGGATGCGGCGGATCATCGGCTCCCCCTACGGCCTGCTGATCGTCAGCGGGCCCACCGGCGCGGGCAAGACCACCACCCTCTACTCGGCGCTCAACGAGCTCGACCGCGCCACCCGGAACATCACCACCATCGAGGACCCGGTCGAGTACCAGTTCGCGGGCATCAACCAGATCCAGATCAACCGGCTCGCGGGGATGACCTTCGCGAACGGCCTGCGTGCCATCCTCCGCCAGGACCCCGACGTGATCCTGGTCGGCGAGGTCCGCGACGTCGAGACCGCGGAGATCGCCATCCAGTCGGCGCTCACCGGCCACCTGGTGCTCTGCTCCCTCCACGCCGCCGACTCGATCGGGGCGCTGCACCGCTTCCTCGACATGGGCATCGAGCCCTTCCTGGTGGCCTCGGCGGTGGTCGGCGTGGTCGCCCAGCGGCTGGTGCGCCAGGTGTGCGCCCGCTGCAGCGTCGAGTACGAGCCGCGCGGCGAGGAGCTGGCCTTCTACCAGTCGGTGCGCGGCGGCCCGCCGCCGTCGGCGCCGCGGACGGGCACCGGCTGCCCGCGCTGCGCGCGCACCGGTTTCTACGACCGCACCGGGGTCTTCGAGTGCCTGCAGCTCGACGACCGGATCCGCGAGCTGGTGGTGCGGCGCGCCACCCACACGGAGCTGCGCGACACCGCGGTGGCCGGCGGCATGCGCACCCTGCAGGAGGCGGGTTGCGACGTCATCGACGCCGGTGGGACCACCATCGCCGAGGTGATGCGCACCGTGTACATCATCTAGGAGACGCGGTGCAGCTCTACGCCTACCGCGCCTTCACCGGCGACGGCGACCCGGTGCGCGGACTGATGGAGGCGACCCGTCCCGGCGACGTCCGCGACGCCCTGGTGGCGCGCTCGCTGCGGGTCGTCGAGGTGCGCCGCCGCCGCCGCTCGCTCTCGCCGTCGACGCTCGTCCCCGCGGCCTTCGCGGTGCGTCCCGCCCAGGTGGTGATGTTCTGCCGCCAGCTGGCCACCTTCGTGCGGGTCGGCATCCCGGTGACCACCGCGGTGACCACCATCGGCGAGCAGAGCGGTGCGCCGCGGATGCGGGCGGCGTGCACCTCGATGGTCTCCGACCTCGAGCGCGGCGCCTCGCTCAGCGAGGCGCTCGCCGCCCATCCCACCGTCTTCCCGGCGCTGATGGTCGACATGGTCCGCGCCGCCGAGGTCTCCGGCGACCTCGACGCGGTGCTCGGCCAGGCGGGGCGTCACATCGAGCGCGAGGCCGCCGCCCGCCGCCGCATCCACTCCGCCATGACCTACCCGGCGGTGGTGCTGGCGATGGCGACGATCATCGCCGCGGGGATGGTGGCCTTCGTGCTGCCCCAGTTCCGCGAGCTCTTCCGCGAGTACCACGCCGGCCTGCCGGTGGCGGTGCGGCTGCTGCTCGGGGTCTCCGACGCGCTCCGCGAGCACGCCGTGGCGATCGCCCTGGCGGCGCTCGTGGTGGTGCTCGCCGGCGGCCGCCTGCTCCGCACCGACGCCGGCCGGATGGCCCGCGACCGGGTGGTGCTGCGCCTGCCGCTGATCGGCCGCATGGCCCGGGCGGCGGCGGTCGAGCGCTTCTGCCGCACCCTCAGCGACATGCTCGTCGCCGGGGTGCCGATCACCCAGATCTTCCCGGTGATCATCGCCACCACCGGGAACCGGGTCTACCGCCGCGCGCTCCGCGAGGTGGCCGCGCAGATGACCGTGGGCGAGGGCTTCAGCCGGCCGCTGCGGCGCACCGGCCTGTTCCCGCCGATGGTGACCCAGATGATCCGCGTCGGCGAGGAGACCGGCACCCTGGACGTCCACCTCCGCGAGGCGTCGGAGATGTACGGCGAGGAGCTGGAGTACCGGATCAAGCGGCTGACCGCGGTCGCCGAGCCGGCGCTGATCGTCGGCGTCGCGGTGATGGTCGGGTTCCTGGCCGTCTCCATGGTCAGCGCCATCTACTCGCTCGCGGGTGCGATCCGGTGAGCGCGGCCCGGGACGGGCGCGCCGGAGAGCGCGGCGTCACCCTCGTCGAGATGCTGGTCACCGTGGCGGTGATGACCGCCGGCGTCGCCGCCATGGTGGGCGGGTTCGCCGGCGCCGAGCGCAGCGCCGCGGCGGCGCGCGGCCAGTCGGCGCTGACCGCGGCGCTGCGCACCGCCTCCGACCAGCTGCGCGCCGCCCCCTACCTCGCCTGCGCCGGGGTGGGGGAGGCGGCCGGCTACGCCGTCACCGTCTCCGGCGTGAGCGTGGCGGTGACCGCGGTCACCCGCCCCGGCGCGGCTCCGGCGCTGCGCTCCGACACCGGCGCGGTGACCGCGCCCGCCACCCTCTGCACCCCCACCGGGGCGCCCGTGGCGGTGTCGCCCTGCAGCGCCGCCGCCGGCGAGGCCTGCGACTACGGCATCCAGCGGGTCACCATCCAGGTGGCCTCCTCGGGCCGAACCCTCAGCCGCGACGTGTGGAAGGGAGCGGGCGGGTGAGGCCCGCACGCCGGCGCCTCCGCCGCCAGCGGGGGATGACCCTGATCGAGCTGGTGGTGTCGCTGAGCATCCTCGGGGTGATCGGCGTCGGCCTCACCGCCGCCGTCGACGCCGGGCTGCGCACCCTCGGCACCGGCGGGGTGCCCGACCGGCTCCGCGGCTCCGCCGACGTGGTGGTGCTGGAGCGCGCGGTGTCCGCCGACGTCGCCCGGGCCGGCTGCGTGGTGACCCCGGCGGCGACCCTCGGCGCCTGCCCGGTGGCGATGCCCGCCTTCTGCACCGCCGGCGCCGCCCTCTGCCTGGCCTGGCCGGACCCCGCCGGCGGCTGCGACGCGGTCCGCTACCGGCTGGGGGGCGCGGTGCTCCGGCGCGAGAGCCTGACCGCCGGCGGCGACCGGGGCTCCGCCGAGCTCGGCCGCGAGGTGGGCGCCATCGGCGCCGACGCCCACCCGGTGGCGGGCTGGACCGACGCCGTCACCCTCAGGATCACCGCCGGCCCCGCCGGGCGGCCGCAGCAGGCGGCCTTCAGCGCCCGCCCCCTGGTCGGAGAGCCGCGGCCGTGCTGAGCCGCCCCCGGCGCCGCCCCGGCGAGCGCGGCCAGGCGCTGCTCATCGCCCTCGCCTTCCTCGGGCTGTTCACCCTCTGGGGGGTGGCGGTCCTGCGCCTCGCCGGCGCCACCCAGGGGACGGTCGCGGCCGCGGCCGCCGGCGACGCCGCCCACGCGCTCTCCGAGGCGCCCGCGGCGCTGGTGCGGAGCGCGGTCGCGGCCGGGGCCGGCTGCGACGGGCTCACCGGGAGCGTCGCCGTCGCCGGCTCGGTGGTGAGCTTCGGCCCGATGTCCGCGCACGACGCCGCCGGCCGTCCCATCCCCTGCGCGGCGGCCGCGCCCGCGGGCGGGCCCGTGCCCGGCACCTACGCCGCCGGCGGCACCGTGGCGGGCTCGCCGGCGGCGCCGGGGGCGTCCGTCGAGATCGGCGTCGGCCCCGCCCCCGGCAAGACTTTGTCGACACAGGCGTTCAACTATCGGTGAGCGACGCTCACCTTCGGGAGGAAGTCATGAGGCAGCCGAGGCGCCCGGTGCGGTCGCGGCGCAGGGGCGAGTCGGGGTTCACCCTGATCGAGCTCCTCGTCGTCATCGCGATCCTGGGAGTGCTGGCCGCAATCGTCGCATTCAACGTGTCCGGTGTTCACGACCGCGGCGGCGACGCGGCCTGTCGCACCGACGTGGGCACGGTGCAGGCGGCGGTCGACGCCTACCGCAACGACCACGCCGACGCGACCACCGGCGCCCCCGGACCGGTGCCCGCCTACGCCCAGCTGGGCCAGTACATCCGGGCCACGCCGCACTCGTGCGCGCGCCTCAAGGCGGACAACCCCGACGACGGGGCGCCGTCGATCGGCGCCGACGGCACGGTGACCGGGATCCTGCCCTCCGACGGCCACACCCGGGTGCCCTAGCTGCCCTGGGCACACGTACCGCAGGTATTCCCTTCACTCACGGTTTATACGGATGACGCTTTCGACGCCACCACTGCACCGGTCGGCGACGAGGCGAGCGGGACGTCCCGCCAGGAAGGGTTGAGCGAGGTGGCCGACCGGCCCGCCCATCGGGCGCGGGCCGGCGGCCGGGCCTCACCCGGCCGCCAGCCGGTGGCGGCGGGCGCGGGCGGCGAGCAGCTCGTCGGGGCTGAGCCGGCTGAGCTCCTCGAGGTGGCGGACCAGCGCTCCGCGCAGCGCCGCCATCACCAGCTCGGGGTGGGCGTGGGCGCCGGGGTCGGGCTCGGGGATCAGCTCGTCGACCAGCCCGAGGCGGTGGGCGGTGTCGACCCCGGGGCGCAGCGCGGCCGCCGCCCGGGCGCGCTGGGCGGCGTCGCGGTAGAGGATGGCGGCGCAGGTCTCCGGCGGGGCCACCGTGTAGATCGCCCGCTCGAGCGCGAGCACCCGGTCGGCGACGCCGAGGGCGAGGGCGCCGCCGCTGCCCCCCTCGCTGAGCACGGCGCTCACCACCGGGACCCGCAGGCCGAGCATGAGCGACAGCGACTCGGCGATCGCCCAGGCCTGGCCGCGCTCCTCGGCGCCGATGCCGGCGTGGGCGGCCGGGGTGTCGACGAGGCAGACGACGGGGAGCCCGAAGCGCTCCGCCAGCCGCATCAGCCGCTGCGCCTTGCGGTAGCCCTCGGGGTGGGGCATCCCGAAGTTGTGCACCGCCCGGGTGAGCGCGTCCGAGCCCTTCTCCTGGCCGATCACCATCAGCCAGCGCGATCCCAGCCGGGCGGTGCCGCCGACCACGGCGCGGTCGTCGCCGAAGAGCCGGTCGCCGCGCAGCTCGGTGAAGTCGGTGAGGATGCGGCCGATCACGTGCAGCGTGCGGGGGCGCCCGGGATGGCGGGCGAGGTCGACGGCGGCGATGGCCTCGCGCTCGCGCGCGGCGGCCTCGGTGGCCTCGATCACGGCGCGGCGGTGAGGGCCCGGAGCACCCGGCCGGCGGTGGCGCGGAGCTCGGCCCGCGGCACCACGGCGTCGACCATGCCGTGGGCGAGCAGGAACTCCGCGGTCTGGAAGCCCTCGGGGAGCCGGGAGTGGGTCGCCTGCTCGATCACCCGTCCGCCGGCGAAGCCGATCCGCGCCAGCGGCTCGGCGAGGATGACGTCGGCCTGGGTGGCGAACGAGGCGGTGACCCCGCCGAAGCAGGGGTCGGCGAGCACGCTCAGGTACGGCAGGCGGGCGCGGGCGAGCAGCGTCGTCGCGGTGGTGCAGCGCGCCATCTGGGCGAGCGAGACGATGCCCTCCTGCATCCGGGCGCCGCCGGACACGCAGACCGCGAGCAGCGCCCGCCGCTCGTCGACCGCGAGCTCGCAGGCGCGGGCGAAGAGCTCCCCCGCCACCGAGCCGAGCGACCCGCCGAGGAAGCCGAACTCCATGCACACCAGCACCGCGGGCACGCCATCGAGCGCCGCCCGGGCGGTGACCATCGCCTCCTCGGCGCCGCTCTCGGCACGGGCGGCGCGGATCCGCGCCGGGTAGGGGGCGCCGTCGTCGAAGCCCAGCGGGTCGCGGTCCTCGACGACGTGGTCGAGCGGCTCGAGGCTGCCCGGGTCGGCGAGCTGGGCGGCGCGGGCGGCGGCGGGGACCCGGGAGTGGTGGCCGCAGGCGGGGCAGACGCCGAGCACCTCCTCCCACCGGGCGGCGACCACGCGGCGCCCGCAGGCGGTGCAGGCGACGGTGCCGGGCGGCGCGACCGGGCGCAGCCGCGGCCCCGGGCCACGAAGGGGAGCGCTCCGCAGGCTCACCGTGGCGGAGGCTCCAGGGACCATTCCAGGGCGACCCCGCCCCAGGTCGCCCCGGAGCCGAAGGCCACCGAGACGATGCGGTCGCCCCGGCGCAGCCGGCCGCTGCGGTCGGCGTCGGCGAGCGCCAGCGGGATCGACGCGCTCGAGGTGTTCCCGAAGCGGTCGCCGTTGAAGTAGACCCGGTCCATGCCCACCCCGAGCCGCTTGGCGGTGGCCTCGACGATGCGCAGGTTGGCCTGGTGGGGGATGACGTGGTGGACGTCGTCGACGCTCCAGCCGGCGTCGGCGCAGAGGCCCTGGCCCATCTCGGTGAGCCGCTCGACGGCGAGCCGGAAGGTGCCCTTGCCGGCCATCCGAACCCCCGGCTCGGCCTCGTCGTCCTCCGCCGGGGTGCCGTAGTAGATGAGGTTCGCCTGACCGCCGTCGGCTCCCCAGCGGGCGGCGTGGATGCCGCCCCCGTCGGCCGCTCCCAGCACCACCGCGCCGGCGCCGTCGCCGAAGAGCACGCAGGTGGAGCGGTCGCCGTAGTCCACCAGGCTGGTCATCGCCTCGCTGCCGATCACCAGGGCGGTGCCGATGCGGCCGGAGCGGATCAGCGACTCGGCCACGACCAGTCCGTAGATGAATCCGCTGCAGGCGGCGCCGAGGTCGAAGGCGGGGATGCCGCCGAGGTCGAGGCGGCGCTGCACCAGGCAGGCGGTCGAGGGGAAGAGCGTGTCCGGGCTGGCGGTGGCGACGAGCAGGGCGTCGACCCGGGGGTTGCCGGCGCGCTCGAGGGCCGCCCGCGCCGCCTCGGCGCCCATCGAGGAGGCGGTCTCGCCGGAGCCGGCGCGCCGGCGCTCGCGGATGCCGGTGCGCTCCATGATCCAGGCGTCGGAGGTCTCGACCCTGGCCTCGAGCTCGGCGTTGGTGATCACCCCCTCGGGGGCGTAGGCGCCGATCCCGAGGACTCCCGCGCGCACCCGTGCGCCGGGCGGGACGGTGTCGAGGGCCAGCGTCGCGGTGCTGTTCGTCGGCGGAGGGCTCGCCATCGTGACGATGGTAAGCGCCACCGCCAACCCGCGGTTACGGCCGGACCGGCGGTCGAACGGCCGACCGGTATCCTGAAAAGCCATTTCCGGCTCAGGTGCGCCACCGGGCTCACCTACACGCTATTGTTGCACCCGCCGAAACGACGACGCACCCCAAGCGTTTGGTTGGACACCCATGAGTACCTCCGATCCGTCCCTGCAGCTCAGCCGGCCGTCCCACCGCCTCCGTCTCCGCCACCGTCGCCGGCTCCTCGTCGGGCTCGCGCTCGCCCTGGTCGCGGCCATCCTGGTGGTGGGCTCGGGCACCGGCCTCGGCGTCTATCACGACCAGCAGAACCGGCTGGTCCAGGCCCGCGCCGACCGCGCCGCCGCCAAGCGGGTGATCGACGCGGCGGTGGCCCGTGCCCAGAGCGACGGGATCAGCACCGACCAGCTCTCCCCGGTGCTGTCGGCCGAGGCGGCGCTGCTCTCGGGCAGCCCGCTCGCCCCCCACTTCGGCTGGTTCGACAACGGCGAGATCGGCCGCCTCCAGCACCAGTCGGCGGGGCTCCGCAGCCTGGTGGGCCGGGTCGACGCGATCCAGGTGATCGCCACCGGCGGCGCCCGCCAGCGGGTCGCCGGCGTGATCGGCGAGCTCGACGCCGCCATCGCCGCGGCGCGCTCGGTGGGCCTCGACGCCACCGCCGACGCCACCTTCCTCGCCGGGGTCCGCGACACCGTCGCCCGGGCGGCCACCCCCACCCAGGTCGACGCCGCCGTGGTCGCGGTCCACCAGCACGTCGCCGACCTGGGGCAGCGCACCGACGCGAAGCGGGCCGCCGACGCCGCCGCCGCCGCCCTCGTCGCCAGCCAGGCGCGCGCCCAGGGCGCGGTGGCACGGGCCGACGGGCTGGTCGCCCAGGCGGCGCGGTTCCCGCAGCTGCAGGTCAAGCCCTGGGTCGACGAGATCGCCGCCGTGCACCCGCAGCTGGCGGCGGCCACCACCCAGGACCAGTTCGACGCCGTCACCGCAGCGGTCAGCTCGCCGGCGAACAGCATCTCCACGCTGCTGTCGGCGCGCTCCACCGCCTACGGAGCGATGTCCGACGCGCGCCAGGCGGTGCAGAGCGCGATCTCCTACAAGATCGACCCGGGAACCGTGCCCTCCCAGCTCGACGCCCTGCAGTCACGGCTCGACGGCACCGGCACCACCGCCGGCTTCGGCGACGTCACCAGCCAGGCGGGCGCGCTGGTGGCGCCGCTGCAGGCCAGGGTGGTCACCGCCAGCCTGGGGGTGGGCAAGGTCATCCTCATCAGCCTCCACGACCAGAGCCTCGCCGCGTATCAGGACGGGGCGACCTTCCTCACCACCCCGG
The DNA here is from genome assembly GCA_963846365.1 of uncultured Chloroflexia bacterium. Classification (GTDB taxonomy): domain Bacteria; phylum Chloroflexota; class Dormibacteria; order Aeolococcales; family Aeolococcaceae; genus CF-96. The sequence goes on from CAWJVN010000007.1 coordinate 799,900, forward strand.
TGACCACCGGCCGGCCGGCGCTCCCGACCCCCACCGGCGCCTTCCAGGTGCTCCGCAAGAGCCATCCCTGGACGATGCGCTCCGACTTCCCGCGCTGGTCGCCGTACTGGTACCCGGACAGCCCGGTCACCTACGTGCTCTGGTTCACCAACCAGGGCCACGGCATCCACGACGCGCCCTGGCGCGCCACCTACGGCCCGGGCACCGAGGCGGCGGGCTCGCACGGCTGCGTCAACGTCCCCTTCGCCGCCGAGAAGCTGCTCTTCGCGTGGGCCGACATCGGCACCCGCGTGGTCATCCGCGCGGAGTCGATGAACGCCCCCGCTCCCAGCGGCCACTGACCCCTCGGCGGCGTCTCGGAGAGGTATCCTCACCCCCCGATGAATCTCTTCACCGGCATGACGGACCATCAGATCGTGTCGTCGATCCTGGGGTTCCTCCTCTTCAACGCATACGTCGTCCTGCTGGTGATCTCGCTGGCGGCGTTCTGGGTGACGAGCAGGCCGCGGCGGGGACGGGTGCGGGTCTCGGCGATCTGGCACGTGGTCGGCAGCTTCTGGATGATGTGGGCTTTCATCTCGACGGTGTGGGCCGCGCCGGTGGAGAAGTCGTTCATCGACGCCGACCAGGTGAGCGAGCCCTTCTTTCAGGGGGTGCGCTTCCAGAAGGTGATCATCGGGTTGCTCTTCGCCGCCGTCGCGGTGGCCTGCATGCTGATCGGTGCGGTGCGCGCGGGCCGCGAGCAGCGGGCCGCGGCGCAGCGGGGGCTGCGCGAGGAGATCCCCGCCGGCGCCGGCCGCTAGCCCTCCGAGCCCTCCGGTCGCGCGATGAGCCAGTGGCACCGGGTGGAGATCTACACCACCTTCCTCAAGCTCAGCGGCGAGCTCGAGGGCGCCGCCGAGCGGCGCCTCACCGACCTGGTGGCGGCACCCGGCCCCGTCCTCGACCTGCGCGCCGCCGTCGTCGAGGCGGCCATCGATCACCAGCACCGGGTGGGCGACGACGGCCAGCGGCTCAGCGTCGTCAAGTCGGCGATCAGCCTGGTCTGCCCGCGCGACCAGGTCGGCCAGGCCGCCCGCCACCGCGAGGCCTGGCGGGAGAAGGAGCGCGTCGCGGTGCGGCTCAACGCCCAGGCCTTCTCGATGCGCGGCGAGGTGCACCTCGAGCCCGGGGTGAGCCTCGACGATCACCTCTCCGGCGAGACCGCGCCCTTCGTCCCGGTGACCAACCTCGCCGCCCTCTGGCTCAGCGGCGGCGAGCCCCGTGCGGTGCAGCGCGGCTTCGCGGTGCTGAACTGCGCCGCGCTGGTCAGCTTCGCCCCGGCCTGACGCGGCGGTCGCCGGGCCGGAGCCCACCCGTGCAAGCTATCCTCTGGGAGCCTCAGCTGACGCTCCGGAGACCCTCTGCCGGTGGAACGCCTGATCCTCGCGCTGCGATCCGACTTCGGATGCCTGGTGATCGTCCTGGTGTTCGTGGTCATCATGGTCTCGACGATCGTCTTCGCCGACATCGTCACCCCACCGGCCGCCAACCCCTTCGTGTAGGGCCCTGGGCCCGACCTTCCAGTCCCGTCCGGGCATAGGTAGAATGACCCAAGCCTCCTCCCCCTCCCGGGGGGTTCCGCGCCTCCGCCGAGGGACCTCATGGGCCTGAATCCGTACGACACCCCGCGAGGCCGCCTCCACCGGCTGGCGGAGGTGAGCCGTCGCCAGTTCCTGCTCTTCATGGGCATCCTGGCGGCGCTGGCGGCGTCCCTGTTCGGCGGGATCAAGACCCTGGGCTTCCTCTTCCCCAACGCCAACCTCGAGGAGCCGCTCGCCTTCACGGTCGACGTCGTCCCCGACGCGATCACGGTGGGCAACCCGCTGCAGATCACCGAGAAGCGGGTGAGCATCATCCGTGACGACGCCGGCTATTACGCCGTCTACCTGGTCTGCACCCACCTGGGCTGCACCCCCAACTACGTGACCAACGTGACCAGTGGCACCGGCGTGGCCGACGACGTGGCCAAGCAGCGCGGCGCCCGCCAGGCCGCCGAGCAGATCCCGAACGGCTGGGCCTGCCCCTGCCACGGCAGCCGCTACTACATCGACTCGACCAATTTCTACGGACCCGCACCGCGTCCGATGGACTGGGTCGACGTCCAGTACAGCCCCTCGGGGAAGCTGGTGGTCGATCGCGGGAAGCTGGTGGTGCAACGTGGAGCCGGCGTCACCACCAAGCCGGAGTGGCGGCTCGACCCCAAGACCAAGAAGGACAACGGCAAGACCCTGCCCTAGGGCCGGCCGGGACGAGGAAGCGGAGGAGAGATGAGAGCCACTGGCGCGGGAGGCCCCAACCCGCTGGTCAAGTTCGCGTCCCAGCTCTGGGGCTCGATCTTCCGGCACGGGTTGCCGAGCACCGACAAGGTGGCGGCGCGCACCGCGCTCACCAACTTCTTCCTCCACATCCACCCGGTGCGGGTGAAGAAGTCGGCGATCCGCGTCTCCTACACCCTCTGCCTCGGCGGCCTCTCGTTCTTCCTGTTCATCCTGCTGACCATCAGCGGCCTCTTCCTGATGTTCTATTACATCCCCTCGGTGGACCAGGCCTACCAGAACATCAAGGACCTGCAGTTCGTCGAGACATTCGGGCTGGTCACCCGCAACCTGCACCGCTGGGCGGCGCACGGCATGGTGATCACCGTCTGGCTGCACATGGCCCGGGTGTTCTACCAGGGCTCGTACAAGCCCCCGCGGGAGTTCAACTGGGCGATCGGCTCCATCCTCCTGGTGGTGACCCTGCTGCTCTCCTTCTCCGGCTACCTGCTCCCCTGGGACCAGCTGGCGGTGTGGGCGATCACCGTGGGCACGAACATGGCCAAGTACGCGCCCATCGCCGGCCCCTACACCCGCTACGTGATGCTCGGCGGCCGCACCGTCGGCCAGGGAGCGCTGATCCGCTTCTACGTGCTCCACGTGGTCGCACTTCCGTTGATCGGCTTCATCCTCATGGTCATCCACTTCTGGCGCGTCCGGAAGGACGGGTTCACCGGAGGCCTGTAGGGATGTCGAGGCACGAGTCCGCCCACCTTCCCACTGGAGGCGCACGGCCATGGCCACGGTAGTCGGCAACGGCGGAGGCTCCGGGAACCGGCCGAACGCGGGGCGGTCGCACCACCGTTCCGACCCGCCGGGGGGTCACCGGCCCCGAGCTGGCGACGCCGCCGCTGGTCGTCCGCCGTCGCGAGGAGGAGGAGACCGTGGTCACCTTCCCCGCGCTGGTGTTCCGTGAGTTCCTCGCCAGCATGGCGATCACCGGCTTCCTGATGCTGGTGTCGACCTGGGTGAACGCGCCGCTGCTGCAGCGCGCCAACACCGCGATCACCCCCAACCCGGCCAAGGCGCCCTGGTACTTCCTCGGGCTCCAGGAGCTGCTCGAGCGCTTCCCGCCGGTGATGGCGGGGGTGGCCTTCCCCACCTTCGTGATCGTGGGGATGATCCTCACCCCCTACATCGACAAGAACCCCAGCCGGCGGCCGCAGGACCGCAAGGTGGCGATCGCCCTGATGACCGTCTACATCATGCTCGCCGTGGCGTTCGTGGTCATCGGGGTGTTCTTCCGCGGGGTCGCCTTCAACTGGCAGTGGGACCGCCTTCTCGGCCATCCGGGGGTGAATCCCGGGACATGAGCTCCGGCCTGACCAGGCTGTTCCTGGCCCTCTCCGCCTTCATCCTGGTCCTGACCGGCGTCGCCGCCGCGAAGGACAGCAGCGACCGCCACTACCTCGCGATCCAGGAGCAGTACAAGCGCGACTACAAGGACGCCAAGCTCGACGTCGCCGTCCAGCAGCTGTTCCCCACCTTCACCGAGGCGAGGCGGGGTGACACCTTCCGGGTCGAGCGGTGCATCAGCTGCCACGTGCCCGACCTGACCATCATCGGCCCGCAGAAGGCGGCGGAGCGCCTGGTCAAGGACTTCCTCAAGTACGAGCCCAAGCACGACGAGATCGCCAGGACCTACGGTCTGACGCTCTCCCACCCGGCGACGATCACCCAGCAGCTGTACGACAAGTACGGCGAGGGGAGCTACGCCACCACCGACGGCTTCCATCCCTACACCATCGCCGGCGACAAGCCCGGCACCACCGACACCGTCAAGCTCCCCGGCTTCATCCCCAAGTTCCTGAGCCCGGCGCAGAACGGCGGCCGCGAGCTCGGCCTCGACTCGGTGGGCTGCATCACCTGCCACAACGGCGGGCGGCTGTCGCTCACCGACAGCGAGTCGCACCTCAATCTCATCATCAACCCCGAGTTCACCTGGACCGAGGGGGCGTCGCTCTACTACAAGTACTGCGCCACCTGCCACGGTGGCCTCGGCGAGGGCAAGATCGGGCCGCCGCTCTCCAACCAGGACCGGCTCGGCTACTTCAACGAGGACTACTACTACCGGTGCATCGAGTACGGGTACACCGACTTCGAGCACCTCGGCAGCGTCATGCCGGCGTGGGGCTCGGCGGCGTCCGACTTCCACTACGACGCCACCCGTGACAAGCAGCCGGGCAAGGTGACCCGGGTGCTCTCCGAGGATCAGATCAGCATCCTGGTGCAGTTCATCCGGCACTGGGAGCAGTACCAGACACTGCCGTGATGAGGGAGGAGCGTGGTATGCGTCGCGGCACCAGCAGCACGGTGCGTGCCTTCGTCGGCACCATCGGCATGTTCGTCGTGCTCCTGATGGGCACCTTCGTCATCATCCTTCTCGAGCACTACCTCGAGAACTTCAAGAGCCACTGATGCATCCACAGATCTGGGCCCTGCTCGGCTCCCTCGACCCCGGTGACGCGGGCTGGGGCGATGTGCTCTTCGTCTCCATCTGGGCGGGTGGCTCGCTCCTGCTCGCCGCATACTTCTGCTATCGCAGCTTCATGGCGGGCTAGCGGAACCACGGAGGTGACCCACGGTGGCCCGACCGGCGATGCGACGGCCGGCGGCAGGGGCCGTGGCCGAGAGGGATAGGCGGCGCGATCCCCGGGTGGCGGCGGCGCTCTCCGTGGTGCCCGGCCTCGGCCAGCTCTACAACCTGCAGCCCCTCAAGGCCGCCTTCTTCCTGCTCGCCACCGTGCTCACCATCGGGCCGGCGGTGCTGCCTCATCACCGCCGGCGAGCGGCTGGGCACGTCCCTGCTGCACCGCGGCGCGGGCACCCTGTTCCTGCTCCTCGCCCTCGGCTCGGTGATCGTCTTCCTGGCGCTGATCATGCTCGGTCTCGACCTTCTGGGCGAGCGCCGTGGTCGACGCCCGGCGGACCGCCGTGGAGATCACCGAGGGGCGGCTGAGCGGCGGCCGCTGGTGGTTCTTCCGGCTGTGAAGGGCAGCGGGCTGGGCGCCGCCCTGGAGGCCGCGCGCCGCATCGTCCCCCCCGCCACCGGGGGGCTGGACTGGCCGCGCCACCGCACCGCGGGCCCGGTCCGGGGGGCGGAGCGCGCCCGCCTGCTCCACTACGAGCGGCTGATGGGGCTGGCCCATGCCGCCGCGCTGCCGGTGGCGCTGGTCGCGATCCTGGTCCACGTCGACTTCATCGCCCGGCCGGCGCACCCCGTGGTTCCTGGTGCTGCTCGCCAGCCACCCTGCTCTACGCGGCGTCTACCACTTCGTGCTGCCGCGGCTGGTGGCTCTCCCAGCACCAAGGTGGTGCTGCGGCCTGCTCGTCGACGTGGCCCTGACCAGCGGAGGTGGTGCGGCTCACCGGCTGCCACATGAGCCTGCTCGTCTTCCTCTACTACCTGATCATCATCGCCTGCGCGCTGACCCTGGAGACCCGCGCCCTCTACGCCATCTGCGCGGTGATCAGCCTCGCGTTCTGCGCGGTGCTGCCCCTCGACCCGATCTTCGTGCGAGGCGCCCGCGCCCACGTGGGCCACGTCCTGCTCTTCCTCTTCTCGGTGTGGGGGGTCGGCGATCATCAGCGCGCCGGCGCGGCGCAGATCCAGGCGGCGGAGCGGCGGCTGATGAGCAGCGTGCGAACCCAGCGGGCGATCGCGGAGGAGAACGCGAAGCTCTCCGTCGACCTGGCCCGCAGCCTCGAGGAGAGCCGCGCCCTCACCGCTCCCTCGACCGCCAGCGCGAGGAGACCCGGCGGCTCGCCGACATGGTCATCCACGCCCAGGAGGAGGAGCGCCGCCGGGTGGCGCGCGAGCTCCACGACGAGGCCAACCAGCTGCTCGCCGCGCTGATGACCACGGTCGACGCCGCCGAGGCGGCGGCGGCGCGGCAGGGCCAGCCCGAGCTCACCACCACCCTCGCCCGGTTGCGCCGGCTCGCCAGCGCCACCCTGAGCGACCTCCAGCGGATCGCCACCGAGCTGCGGCCGCCCGCCCTCGACGAGTTCGGGCTGCTGCCGGCGCTCACCCGGCACGTCCGTGACCGCACCGCGGACACCGCGCTCGAGGCCACCGTCGACACCGAGGGGCGGCCGCGCCGTCTGCCCGCGACCGTCGAGGTGGCCCTCTACCGGATCGCCCAGGAGGCGCTCGCCAACGTGCAGAAGCACAGTGACGCCCGCAGGGTGCGGCTGCGGCTGCGCTTCCTCCCCGGTGCGGTGCGACTCGACGTCACCGACGACGGGGTCGGCTTCGCAGCTCGACGGCGAGGACGGCGCCTCCCGGTCGCGGCTCGGGATCGCGGGGATGCGGGAGCGCGCCAGCATCGTCGGCGGCTCGCTCCGGGTGATCAGCCGCCCCGGCGGCGGGACCCGGATCTCCACCAGCATCCCGCTCGTCGAGGAGGCGCGGGTGAGCGCCCATGGCTGAGCGCCATCCGGGTGCTGCTCGTCGACGACCACGCCATGTTCCGCGAGGGCGTGCGCTCGCTGCTCGAGGCGCGAGCCCGACCTCGAGGTGGTCGGTGAGGTCGAGGACGGGCGCCGGCGGTGCAGACGGCGCTGAGCCTGGCCCCCGACGTGGTGCTGATGGACATCACCATGCCTCAGCTCGACGGCATCGAGGCGACCCGGCAGATCCGCACCCAGAACGACGCCATCAAGGTGCTCATCCTCACCATGCACGACAACGAGGATGTGTTCTTCCGCTCGATCAGCGCCGGCGCCTCCGGCTACGTGCTCAAGCGCAGCGGCGGCCTCGAGCTGATGAGCGCGATCCGCTCCACCCACGAGGGGCACTCCTACCTGTCCCCGCTGCTCGCCAAGGCGCTGATGAGCGACTACCTGCAGCGCGGCGGAGCGCGGCCAGGACGGCACCGCCCAGGGCCGCCGGCTCTCCGGCGCGGGAGCAGGAGATCCTCAAGCTGATCGCCGAGGGCCATTCCAGCCGGGAGATCGCCGAGATGCTCGACCTCTCGGTGAAGACGGTGCACAACCACCGCACCCGGCTGATGACCAAGCTCGACATCCACCGCAATACCGACCTGGTCAAGTACGCGATCCGGCTGGGGATGGTCCAGGTCGACTGACGGGGGTGACATCCGGCTGTCATGGGTTCGTTGCCGCGCGTGCGGGCTGTTCACCGCTTTGCACGGCGGTCCGTGGCCTCCGCCATGGTCTGATCACCCGGCACCGCTCCTGAATCGGATGGAGCCGATGCGCGCGGTCTGCGACAGGCGCCGTGCCACGACCCTGGGGGGACACGGCGGTGAGGACTGCAGGAACCCGCGACGGCGGCAGCTGGGGGAGGGGGCCCGGCCGCACCGCGGTCGCCGGACTGATGGTGGCGCTCGCGGCGACCGCGACCGCGACCGTGCTCGGGTCGGCCGTGCCGGTCGCCGCCGGCGGCCCGCTCGAGCCGGTCATCGTCCGCACCCAGGTGGGAGCCGGCCTCGGCGCCGCCGAGCGGGCGGTGGGCGACCTCGGCGGCCGGGTGGGGCTGCCGCTGCCGATCATCGACGGCTTCGCCGCCCGGCTCCCGCAGGCGGGGATCGCGGCTCTGCGCGCCACCGGCGGGGTGGCGTCGGTGGTGCCCGACGCGCCGGTCCGGCTGTCGGCGAGCGGCGGCTTCGACCCCGCCGGCGACGCCGGCTCCCTCTTCACCACCACCCTCAGCACCGGTGCCCAGGCGTTCTGGCGGAGCGGCTACACCGGGCGCGGCGTGGACGTCGCCCTCATCGACTCCGGGGTGGCGGGCGTCGACGGCCTCTCGATGCCGGGGAAGGTGGTCAACGGGCCCGATCTCACCCTGGATGGGTTCTCACCGGCGCTGCGGTCCGTCGACGGCTTCGGCCACGGCACCCACATGGCCGGGATCATCGCCGGGCGCGACACCGCGGCGGTGCCCGGCGCCTACGCGGGCGACAGCGCCGACTTCGTCGGCATGGCCCCCGACGCACGGCTGGTGAACGTCAAGGTCGCCGACGCCCAGGGCAACAGCGACGTCTCCCAGGTGATCGCGGGCATCGGGTGGGTGGTCGACCATCGCACCGCCAACGGGCTCGACATCCGCGTCCTCAACCTCTCCTTCGGCACCGACAGCCGCCAGCCGTACACCGTCGACCCGCTCGCCGCCGCCGCCGAGGTGGCCTGGCGCCGCGGACTGGTGGTGGTCGCCTCGGCCGGCAACTTCGGGAACGCCGGCAACGGGCTCGCCGACCCCGCCGCCGACCCCTACGTGATCGCCGCCGGAGCGGTCGACACCAAGGGCACGCCGGCCACCAGCCGACGACGCCGTCGCCGCCTTCTCGAGCGCCGGCACCGCGGCGCGCACCCCGGACCTGGTCGCCCCCGGGACCCACATCGCCAGCCTGCGCGACCCGGGCTCGAGCCTCGACCTGCTCCACGGCGCCACCGCAACGGTGGGCGGCCGCTTCTTCCGCGGCAGCGGCACCTCGCAGGCCGCGGCGGTGGTCTCGGGGGCGGCCGCGCTGGTCCTCTCGCAGCGGCCGTCGGCGACCCCCGACCAGGTGAAGGCGCTGCTCACCGGTGCGGCGTCCCCGCTGCCCGGGACCAGCGCCCTGCTCCAGGGGGCGGGCCGGCTCCAGCTCCAGCCCCTGCTCACCGCGCCCACCCCCGACACCCACCAGACCTGGCCGGTGTCGACCGGGACCGGCGCGCTCGAGCTGTCCCGCGGCTCCGGACCGACCGGCCTCGACGCCGCCCTCGCCGCGCTGGCGGCCGCCCTCGGCGGCGGCTGGTCGGGCGGCGGCTGGTCGGGTGGAGGCTGGTCGGGTGGAGGCTGGTCGGGCGGCGGCTGGTCGGGCGGAGGCTGGTCGGGCGGCGGCTGGTCGGGCGGTGGCTGGTCCACCGACTTCTGGGCCTGAGCGGGAGGTCGCCGGGCACGATGAGAGCCGAGCGCGACGTGCGAGGCCGCCGTGCCCAGGCGCCGGTCTGGGCGCTGACCGCCGCCATCCTGCTCGGCGCCGGTTTCCTCCAGGTCACCGAGACCCGCCACCTGCGCGGCATCGCCGGGCCGGTGCACCTCCCCCTGTACCTGCTCGCCGGGCTGTTCGTCGTCGCCGAGTGGTGGCGGATCTGCCTCTACTTCCGGAGCAGCGCCCACTCCTTCTCCCTGAGCGAGATGCCGCTGGTGCTCGGCCTCTTCCTCGCCGACCCGTCGGACCTGGTGCTCGCCCGGGTGCTCGGCGCCCTGGTCGCGATGGGACTGCTGCGCCGCCAGCCCCCGCTCAAGCTGCTGTTCAACCTCGGGCTCTTCGCGCTCGAGACCGAGGTGGCCGCGATCGCGGTCGGCCACCTGGTCTCAGGCGGCGGTGCGCTCGGCCCGGGTGCGGGGGCGGCGGTGCTGCTCGTGGTGGCCGCGGTCTCGCTGCTCGGGGTCGGCCTGATCATGCTCGCCGTCACCCTCTCGGAGGGACGTCCGCCGCGGCGGACGATGCTGCAGGGGCTGCTCTTCCAGCTCCTCGCCGGGGTGACCAACGCCAGCCTGGCGCTGCTCGCCGTGCTCGTGCTCTGGCGCGACGCCCACGAGCTCTGGTTGCTGCTGGCGCCGGTCGGCACCCTGGTCGCCGGCTATGCCGCGTACGCCGCCGAGCGCCAGCGGCACGAGCGGATGCAGCACCTCTACGAGTTCCAGCGAGCTGCTCCAGCGCACCCCGACCGATGGCGCCGCGACCTCCGCCCTGCTCGCCCAGCTGTGTCGGGTCTTCCAGGCCGAGGTCGCCGAGGTGACCCTGCTCCCGCCCCACGGAGGCGGCTTCGCGCTCCGCTCGATGCTGCGTCGCGACGCCTTCGTCGAGAGCGACCGGCGGGTCGACATCGGCCTGCTCGAGGAGCTGGTGCACTTCGCCGTCGAGGAGCAGCGCGGGGTCCGGCTCGGCGGCCGGGAGGCGGCGCTCCTGCCCGCGGTGCTGAGCAGCCGCCACCTCAAGGACGCGATGTTCATCGCCCTGCGCAGCGAGAGCCGGATCATCGGCACCATGCTGGTGGGCAACCGGCTCGGCGACCTCAACACCTTCAACGCCGAGGACCTCACCCTCTTCGAGACCCTCGCGGTCCAGGCCAGCGTCGCCTTCGAGAACGGCAGGCTCGAGGACCGGCTCAAGCACCAGGCCTTCCACGATCCCCTCACCAACCTTCCCAACCGCGCGCTCTTCAGCGACCGCCTGGCCCACGCGCTGACCCGGCGGAGGGCGGTGGGAACCCCCGGCGTCGCCGTCCTCTTCGTCGACCTCGACGACTTCAAGCTGGTCAACGACGAGCTCGGCCACGCCGCCGGCGACCAGCTGCTGGGCGCCGTCGGCGACCGCCTGGTGGCGGTGCTGCGTCCCTTCGACACCACCGCACGCCTCGGCGGCGACGAGTTCGCGGTGCTGGTCGAGGACGCCGCCGGTCCCGCCCAGGCCGCCCGCGTCGCCGAGCGGATCGTCGAGACCCTGCGTGAGCCCTTCGTCCTCCAGGGTCGCGAGCTGGCGATGCACGCGAGCATCGGCGTGGCCCTCGCCGGTGAGGAGGAGGTGGACGGCGAGGAGCTGCTGCGCCGCGCCGACCTCGCCATGTACCGGGTGAAGCAGCGTGGCAAGGGGGCGTTCGAGGTCTACCAGGCGAGCATGCAGGAGGTGATGGTGCGGCGCCTCGAGCTCCGCACCGACCTGGAGCGTGCCGTCCAGCGTGGCGAGCTGTTCATCCACTACCAGCCCATCGTCCGCCTCGACGACGCCCGCATCGTGGGCGTCGAGGCGCTGGTGCGCTGGCAGCACCCGCTGCGTGGCGCCGTGCAGCCCAACGACTTCATCCCGCTCGCCGAGGAGACCGGGCTGATCGTCGGGCTGGGGATCCACGTCCTCGAGATCGCCTGCCGCCAGGCCTGCGCCTGGCACGTGGCCCACCCCGAGCACGGCGACCTGGAGATGAGCGTGAACCTGTCGCCCCGCCAGCTGCACGACGAGGGCTTCGTCCGGCAGGTGGCCCGGGTGCTCGCCGAGACCGGCCTCGACCCTCGCCTGCTGACCCTCGAGATCACCGAGAGCGTCATGGTCGACGGCGGAGCGCCCACCGGCCGGCTGAACGAGCTGAAGGCCCTCGGCGTCCGGCTCTCCATCGACGACTTCGGAACCGGCTACTCCTCACTCAGCGCGCTCCAGCACCTCCCCGTCGACAGCCTGAAGATCGCCAAGCCCTTCGTCGACGCCATCGCCGAGGACCCGCAGAAGCGCGCCTTCGCCCAGGCGATCGTGCGCCTCGGCACGACCCTGAAGCTCGACCTGATCGCCGAGGGCGTCGAGTGCCCTGAGCAGCGTGACCACCTGCTCGAGCTCGGCTGTCACATGGCCCAGGGCTACTACTTCGCCCGTCCCATGGACGCCGCCGCGATGGCCGAGCTGCTGGGCGCCGGCTCCCGGGCGGAGTGCGCCGCCGCGGTCGTCTGAGTTGGCCCGGTCACGGGGGTGGCGGCAACGCGTGCGTCTGGTATGTTGCGGTCGCCATGGGCCTGTTCGACCTCCTCCGCCGCCTGCGCGACAGCGCGTCCGAGGACGAGCCCGCCAACGGCGCCCGGCCGATCCCCGATCCCGGGATGGTGCCCACCGCCCGCGGCACCTGGGAGCAGGCGGCCCTCACCAACGTGGACATCACCGAGGTGGTCAAGCGGCAGCTGGGGACGGTCACCCCTCCCTGGAAGAAGTAGCCGGCCCTTCCGGGCCCGGGCTCCGGTGTGCCCCGTCGTGTAGGGTGTTTGCCCCAGGAAACGGGAGCCTCCTCTGGGCTGTAGTGCCTAGATCGCTCGTTTGACGCCCCCTTCCGGTGGGTGCCAAAATGCGGGTGCTCTGCCCCGCCCTCCCCCAGGGGGCGGACGGGCGATGCTCCCCATCGACCACATCGGGGGTCGCGCCGGTGATCCTGGCGGCCGATCAGTTCGGCACCACGTACGACAGCTCTCCACTCCACCCTGCGGGTCCGGTGGAGGAGCACATCCAGAGTGTCTACACACCCATCTTCTGGGCGTCGGTGGTGCTCTTCGTGGTGGTGTCCGCGTTCATCGTCTACAGCGCCCTCCGGTTCCGCCGCAAGAGCGACGACGAGGAGCCGGTGCAGGTCCACGGCAACAACCGGCTGGAGATCGCCTGGACCATCGTCCCCTTCCTGATCCTCTTCAGCCTGTTCATCGTGACCGCGGTCAACATGAACTACATCACCCAGGCCCCCCAGGGCGCGCTGAAGGTCTGCGTGCTCGGCCAGCGCTTCTCCTGGTCCTTCTACTACAACACCGACTGCGGCACCGCCGTCCAGGTGCCCGGCGGCGAGCACCACGACACCAAGCTGAGCTACACGAAGATCATGGGCAAGCGCGCGGTGAGCGTGCTCAAGGTCCCGGCGGGCCGGCCGGTGGCGCTGGAGGTGGTCTCGGCCGACGTCAACCACTCCTTCTACCTCCCCACCCTCGGCGGCCAGATCAACGCCATCCCCAACCAGCTGAACCACATGTGGTTCCAGGCGGACAGGGCGGGCAAGTACTACGGCCAGTGCACCGAGCTCTGCGGCGACAACCACTACGCCATGGAGATCGTGGTCGAGGCCGTTCCCGGTGACCAGTTCAAGGCGTTCGTCGACACGGTGGACAGCAACAGCGCCCGGGCCGAGTCCGGCGCAGGAGGTCAGTGATGGCGGTGATGGATGCCCCGCTGCCGCGGGCCCGGGCCACGTCCCCCTGGGACAAGAACAAGGGTCTGATCTCGTGGCTGACCACGGTCGACCACAAGAAGCTGGGCATCCTCTACCTGTACACCACCTTCTTCTTCTTCCTGATCGGCGGGATCATGGCCCTGCTGGTGCGCATCCAGCTGGCCGAGCCGCAGAACAAGTTCCTGACCCCGGCGCAGTACAACCAGATCTTCACGATGCACGGGACCACGATGATCTTCCTCTGGATCATCCCGGTCTTCGCCGGCTTCGGGAACTATGTGGTGCCGCTGATGATCGGCGCCCGGGACATGGCCTTCCCCCGCATCAACGCCCTCTCCTACTGGCTGATCCCGCTCGGCGGCATGACCATGTACGCGGGGTTCCTCTTCGGCGGCACCGGTGACGCCGGCTGGACCGGCTACGTGCCCCTCACCGAGAAGCAGTACAGCCCCTCGGTGGGCCAGGACCTCTGGATCCTCGGCCTCCACACCCTCGGCGTCTCGTCGATGCTCGGCGGCATCAACTTCCTGGTCACCCTCCACAACATGCGCGCCAAGGGCCTGACCTTCTTCCGGCTGCCGCTGTTCTGCTGGGCGCAGGAGGTGACCCAGGCGCTGGTGGTGCTGGCCTCGCCCTTCCTCGCCGGCGCGCTGCTGATGGTGCTCCTCGACCGCCAGGCCGGCGCCAGCTTCTTCGCGGTGAACCACGGCGGCAGCGCCCTGCTCTACCAGCTGATGTTCTGGTTCTACTCACACCCGGCGGTCTACATCATGGTCCTGCCCGCGTTCGGGATCATCAGCGAGATCATCCCGGTCTTCGCTCGAAAGCCGATCTTCGGGTACCGAGCGATGGCGTACTCGATGTCGGCGATCGCCGTGCTCGGCTTCGTCGTCTTCGTCCACCACATGTTCGTCACCGGCCTGCCGATCGCGGTGCAGACCTTCTTCTCGGCGACCTCGATGATCATCGGGGTGCCCACCGGGGTGAAGATCTTCAACTGGGCGGCGACCCTGTGGGGAGGCAGCATCCGCTACGACACCCCGATGCTCTACGCCGTCGGCTTCCTCCTCCTCTTCCTGGTGGGCGGCGTCGACGGCGTCTACCTGGGCAGCCTGGCGGTCGACTACTCCCTGCACGGCACCTACTGGGTGGTCGGCCACATCCACTACGTGCTCTTCGGCGGCAGCGTCTTCGGGGTCTTCGCCGGCATCTACTACTGGTTCCCGAAGATGACCGGCCGCTTCCTCAACGAGTTCCTCGGCAAGCTCCAGTTCTGGGTCATGTTCATCGGCATGAACCTCGCCTTCATGCCGATGCACGTGCTCGGCCTGCTGGGGATGCCGCGCCGGATCAGCACCTACGACGATCACAAGGGCTGGGGCGACTGGAACTCGGTCTCCACCATGGGCGCCTTCCTGATCGCCGCCTCGGTGGCCATCTTCCTCATCAACTTCTTCATCAGCATGCGGGCTCCGAAGAACGCCCCCGCCGATCCCTGGGAGGGCGACACCCTGGAGTGGGCGACCTCGTCGCCGCCCCCGGTCTACAACTTCGAGGTGATCCCCGAGGTGCGCAGCGCCCGCCCGGTGCGGGACATGCGGCGGGCCGCGAGGAAGGTCACCGCATGACCTCGGTCCCGCTCGGAGCGGGAAGCGCCACGGGCGCCACCACGGTGGATGGGGGGGGCTCGGAGCGGGTGCTTCGCGCGCCCTCCGGCGCGCTCCGCCGGCTCGCCGTCGCCGCCTCCGCCGCCACCTACCTGCTGATCGTGGCCGGCGGGGTGGTGCGGGTGAGCGGCAGCGGCCTCGGCTGCGGCGTCACCGGCCAGGACTGGCCCCTGTGCCACGGCCGGCTGGTGCCGCCCGCCGACCTGGCGACGGTGATCGAGTTCTCCCACCGGATGCTCGCGACCCTCTCGACCGTCCTGGTGGTGGCGCTTGCGGTGGTGGCCTGGAGCCGCTACCGGCACCTCCGGCGGATCACCCTCCCGGTCACCGCGGTGGTGGTGCTGCTCGTCGTCCAGATCCTGCTCGGCGCCGTCACCGTCGAGCTGCGCCTCCCCGGCGAGGTCGTGCTCGTCCACCTCGCCAACGCCCTGCTGCTGCTCGGCGTGCTCCTCTACGCGACGGTGCAGAGCTTCGCCGGCAGCTCGGGCGCGCCGCGGGCGGCCGCCGACCCGGCCCGGGCGGTGGCGGTGCGCCGGCTCACCTGGGCCGCCGCCGCCACCTACGGGCTCGTCCTCAGCGGTGCCCTGGTGGTCGCCAACGGGGCGGGCTGGGCCTGCGCCGGCTGGCCGCTCTGCGGCAACGGGTTCCAGCTCGAGGGTGGCACCTACGCGACCTACAACCTGCTCCACCGCGGCGTCGCCGGGGTGGTCGCGGTGCTGCTGCTGCTCGCCGTCCACGGCGTGGTGCGCACCCACCGCGGGGTCCGCCCGGTCCGGGTCGCCTCGCTGGTGGTGATGCTGCTGCTCCTCGCCCAGGTCGCCGCCGGCGCGGTGCTGGTCGAGATGCGGCTGCGCTCCGCCACCCGCGGGGTCCACCTCGCCCTCGCGTCGGCGCTCTGGGCGGCGACCGCGGTGCTCGCGATCATGATCCGTCCGGGCACGCTGCGCTCCGAGGCCTCCCCGCCGGCGCCGGCGCAGAGCTCCGCACCGGTCCACGCCGAGGTGGCGCGATGACCGTCGCCGTCGGCCTCGAGGCCGCCGCCGTCGAGCCTCGCGCGCTCCGGGCGGTCGCCCGCGACTACGTCTCGCTCACCAAGCCGCGGATCATCGTCCTGCTCGAGGTCACCGCGCTCGCCGCGATGGTGATGGCGGCGCGCGGCTGGCCGGGCACCTGGCTGGTGCTGGCCACCCTCGCCGGCGGGGCGCTCGCCGCCGGCGGCGCCAACACCATCAACATGTGGTTCGACCGCGACATCGACCGGAGCATGAAGCGCACCTGCGGCCGCCCCATCGCAAGCGGGCGGATCGGCGCCACCGCGGCGCTCACCTTCGGGGTGGGGCTGGGCGCCGCCGGCTTCCTGGTGCTCGCCCTCTTCGCCAACCTCCTCGCCGCGGTGCTCGCCACCAGCGCGCTGCTGTTCTACGTGCTCGTCTACACCATGTACCTCAAGCGCAGCTCGATCCAGAACATCGTCATCGGCGGCGCCGCCGGGGCGGTGCCCCCGCTGGTCGGCTGGGCGGCGGTCACCGGACGGCTCGACGTCGCCGCGCTGTTCCTCTTCGCGGTGATCTTCTACTGGACCCCGCCCCACTTCTGGGCGCTGTCGCTGCTGATGCAGGGCGACTACACCCTCGCCCGGGTGCCGATGCTCCCGGTGGTGGTGGGGTCGCGCCGTACCCGGGTCCACATCGTGCTCTGGACCCTCATCCTGCTCATCGTCACCGTCCTGCCCTTCCTGGCCCACTCCTTCGGCTGGGTGTACATGGCCGGGGCGGCGGTGCTCGACGGCCTGTTCCTGGCCGACGCCCTGCGCCTGCTCGGCGATCACAGCGCGCGCTCGGCCTCGCGCCTCTTCCACTTCTCGCTTCTCTACCTGGCCCTGCTCTTCGCGGTGATGGCGATCGACCGCGTCGTCATCCCCGGCTGACTCACGGAGGCTCCGACGCATGGACAAGAACCTGGCCCGGCGCAACATGCGGATGGGCATCGCGCTCTTCGTGATCCTCCTGGCGATGTTCGGCGTCACCTTCGTGTGGGCGCAGATCTACCTCAACGCGGTCGGCTAGGGGGATCGGTCATGGCGGACACCTCGCACGACCAGCACGGCCACGGCGGCCACGACGAGATTCACCTGCCCCCCAACACCTGGGTGCCGCTCTCGACCGCGGCCTCGCTCACCACGTTCTTCATCGGCATCATCGTCGGCGTCTGGCTGGCGATCATCGGTCTGGTCCTGCTGATCCTGAGCCTGCTCGCCTGGGTGCGTGCCGCCCGCAACGAGTTCCAGGAGCTGCCCGACTGAGGATTCCGGCCGGTACGCGCCCGCTACCCTGAGGCGATCGTGAAGGCATCTCTGGGGCTCGGCGACTGGACCTTCGAGCCCACCGTCACCCTGGGACTGGCCGCGCTCGTCGCCGCCTACGTGATCGCGGTGCGGCGCGGCCGGCTGCGGCGGGACGACGACGTCACCCCCTGGCTCGCCTCCGCGCGCTGGCGGCCCTGGCTGTTCGGGCTCGGGGTGCTGACCGCGTTCCTGGCGCTGGAGTCACCGGTCGACACCGGTGGCGACAACTACCTGCTCTCGCTGCACATGGTCCAGCACCTGGTGCTGATGATGGTGTCGCCGCCGCTCGTGCTCCTCGGCCTCTGCGGCATGCGCCCTCCCGACCCCGCCCGGTCGCCGGGGCTGCGGCGCCTGTGGACGGCGATCACCCGGCCGCTGCCCGCCACCGTGCTCTTCAACGGGGTGCTGCTGGTCTGGCACATCCCCACCCTCTACGACGGCACCCTGCGCAACGAGGCCCTGCACGTCGTCGAGCACATCACCTTCATCGCCGTCGGCGTGGTGCTCTGGTGGGCGGTGGTCGACCCGATCCGGGGGCGGGGCACCATCCCGGTCAGCCCCTTCCAGAAGATCGCCGCCCTGGCGGTGGCGGGGGTGCCGCCCACCGTGCTCGGGCTCATCTTCTCGGTGGCGCGGAGCCCCTTCTACGAGTTCTACGCCCGGGCGCCGCGGCTCTGGGGGCTGAGCCCGGTGACCGACCAGCAGATTGCCGGGGTGGTGATGTTCGGGCTCGGCAACCTCATCTACTTCGCGGCGATCTCGGTGATCTTCTGGCGAATCCTCGGCAATCCCGCAGACGATGACATCGAAGCGATCGCTCCGCCTTTCATGGGGTGAATACCCTAAGATCCCAGGTTGTTCGGGTGGGGGCACGGATTCCGCGACCGCTCCGTTCCCCAGTGGCACCGCGACGCACATCCCGGTGAGGAGGGCATGTCGATGACCAGACTCCGGAGCATCCTGCTCGGGACCGGCGCCTCCCTGGTGCTGGTGCTCAGCGCCTGCGGGAACGGTCCTCCCCCCGACGCGGGCACCGGCGGCACCACCGGCGGCACCGGCGGCAGCGGGGGCGGCGCCGCCCTCGAGGTCGCGACCGGCGGCACCGCGGCGGCGACCGTCAAGGAGACCGACGACCTGAAGTTCGATCCCGCCACCGCCACCGTCAAGGCCGGCGACATCGTGGCCTTCACCAACGCCGGGACCACCCCCCACAACGTCACCTTCAGCGACGGCGGGGTGGCGTCGCCGACGATGAACGGCAGTGACCAGTTCCTGGTGAAGTTCTCCAAGGCGGGCAGCTACAAGTACGTCTGCACCTTCCACGCCCCCGGGATGGCGGGGACGATCACCGTCGGCTGATCCTGGGCGGGTCAGCGCCCGGACACAGGGGGGAAGGCTGTCATCCGCACAGCAGATCCGCGGATGATGGCCTGGGGGGAGTCCCCCCACCGGGCGCGTCAGCGCCCAGATGCAGGGGGGAAGGCTGTCATCCGCACAGCAGATCCGCGGATGATGGCCTGGGGGGAGTCCCCCACCGGGCGCGTCAGCGCCCAGATGCAGGGGGGGAAGGCTGTCATCCGCACAGCAGATCCGCGGATGATGGCCTGGGGGGAGTCCCCCCACCGGGCGCGTCAGCGCCCAGATAGATGCACGTCGCCGGCGAGCAGCCGGACGGTGCCGGACGCGGTCTGGAGGAGCAGCGCGCCGTCGACGTCGACGTCGATCGCGGTCCCCGCCACCCGGCCCGCGGGGGTCTCGGCGACCACCGGTCCGCCGAGGCCCACGGCGCGGGCCCGCCAGCCGTCCAGCAGCGCGGCGACCCCTCCGCTCTCGAGCGCGCGGATGCGCGCCGCCAGCGCGGGGAGCAGCAGGGTGAGCAGCTCCTCGGCGGTGGGCGGCGGATCGGGGGCGAGCAGCAGGTGCAGGCTGGTGCCCGTGGCCCCCTCGGGGAACTCCTCGACCCGCAGGTTGACGCCGACGCCGAGCACCACCGCGGTCCCGGGTCCGGGGGCGGCGGGCTCGACCTCGGCGAGGATGCCGGCGAGCTTCGCCCCCTCCACCATCAGGTCGTTCGGCCACTTCAGCCCGACCTCGACGCCGAGGGCGGCGACGGCGTCGGCGACGGCGAGGCCGGCGGCGAACGGCACCCCCTCGGCGGCGGCGCGGGGGCGCAGCAGGATCGACGCCAGCAGCGCGGTCCCCGGCGGCGCCACCCAGCGGCGGCCCTGACGCCCCCGCCCGGAGGTCTGCTCGCCGGCGACGCAGAGGTGGCCGGCGGCGGCCCCGGCGCGGGCCGCGGCGCGCACCAGGTCCTGGGTGCTCGGCGTTCTCGAAACTGAGCGAAACGAGAAGCCGGGGAAGGCCGTTGCACCTGCTACGAGCAGCGGCCCGGTCGCTTCTCTCACTGTCGTATGTCCATTGGCAAGCCTCCACAACGTCGTGACCCAGACCCGTCCTACCGTTCGGACCGTGAGATCAACGCAGTTGACGCGTACGTGGGACGGGGCTACCATCCCGGGTGGCACTGGGCACTACACCCCACAGACAGGAGTATTGCCCCCGTTTGGGAGCCTAGGGGTCGGATGATCGATAGAACCGTCTTGCAGATCGAACGTCTCAACGAGCACCACGAGCGTGAGCGCGAGCATCGCTACGCGCGTCGCAATCGCATCCGATACATCGACGAGCTTCTCAACGAGTTCGAGCTTCTCAATCTCGCCGACGAACCCGACGTTCCCCGCGAGCTGACCGGGAAGGCGTACCGCCTGGTGGCGGAGGAGGAGCATCCGATCGTCCGCAGGCCTCTTCGAGAGGTCCCGATCGCGGACTGGATGGATGCGCTGTACGACCTCCAGGACACACTGATGCTGACCGTCGAGGACGACATCGACTAGCCGCCGCCTCAGCCGGGGAGGCCGCCGGGTCCGGCGGGCTCCAGGGGGTCGACACCCCCGGCCAGGTAGGTGGCGCACCGGGTCCGCGCCATGCTGACGGCACGCTCGGCGATGTCCGCCCCCACGAACCGGCAGCCATTCCCGAGCGCGGCGATCGCCGCCGAGCCGCTGCCGACGAACGGGTCGCAGACCAGGAAGCCGGGCTCGGCGCTGCCCGCCAGCATCCGCTCGAAGAGCGCCACCGGCTTCTGGGTCGGATAGGGCGCCCGGGTCAGCCGCTTGATCGCCCACACGTCGGGCAGGTCGCGGCGCGAGAGCCGGCGCCGCCCCTTGGTGGCGAAGAGGACGTGCTCGTGGCGCCGCCGGAAGTAGTGGCCCATCCCCAGGTTGACCTTGTCCCAGACCAGCACGTTCTTGACGTCGAACACCTCGCGCACCACCGCGCCCAGGCTGAGCAGCGAGAAGCTGTCGAACATGATGTAGATGTGCCGGCCGTCGCGGAGCACCCGGTGGCACTCGGCGAGGAAGGCCCGGTAGCTGTCGGGGTCGTCGTGGAACTCGGTGAACCAGCGGCCGTCGCCGTGGTTGTCGCGGTAGTGCCCCACGATCCGGCCGTGCCCGAACTGCATGTGCTGGTTCATGCCGGAATAGGCAGGATCGGTGACGATGAGGTCGACCAACTCGTCGCCGAGGCCGCGCAGGAACCGGATGCAGTCATCCTGGCGGATGTCGTACGGCGCGGGCGCCACCGCGTCCTGCGCCAGCGGTTGCATCGCCACCTCACCTCCGCCACGCGAACGCTCGTTCGGCCGAACTGTACCAGTGCACCGGGAGGGAGGGTGGTACGCCTGGAGGGACTTGAACCCCCGCTCCCGGCTCCGGAGGCCGGTGCTCTATCCAGCTGAGCTACAGGCGCACGGCGTGGAAGGCGAGTATAGCCGCGGGACCGCTCAGCCCCACTCGAAGGGGCGCCCGTCCCAGGCGTCGAGGATCGGGTAGACGGGGGTGGCGGCGAGCTCCTCGAGACGGCAGAGGAAGGCCTCGACCTCCTCGGCGGCGAGCAGCCGCTGGAGCTGGCGGCGCAGCCGGGTGCGGCGCCGCGCGTCGCCATGGAGCTCGCGGACGGCGACCTCGGCCTCCTCGGGCAGCGGGCTGCCGCCGAGCTGGAGCAGGACGGTCCGCTGCCGCGGGTAGGGGAGGAAGCTCAGCCCGTTGTCGATCCCCCACAGCCGCAGGTCGCGGCCGACCAGCAGGTGCGCGCTCTTGCGGTCGGCGTTGTTGATCAGGGCATCGAGGGTGGCGAGCAGCGTCAGCCGCCGTTCCAGGGTCGCGCGCTGCTCGGCGGTGGGGCGGCGCCCGGCGGCGTCGACGAAGAGCTGCACCGAGCCGGGACCGGCGGGCCCGTCGCGGAGCACCGTGGGCGGGATCAGCCCGAAGCCGAGGGCGGCGTCGACCCGGTAGCTGGCCACCTCGCGGAGGTGGAGGGTGCCGTGGGGGAAGTCCCAGAGCGGTCGCTCGCCCCGGGCCGGCTTGTACACGCCCCGCAGCGGCAGCTCGGGGTCGGTGGGGTCGGGGGCCTCGAGCTCCAGCAGGAACACGGCGTTCGACGCGTAGACGATGCGCCCCAGGCCGCGGACCGGCGCGGTGGCGAGCTGCCGCAGCACCGTCGCGTCGACGTCCGCGCCGCCCTCCTCGGGAGCGCGGGCGGCGACGGTGCGGAAGCGGTGGTCGGGCTGGCGGCGGCCGGTGGCGTCGTCGGGGAGCACCGCGCCGCGGACCAGGCGCGAGGACCAGGCGTCGGGGTCGAGGTGGGGACGCCGGCCCGCGGGCAGCGGAACCTCCGGCTCGGGGTCACCCGCGCCCGCCTGGTCACGGCGTCCGCCGTCGCTCACGCCCTGGCGCGTGCCCCGTCAGCCGGAGCGGCGGACGATGACCGCGGCGGTGACCGCGGCGAGCAGCGCCGGCACGCCGAAGACGAGGAGGACCACCACCACGCTCCGCAGCGAGCCGCCGCCGATCCCGAACCAGGTCACCAGGGCGGCGACGAAGACCACCAGGGCGGTGATCCCCGCATTGCGCGCCCGGGCGGAGTGACCGGTCAGCCCGGCTGCGGCCGGGGAGCGGCGCGGTGCCGGCCGGTCGACCGTCGAGGGTCGGGGGTCGCCGGCGCTGTCGTCCTCGGGCAGGTCGGAGCGCTCGAGGGCGGCCCACCACGCGGGCGCGCCGCGGTTGCGGCGCTGCTCTGGCCGGTGGCCGGGGGCTGAACGGAGCTCGTCAGACATCCTGTGGCGCGTGTCGACCTGTGGGTTCGTGGGCGGATACCGCCCGTCGACGACGTCAGGAGGGCTGGCGGCTTCGCTGATCATACGCCTCCGGGCGGGCCCGGCCCAGAGGGCCCCGATCGGGAGGCGGGGGACGGCGGCGGCGGGGCTGCGACAATCGCGGCGTGGCCGAGGCGCGGGTGCGAGACCTGGAGGAGCTGGTCGCCGCCCACCGCGCCTGCACCCAATGCGCGGACGGCGGCCTCATCGCCGTCGCCCGGCCGGTCTTCAGCGGCCGCCCCGGCCAGCGCATCCTGCTGGTGGGCCAGGCGCCCGGGCCGGTCGAGCACGACGTCACCCGGCCCTTCGCGGGCCGCGCCGGACGCGAGCTGGTCCGCTGGATGCTCCGTGCCGGGTTCCGGGACGAGGACGACTTCCGCGACCGGGTGTGGATCACCTCGACCACCACCTGCTTCCCCGGCCGCCGCCCCGACGGCGCCGGCGACCGCCGTCCCGGACCGGCGGAGGTGGCCCTCTGCGCCGCCTGGCTGGACGGGGTGCTCCGGCTGCTCGCGCCGCGCCTGGTGCTCCCGGTCGGCAGCCTGGCCCTGTCCCGGCTGCTCGGCGGGATGCGGCTCGACGACGCCGTCGGCCACGCCTTCGACGCCGCCGGAGCCCGGGTGGAGGAGGCGTCGCCCGCGGTCGACCGGCTCCTCCTGCCGCTGCCCCATCCGTCGGGCCAGAGCCGCTGGCTCAACGACCCCGAGCGGCGGCTCCGCCTCGAGGCGGCGCTGGCGCGGCTGGGCGGCCTGCTCGACTGGGCCGGGGGTGGAGACCCGGAGCGGTGACGCCATCTGGCGATGCTAAGATCCCGCGGTTGCCGAATTCCGTCGACTGAGAGCCCGTGCCTGACATCACCGAGCCCGAGCCGCCCGTCACCGGGATGGTGAGCGCGACCAAGAACGCCGAGGAGATCCTCGAGCGGATCTTCGCTCCCACCCCCAAGGCGAGCCCCGCCGAGCAGGCGGAACGCACCCTGCGCCGTCCCCGCCAGCTGGTCTACGTGGGGATGAGCAACCGCAACTTCTACTGGCGCGCGCACATCACCAAGTTCGTGCTCGACGAGGGCTTCGTGCCCCTGACACCGTTCATGCTCTTCGACTACTACCTGCTCCACACCGTGCCGAAGGACGTGGTCCGCGAGGCCCTGAACAACCTGATCGTGCGCTGCGACCAGCTCTGGGTCTTCGGCAACCTCTCGCTCGGCGTGAAGGTGCAGATCGGCATCGCCAAGCGGCTCGGCAAGCCGGTGCGCTACTACGACATCACCGATCTCCCCTATCGGGTGGTGAGCGTGCCCGAGTTGATGGTCAGCGAGGAGCGGCGGGACTAGCCCCGCACCGCTGAGCGTCGCCTCCCTCGTCCTGCTCGCCCTGCTCGGCGCGGTCGCCGGCGCCGCGGTGGGGTCCCATGCGGCGGTGGTCGCCGGGCGTGGCTGGCGCGGATCGCTGGCCGGCCGCTCGCGCTGTGACGGCTGCGGGCGCGAGCTGCGCTGGTGGGAGCTGCTGCCGGTGGCGAGCCACCTCGTCCTCCGCGGCCGCTGCGCCCGCTGCGGGACACGGATCCCCGCCTCCCTGCTGGTCTGGGAGCTGGCCGGCGCGGTCGTCGGGGCGGGCGTGGTGCTGCTCGTGGTCCGCCGGTGACCGCGGTATGGTGCGCCTCGTATGGCTGAGCCCAGCGTCCGGATCGGTCCGCTCCTCGACGCCCTGTTCGAGCGGGGCGCCACCGACCTGCTGCTGAGCGCCGGCGCCCCGCCGAGCCTGCGCATCGACGGCCGGCTCACCCCCGCGACGCCGCGGCCGCTCACCGCGGCGCAGACCGAGGAGCTCGTCCGGGAGCTCGTTCCCGCCGCCCTGCGGACCCGGCTCGACCAGCTGGGCGCGGTCGACTTCTCGTTCCAGTGGAGCGAGCGCGGCCGGGTGCGCGGCAACGCGTTCCGGCAGCGCTCGACCTACGCGATCGCGCTGCGCGCGATCCCCGGCGCCATCCCCTCCTTCGGCGACCTCCGGCTGCCCGCCGTCGTCGAGCGCCTGGTCGAGCTGCCCCGCGGCCTCATCCTCATGACCGGGCCCACCGGGGCGGGGAAGTCGACCACCCAGGCGTCGATGCTCGACCGGATCAACCGCAGCCGTGCCCAGCACATCATCACCATCGAGGATCCGATCGAGTACGTTCATGCCAACCGGCGTTGCATCGTCGAGCAGCGCGAGGTCGGCGTCGACTGCCCCGACTTCGGCTCGGCGCTGCGCAGTGCGCTCCGCGAGGATCCGGACGTCCTGCTCGTCGGCGAGATGCGCGACCTGGAGTTGATCGGCATCGCTCTGACCGTCGCCGAGACCGGCCACCTCGTCTTCGGGACCCTCCACACCAACGACACCGCCCAGACCATCGGCCGCATCATCGACGTCTTCCCGCCCGGGCAGCAGCAGCAGATCCGCGTCCAGCTCGCCGGCTCGCTCCAGGCGGTCATCCACCAGCAGCTGGTCCCCCGCAGGGGCGGCGGCCTGGTGGCCGCGTACGAGGTGCTGGTCGCGACCCACGCGGTGCGCAACCTGGTGCGCGAGAACAAGCCCGCCCAGCTGCGCAACGTGATCCTGACCTCGGTCAGGGACGGGATGCAGACCCTGGAGATGTCGCTCTCGGAGCTGGTGCGGGACGGCCTGGTCGACCACGACGTCGCCGCCGCCGTGGCCACGTATCCCGCGGAGGTGGCGCCGGCGCCCCGCTCAGCCGCAGGCTGAATCCGCCGGTGCCACCCGGTGGCGGAGGAAGTCCCGGCGCGGCGGCGCATCGCCCGGCTCCTCCTAGACCCTCCGGATCAGGTCGCGCTCCATCCGGTCGCGGGTGGCCGCGATCAGGCCGTGGACCCTGCGGTTGCGCGTCACCTGCTCGACCTGGCGGAGCATCGAGTAGAGGTTCTTCACCGCCTTGATCACGTCGCCGACGTCGGCGCCGGCGGGGGGTTCGATCTCGGACAGGGGCACTCCCTCGGTCCACCGGTAGGCGGCGGTGACGTAGTCGAGCGAGAGCGGGCGGAGCGTCTCCATGTGGTGCTTCTGCTCGAGCACGGCGAGGTGGTGGAGGGCGCTGCGGAGGGTGCGCCAGCCCTGCTCGACCCGCGGGGTGGGGAAGTGGCGGCGCACCGGGCCGTGATCACGGCCGCGGTCCTCGGCGACGAGCATCACCAGGGTGGCGGCGAGCTCCGGCGGCTCGAGGTCGTCGAACCACGAGCCCTCGATCGCCTGGGCGACGACCAGGGCGCTCTCGCCGTAGAGGGAGGCCGCCAGCGCTCCCAGGGCGGTGGGCCGGTCGTTCTCGAGGAAGCCCGCCTCGTGGAGCACCCCGCGGAAGGCGTGGAACTCGATGCGGTAGCGCTCGCGGGCCTGGCGGAGCTCCTCCTCGCCGCCGTCGAGGGTCTCGCGCACCGACCGGATCTCGAAGTGGTTGGCGCGGTGGTCGGCGAGGAACGGGCAGTTGCCGCAGGGGCTGCCCCGGTGCCGCGACTGCAGGTCCTTGAGCTGGCGGCGCATCTGCTCGGTGCGCTGCCCGGGGTCGGCGGTGCGGGCGCCGTAGCGGCCGCGGCGGCTGTCCCGCCATCCCTCCCGCTTGGCCCGGCGGAGCTTCGCCTGCAGCTCCTCCAGCTCCTTCTCCTCGCGGAGGTACTGCACCAGGGTGCGCTCGGTGCAGCGCACCCGGGGGTGGCGGTAGACGCGGGCGCCGAGGTCGGCGAGGCGCTCCTTGAGGTTGTGCTCGCGGTGCACCCAGTGCTCGGTGCGCTGGAGGTTCTGGAACTGCCCGAACGACCGCTCCAGCAGCGACTCCGCCTCCTCGACGGTGCGGGTGCGCAGCAGGTTGAGGGTCATCGTGTAGGTGGGGGCGAACTTGGAGACCACCGACATCTCCTCGCCCATGGCGGCGTCGTAGATGTCGTGGACGTCGACGTCACTCTCCTTGAGGATGACGCCGTGCCCCATGGTGTCGATGCCGCGCCTGCCGGCGCGGCCCATCAGCTGGGTGAGCTCGGAGCTGCGCAGCGCGTGGAATCCGGTGCCGTCGAACTTGGTGAACGACGACAGCACGCAGGCGCGCGCCGGCATGTTGAGGCCGAGTGACAGCGTCTCGGTGGCGAAGACCACCTTCACCAGGCCGGTGAGGAAGAGCTGCTCGACCGTCTCCTTGGCGTAGGGGAGCATGCCGGCGTGGTGCATCGCCACCCCCCGGGTGAGCAGCGGCTCGGAGGCGGCGTCGCGGAAGACGCGGCGCTCGTCGTCGTCCTCGATGGCGGCGAGCCGCTCCTCGTAGAGGGCTGCGATGCGCCGCTTCTCGTCCGCGGTGGTGAGGTCGACCCCGTGGATCTCGCAGCGTGCCAGCGCCTCGCGGCAGCCGCGGCGCGAGAAGATGAAATAGATGGCCGGAAGCATGCCCGCGACCCGCAGCGCCTCGAGGATGTGGAGCAGGTCGTTGTCGGGGGCCCGGCGCACGTAGCGCATCCGCTCGGTGTGGATGGTCTCGTTCTGGGCGAGGTCGATGGTGCGGCGGTGGGCGTGGCCGCGCTCGTCGAAGAGCGTGTGCAGCTCGTTGTGGATCGCCAGCCACAGCTTCAGCTCGACCGGGCGCTCGGTGCGCACCACCGTGGCCACCGGGCCGCGCAGCCCGGTCATCCACGCCGCCACCTCGTCGACGTTGCTGATCGTCGCGGAGAGCCCGATGAAGCGGATGTGCCGGGGCGCCTGGACGATCACCTCCTCCCACACCGTCCCGCGGGGGTAGTCGTCGATGTAGTGGACCTCGTCGAGCACCACGTCGCCGACCAGGTCGAGCCGGTGGGGCTCGTCGTAGATGACGTTGCGCAGGATCTCGGTGGTCATCACCACCACCGGCGCGCCGTCGTTGACGGTGTGCTCGCCGGTGACCAGGCCCACGTTGGCCTCGCCGTACCGGCGGCGCAGGTCGTGGAACTTCTGATTGGAGAGCGCCTTCAGCGGGGTGGTGTAGATGACCTGCGACGGCGTTCCGCGGGGATGACGCATCGCCGCGGGAGCGGCGAGCGCGCGCCACACCGCGTACTCGGCGACCATCGTCTTGCCGCTGCTGGTGGGGGCGCTGACCAGCACTCCACGGTGCGTCTCCAGCTTGTGCAGCGCCTCCACCTGGAACTCGTCGAGGACGAAGGGTAGGGTGGCGGCGAAGGCCTCGACCAGCCGGTCGGTGGCGGCCGTCTCGGCCGGGACGGTCATGCGTGGATGAGCTCGAACCGCGACTGGGTGACCTGTGCCTCCCCCTCGTTCTCGAGGTGGCGGAGGACCTTCTGGCACATCTCGTCCGCGTGACGCGAGTCGCCGCTGACGCAGGCGATGCCGATGGTGGCGAGTTGCCAGGTGTCCTGGTCACCCACCTCGGCGACGGCGATGTTGAAGGTCCGCCGCAGCCGGGCGACCATCGACTGCACCACCTGCCGCTTCTCCTTGAGCGAATGGCTCTCCGGGACGTGGACGGTGACGGTGAGCGAACCGATGACCATGCTGCGGCCCAAGCTAGCAGACCGGTCGCTTTGGGCGCTGAGTGACCCCCCGGTGACGGCGGGCGGGGAAATCGCGGAGCGGACGTATGCTCTGCCGCATGACCACCCATGCTCCCGCCTCGCAGGCTCGCGCGGCCGAGCCCCCGGCCGCGACCAGCACCCTGGTCGAGCAGTTCCGGCGGCAGCTGAAGGAGCGTCCCGACCGCCCCTCCCTCCTCCTGCGCGCCGGCGGCCGCTGGGCGCCGATCAGCTGGCGCCAGTTCGGCGAGGCGGCGCGGCGGCTGAGCGCCTGGCTGGTGGAGGAGGGGGTCGCCGAGCACGGGCACGTGGCGATCTGGTCGTCCAACCGGCCGGAGTGGCACATCGCCGACATGGCGGTGCTCTGCGCCCGCTGCCGGCCGGTGCCGGTGTACCTGACCGTCAGCGCCGACCAGGCCGCGTACGTCCTCGACCACTCCGGCGCGGAGCTCGCGGTGGTGGAGAGCCCGGCGATCCTCGAGCGGCTGCTGTCGGTGCGCGACCGCCTCCCCCCGCTGCGCCGGATCGTGGTCCTCGACGCCGCCGAGCCGGTCTCCGCGGACGGCCTGGTGATCTCCTGGGAGGAGGCGCTGCACCGGGGCCAGGCGGTGCTGGACGTCCGCTCCTCCGAGCTGGAGCGGCGGGCCGCCTCGGTCGAGAGCGAGGACGTCGCCACCCTCATCTACACCAGCGGCACCACCGGGCCGCCCAAGGCGGTGATGCTCACCCACGCCAGCGTCATCGCCGCGGTGCGGGCGGTGATGTCGCTCCAGCCCGCCTACGACGACGACCGCGTCCTCTCCTATCTGCCCCTCGCCCACATCGCCGAGCGCCTCGCCAGCGAGTTCCGCTCCTACGTCATCGGCAACCCCACCTGGTTCACCAGCATCGAGCGGCTCGGCGAGGACCTCCGCGAGGTGCGCCCGTCGGTGTTCTTTGGGGTGCCCCGGGTGTGGGAGAAGATGGCCGCCCGCATCCTCGGCGAGGTGGGACGCCAGCCATCCAGCCGCCGGCGGCTGGGACGCTGGGCGATCGCCACCGGCGAGCGCGTCGCCGACCTGCGTCAGGCGGGCCGGCCGGTGCCCGCCCAGCTCGCCGCCAGCCACGCCCTCGCCGACCGGCTGGTGCTGTCGAAGGTGCGGGCCGCCCTCGGCTTCGACCGGGCCCGGCTGCTGGCCAGCGGTGCGGCGCCGATCGCCCCGGAGGTGCTGCGCCTCTTCCTCGCCCTCGGGCTGGAGATCTGCGAGGTCTACGGCCTCAGCGAGACCACCGGCGCCACCACCTTCAACCGGCCCGGACAGGCGCGCTTCGGCACCGTCGGGCCGGCCCTCCCCGGGGTCGAGGTGCGCCTCGCCGGCGACGGCGAGATCCTGGTGCGCGGCGCCACCGTGTTCGCCGGCTATCACCGCGATCCCGCCGCCACCGCCGAGGTGATGCACGACGGCTGGTTCTCCACCGGCGACGTCGGCGAGCTCGACGCCGTGGGCAACCTCCGGATCACCGACCGGAAGAAGGACCTGATCATCACCGCCGGCGGCAAGAACATCTCGCCGACCAACATCGAGACGGCGCTGAAGAACCACCCGCTGATCGCCAACGCCGTGGTGATCGGCGACCGCCGCCCCTACCTCAGCGCTCTGATCACCGTCGACCCCGTCGAGGCGGCCGCCCGCGACATCTCGGGGATCGCGCTCCAGGACGCGGTGGCGGCCCACGTCGAGGTGGTGAACGCCGGGCTGGCCAACGTCGAGCGGGTGCGCCGCTGGACCCTGCTGGATCACGACTTCACCATCGGCGACGAGCTGACCCCGACGATGAAGGTGCGCCGGAACGTGGTCGCCGAGCGCTATGCGGCGGAGATCGAGTCCAACTACCGCGACACGGCGCCGTCTCAATCCGGCGACGCCTTCTCCGGAGCGGGCTCGGCCCCGCGATCCCGGGAGTAGCATCGCTGCGTGCCCCCCCGTCCCCCCAAGGTCCTCGTCATCGAGGACGACGCCGCGCTGCGCAAGGTGCTGGAGCTCCGTCTGGGCCTCGAAGGCTTCGAGGTCGCCGTCGCCTGTGACGGCCAGGCGGGCCTCGACCGCATCGAGGACTTCCGTCCTGACGCGGTCATCTCCGACCTGATGATGCCGCGCCTCGACGGCTACGGCTTCTGCCGCGCCGCCCGTGCCCGCCCCGGCCTCGAGCGGCTCCCCATCGTGCTGCTCACCGCCCACCAGCGCGACGGGGACATCGACGACCTGCTCGAGCTCGGCAGCATCGTCTACATGGTCAAGCCCTTCGACGCCCGCACCCTCGCCGGCACCCTCCGCCGGCTCACCGAGACCGCCCTCGGCACCTCCGTCGTCTAGTCTTCGGGTTCGCGTGGAGGTACCAGGTAGCTCTAACACGCGTTCGTACCGGGGGGAGGCGACGCCTCCCCCCGGTTAAGACCTGTCGTAGATCACCCGGGCAACTCGCACCGTGTCAGATCACCCGGGCAACCCGCACGGGTGTCAGATCACCCGGGCAACCCCCGGGCGCCTCCTCAGAGCCGGGCCGGGCCTACAGCGCGGCGAGGAGCTTCTGGCGCAGCTCCTCGAGCTGCTCGCGCTCGGCGATCGAGGGGCGGTGCGGGGTCGGCGGGGGGAACTTGAGGCGGTGGAGGGCGTCGGCGAGCTGGGCGATCTCGTCCTCGGTGAGGCGGAGCAGCAGGCCCTCGGCGCGGGCGGGAGGAGGTCCCTCGGTGGGGGTGGCGGCGGCGGCGGCGACCCCCGGGCCCGATCCCTGCGTGGGCCGGAAGAGCTCCTCCGAGCCACGGAGGTGGGCACGGCGGAAGCTGCTGGCCATCACTTTCCTCCCTCTCCCTCGCCGGCGTCCCCGTTGAGGACGGCGGCGGCCAGGGCACGATAGGCCTTCGCGCCCGGGGACGCGTTGGCGTACTGGAGGATCGACTGGCCCTCCAGCGGGCATTCGGCGAAGCGGATGCTGGCGTCGACGCGCACCTCGAACACCTGGTCGCCGTAGTGCTCCTTGACGAGGTCGAGCACCTCCTGGCTGTGCAGGGTGCGGTTCTTGAAGATGGTGGGGAGGATCCCGGCGATGCGCAGCTGCGGGTTCAGCTTGTGGCGCACCCGGTCGATGGTGCGCTGCAGCTGCTGCATCCCCTTCATCCCGAAGTACTCGCACTGGAGGGGGATGATCACCTCGGTCGCCACCACCAGCGCGTTGACGCTGAGCAGCCCCAGCGACGGCGGGCAGTCGATCACCACGAAGTCATACTCGTGGAGATGGGGGGCGAGCTTCTCCTCGAGCACCCGCTCCCGCCCCAGCTCGTTGACCAGGGCGAGCTCGGCGCCGCTCAGCTCGATGTTGGCGGGGAGGAAGTCGACCCCGATCTTCTCCGAGTGCATCCGGATGTCGGTGACGTCGACGTGGGGATTGGTGAGCAGGTCGTAGACGGTGAGCTCGACCTCGTCGGGGTACCGGCAGCCCATGTTGATGGTCAGGTGACCCTGCGGATCGAGGTCGATGCAGAGCACCCGCCTGCCGGTCTCGGCCAGCGCGCCGCCGAGGTTGACCGCGGTGGTCGTCTTGCCGACGCCGCCCTTCTGGTTGGCGATGGCGAGGACCCGGGTCATCCTTTCTTCGTCCCTCAGGTCCCGACCGAACAGATGAGCTCCACCAGGGCGTTATCATACCGAAGCCGCGGCGGCCCGAAGGGCGGATGCACACCCGGGCTCCGTATTTGTAGGCTGTCCCGGGCGGATGCGCGCCGGGTGCGCATTCCTCTCACCGAAATGGGCGGAGCACGGGGAGCGTCGTTGGCTGAGGTCGAGCGGGTCAAGCCACGTGCCATGTACGTCGAGGAGGCGATCCAGTTCGCGCTGGAGAGCCGCTGGAGCGAGGCGCTTGCGGTCAATCGCGCCCTCCTCGAGCGCCACGGCGAGGAGGAGGAGACCTTCAACCGCCTGGGCAAGGCGCTCACCGAGCTGGGTCAGCCGGAGGAGGCGCTCGACGCCTACCAGCAGTCGCTGCGCATCAATCCTCTGAACATCATCGCCCAGAAGAACGTCCGCAAGCTCTCGGCGCTGCTCCAGGCGCCGACCCGGCCCGAGGGGATGGCCGCGGCCATCGACGTCGACCTCTTCACCGAGGAGCCGGGCAAGAGCGGCATCACCGTGCTGACGCCCCCCGCCGGCGGCGTCGACGTCGCCGTGGCCCCGGGTGACGTGGTCGAGCTCCACGTCGACCACGGGCAGCTGCGGGCGCGCACGGTGCGCGGCATCGACCTCGGCGACGTCGACACCAAGCTGGCGCGGCGGCTGGTCCCGCTGATGATCACCGGCAACCGCTACGCGGCGGCGGTGGCCCGGGTCGACGATCGGAAGATCGAGGTGATGATCCGCGAGACCTACCAGGCGCCGGAGAACGCCCGGAAGTCCTCCTTCCCGATCGCCCGCGGCGCCCGGCGCGAGGAGTTCCGTCCCTACGCCAAGGAGTCGCTGCTGGCCTCGCGCGGCATCGACGACGAGTCGGGGGAGGAGGAGGAGAACCTCCCCGGCGGCGACGACGCCGCCGAGGAGCTCGACGGGATGCAGACCGTCGAGAGCGAGGCCGACGAGTCCGGCGGCTTCGAGCTGGAGGACGACGCCGACGAGGACGTCCGACCCGAGGACGAGTACTGACCCACCGGCCGCGTCAGCGCCCGGAGAATCGGGCCCTTCGCGGCTGATCGGTAGACTGAGCTCGTGCAGGATGCCCCCACCGTCGAGGGCGCCGGGGCGCCCAGGGGGCGTGCCGGCGGCTTCACCGACTGGCTTCCCGGCGCGGCGCGACGCCGCCGGGCGGTGGGCGACGCCATGATCCGCACCTTCGAGGCCTGGGGATACGGGATGGTCGCCACCCCGCTGATCGAGCCCCTCGACACCGTCTCGTCGGGGGTCGGCGCCGCCAAGCAGACCCAGCTCTTCCGGTTCATGGACGCCGACGGCACCCTGCTCGCCCTGGTCGGCGAGCGCACCGTCAGCGTCGCCCGGGTGGTGGCGACCCAGCTCCGCGAGGGCCCCTACCCGCTGCGCCTCTGCTACGCCGGCCCGGTGCTGCGCAACCAGCCCCCGCTGGGCGGGCGCCGCCGCGAGAACCTGCAGGCCGGCTGCGAGCTGATCGGCGCCGGCTGCATCGCCGCCGACGCCGAGTGCGTCGCCCTCGCCGCCGAGGCGCTCGCCCGGGCCGGGCTCGACGGGGTTCAGGTGGACGTCGGCCACGCCGACTTCCTCCCCGGCCTGCTCGAGGGCGCCGGCCTCGACGCCGCCGACCGCGACCGGGTGCTGGCGGCGCTCAGCGGCCGCGACCTCGTCGCCGTCGAGGAGGCGCTCGAGGGCACCCCGATCGGCGAGACCGAGCGGGCGCTGCTGCTGCGCTTCCCGGCGCTGCGCGGCGGCCGCGAGATCCTCGACGCCGCCGGCCAGGGGCTGCGCCCGGAGCGGCCGCGGCGGGCGCTCGCCGAGCTCGCCCAGCTCTGGGACCTGCTGATGGCCCACGGGCTCGACGGGCACCTCCACCTCGACCTCGGCGCGGTCCGCGACTGGGACTACTACACCGGCCCCACCTTCGAGCTGTTCAGCGGCGAGCTCGGCTTCCCGCTCGGCACCGGGGGCCGCTACGACGGGCTGCTCGAGCGCTTCGGGCTGCCCCTGCCCGCCACCGGCTTCGTGCTCCACGTCGACCGCTGCTGCGACGCCCTCGCCCGCCGCGGCGGCGAGGCCGCGGTGCCGCTGCCGCCGGCGCTGCGGGTGGCCTACGCCGCCGGCGGCGAGGCGATGGCGATCCGCGCGGCGACGGCGCTGCGCGGCCCCGGCGCCGCGGTCGCCTGCGACCTCGAGCCCAGCGACGTGCCCCCGGCGGGCGCCGACCTCTTCGTCGACTCCGACGGCGGCGCCCGGTGGTGGGACGGCGAGCGCTGGGCCCACGCCAGCACCGCGGAGGCGGTCGCCGGCCTCGCCGGCAACGGCACCGCCGGGGGGAGGACGGCCGGCCGGCAGGCTCTGCCCGCGGGGCCGGGGGGAGTCGCCCCAGGATGACCGGGCTCTGCATCGCGCTGCCCAAGGGGGCGTTGCTGAAGGGGGCCTGTGCGCTGCTCGCCGCGGCGGGCATCGAGGGGCTCGAGGCGTCACGGTTCGACGACGCCCTGCTCGTCGAGGCCGGCGGCCACCGGCTGATCAACGTCCGGCCCACCGATGCCCCGGTCTACGTCCAGATGGGCGCCGCCGACTGCGGGATCGTCGGCAAGGACATGCTCTGGGAGACCCACCACGACTCCTACGAGCTCGTGGACCTGCGCTTCGGCGGCTGCCGGCTGGTGCTCGCCGCCCCCCAGGACTCGCCGCTGGCCGCAGGGATCTGGCCGCCCTCGCTGCGGGTGGCCACCAAGTACCCGCGGTCGGCCCGGGCCTTCTTCGACCGCATCAACGTGACCGCCGAGCTGATCAAGCTCCACGGCTCGGTCGAGCTCGCCCCCGCCACCGGCCTCGCCGACGCCATCCTCGACATCGTCGACACCGGCCGCACCCTGCGCGCCAACCGGCTGGTCGAGGTCGTCGAGGCGGGGCGGTCGACGGCCCGCTTCATCGTCAACCAGGCCTCGTTGAAGACCCGCTCCGAGGCGGTGACCGCGCTCGCCGCGGGGCTGCGCCGCGCCGTCGAGGAGGGCGCTCGGGACGCCGCCCGCGAGGGGGTGGCATGACCGTCCTGGCCCGCCACGACGCGGCGAGCTTCCGGCGGCTGGTGGCGGGGGCGCGCCGCTTCGTCGAGCCGGCGCTCGACGGCGAGCAGTCGGAGCGGCTCGAGGCGCTCTTCGGCCGCCCCCTCGGCGCCGACGAGGCGGTGCGCGAGATCGTCGACGACGTCCGCCGCCGCGGCGACGCCGCGCTGCGCGAGTGGACCCTGCGCATCGACGGCGTCGACGTCCCCGAGCTCCACGCCGACCCCAACTCGATGGCGGCGGCGTGGAGGGACACCGCCCCGGAGCTGCAGTCCGCGCTCACCACCGCCGCCGAGCGCATCCGCGACTTCCACGCGCTCCAGCGCGACACCGCGGTGCGCGGCACCGCCGACCTGGGGCTGCGCCCGGTGCCGCTGCGCCGGGCCGGCTGCTACGTCCCCGGGGGGCGCGCCGCCTACCCGAGCACGGTGCTGATGAACGTGATTCCCGCCCAGGCGGCCGGGGTCAACTCGGTGGTGGTCGCCACCCCGCCCGGCCCCGACGGGCGCGGCCATCCCGCGGTGCTCGCCGCCGCCCACCTTCTCGGCGTCACCGAGGTCACGGTGATGGGCGGCGCCCAGGCGATCGCCGCGCTCGCCTACGGCACCGGGTCGCTGCGCCCCGTCGACACCATCGTCGGTCCCGGCAACCTCTTCGTCACCCTGGCCAAGCGCGCCGTCTTCGGCAGCGTCGGCATCGACGGGCTGGCGGGGCCGAGCGAGGTGATCGTGGTGGCCACCGAGGGCGCCGATCCCCGGCTGGTCGCCGCCGACCTGGTCTCGCAGCTGGAGCACGACCCGCTCGCCTGGGCGGTGTGCGTCACCAACTCCGCGGAGCTGGCCGGGCGGGTGGAGGAGGCCTTCGTGCCCGCCGCCGAGAGCGCGGTGCGCCACGGCATCATCGCCGCCGCCGCCGGACGTCACGGCATGACCGTGGTCTGCGACGACCTCGAGGAGGCACTGGCGCTGGTCGACGACTTCGCCCCCGAGCACCTCGAGCTCCAGGGCGCGGGCGCCGAGGCGCTCGCCGACCGGGTGCGCACCGCCGGCGCGATCTTCGTCGGCGACGACACCCCCGTGGCCATGGGCGACTACATCGCCGGCCCCAACCACACCCTGCCCACCGGGGGCGCCGCCCGCTTCAAGGGGCCGCTCTCGGTGATGGACTTCGTGCGCTGGTCGAGCGTCACCCGGCTGGCCCGTGCCGACATGGAGCGGCTCGGTCCGGTCGCCTGCACCATCGCCGAGGCGGAGGGTCTGCACGGGCACACCGAGTCGATCCGGCTGCGGCTGGGCCGCAACGGGACCCCCTCCGGATGAGCGCCGCGCCGCGGACCGCCACCAACGAGCGGGTCACCAGGGAGACCCGGATCTCCGCGGAGGTGCGGCTCGACGGCTCCGGCATCGCCGACGTCGAGCTGCCCCTGCCCTTCTTCCGCCACATGGTCGAGGCGTACGTGAAGTACAGCGGCATGGACGTGCGGCTCCACGGCGAGGGCGACGTCGAGGTCGACAGCCACCACCTCGTCGAGGACTGCGGGCTGGTGCTCGGCGCCACCGTGAGCCGGGCGCTGGGCGACCGGGCCGGCATCCGCCGCTTCGGCAGCGCCCACGCCCCCCTCGACAAGTCGCTGGTGCGCTGCGTGCTCGACTTCGGCAACCGCCCCCACGTGGTCTGGGAGATGGCTCAGCTGTCGGGCCGGATCAACGACTTCGACGTCAGCGTGCTCGGCGAGTTCGTGCGCGGCTACGCCCAGACGGCGGGGATCTCCATCCACGTCGACTGTCTCCGCGGCGAGAACCTCCACCACATCGCCGAGGCGGCCTTCAAGGCGATGGGGCTGGCCACCCGAGAGGCGCTCGAGCGCATCGGCAGCACCATCCCCAGCACCAAGGGTGTGCTGTGACCGCCGGCGGGCCGGCCACCCGGATCGCGGTCATCGACTACGGGGTCAGCAACCTCCGCAGCGTCGAGCGCGCGCTGGCCGCGGTGGGCGCCGAGCCGGTGCTCACCCGCGACCCCCGCGCCGTCGACGGCTGCGCCGGGCTGGTGCTCCCCGGGGTGGGCGCCTTCGGGGCCGCCGTCGACGCCCTCGACGCCCTCGACCTCCGCACCTCGGTGACCGCGGCGGTGGAGCGGGGCCTGCCCCTGCTCGGCGTCTGCCTCGGCTTCCAGCTGCTCTTCGAGTGGAGCGACGAGAGCGGCGGACGGCCCGGCCTCGGCCTCCTCGGCGGCCGCATCACCCGCATCGACGGCCGCCACGGCAAGGTCCCGCACATGGGCTGGAACCGGCTCCGGCTGCGCCGGCCGTCGCCGCTGCTCGACGGCGTCGCGGAGGGAACCTGGGCCTACTTCGTCCACTCCTACGCCGCCCCCGCCGACGGCGACGACGTGGTCGCCGGCTGCGAGTACGGCGGCGCCGACCTCGCCGCCGCATGCGCCCGCGCCGGGGTGTACGGTACGCAGTTCCACCCCGAGAAGAGCGGGCCCCACGGCCTGCGCCTCTACGAGAACTTCGTCCGCATCTGTGAGGGCGAGGGGGCGGGGTCGGAGGTGGAACCCGTGCACGGGCAGGAGCAGGCGGCGTCGTGATCGTCATCCCCGCGGCCGACGTCCGCGGGGGCAGGTGCGTGCGCCTCCTCCGCGGCGACTTCACCCACGAGACCGTCTACGCCGAGGAGCCCTCGCAGGTGGCCCTGGAGTTCGTCCGCCAGGGCGCCGAGCGGGTGCACCTCGTCGACCTCGACGCCGCCCGCGGGGTGCCCGACGTGCTCTCCCGGGACGCGGTCCGGGCCGCGGTCCAGGCGCTGCGTGACACCGACGCCATCGTGGAGCTGGGCGGCGGGGTGCGCAGCCCGGCGGCGGCGAGCGCCTGGCTGGAGCTGGGCGCCGACCTGATCGTGCTCGGCAGCCTGGCGGTGCGCCGGCCCGAGATGGCGGCGCAGATCTGCCGGGCCCACCCCGGGCGGGTGCTGCTCGGCCTCGACGTCCGCGACGGCGTCGCCCAGGCGCAGGGCTGGACCGAGGCGGCCGGCGACGCCCTCTCCCACCTTCGCCTCTGGGCGGGCTGGGGCGCCGCCGGGGTGGTGCTCACCAACGTGGCCCGCGACGGCGCCCTCACCGGGCCCGACCTCGAGGGGCTGGAGGCCTGCATCGCCG
Source organism: uncultured Chloroflexia bacterium (assembly GCA_963846365.1). Classification (GTDB taxonomy): domain Bacteria; phylum Chloroflexota; class Dormibacteria; order Aeolococcales; family Aeolococcaceae; genus CF-96. Next base: position 837,627 of record CAWJVN010000007.1, read on the forward strand.
CCTACGAGGGTCCGGTGATCGCCTCCGGAGGGGTGGCGTCGCTCGAGGACCTCATCGCCATCGCCGACACCGGCGCCGCCGGCGCGATCGTCGGTCGCGCCCTCTACGAGGGGAGGGTCGAGCTCAGCGCCGCGCTGCGGCTCTTCCCCGCCCGCCCGGCGGCGCAGCGGCGGCAGGGATGAGCCTGGCGCGCCGGGTCATCCCCTGCCTCGACGTCGACGCGGGCAGGGTGGTCAAGGGCACCCAGTTCGTCGACCTCCGCGATGCCGGGGACCCCGCGGAGCTGGCCGCACGCTACGACGCCGAGGGCGCCGACGAGCTCGTCTTCCTCGACATCACCGCCTCCCACGAGGTCCGCGCCATCCTCCTCGACGCGGTGCGGCGCACCGCCGACGCGCTCTTCATCCCGCTCACCGTGGGCGGTGGCCTGCGCACCCTCGACGACATCGAGGCGATGCTCCGCGCCGGCGCCGACAAGGTGTCGCTGAACAGCGCGGCGCTCGCCGATCCGGCGCTGGTCACCGCGGCGGCGGAGCGCTTCGGCGAGCAGTGCATCGTGGTGGCGATCGACGCCCGGAGCGAGGGCGGCGGCCGCTGGGGGGTGTACACCCACGGCGGCCGCCGGCCGACCGGCCGTGACGCCGTCGCCTGGGCCCGCGAGGCCACCGAGCGCGGCGCCGGCGAGGTGCTGCTCACCAGCATGGACCGGGACGGCACCGGCGACGGCTACGACATCCCCCTCACCGCGGCGGTGGCCCGGGCGGTGCCGGTGCCGGTGATCGCGAGCGGCGGCGCCGGGAATCCCGAGCACCTCCGCGAGGTGCTGATCGAGGGCCTCGCCGACGCCGCGCTCGCGGCCTCGATCTTCCACTTCGCGGCCCATCCCCTCCCCGCCACCAAGGCCTACCTGCGCGACCACGACGTCCCGGTGCGGGTGTAGGAATGCGGCGCCGGTGCTGCATGGGCATGATGGGCTCATGACCACCTCCCGCGGCCCGGTGCGCATCCCCCGGGCGGCCGAGGCGCTGCGCGTGCCCCTCTGGCAGCGCTCCCAGCAGCGCATGCGCGAGCGGTACGGCTTCGACATGGACGCCGTCGACGCCGTTGACCGCGCCCGGGCGCTCGCCGCCGAGAGGCCCGACGACCCCGAGCCGGCGCTGCTGCTCGGGTCGGTGCTCGCCACCCGGGGCGAGGAGCAGCAGGCGGAGGCCGAGGTGCGCCGCGCCCTCGAGATCGCGCCGCGCCTGCCCCGGGCGCACACCACCCTGGCGACCCTGCAGATGCAGCGCGGCGACCAGGAGGAGGCGCTGCGCAGCGCCCGCAACGCCGCCGCGCTCGACAGGGAGGATCCCACCGTCCTCTACAACCTCGGGCTCGCCGAGTGGTTCGCCGGCGAGCGCAGCACCGCCCGCGCCGCCTTCGAGCGCGCCGCCGAGGCGCTCCGCGCGCTCACCGGCGAGCCGCCCCCGGCGCCTCCGTGGTGGCGGCGGATCGGCCACCGTGGCTGAGCGCCCCGAGCCGCGCTTCGGCGCCGACGGCCTGGTCTGCGCGGTCGTCCAGGACGCCGCCGGCGGCGCCGTGCTGATGGTCGCGTGGATGGACCGCGAGGCCTGGGAGCGCACCCTCGCCGACGGCCACGCCACCTTCTTCAGCCGCTCCCGCGGGCGTCTCTGGCGCAAGGGCGAGACCAGCGGCAACGTGATGCGGGTGCGCGCGGTGCGGCTCGACTGCGACCGGGACACGGTGCTGCTGGAGGTCGACCCCGCCGGCCCCGCCTGCCACACCGGCGCGCCCACGTGCTTCTTCGAGGAGGTCGAGGTGGCGGAGCCGGCGGGGGGCTGGCCACCCACCTCGCCCGGTGGCGGTCCCGGGGCGGGGCGGTAGACTGGTCGGGATTCAGGAGAGGAGAGCGGACCGGTCGCGGCGCACCCCATCCTCGTGCCCCCCGGTTCCCCGTGAGAATGCCCGGCTCGACCCGACACCCGGACCCCCCGAGGCCGACGCGCCGCCGCCGCGGCCGGGTCGTGCTCGCCCTGCCGGCGCTGCTGGCGCTGCTGGCGTGGCCGCTCGCCGCCGCGGTGCCGCCGCCGCCGCCGCTGCTGGTGGCGCAGGCGGCCGACTGCCCGCTGCCGCCCGATCTCTGCCCCCCCGCCTCGAGCCCGCCCTCGCCCGCGCCGACGGCGGCCGCCACCCTGAGCCCGGCGAGCTCCGCCCCCAGCCCCGCCACGACCGCGAACCCCACCGCGACCCCGCGTGCCACGGCGCCGGCGACCGCCTCGCCGAAACCGGCATCGACCCCGCGCCCCGGGGCGGTGCCCCCGGCCTCCGCAGCACCGCAGCCGCCCGCCGCCACCAGCCCGTCGCCGGCGGTCGCGGCTCCGTCGACCGGGCTGATGCCGCCGGCCCGTGACGCCACCCCGGTGCGCACCGCGGGCACGCTGACCCCGACGTCCGCCGCGGTGCAGGCCTGGCAGGTGGCGGCCGGCGCGCTCGTCACCCTGGCGCTGGTCGCCCTCATCGCGCTCCGCACGGTGCGGCAGCGCCGCCGCGCCGCCATCCACGCCCGCTTCAACCGGATGCGGGTCGAGCGCGGGATGCCGCCGCTCACCCCCAAGCAGATCGACTTCCTCGGGCCCCGCCGGCGCTACTGAGACCTCGCGTCCTCGACGGTGCGGGCGAAGATGCGGTGGTCCTCCCACACGCCGTTGATGAGCAGGTAGCGCCGGGCCAGCCCCTCCTCGCGGAACCCGGCCCTGGCGATGGCGCGCAGCGAGGCGGTGTTGGCGGGCATCACCGCCGCCTCGACCCGGTGGAGCCGCAGCTCGCCGAAGGCCACGGTGAGCAGCTGGCGCACCGCCTCGCTGGCGTAGCCGCGGCCGCAGTGGGCGGCGTCGACGAGGTAGCCGAGGTGGGCGCTCTGGAAGGGCCCGCGCATGATCCCGCTGAGCCCGACCCGGCCCACCAGCGCGCCTCCCTCGTCCTCGACGATGGCGAACTCCGCGCCCCGGCCGGCGGCGCGGGAGGCGGCGGAACTCGAGGCTGCGGGCGCGCTGTCCCTCGATGGTGTGGAAGCCGGGCACCGGCACCGGCTCCCAGGGAGAGAGGTGGGCGCGGTTGCGGACGTAGAGGGAGAGCACGGTGGCCGGGTCCTGGGTCTCCCAGCGGACCAGGTGGATGGCTGGGGGCGCAGGCATGCAGGCGAGGATAGGGCTCCGGCCAGGGCTGGTGTCGGTTGCATGAAAATTCACCGGACGTGTATAAAGGCGCGGTGACCACCCGCTGCCGCGTCGCCGTTGCCGGGGCCACCGGCTACATCGGGGTGCAGTGCGTCGAGATCCTCGCGCGCCACCCCCACGTCGAGCTCACCCGCCTGCTCGCGCGGTCCCACGCGGGCAGGCGCTTCCCCGAGGTCGTCCCCGGGAGCGCCGTCGACATGCCTTTGGAGGCCGGGTTCGACGTCGACGGGGTCGACGCGGTGCTCACCGCGCTCCCCCACACCGTCGCCGCCGCGCATGCCCGCGAGTGGATCGAGGGGGGCGCGGTGGTCGTCGACATGAGCGCGGACTTCCGGCTGCGCGACGCCGCCGAGTACGAGCGCTGGTACGGCGTCAGCCACCCCGCCCCCGGGCTCTGCGGCGAGTCGGTGTACGCGCTCTGCGAGCTGCTCGACGGCGAGCTGGGGTCCGCGGATCTGATCGCCGCCCCGGGCTGCTATCCCACCGCGACGCTGCTCGCCACCCTCCCCGCACTCCGCGCCGGGCTGGTCGAGCCCGACATCGTGGTCGACGCCAAGAGCGGGGTGAGCGGCGCCGGGCGCTCGCCGTCGCTCGGGGTGCACTACGCCGAGGTCAACGAGTCGGTGCGGGCGTACGGGGTCGACGGCCATCGCCACAAGGCGGAGATGATCCAGGAGATGCGCCGCGATCAGGGGGATGTGCGGCTCACCTTCGTCCCCCACCTGGTGCCGATGACCCGCGGCATCCTCGCCACCGCCTACCTGCGGCCGCTGCCGGGCACCGGGCTCGCCGAGCTGCGCGAGCTCTACGCCGGGTTCTGCGCCGCCCATCCATGCCTGCGCTACGACGACAGCCCCCCGGCCACCAAGTCGGTGGTGGGCAGCAACCTCGCCGCGCTCAACGTCGGCTGGCAGGACGGCGTCGCCGTGGTCACCTGCGCCGTCGACAACCTGATCAAGGGCGCGGGGGGCCAGGGCATCCAGGCGCTCAACCTGCGGTTCGGCTTCGAGGAGACGGCGGGATTGCCGTTGCACCCCCGGTGGCCGTGAGCCCGGCGGTGGCCGGCGACGGCCGGGAGACCGGCGTCTGCGCCCCCTCCGGCTTCGTCGCCGGGGCGGCCGCGGCGGACATCCGCGATCACGGCGACGACACCCGGCTCGACGTCGCCATCGTGCGCAGCCAGCATCCCTGCCAGGCGGCGGGGGTCTTCACCCGCAACCTGGTCAAGGCCGCGCCGGTGGTGATCTCCCAGCTCACCCTGCGCCAGGCGCGGGTGCAGGCGGTGCTCTTCAACTCCGGCAACGCCAACGCCTGCACCGGGGTGCAGGGGTTCCGCGACGCCCTGGCGATGTGCAAGGCGGCGGGCGACGCCTGCGACCTCGACCCCGCGCAGGTGCTGGTGTGCAGCACCGGGGTGATCGGGCGGCCGATGCCGATGCCGAGGGTGCTCAGCGGGGTGCGCGGCGCCGCCACCGCGCTGCGGCCGGAGGCGGGTGACGACGTCGCCCGGGCGATCATGACCACCGACCTGGTGCCCAAGCAGGCGGTGCGCAGGGTGCAGATCGACGGCCGCCCGGTGGTGGTCGGCGGGGTGGCCAAGGGATCGGGAATGATCCACCCCGACATGGCCACGCTCCTCGCCCTGGTGACCACCGACGCCCCCGTCGCCCCGGGGGTGCTGCAGCCGCTGCTCCGCCGGGTCACCGACCAGACCTTCAACTGCGTCACCGTCGACGGCGACACCTCGACGAACGACACCCTGCTGATGCTCGCCAACGGCGCCGCCGGGGGCGAGCCGATCGGCCCCGGCGGCGGCCTGGCCGCGCTTGAGACCGCGGTCCTCGAGGTGTGCGACCAGCTCGCCGAGATGATCGCCGCCGACGGCGAGGGGGCGACCCGCCACTTCCGGGTCGAGGTGCGCGGTGCGACCACGGTCGAGCAGGCGCGCCTCGCCGCCCGCACCGTGGCCGGCAGCCCGCTGGTCAAGACCGCCATCCACGGCAGCGACCCGAACTGGGGACGCATCGTCGCCGCGGTCGGCCGCAGCGGCGCCGAGTTCGTGCTCGACGGCTGCCGGGTGGTGATCGGCGGCGTCCCCGTCTTCGACGCGGGCGCGCCCGTCGACGCCGACCTCGAGTCGATCCGTCGCATCTTCGCCGCCCGCCGGGTCGACCTCGAGATCGAGCTCGGCGCCGGTGACGCGATCGGCCACGCCTGGGGCTGCGACCTCAGCGACGGCTACGTGCGCATCAACGCCGACTACACCACCTAGCGGAGCCACCCCAATGACGGTCGAGACGATGGACGAACGCATCCGCCGCGCCCAGGTGCTGGTGGAGGCGCTGCCCTTCATCCGCCGCTTCGCGGGTCAGACCGTGGTGGTGAAGCTGGGCGGCGCCGCCATCGACAGCGCTGACCCCGAGCAGGTGCTGCAGGACGTCGTGCTGCTCCGCTTCGTCGGGCTGCGCCCGGTGCTCGTCCACGGCGGCGGCCCGGAGATCAGCGCCTGGCAGAAGCGCATGGGGGTGGAGACCCGCTTCGTCAACGGCCTGCGGGTCACCGACGCCCAGACCATGGAGATCGCCAAGATGGTGCTCACCGGCAAGGTGGGCCCGGAGCTGGTCGCGGGCATCCACCGCCTCGGCGGCCGGGCGATCGGGCTCAGCGGCGAGGACGGCCCCACCCTGCTGGTGCGGCCCCGTCCCCCCGAGGCGGGCGAGGACCTCGGCTTCGTCGGCGACGTCGCCCAGGTGAACCCCGAGCCGATCGAGTCGATCCTCGACCAGGGGCGGATCCCCGTGGTCGCGTCGATCGGGCTCGGCTACGACGGCCAGGCCTACAACGTCAACGCCGACTCCGTCGCCGCCGAGCTGGCGGTCGCGCTGCGCGCCTCCAAGCTGCTGCTGCTCACCGACATCGACGGCATCCACGACGCCGACGGCACGCTGATCAGCGAGCTGGACGCGTCGCGGGCGCGCCGTCTGATCGCCGCGGGCACGATCAGCGGGGGGATGATCCCCAAGGTGCTGGCGGGGCTGCGCGCCCTCGAGGGCGGCGGCGCCGCCCACGTCATCGACGGCCGGGTGCCCCACTCGCTGCTGCTCGAGCTGCTCACCGAGTCCGGGGTGGGCACGATGCTGTGCGACAGCGGCGACGACACCCCGGAGGCGGCATGACCGGGCTCGACACCCTGCGCGAGCTCGAGTCGCGCTACGTGATGGGCACCTACGCGCGCCAGCCGCTGGCGCTGGTCCGCGGCGAGGGCGTGCGGGTGTGGGACACCGACGGCAACGAGTACCTCGACATGGTCGGGGGCATCGCCGTCAACGTGCTCGGCCACGCCCCCGCGGCGGTGCGCGCCGCCCTCGAGCGGCAGGCGTCACTGCTCATCCACACCAGCAACCTCTACTACACCGAGCCGATGGTGGAGGCGGCGCGGCGGCTGGTGGAGACCGCCTTCCCGGCCCGCGTCTTCTTCTGCAACAGCGGTGCCGAGGCCAACGAGGGGGCGATCAAGATCGCCCGCAAGTGGGGGCAGCGCCACCGTGACGGCGCCCAGCGCATCGTGTGCGTGCGCAACGCCTTCCACGGCCGCACCCTGGCCGCCCTCGCCGCCACCGGCAACCCCCGCTACATGGCGCCCTTCGAGCCGATGCCGGACGGCTTCACGCACGTCGACTTCGACGATGCGGACGCGATCGCCGCCGCCGTCGACGAGCGCACCGTGGCGGTGATGCTCGAGCCGGTGCAGGGCGAGACCGGCATCAACCTGGTGCGCGACCAGACCCTGCGGGCGGTGCGCGCACTCTGCGACGAGCGCGGGCTGCTGCTGATCCTCGACGAGGTGCAGAGCGGCATGGGACGCACCGGCCGCTGGTGGGCGCACCAGCACGCCGGCATCTCCCCCGACGTGATGACCGTCGCCAAGGGGCTCGGCGGCGGTGTTCCCATCGGCGCCATCCTCGCCGCGCCCCGCGCCGACGTGCTCGAGCCCGGCGACCACGGCTGCACCTTCGGTGGCAACCCGCTGGCCACCGCGGTGGCCGCCGAGGTGCTCCGCACCATCGAGGAGCACGGCCTGGTCGACCACGCCGCCGCCGCCGGCGAGCACCTGCGCGAGCGGCTCCGCGGCCTCGGCGCGCCGGTGGCCTCGGTGCGCGGCCGGGGCCTCATGGTCGGCGTCGACCTCGACGCCGACATCGCCCCCGAGGTGGTGCGCGCCGGGCTGCGCACCGGGGTGATCGTCAACGCGACCGGGCCGCACACCCTGCGGCTGGTGCCGCCGCTGACCATCACCGAGGCCGAGGCCGACGAGGCGGTGCGCCGGCTCGGCGAGGCGATGCGCAGGTGACCACCCGCACCGCCCGTCCCGGTGCCGTGGCCGCGGCGATGCCCGCCCACCGGGCCCGCGTCCCCGGGAAGGCGGAGCGCCAGCAGGCGATCCTCGACCTGGTCGGCGGCCGGACCATCCGCACCCAGGATGAGGTGGTGGCGGGGCTGCGCGGGCGCGGCCTCGAGGTCACCCAGGCGACGGTCAGCCGCGACCTCCGCGAGCTCGGCCTCGCCCGGGTCGCCGGCGGCGAGGGGCTGCGCTACATCGCCCCCCTGGCCGAGGCCGAGGGCTCGGTCAACGCCCGCCTCCGCAACGTGCTTCGCGAGCACGTGCGCGGGGTGGAGTTCGTCGGCGTCCTCGGGGTGCTGCGCACCCGCCCGAGCACCGCGCCGCTGGTCGCCGCCGCCATCGACGGCGCCCGCTTCGACGAGGTCGCCGGCACCGTCGCCGGCGACGACACCGTGCTCGTCGTCGCCCGCGGCCCGGTGCCGGCGGAGGAGCTGAGGGCCCGCCTGCAGTCGATGCTCGGCCGGCGCGGGGTCTCCGCGGCCACCGGCTCTCCCGAGGAGGTCCCCGATCGACTCCACCGCAGCGGTGCGTGCTCGCCTACAGCGGCGGGCTGGACACGTCCGTCGCCATCCCCTGGATGCGTGAGAACCTCGGCACCGAGGTGATCGCTCTGAGCATCGACCTCGGCGAGGCGAGGGACCTGCGCACCGTGCAGGAGCGCGCCCTGCGCACCGGCGCGGTGGCCGCCTACGTGGTCGACGCCCGGCGCCTCTTCGTCGAGAACTTCGCCTTTCCCTCGCTGATGGCGGGCGCCCTCTACGAGGGCGTGTACCCGCTGGCCACCGCGCTGGGGCGGCCGCTGATCGCCAAGCTGCTCGTCGACCTCGCCCGCGACGAGGGCGCGACCGCGGTCGCCCACGGCTGCACCGGCAAGGGCAACGACCAGGTGCGCTTCGACGTCGCCGTGGCCGCGCTCGCCCCCGAGCTCACCGTGCTCGCGCCGGTGCGCGACTGGGACATGGGCCGTCCCGACGAGCTCCGCTACGCCGCCGAGCGCGGCATCGAGGTGCCGGCGACGGTGGCCTCGCCGTACTCCGTCGACGCCAACCTGTGGGGGAGGAGCATCGAGGCGGGGGTGCTCGAGGACCCCTGGGAGGAGCCGCCCCGGGACGTGTTCCAGTGGACCGCCGACCCCTCGGAGGCACCGCTTGAGGGCGCCCTGGTGGAGATCGCGTTCGAGCAGGGACGGCCGCTGTCGATCGACGGCGAGCCGCTCGCCGCCGAGCTGCTGGTGGAGCGGCTCAACGCCCTCGGCGGCGCCCACGGCGTCGGCAGGATCGACCACGTCGAGAACCGGCTGGTGGGCATCAAGTCGCGGGAGATCTACGAGGCGCCCGCCGCCACCATCCTCTTCGCCGCCCACCAGGCGCTGGAGTCGCTCACCCTCGCCCGTGACGTGTCGCGCTTCAAGCGCATCGTCGCCGAGGAGTGGGCGCGGCTGGTCTACGACGGGCTCTGGTTCAGCGCCCTGCGCCACGACCTCTGGGCGTTGGTCCGCTCCACCCAGGAGTTCGTCACCGGCGAGGTGCGGCTGCGGCTCCAGCAGGGCTCGGTGCGGGTGGTGGGGCGCAAGTCGCAGCTGTCGCTCTACCGCCACGAGCTGGCCACCTACGACCGCGCCGGCGACCGGTTCAGCCACCACTCCGCGCGCGGTTTCATCGAGCTCTTCGGCCTGCCGCTGCGCACCCAGACGGCGGTGCAGCACGCCCTCGGCGACGCCTCGCGGCGGCTGCTCCCGGAGCGGCTCGACCGGCTCACCGCCGACGGCGGGTCCGCGACCCCGGGGACGCCGGGATGACCCGGGGCATCCGCGTCGTCGGCGCCGGGGTGGAGGAGGGGCACGAGCGCGACCTCCCCGAGCCCCGCACCCCGGCGCCGCCGCGCCGCCGCCGCACCCGCGCCGGCGCGGCTCCGCCGCCGCCCCCCGACCCGGTGCCCGCCGCCGAGACCGAGGCCGAGCCGCCGCCGCCGCCGCGGGTCGCCGAGAAGGCCTGGTCGGGACGCTTCGCCGGCCGCACCGCGCGCCGGGTCGAGGAGTTCACCACCTCGCTGCCGGTCGACCGCCGCCTCTACCCCGAGGACATCCTCGGCTCGCAGGCGCACGCGCGCATGCTCCGCACCATCGAGCTGCTCACCCGCGACGAGCAGAAGGCGATCGACGCCGGCCTCCGCGACATCCGGCGCGAGCTCGACAGGGGCGAGTTCGTCTTCGACGAGGGCGACGAGGACATCCACATGGCGATCGAGCGCCGCCTCTTCGAGAAGGTGGGTGAGGTCGCCGGCAAGCTGCACACCGCGCGCAGCCGCAACGACCAGGTGGCCACCGACCTGCGCCTCTACGGCAAGCGGGTGTCCCGCGAGCTGATGCTCGCCATCGCCTCGCTGCAGGAGCAGCTGGCGCGCCGCGCCCAGGAGCACCGCCTCACCGCGCTACCCGGCTACACCCACATGCAGCGTGCCCAGGTGGTGTCGCTCGCCCACCACCTGCTCGCCTACGTGGAGATGCTCCAGCGCGACATCGAGCGGCTCCAGGACTGCCACGACCGCTGCGACGTGCTCCCGCTCGGCAGCGGCGCGCTCGCCGCCACCACCCTGCCGATCAACCGCCGGGTCGTCGCCCAGGAGCTGGGCTTCGACCACGTCAGCGCCAACAGCCTCGACGCGGTGAGCGACCGCGACTTCGCGGTGGAGATCGTCAGCGCCTGCTCCCTGCTCATGGTCCACCTCTCCCGCTTCGCCGAGGAGCTGGTGCTCTGGACCTCCACCGAGTTCGGCTACGCCGAGCTGCCCGACGCGTACGCGACCGGCTCCAGCCTGATGCCGCAGAAGAAGAACCCCGACGTCCTCGAGCTGATCCGCGGGCGCACCGGGCGGGTCACCGGCGCGCTGGTGTCCCTGCTCACCACCCTCAAGGGGCTGCCGCTCGCCTACAACCGCGACCTGCAGGAGGACAAGGAGGCGATCTTCGACGCCGTCGACACCGCTCAGGCCGCGGTCGAGATGCTCACCGATGTGGTCAGGGTCGTCCAATTCGACGTCGAGGCGATGGCGCAGGCCGCCTCCGACCCGCTGCTGATGGCCACCGACGTCGCCGAGTGGCTGGTGGTGCGCGGGGTGCCGTTCCGCGAGGCCCACAGGATCGTCGGTCGCGCGGTGCGGGTGTCGCAGCGCGCCGGGCGCAGCCTCGCCGAGCTGAGCGCCGCCGACTGGGCGGCGATCGACCAGCGCATCGCCCCCGAGGTCACCGAGCTGTTCGACACCGAGCGCAGCCTGCGCCGCCGCGAGGTGCCGGGCGGCCCGGGCCCGCGAATGGTGTCACGGCAGCTGGTGCGCGCCGCGGCGATGGTCGCCAAGACACGGCGGATGGTCCCGATGCTCGCCAAGCAGACCCAGCGGATGCGCGAGGTGGGCGCGGCGGCGCGCCGCTAGCGGCCCCCCGCTACGGGTGGGGCGTCGACTGCGGCAGGTGGAGGTCGTTCTCGATGACGTTGGTGGCGGTGAGCTGCGCGTCCTCGGTGTCGACCAGCTTCTGCAGCCATGGGCCGAGGTCGTTGAAGCTCGCCACCTGCGAGGCCTGCACGAAGGTCCACTGCACCGTGGCCACGGAGCTGACCAGGGCGTTGGCGTCGTTGGTCATGGTGGCGGGCCAGGGCAGCGCACGCAGCTGCTGCGCGTAGGTGCTGAAGATGGTGGCCGCCTGTGCCATCAGCCGCTTGTCGACCTCGAGGTCGCTGTTCGAGGTCTGTCCCTTGATCCCCGCCAGCGCCTGGCTGTCCTGGTTGCGCAGCGCGACGAAGCTGCGTGCGAGGGCGCTGTAGTCGGGCGCCTTCGCCTGCGGCTGGCCCGGGGTGACCATCCCGGCGGGCTGGCCGGCCTGCCCGGCCTGCCCGGCCTGCCCGGCCTGCGCGGGCTGTCCCGCCGGACCCTGCGGTGCCGCGGGAATGAGCTGTGCGGGACCCTGCATCGGATCGACGGTGGCTGACGGCGTGGAGGAGGCGGTGAGGGGGGTGAATCCGCCGCTGGTCGCCCCTGACGAGCCGCACGCGGCCAGCAGGCCGGCCAGCGCGGTGCCGGTCAGCGCGGCGGCGGTGGAACGGGAGATGTTCATGATGCAGGTGCTCGCGGTGATGGGGAGTTGGCGGGGATGACGGCGCGTGGGCTGACCGTCACCCCCGCCAGGGGTCACGTGCGCGCCCGCGTCTGGAGCGGGCGCGACCGGAGGGTCTGACGCGGCCCGGCCGGACCGCGGATGTCAGACGGTGTTAGAGGCCGCCGCCGAGCAGGCCGCCGAGGATGTCGCCGACACCGCCGACCACGTCCTCGAGGCCGTGACCGAGACCGGTATCGTTCCGACCGCCGTGGCCGTTCCCGTTCCCGTGGCCGTGGCTGTGCCTGGACACGTTGCAGGTGACGTGGCTGCTGTTGACCACGGTGCAGTTGCCGTTGCCCTTGACGGTCGTCTTGGTCGAGCCGCCGTGGTGGCTCGAGGCGAACGCCGTGGTGGTGGTCACTGCCATGGTCCCCGTGGCCGTGAAGGCGACCGCGGCAAGGACGAGCTTAGACGAACGCAGACGCATTTTTGGCATCCCTTCCTGAGCCCGCCACAAGCTGATGAAGTAGTTCAAACATACACCAGGTGCGGTCGCAGTCAACAACGTTAGCGCACGAAGTTCGACGCGTTCAGCGCATTTGTTGGCGTTCGATTCAATCGAGTTTCAGCGTATATGGGACAATAAATCGATTCAGCGCATATGAGGTGTTGAGTACGTTCGCTCTTTTCACTCTGATCCGCCCTCGCTGCCGGGGACAGTCCCGCCGGCGCCGCTGGTGAACCCGGCGTCGAGGGCCAGCTCCCCGCCCACCACGGTGGCACGGGACTCGGCGCGGACGCACACGGTGTCACCGCTGCGCACCTCGGCCATCAGCCAGACCTGCCGCCGGTGGCGGCCGATCAGCCGGGCGGTCACCGTGATCTCCTGGCCGACCGGCACCGGGACCAGGTAGGTCAGCCGGGTCTCGGCGGTGAGCGCGAACCGGTGGGCCTCGGCGATCGACGCCCAGGCCATGGCGTCGTCGCAGAGGGCGGCGAGCAGCCCGCCGTGCACCAGGTTGGGTGCGCCGGAGTGGTTGGCGCCGAGGCGGAGCGTGGCGGTCACGGTGTGGGCCTCGTCGTCGTGGTGGAAGGGGACGTGCAGCCCCACCGGGTTGCCGGGCTCGCACACCCAGCAGTTCGAACTCGAAGCCGAAGCTGTTGGTCAGCAGCCGCCGCATCCCCGTCGCCCGCGGCTCAGGGGCTGGGCCGGCCGTCCCCGCCGGGGCCACGCCCGGCGAGGACGTCCTCGAGGCCCAGGCCCGCCGTCCCCCAGGGGTTGGGGCCGGGCTGGGCGAGCTGGATCAGCGCCCCGTGGGCCAGCCGTGGGTGCACGAAGAGCTCCTGCCAGTCGGGGTTCTCGAGGTTGACCCCGGTCGCGGTGAGGCCCAGCTCCTCCACCCGGCGCAGCGCGGCACGGATGTCGCGCACCTTGAAGGTCAGGTGGTGGAGACCTCCGGCCGGGCGGCCGGCGAAGAAGCGGTCGAAGAACGTCGAGCCGGCGAGCGGCTCCATCAGCTCCACCCTGGTGCCGTCGCGGAAGCCGAGCTGCACCACCCGGTAGCCGGTGCGCCGGTTGTCGCCGCCGGCGCGGAAGCGGCCGCCGAGCAGCTCGCCGTAGAGGGGCAGCAGGTCGCGGATCCGGTGGGCGGCGTGCGCGGCATGATCGAAGACGGCGTCGATCCCGGCGAGCAGAGCGCCGTCGGCGGCGGGGTCGGGAGCGGGGGAGGAGGTCACGCCGGGGATTCTCGCGGATCGCGCGCCGCGGACCGCTCCGGCGCCGCCGCCCCGTCGATGGGGGGAAGCAGTGCCACCGTCGCCCCGACCGGACCGGCGCCGCTGCCGTCCGCGTTCCAGAAGCGGCTGAAGCAGCCGTCGAACCCCCAGATCCGGCCGCCGTGGCGTGCCGACGGGTGGTCGCCGCGATGGGGGGTGTGGCCGTGCACCATCCGCCGGGCGCCGAAGCGGGCCAGGTACCGCTCCAGCCGGGCGTCGTCGTCGTCGAAGGCGCGGCGGCCGACGGTGTGCCAGAACACCGTCCACGCACCGCCCGGCTCGGTGAGCGCCTGCCGGGCCCGGGCGTTCACGGTGTCCACGTCGTCGCCGAGGCGCGCGTAGGCGTCGTCGTCGCAGTGCTGCACCAGGGTGCCGTCGTCGAGCCGGAGCATCAGCGGCAGGTCGCGCAGCCAGGCCTCGAGCCCGGGGTCGTCGGCGACCGCGCGGAGGTCGGCCCAGTCGCCCCGGCGCCACAGCCACACCTCGGCGAGCGAGCGCCGGTCGCCGTTGAGCACCGCCTCCGGGGTGCGGCCGAGGCGCACCTCCTCGAGCACGCTGAGCAGCAGCAGGTCGTGGTTGCCGAGGATGCTGCGGCTGTTGTGGCGCCCCCGGGCGATGCGCGCCGCGGCGGCGCCGCCACCGGCCCCCGGACGCCCGCCCTGGAAGAAGTCGCCGAGGAACACGGTGTCGACCTCGTCCTCGGGGTAGCCCGACAGCGCCTCGGTCAGCCGCTCGGCGTCGCCCTGGACGTCGCCGACCACCAGCAGCGGCCTGGGCACGTTCAGTTCGACGCCGAGTGGTCGCCGAGCCCGCCGCCGTGGAGCCGGAGGGTTCCCTCCTCCGGGCTGAACTGCTGGCCGCACTCCGGGCACTCGACCATGGTGGCCATGGGGTCGTCCTCGGGAGGCAGCATCACCGCGGCGCAGCCCGGGCAGGTGAGCGTCACCATCGCGGGCTCGTCCTCGTCGCGCATCTGGCGCGCCGCGGCGGCGAGGTCGATGGCGACGCCTCCGCACACCGTGCAGCGGTAGGTGGCACGGCGGTCGTCGTGGCTCAGGTAGCGGCCGTCACGGCCCACGATCACCGGAGCGTTGAGCGCCTCGAAGCGGCCCTCCACGCACTGCGCGGGACACCAGAGGTCGCGTCGAGCAGCCATGCCCCCATGGTGCCAGGGTGGCGCCGACTCAGGCGGAGGCCCGGGCCAGGGCGAGCTCGGCCACCCGGGCGTGGTGGCGGGCGGCGTCACCGAGCAGCACCCGGTCGACCTTGGCGCGGCGCCAGTGGAGGTGGGCGTCGTGCTCCCAGGTGAAGCCGATGCCGCCGTGGACCTGGATGCAGGTCGAGGCGCACATCTCGACCGCGCCGGCCGCATAGGCCTTGGCGGCGCTCGCCGCCAGCGGCAGCTGGGCGGGGTCGTGGTCGGCGGACCAGGCCGCGTACCAGACCAGCGAGCGCAGCTGCTCCACCTGGGCGAACATGTCGACGCACATGTGCTTGATCGCCTGGAAGCTGCCGATCGGCCGGCCGAAGGCGACCCGCTGCTTGGCGTAGTCCACCGCCATCTCCAGGCAGCGGGCCGAGGTCCCCAGGTCCTCGGCGGCGAGCACCACCTCGGCGACGTGCCGGGCGCGCTCGACCTCGCCGGCGTCGGGCGCCCCGAGCGCCTCGCCGCCGGTGGGCCGCACCCGGGCGAGGCCGCGGGTGGGGTCGAGCTGGGGCTGCTCGGTGAGCTCGACCTCGGACCTGGTCGCGATGGTCAGGCCGGACTCGGTGACGGAGAGGAACGCGGTGGCGCCGAGGGCGCCGATCACCGGAGCGCCCGGCTCCTCGACCACGGCGAGGCGCTCGGTGGCCGAGGCCACCCTCCCGAGGGCGGACCTCGCCGCCTCGCCGCCGAGGGTGCGGAGCAGCGAGACCGCCCAGCCGGCGCTGCTCACCAGCGGTGCGCTCGACAGGGTGCGTCCCGCCTCCTCGGCGATGACGGCGAGGTCGAGCACCTCGAGACCGCTGCCCCCGCGGGCCTCGGCGACGAGCACGCCGAGGAAGCCCACCGCGGCGAGCTCGGCGGCGTGGTCGTCGAGGGGGGCGCCGTCGAGGGCGCGGCGCATCGCCGCCGGGCCGCCGTGGGCCTCGAACCACTCGCGGGCGGTGCGCTGAAGGAGCAGCTGCTGCTCGTCGAGGGCGAAGTTCATGCCCGCGCCCCCTCGGCGGCGGCGGGCGCCCCCCTGTCCGGACGCGGCTCGCCGGGCAGGCCGAGGACCCGCTCGCCGACGATGTTGCGCAGGATCTCGTTGGTGCCGCCGGCGATCGCCAGCCCGGGGAACATCGTCATCGCGTACTGCCAGCGGTCGTCGCCGGAGGCGTCGGCGGCGAAGGCGGCGTCGTCGCCGAGCAGGCGCATCCCGATCTCGGCGGTGAGCTGCCCGAGGGTGACCAGCGAGAGCTTGCCCACCGCCGCCTCGGGCCCGGGGAGGCGCCCCTGGCTCAGCGCGGTGAGCCGCCGGTAGCCGGTGTAGCGCTGGGCCATCGCCAGCACCACCGCCCGCCCCAGCTGCTCGCGGACCAGCGGCTGCTGGTCGCCGGGCAGCCCGGGCAGCCGCCGGGCCGCGTCGCGGGTGAGGGTCTCGATGCTGAAGCCGAGGTCGGCGCCGCCGCCGCCGATGGCGAGGCGCTCGTTCATCAGCGTGGTGATCGCCACCCGCCAGCCGCCGTCCTCCTCGCCGACCAGATTCTCGGCGGGGACGCGGGCGTCGTCGAAGAAGACCTCGTTGAAGTGGGCGTCGCCGGTCATCTGGCGCAGCGGGCGCACCGTCACCCCCGGCTGCTCCATGTCGATGAGGAACATGCTCAGGCCGGCGTGCTTGGGCAGCGAGGGATCGGTGCGGGCGATGAGCAGGCCGAAGCGCGAGTACTGGGCGGCGCTGGTCCACACCTTCTGGCCGCGGATCCGCCAGCCGCCGGTGTCGCGGACCGCGCGGGTCTGGAGGCCGGCGAGGTCGCTGCCCGCCGCGGGCTCGCTGAAGAGCTGGCACCAGATCTCGTCGCCGCGCAGCAGCGGCCGGAGGTAGCGGGTCTTCTGCTCCTCGGTGCCGTGGGCGATGATCGTCGGCCCGCACATGCCCAGGCCGATGCCGTTCACCAGCGGCGCGCTGCCGGCGCGGGAGAGCTCCTGGTTGACGATCACCTGCTGCATCGGGGTGCCCCCCCGGCCGCCGTACTCCGCCGGCCAGGTGATGCCCACGAATCCCGCGTCGTAGAGGGTGGCCTGCCAGCGCTGCCGCGGCGCCGCTCCGGCGGCGTCGGTGTGGCGGTCGCGACCGCGGACCACCTCCTCGGAGTGCTCCTCGAGGAAGCCGCGCACCCGGCCCCGCCAGGCGGCCTCGTCGGGGGTGTCGTCGAAGTCCATCGTCCTCCTCGCTCCGCGGTGGTCGCGGTCCGTCAGCGACTCTCTCACAAGGGGCGGGGAACGCCGTCCCGGGCGCACGCCGTGGCGCACGCCCGGGACCTCGAGGACGTCAGCTGCGGCTGCCCGCCGCGGACGGCACCCAGCCGAGCACCGGCTCGGGGTGCTCGGTGCCGCCGCCGGCGCTGGCAGGCGGCGTGGGCTGCTCGGCCGGCTCGGGCGGCTGCTGCATCGCGGACCGCCGGCTCAGCGTGATCGCCGCGGCGACGCCGGCCGCGGTCAGCCCGGCGGCCGCCGCCACCAGCCCGCGGGGCAGGCGGATGCGCAGCAGCCGGTCGAGCGAGTAGGCGCCGGGCCCCTCGAGCGCCTGGTCGAGCGCGATCGCGAGGTTGGTGAGGGCCAGCTCGGCGCCACCGGCCTGCGCCCAGATCGGCTTGCCGCGGTGGACGGTGCCGGCGGCGACCGCCATCGGCGCCATGCTGACGATGGGGCCGATGGGATGGAGGAGGCCGAGGCCGGTGAGCACCCCGCCCGCGGTCTCGCCGACGGCGGCGAGCGGCGCCCAGCTGCGCGACGGCCGCAGGCCCTGGCTCTCCAGCATGCCCGCGAACCCCTCGAGCCCGGGACCGCCGAACCAGCCGGCCAGCTTCTGCGCCCCGTGCCCGCCGAGGAGGCCCCCGAAGGTGAGACGAAGGGTGAGGCGGCCGAGGTCGTGCATCAGCCGCGGCCTCCCCGGGGGTCGGCGCCCACCTCCTCGGGGGTGAGGCCGATCGGGCCCACCGGGCCGGGCTTCACCGCCACCCAGCGGTCTCCCTCGCACCCCTCGGGGATGGGGGGGAACTCGCCGAGGGTGGTCGCCTCGAAGGTGTGCTCGGTGTCGCCCTCACAGACGTAGATGCCGAGCTCGGGAACCCGGTCGCCGGGTCGGTAGGTCGCGCCGCCGCCGTCCATGGGCTGCCTCCTTCCGCGAACATGATAGAGACGCTATCAAGTCAGGATAGCGCGGCCGTACCCGGGAGGCGGGAGGCGGGAGGCCCTGCCCTACGGAAGGTAGAAGGAGAGGCCGATCGTGCCCGGGCCGGCGTGGCAGCCGACGATGGGGCCGATGTCGATGATCTCGGGCTCGCCCTCGCAGTGCTCGCGGACCCGGTCGGCGAGGCCGCGGCAGTCGGCGAGGCGGTCGGCGTGGCCGAGCACCACCCGGGCGCGGCGGCCGGTCTCGCCGGTGGCGGCGATCACCTCGGAGGCGATCCGGTCGAGGGCGCGCTGGTAGGTCCGCACCCGGTCGTGGGGCTCGATCCGGCCGTCGGCGACCTGGAGCACCGGCTTGATGTTCAGCACTGAGCCGAGCAGCGCCCGGGCGCCGCCGATGCGGCCGCCGCGGCGGAGGTACTCGAGGGTGTCGACGGTGAAGATGCTGCGCTGCCGGGAGATGATCCCCCTGATCAGCTCCACGATCTCGGCCGCGCTCCGTCCCCCGGCGGCGGCCTCGACGGCGGCGCGGACGATCGCGTTGTGGCCGATCGCCACGGTGCGGGTGTCGACGACGTGGACGTCGAGCTCGGGGACCGCCTCGCGCGCCTGCACGGCGGCGCCGTGGGTGCCGCTCATCTCCGCCGACAGGGTGGTGCAGACCACGCTGTCCCCCGCCGCCGCGGCCTCGCGGAAGGCGGCCTCGAACTCGGCCGGGGTGGGCTGGCTGGTGGTGGGGTTGCGGGTGCTGTTGCGCATCCGCTCGTAGAAGCCCGCGGCGTCGATGTCGACGCCGTCGACCAGCGACTCCTCGCCGAAGATCACCTTGAGGGGGACGACGATCACCCGGCCGGCGTCGCGATCGGGGTCGGAGAGATCGGCGGTGCTGTCGCACACGAGCCGCACGGGCATGGCGGCGAGCCTAGGGGCGGGCCGAGCGCACCGTCAAGCCGCACAATCCCCCCGATGTCCGGGCCGCCGCCGCTTCCCCCCGAGCCCCTGGGTGCGCCCCCGCACCGGGGCCGGCTCGTCGACGACGCCGTCGACAGCGCCGCGCTCGCCGGCAACCCGCTCGGCGACCCCGCCCGGCGCCGCCTGCTGGTCTGGCTGCCGCCCGGCTACGACGACGAGCCGGAGCGGCGCCTGCCGGCGATCTACGTGCTCCCCGGCTACGGGTCCTGCGTCGAGCGATGGTGCAACCGCGACCTCTTCGAGCCGACCATCTTCGAGCGGCTGGAGGCGCTGTACGGCCGGCCCGACCCGCCACCGCCGTGCGTCTACGTCTACGTCGACGGCTCGACCCGCTACGGCGGCAGTCAGTTCGTGAACTCCAGCGCCACCGGACGCCACCAGGACTACGTCGCCGAGGACGTGGTCGCCCACGTCGACGCTCGCTACCGCACCCTGGCCGCGCCCCAGCACCGGGGCGTCTCCGGGCACAGCAGCGGCGGGGTCGGCGCGGTGGTGCTCTGCATGCGCCGGCCCGACGTCTTCGGCGGCTGCGCCTCCCACGCCGGCGACAGCCTCTTCGAGCACTGCTACGGGCGCGAGCTCGGCGGCTTCGCCCGGGCGCTGCGCGAGCACGGCGGCGACCCGGTGGCCCTCCGCGACCGGCTGCTCGGCGACGAGGTGTACCGCGGTGCCAACTTCGGGCCGCTGATGGTGCTCGGCTGCGCCGCGGCCTACTCGCCCGACCCCGCGGCGCCGCTCGGCATCGGCCTGCCCGTCGACGCCGCGGGCACCCTCGACGAGCGCAACTGGGAGCGCTGGCTCGACCAGGACCCGGTGCGCATGGCCCCCCACCACGTCGACGCGCTGCGCTCGCTCCGTGCCGTCCACCTCGACGCCGGCGACGCCGACGAGTACTACATGGACCTGGGGACGGCGGCGCTCAGCGAGGTGCTCACCGAGCTCGGCGTCGAGCATCGCCACGAGACCTTCCCCGGCGGCCACAGCGGCATCGCCCACCGCTACCCGGTCGGCTACGAGCACCTCGCCCGCGCCCTCAGCCCTGGCTGAGCAGCGCCAGCGCGCCCCAGAGGTTGCGGTCCTCGCCGAGGGTGGCGCGGCGCACCGGCGGCCGGGGCTGCAGGCGGAGCGCGGAGTCGATGGTTGCCGACAGCGACGGCCAGAACCGCTCCCACCGCTGGCAGACGCCGCCGCCGAGCACGACGACGTCGGGGTCGTGGAGGGCGATGGCGTTGACCACGCCGAGGCCGAGCCAGCGGCCCACGTCCTCCCAGGCGGCGGGGTCGTCGAGGTGCTCGGCCGCGACCCCGAAGCGGCGCGCGATCGCCATGCCCGAGGCCAGGCTCTCCAGGCAGCCGTGGCCACCGCAGTGGCAGGGCGGTCCGCCCAGCCAGCCGGGCCAGAGCACCTGGTGGCCGCCCTCGGTGTCATTGCGCCCGGTGAGCGGCCGGCCGTCGACGACCACCCCGCTGCCGATCCCGGTGGAGACGGTGAGGTAGACGCAGCTGGCGCTTCCCCGCGCGGCCCCGGCGCTCACCTCGGCGAGGGCGGCGCAGTTGGCGTCGTTCTCGAGCAGCACCGGGCAGCCGTAGCGCTCCCGGAGCGGCCCGGCGAGGGCCAGGCCGCACCAGCTCGGCGGCATGTTCGGCGGGTTGACCAGCGCCCCCCGGGAGCGGTCGAAGGGGCCGGGGACGGCCAGCCTCAGCCCCTCCAGCGGCCGGCCGGCCCGGGCCTCGTCGAGCATCTCCACCAGGGTCTCGAGGGGCCGCGCGGCCGGGGTGGGGCGGCGCACCGCCGGTCCCGGGCGGCGGTCGTCGCCGGCGACCGCGGCGAGCAGCTTGGTGCCGCCGATGTCGATCGCCCCGAGCATGGCCGCGAGGGTAGCAGGCGGCCGCCGGACCTCCGCGGGCCGGTGGCCGGGTAGGATTCGACGCCGTGCTGACGCTGGCCGACGTCCTCGCCGCGCGGCGGCGGCTGGCGCCGCACCTCCCGCCGACCGCGCTCCTCCGCCACCCGCGCCTGAGCGCCCTGGCCGGCACCGAGGTCCTCGTCAAGCACGAGAACCATCAGCCCACCGGCGCCTTCAAGGTGCGCGGCGGCATCAACCTGGTCTCCCAGCTCGGCCCCGACGAGCGCGAGCGCGGCGTGGTCGCGGCGTCGACCGGGAACCACGGCCAGTCGGTCGCATACGCGGCGGCGCTCTTCGGGGTTCGGGCGGTGATCTGCGTTCCCGAGGGGGCGAACCCGGTGAAGGTCGGCGCGATCCGCGACCGGGGCGCCGAGGTCGTGGTCCACGGCCGCGACTTCGACGAGGCCCGGGAGCACAGCGAGCGCCTCGCCGCCGAGCACGGATACCGCTACGTCCACTCCGGCGACGAGCCCCTGCTGATCGCCGGGGTCGCGACCGCCACCCTGGAGATCCTGGAGGCCGATCCCCTCGTCGACGTCCTGATCGTCCCGGTCGGGGGCGGCAGCGGCGCCGCCGGGGCCTGCCTCGCCGGCAAGGCGATCCGGCCGTCGCTCGAGGTGATCGGCGTCCAGTCGGAGGCGGCGCCGGCCGCCCACCGATCGTGGCGGGCCCGCCGCCTCGTCGAGGACCGCATGGAGACGTTCGCCGAGGGCCTGGCGACGCGGACCGCCTTCGACCTGCCCCAGCGGATCCTCTGGGAGATGCTCGACGACTTCGTGCTGGTGTCCGACGACGAGATCCGGGAGGCGATGGTGCTGATGCTCGAGGCGACCCGCAACCTGGTGGAGGCCGCCGGCGCCGCACCGCTGGCCGCGGCGCTGCGCCTCCGCGACCGGCTCGCCGGCCGGCGGGTCGCGCTCGTCGCCAGCGGTGGCAACGTCAGCCTCGACCAGCTCGAGGAGGTGCTGTCGAGGCGGCGGCGGTGACCCGGGCCGCCTCGACGCCTGGTCAGCGGGTCCCGATCGCGAGCCGGCTGGCACCCCCGGAGATCTCGACGGCGTAGTGGTCGGCGCCGTCCGCGTACTCCCGCGACTGGAGGCGGATGGGGCCGCCGATGCCACCGAACTCCTGGGCGTCGAGCACGAGCTTGGCGGCCCCGCCCTGGACCTGGAGGCTGAGCGCGGTGCCCGCCGGCCGCCGCACCGTGAGCCTGCTCACCCCCCCGGAGATGCGCAGCGGCACCACCCCGACGGGGGCGGGCAGGTCGATCTCCACCTCGCTGCCACCGCCCTTCACGGTGAGGGAGCGGACCACCAGGCGGTGCAGGTCGGCGGTGAACTTCGCGACCCCGCCCTGGACCTCGAGGTCCCAGGGGATCGCCGAGCTCAGGCTGAACCGGGAGCCGCGCGGGCGGCCCTCGAACAGCGAGAAGCGGCGGTAGCGGACCGCCACGGTGCCGTCCTGGACGCGGATCTCCGGCACCGGTCCGTCGAAGTGGGCGCGGTAGAGGTCGTCGCCCCCCGCCTCCCCGTCGATGGTCACGTGCGCGACCCCGGCGGAGAAGATGAGGCGGCCGGTGGCGGCGTCGCCGCGCGGCGCCGAGGGGTCGGTGGTCGGGTCGGTGCCCCGCCGCAGCGCGGCGATCTGGTTCTGGATCACGGGATGGCTCCTTCTGATGAACTGGACGATGAGGTCGAGCTGCTCGTCGGTGTAGGTGGCCTCGCCCTCCGCTCCGGCGAGGATCGAGCGGAAGACGGCGTCGAGCTCGGGCGCGCGGGCCCGGAGCTCCTCGTCGGAGAGGGGCTGGACGATGACCTTGCGGCGGTCCACGGAGTCCCTCTCCCTGCGGACCAGCCCCGCCTTCTCGAGGCGGTCGACGACGCCGGTGACCGCGCCGGTGGTCAGCCCGGTTCGCTCGGCGAGCTGGCCGGCGGCGATCGGGCCGGCGGTGCCCAGGACGCTCAGGCACTGCAGGTCGGTGCCGTTGATCCCGAGGCGGTCGGAGATGCCCTGGTTGAGGAGGGCGAGCTCGCCGGCGAGCTGGCGCCACTCCCGGGTGAGCTCGGTGTCGAGCTCGGCGCGTGGTTTCCTCAGCGGCACGGTGTTGCTTCCCTCAGTATGTATCTTACATAGCTAAGTAATACTGTACGGCAAGACGTCCTCCGCCGGCGACCTTCGCGGTCACGGGTGTGTGACGGTGTCCGGGGCTCCGCACCCGGGGCGGTGACAGCCGGACACCCCGGCGAGCGGCGCATACTCGGCTCCCATGCTGCTCGCCATCGACGTGGGCAACTCCAACATCGTCGTCGGGGTCTTCGAGGGCGAGCGGCTGGTCGCCGACTTCCGGCTGCGCACCGACGCGCACGCCACCGGCGACGAGCTCGGCCTGACCGTCACCGGCCTGCTCCGCAGCCGCGGCGTCGAGGTCTCGACGATCACCGGGGTGGTGGTGAGCAGCGTCGTCCCCACCCTGTCGCGCAGCATCGAGGGGCTCGCCCAGATCTTCTTCGGGCTGAGCCCGATGGTGGTGGGCCCGGGGGTGCGCACCGGGATGCGCATCCTCTACGACGATCCCCGGCAGGTGGGCGCCGACCGCATCGTCAACGCCATCGCCGCCTACCGCCGCTACGGCGGCCCGGCGGTGCTGGTCGACTTCGGCACCGCCACCACCTTCGACGCCATCTCGGCCCAGGGCGAGTACCTCGGCGGGGCGATCGCGCCCGGGATGCTGATCAGCCTGGAGGCGCTGGTGGCCCGCGCCGCCAAGCTGAGCCGCGTCGACCTGGTCGCCCCCGGCTCGGTGATCGGCCGGACCACCACCGCCAGCATGCAGGCGGGGATGGTGTACGGGTACGTCGGGCTGATCGAGGGCCTGGTGTCCCGGATGCGGGCCGAGCTCGGGCCCGGGACCCGGGTGATCGGGACCGGGGGGATCGCCGAGCTGATCGCCTCGGAGACCGACTGTATCGAGGTCGTCGACCAGCGGTTGACGTTGGATGGGTTGAGACTGATTCACGAGTTGAATTCGTAGTCGTCTTTGCGGGTTTGGGGTTGGCGCGGGTTACGGGGGGGTTGTGTTTTTGTGTGGTTCTGCGTTGTTTCTTTGCTGGCCAGGGGGGGAAGGGGTTTGCGGTGGGTTTGCGCGTAGGTGGCGGCGGTCTGCGCGGGGCGGCTGTTTGCTTGAGGGCGAACCTATAATTGCATTGCAATGAGCGCAATGCCCGACAGTCACTCCACGCGTGCCAGCTTGTCGCCAGAGTCGGAGATGTGCGCGCTGGCGGTGGGGATGCATGCTGATTCGGCGCGGATGGCGGAGCTGGTCTGTGCATTCGCGGACGGCGGGATTGGCGGCGGGCGGGAGTGCGCAGCTGCTCGGACTGGGTGATGGCCAACCTCGGGTTCGACCGGTACACCACCGACAAGCTGGTGCGCGCGGGGGTTGCCGCGCGCAAGCTGCCCGCCGTTGCCGAGGCGTTCTCCGCGGGTGAGCTCTCGCTCGCCGCCGATCCCGCCGCCGCGCTGCGGGCCGACGCCCTGGTCGCGCTGTGCGGCGCCGGGCACGGCGGCGGCACCGCGCCGTCGCCGGCGCAGCTGGTGGTGCACGTCGACCTCGGGGTGCTCACCGGCGAGACCCCGGACGGGCGCTGCCACATCCTCGACGGTCCCGCCCTCTCCGCCGCGGCGGCGCGGCGGCTGGGCTGCGACGCCACCATGGTCACCCTGCTCGAGCGCGACGGGCAGGTCGTCGGCGGCGGACCCGAGCGGCCGGGGGTCACGCCCCGGATGCGGCGCGCGGTGCAGGGCCGGGACGGCACCTGCCGCTACCCCGGCTGCGCGATGGCGGCGACCCGGACCGACGCCCACCACAGCCACCACTGGATCGACGGAGGTCCGACGAGACTCTGGAACCTCCTCTCGCTCTGCGACTACCACCACGACCGGCACCACGACGGCGAGTACGACATCCGCCGCACCGCCCGGGGGCGACCTCTGCTTCGAGACCCACGACGGCCTGCTGCTCGGCACCGCCACCGGCGGGTGCTGGAGGCGACCGGCTACGCGCCCACCTCGACCGCCCAGATCAGGACCATGAACAGCCAGAAGGCGTACGCGGCGCTGATCCAGACGCTCTGCATGTTGCGGCTCTCCACCCGGCGGGCGACCAGCACGATCAGCCACAGCATCCCGGCCGAGGCGACCACGTCCAGCAGCCGGCCGCTCAGGGGCGCGTGCAGGACGGCGCCGAGGAGCAGGGTGAGGGCCGGGGGCAGCCCCAGGGGGATCACCCACCAGGGCAGCTCGACGGGTTCTCCGAGCCGGCGGGGCTGGCTCACCCCTCGCCGCTGGTGAAGACCGGGCGGAACCAGCCGCCCGACGACTCGCCGGCGGCGAGGGCGGCGTCGAAGAGCTCGTCGACGCGCTCCGGGGTGTCGAGGTCCTGCACCGCGGCGCGCAGCTTCGAGGCGCCGGCGCAGCCGCGGATGGTCCAGGCGACGTACTTGCGGCCGATCTTCAGCGCGCGGCGCTCGCCGTAGTAGGCGATGAGCTCATGGAGATGGCGGCGGGCGAGCGCCACCCGCTCGGCGAAGGGCTGCTCCTCGAGCAGCTCGCCGGTGGCGAGGCGGTGGGCGGCCTGGCGCACCAGCCAGAAGTTGCCGAGCATGCCCCGGGCGACGATCACGCCGTCGACCCGGCCGCTCTCCACCTCGGCGGCCATCCGCCGCACGTCCATGGCGTCGCCGCTGCCGATCACCGGGATGTCGACCGCCTCCTTCACCCGGGCGATCTCGTCCCAGTCGGCGCTGCCCGCGTAGCCCTGGCAGCGGGTGCGGCCGTGGACCGTCACCATGGCGACGCCCACGTCCTGGAGGGCGCGGGCGAGCTCGGGCGCGTTGATCGTGGAGTGATCCCAGCCCAGCCGCATCTTCGCGGTCACCGGGACGTCGACCGCCGCGGTCATCGCCCCCAGCACCCTCGCCGTGGCGGTGACGTCCCGGGCGAGCGCGGCGCCGTTGCCCAGGCCCACCACCTTGCGCACCGGGCAGCCGAGGTTCACGTCCACGGTCTGCGCGCCGCGGTCGACGGCCACCCGCGCGGCCTCGGCCATGATCTCCGGGTCGCTGCCCACGAACTGGGCTCCCACCGGGCTGACGACGCCGGCGGGGAAGTCGAGCAGCCGCAGGCTCGCCTCGATGCTGCGCGCCACCGCCTCGGCGGCGACCATCTCGGTGCACACCAGCCCCGCACCCATCTCCGCCGCGATCGCGCGGAAGGGCACGTCGGTGATGCCCGCCATCGGGGCCACCAGCACCGGCGAGCACAGCTCCAGGTTTCCGAGGCGCAGCGGGGCGAGCCGGGAGGAGGCGGTGGCGGTCATCCCCGCGATGGTATCCGGGGCGGTTGCTCGGGGCGCGATGCCCCACCGCATGAGAAAAGGGGCGCCTCCGGTAGAGGGGAGACGCCCCGAGAGGGGGGGCAGAGGTACCGTCATCGGACGGAGACCCTTGATGATACTCTCCGTATCACCATAGGGCAAGTGCCGCGGGCCGTCCGAGCCTCACCGTCCGGGGGGATTGGGGACATGAACCGCTGGCGCTCGCCTATACTCGCCGGCCATCCCGCCCGTGCCCAAACGGCGGGCCGCCGATGCGCGAGGTCACCCGCCCAATGCTCGACAAGCCCGTCCTCCTCACCAGGGAGGGCCTGGACAAGCTCCAGAAGGAGCTGGAGGAGCTGCGCACCACCCGGCGCAGCGAGATCGCCGAGCGCATCAAGTACGCAATGGAGTTCGGCGACATCAGCGAGAACGCCGAGTACGACGACGCCAAGAACGAGCAGGGCATGCTCGAGGGCCGAATCCTCACCCTCGAGAAGATGATCCGCAACGCGGTGATCATCGAGGAGCAGCACGACGGCCGCGTCCAGGTGGGCTCGCGGGTGACGGTGCGCGACGAGTTCGGCGAGGAGGAGTACCACGTCGTCGGCCCCGCCGAGGTCGACGTCGCCAAGGGCCGCATCTCGATGGAGTTGCCGGTGGGCAAGGCGCTCCTCGGCCATCGCATCGGTGAGGAGGTGCGGGTCGCGACCCCCGGTGGGGTGCGCCCCGTCACCATCGTCCGCGTCTCCTGATCCCCCTCCGTGGCTGAGCAGGACCTGATCGCCGAACGGCGGCGCAAGGTCAAGGAGCTGGCGGCGCTGGGAGTGCCCGCGTACGGCGTCGACTTCCGTCCCGACACCACCCTCGACGGCGCCCTGGCGCAGCTCACCGCCTTCGAGGCGGAAGCCGGACCCGCCCCCGAGGGCGGTGCGCCCCGCGAGGGGCCGGCGGTCACCGTCGCCGGCAGGGTGATGCAGCTGCGTCCGTCCGGCGGGGTCGCCTTCGCCCACATCGAGGACGAGGACCGCCGCCTCCAGCTCTGGATCCCGCGCGACCGGGTCGGCCTCGCGGCGTGGGAGGTGGTGCGCCGCCTCGACCTCGGCGACATCGTCGGGGTCCGCGGCCGGCTCACCCGCACCCGCCGGGGCGAGCCGAGCGTGCTCGCCGGCGAGGTCGTGCTCCTGGTCAAGGCGCTGCGGCCGCCGCCCGAGAAGTTCCACGGGCTCCAGCACCAGGAGACCCGCTACCGGCGGCGCTACCTCGACCTGCTCAGCAACGCCGACCAGCGCCGCCACTTCGCGACCCGCTCCGCGATCGTGCGCTCGGTGCGCGCCACCCTCGACGGGCGCGGCTTCCTCGAGGTCGAGACCCCCATCCTCCAGCCGATCGCCGGCGGCGCCAGCGCGAAGCCGTTCTCGACCCACTGGAACGCGCTCCACACCGACGTGTACCTGCGCATCGCCATCGAGCTCCACCTCAAGCGGCTGCTGGTCGGCGGCTACCGGCGCGTCTACGAGATGGGCCGGGTCTTCCGCAACGAGGGGCTCTCGCCGCGGCACAACCCCGAGTTCACGATGCTCGAGGCCTACGAGGCCTACGGCGACTACACCACGATGCGCGAGCTCGCCGAGGCGATCGTCGTCGACGCCGCCCACGCCGCCGGGGCGCAGCCCGAGCCCGAGGACGAGGGCGGCTCCTCGCCCTGCCTCAACCCGCTGGCGCGGCGGCTCGGCGGCCGCGAGCTCGACCTCACCCCGCCCTTCCGCACCGCGCGGATGGTCGACCTGGTCGCCGAGCGCTGCGGCTTCGACCCGCTCGCCGCCTGGGAGGCGGGGACGCTGCTCGACGAGGCCCGGCGCCTCGAGGTCGAGCCCCCGCCCGGTGCCGGCCCCGGGGGCATCCTCCTCGAGATCTACGAGCAGCAGGTCGAGGGGACGCTCTGGGATCCCACCTTCGTCCTCGACTACCCGGCCGAGGTGTCTCCGCTGGCGCGGCGCCGCGCCGACGACCCCCGCTTCACCGAGCGCTTCGAGCTGATCGTCGCCGGCCGCGAGCTCGCCAACGCCTTCAGCGAGCTCAACGACCCCATCGACCAGCGGATGCGCTTCGAGGACCAGGCCCGCAAGCGCGCCGCCGGCGATGCCGAGGCGCAGCCCCTCGACGAGGACTTCCTCGAGGCGATCGAGACCGGCATGCCCCCGGCGGGCGGCCTGGGCATCGGCATCGACCGGCTCGTCATGCTGCTCACCGACAGCCCCACCATCCGCGACGTGCTGCTCTTTCCCACGATGCGCCCCCAGCCGCCGGCCACCGGAGAGACCAGGTGATCGCCCTCCAGCGCATCCGCGAGGAGCCCGAGCTGATCCGCGAGGGCGCCCGCCTCAAGGGCGAGCCCGCCCCCGTCGACGAGATCCTCGAGCTCGACGGTCAGGCCCGCGCCCTCCGCGCCGAGATGGAGCAGCTGCGCGCCGAGCAGAACCGCGAGAGCAAGGCGATCCGGGGGAGGCCGACCGACGAGCAGCGCGACCGGCTGGGGGGATTCAAGCGCCGCATCCAGGAGGCCGAGGAGGCCCTGGGCAGCCTCGAGGCGCGGATCCAGGACCTGCTGCTGGTGGTGCCCAACCCGCCGCATCCCAGCGTGCCGGTGGGCACCTGCGACGCCGACAACGTCACCGTGCGCACCTGGGGCGAGCCCGCCGAGTTCGGCTTCGTCCCCAGGCCCCACCACGACCTCGGCGACCGGCTGGGGATCTTCGACTTCGAGCGCGCCGCCAAGATCAGCGGGGCGCGCTTCGCGGTGCTGCGCGGCGACGGCGCCCGTCTTCAGCGTGCACTGGTCACGTACATGCTGGACATGGCCACAACTCGCAACGGCTACACCGAGATCGCGCCCCCCTACCTGGTGCGCCGCGAGGCGATGGTCGGCACCGGCAACCTCCCCAAGTTCGAGGACGACGCCTTCCACACCGACGGGGACATGTTCCTCATCCCCACCGCCGAGGTCCCGGTCACCAACCTCTACCGCGAGGAGATCCTCGACGGCGAGCAGCTGCCGATCCGCCACGTCGCCTACACGCCGTGCTTGCGCCGCGAGGCCGGCGCCGCCGGGAAGGACACCCGCGGCTACATCCGCCTCCACCAGTTCGACAAGGTGGAGCTGGTGAAGTTCGTCGAGCCGGACAGTTCGCTGCTCGAGCTCGAGGGCCTGGTCGCCGACGCCGAGTCGGTGCTGCAGGGCCTCGGGATCCACTACCGGGTACTGCTGATGTGCACCGGCGACATGGGCTTCGCGCAGTGGAAGAAGTACGACCTCGAGGCCTGGTGCCCGGGGATGGAGCGCTGGCTCGAGGTCTCCTCCTGCAGCGTCTTCGCCGACTTCCAGGCGCGCCGCGCCGACATCCGCTTCCGGCCGGCGGCGCAGGCCAAGCCCCGCTTCCTCCACACCATCAACGGCAGCGCCCTGGCGGTGCCGCGCACCTTCGACGCGGTGCTCGAGACCTATCAGGAGGAGGACGGGTCGGTCCTCATCCCCGAGGTGCTGCGCGGCTACATGGGCGGCCAGGAGCGGCTGTCCTGAGCGAGGCGCGGCCGCCGGTCCTGCTCGACGACGCCTGGCTCAACGATCGCACCGAGTTCCAGCTCAACTTCGTCCACGGGCTGCGCAACCCTCACGGCCTCCAGATCCAGTACCGCCTCGAGCGCCTCGAGGGCGAGGCCGATCCCGGCTCCGGCCTGCCGCCCCACCGCGTCGCCGGCGACTGGACCCCCGACCCCCTGCATCACGTCGGCTTCCCCGGGGTCGCTCACGGCGGCCTGGTGTCGGCGGTGCTCGACGACGTCATGGGCCGCAGCACCGTGCTGCTGCGTCGCTGGACGGTCACCGCACGCCTCGAGGTGCGCTACCGCGGACCCGCCCCGGCGGGGACGCCGCTGCGCGTGGAGGGGTGGATGACCGGGCTGCGCCGCCGCGTCATCACCACCACCGGGCGGCTGCTGCTCCCCGGCGGCGGGGTCGTCGCCGAGGCCTCCGGCACCTACCTGCCGCTCACCCCGGAGCTGGAGCGCCGGATGGTGGAGCGCTGGCCCGGGTTCGCCGCGTACCTCGGAGACGCGGACGTCTGACACCATGGCGGGGTGCTCCACGACCACCACCGCCGCGCCGTCTCCTTCGGCGACGATCCCGACGCCTACGACCGCGAGCGACCCTCGTACCCGACCGCGCTGATCGACGAGCTCGTCTCCACCGGCCCGCGCCGCGTCCTCGACATCGGCTGCGGCACCGGCAAGGCGGGCCGGCTGCTGGTCGAGCGCGGCTGTGAGGTGCTCGGGGTCGAGCCCGACCCGCGGATGGCGGCGCTCGCCCGCACCCACGGGCTCGAGGTCGAGGTGGCCCGGTTCGAGGACTGGGATGCCGCCGGCCGCCGGTTCGATCTCGCCGTGTGCGGCCAGGCGTGGCACTGGGTCGACCCCGACGGCGGTGCCCGGGCGGCGGCGCGGGCGCTGCGTCCCGAGGCCCGGCTCGCGCTCTTCTGGAACCGGGGCACCCACGACCCCGAGGTCCAGGGCGCCCTCGACGAGGTGTACGCGCGGCTGGTCCCGGCGATGCGCGGCGGCTCCGCACCGCTCGGCACGATGGGCTCGCAGCGCGCCGTCAGCCACGACGAGGCGCTGACCACGGCCGGTGCCTTCGGCCCCGCCGAGACCTTCGCCTACGAGTGGGCGCACGACTATCCGCGGGAGCGCTGGCTCGAGCTGCTCGGCACCCACAGCGATCACCGGGTGCTGCCGGACGCCGAGCGGGCCCGCCTGCTCGAGGCGGTCGGCGAGGTCGTCGACCGGCTCGGCGGGAGCATCCGTCTCAACTACCGGACGGTGCTCACCTGCTGGCGCCGCCTGCGCTGAGGGCGAGCCCCTCCACCCGCGCGTGCAGCCGCTCCACCCAGAGCTCGTGCCCCGGCTTCATCAGCACGCTGCGCAGCACCCGGGCCGCCGCGGCGTCGCCGGCCACCCCCGGCAGCGCGGCGAGCAGGCGGTCCGCATCGACGCGCAGCAGGCTGAGGAAGACCGGGTCGGGGCCGCCCATGCCCTCCTCCAGCATCGCCCGGCAGGCGGCGTCGATGGCGGAGAGCGAGCGTGGCCCGCGGGGCACCAGGGTGACGATGTCGAGCTCGGGCCGCAGCACCGGCGCCAGCGTCCGCGAGTCTCCGAGCAGCTCCCACCAGCGACGTGCCGCTCGCAGCCCGGCGGCGAGCACGGCGCCGAGGCCGGCGGCGGTGAGCGGGAAGGCCTGCAGGGTGAGCCAGAGCGCCGCCGCCGCGGCGCCGGCCCGGGAGCACTCCAGGCTGATCTCGCCGAGGTGCCCCTCCGCGGCGGTGAAGTACGTGTACGGCGAGTCGTGCGCGTAGAGCCGGGCCACCGAGGCGTCGCGGAAGAGCACCGCCCCGCACCCGTAGGGCTGCAGCCCGTGCTTGTGGGGGTCGACCACCACCGAGTCGCAGTCGCCGACGGCCCGCAGCGCCGCCGCCGGCACCGCGGCGTCGCCCGCCCAGGCGAGGATGGCGAAGAAGCCCCCGTAGGCGGCGTCGACGTGCACCCGCACCCCGTGGCGGCGGGCGAGGACGAGCGCCTCGTCGACGGCGTCGACCGCGCCGAGGCCGGTGGTGCCGGCGGTCAGCACCACGGTGCCGACCCGCCCGGTGCGCAGCACCGTCTCCAGGGCGTCGAGGTCGATGCGCCCGGCGGGGTCGGCGGCGACGGGCTCGCAGGCGATGCCGAGCAGGTGGCACATCCGCCGGTGGGTGTAGTGCGCCTCCTCGCTGCAGGCGACCCCGCGTCCGGGGTGGAGCTCGCGGGCGACGAAGAGCGCCTCGAGGTTGGCCACCGTCCCGCTGCTGGTGAGGTGGCCGAGGCCGTCCTCGGGAAGGTGCAGCATGGCGGCGAGCATCGCCACCGCCTCCCGCTCCATCCTCGCCGTCGCCGGGCCGCCGTCGAGGGCGTGGTTGTTGGGGTTGACGAGCATGGTGGCGAGGTGGGCGGCGATCGCGGCGGGGTGGGGCGGCTTCAGCATCTGGCCGGCGTAGCGGGGGTGGAAGAACGGGTAGTTGTCGTGCAGCCGGGTGGTGAGCTCGTCGAGCAGGGCCTCGACCCGGCCGGGCCCGAGCTCGAGGGCGGGGTGGCCGGGCGCGGGTCCGAAGCCCTGCTCCCACGCGGTCATCGCCGCGATCACCCGGGAGCACCAGCCCGCCAGCTCGTCACCACCGGGGGGGCGCGGGGAGGGGCTCACGGGGGAAGACTACAAAACGCACGAATGCACGCGAATGCATGGATATGTGCCATTCCGCGAAAGCTGGGATATGATCCCAGGCAGACAGGCGCCGGGGCGAGAGCCGCGGCGGGAAGGGACTGAACACGATGCGGGCGGCACCTCGAGTGCCGCCACCGCCCGGGCGGGTGGACGGTGCGCCGTCACGCTGCCCGCGTTCATGACAGCCTCGTCCGCAACACGTCTGCAGAAGCTCCCCGCTGACAGGCGATCCGGTGGGATCGGTCGGTCACGGTTGTCAGGGAGGGAGACGGCCGGCGCGGCAGAGGCCGCGCCGGCCGTCGTTCCCCGCAGCCGGATGGGAGGCGCCGCCGCAAGACCTTTCTCCTCACGCCGTTGGAGGGGTTGTGGGCGCGTGTCTGACGCGTTCCAGGGTAACCGTCAACGGCGGCGGCCTCACCGGCCGGGCGCCAGGGGAAGGGAGAGATTCGATGAAGCTGAACAGGCTGTTCCTGGTTGCGGGCGTCGTCGCAACCGTCGGCGCCACCGGGGCCATCCAGGCCGCGAACGCCGACAGCAAGAAGTTCGAGGTCAAGGCCGCGAACTACGACCCGGACAAGACCCACACCGTCACCTCGCAGTGGACCAAGAACCTGGGTCTCGACGACAACAACGGCAAGAACAACCGCAAGGGTCTCCTGCTGTCCAAGAACGCGCCCACCGCCACCAACTCCGCGGCCGGCGCGAACATCCGTGGCGTCAAGGGCATCGTGCTCACCGAGCTCGGCTACGACGTGCGCGACGGCAGCCACTGCTCCGGCGGTGCTCCGCGCTTCGACGTGGTCACCGTCGAGGATCCGGGCACCGTGCACTTCATCGGGGCCTGCACCAACGGCACGGTGACCCCGAACACCCCGGTGGCCGGCTGGTCGCGGGTGCGCTTCGACCCGGCCAACCCCCACAACGCCTTCCCGCCGATCCCCGCCGGGCAGCACGTCTCGGTGATGGACATCACCTTCGACGAGGGCACCGACACCGCCGGCGGCATGCCCGGCCTCGCGGTCATCGACAACATCGACATCAACGGCAAGCTGATCGGCAGCGGCAACAACAGCGGCGACTGAGCTCGCGGCCCCCTCGGGGGCACGGGCTCCGCGTGAGGGGGGAGACGGCCGGCGTGGGGCGACCGCGCCGGCCGTCAGTCCCCGAGATGCCAGACCGTCACCCCGCCGCCGCCGGCCACGCGGCGGTAGCCCCGCCTGGGGAGCGCCGCCACCGCGGCGTCGTAGCCCGCAGCCCGGCTCTGCGAGCCCAGCACCCCGGTCCCGTCCACCGCCACCCAGGCAACTCCGACCCCGGAGGGCAGCTCGAAGACCACGGGCCGGTCGGCGAGATGGGTGAGCAGCGACCCGGTGGCGGCCACCGGCGCCCCCGCCGGGATGCGCCCCAGCGCGGCGCCGGCGGCGGCGGCGCGATCGAGCCCGCCGAGCTCGACGCGGTCGGGGCCTGGCCCCCAGGGCAGCGGCGCCGCCAGCAGCCAGGTGGCCGCGGCGCCTCCCACCAGCAGCGCCGGCGCGGCGGCGCCGAGCCTCCGGCCCCGCGGGCTGCGCCACCCCACCAGGGCGGCGGCGACCAGCAGCGGCACCGCGGGCAGCCCGTAGTGGAGGCGCAGCCCGCCCTGGAACGGGTCGGCGGCGAGGAGGGCGAGCAGCAGCGGCAGCAGGCAGGCGGCGAGGGCGGCGGGACGCAGCAGCGGCAGCAGCCCGGCGCCGGCGAGGGCGAGCAGCAGCGCGGGCCCGGCCGGCGCGGAGAGCAGGTGACCGAGCCAGGTCTGGGGGGAGGTCACCAGGTGGGCCACCACCGCTCCCGGGGTGGCGCCGATGTAGCGGTATCGGTCGATGAGGTCGCCGGGGGCGCCGCCGCGCAGCCGGGGCATGAGCACCAGCGTGGCCAGCGCCCCCGCCGCCAGCCCGCCACCGGCGAGCACCAGCCCGGCGCGGCGGCGGTGCACCGCCGTCGCCAGCAGGCCGACGCCGATGGTCACCAGGGCCCCGTCCTCCTTGCAGAGCAGCGGGACGGCGCCGGCGAGCAGCAGCAGCGGCGTGCTGCCCCGCGCGGCGCCGAGCAGGGCGAGGAACACGAAGGGCACCGCCAGCGCCTCGGTGTGGAAGTCGAAGCCCGCGGCCCGGGCCAGGCCCACCTGGAGGAGGTACGCGACCACCGCGGCGACCGCCGCGCGCCGGGTGACAAGCCACTCGCGGGCGAGCGCCCACAGCGGCACCACCGCGAGGCCGAGGGCGAGCGACTGGGCGCCGAGCAGCCAGAGCGGCCCGGGGTGGAGCCGGTAGAGGGGCACCAGGAGCAGGAGGGCGGGCTCGAGGTGCTGGCCGAAGAAGTTGTAGTCGAGGAAGCTGGAGCGCAGCCCGTTCCCCGCCGAGGCGTTCCACACCACCTGGTCGAAGAAGGCGAGGTCGTAGGCGGTGCTGTGGAAGGTGGCCCAGCGCAGCGCCGCGACCGCGAGGAGCACCGCCGCCGCCACCCCGCCGATCAACCAGGGGGTGAGCTCGCGGGTCCTCAGCGGGCCCGCGGCCACGGCGGCGCCGCCGTCACCGGCCGGAGCCCGGCGAGCGCCGCCGCGGTGTGCGGCGCGCGCCCGGGGTCGCGCTCGAGGTCGACGGCGAGACGGTCGAGGTCGGCGACCTCGTCGACGTCGTACCAGCCGCCCGCGTCGCGCACCTCGAGGCCGGCGGCGCGCGCCCGTGCGCCCACCTGGGCGGCGGTGCGCGCGGTGCTCCACTCCACGCCGTCGAACACCGCCGGCAGCCGCTCCGCCCCCGGCCGGGCCGCGGCCATGGCCACGAAGCCGCCGTCGAGCGCCCCCACCAGCGCCACCGCGTCCGGGCCGGCCGCCTCGACACAGTTCTCGAGCAGGGTCTCCGGGAGGGAGGGGCTGTCGCTGCCCACCAGCAGCACCCGGCGCGCCCCGGCGGCGAAGCCGCAGCCGAAGGCGTGGGCGAGCCGGGCGCCGAGGTCGCCGGCGGGCTGGGCGGCGAGAACCGCGCCCGGCGCCGCCCGGGCCAGGAGTGGCCGCGCCTCCGGCGGGTTGAAGGCGATCACCCGGGGCCAGGCCGCCGACCAGCCCAGGGTGTCGGCGACGAACCCGCGGTGGAGCCGGTGGGCGGTCTGGGCACCGAGCGCGGCGGCGAGCCGGCTCTTGCCCGCGCCCGGCACCGGCCAGCGCATCAGCACCACGATCAGGTCCCCGGGCCTCACCGCGGCGCCACCCGGTGCCAGAGCAGCGCGCCGATGATCCCCAGGCCGGCGCCGAGGCTGCCCCGGAGGCTGCCGCCCACCTTCGACGTCCCCGCCGTCCGGCGCCGGTAGCCGACCTCGATCTCGACGATGCGGGCCCGGCGCCGCGCCGCCCGGGCGAGCATCTCGGCCGGCCAGGCGTAGCGCGAGGGCCGCATGCCCAGGTCCCGGAGCAGCTCGCCGCGCACCGCCCGGTAGGGCCC
Source organism: uncultured Chloroflexia bacterium (assembly GCA_963846365.1). Taxonomy (GTDB): domain Bacteria; phylum Chloroflexota; class Dormibacteria; order Aeolococcales; family Aeolococcaceae; genus CF-96. The sequence goes on from CAWJVN010000007.1 coordinate 873,538, forward strand.
GAGGTCGGTGAGGCGCACCCCGTGGAGGCGGTGCAGCAGCAGCAGCGCGAGGCGGTTGCCGAGGGCCTGGTGGGCGGGCATGCTGCCGGGCTCGCGGCGCGCCGTGCGCGACCCGCACACCAGGTCGGCGCGGCCCTCGAGGATGGGCGCGACCAGGGCGTCGATCGACTCCGGGGGCATGCTGCCGTCGCCGTCGATGAAGACCACCACGGTGGCGTCGGGGCTGGCGGCGACACCGGTGTGGCAGGCGCGTCCGTAGCCGCGGCGGGGCTCGCGGACCACCCGGGCCCCGGCGGCGGCGGCGACCGCCGCGGTGCCGTCGCGGCTGCCGTTGTCGACGACGAGGACGTCGGCGCGCAGCCCCGCGGGCACACGGCGGACGACCTCGGCGATGGCGCCGGCCTCGTCGAGGGCGGGGATCACCACGGTGCAGCGGTGGGGCGGGTCGGTTCCGGTGCTCACGGGCGCGAATCATCGCGGTTGCGGATCTCGACCGGATGACGGCGCCGGGCGCCCCCCTGTCGAGGGGGGCGCCGGCGGGTCAAAGGGCTACGGGTGCGCCGGATGCGTGGGGTGTGCCGGATGCGTGGGGTGGGGCTTGTGCGTGGGCGTGGGCCCCGGGGTGTGCGTCGGCTTCGGGGTGTGCGTGGGCTTCGGAGTGTGCGTGGGCTTCGGCGCCTTCACGCACTTCTTTCCAGGGGCCGTCCCCGGCTCGGGGGTCACGCAGGTGTGCCGGTGGTGGACGTTGGTTCCGGGCGGGGTGGTCGAGGCACTGGCGGCCATCGCGGTGGTGCCGACACCGGCGGCCAGCGACCCGGCGGCCAGCACGGTGGCGGCGACGCGTCGGAGGTTCATCGATCGTTCTCCCTTCCTGATGCTGTGCGGGACCGCTGTCGACGCGGGTCCTCAGGGCTTAATGACGCGGCGGTGGGGTGAAAACCTACGCCCCCGCACTCACATCCCCCGGAGTCACGCCGCCGACACGGGCCCTCCGTACACTGCGGTCAGCGATGAGCTCCACCGCCCCCGTGCTGGTCGTCGACGACGACGCGAAGATCGTCTCGCTGGTCCGCACCTACCTCGAGCGCGAGGGCTTCTCCGTGGTCGAGGCGCGCGACGGCCGGGCCGCGCTGGCGGCGATCGAGGCCCACGCCCCCCGGCTGGTGGTCCTCGACGTGATGCTCCCCGAGCTCGACGGCCTCGGCGTGCTCCGCCGGCTGCGCGAGCGCTCCGACATCCCGGTGCTCATGCTCTCCGCGCTCGGCTCCACCGACGACCGGGTCGCCGGCATCCACCAGGGCGCCGACGACTACCTCCCCAAGCCCTTCTCGCCGGCGGAGCTGGTGGTGCGGGTCCAGGCCATCCTGCGCCGCAGCGCTCGGGCCGCCGGCCGCGACGGCGACCGCGGGATGCTCCGCCACGCCGACCTGGTCATCGACCTCGACCGCCACCAGGTGACCCGCGAGGGCAGGCTGCTCCAGCTCACCACCGCCGAGTTCCGCCTCCTCGCCGCCCTGATCGAGGCCGACGGCAGGGTGCTGACCCGCGAGATGCTCCTCGATGCGCTCTATGGGAACACCTACGCGGAGGTGCTCGACCGCACCATCGACGTGCACATCCGCCGGCTGCGCGAGAAGCTCGGCGACGACGCCGAGGTGCCCCGGTACATCGCCACGGTGCGGGGCGCCGGCTACCGGGCGGCGCCCGAGCAGGTCGGGTGATCCGGCCGCGGCGCATCGCCGTCCGGCTTGCGCTGGCCTCGCTGCTGGTGACCGCGGTGGCGGTGGCGATCATCGCCACCGGGGTGTTCGACGTCGGCCGCTCCACCTTCGACGACCTGATGCTGCGCCACGGCGCCTCCGCCGCCAACTCGCGGGCGATGTTCAACTCCTCGGTGGGGCACACCTTCGTGTGGGCGCTGCTCGCCGCCGCGGTGGTCTGCGCGGTCGTCGCCGGCGTCCTCGCCCGCGGCGTGGCGCGCTCCTTCGGGCGGATCGTGGAGGCGGCCCGGCGCATCGCCGGCGGCGACTACGCGGCCCGGGTGCCCGACGTCGGCATCGAGGAGGCGCGGGCGATCGCCGAGGCGTTCAACCGCATGGCCGAGAGCCTCGAGGAGCAGGAGCGGATGCGCCGCGAGCTGATCGCCAACACCGCCCACGAGCTGCGCACCCCGCTCACCAACCTCAAGGGCTACCTCGAGGCGCTGCGCGACGAGGTGATCCCGCCCAGCGCCGAGACCTTCGCCTCGCTCCACGAGGAGGCCGACCGGCTGGTGCGGCTGTCGCGGTCGCTCGAGGTGCTCGCCGAGGGCGACGCCGGTCGCTCGCTGCGGCCGGTCGACGCCGACCTCGCCCAGGCGGTGCGCGCCGCGGTCGAGCTCTACCAGCCCGGCTTCCAGCGCGCCGGCATCGACCTCGAGGTCGACCTGCCCGCGCAGCTGGTGGTCCGAGCCCATCCCGACCAGCTCGCCCAGGTGGTCGCCAACCTGCTCCAGAACGCGCTCCGCTACACCCCGGAGGGGGGACGGGCCACGGTCGGCGCCGGGGTCGAGGAGGGCCACGCGGTGGTGCGGGTGACCAACACCACCGGGTCCGGCGAGGGCATCCCCGCCGCCGACCTGCCCCACCTGTTCGAGCGCTTCTACCGGGTCGAGAAGTCGCGCGACCGGGCCCGCGGCGGCGCCGGGATCGGCCTCGCCATCGTCAAGCAGCTGGTCGAGGGGGCGGGAGGTCGGGTGGGCGCCGAGGCGCGACCCGGTTCGGCCCACTTCTGGTTCAGCCTGCCCACCGCCTGACCCGAATTGTTGACTAAACCGATCCAGATAGTTTGACAACCGCCGGGCGGCTTCGTAGAACTCGCCGTCATGGCGATGAGCGCGCAGGACCTGCTGGCGGCTGTCCGTCAGGTCGTGCCCGAGGTGACCCCCGAGGCGGTCCACGCCCGCTCCACGCCCGACCCCCACCTCATCATCGACGTGCGCGAGCGCGGCGAGTACGAGGCCGGTCACCTCCCCGGTGCCATCCACATCAGCAAGAGCTACATCGAGGTCCTGCTCGAGGACCGGGTGCCCGATCGCGAGACCCCGATCACCCTCTACTGCGCCGGCGGGACGCGGTCCCTGCTCGCCGCCGAGTCGGTGATGCGCCTCGGCTACTCGAACGTCGAGTCCATGGTCGACGGCGTGGGTGGCTGGAAGTCGCTCGGCTATGAGCTGGTCCGCGAGGAGACTCCGCTGCTGGGGCTGGCCCGCTCCGCCTGAGCGACCGCGAGGAGCCGCGCCACCTCGCCGTCGTCGAGGAGGATGCCGAAGCGGTCCCGCAGCGTGCTCGCCAGCATGGTGCCGTCGAGCTCCTCGACGGTCTCGGTGCCGTCGGGGCGGGTCTCGACCAGCCGCAGCCCGGCGAGGGTCAGCCGCCACTCCGGCGTCGACCGCTGCACCACCACCCGGGCGCCGAAGGGCGACCGCGGGTGGGTCGAGAGGTAGTGGTTGACCACCTCGTAGTCGATCGGGTGCTGGGGGTCGAGGGTGAACGCGTAGAGGTCGAACCAGCCGTCGGGGTGGAGCGAGCGCAGCACCCAGGTGCGCTCGTCCTCGCGTGAGAGCTGGTGGTTCCAGCCGGCGGCCGCGGTGACCGCGCCGTCGGCGAGGGGCATCGGCTCGAGCAGGCCCTCGCCGCCGAAGCCGACGTCGGCGAGCCAGTCGATGCCCTCCGCCTCGACCCACAGCAGCATGTGGGACTGGGGGCGGATCGAGGCGGAGCCCATGCGCACCCGGGCGGAGAGCCGCCGCACCCCCAGGCCGATGCGCTCGAGCACCGCGGCGAAGAGGAGGTTGTGCTCGTAGCAGTAGCCACCCCGGCCGCCGGCGACCAGCTTGGCCTGGATGGCGTCGAGATCGAGCCGGATCGGCCGGCCCAGCAGGATGTCGAGGTTCTCGAAGGGGATGGCGGCGGCGTGGGCGCGGTGCAGCCGCTTCAGCCCCCGAGGTGTCCGGGGCGGGGGCCCCTCGAGCCCGACCCGCGCCAGGTACGCGTCGAGGTCGAGGCGGTCGACCTCCCATTCGTCGGACGGCACCGGGGTGGACACCTGAGGGATTGTGCCCGCTCAGGCCCACCCGGCCATCGCCTCCAGCGCCCGGGTGAACCGGCCGGGCGGGGCGCCGAGGCCGACCCGCACCCGGCCGGGGACGCCGAAGAGGCCCCCGGGGACGGCGGCCACCCCGGCCTCGCGGCGCAGGCGTTCCAGCCGGCGCGGGGCGGCGATCGCCGCGGGCAGGCGGGGGAAGGCGACCAGCCCGTCGGCGGGGGGGGTGAGCGCCGCGCCTCCGATGGTGCCGACCCAGCCGCAGAGGGCGGCGAGGTTGGTGGCGGCGGCGCCGGCGACCCGGGCGGCGAGGGTCCGCCGGTGCTCGAGGGCGAGCGCCGCCAGCAGCTCGCTCGGCGCCGCCGTGCCCAGGCTGGTGATGTCCTTGAGCGCCGCCACCCGGGCGAGGAGGGAGGGCCCGGCGCAGCTCACCCAGCCCACCCGCAGGCCGCCCAGCCCGAGCGCCTTGCTGACGTCGCCGAGCGCCACCACCGCCCCGGTGGCGAACGCGGCGCTCGCGGTGAGGCTGGGTGCCGCCGGGTCGAGGGTTCCCCGCGCCACCTCGTCGACCACCACCACCGCCCCGGCGCCGGCGCAGCGGGCGGCCAGGGCCTCGAGCTCGGCGGCGTCGACCACCGCGCCGGTGGGGTTCTGCGGCGAGTTGAGGAGCACCGCGCGGGTGCCGGGGGGCAGCCCGCCGAGCAGCGGTCCGAGGTCGAGGCGGCTGCGTCCGGGGCGCCAGACCGGCACCCGCACCACCTCGGCGCCGGCCGCCTCGGGGGCGCGGAGCAGCCCCTCGTACGCAGGGGTGGCAACCACCACCCGGTCGCCGGGGCCGGCGGCGGCGGCGCAGGCGAGGAGCATGGCCTCGACGGCGCCGTGGGTGATCACCACCTCCTCCGCCCGGCGGGCCCCGCCGGCGCCGGCCACCGCGGCGCGCAACCGCTCGCCCCCGCTGCCGTCGCCGTAGTCGAGGGAGAGGCCGAGGTACTCCTCGACCGCCTCCGGGCCGGCCAGCCCGAGCAGGTCGCCGGCGCTGAGCCCCGCCGCCCCGCTGCGGGCGAGGTCGAGCGGCGGCGGCGCGCCCTTGCCGGCGAACCACCGCTCCAGCCGCACCGGGGCGGCACCTCCCAGCCTCACCGGCACGACCACACGGAGGCAGGACGGAGGACCCGGGGGGCGGCCATGCCCGCACTCTGGAGGCCCTGTGTTGCGTGCCGAGGTCGGGGCCCGTCATCGCGCCGCAACCGGCGTGCCCGAGGCTGCGCGGTCCCATGACCAGCGTCCTCGTCACCGGCGGTGCCGGCTTCGTCGGCAGCCATCTCGTCGACGCGCTGCTGGCCGCCGGTTACGCGGTGCGCATCCTCGACAACCTCGATCCCCAGGCGCACGAGGGCGGCCGGCCGCGCTTCCTGAACCCGGGGGCGGAGCTGATCACCGGCGACCTCCGCGACCCGATCGCGGTGGGCCGCGCCCTCGAGGGGGTCGAGGTGGTGCTCCACCAGGCCGGGATGGTCGGCAACGGCCAGTCGATGTACGAGATCCACCGCTACGTGGACGTCAACGCCGGCGGCACCGCGGTGCTCCTCGAGCAGGCGCTGCGCCGCCGCGACACCCTGCGCCGGGTGGTCGCCGCCTCGTCGATGGTGGTCTACGGCGAGGGCGCGTACCGGTGCCCGGAGCACGGCGTGGTCGCCCCCGGGCTGCGCCGCCGCCCCGACCTCGACGAACGCCGCTGGGAGAACCGCTGCCCGGTGTGCGGCGCCGCGGTCGCGCCGGTGCCCACCGCCGAGACCCACCCGCTCCAGCCCGCCTCGCCGTACGCCGTCTCCAAGCGCGACTGCGAGGAGCTGACCCTGACCACCGGGCACGCCCACGGGCTGGAGACGGTGGCGCTCCGCTACCTGAACGTCTTCGGCCCGCGCCAGGCGCTCTCCAACCCGTACACCGGGGTGGCGGCGATCTTCTGCACCCGCCTGCTGGGTGGACGCCGCCCGCTGATCTTCGAGGACGGCGAGCAGCGGCGTGACCTGGTCCACGTCTCCGACGTGGTCCGCGCCAACCTGCTCGCCATCGACGCGCCCGGCGCGCCCGGTCACGCGATCAACGTCGGCACCGGGGTGTCGCTCACCGTGGCGGAGCTCGCCGCCGCGCTCGCCGCCGAGCTCGGGGTCGACCTCGAGCCCGAGATCACCGGCGACTTCCGTGCCGGCGACATCCGCCACTGCGTCGCCGACGTGAGCAGGGCTCGCGACCTGCTCGGCTTCGAGGCCCGGGCCGAACGCGCCACGGCGCTCCGTGAGCTCGCGCAATGGGTGGCACACGAGTCCCCCGTCGACCGCACCGTCGCCGCGGTGGCGGCGCTGCGCGAGCGCGGCCTGATCCGCTGACCTGACGAAGGCCGTCACCGAAACGTGATCGGTCATAACCAAGCCCTCGTCAATTGTTGCTGCCCGCACAATGTCCGGGGCACCTCGCGTGGTTACCATCGACGGCGAACGGAAGTCCGCCACAGTGCCGCACCGCAACGGGGAAGTTCGTGATGTATGCCATCCTGGAGTGCCCGGACGGGCCCGCTCTCTGCGTCGGCTACCGCACCCTCGCCTCCGCCGTCGCCGCCCTCGGCCGCCTGCAGACCGGGGACATCCGCTACTCGACGCACGTCGTGGCAGCCACCGGTGACGACGTGCTCAGCGCCGGCTGACACCGGCGTCAACGGGGGGAACCCCCTCCGCGGGAAGTCAACCGGAGGGGGCGGGGTGGTATACAGGGTGCTCAATCCCGAGTCGTCAGCACTCGCCGGAGCGGCACCTCATGACCTTCGACGGGCTCCATACACAGCTTCCTGACGTCGACCCCGACGAGACCCGTGAATGGCTCGACTCCTTCGAGTCGGTGGTTGCCATGGGCGGACGCACGCGCGCCCGGTTTCTGGTCACCAAGCTGCTGGAGCGGGCCCGCGCGCAGCAGGTCGGCCTGCCCTCGCTGGTCTCGACCGACTACATCAACACCGTCCCCCCGGACCGCGAGCCGTGGTTCCCGGGCGACGAGGAGATGGAGCGGCGGATCCGGCGGATCGTCCGCTGGAACGCCGCGGTGATGGTCACCCGCGCCAACAAGCACTCCGAGGGGATCGGCGGCCACATCTCCACCTACGCCTCGTCGGCGTCGCTGTACGAGGTGGGCTTCAACCACTTCTTCCACGGCAAGGACGACGGCCGGGCCGGCGACCAGGTCTTCTACCAGGGCCACGCCGCCCCGGGGGTCTACGCCCGCGCCTTCCTCGAGGGCCGGCTCAGCGAGGCCCGGCTCGACAACTTCCGCCAGGAGGTGGGTGGCGGAGGCCTCAGCTCGTACCCGCATCCGCGGCTGATGCCGGACTTCTGGGAGTTCCCCACGGTCTCGATGGGGCTGGGTCCCCTCAACGCCATCTACCAGGCGCGCTTCAACCGCTATCTGCTCAACCGCCGCATCGCCGACACCTCGGAGTCGCGGGTGTGGTGCTTCCTCGGTGACGGCGAGTGCGACGAGCCCGAGTCGCTGGGCGCCCTCGGCGTCGCCGCCCGCGAGCAGCTCGACAACCTGATCTTCGTGGTCTCGTGCAACCTGCAGCGGCTCGACGGCCCGGTGCGCGGCAACGGGAAGATCATCCAGGAGCTGGAGGCGGTGTTCCGCGGCGCCGGCTGGAACGTCATCAAGGCGATCTGGGGCCGGGAGTGGGACGACCTGCTCGCCCGCGACGTCGACGGTGTGCTCGTCAACAAGATGAACACCACCAACGATGGCCAGTTTCAGAAGTACTCGACCGAAACCGGCGCGTACATCCGCGAGCACTTCTTCGGCCCCGACCCGCGGCTGCAGCGGATGGTCGCCCACCTCTCCGACGAGGAGCTGACCCACCTGCGCCGCGGCGGCCATGACTACCGCAAGCTCTACGCGGCCTACAAGCTGGCCACCGAGTACGAGGGCGCGCCCACGGTCATCCTCGCCCACACCATCAAGGGATGGGCGCTGGGGCCGGGGTTCACGGCGCGCAACTCGACCCACCAGATCAAGAAGATGAGCGACCAGGAGCTCAAGGCCTTCCGCGACACCCTCGAGCTCCCCATCGGCGACCGCCAGCTGGAGCAGGGTACGCCGCCCTACTTCCACCCCGGCGACGACTCCGAGGAGGTCGAGTACCTGCGGGTGCGCCGCCGCATGCTGCACGGCTCGGTGCCGCGCCGGGTGGTGCGCTCCAAGCCGCTCCCGGTGGTCGACGCCGCCGCGTGGGCCGAGCCCCTGGCGGGCTCGGGCGGCCGCTCGGCGTCCACCACCATGGCGTTCGCCGGCATCATCCGCAACCTGCTCCGCGACAAGCAGGTCGGCAGGCGGGTGGTGCCGATCATCCCCGACGAGGCGCGCACCTTCGGGATGGACGGGCTGTTCCGCGAGGTGAAGATCTACACGCCGTTCGGCCAGCAGTACGAGCCGGTCGACGCCAACATGGTCCTCTCCTACCGCGAGGCGTCGGACGGGCAGATCCTCGAGGAGGGCATCACCGAGGCCGGCTCGATGGCCAGCTTCACCGCCGCGGGCACCGCGTACGCGACCCACGGCGAGGCGATGATCCCCTTCTACATCTTCTACTCGATGTTCGGCTTCCAGCGCATCGGCGACCTGGTGTGGGCCTTCGGCGACTCGCGCGGCCGCGGTTTCCTGCTCGGCGCCACCGCCGGGCGCACCACCCTGAACGGCGAGGGCCTGCAGCACGAGGACGGCCACAGCCCGCTGCTGTTCTCGGTGGTGCCGAACGTCCTCATCTACGACCCCGCGTTCGCCTACGAGCTGGCGGTGGTGATCCGCGACGGCATGCGCCGGATGTACCAGGACGGCGAGGACGTCTTCTACTACATCACCCTGTACAACGAGAACTTCCCGATGCCTGCGATGCCGGAGGGTGTCGAGGAGGGCGTGCTCCGCGGCCTGTACCGCTACCAGCCCGCCGCCGAGCCGCGCCGCCATCGCGCCCACGTGCTCGCCAGCGGCAGCGCGATGCTCGCCGCCCTCGAGGCCCAGCGGCTGCTCGCCGAGCACCACGACGTCGCCGCCGACGTCTGGAGCGCGACCAGCTACCAGCAGCTCCGCAACGACGCCCTCGACGTCGAGCGCTGGAACCGGCTGCACCCGCAGAAGCGGCCACGGCTCCCCTACGTCACCGAGCAGCTGTCCGCCGTTCCGGCGCCGGTGGTGGCGGTGAGCGACTACGTCCGGGCCGTCCCCGACCAGATCTCGCGCTTCGTCCCCGGCACCTACACGGTGCTCGGCACCGACGGCTATGGTCGCAGCGACACCCGCGAGGCGCTCCGCCGCCACTTCGAGACCGACGCCGCCCACATCGTGGTCGCCGTCCTCGCCGCCCTCGGCCGCGAGGAGCGCCTCGACCCTGCGGTGGTGAGCGAGGCCATGGACCGCTACCGCATCGACCCCGACACCCCGACCCCGGTGCTCACCTAGCAGGGTGTTGAAAAGCGCCTGGCCTGAGGGCTAGGCAGAGCGAACACTTGTGTGCGAGTCTCCGCAGGACGGATCCAGGTGCTGCGGAGGCTCCCATGCGAGGCAAGGCGGTCCGGCAGGTATCGATGCTCACGACCACGACGCCGGACGATCTCGTTCCTCAGGACCATCCCATCCGGCGCATCAAGCCGGTCGTCGAGGACGTGCTCCGCTCGCTGGGCCCGACCTTCGACGCGATGTACGCCAGCAACGGCCGGGTCAGCGTGCCGCCGGAACACCTGCTCAAGGCGACCGTGCTCATGGCCTTGTTTTCGATTCGCAGCGAGCGGCAGTTCTGCGAGCAGCTCCGCTTCAACCTGCTCTTCAAATGGTTCCTCGACCTCAACACCGAGGATCCCGGCTTCGACCACAGCACCTTCTCCAAGAATCGCCAGCGGCTTCTGCAGCACGCGGTCGCCGACCAGTTCTTCGCCGCCGTGGTGGAGCACGCTCGGCTCAACCGTTACGTCTCCGACGACCACTTCACGGTTGACGGCACCCTGCTGGAAGCGTGGGCCTCGATCAAGAGCTTCAGGCCCAAGGACGGCGACTGTGGAGGCCCCAACGCGGGTGGTGGCCGCAATCCCGAGGTCGACTTCCACGGACAGAAGCGGAGCAACGCGACCCACCGCTCGACCACCGATCCTGAGGCTCGGCTGGCACGCAAGGGCAAGGGCAAGGAGGCGAAGCTCTGCTACGCCGGCCACGCGCTCATGGAGAACCGCAACGGCCTGCTGATCGACCTTGAGCTCACCGCGGCGACCGGCTACGCCGAGCGCGAGGCCGCCCTGCTCATGCTCCGCCGACAGCGACGTCGCGGACGTCGACGTCACACGGTGGGCGCGGACAAGGCCTACGACACCCGCGACTTCCGCGAGGGATGCCGCGAGCAGAAGATCACCCCACACGTCGCCCGGGACACCAGCAACGGCCGCAGGTCGATCGACGGCCGCACCACCCGGCACCCCGGCTATGCCCTCAGTCAGCGTATCCGCAAGCGGGTCGAGGAGATCTTCGGCTGGACCAAGACGGTCGGCGGTGGCCGCAAGCTGCGCTTCAAGGGCCGCGAGCGAAACCGAAGCTGGTTCCTCTTCACCGGAGCCGCGTACAACCTGGTCCGCATCGGCAACCTGGCGAAAGCCACGTGAGCAGGGCAATCTGCCGCCCTCGAGGGGCCGGAACGGGGCTCCAGACGAGGCCGAGAGTGGCTGGTCCCCGTCCCTGAGCGGCTGCATCGGCCACTCCTCACCAGCCGGTGGCTCGATCTGAATGATCACGGAGCACATTTCAACGCCCTGCTAGGTCGCGCCCCCTGTGCGGCGCGGGTGGACGCGGGGCACCACGCCGGATGCTTCAAACAGTCCTCGGCCTCCTTCGGGCTTCGCCCTGCGGTGGCCTGCGGGACTCGCTCCGTCATGGTGCCCCGCATCCACCCGCTCTCGGGAGAGCGAACGGTGAGGACCGTGCGCTGGCCGTCACGCTCGGCGGCGGCGCCCGCATGGCGCCTTTGTGCTGAGAGTCGCTCTCAGCGCCAGCCGGCTGGATGTACGGTCTCAGCCCAGCCGAGCCGTGATTCCCGGCGTGTCGCGGCGCGCAGCGGGGGGACGGGCGACGGCGCACGGCGGGGCGTATCGAGCCGTATACCCCCGCGGCGAGATCCGAGCCGAGTCGATCGCGCAGCGATCGCCGGCGTCCCCGCCGAGCGCCGTCGCCCGGCCCACCGCGCCCTCAGAGCGACTCCGCGACGGGGAGCCCGAGCGAGGGCACCCCGAGCTCGCGCTCCACGGCGAGCAGGGAGAGCTGCAGGCGGGAGGCGATCTCGTGGTCGGACCAGTGGCCGCCGGTGAGCTCGGAGACGATGCCCGCGGGGTCGGAGGGCACGCCGGGGGCGGGCTCGGCCTCGACGGTGACGATCAGCGCGCGCAGCACCGCGGAGCGCCAGCTGGTGAGGCCGTGCCGGGTGAAGATCGCCAGCGCGCGCTTGAGGTCGAAGCGGGCCTCCCAGGTGCGCCCGAGCAGGCGCAGCAGGCTGCCGCGGGCGAGCAGCCCGCGGCCGAGGTCGATCGTCCAGGCATCGTCGTGGCCGGCGACGGCGGCGTCGAGCTGGCTCAGGGCGCCGGGGAGATCACCGCCGGCGGCGCTGAGGAGGGCGCGGCAGCGCCGCTCGACGGCCGCGCCGACCTGCCAGCGCTGCGCCCGCTGGGTGCTGCAGTAGACGTCGAGGGTGCGGCGCGCGCATCCCACCTCGCCGAGCTCGAGCAGGATCTCGACCAGGTCGCCGACCACGTCCTCCCACCAGGGCTCGTCCTCGATCATCGAAGTTCGCCTCGTCTCGGCGCGGCGCGCCGCCCGCGCATGCGCACCGTGCGCGCGTGGGCGAGCCGGCACGCGGACGTCTCACGCCAGGTGTGCATCATTCGTCGTCCGTCCCCGTTGCCGGTGCGGCTTCCGCGCCGTCTGCAGAGCACCAGCAGGCTACCACGGACACCGGTTATGGCCGCGTCATGGTCTGTGCACAACATCGCATCGGCCCTGTTGATGCAGCGGAGCGGCGCGTTCTGCACGTTGCCATGCCGCGTACGCATTCGTTCGTGCAAACGTGCGGCTCCCCGCCGCGTCCCGGATTCGTGGAGCGTGTTCGGGTCCTGACCGGGTCGCCGTCGTCGCCGATGCGATGCCGGCACTGTGAGTCCACCACGGGAGATTTGACCATGCATCCGCTGCTGCACCATGAGCTGGCGCACGCGGTCCATCAGGAGCGGCTGGCGCGTGCCGCGCACCGGCGCCGCATCCTGGCGTGCCGCCGGGCGGCGAGGGCGGCGGCGTCCAGCCCCACCGTTCCCGCCTGGCTGATGCTTCTCGACCGCTGCGCCGAGGAGCCCGTCACCGAGACCGAGACGGTTCTCTGATCCGATCCACCACCCCACCCGGCCGGCCGGGGTGTCCCGCGGACTCAGCGGGACGCCCCGCCGGCGCCGGCGGGGTCGCTCCCGCCGATGCCGAGCCGCCCGGCGACGGCGCCGGCGAGCCCGCCCTGCACCATCAGGGAGAGCACCACCACCCCATAGGCGATGGTGGGCACCTGGGGTGAGACCCGGGGGTTGCCGGTGAGCGAGAGCGCCAGCGCCACCGAGAGGGCACCGCGCAGCCCCGCCCAGAAGGCGAGGTGCCGCCACCGCCAGGGGATGCGCCGTGCCCGGGGATCGGCGAGCAGCAGCAGGCCGTACACCGGCAGCGCCCGGGTCACCACCATCAGCCCGAAGGCCGCCACCACCATCCCGGCGGCCTCGAGGAGGCGGTGTGCGGGCAGGGCGGTGCCGATCAGCAGGAAGAGCACGGCGTTGAGCACGAAGGCGAGCACCGCCCAGAAGTCGGTGAGCTCCTCGCCGTGGAGGCGCAGCCGCCGGCCGGTGCCGGCGACGACGATGCCCACCGCGACGACGGCGATGATCCCGGAGAGCCTGAGGAGATCGGCGGCGAGGTAGCCACCGTAGGCGAGCACCAGGGTGATCAGGATCTCGACCTGCGGCTCGGTGAAGGCGCGGAGCAGCGCCACTCCGAGGGCGCCCACCACCAGGCCCACGGCGGCGCCTCCGGCGGTCTCGAGGGAGAAGCGGCCGAGCACGTCGCCCGCCGTGAAGACGCCGGAGCCGATCGAGACCAGGAGGGCGCTGAAGACGGCGACGCCGGTGCCGTCGTTGAGCAGGCTCTCGCCCTCGAGCAGGGCGGCGAGCCGCCCCGGGGCGTTCCCGCGGCGGAGGATCGACACCACCGCGATCGGGTCGGTGGGGGCGAGCACGGCGCCGAGGAGCATGGCGTCGGTGAGGCGCAGCCCCAGCAGCAGGTGGGCGAGCCCGCCGATCACCGCGACGTTGACGGCCACCCCGGCGCTGGCGAGCAGCCCCACCGGAACCAGCACCTGGCGCAGCGATCCGAGGTCGAGGGTCAGGCTGGCCTGGAACACCAGGCCGGGCACGAAGGCGAGCAGGATCAGGTCGGGGCCGATCACCTGCCGGGGCACCCCCGGGATCAGCCCGACGGCGATCCCCCCGGCGGCGAGCACCACCGCGTAGGGCACCCGGGCCCGGCTGGAGACCGCGCGCAGCAGCACCGCCGCGGCGCTGAGCCCGACGAGGAGGAGGAGAAAGCGCTGGGCCTGGCTCATCCCGGCTAGTCGGGCACGTAGTCGCGGCGCAGGCCGAGGCGGTCGGGGGCGTGGAGCTGGAGCATCGTCGAGCCCACCTCGGGGGGCACCCGGCCGTCGAGCAGCGAGAGCCCGACCATCACCGAGAAGGCCAGCGGGATGGTGAGGATCGCGGGCTGGGCGAGGATCACCGCGAGCGCCGAGTGGGCGTCGAGCAGCCGCGCCAGCGGCGCGCTCACGAACGCGAGCATGGTGATCACGATTCCGGCGGTGGCGGCCAGCCCGCCCACCGTGGCCCCGGTCGCCGCGCCGAGCAGGGTCAGGCGGCGCCACCAGATCCCCAGCACCAGCAGGGGGAAGAAGGAGCTGGCGGCGATCGCGAACGCCCAGCCGACGAGGATGCTGATGTCGAAGTGCTCGACCGAGAGCCCGAGCACCGCGGCCACCGTCCCCGCCGCGAGGGCGCTGAGCTGGAAGGCGCGGCTGCGTGCCCCGGCGCTCGCCTCGGGGCGGAGCCAGCGTCCGTAGACGTCGTGGCCGAGGGCGCCGGCGAGCGAGACCAGCAGGCCGCTCAGCGTCGAGGCGAAGGCGGCGAAGGCGCCCGCGGCCACCACCGCGGCGAGCGCCTCGCCCAGCCACGGGGGGCCGAGCTGGCGGGGCAGGATGAGCACCACCGCGTCGGTCAGGTTGGTGGTGTACAGCTGGGCGGCGTGGAGCCGGCCGACCACCCCGTAGAGCGGCGGCCAGATGTAGAAGAGGCTGACCAGCACGAGCACGTACCAGGCGGTGCGCCGCGCCGCCCGGGCGTCGGGGTTGGTGTAGAAGCGCACCAGGATGTGGGGCAGCCCCATGGTGCCGAAGACGATGCCGATGATCAGCGAGTAGGTGAACAGCAGCGGGTGGCCGCTGCCCCCGGCGAGCGGTCCGAAGGGGTGCAGCCAGGCGCTGCCGCTGCTCGGCGGGGTGTCGCTGCCGAACGGCGCCGGGGCGCCGGCGGCGAGGGTCACGCGGGCGGCCTGCTCCCAGCGCACCCGGCCGGCGGGCACCGTGCTCCGTCCCGCCAGGACCACCGGCCGGGGGGCTCGGCGGGCTGGGATGCGGTGGACAGGGGCACCCCCACGTAGGTGGTGCGCGCGGTGCCGCCGCGCTCGCCGGGGGGGAGCAGGGTGGCGGTGGCGTGGCCCTCGACGGTGAGGGTCAGCGGCCGGCTCAGCGACCAGAGCTCGCCGGCGTCCACCCGGAACGAGGTGGAGGTGGTGAGCCGGGGGACGGGCTCGGCGCCCGCCGCCCCCACCAGCCGTGCCGGGCTGCCGTAGTGGATCAGCAGCACGAACACCGGGACGCTGATCGCGAACAGCTTCACCGCGAACTGCATCGCCTGCACCAGGGTGATCCCGCGCATCCCGCCGGCGGCCACGATGCTCACCACCACCACGGCGACGACCGCCACCCCGACGGGGTAGGGCACCCCCGCCGCGGTCGAGACGGTGATCCCCGCCGCCTTCATCTGGGGGAGGGTGTAGAAGAGGCCGATGAGGATGACCAGCCCCACCGCGAGGCGCCGGAAGCGGGGGCTTCCGAACCGCCCCTCGGCGAAGTCGGGGATGGTGTACGCGCCGAACCGCCGCAGCGGACCGGCGATGAACACCAGCAGCACCAGGTAGCCGGCGGCGTATCCCACCGGGTACCAGAGCACGTCGTAGCCGAACTGCATCACCAGCCCGGCGACGCCGAGGAAGGAGGCGGCGCTCAGGTACTCGCCGCTGATCGCGGCGGCGTTGAGCCGGGGGGGCACCGCGCGCGCCGCCACCAGGAAATCGGAGGTGGTGCGCGCGTAGCGGCGCGCGTAGGCGCCGACCCCCACGGTGAGCATGGCCATCAGCAGCAGACCGACGACGGCGCCGGCGGAGACGATCACTGCAGGAGGTCGGTGAAGTCGTCGTCGATGCCCTCGGCGCGGCGCACGTAGAGCAGTCCGAGCACCACCAGCAGGGGGTAGGTCAGCACCCCGAGCACCAGCCAGGGCAGGGGCAGGCCGAAGACGGTCGCGTCGCCGTACTGGGGCCAGATCACCGGCAGCACCGGCTGGATGCCGAGGCCGACGAGGAAGGCGACGGTGACGGCGAGGCTGAGCCGGAGCTGCCGGCGCATCAGCGCGGAGAGGAAGACGGCGCCGACCTGGGTCTGCTCGAGCAGGTCGCGCAGCCGCCTGCCGGCCCGCTCCGGATCGCGTCCGTGCTGGGCCATGCGGCTTAGAGGTGCACCGCCGCGCGCAGGTCGCTGGCGTGGCGGCGTGAGACGGGCACGGTGAGGCCGGGCACGTTGCGCAGCTTCAGGAGGTAGGTGCCGTTGAAGAAGGTCTCGATGGTGAGCACATGCCGCAGGTTGACGAGGTAGGCGCGGTGGACGCGCAGGAAGCCGCGGCCGTGGAGGCGGTGCTCCAGCTCCGCCAGGGTGTGCCGGGCCTGGAAGCGCCCCTCGTGGGTGTGCACGATGACCCGCTCGCCGGCGACCAGGGCGACCCGGATGTCGGCGACGTTCACGAGCACGATGCGGCCGCCGGCGAGCACCGGCAGGCGATCGCCCATGGCGTCCTCGTCGTCGGGGGGCCCGGCCGCGCCGCCGGCGCCCTCGAGGCCGCGCCGGGTCTCGACCAGGCGCTTCACCGTCGCCCGCAGCCGCTCCCGCCGCACCGGCTTGAGCAGGTAGTCGACCGCGGCCAGGCCGAAGGCCTCGACCGCGTAGCTGTCGAAGGCGGTGACGAAGACCAGCATCGGCGGCCGGGCGAGCAGGCGCACGATCCGCCCCACCTCCAGGCCGTCGAGGCCGGGCATGCGGACGTCGAGGAAGACGGCGTCGACGTCGGCGCTCTTCAGCAGGCGCAGGCACTCGGTGCCCTCGGCGGCCTGGAGCACCTCGGCCACGTCGTCGAGGTTGCCCAGCTGGAAGGCGAGCTCGTCGCGGGCCGGCCGCTCGTCGTCGACGACCAGCACCCGCAGCCCGGCCTCGGCACCGGCGGTCACGAGACCCGCACCCCGGGGCGGTACTTGGGGATGCGCATCCGCACCGAGGTCCCGGTGCCCGGCGTCGAGTCGATGTTCAGCCCGTGGGTCGGCCCGAAGGTCTCGCGCAGCCGCCGGTCGATGTTGGCGAGGGCGCCGCCCCCCTCGCCCCCGACCACGCCGGCGGCGTCGAAGCCGCGGCCGTTGTCGCGCACCATGATCCAGCACTCGTCGTCGCGGTCCTCGGCGATGATGCTGACGGTGCCGCGACCGGTGCTCGACTCCATGCCGTGCTTCACCGCGTTCTCCACCAGCGGCTGGACCACGAGGGTGGGGACGATGGCGTTGAGCACCTCGGGCTCGACCTTGTAGCGCACCGTCAGCCGCTCGCCGAAGCGCGCCTGCTCGAAGAGCAGGTACTGGTGGACGTAGACGAGCTCGTCGGCGAGCGACGCGAACTCGTCCTGGGGGCCGCGGAAGGCCTGGCGGGTGAAGTCCGCGAAGAGGGTGAGCAGCTCGCGGGCGCGGTCGGGGTCGGTGCGGATGAACGAGGCGATCGTGGTCAGCGTGTTGTAGATGAAATGCGGGGAGATCTGGGCGCGCAGGGCGCGCAGCTCGGAGCGCACCAGGGCCACCCGCTGCTGGTCGGCCTGCTGGAGGCGCAGCTGGGTGGCGAGCAGCTCGGCGAGGTCGGAGGTGATCTGCAGCGCCGTCGGACCCGGGGTCTGGGGGTGGTACGAGACCAGCGCGGCGACGGGGCGGTCGTTGACCAGCAGCGGCGCCACCGCGGCGGCGCGCAGCCCGCAGCCGGCGGTGGGCTCGTCGTGGAGGGGGAGGAGCCGCAGCCGGCCGGTGCCCAGCGCCTCCAGCACCCCGGCGGCGTCGCCCTCGAGGTGGAGGCGATGCCCACCCGCCGCCCCCGCGGGGCCGGGCTCGTAGGCGAGCAGGCCCCCGATGTCGTAGATCGCCACCGCCGCCCCCGCCTGCTCGGCGACCTCGGGCAGCACCTCGGCGGCACTCCGGGCGGTGAGGCCGCGGCGCAGCGCCCCCATCGTGGAGGTGGCCAGGGCCAGGGTGCGCAGGGTGGCCCGGTCCTCGGCGCTGCCGAAGCTGCGCCGCTGCCGGCTCACCAGCAGGTAGACGGCGAACGCCGCCACCGCGGTGAGCAGGATCTGGACCAGCAGACCTGCGAGGACCCCCATGGCCCCGATCATCGTGACCCGGCCGGCGAGGCGCAAGCCGCGCCGCCGCTCGGCGGCCGGTGGCGACCGTTCAGCCGCGACTTCCGACCGCTCACCGGAAGCGGGTTTCCGAACCGGTGCCCCGGTGCGTACGGTCCCACTCTGGCCGAATGGGGGGCTCCCGAAGATTCGAGCCGGACGAGTGTGGAGGAATGACGTAGTGAGCGTCGACGCGCGGACGATCGAGGCACTTCTGCAGGAGCGCCGGAGCTATCCGCCTCCCGACGGCTTCGCCGCCAGTGCCAACGTCAAGGACGACAGCATCTACGCCGAGGCGGAGGCCGATCGGGAGGCATTCTGGGCGCGCATGGCCAGGGAGAACCTCTCCTGGTTCAAGGACTTCGACACCGTCCTGGAATGGGACCTCCCCTTCGCCAGGTGGTTCGTCGGGGGCGAGCTCAACGTCAGCTACAACTGCCTCGACCGCCACGTGGAGGCGGGCCGGGGAGACCAGGTCGCCTTTCACTGGGAGGGCGAGCCGGGCGACACCCTGACGATCACCTACGCGCAGCTGCTGAAGGACGTCTGCCGCTTCGCCAACGCGTTGAAGAACCTGGGCGTCAAGCGTGGCGATCGGGTGGGCATCTACCTCCCGATGATCCCCGAGCTGCCGGTGGCGATGCTCGCCTGCGCGCGCATCGGCGCCGCCCACTCGGTGGTCTTCGGCGGCTTCAGCGCCGACGCGCTGCGGGACCGCTGCAACGACGCCCAGGCCAACCTGGTGATCACCTCCGACGAGGGCTGGAGGCGGGGCAAGACGGTCCCGCTCAAGGCCAACACCGACGAGGCCCTGTCGGGGGCGCCGTCGGTCAAGAACTGCGTGGTGGTGCGGCGCACCGGCGGCGAGGTCAGCTGGGTCGAGGGCCGCGACCACTGGTGGCACGAGCTCGTGGACGGCGAGTCGGAGGAGTGCGAGCCCGAGCACATGGAATCGGAGGACCTGCTGTTCCTCCTCTACACCTCGGGCACCACGGCCAAGCCGAAGGGCATCAAGCACACCACCGGCGGCTACCTGACCCACGTGGCCGCCACCCACAAGATGATCTTCGACATCCAGCCCGACACCGTGTACTGGTGCGCCGCCGACATCGGCTGGGTCACCGGTCACAGCTACATCGTGTACGGGCCGCTGACCAACGGCTGCACCAGCGTGATGTACGAGGGCGTCCCCGACTTCCCGGACAAGGACCGCTGGTGGTCGATCATCGAGAAGTACGGGGTCACCGTCCTCTACTGCGCGCCGACCGCGATCCGCACCTTCATGAAGTGGGGGGCGGAGTACCCCGACCGGCACGATCTCAGCTCGCTGCGGGTGCTCGGCACCGTGGGCGAGCCGATCAACCCCGAGGCCTGGGTCTGGTACCGCGAAGCGATCGGCGGCGGCAGGTGCCCGGTGGTCGACACCTGGTGGCAGACCGAGACCGGCGGCATCATGATCACCCCGCTTCCCGGGGTGATCACCACCAAGCCCGGCTCGGCGACCCGGCCCTTCCCGGGGATCGAGGCCAGCGTCGTCGACGAGGAGGGCAAGGACGTCCCCCTCGGCGGTGGCGGGTACGTCGTGGTGAAGTCGCCCTGGCCGGGGATGCTCCGCGGCATCTACGGCGACGACGAGCGCTACAAGGCCACCTACTGGCAGAAGTACGGCGACAAGTACTTCGCCGGTGACGGCGCCCGCATCGACGAGGACGGCTACTTCTGGTTCATGGGCCGCGTCGACGACGTCATGAACATCAGCGGCCACCGCATCTCCACCACCGAGGTGGAGTCGGCGCTGGTCGACCATCCCTCCGTCGCCGAGGCCGCGGTGGTGGGCCGCAGCGACGCCGAGACGGGCCAGGCGATCGCCGCCTTCGTCACCCTGCGCAGCGGCAACGAGGAGTCGACGGAGCTGATCGCCGAGCTCCGCAACCACGTGGCCAAGCTGATCGGGGCCATCGCCAAGCCCAAGTACGTCGCCTTCACCCCCGACCTGCCCAAGACGCGCAGCGGCAAGATCATGCGCCGCCTGCTTCGCGACGTCGCGGAGAAGCGGCAGCTCGGCGACACCACCACCCTCGCCGACCCGACCGTGGTGTCGGACCTGCAGTCCCGCGCACAGGAGGATGCATCGAAGGAAGACTGAGGCATCCCCGGTCCATCGAACCACCACGCATCCACTCGTCAGAGAGGAGACACGGACACATGGCAACCATGGAGACCAGCCGCCCCCTCAGCGGGGCGGCGACCGGCGTCTCGGCGCCGGCGGTCGAGATCGCCGACCCGGCGCCACTCGGACTCGCCGCCTTCGCCCTCACCACGATGGTGCTCTCGGCGATCAACGCGGGCTGGATCGGCGCCATCAACGAGCCGGTCGTGCTCGGCCTCGCCATCGCCTACGGCGGCACCGCCCAGCTGCTCGCCGGGATGTGGGCGTTCCGCAGGGGCAACACCTTCGCGGCCACCGCGTTCAGCAGCTACGGAGCCTTCTGGCTGAGCTTCTGGCTCATCGTCCAGTTCTACGCTCCCATGGTCAAGACCGCCACCGCCACCGCCCTCGGGGCCGGAGCCACCTCGGCGCAGATCGCCGCCGCGACCGCCGACCACCTCAACACCATCCTCGGGCTCTACCTGTTCATGTGGGGCGTGTTCACCGCCTACATGCTGATCGCCTCCCTGGCCGGGGCGAAGGCGGTCCAGGTGGTGTTCTTCCTGCTCACGCTGACGTTCTTCGCTCTCGCCCTCGGCAAGTGGAACGCCAGCGACACCTGGACTCATCTCGGCGGCTTCCTGGGCATCCTCACCGCCTGCGCCGCCTTCTACACCTCCTTCGCCGACGTGGTCAACGCGACCTTCAAGCGCACCGTCCTGCCGACGGGTGCGCCCGGCTGACCGACACGGTCGGGAGCTCTTCGGGAGCCGGTCCCCACGGGGGCCGGCTCTCTCCTTTCAGCTAGCATCGCCGGCGTGACCGAAGCCGGCGCAGGACCGCTCGACGGCGTGCGGGTGCTCGACTTCTCGCTGGTGATGTCCGGTCCGCACTGCACCCGGATGCTCGTCGACCTCGGCGCCGACGTCATCAAGGTCGAGCCGCCCGACGGCGACCTCACCCGCTTCTTCCGGCCGCGCGCGGGGTCGATCGCGCTGTACCACGCACAGCAGAACTGCGGCAAGCGCAACCTCTCCGTCGACCTCCGCCGTCCCGAGGCGGTCGACCTGATGCTCCGCCTCGCCGAGCGTGTCGACGTCGTCGTCGAGAACTTCCGCCCCGGGGTGATGGACCGGCTCGGCCTCGGCTACGCGGCGGTGAGCGCGTGCAACCCGGGTGCCGTGTACGCCTCCATCTCCGGCTTCGGGCAGCAGGGGGCGAGCGCGCACCGCCGCGCCTACGCCGACACCATCCACGCGGAGATGGGGATGACGGAGATGCTCGGCCGCCGGCACCGCGATCCCGACACCCCGTTCAGCCATGCCGACACCTACACCGGGCTCGAGTGCCTCGCCGGCATCCTCGCCGCCCTGGTGCAGCGGGGGCGAACCGGCCGCGGCCAGCACGTCGACGTGGCGATGGCGGAGACCCTGCTGGTCGTCAACGAGTGGGCCGCGCGCGAGCTCTCCGGCGCCCCCGAGGACCCGTACTCGCCCGCCGGTGGGGCGGTCACGCCGACGCTGACCACCGGCGACGGGCGGCGGGTGGTGGTCACCGGCAATCCCGTCACCCGGGGCGTGTTCGA
This sequence comes from uncultured Chloroflexia bacterium, assembly GCA_963846365.1. Lineage (GTDB taxonomy): Bacteria > Chloroflexota > Dormibacteria > Aeolococcales > Aeolococcaceae > CF-96. Next base: position 895,256 of record CAWJVN010000007.1, read on the forward strand.
ATCGTGGTGCACGGTGATCGGCCGCCCCGACCTGCGCGACGACCCCCGCTTCGCGACCGACCCCGCCCGCCTCGAGAACCGCGACCAGCTGCTCGCGCTGCTCCAGGACTGGGCCGTCCGGCTGGAGAGCGTCGAGGCGTTGGAGGCGGCGGTGGCCCCGCACCGCCTGGCGACCGGGGTGGTGCGCAGCGTCGAGGAGGCGGGCGCCGGCGAGTGGGCGCGCGAGCGCGGCGCGGTGGTCGAGGTCGACGACCGCGCCGGCGGGCGGCTGCGGCTGCCCAACTCGCCGTGGCGCTTCTCCGGCGCCACCACCGGGGTGCGCGGCGTGCCCGCGTTCCGCGGCGAGCACAACCGCGAGGTGCTCGAGGAGCTCCTCGGGCTCGGCGCCGCCGAGGTGGAGGCGCTGGAGGCCGCCGGGGTGCTGAGCCGGCGGCCGCCGCGGGCGGGCTGACCCTGTCGCCGCCGTCGAGGCGGCGTGAAGAGGCGGTCACAGGCCGGTCGCCGGGCGCGCGATGACCCTCCGGTCATCCCATGGTGTGCGCCGTGGACCCCCAGCACTACGCCGAGGTGGACGTGACCCGCGAGGACCAGCCGCTGCGCGGCTGGAGGGTGCGCTGCGCATGCAGCTGGACCGGGCTGTGGCGGGAGAGCCTGGGCGACGCCGTCGCCGAGTACGACGACCACCTCGCCGAGTACGGCATCTTCGTCTTCGACGGCGCCTGGTGGCTGCGGCTGCCGCACATGGTCCCCGGGGACGAGATCCTCGCCGACCCGGTGGCGATGAGCACCGCCTGCCGCATCTGGGCGGTCGAGGCGGCGGCGGAGCTGGATCGCGTCTGCCGCTGGGTGCGGGCGCCGGGGGCGGAACCGGGGCGCTGAGCGCTCAGGCCTCCTCGGGCTCGCCGGGCGGCCCCCATCGGTGCGCCCACGCTGCCACCGCCGTGACCACCGCCTCGAGCTCGTGACCGGCGTCGCTGAGCGCGTACTCAACCCCCACCGGCGGCCCGGGGATGACCCGCCGCACCACCAGCCCCTCGGCCTCGAGCTCGCGCAGGCGCTGCGACAGCAGCCGCTCGGAGAGACCGGGCACCGCGGACGCGATCTCGCTGAAGCGGCGCGGGCCCTGGAGCAGCACCCGCACGATCGCCCCGGTCCACCGCCGGCCGATGAGCTCGACGGCGTGGTGGTAGCGGGGGCAGAAGGCACGGCTCTGCACGTCCGCGCCCGCCTCCCAGCGCGATGTTCCGGCCATGGTGGGAGTATGCCCTCTGGCTAAGGGTTTGGAAACAACTTACGAATGGTACGTTGCACTCCGTAGGATCAGCCTCCACGACGGGGTGAGTACACATGGACGCGGCACTCTTGATGCTGCGGCTGGCGCTGGGCCTGGCGATGGCCGGTCACGGCGCCCAGAAGATGCTCGGATGGTTCGGGGGACCGGGGATGGCCGGGACCACCGGGTTCATGCGCGGCCTCCGCTTCCGGCCCGCCGGCGCGTGGGCGCTGGGCGCAGTCGTCACCGAGGTCGGCGGCGGGCTGCTGCTCGCGGCCGGGCTGCTCAATCCGCTGGGCGCGCTCGCGATCGGCGCCGTCATGCTGGTGGCCACCTTCGCGGCCCACTGGGGGAAGGGGTTCTTCGGCCAGCGCGGCGGCTTCGAGGTGCCGTTCCTGTACCTCGCGGGCAGCGCCGCCGTGGCGGTGGCCGGCCCCGGCCGCTACTCGCTCGACTCGCTGTTCGGCATCGCTCTGCCCGAGCCGGTGACCGGGATCGCCGGCGCGGTGCTGGTGGTGCTCGGCGTCGCCGCCGCGTTCGCCTCGCGGCCGCGTGCCGCCTCCCAGTCCGTGCCTCAGGCGGCGGCCTGATCGAACCGCGCCGGCCGGAGCCGGGCCCCCGCGAGCCGGGGACCCGGCCCGCAGGCGCCTACTGCAGGGCGATCAGCCAGAGATCGTCCTGGGTGAGCTCGTTGGGGAAGTTCTTCACGTCGTTGGCGCCGCTGATGATGATCGTGCCCTGGCGCCCGGCGTAGGCGCCGGTGGCGCTCTGGAAGGTGTTCCCGGTCGCCCGCGCGCCATTGATGATGAACCCCGGCTTCTGCGCGTCGGGGGCGATGCTCACCTGGGCGTGGTTGACGATGGTTCCGAGCGGGAACGCGCCCTGGGTGAAGCGGAAGGTGGTGATGGCGTCGATGACCGCGCACGGCGGCGGGGTCGACTGCGAGCAGGAGACGTCGTCGGTGGCGTTGCCGACCAGCGAGCCGTCGACCAGCGAGTAGAGCGGGAAGGTGAACCTCTGCCGCATCGGGTCGGTCGAGTCGTTCCTCGCCGTGCCCATGGTGCGCACCGGGATGTACTGCGAGGCGGTGGTGGCCGGGGCCGCGCCCGAGCCGTGGTCGGCGCGCTGCGCCGATGCGATCGGCGAGAAGGAGACGCCCAGTGCCGCGGTCACCAGGGCGACGGGGATGAGGCGACGCAGGTCCATGTGTGTTCCTCGGGATCGGCTCTGATCCATCTTCCTGGCGCGACGCCCGTCTGACCCGCCCGGTGGGGCCCTCACAGCCCGCTTCTGACTCTTCACCGTCGCTGCGTCGCTTCACGTCATCGTAGATGGTCGAAGTCACCACACGGCTGTGGCGCTGCGCGGCGCCCGTACCGATGTTCGCACCACCCTCCGCGCCGCTACAATGGCCGCGGATCACCGCACCAGCCTCGACGTCGTCCGCATCGGTGACCCACACAGGGGCGGGGTGTCAAACACGATCGCGCTCGGCGGCCGCAGCCCGGTCGCCGACCTGGTTCTCGATCACCACCGGGCGAACTTCCGGCCCCGGGTGGCGGTCGTCGCCCCGCCGGTGCCGGTCCTGCCCGCAGTCCCGCCGCGGGCGTCCCCGGCGAAGCCGATGACCGCGGCGATCACCCCCGGCGCAGGTGCCGCGGTTCGCCAGGTGCTGCTGATCCGGTTCATCGCCTGCGCGGTGCTCTGGGCCGTGGTGGGCGCGGTGTACGGGTTCTGGGAGCTGGGGAACGCGCTGGTGCCGACCGACCGGCACGGCGAGGTCACCTGCGTGGTGCCGCGAGGCGTGGGCAGCATCCCCGGTTGCTGAGTTGCCCCTTCGGATCACCGGTGCGGCCGATGCCCGCTGTTAGACTCCGGTGAACAGAAAGGGGTGCTCGCCCCCCTTGGGAATTTCGGAGGTGGTTCGATGCGCCGAGGCGCTCGCTGTCTCATCGGCCCCGCGGCGACCCTGGCCCTCTCCGCCGGACCGCCGGCGCTTTCGGTGCTCACCGCCCACGCGGCGGCCGCCGACTGCACCGCGGGCGAGGTGTGCGTCTGGCCGTCGGCCAATTTCACCGGGACGGTGACCGTGCTGCTCGACCAGGTCTGCCACGACGGCACCGTGGGCTCGGCGCTCGACGGCGACTCCGACCCGATGCAGGAGCTGCGCGTCTACCCCCAGGCCGGCTGCGCGGGAACTCCCACGGTGGTGAAGCCGGGTGCCCAGGCGCCCAGCGTGTCCGGTCAGAGCTACGTCAACTGGCACGCCCCCGGAGCGTAGGCGGCGGCGCCGAGCGAACCGGCGCGATCTGGCATCCGAGCCCGAACTTCTGGCCGGGGCGCGCCGGCTGGGGCGTCGACGGCATCGTCCTCCACGGCACCGCGGGTGGCGACGGGCCGGGGGTCGCGGCGCTGCTCAGCGACCCGGCGAGGGAGGCGAGCACCCACTTCGTGATCGGCCAGGACGGCACCGTGTTCCAGCTGGTGCGCCTCGCCGACTCGGCATGGGGCAACGGGATTCCCGACCACCCCGGCTGGCCGCTGATCGCCGCGCGCGGAGAGGTCAACCCCAACCACTACACCGTCAGCATCGAGCACGCCAAGCACTCCGCCGACAACTCCGACCCGCTCACCCCGGCGCAGCTGCGGGCGAGCCTGGCGCTGGTGCGCTGGCTGCTCGCCGAGCTGCCCCGCCGGGGCCTCGCCGGCGACCACCTGGTCGCGCACCGCGACGCCGGGGAGCCGGCGGAGATCGTCGTCGGCCACTTCCAGATCGACTCGGTGAACCGCGCCCACTGCCCGGGGACCTGGGACTGGGACGCGTACCGCCGGCGGCTCGGCCACGCCCCGGGCCCGCGATGACGAAGGCCCGGTGGTGATCAGGCCAAACTGGCGGAGGGAGAGGGATTCGAACCCCCGAGGGCTTGACGGCCCTTGCGGTTTTCAAGACCGCTCCGATCAACCACTCCGGCATCCCTCCAGCGGGCACATCCTATGGGAAGGTGCGACCCCGGGGCCGGGGCGGTGACGGGGCGGCGACGGATCGTCGGGCGAAGCCTGCGTCGGTATACTCGACGCCGCCGCGGGGAGGTGGCTGAGTGGCCGAAAGCGCCCGCCTGCTAAGCGGGTGAGGGGTGTTAAGCTCCTCCGAGGGTTCGAATCCCTCCCTTCCCGCCAGCCCTGCCCGGCGCGGCGAGCCTCGGAGAGGGGCCGTCCCCGAGGCCTGCGGCCGATCCGCCCTCGACCTCGACATCGGGACGTGGGAAGCTGTATCCGACCAGTCAGCCGGGTGCGGGCTCGGGCGGCGTCGTTGCCAGCGGAAGGGAAGGGCGTACGGAGACCACAGGGATGCGCGTCTTGGTCGTCGAGGACGACCGGCGTCTCGCTCGGGCCCTGCTGCGCGGGCTGCGGGAGGCCGGGCTGCGCGCCGACGCCGTGAGCACCGGTGACGAGGCCCTCGCCGCGGTCGGCTCGGCGGCCTCCTATGACGTGATCGTCCTCGACGTGATGCTGCCCGGCGGCACCGACGGCTTCTCGGTGTGCGCGGAGCTGCGCCGGGGCGGCGTGGCCACGCCGGTGCTGATGCTCACCGGGCGCGACGCCGTCGACGACCGGGTGCGCGGTCTCGAGGCGGGCGCCGACGACTACCTGGTCAAGCCCTTCGCCTTCCGCGAGCTGGTCGCCCGGATCCGGGCGGTCACCCGCCGCCACCAGCCACCGCCGCCGGCGGTGGTCGAGGTCGGCGGGCTCCGGCTCGACGCCGACGCCTGGACGGTGACCGTCGGCGGCCAGCCGCTGGCGATGACCCCGAAGGAGTTCGCGATCCTCGAGCTGCTGATGCAGAACGCCGGCCGCCTGCTGAGCCGGAGCCAGATCGAGGAGCACGTCTGGGACACCGACCTCCACACCGAGTCGAACCTGCTCGAGGTCTACATCGCCCGGCTGCGGCGCAAGCTGGCCGCGGGTGGCGCCACCGATCTCATCACCACCATTCGAGGGGCGGGCTACCGCCTCGAGGCCACCGGCTCATGCGTGCCTTCCTCCGGCGCACCCGCGTCCGCCTGACCGCGACCTACTCGGCGCTCTTCATCGTCCTCGCCACGGTGGTGTCGAGCGCGTTCTACGTCGCCTACGTGCGCTCCCAGTACGCGTCCACCGACAGCGAGCTCAGCGAGCGGGTGCAGGCGCTGATCAACGGTCTCGAGAGCGACGTGACCCCGATCCGCATCGACAAGAAGGACGCCGTGCCCGACATCGAGCAGGGCGAGGTGAGCGCGATGCTGCTGGGGCCCACCGGCGCCCTCCTCGACAGCATCGGCCGGCCGGTCACCCCGCGCCTCGCCGCGGCCGTCTACCGCCGTCATCCCACCCTGGCCAACCCGATCCTCGAGACCATGCCCGACACCGGGGGCGAGGTGCGGGTGCTCGCCAAGGTGATCGACCTCGGCAACGGCGGGCGCGCCCTGATGGTGGGCAGCCATCCGATGAGCGAGGTCCAGGTCGCGCTCAACGAGGCCAAGATCCTGCTCGTGGTGGTGGTGGTGTCGATGGTCGTGATCGCCTCGGTGCTCGGCTACTGGACCGCCGGGAGGGCCCTCAAGCCGGTGCGGGTGATCGCCGCCGCGGCCCGGGACATCAGCGAGCACGACCTCCACCGGCGCATCGCCCTCGACCTCCCGCCGGATGAGCTCGGCGAGCTCGCCGGCACCTTCAACGCGATGCTGGCGCGTCTCGAGTCGGGCTTCGCAACCCTCCAGCGCTTCACCGCCGACGCCGCCCACGAGCTGCGCGCGCCGCTGGCGATGATCCGGGCCGAGCTGGAGGTGTCGCTCTCCCGGCCGCGGTCGGCGGGCGAGTATCAGGCCACCGAGCGGCTGGTGCTCAGCGAGGTGGAGCGGATGAGCCGGCTCGCCGACCAGCTGCTGCTGCTGGCGCGGGCCGACGCCGGCTCGCTGGCGGCGCGCTTCGAGAATGTCGACGTCACCGATCTGCTCGAGGAGACCGTCGACCGCTGGCGTGTCCTCGCCGGGTCGCGGGGGGTGAGGCTGGCGCTCGAGCCGCCGCCCCCGGGCTCGCTCTGGGCCGACCGCGAGCTGCTCCGCCGGCTCATCGACAACCTCCTCGACAACGCGGTGCGTCACAGCCCTGCCGGGGAGGAGGTGGTCCTCACCGCCGCCTGCGACGAGGGCCGCTGGCGCCTCGAGGTGGCCGACGCCGGTCCGGGGGTGGACGCGTCGATCCGCGACCGCCTGTTCCAGCGCTTCGCCCGCGCCGATCCCGCCCGCGGTCGCGACACCGGGGGCGCCGGGCTCGGGCTCGCGCTCTGTGCGGTGATCGCCGACCTCCACGGCGGCAGCCTCGCCCTCGCCCCGCCCAACGGGCCACCGCCCGGTGCCCACTTCGTGGTCGAGCTCGCCGCCGACCCGCGCGCGCCCGCTGCCCCCGCCTAGCCGTCGTTCGAGGCGGTGAAGATCTCGACCCGCGCGGTGGGCTCGGGTGCGGCCGCGAGCACCACCTGAAGCGAGGTCAGCGGCCGTGGATGGAGGCGGGTCCAGGCGCTGTCGACGCGGCCGCCGCGCACCACCGCCACCCCGGTGTCGAGCCGCCCGGACACCATCACCACCGCGTCGGTCCGCTGATCGACGAGCGAGCCGATCAGCTCCCCGACGCGGAGGAAGCGGGTGAAGCCGACGTGCCGAGCCGGCCCGGTGAACAGCCGGGGGAGCATGCCGGCGGTGACCGAGCGCACCCGCACCACGTCGAGGAGCACGTCGTCCTCCAGCGCCCGGCGGCGCACCAGCTCGCCGGCCCGCGGCCCGGTGACCACGGTCTCGCCACGGAAGCAGCTGAGGCCGCGCTCACCCCGGGCGAAGAGCAGGATGCCCTCGAAGTCGCGCGCCTGGGCCCGCAGGTAGCCGGTCAGACGGTCGACCCGGAGGCTGGCGATGAGGGCGTCGAAGTCGATGAACGCGCTCTTCAGGCGGCGGTGCACCACCACCTCCTCGGGAAGCGGAGGCAGCTCCGGCACCACCGGACGGGCCGGCACCGGGCGCCCCACCAGCTCGGCGGGAGGCCGGGTGGGAGGAGGAGCCGGCGCGGCCTGCCGGGACGAGGCGGCGAGGTAGGCGCGCAGGGCGGCACCGGTGCTCATGCGACCGGACTCGGGCGCCGGTGACTGCCGCCTGTCCACGCTCTCGAGTACCCCCCAGCCTGCGTCCCCGCGTGGGTTGACAGTATATGTCGCACCCCAGGGACGAGCAAACGTCGCATTCGACGCACCCCAACGAGGACGGGCTCGCGTTGTGGCCGTTTCTGACCAGATCACCCGCAGCTGCCGGGCGAAAGCGGCAACAGCCCTTGCCCCACAAGGAGAACTCGCAGCTTCCACACGACGCCGGCGTCGGATATGCTCGCCCTGATGCACCCTCGGACGCCGCCTCGTCGTGCCGCTTCTGGCGCTGCTGGCGCGTTCGTCGTGGCGGCGCTGCTGGGTGCGTGGCTCGGCCACACCCTGGAGTACCTGCGGGTGGTCGACGGCGCCGCCCCGGTGCGCTCGGCGCTCGCCGGCGCCCACGCCTACATGGTGCCGGTGGGGGTGCTGCTCGGCCTCGCCGCCGCCGCCGCCGGGGCCGGCTGCCGGCGGGCGTGGCTCTCCCTCGGCCGCCGCCTCGACCGCGCCCGCGCCGGGCTGGCGCGCACCTGGCGGGGCGGGCGCCCCGTCCCCGCCTCGGGCTCCGCGCCCGTGGTGTCGCCACCGGCCCGGCTGGCGGCCCTCTGGCTGCCCCTCGGCGCCGCCCAGCTGGGCGTCTACCTCGCCCAGGAGAACATCGAATCCATCCTCGCCGGCGGTCGCGCCGCCGGTCTCGGCCCGATCCTCGGCGTCCACTGGGCGGCCGCGGCGCTCCAGCTCGGGGTCGCCCTGGTGCTGGCCGCGGCGCTGCTGGTCGCCCGCCGGGCCCTGGCCGGCCGGGCCGGCGCGCTCGAGCGCTGCGAGCGGCTGCTCCGCACCCTCTGGGCTCGGCGTCGGGACGGCGGCGTCCCCGGCGCCGCCCGTCCCGGGCTCGACCCGCCGGTCGAGCGCTTCGGCCGCCAGCTCTGGAGCCGGCCTCCGCCCGCCCTCCCCTGACCCCCGGGACCCTGCCGGCGGGAGCCGGCGTCTCGGCGCGTCCCCGCGGCGCGCCCACCCCGAGTCCGAGGAGTCCTCAGTGCCCTCCCCCCAACCCAGGTGGCGGCATCCACGCCTGGCCACCCACCGTGTCAGCCCGAACGCCATCACCCCCGGAGCGTCGCCGCTCCGTGACGACCGGCGCCTTCGCGCCGTCCGCGTCCGGCTCGACGACCTGCAGGCTCGCGGCCGCCTCGAGCGCATCGCCGTCGAGCCCCAGATCGTCGCCGACGGCCTCCACCTCGCCGCGCTGAACTTCCGCCGGGCGGTGCGCCACCTCGACGACCCCGACGTCGCCATCGTCTTCCTCTACCAGTCGGTGGTGAACACCGCGGACACCGTGCTCCACTGCCTCGGCTACCACGCCCGGGACTACGAGGGGCACAAGCTGGCGATCGCCCTGACCGCCGAGCTGATCGATGCGCTGACCGGGCGCTCGCGATCGCGGCTGATGGCGGCCACCAGTGAGCGGCTGCGGAAGCGCCGCCACGAGGCGCTGTACACCCGCCCGGGGGTGATGACCGCGGCCGACGTCCGCGCCGCCCTCGAGGACTGCCGCGCCTTCCTCCCCCGGCTGTGGGCGATGGCCGGCGGCCTGGTGGGGATGCCCGCCGCCGGCGAGGGGGCCGCGGTGGCCTGAGCCGGTCAGCGCCCGAAGCGCCGCCTCCGCGCCTGGTAGCTGCGCAGCGCGCGCAGGAAGTCGATCTCGCGGAAGTCCGGCCAGAGGACGTCGGTGAAGTAGTACTCCGAGTACACGCTCTGCCAGAGCAGGAACCCGCTGAGCCGCAGCTCCCCGCTGGTGCGGAGGATGAGGTCGGGGTCGGGGAGGTCACCACCGTAGAGGAACGGCGTGAGCGCGTCGGGCTGCAGCGACGCCAGCGCCTCCTCGACGGGGAGGCCGCTCACCGTCTCGGCGGCGGCCCAGCGGCGGAGCGCGTCGACGATCTCCTCGCGTCCGCCGTAGCCGAGGGCGAACTGCACGGTGAGCCGGCTGTTGGCCGCCGTCTCCGCCTCGATCCGGGTCAGGGTGCGCTGCAGCTCGAGCGGGAGCAGGTCGCGCCGGCCGATGCCGCGCAGCCGCCAGCCGCGGCGCATCGCCCCGGGGACCACGGCGTCGAGCTCGTCGGCGATCACCCCGCTCATCGCCTCGATCTGGGTCTCGGGCCGTCCCAGGTTGTCGATCGACATCGCCCAGAGGGTCACCGCCTGGACGCCGGCGCGCTCCGACCAGACCAGGACGTCGTGCACCCGCCGGGCGCCGGCCGCGTAGCCGTCGCGCATCGAGGCGAGGCGGTGCTCCTCGACGAAGCGGCGGTTGCCGTCGAGGATGACGGCGAGGTGCTGGGGCATCGGCCCGCTGCGCACCCGCGCCCAGAGCCGGATGCGGTAGAGGTCGTAGGCGAGTCCGGGGAGCCGGCGGGGCATCCGGGCATTGTGGGCGCCGGGCTCGAGGCGGGGCGGTCGCCGCCACCGATCTGGAACCATCCGCGCCATGCCCGACCCCGATCCGGAGCGGCGCCGCCTGCTCGAGGCCGACCGCGTCCCCTGGCGGCGCTGGGGACCCTACCTGGCCGAGCGCGCCTGGGGCACCGTCCGCGAGGACTACAGCGCCGGCGGCGACGCCTGGAGCTCGCTGCCCCACGACCACGCCCGCTCCCGGGCCTACCGCTGGAGCGAGGACGGGCTGGCGGGCATCTGCGACGACGGCCAGGTGCTCTGCATGGCGCTGGCGCTGTGGAACGGGCGCGACCCCATCCTCAAGGAGCGGATCTTCGGGCTGAGCGGCCCCGAGGGGAACCACGGCGAGGACGCCAAGGAGTACTGGTGGTTCTCCGACGCCACCCCCACCGCGTCGTACCTGCGCTGGCGCCACGTCTATCCCCAGGCCGCCTTCCCCTACGGCCTCCTGGTCGAGGAGAGCCGGCGCCGGGGACGGCTCGACCCCGAGTTCGAACTGGTCGACACCGGCGTCCTCGACGGTGACCGCTACTGGGACGTGACCGTCGAGTACGCGAAGGCGGGGCCCGAGGACATCTGCGCGCTGATCACCGTGGTCAACGCCGGCCCCGAGCCCGCCGACCTCGACGTCCTGCCGACGCTCTGGTTCCGCAACACCTGGGCGTGGGGTCACGACCCGCGGGTGCCGCGGCTCGCGGCGGTGCAGGGGCGCATCCTGGCCGAGCACCACCACCTCGGCCTTTGGACGCTCGCCGGCGACCCCGGCGCCGAGCTGCTCTTCTGCGACAACGAGAGCAACGCCCGCCGGCTGTGGGACCAGGAGGGGGCGTCGCCGTTCCCCAAGGACGGCATCAACGACCACGTGGTCTCCGGTGCGGCGACGGTCAACCCGGCGCAGACCGGCACCCGGGCGGCGCTCCGATACCGGCTGTCGGTGGGGCCCGGCGAGACCCGGCGGCTGCGACTGCGCCTCACCGCCGGCGACGCCGCTCCCGACCTCGGCGACGGCCATGCCGTGACCGTTGCGGCGCGCCGCCACGAGGCCGACCTCTTCCACGCCGCGCTGGTGCCCGCGGGCGCGTCCGGCGACGAGGCGATGGTGCTCCGCCAGGCGCTCGCCGGGATGATCTGGTCGTACCAGTTCTACAACTACAGCGTGGAGCGCTGGCTCGACGGTGACCCCGCCTTCCCGCCGCCGCCGGCGGAGCGCGCCCGCCGCAACGGCGGCTGGCGCCACCTCGGCAGCCACGAGGTGATCTCCATGCCGGACACCTGGGAGTACCCCTGGTTCGCCGCCTGGGACCTCGCCTTCCACTGCGTCACGCTCGCCCACGTCGACGCGGCGCGCGCCAAGGAGCAGCTGATCCTGCTCTGCCGCGAGTGGTACATGCACGCCAACGGCCAGCTGCCCGCGTACGAGTGGAGCTTCGGCGACGTCAATCCGCCGGTCCACGCCTGGGCGGCGCTGCGGGTCTTCGCCATCGACGGCGGCACCGACCACGACTTCCTCGAGCGCGTCTTCCACAAGCTGCTGATCAACTTCACCTGGTGGGTGAACCGGAAGGACACCGAGGGAAGCAACGTGTTCGAGGGCGGTTTCCTCGGGCTCGACAACATCGGCCCCTTCGACCGCTCGATGCTGCCGCCCGGCGCCGGCCATCTCGAGCAGTCGGACGCGACCGCCTGGATGGCGATGTACTGCCTCAACATGCTCGAGGTGGCGCTCACCCTGGCCCGCCACGACCGCACCTACGAGGACGTCGCCACCAAGTTCTTCGAGCACTTCACGCTCATCGCCCTGGCGATGGAGGACCAGGGGCTCTGGGACGAGGCCGACGGCTTCTACTACGACGTCCTCCACACCGCCGACGGCGGCCGGATGCCGCTGCGCGCCCACTCCTGTGTGGGGCTGATCCCGCTCCTCGCCGTCACCGTGCTCGACGCCGGCGTCGCCGCCGAGCTGCCCGACTTCGCCCGGCGGATGGGGTGGTTCCTGCGCAACCGGCCCCGCGCCGCGGCGGTCGTCTCCCACATCGCCGTGCCCGGGATGGGCGAGCGGCAGCTGCTCTCGATCGTCAGCCCGGAGCGGCTGCGGCGGATCCTCGCCTGCGTGCTCGACGAGACCGAGTTCCTCTCCCCCCACGGGCTGCGCGCGCTCAGCCGGCGTCACCGCGACCGGCCGCTCGTCACCACCGTCGACGGGGTCGGCTTCACCCTCGACTACGAGCCCGGCGAGTCGACCTCGGGCCTCTTCGGCGGCAACTCCAACTGGCGTGGGCCGGTGTGGATGCCGATCAACCACCTGATCGTCGGCGCGCTGCAGCGCTTCCACGCCTGTCTCGGTGACGATTTCCGGGTCGAGCACCCGGTCGGCTCGGGTCGCGCCCTCAGCCTCGCCGGGGTCGCCGACGAGCTCTCCGGCCGGCTGATCGGCCTCTTCACCCGCGGCGACGACGGCCGCCGCCCCTGCTTCGGCGACACCGCGCGCTTCCAGGAGCACCCCGGCTGGCGCGACGCCCTCCTCTTCCACGAGTACTTCCACGGCGACACCGGCGCCGGACTGGGCGCGTCGCACCAGACCGGATGGACGGGGCTGGTCGCCGACCTCATCCGCACCCGCGGGGCGCGCTGGTCGCCCCCCGGATCGGGCGGGTGAGCGGGATCGACGCCCTGGTCGACGGCCTCGCCGCCGCCCGGCTCGGCGCCACCTTCAACCAGTACGCCGAGACCGGGGGCGACGACCTCGGCCCGGAGGCGCCGCTGATCCGCCGCGAGAACCTGCGCCGCCAGCTCCGCGACCACCGCGACGCCCCGGTGGTGGCGGTCGCCGAGGCCGCGGGCTGGCGGGGGGCGCGCTACTCCGGGCTGGTGCTGCTCTGCGAGCGGCAGCTGGTCGAGGGCGGCCCCTACCGCCGCAGCTCACGCCATCCGCGGGGCTGGAGCGAGCCGTCGGCGACGATCGTCCAGTCGGCGCTGGCGTCGGGAGGCTGGACCGGGTCGGTGCTGCTCTGGAACCTGGTGCCGACCCATCCGGCGGGGGCGGTGCCGCACAGCAACCGCCGTCCCAGCCGTGCCGAGCTGGAGGCGGGCGAAGCGTTCCTGCGCCGCCTGCTCGACTGCGTGCGTCCCGCCCACGTCGTCGCCATCGGGCGGCTCGCCGCCGCCGCGCTCGGCGAGGACGTGCCCCGCGTGCGCCATCCCGCCAACGGCGGTGCCACCGCCTGCCGCGCGGGTCTCGCCACGCTGCTCGGAGACTGGCTCGGCCGCCGGCCCTGAGCCGGGCGGCGTCGCCGCGGAGCGGTGACGCCCTACGCGCTCATCTCCAGCCGCGGATGGAGGTTGGCGTACTCGCCGAGCACCCGGATCCCGCGCTCCAGCGCGGGCACCGGGGCGGTGAAGCAGATGCGCAGCCAGCCGCTCATGCCGAAGGCGGTGCCGGGGGCGACCAGCACCCGCTGCTGGGCGAGCGCGCTCGCGACCTCGAGGCCGTCGCCGCCGGGAGCGCGGACCCACACGTAGATGCCGCCCTGGGCCTCCGCCACCTCCAGCCCGGCGTCCCGGGCGAGGCCGACGGCGAGGTCGCGGCGGGCCTGGTGGGGGGCGATGTCGACCTCCAGCGAGGGCAGGTGCACGAGCATCCGCTGCATCGTCGCCGGGGCGTTGACGAAGCCGAGGGCGCGCTGGCAGAGCTCCAGCCCGCGCATCACCTCGGGGGTGGCCAGGTCTGGGTGGAGGGCGAGGTAGCCGATCCGCTCGCCGGCGAGCCCCAGGTCCTTGGAGAAGGAGCGCGCCAGCACCGTGGCGGGGTGCACGGCGAAGGGGTGGACGTGCACCGCGGGCGGGTAGACGAGGCGGTGGTAGACCTCGTCGACGATCAGCACCACCCGCCGCCCGTGCCGCCGCCGGTGGCGCTCGAGCAGCGCCGCGAGGCCGCCGAGCTCGGCGGTGGTGGCGACGTGGCCGGAGGGGTTGCTGGGGGTGTTGAGGATCAGCGCGGCGGTGCGGGGGGTGAGCGCGCGCTCGATCGCGCCGAGGTCGAGACCGAAGTCCGCGGCGGAGGCGGCGGTCACCCAGGTGGCGCCGGCGGTCGCGCAGTAGGCGCGGTACTCGCCGAAGAAGGGCACCACACCGACGACCTCGTCGCCGGGGTCGACGAAGGCGCGCAGCGCCAGGCAGATCGCCGCGCCGGCACCGCCGGTGAGGGCGATGCACTCGGGGCCGACGTCCACCCCGGCGTCGGCGGCGATCCGGGCGCGCACCTCGGGAAAGCCGAGGTTGGGCATGTAGCCGAAGCGCTCGGCGCCGCGCTCGGCGGCGGCGGCGGCGATGGCGGTGCGCACCGCCTCGACGGGCTCGCCCAGCGGCTGGCCCAGGGCGAGGTCGGCGACCGAGTTCGGGCCCGTGGAGGGCGCGCAGCCGCTCGCCCTCGGTGAACATGCGGCGCACCCAGCCGCCCGCCTCCAGCTGCGCCGCCGTCCAGCGCGACAGCATCCCCTCGTTGTCCACTCAGCTCTCCGCCGGCCGGTCCGGCGTGTGCCAGGAGAAGGGGTAGGAGCTGTCCAGAACCTGCCGCGCCGTGGTGGTGCGGTGAAGCGGGCGGAAGGTGTCGATCATCACCGCGAGCTCGTCGGTCTCCCGGGGCGCGTCGCGGGTCGCCTCCAGCGCGCCCGGCTGGGGGCCGTGGGGGACGCCGCCGACGTGGAGGGTGATCGACCCCTCCCGGATGCCGCGGCGGGCGCTGTAGTTGCCGCCCGCGTAGTACATCACCTCGTCGGAATCCAGGTTGGAATGGTGGTAGGGGAGGGCCACCGCCTCGGGATCCCAGTCGATCTTGCGGGGGACGAAGTTGCAGATCACCAGGTTGGGTGCCTGGAACACCTGATGGGTCGGCGGGGGAACGTGGAAGCGGCCGGCGCGGGGCTCGAAGTCGTGCACCGAGAGGGCGCAGGGATAGACGGTGCCGTCCCAGCCGACCACGTCGAACGGATGGTTGTCGAGGCAGTAGCGGGTGACCCGGCCGGCGCGCTTCATCCACACCTCCGCCGGTCCCTCGGCGCTCTCCAGCTCGACCGGGCCGCGCACGTCGCGCTCCGAGTAGGGGGCGGACTCGACCAGCTGTCCGTTGCGCGCCCGGTAGCGGTCGGGCGAGTCGACGATGCCGGCGCACTCGACGACCAGCACGCGGGAGGCGGCGGGGTCGTCGAGGTCGAGGCGGTGGACGGTGCCGCGGGGGATCACCGCGTAGTCGCCCTGGCGCAGCGGCAGCCGGCCGAACTGGGAGCGCAGCGTCCCGGAGCCGTGGTGGAGGAAGAGCACCTCGTCGGCCGAGGCGTTGACGTACAGGGTCTCCTGGGGGTGGGCGGGGACGGCGACGCCGATGCGGACGTCGTCGTTGACCAGCAGCCAGCGCCGGCCGCTGACCGCGTCGCCGTGCGGGTCCAGCCGCCACGCCTCGATGTGGGAGTGGCCGTGCACCTGCTCGAGCTCGCGGGCGGCGGTGTCGTCGGGGCCGGGGGCGATGTCGTGCACCGCCTCGGGCATGCCGCGGTGGTAGAGCAGCGACGACGGGCCGCTGAACCCCTCGCGCCCGAAGAGCTCCTCGAAGACCGGACGCCCCTCGCGCTCCACTCGCATGTGCCGCTTGCGCGGCACCTCGCCGAGACGCATGTACGAGCGCATCAGCGGCGGCTCACAGGTTTCCCCGGGCCGCCTGCTCGCGCTCGATCGCCTCGAACAGCGCCCTGAAATTGCCCTTGCCGAAGCCGCGGGCGCCGCGGCGCTGGATGACCTCGTAGAAGAGGGTGGGGCGGTCTCCGACCGGACGGGTGAAGATCTGGAGCAGGTATCCGTCCTCCTCGAAGTCGACGAGGATGCCCAGCTCGCGCAGGTGGTCGAGGTCCTCGGACACGCCGTGGTCGGCGAGCCGTGGCGCCAGCGAGTCGTAGTATGCGGCCGGGGCCGTCAGGAACTCCACGCCGGCGCCGCGCATCCGCCGCACCGTGTCGACCACGTCGTCGGTGTGGAGGGCGATGTGCTGCACCCCCGGTCCGCGGTGGTAGTCGAGGTACTCCTGGATCTGCGACACCCGCAGCCCGGTGGCGGGCTCGTTGATCGGAAAGGTGATCATCGTCGCCGGATCGCGGGTGACCTTCGATCGCAGCGCGCTGTACCGGGTGGCGATGTCGTTCTCGTCGAACTCCTGGAAGACATCGAAGTTGAGGACGGTGTGGTACCAGTCCACCCAGGGGTCCATCCGCCCCACCTCGACGTTGCCCACGGCGTGGTCGATCGACCGGAGACCCACCCCCGGCCCGGGGCGACGGTCCTCGCGGTATCCGGGGAGGTGGGGACCGGCGTAGCCGTGGCGCTCGACGAAGCGGTGCACGGTGTCGCCGAAGGTGGCCACCGAGGCGCTCCACACCGTCCCCGACGCGTCCTCGACGCGGTGCGGCTCCTCGACCGCGAGGGCGCCGCGCGCGACCGCCGCCTCGAACGCCGCGGTGGCGTCCTCGACGCGCAGCGCGATGCTCCGCACCCCGTCGCCGTGGCGCAGGACGTGCTCGGCGATGGCGCCCTCGGGGCCGAGGGCCGCGGTCAGCACCAGCCGGATGTGGCCCTGCTGGAGCACGTAGGAGGCGCGGTCGCGCACCCCCGTCTCGGGACCCGCGTAGGCGACCACGTCGAACCCGAGGGCGGTGCGGTAGTAGTGCGCGGCCTGGCGGGCATTGCCCACCCAGAGCTCGACGTGGTCGGTGCCGAGCAGCACCGGGGCGTCCGTGCCCGCCGTGGGGAGCGCCGTCTCGGTCACGCCGCGGTCCTCCGCTCCTCGAGCCCGTCCCAGAAGACCCGGACCCCGTCGAGCATCTCGCGGGCGCCGTGGAGGAACTTCTCCTCGTCGAAGTCGGGGCGCCGGTAGGCCTCCACGAGCTCGTCCATGGTGTGGGCGGCGTGCTGGTCCTCGACCCGGTCGTGCCAGGTGAAGAAGGACAGCCGCAGCTCCGGGCACTCGCGGTCACGGAACCGGTCGAGGCCGGTGATGAGCTGCTTCCAGAATCCGGCGGCGGCCCAGTGCTCGACCGCGAAGGACGCGCCCTCGGCGATGTCGGGGTCGTCGCTGCCGTAGATCCGGGCCAGCTCGTCGCAGAAGTGCAGGGTGGTGGGCCAGCCGTGGCGGCGCTTGCCGATGTCGCCGAAGCCGAGGCCCAGCGGCTCCGCCAGCTTGGTGAGCCATTCGAAGTGGGCGGCGGTGAAGTGATAGGTGCCGCCGTCGACGGTGCCCTCGGTGGAGACCAGGGCGGGGTCGCCGAGGCGCTCCGTCTCGTCCTCGTCGGTGGCGACCACGGTGGGGCGGGGGGTGGTGCGTCCGGAGCGGAAGACGACGCCGAGCTCGTTGACCAGGATCTCCTTGGATTCGCGCGCCTGGGCGAGGGTGGGGGCGTTGATGGTCTTGAGGAGCTGGGCGACGATGAAGAGGTTGCTGAACACCGAGAACTGCTGGACGAGGTCGCGGACCTGGTCGCGGCTGGCCGCACCCTGGGAGAACCAGGCGCAGTACCGGTTGTCGGTGACCACCGGGTGATCCATGACCGTCGCCCGCACCCGGGCGAAGAAGCGGTCCCACCCGGGCCCGTGGCCGCCCGCCGGCTCGTGGACGAGCATCGCCATGTCGCTGCCACCTCCAGAACATACGAGAGGATCTGGATGATCCAGTGAAATTATGCGACGGGTTGCCGAGATCTGTCGATGACAGCCCCGTTACTGGAGACGAACCGGCCTATTCATCGATATTGTCCGCAAGTCCGTCTCGGTCACGCTGCCCCGCGCGGTGGTGGGCTGGACGCTTCTCAGCGTGGCCTCAGCGATCCGGGGCGGGGTGCGGTGGACACTGGCGCCGTCACCCCTTCCCGTCCACCCCCGCCCGGAGTTCCCGCCCCATGATCCGCCCCCGCTTCACCCTCGCCCGCATCGCCCTCGCCGGCGCCGGGTTGATGACCGCCGCCGGCATCGGCGCCGCGGCCATCCCCCCGATGCTGGCCTCCACCCCGGCGGCGGCGACGAGCGCCTCGCCGCCGCCGGCGACCACCCCGACGCCCGGCCAGAAGGGCCCGAATGCGAAGCACCGGCAGGCCGGCCTCGCCCTCCGCCACGTGATCGTGCAGCAGGTCGCCGCCCAGACCGGGCTGACCGTGAAGCAGGTCCGCGGCCAGGTCAGGGCGGGGAAGACCCTCGACGCGATCGCCGGCTCCAGGGCGCAGGCGGTCCGCGACGCCGTGCTCGGCACCGTCACCAAGCGCCTCGACGCCGCGCGGGCCGCGGGAACCATCACCGCCGCCCGGGAGGCCACGCTCCTGGCGAAGGCGAGGGTCCGCATCGCCAGGCTGATGGCGGCCACCCCGCACCCCCGGGCCGCCGCGGCGGCCTAGCCCTCCGTTCTCGCCCCTCCCCCCTTCCGAGGCAGGCCGCCGGCACCGTGCCGGCGGCCTCGTCGCGTCAGCGGCGCCGGGCGAGCAGCAGCGCGACGAGGCCGGCGAGGCAGAGCAGCAGCCCGGCGTCGAAGCTGGCGTCGACGCCGGTGGTCGGGGTCACGACCGGTGCCGGTGCGCCCATCGCGGTGGGGGGAAGGGGGGCGGTCCCGGCGGCGGCGTGGGCGGAGCCGGCGGCGGTCGAGGACGTGCTGGTGCTGGCGGTGGTGGTGGTGGTGGTGGTCCGGCCGGCCGGTGCCGGTGTCCTCGCGCCCGCCGGAGCTCGCCCCGCCTCGGAGCCGGCGACCGGCGACGGCTCCGGGGTGGGGCTGGGCTTCGGTGTCGCCGCGGCCTCACCGGCGCGTCCACCGGTGTCGCCGGTGTCGCCCTCGGCGGCCGCCGGGCGGTGGTCGCCGCCCTCGTGATCGTGGCCGTCGTGGTGGCGGCCGTCCCTGTCCTGGCGGGGGTGCTCGCGAGTGGGGTGGTCGTGGGTCGCGTCGCCGTCGCAGCGGTCGCGCTCCTGCTCCGGCGCCTCCGACCCGGACCGGGTGGTGGTGGTGGTGGTGGTGGTGGTGCAGCGATGCTCGCGAGTCTCCACCTCCGCGGCGGAGGGCCGGGCCAGGCCCGCCGGCCGCGGCCCCGGTGCGGTGGCCGCGCCCGCGGTCCCGCTGTATCCCATGATCACCGCGCCGGCGGCGACGGCGGTCACGGCGGCGGCGCGGAGCCCGATGCGTCGTTGATGAGAACCCATGTGGCACACACAACGGCGCCACTCACGAAAAGGTCACGCTCGGCAGTAAGTAGATCGGCCATAGATGGCCAGAACATGCGTACCGTGTTGGTGACAGATCGGGTAAGAACCACGAACGGCGCGCACCGGCCATCTGTCCGGTCGGTCCGGGCGGGCGCACCGCGCAGGGTGCGGCCGCCCGGCGTCCGGGCTACCAGAGCAGGTGGAGCACCTGTGCGAGCAGCCCCCCGGAGCTGGTTTTGGGCGCCGCCGGAGCCGGGCCGCCGAGGCTGATGGGAATCCCGAGGATGGTCAGGCTCGGCGCCGGCACACCGGGGACCGGTGCGGCCGCGCCCAGGCCCGGCACCGGCAGCGCCGGCAGGGGCAGGGGCAGCGGGAGCGGCAGCGGTGCGGGCGCCGCCGAGGGCGCCCTGGCCGGCGCCGGCGCGGCGCTGCCGCAGGGCAGGGCGGCGGCGTCGTTCTGGCCGCCGCCGGCGTCCACGGTGAGGTTGAGGGTGGCCAGCTCCAGCGAGGTCACGCCGTACGGGTAGGCGAGGCGGGCCCCCGCGGGCGGGTTGCCGGCGTTCGCCAGCGGCACGTCCACCTCGACGAGGCCCGGCTTGCCGGGCACGATCCGGCCGGCGTCGACGTGGGTCTTCGCGGCCTTGCCGCCACCGACGCTCCCGTCCTCGAAGGTGGCGCCGCCGGCGCGGTCGATCTTGGTGTGGGCATACCAGGTGGTGCCCGCGTAGGTCCAGTAGAGGTAGTAGTCGGCGCCCTGCGAGATCGACGGCACCTGGCCGCTGAGGTCGGCGATGGTGAGCACCGCGCGCAGGGTGGTGCCGTCGGGGCTGAGGTCGAGCTCGCCGCGGGTCAGGTCCATCTGCGGGATCGGCGCCGCGGTGAGCGGATCGGTGGCGTTCCCCGGCGCGGTCACGAACGCGGGTCCGCAGGGGGTGGCGAGCACCGGGTCGGGCACCGCGGGCGGCCCGGTGGTGACCGCGGGGGCGGTGGTGCCGGTGATGTCCCGCATCAGGTTGGCGAGGTTCGGGGTGCCGAAGCCGGACACGTAGTCCCAGCCGGCGCCGGCGACGTTGAGGCCGTTGGTGCCCAGGGTGATGTCGTGGAAGTCCTGGGCGTAGTGCGAGCTCGTGCCCTTCGCGTAGAGGAGCGGGTTGGCGAAGCCGAGGCCGTGCGCCTGGTCGGGGGCGGCCGCCTGGATCCGGGTCCACATCCCCAGCCACAGCGGGGCGGAGAGGCTGGTGCCGCCGGACGTGCCGGGGATCATGTCGGTGACCACGGTGTAGCCGTTGCTGATCACGTCACCGGAGAGGGCGCTGACGTCGGGCAGCCCGCGGCACACCGTGCCGGGGGTGAAGATCTGGAGCAGGCCGGTGCCGATCAGGCAGGGGTGGTTCACGGCGCTCACCCCCCTCTGGTAGTCGGGCCGGGGGATGAAGAGGGCGGACCCGCCGCCGCCGAAGGGCCAGGCGTACTCGAGCGCGCGCTCCTTCGGGCTGGTGCCCTGCTTCGCGTAGAGGACCGTGCCGCCGACCGCGACCACGTAGCGGCTCGCCGCCGGGTAGTTCGCCAGCGGGACGACCTGGTTGAGCACGCCGTTGCCGGCGCCGACGATCGGGAGCACGGCGATCGGGCAGGAGGAGCCGGTGTCGCCGGTGGAGACGAAGAGGGTGCGGCCCTCGAGGGTGCCCTGGAGCAGGGTCTGCTCGGCGACCGGCTCGAGGTTGTTGCCCAGCGCCTGGCCGGCGTTCGGCAGCGGGTTCGCGATCGGGTTCCCGACCAGGAAGTTGAGCGGGTTGGTCTCGCACTCGCCGAACGAGGCGCTCGCCTGGCGCGGACCGTTGGGGTCGCTGACCCAGGTCGAGAACATCGTGGCGACGTCGGCGTCGCTGAGCGAGGCGCCGAAGTACAGCTGCTCCTGGCGGACCAGCGGGGCCATGCCCGTGCTCGCCTGGGTGTCGAGGTTCCACTCGCCCTCGCCGAAGTTGTCGTTCCACGGGCCCGGCCCGGTGTGCTTGACCACCACCGGCACGTGGGGCAGGTGGTTCAGGTCCTCGAAGCGGCGCAGGTTGGCGACCACCGGGTCGCTGGCGCCGGCGCCGAAGATCGCCATGGTCTGGCCCTGGCCCTGGTTCTCGGCGGGCTGCTGGTAGAGCGACCAGAGGTCCTGGGGCGTGTAGGTGTCGGTGTAGAGGCCGGCGGGGGCGGGGGTGGCGCCGAGCCGGGTCCGCGCACTCGCCGCCGACGTGGTGCTGTGCGGGGTGGAGAAGTGCTGGAGGGTGTTGAGCCCGACGATCGAGATCACCCCGAGGCCGCCGGGAACGCTCGGCGCCCGGTCGTTGGCGAGGAAGCTGGTGCCTCCGGCGCTGTAGGAGCGCACCGTGGTGCCGAGCAGCCGGTCCAGCTGGCCGACGGCGCCGACCGCCTCGATGAAGGTGCCGCCGGAGCCCACGTTCTGGACCTCGAGCCCGGCACCCTGGAGCCACGTCACCGCAGCCGAGACCCGCTCCGGCGATGCGCCGAACCTCGCGGCCACCTGCTCGGGGGTGAGGAACCGGTGGTAGAGGGGGCTGGCCGGGTCGTAGAGGGCGGTGAAGAGCGCCTGCTCGCCGGCCGGGTCGGAGGAGGCGAGGCCGACGCCGATGTGGAGCGGCGTCGACGCCGGGGGCAGGGCCTGGGCGATCAGGCTGTCGAGGCCCGGCAGCACGTTCTGGGCCAGCTGGACCACCGCGGGAAGGGACGGCCCGTCGAGGACGGCGGCGTTGAAGTTCGCCGCGCCGGCCACCAGGATCCCGGTGGCGATGACGGCGGTGAGCGCTCGACGAAGCGGTCCTCTTGCCATGGGCAGACTCCCACGAGGTCGTCGAGCCCCGATCTGCGCCGGATGCAGACCTGAACGGCTGGCGTCCCCCTCATCCCTCCGACGCTCCAGCGTGCGCTTTCTTGCGATCGCCTCGGTCGTCTAAGGTCCGGCCCCGTGCCCAGAGCGCAGGAGCCCGCCCGCCTGGACCGGATCGACCGCCGCATCCTCGAGGTGCTGCGCGACGACGGCCGGATCAGCATCGCCGCCCTCGCCGAGCAGGTCGGGGTGTCCCGGGCGAACGCCTACACCCGGCTGCTCCGGCTCCGCGAGGACGGGGTGATCGAGGGCTTCACCGCCCGGGTCAACAGCCGCCGGATGGGGTTGGGCATCGCCGCGCTCGTCCTGCTGTCGGTGCGCCAGCCGGACTGGCGGGCGCTGCGGAACGAGCTCGTCGAGATGCCCGAGGTGGAGTACTGCGCGCTCACCACGGGCACCCACGACGCTCTCATCCTGGTCCGCGCGACCGACGTCGAGACCCTCCGCGACGTCGTCCTCGAGCGGCTCCAGAGCCTGCCCATGGTCCAGGGCACCCAGACCATCTTCGTGCTCGACGAGGTGGTGCGGAAACCGTTCGTCCTCCCCTGACCCCGGGCCTCCGAGCATCGCGCCGATCGAACCGGGAGGTTCAGGAGGGCCGGTGCATTAATCGGCGTCGAGATCAGACCGGGGGGCGCCGTCCGGCCGGGAGGCGCTCCTCCGAGGGGGACTTGAGGTGGCCGATCCACTCGCGACCGGGCTGCTCGGGAAGACCCTGCACCTGCTCGGGCTGCCGCTGCCCCACACCCGCGCGCTCGGCGCCGTGCATGCGCCGGCGCAGCCGGCGGCCGCGCCCGCGCCGGTGGCGCCGCCGGACACCCGCCGCCGGGTCGCCCGGCTCTTCGCCCGGGCCGGGTTCGGCGCCACCGTCGCCGAGATCGACCAGTGGGCGGCCGCAGGCTACACCGCCACCGTCGACCACCTGCTCGGCTTCACCACCTCGGCGGGCCGCGCCGACGACCTCGAGGCGATGGCGCTGCAGCAGGTCGCCCAGAGCGGCGACGCCAACAACCCGACCCCCCAGCCGTATCAGCGCTGGTGGCTGCAGCGGATGGCCACCACCCCCAACCCGCTGGAGGAGAAGCTGACCCTCCACTGGCACGGTCACTTCGCCACCGGCGTCGTCAAGGTGCGCCGGCTGGAGCTGATGATCGGGCAGAACCGGCTGCTGCGCAGCCAGGCCGCGGGCGACTTCCGGGCGCTCTGCAAGGCGATCACCACCGATCCGGCGATGCTGATCTGGCTCGACGGTGACACCAACCGCACCGGCAAGCCGAATGAGAACTACGGCCGCGAGTTCCTGGAGCTGTTCAGCCTCGGCCACGACGCCGGCTACACCCAGGACGACGTCCGCGAGGCGGCGCGCGCCTTCACCGGCTACACCGTCGACAAGCAGGGCACCGTCGCCTTCAACCCCGCCCTCCACGACGCCGGGCCCAAGACCCTCCTCGGCCAGACCGGGCCGTGGGGCGCGGGCGACGTCGTCGACATCGTCCTCGACCGGCATCCCCAGGGACCGGTGGCCGCCAACCACGTGGCCCGGCGCCTCGCCGGCTTCCTCCACCGTCCCGACCCGGAGCCGCAGGTGGTGGAGGCGATGGCCGAGGCGCTGGTCACGTCGAACTACCAGGTCAAGCCGATGGTGCGCGCGCTGCTGCTCCGCCCGGAGTTCTCCGACGGTGCCGCGCGCAACATCAAGTCGCCCGCCGAGCTCGTCGCCGGCACCATCCGCGGGCTCAACCTGGCGCGCGGCGACGGTGCCCTGGGCTACGTCGAGTCGCTGCTCGGCCAGCCCGGCAACAGCACCGCGCCCAACGACCTGCTCGCCGAGGAGTGCACCCGCATGGGGCAGGTCCTCTTCGATCCGCCCAACGTCGCCGGCTGGCACGGCGGCACCGCCTGGGCGAACACCGCCACCCTGCTCGCCCGCTACAACTTCGCCGCCCGCGCCGCGCAGCTGGTCACCGACGACCAGCTCGGCGCCCTGCTCGACGGCACCCCGGCGCCGGCGCCGCAGCCGTGGATGCTGCGGCTCGGCCTGATCGACCTGCTGCCCGCGACCTCGGCGGCGATCAGCGGCTACGTGGCCGCGGCGCGTGCCGCCCACGCCGACGACAGGACCGTGGCCCGGGGCGTGCTCACCCTGCTTCTCGCCTCGCCCGACTACAACCTTCGGTGACGACGATGCGGATCACCCGACGCCACTTCCTCCGCCTCGGCGGCACCCTGGGAGCCGCCACCGTGATCGCGCCGGTGTGGCTCGACGCCGGCGCGCTCCACGCCGCCGCCGCCGGCGCCACCCCGAGCAGTGGCCGCAGGCTGATCGTCATGCTCCTCGCCGGTGGCAACGACGGGCTCAACACCGTCGTCCCCCACGGCAATGGCGACTACTACGCCCGGCGTCCGCTCATCAACATCCCCCAGGCGAAGGTGCTGCCCCTGCCCGGCAGCCCCGGGGTCGGCCTCCATCCCAACCTGGCGAGGCTGCAGTCGCTCTACCAGCAGGGACGGGTCGCGATCGTCCAGGGGGTCGGCTACGACAAGCCCGATCTCTCCCACTTCGGCTCGATGGACATCTGGCAGTCGGGCAACCCCGCGGTGCGGCAGGGGTCGGGCTGGCTGGGCCGGTACCTCGATCGCACCCCCGGGCGGGGCGGCGCGCTGCGCGCGGTGAGCATCGGCAACAGCCTGCCGAAGGCGCTCACCGGCGAGCAGACCAGCGGCGTCGCCATCTCCTCGCTCGGCGGCTTCCACTTCGACGACGGCGCCGACGCGCCCAGCAGCGAGGCGGCACGTCTCCACCAGGGATACCTCGACTGCTGCAGCGGCAGCAGCGGCGACGCCGCCACCGACGCGCTGCTCAGCGGCGGCCGGACCACCGTCGGTGCGGTGCGCGCCATCGCCGCGCTCGCCAGGGGGGCGACCCCGGGGACGGGGACGCTCGCCGACCAGGTGACCACGGCGATGACCCTGCTCGGCTCCAACCTCGGCGTCGAGATCGCGATGGTGACGCTGGGGAGCTTCGACGACCACGCCGCCGAGAACCCCAACCACGACCGCCTGCTCGGTCTCGTCGACGCCGCCATCGGACGCTTCCACGACCTCGCGCTGGCGACCGGCCACGCCGAGCAGTACCTGCTCATGACCTTCTCGGAGTTCGGGCGCCGGGTGAACGAGGACGGCAGCGGCGGCACCGACCACGGCACCGCGGCCCCGATGCTGCTCGTCGGCGACGGCGTGGCCGGGGGTCTCCACGGCGCCCAGCCCTCACTGTCCAGCCTCGACAGGGACGGCAACATGGTCCGCGCCGTGGAGCTGCGCGAGGTGTACGCCACCGTGCTCGAGGGCTGGCTGGCGGGACCGCCGGCGGGCTCGCTGCTCGGCTACGGAGCCGGCGACGGCATCACCCCGGTGCGCTTCCTGCGGTCGGCCCCGTCGGTGGCGGGGACGGCCCATCCGGCGCTCGCCTCCTGAGGGCTACGCCGGCACCGCGTCGAGGATGCGGTCGTGGGAGCCGTCGGGGTAGGCGGTCTCGCAGGTCTGGAACTGGGCGGCGACGTTGCCGTTCGCCGGCGGCGGCACGCCGTCGTCGCGCAGCCAGTTGTCGCGCACCTCGACGATGCGCAGCCGGTGGGCGGCGCCGGTGTTGTCGTACCAGGTGATGATCGAGCCGACGCCCAGGTCGAGCAGCGGGGTGAAGACGCCGGCGTTGTGGCCGACGAAGTAGGTGCGGCCGCCGACGCAGGTGTCGATCGCCGCGCTGACGTGGGTGAGCTCGGTGGCGCCGCTGCAGTCGGAGTAGGTGGTGACCGTGGTGTTCAGGCTGCCGTCGCCGCTGAGCAGCGTGTTCGCCGGCCCGGAGGCCAGGGTGATGACCACCGGGAGGCGGCCGCCGATGGCCGGGGTCGCGGCCGGGTCGGGGAGCGCGACCGACCGGGCGGCGGAGTTGGGGCTGGCCGCGGCGACCCGCGTGCCGGCCCCGGTGACCCAGAGCGAGCCGGCGGTGACGGAGGCGATCAGCGCGGCGCCGAGGAGGAGGTTCGAGCCGGGCCGGAGGCGGCGCGGCCGGGGGGTCTCCAGGGTCTCGCTCGCCGGCGCGGTCGTCTCCGGGGCCATGACAGCATCCCTCCTCGCTGTCGGCCCCTGCCAGTGACTTCGTTGGCAACCCGGCGATCTCCTGTCGAGACCCGAGGCTTTGCGTCCCCTCCTCGCAGAGGGTTTGCCCTTTCTGAAGCCGACCCCGGCACCGTACGCCGGCGACGCGGACGCATCTCACCGCGCCGCCGCCCTGTGACCAGGGAATCACCCCTGTGTCCGGCCCTGAACAATTCTTGACGGCGGGGGACGCTGGGGCCCGCTCCCGCGGTGCGGTCAGTAGTCCTGCAGGTAGGCGGCGTTGCCCTCGAGGGGCAGGGGGTCGAAGCCGAACTGGGTGGCCACGGCGTCGACCCGGGTCACGTTCTCCTTCTCCAGGAGGCGGAGCTGGCCGGGCGTGACCGGGGGGTTCGGGAGCACCTTCTCGAACAGGGCGGCGAGGGGGCGCATCGCGCCGACCGGCACGTGGACGTTGCGCCGGCGCCTGCCGGTCCCGGCCTTGATGATGTCGATGATCTGCTCGTAGGTGAGGTGCTCGGGGCCGCCCACCTCGTGGACCGCGCCGGAGGGCCCGCGCTCGATGCACAGGGTGACGATGCGGGCGAGGTCGGAGACGGCGATCGGCTGAAACAGCGCCCGCCCGTCGCCCACCACCGGCACCACCGGGTTGAGCCGGATCAGCTTGGCGAGCACGGTGAAGAACCCGTCGCCGGGGCCGAAGACCAGGCTGGGCCGGAGCACGGTGAAGGGCACGGCGCCGCCGCGCACCGCCTGCTCGCCCTCCCACTTGGAGGCGAGGTACGCGTAGCGCGGGTCGGGGTCGACGCCGATGGCGCTGATGTGGACGATGTGGCCGACCCCCGCCTCGGAGGCGGCGCGGACCACGTTGGCGGTGCCCTCCGCGTTCACCCGGGCGAAGGTCTGGCGGCCCTTCTCGCGAATGATCGCGACCAGGTGGACGACGGCGTCGCAGCCGCGCAGCGCCTCGACCAGGCCCTCGCCTGCGACCACGTCCGCACGCGCCCACTCGGCCCCCGCCGGGCGCGGCCCGCGGCGGGTGCCCCGCGCCAGCAGCCGCAGGTCGTGACCCGCCGCGGCGAGGGCGCGCGAGGTGTGGATGCCGACGAAGCCGGTCCCCCCGGTGATGGCGATGCGAGCCACTGCGATCCTCCTGGGTTGCCCGGGCAGAGGGTACGGGATGAGGGTGCGGTCGTCGCAGGTCCGGGGTCGACGCGTGGGCGGGAGGCCTCCTTGCGGATACGAACGGATGTTCGCTATGCTGTCAACCCAGCCTCTCGCCCTCTCCCTTCGCTCCCCTGTCCGAGGCCGGGACCGACGTGGTGAGTGGGTGTGCGGGATGAGAGGAGATGTCGCGACAGCGCCCTCCGGCGGCACTCGACGAGGTGGTCGGCAGCCTCCAGCGCCGTCACGGTCACGCGGCGGTGCGGTGGGGAGGCGACCCCGTCCCCGCCGAGGCGTGGTCGACGGGCATCCCCGTCCTCGACGAGGTGCTTCCCCAGGGCCTCCCCTGCGGCCGGATCTCCGTGCTCACCGGCGAGCGGGGCCGGGCGACGGGACGGCTCACCCTCCTCCAGGCCTTCGCCGCCCGGGCCAGCCGGAGCATGGCGGTGGCCTACGTCGACCTCGCCGGCACCCTCGACCCCGGCTTCCTCGCCGACCTCGGCGCCGACCTCGACGCCTGCTACGTGGTCCGTCCCCCCGGGGGGGCGCTGGGGCCGGGGCTGGCGATGGCCCGGACCCTGGTCGCCGCCGGGGTGCCCTGGCTGGCGGTCGCCCTGGGGAGCGCCGCCGGGCGTGAGCGGGGATGGGAGCACGCCCTCTCCGCGCTGGTGGGCGCGGTCCAGGGGCGGGGGGCGGTGGCCTGCGTCTCCGCGCCCTCGCCCCCGGCGGCGCCGCTGGCCTACGCCTCGTCGCTCACCGTCGCCTGCGCGCCGCTGGACTGGCAGCTGGCGCACGGCGACGTCACCGGGCTGCGGGTGCGGCTGACGGTGGTGAAGTCGAAGCTGGGAGGCCACGGGAACGAGGCGGCGCTGCTGCTCCGCTATCCCCGTCCCCAGGCCGCTGCCGAGGTGGTGGGGCTGCCCGCGGTGGTCGAGGAGCTGCCGGTGCAGCCGGCCGCCGCCGCCGCCACTCCGCTCCCCGCCTCGCCCGCGCTCGCGGGCTGATCCGGTGGCCCGGATCCTCTGCGCCCACTTCGACCACCTCGGGCTGCTGGCCGCGTGGCAGCGCCACCCCGAGCTGCGCACCGAGGCGGTGATCGTCGGCGGTGCGCCGGTGCTGCGGCTGCCGGTGCTCGCCGCCTCGGCGGCGGCCCGGGCGGCGGGGGTGCGGCCCGGCCAGCCCCTCCGCCAGGCGCAGCAGCTCTGCCCCCAGGCGGTGTTCGTCGACCTCGACGTCGAGGCCGCGGCGCGGCTGCGCGAGGCCGCGCTCGGCGAGCTCTGCGCGGTGGTGCCCTCGGTGGAGATGGGCGACGAGCAGGCCTACGCCGACCTCGGCGGCCACCACGCCCAGCACCCCGGCGAGGCCGCCTGGGCGGCGGCGGCGGCGCGGGCGCTCACCCGGGGGCTGGGGAGCGCTCCCGCGGTGGGGGTCGCGGGTTCGCGCTTCACCGCCTGGATGGCGGCGCGGGTGAGCACCCCACGGCACGTCCGCCGGGTCCGCCCCGGCGAGGAGGCGGCCTTCCTGGCGCCGCTGCCGATCGGCCTGCTGCCCGTCGACGCCGCCATCCTGGCCCGGCTCGGCACCCTCGGGCTCGACTGCCTGGGCGCCGTCGCCGCGCTCTCGCCCGCCGACCTCGGCCGCCAGTTCGGCGGTGACGCCGGCCAGACCATCCACCGCTATGCGCGGGGCGAGGACGAGGCGCCGGTCACCCCCGCCACCGCTCCGCGGACGCTGGTGGAGCGGCTGGTCATCGAGGGCGGTGCCGCCGACCGCGAGCTGCTGAGCCGCTGCGCCGAGCGCACCTGCCGCATCCTCGGAGCCCGGCTGCGCGAGCGCGGCCTGTCGGCGGGGCGGGTCGGCCTCGTCCTCGAGGGCGAGGCAGGGCCGGTGGCGGCGGGCAGCCGCGTCCCCCCCGCCCCGGCCGGGTCCGCCGCCGAGCTGTGGGCCGCGGTGCTCGGGCTGCTCGGCGCCCTCGAGCCCACCGGACCGGTGGCCGGCCTCCGCCTCGAGGTGGACGAGCTCTCCACCGCCTCGGGGCGCCAGGTCGAGCTCTGGCGTCGCGGCGACGCCGAGCGCGACGCCGTCGCCGGCGCCGTCGCCCGCCTCCAGGACCGCTTCGGCACCGCCGCGGTGGTGCGGCCGCGGCTCACCCTCGACCCCGGCGACGTGCCCGAACGCCGTTTCACCTGGGAGCCGGCGGCCCCGGTCCCGGTGGTGGCGATGGGGGCTCCCCGATGACCGAGCTGCTCGACGCGGGGGAGGGGGAGCAGGTGCGCGTCGCCGCCGACGGCAGCCCCACCGCGGTGCGCACCGGCGGGGGGTGGCGGGCGGTCACCCGCACCGTCAACCGCTGGGTCGTGGAGACCGACTGGTGGCGGGCGCCGGTGCGCCGCGAGTACCGCCGCTGCCTGGTGGCCGGGGGCGACTGCCTGGAGCTGTGCCGTGAGCTCGACAGCCTCCGCTGGACGGTGGTGCGCCGCTATGACTGAGCCTGGCGACACCGTGCCCCGGGCCGCCGGAGTGCCCCGCCGGGGAGGGGCCGGCGAGGTTCGGCGGCCGGGACACGGCCGGTCGTGTGCTGGCGGGAGTGCTCGTGGAGCGGCGGTCCAGCCCCTCGGGCCGACGGCGGACGGGATGGGGGGTGCAGGGGAAGGGGGTGTGGATGGGGGTGTCCGGCCGGGGCCTCACTCCGCCTCCTCCTCTCTGCGCTCTGTTCGACAGCGAAACGACTGGTGTGGAGTATACACGGAAAAGTGGTGATGTCAACCGGCTTCACCGAGCTCGCCGCCCGCTCCCACTACTCCTTCCTCGACGGCTCCTCGTCGCCCCGCGAGCTGGTCGCGGCGGCCGCCGCCGCCGGGCTCGGGGCGCTCGGGATCTGCGACCGCAACGGCCTCTACGGCGCGGTCGCCCTCGCCCACGCCGCCCGCGCGGCCGGCATCCACCCCGTGATCGGGGTCGAGCTCGACCTCGCCGGCGGCAGCCGGCTGCGCCTCATCGCCCGCAGCTCGCGGGGCTACCGCCAGCTCTGCCGGGCGGTGAGCGCCGCCCAGCTCGCCGGCGAGAAGGGCCAGCCCCGGCTCTGCATCGCCGGCCTCGCGAACCCCGAGCCCGGGCCGCCCCCCGCTCCCCGCCGGCTGCCGCCGCCGGAGCGTCCGGCGGCGCTGCGCACCACCGCCGGGCCCTTCCCCGAGGGCTGGCCGTCGCTGCCCTCCACCCGCCGTCCCGCCACCGGTCCTCCGGCGGTGCTCGACCCCGCCGAGCTCGACGGCTGCACCGTGCTCGCCGGGGGCCCGGAGTCGGAGATCACCGCCGCCCTGCTCCGCGGCGACCGCCGCGCCGCCGCGCACGCCGCCGGCCGGCTGCGCGAGGCCTTCGGTCGCGACCGCGTGGTGCTGCTGCTCACCCACCACCTCCATCCCGCCGACGGCTGGCTGGTGGCGGAGACGGCGGCGCTGGCACGGCGCTGCGGGCTGGCGGCGGTGGTCTCGAACACGCCCGTCCACGCCACCGCGGCGGACAAGCCGCTGCTCGACCTGCTCACCGCCATCCGCCACCGCACCACCCTCGACCGCGCCGCCGCCCACGGCCTGCTGCTGCCCAACGCCGAGCACCGGGTCAAGTCCGAGGCGGAGCTGCGCGTCCTGCTCGGCGAGCACCCCGAGGCCTTCGACCACGCCGCTCACCTGGCCGCGCAGTGCAGCGTCGGCCTCGACTTCAGCGACGTGCGCTTCCCCGGCTTCGCGGTGCCCGAGGGCGAGACCCCGCTCTCGGTGCTGCGCCGGCTCTGCGAGGAGGCGCTCCCCGGCCGCTACCGCCCGGTGACCGAGCCGGTCCGGGCCCGGCTGCGGCGCGAGCTCGGGGTGATCGAGACCACCGGGCTCGCCGAGTTCTTCCTCATCACCTGGGACATCATGCGGTTCGCCCGCGAGCGCGGCATCCCCGGGCAGGGGCGGGGGAGCGCCGCCGACAGCATCGTCGCCTACCTGCTGGGCATCACCCGGGTCGACCCGGTGGAGCACGACCTGCTCTTCGAGCGCTTCCTCCACGAGGACCACCAGGGCACGCCCGACATCGACATCGACTTCTCCACCGAGCACCGCGAGGAGGTGATCCAGTACGTCTACGACCGTTACGGCGCCGAGCGCACCGGCATGGTCGCCAACATCGTCACCTTCCGGCCGCGGATGGCGGTGCGCCAGGTGGGGGCGGCGCTCGACGTCCCCGAGCCGGTGATCGACCGGCTCGCCAAGTCGGTGGGCGCCTGGTACACGGGCAGCGCCGGCGACGTCATCGACGCCGCCGGCCTCGACCCCGGGGAGATCACCGAATCGCTGCCCTGGACGCACTTCCTCGACCTGCTCCAGCGCATCGAGGGGTGCCCCCGGCACCTCGGCATCCACGTCGGCGGCATGCTCGTCACCGGGGCACCGCTGGTCGACGTCGCCCCCGTCGAACGGGCCACGATGCCCGGCCGTGTCGTCGTGCAGTTCAACAAGGACGACGTCGAGGACCTCGGCCTGATCAAGATGGACCTGCTCGGGCTGCGCACCCTGAGCGCCATCAAGGAGTGCCTCGACCATGTCGAGGCCGTCACCGGCGAGCGTCCCGACCTCGACGCGCTGCCCCTCGACGACCCGCGCGTCTACGACGTGATCTGCGCCGCCGACACCATCGGCCTCTTCCAGATCGAGTCGCGGGCCCAGCAGCAGTCGCTCCACCAGTCCCAGCCGCGGGTGTTCAACGACCTCATCGTGCAGGTGGCGATCATCCGGCCCGGCCCCATCCAGGGCAACGCCGTCAACCCCTACCTGCGCCGCCGCCAGGGGCTGGAGCCGGTCACCTACCTGCATCCCTCGTTGGAGCCGATCCTGGCCGAAACCCACGGGGTGGTGCTCTACCAGGAGCAGATCCTGCGGATCGTCATGGAGGTGGCCGGCTACAGCGCCGGCGAGGCCGACCGCTTCCGCCGGGCGATGAACCGGCACCGCTCGCGGGTGGAGATGGCCGGGCTCCACGACGAGTTCATCGAGCGCTGCGGCGCCCGCGGCATCCCCGCCGAGGTCGCCGAGGAGATCTTCACAGCGGTGGCCGGATTCGCCGTCTACGGCTTCTGCAAGAGCCACGCCGCCGCCTTCGCGCGCACCGCCTACGAGACCGGCTGGCTGCGCCTCCACCATCCCGCCGCCTGGCTCTGCTCGCTGCTCAACGCCCAGCCGATGGGCTTCTACCACCCCTCGGTGCTGGTCGAGGACGGCAAGCGGCACGGCACCTGCACCCTGCCCGTCGACGTGGGCCGCAGCCGGGCGCGCTGCACCCTGGAGTGGGTCGGGGACACCCCGCCGCCGGCGGTGGCGGTGGCCGCCGGGCTGGCCCCGGGATGGCGTCTCGACGCGGCGGGCACGGTGCGCCGCGACCCCGCCGTGCGCCCGCCCACCGCCGCCGAGCGCGCCGCGGTGGCGACGCGCCGGCGCCCCCGGACCGGCGGGGCCGGGCTGTCGGACTGGGCGGTCCGGCTCGGCTTCGCCTACGTCCGTGCCCTGGGTCCCGAGGCGCGGGCCCGCTGCGAGGAGGCGGCGGAGGCCGGCGCCGGCTCGGTCGCGGAGTTCTGGCGGCGCACCGGCCTGCCCCGCCCGGCGATGGAGAACCTGATCATGGTCGGCGCCTTCGATTCGGCCGTCCCGGGCCGGCCGCGGCGCGCCCTGCTCTGGGAGCTGCGCGCCGCCGAGGACGGGGTGTCGCGACCCCCGCGCCGCACCGCCGCCGCACCGGGCACCGGCCCGCTTCGCACGACCGGTCCCCCCCGCGGCCGGGGTGCGATCGCGGGGCAGCGTCCCGGAGACCTGCCCCGGGAGACTCCCCCCAGCCGCCGCCGCCGCCGCTGCTGATCGCTCCCGCCACCGCACCGCCGCTGCCGGCGATGGACGAGCGCGAGCGCACCGCCGCGCAGTACCGCATCAGCGAGCTGAGCACCGGCCCGCACCTGGTCGCCCACCTGCGCGAGCCGCTGCGCGCCCTCGGCTGCACCCCGCTCGGCGAGGTCGCCGGGCTCGCCGACGGCACCAGGCTGCGGGTGGGCGGCCTGGTGATCGCCCGCCAGGCGCCGATGACCGCGAAGGGGTTCCGCTTCTTCACCCTGGCCGACGAGGGTGGCCACCTCGACCTCATCCTCCGGCCGCCGGTGGTGCGGCGCACCCGCAGCGTCGCCAACTTCCACCCCCTGCTGATGGTCGACGGGCGGCTGCAGTCGGAGTCGGGCCGGCTCAACCTGATCGTCGAGCAGGTCCGCGCCCTCGACTCCGAGGGACGGCTCATCGACGGCCGCGTCGCCGCCCTCGGCGGTGGCGCCCACCCCGCCGCGCCGCGCTCCCAGCACGGCCACACCCGTCCCGTCGCCGGCGCCGGCTGGGAGGCTCCCCCCTCCCACGACTTCCACTGAGCGATCCGGTCTGGGGATCGCCGCCGAGCACCCGGCCCCGCTGCCCTACCGCCGCACCGGACGGCCGGCGTGGGGGAGGTAGGAGCGGTCGCCGATCCAGGGCGCGGGCGACACCGCGAGCAGCCGCGCCAGCCGGATCAGCGCCGACGCGTAGACGCTGCGGTGGCGGATGAACTCCTCCCACGGACCGTCGCCGTCGCGCACCCGGTAGCCCACCGCGCGCAGCCGGCGGCGGGCCTCGTCGAAGTCCTCGCGCTCCAGCCAGGGGAGGCCGTCGCCGGGGTCGTTGCGCCGGTAGGCCATGTCCTCGACGAGGTGGCCGCCGACCTTCATCATCAGGTGCGCCGGACCGATGGGGCACTCCTCGAGGGTGGTGAGCACCAGCACCGCCGCGTCCATCACCGCGCCGAAGGAGTTGATCCAGGCCTCGTTGTCGTGGCTGGAGCGGAAGTAGATGAGCACCGGGTAGGCGAGGTGGCTCTCGAGCACGTCGGCGCTCCAGGTCCGCCACTCGTCGAAGGTCTTCTCCAGCTGCTGGGGCATCCGGTGCTGGGCGCAGGCCTCGAGGATCTGGGCGCCTGAGGGCGGGGCGCCGGCGAGCGCGTCGAGGCTGACCACCGCGGTCTCGCGCCGCTGGAAGGACGTGAACAGTGAGAAGAGGAAGCTGATCACCACCGCGATCAGGCCCAGGCCGAAGGCGGCCTCGCAGGCCACCAGGGTGCGGACGGCGCCTCCGCCCGGGGCGACGTCGGCCACGCCCAGGGAGAGCAGCGACGCGGTGGAGAAGTAGAGGCTGATGCCGAAGTCCTGGGACGCCGGATGGAACTCGCCGGCGAGGCCGTTGAACACCAGCGCGAAGCCCAGCACCAGGAAGCACATCCGCACCGCCAGGATCACCAGCACGGCGAGGGGCGCGTACACCGCCAGGACCGCCTCGCGGCGGTTCGACTGGGAGAACCGTGTGCCCAGCCACCGCCACACCGGCCACATCCCGCGCAGCAGGGCGAGGCTGGGACTCAGGCGCCCCACCGACGGCCGGGGGAGGACGACGGCGTCGAAGAGGTCGTAGAGGGTGAGGACGGTGATCAGGCCGCCGCCCACCACCTGCACGATGTCGGTCCAGCTCACGGTCGGATGCTCGCATGACGCACCGCTCCCGCACCGGCCGGGAGGGCGGGGCGGCATGCTTCCGACCCGTGAGTGGTGGCGTGGTCCTGCAGCTGGTCCTCGACTCGCTGGCGGCGGCGGCGGTGTACGCCACCCTCGGGCTCGCCGTGTACGCCGCTCACGCGGGGTCGGGGGTGCTCCACCTCGCCGCCGGCGACGTCGCCATGGTGGGGGCGGTGGCCGGCTCCGCGCTCGCCGGCCGGGGGGCGCCGGTGGCGGTGGCGGTGCTGCTCGCGCTCGTCCTCGGCGCCCTCGCCAGCGCCGCCCTCGAACGCGGGGTGGTGGCGCGCGCCGCGGGCCGGCCGCTGCTCGCCGCCGCCGGGCTGGTGGCGGCGGGGGCGCTGCTGCGCCAGGGGATGGCCGCGCTGTTCCCCCGCGCCGCCTACCCCTTCCCGGCGCCGTCGCAGGTGTGGCGGCTGGGGGACGGGGTGGTGCGTGCCTCCGACCTGATGGCGATCGCGGTGGTCGCGGTCGCCGGCTCCGGGGCCGCCGCGGTGGTCTGGCGGACCCGGTTCGGGGCCGCGCTGCGGGTGACCGCCGCCGCACCGGCGGCCGCCGAGGACCTCGGCGTCGACACCTCCCGGCTGCGCCTCGCCGCCTTCACCGCCGCCGGCGCGCTCGCCGCCCTCGGGGCGGTGGTGGCGGCGGCGCGGGTCGCGCCCGCCCCCGCGGCCGGGGTGCCGCTGGCGCTGCGGGCGGTGGCGGCGGCCGCCGCCGGGGGCCTGGCGTCGCCGCTCTCGGTGGGCGCCGGCGCGCTGCTCATCGGCGGCGTCGAGGTGGTCGCCGGCTACGCCCTCGGGGGCGCCGGTGAGCCGGTCACCGACGCGGTCGCGGTGCTGATGGTGGCGCTGCGGTGGCGCCGGTGAGGGGAGGGAGGGCCGCCGCGCTCACCGCCGCCGCCGCCGCGGCCGCCGCGCCGCTGCCGGCGCTGGTCTCGGTGCCGGTGCTCGCCGACGTCACCGCCGCGGTCGCCGTCGCCGGCGCGGCGGCGGGCGCCGCCATCGCGCTGGCGGCGGGACGCCCGCCGCTCCTCCTCGCCGCGGTGGCCGCGGCCGCGGGGTACGCCTCCGGGCTGATCGCCGTCCACGGCGGGGCGGTGCCGCTCGCCGTGCTCGCCGCCACCGCGGCGGGCGCGCTCGCCGCCGCCCTGCTCGGGCTCGCCGGCGCCCGGCTCGACGCCGCCGGCTTCCTCGTCCTCGGGCTGCTCGCCGCCGCCGGCGGGGCGGCGGCGGTGGGGGCGGCACCGGCGCTGAGCGAGGGCGCCCTCGGCCCGCTGCCGCCGCTGTCGCTCCCCCTCTCCGGCGACCGCCTCGCCGTGCTCGGGCCGGCCGGCGGCTACCACCTCGTCCTCGTGGTCGCGGCGCTCAGCGTGGTGACCGCCGCGCTGCTGCTCGGCCGCGGACCGGGACCGCGCTGGCGGGCGGTGGGCAGCGACCCCGAGCGCGCCGCCGCGGCGTCGCTGCGCCCGGCGCCGGCCCAGGCGTCGGCGCTCGCCGTCGCCGGCGGGCTCGCCGCCCTGGGCGGCGCCCTCGCCGCCCACGCCACCGGGGCGGCGGGACCCGCCGGCCTCGGCGTCGACGCCGCCGCGCTGCCGCTCCTCGCCGCCCTGCTGGCGGGGCGGGGGGGGCCGGCGGTGGCGGCGCTCGCCGCGGTCGGCGCCGGCGTGCTCGGCGGCGCCCTGCTCCCCGCCGCCGGCTGGTCGGGTCCGCCGGAGGGGAGGGCGCTCGGCACCGGCCTGCTCGCCCTCGCCCTGCTGGTCACCCTGCCACGCCGGGGCCGCCGCGCCGGCCGGGCCCTCCCGCCCCCGGCCGGCCCGGGGCTCGACGCCGCCGCGCCCTGGCCGGTGACGGCGCCGGCCGGGGGGCCGTGCGCCCTGGTGGTGCGCGGGCTGCGGGTCACCGCGGCCGGAGGCGGGCCGGTGCTGCTGCCGTCGCTCGACCTCGAGGTCGCCGCCGGCGAGGTGCTGGGGCTGGTCGGGGCCAACGGCGCCGGCAAGAGCAGCACCCTCCGCGCCATCGAGGCCGCCGCCCGGCGGGGCGCGCCCGAGGTGCGGGTGGAGCCCGCCGCCGGGTCGGGACCGGGGCGGGTGGTGCGGCTCCCCCAGGACGGCGGCGGCTGGCCCGCCTGCACCGTGACCGAGACCCTGGCCCTCGCCGCCGCCGCCGGCGGTGGCGGCGACCCCGGTGCCTGGCGCCGCCGCCTCGGGCTCGACGCCTGGGGCGACCGCCCCTGCGCGGAGCTTCCCGCCAGCGCGCGGCGGCTGGTCGAGCTCGCCCGGGTGCTGCTCCTCCGCCCCGCGGTGCTGCTCTGCGACGAGCCCCTCGCCGGCCTCGGTGGCGAGCGCGAGGTGGTCATCGCCTGCCTGCGGGCGGCCGCCGGCGCCGGGGTGGCGGTCGTCCTCGCCGACCACGACCAGGCCGCCGTCGCCGCCCTCGCCGGCCGCCGGCTCCGCCTCTCCGGCGGCGCCGCCGCGACCATCCCGGTGGCCCCGTGACCCCGTCCGGCGGGCTCGAGGTGGTGGGCCTGCGCGCCGTCCGCGACGGCGTGCTGCTGCTCGAGGTGCCCGGCCTGCGGATCGGCGCCGGCGACTGCGCGGTGCTGGTCGCCCCCGGCGGCGCCGGCAAGACCGTGCTCGCCGCGGCGCTCGCCGGTCAGCTGCCCGCGGCGGGAGAGGTGCGCGCCGGCGGCCGGGTCTGCGCCGGCGGCCCCTCGCGGCGCCGCCGGGCCGGGCTCGTCGCGGTGGTGCAGGGACGTCCACGGCTGGCCGGCTGCAGCGTCGCCGAGGCGCTGGGTCTCGCCGCCACCGGAGCTCGCACCGCCGCCGACGCCCTCGACGCGCAGCCCGCCCTCGCCGCCCGGGCCGCGCTGCCGGTGGCCCGACTCTCCGGGGGCGAGCACCAGCTGCTCCGGGTCGCCTGCGCCTGGCTGGCCGTCCCCGCCGTGCTGGTGCTCGACGCCCCCGCCGGCGGTCTCGCCGCCGATCTCGCCGGGGCGGTGCGCGCCCTCGCCCGCGCCGAGGCGGCCCGCGGCGCCGCGGTGCTCTGGCTCGACCAGCCCGGCGCCGAGCTCCCCGCGCCGCCCTCCCTGGAGATCACCGGAGGACGGGTCAGGGAGCGGCCGGCCCCGGGAACGGCGTCGTCCCTCCCGGCAGGCGGCTGAGGTCGCCGCCGAGGTCGTTGTCGAGCACGGTGTAGGTGGTGGCCGTCGGCGTCCAGGCGAGCTCGGCGTGGTGGTCGCGCTCGGTGAAGTAGACCTCGACTCGCGCCGAACTCCAGGCCGGAGTAGCCGAGCCCGCGGAGCTGGTCGAGGAGGCCTGTGCAGTACGCCTGCTGCCCGGCGTGGCCGCCGCCGAGCAGCGCCCGGATCGCGGATGGGATCTCGGTCGCGATGATCATCGTCGCCTGGCGCGCCGCCGCCCGGGCCGCGGCGGCGGCGGCGGGGCCGGGATGGTCGACCAGTCCCGCGGCCGCCGGCTCGGTGGAGACCGCCACCTCCCAGTACTCGCGGCGGGCGATCAGCCGGCGCTCGAGGCTGAAGCCGTCGGCGGCGGCCACGGGGTTGTTGCCGTAGCGGTGGTTGTAGCCGAAGGGCGGCAGGGTGGCCGCCGCCGAGGGGCCGGGCGGCGGCGTGACCTGCACGATGCTCGCCTCCTGGCAGCCCGCGAGCAGGCCGGCGGCCGCGGCGCCGAGCAGCGCCCGCCGCCCCCTAATGGAAGTCGGCGAGGAGCTCGTCCGGCGCCGGCAGCGTCGCCGAGAGCGGCTCGTCCCTGACCGGCGCGACGGCCATGTCGTGGATGGCGGCGATGTACAGGTCGTCGTCGGCGACGCCCTCGTGGTTGTCGGGGTTGAAGCCGCGGTGGTCGCCGTTGCCGCTGGTCACCCCGGCGGCGGTCATGGCGGCGAGCAGCCCCGGCCCGGGCCGCGGCGACCCGCTCCTCTCGATCGCCGCGGCGAGCACCCGCACCGCGTCGTAGGCGAAGAGCGCGCCGTCGGCGGGCTGGCGCAGCTCCCGGCCCCGGCCGTCCCGGACGCCGGCGTCGATGGGGCCGCCCTCGGCGGCGGCGAGGCGGTGCTCGAACTGCCCGAAGGAGGCGCTGTCGCTCTCGCTGGTCATCCGCGAGGCGACGAAGGCGAGGCCCTCGGTGGCGGACCCGGCGACCCGGCGCACCGACGGGTTCTCGCCGGCGGGCCCGCTGAAGACGGGCAGCGAGGTGCCGGCGGCACGGAGTGCCTGCAGGGCCCGCGCGGTCACCGCCGGGGATGCCCAGATCGCCACCGCGGCGGGATGGGCGTCGAGCAGGCCGCGGATCTCGGCGTCCACGGTGGGCAGCGCCGCCGCCACCTCGCGGCTGGCGGTCACCCCCACCCGGGCGGTGGCCAGCGCCTCCTCCAGCCGGCGGGCGCCGTCGCGGCCGTCCTCGCCGTCGTCGTGGAGGATGGCCACGCTCGCCGCCTTCCGGGCGACGTACCCCCCGAGCACGGTGGCCGCGGCGTCGTTGGCGATGCCCAGGCGGAAGAGGCTGGGACGGCCCGTCATCAGCTCGGAGGCGCCGTCGGAGATGACGATCTCCGGCACCCCGGCGGCCCGGCCGGCGGCGGCGCTGAGGGCCGCGCCGGCGCCGTCCTCGACCACCCCGACCGCCCCCGCGGCGATCGCGGAGCGGGTGTTCGCGGCCGCCCGCTGCGGGTCGGAGGCGCCGTCGTAGATCCGCAGTCGCAGCGGGTGCGCAGCTCCCCCGACGTGAATGCCGCCGCCGCGGTTCAGCTCCTTCATCGCCAGGTCGGCGCCCTGGCGTATGTACTCGGCGGTGGCCGCGTCGGAGGACGACGGCAGGTTCAGCGCCACCAGCAGCGAGGCCGGCGGTGCCGCCCCACCCCCACCGCATCCGGCGACCGCTCCGAGCCCGAGGAGCAGGCAGGCTGCCGCGGCCGGGAAATCGTGGTTCATCGGGGGAGGACCTTCCTGAGGATATGGCGGCTCACTGACAGAACTGGACAACGCCAATCATACGAGCGGCATACTGGGCGCTTCGGTGCGGCACCGCCGGCCACCATGGGGGAGTTCTTCGGTTGATCGCCGTGCTCTTCGGACCGCCCGGCAGCGGCAAGGGAACCCAGGCGGCCTTCATCACCCGCGACTTCCACATGGCCCACGTGTCCACCGGCGACATGCTCCGTGCCGAGGCGGCCACCGGGAGCCCTCTGGGCCGCGAGGTGGCTCCGCTGATGGCCGCGGGCAAGCTGGTCCCCGACGATCTGATCGTCCGGGTGATCGCCGAGCGGCTGGGGCACGACGACGTCCGCAAGGGCGTGGTCCTCGACGGCTTCCCCCGGACGGTCGCCCAGGCACGGGCGCTCGACACCATGCTCAAGGGCAAGGGCAGGGACGTGGGGCTGATCCTGTCCCTCAACGTCCCCGTTGACGACCTGGTCGAGCGCCTGCTCGGCCGCGCCCGGGAGCAGGGCCGCGTCGACGACACCGCCGAGGTGATCCGCGAGCGCATGCACGAGTACCAGCGGAAGACCGCGCCGGTGCTGGACCACTACCGGAAGAGCGGTGCCCGGGTGGCCACCGTCGACGGCGTCG
Source organism: uncultured Chloroflexia bacterium (assembly GCA_963846365.1). Lineage (GTDB taxonomy): Bacteria > Chloroflexota > Dormibacteria > Aeolococcales > Aeolococcaceae > CF-96. The sequence continues at coordinate 935,733 of CAWJVN010000007.1, forward strand.
GCAGCATCGACGAGGTGCGGGCGCGGGTCAGCGAGGAGGTCGCCGGCGCGCTCGGCCGGGCCGGTGAGCGCGAGGCGATGCGGAGGGTTGCCGATGGCGCATGAGGTGCGTGGCGTGGTCGCCCGGTCGAAGGGCGCCCCGGTGACGGTGGAGTCCATCCTGGTGCCCGACCCGGGTCCCGGGGAGGTGCTGGTGCGGCCGCAGGCCTGCGGGGTCTGCCACACCGACCTGCACTACCGCGAGGGCGCCATCGAGGACGCCTTCCCCTTCCTCCTCGGCCACGAGGCCGCCGGGACCGTGGAGGCGGTGGGCGAGGGGGTCACCGAGGTGGCTCCCGGCGACTACGTGATCGTCGCCTGGCGCTCGCCCTGCGGCAGCTGCCGGTCCTGCCGGCGCGGCCGTCCCTGGTACTGCTTCTCGAGCCGCAACGCCGCCCAGCCGATGACCCTCGCCGACGGCACCCCGCTGAAGGCGGCGATCGGCATCGGCGCCTTCGCCGAGCTCTGCCTGGTCGACGCCGGGCAGGCGGTGAAGGTCGACCCGCGGGCGCGTCCCGAGGCCGCCGGGCTGGTGGGCTGCGGGATCATGGCCGGCTTCGGCGCCGCGGTGAACACCGGCGGGGTGTCCCGGGGCGACACCGTGGCCGTCTTCGGCTGCGGGGGCGTGGGCGACGCCGCGATCGCCGCCTCACGGCTCGCCGGGGCGCGGCGGATCGTCGCCGTCGACGTCGACGACCGCAAGCTCGAGTGGGCCCGCGACTTCGGCGCCACCGACACCGTCAACGCCCGCAGTCAGGACCCGGTGGAGGCGATCCGCGCCCTCACCGACGGTCACGGCGTCGACGTCGCCATCGACGCGGTGGGCTCGCCCCAGACCTTCAGCCAGGCCTTCTACAGCCGCGACCACGCCGGCACCGTGGTGATGGTCGGCGTGCCCGACCCCGCGATGCGCCTCGAGCTGCCGCTGATCGAGGTGTTCGGCCGCGGCGGTGCGGTGAAGTCGTCCTGGTACGGCGACTGCCTGCCCAGCCGCGACTTCCCCATCCTCACCGACCTCTACCTGCGCGGGCAGCTCGACCTCGACCGCTTCGTGACCGAGACGATCCCCCTCGAGGGGGTGGAGGAGGCCTTCGCCAGGATGGGACGGGGCGAGGTGCTCCGCTCCGTGGTGGTGCTGTAGGCGAGGCGCGGAGCCCCCTCAGACCCCGGCGGTGCCGGCCAGCCCGGCGGGGGTGCGCTCCCAGCGGAGCCGCCGGCGGGCGCGCTCCCAGGTGGGGTGGTGCTCGACCCCCGGGAGCAGGTGGAACACGTTCTCGCGGCCGCCGACCACCAGGCAGTGCTTGCCCAGGGCATAGGCCATGCCGAACTCGACGTGGCGGCCGCCGCGGGTGCCCGCCGCCGACCCCGGCGGCTCGGTGAACAGGATCAGCACGTCGGCGGCGCGCACGTCGGCCCAGTCGTCCACGGCGAAGCGGGCCGCCTCCGGGGGGGTCTCGCGGCGTTCCTCGAGGGCGGTCGCGGCGGCGAGGGTGGCGGCGTCCCACTGCTGGTTGCCGAGCAGCCAGCGGCTGGTGACGGTGTGCCCGTCGGCGGTGAGCTCGCCGGCGCGGGCCAGCAGCTCCTCACGCCGGCCATAGCGAGCGGCCAGATAGACGCGGCTCATGCCGACCTCCGTTGTCACCGTGCGGCTGCCGCCCGGCAGCGCACGAACAAGTGTACGAGAGTCCCTGCGACTCCCGCGGCCGCGATCTCGGTGGATTCAACCGGCGCCGAACCGTGGCGGGCCCCCGGGTGACCGCCTACAATCCGCGCCTTCAGCGGACGAGGAGGGAACGCAGGGTGCTCCGGGGGAGACCGTTCGCCGTCGCCGCCGCGCTGCTTCTCGCCGCCGCCGCCGGGTGCGGCAGCCCTCCCTCGGGGGGCGCGGCCACCCAGCGGGCCTCGGCGCAGCTGATCAACGTTCCCGACGGCACCGCCGACGTGGAGTACGACCCGGGGGCGCGGACGCTCACCCTCGCCGTCCACGTCACCGGCGTCATGGCCGGGGAGGAGCTGGCGGCGCGGATCCGCAGGGGCGGCTGCGGCGGGCCCGCCGGCGACGTCCTCGACACCCTCGGCCCCACCGTCGCCGACGCCCACGGGGTGGTCGACGCGATCGCCCGGGTGCCCGGGATCGAGGCGGTGCCCACCACCGCGGCGCTGGAGTTCATCCCCCTGGCGGCGGCCGCCGGGTCGGCCTGGGCCCCGCTCTTCTGCGGCGACCTGTCCGGGCAGACCGGGATGGTCCGGCTCGCCCCCGGCGCCGCCCCCCAGGCCGGCGCCACCGGCACCGCCGCGCTCGCCGTCGACGTGGCGGCGCACACCCTCAACGTCCGGCTGGTGGTCCAGGGCCTGGTGCCCGGCTCCTGGCACCCCGTCCACATCCACGACGGCAGCTGCGCGGTGCAGGGGCCGATGGTCCTCGCCCTGCCCGGCGTCCAGGCCGACGCCGGCGGCCGCGCCGTTCTCCACGCCACCCTCAGCGGGGTGGACCGGCTCGGCCGCTGGTACGTGAACATCCACCGCGGTCCGGACATGACCGGGGACGGCGCCGCACCGCTCACCTGTGGCGACGTCACCCGCGGCTGAGCCGCCGGCCCGCCTACGGGTGGACGTGCAGCAGCGAGAGGACCACGAGGAGGGCGGCGGCGACCATGATCACCGTGAGCCAGAGCCTCAGGGCGGGGGCACCGTCGTCGCCCTCGGCGAGGGCGAGGCGGGTGGAGGAGACGGGCTCGCCGGCGCGGGGGCCGAAGGGGACGCGGAGGCTGGCCGGCCCCAGCGCCACCGCCGGGACGGTGGCCACCATCCGGCGGGCGGGCCGCGGAGCGCGGGCGAAGGCGAGCATCCGGTGACACTCGGCGCAGACCAGGTTGCCGGCACGATTCCACGGGCAGCCGCAGCCACGGCAGGTTCGAAACCTCACCCGGCGAGCCTACGCCCCACCCGGTTGCGGGTCTGCGGACGGGCTCCTCACAGTGCGGTGACGGCCGTCCGCGCGGCCGGGGCCCCGGGCCCGTACCATCCCCCGGAATGACAGCGCCCGCCGCCGCGATCACCCAGCTCCTCCCCGACCGGCTGGCCTCCGTGGCCGACCGCCGCCGCATCGGCGTCATCCCCATCCGCGGGGTGATCGGTGGAGCGGTCCGCACCCAGGAGACGCAGCGCCTGCTGCACAAGGCGGCGGAGAGCGAGCGCATCCGCAGCGTCCTCCTCGACATCGACTCGCCGGGGGGCGGGGCGATCGCCTCCGAGCAGCTCTACGTGTCGGTGCGACGCCTCGCCGAGCGCAAGCCGGTGGTGGCGTGGTTCCGCGGCACCGGGGCCTCCGGCGCCTACTTCCTCGCCTGCGGCGCCACCCGCATCCTCTCCTTCCCGGGCGCGGTGGTCGGCTCCATCGGGGTGATCAACGCCCGCCCCATCCTCGTCGACACCCTGAAGCGCATCGGCGCCCAGATGCTGATCACCAAGACCGGGCAGTTCAAGGATCTGGGGGCGCCCTGGCGCCAGCCCACCGACGAGGACCGGGCCAAGGAGCAGGAGCTGGTCGATGCCATCTTCCGCCGCTTCACCGCGGCGGTCAGCACCGCCCGCCACCTCGACGGCGACCGGCTGGCGCGGGTCACCACCGGCGAGGTGTGGCTCGGCGAGCAGGCCCTCGACCTCGGCCTCGTCGACGCCACCGCCGACGAGGAGGAGGCGCTCGACGAGGCGCAGCGGCTCGGCGGCCTGCCCCGCCGGCGGACCCAGCGCCTGGAGCGGCGCCGCCCGGTGCTCCAGAGGCTCGGCGTGCCCGGGGCGGGGATGGGGCCGCCCGGCCTGCGCTGGATCACCGAGCTCGAGGGCTGGCTCGCCGCTCCCCGGCTGTAGGAGGCCGCCGTCCCTCTAGCGTGACTTTCCGCTCTCGCTGAGCGATGAGGGCTCGACCGGATGGGTCGAGCCCTCTTTTTGTATTCGGATGACCTCGGGTCGACGCCAGCTTGGCGTCGTACCTGTATGGCTACGCATCCGGCGGCGCAGGCACGTTGCAGAGGGTGCCTCTGTCCTGGTACTGTCGTACCTAATTTGAGCTTCCGCCTCCTGACTAAGAACATCCGCGGCAAGCCGTACCTCTACGCCGTCCGCTCCGGTCGCGTGAACGGCAAGCCCCGCAACGTCGAGCAGATCTACCTCGGCAAGGTCGACGACCTCGTCGCCCTCCGCCAGGGCGCTCTGGTGCCGCGCACCGTCCGGACCCGACGCTTCGGCGCCGTGGCTGCCCTCTGGCAGATGGCCGGCGAGCTCGACCTCGTCGACACCATCGATCGCCACTGCCCGCAGCGCTCCGATCGCGCCGTCTCGGTCGGCACCTATCTCACCCTGGCCGCCATCAACCGGGTGGTCTCGCCCCGCTCCAAGCGAGGCTTCGCCGACTGGTACTCGAGCACCGCGCTGCCCCGACTGTGCGGCATCGACCCCGAGGCACTGAGCAGCCAGCACTTCTGGGATGCCATGGATCAGGTGCCCGTGGAGGCGGGGCCCGGCATCCTCGACGAGGTGGCGGAGCGCGTGATCGGTCAGCTCGGCGTCGAGGACGACGAGGTGGTCGCCTTCGACTGCACCAACTTCTTCACCTGGATCGACAGCGGCAACGTCCGCAACCAGCTGGCGCGACGGGGCCACAACAAGGCGCACCGGCACGACCTCCGTCAGGTCGGCCTGGCGCTGGCCACCACGGTGCACACCCAAGTCCCCCTCTTCCATCACGTCTACGCGGGCAACCAGCCCGACGTCGTCGTCTTCCGCGAGGTGTGGCCGCTGCTCGAAGAGCGCTTGCGGCGCCTGGGGCTGGGCGAGGCGACCGCCGTCTACGACACCGGCAACGTCTCGCTCGCCAACCAGCGAGCCGTGGACGCCAGTGCCATCCGCTATGTCACCTCGGTTCCCCCCAGCCAGCATCCCGAGTTGCTGGCAGTGCCTCTGACCTCCTTCACCGCGGCCGCGTCATCCCGGCTGGAAGGGGTGCGGTACCACGTCAGTCGGCGGCGCATCCTGGGCCTGGAGCGGCTGGTGGTGCAGAGCCACAGCCCCGTGCTGGCCGCCGGCCAGCGGGCCGGCCTGCAACAGCACCTCGGCAAGGCGCTGGGGCGGCTGGAGGATCTACGTGCCGCCCTGGCGCGTGGCCGCCGGCGCAAGCCGTCCGACCCGGCCGCTGTGCAGCGCGAGATCGACCGCATCCTGTCGGCGCAGCACCTGCGGCGTGTGGTCCGGACCACCCTCGGCACCGACGAGCAAGGCCGGACCTCGCTGAGCTTCGAGGTGGACGAGGACCGTCGCGAGCACCTGATCAGCCACCTGTTCGGGCGCCGCCTGTGGATCACCAACCAGCTCGACTGGGATCCGGAGCGGGTGATCCTCGCCGCCCGAGCCCAGTCGGAGGCCGAGGACGCCTTTCGCCAACTCCATGCCGAGCGCGCGGTGGCCTGGTCCCCGATGTGGCACTGGACCGACCAGAAGATCCAGGTGCACGCCCTGTACTGCGTGCTCGGCCTGGTGCTGGTGCGCCTCCTCCAGCAGCGGGCTCGGCAGGTCGGTGACACCCGAGAACCCCAAGCCTTGATTGCCGACCTCGACGGCGTCGACGAGTGCCTGCTGCTCTACGCCGCCGCCGGCGATGCCCAGGGCCGGCCCCGGGCCGTCAGCACCCTCTCCGAGGCCACCGAGCGGCAGCAGAAGCTGCTCGTCGTTACCAACGCGCTCCAGCTGAGCCCTTAGCCTCGATTCTCGGTGAGGGGCTCGGCGCGCGCCGTGGCAGCGCGGGCGGGTAGCGGTGTGGTCGTTCCCGTTGAGCCAGCTCAGCTTTCGCCAGCGGGATCTGGAGCACTGTAGGTGATCTACTTGAACGGGGTTGGCCTGGTGGCGATCACGGCGATCAGGACGGACGTGGGCGAAGAGGTCCGGAAGCGCCCTCGGGCAGCGTGATCCCTGAGTTCCTGCAAGGAGGCAGGGCCAAGGAGGGCGTGCGGTTGCCACCCACCGACCGAACATTTGCTCTACAATATGACCATGTCATTCAGGAAGTTCCCCTGAAGTCATGCGGCCGGGGGCCACCTACTTCACCGACCCAGCCGAGCCGGCCCAGCGACGCTACGAGGCGCTGCGGGCGTACCTGCTGGAGGGTGCCCCTGCCGAGGAGGTCGGCCGCCGCTTCGGCTACTCGGTCGCCACCGTCTACCAGATGGCGGCCGAACTGCGAGCGGGGCGAGCGGAGTTCTTCGTGTCCTCGAGGCCCGGGCCGAAGGGGCCTCGCAAAGCGGGAGCGGTGCGTGACCGTGTCCTGGCTCTTCGCGCCGAAGACCGCTCGGTGAGCGAGATCGCCCGGATGGTGAGCGCTGAGGGCGCCCCGGTCTCCCATCAGACGGTCTGGTCGATCCTCGCCGCCGAAGGGATCGAGCGCCTGCCCACCCGTGCCCGCAGTGAGCGCGGTCGCCCCCCACGGATGGATCCGGTGAAGGCGGCGGTGCTGCCGGGGTGGCCGGCGGGCGCCCGCATCCGCTGCGACCATGCCGGCCTGTTCCTGCTCCTGCCCGCGATCGCCCGCCTGGGCCTTGACGCCCGGGTGGCCGCCGCGAGCTACCCGGGGACCCAGGCGCTGTCGTCCTGGCACTCGGTCGGCTCGCTGCTGATCACCAAGTTGCTGCGCCGGGCTCGGGTCAGCCATGTCGAGGACCTGGGGACCGACGCCGGGCTCGGCTTGGCCCTCGGCCTCACCGCCCTCCCCAAGGCCACCCACCTCACCAGCTACTCCTACCGGGTGCGCCGCGACGCCAACGAGGCCCTGCTGGCTTCAGTGGTGGGCCGGCTGCGCGAGCTGGGGCTGGCCACCGGCGCCGCCGGCTTCAACCTCGACTTCCACTCGATCCGCCATCACGGGGTGGAGGCGCCACTGGAGAAGAACTACGTGCCGCGGCGCTCGCAGGCCACGCGGTCGGTGCTCACCTTCTTCGCCCAAGATCACGCCTCGACGGAGATGGTCTACGCCAACGCCGACGTGACCAAGGGGGAGGCGGCGCGAGAGGTGATCGCCTTCGCCGACTACTGGCACCGCGTCTCCGGCGCCGACCCGGGCCTGCTGGTCTTCGACTCCCGGCTCACCACCTATCCGGTGCTCGACGAGCTCAGCGCTCGGGGTATCCGCTGGCTGACCCTGCGGCTGCGAGGCAAGTCGGTGCTCGCGGGTCTGGCCGCCCTGCCCGACTCGGCCTGGAAGACCACGCGCATCGATCGAGCGGGGCGGTATCGCACCCCGCAGATGCATGAGCAGGTCATCTCGATCAAGGGACTGGCCAACCGGGTGCGCCAGATCGCCATCCGCAACATCGGTCGGGACGAGCCCACCCTGCTCATCACCAACGACCTCACCAGCCCGGTCAAGGATCTCTTCGGCCGCTATGCCGAGCGCATGCTCATCGAGAACGAGCTCGACGCCTACATCTCCGGCTTCCACCTCGATGCGCTCTCCTCGGGCCTCGCTCTCAACGTCGACCTCGACACCACGCTCACGGTGATCGCCGGCAACGTCTACCGGCTCTTCGCCGGCGGGCTGTCGCGCTACGAGACGGCCACGCCCGACCGGCTGTACCGGCACTTCGTCGACGCCACCGGCACCCTGCGCGTGGACGCCGACCAGGTCACCGTCGACCTGGGGGTGAAGACGTACACACCGGTGCTGCTGGCGGCCGGCTACCGCGAACTCGAGGTACCCATCCCCTGGTGGGAGGGTCGGACGCTCCGGTTCAGCTTCCCGCCCCGCTGAACTTGAGGCGATTTTTTTGACCGAGAATCGAGGTTAGGTACGACACCCTTCCAGGGGAAGGGAACTCGAATCGGACCCCTATCCCCTGGAAGAGCGGAAAGTCACGCTAGCGGCGGCGGAGCACCAGCACCGCCGCGGCCGACACCAGCACCACGGCGACGACCACGGCGGCGACGATCAACCCGGCGCCCCCACCACCACCGCCGCCGGGCGCGGGGGCGTTCGGCGGGGTGACCAGGGCGATGTCGCCGAGGGTGGAGAGGTTGGCGGCGTAGCTGTCCGGTGAGCCGCCGCCGAGCGGGGTGGTGTCGGCGCGGTTCCAGGCGGTGCCGTCCCAGACCTCGAGGGTGGGGTTGGCCACGCCCGCGGGGCCGCGGAGCACCACCGTGACCTGCTGGCCGGTCTTGAGCGGCAGCACCGCGCCGCCGGGCACGCCGGCGACCGCGAAGCGGTAGACGTTGCCGGCGATGCCGCCCCCGGTGGGGGCGACCGCCGGGGGCTCGACGGGGGCGATGGTGACCCGCACCCCGGTGGCGCCGGGGGGCACGGCGAAGGCCCCCTGGGCGGCGAGCAGCTGCGCCTGCGCGGGCTGCTCCTCGGTGGTGTCGGCCATCGCCGGGCTCTGCCCCGCCTCGAGTTTGAGGGTGGAGTTGATGGTCCCGGGCGGCTTGGTGGCGGTGAACCCCGCCGGCGGGTGGAGGTAGCGGTAGTGCTCGGCGATGATCGGGCCGCCGTCGTAGAGCGGCGGCGCCGAGCGCGGACCCACGCTCCACGCCAGGGCGAGCAGGGTCGCCCCGGCGGCCAGGGTCGCGGCCGCCCGCCGTCGCGCGGTCATCGCAGCCACCAGGCGACCATGTCGGCGAGGGCGTGGGCGGTGGCGGGGGCGGCGATCCCCCCGGTGGCGAGCCGCAGGCCGCCGAGCCAGACCCCGACGGCGAGGTCGAGGGGCACCGCCTGCCAGCCGTACAGGGGCACGTGGAGGAGGGCGAAGGCGACGGCGGCGACGGCCACGGCGGCGAGATCGCCCGCCCACGGCGCCACCGCGTCGACGAGCACGCCGCGGAGCAGCGCCTCCTCGGCGACCGCGATCAGCAGGGTGACCGCCGCCCAGGTGGGGAGCATGCCGATCGGCGCCGGGCCCAGCACCAGGGTGCGGCCGGCGACGTGGAGCAGCACCGGGGCCGCGCAGAGCACCGCCGCCCCGGCCACCCCGGCGGCGAGGGCACGGGGACGGGGCCACCCCGGCCGCCATCCCGCCGCCGCGGCGGTGGCGAGCAGCAGCACCGCGAAGAGCGCCCCGGCCTGGGTGGTCCCCAGGCCCGCGGCGACGCGGAGGGTCATGGCCGCGGCCAGGCCGCCGAGCAGCAGGAGGCTGCGGGCCGGCCCCTCGGGGAGGGAGCGGGCGCCGATCACTGCGCCGGCGGCACCAGCTCGGCCCGGCCGGTGGCGTAGACCGCCGGCCAGACCACGACGCTGTGGCGCACCGCCTGCCACTGCCAGATCACCGCGGCGGCGCGGAGGTTCTGGCCGAGCCGGTCGGAATCGGTGGAGAAGCGCAGCCCCGCCCCGTTGGGCAGCGAGCCCTCGGGCAGGTCGGAGGCGCGCGCCGCGGCGGCGATGTGGGTGGGGTCGAGCCCGCCGCTCCGGGCCGACCGGGGGAGGACGTCGTGGAAGAGCGCCCAGGCGGCGGTGAACCCGCTCAGCCCCTCCTCGGTGGGAGCGCCACCGAGCCGCTTCGTCCACTCCGCGGCGAGGCGGGCGTACAGCGCCCGTCCCTCGGGGCGCAGGGTCGCCGGGTCGAAGCCGCCGCCGGGGCGGTCGGAGGCGAAGACGCCGACCGCGGCGGGGCCGAGCAGCTCGCCGAAGTCGGGCAGGCACTGGGCCATGGTGGAGCCGATGAAGGCGGCGACCCGGACGTCCGCGGCCAGCATCGCCTTGCGGAAGGCGACCCCGTCGGGGATGTGGGAGGCGAGGATGAGGATGTCGGGGTGGGCGGCCCTGAGCGCAGCGATCACCGGCTCGAAGCGCGGCGCCCCGGGGAAGTAGGTGCCGGTGCTGACCACCTGCATCCCCGCCGCCCGCACCGTGGCGGTGGCGGCGTCGGCGACGGAGCGGGCGTAGTCGTCGTCGGCGACCACCAGCGAGACCCGGAGCGACCCGGCGGGCCGGCCGATCATCGGTGCCAGCTGGGTGGCCGCGAAGCGCCCGGAGTTGTCGCCGAGGTTGGAGCCGGTGGCGCCGACCCGGAAGACCCGGTCGAGCCCGCGCCCGGTGAGCTGGTCGGCCACCGCGCCCGCCTCCCAGTACACCATCCCCGCGGTCGAGGTGGCGTAGCTCACCGGCATCGAGAGGTCGGAGCTGTAGGCGCCGAGCACCACCGGGACGCCGTCGCGGCGCAGCTCCTCGGCCCGCTGCGGGCCGACGTCGCGGCCGGGCAGGTCGCGGAGGTCGAGCTGGATCGGCCGCCCGGCGACGCCGCCGTCGGCGTTGACCAGATCTCGGGCGATCTCGACGCCGGTGAGCTCCTCGCGCGCGAATCCACCCGACTGCGGACCGGTCATCGGGAAGACCGCGCCGATGCGCAGCGGGCCGGCCCCGCTCCCGCAGCCGCCGAGCAGCAGCGGCAGCAGCAGGGCGGCGGCGGCGGCGGTGGCGGATCGCAGACCAGCGCGCATCGGCTGAGACCTCCGGGAGTGGGGGGAGAGGCGGTGGGGATGATGGCAGGTCAGCTCCCGGAGGGAGCGGCGACCGGCAGTGGGCCGTCGATGCCCGCGAGGGCGGTGACCAGGCCGTCCACCGCCCGGGTCGCGGTCTCCAGCGCCTGGTCGTCGAAGCCGCTGGTCGCCCGGCGCTCGCACACCACCACGGCGAGCACCTCGCTCTCGCGCACCACCGGGAGCAGCAGGGTGGAGCTCATCTCGATGTTGGTGCGCCGCTGGGGCCGGTGGGAGGGGGACTCGGTCCAGAGCGCGGGACGCTGCCCGGCCACCACCCGGGCGAGCAGGGCGCCGGGGACCGCGCCGCCGCCGGGGTGGGGACCCGCGGGGAGGAGGTAGGCGCGGTCGGCGCTCACCGCCGCGGCGAGCTCGGCGAGGGCGGCCTGGACGCCACGGTTGACGGCGACGTCGGTCCACGCCGACGGCCGGCGCTGCACCACCCGGAGGTTCAGCGCCGCGTTCGCCGCCATCGCCACCAGCGCCGCCACCGCGCCGGCGGCATCGGCCGGCCGGCCGGTCTCGACCAGGATCGCGTAGGTCGAGTACATCAGCGCTCCCGACAGCGCCGCGCCGCGGAGATAGGAGGCGAGGCCCTCGCCGCCGGCGCGGCGGCGCCGGTCGGAGTAGGTCCAGAGGCGGTTGAGGGTGGTGTTCCAGGCCAGCGCCACCGCGTAGGCGGGCACCACCGCGAGCAGCGGATGCAGGCCCACCGGGCCGCTGAGCAGGGCGAGCAGTGGTAGGAAGACGAGCAGCCCGCTGATCCCCACCAGGCCGAACTTCCAGCGCCGGGCCGAGCCCTTGACGTCGAGGAAGAGGGAGCGGAGGTGGCGGAGGTAGAGGAGGCCCTGGCGGGCGCTCGCCTTGCTGGTGCCCCGCTCCCGGGGCATGAAGCGCAGCGGCACGTCCACCACCCGCACCTCGCGGGGCAGCAGCACCAGCAGCTCGAGGAGGATCTTGAAGCCCACCGGCCGGAACTCGATGCCGTCGGCGAGGGCGCGGCGGCAGAGGAAGAACCCGGAGAGCGGGTCGGTGCTGCGCCGTGCCTCGGTGAAGAGGCTGCGAGCGACGGCGGTGGCCCCGCGGCTGACCAGGCGGCGGGTGGCGCCGTCGAGGCCTCGCCGGGAGCCGCCCTCGACGTAGCGGCTGGCGACCACCAGGTCGGCGCCGGCGGTGGCCGCCTCGAGCATCGTGGGGATGACCTCCGGGGGATGCTGGAGGTCGGCGTCCATGACGCAGACGAAGCTGCCGGTGGCGAGGCGGAGGCCGGCGACGACCGCGGTGCTCAGCCCGCCGGAGCGCTCGGCGCCCTGGCGCAGCAGGCAGCGGACGGATCCGCCGGAGCCGGCGGCGAGGGCCTCGAGCTGGGCCGGGGTGTCGTCGTCGCTGTCGTCGACGAAGCACAGCTCGGCGGCGATGCCCTCGAGCGCGGAGCGCAGCCGCTCGACCAGGACGGGGAGGTTGGCCGCCTCGTTGCGGGTGGGGACGACCACGCTGAGCAGCGGCGCCGGGGGCATGGCCGGCAGCATACGGCGCCCGGCGGCGGCGATCCGCTGGGGCGCCGGCAACTCGACACCGTTTCGTGACGCTTCACGTTGGAGGCTCACCTATACTCAGCCTGCACCCCTGGGGACGGCGTGGCCGTGGGGCGTCAGCGAGAGCAGCTCACCGCCCGCCCTCGGGCCGGCTGGAAGTCGATGGAAGATACGGTCCTGTGGTAGCCCGTGCACGCCAGGGCCTCACCACGCTCGGCGAGCAGTCGATCCTCCTCGCCCAGGCGGTCCGGGGGATCTTCAGCCGGCCCTTCTACCTCGCCGAGTTCCTCGAGCAGTGCCGGTTCATCATGACCGTGTGCTTCGTGCCGCTGCTGCTCACCGGCTTCGGCTGGGGCGCGATCGTCGCCCTCGAGGCGGGCACCTTCTTCAAGATCGCGAGCGCCGACTACCGGGTGGGCGGCTTCATGGTTCTCGCCAACGTCCGCGAGTTCGCCCCGGTCGCCACCGGGCTGATGGTGGCCGCGGTGGCGGGCACCGCGATCACCGCCGACCTCGGCGCCCGGAAGGTGCGCGACGAGCTCGAGGCGCTCTCGGTGATGGGGATCAGCACCATCGCATTCATCGTGGTGCCGCGCTTCGCCGCGATGGCGCTGATGACCGCCCTCTACAACATCCCGATGATCGCCTTCACCTGCCTCAGCGGGTACCTCGCCTCGGTGCACCTGGTCGGCGTCAATCCCGGCGCCTTCCTCAGCACCTTCTTCACCGAGGGCACCCTGCAGGACCTCTACGGTGGCGAGCTCAAATGCATGATCTTCGGAGTCCTGGTCTCGATCATCTGCTGTTACAAGGGCATCACCGCCCGGGGCGGCGCCGAGGGGGTGGCGCGCGCGGTCCACCAGGCGGTGGTCGCGTCCTTCATCAGCATCCAGGTCTTCGAATACCTGTACACGCCCACGGTGCTCGCCCTCTTCCACTCCAGCAACGTGCTGCGGTGAGACGCTGATGGCCACCGCCCTGTCCCGCGTCCGCGACTGGACCCGCACCCTCGGCGAGGTCGTCCAGTTCGCGTTCGTCACCTTCATCCAGATCCCGCAGGCGCTGCGCTACATGCGCGAGGTGTGGTGGTACGCGGCGTTCATCGCCATCGGCTCGACCCCGGTCGCGCTGGTGCTCACCACCGCCACCGGCGCCGAGTGCAGCGTCGAGGCCTACTACTCGCTCTCCCAGATCGGCGCCCTGACCCTCACCGGGGTCTTCAACGCCATCTGCGACACCCGCGAGATCACCCCGCTCTTCTTCGGCTTCGCGATCGGCGCCAAGGTGGGCTGCGGCCTGGTCGCCGAGCTCGGCACGATGCGGGTCAACGAGGAGATCGACGCCCTCGAGATCATGAGCATGCCCACCCGGGTCTACCTGGTGAGCGTGCGCATGCTCGCCTGCTTCATCGTCCTCCCGTTCATGTACCTGCTGTCACTGGCGGTGTCGTACCTGGGGTCGTACCTGGTCCAGCACTTCCAGATCCGGCAGGTGTCCGACGGGGTGTACTTCGACTACTTCTGGCGCTTCCTCAACACCCAGGACCTGCTCTTCTCGATGACCAAGGCGGTGGTCTTCGCCATCCTCATCGTCAGCGTCGCCGTCTACCACGGGTATAACGTGACCGGAGGGGCGGTGGGCATCGGCCGCGCGGTGGCGAAGACGATGGCGACCGCCCTGGTCATGGTGGTGGTGGTGAACGCCGTGCTCACCCAGATCTTCTGGGGGAACAACCCCAATCTTCCGATCCAGATCTGATGAGGCACTGCAGGCGATGACGTCCTTCCAGCTTCCCCCGGCCGGGGTGGCGACGCCCGCGGGTGGCCGGCAGAACCAGCCGGGCACCAACCAGTCGGTGGCCACCTGGAACATGGACCCGGTCATCGAGCTCAAGGACCTGCGCAAGGCCTTCGGCTCCTTCAAGGTGCTCGACGGGGTCACCTGCCGGATCCCCCGGGGCGGCGTGACCGCGCTGATGGGCCCGTCGGGGACGGGGAAGAGCGTCAGCCTGCGCCACATCGTCGGCCTGCTGATGCCCGACGCCGGCGACATCGTGGTCGACGGCAAGTCGGTCCCCCATCTGAGGGAGAAAGAGATCCTGGAGCTGCGTCGTTCCATCGGCATGCTCTTCCAGGACGGCGCCCTCTTCTCGTCGATGAACCTCTACGACAACGTGGCCTTCCCCCTCCGGCAGCACACCAGGATGGGCGAGGACCAGATTCGCGAGACCGTCATCGCCCGTCTCAGCGAGGTGGGCCTGGCGGGAGCCGAGAAGCGGATGCCGAACGAGCTCAGCGGCGGGATGCGCAAGCGCGCCGGCTTCGCCCGCGCCCTGGTCATGGAGCCGAGGATCCTGCTCGTCGACGAGCCCGACTCCGGCCTCGACCCGGTGCGCACCACGCTGCTCTGCGACCTCATCAAGGAGATCGCCACCAAGTACCAGGCGACGGTGGTGGTGGTCACCCACAACGTCTTCGCGGTGCAGCGCATGGCCGACTACGTCGGCATCCTCTACAAGGGGAAGATGCGCCACTTCGGCACCCGGGAGGAGATCGAGCACTCTCCCGACGAGTTCGTCCGGCAGTTCTTCACCGCCGACTCCGAAGGCCCCCTGGGGATGGACTGAGGCAGCTCGAGCAGATGTTCCGCCGTCCCCTCGCCGCCGGTCTCGCCGTCGCCGCGCTCATCGCGGTGGTGGTGCTCGTCGCCGCCGCCGCCCCCGGGCTGGCGGGGCGGCCTGCGCACCGCGTGTCCATCACCTACCCCCAGTCGGCGTCGGGGCTGGTGGCGGGGAGCGACGTCCTCGAGGCGGGCGCCCGGGTGGGCAGCGTGAGCAGCATCGAGCCGACCGCCGACGGCCACGCCCGCATCGTGGTCGAGGTGGCCGACGCCAACTGGCCGCTCCACCGCGGGGTGACCGCGGGGATCCGGCCGCGGTCGCTGCTCGGCGAGAAGTACGTCGACCTCCAGGACGGCCCGGCGAGCGCCCCCGCCTACGATGCCTCGCAGCCGCTGCAGGCCGGCGCCAGCGCGGTGCCGGTGGAGCTCGACGCCTTCCTCAACAGCCTCGACACCAGCACCCGCGCCGCCGCGCGCAGCCTGATCAACGACCTCGGCGCCGGGCTCGCCGGAACCGGCGCCGACCTCAACCAGGCGATCGCCGCCGCCCACGCCAACCTCGACAGCCTCGCGACCACCGGGAAGACGCTCAACCAGCGCGACGCCGACCTCGACCGCATCCTCGTGGGCCTCGACGGGGTGCTGGGCAAGCTCACCCAGAACGACCAGATCACCCAGCTGCAGCAGCTGATCACCAACGGGCAGAAGACCCTCAACGCGGTCGAGGCGGAGCGGCAGGCGTTCAGCCGCCAGTTCGTCGACAGCCAGGCGGTGCTCACCGACCTCAACGCCGCCATCGACCCCGCGCTGGCGAGCGTCCGCGACCTCATCCAGCGGGCGCCGCGCCTGGTCAACGAGCTGCAGAGCGAGGCCGGGCTGCTCGCCCAGATCGGCACCAGCTTCTCCGACGGCACCCTGCAGGCCTTCGAGCAGTCGCTGCTGCGGGGCCCGACCTCGACCGGCGGCGCGCTGGAGTCGGTGCCCCCGGGCACCACACCGCTGGGCACCGGGCTGCCGATCTTCCGCATCTGCCTGATCACCCCGACCCCGGGCTCGTGCACCGGCAACGGCTACACCCCGACGGCGACCAGGCCGGCGGCGTGGACGGACGGTGGCGGGGCCGGCGAGCTGATCACCCTGGCGGGGTTCATCGGCGCATGAGAAGCCGCTGGAACCTGCCGATCACGGCTCTGTACCTGGGCTTCTGCAGCCTGGTGCTGTTCACCATCGTGGCCAGCATCGGCATCACCTGGCCCTGGCAGCACCTCTTCCGGGTCACCGCGGTGTTCTCCAGCGGCGACGGCATCCTCCCCAAGAACGAGGTCTACGTCGACGGCGTCCGGGTGGGGCGGGTTGACGACGTCCAGGCGGTGGGCGGCCAGGCACGGGTGAGCATGACCATCGACGACAGCCAGGCCCTTCCCCTCCACCGCGACAGCGGCGCCGAGGTGCGCAAGAAGAACCTGCTCAACGAGACATACGTCGAGCTCTCCCGCGGCACCGCCGCCAGCGGGGAGATGGCCTCGGGCGGCCGGATCCCGGTCGAGCACACCCTGACCCCGGTGGCCATCGACCAGGTGCTCGCCATCCTCGACCCGCAGACCCGCGACCGCCTCCAGCTGCTGCTGGGCAGCGCCGGCCAGGCGCTCGCGGGGCGCGGCACCGACCTCAACGCCGAGGCGAGCAGCACCAACCGGCTGCTGGGCTCGCTGAACGGTCCCGCCACCGTGCTCACCACCCGGCGCCAGCAGCTCCAGGACGTGGTGGTCGAGCTCCAGAAGCTCTACACCACCCTCGCCGGCCAGCGCGACCAGGTCCGCGACGAGTTCGGCACCTTCAACCAGGTGATGGCCCAGCTCGCCGCCCAGGAGCAGCAGATCGGCGGCACCGTGCAGCAGGCCGACCTGCTCCTCCAGAACCTCGACGTGCTGGTCAGCGGTCAGGCGCCGAACCTGCAGAGCACCCTGAAGGCGCTGCCCGGGGCGCTGGCGAACACCACCGGCTTCCTCGACCAGAGCAACCGGGTGCTGAGCGCGATCTACCCGTTCCGCGACCAGATCCACGACGTGTTCCCGAACCTCGCCACCTCGTTCGCGGACACCGATCCCAGCACCCCCGACCCGCTGTCGCCGGACGGCAAGCAGCACCTCTGGTCGATCTACGCGGTGAGCTGCTTCACCACCTGCAGCTCCACCGGCACCAGCACCGCCACCCCGGCGTCGAGCGCGCCGCCGTCCGCCGCCCCCAACGACATGTGGGCGGCGGTGATGGGAGACACCCCGTGAGCCGCCGCCGGGTGATCGTGAACGCCGTCATGGTGCTGCTCTTCGCCGCGGTGTGCATCGGCGCGATGGAGTTCCTGGCGCTGAACATCGGCCAGCCGAACCCGCTCAGCGCCGGCTACAGGGTGCGCGCCGTCTTCGCCGACGCCGACGGGGTGCCCACCGCCGCCGACGTGCGCGTCGCCGGGGTGCAGGTGGGCAAGGTCACCGCCGTCGTCCGCGACCCCGCCCATCCCAACGCCACCGTGGTGACCATGCAGATCAGCGACTCCCGGGCGGTACCGGTGTACTCGAACGGCACCGCCAAGGTGCGGCCGAAGACGCTGCTCGGCGAGAAGTACGTCGACCTCGTGCCCGGCGACCGCCGCGGCGAGGAGCTGGCCAGCAACGGCACCCTGCCGGAGAGCAGCACCACCACCACGGTGGAGGCCGACCAGATCTTCAACGCCTTCGACGCCAGGACCCGCGAGGAGCAGCGGCTGGTGCTGCAGGCGCTCGACGCCGCCACCCAGCACCGCGCCGGCGACCTGCAGGCGATCATCCCGCAGCTCCAGCAGGGGGTGGCCAACCTGGTCCCGGTGGCGCAGGTCTACGAGAGGGACAACCCCGAGATGGGCCGCATCCTCACCAACCTGGCGACGCTGATGGG
The DNA here is from genome assembly GCA_963846365.1 of uncultured Chloroflexia bacterium. GTDB lineage: Bacteria > Chloroflexota > Dormibacteria > Aeolococcales > Aeolococcaceae > CF-96. The sequence continues at coordinate 953,365 of CAWJVN010000007.1, forward strand.
CACCCTCGGCGACGAGCACCAGCAGCTCGCCGGGCTGCTCGCCAACGGCAACGTCGCCCTCGGGGCGATCGCCCAGCGCGACCAGTCGCTGATCACCACCCTGCGCGAGGCCTCGAACGTGGCCGCCGAGCTGAACGCGGCGGCGGCGCCCACCGTCGACGCCCAGCGCCAGGCGCTGGCGAGGCTCGCCCCCGCGCTCGGCGCCGAGCGCGGCTTCCTGGGGCAGGTGGTCGATCCCAACGCGGGCTGCCCGGGCAAGCCCAACTGCGGCATCGACGAGGTGTTCACCGGCACCCTGCTCGGGCAGTTGAACTACCCCAACGACCAGCTCACCATCACCACCCCGACCGGCCTGAGGGTGACCCAGCAGTGGGCCTCGCTCTTCACCCCGCCGGCCGGCCAGCACTCCGCGCTGAACATCGACCTCTCCTTCCACTGCGACACCGTCCAGACCACCCTGAGCCCGGTGCTCGGCCTGCTCGGCCTCCAGGGCGCCATCGGCACGATCTGCCCGCAGCTCACCGGCCAGGGGGCGGCGACCCACAGCTCGGGCATCTCCGACCCGCTGTCGGTGCTGGCCGCCTTCGCCGCGGGGCAGTCGCAGTGAACCGGCCGCTGATCCTGCTCACCCTCGCCGGGGCGGCCGCCGCCGGCCTGGCCTTCCTCGGCGGCGGCTCCGACGTCCACCACGTCACCGCGCGCTTCAGCGACGCCGACGGCCTGGTGACCGGCAACGACGTCCGCGTCGCCGGGGTCACCGCGGGCACCGTCGACAGCATCACCGTGGGTGCCGACCCCCGCACCGGCCCCTACGCCGAGGCGGTGCTCACCATCGACTCGAGCCACTGGCCGCTGCACCAGGGGACGCACGTCGCGGTGCGCCCCAAGGGCGTGCTGAGCAACGTCTTCGTCGACCTCAGCCCGGGGGCGGCGGGCGCGCCCGCGATCGGCGACGGCCACGTCTTCGGCGTCGCCGACACCAGCAGCCCGGTCAACCTCGATCAGCTCGCCGACGTGTTCAACGCCGACGTGCGCACCGCCATCCGCACCCAGCTGCAGGAGGGGGTCATCGCCCTCGGCGGCCACGGCGCCACCGACCTGAACGCCGCCATCGCCCAGCTCGACCCCCTCACGGCGGCGCTGATCCCGCTGACCAACGTCCTGGCGCAGCGCAGCCCGGAGCTCGACGCGCTCAACGCCGAGTTCGACACGATCACCGCAAAGCTCGCCTCCGAGGACCAGCACCTCCGCGGCCTGATCGCCGGCGGCAACACGCTGCTCGGGGCGCTGGCGGCGAAGCAGCACCAGCTCCAGGGCACCCTCGACCACGCCGCCGGCACCCTGTCCAGCCTCGACGCCGGCCTCCAGGGTGAGCAGCGCAACCTGGCCGCGATCTTCCAGAAGGGCCCGGGCGCGCTCGACCGCCTGCAGCAGGCGGGGTCGGTGCTGGCGCCGCTGATCCAGGCCGTCGACCCCCACATCCCTCACCTCGACATGCTCCTCGACGAGTTCATCAGCGGCACCGGGTACTCGATCAACGGCATCGACACCCTGCGCGTCGACGCCGTGCTCAACCAGCCCGGACACAACGCCCAGCCCTGCGGCGGCCAGCACACCGCCATCTCGGGCGAGCAGAAGGGCTGTCCCTTCACCCCGAGCTACAGGCTGGGGTCGAGCGACTCCGGCTCCGGCGGCGCCACCCAGGCGGGCGCATCGGCGCCGGCCGCCGGTGACGGCGGCAGCTTCGACCTCGCGGGGATGTTCGGATGATCGGCAGCGCCCGCGGGCCCCGGATCAGCCCCGTGCTCGCCGGCGTCCTCGCCGCCGTGGTGATCGGCGCCGTGGTGATGGTGATGGGCTGGATCAATGTGAACTTCGCCGCCCCCTGGGCGAGCACCCACACCGTGACCGCCCAGGTCACCGACGTCGACGGGATCGCGGTGAGCAGCGACGTGCGCATCGCCGGCCGGCTGGTCGGCCAGGTCACCCAGGTGATCGCGCGGGGCGACCACGCCGACCTCACCTTCCACGTCGACGGCGCGGAGTGGCCGCTGCCCGCCGACACCGCCGCGAACATCCGGCTCGCCACCCTGCTCGGCCAGAAGTACGTCGAGCTCGTCCCCGGCCAGGACCACACCCACCACCTCGCCGAGAACGGCCTCATCCCCCTGGTGGCGACCCGGCCGGTGGTCGACTTCGACCAGCTGCTCAACACCTTCGACCCGCCCACCCGGCAGGCGCTCACCAACCTGATCAGGACCGTGGGCGCGGGGGTGCAGGGACAGGAGGGGAACCTGCAGCAGCTCGTCCCCGGCCTCCGGGACCTGTCGGTGCACGGCCAGTCGCCGACCGCGACCCTGGCCCAGCACGACGCCGACCTCAGCACCATCCTCGCCAGCCTCGGCACGTTCGCCGACCAGCTGAACCGCAGCCGCAACGACCTCGCCGGGGTCATCGACAACATGAACTCGGTGACCGGCGCGCTCGCCGCCAATCCCGATGCGGTGCGCGGCTTCATCAGCAACACCGGCGCGCTGAACCAGACCGCCCACCGGGTGCTCGGCAACGGCGGTGCCCCGCAGCTCGCCGCCGGGCTGCAGCAGCTCGCCCCCGTCGCCGGCCAGTTCGACCGCCTGCTCGCCTCGCTGCTGCCCCAGACCCAGGCGTTCCAGGCCAGTGGCCTCACTTCCGCGATCACGCTCATCCACGAGATCGGCGACGCCATCTCCCAGAGCGACCGCGACGGCTACTTCCTGCGCCAGAACCTGCTCGGCATCGACTGCAGCGGGCTGATGCCCACCGGCAGCTGCACCCTGCCCACCTCGCCGCCCGCGCAGAGGACCACCCCTTCGCTGCCCCAGCTGCCCCAACTCCCGCTGCTGCCCCTGCTGCCCGGCATCCTCGGCCCACACCCGGGTCCGACACTGCTGCCGCCGCTGCTCGGCGGCCTGCTCGGCGACTGGTGGCCCACCGGCGGCTCGGGCGCCTCGCTGGCGACCTTCGACCTCTGGGGAGCGCCCTGATGAGGACGCAGCCCCGGGTGAACCCGGTGACCACCGGCATCGTGACCATCGCGATGATCGTCCTCGTGCTCGTCGGCGTGGTCGTCGGCGGCCTGCCCGGCTCGCCGATCCCGGTGCCCTGGAGCCATCACGTCGAGCTGCGTGCCCAGCTCGCCGACGCCGACTCGCTGGCCCCCCACGCCTCGGTGGAGATCGCCGGGGTGAAGGTGGGCGAGGTGGTCGGCATCGAGAGCCGCAACGGCGCGGCGCTGGCGGTGATGAACGTCGACTCGCAGTTCGCCGACGTCCACCGCGACGCCACGGTGATGCTGCGTCCCCACGGGTTCTTCGGCCCCAAGTTCCTCGAGATCGCACCCGGCAGCGCGTCGGCGCCGTCGATCGGCAGCGGCGACGTCATCCCCGAGAAGCAGACGGTGCTCCCGGTCGACCTCGATCAGATCCTCCACGCGCTCGGCGCGCCGGAGCGGGCGAGCCTGCAGACCGCGCTGGTCCAGCTCGGCCAGGCCGCCGCCGGCCGCGGCGACGACGTCAACCACCTGGTCGCCAACGCCCGGACGCTCACCGCCGGGCTGCTCGACCCGGTGCAGGCGCTCGACGCCGTGGGCACGAACCTCAGCGACATGCTGGTCAAGAACGAGTCCTTCAACGCCGACTTCGCACAGGTGCCGCTCGACCAGCTGGTGGCGAGCACCGACCGCACCCTGGCCGCGTTCGCCGCCAACTCCGACCACCTGCAGTCGCTGCTCAGCCACGCCGACAGCACCCTGACCACCCTCGACACCGCGCTGAGCGGGCAGGGCGGCAACATCCGCGGCATCCTCGACCAGGCGCCGGGGGTGATCGACCGGCTGAACCAGTTCAACGACCTGCTGGCGGCATTCGGCGCCAACCTGCGCGGACTGCAGCCCGGCCAGCCGGTGGACGCGACTCCCGGGATCATCAGCGCCATCGAGAACATCCGGTCGGCGTTCGCGGGCAGCGACCCCTGCTCCAAGAACCCCGCCCAGCCCTGCTCGCCCGGCGACAGCCGCCAGCACTACGTGCGGGTCGAGACCTTCGGGCTGGTGCCGAACGTCCCGATCCCCTGCAGCGTGCTGCCCGCCGGTCCGCTGAGCAAGCTGCCCTGCACCGCCGCCGCCACCTCCACTCCGCTGAGCGAGGACACCCTCTCGCTGCTCCTGGGGGCGTAGGCGCGCGGTCAGGTTCATGCCGGGCCCGCCCTGCGCCCCGGCCGCCTCCGGCACCCCCCGGTGGCGGTGCCGACCAGCAGGCCGTCGTGGGTCTCGAAGCAGAGGTCACCCCCGGCGGTGTGGCGGATGTCGTACTCGCCGTCGTGGTGCCGGTTGTGGTGGTACTCGCAGAGCGAGAGGAGGTTCCAGAGTCTCGTCGGACCTCCGTCGATCCAGTGGTGGATGTGGTGGGCGTCGGTCCGGGTCGCCGGGATCGCGCAGCCCGGGTAGCGGCAGGTGCCGTCCCGGCCCTGCACCGCGCGCCGCATCCGGGGCGTGATGCCCGGCCGCTCGGGTCCGCCGCCGACGACCTGCCCATCGCGCTCGAGCAGGGTGACCATGGTGGCGTCGCACCCCAGCCGCCGCGCCGCCGCGGCGGAGAGGGCGGGACCGTCGAGGATGTGGCAGCGCCCGTCCGCCGTCTCGCCGGTGAGCACACCGAGGTCGACGTGCACGACCAGCTGCGCCGGCGACGGCGCACTCCCGCCGCCGTGCCCGGTGGTGCACAGCGCGACCAGCGCGTCGGCCCACAGCGCCGCAGCGGGATCGTCGGCGGGGTGGGGATCAGCCGGCAGCTCCGAGGCCAGCCGGCGCGCCGCCTTCTCGAGGGAGAGGCGGAACCGCGCCCCCTCCTCCGGCGGCAGCGCGCCGCGCAGCTGGAGCGTCCCGAGGTCGCCCCACCAGCTGCGCAGGCGACGACTCACGCGCCACCTTCACCCATGCGCCCTGGTCCTCGACGGTGGCGACGCTGCTCAGCATTCCCGACGGTGTCGAGCGACAGCTCCCGCGGAGAACGCCTCGGCGACCGCGGGCAGCCGCCGCGCGGCGACCCCGGCGCGCAGCAGCTTGTCGGTGGTGTACCGGTCGAACCCGAGGTTGGCCATCACCCAGTCCGCGCAGCAGCGCACTCCCGCCCGCCGCCAATCCCCGCCATCCGCGAATGCACAGACCAGCTCCGCCATCCGCGCCGCATCGGCATGCATCCGCACCGCCAGCTCGCGCATCTCGCACGACGGCGCCAAGCTGGTGCGCGTGGAGTGACGGTCAGGCATTGCGCTCATTGTCATTGCACAGCAATTATAGCAAACACATGTTCTCGTGCCCAGCAAAGGGCCAATCGACCAGTGGGTGAAAGTCCCATCCGGGCAAGCCACCAGAGGAGCCCGGTAGTCAACCTCCGGCGTACGGGGAGACCTGTGCGTCGAAGCGAGGAGAAGCAAAGCTGCAGGCCGCAACGATCGTGAACTCTGCCGCGTCGAAAGTTTGGCCCGTGAGGGACCGAGGAGGCCGAGCCCTGGGACGTTGGGCGAAGGCAGCAGTCCAGGCCTGGGATTCTGGAGCAGCCTGGAACTCCTCCGGCGTACAGGAGACGGCATGCAGCGAAGGCCGATTGGTCAACTGGGGAGACCCTCCCGCACCCGTGGGCAGTGTCGGTAGCCGCGGAAGCTTGCCCTCGTATAAGGCGATCCCGAAGTCGAGGGCGGTGCGAAGGGAGTCGGAGCGGGGCGTAGTACCGATGACAGCCGGGACAACACAACCCGGCCGAGGGAAGGCCCCGCACTTCGGTGACGCGCACGCTGCGAGGGGCGGGTGAGGGCATGGCGATCGCCAACCACCCCGTCGACAAAGTCCGCGCACTCCAGCGAGCGCTCTACGTGGCCGCGAAGCAGCAACGTCAGAGGAGGTTCCATGCTCTCTACGACCGGGTAGCTCGCCCCGATGTTCTCCGCCGGGCCTGGGAACAGGTGCGGCGCAACCGGGGCGCCGCCGGCATCGACGGCGAGACCCTGCAGGCCATCGAGGCCCTCGGGGTGGAGCGGATGCTGGCGGAACTGCGCGAGCTGCTGGTGGCCGGCCGGTACCGGCCGCAGGCGGTGCGCAGGGTCTACATCCCCAAGCCGGGACGTCTGGGCGAACGCCGCCCATTGGGCATCCCCGGTGTCCGGGATCGGGTGGTCCAGGCCGCGGCCAAGCTGGTGCTCGAGCCCATTTTCGAGGCCAGCTTCCTGCCCTGCTCCTTCGGTTTCCGTCCCCGGCGGTCGGCGCACCAGGCTCTGGAGTGCATCCGCCGGGAGATCAACGCCGGGGGGCGCTGGGTGGTCGAGGTCGACTTCGCCGACTACTTCGGGAGCCTCGATCCTGACCTTCTCCTGGGCCTGGTGGCCCGGCGGGTCAGCGATCGACGGGTGCTTCGGCTGATTCGGATGTGGATCCGCGCCGGCGTCAAGGAAGACGGTGTCACCGTCTCCTCCTCCACCGGCGTGCCCCAGGGCGGGGTCATCTCCCCGCTCCTGTCCAACATCTACGGCCATGCCCTTGACGCGCTCTGGGAGAAGGAGGCGACCCATCTCGGGAGGTTCGTCCGGTACGCGGACGACGGTGTGCCACGAACACTGAAGGAGGTGTCATGGGTAGGTGACCCGACGGAGGTGATGCTGCACAGGAGATGGAGGATGGCCCTCCGCAGCCGCCCTGCAGGGGGAGGCTGCAAACCACCGCAAGGTGCTCCGGTCAATGCCGGGGTGCTGAGCGTTGCGGAAAAGGCGCACAGCCAGTGCGTCAGGTGAGAGCCGGGAAGGCGAACGCAAGTGAACCACTGATGACCTGCCGAAAGCGTATCGACGACGTCGAAACCGAGGGGGAGTCGTTACCTCGGGATGAGTGCGGGGGCGACCTGCTTACTGCCCGCGCGGCGTCCGGCTTGGAGGTGGCGCGAGCCCGGTTCAGGCTCTTGTGCGGAACGTGGGAACCTGTGGTCCCGATGCTGTGGTCAACGGGGGCGAGCTCCTGGTGGCCGCGAAAGGGAGACCTCCAAGCAGCAGAAACTGCGAGGAGCAGAGTACCGAGGCGGGGCACAGGGACGGACTGCCCTGTAGTAGCGATGAAGCCTGGTAATGCGGGTGGAGCGAAGGGGGCGGCTTGCCTGGGCTTGTTTGGCGGCCAACCGTGAGGGAGGAGCCGGCGAGCAAGCCGAAGCCATATGAGATTTCCAAGAAGGTGGTCTGGGAGGCCTATCTGAGGGTCAAGGCCAACAAGGGGGCGGCTGGTGTCGACGAAGAGACGATCACGGAGTTCGAGCGGGACCTCAAGGGGAACCTCTACAAGCTCTGGAATCGCATGTCTTCGGGGAGCTACTTCCCGCCGCCGGTGCGCATGGTCGAAATACCGAAGAAAGACGGGAAAGGGACGAGAGTTCTCGGCGTGCCAACTGTCGCCGACAGGATCGCCCAGACGGTCGTCAAGCTGCACTTGGAGCCGACGGTGGAACCGATCTTCCACCCCGACTCGTACGGCTACCGGCCGGGGCGTTCAGCACTGCAGGCGGTGGGGGTCTGCCGGGAGAGATGCTGGAGGCGCGACTGGGTCATTGACCTGGACATCAAGGCCTTCTTCGACACTCTGGATCACGATCTCGTTCTCTCGGCTGTACGCCATCACACCGAGGCACAGTGGATCCTCCTCTATGTCGAGCGGTGGCTGAAAGCGCCGCTGCAGCGTGAGGATGGCACACTGGTCGCGCGAGAGCAAGGCAGTCCACAGGGCTCGGCGATCTCACCCCTGCTGGCCAACCTGTTCATGCATTATGCGTTCGACGCCTGGATGAAGCGGACGTACCCGCTCGCCTGGTGGGAGCGTTACTGCGATGATGTAGTGGTGCACTGCAAAGACGAGCAACAGGCGCGGTATATTCTGAGGCGCATCACCGAACGGTTGGCGCGTTGCAAGCTGGAGGTTCATCCGGTGAAGACGCGCATCGTGTACTGCAAAGATGATGACCGACCCGGCTCCTCCGAGCACGAACGGTTCGACTTCCTCGGGTACACGTTTCGTCCACGGCTGTCCCGGAGTGTGAAGTACGACCGGTTCTTCGTCAACTTCAGTCCGGCAGTGAGTGACGATGCGACCAGGGCGATGCGGCGAGAGATCCGCCACTGGCGCCTTCAACTGCGCAGTGACAAGACCCTCGGTGACCTGGCACGCATGTGCAACGCCATCGTGCAGGGGTGGATCAACTACTACGGACGCTACTACCCGTCCATGCTGTATCCGTCCCTTCGGAACATCAACCGGTACCTGGTTCGCTGGGCCCGGCGGAAATTCAAGCGGCTGCGCGGTCATGAACGGCGGGCGCGGGTGTTCGTGGCGAGCGTCGCGAGACGCGAACCCGACCTCTTCGCGCACTGGCGCTTGGGCGTGCGGCCCGATGGCTGGGCAAGGGGAGCCGTGTGAGCGGAGACGTTCAAGCACGGTTCTGCGAGAGCCCGGGGGTGAGATTCCCCCGGGCTACTCACCCCGTGGTCCTGTGCCGGTCTCAGGCCGACGCGCACCGGGCGTTGCAATGGCTCCAGGGGCGGGCTCAGGCCCTGCATCTCCGGCTCCACCCGGACAAGACCCGGGTGGTGGCCATGGCGAGCGGGGACGACGGGTTCGACTTCCTGGGGTTCCATCACCGGATGGTCATGTCTCAGCGCTTTGGATGGAAGTACTGCCACCGCTGGCCTTCACGGCGAGCGATGGCGGCGATCCGCAGCAAGGTCAAGGCGATCACGGCTCCGCGCAGCCGTCTGAAGTGGCCGATCGGCGATCTCGTCCGGGAGCTCAACCCGGTCCTCCGAGGCTGGGGCGCATATTTCCGCTGGGGCAACTCCAGCCGGAAGTTCAACCAGATCGACAGCTACGTCCACGAACGACTGGCGCTCTTCGACAGCAAGAAGCGGCAGAAGCGTGGGCGGCGCTGGGGCGAAGTCCACACCTACGCCTGGAATCGGGCGCTGGGGGTGCACTGCCTCACTGGCACGGTCCGCTATGTCGGCGCTGCGACAGGGGTCACGTGAACACCGTCGGAGAGCCGGATGAGGGAAAACCTCACGTCCGGTTCGATGAGGGGCGGCTGGCGAGGTCCGTCTGGCCGGACCAGCCGCCTACTCTGCGCATTGCAATGGCGCAAACCCCGGCACCCACGCGCAAACCGACCGCAAACCCTCCCCCCTGGCCAGCCAAAAATACACGCAGAGCCCCACAAAACCACAACCCGCCCGCAATCCGCGCAGACCCCCGCACTGGCCGGATGCGACTGACAGCTCACCACCCACCCGCCTCGGGCGCCCGCCCGACGACCGGGACCTGAGGACCTGCCTCCCACTGCACACCTACACTGGCCGGCGATGGTGGTGCACGAGGTCGCGCGATGAGCCATGACGACGGCCTGCCCGGCGGCTCCGTCAACCAGTCGCTGCTGAAGATCCCGATGACCGCGCACATCCTCGGGTGCTGCATCGGCGCCGGAGCCCGCGTCGGGTGATCGGGCGCGCGGAGGGGTTCCTCGCCGAGGCTCCGCACCTGCCCGGACGGGTGCTCCGCGGGCTCCGCGGCGGCTCGCTGGAGCGGGCGGTGCGCGGCCGGGTGGTGATGGTCACCGGCGCGTCGTCGGGAATCGGCCGCGCCACCGCCCTGCGGGTCGCCTCCGCCGGGGGCGTGGTGCTGCTGGTCGCCCGCCGGCGCGACGCCCTGGTCGAGGCGCGGGGCCGGATCGCGTCCGCCGGCGGCGAGGCCCACGCGCACCCCTGCGACCTCGCCGACCCCGAGGACGCCGCCCGGCTGATCGCCGAGGTGATCGCCCGCCACGACCACGTCGACGTGCTGGTGAACAACGCGGGCCGCTCGATCCGCCGCCCGGTGGGCGAGGCGTACGAGCGCATCCACGACTACGAGCGGACGATGCAGATCAACTACTTCGGGGCGGTGCGCCTCGTCCTCGGGCTGCTCCCGGGGATGCGCGAGCGCAGGTCCGGGCACATCGTGAACATCTCCTCCCAGGGGGTGCAGCTGAGCGCTCCCAACTACTCCGCATACGTCGCCTCCAAGGCCGCGCTCGACGCCTTCTCGCGGTGCATCGCGCCCGAGGTGCAGGGCGACGGGGTGCGGATCACCACCATCCACATGCCGCTGGTGCGCACTCCGATGTCCGAGGCCGCCGGCGTCCGCCGCCCGATGCCGGCGCTCAGCCCCGAGCAGGCCGCCGAGCTGGTCGCCGACGCCATCGCCCACCGTCCCCGCCGGATCGCCACCCCGGTCGGCAACCTGGTCGAGCTCGCCTACGCCGCCGTGCCCGGCGCGGTCGGCCGGGTGGCCGACGGCGCCTACCGGCTCCTCTCCGGGTAGGTCGCGCTCAGCAGCCGTCGACGAAGGCGGTGATCTCGGCGGTCAGCCGGGCCGGGGCCAGCCGCATCTCCAGCAGGGTGCTCGCCTCCACCAGCCGTGCGTTGGGCAGCTCGGCGGCGAGCATGTCGGCGTCGGAGAAGACGTGGACGGGGTCGCGGTGGTGCCCGATGATCAGCGCCGGGGCCTCGAGGGTGCGTCGCACCGAGCCGGGAGGCGCGACCCGGTCGAAGAGGATGCCCTGGATCACCGCACCGCTCGGGCCCGGGTCCTGCCGGACCATGTCGAGGGCCACGTCCACCCAGAAGGGCAGGAGCGCGCTCGGCACCATCCGGGTGAGCAGCGAGACCATCGACATCGCCGGGCGGCCCAGGGTGAGCGCCAGCATGATCGGGGTGAACACCGCCGCCCCGGCGGGGAGGGCGTGGTCGAGCACGGGCATCTCGACGACCATGCCCTCCACGCGCGGCGGGAACTGTGCGGCCACCTCCAGGGTGACGTTGGCGCCGAGCGAGGTGCCGCCGACCACCGCCCGCTCGATCCCGAGGTGGTCGAGCAGCGCCACCGCCTGGCCGGCGAACAGCGGCATCGAGTAGCTCGCCATGTCGGTGGGACGGTCGGACAGTCCGTGGCCGAGGAGGTCGAGGGTGACCACGCGGTGGCCCCGCTCGGCGAGGGCGGTGGCGAGGGGGAGGTGCATCCGCTGCGAGAGCAGCAGGCCGTGCATCAGCAGGCAGGTGCGTCCGCCGTCGCCGTGGACGGTGTACGCGAGCCTCTGCCCGCGGTGGAGAAAGCTGCCGGTCCGGCTCATCGCCCTCATCCTGACGGGTGATCTTGACGGAGTTCTATGTGACATCATAACATGACGAGCTACGCCGACGCCCCCTCCTGGAGGAGCCGCCATGATCCCGACGCTGACCGCGGAGCCGATCGGCCACACCACCCCGGCCGAGTGGCTGTGGGTGGTCGGCGTGGTCGGGCTGCTGCTGGCCGTGTCCGGATGGCTGGTCGCCACCGGCCGGGCCGGCGGGCACCGCGCACCGCTCTCCTGGCTGGAGCGCGCCTCGTCCTCGCTGCAGCGGGTCACCGGGCTGCCCGGCTGGTGCGCCGCAGGCGCGCTCCTCCACGGCTGGGCGCTCCTCTCCGCCGGGCTCGGATTCTTCTGGGACGTGGCCTGGCACATCGACCTCGGCCGCGACGACCAGCTCCTCACCCCCGCTCACGTGCTCATCCTCGCCGGTCTCGGCGGTCTCGGCGCCGCCGGCGCGCTGAGCGTCGCGATGGCCACCCTCGACGGCGCCGCCACCGCCTGGTCGCTCGGGCGGCTGCGCATCCCCCGCGGCGCCGCCGCACTGATCGCCATCGGCGCCGGCGGCCTCTCCGGCTTCCCCCTCGACGACCTGTGGCATGCGAGCTACGGGGTCGACGTGACCATGTGGGGACCCACCCACCTGCTGATGATCGGCTCGGCGGTGCTCTCGCCGGTGGCGGTGTGGCTGCTGCTCGGCGAGGCCGGGCGCCACGCCGGCCGTCCCCGGGTGCGCGCGAACCTCTGGTTCGCCGCCGCCGCCGGGCTGCTGATCGCCTTCAGCGCCATGCAGCTGGAGTTCGACGACGGCGTGCCCCAGTGGCAGGCGCTCTACCAGCCGGTGATCATCGGCCTCGGCGCCACCCTGCCGATGGTCGCCGCCCGGGTCGCCCTCGGCGCCTGGGCGGCGGTGCGCGTCACCGTGAGCTTCCTCGCCGTCCGCGGCATCGTGGCGCTGCTGGTCGGCCCCGGCCTCGGCCACGTGGTGCCTCACTTCCCCCTCTACCTGGGCATCGCGCTCTGCGTCGAGGCCGGCTACCTGCTCACGTCGGGCCGCACGGCGCTGACCTCGGCGCTCACCGCGGGGGCCCTCGCCGGCACCGTGGGGCTGGCCACCGAGTGGGGCTTCAGCCACCTCTGGGGCCGCGAACCCTGGCAGCCGCAGATGCTTCACGGCATCTGGGCGGCGGCGCTGATCTCGGTGGCGGGCGCGGTGCTCGGCGCCGCCCTCGCCGGGGCCACCGCCTGGCGCCGTCCGCTGGTGGGCGCGCGGGTCGCGGCGCTCGCCGGCGTCGGTGCGATCGGCCTGCTCGCCGTGCCCCTGCCCCGCGATTCCGCGCCGCTCACCGCGGTGGTGCGCACCACCCCGGTGGGTGCTCCCCGGCCGGCGCTCGACCGCTTCGGCGGCGCCTCCCTCCACCAGGACGTGGCCGTGGAGGTCGACGTCACCCCTGCGGCGACGGCCCGGGGTGCCGACCTCTTCCGGGTCAACGCCTGGCAGGGAGGCGGCATGCACACCTCTCCGCTGGTCGAGGTGGCACCGGGTCGCTGGCGGACGGAGTCGCCGGCGCCCACCGGCGGCACCTGGAAGACCATCCTGCTGCTCGGCAGGGGCGCGCTGCTGATCGCCGCCCCGGTGGCGATGCCCTCCGATCCCGCGTACGGGCAGGCGGCGATCCCGCTGCGGGCGGAGCGCACCGAGGCGTTCGTCCCCGCCTCCCAGATGTTCCTGCGCGAGGCCCGCGGCGGCGCGGTCTGGCCGGCGGTGGTCGCCTACGGCGCCCTCGGCCTGGTGACCGCGGGCTGGCTGCTGGTGCTGGTCGCCGGGGCGGTCTCGCTCGTCCGGCCCGGGCGCCCCGCTGCGCCCCGGCCCCGCCGCGGGCTGGTGGGCACGGGGGCGGCGTCGTGAGCGGTCGCGACATCGCCGGCCTGCGGGTGGTGATCACCGGCGCCGGCGGCGGCATCGGCTCGGCCGCCGCGGCGGCGCTGGGTGCCCGCGGGGCCCGGGTCTGCGGCATCGACCTGCACGGCGGCGGCGAGCTGATCACGGCCGACGTGCGCGATCACGAGGCGATGCAGGCGGCGGTCGCCGAGGCCGCCCGCCGGCTCGGCGGCATCGACGTTCTGGTCAACAACGCCGGGATCGGCACCGCCCAGGACGCCGGCGCTCCCCCCGACGCCCAGGCCCGCGCCACCCTGGAGATCAACCTGCTCGGCGCCTGGATCACCACCGCCGCGGCGCTGCCGCACCTGCTCCGCAGCCGCGGCCACCTCGTCAACGTCGCCTCCGGGCTGGCGATCGTCGCCATGCCGTACGCCGCCGCCTACTCGGCGAGCAAGCGCGGCCTCGCCGCGTACTCGGACTCGGTGCGCCTGGAGTACCGTGGCCGGGTGACGGTCACCACCGTGTACCCGGGCTACGTGCGCACCTCCATCCACGAGGGCCCGGCGGCGCAGGGCGTCGCCCTCGAGGGCCTGGTCAACGCCGACGGCGTCGAGCAGGCGGCGGCGGCGCTGGTGCGGGCCTGCAGCCATCGCCCCCGCGAGCTCTCCACCAGCCGCACCACCGCGCTGTCGCTCACGGTCGCCCGCCACCTCCCCCGGCTGGTCGAGGCGGTGGTGGCGCGCAGGTTCACGGCGCGGCGGCGCCGGGGCGGCGTCCAGCCCGCCTTCCTGCACCACCACCACGAGAGGTAGCCGCGATGGACCCCGATCAGCCCAGCCCCGCGGAGGTCGCCGCTCACATCGCCAGCGTCGACGACGCCACCCTCGAGGACCAGCTCACCCTGCTCGGTGTGGACAGCGCTCTCACCCAGGTCTTCGAGGAGATGGCCCGGCGCTTCCTCCCCTTCCGGGCGCCCGGCCGCACCGCGGTGATCCAGTACGACGTTCGGCTCCGCGACGGCTCGGTGCGGAGCTGGCAGCTGAGCATCCACGACGGCGCCTGCACCGCCTCGCCGGGCACCGACCGCACCGCGCAGGTGACCGCCGAGATCGCGCTCCCCAAGTTCATGCGCATGGTGACCGGAGCGATCGAGCCGATGGCCGCCTTCATGAGCGGCGACCTCAAGATGCGCGGCGATGTGATGCTCGCCCAGCAGATGCAGAACTGGTTCGACCGCTCGTATTAACGGCTGGCGAGAGCGCGAGCGCAGCTCCCGCTTCAGCAGTCCATCCCACCGACGATCATGCGCCTCCGCGACCGCGGATCGTGGCATGCTCGAGGGCATGGCCAGAGCGGCGGACGGACCGCGGTCGCGCTCCACCGCCCGCCGCGCCCCGGCACGGAGGGGGGCGCCGCCGCCACCGCCGCCCCCGCCCCCGGGAGCCGGCCGGGGTCGCTGACGCCCTCGCCGGGCTGCTCCGTCTGCCACGGGCGATGCTCGACCTGCTCAACGCCGGGGCGACCCTGCGCCGCGCCCTCGAGGCGCCGGTGCGGATCGAGCGCCTCGCCGTCGCCCTGGAGCGGGCCGCGACCCTGCTCGAGGTGCTGGTCACCGAGGTCGATCCCGAGCGCGTTCGCGAGACCGTGGCCCGGCTCGACCGCCTGGCGGCGCGACCGCCTGCTCGCCGTCGCCGAGGAGATGAACCGCAACATCCGGCAGATCGAGGGCCTGCTCGAGGGCGTCCGCGGCGTCGTCGGCGCGCCCCTCCAGAACCTGCCGTTGCCCGCCCTGCTGCGCCGGGTGCTCCGCGATCCCAACCCCGAGCCGGAGGCGGACTGAGCTCAGGAATCCCGGTGAGCCCGTTCATCGGGTCGCCCGTGAACCACCGGAGCCGGCTCCGGTGACCGGCACCAGGCGGTCCGCGCCCGGGGACCAGGTCCCGGCCTCGACCTCGTCGACGAACTCCCCGATCCAGCCGGCCAGCTGCGCCGGATGGGTCAGCGGCAGCCAGTGACCGGCATCGACGCCGCGCCGCCGGCGCACCGTGGCCCAGCGGTCGAGGTCGTCGAAGAGCCGGGGGGAGACGTAGTGGTCGCGGTGCGCCACCACCAGCTGCACCGGCGCATGGGCGAACGCGTCAGGGCGGGGACGGCCCAGCCGCGGTCGCATGTTGCGGCGGTAGAGGTCGACGCCGTGGGCGCCGTCCGCGGCCAGGGTCGGGGCGGGATGGCGGTCGCTCGGCGGCACCTGCTCGACCCGGCGCAGGAAGCCCGGCCAGCGGCGCGCCACCATCGTGCGCCAGGCCAGCTCGGGGAGGATGGGGACCTGGAACGCGCCGATGTACCAGGAGCGGCCGGCCTGCCCGGCAAGGGCGGCGAGCGCCCGCGGGGTGGGCCGGCGCAGCCGCCGCCGCACCCAGTGGGCGGTGTGGTCGAGGGATGGACCGCCGATCGAGGTGAACGAGCGCAGCCGCCCGCGCATCCGCTCCGCGGTGACCATCTCCCAGCCGGCGATCGAGCCCCAGTCGTGCCCCACCAGGTGCACCGGCCGTCCCGGCACCACGGCGTCGAGCACTGCGGCGCAGTCGTCGACGAGGAGCTCGAGGCCGTAGCCGGCGGCCCGGTCGGGGGCGCTCGACTCGCCGGCCCCGCGGGTGTCGTAGGTGATCACGTGGAAGCGCTGGGCGAGGAGGTGGGCGACCTCCTCCCAGACCTCCTTGGTGTCGGGGTACCCGTGGAGCAGGAGCACCGCCGGCGCCGACCGGTCGCCGAGCTCGACCGCGGCGAGCCGCACCCCGGCGGCGTCCACGCGGTGCCGCTGGGCCCCCTCGATCACGCGGTCGCCGCGGCGGCCCCCCAGCGGCGCACGTGGGGGAGGTCGTTGTCGAGCCAGCGCGCGTCGGTCCCGGTCACCACCAGGAGCTCCTCGAACCTCACCCCGAACTCGGGACACCGGATCATTCATCGCCAAGAAACGTAACATGTATAGATGTCGAGGTCAACGGTCCGGGCCTTCTGGTTCAGGCTCTGAGCGCTGACGCGCTCAATGGTGAGGGGGCCCCAGGCCATCAGCTCCTTCGTCGCTGACAGCCTTCCCCCTGACTAGACTCCGCCCCGTGATCTCACCCCGTCTCCTGCTGGCGCGCCTCGCCGGGCCGATGGCGCGGCGGCCGGGGAGAATCGCCGCGCTCGCGGTGCTGGTCTGCCTGCTCGGGGCCGCCGGGTTCGCGCGCTGGTCGGTCGACGCCGGCTCCGCCCTGCTGGTGGGCCGCGGCTCGGCGGCGCAGCAGGTGAACGACCGCTTCACCGACCAGTTCGGCGCCGACCCGATGGTGCTGGTGCTCTCCGCCCGGCAGCCGGGGGCCTTCTACGTCGAGCAGAACAATCTCCTCAAGCTGGTGGCGCTGGAGAGCGACATCGCCCGGAACTCCGGGGTCGCCTCGGTCCTCGGCCCCGGGACGGTGGTCGAGGCGGCCCAGCGCGCCGCTCAGAACCAGATCCAGAAGACCGTCCAGCAGTACAACCAGTACGTCTACGACCGGGCGCTGCTGGCGCTGGTGTCGGGGGCCGGTGGCGACCCGTCGAAGATCGACGCCGCCACCCTGCAGAAGTTCGAGTCCGACGCCCGCCAGGCGGCCACCCTCGCCCTCGCCGAACTGGTCAGCGACCTGGTCAAGGCGGCCGGCGCCGCCGACGCCGCCCGCACCGCGTTCACCAGCTCGCCCGCCGCCCAGGCGCCCACCGCCCGGATCGTCGACGCCGGCGAGAGGGCGGCCCAGGAGGCGGCCGCGGCGGTCCCGGTCCCCCCCACCTTCGCCCAGTACCTCTCCGGCGGCGGCAGTTCCGCGGCGGGCGCGCCCGCCGGCAGCGACGCCGCCCACCAGGCCTTCGTCACCATCGCCGCCGCCTACGGGGACTGCTACCAGGCCACCGCCCAGGCGCTCGGCCACACCCCCAGCTGCCAGAGCTTCCTCGCCCGCCTCCTGCTCGACCTCCCCAGGTGTCCCACCGTGGCCCAGTTCAGAGCCGCGCCCGCCGGTGCGGTGCAGCCCTTCTGCCCGCCGAAGGTGCAGTGGGCGGCGATGCTGCCGGCGCCGAGGCCGGGCCAGCCCTCGTACGCGGTGATCACCGTGCGGCTCACCCGCGCCGCCGCCGCCGACCCGAAGGCGGTGGAGGCGGTGCGCAGCTGCATCCGCGCCGATCTCGACAGCGGCGGCCAGCACTGCACCAGCACCAAGCCCACCGCGGCCCGGATCCAGGCGCTGCAGCAGGTGGGCCGGCTGCTGCCCACGGAGTGCGGCGCCAGCCCGGACCGGCAGCCGCAGGTGGCCGGCTGCCCCTACCTCGGCCTCACCCTCGCCGGGGCGCCGCTGCTCGCCCGCGGGGTGGCGACCTCGATCACCCACCAGCTCGCCGTGCTCTTCCCGGTGGCGCTGCTCGTCATGCTCCTGCTGCTGCTCGGCGCCCGCCGGGTGCGTGGCCGGCTGTGGGCGATCCCCGCCGCGGTGGCGGCGGCGCTGCTCACCTTCGGGCTCACCCTCGCCACCGGCACCCCGCTCACCCCCGCCGTGCTCGCCGGCGTGCCCGTGCTCGTCGGCCTCGGGGTCGACTACGCGGTCCAGCTGCTCTCCCGCTTCACCGAGGAGCGCGGCCGGGGGCTCGACCTCGAGGCGGCACTCCGCGCCACCCTCACCAGCAGCGGCCACGCCACCCTGGTCGCGGCGCTGGCGATGGCCGGCGGTCTCGGCGTCCTCGCGCTCCTCGCCGGCGTCGACGCCGGGCCGCTGGTGGCGGTGCCGCTGGTCGCCGAGTTCGCCCTCGTGGTGCTGGCCGGGGTGGCAGCCGCCTGGCTGGCGGCCCTGCTCATCGCGCTGCCCGCGGCCGCCCGGGCGGAGCGGGGCCGGCCCACGCCGTCCCCGCCGGAGGCGCCGCCCCGGCCCGCCACCCGCACCCTGGCGCTGGCGGCGCGCTGGCCGGTGGTGCTGATCCCCGCCTCGGTGCTCGCCCTCGCCGGCTGGGCGCTGCTCGGCTCGACGCCGGTGCAGACCTCGGCCGAGCGGCTGCTGGCGCCGTCGCTCCAGGAGCTGGGCGACCTCCAGCGGGTGCGCGCCCAGACCGGCTACGCCAACGAGGTGGACATCTTCCTCGAGGGCCAGGTGACCTCCCGGACCGCGCTGCTCTACCAGCTCCAGGCGTCGCGCGACCTGCGCTGCCGCTACGGCGGCGGGGTCGCCCAGGTCACCTCGATCCAGGACATCGTCGGCGCCAGCTCGGGCACCTCGCAGGCGGCGACCCAGCAGCCCTGCGCCGCGGTGCCGGCGGCGCCGTCGCCCTCGCCCGGCGCATCGCCCTCGCCCGCGCCCTCGACCCGGGCGACCCCCGCGCCCAGCGGCACCGGGGCGCTGCCTGCGGGCGACGTGGTGCGGGCGGCCGGATCGGCGACCGCCGCACCCGCCTCCCCGGCGCCGGCGACGGCGGCGCCCAGCCCTGCGCCCACCGCGGCGGCGCCCGCCCCGGCGGCCGGCTCGGCGACCCCCCAGACCTCGGTGATCTGCCAGCTGCGCCTGCTCGCGCCGGTGAGCCGCAGCCTGGTGGGCGGCATCCCCCTCGACACCCCGCCCTGCCCCGCCGTCGACCCGATCACCTTCACCCCGCTGGCCGGCGACACTCGGGCGAACGGCGCTCCGGCGGCGGTCGACCCGCGCTCGGCGCGGATCGTGATGGCAACCCGGATCACCAACGCCGCCGAGCTGGCCCGGCTGGTCGACCAGGTGCGCACCGACGTCGCCCGCTCCCGCCCCGGGGAGCTCTCCACCGCCGAGCCGGCGGGGCTGACCGCGCTGGCGGTGCAGGCGTACGACACCCTCACCTCGCGGGCGCTGCTGCTCAACCTCGTCCCCGTCGCCGCCGTCGCGCTGCTGCTGCTGGCGCTGCTCCGCCAGCCCCGCCGGGCATTGCTCCCGGTGCTGCCGACCGCGCTCGCGGCGGGATGGGCGCCGCTGGTGGTGCGCCTGCTCGGCCGCCTCCCCGGCGACGCCGGCGCCACCCTCGGCTCGCTGAACCCGCTCACCGTGGTGCTCGGCGCGCTCGTCGTCGCCCTCGGCACCGAGTTCGGTGTGGTGCTGATGGAGCGCTTCCACGAGGAGCGGTGGAACGGGCTCGAGCCCGCCGAGGCGGCCGCCACCGCGCTGAGCGGGGTGGGGCGGGCGATCGGGGTCTCGGCGCTCACCCTGGGGGCGGGCTTCGCGGTGCTGGCGCTCAGCGGGCTGCTCCCCGGCAGCATCCCGCTGATCGCCGACTTCGGCCTCGCCGTGGTCCTCGAGCTCGCCCTGGCGGTGGTCGCGGTGGTGGCGGTGATGCTGCCCCTGGCGGTCGCCCTCGAGATCCGCCGGCCGCTGCCCGCCCCGGCGCCGGCCGCCCCGGCGCCGGCGCTCGACGCGGTGGCGCCGCCGCCGCCCCCGTCGCCGCCGTCGCCGTCGGGACCGGTCACCGCGCCGGCGCCGTCCGAGGAGTGGCCGGAGCCCGCGGCCGCCACCGAGGAGGCCGCGGCCGCCGGCGCCCCCGGCGTCCGCCTGCCCTCGATCTCGGGACGGCGGCGGCCGCCCACGGACGCCGAGCCTCCGGCCGCAGCCCCGGCGCCGGAGCCGGAGCCGCCGCGGCTGCCGGGGGTCTCGGGACGGGGCCGGCGCCGGCCCGCCGGCGAGCAGCCCGAGCCCGACCCCCGGCCCGGGCCCTCCGAGTAGCCGGGCTCAGCCCACCCCGACCGCGTGGAGCAGGGTGCCGACCACGACCAGCGCCATGATCATCGCCGCCACCACCGCGAGCGGCGACAGCGCCGCGGTCAGGGCGCTCAGCGCGGGCAGCTCGTACACCGCCTGCACCGCGGTGGTGATCAGCACCAGGAACCAGGCCAGCAGCGCGTAGTTGAGGAAGCCGAGGACGATCCCCTCGGTGCTCCCGGGCGTCGCCGCGGCGCGGTCGACGCCGGCCTGGAGCAGGCGCACCACCCCGAACACGGCGAGCACCGGCCAGGCGTAGGCGCTCACCGCGAGGTAGAGACGCCGCCGCGACGGCCGGCCCATCAGCTGGGCGACGGCGTCGACCACCAGGGCGTCGACCAGCCAGAAGCCGGCGAAGAGGAGGGGCAGGGTCACCGAAGCGCCGACGTCGGCGGCGCGCTGGCCGGAGTTCCCCGGCTCGACCGCGATCGCGGCGAGCGAGAGGCCCAGGGACACCAGCCCGGTGCCCACCACCAGCGCCACCGCCGCCGGCAGCGGCCTGCCCCCGGCGAGCAGCGGCGCCCGCCGCCAGGGACGCACCGCCATCCCGGCGACGTCACCGATCAGCACCGGAGGACCTCGGCGATCTCAGCCGCAGCCGTTGACGCCGAGCCTGGCGCCGAGCGTGTCGCGGTCGGAGGCCGCCTGCGGGGCGGTCTCGAAGGCGGCGGTGGTGAAGGCCTGGGTGTCGGCCCGGCGGGCGGCGTCGCCCGCCCCGGCGAGGTCGGCGATGAAGGTGTCGAGGGCGCCGAGCCACTGCCGGGCGAGGTCGCGCTGGTCCTCGGGGACGGGCACCTGGTGCAGGCGAGTCGAGGCGGTGCGGAGGATGGCGACGCTGCGGTCGAGGAAGACGGCGGCGGCGGAGAGGTCCTGCGGCCGCGGCCGCACCGCGGGGTCACGGAAGCTCTTCGGCAGCGGCCCCGACGACTGCAGGTCGCTGGCGAGCTGCGCGCAGATCGCGTTGAGCGCGGTCGCGTAGCCGGCGCCGGTGCTGGGGGTCTGGCCGCCGCCGCACGCGACCAGCATCGCCGCACCGCCCGCCACCACGACCCACCTCACGCCGGTCGCTGCTCCACTGCACCACCGCCAGCCCGGGGCAGTGTACGCGCTTGCCGGCACCCTCTCCCAGGGGCGCGGCGGGCTGTCCAAGGCGCGGCCCGCCGCCATAGGGCGCGGCGTCGCATGCCTGCGGCGCGGGGCGTCCCTAGCATCAGGGCGGTATGGAGCCGCACCTCGACGGACGCGTCGTCGCGCTGATGCAGACCCGCCACGCCGCCGAGCTGGCGGCCCTGGTCGAACGCCACGGCGGCGTCCCCGTCGCAACGCCCTGCCTGCGCGAGGCGGCGGTCGAGGACGCCGCCCCGCTGGATGCGGCCATCCGGGAGGTCGCGGGTGCGCCCCTCGACCTGGCGATCTTCCAGACCGGGGTGGGCACCGACCGGCTGCTGGCCGCCGCCACCGCGGCCGGCCTGGTCGAGGCCCTGCTCCACCGCCTCGCCGCCGCGGTGGTGCTGGCCCGCGGCCCCAAGCCGCTGGCGGTGCTGCTGCGCAACCACATCCGCGTCGACCGCCGCACCCCCGAGCCCCACACCACCGCCGAGGTGGTCGGGCTGGTCGAGGACGACCTCGGCGGCCGGCGGGTGATGCTCCAGCACTACGGCTCGCCCAACGTCGAGCTCGCCGCGCTGCTCCGCGGGCGGGGCGCCGAGCTGGTGGAGATCAGCACCTACCACTGGCGCCTGCCCCACGACACCGGGCCGATCCGCAGCTTCCTGGTCCGCCTCGAGGCGTGCGAGCTCGACCTCACCGTGTTCACCAGCGCCTCGCAGGTCGACAACCTCTTCCACGTCGCCGAGGTCGAGGGCGTCGACGACCGGCTCGCCGGCTGGCTGGCGGCGAACACCGAGGTGGCCGCGGTCGGCCCGGTGTGCGCCGCCGCGCTGCGGGCCCGCGGGGTGCCGGTGCGCATCGAGCCGGTGCGTCCGAAGATGGTGCCGCTGGTGCGCGCCCTGTGCGAGCACGTCGCCGCCGCGCGGGCCGCCGGCCGCCGGTAGGCGAAACGCGCGGCGCCACCCGGCCGTTGCAGTGACCACGGGCGTCGATGCGCTCGCGGAGAGCCTGTGAGGTCGGTGATGCCCGAGCCCGAGCGCGACCAGGACGCCACCGCGGCGCCGGCGATCGACGACGTCGAGGTCGACCGCATCCGCGGCCGCGGATGGCGCGACCACGCCGACGGCGGTGACCCCGCCTACCGGATGCTCCTCGCCAGCGTGCGCAGCCGGGGCGTGCTCGTCCCCCTGGTGGTGCGCGCCGATGCCGAGGGCGGCTACCAGCTGGTGAGCGGGGCCCGGCGGCTGCAGGCGGCGCGCGAGGCGGGCCGCACCACGGTGCCGGTGGTGGTCCGCGCGCTCGGCGACGTCGAGGCCCTGATCGGGGGCGCCTGGGCGGCGCTCACCCGGTCGGGGATCAGCCCCGGCGAGGCGGAGCGGCTCCGCGGTCAGCTGGTCGCCGCCGGGGTGACCGACGACGACGCCGAGCTGCTCGCCGGGTCGCTGCCCCGCGCCGGCGCGGAGGTGGAGATCACCGGGCGGCCTCGCACCGAGCGCGAGGGCCCGGCGCCGGCGTGGGCGTGGGGCGCGACCACAGGCGACGCGGAGCAGCCCCGCCGCGGCCGGCTGCGCCTCTCCCGACGCTCCGGCCGCTAGCGGTGCCGGCTCAGAGCCGGCAGCCGAGGACGTAGAGGCCCAGGCCGAGGGCGGCGCCGATGCCGGCGGAGGTCCACATCGGCATCTTCGTCATCACCACCCCGGCGAGGCCGCCGGCGAGGCCGGCCGCCACCGTCTCGGTGGTGAGGTTGATCTGGGCGGTCTGAAGGGCCGCGACCATCAGGGACATGTGGGCTCGGGCTCCCAGGGTTGGACGTGGAGTGCAGCGCAGTCGCCCGCATGATTGCATGCGCACCGCCGGGTTTCAACCGGGAGGGACCGCGCCTCGGTCAGCGGGTGCCCCCACGGAAGCAGTCGGAGCAGTACACGGGACGGTCGCCGCGGGGGAGGAACGGCACCTTGGCGATGCCCCCGCAGCCGGCGCACACCACCTCGTGCATCTCACGCGCGGGGCGGAAACCACCGCCGCCGCCGCCACCACCGCCGCGGTTCATGCCGCCGCCCGCCGAGCCCGAGGCGGCCTTCCGCGCGGCCCGGCAGTCGGGACAGCGGGAGGGGGGGTTGGTGAGACCGCGGGAGGCGTAGAACTCCTGCTCGCCCGCAGTCCACACGAAATCGATGCCGCACTCGCGGCACTTGAGCGTCTGATCGACCGACACGCGCCAAGACCTCCATCCGGCGCGTCACGAGGCCGCCGGGACCGAACTGATGCCCGGGACGGTATCACCCCTCAGGGGGGCGGTGGCGATCTCCGTGTCACCGGTCTGTGGTCCTCCTGGCGGGGGCGGGCTATCCTGGGTTCGCGGGGCCGTTCCGAGAGCGCGCGAGAGGCACGATGACGCGGAGAGCACGGGTGCTGCCGGAGCTGCTGGCGGTGCTGCTCGGCCTGTCCGGCTGCGGCTCTCCGCCGGTGGCGGGGCCGACGTCGCCCGCCCCCTCGACGTCCTCCGCCGACCGGGTGTTCAACGACTACCTGGCGGCGCTGCGGGCCGCCCGGAGCGAGCACTGCACCGGCATGGTCGCCTTCAGCGACGGCACCTCGGTGAGCCTCGACGTCACCGCCACCCAGACCGCCGCGCACCTGATCGCGCGCTCCCAGGGCGTCAGCGTCGAGGAGATCGTCGCCGGCGGCCACGCCTACCAGCGCGGCGGCTCCCACGGACCCGACTGGGTGGTGCTGCCGCCCGACGAGGCGCTCGGCGCCACCGCCCTCACCATCCAGCGGGAGGCGGAGTGCGCCGCCCGCGAGCACGGCGCCCTGCAGCTGGGGCCGCGGACCCGGATCGGCGGCCGCCTGGTGGCCACCGTCGTCGACGACGGCAACGGCGCCGGCGCGGCGCCGCAGAGCAGCTACCTGACCGTCGACGCGCCCGTCCGCCTGGTGCGGATCGTGCAGACCGGGCCACAGACCGACGGGGGCAGTGCCGACTGCGGCCACCAGCCCGGCGCGGTGGCGATCTCGGCGCAGGTCGACGACGACCGCTTCGACACCCCGGTGATGATCACCCCGCCGCCCAACCCCACCGATCCCAACGCCAGGACCGCGTAGATCCTGACAGGACCGCTCAGAACTGCCAGCGCCGCCGGCCCTCGCCGCGGAGCAGGCGGCCGAAGCGCAGCCCGGGGAAGTGGGCCGCCGCCACCGGCACCTCCCCGCCCTCGATCTCGCGGATCAGCGCGGTGCGGGTGCGCAGCGCCAGCGCGGGGTCGACGTCGCCCATCCCCGCCCACTCCTCGTCGACGAGCTCGACCGGGCAGTGCACCACGTCGCCGAGCAGCAGCGCGCGCTCGGTGCCGGAGGAGACCACCACGATGGTGCTGCCCGGGGTGTGACCGGGGGCGTGGAGCACGTCGATGCCGGGGAGCACGGTGGAGCCCGCCTCCCAGAAGGCGACCCGGTCGGCGAGGGGGGTGAGCTTGCGCGCGGCGCCGCCGTCGGGGGCGGTGACGAAGTGGTCCCAGTCGCGCCGGTCGCAGCGTGGCACGGCGTTGACGAACACCACCGCGCCCTTCTGGGTGGCCCAGCCGACGTGGTCGAAGTGGAGGTGGGTGAAGACCAGGTCGGTCACGTCGGCAGCGGCGACGCCGAGCGCCGCCAGGCTGTCGAGCAGCCGGCCGCCCACGAAGCCCGCGCGGTTCAGCGGCCCCAGCCCGCAGTCGACGAGCACGGTGTGGCCGCCGCCGCGGACGAGGAAGCCGCCGAGGTCGAGCTCCAGCATGCCGTCGCCGGCGAGGAACTCGCGGTGCGGCGCCCAGGCGTCGTCGCCGGTGCCGGCGTAGGCCTCGGACGGTGCCACCCGCGCCATCCCGTCGGCGACCGGGTCGATGCGCAGGTCGCCGACGAGCATGACGGGAGTATCTCTAACGGTTGGCCCAGTAGGCGAGGGTGGACTGCTGCTCGGCCCTCTGCGCCTGGGCCAGCCAGGCACGCCACTCCGGCTCGAACCCGGCCGGGGGCACGAAGAGCGCAGCCCACTTCCACTCGGCGGGAAGTCCGCCGGCGTGTGCCGCGAGACCGCTGGTGGAGGGGGTGTGGTGGTAGCCCGATGCCATGCTCGTATCCCTGTATCTGACGACCGCCCGGATGGCGGACGGCACGAGTGTTCCCCCGCTTGCGACCATCAAACCCATGCGATCCACCCCCGCGACCGGCAACCCGGCGGCGTCCGGCGACCTCTCCCGCAGCCTCGCCGGCTTCGGCCTCATGCTGCCCACCTTCGACCCCTACCGCCAGGGTGGCTGGGCGCTGCTCGAGGCGGCGGAGCGCGCCGAGGAGCTCGGCTTCGACTCCGGCTGGGCCGGCGACCACCTCCAGTACCACGCCCCGGTGCTGGAGCCCTACGGCGCGCTCGCCGCCGTCGCCGCCCGCACCCGACGGCTGCGACTCGGCTTCGGGGTGATGCTGCTGGCGCTGCGCTCGCCGGTGTGGGTGGCCAAGCAGCTCGCCACCCTCGACGCCCTCGCCCCCGGGCGGATCGTCCTCGGCGTCGGCGCCGGCGGCGAGAACCCGGCCGAGTTCGAGGCCGCCGGGGTGCCGCTGCGGGAGCGCGGCCGGCGCGTCGACGAGGCGCTGGAGGTCGTCGGCAGGCTGCTCGAGGGCGGCCCCGTCGACCACCCCGGCCCCCTCCTCGCGCTGCGCAGCCCCGGGCTCGAGCCGGTGCCCGGGCGGCGGCTGCCGCTGGTGGTCGGCGGCCGTTCCGAGGCCGCCCAGGCACGGGCGGCGCGGGTGGCCGACGCCTGGCTGGCGGTCTGGCTCAGTCCCGAGCGGGTGGCCGAGGGCCGGGAGCGGATCGCCGGGCTCGCCGCCGCCGCCGGCCGGCCCGTCCCCCAGACGCTGCTGATGGTCTTCGTCAACGTCGCCGGCGACCGCGCCCGGGCCCGTGCCGAGGTGGACGCCCTCACCCGCGGCCAGTACGGGCTGCCGCTGGAGCGGCTGGAGCGCTGGTGCCTGATCGGTGACGCCGCCACCGTCGCCGAGGGCCTCGCCGCCCATCGCGCCGCCGGGGTCGACGGCTTCGTCCTCCATCCCGCCAGCCCCGACCCCCTGGCCCAGCTCGAGCCGCTGGCGGCGGTGCGGAGCCTGCTGCCGTGATCGAGGGGCTGGCCGTCGAGGATCGGGGCCGGCTGCGGCTGGTCTGGCTCGACCGCCCCCGGCGGCGCAACGCGCTGAGCGTGGCGATGATCACCGGGCTGGGCGAGGTCCTGGAGGCGGCGATGACCGCGCCGGACGTCGACGGGGTCGTCCTGCTCGGCCGCGGCCCCCACTTCTCCGCGGGCGTCGACCTCACCGCCATGGCGGCGGCGGGGGAGGCGGAGATCCTCGGGCTGATCACCGCGCTCCGGGACCTCTGCGCCACCGCCCGGCGCGGCCCCCGGCCGGTGGTGGCGGCGGTCCAGGGCGGCTGCGTCGGCGGTGCCTTCGAGCTGGCCATGGCCGCCGACCTGCGGGTCGCCAGCGCCGATGCCTGGTTCGCCCTCCCCGAGGTGCGGGTGGGGATGCCCTCGGTGATCGACGCCGCCCTCCTCGTCCACCATGTCGGCCTCGGCCGCGCCCGCGAGCTGCTGCTCACCGGCGACCGCCTCGACGCCCGCCGCGCCCTCGAGTGGGGCCTGGTGACGGCGCTCGTCGACGACCCCGAGGGGCTGGTCGACGCAGCCGCGGCGCTGGTCGCCCGGGTGGCGGTCAACGACCCGGCGGCGGTGGCCGCGCAGAAGGCGCTGATCGAGGAGTGGCTCAACCTCGGCCTCGACGAGGCGATCGACCGCAGCACCGGGGCGCTGGGACGCGCCTTCGCCACCGGGGTGCCGCAGCGGCTCTGCAGGGCGAGGGCGCCAGCGCCCGGAGAGGAGGACCGGCGGCTCGGGCCTACATGACCCGGAGCGCGCCGACGCGGTCCCGCTCGCGGCGGGCGAGGGCGTGGAGCACGGCGGTGTCGCCGTGACGCAGCCGGGCCACCTCCACCAGGGTGCCGATCGCCGCCGCCCCGGCCGCCGCGGGAAGCTCCGGGGTGGGCACCCCGGCGCTGACGCAGAGGTCGTCGATGTGCAGGGTGAGCTCGACGAGCCGGGTCAGCAGGTACTCGTCGAGGCTGGTGACCACCCCCTGGTAGACGCTGACCAGCCGCCCCTCGGGCTCCCGGGCGAGGCGCTCGCGGAGCCGTGCGCAGGCCTCGGCGGCCGCCGCCGCGACCCGCTCCGGCCCCTCCGCCGCCTGCTCCTCGCCGCGCTCGCGGATGGCGGTGTGGACCGGGGAGGAGAGGTCCACGTCCCCGGGGAGGGCGCGGGCGTAGTAGGCGGCGGCGCTGACCGGCTCGCCGCCGGGCTCGGGACGGTCGAGGTAGACCTCCACGGTGCCGGCGCCGCGGAGCAGGTGT
Organism: uncultured Chloroflexia bacterium; assembly: GCA_963846365.1. GTDB lineage: Bacteria > Chloroflexota > Dormibacteria > Aeolococcales > Aeolococcaceae > CF-96. The sequence continues at coordinate 980,788 of CAWJVN010000007.1, forward strand.
CCGGCAAGGCCCCGCACCGAGAGCAGCCGCAGCGCGCTGGGCTCGTCCCATCGCCGGGCCACCTCGGGCAGCGCGAGCACGGCGCAGGCGACCTCGGCGGTGTCGAGGAACGTGGCGCGTACCTCCGGCGATGTGAGCGCGGGCATCGGTCGAGTCCTCCTCGAGGCGCCCCGGTGGCGGGGCGGGCGGATATCGTACGGAGCGGATGAGCGTCACCGACCGCCTGCTCGACAATAACCGCGCCCACGCGGAGGCCTTCGCGAGCCGCCCTCCGGCCACCGCCGAGCGGAAGGTCGCGGTGGTCGCCTGCATGGACGCCCGGATGGACGTCTACGCGATCCTCGGCCTCCGCGAGGGGGAGGCCCACGTCATCCGCAACGCCGGCGGGGCGGTCACCGAGGACGTGATCCGCTCGCTGCTGGTCTCCCAGCGGCTGCTCGGCACCGAGGAGGTCGTCCTCCTCCACCACACCGGCTGCGGCATGCTCACCTTCACCGACGACGAGGTGAAGGCGCAGGTCGAGGCCGACACCGGGGTGAGGCCGGCCTTCGCCCTCGAGGCCTTCACCGACCTGGAGCGGGAGGTCCGCCAGTCGGTCGCCCGGATTCACGCCAGTCCCTTCGTCCCTCGCAAGGAGAGCGTTCGCGGCTTCGTCTACGAGGTGGAGACCGGGCGGCTGCGCGAGGTTTCGGCGGTGGGCGAGGTGGTCACGCTCCACGGGGAGGGCGAGGGCATGGCGGAAGGTTTGACCCCCCGTCCGCCCTCTGGTACACTCCGTCGCGCACCTAGCCGCCGCTAGGTTTTATTTTTGTCGAGGCACAACGATGGCTGCGGGTAAGGGTGGCGTGATGACGGTGACCTTGCAGTGTCCAACCTGCAAGGAACGCAACTACACGACACAGAAGAACAAGAGAAACGATCCAGATCGCATGGAGCTGCGCAAGTTCTGCAGCCGGTGCCGCACCCACACGGCGCACCGGGAGACGAAGTAGCCACAGGGCCGCCATTCGGGTCCGGCTCTCCGTATCCCAACACAGGGGTGTAGCTCAGTTGGTAGAGCAGCGGTCTCCAAAACCGCAGGTCGCACGTTCGAGTCGTGTCGCCCCTGCCATCTCATCATCCATTTTCCGCACCGGCTGAGCAGTCGGTAGCGCCATTTTCAGCGTCGGAGGACAGACGTGGCCAAGGCCAAGGCGGCCACCCCCAAGCCACCGGGTGGACCGCGCGGCGGAGGAGCCGCCCCGCCCAAGCCGGAGCGCGGCGGCAACTACCTCAGGGAGGTCTATCTCGAGCTGCGCAAGGTCTCGTGGCCGTCGCGCGGCGAGCTGATCCGGATGACCCAGGTGGTGATCGCGACGGTGATCATCTTCGCCTTCATCATCGGGCTCGCCGACTTCCTCCTCTCGCTCGCCGTCAAGCAGCTGTACGTGACCCACGCCGTGGGCAAGTGACAGATATGGCCGAGATCGCCGCAGAGACACGCACCCCGCCCACCGATTCCAAGTGGTACGTGGTGCACGCCTACTCCGGTCACGAGGAGAAGGTGCGGGCAAACCTCCTCAAGCGCGTGGAGTCGATGGACATGTCGGACAAGATCTTCGACGTCCTCGTCCCCACCGAGGAGGTCATCGAGATCAAGGATGGGCAGCGGAGGAAGGTCGCCCGGCGCATCTTCCCCGGCTACATCCTGGTCAACATGGTGATGTCCGACGAATCCTGGTACGTGGTCCGCAACACCCCCGGGGTCACCTCGTTCGTGGGCTCGGGGAACAAGCCGGTCCCGCTCCAGGAGCACGAGATCCGGAGCATCATCAAGACCAAGGAGGCGGTGGCTCAGAAGGTCACCGTCGAGTACCAGACCGGCGAGAACGTGCGCGTCGTCGACGGGCCCTTCACCGACTTCCACGGGAAGGTGGTGGAGATCGACCCGTCCAAGGGCAAGCTCAAGGTGCTGGTCAACATGTTCGGGCGCGAGACGCCGGTGGAGCTCGACCTCCTCCAGGTCGAGCGGCTCAGATGAAGGGGGGCGGCGGGGGGGAAGCCCCCACGCTCCGTCTCCTCATGCGCGTCAGCGCGGGAAAATAGGGTTCCATGGGAAAGAAGAAGGTCAAGACCGTCATCCGCCTGCAGATCGTCGCGGGCAAGGCAACCCCGGCGCCCCCGGTGGGCACCGCTCTCGGCCCCCACGGCCTGAACATCATGGAGTTCTGCCGGACCTACAACGAGCGCACCGCGGCCCAGGCGGGCACGGTGATCCCCGCGGAGATCACCGTCTACGAGGACCGCACCTTCACCTTCATCACCAAGACGCCCCCGGCCTACGACCTGCTCAAGCAGGCCGCCGGGGTCGACAAGGGGTCGCCCAAGCCGAACCGCGACAAGGTCGGGACGGTCACCCGCGACCAGGTGCGCGAGATCGCCGAGCTCAAGATGAAGGACCTCAACGCCTTCGAGATCGAGTCGGCGATGCGGGTCATCGAGGGCACCGCCCGGTCGATGGGCCTGGTCGTCGTCTAGAACCGATCCAGCAGTGGGAGGGCCGCCACCGAGCGGCCCGCCATCACCACACGGAGAGCCGTCAATGCCACACCGCTACGGCAAGAAGTACCGCGACGCCGCCACCCAGATCGAGGCGCACCGCCTCTACGACCCCCAGGAGGCGGTCACCCTGGTGCGCCAGACCTCGCCGGTCAAGTTCGACGCCACCGTCGAGGCGCACGTCCGCCTCGGGGTCGACCCGCGTCACGCCGACCAGATGGTGCGGAGCAGTGCGCTCCTGCCCCACGGCACCGGCCGGCAGCGGCGCATCGCCGTGTTCGCCATGGGTGACAAGATGCGCGAGGCGCTCGAGGCCGGCGCCGACATCGTCGGTGGCGAGGACCTGGTCAAGAAGGTGCAGGCGGGGGAGATCGACTTCGACGTCGCCCTCGCCACCCCGGACATCATGGGTCAGGTGGGCCGGCTCGGAAAGATCCTCGGCCCCCGCGGGATGATGCCCAACCCGAAGTCGGGGACGGTCACCTTCGACATCGCCAAGGCGGTGCGTGACGTCCAGGGCGGCCGCGTCGAGTTCCGCGTCGACCGCTTCGGCATCGTCCACGTGCCCGTCGGCAAGGTGTCGTTCGACGACTCCAAGCTGCGCGACAACTTCGCCACCCTGATGGAGGCGATCGTCAAGGCGAAGCCGTCGGCGGCCAAGGGCACCTACGTGAAGACGGTGACGCTCACCTCCACGATGGGCCCCGGGGTCAGGGTCGACGCCCAGCAGGCGGCGAGGCTCACCGCAGGATAGGGCCTCGCTCGGGCTGCTCCGTCCTTGGAGTCGCTCGATGGGCGCGGGGTCCCGGGGGACGCCGCCTCTGGGGGACGCCGGCGACCGCTTCGCGATCGACCCGGCTCGGATTCGGCGGCCGGGGTGGGGCCGCCTCATACGCCCCCGGCGGCGGTGTCCCCCGTCCCCCCGCTGCGGGAGAGCGCCGCCGATCCCGGCTCGCTGTTGCTGAAGTCGTGGATCCACCGGGGTGCGCTCATCGGGGGGCGAACGCCTCGGCGTGGGGGCCGGTGTCGGGGTCGATCTCGCCGAGCAGGCGGGTGGCGTCGGCGAGCAGGGAGCCGTGGACGTGCCAGAGCGCCGGCTCGGCGCCGGCGCCGGCGTGGAGGGCAACCTCCGCCTCGGCGAGGCGGTCGCGGGCGGTGGCGAGCGCGGCGCGCAGCCGGTCGACCCCGTCCGGCTCGCCGCCCAGCGCCGCGCCGGCGGCGCGGAACGCCGCGCCGGCCGCGCCGAGCAGCTCACCGAAGCGGGGGCTGAGGCGGGCGCCGGCGTCGGGGTCGGAGGCGGACAGCTCGGCGAGGGTGCGGGCGATCCCGCGCACCTGGAAGGCGGCGTGCTCGAGTGCGATCAGCGCCGTGGGCCGGATCGACGCCCGGGCGCCGCCGCCGCGGCGGCGGCGGGGGTTGTAGCGCACGCTCTCCTCGGCCTGGGTGATCGCGGCCCGGCTCTCGTCGAGGGGGTCGTGGAGCCGCCGGGCGCGGTGCAGCCAGCCCTGGGCACGGGCCCGGTCCCAGCTCTCGGTGAGGCCGGCGGACATGTCCGCGAGCAGGCCGGCGATCGCCTCCGCGAGGCCGGCGAGGCGCTGGTCGGCCGAGCGGGTGAAGAGCGGCGGGACCACCACCAGGTTGACCACCACCGCCACCGCGCCGCCGAGCAGGGTCTCGAGGATCCGGTCGCGTGCGTAGAGGTTCGACGGGCCGCTGAGGGCGAGCACCAGCAGGGCGCTCACCGGCACCTGCACCGACTGCTGCCCGAGCCGCAGCGCCTGCCCGGCCACCAGCGCCGCGGTGATCACCAGCCCGACGCTCCAGGCGTGGAGGCCGAGCACCCGGGCGGCGAGCAGGGCCAGCAGCACGCCGGCCATCACCGCCGCGGCCCGCTGCAGGCCGACCGTCACCGAGCGGTAGACGGTCACCTGCAGGGTGAGCAGCGCCGCCAGCGGGGCGAGCACCGGCAGGGTGTCGGCGAGCAGCCGCTCGGCGAGCAGCCAGGCGAGCGCGCAGGCGATGCCGGTCTTGACCACCCGCAGGCCGAGCCCGACGCCGCCGAGCCGCTCGCGCACCATCTTCGGCAGCCGTGCCAGCGCCGATCCCATGCCCCCAGTCTCGCAGCGCCGGCCATCGCCGCCTGCTGCTATGCTCACCGCCCGGTAACGAACGACACGGCGCCTCGTGCGTCCTTCTTGCCCCAGACCGCTGGCGCTCCCGCTCGGGAGCTCAATCCCCAGCGCAGGCGAGGATGGTCGGGACCCGCGCCCCTCGGTGGGGACTGCGTGTCCGGCCCCTCATGGGCCGGACGGCGCGGCACTGGAGGGCATGGCATGAACGCGGTGAGCACGGAGGCCGACGCACCGGTGCGCGCCGGTCCCCACAAGGTCGAGCTGGTCGAGAAGCTGACCGATCAGCTGACCCGGGCCACCTCGGCGATCGTCACCGACTACCGGGGTCTCACCGTCGCCCAGCTCTCCGAGCTGCGCGGCCGGCTCCGCGCCGACCAGATCGAGTACGTGGTGGTGAAGAACACCCTGGCCCGGCGCGCCGCCGACGCCGCCGGGGTGGGCCAGTTCTCCGCGGTCCTGGTCGGGCCGGTGGGCCTGGCGCTGGGCTACGGCGACCTCGCCCGACCGGCCAAGATCCTCACCGACTACTTCCGTCAGAACCGCCGCCTGCCGGTGGTGGCCGGGCTCGTCGAGGGCCGGGTCATCGACGCCGACGGCGTCCGTCAGCTCTCCGAGCTGCCCCCGCGCGAGGTGCTCCTCAGCATGCTCGCCGGCACCATCCAGTCCCCGCTCACCACCCTGGCGGGGGCCCTCCAGTCGATCCTCAGCACCTTCGCGGCGACGCTGGACGCCTACCGCGAGAAATTGGAGGCCGCCGCGTAGCCACCGGGCGGCAACGCTCCGCCCAAGGACGCCCGAGCAGGCGGCCTGCCGCCGGCTCGTCGCCCAGGCGCGAAGCCTGGGCGAAAACATCGAACCGGGGCCGAAGGCCCCTCACCCGGGCGGCCGCAGGCCGCACTCACCAGAAGAACGGGCCCGAAGGGCCACCAGAAGCCGGCCGCCGCAGGCGGCCTGAGTCCCTGCCGGAGGCATGAATGGCAACCAAGATTTCGCCCGAGGAGTTCGTCGACGCCCTCCAGGAGTGGAGCGTCCTCGACGTCGTCAATGCCGTGAAGCTGATGGAGGAGAAGCTCGGCATCAAGGCCGCGGCGCCGGTCGCGGCCGCCGCCGCTCCCGCCGGTGGCGGCGGTGCCGAGGCGGCCGAGCCCGAGGAGCAGACCGAGTTCACCGTCGTCCTCACCGGCCCCGGCGACGCCAAGATCAACGTGATCAAGGCGGTCCGCGAGATCACCGGCCTCGGCCTCAAGGAGGCCAAGGACCTGGTCGACAGCGCTCCGAAGCCGGTCCGCGAGGGGGTCTCGAAGGAGGAGGCGGCCCAGGTCGAGGCCAAGCTCAAGGAGGCTGGAGCCTCGGTGGAGGTCCGCTGAGCCGGCTGCGCTCAGGGGCGGCGGGCGGTCATGTTTGGGATGACCGTCCGCCGGTTATCATCCCGGTCCCGCCACCAGGACATCCGGTCCTGACCCCTCGGTCTGGCGCCTGCAAGGGCGACCAAGCGGGGGCGGCGGGGAACGTAGTATGATACGCGATTGTGCCCGCCGCGCAACTCCCAGCCGGCTCCTTCGCCTCTCGGGGAACTCTAGCATATGGTTCTGAGCACCGCTGCCCGCTCCAGCCGTGTCAATTATGGACAGATCGCCGACAAGCTCGAGGTCGGAAATTTGATTCAGACGCAGCTGGACTCCTTCGAGTGGTTCAAGAGGGAGGGTCTGCGCGAGCTCTTCGACGAGATCAATCCGATCACCGACTACACGGGGAAGAACTACGAGCTGCGCTTCCTCGACTACGAGTTCGGTGATCCGAAGTTCGACGAGGAGGAGTGCCGCCAGCGGGACATGACCTTCAGCGTCCCGCTGCGCATCAACACCCGGCTCTACATCAAGACCGGCGAGAACGCCGGCGAGATCAAGGAGGCCGAGGTGTTCATGGGCGACTTCCCGACCATGACCCGGGAAGGCACCTTCATCGTCAACGGCACCGAGCGGGTGGTGGTCTCCCAGCTGGTGCGCTCGCCGGGCGTGTACTTCACCGCCAGCGACGACCGGGTCACCGGCCGCCGCCTCTACGCGGCCAAGCTCATCCCCAACCGCGGCGCCTGGCTGGAGATCGAGACCTCGAGCAAGGACATCCTCACGGTCAAGATCGACCGCAAGCGGAAGGTGCCGGTCACCACCCTGGTGCGCGCCCTCGGATACACCAGCAACGAGGACATCCGCCGCCTGTTCGAGGATGTCGACAGCGACAACGAGCACCGCTACGTCGACAGCACCCTGGACAAGGACGTCAGCAGCTCGCGCGACGAGGCCCTGGTCGAGCTCTACAAGAAGATCCGCCCGGGCGATCCGCCCACGGTGGAGAACGCCCTCAACCTGCTGACCTCGCTCTTCTTCAACCCGCGCCGGTTCGACCTCGGCAAGGTCGGCCGCTTCAAGCTGGACAAGAACCTCGGCATCCCCGAGGACGAGGCCCGGCAGCGCGCGCTGAACAAGGAGAAGCGCGTCCTCGAGAACGAGGACTTCATCTCCATCATCTCCAAGCTCATCCGCCTGAACAACGGCATCGGCGAGGCCGACGACATCGACCACCTCGGCAACCGCCGGGTGCGCGCCGTCGGCGAGCTGCTCCAGAACCAGTTCCGGATGGGCCTGATCCGCATGGAGCGGATCATCAAGGAGCGGATGACCATCTGCGACGCCGCCACGGTGACCGCGGCGAGCCTGATCAACGCACGCCCGGTGGTGGCGGCGATCAAGGAGTTCTTCGGCTCCAGCCAGCTGTCGCAGTTCATGGACCAGACCAACCCGCTCGCCGAGCTGACCCACAAGCGGCGGCTCTCCGCGCTCGGCCCCGGCGGCCTGAGCCGCGAGCGCGCCGGCTTCGACGTCCGCGACGTCCACCACAGCCACTACGGCCGGATCTGCCCGATCGAGACCCCCGAGGGTCCGAACATCGGCCTGATCGGCTCGCTGGCCACCTACGCCCGGGTCAACGAGTTCGGGTTCATCGAGACCCCCTTCCGCAAGGTGTACCGCGAGGTCGACGTCGCCAGGGACTCCCACATCCTCATCGGCCGCACCGCGGCGCGCGACTACCCGCAGGCGGGCGTCTCCGCCGGCGGCGTGCTCGACGATCCCGCGGTGAGGCGGCTGCAGACCGCAGGCCTGGTCGAGGTGGTGATCCAGCCCTGGGTGAGCGACGACATCATCTACCTGTCCGCCGACGAGGAGGACAAGTACACGGTCGCGCAGGCGAACGCGCCGGTGGACGAGGGCGGCCACTTCACCTCGCCGCACACCACCTGCCGCAGCCACCACCTCTACAAGGACCAGCCGATCACCGACGTCGACTACATGGACGTCTCCCCGAAGCAGACGGTGAGCGTGGCAACGGCGCTGATCCCCTTCCTCGAGCACGACGACGCCAACCGGGCGCTGATGGGCTCGAACATGCAGCGCCAGGCGGTGCCCCTGCTGGTCACCGAGTCGCCGATCGTCGGCACCGGCATGGAGGTGCACGCCGCCCGCAACAGCGGCGAGCTGGTGATCAACCGGGTCGCCGGGACGGTGGCCGCGGTCGCCTACCCGGAGCCGCCCGCCGACGACCGCACCACCATCCGGGTGCGCAGCGGCCAGGACTCGCCCTACGGCATCCTGGTCCGCCCCGACGACGGCACCCCGGACATCTGGTACGGCATCCACAAGTTCGTGCGCAGCAACCAGGGCACCTGCCTGAGCCAGCGCACCATCGTGACCCCCGGCCAGCGGGTCGACGCCGGCGACGTGCTCGCCGACGGCCCCTCCACCGACGACGGTGAGCTGGCCCTGGGCCGCAACGTGCTGGTGGCGTTCATGCCCTGGGAGGGCTACAACTTCGAGGACGCCATCCTGATCAGCGAGTCGGTGGTGCGCGAGGACAAGTACACCTCGATCCACATCGAGGAGTTCGAGATCGAGGCCCGCGACACCAAGCTGGGCCCCGAGGAGATCACCCGCGACATCCCCAACGTCTCCGAGGAGACGCTGAAGAACCTCGACGACCGCGGCATCATCTACGTCGGCGCCGAGGTGCACCCGGGCGACATCCTGGTGGGGAAGATCACCCCCAAGGGCGAGTCCGAGCTCAGCGCCGAGGAGCGCCTGCTCCGCGCCATCTTCGGTGAGAAGGCGCGCGAGGTCCGCGACTCCTCGCTGCGGGTGCCCCACGGCGAGCGCGGCATCGTCGTCGACGTCCGCGAGTTCAGCCGGGAGAGCGGTCACGAGCTGCCCCCCGGGGTCAACGAGCTGGTGCGGGTCTACGTCGCCCAGAAGCGGAAGATCAGCCAGGGCGACAAGATGGCCGGCCGTCACGGCAACAAGGGCGTCATCGCCCGCATCCTGCCGATCGAGGACATGCCCTACCTGCCCGACGGCACGCCGGTGGAGATCGTCCTCAACCCGCTGGGCGTGCCCAGCCGCATGAACCTCGGCCAGGTGCTGGAGACCCATCTCGGCTACGCCGCCGCCGCGCTGGGGCTGAAGGTGGCCTCGCCGGTGTTCGACGGCGCCTCCGAGGAGACCATCGAGAACGAGCTGGAGCGGGTCGGACTGCCGCGCTCCGGCAAGCAGCGCCTGCGCGACGGCCGCACCGGCGAGCACTTCGACCGCGACGTCACCGTCGGGTTCATCTACATGCTGAAGCTGGCTCACCTCGTCGAGGACAAGATCCACGCGCGCAGCACCGGCCCGTACTCCCTGGTCACCCAGCAGCCGCTGGGCGGCAAGGCGCAGTTCGGCGGTCAGCGCTTCGGCGAGATGGAGGTCTGGGCGCTGGAGGCGTATGGCGCGAGCCACATCCTCCAGGAGATCCTCACCGTCAAGTCCGATGACATCGTGGGCCGGGTGAAGGCCTACGAGGCGATCGTCAAGGGGGAGAACACCCTCGAGGCCGGCATCCCCGAGTCGTTCCGGGTCCTCGTCAAGGAGCTCGAGGGCCTGGCGCTGGGGGTCGAGATCATGTCCGACGACGAGCAGCAGATCGTGCTGGGGGAGGAGGACATCCCCGACATCCCGCTCGACCTCGGCATCAACCTCGAGCGCGACGAGCGCGACGAGGTCGACACCGAGACGGTTCGCTGAGGACGATCGCGCTGACCAGGAACCCGTTCACCACTTCCACCCGCGAGACGCGGGGCTACGCAGCTGCCCGGGATGCCCGGGGGACGTCGGCGTCCTCCGAGGCACGTAGAGGTGCAATGACACTGTGCTGAAGCTCGAGAACTTCGACGCTCTCCGACTGAGTATCGCCAGCCCCGAGATGATCCTCTCGTGGTCGCATGGTGAGGTCACCAAGCCAGAGACGATCAACTACCGCACCCTGAAGCCGGAGCGCGACGGCCTGTTCTGCGAGAAGATCTTCGGTCCCACCAAGGACTGGGAGTGCCACTGCGGCAAGTACAAGCGGTACCGCTACAAGGGCATCATCTGCGACAAGTGCGGGGTCGAGGTGACCCGCAGCAAGGTGCGCCGCGAGCGCATGGGCCACATCAAGCTGGCCTCGCCGGTCTCGCATGTCTGGTACTTCAAGGGCATCCCCAGCCGCATGGGTCTGCTGCTCGACATGAGCCCCCGCAACCTGGAGAAGGTCCTCTACTACGCCAACTACATCGTCACCCACGTCGACGAGAAGGCGCGGCAGGACATGCTCGCCAAGCTCGACCCCGACAGCGACGAGCGGGTGACGGCGCTGCGCGAGCGTCATCAGACCTCGGTCGACGACTACCGGAGTGACGTCGAGACCCGCATCGGCGAGCGCGAGCAGACCGCCTCGGCCGAGCGCGAGCGGCTCCAGACCTCCCTCCAGGAGCGGATCGCCGCCCTCGAGGAGAGCGCCGCCGACATCGAGGACCGGGTGCGCACCGGCAAGGGGAAGAAGGCGCCCGCCGACTTCTCGCTGAGCGACGGCGTGGTCTCCGAGGTGGTGGTGCCCAGGGGCACCGCCCTCGAGGAGGACGTCGCCGTCGACGTCTCCGCACGTGCGGCGGCGCGCCGCGCCGAGCTCGAGGCGGAGATCGCCGGACGCATCCAGGAGGAGGAGGACGCCGCCGGAGCCGAGGTCGCGCAGTGGCGCGCCGAGCTCGAGGGGCGCCGTGCCGAGGCCGAGTTCAGCGGCCGCGACGAGCTCGCCACCATGCGCGAGCAGATCGACAAGCAGCGCCAGGAGCTGGAGGCCCTCCAGGTCCGCGACATCCTCACCGACACCCAGTACCGCGAGTACATCGAGAAGTTCGGCAAGGTCTTCAAGGCGGGCATCGGCGCCTCGGCGATCCGCGAGCTGCTCAACCAGATGGACCTCGGCCAGGAGTTGATGCGGCTCCGCGAGGAGTCGAAGTCGACCAGCGGCCAGCGCCGCCAGAAGGCGATCAAGCGGCTGCGCGTGGTCGAGGCCTTCCGCAAGTCGTCGACGTCCCCCTCCTGGATGATCCTCGAGGTGCTGCCGGTGGTGCCCCCGGAGCTGCGCCCGATGGTGCAGCTCGACGGCGGACGCTTCGCCACCAGCGACCTCAATGACCTCTACCGCCGCGTCATCAACCGCAACAACCGGCTGAAGCGGCTGCTCGAGCTCGGCGCCCCGGAGATCATCGTGCGCAACGAGAAGCGCATGCTCCAGGAGGCGGTCGACGCCCTCATCGACAACGGCCGCCGCGGCCGTGCCATCACCGGCACCGGCAACCGCAAGCTGAAGTCGCTCTCCGACATGCTCAAGGGCAAGCAGGGGCGCTTCCGCCAGAACCTGCTCGGCAAGCGCGTCGACTACAGCGGCCGCTCGGTGATCGTGGTGGGTCCGGAGCTGCGGCTCCACGAGTGCGGGCTGCCCAAGAAGATGGCGCTCGAGCTCTTCAAGCCGTTCGTGATGCGCGAGCTGGTGGCCCAGAACTACACCCAGAACATCAAGAGCGCGAAGCGCATGGTGGAGCGGGTGCGCCCCGAGGTGTGGGACGTCCTCGACCAGGTCATCCACGAGCACCCGGTGCTCCTCAACCGCGCCCCGACCCTGCATCGACTCGGTATCCAGGCGTTCATGCCGGTGCTGGTCGAGGGTCAGGCCATCCAGATCCACCCGCTGGTCTGCACCGCCTTCAACGCCGACTTCGACGGCGACCAGATGGCCGTCCACGTGCCCCTGTTCAGCGGCGCCGTGGCCGAGGCCAAGAACCTGATGATGTCGTCGAACAACATCCTCAGCGCCTCGAACGGCTACCCGGTGGTGTCGCCGACCCAGGACGTGGTGCTCGGCTCCTACTACCTCACCCAGGAGCGCCTGCCGGCACCCGCCGACGAGGACGGGCTGCGCCGCCTGCCCCACTTCTCCACCCCGGAGGAGGCGTCGCTCGCCTACGAGCACGGCGCCATCCAGCTCCACGACCAGATCCGGGTGCGCATCCCCCGCTACATGGTGGATCGCACCCCGGCGGGTGACCCGACCCCCGAGGGGAACACGATGGTCACCACCACCGTGGGCAGGGTGACCTTCAACGAGGCGCTCCCGCTCGGCGAGGAGGGCACCGAGAACCCCTACCCGCCGCTCACCTTCTACAACGAGGTGCTGGACAGCAAGAAGCTGCGCCAGCTGGTCAAGGACTGCTACGACCTGCACGGCAGCGAGCGCACCGCCGGGATCGTCAATGAGATCAAGCGGCTGGGCTTCCATTACGCCACCAAGGCCGGGGTGACCATCTCCGCGATGGACATCAAGACCCCGCCCGCCAAGGCCGGGATCATCGCCGGCGGCGAGCGGGAGGTCGAGGCCGTCGACCTGCAGTTCCGGCGCGGCCTGATCACCGACGACGAGCGGTACATCAAGACGGTCGAGGTGTGGACGCGGATCACCGACGAGGTGACCAAGGCGACCATGAGCTCCTTCGACAAGTTCCACTCGGTGCTGATGATGTCCCAGTCCGGGGCGCGCGGCTCGGTCCAGCAGATCCGCCAGCTGGCGGGCATGCGCGGGCTGATGGCCGACCCCACCGGCCGGATCATCGATCTGCCGATCAAGGCGAACTTCTCCGAGGGCCTCACCGTCCTCGAGTACTTCATCTCCACCCACGGCGCCCGCAAGGGTCTCGCCGACACCGCCCTGCGCACCGCGGACTCGGGCTACCTGACGCGCCGTCTCGTCGACGTCGCCCAGGACGTCATCGTCCGCATCGAGGACTGCGAGACCACCGCGGGGATCTGGGTCGACACCCAGGACGACGCTCTCAAGGAGGGCGTCATCAACCGCTTCGCGGGGCGGATCGCGTCCCAGGACGTGGTCGTGGACGGTGAGGTGCTGGTCGAGGCCGGTGCCGAGATCAGCGACCACGCCGGGCGCCAGATCTACGCGGCGCGCGCGCGGGTGCCCCGGGTCAGGGTGCGCAGCATCATGACCTGCAAGGCCCGTGAGGGCGTCTGCCGCTCCTGCTACGGCCGCAACCTGGCCACCGGCCGGCTGGTGGAGATCGGCGAGGCGGTGGGCGTCATCGCCGCCCAGTCGATCGGCGAGCCCGGCACCCAGCTCACCATGCGCACCTTCCACACCGGCGGCGTGGCCACCGGTGGTTCCGACATCACCCAGGGTCTCCCCCGCGTCGAGGAGCTCTTCGAGGCCCGCGTGCCCAAGGGCAAGGCGCTGATCAGCGAGGTCGACGGCGTCGTCGAGCTGGTCCGCACCGACGCCAAGACGCTCAAGGTGAAGGTCGTCGCCCGTGACGTCTTCGACACCACCTACCCGGTGGGGGATCGCATGGTCCCGGTCGTCGAGGACGGCAACCCGGTGCCCGAGGGCGCCGAGGTGGTGCGCGGCACCGACGCCGACGGCAACAGCGTCTCGCTGCGCGCCCGCTACGGGGGCGTCGCCCGCATCGGCAAGAGCGAGGTGCTGATCCGCACCATCGAGGAGGAGTCGCGCGAGTACCCGGTGCCCGCGTCGGCTCAGCTCATGGTCCGCGACGGCGACGAGGTGCAGGCGGGCGACCGTCTCACCGAGGGCTCGATCAGCCCCCAGGAGCTGCTCCTGGTGCGCGGCCGCGACGACGTCCAGAACTACCTGGTGCGCGAGGTGCAGAACGTGTACCGCAGCCAGGGCGTGGACATCAACGACAAGCACATCGAGGTGATCGTCCGGCAGATGATGCGCAAGGTGCGCGTCGAGAACGCCGGCGACTCCGAGCTGCTGCCCGGCGAGATCATCTCCCAGTTCGAGTGGGAGGAGGCCAACGCCAAGGCGCTCAGCGAGGGTGGCGAGCCCGCCATCGCCGCGACGGTGCTGCTCGGCCTGATCAAGGCGGCGCTCAACACCGCCTCGTGGCTCTCGGCGGCCTCCTTCCAGGAGACCACCAGGGTGCTCACCGAGGCCGCCATCTCCGGCAAGGTCGACCGCCTGCGCGGCCTCAAGGAGAACGTCATCATCGGCAAGCTCATCCCCGCCGGCACCGGCCTCGACTACTACACCAAGCTCCGCGAGGAGGCGGTCCGGCTCTACGAGTACGACGACCTCGCCGAGATGGAGGCCGAGCTGGACGGCGACGTGGACGGCGAGTACCGCGGGCTCAGCTCCGCCGACGGCTATGCCGCCGAGGAGGCGCCCACCGGCTCGATCTGACCCTGGCCCCCGGGCGCCGCACCGCGCGGCGCCCAGGCGGCTCGGTCGATCAGGGCGCGACCAGCGTCCTTTCCTGGGCAACCGCGTAGAGCACGTCGCCGTCGTGCCATTCGGGCTCCCCGTCGAGCAGCGCCCGGATCCGCGTGAAGCGCGCGTTCTGCTCCGGGGTGGCGGCATTGGCGGCGTAGGCCTCGCGACTCTCGAAGGCGCCGGCCACCCAGATCTCCCGTGAATCGCTGACCGACCGATAGACGATGATGGCGACCGACGACGCCGGACGGTCGTCGCGCATCATTGCGAGAGCGTCGTTCAGCTGCTCGTCGGTCACATCGGCCCTGAGACGCCAGCGCGAGATGGTTCCGAACACGACACGTCCTCCTCTCTCGGGCTGCGGCTGAGCGGCCCCCCCGGGAGTATGGGGGGCCACCCGCACCGGCACAAGAAGTTGGGGAGGGGGCGCGGGCGGACCCGACCCCGCGGTGGTGGAGGCGCTGATGTCGAGGTACGCGATGGAGCTCGTCCGGCCCGGCTGACCCTCGCCTCCTGCACTCCCGACCGGGCACTTGACACCGGCCTATACGTGTCGTTTTAATTCCGAGCGTGGAATGAGTGACACAGGTCGGGCGGCTCTCCCGGGCCGGCCGGTCCTGCGAGGAGGGAGTTCTCATGGGCGGGTGGGTGTGGGGGTCGCGCGGACCTCTCGGGGTCCTCGCGCTGGGTGCCCTGACAGCCGGAGTGATGGCTGTCGCGGCGCCGGCGGAGCAGGCGCTGCCGGCGAGGCCGAGCATTCTCCACGCGCCTCAGCCGCGGGCTCCTCAGTTCGAGAACAGGGGCGTCTGGCACGCACAGCGAAACTCCTACACCTTCATGGAGGACGCCGGCGCGGGCCTCGCAGCCGGGGAACATCGGCGTGTGGAAGGCCGGGTCGGCGTCGTGTTGGCATCCCCCGCCCCGGCGGGGCAGCCACTCAGGTGCGCCAACCCGACCGACACGAGGTTCCGGCGAGTTGCTCCGAGCGAGGTCGGCCTCGATGCCGGCGCGGTCCAGGACGCCATCGACTTCGCCCACAGCCGCGGGTTCGAGAGCGTGCGGGTCAACCGCTTCGGCTGCCTCGCCGCCATGGGGAGGGTCGACGAGGAGATCCAGGATGTCCCCCGCAACTACTGGAGCTACACCAAGAGCCAGGTGGCGGTGATCCTGGCGCGGGCGCAGACCCTCGGCTACCTCAAGATCGACGAACCGATCGGGAAGTACCTGCCGGCCGGAATGGGCGACCAAGCCCACCGGCGCATCACGTTCCGGGCTCTCGAGGAGATGGCCAGCGGGATCCATCAGCACTTCTACGCCGTGTGGGGCGGGAGATTCCCCACCTCCACCTTGACGGTCGACCAGGTTCGTGAGGCGCTGGCCACACCGATCGACTACGAGCCCCGTACCCACTTCGTCTACAACGATCTTCCGCTCACCCTCATGCTGTATGTCGCAGAGCGGGCCATCGGCTATGACATCCAGGACTTCGCTCAGAAGGAGCTGTTCGGGCCCCTCGGCATCAGGCGGGAAAGTTGGTATTGGTTCCGGGACCGGGCAGGGCACACCGAGGCCACGCACCAGTTCTTCGGCACGCACGCCAACTTCTGGCTCATCGGCCAGCTCCTCCTCCAGAACGGCGAGTGGCGCGGCCAGCAATTGATCGCTCCTCAGTACGTGCAGGAGATCCGTACTCCCAGCCCGTCCAATCCCGCCTACGGCCTGCTCACATGGCTGAACACCGACAAGCCGTGGACTGACGCGGGCGCCCTGTTCGCCACCGCCCGCACCCAGTGGCGGCGCCTGATTGCCAGCGCTCCTCTGGACATGTACTACGGATACGGATACGGCGGCATGATGTCGTTCGTGATACCGAGCCTGCAGATGGTGGTCACCACGGCGGCCAACCGTGACATCCAGGTGCAACCCGATCCCGAGGCGCATGTCGAACAGGGCGAGTTCTACCACGAGTTCTTCCGGAAGCTCATGCGGGCCGTGCAAGACGTACACGTTCCCGACCCGGGCCCGTGGTCGAACCCACAAGAGCCACATAACTTCCAACCCGAGAAACTCTCGAACCCCGACGATGCCACCCGTACCCTCGAGCTGCCGCCAGGAGCCGCCGCCGGCTGCAACCCGCTCGGCTGTGACGGCGAGGTCTACTATCACGGAACGGTCCGGACGCCCCCGGAGATCGTCGCTTCCTACACTGCATCGTCGCCCCGCACCGCGAAGGACGTAACCGCCGCAGAGAATCGGCGAACACGACTCAGGTGAGATCTCGCCGCTACCGAGGATCCGACGTTGAGTGGCGGGCGGCTCATCGCCGCCCGAGACCGGGCGTCCCCGCGACGCCCGGCGTCACTCAGGCCGCGCGGCTGCGCTCCTGGCGGGGGCTCCGATGAGAGGCGTGTCGCGGTGAAGCCGCGCTCCATCGTCTTCGACCTCTTCGGCGACTATCTGCGCTACGCCGGAGGAGAGGTGCGGCTGCGCGCGCTCACCGAGCTGCTGGACTGCTTCGGGGTCGGCGAGGCCACCGTCCGCGTGGTGATGGCGCGGCTGCGCAAGGAGGGTTGGTTCGACACCCGCAGGGAGGGACGGGAGACCGTCTACTCCCTCAACGACCGCAGCTGGCAGCTCCTCGACGAGGGCCGAAGCCGCATCTTCGATCGCTCCCGCGAGCCGTGGGGCGGCGAGTGGCACATGGTCATCTACACCGTCTCGGAGGCCGACCGGGCGGTGCGCGACCGGATCCGCAGGGAGCTCGCCTGGCTGGGGTTCGGTCCCCTGGCGGCGTCGACCTGGCTGTCCCCGCACGATCGCCGCGCCGAGGTCGAGGAGTGGTTCGCCGGCGAGCCCGCGATCCGGCTCGACGTCATGCGGTGTCGGTCGGCGGGCCTCCGCGTCGACCGGGAGATGGCGGCGCGCTGCTGGGACCTCGAGGCCCTCGATCACGACTACCGCGAGCTGCTGCGAAGCTACCAGCCCCGGCTGCAGGCATACCGGGCGGGCCGCCTCACCCCGCGCGACGCGGTCGTCGAGCGCACCCGGCTCATCTACGACTATCGCAAGTTCCCGTTCCGCGACCCCGACCTGCCGCTCGAGCTTCTTCCCGCCGGCTGGATGGGGCGCCAGGCCCACGAGGTCTTCCTCGAGGCCCACGAGACCCTGCGCGAGCCCGCCGAGGGCTTCGTCTCCGAGGTCGTCGGCCAGCCCGTCGAGCCTCCCGGGGACGCCGGCGTCCGCTCCGTCACCGGGCAGGTGGGCCGCTGGACGCGCGCCGGGTCGGGACGCCGCACCCGCGGTCCCTGGCTGGTGGCCGTCGACGACGAGCCCGCGGGGTGAGCCTGCGGATCGCGGTCGTCGGCGGCGGCCCGGGGGGCCTCTCCTTCGCCGCGCTGGTGCGGCGTGCGAACCCGTCGGTCGAGGTGACGGTCCTCGAGCGCAACCGGCCCGACGACACCTTCGGCTTCGGGGTGGTCTTCTCCGACGCCACCCTGGCGAACCTCCACGACGCCGACCCGGTGCTCCGCGAGGCGCTCGCGGCGCGCGGGGTGCACTGGGACCGCATCGAGGTCCGGCTCAAGGGGCGGCGCCTGCACTGCGCCGGCAACGGCATGGCCGCGATCGCGCGCCGCACCCTCCTCTCCCTGCTCCAGGCGCGGGCGGCGGACGCCGGCGCCGACCTTCGCTTCCAGACCGACGTCGCTCGCGTCGACGATCTCGACGGCTACGACCTCGTCGTCGCCGCCGACGGGGCCAACTCGCGGCTGCGCGCCCAGCTCGCGGACACGTTCGCGCCCAGCGTGCAGGTCGCCACCGCCAAGTTCATCTGGTTCGGGACGACCCACATGTTCGACGGCCTGACCTTCGTGCACGAGCGCGGGCCCGACGGTGTCTTCGCGGTGCACGGGTATCCGATCAGCGCGGATGTGAGCACCTTCATCGTCGAGACCGACGAGGCGTCATGGCGCCGCGCGGGACTCGACGCCTTCGACACCGGCCAGCCCGCAGGCGCCAGCGACCTGAGGACCAAGGCCTACCTGGAGGCGCTCTTCGCCGATCATCTCGAGGGCAGCCGGCTGCTCGTCAACAACTCGCGGTGGGGGAACTTCCGCACCCTGCGCTCAGCGCGCTGGCGGGCGGGGCGGGTGGTGCTGCTCGGCGACGCCGCCCACACCGCGCACTTCTCGGTGGGGTCTGGGACGAAGATGGCGATGGAGGATGCAGTCGCACTGGCCGCCGCAATCGCCGAGCGTGGCGACGACCTCGACGCCGCGCTCGGCGCCTACGAGGCGCACCGGCGCCCGCAGGTCGCGCGCATCCAGGACTCCGCGCGCCCGAGCCTCTCGTGGTGGGAGCACTTCGGCCGCTACCACGACACCCTCGAGCCACCCCAGTTCGCCTTCCACTTCCTCACCCGTGCGCTGAGCTGCGAGAAGCTGCAGCGACGCGACCCGGGCTTCGTCGAGAGCGTCGAGCGCGCCTGGCTCGACGAGCACCATCAGCCCCCGCTGCACACCCCGCTGCGGCTTGCCGGTGTCGACCTCCCCGGCCGCGTCCTCACCCTCGAGGACCTGGGCCGAGCGCGCGTGCTCTGGCTCGACGCGCCGTCGCTGGAGGCCGGGCTCGCGCAGGCGACGTTCGAGTTGGAGGCGGGAGTCGCGGGTGCCCCGGACGTGGTCGCCATCCGGGGTGGTACGTCGCTCACCCGGACGCTGCTCGCCGAGGAGTGCCGGCTCCTCCACGGCGTTCCCGCGGTGGTGGTGGAGGACGCCTACGACCGTGACCGGGCGCTGCGGCTGGTGCTCTCGGGCAGAGCCGACGCCGTCGCCGTGCCCGCCGCGGCGCTCGCCGGCGCCGAGGTGACGGCGTGATCCGCGAGGCGCCGGCGTCCGCAGGCCTGGAGGCACTGTTCGCGCCCCGCGGCATCGCCGTCGTCGGCGCCTCGACGCGTCCGGGCAAGCTCGGCGCGGCGATGGCCCGCTCGCTGCGCGACTACGCGGGTGAGCTGGCGCTGGTGAACCCGCGCGGCGCCGACGGTGGCGGCGGCGTGCACCGGTCCGTCGACGAGGCGGTGCGCGCCGCCACCGGGCCGATCGACCTCGCCGTGCTCTGCGTGCCCGCGTCCCGGAGTGCGGTCGTGCTCGAGGAGGCCGCATCCGCGGGCATCCGTGCCGCGGTGGTGTGCGCCGGCGGCTTCGCGGAGAGTGGCGGAGAGGGGGTCGACCACCAGCGTGCGCTCGCCGCCGTGGTCGCGTCGACGGGGCTGCGGCTGCTCGGACCGAACACCTCGGGCTTCCTCTGCCCCCGCCGGCGGCTGACGGTGAGCTTCGTCCCCGGTGCCTCGGGGGTGCCCGCCGGCGGTGTCGGCGTGGTGGCGACGAGCGGTGGGGTCAACCACGCGCTCTGCTTCCTGCTCGCCGAGGCCGGCGTGGGAGTCAGCCTCGCGGTGGGACTGGGCAACGGCGTCGACGTCGCCGCGGCGGACGTCCTCGATCACCTCGCCGGCGACCCGGCGACCGCCGCCGTCGCTCTCCACCTCGAGGCGGTGACCGACGGCCGCAGCCTGGTGCGCTCCGTGGAGCGGCTCACCCGCTCGAAGCCGGTGGTGGCGCTGGTCGCGGGAAGGCACGGCGCCGACGACTTCGCCCGTTCGCACACCGGAGCTCTGGCGACCTCCTGGCGCACCGCACGGGCGGCGCTCCGCCAGGCGGGCGCGGTGGTCGTCGACGACGAGCGGCAGATGGTCGACGCCGCGGTGGCGCTCTCGATGACCCGGCTCGAGCCGCGCGCCGATCCCGGCGTCGGGGTGCTGACGGGGCAGGCGGGGCCGGGTCTGCTCATCGTCGACGGCCTGCGCGAGAACGGCGTGCGCATCCCCGAGCTCGGTGCGGACACGCGGCGGCGGCTGTCGTCGCTGCTGCCTCCACTCACCTACCAGCGCAACCCCGTCGACACCGGCCGGCCCACGGAGAGCTTCGCCGACGTGGTGAGCGCGGTCGGCGCGGATCCCGGCATCGACCTGGTCGCACTGTATGCGCTCGCCGAGCCCGGGGTGCTCGACCTCGCGGCGGTGGTCGCGCGGGCGGGGCTCGGGCAGAACCACCCGGCGGTGGTCGCCGTCGGCGGTCCGGCCGAGGAGGTGCGCGCCCTGCGCACGCGGCTGCACGCCTCGGGCATCCCGGTCCTCGGGGCGCCGAGCGCGCTGGCCGTCGCCGCAGGGGCCCTCGTCGCGGACTCGCGTGCGCGGGCGCACAGCCGCCCCGCCGAGTCGCCGGCCCGCACGGTCGCCGTGCGCATGCCTCTTCATTCGGGCGCTCACGCGCCCACTGGCGGGGGCCCTCCCCCCTGCGTCGCCCCCCCTGGCCGTCCGCTCGACGAGCACGAGGCCAAGGCGCTGCTTGCCGAGCTGGGCGTCGCCACCCCCCCACGACGCATCTGCGCGTCGCGCGAGGACGCGCATCGTGCGCTTCGCGAGCTGCGCACGCCGCTGGCGGTGAAGATGCTGAGCTCCACCGTGCTCCACAAGAGCGATGTCGGCGGGGTGCGTCTCGGTGTGCGCACCGCCGCCGAGCTCGACCATGCCCTCGATGCCCTCGAGGCGGCCGGCGCACGTCGGTACCTGGTCGAGACCATGGCTCCCGACGGCATCGACCTGATCGCCGGCGGGCGCCGCGACCCGGTGTTCGGGCCGCTGGTCGTCGTCGGCCTCGGCGGTATCGCGGCCGAGGCGCTCGCCGACGTCGCGGTGCGGCTCGCCCCCCTGGACGAGGAGGAGGCGGCGCGGATGCCCGACGAGCTCGCCGGCCGGGCGCTGCTCGACGGCTGGCGCGGCCTCCCCCGACTCGATCGCGCTGAGCTCGCCTTCGTCCTCGGCGTGCTCGCCGACCTCGTCGTCACCGCTCCCTGGCTCTCCGAGGTGGAGATCAACCCGCTGCGGCTCACCCCGCAGGGGCTGATCGCCCTCGACGCCGTCGTCACCGTCACCGATGGGAACGGACATGCCCCGGCCGATCGCTGAGGGCCTCACCCCGTGGCCGGACGAGCTGGTGGCGCGCTGGGTCGCCCGCGGATACTGGGCGGGCCGGACGCTCGGCGACCGCCTCGTCGAGCGCGCGGACGCCTCACCGGAGGCGATCGCGCTCGTCGACGGCGAGGCGCGCTTCGGCTACCGCGAGCTGATCGCCCGGGCCGACGGCGCGGCGGATCGCCTCGCGGACCTCGGGCTCGGCGGTGGCGACCGGATGCTGGTGCAGCTGCCCAACCGCTGGGAGCTCGTCGTCCTGACGCTGGCGTGCCTGCGGCTCGGAGCCGTCCCGGTCATGGCCCTGCCCGCGCACCGCCGCCACGAGCTCCGGGCGCTCGCCGAGCTTGCGGAGGCGCGGGCGATCGCCGTGCCCGACCAGTGGCGCGGCTTCGACCACCAGTCGCTCGCCCACGAGCTGGCGGCGTCGAGCCCGACCCTCGACCACGTCCTCGTGGCCGGCGAGCGCGTCGCCCCCGGCGGCGTCGACCTGGGAGCGATGTGCGCACCCGCGGACGATGCCGGCGCGGCGCGGGCACGGATGGACGCCCGCGCGCCCGGCTCTCGCGACGTCGCGGTGTTCCTCCTCTCCGGTGGCACCACCGGGCTCTCGAAGCTGATCCCGAGGACGCACGATGACTACGTGTACAACGCGACCCGAAGCGGCGAGCTGTGCGGCTTCGACGACCGCACCGTATCTCTCGTCGTGCTCCCGGCGGGCCACAACTTCGCGCTCGCCTGCCCAGGGATCCTCGGCACCCTGCTCGCCGGCGGCCGGGTGGTCCTGCTGGCGTCGCCCGAGCCGGAGCGGGCCCTCGCGACGATCGCGGTGGAGGGGGTCACCACCGCCGCCGTGGTCCCCGCCGTCGCCCAGCGCTGGATCTCCTGGCGTGAGGAGAACCCCGGTGACGACCTCGGCAGCCTGCGGCTCCTCCAGGTCGGCGGCGCTCGGCTCGCCCCCGAGGTGGCGCGGCGGGTCGCGCCCGTGCTCGGGTGCACCCTGCAGCAGGTCTTCGGGATGGCCGAGGGGCTGCTGAACTACACCCGCATCGATGACGACGAGGAGGTCGTCCGCGAGACCCAGGGGCGGCCGATGTGTGCCGACGACGAGATCATGGTGGTCGATCACGACGGCGAACCCGTCCCCGACGGCGCGCCCGGCATCCTGCTCACCCGGGGCCCGTACACCATTCGTGGCTACTACCGCGCCCCGGAGCACAACGCCCGCGCCTTCACCCACGACGGCTGGTACCGCACCGGTGACGTCGTCCGGGTGCATGCAAGCGGCAACCTCGTCGTCGAGGGGCGCGACAAGGACATGATCAACTGCGGCGGCGAGAAGATCTCCGCCGAGGAGGTCGAGAACCTCGTGTACCTGCTGCCGTCGGTGCGGATCGCCGCCGCCGTCGCCATGCCCGACCCCGAGCTCGGTGAGCGCGTGTGCGTCTACGCGGCGCTCCGACCGGGCGCCAGCCTGGATCTCGCCGGCCTGCGCGCGTCGATGGAGGAGGTGGGCGTCGCCCGCTACAAGCTCCCCGCGCGCCTGGTCGTCGTCGACGCGCTGCCCACGACCGGCGTCGGGAAGATCGACAAGAAGGCGCTCCGGGCGGACATCGCCGCGCGCCTCGCTGACGAGGCGACCGCCTCGGCCACCTCGGGAGGACACCGATGATCGCCACCGATCTCAATCCCGCCGTCGCCCGCCTCTACGCCGACTTCGAGGCGGCGGACCTGCGCCCGCTGTGGACTCAGCGGGCGGACCTGATGCCGCCGTCGCCCCAGCCGCGCGCCCGCCCCCACGTGTGGCGGTGGGAGCAGCTGCGTGCGCTCGCGGTGCGGGCCGGCGAGCTCGTCCCCGTCGGCCGGGGCGGGGAACGGCGCGCCATCGCCCTCGCCAATCCGGGGCTCGCCGGCGAGCCGCACGCGACCCCGACGCTGTGGGCCGCCGTCCAGTACCTCGGACCCGGCGAGGTCGCGCCGGCGCATCGCCACACCCAGGCCGCGTTCCGCTTCATCGTCGAGGGCGAGGGGGTGTGGACGGTGGTGAACGACGACCCCGTCGAGATGCGGCCGGGCGACCTGCTGCTCACCGCCTCGTGGGACTGGCACGGCCACCACCACGCCGGCGACCGTCCGATGATGTGGCTCGACGGCCTCGACATCCCTCTCGTCGGCCAGCTCGACGCCGGGTTCTTCGAGTTCGGGCCGGAGAACGTCGATCGCTCGACGCCGCGACGCTCGCGGTCCGAGCAGCTGTGGGCACATCCCGGTCTGCGGCCGGCCGCCGCCGCGGACACGCCGAACTCGCCGCTGACGGCGTACCGGTGGGAGCACACCGACCGGGCGCTGAGCGCGCAGCTCGACCTCGACGCCGCCGGCCAGGGCGGAGCCGTCGAGCCCGGCCACGCGGCGATCCGGTTCTCCAACCCCACCACCGGGGGCGACGCGCTGATCACCCTGCGCACCGAGATGCACCGGCTGCGCGCCGGCGCCGCGACCGCGACCCGGCGCGCGGTGGGGTCGTCGGTCTGGCAGGTGTTCGCCGGGAGCGGGATCGCGGAGCTGGACGGACGGCGGATCGAGCTCGCCGCCGGGGACCTCGTCGCGGTTCCCTCGTGGTGCCCGTTCCGGCTGCTCGCCGGCACCGGGCTCGACCTCTTCACCTTCAGCGATGCGCCCGTCTACGAGGCGCTCGGGCTCTTCCGTTCCGAGACCGTGTCGGAGGTGGGATCGTGAGGCTCGCGACCATCCGGCGGGGAGATCGGACCACGGCGGTCCGGGTCGAGGGTGACAGCGCCGTCGAGCTGGGCGTGCCCGACGTGCGCGCGGTGCTCGAGCGTCCGCACTGGCCGGCGTGGGCGGCGGCGGTGGACGGTCCGGGTCATGGGTGCGCCGGCGTCGACTGGGCGCCGCTCATCCCCACGCCGTCGAAGATCGTCTGCGTGGGATTGAACTACCGCTCCCACATCCTCGAGATGGGACGGGAGCTGCCCGCCCATCCCACCCTCTTCGCGAAGTTCGCCGACACCCTGCTGGGGGCGCGCGACGACCTCGTCCTCCCCGCGGTCAGCGACGAGGTCGACTGGGAGGCGGAGCTCGGCGTCGTCGTCGGCGCGCCGGTGCGGCGCGCCTCGACCGAGGAGGCGGCGGCCGCGATCGCCGGCTACACCGTCCTCAACGACGTCTCGATGCGCGACTGGCAGTGGCGGACCACCGAGTGGCTCTCGGGGAAGGCGTTCGAGGCGACCACCCCGGTGGGGCCCTGGCTGGTGACCCCCGACGAGGTCGGCGACGCCGCCGACCTGGCGCTGCGCTGCGAGGTCGACGGCCGGGTGATGCAGTCGAGCCGCACCTCCGACCTGCTCTTCCGGCCCGCCGACCTGGTCGCGTACATCAGCCGGATCACCACCCTGCGTCCCGGCGACCTGATCGCCACCGGCACGCCGGGCGGGGTGGGGGCGGCGCGCACGCCGAAGACCTTCCTCGCGCCGGGGCAGGTGCTGCGCACCGTGATCGAGGGCCTCGGCGAGTGCGTGAACAGCTGCGTCGCCGAGCCGCCGGGCGCCGCGAGACCGACGGACGGGGCGCTCGCGGAACAGCGGCGATGAGCTCGGAGCAGGCCACCGGCCTGCCCGGCACCGCGGTGCTCCTCGGCTGGGTCGATGAGGGACAGCGCCTGCTCGAGGAGCGGCTCGCCCCGCTCGACGATGCCGCGGTCCGCGGGCCGTCCCGGCTGCCCGGCTGGACGCGGGGACACCTCCTCACCCATCTGGCGCGCAACGCGGATGCGCTCGTCAACCTGCTCACCTGGGCGCGGACGGGGACGCCGACGCCGATGTACCCCTCCGCCGAGCGGCGGAGCCTCGACATCGAGGCGGGTGCGGGCAGACCGATCGGGGTGCAGCGCGACGACCTCGTCGCCTCCGCGCGACGGCTCATGGAGACCGCCCTCGGGATGGGGCCGGACCACTGGGAGGGCACGGTGCGCAGTGCCCAGGGCCGGGACATCCCCGCCTCCGAGATCCCCTGGATGCGCGTCCGCGAGCTGTGGATCCACCTCGCCGACCTCGACGTCGGCGCCGGCTACGAGGTGATCCCCGACGAGATCGCGGTGGCGCTGGTGCACGACGTCGCCCGCTGGATGGACGCGCGCGTCGACCGGCGGGTGGAGGTGATCGCCCCGCTCACCGACGCCACATTCGGTGGCTCGCCGGGCCTGCCGCGGGTTCGCGTCCACGGGACCTCACAGGCGCTCGCCGCCTGGCTGACCGGACGCTCGCGCGGCGAGTCCCTCGAGGTTGAGGCGGGGGCCGCCCTGCCCGACCTCCCCGCCTGGCTCTGATCCCCGGAGGGTCTTCCTCAGCCGCCGACGACGGGATAGCGCTTGCGCAGCGCCACCACCCGGTCGGCGGAGGCGCGGACCGCGGCGGGGGAGACCTTTCCGGCGGCGATCGCATCCCGCATCGCATCCACCGCCTGGGCCTCGAAGACGGGGTCGCCGTTGGAGAGGAGCATGAGGTCGTTGCCCGCCACCAGGGCGGCGACGGCGGCCTCGGGCAGGGTCATCCGCGCCTGGATGCCGCCCATGCTCAGGGAGTCGGTGATGATCACCCCGCCGAAGTGGAGCCGGTCGCGGAGCATCGCGACCACCGGCCGGGAGAAGACCGCCGGGGTGCCGGTGGGGTCGAGCCCGGGCACCACCAGCTCGGTGGTCATCACCGCGTCGGTGCCGGCGTCGACACCGGCGCCGATCGCCCGGGCGTGGGTGGCGAGCCACTGCGGCTCGGTCATCGGGTCGGTGGGGAGGGCCTTGTGGGGGTCGCCGGCCTGACCGCCGAGGCCGGGGAAGTGCTTGACCGTCGATCCGACGCCGCCGTCATGGAGGCCGGCGACCGCCGCCGCCACCAGCGGGCCCACCACCGCCGGCGTCGAGCCGTAGGCGCGGTCCCCGATGACGCCGTCGGCGGGATTGGTGCGAAGGTCGCTGACCGGGGCGAGGTCGAGCCCGACCCCGAGGGCTCGCAGCCCGCGGGCGGTCGCCGCCATCGCCTCGCGCACCGCCGCCGGGCCGTGGGCTCCGAGGGATTCCGCGCTCGGCAGCACCGGCACCCCGTCGGCGACCGCCGAGGCCTGCCCCCCCTCCTGGTTGAGGCAGACGAGCAGGGGCGCGGGCAGGCCGGCCTCGCGGCCGAGGGCGCCGAGCTCGGCGGTGAGGTGGCGGAGGCCGGCGGCGCCGGCGAAGTTGGAGGGCAGGAGCACGACCGTGCCCACCTTGTCGTCGACGATGAGATGGCGCAGCGCGGGGGTGACCTCACGCCCCGAGAAGGCGACCCCGACGATCTGACCGAGGGCCATGGTGAGATCGGCGGGGGCGGCGCCGGGCGTGCCCGGACTCGCGGCGGAGGGCCGCGGTGAGATCGCCGGGGTGGCCGGGGCGGCGGGGGAGGAGCCGCAGGCGGTGAGGAGCAGCGCGAGCCCGAGCACCCCCCGGCGGAGCCGGCGGCGCCCACGGGCGGCGGGGAGGGTGGCCACGGCGGGCGAGTTTATTGCTCCGAGCGCCGCCGCCGCCCGATGGAGGGCGGACTCCCCCAGGCCACGCGCCGCCGGCATCGCTGCTAGAATCCCCCGTCGCGCCACTTGCGCACCCTCGTTCGCGTGCCCGTCGGCCGGGCACGCGATCACCATGTCCCGGGAGACACGTGCCCACCATCCAGCAGCTGGTCCGCAAGGGCCGGTCGCGCATCATCAAGAAGACCAAGGCGCCGGCCCTCAAGGGGTCGCCTCAGCGCCGTGGCGTCTGCGTGCGCGTCTACACCACCACCCCCAAGAAGCCCAACTCGGCCCTCCGCAAGGTGGCCCGTGTCCGGCTGACCAGCAAGGTCGAGGTGACCGCCTACATCCCCGGGATCGGTCACAATCTCCAGGAGCACTCGGTGGTGCTGGTCCGTGGCGGCCGCGTCAAGGACCTCCCCGGCGTCCGCTATCACGTGATTCGCGGAACGCTGGACACCGCCGGCACCCGCAACCGCAAGCAGGGCCGTAGCAAGTACGGCGCCAAGCGGGAGAAGACCGCCGGCAAGTGACCGGCGGTGCCCCCCGCGCCACCCCCGTCCCCGCCTGACGCGTCCCTGCGGACGCCAGCCTCGGGACCGGGACCTGATATCAGCCCCTTCAACCCTCTGAGGATCGAACGACCCCATGCCGCGCCGCCAGCGCATCACCAAGCGAACCATCGTCCCCGATCCCATCTATGGAAACGTCGGGCTGGCGAAGTTCATCAACTGCCTGATGCTCAACGGCAAGAAGAGCGTCAGCGAGGGCATCGTCTACGACGCGTTCGAGAAGATCCGCCGCTCCTCGCGGCGTGAGCCTCTCGACGTGTTCGACACCGCCCTGCGCAACGTCACCCCGATCCTCGAGGTGAAGCCGAAGCGGGTCGGCGGCGCCACCTACCAGGTGCCGGTGGAGATCCGCCACGACCGCCGCGCCGCGCTGGCGCGGCGCTGGCTGATCCGCTACGCCCGGTCCCGGAACGGCAAGAGCATGGCCGACAAGCTCGCCGCCGAGCTCATGGACGCCGCCAACGGCGTGGGAGCCTCCATCAAGCGGAAGGAGGACACCCACAAGATGGCCGAGTCCAACAAAGCGTTCTCCCACTTCAGGTACTGAGCCGCAGCATGCCTCCCGCCACCGCGACGCGCGCCTTCCCGCTCGAGAAGACTCGAAACATCGGGATCATGGCGCACATCGACGCCGGCAAGACCACCACCACCGAGCGAGTCCTCTTCTACACCGGGCGCATCCATCGCATGGGTGAGGTCCACGAGGGCGCCGCGACGATGGACTGGATGGTCCAGGAGCAGGAGCGCGGGATCACCATCACCTCGGCCGCCACCGCCGCGGAGTGGCGCGACCACCGTATCAACATCATCGACACGCCCGGGCATGTGGACTTCACCGTCGAGGTCGAGCGCAGCCTCCGGGTGCTCGACGGGGCGGTCGCGGTCTTCGACGCCGTGGCCGGAGTCGAGCCCCAGTCGGAGACGGTCTGGCGCCAGGCCGACCGCTACAACGTGCCCCGGATCTGCTTCATCAACAAGATGGACCGCACCGGGGCCGACTTCTTCGCCTCGGTCGCGTCCATCAAGGCCCGCCTGGGGGCGAACCCGATCCCGGTGCAGCTGCCGATCGGCGCCGAGGGAGACTTCCGGGGCATCGTCGACCTGATCAACCGGGTGGCGATCCTCTACGCCGACGACCTCGGCACCACCATCGAGCGCAAGGACATCCCCGCGGGGATGGAGACCGAGGTCGAGAAGTACCGCAAGGTGATGCTCGAGGCGGTCGCCGAGAGCGACGACGAGCTGATGGTGAAGTACCTCGACGGCGAGGAGCTCACCCACGACGAGATCGTCCGCGGCCTTCGCGCCGGCACCGTCGCCACCCGGCACGTGCCCGTGCTCTGCGGCTCGGCGCTGAAGAACAAGGGCGTCCAGCCGATGCTCGACGCCGTCGTCGACTTCCTGCCCTCGCCGCTCGACAAGCCGCCGATCGAGGGGATCAACCCCAAGGACGGCTCGCTGTCGGCCCGCGCGGTCAGCGACGACGAGCCCTTCGCCGCGCTCGCCTTCAAGATCATGACCGACCCCTTCGTGGGCAAGCTCACCTTCTTCCGGGTCTACAGCGGGGTGCTGAAGAGCGGCTCCTACGTGTACAACCCGATCCGCGAGGAGCGCGAGCGGGTGGGCCGCATCCTCCAGATGCACGCCAACCACCGCGAGGAGATCGAGGAGGTCCGCACCGGCGACATCGCCGCCGCCATCGGTCTGCGCAAGACCATGACCGGCGACACCCTGTCCGCCGAGCAGCACCAGCTGGTGCTGGAGTTCGATCAACTTCCCCGACCCGGTGATCTCGGTGGCGATCGAGCCGAAGACCAAGATCGACCAGGACAAGATGGGCATCGCCCTCCAGAAGCTCTCCGAGGAGGACCCGACGTTCCGGGTCCGCACCGACGACGAGACCGGCCAGACGGTCATCTCGGGCATGGGCGAGCTCCACCTCGAGATCATCGTCGACCGCCTGCTGCGCGAGTTCAAGGTCGACGCCAACGTCGGCAGGCCGCAGGTGGCCTACCGCGAGACCATCACCCGGCCGGCGCACGGCACCGGCCGCTTCGTCCGCCAGACCGGCGGCCGCGGCCAGTACGGCCACGTCGAGCTCGAGCTCGAGCCCAACGAGATGGGCAGGGGCTTCGAGTTCGTCAACAAGGTGGTCGGCGGCACCGTGCCGAAGGAGTACATCAACCCCACCGCGCGCGGCATCGAGGAGGCGCTGAGCAGCGGTGTGGTCGCGGGGTTCCCCGTGGTCGACATCAAGGTGACCCTGGTCGACGGCTCGTACCACGACGTCGACTCCAACGAGCAGGCGTTCCAGATCGCCGGCTCGATGGGCGTGAAGGACGGCATCCGCAAGGCCCGGCCCACCCTCCTCGAGCCGGTGATGAAGGTCGACGTGGTCATGCCCGAGGAGTTCATGGGCGACGTCATGGGCGACCTCAGCGGCCGCCGCGGCCACATCCTCGGCATGGAGGGACGGTCGAGCAACCAGATGGTCCACGCCGAGGTCCCTCTCGCGAACATGTTCGGCTACTCCACGGTACTGCGGAGCATGACCCAGGGCCGTGCCACGTACTCCATGGAGTTCGATCACTATCAGCAGCTGCCCCAGGGCCTGGTCGACGAGATCGTCGCCAAGGCCAAGGGCTGACCGCACCACCGGGCCACATCAGAGGCAGGAGATGGCGAAGAAGAAGTACGACAGCACGAAGCCGCACGTGAACGTGGGCACCATCGGTCACATCGATCATGGGAAGACCACGCTCACCGCGGCCATCACCAAGGTGCTCGCCGAACGCGGCGGTGCCACGTTCCGCTCCTTCGACTCCATCGACAACGCGCCCGAGGAGAAGGCCCGCGGCATCACCATCGCCACCGCGCACGTCGAGTACGAGACCGAGAACCGGCACTACGCGCACGTCGACTGCCCGGGCCACGCCGACTACATCAAGAACATGATCACCGGCGCGGCGCAGATGGACGGCGCCATCCTGGTGGTGGCGGCGACCGACGGCCCCATGCCCCAGACCCGCGAGCACATCCTGCTGGCGAACCAGGTGGGTGTGAAGCACATCGTGGTGGCCCTCAACAAGGTCGACGCGGTCGACGACGAGGAGCTGCTCGAGCTCGTCGAGCTCGAGGTCCGCGAGCTGCTCAGCAAGTACGACTTCCCCGGCGACGACGCCCCGGTGGTGCGGGTCTCCGCGCTCAAGGCGCTGGAGGGCGACAAGGCCGCCGAGGGCGGCATCCTCGAGCTGATGGCGGCGGTCAACTCCTACATCCCGCTCCCGGAGCGGCCGGTCGACAAGCCGTTCATGATGCCGATCGAGGACGTGTTCTCGATCGAGGGTCGCGGCACCGTGGTGACCGGGCGCATCGAGCGCGGCATCGTCAAGGTGAACGAGCCGGTCGAGATCGTCGGCATCAAGGACACCACCAAGACCGTGGTCACCGGTGTCGAGATGTTCAAGAAGCTGCTCGACGCGGGCGAGGCCGGCATGAACGTCGGCTGCCTGATCCGCGGCGTCAAGCGCGAGGAGGTCGAGCGCGGCCAGGTGCTCGCCAAGCCGGGCACCATCACCCCGCACACCGACTTCAAGGCGCAGGTGTACGTGCTCTCCAAGGAGGAGGGCGGCCGGCACACCCCCTTCTTCAAGGGGTATCGTCCGCAGTTCTACATTCGCACCACCGACGTCACCGGAACCATCGACCTGCCCGAGGGCACGGAGATGGTGATGCCCGGCGACAACATCGAGATGACCATCCAG
The DNA here is from genome assembly GCA_963846365.1 of uncultured Chloroflexia bacterium. Classification (GTDB taxonomy): domain Bacteria; phylum Chloroflexota; class Dormibacteria; order Aeolococcales; family Aeolococcaceae; genus CF-96. The sequence continues at coordinate 1,012,013 of CAWJVN010000007.1, forward strand.
CTCATCACCCCGATCGCGGTCGAGGAGGGGATGCGCTTCGCCATCCGCGAGGGTGGGCGTACCGTGGGTGCCGGTTCGGTCACCTCGGTCACGCAGACCGCCCCCGTGGCCGGCAAGAAGAAGTAGCGGAACAGGAAAGAAGAGGCTAACCGGCTCCGTCATGGCGCAGAAGATTCGCATCAGGCTCAAGGCCTACGATCACAAGGTCCTGGACCAGGCCGCGTCGAAGATCGTCGACACGGCGGTGCGTACTGGCACGCGCGTGGCGGGGCCGGTCCCCCTGCCCACCAGCATCGCCAAGTACTGCGTGATCCGCTCGCCGTTCATCGACAAGGATTCGCGCGAGCAGTTCGAGATCCGCACGCACAAGCGCATCGTCGACATCCTCGATCCCAACCCCAAGGTGGTTGACGCGCTGATGCGCCTCAACCTCCCCAGCGGAGTGAACATCGAGATCAAGCTCTCCCAGGAGAGCACCGCCGCCGGGGCGCGGCGATGAGCAGGGGCATCCTCGCCCGCAAGGTGGGCATGACCCAGCTCTTCACCGAGCGCGGCACGGTGGTCCCGGTCACCGTGCTCGAGGCCGGCCCCTGCCGGGTGGTGCAGCGCAAGACCACCGCGATCGACGGCTACGAGGCGGTCCAGATCGGCTTCGGGGACCGCTCTCCGAAGCGCACCCCCAAGCCGCTGATCGGCCATCTCAAGCGTGCCGGGCTGCGCCCGATGCGCACCCTGGTCGAGCTCCGCGACGCCGGCGAGGCGACGATCGGCTCCGAGCTCACCGCCGAGATGTTCACCGCGGGCGACCGGGTGGACGTCACCGGGGTGAGCAAGGGCAAGGGCTTCGCCGGCCAGCACAAGCGGCACAACTTCGGCCGCGGCCCGGTCACCCACGGCTCCCACAACATCCGCCAGCCGGGGTCGATCGGCTCGGTCGATGCGGCCCGCACCATGCGCGGGCTGAAGATGGCCGGCCACCTCGGCGCCAGCCGGAGCACGGTGAAGGGTCTCGAGGTGGTGCGGGTCGACGCCGCGCGGAACCTGCTCATGCTCAAGGGCGCGGTGCCGGGCAGCCGCAACGGCGTGGTGCTCGTCCGCGACGCCGACCGGCAGGCGACGCTCTGATGGCCAGCGCCCCCGTCGTCGACCAGACCGGCCTGCGCATGGGCAGCCTGGATCTCAGCGCGGAGATCTTCGACTGCGCCGTCAACGAGCCGGTGATGCACCAGGCGCTGCTGCGCCAGCTCGCCAACGCCCGCCAGGGCACCCATGACACCAAGAACCGGCGGGAGGTCCGCGGCGGAGGCCGCAAGCCCTACCGCCAGAAGGGCACCGGCCGCGCCCGCCAGGGCTCGATCCGTGCGCCCCACTACAAGGGCGGCGGCGTCGTCTTCGGCCCCACCCCCCGCTCCTACCGCCAGGACATGCCCCGCAAGCAGCGGCGGCTGGCGCTGCGCAGCGCGCTGAGCGCCAAGGCCCAGGCGGGGGAGATGCTGGTGCTCGACGGCTTCGCCCTCGAGGCGCCGAGGACCAGGGCGGTGGCCGAGATGCTCCACGCCATCGGCTCGGAGGCGGGCGCCGGGTCGCCGGTGGTCACCAAGGTGCTGCTGGTGCTCGGCTCCCACAACGAGATGCTGGAGCGCAGCGCCCGCAACCTCCCCGAGGTTCGGGTGCTGCTCGCCGCCAATCTCAACATCCGCGATCTGCTCACCGGCGACACCGTGGTGATGACCCGGGATGCCGTCGAGCATCTCACCGAGGTGCTGTCGTGAGCCGCAGCCCCGACCAGCTGCTGACCCGGCCGGTGGTCAGCGAGAAGTCCTACGCGGGCATGGCGGAGGGCCGGTACGTCTTCCGCTGCCGCACCGACGCCAACAAGATCGAGATCAAGAAGGCGGTCGAGGAGGCCTTCGCCTCCCAGAAGATCACCGTGGTCGCGGTCAACACCCTGAACGTCCGCGGCAAGGTGCGGCAGCGCTCGCGCGGTCGCAAGCGCATCGTGGGACACAGTCCCGACTGGAAGAAGGCAATCGTGACGCTGGCCCCGGGCCAGAGGATCGAGGGCCTCTTCGAGGGCGTCTGATGCCGATCCGCAAGTACAAGCCCACCAGCCCCGGCCGCCGCTTCATGTCCGGCAGCACCTTCGAGGAGGTCACCCGCGACCACCCCGAGAAGTCGCTGGTCGAGCATCTCAAGACCTTCAGCGGCCGCAACGCCTCCGGGAAGATCACGGTGCGCCACCGCGGTGGTGGCCACAAGAAGCTGTACCGGATCATCGACTTCAAGCGGAACAAGCTCGACGTGCCCGGCAGGGTCGCCGAGATCGAGTACGACCCCAACCGCAGCGCCCGGATCGCCCTGATCCACTACGCCGACGGCGAGAAGCGCTACATCCTCTGGCCGGTGGGGCTGAAGGTGGGCGACACCGTGATGGCCGGGCCGAAGGCCGAGATCAAGCCGGGCAACTCGCTGCCCCTGTCCAACATCCCGCTGGGCACGACCATCCACAACATCGAGCTCACCCTCGGCCGCGGCGGCAAGATGGTGCGCAGCGCCGGCGTCGCCGCCCAGCTGCTCGCCAAGGAGGGGGCGCTGGCCACCCTCCGCATGCCCAGCGGCGAGGTGCGCCGGGTCGACGTGCGCTGCTCCGCGACGATCGGCCAGGTGGCCAACGTCGAGCACGCGAACATCAACATCGGCAAGGCCGGGAAGATGCGCTGGCGGGGCTTCCGGCCGGCGGTCCGGGGCATGACCATGAACCCCTTCGACCATCCCCACGGCGGCGGCGAGGGCCGCAGCGGCGCCGGTGGCAACCCGCAGACCCCCTGGGGCAAGCCGGCGCTGGGGCATCGCACCCGGCACAACAAGTCGACGGACCGCATGATCGTGCGGCGCCGGAGCAAGTAGGGACGGCGAGCATGAGCACAGCTGAGAGGGCCCGGTCATGAGCCGGTCCACCCGCAAGGGCCCGTTCTGCGACGAGCACCTGCTCCGCAAGGTGCAGGTTCTGAACAGCACCCGCGAGAAGAAGGTGATCAAGACCTGGTCGCGGCGCAGCGACGTCTTCCCCGAGATGGTGGGACACACCATCGCGGTCCACGACGGGCGCAAGCACGTCCCCGTCTTCATCACCGAGACCATGGTCGGACACAAGCTCGGCGAGTTCGCCGTCACCCGCAGGTTCCGCGGGCACGGCCACCACACCGAGCGCAGCGCGGCGCTGAAGTAGCATGGAAGTCGTCGCCACCGCCAAGTGGGTGCGGACCACCGCACGCAAGGCCAGGCTGGTCGCCGCCACCGTCGAGGGGCTCTCGGTGGCGGACGCGCTGACCATCCTCGCCTTCACCCCGCGTTTCGCCGCCATCGAGGTCGCCAAGGTGATCAAGTCGGCGGCGGCGAACGCCGAGCACAACTACAACCTCGACGTGTCGACGCTGCGCGTCGCCCGCATCGAGATCGACGGAGCCACCGTGATCAAGCGCTTCCAGCCGCGCGCCCAGGGCCGTGCCTTCAGCATCCTGAAGCGCACCAGCCACCTGCGCGCGGTGGTCAGCGACGACGCGGTCCGGGAGCGGCAGCGGAAGCGTCGCAGCCCGGCGGCGGTGGCCGCCCCGACGCCCGCGGCCGAGCCCGCGGCGAAGCGCCGCCCGGCACGGCCGGCGCGGCCCAGGAAGTCCACGACAGAGGGAACCGCCCCGGCGGCGGCCGAGGCGGAGGCAGAGTAAATGGGTCAGAAGGTCAACCCGGTCGGATTCCGGCTCGGCATCTACAGGAACTGGGATGCCCGCTGGTATGCCGACAAGGACTACACCAAGCTCCTCCACGAGGACCTGGCGATGCGGCGGCTGATCACCGGCCGCCTCCGCAACGCCGGACTGGCGCGTATCGAGACCGAGCGCAGCGCCAACCAGCTGACGATCATCATCCAGACCGCCAAGCCGGGCATCGTGATCGGCAAGCAGGGCGCGTCGGTGGACGCGCTGCGTGACGAGCTGGAGCGGATCAGCGGCAAGAAGGTCCGGGTCACCATCCACGAGATCAAGTCCCCGGAGACGGACGCCAAGCTGGTGGCCGAGAGCGTGGCCTCCCAGCTGGAGAAGCGCATCGCCTTCCGGCGGGCGATCAAGCAGTCGATCATGCGCACCATGCGCGCCGGCGCCAAGGGCGTGAAGATCCAGGTGTCGGGACGCCTCGGCGGCTCCGAGATGTCCCGCCGCGAGTGGGACCGCGACGGCCGGGTGCCGCTGCACACGCTGCGCGCCAACATCGACTACGGCCAGGCCGAGGCGCGCACCACCTTCGGGCGCATCGGCGTCACCTGCTGGATCTACAAGGGCGACTTCGTCACCGCCACCGGTGAGCCGATCCTCCCCGGCGGCGACGGACGTGCCCGCGAGGAGGGCGACGGCGCCTCCGAGCGGCCGCGGCGCACCCCGGCGGCACGGCCCGACGCGGCGCCACGGCCCGCGGCGGAGCCACGTGTGCCCGCCGCCGCGCCGGTCGCGGCGGCCGCCGCCCCCGCGGCCCCGGCACCGCGGCCGGCCGCTCGCCCCGAGCCCGCGCCCGAGCCGGTGCCGGAGGCGGCGACCGCCGTCGAGGTGGCTGACGACGTCGACACCACCGTCGACGACACCGCGGACGAGATCATCGACGAGATCGGTGACGAGCTCGCCGACGTCGACGTCTCCGGCATCGACATCCCCGACCCCGACGCCATCCCGGCCGCTCCCGATCGGGCCCCGGCGCGGCGCAAGCCGCCGGTGGCGCGGAAGCCCGGCGCTCCGCCGGCCAAGGCTCGGGAGGATTGATGCCATGCTGATGCCCAAGCGCACCAAGCATCGGAAGATCCACCGCGGCCACCGGCGCGGCGCCGCCCAGCGGGGCAGCACCATCGCCTTCGGCACCTACGGGCTCCAGGCGCTGGAGGCCTCGTGGATCACCAACCGGCAGATCGAGTCGGCGCGACGCGCGATGACCCGTCACGTCCGCCGCGGCGGCCAGATCTGGATCCGCATCTTTCCCGACCACTCCTACACCAAGAAGCCCGCCGAGACCCGGATGGGCAGCGGCAAGGGCTCGCCCGAGGGCTGGGTCGCGGTGGTGAAGCCGGGTCGCGTCCTCTTCGAGATGTCCGGGGTGACCGAGGAGATCGCCAAGGAGGCGATGCGGCTGGCCGCGCACAAGCTCCCGATCCACACCAAGTTCCTGATCCGCACCGAGCCGGGTGCGGTGGAGGCGGCGTCGTGACCAAGCAGGCGCAGCGGCTCGAGGTGTTGCGGGCGATGGCGCCCGAGGAACTGGAGGAGCACATGCGCGCCCAGCGCCGGCGCCTCTTCGAGGTGCGATTCCAGCAGGCCACCGGGCAGGTGGAGGACCACCAGCAGATCGGTGAGCTGCGCAAGGAGATCGCCCAGGCGATGACCGTGCAGATCGAGACCCGCCGGGCCGCCGAGCGCGGCGAGGGCGTGGCGGAGGTGGAGGCGTGAGCGCCATGGCAGAACAGGACACGGCGCCCGCGAATCCCCGCGGCCGGCGCAAGCTCCGCGAGGGGCTGGTGGTGAGCAACGCGATGAACCAGACCGTGGTCGTGGTCACCGAGGAGCTCAAGCCGCACCCCCTCTACAAGAAGGTGGTGCGGCACCGGGTGCGCTTCAAGGCGCACGACGAGAACAACGTCTGCTCGGTGGGCGACCGGGTGCGCATCGCCGAGACCCGGCCGCTCTCCAAGGACAAGCGCTGGCGGCTCGACGAGATCCTCGAGAAGGCGAAGTAGGGACATGGGAACCCATGTCGGCATGTCCGCACCGCTGCATCCACTCAGGCTCGCCGATGCCCGTGTCAGCTCCTGCGCGCGTTCGGTCATGCAGCTCAGCTGCACTCCCTCACGTGCTCGTCGCTTCCTTGGCCTCGACGGCCTGAGCGGCGCTTCGCCCGCGGCCCTGCCGCCACGGGTTCCCTGACGTGATCCAGCAGGAGACCATCCTCAAGGTTGCCGACAACAGCGGCGCACGCGAGCTGCTGTGCATTCGCGTGCTCGGCGGCAGCTATCGCAAGTACGCCTCGGTCGGCGACGTGATCATCGGCACCGTCAAGGTCGCCCAGCCCAACGCCCAGGTCAAGAAGGGCGACGTGGTGCGGGCGGTGGTGGTGCGGGTGAGCAAGGAGTTCCACCGCGCCGACGGCAGCAACATCCGCTTCGATGAGAACGCCGCGGTGCTCATCACCCCCCAGAACAACCCGCGCGGCACCCGCATCTTCGGCCCGGTGGCCCGCGAGCTGCGCGAGCGCAACTTCATGAAGATCGTCAGCCTCGCACCGGAGGTGATCTGATGGGTCGCAGCCCGCAGCGACGCCGGCGCATGGACCTGCTCCACCACGGCTGGGCGGCCGGCCACGAGCGCCCGCTCGACATCCGCACCGGGGACACCGTGGTGGTGCTCGCCGGCAAGGACAAGGACAAGCGGGGCCTGGTCGAGCGCACCATCCCCGAGGAGCAGCGCATCGTGGTGCGCGGCGTCAACATGCTCAAGCGCCACACCCGCGCCGGCGTCCGCGGCAACATGCAGGGTGGCGTGATCGACTTCAACGCGCCGATCGCGTACAGCAACGTGATGCTGGTGTGCAACCGGTGCGACCGGCCGACCCGGATCAGCAAGCTCCAGCAGGCGGACGGCACCCTGGCGATCACCTGCAAGAAGTGCGGCGAGATCTACGAGAGGACGGCGGTCTGATGGCGATCGCGACCCCGACCGAGAAGGCCCGCCTGCTGGTGCGCTACCAGGAGGAGATCGTCCCCGCCCTGGTCAAGGAGTTCCGCTACTCCAACGCCATGGAGGTGCCCCGCCTCGAGAAGGCGGTGGTGAACATCGGCATGGGCGAGGCCATCCAGAACGGCCGGGCGATCGACGCCGCCAGCGCCGACATCCGGCAGATCACCGGCCAGCAGCCGATCGTCATCCGGGCGCGGAAGTCGGTGGCCGCCTTCAAGCTGCGCGAGGGGATGCCGATCGGCATCAAGGTGACGCTCCGCAGCCGGCGGATGTACGACTTCCTCGACAAGCTGATCAACGTCGCCCTCCCCAGGATCCGCGACTTCCGCGGCGTCGACCCCAAGGCCTTCGACGGCCACGGGAACTACACCCTGGGGCTGCGCGAGCAGCTGGTCTTCCCGGAGATCGACTACGACAAGATCGACAAGCTCCGCGGCCTCGAGGTCTGCGTCGTGACCACGGCGAGGACCGACGACGAGGGCCGGGCGCTCCTCACCCACCTGGGGATGCCCTTCCGCAAGCCCGGGCAGCAGATGTGAACAACCCCTCTTCTACTCCGCGCGCGTCGGCCCATCCCGGCCGATACGGCGTGGCGAGGTAACACGTGGCCAAGAAGTCTTTGATCGCCAAGAGCCTGCGACCGGCCAAGTTCCGGGTGCAGGAGTACCACCGCTGTGGTCTCTGCGGACGTCCCCGCGCCTTCATGCGCAAGTTCGGGATGTGCCGCATCTGCTTCCGCGGGCATGCGAGCATGGGGTTGATCCCCGGTGTCAAGAAGTCGTCCTGGTGATCCGATGACCAGCGACACCATCGCGGACATGCTCACCCGCATCCGCAACGCCAACACCGCCCACCACAAGAGCGTCAGCATGCCCGCCTCCAAGATGAAGGTGGAGATCGCCCGGGTGCTCGTCGAGGAGGGCTACATCGAGTCCTTCGTCGTGGGCGAGCCGGGACCGGGGCAGCTGCTCAGCGTCGAGCTGAAGCCGCGCACCACCCGAGGCAAGGCGCTCAGCGGGCTGCGCCGGATCAGCCGGCCGGGGCTGCGGGTCTATGCCCGCAAGACCGAGATCCCCCGGGTGCTCGGCGGCCTCGGCATCTCGCTCATCTCCACCTCCCAGGGTCTGATGACCGGCAGCGCGGCTCAGCGCGCCGGGCTCGGCGGGGAAGTGGTCGCCTACGTCTGGTGACCGGATAGATGTCCCGCATCGGCCGCCTCCCCGTCCCCGTCCCCACCGGGGTCGACGTCGTCCTCACCGGCAGCCACATCAAGGTGACCGGCACCCGGGGCACCCTCGAGCGCCTGCTGGCGCCGTCGATGCTGGTGCGGCTCGAGGACTCGACCGTCACCGTCAGCCGGCCCACCGACACCACCATGCACCGCTCGCTCCACGGGCTCACCCGCACCCTCATCGCCAACATGGTCGAGGGGGTCAGCAAGGGGTTCGTGCGCCAGCTCGACCTGGTCGGCGTCGGCTATCGCGCCACCAAGCAGGGTGACGACCTCGTCCTCACCCTGGGCTACTCGCATCCCATCCGCTACACCCCCCCGCCCGGGGTGACCATCGAGGTCCCCGCCCCCACCCAGATCTCCATCAGCGGCAGTGACAAGGAGGTGGTCGGGCAGGTGGCGGCGAAGATCCGGTCGTTCCGCAAGCCCGAGCCGTACAAGGGCAAGGGCGTCCAGTACCGGGGCGAGAAGATCCGGCGCAAGGCGGGCAAGTCGGGCAAGGCGGGCAAGGGGAAGTAGATGTACAAGAAGCACGATCGCCGCCTCGCACGCGACCGGCGCCACGTCCGCGTCCGCAAGGTGGTGTCCGGCACCTCCGCGCGGCCCCGCCTGGCCGTCTTCCGCAGCCTGCACCACATCTCGGCGCAGGTGATCGACGACACCGCCGGACGCACGCTCGCCTCCGCCTCGACCTACGAGCCGGCGCTCCGGGAGGGGCTGACGGGCACCGCCAACGCCGATGCCGCCGCCGCCGTGGGCCGGGCCGTGGCCGAGCGCGCGGTCGCCGCCGGCGCCCCCGTCGTGGTCTTCGACCGCGCCGGCTACCTCTACCACGGGCGGGTCAAGGCGCTCGCCGACGCGGCCCGCTCCGCGGGTCTGGAGTTCTGACGATGGGTATGCGCATGGATCGCCGCGACGACCGCGGCGGCTCCGACCTCCAGGAGAAGGTGGTCTCGCTCAACCGCGTCGCCAAGGTGGTGAAGGGCGGCCGGCGCTTCTCCTTCAGCGCCCTGGTGGTGGTCGGCGACGGCCAGGGGCGGGTGGGAGCCGGGCTCGGCAAGGCCGGTGAGGTCCCCGACGCCATCCGCAAGGGCGTCGAGGACGCCAAGAAGAACATGATCACGGTGCCGATGGTCGGCACCACGATCCCCCACGAGGTCCGCTACAAGCAGGGCGCGGCCAAGGTGCTGCTCAAGCCCGCCGTCCCCGGCACCGGGGTGATCAGCGGCGGCGCGATGCGCGCCGTGGTCGAGGCGGCGGGGATCCACGACATCCTCACCAAGTCGCTGGGGACCAACAACCCCATCAACGTGGTCCGCGCCACCGTCGGCGCGCTCGCCAGCCTGCGCACCCTCCGCGACGTCGCCGCGCTCCGGGGCAAGACGCCCGAGGAGGTGGTGGGCCGGCGCCGGGCGGCGGTGATGCTCGGCGAGGCGTTGGCCGAGGTGCCGGTGTCCTCATGAGCCGGCTGACCGTCACCTACCGCAAGAGCACGATCGGCTACGCCAAGGACCAGAAGGCGACCATCGCCGCCCTCGGGCTGAAGCGCCTCCACCAGACCGTCGAGCACGAGGACAGCGCCTCGCTGCGGGGCATGATCCAGAAGGTGCGCCACCTGGTGAGCGTCGACGGCGTGCCCGCCGACTCGCCCCAGGGGGTGACCCTCCTCAACTCCCGGCCGGTGACCTCGGGCACCGCCGCCACCGCCGAGGCGTCCTCATGAAGCTCCACGAGCTCCATCCCGCCCCCAACAGCCGCAGGGCGCGCACCCGGGTGGGCCGCGGCATCAGCGCGGGCCAGGGCAAGACCTCCGGCCGTGGCCAGAAGGGCCAGGGCTCGCGGAGCAGCTCGGGCCTGCCCAAGGGCTTCGAGGGCGGCCAGATGCGGCTGTCCCAGCGCCTCCCCAAGCTGCGCGGCTTCCGCAACCGGTGGAGGAAGGAATACGCCGTCGTCAACCTCGGCAAGCTCAACCGTTTCGAGAGCGGCGCCATCGTCGACCCGGAGACCCTGAGGGCCGCAGGCCTGATCGGTCCGGCGCGTGACGGCGTCAAGCTGCTCGCCGCGGGCAGCGTGGGCCGGGCGGTCACGGTGCGGGTCCACCGCGCCTCGGCGGCGGCCCGGGCCGCGGTCGAGGCCGCCGGCGGCACCGTCGAGCTGCTCGAGGCGCCCGCCGTCGACGAGGCCGAGGCCGACGCCCTTCCCGCCCCCGACGCGGCATCCGACGCGGACGCCGCCGGCGACGAGGAGTAGCCTCCGACCATGAACCTGCTCCAGGCCCTCGGACAGGCGATTCGCATCCCCGAGCTGCGGCGCAAGCTGCTCTTCACGCTCGCGCTGCTGCTCGCCTTCCGGATCCTGGCCAGCATCTCGGTCCCGGGCGCCAACGCCCAGAAGCTCCAGGACCTCTTCGCCAGCAACTCCCTGCTGGGGCTGCTGAACCTCTTCAGCGGAGGCGGCCTGAGCACCTTCTCCATCGCCGCGATGGGCATGAACCCCTACATCAACGCCACCATCATCATGCAGCTGATGACGGTGGTCTCCCTGCGCCTCAAGGAGATGTCCAAGGAGGGCGAGCAGGGCCGCAAGAAGATCACCCGGTACACCCGCTGGCTGACCGTCGCCCTGGCGGCGCTGCAGGCCTACGGCTACACCGTGCTCTTCACCAGCACCGGGGTGCTCAGCAGCCCGAGTGCGGGCACGGTGATCAGCATCATGATCACCCTCACCGCGGGCAGCGTCATCCTGATGTGGCTGGGCGAGCTGATCACCGAGTACGGAGTCGGCAACGGCGTCTCGCTGGTGATCTTCGCGGGCATCATCGGCCGCCTCCCCGGCGCCATCTACAGCTATGCCAGCGTCGGCGGCACCGCCCACATCCTCACCATCATCGTGATGGGCGCGGTGGCGATCACCGTGACCGCCTTCATCATCGAGGTCCAGCAGGCGCAGCGGAAGATCCCCATCCAGTCGGCGCAGAGGGTGGTCAACCCCCGCGCCGGGCAGGCGGTGCAGGGGCGGCGCAGCTTCCTGCCGCTGCGGGTCAACGCCGGCGGCGTCATCCCGATCATCTTCGCGATCTCGATCATGGCCTTCCCCACGATCTTCGCCAACTTCTTCCAGAATGCCGGCGGCGTGCCGGGACGGATGGCGGTCTGGATCCGGGACAACTGGGGGCCGGCCGGAGGGCCGATCTTCGCCAACCTCGGGTACAACGCCATCGAGTTCCTGCTGGTGCTCGGCTTCACCTACTTCTACACGGCGGTGGTCTTCGACCCCAACGACGTCGCCGACGACTTCAAGAAGCGCTCCGTCTACATCCCGGGCATCCGTCCCGGGAAGTGGACCGCCGACTACCTCGGCAAGGTGATGGGGCGCATCACCCTGGCCGGCGCCCTCTTCCTCGCGGTGATCACCGTGGTGCTCCCCTGGGGCGCCAGCCTGATCACCGGGTCGAGCAGCACCACCGGCCTCTACCTCGGCGGCACCGCCATCCTCATCGTCGTCGGCGTCGCCCTCGACACCATGCAGCAGATCGAGACCCAGCTCCTGATGCGGCAGTACAAGGGATTCATCAAATGACAGGGCGGTGCCTGACGGCGGTCCTTCTGGTGGGCTCCGCCCTGATCGGCGCGCCCTGGCGGGCGAGCCGATGAGGGCGGAGCCCACCTTCCGGCTGAAGCGGCCGGAGGAGATCGAGAAGATGCACACGTCGGGGCGGATCCTGGCGGCCTGCCTCAGCCACCTGGCGGCGAGCATCCGGCCCGGGATCACCACCCTGGAGCTCGACAAGGAGGCGGACACCTTCATCCGCGACCACGGGTGCATCCCCGGGTTCCTCGGCTACTACGACTACCCCAACTCGCTCTGCGTCTCGGTCAACGAGGAGGTCGTCCACGGCATGCCGGGCAGCCGGGTCATCGAGGAGGGCGACCTGGTCTCCCTCGACTGCGGCCTGATCCTCGACGGCTGGTGGGCGGACAGCGGCCTCAGCAGGGCCTGCGGGGAGGCCCCGCCCGAGACTCAGCGCCTGCTCGACGTCACCCGTGAGGCGCTGCTCCGGGGCATCGACCAGGCCCGGCCGGGCCGCCACATCGGCGACATCGGCCACGCCGTCCAGACCTACGTCGAGTCCGAGGGCTTCTCGGTGGTCCGCCAGTACGTCGGCCACGGGATCGGGCGGAACATGCACGAGCCCCCCCAGGTGCCGAACTACGGCCGGGCGGGCAGCGGCAACCTGCTCAAGCCCGGCTACGTCCTCGCGATCGAGCCGATGGTCAACGCCGGGGGCGCCGAGGTGCGGGTCCTGGACGACGGCTGGACGGTGGTCACCTGCGACCGCCGGCGCTCCTGCTACTTCGAGCACACCGTGGCGGTGACCCCGGAGGGGCCGGTGGTGCTCACCCTGCGGGACGAGGAGGCGGCGTGACCGGTGCCCCGGCCTGTGCCGCCCCGCTCGAATCTGTATACTCGCCCGTCAGGCCCCTCCCTGATTCGGCGCGCCCGGTGAGCGGGCGGGAGGGCCCCCTGGTGGGGCGCGTCATCGAGCCGCTTCCCAATGCGCTCTACAGGGTCGAGCTGGAGGACGGGCACCGGGTGCTCGCCCATCCCGCGGGCAAGGCCCGGCTGCAGGCGGTCCGCATCCTTCCCGGAGACCGGGTGAGCATCGAGCTCAGCGCCGGCGACCCCGGTCGGGGACGGATCCTGCAGCGACTCGGATAGGAACAGGACAGGCAGAGATGGTGAAGGTGAACGCAGCGACATGAAGGTCCGGGCCTCGGTGAAGAAGATCTGCGAGCGGTGCAAGATCATCAAGCGCCGTGGGGCGGTTCGCGTCATCTGCGAGAACCCCAAGCACAAGCAGCGTCAGGGGTAGGCGAGAAGTGGCACGAATCGCAGGCGTCGACATCCCGCGTGACAAGCACGTGGTGATCGCGCTCACCTACATCTTCGGCATCGGGCCGACCACGGCGAAGCGCATCCTCTCCCTCGCCCAGCTCAACCCCGACATGCGCACCCGGGACCTCACCGACGCCCAGGTGGGCAAGCTGCGCGACATCATCGCCAAGCAGCTCCAGGGCAGGGTCGAGGGCGATCTCCGCCGGCAGATCGCCCTCAACATCAAGCGGCTGATGGAGATCGGCACCTACCGGGGGCTCCGCCACCGCCGCGGGCTCCCCGTGCGCGGGCAGCGCACCCGGACCAACGCCCGCACCCGGCGCGGACCGCGCCGCACCGTGGGCGTCCGCAGGAAGAAGAAGTAAACATGCCGGTCCCCGGCATCACTGGTGGTGCCAGCCACATGCCGGGTTCCTGGTGGTGCCGGCCTTCGGCCGGCGATTTCAACAGAAAGAAAGATCGATAGAGAAGAAGAGAAGCAGGTGACAGGTGATTCGAGGATGACCATGACGGGGACCCTCGGTGGTTCGCCGGTGGGCGTCGCTCATGCGCGACCAGGATGGTGGCGGAGCAGGCAGGACGTGACCGGGCTCGGACCACGGTTCAGGCGACGCCTGAATGGGTAAGAAGAAGAAGGTCGTCAGGACCCGGCGGCGCGAGCGCAAGAACATCGCGGTCGGGCACGCCCACATCCTGTCCACCTTCAACAACACCATCGTCAGCCTCACCGACACCCAGGGCAACGTGCTGGCCTGGGGCTCGGCGGGCGGCCAGGGCTTCAAGGGATCGCGCAAGAGCACCCCCTTCGCCGCCCAGGTGACCGCCGAGGCCGCGGCGCGGCGGGCCATGGAGCACGGCCTTCGCAGCATCGAGATCTTCGTCAAGGGTCCCGGCGCCGGCCGTGAGGCGGCGATCCGCAGCCTCCAGGCGGCGGGCCTCGACGTCACCGCCATCACCGACGTCACCCCCATCCCCCACAACGGCTGCCGGCCGCCCAAGCGGCGCCGGGTCTAGAGCCCAGGAGCCACCGACACCATGGCCAATCCCCACCATCCGGTCTGCCGCCTCTGCCGGCGAGAGGGCGTCAAGCTCTTCCTCAAGGGCGAGAAGTGCGTGACCAAGTGCACCCTGGACCGTCGCAACATGACGCCTCCGGGGCAGCACGGCATGGCGCGCCGCCGCAAGGTGAGCGACTACGGCATCCAGCTGCGCGCCAAGCAGCGTGCCCGCCGCCTCTACGGCGTGCTGGAGACGCAGTTCCGCCACTACTTCGAGAAGGCGGAGCGCAGCACGGGGGTGACCGGCACGGTGCTGCTCCAGAACCTGGAGCGGCGGCTCGACAACGTCGTCTACCGGCTCGGCTTCGCCGCCTCCCGTCCCGAGGCGCGCCAGCTGGTCAGCCACCGCCACTTCAGCGTCAACGGACGCACCGTGAACATCCCCTCGTACCAGGTCCGGCCCGGTGACGTGGTGGCGGTGCGCGAGAAGTCCCGGAAGGCCCAGCCCATCGACAACGCCCAGGCGCTGATCCAGGGCCGTCCGGTCCCGGACTGGCTCACCCTCGACGCCGACGCGCTCAAGGGGATCGTCCAGCGGCTGCCGGAGCGCACCGAGATGGACGCCTTCATCGACGAGCAGCTGATCGTCGAGTTCTACAGCAGATAGCTCCACCCAGAGAGAGGCCCACACCCACCGCATGGTCGACACCACCCACACCCCATCGGTCCGCGAGCTGCAGAGCACCACGGACTACGGCCGCTTCCAGATCGAGCCGCTCGAGCCTGGATTCGGCACCACCCTCGGCAACTCGCTCCGCCGGGTGCTGCTCTCGTCGCTCTCGGGCGCGGCGGTCACCTCGGTCTCGATCGAGGGCGTGTCCCACGAGTTCTCCACGCTTCCCCACGTCAAGGAGGACGTCACCGAGATCCTCCTCAACATCAAGGGCCTCAACGTCATCAGCCACGTCGACGAGCCGGTCCGGATGACCCTCGACGCGCGCGGTCCCAAGCTGGTGCGCGCCGGCGACATCGAGACCACCAGCGACGTGGAGATCTGCAACCCCGACCTCCACCTCTGCACCCTCGACGGCCCCCAGGCGCAGCTGCGCATGGACCTGACCGTGGAGCGGGGCAAGGGCTACGTGCCCGCCGAGCGCAACAAGAAGGAGGGGCAGCCGATCGGGGTGATCCCGATCGACGCCATCTTCACCCCGGTGCGCAAGGCCAACTTCTCGGTGGAGAAGACCCGCGTCGGCCAGGACACCGAGTGGGACCGTCTCCTCGTCGAGGTCTGGACCGACGGCACCATGCCCCCGGTCGAGGCGGTCAGCCAGGCGGCCTCGCTCTTCACCCGCCACCTCGAGCTCTTCGTCAGCTTCGGCGACAACCTCGCGGTGCAGCCGGTGTCGCAGACGCGTGGCAACGACCTCCCCAGCCGCCTCGCCGACGTCCCCGTCGAGGAGCTGGAGCTGAGCGTCCGCGCGCTCAACTGCCTCAAGGCCAACGACGTGACCCGCATCGGCCAGCTGGTGGCGATGCGTCAGGAGGAGCTGCTCTCGCTGCGCAACTTCGGACAGAAGTCGCTCGACGAGATCCGCGAGAAGCTGGTGGAGCGGGGCTTCGTGACCGCGGAGGAGCTGGAGACGCTCTTCCAGCCCGCCCGCTAGCCAGGCGCCGACAAGGGGAAGCCGAGATGCGCCATCAGATGGCCGGACGGAAGTTCGGCCGCACCAGCGCCCACCGCCAGGCGATGACCCGCAACCAGGTCACCGCCCTGCTTCGGCATGGCCGCATCCGCACCACCGAGGCGAAGGCGAAGGAGCTGCGCCGCTGGGTGGAGCGGGTGATCACCAGCGCCAAGCCGGGCGACGTGCACGCCCACCGCAAGGTGGCGCTGTGGGTCAACGACCGCGAGGTCAGCCACCGGCTGTTCTCCACCTACATGGACCGCTATCGCGACCGCCCCGGCGGCTACACCCGCATCTACCACCTCGGTCCGCGGGTGGGCGACGGCGCGCCGATGGCGATCATCGAGCTGGTGGAGTAGCCGTCCCGATGCTCGATCCCGCCACCGAGGTGAGCGCCGAGGCGATGCACAGCTATGCCCTCACCCTGGAGTACGACGGCAGCAGGTTCAGCGGCTGGCAGCGCCAGCCCGACCGGCGCACCGTCGAGGGCGCGCTCCGCGACGCCATCCTCGCCGTGACCGGCGAGCAGGTGCGGATCACCGCCGCCGGCCGCACCGACGCCGGGGCCCACGCCCACGGCCAGGTGGTGGGCTGCGCGCTCCGCCGTCCCTGGGAGCCGCGCCGGCTCCGCGCCGCGCTCAACGGCCACCTCCCCGAGGACGCGGTGGTGCTCGAGGTGCGCTCCGCGCCCGACGGCTTCCACGCCCGCTTCGACGCCCGCACCCGCACCTACCGGTACGTGGTGGCGCCGCGCGCCGAGCGCGCCGCGGTGGCCCGCGACCACGTCTGGCGGGTGCCCAGGTCGCTCGACCTCGAGGCGATGCGGGGCGCCGCCGGCCACCTGGTCGGCACCCACGACTTCGCCGCCTTCGGGCGCTCGCCCCGGGCCGGCGGCACCACCGTGCGCACCATCCACTCGCTGACCGTGCGGACCCACACCGTTCCCCATGTCCATGGCGGAGCGGACACGAGCATCTCCGGGGGGAATGCGGGGGCCCCCCCCCGCATGTTGGTGACCATCGACGTCACCGCCGACGCGTTCCTCTACGGCATGATGCGCGCCATCGCCGCCACCCTGGTGGCGGTGGGCGACGGCCGTCTGGACGCCCCGTCGGTGGCGTCGCTGCTCGACGCGCCGGGCCGCACCCGGCGCCTGCCCACCGCCCCCGCGCACGGGCTCCACCAGTGGGCGGTGACCTACGACCTTCCCCAGGGCGACGGAGACGAGGACCGATGAACACGCAGAAGTGCTATCAGCCGAGCGCCGGTGAGGTGCCCGCGAACTGGTACGTCGTCGACGCGAAGGGCCAGACCCTGGGGCGGCTCGCCGTCAACATCGCGCGGGTGCTTCGCGGCAAGCACCGGCCCCAGTACACCCCCCACATGATGACCGGCGACCACGTCATCGTCGTCAACGCCAGGGACATCGTGGTCACCGGCAACAAGCGCACCCAGAAGACCTACGACCGTTACTCGGGCTACCCGGGTGGCCGCCGGGTGCGCACCTTCGAACAGACCATCGAGCGCCACCCCACCCACCCCATCACCCATGCGGTGCGGGGCATGCTCCAGCACAACACCCTCGGTGCCGACCAGCTGAAGCGTCTGCGCGTGTATGCGGGCGGCGAGCACAAGCACGAGGCGCAGCAGCCGCAGCCGATCACCTTCGGCGAGCTCGGGGAGATCATCCGTGCCACCCAGTGAGCACTACTACAACGGCACCGGCCGTCGGAAGAACGCGGTGGCGCGCGTCCGTCTGATCCCCGGCGACGGCGTCCTGGTCATCAACGGCAAGTCGCCGAGCGAGTACTTCGGCCGGCGCGACCTGGAGACCATCGTCACCCAGCCGCTGCGGGTCACCGACACCATCGGTCGGTTCGTGGCCAGCATCAAGGTGCAGGGCGGCGGCGTGGCCGGCCAGGCCGGTGCGGTCTGCCACGGCATCGCCCGCGCCCTCTGCCTCGCCGACGAGAACCTCCGGGAGCCGCTGAAGCGGGCCGGTCTCCTCACCCGCGACCCGCGGGAGAAGGAGCGCAAGAAGTACGGCCTCAAGCGGGCCCGCAAGGCCCCGCAGTACACCAAGCGCTGAGCGCCGCCGCGACACCCGCCACGGTGGTGGCGGCCCCACGGGTGCGTGTGCTCGGTGTCGGCGTCGATCTCGTCGACATGGACTCGGCCCTCGACGCCGTGGTCGGCGCCGCCCGGCCCGAGCGCAGTGGCGCTCCCCTGCAGGTGATCACCCTCAACCCGGAGATGGTGATGCGGGCCCGGCGCGACCCAGCCCTGGGGGCGATCATCGAGGCCGCCGGGCTGGTGGTTCCCGACGGCATCGGGCTGGTGCTCGCGCTCCGCCGCCGCGGCCACGCCGGTGCCGGCCGGGTCGCCGGCGCCGACCTGCTCGAGCGCTACGCCGAGCGGGCCGCGCCGCTGGGCCAGCGGCTCGCGCTGGTGGGCGGCGCACCCGGGGTGGCCGCGCTCGCCGCCGCCGAGCTCGAGCGCCGTCACCCCGGGCTGCGGGTGGTGGCCGCCGACGGCGGCGACCCCGGCAGCGAGACCGCCGACCGGCTCCGCGCCGCCGCCCCGGACGCCGTCTTCGCCGCCTACGGCGCCGGCCGGCAGGAGAGCTTCCTCGCCGCCCACCTCGCCGCCATCGGCGCCGGGGTGGGGATGGGCGTCGGCGGCGCCCTCGACTTCCTCTCCGGACGGGTGCGCCGCGCCCCCGCGGTGGTGCGCCGCGCCGGGCTGGAGTGGGCGTGGCGGCTCGCCCGCCAGCCCTGGAGGGCCCGCCGCCAGGCGGTGCTGCCGCTGTTCTGGTGGCTCGACCGGCGGGAGTGCGCCGCGCTGCCGCCGCCGCGCCCGGGGGAGTAGCCGTGCTCAGCCTGGTCGTCCCCTCCTACAACGAGGCCGATCGGCTGCCGCCGAGCCTCGCCCGGATGCGCGAGCACCTCGACCTCTCCGGCGAGGAGTACGAGGTCATCGTGGTCGACGACGGCAGCAGCGACGGCACCGCCGCCGCGGTCGAGCGCGCCGCCGAGAGCTGGCGGCAGCTGCGCCTGCTCC
Organism: uncultured Chloroflexia bacterium; assembly: GCA_963846365.1. GTDB lineage: Bacteria > Chloroflexota > Dormibacteria > Aeolococcales > Aeolococcaceae > CF-96. Next base: position 1,030,656 of record CAWJVN010000007.1, read on the forward strand.
GGCTCGAGCGCAACCAGGGCAAGGGCGCGGCCACCCGGGCGGGGATGCTGGCCGCCCGGGGCGAGCACCGCGCCTTCAGTGACGCCGATCTCAGCACCCCGCTGGAGGAGCTGCCCCGGCTGCGCCACCACCTCGACGGCGACTGCCAGGTGGCGATCGCCTCGCGGGCGGGCGGCGCCCAGATCGAGGTGCACCAGGCGCTCCGCCGCGAGCTGATGGGCAAGACCTACAACCGGCTGCTCCAGCTGCTCGTCCTCCCCGGCATCCGCGACAGCCAGTGCGGCTTCAAGGTGTTCACGGCGACCGCCGCCGAGGCCTGCTTCGGGCCGCTGAAGACGCTGCGCTTCGGATTCGACGCCGAGGTGCTGCTCCGCGCCCGCCGCCACGGCTGGAGGATCGCCGAGGTGCCGGTGCGCTGGAGCCACGTCGAGGCCTCGCGGGTGCACCCCCTCCGTGACGCCTCGCGGATGCTCCTCGACCTCGTGCTCCTCCGCATCCGCCGCCTCTGATCCGTGCCCCGCGACTCCGGGTCGAACTCCGAGTTGAAACGGTCGGGCCCCGGAGGTAGCATCCGCTGACGGAAGGACACCGGCCCCGGCGGGAGGCCGGCTTGGTGATGGCCGCGGGTCGGGCCGCGGCCGGATACAGGGGAGGCGTATCGCCCATGACCTCTGAACAGCGCACGCCCACCGATCCTGGGCGGCTGGCTCCCGGCGTTCGCCGGCGACGCCTCGCCGCCGCGGGGGGCGCGGCCATCATCGCGGGAGGGGTGACCGGGGGCGTCGTGCTCTCCACCCGGGGGCCCGAGCTCCAGGCGGTGCACTACAGTGCCGTGGTGCCCGTGGTGCCGAGCCTCCCGGGCACCGGGCAGACCGTCCAGCCGGTCCCGGTGGTGCCCCTCGCCCCGGCGCCGGCGCTGCCGCCGCCGCTGGCGGCCCAGAGCCTGCAGTCACGGCAGTCCGCGCAGCCCGCCCAGCCCGCCGGTCCGCCGGTCCCGGCGGTGGTCGCCGCCGCCGTGCCCGCGGTGCCGCCGGTGGTGGTCCCGGCTCCGCCCCCCGTGGCCGCCGCGCCCCCGCCCGCTCCGGCCGCGCCGAAGCCCGATCCGCCGCCCGCGGCGGAGAAGAAGTCCAAGCCGAAGCCGCCGGCGACCACCGCGCCGCCGCCCGCGGCCCAGCAGCCCGCGGCCCAGCAACCCGCGACCCAGCAGCCCGCGACCGCCCAGCAGGCGGCCTGGCGCCAGTGGTGGCAGCAGGCTCTGGCGCAGCGAGCCGCGCAGCAGCAGCAGCAGCAGGCGTCCTGGCAGCAGCCGGCGTGGCAGCGGGCCGCCGCACAGCAGAACCAGCAGCAGACCGGCCAGTGGGGCTCGCAGAGCGGTCAGGGATTCGGCCCGACCGGTCGGGGTGGAACCACCGCGGGCCGGATGACCACCTCGTCGCCCAACGGAAACGGATGGGGGGCCGGTGGCCGATGGGGCGCCGCCGCCGCCGGGTCCCCGTGGTGGACCTCCCGGTGGGGCGGCTGAGCTCACCGGAACAGAGGCGCCCGCCGGTTCGCCGGTGGGCGCCTTTTTTGTGCCTAGCAGGCGGGGGCAGCGGTCGCGTCGGGCACCGGGGCGTCGGTGGCCGGGCGCGGCCCCGCCTCCATCACCACCGCCCCGGCGGCGGCGTCGTGGCAGAGGCTGCGCCAGCCCACCTCCCCGAGGGCGGCGACCTCCCGCGAGCCCTGGGGGAGCACCGCGTGGGTCACGCCGTCCTCGGCCAGCACCCGCAGCCAGTCCGCCTTCAGCTGGTGCACGTCGAGGTAGCGCTGCTGGGCGGCGGCGCCGATCGCCGCCGGGGGGCCGTAGACGGCGACGACGCGCCCGGCGGGAAGGCGGCGGGCGAGGTATCCGCCCCACTCGACGCTGCTGTACAGCCGGGCGCCGGCGAGGTGGCCGGCGACGTAGCCGGCGGCGGCGACGGGCTGGGCGGCGGCCTCGACCGCGGCGGTCCGCGCCGCCGTGAGCCGGGGCGCGACGCTGATCGCCGCGGCGGCGGCGGCGAGCAGCAGCGCGGCGGCGGGCAGGAGGCGGGGACGCGGCGGGAGCTGTCGGGTCACCACCCCGCCATGGCCGAGGGCGCGGCGGAGGCTGGGCCCGTACCGGGCGGCGGCGACGGTGGCGGAGGCGGCCACCTGGGGCAGGACGACGACCGCGAAGGCGGCGGCGGTGCCCTGGGCGAGAAGGGTGGCGCAGAGGGCGGCCAGGCCGAGCACGGCGTCGACCGGGTCGAGCCTGCCCGCCAGCGCCCAGAGCACGACCATCCCGACCGCCTCGAGCTCGAACAGCCGCATCGGCCAGGTGTGGAAGCCGGGTGACTGCCAGCCGGTGATCCCCAGGCCGGCCCCGGCGAGGTTCTCGGAGAGCGACCCGGGGAGGTGCACGCCCGCGGGGGTCGCGAGGGTCGCCGCCAGGCCGAGCAGCAGCGCCGCCGCCAGCGGTCCCAGCCGCGCCGAGGCCTCCGAGCCGGGGACGAGGCGGCGGTGCACCGCCACGGTGAGGCCGCCGAGGGCGACCAGGCCGAGCCCGGTGACGAAGCCGGCGTCGAGGTTGGCCCAGAGCAGCATCAGCGGCGGCAGCAGCCAGATCGCGCGGGTGGAGCCCTCGCGCCAGCGGGTCAGCAGCAGCAGGCACACGGCGAGGCCGAGGACGCCGATGGTCTGGGTGCGCACCCCCAGCAGGGGTGCGGCCACCGCCGCGCCGAGCAGCGCGGCGCCGGCGAGCGCGATCCCCGGGACGTGGACGCGGCGGGGAACGGCGAGCGCCGCCACCAGCAGGGCGCACGAGCCCAGCACGCCCATCACGAGCATCGCCGTCCCCGCCCCGCCGAGCGCCCAGAGGCGCGAGAGCAGGACGTCGGAGAGCCAGCCCTGCGCCACCCAGGGATGGGCGGCGGGGTGGTAGCTGAAGGGCTCGGTGGCGGGGAGACCGTGGGCGGTGATCAGCCGGCCGAGGGCGAGCCGCCAGTCGGCGTCGGCGTCGGCGAGGCTGCGGACGGTGAGCGCCAGGCTGAGCAGGATCGCCGCCGCCAGCCACCAGCCGCCGGTGGCCCAGGGGCGGCCGGGCCGGACCTCGCCCGGGGCGGCGGTCGGAGCCGCGGTGCGGGGACGGGTCAGCATCGCCCGTGCCATCAGCCGGCCTTCGCCTCCGCGCTCGGGTGGTCGGGCGAGCAGATGCTCGAGGATGCGACCACCGGCTGCGCGGGCAGGCGGCCGGCGAGATCGCGGCCGGCGGCGGTGGCGGGCACGAAGGCGTCGCTCAGCGAATCGCGATAGACGAGCATCCACCGCGGGCTGGCGAGCAGCGCGTGGTCGAGGGCGGTGCCGCGGTCGAAGAGCACCATGTCGGTGCCCGAGTCGCGGAGGGTCTGCTCCCACCCCGGCGCGACCAACTCGACGCTGCCGGCGGCGAGCACCAGGCCGTCGCCCATCAGCGCCGCGTCACCGAAGATGAACACCCGGTCGCCGCGCCCGCTGAGCCGGGAGGCGAGGTAGCCGCCCTCGCCGTACTGGTTGAAGATCCGCAGGCCGGTGGGGGCGGTGTCCAGCCAGCGCACCGCGCAGACCGGGAACATCGCCGCGTAGTAGCCGGAGTCCTCACGGGTGGTGGCGGCGGCGGCCAGCCGGGTGGCGCCGAGCAGGCCCAGCAGCATCAGCACCGGCAGCGAGGTGAGCAGCATCAGCCGCGGCGGGGGCGAGGTCCAGCGCCGCCCGCTGCGCCCGCGCCCGCTCCACCAGCCCAGCAGCCGGGTGCGGGTCATCTCCACCTGCTGGATCCACAGCGGGGTGGCGGCGGCGATGAAGAGGGCGATGTGGCGCACCGACTGCATCGACAGCGCCACGGTGGCGAGGACGAGCACCGCGTCGCGGGGGGTGAGGCGGCGGTTCACCGCCACCATCGCGGCGAGGCTGAGGAGCATCAGGCCGAAGGGCAGCAGCTCGGTCATGTGGAAGTCGGGCGACTGCCACTCCAGGATCAGGGCCTGCTGGGCGGCGGAGCCCTGGGTCTGGAAGGGGTAGAGGTAGATGCCCGGGCCGTTGGGGTTGATCACCACCACCGCCAGGCAGGCGCCGGTCACCCAGGCCAGCTCCCGCACCCGGGCGCCGGGAGCCGCCCCGGGCACCCCCAGACGGCCGGCCACGCCCTCGGCGACGATGATCAGCACGATGAACGCGGCGCCGATGATGAAGCCGGAGTGGAGGTTGCTCCACACCAGGAAGAGTGGCACCAGCATCCAGATGGCGCGTCCCCCGCGGTGGAGGTGGCGCTCGACGAGGAACAGGACGAAACAGGTCAGGGCGAAGGTGATCATCTGCGCCCGCGGCCCCCAGATCGGGTAGCCGGCGACCACGGCGAGGAGCAGTCCCAGGGCCACGGTGGCGCCGTGGGGCCGGGCCAGCCGGGCGCGCTGCACCACGCAGAGCAGCCCCAGCCAGGTGACCGCGCTGAGCACCAGCACGATCAGGGCGAGGCCGCCGGCCGCGTGGAGGACGGCGAAGAGCACCTCGGTGAGCCACTCGTGCATCACCCAGGCGTGCCCGGTCGCGGTGTAGGTGAACGGGTCGGTGCCAAGCAGCGCGTGGCGGTCGAGGATGAGCTGGCCGGTGCGCAGGTGCCACCAGAAGTCCGGGTCACGGACCGGGCCGATCACCGGCAGGGTCGCGATCAGCAGGACGGCGGCGAGCAGGAGCCCACCGGGTGTGCCCAGCGCCCTCGCCCGCCGGCTCGGCGCTCGCCCGGTGTCGCTACCAGACAAACGGGATCAGCGCGTGGGTGCGCTGCTGGTACGCGGTGTACTCCGGAAGCGTCTCGGCCAGCAGCCGCTCCTCGAACCGGGCCCGGGTTCCCTGGAGGATGACGAAGAGGACCAGGGCGATCACCGGGGTCACGTAGGGGGCGGCGAGGACCAGCGAGAGGGCGGCGGCGATCTCCGAGAGGTAGAGGGGGTGACGTACGATCCGGTACGGTCCGCCGGTCACCACCTTGCGCGCCTCGGGGATGATGCTCAGGTTCCGGCGCAGATAGCCGAGGCCCAGGCAGGCGAACGCGAAGGCGGCGATGGAGAGCAGGCTGGCGAACAGGATCAGCGCGTCCGGGGGGGTGAAGAGCAGACTGTGCAGGGGGACGACCGCGCCGATCACCAGCTGCATGCAGGTTCCGCCGAAGGCGGCCGCGCGCGCCACCAGGCGCCCGTCGGTCCTGACCGGCATCGGCCGGGTGAGGTACAGCGCCACCGGGATGCAGCAGAAGAGCAGATAGAGGAGGCGGGGCAGGACCTGAAGGACACCGCTCGCCTGGGCGAGGCGGCCGACCTGCAACCAGCCCATCTCCGCGAAGAGGACGGCCGGCACGGCGCGGCCGAAGGTGAGGAAGCGAATCCACTTCCAGTACAGCGGATGCCGCACCCGGACGTGGAGTGGGAGGCGGAGCACGGAATCGACCGTGACCGGGGCAACCTGAGTCGCGGCGACAGCCATGCGCTAGAGTGTATGAGCAGCGTCGCTCGCGCCCCTCGGCGCGTCATGCCCTTGTGACCCTGCTTCGACGAGCATGAAGGTCTCCCCTGCGACCGCCGCGCCGGCCGACGAACCCGTCGGCCCCTCGCCGCTGGGCAATGCCCGCTACCTCATCGGACAGCAGATCGCCGATCTGGGTGCGGTCGCCGCCCACTGCGAGCGTGGCCTTGCGGAGGCCGAGCAGCACCGCGTCCAGCTGCGCGAGCGCCTCGAGGAGGCGGCGGTGATCCGCCGCCACGTGCTCAACAACATCACCCGCCTCGAGATCGACGACATCGAGAGCGCCTTCCGCTTCGCCGCCGACCAGCGCGCCGAGCTCGCCGTGGTCGAGGAGCGGCTCGCCCAGCTCGGCTCCCGGCTGACCAGCGTCAACCACCGGCTCGAGGAGCTGCGCGGCGTCCTCGGCACCCTCGACCAGCTCGCCGACCTCGAGGTGAGCACCCCCGCCGACGACGGGGCCGCCCGCTTCCGCAGCGCCTCCCGCCAGGTCTTCCAGATCATCGAGGAGGAGCGGATGCGCATCGCCCGGGACATGCACGACGGTCCCGCGCAGATGCTCGCCAACCTCGTCCTCCAGGCGGAGGTGCTCGAGCGGCTGCTGGTGCGTGACCCCGCCCTGGTGGTCCGCGAGCTCGCCGACTTCAAGAACGGGGTCCGCGACGCCCTCGAGGAGACCCGGCGGCTGATCTTCGACCTGCGGCCGATGACCCTCGACGACCTCGGTCTGGTGCCGACCCTGCGCAAGTTCGTCCGCGAGTTCGGCGAGAAGACGGCGATCTCCGCCCGCTTCCACGTGGTCGGCGAGGAGCGCCGCCTGCCCTCGAACTACGAGGGGGTGCTCTTCCGGATCATCCAGGAGGCGCTCACCAACGTGCGCAAGCACGCCCGCGCGCGCACCGTCGAGGTCACCCTCACCCTCCAGCCGCGCCGGGTCGTCGCCATCGTCAAGGACGACGGCGAGGGCTTCGACGTCGCCGCCACCGAGGCCCGCCTGGGCCGGACCCGGAACCTCGGCCTCATCTCCATGCGCGAGCGCGCCGACCTCGAGAAGGGGCACATGGAGATCCGCTCCCAGCTGGGCCGGGGCACCGAGGCCAAGGTCACCTTCCCCCTGTAGCGCACCCGCAAGGGTGCGCGACCCTGCCGGCTGAGCCCTCGTCGGGCGAGACCATCCACCCGATCGGGGCCGCCGACGGGCGGCTGTCAGCCCACCCGGTGCATCCGGGAGTGGCGCTCCTCCGGGTCGCAGATCGTGGGGTGGGCCTCGCAGGTCGGGCACTCGGGCTGGAGGGTGGCGTGCTCGATGGCGAACTCGCTGCAGAGCGCCTTCTCGACCACCCGCAGGATGCCGGTCACCTCGGTGAGCGGCCGGTCGCCGACGCTGACGTGGGCGCTGAGCATGCGGTGATGACGGTCGAGCGACCAGATGTGGAGGTCGTGGATGCCCTCCACCCCGGGGGCGGCGAGCATCACCCGGCGCACCTCGGCGGTGTCGAGGTCGCGCGGAGTGCCCTCGGAGAGGATGTGGACGGCCTCGTGGAGCACCGAGACCGCGGCCACGGCGATCAGCGCGGCGATGCCCAGTGACACCGCCGGGTCGGCGAGCCGCCAGCCGGTGGTGAGGAGGAGGACGCCGGCCGCCACCACCCCCGCGGAGGCGAGGGCGTCGCCGGCCACGTGGAGCGCCGCGCTGCGGACGCTCAGCTCGTTGCCGGCGCCGAGCAGGTAGGCGCCGAGGGCGCCGTTGGCGAGCAGGGCCAGGGCGCCGACCGCGACCACGGGCAGGCCGGAGATCGCGGTGGGGTGCTGGAGGCGGCCGATCGCGGCCGCGGCGAGCAGGGCGGCGACGGCGGCGAGGGCCAGCCCGTTGAGGGTGGCCACGAGGATGCCGGTGCGGTGGAAGCCGAAGCTGCGCCGCGGGGTCGGCCGCCGCCGCGCCTGCGCGGTCGCGTACCAGGCCAGCCCGAGGCTGCCGGCGTCGGTGGCGAGGTGGACGGCGTCGCCGAGCAGCGCCAGCGAGCCGGTGAGCAGGCCGGCGACCGCCTCGGCGGCGAAGAGGAGGACGACGACCGCGACCGCGACGCGCAGCCGGCCGGATGCCGGGGCGGTCGCCCCGTGGGCGTGAGATGCGTGACCGTGGTCCATGCCCGAATTATCGGCGCGGTCGCCGATCGACGTATGCAGAACGGTGAAGCGACCCGTCACCGCGTGTTACCGCAGCGATTCGGGACGGCCACCGCTGTGGCAGGCAAGGCCCCAGATACTCCAATCGACCCCAGCGGGTCGATCGGGCGGTCCCCCCAACAGGGACCGTGAACCCTTCACAGGAGGCCTACCCACGTGCTGAGCAGCCTTTACCTTCGTCTCCAGGAGCTCGTCGCGAGCGCAAAGACCAAGGTCACCGAGCGCGAGGAGGGTCAGGGCATGGTTGAGTACGCCCTCATCCTCGTCCTCATCGCCGTCGTCGTCATCGTCATCCTCCAGGTTGTCGGGAAGCAGGTCAACAACGTCTTCTCGAACATCAGCAACGGTCTCGCCCAGTAAACAGGCGCAGGTCGTAGCCGAAAGGGGGGCCGCGGATTCGCGGCTCCCCTTTCCTCTCGTCAGCGAAGGTACCGACGATGCCCGTGGCGACGGGCTCCATCGCGATGTTCGGCGCCGGCGCCCGTCCCCGGGGCAGGGCCGATGTCATTACGAGTGCCGGCGTCATGGCCTGGACCGAGGGTCCGGGCCGTCTCCGGGAAGGAGGAATCTAGCGTGGCCACCGAGGTCAAGCAGCGAAACAACAAGGTCATCGTGCTCGTCGGCGTGGTCATCGCGCTGGTCGCGTTCGGTCTCTCCCTCTATGTCTCCCACAGCGGCGGCGGAAACGCCGCGAGCAGCGGGCAGACCATCCCCGTGGCGGTCGCCAAGACGGACCTGCTCCAGGGCTCGCAGATCAGCCAGGACTCGATCAGCATCGTCCAGTACTCGGCGGCCCAGGTGCCGGTCGGCGCCAGCCCCGACGGGGCCTCGCTGGTCAACAAGTTCCTCTCCGTGGGGATCACCAAGAACACCCCGCTGACCGCCAACCTGCTGGTCGCCGACGCCAACTCCGCCAAGGCCGCGGCGCTCACCGTGCAGCCGCTCGACATCCATCCCGGCTTCGTCGCCATCGCCATCCCCACCGACGGCGGCGGCGGCACCGCCGACAAGGCCTCGCCCGAGATCGTGAGCGTGGGCGGATGGGTGCAGCCCGAGGACCATCTCGACATCGTCATCGACAGCGGCCAGGGCTCGGTCCGGTACGCGTTCCAGGACGTGCGCGTGCTCAAGGTCGGCACCCAGGCGGCGTCCGGCGGCGCCGGCGGCGCGGCCGGCGCGGCGACCGTGTTCGTGGTCGAGCTGCCCCGCGCCCAGGCCGAGGAGATGGCGTTCCTCATCGCCAAGAAGACCGATCTCAGCGGCGCCGCCGGCGCCCAGCACATCCTCTCCTTCGTGCTCCGCGGCACCAAGGACAAGGGTGCCGGGTACCTGGACATCGCCGACCCCAACGTGCCCGCCAAGAAGGACGCGCCGGTCACGGTGCAGACCTTCAACGCCCTCTTTCCGGGCAAGTAGGAGCCAGGGGTAGCATGGGAGCCCGCGGTCACCAGTCCACGACCACGCCGACCGCGGGCTTCCCATCGCTCCCAGGGTTGAGCTGAAAGATGATCCGCATCCTCATCGTCGACGACATCCCGACCACGCTCGACAACCTCCAGAAGCTGCTGAGCTTCGAGGACGACATCGAGGTCTGCGGCACCGCCTGTGACGGCCGCCGCGCCATCGAGGAGGCGCGCCGGCTGCAGCCGGACATCGTCCTCATGGACGTCAACATGCCGCAGCTCGACGGCATCCAGGCCACCGAGCTGCTCGCCCAGGAGGTGCCCGGCTCGCCGGTCATCATCATGTCCGTCCAGGGCGAGCGCGACTACATCCGCCGCGCCATGCAGGCGGGCGCGCGCGAGTTCCTCATCAAGCCCTTCAGCGGTGACGAGCTGATCGCCTCGATCCGCCGCGTCCACCTGCTGGAGCAGAAGAAGGGCACCTTCCTCGCCAAGGCCGTGGCGACGACCACGCCGGCGTCCGGGGGCCCCGTCACCCAGGAGGTGCGCCGCGGCGAGGTCTTCCTGGTCTTCTCCGGCAAGGGCGGTGTGGGCAAGTCGATCATCGCCTCCAACCTGGCCATCGCCCTGGGCATGGAGACGGGAGCGCGGGTCGCGCTCGTCGACCTCGACCTCCAGTTCGGCGACATCGGTGTGCTCCTCAACCTCGACCACTCGCGGAGCATCACCGACCTCGCCGACGCCGCCGCCAGCACCGACGCCGAGTTCATCCAGGACGTGCTCGCCAACGGGCCCGAGGGCGTGCAGGTCCTGCTCGCCCCGATCAGCCCCGAGCTCGCCGACCTGGTCACCGCCGACCACCTGCGCACCATCATGCAGGAGCTGCAGCGCACCTTCGACTTCATCGTCGTCGACACCGCGTCGCACCTCGCCGAGCTGAACCTCGAGGCCATCGAGCTGGCGACGCGGATCATCGTGGTCACCGCGCTGAACATCCCGGCGATCAAGGACACCAAGCTCACCCTCAAGGTGCTGGAGTTGCTGAACGTCGAGCCCGACCGCATCCTGCTCACGCTCAACCGCTCCGACGCCCACTCCGAGTTCAACAAGGAGGCGGTCGAGAACAACCTCCGCTTCCCCATCGCCCTCCAGATCCCCCACGATCCCAAGGCGGTGAGCACCTCGGTGAACCGGGGTGCGCCGTTCGTCTCCGCCAACCCCGAGGCGGAGATCAGCCGCAGCATCCGCGAGCTGGTGAGCCAGCTGGTGCCGCTCGAGCCCCAGGCCAACTCGGTCGTCGCCGCCGGAGCCGGTGAGCGCAAGCGCTCCCGCCTCTTCGGCTTCTCGAAGAGCTGACGCCGGTGTCGCTCCTCGATCGCGTCCAGCGTCAGCAGCAGGAGGCGGCCACGCCCACCCTGCCCGCGCCCGGGCCGGCCGCCAACCGGCCCGCCCCCGCCGCGCCGCCGGTCCGCCCGGCGGCCCCGGCCGCGCCGCCCGTCCCCGACCTCGGCGGCGGCCGTCCCGGCTCGCCCCTGCTCGCCCGCACCGGGATGCAGCGTGCGGCGATGGGACGTCCCTCGGCGATCCAGCAGCAGTACCAGGTGCTGCGCGGGCTCATCCATTCGCGCCTCGTCGAGGAGATGATCGACGCCGACAACTCGTCGCACGAGGCGGTGGTCGCCAAGCTCGGCGAGCTGGTCAGCGAGGTGGCCACGGAGCAGTCGCTCTCGCTCACCCGCCAGGACCGGCAGCGGCTGGTCGAGGCGCTCACCAACGACGTGCTCGGCCTGGGTCCGCTCGAGAGCCTGCTCGCCGACCCGGACGTCACCGAGGTGATGGTCAACGGGCCCAAGCACGTCTTCGTCGAGCGGCGCGGCAGGATCACCCGGAGCTCGGTGACCTTCGAGAGCAACGAGCAGCTGATGCAGGTCATCGACCGCATCGTCAGCAGCATCGGGCGCCGCGTCGACGAGTCCTCGCCGATGGTCGACGCCCGGCTCAAGGACGGCTCGCGCGTCAACGTCATCATCCCGCCGCTGGCGCTCAGGGGCCCGACCCTCACCATCCGGAAGTTCTCCAAGGACCCGCTCCAGGTTTCCGACCTGGTGCGCTTCGGCACCGCCACCGAGGACATGATGGAGTTCACCCGTGCCTGTGTCTCGGCACGGCTCAACGTCGTGGTGAGCGGGGGCACCGGCTCCGGAAAGACGACCACCCTGAACATCCTCAGCTCCTTCATCCCCGACGACGAGCGCATCGTCACCATCGAGGACGCCGCCGAGCTGCAGCTCCGTCAGGAGCACGTGGTCACCCTCGAGACCCGCCCCGCCAACGTCGAGGGTCGGGGCGCGGTGGGCATCCGCGAGCTGGTCATCAACAGCCTCCGGATGCGGCCCGACCGCATCGTCGTCGGCGAGTGTCGCGGCGGCGAGGCCCTGGACATGCTCCAGGCGATGAACACCGGTCACGACGGCTCGCTGACCACCGTCCACGCCAACACCCCGTCCGACGTGCTCTCCCGGCTCGAGACCATGGTGCTCATGGCCGGCGCCGAGCTGCCCTCGCGGGCGATCCGCGAGCAGATCGCGTCGGCGGTCAACCTCATCGTCCACCAGATGCGGCTCCGCGACGGCAGCCGCAGGATCGTGAACATCACGGAGGTGCTGGACTTCGACGGCGAGCGTGTCGAGGTCCAGGACATCTTCGTCTTCCGCCAGACCGGGGTCGACGAGGATGGGCGCGTCCTCGGCTACCTCACCCCCACCGGCGTGCTGCCGCGCTGCCTCGAGCAGCTGTCCGCGGCCGGCGAGAACATCGACCCATCCATCTTCACCCCGCTCCGCCCGGCGGTGGTGGGAGGTTCTGCATGACCGCCCTCACGCTGCCGGCGGACCTGCCCACGGTTGCCGGCTTCAACATCGGCTCCCTGCTGCTGGCGGTGATCGCCGGGCTGGCCGTGATGCTGGTGGTGTTCGGACTCTCCGCCGCCAGGGGCGGCGACGTCGACGACATCACCCGCCGGCTGGAGCGCTACTCCGAGATGGGTGACTCCGCGGAGAGGCGCGAGCGCAAGCCGGTGAGCCCCCGTGAGCTCCTCGACCGCTTCACCGACTCCCTCAACACCGTGATGGCGCGCTCCGCCCGCACCGGCAGGCTCACCGAGGACCTGGCCCGCGCCGACCTCAAGCTGAAGTCGTCCGAGTGGGTGCTCGGCGTCCTCGGCGCCGGCGTGGTCGTCGGGCTGCTGGCGACACTCCGCTTCGGCACCCCGCTCGCCTTCCTGCCCTGCCCGGTGGTGGTCTGGTTCATCAGCGGCTTCGTGCTGCGCTTCCTCCAGGCGCGCCGCCGGAAGTCCTTCGACAAGCAGCTCGGCGACACCATCATCCTGCTCAGCAACGCGCTGAAGGCGGGCTTCTCGTTCGCCCAGGCGGTGTCGACCGTCACCAAGTCGGCGCGGCCGCCGATCGCCGACGAGTTCAGCCGCGCCACCCGCGAGATGGCCCTCGGCATCAGCGTCGACGACGCCCTCAACCACATGGTCAAGCGCAACGTCTCCGAGGACTTCGACCTGATGGTGACCGCGGTGCAGATCCACCGGGTGGTCGGCGGCAACCTCGCCGAGATCCTCGACACCATCGCCCACACCATCCGGGAGCGGGTGCGGATCAAGGGCGAGATCAGCAGCCTCACCGCCCAGGCCCGCGCCTCGGGATGGATCATCACCGTCCTCCCGCTCGCGCTGGCGGGGATGCTCTGCGTCATCTCGCCCGACTACTTCAACCCGATGTTCCACCAGACACTGGGGATCGTGATGCTCGCCATCGGCGGCTTCTCCATGGCGGTCGGCTTCGCGCTGATCCAGAAGATCGTGAAGATCGAGGTCTGATCCAATGTCGAGCAGCATCCTCAGCATCGCCCTCGCCCTGGCCGTCGCCTTCGGCGTCTTCCTGATCTTCCAGGGCCTCAGCCGGCCCCAGACCGACCTGCTCGAGACCCGCCTCGCGCAGTTCGGCGACCACGACCTCAGCCTCGCCGAGATGGAGCTCTCGCTCCCCTTCGCCGAGCGCTTCCTCCGCCCCATCCTCGACCGGATGGGCGGGTTCATCACCTCGCGCACGCCCGCCAACCGCACCCAGGCGCTGCAGGACAAGATCAACCTCGCCGGGCGGCCGCTCAACCTCACCCCGGGCAGCCTGCTCACCATGCAGCTGCTCTCGCTGCTGGTGATGACCGCGGCCGGGTTCGGGCTGGTCAGCCTGATGGGGCTCGAGGGCTCGCTGATGATCCTCGGCCCCGCCGGCGGCGGCGTGCTCGGCTACCTGGTGCCCTCGATCTGGCTCGACCGCAAGGTCAAGGCGCGCCAGAAGGAGATCCGGGTGGCGTTGCCGAACGCCCTCGACCTGCTCACCATCAGCGTGGAGGCCGGCCTCGGCTTCGACGCCGCCATCAGCCGGGTCACCGAGAAGTACCACAACGCCCTCGCCCTCGAGTTCACCCAGGTGCTCAACGAGGCAAGGCTCGGCCGTCCCCGCATGGAGGCGCTCGAGGAGATGGCGCGTCGCAACCGCGTCGACGAGCTCAGCAACTTCATCCAGGCGGTGGTCCAGTCGGACCAGCTCGGCGTCGGCATCGCCCAGGTGCTGCGCATCCAGTCCGAGGAGATGCGGCGCCGCCGCCGTCAGCGCGCCGAGGAGATGGGTGCGAAGGCGCCGCTCAAGATGCTCTTTCCGATGGTCGGCTGCATCTTCCCCGCCCTGTTCATCGTGCTCCTCGGTCCCGCCGTGATCCAGGTCTACCTGCAGTTCTCGACCACCGGTCACTGAGCCGGAATCATCCGGGGTCGCCGGCCTCGGGGTCGGGGTGGCCGGCGTCGCGCCGCTGCGCGTCGAGCTGCTCCGCCTCGAGGCGGCGGCGCGTCCGCGACCGCGCCGTCGAGCGGGGCCCACGCGGCCGCCAGCCGAGCAGCCCGCGGCGCGGCAGCCCCTCGGGGACGCGCCCGGAGAGCTCCTGGTAGGCGGCGGTGTCGCCGCAGATCCGGGCGGCGGCGAGCACCACGTGCTCGCGTCCCAGGTAGGGATGACGGCGCAGCGCCGCCTCGTGGTCGGCGAGGGCGAGGAGGTCGTCGACGCTCAGCGACGGGGAGATCCGCACCGCGAGGTCCGGCTGCTCCAGGGTGTCGAGCAGCTGCGCCGGCGACGATGCGCCGCGCACCGCGGAGTTGAGTGTCGCGGCGTGGGGGCGCATCGACACAGAGCGTAACCGTGCGCCGTCACCCGCGCGCGCTGAGAAGCTCTCCACCCGGCCCCGCACCGCAGCCGACCGTCCGAGGACGCCGGCGGCGTGGAGCATGCGCCGCGCCGGAGGCAGCGGAGCCGCCGCGACGGCGGGCCCGGGGCGGTCCACGATGATGCCGGTGACCTGCTCGACGGCGAAGCCGCTGCGCAGGCCGGCGCGGTTGAAGACGAACCATTCGTGACATCCCCGCCGCGCCGGCAGCCGTGCGAGGGGAGCGGGGAGCAGCGAGAGCGGCAGGCTCACGGTGTCGAGCACCATCACCCTCCCTCTGCACACCCCCCGGATCGCCTCGAGACCGCGAAGCGGGTCGCGGAGGAACTGGAGCACGTAGCCGACCATCACCATGTCGAAGCCTCCGTGCAGGTCGGGGTCGAGGTCGTACGCGTTGCATTCCTCGAAGCGCACCCGCGAACCGAGGAGCTCGCGGGCGAGCTCGAAGGGCCGGGTCGAACGCCGTTCCCGGCGGTGGGGGCGGCGCGGGAAGGGCTCGTCGTGGAGGCGGTACTCGGGCAGGTCGATCGCCACCACCTCGGCGGCTCCGCGGCGCTCCATCTCGAAGGCCCAGAAGCCGTCCATGGTCCCGATGTCGAGGCAGCGGAGCCCGTGCAGGTCGGGCCAGGGGAGCCGCGTCGAGGTCGGCCGCAGGTCCCAGCCGCCCGGGGTCACCACGCCGGGGGCGACCTCGATGGTGTGCCACCAGGTCAGCGCCTCGACGCGTGCGCTCGCGGAGGTCGTGACCCGTCCCCGGCGCGCGGGGCGGGGTCACCCCAGCCGGACCGCGGTCGCCCGCCAGGCGTGCACGGTGCCGTCGAGGATGTTGACCACGAAGCTGGCCGGTTCCACGTTCTCCAGCTCCCAGCCTGCGGAGAGCGACGCCTCGAGCTCGTCACGGCGCACCCGCCGCGGGCCCCACACCCCGGGCTGGGCGTCGCTGAACACGAGCAGGTGGTAACGGCCACCGGGGACCAGAACCCGGCGGATCGACTCGACGAACCGGGCTCGCTCGGAGTCGTCGAAGACGTGGAAGACGCCGCTGTCGACCACGGTGTCGAACCCGGACCCGAGGAACCCCAGGTCGATGGCGTCGCCGACCTCGAAGCGCACCCCGGCGAGGCCGCGCTCGGCCGCCTTCCGCCGGGCGATGGCGATCGCCCGCGGCGAGGCGTCGACGCCGGTGGCCTCGAGGCCGCGGGAGGCGGCGAGCAGGGTGAGCTCGCCGGTGCCGCAGCCGGCGTCGAGCACCCGGCCGGTGACCCGCCCGCCGTCGACCAGCTCGGCCAGCGCCGGCTGGGGGCGGCCGATCTCCCAGGGCGGGGTGCCGGTGTACGCCGCGTCGAAGCCCTCGGTCCCCAGCCGAGGCTCGAGCTCCATCCCGTCGGTCACCGGAGGATTGTGCCGCACCCGCGGCCGAGCCCGGCCTCGGGCGTGCGCGCACGGTGGTTGTCGTGTAGGGTTCGGTGGTCGACACCGGTGTCGCCGCGCAGCTCCACCACAGCAGAGCCACACGTGCCCCACCTCCGCCGTCCCACGCGCGCGCAGACCCTCACCGTGGCCGTCGTCGCCGTGCTCGCCGCGGTGACCCCCGCGGTGATCACGGTTGTGCACGATCGCGGCGCCGCCGCGGTGCGCACCGCCGCCCTGGCGCCGCTGCCGCCGGCGCCACCCTCGCCGGCGCTCGCCCCGCCGCCGCCGCCCGCGACCGCCGCGCCGGTCGCCTCCGCGGCCGCGCCCCCGCCGGCACCGGCCCCTCCCAGCTCGCGGCCGGCGGCCGGGCGGCTCACCATGGCCGGCTGCCCCCCGCCCCCGGCGCCGCCGCCGGCGTACCTGCCGCCCTGGCACCCCGCGGTGCTGGTGCCCGACGCCGCCCTGCCCGCCCCGGCGGCCGCCGACGCCCCCGCGGCGCCGCTCGCCGCGCTGAGCGGCAAGGGCATGTGGGTGTGGCAGTACCGGCGCACCGAGGGGGGCGCACCCCAGGCGATCGTCGACCGTGCCGCGGCGGCGGGGCTGCGCCAGATCTGGGTGCGGGTCGCCGACTCCCAGGACGGCTTCTACGGTGGCGACGAGCTCGGCCAGCTGGTGCCACGCGCCCACGCACGAGGGCTGTCGGTGATCGCCTGGGGCTTCCCCCACCTCTACGACCCGGTCGCCGACGCCGCCTGGTCGAAGGCGATCCTCGACTGGCGGGGGGCGGCGGGCGACCGTGTCGATGGCTTCTCCGCGGACATCGAGACCGCCAGCGAGGGGGTCGCGCTCTCGGCCCGGCGCGCCGCCGTCTACCTCAGCCTGGTGCGGCAGGCCCGGGCCGGCCGGCCCCTGGTCGCCACCGTGTACCCGCCCACCGACCACTGGATGAGCGCCTACCCGTTCTCGGCGATGGCGCCGTACGTCGACGCCTTCGCGCCGATGATCTACTGGGAGTGCCGAGACCCCGGCGCCGCCGCCGCCGAGGCGATCAGCCGCCTCGCCCGGCTGCGCCCGGTGCACCTCATCGGCCAGGCCTTCAGCTTCGGTGACGTCGCTGGACGGGTCGACCTGCCCAGCGCCGCCGAGCTGGAGCGGTTCATGGCGGTGGGCCGCAGCGCCGGCGCGGTGGGCGCGTCGTTCTGGGTGTGGCAGAGCATGAGCGCGGAGGAGTGGGCCGAGCTCGCCGCCTTCCCCTGGCTGCGCTGACCCCCCGCCCGGTCAGTCCTCCAGGGCGTGCCAGCGGCGGGGATCGACCAGGCGCTCCGCCTCGCGCGGTCCGGTGCTCCCGGCGGCGTAGTGCACCACCGGCGGCGGGCTCTCCAGCACCTGCTGGAGGATCTCCCAGGCCCGCTCGATCTCGCTCTCGCTGATGAAGAGGGTGTGGTCGCCGACCATGGGCGTCGAGGAGCAGCCGCTCGTACGCCTCGGGCGGACTGGTCTTGAACGACTGCCCGTAGTCGAAGTTCATCAGCACCGGCTGGGTGCGCACCACCGGTCCCGGCTGCTTGGCGACGAAGGTGAGCGACATCCCCTCGTCGGGCTGGATCCGGATGTTCACCTTCTGCGACACCAGCCGCTCCACCTCGGTGGTGACGAAGAAGTTGTGCGGGGCGTCGCGGAAGACCACCACGATCCGGGTCTCGCGCTTGTTCAGCCGCTTGCCGGTGCGCAGCAGGAAGGTGGTGCCACCCCACCGCCAGGAGTCGATCCGCACCCGCATCGCCGCGTAGGTCTCGGTCTGGGAGTCGGCGGCGACGCCGTCCTCCTCGCGGTAGCCGGGGACCTCGTTGCCGGCGACGACGCCGTGGGTGTACTGGCCGCGCACCACGTCCTCGGGCTCGATCAGGCGGACGCTGCGCAGCAGCTTCGACTTCTCCGCCTGGATGGAGTTGGCGGCCATGTTCAGCGGCGGCTCCATCGCCACCAGCGCGAGCAGCTGGAAGAGGTGGTTCTGCACGATGTCCGCGGAAGACCAGCAGGTTCTGGACGGTCTCCTTGCCCAGGTAGTGGTCGATGCGGAAGATCCGCTCCTCGGGGAGCACCCGGTGGAGGCTCTCGTTCAGCGCTCGCGCCGAGGTGACGTTGCGGCCGAAGGGCTTCTCCAGCACCAGGTTGGTGCCCTCGGCGAGCCCCGCCTGGCCGAGGCCGCTGACGATCGGGAGCACCGCCGACGGCGGCGTGGCCAGGTACATCACCCTCTGGTCCTGGGTGAGCAGGGCCTCCATCGGGCGCATGTCGGTGCCGTCGCCGCAGAGGTGGCGCAGCCGCGATGAGAACCGCTCCCACACCTCGTCCTCGAGGGTGTGCCGCGAGTTGGTGGCGATCGACTTCAGCGTGTGCACCCTGAAGTCGGCGTCACCCCGCTCCGCGAGCGAGTACCCGATGAGGTTGCCGTGCTCGGGGAGCAGCCCCTCGCGCTCGAGGTTGTAGAGCGCGGGGAGCAGGCGATGGGAGGCGAGGTCGCCGGAGCAGCCGACGACGACGATGTCCTGGTCCCGGGGTCTGCTGAGCCGGGGCTGGCCTTGATCATCCGTCCATCCACCCCGAGCCCCGGCACCGGAGTCAATGGACGCTGTGCCTAGATCTTGCGGAAGTCCCAGCTCACCTCGCGCTCCGGGACCAGGCGCAGCCACGCGTGCCTCCCGTCGTGGGGGATGCCGTCGCCGCCGCCGTGGTACTTGGCCGCCATCAGCCGCTCGGGCTCGTCGAGCTCGGGGCAGGGGAGGCCGGTGCGCGGCACCTCGCCGACCACCTCCACGCGGCCGCCCAGCTCGACGCCGCGGAGCTCGGCGTACTCGACCCCGGCGTCCACCACCACCGCGGCGGCGGGGTTGGCGCGCAGGTCGGCGTAGCGGCGGCTGCGGGTCAGCGAGGAGATCCACATCGCGCGGCCGTCCCACACGAACCAGAGCGGGCTGACGTGGGGGAGGCCGGAGGCGCCGACGGTGGCGAGGCGGCAGGTCCGCTCGGCGGCGAGGAAGGCGTCGCGCTCCTCCGGGGTCATGGCGATGCGCCGGCCGCGGCGCTGGGGGACGGTGCTCATGTCGCGAATGATGAGTGCCCGGGGGTGGCCGATGCCCGCTCGGGTAGGGTTGTCCCATGTCCGAGCAGATCACCACCGTCACCCTGCACGTCGACCCCTGCTGCCCCTGGGCGTGGCTCACCTCGCGCTGGCTGGCCGAGGTCGAGCGGGTCCGCCCGGTCCGGGTCGTCACCCGCCTCATCGACCTCGCCGAGGCCAACCGGGGCAAGGAGGAGGGCCGCCAGCGCGACTCCCACGAGGCCGGCGAGCGCGCCTCCCGGGTGCTGGTCCAGGCCCGCCGCGAGGGCGGCGACCCGGCCCTCGCCCGCCTCTACACCGAGATCGGCGAGGCCTACCAGGAGCGCGCCGAGCCACTCGCGGACCGTGCCGTCCTGCGCGCCTGCGCCACCGCCGCCGGCCTCGACCCGGGACTGGTCGACCGTGCCCTCGACGACCCCGCGACCCTGGACGAGCTCCTCGCCGAGCACCGCGCCGCCGCCGAGCAGGGCGCGTTCGGCGCGCCGACCCTGACCCTCGAGGGCGCCGCCCCGATCTTCGGACCGGTGGTCGACGTGCGGGTCACCGGCGAGCTCGCCGGCGAGCTCTGGGACCACACCGCCTGGATGGTCCGGCACGGCAACTTCTTCGAGCTGAAGCGGAACCGGGGCGGCAAGGCGAGGGTGGGGCGCTACGCCGCCGCCACCAGCGCGTCCTAGGCGGACGGGTCGCCGCCGCCCGGCGGCTGGTGACCGACGACGGCCGCGAGGTCGCGGCCCACGTCGACGAGGCCGCGAGCTTCCTGAGCCGCGGCCTCGGGTTGATGTTCCGCCGCGACCTGCCCGCCGGCCACGGCCTCGCCATCACCCCCTGCAACTCGATCCACATGTTCTTCATGCGCTTCCCCCTCGACGTCGCCTTCCTCGACCGCGACGGCCGGGTGGTGCGGGCCTACCACGGCATCCGTCCCTGGCGGATGAGCCGGCTGGTGCGCGGCGCCCGCACCGCCGTCGAGCTGCCCGCCGGGACCCTGGCGGCTGCCGGCGTCGAGAAGGGCACCGTGCTGCGCCTGGTCTGAGGTGGCGCCCGGGTTGCTCGGGGATCTGCGGCGGGGCTGGGGATGCGCGGGTGATCTGCGACGCGTGGAGGTACGAGGCTGTTGCCCGGAGGATCTGCGGCGGGTGGAGGGACCCGGGGGTTACTCGGGTGATCTGACACGCGTGGAGCTACCAGGTAGCTCTGACACACGTTTGTACCGGGGGGAGGCCACGCCTCCCCCCGCTCAGGCCCAAGACATCGTGCGCTGGCGCGCCCGATGCCGGGGCCTACCCCCCTCCACGCCGGCACTCGCCGGCGACGCTCGCGTTGCTCGCTCTTCGTCTTCGCGCCGGGCGGCCGAGGTACCACGAGGAACGCTGCGCGTTCCTCACAACCACTGGCCGAGCGGCTCGGACGGGTGAATTGCTTGACCCCCGCAGCCGCACCTCGGCCGTTCCCGACGGCGACTCCTCTGCGGCGCGCAGCGCAGGCGTGAGGAACGCGGAGCGTTCCTCGTGTCGTAGCTCGACGCCGGGCGCGAAGACGAAGAGCACGCGAACGCGCGCGTCGGCCGGGAGTCCGGCCGTGGAGGGGGGTAGCACACGGCATCGGGCGCGCCAGCGCACGATGTCTTGTGCTGAGCGGGGGGAGGCGTACGCCTCCCCCCGGTAAAAACCTGTGTTAGAAGATCCCCTGGTACCTCCACGCGTGTCAGATCACCCGGGCAACTCGCACCGTCTCAGGACACCCTGGTCCCCCCACACCGTCGCAGATCCCCCGGGCCACTCCACCGGCCTGGTACCCACCTGTGGTATCGTCTACACAAAACCACAGAGATGAAGTACACACCCCTCCACACCGCGGCGTCTCTCCTCTCCCGGCTCGTCGACACCGTGGCGCCGCGGCGGTGCGCGGGGTGCGGCGGCCGATCGGCCGAGATCATCTGCGAGGTCTGCGTCGAGGTGGCGCTGGCACTCCCGCCACCGCCGCCCCGGCCCACACCGTACGGGGTGTGCCGGGCGGCGCTGCCCTGGCGGCCGCCGGCGCGGGGCGCGGTGCACGCGGCCAAGTACCGCGGCTGCGGACGGGCGATGCACGTCCTCGCCGCCGTCGCCGCCGAGAAGCTGGCGCCGGCGCTGCTCGGCGGGCCCGCCCCCGAGGCGGTGGTGGCGGTGCCGCTCGGGGCACGGCGGCGGAGGCTGCGCGGCTACAACCAGGCCGAGGTCGCGGCCGCCGCGCTGTGCGCCGCCTGCCGGCTGCCGCCGCCCTGCCGCGGCCTGCGGCGGGTGCGCGAGACCCCGCCGCAGGTGGGGCTGGGGGTGGACGAGCGGCGGCGCAACCTGGGCGCTGCGTTTGGCTGGGAGGGGGCACGGCTCGGCGGCGGCACGGTGTGGCTGATCGACGACGTGGTGACGACCGGAAGCACCCTTGCGGCGGCTGCGTACGCACTGCAACAGGCCGGTGCGGGTCGTATCGAAGCCGTCGCGGTGGCCTCCTGCGACCGGCGCGGCGACTGAGAATCCGCACCAACGAGGGTACTGGGGATCAACCGCATGGCGCTTCCTCTGCGCCGAGGCGTCCCGTACGCGCCCTCACCGGCCGACTGCAGGAGCGTGCCAACACCCGTGATCAGCACTGCCACCAACGCTCGCACCACCGAGGAGATGGCGCGGTACCTCGAGGCCCTGGGGCCGCTCCGGCCGCTCGTCGAGGACGACAGCCTCACCGAGATCATGGTCAACGGCACCGACATGGTGTACGTGGAGCGTGGCGGGAAGATCCTCCTCACCGACGTGCACTTCGACGACGAGAACCACCTGCTGCGGGTCATCGACCTGATCGTCTCCGCGGTGGGCCGTCGCATCGACTTCCGCCAGCCGCTCTGCGACGCGCGCCTGCTCGACGGCTCGCGCGTCAACGCGGTGGTGCCGCCGATCGCGGTCGACGGGCCGATGCTCACCATCCGGAAGTTCTCCAAGGACCCCTATCAGGCCTCCGACCTGATCCGGTTCGGCACCCTCACCGAGGCCTCGGCGGCGTTCCTCAAGGCCTGCGTGCTGGCCCGCGCCAACATGGTCATCAGCGGCGGCACCGGCACCGGCAAGACCACGCTGCTCAACGTCTGCTCGAGCTTCATCCCGATCGACGAGCGCATCGTCACCATCGAGGACGCGGCCGAGCTGCAGCTGAACCAGGAGCACGTGTGCCGGATGGAGGCGCGGCCTCCGGACGTCAACGGCGAGGGCCGGGTCGGCATCCGGGAGCTGGTGATGAACAGCCTGCGGATGCGGCCCGACCGCATCGTCGTCGGCGAGTGCCGCGGCGGCGAGGCGCTGGACATGCTCCAGGCGATGAACACCGGCCACGACGGCTCGCTCACCACCATCCACTCCAACAACGCGCGCGACTGCCTCGCCCGCATGGAGACGCTGGTGCTGATGGCGGGCATGGACCTGCCGGTGCGCGCCATCCGCCAGCAGGTGGCGTCGGCGATCAACCTCATCGTGCAGCTGAGCCGGCTCAAGGACGGCTCGCGCCGGGTCACCTCCGTCACCGAGGTCATCGGCATGGAGGGCGAGACGATCACGATGCAGGACATCTTCGTGTTCAAGTCGCATGGCGCCGACGAGAACGGTCGGATCATGGGCGACTTCGTTCCCACCGGCATCCGCCCCCAGATCATCAACCGGCTGTTCGAGATGGGCGTCGCCATGCCCCCGGAGCTGGCGCGTCTCTTCCCGGACCGCCGCGCCGCCCAGCAGGCCACCGCGTTCCCCGACCGCCGCAAGCCATGACCATCCAGGGGCGGGACGCGGCCGAGCGCGCGCGCCACTGGGCGGAGCTGAGCAGCTCCGGCCGGGCGGTTCGCGCGCTGCCCGCGGGAGACGATCCCGACACCGCCGCCGGCGAGGCCGCGCGTCACCATCGGGTCGTCGCCGCGTCGCTCGCGGCCGCGACCGGGCTGGGCAGCGCCGCGCTCGGCGTCGCCTCCGGGGCGCCGCTGCCGGTGCAGGCGTCGAGCGCCACCCTCGACTCGAACCTGCTCGCCCTGACCAACCAGGACCGCACCAGCAACGGCGTCGGCGCGGTGCAGTGGAACACCACCCTGGGGTCGATCGCCGACAACCGCCCGTACAACTGCAACGGGGTGATGGTCAACGGGCGCGCCCTGGACATGATCCAGCGCAACTACTTCGACCATCCCATCCTCGGCTGCGGCCAGATGGCCGACCGCATGGTCACCGCCGCGGGCGTGTCCTGGACCGCGTGGGGCGAGAACATCGAGTGGCAGTCGGGGGGCGCCGACCCCGCCTCGGCTGCCGCGTCGCTGAACACCGGGTTCATGAACAGCCCGCCCCACCGGGCCAACATCCTCAACGGCAACTACACCCAGATGGGGATCGGCTCCGAGCTCGGCAACGGCTGGTCCGACCAGCTCACCGGCTCCGGACCCTACGACGGTGTCTGGATGGTCGCCGAGGAGTTCGCCCGCTCCAGCGGTGGCGGCGGCGGCGCCCCGGCGCCGGTGCCGGTGCCGGTGCGCACCCCGCGTCCGATCCCCCCGGTGAGGCTGCCGGTCCCGGTGCCGCACCCGCTGGTCCAGGTCCCCGCCCCCGCCCCCGCCCCCGCCGCGTCCGACCCCGCGCCCGCCGTGGCCCCCGCTCCGGCTCCGGCCCCCACCCCGTCGCCCACGCCTCCGCCGTTCGTCCCCACCAGCCTGGCGCCGGCCGCCGGCACCCCGGCCGAAGCCGGCATCGCGTCCCAGGCGGCGGCACCGCTCCTCTACACCCCCCAAGGCCTCCTCTCCGACTCCGTGGAGGCCGTCCTCGAGGGCCATCTCCTTGACTGACCACGCCGTCGTCGCCGCTCCCGCCGCCTCGCTCGGAGCCGGCACCGTCGTCGCCGTCGAGGGGATCCGCAAGGCCTACCGGATCAGTCGCGAGCCCCGCGACGTGCTCGCCGGGGTGTCGCTCCAGGTCAGCCGCGGCGAGTTCGTCGCCATCATGGGTCCGAGCGGCTGCGGCAAGAGCACCCTTCTCCACGTCCTCGGCGGGCTCGAGCCGCCCGACGCGGGCCGGGTGACCATCGACGGCCGCGACCTCTACTCGCTCGACGACGAGCGCCTCGCCGCCTTCCGCCGCGACCACATCGGCCTGGTCTTCCAGTTCTTCAACCTCATTCCCAGCCTGACCGCCGCCGAGAACGTCGCCCTGCCGCTGCGGCTCCGCGGGCGCGCCCGCGGCACCGCCCGCTGGGGCGGCCCCAACCGGCGCCGGGTGATCCGCCGCCGGGTGCACGCGCTGATGGACCAGCTCGACCTCCACGGCCTCCAGGGCCACGGGCCGGAGGAGATCTCCGGCGGCGAGCAGCAGCGCGTGGCCCTGGCCCGCGCGCTCGCGGTGGCGCCCACGGTGCTCCTCGCCGACGAGCCCACCGGCAACCTCGACTGGGCCACCGCCCACGAGGTGATGGCCCTGCTCGCGCAGCTCTGCCGCAGCGAGGGTCAGACCACCGTGGTGGTCACCCACGACGCCCGCACCGCCGCCTGGGCCGACCGGGTGCTGGTGATGCGCGACGGCGCCGTCGTCGACGAGGTCGACCTCGGCCGCCGCGACGCGACCGTGGCTCCCGACCCGGCACCGCTGGTGGCGCGGCTCGTCGAGCTGGGGCTGTGATCCCGTCGATCCTCCGGGGCTGGCTGCGGAGCCGACCGCTGCGCGGCCTCCTCGCCGCCCTCGCGGTCGCCCTCGGCGTCGCCGCCCTGCTCGCCGTCCAGCTCACCCTCGCCGGGCTGGACGACCAGGCGAGCAGCGCCCAGCGTCTCCGTGCCGGCGCCTCCGGGGTCGACGTCCGCACCGTCGCCGGCCCCGGCCTCGACGCCGGCGACCTCGCCAGCCTGCGGGGCATCAAGGGCGTCGCCGGGGTGAGCCCGCTGCTCCAGAAGAGCACCGTCGCCCGGGTGTCGGCGAGCGCCATCGAGGGCCTCGACGTCTCGGTGGTGGGACTCGACGGCGGTCGCGCCGCGCTGCGTCCGCTCCACCTCGTCGGCGGCCGGCTGCCCGCCGACGGTGCCCTCACCGAGGCGGTCCTCGACCAGGGGGTGGCCGCCGCGCTGCGCTCCACCGGGGCTGCCCACGCGGTGCGCGTGGGCGAGACCGTCCGGCTGGTGACCAGGGACGGCGACCGGGTCTTCACCGTGGTCGGCATCACCGCCGCCGGCGCCGGGGGGCCGGCATTCTCCGGCCCCGCCGTCTTCGTCAGTCGCGCCGCCGCCGAGGGTCCCTTCGGGCTCGGCCTGCGCACCCCGCTCGCCGCCATCCGGCTCGCCCCCGGCGCCAGCGCGACCGCGGTGGCCACCGCCGTCGACGCGCGGCTGGGCGGCGCCGCCCTCGCCATCGACCCGCGCGCCGGTGCCGCGGGCCCACTCGACCAGATCCGCCCGCTGCTGCTGCTCGTGGTCGCGCTCGCCGGTTTGATCTGCGCCGGGGTGAGCGCCAACACCACCGCGCTCGCGGTGAGCGAGCGCCGCCGGGAGATCGGCCTGCTCCGCGCCGCCGGCGCCGGTCCCCGGCAGGTGCTCCGCCTGCTGCTCGCCGAGGCCGCCGTGCTCGGCGCCGCCGGCGCGGCGCTGGGGCTGGTGGCGGGGGCGCTGCTCGGCGCGGTGGCGGTCACCCGCCTCGGCGCCACCGGCCTGCCCGCGCCCCCGCTGGCGCTGGAGCCCTGGCGGCTGCTCGACGCCGCCGCCGCCGGCCTCGCCGCGTCCGTGCTCGGCGCCCTGCTGCCCGCGCTCGCCGCCACCCGGGTGGCGCCGCTGGGCGCGCTGCGGTCGGCCGCCGAGCCGTCGCGCCAGCGTCCCTCCTGGCCGCTCGCCGCCGCGGGGGTGGCGCTCGCCGTCGCCGGGCTGGCGGCGGCGAGCAGCACCAACGTCACCGCCGTGGTCGCCGGCTGCGCCGCCCTGCTGGTGGGTGCCGCACTCTGCCTGCCGCTGGTCGCCGGCCCGCTGCTGCGCGGCGTCGGCGCCGCGCTGAGCCCCTTCGCGCGCACCGCCCCGGTGGCCGCCGCCGCGCTCGCCCGCCGCCGCCGCCGCACCGCGCTCACCCTCGCCGGCCTGGTGGTCAGCGTGGCCACGGCGACCGCGCTCAGCGCGCTGAGCTCCGGCGCGCTCACCGCCGGCGACCGCTGGGTCACCCAGATGTTCGTCGGCGACGTCGTCGTCCACAGCCCGGCGACCCAGCCCGGGTCGATCGCCCAGCTGGTCGCCGCCACCCCCGGGGTGCGCGAGGTGACCCCGGTGCGCTTCCTCCCCGCGGTGGCGCAGGGCAGCTCGCTGGGCCTCGCCGCGATCGACCCCATCGCCTACCAGGCGAGCAGCGCTCTCGACGTGGTCGAGGGCGGCCGCGGGGCGGCCCTCACCGCCCTCGACGTCAGCCCCTCGGTGCTGGTCCCCGAGGACCTGGCGACCGCGAACGGCTGGCACCGGGGCAGCACCATCGCCGTCAGCGCGGGCGGCAACCAGCTCCAGGTCACCGTCGCCGGCGTGGTCGCCCACTCGCTGCCGGCGGGCGACGGGCGCGAGGCGCTGCTGATCGGCGACGGCATGGCCCGCCGCCTCTACGGCGACGCCGCCGGCGGCTTCGACGTCCTCCAGGTGGTGACCAGCGACAGCGCCGCGCTGCCGGCCATCTCCCGGGTGGCGGCGCTCTACGGGATGAACGCGGTGCCGGTCACCACCATCCGCGACGACGCCCGCCAGGCCCTCGGCCACACCATGGCGCTGCTCGGGGTGCTCAGCTGGGTGGCGGTCGGGATCGCGATGCTGGCGGTGGTGAACACCCTGCTGGTCAACGCCCGCCAGGGCACCCGCGAGCTCGCCCTGCTCCGCGCCGCCGGGCTCAGCCGCCGGAGGGCGGTGCGGCTGGTGCTCACCGAGGCCGGGCTGCTCGCCACCACCGGCGCCGTCCTCGGGGTCGCCGCCGGCTGCGGGCTGGCGCTGCCGCTGCTCCGCGCCGGGTCGTCGCCGGGCTTCCGGCCGCAGTTCGTGCTCCCGGTGGGCTCGGCGCTGGCGGCGCTGGTCGCGGTGGTGCTGGGCTCGCTGCTCGCCGCCGCGCTGCCGGCGCGACACGCCTCACGGGCGGCGATCGTCGCCGCCATCCGACACGACTGATAGTCTGGGATCATGGTGCCCCTATGAGCCGCCTCACCAGGATCCTCGGGGATCCGATCAAGAAGGACGTCCGCCGCGCAGGCTCGACGGTTGACAGGATCAACGCGCTCGAGGAGGAGTTCCAGGCCCTCAGCGACGAGGAGCTGCGCGCCAGGACCGCGGAGTTCCGCGAGCGCCTCGGGGTCGAGGGCCCCGACCTCAGCCTCGGCCAGCCGGTCACCGTGGGCATCACCGGTGACGACGACGAGCAGGAGGACGAGGGCGCCGAGGAGGACCGCCGCGAGATCGAGATGGCCGAGCGCGAGCGCGACCGGGTCCTCGACGAGATCCTCCCCGAGGCCTTCGCCTGCGTCCGCGAGGCCTCCCGCCGGGTCCTGGGGATGCGCCACTTCGACGTCCAGCTGATCGGCGGCATGGTGCTCCATCAGGGGAAGATCTCGGAGATGCGCACCGGCGAGGGCAAGACCCTCGTCGCCACCCTGCCCCTGTACCTCAACGCCCTGCTGGGCCGGGGCGCCCACCTGGTGACCGTCAACGACTACCTGGCACGGCGTGACGCGGGCTGGAACGGTCCCCTGTACCACGCCCTCGGGATGACCGTGGGTGTCATCGCCCACGAGATGTCGCTGATCTACGACCCCGAGTACCACGACGACAGCCACTTCGACCCGCGGCTGCGCAACCTGCGGCCGTGCTCGCGGCGCGAGGCCTACGCCACCGACATCACCTACGCGACCAACAACGAGCTCGGCTTCGACTACCTCCGCGACAACATGGCGGTGACCGTCGAGCAGTGCGTGCAGCGCCGCCTCTGGTACGCGATCGTCGACGAGGTCAACTCCATCCTCGTCGACGAGGCGCGCACCCCGCTGATCATCAGCGGCGAGGCCGACGAGCCCACCGAGAAGTACTACACCTACGCCCGTCTCATCCCCCGCCTGGTGGCGGAGGAGGACTTCACCAAGGACGAGAAGACCAAGTCGGCGGCGCTGACCGAGGAGGGCATCTCCAAGATCGAGAAGTGGACGGGTCTCAAGAACGTCTACGACCTCGAGCACGCCGCCGACGCCCACCAGATCAACCAGGCGCTGCGCGCCCACGCGCTCTACCTGCGCGACCGCGAGTACATCGTCAAGGACGGCGAGGTGATCATCGTCGACGAGTTCACCGGCCGCACCATGCCGGGACGGCGCTGGTCGGACGGGCTCCACCAGGCCATCGAGGCCAAGGAGGGGGTGAAGGTCCAGCAGGAGAACATCACCCTGGCGACCATCACCTTCCAGAACTTCTTCCGCCTGTACCGCAAGCTGGCGGGGATGACCGGCACGGCGCTCACCGAGGCCGAGGAGTTCCACAAGATCTACTCGCTGGACGTGATCCCCATCCCCACCAACCGGCCGATGATCCGCAAGGACGAGTCCGACCTCATCTACAAGACCGAGGAGGCCAAGTTCAAGGCGGTCGCCGCCGAGATCGCCGAGCGCGCCGAGAAGGGCCAGCCGGTGCTGGTGGGCACCACCTCGATCGAGAAGAGCGAGCGGCTCTCGCGCGAGCTCGAGAAGCGCGGCATCGTCCACAACGTGCTCAACGCCAAGCAGCACGAGCGGGAGGCGAGCATCGTCGCCGAGGCGGGCAAGCCGGGGGCGGTGACGATCGCCACCAACATGGCCGGCCGCGGCACCGACATCGTGCTCGGCGAGGGCGTGGCCGACGTCGGCGGGCTCTACATCATCGGCACCGAGCGCCACGAGTCGCGCCGCATCGACAACCAGCTGCGCGGCCGCTCCGGGCGCCAGGGCGACCCCGGCGAGACCCGCTTCTTCCTCTCCTTCGAGGACGACCTGATGCGCGTCTTCGGCGGTGACCGCATGCAGGGGCTGATGGACCGCCTGCGGATCGACGACGACACCCCGATCGAGTCGCGGATGGTGACCCGGCAGATCGAGGGCGCCCAGTCGCGCGTCGAGGGCCACAACTTCGACTCCCGGCGCCACGTCGTCGAGTACGACGACGTCATGAACAAGCAGCGCGAGGTGATCTACGGCGAGCGCCGCAAGATCCTCGAGGGCACCGACACCCGCACCAACCTGATGAGCATGATCGACCGGCTGGTCGCCGCCGAGGTGCCCACCTTCTGCGAGGGCCGCAACCGCGACGGCTGGGACCTCGAGGGGATGTGGGAGCGCTTCCGGCAGATCGCCCCGCTGCCGCCCGGCGACGAGGTCGACTTCGACAGTCTCGGCGACAGTGTCGAGGACATCGTCGAGGCGGTCACCAACGAGCTGGTGGCCGGCTACGAGGAGAAGGAGACCCAGTACGGCGAGGGCACGATGCGCTACGTCGAGCAGCGCGTGATGCTCGAGGTGATCGACCAGAAGTGGCGCGCCTACCTCACCCAGATGGATCACCTTCGCGAGGGGGTCACCCTGGTCGGATACGGCCAGAAGGACCCGCTGATGGAGTACAAGAGCCAGGCGTTCGAGGCCTTCGGCGAGCTGACCGAGGAGATCCAGCGCGACATCGTGCGCCTGCTCATGCACGTCCAGATCCAGCTCCAGGCACCCGCCGTGCCGGCGCCGGACCCGGCCGCCGACGGGTCCGCCGAGGCCACTCCCACCGAGGATGCGGAGGAGGAGTCGCCGGAGGCCGGCGACGGCGACGGCGACGACGGCCCGCCCGCCGCCCGCCCCGCCGCCGCCCAGGCGAGCGCCGGACTGGCCCGGGCCGCGGCCCGTGCCGCCACCGCCCCCGGGGCCGCCGCCGCAGCCGGCGGCGCCGTGATCGCCGCCCCCACCCCGCGGGTGCGCAACGTCGTGGAGAGCTCCTCGGAGGGCAGCCGGCCGGTCTCGGGTTCGGCGACCCCGGGCAATGGCGGCGGTGCCGGGGTTCACGGCAAGGTCGGCCGCAACGACCCCTGCCCCTGCAACAGCGGCCTCAAGTACAAGCGCTGCCACGGACGCTACGAGTAGCCGCGGCTTCCGCTCGATCGGTGCGGTCACCCTGGCCACCCACGACATGGCGGCGGCGGTCGGGTTCTACCGCACCGTCGGCCTCGAGGTGGCGTACGGCGGCGAGTCGGCGGCCTTCACCTCCCTGCGGGTCGGCGCCGGCCAGTACCTCAACCTCATCGCCCAGCCTGCGGACCGGAACTGGTCATGGTGGGGACGCTTCATCCTCCACGTCGACGACGTCGACGCGGTGCACGCCCGGGTGGTGGCCGCGGGCCTCCATCCCGAGGCGCCCCCCCGCGACGCCGAGTGGGGCGAGCGCTACTTCCACGTCAGCGATCCCGACGGCCACGAGGTGAGCATCGCCCGGCCGCTTCGGTGAGGATGTGCGGAGTTGCCCGGGTGATCTCACACGCGTGGAGCTACTCGGGGATCTTCCACACGCGTTTGTACCGGGGGGAGGCGTAGCCTCCCCCCGGTTAAAACCTGTCTTAGATCACCCGGGCAACTCGCACCGTGTCGGATCCCCCGAGCAACAGCCTGGTACCTCCACGCGTCTCGGATCCCCCGAGCAACTCCGGCATCTCCCCGGCAGCGGCAACGCCGAGAATCCCCCCGATGCCCGCCCCGCTGCTCCTCCTCGACGTCGACGGCGTGCTCCTGCCCTTCCCCGACCGGCGCCCCGGCTTCGACGGCATCGCCCTCGAGGGCGCTCCGCACGGGTTCCACGTCGACCACGGCGTCTGGCTGCGCGAGCTGGCGGCGGAGTACGACCTGGCCTGGTGCACGATGTGGGGCGAGCGCGCCAACCGGGACATCTGCCCGCGGCTGGGGCTGCCGCCACTCCCGGTCGTCGACCTCTGGGACGAGGAGCACGGGCTCGACCGGTGGAAGCTGCCCGGGGTGCGGCGCTTCGCCGGCGACCGGTGCGTCGCCTGGGTGGACGACGGCTTCGACGCCCCCACCCGTGCCTGGGCGCGGACGCGACCGGCGCCCACCCTGCTGCTGGGAGTGGCCCCGCGCACCGGCCTGAGCCGCCGCCACGTGCGGCGGCTGCTCGGGTTCGCGCGGGGCCGCCGGGGGTAGCATTTCAGTCATGAGCGAGCTGACCTCCCGAGCCGAAGACCTGTACCTCAAGGTGACCCAGCTCCGGGAGCATCTTTGACCTCGAGGGCAGACGGACACGGCTCGCCGAGCTCGACCGGGAGATCGCCGACCCGTCGCTCTGGGACGACCCGCGCCGCGCCGGGACGCTGAGCCAGGAGGCCTCGCGGCTCCGCGACGAGCTCGACGGGTGGGAGCGTCTCGACCGCACCGCCCGCGACGCCCGCGACCTCGCCGGGCTGCTCGACAGCGAGCCCGACGAGGCGGTCGAGGCCGACCTCCGGGGCGAGCTCGACGCCATGGAGAAGGAGCTGTCCACCCGCGAGGTGGCGATGCTCTTCACCGACCCGTACAGCGACCACCCGGCGCTGATCAGCGTCCACGCCGGCGCCGGGGGCGTCGACTCCCAGGACTGGGCGGAGATGCTGGTGCGCATGTACCTCCGCTGGGCCGAGGAGCACAGGTTCGCGGCCGAGTTCATCGAGGAGTCGGTGGGGGAGGAGGCGGGGATCAGGTCGGCGACCATCCGGATCGCGGGCGACCGCACCTTCGGCCGGATGCGCGCCGAGCGCGGCGTCCACCGGCTGGTGCGGCTCAGCCCGTTCGACTCGGCGCACCGCCGCCAGACCTCCTTCGCCCTCGTCGAGGTGAGCCCCGAGATCGAGGACGACGTCAGCGTGGAGATCGACCCCGAGGACGTCCGCGTCGACGTCTTCCGGAGCAGCGGCGCCGGCGGCCAGCACGTCAACAAGACGTCGTCGGCGGTGCGGCTCACCCACATCCCCACCAACACCGTGGTCACCTGCCAGAACGAGCGCTCCCAGCAGCAGAACCGCGACGTCGCCTGGCGGATCCTGCGCTCGCGGCTGCTCACCCTCCAGCAGGCCGCCCACGCCGAGCACCTCGCCGAGCTGAAGGGCGACTCGCTCCCCGCGGAGTGGGGCAGCCAGATCCGCTCCTACGTGCTCCAGCCCTACACGATGGTCAAGGACCACCGCACCGGGGTCGAGGTGGGCAACGCCCAGGCGGTGCTCGACGGCGCGATCGACCCGTTCATCGAGGGGTACCTGCGCTGGTCGGCGAAGGAGCAGAACGGGGGCTCGCCGAACGGCGCCTGAGACCGGGTTCTCCGCGGCCCCGGTGCCCCGGCTATACTCCGTCCGATTCCCGTCCCGGGCCCAAATCCGCTCGACGCCACCGTGCGAGCCCGCCGGGAACCTCGGGTGGGTGGCCGGCCGGCCACTCGGGGGGAGCCCTGCCGGAGCCGAATCGGAGCGTACCCAGTGCACGCACCGACGACGGTGTCGCCGTCCCGCGACGACGGGGACCGGTCCCGTGACCCGGTCCCCTGGGGGGCCATCCGGCAGCCGGAGAACCTGGACGCCAGCGTTCCCGGGGTCGCCCGTGGCCACGTCGCGCTGGCCGCCGACCCCGCCCTGCGTCCGATCATCAGCTTCCACGGGGTCAACAAGACCTACCCCAACGGGACCGTGGCGCTGCGTGACATCAACCTCGGCATCAACGAGCGCGACTTCGTCTTCCTGGTGGGGGCGAGCGGCGCCGGCAAGTCGACGCTGGTGCGGCTGCTCATCCGCGAGGAGGCGGCGAGCAGCGGGCGCATCTTCGTCAACGGCACCGAGGTCACCAACCTGCCCAGGCGCCGCCTGCCCCGGCTCCGCCGCGGCATCGGCATCGTGTTCCAGGACTACAAGCTCCTGCCCCGGCAGACGGTGGCGCAGAACGTCGCCTTCGCCCTCCAGGTCACCCACCCCGGGCAGCGCCACCTCAAGGCGAAGGTCGAGGAGGCGCTCTGGATCGTCGGGCTCGAGGACAAGATCAGCAAGTTCCCCGAGGAGCTGAGCGGCGGCGAGCAGCAGCGCGTGGCCATCGCCCGCGCCCTGGTGCACAAGCCGCGGATCTTCCTCGCGGACGAGCCCACCGGGAACCTCGACCCCGACACCTCCTGGGGCATCGTGCAGCTGCTCCTGCAGATCAACCACCGCGGCACCACGGTGGTGATGGCCACCCACAACCGCGAGGTCGTCGACCTGGTGCGCCGCCGGGTCATCGCCATCGAGGGCGGACGGGTGGTGCGCGACGAGCAGGAGGGTCAGTACCTCAAGGACGGCGAGGCGACGATCGGATGATCGGGCTGCTCAACAGCCTGCGCTTCGCCCTGGTCAGCGCCGGCCAGAACTTCTATCGCAACCTGGCGGTGTCGCTGGCGGCGGTGTTCACCATGGCCCTGATCCTGCTCATGGTGGGGATCACCCAGCTCGGCACCCACATGCTCGACCAGGTGCTCACCACCGAGCAGGCGCGGGCGAGCAACATCAAGGTCTACCTCGAGGACGGTGTGTCGCTGGCGTCGATCGAGAACCTGCGCCGCCACCTCGCCGCCGACCCCCGGGTGGCCGGCGTCCACTTCGAGAGCAAGGACGACGCCGCCCGCGAGGCGGCCTCGCAGAAGGAGCTCGGCGACTCGCTCAAGGTGCTCGGCAGCAACCCGCTGCCGGCCTCGCTGAACCTCGACCTCCACCGCCTCGGCGACCTGCCCGCCATCGACCGGATGGTGCGGCTGAACGCGGTGGTCGCCCACGACACCCACCCCACCGACTACAACCCCGACGTCATCCACAAGCTGCAGGGGCTGATCGTGGCGCTGCAGCTGATCGCGCTGGTGATCGGCATCGTGCTCGCGGTGATCAGCGTCGTGATCATCATGAACACCATCCGCACCGCGGTGTACGTCCGCCGCCGAGAGATCGAGATCATGAAGCTGGTGGGCGCCACCGACTGGTTCGTGCGCGTGCCCTTCATCCTCGAGGGGGTCTTCGGCGGGGTGCTCGCCGCCATCGTCGCCGGGGGGGTGATCAGCGCCCTCTACAAGCCGGCGGTGACCAACCTGCGCTCCACCCTGTTCATCTTCCCGCTGACGTACGACGGCCCCTACCTGGGGGTCCTCATCGTCCTGCTGCTGGCCGCCGGCGTCGGTCTCGGCGCCTTCGGCAGCTACCTGGGGGTCCGCCGCTTCCTCACCGCCTGAGCAACGTCCCCGCCCACGTCCCACCACACCTCTTCCGCCAGGAGAGATCCCCGCCATGCCCCAGCCGACCCCGCGGCGACGCCGCCTCCGTGCCGCCACCGTGTGTGCGCTCGTCGCCGTGCCCGCCCTGCTGCTGGGCGCCACGCAGAGCCACGCCGACCAGATCAGCGACAGGCAGCACCAGCGCGACCAGGTCGGCGGCCTCATCGGCAAGCTCCAGGGGAACATCGCCGTCCTGCACACCCGGGAGGGGCAGCTGCGCGCGGTGATCGCCCGGCTCGACGGCCAGATCGCCACCCAGCAGCAGGCGGTGGCCACCGCCCAGGCCACCCTGGCGCGCCTCGCCGCCGACCTGGACGCCGCCCGGCAGAAGCTCCAGGACGCCCGCGACCGGCTCGCCGCCGACCGCGGGATCCTCGCCCGCGAGGTGGTGGCGATCTACAAGATGGGCACCAACACCGCGATCAACAACCTGCTGAGCAGCGAGAACTTCGCCCAGTTCTGGCAGCGCTACATCAACGTGCGCCGGGTCGCCGGCGGCCAGCACGACGTGGTCGCGAAGGTGCACCGGGAGGCCGACGCGGTCGACGCGCTGGTGACCCGGATCAGCAGCGACAAGGCCGCCCAGACCCAGGTCACCAACGACCTCAGCAGCCAGGAGCGGCAGCTGGAGGCGGCCCGGTCGCAGCGGAGCGCGGAGCAGGCGGCCCTCGCCGTCGTCGAGGCCGACGACCAGCGGCAGCTCGCCCTCGCCGAGCAGAGCGCCCGCGAGCTCGACGCCCAGATCGCCGCCCTCAAGAAGGCCCAGGAGGAGGCCAGGCGGCGCGCCGGCGGCAGCGGGCGCTTCCTCTGGCCGCTCACCGGTGAGATCACCCAGGGCTTCGGCTGCACCCCCTACCCGTTCGAGCCGTACGACCCCAGCTGCCCGGGACGCCACTTCCACAGCGGCCTCGACATCGCCACCGTCTACGGCACCCCGGTGGCCGCCACCGACAGCGGCGTCGCCTACGACTTCCCCAGCTCGTACGGCTACGGGAATCACGTGATCATCGTCCACGGCAACGGCTGGGTCTCGATCTACGGGCACCTCAGCCGCTTCGGGGTCGGCAACGGCGACGCCGTCCACGCCGGCCAGGTGATCGGCTACGAGGGCAGCAGCGGCAACTCCACCGGCCCCCATCTTCACTTCGAAATCCGCTTCAACGACGTCCCGCGCAATCCCCTACAGTACCTGCCGTGATCCCGACGCCCCCACCGGGAGGCGCGCCGACCGGTTCTGCGGGCTCGGGCCCCAGTGTCCCCCAGCCGCCGATGAGCTGGGGACCGGTGCCGCCGTCCTCCCAACGCGGTGCCCCGCCGCCGCCGCCACAGCGCCGGCTGCCCGCCGTGCTGATGGTGCTGAGCGTGCTGGCCGGCTGCTATCTGACCGGGCTCGCGGTGAACAACCTCTCCGGCACCCGCGCCGCCGGGGTGCTCGACGTGGTCTTCCCCCACATCGGCCACAACCGCGTCAACACCGCCAGCATCAACAGCGCCTGGGACGTCATCCAGCAGCAGTACGTGATCCGCGACGTCGGCGCCACGGTGGGCACCCAGGGCGCCGAGAGCGGGCTGATCGAGGCGCTGCGCGCCAGGTACAACGACCGCTTCTCGGCCTTCTACACCGCCGACCAGTACGCCACCCTCAAGCGCGACCTGAGCGGCCGCCGCAACGGCAGCATCGGCATCACCCTGGAGGCGCGCTGCGACGGCGCGGTGCTCTGCCCCGCCGGCGCCACCCCCACGGTGGTGGCGATCGAGGACGTGCTCAGGAACCAGCCGGCCGACCGCGCCGGACTGCACAACGGCGACGTCATCGTGGCGGTGGCGGGCACCCCACTCGCCGGCCTCGGCCCCGACGCCACCACCCGGCTGGCAAAGGTCGGGCCGCTGATCCGCGGGGCCGCCGGCACCCCGGTCACCATGGTGGTCCAGCGCGGCACCCAGCAGGTCAGCGTCACCGTGACCCGCGCCGACCTGCAGATCGCCTCCGCCTACGCGCAGAGGCTGGGGACGGTGCTCTACCTGCAGATCACCGCCTTCGACGAGAACACCGGCGAGATGCTCCGCACCCTGCTCCGGGACGGCCTCAAGGGCGGGGTGAGCGGTATCGTGCTCGACCTGCGGCACAATCCCGGTGGGCTGGTGACCGAGGCCCAGTCCAGCGCCAGCGAGTTCCTCACCCCGAAGGCCGGGGTCGAGGAGGACGTGCTGGTGCGCCGCGGCCGCCTCGCCCCCGACGGCAACCCCACGAGCGCCGAGAACGTGCAGCGTGACCGGATCGAGTCCGGCGGACTGGCCCCCAGCCAGCCGCTCGCGGTGCTGATCGACAGCAGCAGCGCGAGCGCGGCGGAGATCGTCGCCGCCGCCCTCCACGACTACCACCGGGGCACCCTGGTCGGCCAGAAGTCGTTCGGCAAGGGCTCGGTGCAGCAGGACTTCGGGCTTCCCGACGGCGCCGACCTCCACCTCACCGTCGAGAAGTGGTTCGGGCCGGCCGGCGAGACCATCGACGGCACCGGCATCACCCCCGACATCAGCGCCGCGCTCCCCGACGACGACCACCGCTTCCACCTCGAGGCGCAGTCGCCGCCGCCGAGCGCCGACCCCCAGCTCCAGGCGGCGCTGGCCGCGCTCACCGGCACCAGGGCGGCCTGACGTGGCCGAGCGGTACGACGTCGCCATCGTCGGGGGTGGGTCGGGTGGCTACGTGGGCGCGATCCGCGCCGCCCAGCTGGGGCTGCGCACCGTGCTGGTGGAGAGCGACAAGGTGGGCGGCACCTGCCTCCACCGCGGCTGCATCCCCACCAAGGCGCTGCTCCAGACTGCGGCGCTGCTCGACTCCGCCCGTTCCTCGGCCCGGCTGGGGGTGCGCATCGGCGAGGTTGCGCTCGACTGGCCGGCGGCGGCGCGCAACCGCGACCAGGTGGTCGGCCGGCTCCACCAGGGGGTGCAGGGGCTGCTCCGCAAGAACAGGGTGACGGTGCTGGCGGGGCGGGGGCGCCTGCTCGGCGCCGGCCGGGTCGGGGTCTCCGCGACCGGCGGGGAGGAGACCGAGGTCGAGGCCGGGGCGGTGATCCTCGCCACCGGCTCGCGGGTGCGCAGCCTGCCCGGGCTCGACCTCGACGGCCGCACCGTGATCAGCAGCGACGACGCCCTGGTGCTCGACCACGTGCCCGCCTCGGTGATCGTGCTCGGCGCCGGCGCGGTCGGGGTCGAGTTCGCCTCGATGTTCCGCAGCATGGACGCCCGGGTCACCGTGGTCGAGGTCGCCGACCGGCTGGTGCCGCTCGAGGACGAGGCGGTCGGCCCCGAGCTGCAGCGTGCCTTCGAGCGCCGCGGCATCCGCTGCCTGGTGGGCGCCCGCCTCGACCCCGCGTCGGTCCGGCGCGACGGCGGCGGCGTCTCGGTGACCGCGAGCGGCCCCGCCGGCGAGGAGCGCCTCGAGGCCGAGGTGCTGCTGGTGGCGGTGGGCCGGCAGGCGAACCTCGAGGAGCTGGGCATCGAGGGCACCGCCATCGCCGTCGAGCGGGGCGTGGTCCAGGTCGGCCCCACCCTGGCGACCGCCGAGCCCGGGGTCTACGCCGTCGGCGACATGGTCGGCGGCTTCCAGCTCGCCCACAAGGCGATGCACGAGGGGGTGATCGCCGCCGAGGCGATCGCCGGCCGCGACCCCCACCCGCTACAGCCGCGGCTGGTCCCCCGCACCACCTACTGCACCCCGCAGATCGGGTCGCTGGGGCTGGGCGAGGCCGAGGCCCGGGCCGCCGGCCACGACGTCCGCACCGGCGTCTTCCCCTTCCGCGGCAACGGCCGGGCCCTGATCTGGGGCGAGCCCGACGGCTTCTGCAAGGTGGTCGCCGACGCCGCCACCAACGACGTCCTCGGCGTCCACCTGATCGGCCACGAGGTCACCGAGCTGGTCGCCGGGCCCGCGCTCGGCGCCCTCCTCGAGGTCACCCCCCACGAGCTGTCGCGGGCGATCGCGCCCCACCCCACCCTGAGCGAGGTGCTCGGGGAGGCGGCCCTCGCACTCAGCGGTGAGGCGATCCACCTCTGACGGGGGTGTGACGGTCCCGTCCGATACCGCACGGTGATGTGACCCCGGGGCGCCGGGCGATTGGGTAGGTTGGTGTCCGTGTCCAGCCTGTCCGGCGTCTCCCCCCGCGGCATGGCGGCACGGGGGGTGGCGGATCTGGGCGCGGCGGCCCGTGCCCTCCCGTCCCGTCTGCTGGTGTCATTGCGCGCCGCCGCCGCCACCTGGTCGCTGGTCGCCGTGATGCTGGTGGTCTGGGGCGTGGAGGCGGCGGTCGCGGGGCAGGTGCACGGCGGCCGGCCGGTCGGGCTCCTCTCGCTGGGGGCGCTGCCCAACTTCAGCGTCGCGGGGCGGGGCGGCAGCACCGACTGGTGGCGGTACGTCAGCAGCGCGCTGCTCCACCAGGGCCCGCTCCACCTCGCCGGCAACCTCGCCGGCGTGCTCGTGGTCGGAACCCTGGTCGAGCGCCTCTACGGCCCCCTGGTGGCGGTGGCGGCCTTCCTCCTCACCGGCGTCGCCGCCGGAGCCCTCTGGGTCGCCGCGGGCAGTGCCGGGCTGATTCCGCTCGGCACCTACACGGTGGGTGCCTCCGGCGGGCTCTGCGGCCTCATCGGCCTGCTGGTGATGTACGGGCGCCGCCCCCACCCGGCGGGCGGTCCGAGCCAGAGCAGCGCCGCACGGATCCGGGCGCTGGCGGCGACCGGCCTGGTGCTCCTCAGCGGCGCCGCCCTTCCCGGGGTGAACAACCTCGCCCACGCCGCCGGGCTCTCCGTCGGCCTGGTGCTCGGTGCCCAGGCGCCGCCGCTGCCCGGCCACGGCGGCCGCCGGCTCCGCCCCCTCGAGCGTGCCGTGTTCGTGGTGGTGCTGGCGGTGGCCCTGCTGGCGGTGGTCATGGCCGGGGTGCACCTCGGCGCCCGCCTGCTGGAGCCCCGCGGCTGACCGACGGTGCGGACCCGCCCGGGCCGGCTCAGCCGCAGCTGGTCAGGGTCAGGATGTCCGGCGTCTCGGCGAGGGTCACCCCGGCGGCCCGGGCGGCGTGGGCGGCGAGCACCCGCCGCAGCAGCGCGTGATCGGCCCCGGGGGCGGCGGCGAGGGCGACCCGCATGCAGGCGGTCGCTCCGCTGCTCCAGGCCACGTAGGCGTCCCCGTGCCAGGCCGCGGCCGCGGCCTCGGCGTCGGCGCTGTGGATGGCGCCGGTGGCGGCGGCATGGTCGAGGAGCAGGCGCAGGCCGAGCTCGCCGAGCACTCCGCGGTCGAACACCGGGCCGGCGGGGGCGGGGGTGGCGACGTGGAGGGGGGGCGCGGTGCCGCCGAGGAAGCGCTGCGGCTCGAGGATCTCCGCGCTGGTGGTCGGCGGGGTGCGGAAGGCGGCGTCGACCCCCGCCTGGCCCCGCACCGTGGCGAGGGCGCGGACGAAGGTCGCGCCGGCGCCGTAGGGGAACCGGAGGATGGCGGCGAGCGCCGCCGGGGTCTCGCCCCCCACCCCGGTGGCCGCGTCCCGCTCGAGCCGGGCGCGGGTCCGCTGGGAGGCGGGGAGCGAGCCGACGTACTCGTCCTCGATGCGCACCGCGTCGCCCTCGACGAGTGCCGCGAACGCCTGGGCGCGCTCGTCGGTGACGTCGCCGAGCTGGGGGCGGTCGATGCCGAACCACTGATCCTGGAGGGCGTGGGTCAGCTCGTGGACCAGCACCTCGCGGACGAAGGGGGTGGCGGCGCTGCCGCGCACCAGCAGGGTCCGCGAGCCGTGCTCGTAGAGGCCGACCACGCCCTCCGCCTGGGAGCGGCGGGCAGCGGCGGCGAGGTCGACGCTGCGGGGCACCAGCTGGAGCGCGTCGATGTCGGAGGCGAGGATGGGATCGATGCCGCTGCCGCCGGCGCGGGCCCGGAAGGCCGCGTCGGCGAGCAGGAGCACCCGCACCGGGGACCTGAGGCGCAGCCCGCGGTGCTCCTCGACGAAGCGCTCGGCCTCGGGCACGAAGGCGTCGAGGCTGGGCGGGTCGGCGGGCGTGGGCACCGCCGTGGGCGAGGGTGCGGAGGTCGCCGGCGCGGGGCGCGCGACCGCCGGGGCGCTCGGGTCGGAGCTGCACCCCGCCGCGGTCAGGGCGGTGGCGACGGCCGCCGCCGCGAGGGTTCGAGCCCTACGCGGCAAGATCTCGCAGGATGGCGGCGAGCGACGGGCGCCGCAGCCGGCGGAGCGCGGTGGTCTCGATCTGCCGGGCGCGCTCGCGGGTGACGCCGAGGCGGCGGCCCACCTCCTCGAGGGTGCGCTGGTGGTCGTCGACCAGGCCGAAGCGGAGCTGGATGACGCGCCGCTCTCGCGGGGTCAGCGCGGTGAGGATGGACTCGATCTCGCTGCGCACCACGCCGGCGGCGACGGTCGTCTCCGGGCCCGGAGAGGCGTCCTCGATGAGGTCGCCGAGCCGGCCGCCGTCCTCCTCGCCGATGGGGACGTCGAGCGACACCGGCTCGCGCGCCGCCGACCGCAGCGCCCGCACCTGGTCGACGCGCATCCCCGCCGCGGTCGCGACCTCCTCCTCGGTGGGCTCGCGGCCGAGCTCCTGGGTGAGGGTGCGGGTGATCCGCAGCACCTGGCCGTGGCGCTCGCCGACGTGCACCGGGAGGCGGATGGTGCGGGACTTGTCGGCGACCGCCCGGCTGATCGCCTGGCGGATCCACCACGTCGCGTAGGTCGAGAACTTGAAGCCCCGCCGGTAGTCGAACTTCTCGACCGCGCGCATCAGCCCGATGTTGCCCTCCTGGATGAGGTCGAGCAGGGGCAGGCCGGAGCTGGAGTAGCGGCGGGCCACCGAGACCACGAGGCGCAGGTTGGCCTCGATCAGGTGGCGCCGTGCGTGCTGCGAGCCGGCCTCGATCTGGATGGCCAGCTCCACCTCCTCGGCGGCGGTGAGCAGGCGGACCCTGCCGATCTCGTTGAGGTAGGCGCGGACGGGGTCGTCGAGGCCGGCGGTGAGGCGGGCCTCGCGGAGGTCGTCGGCGTCGGCGTCGAGGATCAGGGCGTCGCCGTCGTCGGGGGCGTGCTGCGGGCCCTCGACGGCCCACGGGTCGGCGGGCACGCCGGAGAGGCTCAGCAGCTCTGCCGGGTCGGCCGCGGTGCCGCCCTGGTCGTCGTCGAGCATCAAGGTGGGGTGAGTCCTCATGGCGAGAAGGGTGGAGCCTCTGTGTAAAGTTCCCGTTCGCTCGCGCCTGGCGACGGGCCCGCACGGATGGCATACCCCGCGCGCGAGGGCGGTAAACCGCCCCACCGGCGGCCGAAACCGTCCAGCCGCGCCGGTCGGCGCCTGTTTTGGCCCGCTGCTGCGTTCTTGGGGTCAAGATCCTGTCACCGTGGTGACAATGAGGGATTCCGGGGATGATGCTGTCCCGGTGGGATCGGTGCAGGGGCCAGAGCCCTCCACGCCCTTGGGAGACGACGACGTGGCTGTGATGAGACCGGAGACCTCCCCGGGGTCGGACCTCGACGCCGAACTGCTCCTGACGATGTACCGGCACATGGTCCGGGCGCGCGTCCTCGACGAGCGCATGTGGGTGCTGAACCGCCAGGGACGGGCACCGTTCGTGATCTCCTGCCAGGGCCACGAGGCCGCCCAGGTGGGGATGGCGATGGCGCTGAAGCCGGGCCACGACTGGATCGCGCCCTACTACCGCGACCTCGCCCTCACCCTGGTGCTGGGGATGACGCCGCGCGACCACCTCCTCGCCCTGCTCGCCCGCGCCGCCGACCCCAACAGCGGCGGCCGGCAGATGCCCGCCCACTACGGCTACCGCCCGCTCAACATCATCACCGGCGGCTCGCCGGTGGCCACCCAGATGCTCCACGCCGCCGGTGCGGCGCTGGCCAGCCGGGTGCGCGGCGAGGACGCGGTCGCCTACACCTCGCTCGGCGAGGGCAGCACCAGCGAGGGCGACTTCCACGAGGCGCTGAACTTCGCCGCGGTCCACCAGCTGCCGATGATCACCGTGGTCGAGAACAACGGCTTCGCGATCAGCGTCCCCTGGTCGAAGCAGGGGCACACCAAGGACGTCGCCGACCGCGCCCTGGGCTACGGCATGCCCGGCGTCATCGTCGACGGCCTCGACCCGGTGGCCTCGTACCACGTGATGACCGAGGCGGTGGCGCGGGCCCGCCGCGGTGAGGGCCCCACCCTGATCGAGGCCAAGGTGGCCCGGCTCACCCCGCACAGCTCCGACGACGACGACCGCCCGTACAAGACCCGCGAGGCGGTCGCCGAGGAGAAGGCCCAGGACTGCGTGCTCCGCTTCCGCCGGGTGCTCGAGGAGCGCGGCGTGCTCTCCCCGGGCGACGCCGAGGAGGTCCGCGCCGAGTGCATGCGCGAGGTCGACCGCGCCCAGGAGGAGGCGGAGAACTCGCCGCTGCCCTCCCCGAACTCGCTCCACCTCCACGTCTACGGAGACCAGTGACGATGGCCGTCAGGACCTACATCGAGGCGATCCGCGAGGGGATGCGCGACGAGATGCGCCGCGATCCCCGGGTGATCCTCCTGGGCGAGGACGTCGGGGTGAAGGGCGGGGTCTTCAAGGCGACCGAGGGGCTCCACGCCGAGTTCGGCGAGATGCGCGTCATCGACACCCCGCTCGCCGAGTCGGCGATCGTCGGGGTGGCGATCGGCGCCGCCATCAACGGCCTGCGCCCGATCGCCGAGATCCAGTTCCAGGACTTCATCCTGCCCGCCGTCGACCAGATCATCA
This sequence comes from uncultured Chloroflexia bacterium, assembly GCA_963846365.1. GTDB lineage: Bacteria > Chloroflexota > Dormibacteria > Aeolococcales > Aeolococcaceae > CF-96. The sequence goes on from CAWJVN010000007.1 coordinate 1,073,678, forward strand.
GCGAGGCGGCGAAGATCCGCTACCGGAGCAACAACGGTTTCAGCGTGCCGATGGTGGTGCGGGCCCCGTTCGGCGGCGGCGTCCACGGCGCCCTGTACCACTCCCAGTCGCTGGAGGCGATGTTCTGCCACATCCCCGGGCTCAAGGTGGTGGTGCCGAGCACCCCGCAGGACGCCAAGGGGCTGCTGCGCGCCGCCATCCGCGACCCCGACCCGGTGCTCTTCTTCGAGCACAAGCGCTGCTACCGGCTGATCCGCGGCGAGGTGCCCGACGGCGAGTACACGGTGCCGCTGGGGCGTGCCGAGGTGCGCCGGCCGGGGCGGGACATCGCCATCTTCACCTACGGCCTGATGACCCACTTCTGCCTGGAGGCCGCGGAGTCGCTGGCCGCCGACGGCTTCGAGTGCGAGGTGGTCGACCTGCGCAGCCTGCGCCCGCTCGACCGGGCGACGATCGTCGCGAGCGCACAGAGGTGCGGCAAGGTGCTCTGCGTGCAGGAGGCCAACCTGGCGGTGAGCGTGATGTCCGAGGTGGCGGCGATCGTCGCCGAGGACTGTTTCGAGTACCTTGATGCTCCGGTGCGGCGGTTGGGCGGGCCGGAGGTGCCGGGGGTGCCCTTCTCTCCGCCGCTGGAGGAGGCCTACATGATCAACACCACCAAGATCGAGGCGGCACTGCGCGACCTGGCGGCGTACTGATGGCGGTCACGGTCACCATGCCCCAGCTCGGTGAGAGCGTCACCGAGGGCACCATCGGGAAGTGGCTGAAGCAGCCCGGCGACCGCATCGAGCGCTACGAGCCGATCGCCGAGGTGATCACCGACAAGGTGAACGCCGAGGTGCCCGCCCCCTCCGACGGGGTGATGGGCGAGCTGATCGCCCCCGAGGGCGCGACCGTGCCGGTGGGCGGGGTCATCTGCACCATCCGCGGGCTCGAGGAGGGCGCCGCGCCGGCCGCGGCCGCGCCCGCCCCGGAGGCCGCCGCCGCTCCGGCCGCCCCGGCTCCGCAGCCGGCGCCACCGGCCCCACCGGCCCCCGCCCCGGCGGCCGCCGCACCCCCGCCGCCGCCGGCCCCACCGGCGCCGGTCCCGATGGCGGAGCCGCAGCCGGTGGCCGCGTCCGTGGCCCCCGCCGCGGCCGAGACCGAGGCCGGCGGTGCCGGGCTCCACGTCAGCCCCGCGGTGCGCATGCTCGCCCGGGAGCACGGCATCGACCTCGGCCGGGTGCCGGGATCCGGCCTGGGCGGGCGGATCACCAAGAAGGACATCCTCGAGTGGGTGCAGCAGCGCGACAGCCGGCCCGCCGCCGCGGCCGCCCCCGTGCCGGTGCCCACCGCCGTCCCCGAGGCCGCGCTGGCGGCACCGGCACCGGCACCGGCACCGGCACCGGCCCCCGCCGCCGCCGCCCCCGCACCTCCCGCGGCCTCCGCCACGGCCCCCGCCGTGCCGCCGGCCGAGGGCGACACCCTGGTGCCGCTGACGCCGATGCGCCGGGCGATCGCCGAGCACATGACCCGCAGCGTCCACACCTCGCCCCACGCCTGGGTGATGGTCGAGGTCGACATGAGCGCGGTGGCGGGGGTGCGTCAGCGCAACCGCGCCGCCTTCGAGCAGCGTACCGGCGCGAAGCTCACCTTCCTGCCCTTCGTCGCCCGGGCGGTGATCGGGGCGCTGCGCGCCCATCCCACCCTGAACTCCACCTGGACCGCCGACGGCATCGTGCTCAAGCGCGACATCAACCTCGGCATCGCGGTGGCGCTCGAGGACAGCCTGATCGTGCCCGTCATCCCGCACGCCGACCGGCTCAGCATCGCCGGCCTCGCCGCCGCGGCGCAGGACCTCGGCGAGCGCGCCCGCGCCGGCCGGCTGAAGCTCGAGGACATCCAGGGCGGCACCTTCACCCTCAACAACGCCGGCGCCCTGGGCACGCTGATGTCCCAGCCGATCATCAACCAGCCACAGGCGGCGATCCTCGCCATGGACGCCATCGTCAAGCGACCGGTGGTGGTGGCGGGCGACGGCATCGCGGTCCGGCCGATGATGAACCTCTGCATCTCCTTCGACCACCGCATCAACGACGGGCTGCAGGCGACCCGGTTCGTCTCGACGGTGCGCGACATCCTCCAGGCCACCGACGACCGGGTGCTCGACTGACGGCGCCGACGGTTCGTCATCGGTGACTTGACACGGGCTGACGGCAGGGGGTAATTGATGCCGTCCGGACGTGGCGCCGGTCGGGGGGTGGAGGGAGCGAGGATGATCGCACGGATCGCTCGTGGTGGCTGGGGCCCGGACCGCGACGCCGCCCTGCACGACGCCCGTGAGCGCCTGCTCCCGGCGCTGCGCGCCCGCGACGGATACCGGGGACTGATGGTGGTGGAGGACTCCGCCGCCGCGGAGATCATCCTCACCACCTACTGGACGACCGCGGGCGAGATGTCCGCCGCCGAGGCGGAGGTCTCGGTCATCTGCGACGAGATCCTCGGCGCCGGCGAGCCGGATGTCGACCATCTCCTCGTCGCGGTCTCGGTGGGCGCCCATGCGGCCGTCGAGGGCAGCTGGGTGCGGGTTCTGGACGCCACCGTCGACAACGACCGGATGGCGACCGCGATCGCGCACTTCCGCCAGCGGGTGGTGGGAGCGCTCGGGCAGACCCCCGGCTTCCTCAGCGGGGTGCTGTTCGCCGACCCCGGCACCGCGCGCGCCATGCTCGCGACCGCCTGGGACACGGGCGAGCACATGCTCCTCTCGGCCAGCCGCCTCGCCCCCCTCCGCGAGGAGGCCCGGATGGAGTTCGGGATGCGGATCCGCCGGGTGTGGAACGCCCGGCTGCTCCTCGCCGACCTGCCCGCGCCGGTGGTGGCGACCGGCTGAGCCTGCCGGTCCCGGCTCAGACCTCGAGGACGCGCATCCCGTAGGCGAGCCCGGCGCAGAGCCGCTCGAGCTCGGTGGCGAAGGGGAACCGGAGGTCGACCTCGACGCCGTCCCAGGTGACGTGGCCGCCGCGCCCCGCGCGGGCATAGCGGGGGGTGCGGACGCCGGTGCCGACGCCGTCGCCGTCGGGGTGCCGCTCCCAGCTGCGCGGCGCTCCGCGCGGGTCGGCCCAGAGCGACCACACCTGCCCGGAGACGAGCACCAGGCCGGAGCAGTGGAGCAGCTCGCAGCGCTCGCCGTCGAGGGTGAGGGGACGTCCCGCCGCCGGCCCGGGCTCGTACCTCGCCGCGATCGGCGGGACCGCGAGCAGCTCGTCGGCGTCGAGGAGGTGCTCGAAGGCGAGGCTGCAGCGACGGCCGGTGTACGCGAGGCAGGCGTCGACGCCGGCGCCGCAGCAGCGCAGCCAGTACTCCGCGCCCGGCCGCAGCCGGACCACCCCGCTCCGCGGCCCGGCACCGAGGGCGTCGAGGTCGACCCGGGTGGCCACCGCGCCCCGCGGGCTGTCGCCGTCGGCGCCGAGCAGGACCGCGGCGCCCGGGCTGGTGGCGACGTCGACCCAGAGGAAGCAGCCCCGGGGCAGCGGCTCGCGGGCGACGTCGGGACCGGTGAGCTGCCGGAGCACCGCCGGCTCGGCGCTGCCGTCGACGAGGAAGGTGCGGTCGGAGCCGCCGATGTCCTCGAGATCGATCTGCCGGCAGCTTCGCATTTCCCGAAAAGTGTATGCGGGATCTGCGGCGCGCAGACCACCGCGTAGAGTGTCCGCGGTCAGCGGGAATGTGGACGGAGGAGCACCGGTGCCGGCGATCGCCGTCGAGGGCCTGAGGAAGTCGTACGGCGGCGTCGAGGCGGTCCGCGGGCTGAGCTTCGAGGTCGCCGAGGGCGAGGTCTTCGGGCTGCTCGGCCCCAACGGCGCGGGCAAGACCACCGTGGTGGAGATCCTCGAGGGCTACCGCCGCCGCGACGCCGGCAGCGCCTCCGTGCTCGGCGTCGACCCCGCCTCCGGCGGCAGGGCGCTGCGCGCCCGGGTGGGGATCATGCTCCAGGAGAGCGAGATGCCCCGGCTGCTCTCCGTCGGCGAGCTGCTCGAGCTCCACGCCGGCTACTACCCGAGGCCGCGGCCGGTGGGCGAGGTGCTCGAGCTGGTCGGGCTGAGCGAGAGGGTGCGGGCCCGGGTCAAGACCCTCTCCGGCGGCCAGCAGCGCCGCCTCGACCTCGCCCTGGCGCTGATCGGCGACCCCGAGCTGATCTTCCTCGACGAGCCCACCACCGGCTTCGACCCCTCGGCGCGCCGCGACGCCTGGGAGATCGTCCGCAGCATCCGCACCCTCGGCCGCACCGTGCTGCTCACCACCCACTACATGGACGAGGCCCAGAGCCTCGCCGACCGCATCTGCGTCATCGCCGCCGGTGAGATCGTCGCCGAGGGCAGCCCGCAGACCATCGGCGGCCGCGGGACGGCGGCCGCCTGCATCCGCTTCACCCTGCCCGAGGGGCTCGACCTCGCCGACCTGCCCCTGCCCGCGCGGGCCGGCGACGGCCGGGTGATGCTCGAGACGGCGACGCCGACGCGGACCCTGCACGAGCTCACCGGCTGGGCGGTGGCGAGGGGGCTGGAGCTGCCCGGGCTCGAGGTGGTGCGCCCGTCGCTCGAGGACGTGTACCTCGAGCTCACCAGGGTGCCGTCCGCATGAGCGACGTCGCCCTGCTGGCGCGGCAGGTGCGCTTCGAGCAGAAGACCTTCTGGCGCAACCCCGCCAGCGCCTTCTTCGCGTTCGCCTTCCCGCTGATGTTCCTGGTCATCTTCGGCACCCTCAACCGGGGGGTGCGGATCCAGGCCCTGGGCGACATTCCCTACAACGCCTACTACGTCCCCGCGCTGATCACCTTCGGTGTGGTCGGCGCCTGCATGACCAACATCAGCATGACCCTGACCATCCGGCGCGACTCCGGGGTGCTCAAGCGGCTGCGCGGCACCCCGCTGCCCGCGTGGGTGTTCATGGCCGGGGTGATCGGGTCGTCGGCGGTGGTGAGCGCCATCCTCGCCGTCCTGCTCACCGCCGCCGGGATGCTGTTCTACGGGGTGAGCGCTCCGATCCACCCGGCGACGCTGCTGCTCGTGCTGGTCGTCGGCGCGGTCTCGTTCTGCGCCCTGGGGCTGGCCCTCTCCGCGCTCATCCCCAACGCCGACGCCGCCCCGGCGATCACCAACGCGGTGGTGCTGCCGCTGCTCTTCCTCTCCGGCATCTTCTATCCGCTCGACCCGAGCTCGATCCTGAGCCGCATCGCCGACTGGTTCCCGATGCGCCACTTCGCACTCGCGGTCTTCGCCGCCTTCGACCCGCAGGGCAACCATGCCGGGCTGCCCCTGCTGCACCTGTCGGTGATGCTGATCTGGGGGGTGGTGGGGGTCGCCGTGGCGGTGCGCCGCTTCCAGTGGGAGCCGCGGCGCAGCTAGCTCTCAGGGGCAGGCGTCGTCGATGCCGGGCCCGTCGAGCCGCGGTGGCGAGGCGCCGGCGAGCTCGCGCATCGAGCGCAGCATCCGGTCGAGGACGGCTCTCCCCTCGCCCGCGGCGGGGTCGAGGGGGCGGGGCTCGACGTCGCCGGCGATGCGCACCGGAAGGTACTGCACCGCCACCAGCCGGGTGCCGGCGAACACGTAGCGGCCGATCACGCTCTCCTGGGTGCCGGTGCTCCAGTGCTGGTCGAAGAGCAGGTTGCCGTGGGCGTAGGTGATCAGCCGTCCGCGATGCAGCTCGGCGCCCTGGACGCAGTGGGGGTGGTTGCCGATCACCAGGTCGGCGCCGTCGTCGACGGTGGCGCGCCCCACCACCCGGGGGTCGTCGGGGGCGATGCCGGCGGCGGGGAGCGGGAAGGTCTCGTACTCGCGGCCCCAGTGGTACTGGACCACGACCACGTCGGCGAGGCCGCGGGCGCGAGCGATCTGCTCCCGCACCGCGGGCTCGTCGAAACGGGCGCCGACCAGGTTGACGCCGAGCATGGCGAAGCGCAGGCCGCGCACCTCGCGCACCGCGATGTGGCCGAGCCCGCTGACCGCGATGCCGTGGGCGTCGAGCACCGCCTCGGTCTCGGCGATCCCCTCGGGGCCGTGGTTGCCGAGGTGGTTGTTGGCGAGGTTGGCGACCGAGATCCCCGCCGCGGCCATGCCGTCGGCCACCCGGGCGTCGCCGCAGAAGCTGAACCCGGTGGTGACCACCGGGCAGGACGCGAGCAGCGGCGCCTCCAGGTCGACGAGGCGCAGGTCGCCCCGGGCGAGCAGCGGCGCCACCGAGCGGAAGGGGCGGCCGTAGTCGCCGAACCGGCGCAGCGCGAGGTTGACCAGCCGCGCCGGGATGACGTCGCCGGTGACCACCAGCACCCGCAGGTCGGCGGCGGGGATCCCCGAGAGATCGGGGGGAAGGCCGGAGGTCATCGCCTCCGGGGTGAGCCCCGCGGGCACACCGGTGGGCGGGGTCGAGGGCGCCGGGCTCGACGCCGGGCTGCGGCCCGGGGTGGAGGCGGGGGCGGCGGTGGGTGCCGCCGGGGGGGCGGACCCGCAGGCGGCGGCCAGCGCTCCGAGAAGCGCCGCCACCGCCGCCCGCCGCACCGTTCAGTCCGGCAGCAGGTGGGGGTAGCGCCAGTCGCGGGGCGGGTCGAAGGTCTCCTTGATCGCCCGCAGCGACACCCAGCGGAGCAGGTTGGCGGCGGAGCCCGCCTTGTCGTTGGTGCCGCTGGCGCGGGCGCCGCCGAAGGGCTGCTGGCCGACCACGGCGCCGGTGGGCTTGTCGTTGACGTAGAAGTTGCCGGCGGCGTTGCGCAGCGCGGTGGCGGCCTGCTCGACGGCACTCCGGTCGGTGGCGAAGACCGCCCCGGTGAGCGCGTACGGCGAGGTGGTGTCGACCAGCCCCAGGGTCTCCTCCCAGGCCCCGTCGGGGTACGGGTACACGGTGAGGATCGGGCCGAACAGCTCGCGCGCCATCAGGTCGTGGCGGGGATCGTCGGTCTCCAGGATGGTGGGGCGCACGAACCAGCCCCGGGAGGAGTCGGCCTCGCCGCCGGCGACGAGGCGGAGGTGCGGGTCCTCCCGGGCGGCGTCGAGCGCGGCCTCGTGGGTGGCGAACGCGCGGTCGTCGATCACCGCCCCGACGAAGGTGGCGAAGTCGGCGACGTCGCCCATCGGCAGCGACTCGGTGGCCTCGGCGAGGGGCTCGCGGAGCCGCTCCCAGAGGCTGCGGGGGACGTAGGCGCGCGACGGCGCCGAGCACTTCTGGCCCTGGTACTCGAAGGCGCCGCGCACCAGGGCGGTGCTCAGCGCCCCCGGGTCGGCGGAGGCGTGGGCGACGACGAAGTCCTTGCCCCCGGTCTCGCCGACCAGCCGCGGGTAGGAGCGGTAGCCGTCGATGCCGGCGGCGACCTCCCGCCACATCGAGCGGAAGACCCCGGTCGAGCCGGTGAAGTGGATGCCGGCGAGGGCGGGATGGCGCAGCGCCACCGCCGAGACCGGGGCCCCGTCGCCGGTGACCATGTTGATCACCCCGGGCGGCAGCCCCGCCTCCATCAGCAGCTCCATGATCAGAGAGGCGGCGAGCTGGGCGGTGCGCGCCGGCTTCCAGACCACCACGTTGCCCATCAGCGCCGGCGCGGTGGGCAGGTTCCCGGCGATCGAGGTGAAGTTGAAGGGAGTGACGGCGAGCACGAAGCCCTCCAGCGGGCGCAGCTCGACACGGTTCCAGGTGCCGGTGGGGGAGACCGGCTGGTCGGCCATCAGGCGCTCGCCGAAGTGGGGGTTGTAGCGCCAGAAGTCGATGAGCTCGCAGGCGGAGTCGATCTCGGCCTGGTGGACGCTCTTGCTCTGGCCGAGCATGGTGGCGGCGTTGAGCCGGTCGCGCCAGGGGCCGGCGAGCAGCTCGGCGGCGCGGAGGAAGACCGCAACCCGGCTCTCCCAGGGGGCGGCCGCCCACCCCGCCCGGGCGGCGAGGGCGGCGTCGACGGCGGCGGCGACGTCCGCCTCGGTGGCGCGGCGGCCGGTTCCCAGCACCAGCTCGTGGTCGTGGGGGGCGCGGACCGTGAACGGCTCGCCGCCGGCCTCGACCTCGCCGCCGCCCACCACCATCGGCAGCGGCCGGGGGGTGGCGGCGAGCTCGCCGAGGGTGGCGCGGAGCGAGCGGCGCTCGGTCGACCCGGGGGCGTAGCTCCGGACCGGCTCGTTGCGGGGCGGGGGGACGGGGGCGCTCACGGGGGCATTCTTCCACCTCAGGGGGGAGGGCAATCCCTCCGCGGGACGCCCCGCGGAGGGATTGCCCGGGGGGAGTCCCCCCGGGGCGCGTCAGCGCCCCAAACGAAGGGGTGTAGAGTGAACCTCAGGTATGGAATCGCTCCCCGTCGTCCCCTCCCCGCGCCCGTCCCATCTCCGCCTCCTCCCCGAGGGGGTCGACCGGCGGCCGCCGTGGCTCACCGTCCGCCTCCCCGGTGGCGAGGGCTACACCCGGCTCAGGGGGATCATGCGCGGGCTCGAGCTGAACACCGTCTGCGAGGAGGCGCGCTGCCCGAACATCGGCGAGTGCTGGGGCCAGGGCACCGCCACCTTCATGATCCTCGGCGACGTCTGCACCCGGGCCTGCGCCTTCTGCGCGGTGAGGAGCGGCCGCCGCGGCGGCGACGTCGACGCCGACGAGCCCCGGCGGGTGGGGGAGGCGGTGGCGCGGATGCGCCTGCGCCACGCGGTGGTCACCTCGGTCGACCGCGACGACCTCCCCGACTTCGGCGCCGGGCTCTTCGCCGAGACCATCCGGGCGATCCGCGCCGCCTCGCCGGGCACCACCGTCGAGGTGCTCACCCCCGACTTCAACGGCAGCGAGGCCTCGCTGCGCACGGTCATGGACGAGGCGCCGGAGATCTTCAACCACAACGTCGAGACCGTCGGCCGCCTCTACCGCCGGGTGCGCCCCAAGGCCGACCTGCTCCAGAGCCTTCGCCTGCTCCAGGCGGGGAAGCGGATGGAGCCGCGCAGCCGCACCAAGTCCGGGCTGATGCTCGGCCTCGGCGAGACCCTCGACGAGGTGCGCGAGCTGCTCACCACGATGCGGGCGCACGACGTCGAGATCGTCACCATCGGGCAGTACCTGCGGCCCTCGTTGAAGCATCATCCGCTGATCCGCTTCGTGCCCCCGGAGGAGTTCGAGGAGCTCCGCGAGTTCGGCGTCCGGCTCGGCTTCGAGCACGTCGAGTCCGGGCCGCTGGTGCGGAGCAGCTACCACGCCGCCGACCAGGCGGGCTCCGCGCCGGTCGCGGCGGCGGGGGGGTGACCCCGGAGACGCCCCCCGAGCTCGGTCACCTCTGGCTGGGCACGGTGGGCTACGCCGCCGCCTGGGAGCTGCAGCGGCGGCTGGCCCGGGCCCGCGCCGCCGGCGACCTCGACCGTGACTGCGTCCTCCTCCTCGAGCACCCTCCGGTGTTCACGATGGGCCGGAACGGCAGCCCCGAGCACGTCCCCGGCGGTCCCGAGCGGATCCGCGCGCTGGGCGCCGACTACGTCGAGGTCGACCGCGGCGGCTCGGTGACCTTCCACGGACCGGGACAGCTGGTCGCCTATCCGATCCTCCGCCTCGCCGAGGTCCTCCCCATCCCCGGACATCCCGGGCTCGGCGACGTGCTCCGCTACGTGCGCGCCCTCGAGGAGGCGATGCTCGGCGCCGCCGCGACCGCCGGGGTCACCGCCGGGCTGCGGCCGCCGTACACCGGCGTGTGGGTGGGCGGGGAGAAGCTCGGCGCCATCGGGGTGAAGCTCAGCCGCGGGGTCACCCTCCACGGGCTGGCGATCAACGTCACCACCGACCTGCGCTGGTTCACCGAGGTGGTGCCCTGCGGGATCAGCGACGGCGGGGTGACCTCGCTGGAGCGGCTGGGCGCGTCGGGCTGGAGCCCGGAGCGGCTCGCCCCCGCGCTCGCCGGCCACCTCGCCGCGGCCCTCGGCCGGGTGCCGGTTCCGGCCGGCCGCGGGCTGCTCGAGGCCGCCGCCGCCGTCGCCTGATCAAACGCGCCGAACACACCGGCGCGCAGGGATCCGGGGGCGCCGTGCGTTGAATGTGCACTGGTGATGCGGCCAGTTCCGTTCGATCGGCGCGTTTTCGCACAACCAGCCTCTGGTCAGGGTCACGAGAAGCAATTACCATCCGAAGAAACCGGTGCATGTGTTCGTTTGCAGCGGGTCCATCCGGATGGACGGTCAGCCCCCGTTCCGAAGGAGCTTCAGGCCGTGTTCGTCAGAAACCGCATGCTGAACAACCTGTCATGGCCGGCCGAGAAGGGGTCGATCCGCAGGCAGCGCCGCCAGGCGCTCTGCGAGCTCGACGGCCTGCTCTCCCAGCTCGAGGAGATCAACCTGCGGGGCACCGAGGTGCCCGGCCGGGTGCGCGCGGCGCTGCGCCGTCACGGTGCGGCGGTGACCGACACCGACGCCGCCGCCCAGCTCATCGAGATGATCTTCGCGGTCCAGGAGCGGTACATGCTCCATCCCCAGCTGCCGCCGCCCCCCGCGGTCGAGGACCTGCGCCGCCGCATGGCGAGCTGAGCGCGGCCGCGCTCGCCTCCGCGCTCCCACCGGAGTAAGGTCCAGGGAACGGTTCCGCCAGGGTGGGATGTGGGGGCGATGCGACAGCTCACCAGCCTCGACGCGCAGTTCCTCGCGCTCGAGGACCGGCACAACTACGGTCACGTCGGCGGCCTGACCATCCTCGAGGCCACCACCGTCTCGGGCGAGCCCTTCACCGCGCAGCGCGTCTCCGACCTGCTCTCCTCGCGGCTCCACCTGCTGCCGCCGTTCCGCTGGCGCCTCGCCGAGGTGCCGCTGGGCATCGACCACCCGTACTGGATCGACGACCCCGAGTTCGACCTCGAGTACCACGTCCGCGAGCTCGCCCTCCCCGATCCGGGTGACGACCGGCAGCTCGCCGAGCAGGTGGCGCGCATCCACTCCCGGCCACTCGATCGCACCCGCCCGCTGTGGGAGCTCTACGTCATCCACAACCTCGCCGGCGGCCGGGTGGGGATGTTCACCAAGATCCATCACTCCGCGATCGACGGCCTGTCCGGCGCCGAGATCCTCTCGGTGGTGCTCGACCTCGGGCCCGAGGGCCGGGTGATCCCGCCGCCGGATCCCGACGGCCGGCCCGGCCGGGTCCCGGGCGGGCTCGAGCTCTTCGGTCGCGGCCTCGCCAACCTCCCGCGCCAGCCGCTGCGCACCCTGCGGGGGCTGCCGCCAATGGTGGCGAACCTCGACACCCTGCCCGGCGTCGGCGCCTTCCCCGGCACCGCGGCGGTGGCGAGGGTCAGCCGCCGCATCGCCCGGCTGATCCCCGGTGTCGAGCCCGGCGAGGTGCTGGAGATGCCGCGCAGCCTGGCGCCGCGGACGGTGTTCAACGGCCCCGTCTCCGGCCACCGGAGGGTCGGCTTCGCCACCCTCTCGCTCGGCGAGGTGAAGGCGGTCAAGGACCGCTTCGGGGTGACCGTCAACGACGTGGTGGTGGCGATCGGCGCCGGTGCGGTGCGGCGCTGGCTGCTCGACCACGCCGAGCTGCCCGACCGCCCGCTGACGGCGATGATCCCGCTGTCGGTGCGCACCCCCGAGCAGTTCGGCACCTACGGCAACCGGATCTCGATGATGGGGGTGCCCATCCCCACCGACGAGGCCGATCCGCTGCTGCGGCTGCGGCGCACCCACGAGGTGCTGCGCTCCGCCAAGGAGCGTCACCGGGGGGTGCCGGCGAGCATCCTCCAGGACGTCACCCGGTCGATCCCGCCGGCGGTCTTCGCCCGCGCCTCGCGCACCGTGCTCGGGCTGGTCTCGCGGGGACCGGTCGGACCGGTGTGGAACCTCTGCATCTCCAACGTGCCCGGGGTGCCGATGCCGCTCTACTGCGCCGGCGCCCGGGTGCTCAACGAGTACCCGATCTCGGCGATCGCCGACGGCATGGGCCTGAACATCACCGTGCTCAGCTACCAGGGGCAGATGGACGTCGGGGTCGTCGCCGACCGCGAGCAGATGCCCGACGCCTGGCCGCTGGTCGAGAACCTCCGCGACGAGCTGGCGACCCTGCTCGCGCTCAGCCCCGCGCAGGAGTAGACGAAATGGACGTCGAGGAGGCCAAGCGCGCCGCCGGTGAGGCCGCCGCCGAGCTGGTCGAGGACGGCATGACCCTGGGCCTGGGCACCGGCTCGACGGCACGGTGGTTCATCGCCGCGGTGGGGCGGAAGCTGCGGGAGGGGATGCGGCTGCGGGGGGTGCCGACGTCGCGGGCGAGCGAGGCGCTCGCCGCCGAGGCGGGCATTCCCCTGGTCGAGCTCGACGCCACCGGTGTCGACCTCGCCGTCGACGGCGCCGACGCCGTCGACGGGCGGCTGCGGGTCATCAAGGGCGCGGGGGCGGCGCTGCTCCGCGAGAAGATCGTCGCCGCGGCGGCGGGCCGGTTCGTGGTGGTGGTCGACGAGGGCAAGCTCCGCGATCCCCTCGGCGGCCTCCTGCCGGTCGAGATCGTCCACTTCGGGCACCTCGCCACCCTCGCCCATCTCGACCGTCTCGGCGGCGGCTTCCAGCTCCGGCTCGACGCCGCCGGGCGGGCGCTGCAGACCGACAACGGCAACCTCATCGCCGACGGCGAGCTCGCCGTCATCGACGACCCGGAGGGGCTGGGGGCACGGATCGACGGCATCCCCGGGGTGGTCGGCCACGGTCTCTTCTGCGGGCTGGCCGATCTCGTGCTGGTGGCCCGGCGCGACGGCAGCGTCGATCGCCTCAGCGCGGACTGACGCGTCGCCGGGAGGTCTATCCTGCCCGGCGTGGCTGTGAGCGAACTGGCTGGCGCGACCGTCCTCCTCACCGGGGTCACCGGCTTCCTCGGCACCGCCATCCTGGAGAAGCTGCTCCGCAGCGTGCCCGGCTGCCGGGTGGTGACCCTGGTGCGCCCCGGGCGGCACGGCGCCGAGCGGCGGGTCCGCGACGAGGTCCTCACCTCCCGGGCGTTCGGCCCGCTGCGCGAGCGTCTGGGCGAGGGCTGGGAGGGCGCCCTGAGCGGGCGCGTCCACGCCGTCGGAGGCGACCTCGGCGCCCCCCGACTGGGCCTCGACGAGGACGGGCTCCGCGCCCTCGGCGGCGTCGACGTGGTGGTTCACTCCGCCGCCGAGGTGGCCTTCGACAGTCCCCTCGACGTCGCCCTGCGCACCAACGTCGGCGGCGCCGTCGGCCTGGTCGAGACCGTGCTCGCCGCCGGCGCCCTGCCGGCATTCGTCCACGTCTCCACCGCCTACGTCAGCGGGGTGCGCCGGGGCCTGGTGCTCGAGGGCGCTCCCGGCGGCCTCGCCAGCGCCGGCGGCGCCGCCCTCGACTGGCGCGCCGAGCTGCGGGCGGCGGAGGCGGTGCGCGCCGGGCTGGAGGCCGAGTCACGCTCGCCGCAGCGGCTCCGCAGGTTCGCCGCCACGGCGCGGCGCGGGCCCGGCGCCTCGGGGGTGCCCGCCGCCGGCGCCGAGGTGGAGCGGATGCGGGCGCGCTGGGTCGACGCCCGGCTGGTCGAGCACGGCCGCGCCCACGCCCGCGCCCTGGGCTGGTCGGACGTCTACACCATGAGCAAGGCGCTCGCCGAGCTGGCGGTCAGCGAGCGCTGCGGCGAACGACCGCTCTCGGTGGTGCGGCCGTCGATCATCGAGTCGGCGCTCCGCGAGCCCATCCCCGCCTGGATCACCGGCCTCCGGATGGCCGAGCCGGTGATCCTCGCCTACGGCCGCGGGCTGCTCCCCGAGTTCCCCGGCCTGCCCGATGGCATCATCGACGTGGTTCCGGTCGATGTCGTCAGCAACGCGGTGATCACCGCGGCGGCGACACCGCCGGCGGCGGGACGGGCCGTGTACCACGTCGGCACCGGGGCGCGGAACCCGCTGCGCTATCGCGGCCTCTTCGACAACGTTCGCGGCTACTTCCGCGCCCAGCCGCTCCACAACTCCGCGGGCGCGCCGATCGCGGTGCCCGACTGGAAGTTCCCCACCGGCCGCCAGGCGGGGCGCCGCCTCGCCACCCTGGAGCGGGGCCTGGAGATCGCCGTCGGCACCGTGGAGCGAGGGATGGCGTCGCCGCGCACCCGGGTGCTCCACCAGCGCCTCGACGAGGCCCGCGACCGGGTCCGCCGGGCCCGGTCGCTCTCCGAGATGTACGCGGTGTACACCGAGATGGACGCGATCTTCGACGACGCCGCCACCCGCGCCCTCGACCTCGGCCGCAGCCCCGCCGAGCGCGCGGAGTTTCCCTTCGACGTCGCCGTGATCGACTGGGAGGACTACCTGCAGCGCTCCCACATCCCCGCCGTCGTCGAGCTCGCCCGGATGCGCCGCCGCGCCCCCCGGCCGGTGCTGCCGCGGCCGACCTCATCGCCGGCGCCGCCGCCGGCCCGGCTGCCCCGGGTGCGCGCCGGCGCCGGGCCGGCGCTCGCGGTCTTCGACGTCGAGGGCACCATCGCCGACCTCACCGTGGTGCAGCACTACCTGTTCTTCCTCCTCGAGCGTGAGGAGCGGCGGCGCTGGCCGCTGACGGTCGCGCGCACCGCGATGCGCGTCCCCGGCTGGCTGCGCCTCGACCGGGTGAACCGGCTCGACTTCCAGCGCCGCTTCTACCGCGGCTATGCCGGGCTGGATTGCGAGTTCGTCGCCGAGACCGCCCGTCGTGCCCTCCACGAGATCACCCTGCCGCGCTGCTTCCCGCGGGCGATGCGCCGGGTGCGCGAGCACGTCGACGCCGGCCACCGGGTGGTGCTGGTGACCGGGGCGCTCGACGAGGTGGTGCGCCCGCTCGCCGACCTGCTCGAGGTCGAGCTGCGCGCCGCCCACCTGCGCACCCTCGACGGCGTCTTCGACGGCGACCTCGCCGACACCCCGCCGACCGCCGAGGCGCGCGGCGCCCTGGTCACCCGCCTCGCCGCCGAGACCGGCGCGCACCCCGCCGCGTGCTACGCCTACGCGGACAGCATCAGCGACCTCTCGATGCTCGAGGCGGTGGGCACCCCGGTACCGGTCAACCCCGACCTGCGGCTGCTCTCGGTGGCGCGGCGGCGGGGGTGGGCGGTGCAGTCGTGGCGGGTCGGCGACGGCGGCGGCCGGATGCCGGTGGTGCTGCCCTCGCGGGTGCCCCCGGAGCGAAGCCGCCGCATCGCCGCGGGGCGCCGCTGATGCGCGCCCTCGAGTGCACCCCCACGGTGCCCGGCTACGCGCTCGCACGGGTGGCCGGCGGCACCCGCGGCGGTCCCTTCACGATGCTCCGGCTCACCCACCGGCCGCCACCGGAGCTGCTCGGCGAGGGCTGGGTGCGCCTCCGTCCGCGGCTCGCCGGGATCTGCGGCAGCGATCTCTCCGCCCTGCGCGGCCACGCCAGCCCGTACCTCGGAGCGCTGGCCTCGTCGCCGTTCGTGCCCGGCCACGAGGTGGTCGCCACCGTGGACGGCGGGGGAGGGCGCTGGAGCGACGGCGCCCGGGTGGTGGTCGAGCCGCTGCTCCACTGCGGGGTGCGCGGGGTCGTGCCCCCCTGCCCGCGTTGCGCCGCGGGCGAGCCGCAGGGATGCGAGTCGGTGGCCGGGGACGGCTTCGCGGCGGGGCTGCAGAGCGGCTACTGCGCGGCCACCGGCGGGGGCTGGGCGGGGGAGATGGTGGCCCACCAGAGCCAGCTCCACGAGGTGCCGGCCGGGCTCGACGACCGCGACGCGGTGATGGTCGAGCCGCTCGCCTGCGCCCTCCACGCGGTGCTGCGCACCCCGCCGGCTCCCGACGACCGGGTGCTGGTCGTCGGCGCCGGCACCCTGGGCCTGCTGATCATCGCCGCGCTGCGCCACGCCGCCCGCCCCCGCCGGGTGATCGCGGTGGCCAAGCACGACGGCCAGAGCCGGCTCGCCGCCCGGCTCGGCGCCGACGTGGTCTGCGCCCCCGGCGTGATGCTGCGCACGGTGCGCTTCGAGACCCGCGCGCGGCTGGTCGAGGGCCGCGCGGTGGCGCCCTTCCTGCTCGGCGGCGCCGACCTCACCTTCGAGTGCAGCGGCACCGCGAGCGGGCTGCAGAGCGCGATCGGCTGCACCCGCGCCGGCGGCACCGTGGTGATGGTGGGGATGCCGGGACGGGCGAGCATCGACCTCGCCCCGGCCTGGCAGCGCGAGCTCAGCCTGCGAGGCGCCTACGGCTACGGGGTCGAGACCGCCGTCGGGACCGCGGTCGAACCGCCGCGGCGGACCTTCGCGATCGCCCTGGAGGCCGCGCAGGCGCTGCGCCCGGGCCGGCTGGTCGACGATCCCCTGCCCCTCGAGGACTACCGGCGGGCGCTCACCCGGGCGGCGTCGGCGGGGTCGCGCGGGGCGGTGAAGGTGGCGTTCGCGCCCCAGGGGGAGGGGTGATGAACCGGCCCGGCACGGTGGTGGAGGTGGGCCGCTCGACCCCGCCGGTCCTGGTCCACAACGGCGACTCGGTGGTGCTGCAGCGGTTCCCGGTGGGCACCCGGGTGGTCTACCCGCCCGACCCGATCACCGGCCTCCGCGACCCCGACGGCGCCATCCGCCGGGCGCTGCTCAACCCCCTCGACTCCGAGCCGCTGCCGGCGCTGCTCCACTCCGGGATGCGGCTGACCATCGCCGTCGACGACATCTCGCTGCCGCTGCCGCCGATGCGCTGGCCCGACGTGCGCTCCCGGGTGCTCGAGGCGGTGCTGGACATGGCCGCCGACGCCGGCGTCGAGGACGTCGAGATCATCATCGCCACCTCCCTCCACCGCCGGATGACCGCGGCCGAGGTGCTCCATGCCATGGGCCGGCGGGTCTTCGACGCCTTCTGGCCCGACCGCCTCTACAACTTCGACGCCGAGGACCCGGCGGCGCTGGTCGAGCTGGGCACCACCGACGAGGGCGAGGTGGTGGAGATCTCGAAGCGCGCCGCCACCAGCGACCTGCTCGTCTACGTGAACATCAACCTCGTCGCCATGGATGGCGGCCACAAGTCGGTGGCGGTGGGCCTGGCCCCGTACCGCAGCCTGCGCCACCACCACAACGTCCACACCCTGCGGCACACCCGCAGCCTGATGGACCCGCCGCGCAGCGCGCTGCACAGCTCCTGCACCCGGATGGGACGGCTGCTGGAGACCCACGTGAAGGTGTTCAAGATCGAGACCACGCTGAACAACGACACCTTCCCGGCGGCGCTCGGATTCCTCAACCGCCGCGAGTCGGAGTGGACGGTGAAGGACCGGGCCATGGCCCGGGTGGTCGCCCAGGCGACCGCGAGCATGCCCCCGGCCCAGGCGCGCGCGATGTTCCAGCGCACCCGCGCGCCCTACGCGCTCACCGGCGTCTTCGCCGGCTCCACCGAGCCGGTGCACGCCCGCGCGCTGGAGTCGCTCTACCGGCAGCAGGCGGTGCCGGTGCGCGGGCAGTCGGACGTGCTCAGCGTCGGCATCCCCTATGTGGGTCCGTACAACGTCAACTCGATCATGAACCCGGTGCTGGTCCACTGCATGGGGCTCGGCTACTTCTTCAACCTGTACCGGGGGATGC
Source organism: uncultured Chloroflexia bacterium (assembly GCA_963846365.1). Taxonomy (GTDB): domain Bacteria; phylum Chloroflexota; class Dormibacteria; order Aeolococcales; family Aeolococcaceae; genus CF-96. Next base: position 1,091,171 of record CAWJVN010000007.1, read on the forward strand.
CGCTGGTGCGCCGCGGCGGGGTGCTGATCATGACCCACCCCTGCCGCGAGGAGTTCCACCCCGTCCACCACCCCTCGTACATCGACTTCTACGAGCAGGTGCTCTCCGAGACCCGCGACCCCGAGCGCATCGAGGTCGAGTTCGAGGAGCGCTTTGCCAACGACGCCTGGTACCGCCAGCTCTACCGCCGCTCTCACGCCTATCACGGCGTCCACCCGTTCTACATGTGGTACTGGGGCGCGCACGCGCTCGAGCACCTCGGTGACGTGGTGGTGGTGGGCGGCGACCGCGGCGTCTGCGAGCGGCTCGGCTTCCGCGCCGCGTCGACCCTCGACGACGCCCTGGAGATGGCCACCCAGACGGTGGGCCCGCATCCCAGCGTCACCCACCTCCACTGCCCGCCGCTGTTCGTCTGCGACGTCGAGGCCGGCGGCTTCGAGGCCGGGGTGTGATGAGCCGCCGGGCTGCCCGGGCGGGCGCGGCGCTGCGCTGGGCGGCGGAGGACACGGCGCGGACGCTGCGCGCCTGGCGGCCGCCCGAGCGCCCCGAGCCGGTGGAGCGGACCCCGCGCGCGCTCCGGCCGCCCCGCCCCGCGGAGCCCACCTGGGGACGCTCGGACACCAGCGCGACGATCCGCCGCGCGATCCAGCGCCACGCGCTCTTCCCCCTCCTCGACGTGCTCGGGCGGCCCACCGTGGTCGGCCTCCATCACCTCCAGGGGGCGCGGCCGCCGCTGATCCTCGCCCCCAACCACGTCTCTCACGCCGACGCGCCACTGGTGCTGCGAGCGCTGCCGCCGGCGCTCCGCGACGACACCCTGGTGCCCGCCGCGGCCGACTACTTCTTCAAGCGTCAGTGGCTCAGTGTTGCGGTCACCCTTGCCATGAACGCGGTGCCCTTCGACCGCCGCCACGACATCGCCGAACTCGGTGCGCCGGCTCGAGCGGCTGCTGCGTCACGGTCACAGCATCGTGCTCTTCCCCGAGGGCAGCCGCGCCCGCGACGGCCGGCTGCGCGGCTTCAAGGCGGGGGTAGCCCACCTCGCGTGCCAGACCGGCGCGCCGGTGGTGCCGGTCTACGTCCAGGGCACCCACGCCCTGCTGCCGCCGGGCGCCGCGCTGCCCCGGCCCAGCGCCGTCGCCGTCCACTTCGGCCCGCCGCTGGTCGCCCAGCCCGAGGAGAGCGCCCGCGCCTTCAACGAGCGCATCGAGGTGGCGGTCGGCGAGCTGATGACCGCCGCCCGGGGCCACACCTACCGCGACTCCGCGCCCCGCCGCCCCGGCTGGCGCGAGTGCTGGCGGCCCGCGGGGGCGCTCGCCGCCGACCCGCGACCCGAGCTGGCCGCCGCCGAGGCGGGCTGGATCGCGCGGTGGCGCTCGACCACGCCGCGGTAAAGTCGAGGCCCCGGGCGGGTAGCTCAGACGGCTAGAGCGTCTCGTTTACACCGAGAAGGTCGCGGGTTCGATCCCTGCCCCGCCCACGTCGAGCCGGAGGACGGGTGAAAGGGAGACCATGACCACACTCGAGAACCGCCCGAACACCGCGCTCCTCGTCGTCGACGTGCAGAACGGCGTCGTCGGGGAGGCCCACCAGCGCGACGCGGTCGTCGCCAACATCGGCAGCCTGGTCGAGAGGGCGCGGCGGGAGCAGGTCCCCGTCGTCTGGGTCCAGCACTCCGACGAGCAGCTGGCCCGGGGCAGCGACGGCTGGCGGATCGTCCCCGAGCTGACTCCGGACGACGCCGAGGCGCTCATCGAGAAGAACTATGGCGACGCCTTCGAGGCCACCGCCCTCGAGACCGTGCTGTCGGGCCTCGGAGTCGGGCGCCTCGTCGTCGTCGGCGCGGAGACCGACGCGTGCATCCGCTCGACGCTCCACGGCGCCTTCGTCCGGGGCTACGACGCGACCCTGGTCAGCGACGCCCACACGACCGGGGACCGGAGCGCATGGGGGGCGCCGCCGCCGGACCAGGTCATCGCGCACACCAACCTGTACTGGACCTACCAGACCGCGCCGGGGCGGACCGCCGGGACGGTCGAGACCAGGGAGGTCGACCTCGGAAGCACGTCCTGAGGCCGATCGGCCCGCGCCCCGCCCTGTCGTCAAGGTTGACGAGACAATCCCATCCTGGTGCCGGAGGCGCGTCGAGGCGCGCCGCCCCCGGGCCCGACAGCGACGCGCTGCTCGACGGCCTCGCCGCGCTCCTCACCGAGGGGCACGCCACCGCGGTGCCGACGCTGAAGCGGGCACTCAGCGCCAACGGCGACAGCGAGGACCTCCACCGGCTCGGGCTCGCGGTGCGGATCGCCTGGCAGCTGTGGGACGAGGAGGCGGGGCTCACCCTCGCCACCCGTGCGGTGGAGTGCGCCCGCGGGACCGGTGCGCTGACCCTGCTCCCCCTGGCTCTCACCCTGCTCGCCGGGGCGACGGTGATGACCGGCGACTTCGCGGCGGCGGCGGCGCTGTTCGAGGAGAAGGCGTCGATCACCACCGCGACCGGGAGCCCGTCCATCTACCTCGCCGAGGTCTACCTCGCCGGCTGGCGCGGTCTCGAGGCCACACCGCCCGGCTGGCCGAGGAGATGCTCGAGTACGCCGAGGTGCGGGGCGAGGGCTGGGCGATCACCATCGTCGGGTACTCGACCGCCATCCTCCACAACGGCCTCGGGAATCATGGCACCGCCCTGGCGGCGGCCCAGCGGGCGTGCGCGCCCGGCGAGAGCATCAGCCTGGCACTTCCCGAGCTGGTCGAGGCGGCGGCGCGCAGCGGCAGGCCCGAGCTCGCGCTGCCCCGCCTCACCGCGCAAAAGGCGCAGATCGCACGGTTCGCGCACGAGGGTCTCTCCAACCCGGAGATCGGCGTCCGTCTCTTCCTCAGCCCGCGCACCGTCGAGTACCACCTGCAAGGTGTTCACCAAGCTCGGCATCTCACGCACCGAGCTCGGGCAGGTGCTCCCTCCCGCCTAGGCTGCGTGCCGCTCGACTGCGGCGGCCCGGATGCGGCCGGTGCTGGACCTGCCTACCGCGCTCCGTTGCCCTTGTACCCGAGGGCGATCCAGGCTTCGCGGCGGCTGGTTCGCGGAACCGCGAGCATGAAGGTGTTGGTCCGGGTCTTCAGGATGTTCCACTGCCCCGGACTCATCGCCACAGCGAGGTACCTGCCGTCCCAGCTCTCGCCGACCCCGGGCGCGCCGCCCGGCCGGCTCGTCCCCGGCGGCCGCGTGCTCGGGGAGCCCTCGGCCCGGTTCTGCTCTTGGTCCTGCTCGCCGGTCCGGCCCATCGCCTCACCTCATGAACGCCTCCGCAGATCGCCAGTCGACGCCAGGGTGCGCGAGGTCCCTCTCAGGGTACTCGGCCGGGTGTGTTCAGGCCGGGACGGTGTGATCAAGGATCGGGTACGAACCGCCTCCGTTCTTGGTGAGAGGTGACCCGTCGCGGCGGCACGGTCATGGGAGAGACGGAATCGTGAGCATCGAGGTGGTCGACCCTGGGACGGGGTGGTGGCCTTCACCTCCGGCGGGGAGACCGTCGAGGCGCGGGCGGGAAGGCTGGTCACCGTGCCACCGGGCACCCCGCACACCTTCGCCAACCAGGGAGACGATCCCGCCGTGATGCTGTGCACGGTCACGCCCGATCTCGACATCGAGTACTTCCGCGAGCTGGCGACGCTACCGCCCGGCCCGCCGAACCCCCGGGCGGTCGCCGAGATCATGTCCCGGTACGCCACCGAGGTGGTCCCACCGACGCGATGATCAGGGTCGCCGTGGTCGGCTGCGGAGCGATGGGCGCCGCCACCGGCTGGCGGCTGGCGAGTCGGGGGATCGCGGCGATGTGCTTCGATCGTCACGCGCCGCCTCACCGGCTGGGCTCCTCGCACGGCGAGACCCGGATCACCAGGAGGTCGCCGCCCTCGACCGGCAGGCGGGTCTGGTCCGGCCCGAGCCCGCGATCGCCGCGATGATCGGACGGATGTCGTCCCTCGGTGGGGTGCTGCGGCCCACCACCGCGGTGTCCGCGGTCGAGAGCCGGCGCGACGGCGTGGTGGTGGTCACGGCGGAGGGACGGCAGACCTTCGACCGCGTCGTCGTGGCGGCGGGTGCCCACGCACGCGACCTCGTCCCCCGGCTGCCGGTGACGATCACCCGCCAGGTGCTGAGGTGGCTGGAGATGGACCCGGACGCCGACCGGCTCGGGCCGGACGACTTTCCCGTGTACTTCCACCACCGCGGTGACCTCGGCGACGTCTACGGCTTCCCCTCGCTCGACGGTCGCACCGTCAGGGTCGCGCGCCACCATCACGGTGAGGTGACCGAGCCGGGCACCATCGAGCGCCGGGTGTCCGCGGCGGATCTCGAGCCGCTCCAGGACTTCGCCGGGCGATGTCTGCGCGGCGTCAGCCGCCGGGTTGCCCGGACCGCGGTCTGCATGTACACGAACACGCCGGACCTCCACTTCATCGTGGACCTCCATCCCGACGACCCGCGGATCGTGCTCCTGAGCCCCTGCTCGGGCCATGGATTCACGCTCGCGCCGGTGATCGGGGAGATCGCCGCGGACCTCGTCACCGACGGCGGGTCGGCCCACGATCTCAGCCATTTCTCGCTCGCCCGCTTCGACATGCGCTGCTCCGAATGAGTGCGATGGGCGCGCATGTGGAAAGCCCTCGAACCCAACACTGTTTGACTCCGTATTCACCTTCCGTTAAGGTGAAGGACCGAGGACGAGGCGGGGGCGGCGCGGCCGGTCATACGGCCTGAACGGCGCCACCAGGGAGGATTCAGGATGTCTCATCAGCGGCATGCCCGCACGACCTGGCTCGGCGCGATCATCGTCCCGGCACTGCTGGTGGTGACCTCCGCGGTCGCTGCTGCCGCCGGCCCCGGCTCGACCAGGAAGACCGGCAGCACCTCGCCGAACGGCGCCGCGGCCTGCGGCCCGGTCCAGGTGCTCGACGCGACCACCTTCCCGGGCACCCCGGCGATCACCAACAACTTCCAGCCGATGGCGCCGGGGACGCAGTTCCTCCTCGACGGCGTCGTGGTGGACAAGAGCGGCGCCAGGCATCCGCACCGTATCCAGACCACCGTGACCGACCTCACCAAGGTCCTCGACGGTGTCCGCACCGTGGTCATCCACGAGCAGGACATCCAGGACGGCCAGCTCCAGGAGTCCGAGCTCTACTTCGTCTCGCAGGACCGCAACGGGGCGATCTGGACGCTCGGCGAGTACCCCGAGGAGTACAGCGGCGCGAAGCTCACCGGGGCTCCGGCCAGCTGGCTGTCGGGGGTCGCCGGCGCCCACGCCGGGATCGCGATGCAGGGCAGTCCCCAGCCGGGGACGCCCGTGTACCGGCAGGGGTTTGCGCCCTCGGTCGGCTTCGAGGACTGCGCCAGCGTCTTCCAGGCCGGCCAGCACGTCTGCAACGGCACCACCTGCTACGACAACGTGCTGATCACCGACGAGTTCGCCCCGAACGCGCAGTCGAGCGGGCACCAGCGCAAGTACTACGCGCCCGGCATCGGCACCGTGAAGGTCGGGGCCGCGAGCGGGGTCGATCCCGAGACCCTGACCCTGACCCAGGCGTCGAAGCTCTGCGCCCCCGCGTTCGCGCAGATCCGCCAGCAGGCGGTCGACCAGGACGGTCGCAGCGGCAGCGTGGCGAAGAGCGTGTACGGCGCCGCACCGGCCGCGGCGCAGACGCTCACGGCACAGCTCGCCTGCTGACCCCCCGGCGGACCGTGGCTCACCCCCGGCACCAGGCCCGGTTGGTCAGGGTGCTGGGGGTGAGCAGCCCCCGCGATCACCTGCGCTCGTGGTCGAGCCTGACGGCGGACACGTCCGAGGGCGAGCGCGGTCGTTCATCCCATCGGATCCGACGAGGACGAACCGGGTGGCGGGGGCGGCTCCGTCCGTTCCCGTCGGCTGGTCGGAGACCATCCCCGCGGTGGTGGTCACGAAGACCGTCGCCGGCTTCGCCGCGTCCGTGCCCGTCGGGTCCGTCATGGCAGCCCTCCCGGTGCCCGCAGGTGATGGGGATGCCGCTCCTGGTAGTCGATGGCGAGCTGCAGCAGGGCGACCTCGGAGTTGGGCCGCCCCACCAGCTGAATGCCGACCGGCATGCCGGTGGTCCCACTGATCCCGGCTGGAACCGCCACCACCGGGAAGCCCGTCTTGTTCCACATCTCGACGGGTCCGGTCTGGCCCGGCGAGGTGGGGACGACCCAATCGCCGGCGCTGCCACGGCGCGGGGTCTCGTGATCGACGCAGGTCTGGATCAGGGCGTCGAGCCGCTCGAACTCGAAGACGGCGTTCCAGGCGCGCACGTACTGCGCCCGCTGGCGCTGAAACCGGAGGTAGTCCAGCGCCAGCGCCTCGAGCGCGACGGCACGGTACTCGGCCAGCCTCTCCGCAACCGCCGGGGAATATCTCTCCGCACGTGCCGGAAAGAACTGCCGATGGTAGAGGTCGATCTCGACGGACATGGCGGCACCGGCGGCGGTGTCGACGGTGTCGGCGGGAGGCGTCACCGGCACCAGCGTCGCCCCGAGGGCCGCCAGGTCGTCGCGGGCGCGCTCGACGACATCGGCGATCGCGGGGGGCAGTGCGGCGTCGTCCGGGACCCGGAGAACGCCGATGCGGAGGCCGCGGAGCGGTGTGCGGCCGGGTCGCGGCGCGGTGGGGTACAGAGAGGGCGGGGGCGAGGGCGGGAGAGAGGCGGGATCGTCGAGGTCTGGGCCCGCCATGAAGGAGAGGAGAAGCGCGCAGTCCGCCACGCTGCGAGCCATCGGGCCAACGTGGTCGTAGCTCCACAGCAGCGGGATCACCCCATGGGTGCTCACCAGCCCGAAGGTGGGCTTGATCGCGGACGTGTTGCACGCCGACGAGGGCAGGCGCACCGAGCCGCCGGTGTCGGTGCCCAGCGCGGCGGGGACGGTGCGCGCCGCGAGGGCGGCGGCACTGCCGCCGCTGGACCCCCCCGGTGACCGGCCGGGATCGTAGGGATTGCCGGTCTGCGGGGTGTCGTTGGAGATGGCGAACTCGGCCATCTGGAGGTGGCCGAGCAGAGGCATGCCCGCCGCCCTCAGTCGAGCGTAGACGGTGCAGTCACCGGGGGCGACGTGTCCGGTCAGCACCCGGGAGCTCGCGGTGAGCTCGCGGCCGGCGACCGCGAAGAGGTCCTTGAGTTCGAGAGGCACGCCACAGAGCGCCGGCGCCGCACCATCCCTGCGGACAGCGGTCCTGGAGAGCCGCGCATCGGCCTGCTCCGCAAGCTGGAGGGCAAGGTCCGGATAGACACGGCTCCACGCGTTGATGGCGCCATTGCGGCGGCGGATCCGTTCGATGCAGGCCTCGGTGAGCTCCCGGCTCGACAGCCGGCGCGCCTGGAGCAGCACGGCCGCCTCGAGCACGCCGAGCTCCGCCGGGTCCTGGTGGCGGGCCGCCGGGACGGCGGCACCCTCCAGTGCCAGCTCCGGGGTCCCGTCCTGACGCGGCGGCATCCGCGGCACCAGCAGAGGCAGCCCGGTCATCGCGACCGACGCACCGAGGAAGTGTCGACGTGAGAGCAGCGTCCCGGTCGGCTCCGCGCCCATCGTCGCCGGTGAGGGTGCGGGTGCCTGCTCCGCAGGCCGATCATTCGTGGTCATGGTTTGATCGCATTTTTGTATCACTAATACTGAGTACGAGACTGTAGCTTAACGTGTATCTGGGACTACTTATACAGGAGCCCGTCATGAAGCGCATCATTCTGACCATCGGGGCCGTCTCCCTCGCGGCCGCGGCCGGTATCCCCGCCGCCACCAGCGTCTCCGCCGCCACGCCCGCTGTGGCGACGCCCGGCTCCGTCCCGGCGCAGGCCCCCTGTCTCCCGGTTCCGGTCCTCGGTGTGGCCTGCGGCGCCCTCGGCGAGCTCGGACATGTCGTCCCCACCCCCAACTTCCCGACGATCCCCGGGGTGGGGCGGAACTAGTCCCCCGGGCTGGAGGCTCAGCGACCGGAGAGGGTCACGACCAGGCGGGCGGCATCGACGGTTCCGAGGCCGCTCGCCAGGTCGTACCCCGGTCTGGCCGCATAGCCGCGCAGGCGAGCCTGCGCCACATCACCCGGTGCGCAGGGCGCGGCGCACACGGTCGTCCCGTTGTCACCCTGGGTGATGTCGTCGATGCCGGAGTTGGCGGTCGACGCCAGCCGGTAGAGCCGGTCGTTGAGAAGGCCGAGGGGGTGCCCGGCGACCTGGTCGGCCAGAGCGGCGACCCCCGCGAAGAGCGGTGTGGCCTCGCTGGTGCCGCCCCCGAGATGCCAGCTGCCGGGCGAGGTCGGGTTCAGAAAGCTGTAGTAGAAGAGGGCGGCCCCGTCGTCGACCCCGGCGCTGAGGCTGACATCAGGAGTTCCCCGCCGGCCACCCACCACCTCCTGCACGCCGTCCTGGAAGGGTGGCCGGGCGAAGAGCCGCGACAGCCCACCACCACCCGCCCCGCTCGAGTCGTTCCACACCCGGTCCGCGGAGAGACGGCCGCCCTCCACGTCGAGGCGCAGCGCCGTTCCCCCCACGGCTGTGACCAGGGGATCCGAGGACGGCCACACCGCGCCGGCGACCAGGCAGCAGCTGCCGTCAGGGCGACCGCCGATTGGTCCCCGGTCACCCGCCGCGGCGAGCACGGTGACACCCCGCCGAGCGGCGTTGACAAACGCCGACCGCAGGTCGATCTGGCTGCTCCGGCCGGGGAGCGTCGCCTCGCCGTCGGCGAAGCTCTGCGAGATGACGTCGGCGAGGCCGTGGTCGACGACATAGTTCTCGGCGCGGACGATGCCGCTGAGGTCGGCGACCCCACCGCCCTCGGAATCGGCCGTCTCGACGACGAGCAGCCGGGCGCCGGGCGCCATGACGTGTGCCCACTCGACGTCGAGCGATGTCTCCTCTGCCCAGGCCACCATCACGGGGTTCGCAGGGTCGAAGGCCGGCGGGGTCCCCAGAGGATGGATGACGCTCAGCGACGGCGGGGCGGGGAGGCCGAAGGCGGCGTCGAAACGCCGGAGGTCGGCCGCGATCGTCGGTGAACCGAACGATTCGACGAACGCGATGGTGGTGCCGCGCCCGTCGATCCCGTGCGCCAGCAGCGGTTGTGTGTCATAGGCGCGTTGCAGCTGCCCCGGCCCATAGCAGGAGACGCGCAGCTGGGTGCGGCAGTACTCGGCATCAGGAACCACGGTGAACGACTGCCGCAGCGCGTGGGCGACCAGCGCGGGCGTCGGACGGGGCACGGCGGGCGGGTCGAAGCGTGTCCCGATCAGCAATCCGGTCGTGATCGGAATCGCGGCGCCCAGGTGCGCCGCGGCACGCCATGTCCTCATCACCGCCTCCGCGCAGACAACTGCACGATGATACGGTGATTCCGGGAATGCTGGTCGCCATCGGCACAATGAACGACCGCCACCGCGTCTGCGCTACGTCAGCAGCCATCATGAATTCTGAGTGCCCGATGCGCCGGAAATGCACGCCGGTCAGGGTCGGTCGGGGGGTTGGCAGACGGTGTGACCCGGGGTTCGCGCGTCGGTACCGGCGACGAGCGTCACCCGACGGTTCGAAACCTTGACAACTCTTCACCGAGCGGGAGGAGTTGTGTGCGCAGAATCACGGGTGACGCGGAGCCGAGGCGACGAGGGGGGTACGGTGACCATCAGGACGGGCCGGTGAACGGCGCCACCGAGATGCTCGGCCACGCTGTCGGCATCGCCTTCAGCATGCTCGGGGTGGCCGCCACCGTCGGCTGGATCCGTCACCGCGGGCACAGCCGGGCGTGGCTCGCGGCCGCCCTCGGCCTGCTCGGACTGGTCAGCCTCCTGGCCCAGCTGCCCGACCTCCTGGGCATCCATCTGCCCGGCGCCGCCCAGGTGAGCCTGGTCGCCTTCACCTGCTCGGGCCTCGCCCTCATCGAGCTGCGCGGGGTGCTGGTGCCGATGCGGCGCACCGCCCACCGGCTCGCCCTCGCCGGCGCCGGCCTGGTGACCGCGACCGCGCTGCTGGTGCCGCTCCCCTCCGGTGCCAACCCCCGCTACTCGCCGCTGCAGATCGCCGTGGTGCTCGCCGTCATCCTCCTCTGGGCCGGCTGCGTGAGCGAGCCGGCGATCACCTTCTGGCGTGCCTCCCGCAGCCGTCCGCGGGTGCAGCGGGCGCGGCTCCGGGCACTGTCGGCCGGCTACCTCGGCCTGGTGGCGGTGCTGCTCGTCGCCCTCAGCGCCGGCTCGGCCGGCTCGGTCACGGGGACGCCGCTGAGCACCTGGCTGGCGGCGCCGATCGAGCTGCTCTTCCTCGCCATGGTGCCGGTGCTCTATGCCGGCTTCGCGCCGCCGGGATGGCTCCGCCGCGCCTGGCGTGTCCACGAGGAGGACGCGTACCGGGACGCCGTCCGTGAGCTGCTGGTCTTCTCGACCGACGAGGCCTCGCTGTCGGCGCGGGCGCTGGAGTGGGCGGTGCGCCTGATCGGAGCTGAGGCCGGGGTGCTGCTGACGCCCTCGGGCCGGCTGGTCGCCACCCCGGGGATGTCGCCGGACGACGCCCTTGACCTGGCCGCGACCCTGTCCCCCCACGAGCACGCCGTCGCCGTGTCCGGCGGCCAGGGGGAGCGGCTGGTCGCCCCGCTCCGCGGGGACACCGGTGACGGCGCGATCGTCCTCCTGGCCGGTCCCTTCAGCCCCTTCCTCGGCGGCGACGAGGCGCGACGTCTCAGCGAGTACGCGACCTCGGTGAGCATGGCCCTCGAGCGGGTGCGCACCGTCGCGGCGCTGGCCCAGCAGACGGGGAGGATGCAGAACCTTCTCGAAGCGGTGAGCGACCTCGGCGAGGGGCTCGTGATCACCGAGAACGGGATGCTCGTGTACGCCAACGACGCCTATGTCGCCATGACCGGGTACGCCCGCGAGGAGCTGATGGGACGCAGCCTGCTCCACCTCGCACCGGAGGACATCCGGGCGGAGCTGGTCGTCCGGCTGCGCGACCGCCTCGCCGGCGCCGATGTGCCCCAGCACTACGAGTCCCGGCTGCTCACCCGCGGCGGTCGGGAGATCGACATCGAGGTGGCGCTGCGCACCCTCCCCGACGAGGGTCCGGGGCGTCTGTTCACGATCGTGCGTGACATCACCGAGCGCAAGCGCGCCGAGGCCACCCTCTCCGCCGCGGCACGGATCGACCCGGTCACCGGGGTCGCCAACCGGCGGGTGTGGGAGGAGGAGCTGCGCCTGGCGCTGAGCCGCTCGGGTGCCGACGGCCGCCCGCTCAGCGTCGCCATCCTCGACCTCGACAACTTCAAGGGATTCAACGACGACTGGGGCCACCCTCGGGGCGACCGGCTGTTGCGGGACGTCGCCGGCGCCTGGGAGCACACCCTGCGCGACGACGACTTCCTCGCCCGCTACGGCGGCGACGAGTTCGCGGTGATCATGCCGAACTGCTCCGCCGCCGACGCCCGCGCGGTGCTGCAGCGGCTGCGCGAGGCGACCCCGGAGCGGCAGCAGACCTCCGGCGGCGTCGCCCAGTGGGACCGCGACGAGTCGCCCGACGAGCTGGTCGGGCGCGCCGACGCCGCGCTCTTCGAGGCCAAGCGCTCCCAGCCCGGGTCGATCGCGATCGCCGCCGCCGGCGCCGGCGGCGACCGCTTCACCGGCTGGTCGAGCCACATCGGCCGGCTGCTCGCCAGCCAGCGGCTGCGCTCCGCCTACCAGCCGATCATCCGGCTCTCCGACGGCTCGGTCTTCGCCTACGAGGCGCTGGCCCGTCCCGAGAGCACCGAGGCGCACGGCAGCGTCGAGGAGCTGTTCGCCGCCGCCCACCGGCTCGGCCTGACCCGTGACCTCGACTGGCTGAGCCGCAAGGTGGCGGTGTGGGGCGCGCGCCACCTCCCCGACGGCCCGCTGCTCTTCGTCAACGTCAGCGCCTCGGCGCTGCTCGACCCCGTCCACGACGTCGACCAGATGCTGCTGCTGCTGCGCACCACCGGCCGCAGCCCCGACCGGGTGGTGTTCGAGATCAGCGAGCGCGAGGCGATCAGCAACCTCCCCCGGCTGCGCGAGGTGCTCGCCAGCTACCGCCGCGAGGGCTTCCGCTTCGCCCTCGACGACGTCGGCGAGGGGCACTCGACGCTCGAGGTGCTGGTCGCCGCCGACGCCGAGTTCATCAAGCTGGCGTCGAGCCTGACCCGGCGCATCCACGCCGCCACCCCCGATCCAGCGATCCGCGCCATCGCGACGTTCGCCGCCTCGACCGGGGCCATGCTGGTGGCCGAGGGCGTCGAGAGCCCGGATGCGGCGGCGGCGCTGCGGCGCCTCGGCATCGGCCTCGGTCAGGGCTTCGCGCTGGGACTGCCCATGTTCCCCTGCGTCGCCGCCGCCGTGCCCGAGCCGATGCTGCGGGTGAGCTGACCGCGGCTCAGCCGGGGGCCGCCGGGGGGCCGCCGGCCGGCGGCCCCCCGGCGTCGCTCAGAGCTTGATGTCGCTGACCTGGATCACCGGGGTGATGTCGGTGTAGTTGGGGATGTCGGCCATGATCGTGCCCGCCCTGGGCCCGAAGGAGGACTGGAAGTCCTCGACCAAGTCGAAGATGAGGTGGCCGACGGCGGCGAACGGTGCGGGGGCCCCGGGGGTCCCCCCGGCGAGCCCGGCGTCGACGCCCATGCCCCGCAGCACCGAGCCCAGCTCGCTCTGCACCATCGGCATGTGCGTCTTCAGGTAGTAGTCGAGGTCGAACCTGCTGCCCTCGGAGTTGGGATACAGAACGCTGACCTTGATCATGCGGATCTCCTCGCGGTGGCCTGACGAACCGTGGTGAACCGCTGCGAGAGGGTACCCCGAGTGGCGCCCGCACCGCCTCTCCCGCCGCGGATCTGCTGAACTCCGGGCATGCACGAGACCACCGCCGACCTCGCCCGGATGCAGGCCATCCTCGACCGCAGCCACGACACCGCGGGCCGGCACCTGCGCAGCGTCATCACCCCCGAGCGCCGGCTGACCGCGGCGCAGATCGCCGCCCGCCTCCAGGGGATGTGCCTGCTCGCCCTCGCCACCGTCACCGCCGACGGCCGCCCGCTGGTCGGCGCCGTCGACGGCCTCCTGTTCCGCGGCGACCTCCACTTCGGCTCCGCCCCCAACTCGGTGCGCTTCCAGCACATCCGGCGGCGTCCCCAGGTGAGCGCCACCCACCTCCCCGGCGAGGAGCTGGCGGTCACCGTGCACGGTCGCGCCCACCTCGTCGACGTCGCCGCCGCCGAGAGCGCCGAGCTCCGGCGCACCCTGCTCGGCATCTACGTCCCCCGCTACGGTGCGGAGTGGGAGCGCTTCCTCGATTCCGGCGTGGTGTACGCGCGGATCGAGGCCGACCGCATGTTCACCTTCCACATGCCCCCGAGCTGAGGCCCGCCGCAGCCAATCTCCGGCTATGCTCGGACCCCATGAAGGGGCGGGCGGCGCGGCACCTGGCGGGCGCGGGCGCGGTCCTGCTCGCCCTCGTCGGGGCGTGGGCCGGCCACACCCTGGAGTATGTCCGCCTCAACGGCGCCACCGGCCTGGGCCGGGCGATGCTCGGCGCGTCGCACCTCTACATGCTGCCGCTCGGCGCGGTGCTCAGCCTGCTGCTGGCCCACCGCGGGCTGCGCTGGTGGCGCCGCTGGGCCGCCCTCGGCGAGCGGCTCGAGGACGCCCGCACCGCGCTGCGCGGCGCCCTCCGCGGGCACCGGCCCTCGCCGCGGCGGCCGGGCGGGAGCGGCCCGGGCTCGGCCGCCCCGGTGGCCCGGCTCTGGGTGCCGCTGGCGGTCGCCCAGGTCGCCCTCTACCTGTTCCAGGAGAATGTCGAGGCCGCCGCCGCCGCCCGCACCGCCCCCGGTCTCGGACCCGTCACCGGGGTCCACTGGGCGGCGCCCCTGGTGCAGGCGGCGGTCGCGCTGGTGCTCGCCGCGGCGATGGGCGTGGCCGCCCGCCGGCTGCGCGGGCGCGCCACCCGGCTCCACCGCTGGGAGCGCTTCGTCGACCACCTCGTCCGAACCCGCACCCGTCTCGCCGGCGGCCTCCGCCCGCTCTCGGGCTGGCGGCGGTCGCCGCTGCAGCGCTTCGGCGCCCAGCTCTGGAGCCGGCCGCCCCCCGCCTGACCGCGCCGCCGACGCAGTGCACGCGGACCCCGCGTGCATCCACGGTCAGGCACAGATCAGGGGGACTGCACATGCAGCGCACGCACATCCGGATCCGGCTGCTCCGCCCGCTCCTCGCCGCCGGGGGCGGCGCCGCGCTGGCACTCACCGCGGTCGGCGGGGCCTCCGCCCACGAGCATCGCACCGTCGGCCAGGGCGCGTACACGATGACGGTGGGCTGGAGCGGCGAGCCCACCTACACCGGCGGCAGGAACGCCGTCCAGCTCTTCGTCAAGGACGCCCAGGGCGGGGCGGTCACCGACCTCGGCGCCGACAGCCTGAAGGTGCAGGTGGTCTACCAGGGGCAGACCAGCGACGTGCTCGCGCTCGAGCCCGCGTTCGGCGCCACCTTCGGCACCCCGGGCGAGTACGACGCCGCGCTCCAGCCGACCCGGCCGGGCGACTACACCTTCCACTTCACCGGGACGATCCACGGCACCGGCATCGACAAGTCCTTCACCTCGTCGCCGAAGACGTTCAACACGGTGAGGGACGACACCTCGATCGAGTTCCCGGTGAAGGACCCGGGCCGCGGCGACCTGTCCACCGCGGTGCAGCGGCTCGGCACTCGGGTCGCGCCGCTGCCGGCGCGGATCACCGCCGCGCAGAGCACCGCGCAGAGCGCCGGCGACGCCGGGAACCGGGCCACGGTGATCGCGGTCATCGCCCTCGTGCTCGCGGTGCTGGCCGGGGGCGGCCTCGGCGTGCTGCTCCGGGTCCGCGGCGCGGCGGCCGGTGTCCCCGCCGCGAGGGCGGGAGCGGTCGGGTCAGGCGCGCCGGGCGGTCGCCGCTGAGGGCCGCCGCCACGCCTGGTAGCAGGCGAGGAAGGCGGTGGTCGCGGTGGGGTAGCCGGCGAGGAAGGCACGCACCCCCGCGGGCGGGAGGGTGGATCCGCGGTCGATGCCGCGGACCATCCGCACGCCCTGCAGCCCCACCAGCCTCCGCCAGTCGCGGAGCCCGAGCGTCGCCAGCACCCCCAGGCCGGCGAGGGCGAGCAGCGCCGGGGTCACCACGGTCACCCGCAGCAGCGCCACGTCGAGGTGGCGCTGGGAGACCAGGGCGGCGCCGGTGAGCGCGACCGCGGCGACGAAGGTGGCCAGGCCGACCCGCTGGCGGCGGCCGCGGCGCATCAGCTCACCGTGGGCGCGGTGGTAGGCCTCGCAGATCCGCCGCGCCGCCGGCGCCCCGCTGACGATGTCCCCGGGGCCGAGCGCGGCCGCCACGGCGGGGGCGGCCGCCGCCGGCACCCACGGTGACCGGGGCGGGGGAGCGGGCTGCCAGTCCCGGGTCAGCAGCGCCCGCCGCAGCGGGTCGAGCTCGCGCGCCCGTTCCACCCCCAGCGCCTCCCGCAGCGCGGTGGGCAGGATGGGGTCGGGGACGGAGGTCGGGGAGAGGCTGCGCATCGGACCGCGCCCATGGTGCACCCGGCGCGGCGATCGAGCGGTGGCGTCGGTGTCACATCCCGCGCGCTCCGTCCCGGTCCCTCATGCGGTTTCATTGACCGCGGTCACAGACGTCGGGACGGAGATGGCCGATGATGCGGCGGCCGGCCGCCGGCGTCGCGCGCACCCCACCGGGAGGCTCGTCCCATGACCGTGCAACAGCAGGTGTCCACGGGGCTCGACCGCCCCGCGTTCGTCCGCACCCTCGACTTCCTCCAGGAGCTCGGCCTGGTCTCGGCGGCGGAGATGGAGGAGGTGCTCTCCGTCCTCGAGCCCGACTTCCCCTTCGCGGAGGCGCTGCGCGAGGCCAGCTCGGTGCATGTCCACTCCAAGGTCGAGGACACCCGGACCCTGCCCCACGACCGCATCCTCGGCTTCGGCGGCCGTCCGGAGAGCCAGGTCGACGGCTACGTGAAGTACCGCTTCGACGGCGGTCTCAACATGATCTTCTCGTCGATCAACATCTCCGAGGACGACCTGCTGCCGGGCGAGCCGGTGCCGGACCTCCCGGCGATGGACCACAAGGGCATCGACCTGCGCCGCGACACCGAGGCGGTGCGTGCCGCCTTCGGCGCGGTGCCCGAGCTCGCCCTCGGCCAGGGCTGGCGCCACGTGCCCCAGGGCGGCGAGGGCCAGCCCGTGTACTGCTGCCACACCCAGGTCGAGGGCAAGCACTGGGTGTACCCGCCGCAGACCGGCGCGCACACCCGGCCGATCGAGTTCGCGGTCGGCGACCTCCAGGTCCACGACGCGAAGATGGGCTGCGACCTGCGTCCGATCGACCCCGCCCATCCGCGCGCGGCGGAGGCGAGGGCGGCGCTGTCCGCCTGCGCCGCCGCCCATGCCGGCGGGGGGGAGGCGGCGGCGGAGCCGGGGGCGGGCACCAGCTACTACGAGCGCGCCGACCTCGCCCACTTCGCCGGCATGGGGACGCACGCGAAGCCGCTGATGGACCGCTTCTGGGCGTACTACAACGCCACCTTCGCGGTCGACGGGGCGCTCACCAGGCGCGAGAAGGCGCTGATCGCGCTGGCGGTGGCGCACGCCAAGCAGTGCCCCTACTGCATCGACGCCTACAGCAACTCCTGTCTCGACAACGGCGCGACCGTCGAGCAGATGCACGAGGCGGTGCACTGCGCGGCGGCGCTGGGCGCGGGCATCGACCTCGTGCACGGGGTGCAGATGCAGAACGCGCTGCGGGCGCGCGGCGCCATGTGAGGCGCGAGGGCCGGGCGAGGCCGTGGTGGGGGGCCGAATTCAGGAGTGAAGGGCCTCGCCCGGCGAGAGGTGCAGTGCCGGCTGCGGGGAGGGGCCCGCCGAGGTGACGGTGCGGCGGGCCCCCAGGCCCCGGCGCGGTGGTGACCGTGCCGCTCTATGACGTCGCCGGAGGCCGGTTTCCTACGCGCCGATCTGCGCGAGCAGGCGGTCGAGCGCGGCCGCGTCCAACTCGCCGACGTGGACGGCGCGCACCGTGCCCCCGGCGTCGATGGCGACGCTCACCGGCAGCCCGCCGACCGCGTACGTGGCCCCGGCGCGGCGCTCGGGATCGAGCACCGCCACCGGGTTGACGCCGGGCACGTCCGCGGCGAAGGCGCGCACCCTCGCGGCGTCCTCGCCCTGGTCGAGGGCGAGCACCACCAGCTCGGGGTGAGAGGCGGCGGCGCGGGCGAGCAGGGGCAGCTCGCGCCGGCACGGCCCGCACCAGGTGGCCCAGAAGTTCAGCACCACCGGGCGTCCCACCTGCTCGGCGAGCACCAGCCGGCGCCCGTCGAGCGCGGTCAGGGTGAACCCCGGGGCGGCGGCCCCGACCCGCACCGCGCTCTCCGGCCGCCGGTCCTGCTCGCCGGGCTCGCCGAGGAGGACGTCGACCCGGTCGAGCAGGTCGGTGACCGCCCAGGAGCCGGTGTGGGCGTGGCCCTCCGCCGCCGGGGAGAGCATCCGGGCGAGTGCCTCGGGGAGGGCGTGGCCGAGGTGGGGCTCGCCGGGGAGGATGAAGCGCGGCACCCCGTGGGCGTCGAGGATGGCGGCGAGCAAGTCGTGGCTGACGTCGTGGGTCTCGGGCCGGCCGGTCAGCCAGTCGGTGGGCGGAGGCCCCGGGTAGGGCACCTCGTGGTACGAGGCGTGGAGCGCCGACCAGAACACCCGCAGCGGCGCCGCCGGTGCGGTGAGCAGCGGCCACCCGGCCCCGGTGCGCCGGGCATACTCGGCGAGGGTGGCGGGGGTGTCGCGGCCCGGGTCCATGGTCACCTCGGTGATCCGCACCCGGCCCTCCCAGCCCCGTGCCCTCAGGGTGCGCTGCAGGTCGCCGAGCACGGCGGTGAAGAGCGGGCAGGTCTCGTGGCAGTGGGTCGCGAAGGCCGCCACCACGGTGGGCAGGCCCCCGAGGGTGACCGGGCTCCCCGCCTGGTCGGTGAACGTGGTCGGCGGCACCGGCCGCACCTGACCGCCGCTGACCAGCAGGCCGAGGTTCACCCCGTCGTTGCCGGTGTAGGCGGTGAGCCCGCCGCGACCCAGCGCGACCAGGACGGGGGTGAGCCGGGCGCCGGTGACCCGCATCGCCAGCGGTGCCGAGAGGGTGCGGCCGTCGAGGCGCACGGTCACCTGGCGGTAGAGGCCGGAGGGCACGTCGAAGCCGCCGAGGTCGGTGGGCTGGGGCGCGGGGGCGACCGCCCGCGCGGGGGTGTCGAGCCGGGCCGAGCCGTCCGGGCCCGAGAGCTCGATCCCCGCGAGGGCGGCGGCTCCGCCGTCGGCGCGGGTGGCGATCAGCTCGATCCGGCCGGTGGGCGCACGGTGGAGCGCGGCGACGCCGGCGCCGGTGCCGGCGCCGAGCACCAGCAGGACGGCGGCGACGAGCAGGGCACGTCGCGGCGTCGTCAGCCGCCGGGAGACCGCGGGATTGCTGATCATGGGAGTGCAGCGGCTAGCCTACTCGCCCACGCCGTCGCCGCCGTGTGCCGCGCTACGCTCGCGCCGACATGGCGCCCACCACCACCGAGGACGGCCCCGCGACCCGGCCGTCGCTGCGCACCCGCGGCCTCTGGGTGACCCTCGCCGCCGGCGCGCTGGTCGCCGTCTACGCGGTGGTCAGCGGCGGTCGCAACTCCGCCAATCCCGACGCCCCCCGGCCGGCGGGCACGGTGACCTATCCGGAGACCGTCCGGAGCCACGTCCAGGGCACCGTCCGGTACGACCGCACCCCACCCGCCGGAGGCGCGCACGACCCCCGGTGGCTGAACTGCGGCGTCTATACCCAGCCGGTCCGCGACGAGAACGCGGTCCACTCCCTGGAGCACGGGGCGGTGTGGATCACCTACCTCCCCTCGCTCCCCGCCGACCAGGTGTCGGCCCTCCGCCACGCCGTGCAGTCCCATGCCGGCGGCGGCGACCGCTACGTGATCCTCAGCCCCTATCCCGGCCAGCCCGCCCCGGTGATCGCCACCGCCTGGGGCAACCAGCTCGCCCTGCAGAGCGCCACCGACCCTCGGGTGGCCGGCTTCATCGACCACTTCCGCGAGGGCCCGCAGACACCGGAGCACGGGGCGCCGTGTGCGGGGGGGATCGGGGTGCCGGCCGGGTGAGCCCGGCTCAGAGACCGAGGTCTCGACGGGCGACGCGCAGCCAGAGCGCCGTGTACAGGATCTCGGCGACGAGGCAGAGCATGCCGCCGGTCGAGGTGAGGGTGCGGAGGTGCACCTGGGGGAGGCCGCGGGTGCCGGCGAGAACGTACAGCACCGCCGAGGGCGCGGCGACGAGCATGCCCAGCGTCCAGGCGCCGCGGATCCGCAGGGCGATGCCCACGACCGCGGCGAGGGTGCCGGCGGCGTTCAGGTAGAAGAGGACGGCGAGGTAGGGGACGGCGCGGCGCACCAGTTCGGCGCGGTCGAAGTGGACGACCCCGCCGATGGTGAGCAGGAAGACCCCGGTGACGGTCACCGCCAGCGAGGCGACCTCGACGCGGAGCCCCGCCGCCGCCCCGGGCACGGTCCTGCTGACCGAGTACATGCGGTTCCCCTTCTGCCTGGACGTGAGGGGATATTCTCGCCCGGCGCACCCGACCGGCGCCGGTCAGCAGTTCGCCGTCGCGGTCAGCCGCCGATCTGGAAGCTGCCGGAGAGCTGGGCGGCGGAGATCCCGACCTGGGCGCAGTTCAGCGCCTCCGGCGAGTAGAAGAGCAGCTGGATGCCCACCGGCTGGCCGGCGAACTCGCCGTCCTTCACGGTGCCGCTGCCCACCAGGGCGGCGAGCACGTCGGTGAAGTGCACCGTCAGGGTGCTCGACTTCCCGTTGTTCCAGGCGACCCGGAGAACCGCGGTGTGGTCGCCGCGGAAGCAGCCGATCGAGCCCGCCCCGACCGCGGTGACCTGGCCCGCGGTGAGCGTCGAGTCGCTCGACGCGCAGGTGAGCGCGCCGCTGAACTGGTAGGTGACGGCGTGCTCCTGGTAGTTCACCGGCGGCGCCACCGCCCCGGCGCCGTTGAAGCCGCACAGCGCCGACCCCAAGTCGGCCCCGGCGTGGAGCGGGGCCGCCCCCAGCATGGCGGCGGCCACCCCGGCGCCGCCGATCCCGACCACAAGACCTCGCCGCATCCACACGTCCTCCCCGTCCGCCGGACTCCTGTATCAGGTACGACGGTGCGGGCGGCCCGGACGTTGCCGCCGATACGGGGAGACGTCCGACGCCGGCGTTCCCACGTACAGGGGATGACGCCACCCCGACCGTGGGAGAACATGTGCCGATGCCCTCCGCCCTGGCCACCCTGCCCCTCTTCAGCGAGCTCGACCGCGCCGACGTCGACCGCCTGGTCGCGGTGATGTCCACCCAGAGCTTCCGCCGGTCGGAGCGCGTGATCACCGCCGGCGAGGGCCGCTCCCTCCTCTTCGTGCTCACCGAGGGGCGGCTGCGGGTGTGCTCGGTCACCTCCAGCGGCCGGGAGGTGACCCTGCACCGCTTCTGCTCGGGGAGCGTGCTCGGCCTCGCCAACCTGGTCTCGGCGCTGCCCCCCGCGGTCGACGCCGTCGCCGAGACCGACGGGATGCTGCTTCGCGCGCCCGCCCGAGAGGTGGTGACCCTGATGGGCTGCGTCCCCCGGCTGGGGCTCATCCTCCTCCGCGAGGCGCTGCGCCAGCTGCACGACGCCGAGGAGTTCGCCCGCCGCCTCTCCCAGTCGTCGGTGGAGCGGCGGGTGGCCGCGGCCCTGCTCGAGGCAGGGATCCCGCCGGAGGGCGCCCCCACCTCCCGCGAGCACCTCGCCAGCCGCGCCGCGGCGAGCCGCGAGTCGGTCTCCCGAACTCTCCAGCGCCTCGCCGGCCAGGGTGTGCTCGAGATCACCGGCCGGCGGGTGCGGCTGTGCGACCAGGAGGCGCTGCGCCGTCTCGCCTCCCCCAGTGATGGCGTGCCCTGCTACGGGGGCGCCGACGACGAGCGCATGCCCCCGGGCATGTGCACCCCCGAGTAGGGCTCGCTCAGCTCAGCGCGGGCACCGGCGGGAGCTCCTTCAGGGCGCTGTCGATTCGGGCCTGGGGCAGCTCGACGTCCTCGAGGCGGCCGGCGAAGTAGGCGTCGTAGGCGGACATGTCGAAGTGGCCGTGGCCGGAGAGGTTGACCAGGATGGTCCGCGCCTCGCCCGCCTCGCGGGCTGCCAGCGCCTCCTCGGCGACGGCGCGGAGCGCGTGGGAGGGCTCCGGGCCGGGGAGGATGCCCTCGGTGCGGGCGAAGCGCACCGCCTCGGCGAAGCACTCGTTCTGGGTGTAGGCGCGGGGCTCGACGATGCCGTGGCGCACCAGCGCGCAGAGCGAGGGGGCGTCGCCGTGGTAGCGCAGCCCGCCGGCGTGGATCGGGTCGGGGACGAAGTTGTGGCCGAGGGTGTGCATCGGCACAACCGGGCCCATGCCCGCGGTGTCCCCGAAGTCGTACGCGTAGACCCCGCGGGTGAGGGTGGGGCAGGCGGCGGGCTCGGCGGCGACGAACCGGGTGGCGGCGTGCCGCCCGCTCAGCCGCTCGGCGATGAACGGGTAGGCCAGCCCCGCGTAGTTGGAGCCGCCGCCGACGCAGCCGACCACCACGTCCGGGTAGGCGCCGGCGATCTCCATCTGCTTGATCGCCTCCAGCCCGATCACGGTCTGGTGGAGGAGCACGTGGTTGACCACCGAGCCCAGCGAGTAGTGGGTGTCGTCACGGGTCGCCGCCTCCTCGACCGCTTCGGAGATGGCGATGCCGAGGCTGCCGGGCGACTGCGGGTCGCGCTCCAGCACCGAGCGCCCGAAGCTGGTGCGGTCGGTGGGCGAGGCCGCCACCTGCGCTCCCCAGGTCTCCATCAGCGCCCTGCGATAGGGCTTCTGGTCGTAGGAGATGCGCACCATGTAGACGAACACCTCGATGTCGAACAGCGCGCCGGCGAACGCGAGCGCCGAGCCCCACTGCCCGGCGCCGGTCTCGGTGGCGAGCCGGCGGATGCCCTCGGCGGCGTTGTAGTACGCCTGCGGCACCGCGGTGTTCGGCTTGTGCGAGCCCGCGGGGGACACCCCCTCGTACTTGTAGTAGATCCGCGCCGGGGTGTCGAGCGCCTTCTCGAGCCGGTCGGCGCGGTAGAGCGGGGTGGGCCGCCACATCCGGTAGACGTCGCGGACCTGGTCGGGGATGTCGATCCAGCGCTCCGCCGACACCTCCTGCTGGATGATCGCCATCGGGAAGAGGGGGGCGAGGTCGGCCGGGCCCATCGGCTCGAGGGTGCCGGGGTGGAGGAAGGGGCCGAGCGGCTCGGGCAGGTCCGGGAGGATGTTGTACCAGCGGTCGGGAAGCTGGTCCTCGTCGAGAAGGATCTTCTTCATGGCGCCCTCCGGGCTGCTCGCTGCTGTCGGACGACCTTGGCCGGGGAGGATACGCCTCAGATCGCGGTGGGGTGCCGGGGCTCGTAGAGGAGGACGGGGAGGTCGCCGGGGAGCAGCATGGTGATGCTCACCCCCCAGCGCTGCTCCCCGCGATCGCCGCGAAAGGCGATGCCCCTGGCGCGCAGCTCGGCCACGGTGGCGTCGAGGTCGTCGCACATCAGGCTGATCTCGTGGTGCGGGGTCTCGTCGGGGTGGATGGCGAGCTCCGCGGGGGGCAGGGCGAAGATCAGCCAGCCACCGCCGGCGTCGACGTGGTTCCAGCCCAGGACGTCCCGGAGCACGTCCCGCAGCTCGTCGGGCTTCGAGCTGTAGAGCAGCCCGTGGACGCCGGTGATGGCCACGATCAGGAGCGCCCGGTGACGGTGAGGATCTCGATCTCGCGGGCGCCCCCGGGGGTGTTGAGCTTGACCTTGTCGCCGGCCCTGTGGCCGAGCAGTGCCTTGCCCACCGGCGAGCCCGCCGAGATGCGGCCGGCGGCGGGGTCGGTCTCGGTGGGGCCGACCAGCTGGAGGGTGGTCTCGCCGAACTCGTCGTGCACGGTCACCGTGCATCCCAGCTCGACCACCTTGGCGTTCTTGGGGACGTCGATGATCACGGCGCGGCGCAGCGTCTCCTCGATCTCGGCGATGCGGCCCTCCATGATGCTCTGGTCCTCGCGGGCCTGGTGGTAGCCGGCGTTCTCGCGCAGGTCACCCTGCTCGCGGGTCTGGGCGATGAGCGCGACCACCGCGGGGCGCTTCACCCGGACGAGCTGGTCGAGCTCCTCCTCGAGCGCCTTCCGCCCCTCGGCGGTGATGGGGATGTCGGGGTGGACGGCCAAGTGCGGTTCTCCGAGTTGGGGTTGCGGCCTCTGGTCCGGCCGCGTACACCTTACATTCCGGTGAAGGTCGGCGCGCCCACCGTCGGGGCCGTCAGCCCGGCTCGGCGATCCCCGGGTTGACGACGCCGAGCTCGTAGGCGAGCACCACCGCCTGGACCCGGTCGCGCAGCCCGAGCTTGTCGAGCACGTGGGAGACGTGGGTCTTCACGGTCGCGTCGCTGACGCTGAGCGAGGCGGCGATCTCGGCGTTGGACAGGCCCCGGGCGAGCAGCCGGAGCACCCCCAGCTCGCGCTCGGTGAGCTCGCCGAGGGCGGGGTTGGGTGGCGGCGGCGCACCGGGCATGCGGGCGACGACGTGGTCGAGGAGCTGGCGGGTCACCGACGGTGAGAGCAGGGCATCCCCGGCGGCGACGACCCGCACCGCGTGGATCAGATCCTCCGGGGTGGCGTCCTTGAGGAGGAAGCCGCTCGCACCGGCCCGCAGCGCCTCGACCACGTACTCGTCGTGGTGGAAGGTGGTGAGGATGAGCACGCGGTGACCGGGCAGCCGCCGGGTCGCCTCGACGCCGTCGCAGCGGGGCATGCGGATGTCCATGATCACCACGTCCGGGGAGAGCCGCCCGGCCTCCTCCACGGCCTCCAGGCCGTCGCCCGCCTCGCCGACCACGGTGATGTCGGGCTGGGCCTCGAGGATCATCCGGAAGCCTCCGCGCATCAGCGCCTGGTCGTCGACGAGGAGCACCCGGATCGCGCTCACCGGGGCGGGCCGCCGATCGGCAGCCTGGCGTGCACGGCGAAGCCGCCCCGGGGGGCGGGACCGGTGACCAGCTCGCCGCCGAAGAGCGCCACCCGTTCGCGCATCCCCACCAGGCCGTGGCCCGCGGCCCTCGCGGCCCCGAGGTTGCCCCTGCCGTTGTCGAGCACCTCGATCTCGAGGGCGTGCTCGCCGTGGTGCAGGGCCACCCGCACCCGCGCCGGGCCGGCGTGCTTCATGACGTTGGTCAGCGCCTCCTGGACGATCCGGTAGGCGGACAGGTCGACACCGACCGGGAGCGGCCGGGGGTCGCCCTCGACGCTGAACTCGACCGGCAGGCCGGCGGCGCGGGTCTGGGCCACCAGGGCCTCGATGTCGCCCAGCCCCGGCTGCGGGGTGAGGTCCGGGGCGGCGCCGGCCTCGCCCACCCGGAGCAGGCCGAGCATGCGGCGCATCTCGTCGAGCGCCTGGCGGCCGGTCGCCGCCATCGACTCGAGGACGGGCCGCGCCGGGTGGTCGGGATCGAGGGTGGCGCGGACCCCCCCCGCCTGCACCACCAGCAGGCTGACGTGGTGGGCGACGACGTCGTGGAGCTCGCGGGCGATGCGGACGCGCTCCTCGGCGACCGCCTGCGTTGACAGCAGCGCGCGCTCGCGCTCCAGGTGCAGGTTGCGCTGCTGCAGCGCCTCGACGTAGGCGCGGCGGGTGGCCATGTACAGCCCGACCGCGGTGGCACCGCCGATCACCGCCGCCCGGGACACCACGGTGGCGAGGCCGAGGTCGCGCTGGCCGATGGCGCCGGAGACGATGAACGCCAGCGCCGTGGCCACGGCGACCAGGCTCGCCCGGCGCCAGGTCCAGCCCAGCGCCATCGTGTACACGGCCACGGCGATCTGGGGGACCAGTGCCCCGGAGTTCCCGCCCAGGACCAGGTCGAGGAGCAGCCCCGCTGCGACCACCACCACGAGGACGGCCACCGGGTTGCGGCGGCGCAGCGCCAGCGACCAGGTGGCCAGCAGGCCCACCACCACCGCCGGCACGAGCCAGGCGGGGCGGAGGAGGGCGCCGTCGTGGCGGTGGAGCCCGGCCAGGATCAGCGGGCTCAGGATCACCGCCAGAAGGATGTCGAGCGCCGCCTGGCGGCGACCCGTTCGCGGGCCCCGGTGAGGGGCCCGCGGGTCGGGGAGGCCAGCGGAATCGGCGGTCACCAGCAGAGCCTAGTCGGTGACCGTGACGACCGTCGGGTCAGGCGTCCATCGTGCGTGTCCGCCAGGCGCCGGCGCCGAGCGCGACGGCGATCCAGGCGGCGATGACGACCAGGGCGACACCCAGCGACATCGAGGCCGCCACCGAGCCGGAGTTGCCGCTGGCGCTGGCCGGAAGCAGGCGGTCGGTGGCGATGACGGAGATGCCGTCGCGGACCTTGCCGAGGAAGCCCATCGCGCCGAGCAGCGGTCCGGCGGCGAGCTGCCAGCCGAGCAGGACGCCGACGGTGATGGTGCGCGAGCCCAGCAGCGACGAGATGCCGAGGGCCAGGATCATGGGAAGGCAGGTGGCCACCATCAGCCACGCGCCGTACTGGAGGACCAGGGTGACGCTCGGCTGGGGCAGCGAGCCGGCGAGGAGGATCGAGCAGACGGTGGCGAGGGCGAGGCCCACGACGAGGAGCGGGACGAAGAGGAGGAGCGCACCGGGGAGGCGGACCCCGAAGAGGGCGAGGCGCGAGCGCCCGGTCGCGGCCAGGTCGCGGAAGACCCCGGCGCCGAGGTCGCCGGCGCCGGCGGTGGCGCCGATCATCACCCCGGCGATGCCGCCGAGCAGGGCCAGCGCCTGGAGGGAGTCGCCGAGGTGGGCGCCGCCGCCGGCGGGGCCGTAGTGGGCGGCGTCGGTGAGGTGGAGGATGGCGAGCACCGCGTACACCACCGGCACGGTGAGGCAGGTGAGGATCACCGACCACCAGAGAAGGCTCCGGCGCTTGCGCAGCTTGAGGTATTCGGCGGAGATCATGCTGGTGAGGACGTGCGCGTTCATGAGGCGACCCCGAGGCGCGAGGTGATCTCGAGGAAGCGGTCCTCGAGCGAGACCCGCTCCGGCTCGACGTGGTAGACGGCGAGGCCCGCCTCGACGAGGGCGCGGTTGACGGCGGCGGCGGCGTCGTTGCCCGAGACCAGCTGTGCGTGCAGCTCGCCGGCGACGGTGGAGACACCGCGCACCGCGCGATGGTTGTTGAGCAGGATCCGGGCCCGCTCGGGGTCGTCGCAGCCGATCACCACGGTGTTCTTGACCGGGCCCGCGACCTCGCTCATCAGCCCCTGGGTGATCAGCCTGCCGTGGTCGACGATGGCGACGGCGTCGCAGGTCTTCTCGATCTCGTCGAGCAGGTGGGAGGAGAGGAAGACGGTGCGCCCCTCGTCGACCAGCTCGCGGAACATCCGGCGCAGCTCGTGGATGCCCGCCGGGTCGACCCCGTTCATGGGCTCGTCGAGGATCAGCAGGGCGGGGTCGCTGAGCAGGCAGCGGGCGATGCCCAGCCGCTGGCGCATGCCCATCGAGTAGGTGCCCACCCGGTCCTTCGCACGATCGGCGAGACCGACCCGCTCGAGGACGGCGTCGATCCGGCCCTCCGCCTCGGGACCGCGGACGGCGGCGGCGACGGTGAGGTTCTCACGGCCGGTGAGGTGGCGGTGGAAGCGCGGCTCCTCGATGATCGCGCCGACCTGCGCCAGGGCCGCGACCCGCTGGTCGGGCTGGGGCAGGCCCAGGATCGACACCGTGCCGGCGGAGGCGGGGGTGAGCCCCAGCATCGTCCGGATCATGGTGGTCTTGCCGGCGCCGTTCGGACCGAGGAATCCGAAGGCACAGCCGGTGGGGACGCGCAGATCGACGGAGTCGACCGCGGCCCGGGCGCCGAAGCGCTTGGTCAGGCCGTGGGTCTCGATCGCGAACGCCCCGTGGTCGCCTCGCAGAGGAAGAGTTGTCATGTCCGCATCGTGGGGCCGCGCCGCGGTCGCGTCGTCCGGCGCAGGGGTGAACCTCGGCTCATCCTCGGGGATGAGGCCGGGGTCTACTCCTTCTGCGCCACCAGCATCGCGTAGCCGGCCACCCCGTCCCGGACCGCGGCGGCGGCCTGGCCGGTGAGCTCGGCGGCGCGCTCGAAGTCGACCCCGGCGAGCGCCGGCACGGTGGAGCGCATCATCCGCAGCGCCCGCAGCCGGGCGTCGATCTGCTCGACCATCCGGGCCAGCGCGGCGTCGTGGCGCTCGGTGTGCACGGTGCGCAGCCCCGCGGCGGCGAGGATGGAGGAGTACTCCTCGAGCGGCCGGGCGTCGGCGAGGCAGGCGACCCAGCCGGCCAGACCGGCGAGCTCCCCGGTCAGCCCGGGGGACGCGATGGTCACGTCGGTGATGCCCAGCCGCCCTCCGGGACGCAGCACCCGGGCGAGCTCGCGCGCCGCGGTGGCCTTGTCGGGGAAGGTGCAGAAGGCGCACTCGCACACCACCGCGTCGAAGCCGGCGTCGGGAAAGGGAAGCCGTTCGGCGTCGCCGACGTGGAAGCGCACCCGTCCCGCCAGGCCGCCCTCCCGGGCGGCCTCGGTGGCCCGGGCCACGTTGCTCTCCGAGAGGTCGACGCCGTCGACCTCGACGGGGTGCTCGGTGGCGGCCACCAGGGCGGTCGCCCCCGGCCCGCTGGCGACGTCGAGGACGCGGCTCCCGGCGCCGAGGCCGAGGTGGCCGAGCAGCCCGCGGGTGAGGGTGAGGCCGCCGGGGTGGTAGCTCTCGCCGAGCACCATCGCGACCACGTCGCCCGAGTACGCGGCGGCGCAGCAGCTCTTGGTGAGCTCGGGGGTCTCTGCGGGCAGGCCGGCGGTCACCTAGCGCAGCCCCCTGCCCGTGTTGGTGCCGTCGCGGGGGGCGTGGCCGCTGCCGTCGGCGGGGGCGTCGCCGTTGCCGCCGCCGTTGCCGCGCACCGTCTTGGAGCCGTAGCGGGTGACCTCGAGCATCGCCTGCAGCGGCTGGGCGTTGGGCACCAGGGTGGGGATGCCGACACCGCTCATCTGCTCGCGCACCTGCTCGCGATAGCCCACCGAGTTGTAGGCGCAGAAGGGGATCATCCTGCCGTCCGGGGTGATCTCCTCGACGCAGCACTTCATCAGCTGCTTGACGTTGAGGGTGTACGGGTCCTGGAAGTCCTGGATCACGATCATGAACGCCTTCGAGGCGAGGTCGCGCAGCGCCTCGGGCAGGTCGATGCCGCAGGTGGCGCACTCCAGCTGGTCGGTCATCTGGGCGGTGCCGGGCATCGCCGAGGCGCTGTAGAGCTTCTCCAGCGCGGTGCGCACCTGCATGTCCGGCATCACCCGGTTGGAGACGTAGTCGAGGTAGTCCTCGGGGTTGACCATCCTCGTGATCGGCAGCACGTTGCCGCCGTCGACCAGGCAGTAGCTGATCGAGCGGCAGGTGGGGAAGCAGCAGGGCACCGGGAAGAAGTCGTCGGTGCGGAACCACTCGGGGAGCTGGTCGGCGACCAGGTGGATGATGTCGGAGTTGGTCAGCCGGGTCATCGGGTCGAACTCGACGTGGCGCCCGGAGTGGGTCACCGGCTGGAACGCGATCGAGCGCACCGCGGGGTGCTCGATGCCGTAGCGGATGATGTCGCCGACCTCGTCCTCGTTCATGCCCCGCTCGACCGCGGCCACCAGGGTGACGGTCAGCCCGGCGTCGGCGCAGTTGTCGAGGGCCCGCCGCTTGCGCTCGCGAAGGTCCTTGCCGCGGATGGCGCGGTGGGTGCCGACCTTGAAGCCGTCGAACTGCAGGTAGACGTTGACCTTCAGCTCGCCGAGGCGGTTCACGAAGTCCACGTCGCTGGCCAGGCGGATGCCGTTGGTGTTGAGGTTCACCGTCTTGATCCGCTTGGTCTTGCAGAGCTCGATGATCTCGAGGATCTGCGGGTGGATGGTGGGCTCGCCACCGCTGAGCATGATCACCTCGGCCTCGCCCTCGCTGGCCACGAAGACGTCGAGCATGCGGTCGACCTGCTCGAGGCTCAGCGAGTAGCCGTCCGGCTGGTGGCCGGAGTTGGCGAAGCAGATGGGACAGTCGAGGTTGCAGTTGGTGTTGACCTCGATGATCCCCAGGCAGGCGTGCTGCTTGTGCTCGGGGCAGAGGCCGCAGTCGAGCGGGCAGCCGTCGACCACCTCGGTCTGGAACTCCAGGGGGATGGTGCCCGGCTTGTTGAAGCGCACCGAGTCGAAGTACATCTTCGCGTCGCCGTAGACCAGCGCCTCGAACTCGCCGTGCTCCCGGCAGCGCTTGCGGAGGTACACCCTGTCGTCGCGGACGTTGACCTGGGCGTCGATCACCGCCTTGCAGACCGGGCAGATGCTCTTCGTGAACTCGACGAAGACCTCGTCACGGTCGACCTTCTTTCGCACCGACGCGGGCGGGCTCGGCTCAGTGATCACAGTCACACCCCTTGTCGTCGACGCTGGCGGCGGCACTCGCCGCAAGCGTATCCGGGCCCGTTCCACCCGTCCGTGACATCCGTCACATTTGGCGCGTCTCGGCGCTGTCGCGCCTGTGACGCCGGCGTCCCGGCCGGTCACGAGTGCGGGAAGGCCGCAGGGAATCGCCCCCCTGCGTCGTCTCCTGTCGATGTCGGGGTCCCCCCTCTCCCCCGGCAGACCCAGGTGGGGTGCCGCCCACCGTAAGGACACACCCCCCATGCCTCAGATGTCCCCCACCCGGATGGTGGTCGTCGTCGCCGCCGCCGCCGCCTGCGGCGCATCCAGCGCCCTCCTGTTCACCTCGAGCTCGAGCGGCGTGGTCGCCAACTCCGCCTCGCCGCCCTCGGTGGCCGCCGGCGGGGACACCGGCGACGGCGGCGGCGGCGGCTCCGCGGCCGCCGGCGCCAGCCTGCTGCTCGGCTCGTCCCCGGCCCTGCCCTCGGCCTCCGCCCTGCTGCCGGCGCTCCCGTCGCTGACCGCGGCCCCGGCCGCGACCGCGGCGACCGCCGCCGCCACCACACCCCTGTCCGGCACCGGCCCGGCCGGCGGCGGCGCCTCCCCCGGCCCGGCCCTCACCGTCACCAGCGTGCCCGCGCTCGTCGGCCTGCTCGGCACCGGCGTGCACGGCGTCGTCTCCACCGCCGGCTCGGCGGTCGCACCGGTGCTCGGAGCCGCCACCGGGGTGGCGTCGGGTCTCACCGGCGCCGGCGCCCATGCCTCGGGCGGATCGGCCCAGGCCGGCGGCGGCTCGGCCGCCGTCACCACCCCGGCGGCGGCGGTGACCCTGCCCGGGCTGCCGCCGACGAGCTCGCTCACCGGGACGCTCGACGGTGCCGTGACCTCGGTCACCGGTGCGATGGGCGCCGCCTCCGCGGCGCCCGCCTGCCTGCCCCTGCTCGGCTGCCTGGGCGGGTAGCCGGTCCCCGGCCGGGACGGGGCGGGCGCGGAGGGGGCGCCCGTCCCCGTCTCCGGCGTGGGATCGGTAAAGAATGCGCCATCCGCGCCGCACGCCGATGCCTGCCGGAACGTCCGTTCCCCCCTGGACCTTAATCCGGCGTTAGCCCCCGGATCGGAGGGCGCGCGCACACTGAGTTGACATGGGAACCGGAAGGGCACCCCAGGCGCGGGCGGGATCCGCGCCGCCGAGAGGGGAGATCGTGCAGCTGAGACCCACCACCGCCGTGCCGGTGCGCGCCGCCGGAGGCGTGGTCTGGAGGGCGACCACCGGCGGGGACCGCGCCTACGCCGTGGTCCACCGTCCCGCCTACGACGACTGGTCGCTTCCCAAGGGCAAGCTCGCCACCGGCGAGACCGAGATCGAGGGAGCGCTGCGCGAGGTGGAGGAGGAGACCGGCATGAGCTGCCATGTCGACCGCCCCCTCGGCACCACCAGCTACGTCGACCGCAAGGGTCGCCCCAAGGTGGTCGTGTACTGGCTGATGCAGGCCACCGGCGGCACCTTCGAGCCCAGCGACGAGGTCGACGAGGTGCGCTGGCTGCCCCTGGGCGAGGTGCTCACGCTGCTCACCTACCCGCGCGACCGCACCCTCCTCGGCGCGATCCATCCGGAGCGGCTCGAGGTCGCCCGCTAGCCGGCTCGGCCGGCCGCCTCAGCCGGTGTTGCGCAGGCCGGTGGCGATGCAGTTGACGGGAGCAGCAGGGCGCGCCGCAGCGCCGGCTCGGGATGCTCGGCGGCGCGCAGCCGGGCCAGCAGCGCCACCTGCAGCGAGCAGATCGGGTCGAGACAGGTCTGCCGCACCCCGATGGTCCGCTGCAGCTCGGCGTTGCCCTCCAGCAGCCGCCGCTGCCCGGTGAGGCGGAGCACCTCCTCGGTGGTGCGCTCGTGCTCGGCCACGATCGTGGCGAGGATCGGGTGCAGCGAGGGGTCGACCAGGGTTCGCACGTAATGGCCGGCGATGGCCATATCGGCCTTCGGAAGATGTCCACGGTGCGCGCCAGCGACTCGTCGAGGACGGTGGCGGGGGCAATCAGCGGCCGCCGGCTCCCCAGCTCGGCGGCGAGCAGGCTGCGGCGCTGCTCGGCGCTCAGCGAGGCGTAGCCGCCGTCGACCTCGCCGACCTGGTCGACGAGCGCCGCCAGCGCCGCATGGAGCTTCGCCGAGTGCTCGCGCACGTCCATGGTGGCGAGGTGCATGCCGAAGCGCTCGTACACCTGGGGGAGCGTGAGCCGCTCCTCGGCGAGGCTCCGGGTCAGCTCGTCGGAGACCGACACCACCCGGGTGGAGCTGCTCAGGTCGCTGATCAGCCCGTCGAGCACCGCCACCAGGTTGGTGATCGCCCGCTCGTGCATCAGCTGGAGCACGGTGAGCGTCACCTTCGGGGTCACCGCGGATTGCCGTCGCGGTCGCCGCCGATCCAGGTGCCGAAGCGGAGCGGGCGGGCCGCGGCGCGAATGCGGACGCCCAGCCGGCCGAACTCGCGGTCCAGCTCCTGCACCGGCGGGGGCACCACCATGGTCGCCAGGGTGTTGAGGTGGTCGATCACCGACGCCGCCTCCGGCAGCGGCTGGGGGCGCTCGCCGCGGAGCTCGTCCGTCTGCCACATCAGGTCGATGATCTCGGCGATGCGGTGATCCGCGGACCCGGGGTCGCCGTCCCCGGCGTCGAGCAGTTCGGCGAGCTTGCGGAGCTTGTCGAGCGTCGAGCGGCGCGACGCCTCGGTGGGGTGGGCGGTGAACACAGGCCACACCTCCAGCCGGCTGATCATCTCCTCGAGCACATCGCGGGGCACCCCCTCGGCGGCGATCCGGTCGACGGTGTGCGCCAGCCAGCTCCCGTGAGCTGCGCGACGCTCGGCGAGCGCCCCGACCTCGTCGACCTGCTGGGCGACGTTGGCGAGGTGGAAGTAGGTCGAGAACGCCCGCACCAGCCGGATCCCGGTCTCCAGGTCGACGCCGGCGAGCAGCCGCTCCAGCTCTGCCGCGCGGGCGCAGGAGCAGGAGGCGTGGGGGCTGAGCGCGCGAACCCGGTCGACCACCGCGACCAGCTCGGTGCCCTCCTGGCGGGTGAGCGACTGCCGGAAAGCTCCTCGAGCCGGCCCAGATTGTCGTCGGCCGGCGCGGTGGGGGCGGGTCGGCAGGTGGCGATCAACCCCCCGAGTTTGGCGACGCCCCACCCCCCCGCATTCGGGCGCAGTGCACGAATGCGGCTCGCTCGGGCTGCTCCATCTCCGAGTCGCAAGGCCGGGCGCGGGGGGACGCGGGACACCACGCCGGATGCTTCAAACAGTCCTCGCTCGCCTTCGGGCTTCGCCCTGCGGCGTGCTGCGGAACTCGCTCCGTCATGGTGTCCCACATCCCCCCGCTGGGCCGTGCGGCACGCTGTCGATCCCGGCTGGAGCTGAGAGCGGCGGCAATGCGTATCGCCGTGAGGTGTTCTCGGCCAGAGCGAGCCGGGAGTGACGGCGTGTCGCCTCCCGCAGCGGGGAGACGGGCGACGGGGCCCAGGGGGAGGTTGAGCGCCGTATACCCCCGCGGCGCGAACCGAGCCGAGTTGATCGCGAAGCGATCGCCGGCGACCCCCTGTGCGCCGTCGCCCGGCTCCCCGCGTCCGGACTGGCGACTTCGAGTCGGAGGACCCGAGCGAGGCCCTAAAACCAGGTTCGGAGACGGCGGTCGGTGGCTCCCTTCCAGGCTGCGGGCCACTGGCGGCGCGCCTCGTCGGCGGCGGCGCGCTCCAGCGCCCAGAGCTGGCCGGCGGCGAATGGCTGGCCGGAGCCAGGACCGTGCTGGTGCAGCCAGTCGCCGGCGATCACCGCGTCCTGGTGCTCGCCGAGGACGGTCTGCAGGTTGGTCACCGCGGCGGCGAAGCGGCTGGCCCGCGGGCCCATCACCGGGGCGACCGCCTCGGCGGCGTAGCGCACCCGCTTGGCGCGGATCCGCAGGGCGTGCAGCTCGGCGTCGGGGCTGGTGGCGTCGAGGCGGCGGCCGTCGCGCCAGAGCTTCGACCAGGGGATGTCGACGAGGCCGGGCAGCACCTTGCGGGCGGGGCCGTCGGCCTCGGTGGTGAGCATCGGGCTGTGCGCGGCCAGGACCAGGCGGTCGAGGAGGGCGAGGTAGCGCGGGTCGTGGAGGGCGGCGAGCAGGCCGTCGCGGGCGCCGGCGACGCCGGTGACGAGCTGGTCGGCGACGTGGCGTCCGGCCTCGACGTCCTGGGCGGGGAGGCGGGACGCGGTGCCGTGGATCCGCTCGGCGAGCACCTCGGCGTCGCGCAGCGTGCCCAGCTCGGCCGCCAGCCAGCGCAGCTCCTCGCTGAGCGACGTCGCCCAGGCCTCGTCGACGAGGGGGGCGAAGGTGCGCAGGTCGGAGCGCAGGCGGCGGGTGGCGACCCGCGCCTGGTGGACGTCCTCGGGCTCGCCGCCGAGCCGCACCCCGGGATCGTGGCGGAGCAGCCGGGCCACCGACGCGGCGATGGCGCGCCGCACCACGGCGCCGGCGGTGGCGGCGCCGTCGAGCGACTCGGCGACCACCTCGGGAGGGCCGACGGCGGTGGCGCCGAGGGCGCGCACCAGCTTGGGGGTGGGGTCGGCGGCGCCCGCGCCCCCGGCCCGGAGGCGCTCGACGATGGCGTCGAGGAGGGCGTCGCTGCCGTCGGCCGCCATCTCCACCTCGAGCTCGCGGAAGCGGCCGGTGACCCTGCGTCCCTGCTGCACGTAGACGTCGTCGTCGTCGATCTCGGCGAGCAGCCGGCCGTCGGCGCTGAGCACCGACACCGCCCGGCGCACCGTCCGCATCCGGACCACCGTGGAGAGCGTCGCGGTGCGGACGTAGGCGCGCACCAGGTCGACCGCCGCCTCCGGGGGCGCGGAGGGCGGCCCCGGGAAGTTGTGCTCGTCGCGCACCAGCAGCGCGGAGTGCTCGACCTTGGGGAGCTTCACCGTCCAGCCCTCGCCGGCGCGGTGGCGGAGGGTGCAGCCCCAGCGGATCAGGCGCAGGTCGGGGGTGTCCCAGTAGACGGTGGTGAGCCGGCGCTCGTCGGCCGCGGTGATCACCACGTCCTCGGCCACCGAGCCGAGGTCGAGGAGACGGAAGTCGGGCGGGGCAGCCAGCTTCAGCTCGCGCTCGCGGTGCACCGCGGGTGGCGGGGTGGCGGCGCTCATGCCTCGGCCCCCAGTGCGCGGGCGCCGTCGCTGTCGCGCCCGTCGGCGCGGCCGCGGGCCAGCTCGGCCAGCCGCTCCTGGGCGTTCACGCCGCTGCGGCGCGGGACCCGGTGCCAGCCCCCGTCGGCGTCCAGGGTCCAGGAGAGGCAGTCGTCGGCGAGCAGCACGTCGACGATCTCGCCGAGGCGCGCCTGCAGGCCGGCGTCCATGACCGGCACCAGCGCCTCGACGCGGCCGTCGAGGTTGCGGCTCATCATGTCCGCGGAGCCGATGAACCAGTCGGCGGCGGTGTCGGCGCCGAAGCGGAAGATCCGCGAGTGCTCGAGCCAGCGTCCCGCGATCGAGCGGACCCGGACCCGCTCCGACATCCCCGGCACCCCCGGTCGCACCCCGCAGGCGCTGCGCACGATCAGGTCGACCTCCGCCCCGGCGGAGGATGCGGCGTAGAGGGCCTCGACGATCGCGGGGTCGACGAGATGGTTCAGCTTCATGAAGATGCGGCCTCGGCGGCGTGTCTCGCGGTGGATCAGCTCCAGCAGCCGGGGGCGGAGCGTGGTGGGAGCCACCAGCAGCCGGCGGAAGCGGCGCTGCCGGCTGTAGCCGGTCAGGTAGTTGAAGAGGTCGGTGAGGTCGGCGCCGAGCTCGGGGTCGCAGCTGAGCAGCCCGAGGTCCTCGTAGAGGCGGGCGGTCTGCTGGTTGTAGTTCCCGGTGCCGACGTGGCAGTAGCGGCGGATGCCGCCCGCCTCGCGGCGCACCACCAGCGCGGTCTTGGCGTGGGTCTTCAGCCCCACCAGCCCGTACACCACGTGCACGCCCGACTGCTCCAGCACCCGCGCCCAGGCGATGTTCGTGGCCTCGTCGAAGCGCGCCGTCAGCTCCACGAGCGCGACCACCTGCTTGCCCGCCTCGGCGGCGGCCACCAGGGCGCGGACGATCGGGCTGTCGGGGCCCGAGGTGCGGTAGAGCGTCTGCTTGATGGCGAGCACGTCGGGGTCGCGGGCGGCCTGCTCGATGAAGGCCTCCACGGAGGTGCTGAAGCTCTCATAGGGGAAGTGCACGAGCACGTCGCCACCGGCGATGACCTTGAACAGGTCGGGAGGCCCATCGGGGGCGGCCGCCAGCCGCGGCTGGGTGGCCGGCTTGAGCGGCGGGTCGTGGAGCTCGGGACGGTCGAGCCGGTGCAGCGCCCAGAGGCCGGCGAGGTCGAGCGGGCCGTCGATCCGGTACACCGCCTCCTCGCCGATCTCGAGCTCGCGCATCAGCAGGCTCAGCACCTCGGAGTCCATCGTCGTGTCGACCTCGAGCCGCACCACCCGGGGCGAGCGGCGGCGCATCCGCAGGATCGCCTCGACCGCGGTGAGCAGGTCCTCCGCCTCCTCCTCCTCGAGGGCGAAGTCGGCGTTGCGGGTCACCCGGAAGGGGTGCTGGCCGAGGATGCGCATCCCCGGGAAGAGCCGGTCGAGGTGCACGGCGATGAGCTGCTCCAGGGGCACGAAGCGCTCGCCGTCGGGCATCACCACGAAGCGCGGCAGCAGCTGCGGCACCTTCACCCGCGCGATCCGGGTGGCCGGGCTGTCGGGATCGCCCACCACCACCGCGAGGTTGAGCGAGAGATTGCTGATGTACGGGAACGGGTGCGCGGGGTCGACGGCGAGCGGGGTGAGGACGGGGAAGACCTGCTCCTCGAAGACCCGGTCGAGGTGGGCGCGGTCGTCGTCGTCGAGCGAGCGGTAGTCGGAGAAGCGCAGCCCCGCGGCCTCCAGCTGGGCGGCGACCTCGCGGAAGACGGAGGTCTGCCGGGCGACCAGCTCGAGCGCGCGCTCGCGGATCGCCTCGAGCTGGAGGCCCACGGTCAGCCCGTCGGGGGACAGCGTGAGCAGGCCGGCGCTCCGCTGCTCGGTGAGGCCGCCGACGCGCACCTGGAAGAACTCGTCCAGGTTGCTGCTGAAGATGGCGAGAAACTTGGCGCGCTCCAGCAGGGGCAGGGCCGCGTCCGCGGCGAGGGCGAGCACCCGGGAGTTGAAGTCGAGCCAGCTGAGGTGCCGGTTGAGATAGCGCAGGCTCTGGGCGGCGACCAGGGTCAGCGCCGGCCCGTGCTCGGTGGCCTCCGCGGCTCCGGGGCCCGGCGAGGCTCCGTGGACCACGCTCAGCGAATCGGTCCCGTCGTTCCCCTCGCTCACCGGCTGCGGTCGACCGTCATCCGGCGCGGCCGCGGCGCTGCGACGGCGCCCGCCGCGGCGCCGCCGGGGCCTCGGCGCCGGGGAGTGCGGCGGCGGACGGCGGGCGCCGGCGGATGGGGGTGGCGCGGGCTCGCACCGGCGCGGGCGCGGTCTCCGCACCGGGGGCCGCGGTGGCGGGTGCGGGGGCGGGGATGATGGCGGTGGTCGCGGGGGCCGCGGTCAGGGCGGTGGTCGGCGGCGCCGGCGTCCCCGCCGCCGGGCTGGCGCCGTTGGCGGCGGCGGACCGCCTGCCGGTCGCCCTGGCCGCCCGGCGGGCCGCAACCGCGGCGGTGAGCGCGGTCTCCGCATCCTGGAGGGCGGTCGCCACCTCGGCCAGGCGACGCTGGGTCCGCTCGGCGCGCGCGACCAGCTTCTCGTGGGCGGCTCGCTTCCGCCCCACCCGCCGCTCGAGCGCCTCGATTGTCTTCTTGAGCTTCGCCACGTGCTGTCCTCGGGGTGTCCGGGGCGCCGGCTCCTGGAGCCCGCCGGGGGCACCCTCCCGCCTCGGCCGTGGGTGTGCGCCGCCCCATCTGATCGGTCTCGCAGCCGCGCCGTACCGCCGACGCGGGGCCGCGAGTATACAGACAAATCCGTCAATCCGACACGCACACAGGTACCAGCACGTGCGCGCGTCGCGCTTCCGAACCCCCCCTGTCGCACACCGCCGTGGCGCCCCCGAGAAGGCCCGGACCTGCGAGCGGTCCGGGCCCAGGGGGGAGGGTTCGGGAACGGCGACGGACGTGGCGAGGCCGGCCACTCCCGGGCACCCTGGTTCTTCACCCGGGATCGGCACCCGAGGGTGGGCGCCACCGCACCAGAGTGCCGCATCGGCGGCGAACGGCGGGCAACCGCAGGCTTAAGATCCGGGGTGAATCGGCGGCCCCCCCCTCCTCCTCGCCGATCCTTAACAACTCGATCGACCGCCGTTCACCGGCAGCACGGCACGATGAGCCGGGGACCGTTGACAGGTCGTGTCGTGGCAGGGGAGGCGGGGTGCGAATGGCCAAGCGGGTGCTCGTCGGCGTCGGCGAGCCGGAGGGCCGCGCCGCGCTGCGGAGCGCCCTCGGCGAGGAGGGCTATGCCGTCGCCGAGGCGGCGACCGGCTCGGAGGCGGTGGTCACCGCCCGCGGGCTGCAGCCCGACGCGCTGGTCCTGGACGGCCGCTTCGCCGACATGACCGGCGCCGCCGTGGTGGCGGCGGTGCGCGAGGAGACCAACGCCCCCATCCTGGTGCTCACCGGTGAGGGCGACGCCGCCGAGCAGATCGGCTGCCTGCGCGCCGGCGCCGACGTCTGCGTCCCCAAGCCCTACTCGATCCGCGAGGTGCAGGCGCGGGTGCTGGCGATGATCCGCCGCGTCGACCTCAGCAACGGCCGCCCCGGCGGGGGCGCCGAGGTCGAGCACCTCGGCGACTTCCGCCTCGACCGGGCGGCGCGGACCGTCCACGTCGCCGGCACCGAGGTGGAGCTGACCCTCAAGGAGTTCGACCTGCTCTCCTTCCTGCTCGCCCACGCCGGCCGGGTGCAGTCGCGCGAGCGCATCCTCGAGCAGGTCTGGGGCAACGCCCTGGGCGACCGCCGCACCGTCAACGTCCACGTCCGCTGGCTCCGCGAGAAGCTGAACCGGTTCGAACTCCATGCCGCTGCGGATCACCACCGTCACCCGAGCCGGCTACCGCCTCGACCGGCTCGACGACCGCGAGGCCGCCACCGCCGGTGCCGGGGTCAGCCCCTCCGGCGCCCCAGCGACGTCGTCCCCGCGCCCCTGAAGGAGGGGAGGACCACCACGAAGGTGGCACCCCGGCCCGGGGTCGACTGCACCGCGATGCTGCCCCCGTGGGCCTCGACGGTGTGCCGGGCGATCGCCAGCCCCAGGCCGCTGCCCTCGCCCTCGCGCCGGCGCGAGCGGTCGGCCTTGTAGAAGCGCTCGAAGACCCGGCGGAGGTCGTCGGGAGCGATCCCGCAGCCGGTGTCGGTGACCTGGATCTCGACCATGTCGGCGTCGGTCTCGACGGCGCGGCGCGCCGACACCGTGATCGAGCCGCCCTCCGGGGTGAACTTGATGGCGTTGTGGACCAGGTTGCGCACCACCTGGCCCAGCCGCGGTCCGTCACCGTAGACGTGCGGGGTGCTGGGGTCGACCTCGTAGCGCAGCTGCAGGCGGCGCTCGTCGGCGAGCGGGCGCAGCCGCTCGGCGGCGGCCACCAGCTCGGTCACCGGCGTCGGCTCCATGCGCATCGGCAGCCGGCCCAACTCGATGGTGCTGAGCTCGATGAGCTCGGCGACCATCTGGCCCATGTGCGCCACCTCGAGGCCGATCTTCGAGACGAACTCGTGGGCCACCCCGGGGTCGTCGAGGGCGCCGCCGAGCAGGGTCTCGACCAGCAGCTGGATGGCCGCGACCGGGGTGCGCAGCTCGTGGGACACGTTGGCGACGAAGTCGCGGCGCACCGTCTCCAGGCGGCGCACCCTGGTCTCGTCGCGGAGGATCACCGCGACCTCGACGGTGGAGCCGGTGGCCCCCTCGACCACCGGGACGGCGTGGGCGAGGACGTGGCGCACGTCGAGGGGATCACTGAGCTCGCGCTCGACCGCGGCGCCCGACGACAGGCATCCGTCCACCAGCAGGCAGACCCGGTAGTCGCCGACACACTCCTCGAGGCGCAGCCCCTCGGGGTGATCGGGCAGCTGCAGCAGCAGGCACGCGGGAGGGTTGGCGCTGCGGATGAGGTGCTGCGCGTCGACGACCAGCACCCCGTCGCGGAGGCTCTCGACCAGCCGCTCCAGCAGCAGCGGGGGCATCGTGGAGATCTCCGTCCCGCCGTGCGGCGTGCTCATCGATCACGAGTATAGGGGCGGCGGTGTTGCACCACCCCGCCCGGCTGAGCACGGTTAACGGACCCTTAAGTGGCCGATAACCCGCCCCGCCCCCGGCGCACCGCACCATGCAGGGAGTGGTCACCGGCATCGCAGATTCCCCGGCGCGCACACGCTGATGCCGAAGCGCATCCTCGTCGTGGAGGACGAGGCGAACATCCGCCAGACGCTGCGGTACAACCTCGTCAAGGAGGGGTACGAGGTCAGCGAGGCGGGCACCGGTCCGGAGGCGCTCAACGAGGCGCGGCGCATCCGTCCCGACCTCATCCTGCTCGACCTCATGCTCCCGGAGCTCAGCGGGCTCGAGGTCTGCCGCATCCTCCGCCAGGAGATGGCGACGCCGATCCTGATGCTCACCGCCAAGGGCGCGGAGATCGACAAGGTGGTCGGCCTCCACGTCGGCGCCGACGACTACGTCACCAAGCCGTTCTCGCTGACCGAGCTGATGGCGCGCATCAACGCGCTGCTGCGCCGGGTCGAGCTCAGCGGTCAGAAGGGCGGCCAGCCCTCCGACGTCGAGCAGCTCGACGGTTTCAAGCTCGACCGCGGCGCCCGCACCGTGCACGTCGGCGAGGAGGAGGTGCGGCTGGCCCCGAAGGAGTTCGACCTGCTGTCGTTCATGCTCGCGCACCCCAATCGGGTGCACTCGCGCGAGAGCCTGATCCAGCAGGTCTGGGGAAGCAACTTCTACGGCGATCGCAAGACCGTCGACGTGCACGTGCGCTGGCTGCGCGAGAAATTCGAGCGCTTCGAGGCCATCCCGTTCCGCATCACCACGGTGTTCGCGGTCGGCTACCGACTCGACCAGCTGCCACGGAGCTGATTCGCCCGCTGCGTGAGGGCGTTTCTGCACACCGCCGCACGATCTTAAAGCCCCCTTCGCCCCCCTGGATGCGCAGCACGCATAGCATGGTGAGCGTGACCTCCACGCTCGCGGCCCGGCTCGACGAGCGGCCGGCGTACACCGTGGAGGAGCCCGGGCTGCGGCTCGCGGCGTGCACCTGGTGCGGAAGCCGGCGGCGCGCGCTCGACGAGCGCGCCGGCGGGCGGATGCGCGAGAGCTGCCTTCGCTGCGGCGCCGAGCACCGCCGCGTCCTCGAGACCGAGCGCGGCGCGCCCGCCGGCTGCACCGAGGCGGCGGTGACGGCGACGCGCT
This sequence comes from uncultured Chloroflexia bacterium, assembly GCA_963846365.1. Classification (GTDB taxonomy): domain Bacteria; phylum Chloroflexota; class Dormibacteria; order Aeolococcales; family Aeolococcaceae; genus CF-96. The sequence continues at coordinate 1,132,115 of CAWJVN010000007.1, forward strand.
GGGTGGCGCACGCCGGTCTCGCCGCCGCGCGCCCCGGCGGAGCCCCCACCCGCGAGACCATCGCCGAGGTGCTGCGCGCCGACGTCGACTGCGTCGAGCTCGACGTCTGCGCGACCGGCGACGGCGTCCTGGTGCTGCGCCACGACGCGCGGCTCGCCACCGGCCGCCGGCTCTCGACGCTGACGCTCGACGAGCTCCGCCGGCGCGGCCACGACCTGCTCACCCTCGACGCGGCCGTCGAGATGGTGGCCGGGCGGGTGCCCCTGCTCATCGACGTGAAGACCCGCGAGGTGGCCGCACCGCTGGCCCGGTGGCTGCAGCGTCACCGCGGCCTCGACGTCCTCGGGGTGTGCAGCGACGAGCGGGCGGTGCTGATCGAGCTGCGCCGGGGGGCGCCGGCGGTGCCGCGCTGGTGGAGCCTGCCGGCCATCCCCGCCACCTCCCCGGAGTGGGCGAGCGCGGTGGTCGAGGTGCTCGCCCAGCGGCGCGGCCTGCGCGGCCTGGTGCCGCCGCTCACCGATCTCGGCAGCCTCGCCCGCGACCGTCCGCTGTGCCGGGAGGACCTGCTCCATCTCGCCGCCATCCCCACCCGCCGCTGGCTTCCCGGCCAGCTGCCGCGGCTCGTCGCCGAGGTGGCTCCGGCCGGGCTGGCGGTCGCCCACGGGGCGGTCACCCCGGCGCTCTGCGCCGCCGCAGAGCGGCTCGGGCTGGTGATGGCCGCGTGGACGGTCAACCGAGTCGGTCTCGCCCGCCAGGTGCTCCGCTGCGGGGTCCGGATCATCATCAGCGACCGGGTGGTGCCGCTCCGCCGCGCCCTGGCGGCCGCGTCCCGCTCCTGACCCGCCGGGCAGTGGTGCCGGCGGTCCCCCCTTCTTAACCATTTGTTCGTTTCCGCTTGGCCCCGCGATCGGAGGGGCGGTGACAGACTGGAGGGGCAACGCACCGGCATCGCGTCCTTGGGGGGAACCAAGCGTGACCACTCGTGCCCCGGCGGGGGTGGTATGACGTCGCCGCCTCGCATCCCGCCTGCGCTGGAGGCCGCCGCGGCCTCGCTCCGGTCCCGCTACGCGGACCGGCATCCCGTCGATGTCGTGGAGAGGACCCTCCTCGACGCCTACCAGCGGCTCGCGGCCCACGCGAGGGTGCAGGACTTCGTGCCCATCTTCGCCGAGCGCACCGCCCGCCAGCGGCTGGAGTTCGGGCGGCGAGGCCGCGCTCGAGGGCGAGGCCCAGCCGGCGGCGCGCCGCCGCGCCGCGCCCCCCCGCCGGAGGACCGCCGCCGCCGGCTCCGAGTGAGCCGGCGGCGGCCCCACCGCCGCTACCTGTCGGCCAGCGACTGGGCGTCGGTGGTCGATAGCGGCAGGAATCCGAGGGTGGTCACCGTCCCGGTCTGGACGGTGTCGGTCAGGATGTAGGCGATGAACGACTGGGCGAGCGCCGAGCCCTGCCCCTTCGTGTACATGTGCTCGTGGGAGAAGGCGGGATACTGACCGGCCTTGACGGTGTCCGCGCCCGGCTTCACGCCGTCGAGGCTCAGCGCCGTCACGGTGGCGTTCGCCGAGGCGAGGCTGACGTAGGAGACGCCTCCGTCGGCGCCGGTCACGCCCTGGACCACGAGCTGAGTCGAGTTCTGGGTGGAGGCCGGCGTGGTCGACTTCGGGGTGCCCCGCATCACCGTCTTGTCGAAGGCGAGGCGGGTGCCCGAGCCGGGCTTGCGCTCGATCAGTGTGACCGGCAGGTCGGCGCCGCCCACGTCCTTCCAGTTGGTCACCTTGCCGCTGAAGACGTCCTGGGCCTGCTTCAGGGTCAGGTTGGTCACCGTGGTCTTGGGGTTGACGATGATCGCGAAGACGACGATGGCGACCTGGTGGTCGGTGAGCGTGCTCCCGTTGATGCTCGGGGCGTCGCTCACGGGGACGTCGGAGTCGCCGATGTCCGAGGTGCCGGCGGCGACGTTGGCGAGGCCGGTGGAGGAGCCGCCGCCGCTGACGGTGACGGTGGCGCCGGGGCACTTCGCCGCGTAGAGCTCGGTTGCCTTCTGCGCCAGCGGCAGCAGCGCGGTGGAGCCGCTGGCGGTGGCGGTGCCGGTGGCGCAGGCCGCCGCGGCCTTCGAGCTGGTGCTGCTGCTGCTCGAGGTCGGGCCGCCCGCGCCCGTGTCGCTGCCGCATGCCGCCAGGGCGAGGACGCCGACGAGCACGGGCGCAGCCATGAGATGCAGATGTCGGTGCACGGCGAACCCCCCATTGGTCGACAGTCATCCGCCGTATCACGGATGACGAAACAGCCCTATGCTGCCGGGGCCGACGTCAAGGACGGGTTAGGCGCGAATTAAGGAGTGGCTGACCGCCCCGGTCCTCGTCATCCATGGCACATACTCGGGTCAGCCGAGCTCCTCGATGATCCCGGTCTCCAGATAGACGAGGTCCTCGGCGATGTTGGTCACCCGGTCGGCGATGCGCTCCAGGTGGTGGGCGACGAAGACGAGGTGGGTGGCCCGGTAGGCGCTCTGCCCGTCGTCCGACATCAGCTGGACGAGCTCGTCGAAGAGGCGGTGGTAGACCCGGTCGATGCGGTCGTCGCGCGCCGCCACCAGCCGGGCCCGGGCGACGTCCCGCGCGACCACGCCGGCGAGGATGTCGCGGACCTGCTCCCGGCAGAACTGGGCCATCTTGGGGAGGTCGATGTGGGTGGCGAGCTGGGGGAAGTCGGCGAGCGAGCGCGCGATCTTGGCGATGCTGACGCAGTGGTCGCCCATCCGCTCCAGCTCCGAGGACATGTGAAGCAGCCCCATGATCTCGCGGAGGTCGCGGGCCACCGGGGCCTGGGTGAGGATCATCGTGAAGCTCTGCTCGCGGACGTCCCGCTGGAGCTCGTTGATCCGGGCGTCCTCGGCGATCACCACCGCGCAGGCGTCGACGTCGCGCTCCATCAGGCCCACCATCGCCCCGGAGATGGCCCGGTCGACCAGCTCGCCCATCTCGGTGACCGCCGAGCGGACCGAGCGCAGCTCCTCGTCGAAGACGCTCCGCTGGGGATGGGAGACGATCTCGCTCATCCGAATCTCCCGGTGATGTAGTCCTCGGTGCGCCGGTCCCTGGGATTGCTGAAGAGCTCGATGGTCGGGCCCATCTCCACCAGCTCACCGACGCGTCCCTCACCGACGAGCATGAAGGCGGTCCGGTCGCTGACCCGGGTCGCCTGCTGCATGTTGTGGGTGACGATCACCATGGTGACCGATCCCCGGAGCTCGTGGAGCAGCTCCTCGATGCGCAGGGTGGCGATCGGGTCGAGGGCCGAGCAGGGCTCGTCCATCAGGATCACCTCGGGCTCGACCGCCAGCGCCCGGGCGAGGCAGAGGCGCTGCTGCTGGCCTCCGCTGAGACCCAGGCCGGAGCTGCCCAGCCGGTCCTTGACCTCGTCCCAGAGGGCGACGCGCTGCAGCGAGCTCTCCACGATGCCGTCGGCGACCGAGCGGGGCACCCGACCGGCGAGGCGCAGGCCGTAGGCGACGTTGTCGTAGATCGAGGCGGGAAAGGGGTTGGGCCGCTGGAAGAGCATGCCCATCCGGCGCCGGAGGTTGATCACGTCCACCCCGGGGACGAGCAGGTCCTCGCCGTCGAGCAGGATCGCCCCCTCCATCCGGAAGCCCGGGATCACGTCGTTGATCCGGTTGAGGCTGCGCAGCAGGGTGCTCTTGCCGCAGCCGCTGGGGCCGATGATCGCGGTGATCTCCCCCTGCGTCGCCCAGAAGTTGACGTCGCGCACCGCGTGGGTCGCGCCGTAGTAGAGGTTGAGGTCGCGGGTCGAGATCTTCCGGTCGGGCGCCGCGGCGGGGTCCGCGCTCGGGCTCGCCGTCTCCACGGGTTGCGACCCGTCCACGGGCTCGGCGGCGGACATCCCCATCTCTCTCTCCCTCAGCCTCCCTGCAGGCGGCGGACGGCCACGCGGCCGATCAGGCGGGCGGACGCGTTGAAGGCCAGCACCAGCAGGATGAGCAGGGCGGCCACGCCGTCAGCGTACTGCCGGGCGTCGGTCACCGTGCCCGGCTCGGCCTGGGTGCGGAACTGGTAGAGGTCGACGGCGAGGGTGTCGCCGGCGAGGAACGGGCTCAGGCTGTAGTTGCCCGCCGCCGTGATCGCCCCCGCGGAGCCGGTGAAGAGGATCGCCGCGGCCTCGCCGAAGGCGCGCCCGGCCATGAGGATGACCCCGGTGATCAGGCTGGGCAGGGCGGCGGGCAGGAGAACCCGGGTGACCGTCTGCCAGCGGGTGGCGCCGAGCGCCAGGCTGCCCTCGCGCAGGTTGTCGGCAAGCGACCGGAGCGCGTCCTCGGTGATCCGGATCCCGTAGGGCAGGTTGATCACCAGCAGGGCGAGGGCGGCGGCCAGGCGGCTGGGGTGCGAGTGGGTGGCCTCGACGAAGAGCGCGAACCCGAAGAGTCCGACGATGATCGAGGGCAGCGTCGCCAGGGTCTCGGTGGCCCGGCGCACCGCGTTGGTGAGTGCCCCGGTGCCGGCGTACTCGGCGAAGAAGATCCCCGCCAGCAGTGCCACCGGGACGGTGAGCAGCATCGAGAGGACCAGCACGTAGAAGGTGTTGAAGAGCTGCGGGCCCACCCCGCTGCCGGGGCCGCCGATGTTCGGCGCCTGGGTGTAGAAGCCGAGCCGGTGCAGCTCCTGCCAGCCGTTGACGATGAGGAAGACGATGATCCAGGCGAGCAGCGCCACCAGGATCACCCCGAGGCCGCGGATGATCAGCACCGCCGCCTGGTCGGTGGCCCGGGCGCGGCGGTTCACACCACGCTCCTGACGCTGCCCCGGTTCACGAAGCGCACCACGGCGATGCAGCCGAAGGTGATGAGCAGCAGCACCAGGGCGACGGCGTAGCGGGCGGCGGTGCCGTCCGGGTTGATCGCCAGCTGGTTGACGCCGTCGGTGATGGTCACGGTCATCGTCGTGGTGGGGAAGAGGAGTGCCCTGAGCCCGTACTCCCTGAGGGGGGGCAGGGCGTTGACGTCGCCGATCACCAGGGCGACCGCCAGGGCCTCGCCCATCGCCCGGGCCAGTCCCAGCACCACGCCACTGATGATCGTGGCCCGCGCCGCCGGGATCTGCACCCGCCAGATGGTCTGCCAGCGGGTGGCGCCGAGGGCCAGCGACGCCTCCTTGAGCGCCCGGGGAACCGAGCTCAGGCCGTCGGCGCTGATGGTGGCGATGGTGGGGGTGACCATGATCGCGAGCACCACACCGGCGGCGAGCACCCCCGAGCCCTGGTGTCCGGGCGGCGCCACCCGCTCGAGGATGGGCAGCAGCGCGATGAAGCCGAGGTAGCCGTAGACCACCGACGGGATGCCCACGAACAGCTCGACGGCGGGCCGGAGCACCCGGCCGCCCACCACCGGGTTGAGCTCCTCGAGGATGAGCGCGGTGGAGATCGCCAGTGGCACCGCGAGCACGAGTGCCAGGGCCACCACCATCGCCGAGCCGGCGATGGGAAGCAGCGCGCCGAAGGAGGAGACCCCGCCGAAGCCGCCGCCGGTGCCGTCGGGCTGCCAGTCGGCGCTGGTGAGCAGCTGCCTCAGACCGGGCTTGTGCAGCACCGGGGCCGCCTTGCTGGCGAGGAAGACGACCACCAGGACGACGACGAGGACGCTGACCGCGGCGGCGCCGAGCACCACCCAGCGCATCAGCGCGTCGACGCGAGCGGCCCGGAGGCCGGGCCGCCGCACCGCCCGCGCGGGGGGGCCCGGTGGGGGCGCAGGACCCACCCGTGGTGGCGGGGCGAGCACGTCGTGACTTATCCTCCGGCTCCACCTCTGCGCGGACGCACGCGGTTCCCCCTGTCCTCTGCCGGCGCGGCCGCCGGGCGCGACCGACCCGCCCCGGAGGCCCCCGACAATGCTGGGCCCCGCCCAGGGATGGGCGGGTTACCCGCTCATTAAGGATGAGTTAAGCAGAGAGTGGGACGGGCTCGCTCCTGGACTGGCACCCCCACGCCGCGCAGATCGCAGTGGGGCGGCCGGCCGAGGTGGCGCGTCTAAATCGTCAGGAAAGCAACGATTGCGACAGATGACGCTGCCCTGCAACTCGTCGAGCGCGCCGGGACCTCCTCCTTAACAAGTTTGGGGTCTCTGCAAGATCTGTCCGAAGGTCCCGTCTGAACCGGCTGTAGGAGCGGTGGGAAGACCCTGTCAGTCAGCTGCGCGGCCAATCGCGCCGGGGTCCGCACCCTCAACCAAGGGAAGGGAAGATGACAAACTTGGGATTCACGTCGTGGCGCCGAGCTGCCCTGCCGCTGGCAGTGGTCAGCCTGGTCAGCGCGATCGGCTTCGGACTCGGCGGGTCGCACGCCGCGGGCAGCGCCGGCGGGGAAAACGACCCCGAGGTCAGCGCCCAGGGCGTGACCTTCGTGCTGGCGCCCTCCGGCGACGACAACTTCCAGCCGGGCAACGCGTGCGCGGCCACCAGCCTCGGCCAGAACCGCTGCACCGCGGCCGTCTTCGCCGTCGACAAGGTGCCGGCCGACATCGTCTACTCGAGCGACGCCTGCCCGGCACGACGGTGACTTCAACGCCCCCGGCCTGTGCGCGGCGGCCTTCGACCTGGCCGGCCCCTGCATGGTCGCGGTGGTGAACACCGAGGGCCACAGCGGCGGCGACACCATCGCCTTCAGCGACAGCAAGTGCCCCTTCAACTCGGGTGCGGCGCTGCCAGGCGCCCGTCCCCGACTCGAAGGTGGCCCGGCTCGGGCCCGACGGCTCGCTGGTCCGGGACGGGTCCATCACCCCCGATGGGCACGTGATCAACACCGGCTTCACCGTCAACCATCCCCACCCGGCGTCCTTCGACGCCCCCGACCAGAGGGGGCTGCTGGTGCCCGACCTCGACGAGCCCACCATCGGCGATCGGCTCAGCGACGCCGGCGTCCCCTGGCGCTGGTACGCGGGCGGCTGGGACGCGGCGCTGCAGGGGCGGCCCGACAGCACCTTCCAGTTCCATCACCAGCCCTTCGCCCTCTTCCGCCGGTACGCCGACGGCACCGAGGCGAAGCGGCGTCACCTCGCCGACGAGAGCGCGTTCCTCGACAACCTTCACGCCCACCGGCTCCCCGGGGTCTCGTTCATCAAGCCGCTGGGCGTTCGACAACGAGCATCCCGGGTACGCCACCCTGGTGAGGGGGCAGGACCACGTCGCCTCGCTGGTGTCGGCGATCCAGGCCAGCCCGGAGTGGCGGAGCGCGGCGGTGATCATCACCTACGACGAGAACGGCGGCCGCTACGACCACGTGGCGCCCCCTCCGGGCGACGGCTGGGGGCCCGGAGTGCGGGTGCCCGCGATCATCGTCTCGCCCTTCGCGCGCCGCCACCTCGTCGACCACACCCGCTACGAGACGGTGTCGATCCTCCGCCTCATCGAGCGCCGCTGGCGGCTCGAGCTGCTGGGCGAGCGCGATGCCCAGGCCAACGACCTCACCGCGGCCTTCGACTTCGGCTGACGGCGGTTGGGGGGGCCGGCCCTTAACCGCCGGTTAACCGAAGTGCCATAGCCACCACAATCTCGCGACGTGCACGATACCCGCGAGAGATTTCGGTTGTGTGCCGGCCTGTGTCGCCGGCACGTCGAGAGAGGAGGAAGGAACGAGTATGAGATCTCATCGTGCCCTGACCATGGTCGCAGCGGGACTGGCCATCGCGGGCTGGAGCTCCATCAGCTACGTCGGCGGGCCCACCGCCCTCGCCGGCTGCGTGGGTGGCAGCATCACCGCCAGCGGGTCGACGGCGCTCCAGCCGCTGGCCCAGAAGGCATCGACCGACTACCACGCCCAGTGCGCCGGGGCGAGCATCACCGTGTCCGGCGGCGGCTCGTCGGCGGGCCTGTCGAACGTCAACAGCGGCACCTCGGACATCGGCGACTCCGACGTCCCCGCCAGCGCGGCCCCGGGCGTCAACGCCGCCAACCTCCAGGATCACCAGGTGGCGATCGTGGTCTTCGCCGTGGTGGCCAACACCGGCGCCGGCGTCAGCAACCTGAGCACCAAGCAGGTCCAGGACGTCTTCTCCGGGAAGGTCAACAACTGGAGCCAGGTCGGTGGCAAGAGCGTGGCGATCACCCTGATCGAGCGCAAGCCCGGATCGGGCACCCGCTTCAGCTTCGACAAGTGCGTGATGGGCAGCGTGCCCGAGTTCGACCACCCCGGCGGCCCAGGAGGAACTCGACCCAGCTGGTCATGCAGGCGGTCTCCAGCCAGCCGGGCGCGGTCTCCTATGTCGGAACCGCCTCGCTCGCCGGTGCGTCCAACGTCACCGCGGTGAAGCTGAACGGCGCGACCCCGGACGGCCCCAGCGTCGCCTCCGGCGCCTACACCTTCTTCTCCCATGAGCACATGTACACGCGGAAGAGCCCCGCTCCGCCGCCGCTGGCGAATGACTACATCAATTTCATCCTCGCCCCCGGATATCAGAGCTCCGGCGTCACCTCGTCCGGGTTCCTGCCCCTGAGCACCACCACCCGGCAGTCGGCTGCCGACAAATAGTCCCGGCGGCCCCCCCACGCCCGCGCACCGCGCCGGGCGTTGGGGGATCCCGCCGCTCGCAGCGCTCGGGCTCGATAATCGTCCCACGTTGCTGACGAGCACGACGGATACCTTCACGCTGCGGCGACATGACGCGCTGCACAACCGGCCGGTGCACAGATGTCAACCGGCTGCCCAATGTGCCGACGCGCGTCCATGGCTAGGCTGAGGGCATGCACCTGGCACCTGGCAACCGGGAGAGACGACGATGAACGAACCGGCACGCATCCTCCCCATGTACGGTCCGCTGCTCGCGGCGCGGCGGCAGGGCGCGGTGGAGCTGCTCGGGCGGGGCGGCGAGCTCAGCGTCGACGAGCTGGCGGTCCGCCTCCTTCAGGAGCTGGGCGACGACGCCCGGATCCTCCGCGCAGTCGCCCGGGTGGTGGCGCGGGCCCACCAGCTGCGCTCCGCCGGCGCCGCCGCCGACCTGCTCGGCCGGGCCGCCGCCACCAGCGGCGACGACGACCTCCCGGCCCCCGCGGTGGGCTGGTGGTCGATGTGCCAGGGCCCCCTCGGCGAGCACCTCGACGATCCCCCGGAGCTCCGCAGGACCGGTTGAGCCACGGGCAACGACCGGGGATTATCTGGTAGCATCGCTATCACCTATTCGGGTACGTATGGTGGCGGGATCGGTCCGCCGCCGGGAGGGTGGGCGATGCAGGAGACGATCACCGCTGGAGCGGCGCCGGCGGTCATGCTGAGCGCCCCCCCGAGCCCGGCCCCCGTGGTCACCCCGGTGGTCTGGGACACGCCCGACCTCCGGCTGGCGCGCTGGGGGGTGCGGCTCTCGCACCAGGAGGGCGAGGGCTGGACGGTGGAGCTGCCCGCGGAGGGTGAGGGACCGGTGGACCGGCTGCGCCGGGTGGAGGGAGACGGGGACGCCGTCCCCGACGTGGCCCGCGATCTCGTCGCCGCCTACGCGCGCACCGCCGAGCTGCTGCCGCGGCTCGAGCGCGGCGAGGCCCCGCCGGCCGAGGTCGAGGTGGAGGAGGTGGGACGCCGGTCGACCGCCGCCGCGGTGGTGCGCCGCTCGATCGCGACGGCCACGTGCCGCCTCGTCGGACACGACGCCGGGGTGCGGCTCGGCGGCGATCCCGAGGCGGTGCACCAGGCCCGGGTCGCGGTGCGCCGGCTGCGCTCCGACCTGCGGACCTTCGCACCGCTTCTGATCGCCGGCTGGAGCGACCCCCTGGGTGAGGAGCTGCGCTGGATCGGCGGCGAGCTGGGCCGGGTGCGCGACGCCGAGGTGCTCGCCGAGGAGATCGAGCGGGTCGTGGCCGCGCTGCCCGAGGCCGACCTGGAGCGCGGCGCCGAGCTGGCCGCCGGCTTCCGGGCGGAGATCCTGCGGACGCGTGAGCAGCTGGTCGAGGCGATGCGCTCGCGCCGCTACCTGGAGCTGCTCGAGCGCCTCGTCGAGGCCTCCCACAGTCCGATGCTGCTGCCCGAGGCCGATCAGCCCGCCCGCGGGATGCTCCCCGGGCTGGTGCGGCGGCCGTGGCGGAAGCTGCGCCGCGACGCCCGGCGGCTGCGGCGCGACGGCGCCACCGACGTCGAGCTGCACCGGCTCCGCATCCGCGCCAAGCGGGCCCGCTACGCCGCCGAGGCGGGCGCCCCGGTGCTCGGGAAGCGGGCCACCGCCTTCGCCAAGGCCGTGGCCGGCGTCCAGGAGGTTCTCGGCACCCACCACGACGCCGTGGTCGCCGCCGAGCGGCTGCGGGTGCAGGCCACCGGCGGCGGCGAGGAGGCCTTCGTCGCCGGGCAGCTCTGGGGGGTCGAGCAGGAGCGCGCGGCGAGCGCCCGGGCCGACTGGCCCGCGGCCTGGAAGCGCGCTCGCACGCGGCGGCTGCGCTCCTGGATGTGAGCGACGGCTAGGCGGCGTCGCCGGCGCAGGCGGTCTCGATCCAGACCGGGTTGCTGAGCGCCAGCATCTCGCCCCGCAGGGTGCGGACCTCGGCGCGCACGTACCGGGTGGCGTCGCTCACCGTCTCCCAGAGCACTGCGGCCACCGGCTGGGCGAGGACCACCTCATGGACGATGCCCAGGTCGGTGTGCAGGGTGACCCGGCTGCCGGGCGCGCCGCTCACCCGCAGGGTCACGGCGACGGTCTGGTCGGCGCGGGCGACCAGGCGACCGCCCATCCCCGCGGTGGCGCCGTCGCTCTCGACGCCGAGGTCGAGGTCGACCCGGCTGTCGGCGGCGACGTAGGCATGCCCGGAGCGCAGCGCGGCGACCACGGCGTCGCGGTTGAGCCCGGCGGCGCCGACCACGGTCTGGGGGTGACCGATGGGCTGGTCCTGGTTGTGCGAGTCGCTGCCGCCGACCGCGACCAGGCGGCGGCCGGTCTGGAGCAGCCCGTCCCACAAGCGCACCGCCTCGTCGTCGCTCGCCGTCCAGGCGCCATTCCACACCTCGACCGCGTCCATGACCGAGGCGTCGAAGTCCCAGCCGCAGCCCTTGTGGGAGCGGCGCTGGGGATGGTTGGCGATGGCGATGCCGCCGGCGCCGCGCACCCGGTCGACGAAGCGGCGCAGCTGGTTGTCGCCGGGCCGGTAGCGGAAGTCGATCCACACGCCGGGGCCGACGCCGATGGCGCCCCAGTGTCCCGCCGGCGTGGTCACCTCCTCGCCGCAGAGCACCAGCAGACCGGGGCGTTCGACCTCGCCCCAGTGCTGCTGGGCCGAGATGGTGTTGTGGTCGGTGGGCACGATGAAGTCCAGCCCACCGAGCACGGCGCGGGCGCTCACGTCCGCGGGGGTCTGCTCACCGTCGGAGTGCTCGGTGTGCAGGTGCAGGTCGCCGCGGTACCAGCCCGGAATCTCGTTGACCAGTGATGCTGCCAGCCGTGGCACGAACCCGCGTCCCGGCGGAAGGCTGAGCATGGTCACGACCAGGGTCCAGTCGAGCCCCTGGTCGCCGATGGTGTGGGGATTGAGGGCGATGTGCCACGTGCCCGGGCTGATCGGGCCGGGAAGGTATCCGGGGGTGGCCCGCGACTTCGAGATCACGAAGCGGCGGCGCCCGGCGCGGCCGCCGTGGCTCCAGCCGCGGAAGCCGGCGTCGTTGCCGAGCTCGAAGCCCTCGGGGCCGAAGATCCCGATGTTGAGGAAGTTCCCGTCGTCGGGGCCGTGGTCGCACGCGATCTGCAGCTCGCCGACGCCGGGGGGCACGACCAGGGGGATGTAGGTGTAGTCGTCGAGACAGCCGGCGGCGAAGCGTCCGCCACGGATGGTGGTGGTGGCGCTGACGTCGAGCCGCGCCCCCGGAGTGCCGGCGACCATGCCGTCGGCGGGCAGCGGTGTCATCGGCGCGATGGAGGAGGTCGTGTCGGCCATCTCGGTGTGTCGCCTCTCAACTCGGCGCAGGTTCCTGTCCACGAGCATACGGACGTTCCCCCCGGCGGCCGGTTAACCGCTGGACAGCATCTGGTGCGTCCGCGCGCGGCCCCTCACCGTTCCATAACCGCTGCTCATCGGGCGATGGCCGGATGATCCAGAGCTCTTCACCGCGCGGTGGTGGGTGTCGCGCGAATATGGGTTCCGATGCGTCTGGCGATTGTCACCGAGAGCTTTCTCCCTCAGGTGAACGGCGTCACCCGCACGGTGACGGCGTTCCTGGAGCATCTCCAGCGACGCGGTCACGAGGCCCTGGTCTACGCGCCCGGGGACGGCCCCTTCGAGTATGCGGGCCACTCCGTGGTGCGGGTGATGGGGGTCAGCGGCCTGCTCTACCCGGGCCTCACCGTCGCGCCGGTGGCGCCGGGGATGCGGCGGACGCTGCACCGCTTCGCGCCCGACATCGTGCACCTCGCGTCGCCCGCGGCGCTCGGCGTGTACGGGCGGTACGTCGCGCGCCGCGCCCGCCTGCCGGTCGCCGCGCACTACCAGACCGACCTGGTCGCCTACGCGCAGGACTACGGCGGCGGCCTGCTCGCCGCCGCGGTGCGGCGGGTCGAGCGCGACTTCCACAACCGCTGCGCCGCGACCTTCGCCCCCACCGAGGTGATGGCCGCCGAGCTGCGCCGCCGCGGCTTCGAGCGGGTCGGGGTCAGCGGCCGCGGCGTCGACATCGCGCGCTTCCGTCCCGGGCGCGGCGGTGCCGCCGCGGCGGCGGCACGCTGGCCCGCCGGCGACGGCCCGCGGGTGCTCTGCGTCGCCCGGCTGGCGCGCGAGAAGCGGCTCGACCGCCTCGTCGACCTGGCGATGCGCGAGCCGGGGCTGCGCGTCCTGCTGGTCGGCGACGGACCCTGCCGCGAGCTGCTCGCCGGGGCCGCGCCGCCCAACCTCGCGCTCGCCGGCGCGCTCGAGGGCGACGATCTCGCCGACGTCTACGCCGCCGCCGACCTCTTCGCCTTCCCGTCCACCACCGAGACCTTCGGGCAGGTGGTGCAGGAGGCGATGGCCTCGGGGGTGCCGGTGGTCGGGGTCCGCGCCGGCGGGGTCGCCGAGCTCGTCGACGACGGCGCCACCGGGGTGCTCGTCGAGGCCCCCGGCCTCGGCCTCCCGCGCGCCGTCGCCGACCTGGCGAGCGATCCGGAGCGCTGCCGCAGGCTCGGCGCCGCGGCCCGCCGCGCCGTCGAGGGTCGCGACTGGGCGGTGGTCTTCGACACCCTCCTGGAGCGCTACGAGGAGCTGGTCGAGGCCGCGACCCGGCGGGTCCCGCAGGTGGTGGCGCTGCCCTCGCCGGCACCGTCCCGGGGCACCGGCCGCGCCGCCGCGTTCTTCGACGTCGACCGCACCGTGGTGAGCGGGTCCTGCTTCCTCGCCCTCGCCCGCCCGGCCTGGCGCGCGGGGATCATCTCGCTGCGCAGCGTGATCCGCGCCGGCCTCCACCAGCTGTGGTTCTCGGCCCGGGGAAGCTCCGATCGCCGGCTGGGACGCTCGACGCGCCGGGCCGCGTCGGTGATCGCCGGCGTCGAGGTGGCGGAGGTGCGCCGGGTCGGCCGCCGCGCCCTCGCCACCCACGTCCTGCCCCGGGTGCATCCCGCCGCCCGGCTCGCCATCGAGGCCCACCGGCGCGCCGGCGACCTCGTCTTCCTGGTCTCGGCCGCGCCCGAGGAGCTGGTCGGCGAGCTCGCCACCCTGCTCCAGGTCGACGGCTACGCCGGCACCCAGGCGGAGGCGGCGCGGGGCCGCTACACCGGCCGGCTGCTCCGCGTCTGCCACGGCGAGGGCAAGGTCGACGCCATTCAGGAGCTGGCCCGCTCCCACGGCATCGACCTGGCGTGCTCGACCGCCTACTCGGACAGCAGCTCCGACCTGGGGATGCTGCGACTGGTCGGCCGGGCGGTGTGCGTCAACCCGGACTCGCGGCTGCGCGCCGAGGCGCGACGCCGCCGCTGGGAGGTGCGCCGCTTCGACCTCGGGGAGACGGGGCCCGCCCCCACCACGGCCCCACCGCGCCTGCGCACCGTCGAGCCGGCGGCGACCAGGGCACAGCCCGGAGGAGGCACCATCCCCATGCCCACACCCACGGACGTCGCCGAGCGCCTCAACGCCGCCTTCAACGCGAAGGACTGGCCGGTGGTCGCCGGGCTCATGGCCGACGACATCGAGTGCATCACCTTCGCCAACGCGGTGTACCACGGCGTCGACGAGAACCGCGCCTACTACGCCACCTGGTGGAACGCCTTCCCCGACTGCCGGGTGACCGCCCACAGCCTCCACGTCGACGGCTCGACGGTGGTCGAGGAGGGGAGCTTCACCGGTACCCACCGCGGGGTGTTCCGGACGCCGATGGGCGATATCTCGCCGACCGGCCGCCGGGTGCAGGCCGAGTACATCAACGTCATCACCGTCGAGCGCGGCCGGGTGGCGCGGCAGCGGCTGATCCTCGACCGCCTCGACCTGCTCGACCAGCTCGGCCTGGTGCCCTCGCTCGTCGCCTCGTAACCGCGCCGGCGCACGCCCGGGGGCCGGCGGTCCACACTGGACGGGTGAACGTCGACGACCGCACCCGCGTCCTGCTGATCCGCCACGCCAAGGCCGGCGACCGCGCGCGCTGGGAGGGCGACGACCGGCTGCGGCCGCTGACCGGATCCGGCCGGCGCCAGGCCGAGGCGCTGGTCGAGCAGCTCTGCGACCAGCCGGTCGGGCGCATCCTCTCCAGCCCGTACGTCCGCTGCATCCAGACCGTCGAGCCGCTGGCCGCCGCCCGCGGTCTGCGGGTCGAGCCCACCGCCGACCTCGCCGAGGGCGCCGGGATCGGCCCGCTGCGGCGGCTGCTCGCCGAGGTCGGGAACGCCGCGCTCTGCAGCCACGGGGACGTGATCCAGGAGTTCGTCGAGTGGATGCACCATCGCGGCGTCGCCGTCGACGGGGGCCTGGCCAAGGGCTCGACCTGGGTGCTCGACGCCGTCCACGGCGAGGTCGTCGCCGCCCGCCACCTGCCGCCTCCGGCCTGAGCCTCGGCCGTCCTCACGCCGGGCCCGCTCCCCCGAAGGGGCCGGCCCGGAGGCCGGCCCCCGAGAGGGGGGAACGTCAGCGCTGATGGCGTCGACCGTCAGGGACGCCTGCTGACACAACGGTGGTGCACGCGATCAGGTTCCGACCGACCGTGCGGGTTACTCGGCGGGCACCGAGGAGGCGCGGGCGATGAAGCGGTAGAGTTCGCGGTGGTCGACGCCGATGGAGGCGACCGTGGGCTGCGGCTCCTCCTGGTAGATGCTGCGCAGCGAGAGCTCGATGCCGGGATCGCCGCCGGTGAACTCGCCCACCAGGCCGTTCCAGCGCTGCGCCAGCCGCTGCCCGGTGCTGCTCTGCGGGTCGGTGCCGCGGGCCATCGCGGAGCGCACCTCGTCGATCAGCTCCGCCCACTCCGCCTGCGCGTCCTGGATGCGCCGCTCACCGAGCAGCTCACGCCGGCGGATCAGCTGCTCGCGCTGCTCGGGAGAGTAGTGGCGGTCGATCATGGTCATGACCTCGATGGTGTTGATCAGCTCGTCCACCGGGGGCTCCGGCGCGCCGGAGTTGAGCGCCGCGGCGGCGCGCTCGAGCTGGGTGCAGAGCAGCTGCTCGAGCTCGAGCTGGGCGCGGGCGCGGACGAGCCGGCGCTGGATGACGCCGCGCGGTGTGGTGCGCGGGTCGGCGAGCAGGTCGCGCACCTCGGTGAGCGCCAGGCCCAGCCCCCGCAGCGCCACGATCTGTCGCAGCTGGGCGATGTCGCCGGCGGTGTAGAGGCGGTGACCGGCGGCGCTGCGGTGCGAGGGCACCAGCAGGCCGAGGTCGCCCCAGTGGTGCAGGGTGCGCACCGACAGCCCGCTGCGGCGGGCGAGCTCGCCCACCCGCCAGGGCAGCGGAGGGGCGGTCTTCAAGTCGCGGCGCGTGTCCATGGGCGGAGAGGCTCCTGACCTGGGTGGCGTTGTCAGCGGCCCGTCGCGGCCTCCGCGGGCAGGCCGGTCAGCTCCATCGCGCCGCCGTCGACGAGCACCAGGTCCTCGGCGAGGGTCACGACGCGGTCGGCGATGCGCTCCAGGAGTCGGGCGACGGCGAGCACCCCGCCGGCGCGTGCGGCGAAGACCGGCTCGGTGCGCACCCGGGCGGCGAGCTCGTCGAGGAGCCGGCGGCCGAGGCGCTCGAGGCGGTCGTCGCGGACGGTCAGCCCGCGGGCTCGGAGGAGGTCGCGGTCGCCCACCGCGGCGAGCACCTCGCGCACCTCCTCGCTGCAGAACTCCGCCATCCGGGTGAGGCCGACGTCCCCGCCGGACTCGGGCAGCCGGGACAGCTCGTCGCCGATGCGCGCGATCCGGGCGCAGTGGTCGCCGACGCGGCCGAGCTCGGCGGCCATGTGCAGCAGCGCCACCGCCTCACGCACCCCGGCGGCGGAGGGGTCGCGGTCGAGCACGGTGGCGTGGCAGAGCTGGCCGAGCTCGCGCTGCAGCGAGTGCAGCCGCACCCGCTGCTCGACCACGCTGGTGCACACGTCGACGTCACCGTCGACGAGGCCGCACACCGAGCGGGTGATGGCCCGGTCGACCTCCTCGCCCATCAGCACCACCAGCTGGCGGATGCCGGCGAGCTCGCGCTCCAGCGGCGCGGGGACGGGATGGACGCCGGCCCGGCCCACCGGCATCCCCCGGGTCTCGGGATGCGGTCCCGGAGACGGCAGAATGCCGATGCGTCCGCTCATCGCCCGCGTTCCTCCGGCCGCCGCCGACCCCAGGGTCGACACCTCGGCCCTCCGCATGGTCGCGCAGGGTCGGGGAACCCCGGCTTGCGGGACGGTTATCGGGCGGCGATCAAGCGATGGACGTCTGGTGGTCCGGCGGATCCGACCTCGTTCTCCGCCAGTCCTTAACCGCTGCTTCGTCCCGGGTTGGCCGGTTCCCGCGAGACTTGAGACGATGGAAGCGAATGTGGGTGACGCCCCCCTTCCGGCGTCCCTCCACGACGTCGCCGCCGTGCTGATCGTGCGGCACCTCGAGCACCACCGCCCCGAGGTGGTGGTGCGCTACCTGTTCGACAGCTACCAGCGGGTCGGAGGCGACGCGATCGTCCTCGAGCAGCGGGTGCGGGAGGCCGAGCGGCTGGCGCAGCGCCGGCTGGTCGCGCTCTCCGCCGGCCACACCGTGCCGCTGCCCCGCCGCCGCGCTCAGGCGTGGCGTCCCAGCCAGTCGAGGGTGGCCCTGTAGGCCTCGGCCGCCGCGGTGGCGTCGTAGCGGGGCCCGGAGTTGTCGAAGAAGGCGTGGCCCACGCCGGGGAAGACCCGGACCTCGTGGGTGATGCCCGCCGCCTGGAGCGCGCTCACGCAGCGGTCGCGGGTGGCCAGCACCCGGTCGTCGAGGCCGGCGTAGATGGCGAGCACGGCGGCGCCGCGTGAGCCGCTGAAGTCCGGGGTCGCGGGACAGGGGCCGTAGAACGGCACCGCCGCCGCCAGCCGCGCCTCGCCGGCGGCGAGCAGGCTCCACACCTCGCCGCCGCCGAAGCAGAAGCCGATCGCGGCCAGCCTCGCCCTCGGCTCGCGGCGGGCGAGCTCGTCGAGACCGGCGCGCATGTCGGCGACGAAGCGCTCGGGCGGCACCCTGGCGAGCGCCGCGGTCGCCCTGGCGGGATCGCCGAGCGAGGCGGTGCCCCCCTCCTCGGAGAGCAGGTCGGGGGCGAGGGCGGAGAACCCGTCGGCGGCGAGCCGGGCCGCCACGGTGCGGATCTGGTCGGTGAGCCCGGTGTTCTGGTGGATCACGAGGACGGCGCCGCGCGGCGAGGTCGCCGGTGCCCAGGCGCCCTGGAGGGTCCCCGCGGGGCCGGGGTAGGCGATCGCCTGTGGCGGCGGCACCGAGCCGGGTCCGTGCGGCGTGGCCGCGGGCGGGGGCGTCGCCGGCGCGGTCTGCGCGCTCGGCCCGGCGGCCGGACCGCCGCTGCCGCAGGCGGCGAGCAGGCTGGAGGCGGCGGCCACGCTGAAGCCCATCAGCATCAGGGTGCGCAGCGCGTCGCGGCGGCTGAGCAGGCCGTCGGCGTGGTCGAGGGCGATCTCCTCGGCGAGGTACCCGCGGACGTCCACCCCCCGGATGCTACCCCCGCCGCCGCCCGCCGGTCCCGGATCGGTACTGTGGTGATCCATGGCACGACGCTTCCGGGTCGGGTACCAGATCCATCCCCAGCACTGCACCGTCGAGCAGATCCGGACCGCCTACCGGACCGCCGACCAGCTCGGCGCCGACACCGTCTGGGTGTGGGATCACATGTACCCGCTCTACGGACCGCCCGACGGCGCCCACCACGAGTGCTGGACGCTGCTGGCGGCGATGGCGGTCGAGACCCGCCGCGCGGAGATCGGCGCCCTGGTGAGCTCGAACAGCTACCGCAACCCGGAGCTGCTCGCCTACATGGCGGGGACGGTCGACCAGCTCTCCGGCGGCCGCTGCATCCTCGGGGTCGGCGCCGGCTGGTTCGAGCGCGACTACCAGGAGTACGGCTACGAGTTCGGCGACGCGCCGTCGCGCCTGCGCCGGCTCGGCCTCGACCTGCCCCGGATGCGGGCGCGGTTGGAGAAGCTCTCCCCGCCGCCGCCCCACCGGGTCCCGATCATGATCGGAGGCGGCGGCGAGAGGGTGACCCTGCGCCTGGTCGCCCGCCACGCCGACATGTGGAACTTCTTCGAGCCGGCCGACCAGTACGCGCGCAAGAACGCCATCCTCGACGAGTGGTGCGGGAAGCTCGGCCGCGATCCCGGCGAGATCGAGCGCACCATGTCGATCGGCCCCGACACCGTCGACGGCGACCTCGACGCGCTGCTCGCCGCGGGCGCGCAGCACCTCATCCTCCGCGGCATGCAGCCCTTCGACATGGCGCCGCTGGAACGGCTGATCGGGCGCGCCGAGGGCTCCTGACCCGGTCAGACCGGGAGGTAGATGAAGCCGAGCACCGCGTCGTTCGGCACGACCCGGTAGTCCACCCGGTTCCAGCCGCTGCGGTTCATCTCCGAGATCTTGAAGTGGCCCGCGGGCACCTCGCCGGAGGGGCCGACGGCCTCGACCAGGGCGACGTGCCCGTAGCTGCTGGCGCCGTTGCCTCGCCCCCAGACGGCGATCGCCCCCACCCTGGGGTCGTGGCCCTCGGGGTATCCGAGCACCGCGGCGTTGTGCCACCACTCCCAGGCGTTGCCGAACCAGGGGATGCAGCGCCGGCTGGCGACGTAGTAGGTGCACTGGCCGTAGGCGAAGTGGTTGCCGCAGCCGCCGCGCAGCGACGGCGGCGGGCCGGCGAGCTGCTGGTCGAGGTCGGCGATGCGGCGGGCGATCTGGCGGGCAGGGCCGTCGAGGTCGCGGAGGGCGGCGGCGCGGCCGGCGACGAGCACCACCATGCGGTTGGTGTCGCTGCCGAGCTGCGACTCCAGCTGCTCGGCGCGAGCGAACTGATCGCGGAGGTCGCTGCGCTCGCGGAGGAGGGCGGCCTCGCTGGCGGCCACGGTGCGGCTGAGCCGCTGGACCTGGTCGGTGACGTGCTGGGCGCCGCGCACCCGGTCCATCGCCTGGTTGAAGCTCTCGCTGGAGAGGATCGCGCCGGCGAAACCGTCGCTTCCGCTGAGCTCGTAGGTCGAGCGCAGCAGCGCACCCAGCTGCTGCCGGGCGAGCCCGAGGGCGTGCTCGTTGTCGGCGATGTGCCGGGAGAGGTCGAGCAGCCGGGAGTCGATGGCGGCGAGGTGGCGGCGCGCCTCGAGCAGCCGGCGCTGGGTGCTCGCCAGCTGCTGCTCGGTGGCGAGCAGATCCCGGCGTGCGTCGGCGCGCGGGCCCTCCAGGCTGGAGAGCTGCTGGATCAGCTCGGCACGGCGCGCGGCCGCGCCGGAGGGCGGGGAGGCGGCGGAGGCCGAGGTGCCGAGGAGGAGGCCGGCGAGAACGGTTGCGGCGATGGCCGCGATCAAGCCGAAGCGGTCTCCCCTCCGCACCGTTCCGTTCCTCCCCTGTGCCACCCGCGAACCGCGCGAAGGGTAACCACCGGGTTGGGGGTCCGTGTTGGGTGCTCGCCGAATACTGCCGGGTTCGGCAGATACGCCTGAACACTCTGAAGCGTACCTGGGGTGCGAGGCGTTCAGCGCGACCGCACCGCCGTCAGGTATTGTCAATTGTTGTCACTTTCGCGAGCCGGCGGGATCGGTGCCCGCGCACGCGCGCCGCATCGAGGTGGTAGGGTGCCGGGGAGTGAACGGGCGTTCGGCTCGGGTCACCGCTCGCGCCGCTGGAGGGTGCGTCCATGTCGGAGGGGTCGTCGGCCACGCTCCGGGTCGCCGGCACGGTGGTGGCGGCGGTGGGGCTCGCGGCCGCCTCGGTGGCCCTCGGCTTCGCCGTCGGCCGGGGCACCGCCCCCGGGGCGGCCATCCGGCCGGCCCCGACGGCCACCCCGGGCCCCTCGGTGCCCCCGCGCTCGGGGCCGACCATCTTCGTGGCCGGGGTGCCGGTGGGCTACGCGGCGACCAGGGACGGCGCCATCGCCGCCGCCACCGCCTACCAGCAGTACCTCTTCGGCAACCTGCTGCTCCACCCCGACGACCTCCGCAAGGCGGTCACCGCGGTGGCGGCGCCGGACAAGACCGACGTGATGCTCGCCAAGTTCCAGGTGGCCAGCAACGTCCTCGAGCAGCGCTTCCAGATGGTGACCGCGGTCTCCAAGGGCATCCCCACCGAGGTGCTCACCTTCCCGCTCACCACCCAGGTGATGAGCTACGACGCCGCCAGCGCCAGGGTGCGGATCTACACCTGCACGGTGCTCGCCGAGCAGGGGGTGGTGGCGCCGACGACGGTCTGGGGCACGGTGCTGGTGACCGTCCGGCGCACCCGCGACGACTGGCAGCTGGTCGACAGCTCGGTCGACGCCACCGTGCCCTCGATCATCCCCACGGTGCAGGGCACCCCGACCACGAGCTCCACGATGCCGCCGCAGCTGAACGCCTTCCAGCAGTACATCTACTCGCCGCCGCCGGCGGCGGGCTGAGCGGGGGCTACGGCCCGGCGGCCACCGACGCACCGCCGGCCCCACAGCCGGTGATGGCGGCGGGGATCACCGCGACGGTGCGGGCGCGGAGCACGCCGCCGGGGCCGAGCAGGCCGCGGGCGATCACGCAGGCACCGGTGTGGACCGAGTCCAGGCTGGCCTGGGCGTAGCGGGTCACCGGGGTCACCGCGCCGGCGGTGAAGTGGTCGACGGTGCCGTCGTCGGCGCGGATCGCGAACACGCCCGCCTCCACCCCGGTGATCAGGCCGCCGACGGTGGTCTGGGTGCCACGGGCGCCGGCGCGCGCGCCGGCGCGCCCCACCCCGGGCCGGACGCAGCCGGCGGCGCCGTGGGCGGTGGCCACCACCCGCACCGCCACCACGTAGCCGCGGACGTCGCGATCACCGGTGGCGAAGGCGCAGTTGCCGGGCACCAGCAGGCCGATGTCGGCGCTGATCTGCTCGGAGACCGTGGTGGTGGCGTCGACGCTGAACTTGGAGTCGACGCCCGGGTCGGTGCCGCCGTAGGTGGTCACCGTGGCGGTGTTGCCCCTGATCGCCACGATCTCTCCGGCCACGACGGTGCGCGGCCCCGGGGTGGCGGTGGGGGCGGAGGTGACCGGGGGGGTGGCGGTGCCACAGCCCGCGAGCGCGGCCAGGGTGAGCAGCCACGGAGCGACGTGTCGGATCCTCATGCGGTGCGCAGCGCCTCGATGGGTGCCAGGCGGGCGGCGCGAACCGCGGGGAAGACGCCGAATCCGACGCCCAGCATGGCGGAGATGATCACCCCGCCGAGGGCGGCGGTGGGCGAGAACAGCGTGGGCAGCGGGGTGAACCTGGTCAGCAGGAAGGTGCAGAGCAGGCCCAGGCCGACGCCGAGGACCCCGCCCATCGCGCTGAGCGCCGCCGACTCGATGAGGAACTGGCGCAGGATGTCGCCGCGGCGCGCCCCCAGCGCCTTGCGCAGGCCGATCTCGGCGATGCGCTCGGTGACCGACACCAGCATGATGTTCATCACCCCGATGCCGCCGACCAGCAGGGAGATGCCCGCGACCCCGGCGAGCAGCGCGGTGAGCGCGCCGGTGACCGAGTCGACGGTGCTGAGGATCGTCTCCTGGGTGGTGATCGAGAAGTCGGCGGTGCTCGGGTCGCCGATGTGGTGGGTCTGCATCAGGAGGTTGTTGATCTCCTGATAGGCGGTGCCGATCGCCTCGCGGGTGGGTGCGCTCGCCAGGATGCGCTGCACCGTGGTCATCGACCCGCCGGTGATCAGCTCGGCCTGGGCGGTGGTCAGCGGCACCACCGCCTGGTCGTCGGGGTTGTTGAAGCCCTGCCCGCCGACGGTGTTGAGGATTCCGATCACCTTGAACGGCAGCCGGCCGATGCTGACCGTCCCCCCCACCGCGTTGCCGCCGGGGAAGAGCCGCTGGGCGGTGGTCGAGCCCAGCACCGCGACCTGGGCGCGGCTCGACACCTCGTCGTCGGTGAAGAACGTGCCGGTGTCGACGGTGCGGTTGCTCGCGGTCGCCCAGCCCGTGGTCGAGCCGGTCACCAGCGCCGTCCAGTTCTGCGCCCCGGCGACCATCGACACGCTGCGCTGCACCACCGGGGCGACGGCGATGACGTCGGGCGCGACCGCGGGGTCGTTGAGCGCCTGGGCGTCGGCGACGGTGAGGGTGCTGGCGGCGCCGAGGCCGGAGCGCACCCCGCCGGTGGTGGTGCTGCCCGGGACCACGGTGATCAGGTTCGTCCCCAGCGCGGTGATCCGGCCGGTGATGCTCTGGCGCGCCCCCAGGCCGATGCCGACGGTGAGGATCACCGCGGCGACGCCGATGAGGATGCCGAGGGCGGTGAGCAGCGACCGCATCCGCTGCGCGGTGACCGCGCGCAGCCCGGTGGCCAGGGTCTCGAACAGGCTCATCCCGCGGTCCTCCGGCGAGCCCGGGGGGCGGGTGCGGCCGGGCCCCCGCCGGCGGGCGGCGCCGGGGGCCGGCGGGTGCGCCGTGGTGCGGGGGCGTCGGGCGCGGCCGGAGGCGGCGCGCCGGTCGCCGCCGGGGGGCGCCGGGTGCGGCGCCGCGGGGCGGTGGTGCCGCGACCGGTGAGGCTGGTGGCGACGTGCGCCCCCTCGGTCAGCTCGCCGTCGCGGATGGTGACCACCCGCTGGGCGGTGGCGGCGATGTCGGGGTCGTGGGTGATCAGCACGACGGTCCGGCCGCTCCGGTGCAGGGTCGTGAGGATCGCCAGGATCTCGGCCGTCGACGCGCTGTCGAGGTTGCCGGTGGGCTCGTCGGCGAGCAGCAGCTCGGGGTCGGTGACCAGGGCGCGGGCGATGGCGACGCGCTGCTGCTGGCCGCCGGAGAGCTCGTTGGGGTCGTGCTCGACGCGGTCCTGCAGGCCCACCATCGCGAGCGCGCGCATCGCCCGGTCGCGGCGGCCGTGGATGCGCCGGTAGAGGAGGGGGAGCTCGACGTTGCGCCAGGCGCTCATCCGCTTGAGCAGGTGGAACTGCTGGAAGACGAAGCCGATGCGCTCGTTGCGCACCCGGGCGAGGTCGTTGTCGCTCATCCGCCCGACGTCCTGGCCGGAGAAGAGGTAGCGGCCCGAGGTGGGGACGTCGAGGCACCCGAGGATGTTCATCAGCGTCGACTTGCCCGAGCCCGAGGGCCCCATCACCGCGACGAACTCGCCGCGGCGCACCACCAGCGACACCGAGCGCAGCGCGTGCACCGCGGTGTCGCCGGCGCCGTAGGTCTTGCTGACACCCTCGAGGGTCAGGACCGCATCCTCGTCGCTCATCCGGTGCGAGCGCCACCTCCGCCGGCACGGTTGCCACCGCCACCGCCACCGGCCCCGCCGCCGCCGGCCGCGCCCCCGCCGCTGGGCGCGGCGCCGGAGGGCGGCTTGACGCCGATCTCGGCGAGCACGACCACGTCGCCGAGGTGGAGCCCGGAGGTGATCTGGGTGCGCTGCGGATCGCTGGCGCCGATGGTGACCGGCACCGTCACCGACTGGCCGTTGCGCGGCACCAGCACGTAGCTGGAGGCGCCGACGGTGTGCACCGAGCTGCTCGGCACGGTGAGGACGTCGACCTCGCGCTGGACCACGATGCTCATCTGCGCGGTGCTGCCCGGGTGGATGCTGCTGCTGACGGTGTCGACCACCGCGGTGACCGTGAAGGTCGCAACGCCCGAGGCGGTCAGCGCCGCCGGCGCGACCCCGACGACATGGCCCTGGAGCTGGTTGCCGCCGCCGGCGGGGACCACGTAGACGGCGTCGGCGGGCCGCACCTGGGGCAGCTGGGCGTCGCTCACCGGCCCGCTGACCTGGAAGGCGGTGGGGGTGATCAGCACGATCGCGTGGGTGACGTTCTGGGCGGCGTTGTTGAAGGCGGTGGGGCCACCGCTCGCGGCGCTCGCCGCCAGCGCGCCGGCGCCGGTGCCGGTGCCGGTGGCGTTGGCGTTGCCGCCGCCGATCGCCTGTCCCTGGGCGATGTTCACCTGCTCGATGAGGCCGGCGACCGGCGCCACCAGCGTGGTGCCCGCGACCGTGTTCTCGGCGGCGGTGACCGCCTGCTGGTCGGCGGTGACCTGGGCGGCGTCCTGCACCACCTGCTGGGGGATCTGGCCGTTCTGGAGGGCGGAGAGCTGGGCGAGCAGCCCCTGGAGGCTGCTGCTGGCCTGGTCGAGCTGCGACTGGGCCACGTGGACCGCCTGGTTCGCCCGGATCTGCTCCTGGGAGATGGCGTTGACGTTGGTCTGCTGGGAGGAGGCGAAGGAGGTCTTCGCGTTCTGCAGCTGGACGAGGCCGTTGTTGAGGTTGCCCTGGGCGATGTCGACGTCGCGCTGGGCGTTGGCCTGGGCCTGGGCGAGGTGGCCTGCGCCTGCTGGATGGCGGCGTTGCCCTCGTTGCGTGCGGCGGTCAGCGTGGCCTGGTCGGCGGCGACCACGCCCTGGGCCTGGACGATGTCCTGCTGCGCCTTGGCCTGCGCGCCCTGGAGGTTGGCCTGGTCGATCTGGAGCTGGGCCTTGGTCACGGATCGGGTCCGCTGGTGCCGACTGCAGCGTACTCGGGCGTTATGTGCAGTCGGCTGGATGGTATTGGGCATGGCAGCGTTCGCATCGGCTGTCTGCGGACGCGTATTGCGTGGTCCTGATTGAAAGTTCTGCTGGAAGTTCACCGTCGCCTGGGCTGCGTTGATCGCCGCCTGGTCGATCTGCTGCTGCGCGCTCAGGATGCGCTGCGCGGTGGCGAGGTTGGCCTGGTCGACGCTGATAGTCCCCTGCACCTGGGCCTGGATCTGGCGGAGCGAGGCGGCGGCGACGGAGATCGCCTGCTGGTCGGTGCGGGTGGTGTCGTTGAGCTGCGCCTGGAGGGCGACCACCGCCTGCTGGTCCTGGGTGATCAGGCCCTGGGCGGCGGCGAGCGCGGTCTGCAGCGCGATCTGCGACCCGGCCACCGTCTGCTGGCCCAGCTGCTGGGCGTCGATGACGCCGTTCCGGGCGCCGCCGATCAGCGAGCGCGCGTTGTTCACCTGGGACTCGGCGATCTGCTGCTGGACGTTGGTCGAGCCGGGGGCGTCCTGGGCCAGCTTGGCCTGGGCCGACTGGAGCGCGATCTGGGCGTTCTTCAGCTGGGTCTGGGCGTCGGTGGGGTCGAGGCTGGCGAGCACCGAGCCGGCGGCGACCGTCTGCCCGGCCTGGACCGCGATGGTCTGGACGTGGCCGTTGGAGCCGAAGTCGAGATCGGTCTCGCTCGAGGGCTGGAGGGTGCCGGTGATGTCGACCGTCTGGGTCACCGTGCCCAGCGCCGCCCTGGCGGTGCGGAACTCGGTGACCGTCGGACCGCTCCGTGCGATGGCGATGCCCACGATGAGGCCGATGAGCAACACGAAGACGGCCGGAATGGTCCACCGGCGCTCTCGCAGTCGTCTCACCCCACTCTCCTTCCTTCGGGCGAGCAGACCCGCGCGCCGTCAGCCTGACGTGCGCTCGGCGCTCACCTGTATCGTTCCTTCCCCAGGTCGGCCCGCCCCGGCGTTCCGACGTCTGAAGTATGCCATGGGTCCGTGCGGAAACCCGTCACCGAGCGGTACGACCTTGACAAGAGTTCCTGGACCCATCAACTCAACGGGGTGGTGGCGAAAATCCGTCGGTCTCGGCGGCACCGCGCCACCAGGGCAGCGGCTCTCCGGACCAGTCCGGGGCGCGGTGGACAGCGCGGACCACGGTGTGGATGTTGCCGCGCACGTTGAAGTCGCCCACCACCTCGCAGTAGCGGGGCGCGAGCAGGCCGACGAGGTCGTCGAGGACCACGTTCACCACGTCCTCGTGGAACACCCCACGATCACGGAAGCCGTTGACGTAGAGCTTCAGCGACCGCAGCTCCACGCAGCGGGGACCGGGGACGTAGCGGATGTGGAGGGTTGCGAAGTCGGGGAATCCCGAGCGGGGGCAGAGGCAGGTGAACTCGGGCAGGGTGAGGTGGATGGTGTAGTCACGCTCGGGGCGGCGGTTCTCGAAGGCCTCGAGCCGCGCCTCGCGGATCATCCGGGTGCCGTGGGGCTCGTCGTCGGTCGGTTCCATGGCCCCTCAGGGTGGCAGGTCGCAGGCCGTCCGCGGCGCCGCCCGCCCGCACGACCCCTTTCGATTTCCACAATCACCGCCGACGCCGACCCGGCGCGGGTCACCACTCGCTCGACGTCCTCCCCGGCGGCGGGGGCCGGACAGCGGGGGCGCCGGCCGGGGTGCCGGCGTCGGGCCCGCACCTCGACGTGCCCACCCTCCTCTTTCACCATGTGCGGACCACCCGCGCCCGGCCGACCGGGCGGGGTTCCGGCGGTCGGTGACCCCGGCGAGCCTCGCCGCCCAGGTCGCCCCCTGCGGCCGCCGCACCTCGACACATCGAACGGATGGCCGCCTGGGCCGGCTTCGCGACGCGGTCAGCACCACCGGCGGCGAGCTCCAGTACCTCTCCCAGCGCTTCGAGCTGCGCCGGCTCTCGGTGACCGGGCTCGACACCCTGGCCGGCTTCGCCGCCAGGGCGCGGCTGGCGGCCGCCGCCCCCCCGGCAGGCGCCGACCCGATGCCCGCCGGCGGCGGCGCCGAGCCCGGCGGCCTGCGGGTGCGCCGCCGCTGACCGTCCGTCCGGTCCCGTCCTGGGCGGATCGTCCGGTTTGAGGCGTTCGTGGCCGAATTCACGATGTGACGATCCTGTGATGTGCGCAGGGGGGGATGCGCTGCGGGGCAAGTTCGCGACATAATCAGCACAAACGACGGGGGAACGTCCGAGCCGGAGGGGAGGGGCTCGGGTTCCGGGGCCCGCCGGCTCCGGACAGGCAGAGGAGGCGTTCGCATGGCAAGGGCATCCCAGGCAGCATTGACGGTCCAGGCGGTCGTGTTCGGCTTCGACCCCGACCCCGGCACGCCGTCGAACCGGGCGCTGCAGGTCCTCACCGTGGGGCCCGGGGTGCCCACCGCCGACGTCGAGCGGGGCGAGACCTGCGCCGAGGCCGCGCTGAGGGCATGCACCGAGGCCGGGCTCGAGCTCGACGGCGGCCGGCGGGGCAGCCGTGGCCACCGCTCCTCGCTCCACCTCGTGGGCCTCGGCGACGAGCCGGGCAGGGGCAACCGGGCCCTGGTGGTCCAGTACTACGGCACCGCGCCGTTCGGCGAGATCACCGAGGCGGCGGGGCGCTGGGCGCCGATGGGGCGCTCGCTCCGGCTCGACGCGGTCGCGTCCGCGGCCCTCAAGCAGGCGGTCGAGCGGCTCCGGGCCGATACCAAGAACGTGGCCGGCGCCGCCGCCCTGCTCGGTGACGTGTTCACCGGGGACGACCTGCTGCGGCTCCACATCGCCCTCCACGGGGGACCGAAGAGCAGCGAGCGCACCTTCCGCCGCCGCGTCCAGGAGCTCCGCGACAGCGGCGTGCTCCGGCCGGTGCGCGACAGCGAGGTCGCCGCGCTGCGCCTGCGGGTGCCCCGCTTCCGCTCCCCGGCCGGCACCGGTGGCCGGCCCCCCGAGCTGCTCCGCTACTCGGGCAGCGGGGGCGAGGAGGAGCAGCTCGCCGGCCTCAGGACCCGCCGCAGCGCCTGATCCTCAGCCGGCGTCGGCCGGCCAGGGCGGCTCTCCCGAGGAGAGCACCAGGGTCACGGGACCGTCGTTCTCGAGGCGCACCCGCATGTGCGCCCCGAAGCGGCCGGTGGCGACCCGCAGCCCGAGCCCGCGCAGCGCCGCGCAGAAGTCGTCGCACAGCCGTTCGGCGGCGGCGGGCGGTCCCGCGCCGGTGAACGAGGGCCGGTGCCCCCGCGAGGTGTCGGCGTGGAGGGTGAACTGGCTCACCACCAGCACCTCGCCGCCGGTCGAGCCGAGGTCGCGGTTCATTCGCCCCGCCTCGTCGGCGAGGACGCGCAGGGTGCCCACCCGCCCGGCGAGGTGGCGGGCGGTCGCCTCGGTGTCGTCGGGGCCGCAGCCGAGGAGCACGCAGAATCCCGGTCCGATCGCGCCCACCACCTCGCCGTCGACGACCACCTCGGCGCCGGTCACCCGCTGGACGACGGCCCGCACGGCGGCTACCGCAGGAAGCGGAGCCCGCGGTAGATGCGCATCGCCTCCGCCTCGGCCTCGAGGAAGCTGTCCGCCGACGCCCGCATCCCGTGGACCAGGAAGCTCCAGGCACGCCGCTCCGGGTCACGACCCTCGACGGTGCCGAAGGCGGACCCCAGCGCGCGCGGCGGGTACATCTCGATCACCGCCCCGGGCAGCCGCTTGTAGATCGGCCGGGCGACGAGGATCGCCTCCAGCGCCGCCCCGTCCTGCAGCCGGCCGCCGCAGAGGTCGATCGACCGCAGCTTCGCGATGGGGTTGCCGGGGTCGCGGATGGTGATCGTGGTCCCGAAGCGCTCGGAGACGTCGCGGAGCACGAAGACCAGCCCGAGCGCGTCGGTCTCGTCCCCCCGGAGCCGGACGAACCCCGCCGCCGAGAGCGGCCCCAGCGTCCGCGCCTCCGCCTCGGCCGCGATCTGGGCGTGGCGGAAGAACTCCATCGAGAAGAGGTCGCCGGACCGGGCGTCGGCCAGCCAGGGCGCGTCGCCCCGCCACTCCCGAAGCCCGACCAGACGCTGGAAGCGGGCGTGGAAGGCCTCGCGCTGCTCCGCCTCCAGGCCCCGGACCCTGACGTGAATGACGCGGCCCATGGAGGCCATTCTACGGGCGCTTCGAGCTCCGCCACGCTCCCCACCGGGTCGGGTACCCTTCCGTGCCCGGGCCGAGGTAGCTCAGTTGGTAGAGCACGGGTCTGAAAAACCCGGTGTCGTCAGTTCGATCCTGACCCTCGGCACCAGGCGGGATAGGGGAGTTCTCCGCCGCCTGTTGTCGCCCGAGGGGCGGAAGTGCTCAGTTTCCTCGGGGACCGCTCGCGGCGCCGGCCAGCAGCACCGGAGGAGGCGCCGTGCGCTTCGAGGTCGCTCGTGGTCGCAGGTTGCGAAACGGAGCTCATTCCGGTTGCGCTGTGAGCGTACCGGAGGGACCCTCCGGTACCGAGCATGCCGGGGATGGAGAGACAGGTTGAAGCGCAGGGTTCTCGGCGGCACGGGGATGTCGGTCAGCGAGCTCGCGCTCGGTGCGATGATGTTCGGAGCCTGGGGCAACACCGATCACGACGAATCGATCCGCATGATCCACAGCGCCCTGGACGCGGGCATCAACCTCGTCGACACCGCCGACGTCTACTCCGCGGGCGAGAACGAGGAGATCGTCGGCAGGGCGATCAGGGGGCGTCGCGACGACGTGGTGCTGGCGACGAAGTTCGGCCTCCCCATGGAGGACAGCCTGCGGCGGCTCGGCACCGACCACATCGACCTCTATCAGATGCACCGTCCGGACCCGAACACGGACCTACGTACGGGCCGCTGAGCAGTGGCTGGCTGTCGGGGCGGGCGGACCCGACGCAGGGTTCTCGCGCGGCGCGGATGCCGAGGAGTTTCGACATCACCGTGCCGGCAAACCAGGCCAAGCTGGAGGCGGTCCAGAGGCTCACACAGCTCGCTTCCAAGGCGGGAATGCCGCTGACGCATCTGGCGATCGCATTCGTGCGGTCACACCCGGACGTCACCTCGGTCCTGATCGGGCCCCTGACGCCCGAGCAGCTCGAGGATCTTCTCGCCGGCGCGGACGTGGAACTGAGCGCGGACGTCCTCGACGCCATCGACGAGATCGTCTGTCCCGGCACCGACCTCGACCCAGCGGACAACGCCCTCGCCCCGCATCCCGCGATCCAGGACCGCCGCCTGCGTCGCCGGTAGCGCGCAGCCGGCCTGTACTCATTTCTGTACTCAGTGGCGACACGGACCACCTCCGCATCGCCGGCATCGACGCGTCCCAGACCCCGACCTGAGGGCGAACTTCCCAACCGCTTCGCCCCGTCCTGCTCAACGCCATCGCCGTGTTCACTGATCACGGCAGGTTGAGTGGTGGGCCAGCGCCTGCCCATACTGGGAGGTAACGACCCTCACCACCGTGACCCGATGCGTGGCGTCGACGGTGAGGGTGATGGTCTGGGCCTTCGGCTCCCGACAGTCATCCAGGTGGATCACGTAGGTGCCGGCGGGAGCGGAGTCAGGTGGCATCACCGGCGGCGTGCAGGAGATCGGGGACTGTTCCGTCCAGGTTGCATACGGCGATGTCATCGACACGCCGCCGCCGGCAGCGCTCACGCTCTTCTTGGTTCCCACCATGGTCTCGTCCTGGCAGGCGCCCGGAGCACCACCCTGGAGCGACATGGTCGCGACCTCGACGGCGGTGTAGGGTGCAGGCAAGGACACAGGCGTGGACCCGAAGCTGCCACGTGGCGCTGGTGATGGCGACGGCGAGGAGGGAGGCGCGGCGAAACCCTGGACGCCACCGCCGTTCGGACCGAGAAACGGCGTGACCTCCAGTTGCCACGAACATGCGGTGTCGACGCGGACGGTCCGCTCGCCCGCGGCCAGGAGGATGGGTGCTCCAAGGCCGGCGCGGGCGTTCGAATCGTCAGGATGCTGGCCTCCCAGCACGGCGACCGACTGGCCCGCCGAGTTGACAAGGAAGCCGTGGCTGACCGGGCAGGACGATGTCGCGCCCTGCCTCGGAGTGAAGTTCAGGCCCACCGCATAGAGCCCGGTCACCGGAACGTTGATCGCCTTCGCCGGGTTCTCACTGCTGATCGTCGCGTCGAATGCCGGGGGTTGCGGGGCCTTCTCCGCCTGGGGTGGCGCCACGTCGTCGGACATGGAGTTCAGGATCTCCTGCAGCCTCCAGGTGCACGGCGTGCCCTGGTCTCGGCCGGCAAGGAGACCTCCAAACTGATCACACCCCGTAGAGAGGCGCTGGGGAAGGATCTGCTTTACACCGCGGTCGACGTCCGGACCGTTCCCTCGGCTCCAGGATCTCCTGAGCACGAGCCCGTCGGCGGCGTTGTCGCTGGGCCGGCGACGGATCTGCTGGCAGGCCGCGATTGGCGTCGCCATCGCTCGTGCCTTGCTTCGCGCTCATCGCCGGCCCCGGACTGTTGCCGTGGGACGGACAGGTGAGGACTGGCCCTTCGGACAGGTCGCCGGAGGCCCGGTTCGACCGAAGCTGCACGTCGTTGGATCGACCGGATAGGGGATGAGCATGTCCTTGACGCACAGGCGCCTCAGGATCGTGGGGCTCGCGGCCAGCGGTCTGACCCTCGTCGCCGCCCTCGGGCTCGCGACCACCGACCTGCCCCGGTCGATCGGCAACTCCGCCCCCGGGCTCTGCGGCCGGTGATCGATCCGCTCCTCGGTGCCGGAGCCGGCCCTCGGCCCCGGCTCGAGCGCCCCGGAGGGAACGCCGATGCCCGAGGAGTTCGCGGGCCGCAGGCGAGCTACCCCGGCGGCGCATCGCGGGCGCGCGGGCTCCAGGCGATCCGGCCCGGACACACCGCCGGCCACGGAGCCGTCCCGGTGTCGCAGCCGCCCGGCCCCGGAGACCCCGCCGGCGGCGGCACCGTTCCGGGGTCGCAGCCGGCCGGCCCCGGAGACATCGCCGAGCCCGGAACCGTCCTCGGGGTGCAGCTGGCTCTCCTCGGAATCGTCGTCGGGGCGCAGACGACGCTCCGCTGATGTGCCGGGGGCGGGCCGCGGGACAATGCCCGGCATGCCGCGTGCCGTGCTCGCCCTGACGATCTGTCTGGTCTACGACGGCGTCGTCTTCGCCGTCCATCCACTGCTGCTCCGCGGGCGGAAGGCCGCGGGCGGATGGCTGCGTCCGACGTCGGGCCCTCCCGCGGAGCACCTCGCCAACCTCCTCTTCGCCGTCGCCTGCGCGCTCGACGTCGCCGGTCCCTGCCTCGTCCTCACCGGCCGTCTCCGCCCCCTGCCGGTACCCCGGCGGCGCCGCACCGGCGCGGCCGCCGCGGGGGTGGCGGTGTCGGCCGCCAACCTGGTCCTCGCGGTCGGCGCGCAGCGGGCGATGGGACGGGCGTGGCGCACCGGGGTGGCGGGCACGGAGCAGGAGCGGCTCGTCACCTCCGGTCCCTTTCGACTGGTGCGCAACCCCGTGTACGTCAGCCTCCTCGGCAGCTGCGTCGGGCAGTCCCTCGTCCTGGCGACGGTGCTGACCCCGGCCGCGCTCGCCACCTGCCTGGCTGCGCTCGAGCTGCAGACCCGCGCGGTGGAGGAGCCGGCGCTGCTCGCGGCCCACCCGGAGGCCTTCCGCCGCTACGCCGCCCGCGCCGGCCGGTTCGCCCCGGGGATCGGCCGCCTCCGCGACCTCAACGGTGGATCAGGGTCATGGCGAGGGCGACCGCGGCCGTGCTCATGATGCCCGCGGCCAGCCAGGTCAGCGCCCGGCTCAGCGGTCCGCTGGTCCGCTCGCCCATCACCGCCCGGTCGGAGCCGAGGATGGTGATCAGCACCAGCAGCGGCGGCGCCACCACCCCGTTGATCACCGCGGTGATGAACAGGGCGCGGATGGGATCGATCCCGACCAGGTTGAGGCCCACACCGGCGAGGGTCGCGAGGACCAGGACCAGGTAGAAGGTCGGGCGGTACCGCACCCGGTCCGCGAGCCCGCCCCGGAAGCCGGCGAACTCCTTGAGCGCATAGGCCGCGGCACCGGAGAGGACCGGGATGGCGAGCAGCCCGGTGCCGATCAGCCCCAGGCTGAAGAGCACGAACGCGAAGCGACCGGCCAGCGGGGTCAGCGCCGATGCGGCATCCTCAGCGGTCTGCACCTCGGTGCGCCCGTGTGCGTTCAGGACCGCGGCGGAGGTGACGATGATCGCGACCATCACCACCTGGGACAGGGCGATGCCGATCACGATGTCGAGGCGTGCGGCCCTGAGCTCCGGGTTGCTGACGCCCCGGCGCGCGGCCTCCGTCCTCTGTCCCTCCGCCTTCATCTCCTCCACCTCGGAGGACGCCTGCCAGAAGAAGAGGTAGGGGGAGATGGTGGTGCCGAGGATCGCCACCAGCGCACCGATGAAGGCCGCGTTCAGCTCGATGTGCGGCACCAGTGCGCCCCGGAGCAGCGCAGCCCCGCTCGGATGGGACAGGAACGCGGTGGCGAGATATGCGAAGAGGGCGAGGGTCAGCCACTTGAAGATGCCGAGCAGCCGGCGATAGGTCGAGAACAGCTGGAACCCGAGCACGAGCGCGGCCACCGGGGCGATCAGCCAGACCGCGTGCAGCCGGCCGCCGGAGAGCAGCTGACCGCCTGCGGCCACCGCCCCGAGGTCGGCGCCGATGTTGATGGTGTTGGCCACGATCAGCAGCAGGATGGCGCCCCCGACCAGCGGCGTCGGGAAGCGGCGGCGGAGGCAGAGCCCGAGACCGGCCCCGGTCTGCAGCGCGATCCGGGCGCACAGCTCCTGCACCGCGGTCATCAGCGGGAAGGTCAGGAGTGCGGTCCAGAGCAGCCCGTACCCGAACTGGCTGCCGACCTGGGAGTAGGTGCTGATGCCGGAGGGGTCGTCGTCGCTCGCCCCGGTCACGAGGCCGGGGCCGAGCAGCCGGAGGACGCCGGGCGGCTTCGATCCGGCGCCGTCCACCGCGGTCCGCCCCGCGGCCGGCCCGCCGGTCGCCGTCCTCCCCCCGCCGTCCTTGAGCACCACCGCCTCCGGCGGGTCGACGGCCTCGGGCGTCGACGCCAGCGCATCCCGCAGCGGATCGGTTCTCAGCTTCATGCGCCGGTATCTTATGTGATATTTGCGCTATACCATCATGGCGCGTTCGCCCCGACCGATCAGCGGTCCCGCCTCCGCCGCGGTGGCGAAGGGATCGTCGTGGCGATCCGCCGGGCCCCCTCCATCACCTGCCCGGCCTCCGGGTGGAGGCAGGTGGCGGTGAAGCCCCGGCCGGTGCCGCCCAGGCCCATGTGCGCGCAGGTTGTCCCGCCGAGCCCCGCCCCCGGCCCGTTCTCCACGGTCAGCTGGACGGGGTCGAAGCCCGGGCAGGCGGCGAGGAGGTCGCTCCCCAGGCCATAGCGAGCGAGAGGACAGCGCTCCACCACATCGGTCTCCCCGTGCCCTGTCCGGCCGGGCCGCAGAATACCATTCTGCTATCATGATGGCAAACCATCATGGTTACAATGGTGTAAGCTGCCGATGATGAGGCAGATCACCGCGAGGAGAGCCGTGGCCGAGAAGGTGATGACCCTGCGTCTGCCGGAGGCTCAGGCCCAGGCGCTCGAGACCGTGGCCGAGGTCGAGGGCCTGCCCGTCGTCGAGGTCGTGCGCCTGGCGGTCGCGGAGTACATCGACACCCGGCGCCGCGACCCCAGCTTCCAGGAGCGACTGCAGGACTCGATGGACCGCGTCCACCGGGCGATGGACAGCCTGCGCTGGCCGGGGAAGGGGACGGCGCCCTCCTGAGCCGAGGCCGCACTCAGCTCAGCTCCTCGCGGTGGCAGACCGCCTCGAGCATGATGCCGTGGGGGTCGAGCCAGAAGGTCGCGTAGTACCCCGGGTGGTACTGGGGGAACTCCTGGGGTGGGTGCAGGATCTCGCAGGCCTGGGCCCGCGCCCAGTCGTGGACGTGGTGCACCGCGGCGCGCGTCCCCACGATGAAGGCGAGGTGCTGGAGCCCGGGACGGTGCCGGGAGCAGCTGCCCTCCTCCAGCGCCGGGTAGAAGAAGACATATGTGCCCGGCCTGCCGCCGGCGGGGCGGTACGAGAACTCGTCCTCGGCCTCGCGGAACGGCTCGTAACCGAGCAGTGGCATCAGCGGCTCGTAGTACGCCCTCGCGGACCTCAGGTCGGGGACGTTGATGCCCAGATGTCCGATCGGCATGTCGGCAGTGGACTCTGCCACTTTGGTCGGCGTATAGTCACAAACCGCTTCGCCTGAGCGAAGCGTGTTTGTGAGGAGGCGGGAATGATGAACGCTCGGTATCGGTGTGTCGCCGCGCTCGCGGCGGTGGTGTTCGGGCTGGCGTCGGCGGGCTCAACGGTGTACGCGTCGACTGCGGGGACCGGCCACGGCAGCCCCAGCAGCAGCAGGCCGGAGCCGCGGTGGCAGGGCCACCCCGACAATCGCGGTGAATTCCAGCGCGACCGGAGCTTCCGTCGCGATCACTGCTGCGACAACAGCAATCGCCACGATGACCACAGCAGTGACAACAGCTCTCACGACAGCAGCTCGCACGACTGCAGCTGGCTGAGGGACAACGATCATGAGCGCTGGCTGCAGGAGTGCGGCAACTAGGCGCTCGGCCTGACCGGGCGGGGGCGTCGGGGAGTCCCGGCGCCCCCGCCCCTCGGCGCGGCCGGGGTGCCCGGCCCGATACGATCCGGGCCGCGATGGAGCGACCGGTGGTGGGCGGATGAGCGACCTCGACGGACGTGTCGTGGTGGTCACCGGCGCCACCAGCGGGATCGGTCTCGCCGCCGCCCGCGGGTTCGCCGCCGAGGGGGCGCGCCTGGTGGTGAACTCGTCCCGCTCCCGCGAGGCGGGGGAGGCGCTCGCCGGCTCGCTCCCCGACGCCGTCTACGTTCAGGGCAGCGTCGGCGACGAGCCCACCGCCCACGCCCTGGTGGCGGCGGCGATGGAGCGCTGGGGCCGCCTCGACCACCTCGTCAACAACGCGGGCGTCACCGAGCGCATCCCCCACTCCGACCTGGACGCGGTCACCGACGAGGTGTGGGAGCGCCTCCTCCGGGTCAACCTCCTCGGCGCCTGGTACACCACCCGGGCGGCGGTGACCGCGCTCGGCGAGGGCGAGGGCGGCTCGATCGTCAACGTCGCCTCGCTCGCCGGGGTGCGCCCGGTGGGCAGCTCGATCCCCTACGCGGTGTCGAAGGCGGCGCTGGTGCACATGACCCGCCTCCTCGCCAATGCCCTGGGTCCCTCGGTGCGGGTCAACGCGGTCGCGCCCGGACTGATCGGCACGCCCTGGACCGAGCGTGAGGGCTGGGCTCCGCTGCACGCGCGGGTCGAGCAGATCGCCGCCCTGCGCCGCGTCGGCACCCCCGAGGACGTCGCCACCGTCTGCACCATGCTCGCCCGCAGCGACTACGTCACCGGCGAGGTGGTGGTCGTCGACGGCGGTCTCGGGCTGGCCGGTCCGTGAGCGCGGGCTGAGCGGTGCGCCTGCTCGCCTTCCTCGACGGCGACACTCCGACGATGGGCGTGGTGGTCGCCGCCGGCGTGGTGCCGGTGGCCCCGATCCGCGACTTCTACGCCGACGTCCCCGGGTGGCTGCGGCGGGCGCGGGCGAGCACCCGGGAGCGGCCGCGGGCGGCGGCGAGCCTGACCCTGGTCCCGCCCGTCCCCGACACCGCCAAGGTGATCTGTGCCGCGCTCAACTACGCGTCGCACGCCGCCGAGACCGGGGGCCGGCTGTCCGAGCATCCGAACCTCTTCGCCCGCTGGGCGGCGACCCTGGTGCCCGGGGGCACCCCGGTGCCGGTGCCCCGCACCGAGCCGGGAACTCGACTGGGAGGTGGAGCTCGCCGTGGTCGTGGGGGCGCCGCTGATCGACGTGACCCCCGACGAGGTCGCCGCCGGGGTGCTCGGCTACACCGTGTTCAACGACCTCAGCGCCCGGGTGCACCAGCAGGCGAGCCGGCAGTGGGCATTGGGCAAGAACAGCGATCGCAGCGGGCCGGTGGCGTCGACGGTGGTCACCGCCGACGAGCTGGACGCCGGCGACCTCCACCTCGAGACCCGGGTCAACGGCGAGGTGATGCAGTCGGGCTCGACCGCGGACATGATCTTCTCGATCGCCGAGCTGCTCGCCTACGCCTCGCGGACGATCACCCTCCGTCCCGGCGACCTGATCGCCACCGGCACACCCCCCGGGGTCGGCTTCGTGCGCCAGCCGCCGCGCTTCCTCGTCCCCGGCGACGTCGTCGAGGTCGAGGTGGAGGGAATCGGCGTGCTCCGCACCCCGATCGTGGACAGCTCCCACCGGGGCTAACGCGCCAACCCGGTTGCACTCTTCAGATTGTCCACTACTGTGGTAGTAGTGGTATAACGTCTCCATCATGGCGACCACCATCGACGACGGCGTCATCGTCACCGACATCCCCAACCGGATGGACCGGCTGCCGTGGTCGCGGTGGCACTGGCTGGTGGTCATCGCGCTGGGCATCACCTGGGTGCTCGACGGCCTCGAGGTCACCGTCGTCAACGCGGTCGCCGACGTCCTCAAGCGTGCGGACACGCTCGGCCTGACCACCGTCCAGGTCGCCTCCGCAGCCTCGGCATACGTGGCCGGCGCCGCCATCGGGGCGCTCTTCTTCGGGTACCTCACCGACCGGCTGGGACGCAAGAAGCTGTTTTTGGTCACCCTCGGCTGGTACGTCCTCTTCAGCGTCCTCACCGCCTTCTCCTGGGACGCGTACAGCTACGACGCGCTGCGGGTGCTCACCGGCATCGGCATCGGCGGGGAGTACGCGGCGATCAACTCGGCGATCGACGAGCTGATCCCCGCCCGCCGCCGCGGCTGGACCGACCTCTCCATCAACAGCTCGTACTGGTGGGGCGCGATCCTCGCCAGCGCCCTCAGCCTGTTCCTGCTCGACCGCGGGATCGTGCCGGTCGGCATCGGCTGGCGGCTCTGCTTCCTGATCGGGGGCGTGCTCGGCGTCGCCATCCTGCTGGTGCGGCGCCACATCCCCGAGAGCCCGCGCTGGCTGATCACCCACGGCCGTCCCCAGGAGGGCGAGGAGATCGTGCTCGACATCGAGCGCCGGGTGGAGGCCGAGAAGGGGCCGCTTCCGCCGATCGAGGGCGAGCCGATCGAGATCGACCTCGAGCACCGGGTGCGGTTCTGGGACATGCCGCGGACGATGTTCCGCACCTATCCGAAGCGCACCGGCGTCTGCCTGACGCTGATGATCACCCAGGCCTTCCTGTACGACGCCATCTTCTTCACCGAGAGCCTGGTGCTCACCACCTTCTTCCACGTCCCCGACGACCGGGTGGGGCTCTTCCTGGTGCCCTTCGCGCTCGGCAACGTGCTCGGCCCCTGGATGCTCGGCCACCTCTTCGACAGCGTCGGCCGGCGGCCGATGATCGCCGGCACCTACGTCGTCTCCGGGGTGCTGCTGGTGATCACCGGGATCCTCTTCACCCACGGCGTGCTCACCGCCACCACGATCACGGTCTGCTGGTCGGTGATCTTCTTCTTCGCCTCCGCGGGAGCGAGCTCGGCGTACCTGACCGTGAGCGAGGTGTTTCCCATGGAGACCCGCGCCCTCGCCATCGCCTTCGTCTACGCGATCGGCAACGTGGTCGGCGGCATCGCCGCCCCGCTGCTCTTCGGCGCCCTGATCGCCACCAAGCAGCCCGGGCGCGTCTTCATCGGGTACTGCATCGGCGCCGGGCTGATGATCCTCGGCGGTCTGGTCGAGGCGATCTGGGGGGTCGACGCCGAGCGGAGGTCGCTGGAGTTGATCGCGGCACCGCTGAGCGCGGTGCGGCGCCGGCTGCACGAGGCCTCGGCGGCGATCGCCGGCGCCGCCGCCCGGCCGCCGGTGCTCGCGCCTCAGGCGACGCTGCCCGGCGCCCCCACCCTCGGGCCGCCGCTGAGCTCGCGCGAGCCGCTCCCGTTCGACCCCGACCGGCCGCCGCCCAGGTAGGAGGCGACCACCCGCGGGTCGTGGAGCACCGCCTCGGGCGCGCCCGCGGCGATCACCGCACCCAGCTCGAGCGCCACCAGCCGGTCGCAGAGCGAGGAGAGCAGCGCCATGTCGTGCTCGATCACCAGCATCGAGCAGCCGGTCTGGGTGCGGACGGTGCGCAGCAGCCGGGCCAGCGCCTCGGTCTCGCGCTGGGCCATCCCCGCGGAGGGCTCGTCGAGGAGCACCACCGCCGGGTCCTGGGCGAGCACGCAGGCGACCTCGACGACCCGCCGGGTGCCGGTGGAGAGCTCGCCGCAGAGGGTGTCGCGGTAGGCGCGAAGCCCCAGCGCGGTGACCAGCTCGTCGACCCGGAGCGCAGCCGCCGCCTCGGCATCGGTCGAGGCGGGCAGCCGCAGCGCCGCGGCGATCGGGTCGCGATTGGCCAGATGCCGCTCCAGCGCCACCGCGATGGTCTCGGCGACGGTGAGCGAGGGGAACAGGCGTGCCTCCTGGAAGGAGCGGCCGAGCCCGGCGACGGCGCGGCGGTGGGGGGGAGGTCGGTGATGTCGTGCCCGTCGAGGACGACCCGCCCGCCCTGGGCCTCGAGGAAACCGGTGACGACGTCGAAGAGGGTGGTCTTGCCGGCGCCGTTGTGGCCGATCAGCCCCACCACCTCGCCGGGCTCGACGGCGAGGTGGACCCCGTCGACGGCGACGATGCCGCCGAAGCGGCGGGTGAGCCCGGTGCACTCCAGCCGCATCCCCCGCGCCGGCGCGGCGCCGCCGCCGGTCTCGCCGGCGAGGGCACCGTCCTGCTGGCGTCCGAGGAACACGGCCCGGAGCAGGTCGGGGCGGCGGGTCAGCTCGGCGGTGGGACCGCTGAAGCGCACGTGCCCCTTCTCCAGGAACACGGCGCGCTCCGCGAGCTGGAGGGCGACGTCGACCGACTGTTCGACCACCACCACCGTGGTGCCGCCGCGGTGGATGTCGCGCACCGTCTCGACCAGCTGCCCGACCACCGCGGGCGCGAGCCCGAGCGAGAGCTCGTCGATGCAGAGCAGCCGCGGGCCGGTGGCCAGTGCCATCGCCAGCGAGAGCATCTGCTGCTCACCGCCGGAGAGCTCGCCGGCGCGGATCCCGAGCCGCCCGCGGAGCGCCCCGAAGAGGGCGAGGCAGCGCTCGACGGCGGTGTCGACGGCGGCACGGTCGGAGCGCAGCAGCCAGCAGGCGAGGCGCAGGTTCTCGGCGACGGTGAGACCGGGGAAGACGCCACGGCCGCCCGGCATCAGCGCCAGTCCGCGGCCGGCGAGCCGCTCGGCATGGCCGTGGACCGCGGAGCCGTCGAACTCGATGCTGCCCGCGCTGATGTCGAGCAGCCCGGCGACCGCCCGGAGCAGCGTCGACTTCCCGGCGCCGTTGGTGCCGAGCAGGGCGAGGATCTCGCCCTCGGCGACCGACAGCTCGGCGCCGAAGAGCACCTGCAGGGAGCCGTAGCCCGCGTCGACGCCCTGGCAGCGGAGCAGCGCCGGTCGCGACGCCCCCGTCGCGATCCCGGCGGCCGCCGGGGCGGGGACCGGGTCGGCCTCGGTGCGGGACGCGTCCGCCGCCCGGGTCAGGTCGATGCCCCGCCGGCGGGCGAGCAGCGCGAGCAGGTGGTCGCGGGTGCGCTCCGCGGCCTCGGCGAGGCCACCGGGGATCACCAGCAGCACGAAGAGCATGCCGACGCCGGTGATGATCAGCTGCAGCCTCGGGAACAGGTAGCCGGAGAGCTCGACGAGGGCGACGCCGCTGAGCGCGCCGCCGATGGAGCCGAGGCCGCCGATCACCGCCATCGAGAAGACCAGAAGGCTGAGCGACGTCTCGTAGGTGTGGAAGCCGATGCTGCGCAGCACCGTGGCGTGGAGCGCGCCGGCCACCCCGGCGATCACCCCCGCGACCACGAACCCGGTGAGCCGGGTGCGCACCGTCGGCACCGCGATCGCCGCCGCGCCGCGCTGGTTGTCGCGCACCGCGATCATCGCCCGGCCGCTGCGCGCCCGGCGCAGGCCGTGGACCAGCAGCACGGTGAGCACCAGCACCCCCAGGCACACCAGGTAGAGGGCGCGCTCGCTGCGCAGGTCGAAGCGATGCCAGAGCACCGGGCGCTCGAAGTCCTCGAAGATCAGGGTGCGGAAGTTGGCGGGGTTGAGGAAGAAGGAGTCGACCGCGACCGCGAATGCGAGGGTGGTCACCGCCAGGAACAGGCCGCGCACCCGCAGCGCGGGCAGGCCCACCAGCAGCGCCACCAGCCCGCCGGCGACGGCACCGCCGGTCAGGGCGAGGAAGAGGTCGACGTTCCAGCGGCTGATGAGGTTGCCGGCGACCAGGGCGCCGACCCCGACGATGCCCATCTGGCCCAGGCTCACGGTGCCGCCCCAGCCGGTGAGGACGACCAGCGAGACCGCGACCAGGCCGTAGACCAGCCAGATGCTGGCCTGGTCGAGCTGGCTGGGCGTCGCCAGCGCGGGCACCAGCAGCGCCGCGGCGGCGATCGCCGCCACCGCCAGCACCCGGGCCGCGCGCACCTCGGGCAGGGCGCGCAGCGCGGCCGCGATCGGGCGCGCGCCCGAGGCGATCGACCAGCTGGAGAGGTCGGCGTCGACCCGGCTGGTGCGGCGGTGC
The DNA here is from genome assembly GCA_963846365.1 of uncultured Chloroflexia bacterium. Lineage (GTDB taxonomy): Bacteria > Chloroflexota > Dormibacteria > Aeolococcales > Aeolococcaceae > CF-96. Next base: position 1,173,822 of record CAWJVN010000007.1, read on the forward strand.
CGGACCAGCAGCGCCACCATGATCACCACCAGGAAGACCACCGTCTCGATCGCCTGCTTGTCGATGTTCCAGCGCACCACCTGGTCGACGACGCCGAGGCCGACCCCGACCCCGAAGGCCGCGGGCAGCGACTCGAGGTCGGCGACGACGGCGGCGGCGAGCGCGGGCAGGAGCAGGGTGGCGCCGGCGGCGGCGTCGATGGTCAGCCCCGAGCCCGGCGCGGTGAGGGTCACGGTGAGCGCGGCGAAGCCGCCCGCGACCAGCCAGACCAGCAGCGACAGCCGGCCCACCGGGATGCCCAGGAGGCGGGCGCGGTCGGCATTCTCGGCGATGCCCCGGATCGCCATGCCCGCCTCGGTGCGGAGCAGGAACCAGGAGAGCGCCGCCAGCACCACCGGCACCACCGCGAGGATGAGCATGTCGTTGCCGGTGAGGATGATCGGGTCGACGCTGAGGTGGAGGCGGTTGAGCGGAGTCTCGAATCCGCCAACCAGCGAGTTGGTGCCGAGCACCTGGGGGATGAGCAGCTCGATGCCGCCGAGCAGCTGGGCGAGGCCGATGGTGGCCACGGTGAGCACCAGCCGGGGGGCGTCGCTGAAGCGGCGGATCACCAGCCGCTCGACGGCTCCGCCGACCGCGACCCCGGTCAGCACCGCGACCGGCACCGCCAGCAGCCAGGGCAGGCCGTGGCCGAGGTGCAGGCCGACGGCGAGCGACGCGCCCACCCCGCCGATGGCGCCGTAGGCGAAGTTGATCGCCCGGGTGGCGCGGTAGGTCAGCACCAGGCCGACGGCGAGCAGGCCCGTGCCCGTCCCCAGGATCGCTCCCTGGACGACGATGCCGAGCGGCACCCGGCCGGGCGCCACCCGGGTCGCCACCAGCACCGCGAGGGCGGTGGCGGCGGCGGTTGCGGCCGCGATGCGGCGGCCGCTCACCGGAACACGGGAGGGTCGCCCGCCGGCACCTGCCCCAGTCGATAGCGCGACCCGCTGGTCACGTACGTGCCCTGCTTGTTGTTGTACGTGGAGGGCCGGTCGGCGGCCCACCAGATCTCCTTGTAGTCCTGGGTGGGCGTGTAGTGGCCCGGGCCGAAGCCCCAGGTCCCCGCCTCACCGGTGCCGCCCGGGTACGAGAACATCCCCCGCTCGAAGTTCCCCGGGGTGAGGCTGGGACCGGCGAGCTGGATGCCCATGGCGATCATGTAGAGCTGGTAGTAGATGAGCTCGACGCTGTGTGCCGGCTCGTCGCCGCGCACCGCCTTGTAGGCGTTGTAGCCGAGGCCGGCGCGCTCCGGCAGCTGGGGGCCGAGGGTGCTGATGCCGAAGGCGTGGGTCCACTCGGTCTGGTCGTAGAGCTGGCCGGCGATGTCGGTGTCGGTGAAGGCGGTGCCCTGCACCAGCCACTCCGGGTAGTAGCCCTGCTCGTGCGCCTTGGCGGTGAGGAAGACGGGGAGGATGGGGTCGCACGCGCACGCCACCGAGGTGATGCCCGCCGCCTTCAGCTTGGCGATGATGCTCGCCGCCTGGTTGGAGAGGCTGGCGAGGTCGAGGGAGTAGTTGAAGGTGGCGGCGTCGTTGCCGGCGGCATGCAGGATGTTGAGGCCGTCGTGCAGGCACTGCTGGTACTCGGGGTTGTCCGGCACCACGATGCCGACCTTGCGCGACTTGCCGGCGAGGTCGCCCCCGGCGTACTTCGCGGGCTTGCCCATGATCCGCTTGTTGAACCAGTCGCTGTTGCTCTGGGCGACCAGGGTGCAGTCGGTGAAGGTGCTCCAGGCGTAGGGACGGCGGTCGAGGAACCACTGCCGCGACATGTACGGCGCGCCGATGGCCATCACCTTCTGCCGCGCGAGCGCGTCGGAGTAGGGCTCGGTCAGCGCGGTGACGTCGGCGAAGGCGCCGACCTCGCTCGCCACCTTGATGGCGTCGGCGTTGGCCTGCTCCTGCCCGGCGCCGAGGAACTCGCGGGTGAGCGCGCCCTGCCCCTGGAAGGGGACCAGCTTGATCTTGCGGCCGTAGAACTGGAAGCGCGCGTTGAAGTAGTCGGTCAGCCCCTGCGCGGTCCGCATCGCCTCCTCGCTGCTGTCGATCAGGTCGGAACCGGTGATCTTCGCGATCGTCGAGGAGAGGTCGGGATCGGCGGTGATGCGCATCGCGACGGTGATGGTGTCCCTGGTGACGCCGCGGGTGGTGGCGCCGCCGTTGTCGCCGCTGAAGAGCACGCAGGGCGGCGAGTAGGGGTCGCCGGGCACCTGCTGGCGGCGGTCGGTGCAGCCGCTGGCGTGCCCGGCGGCGACGCCGCGGGTGACCGACGTGCCGCCGCCGGGGCCGGTGGTGCCCGGCGCGCCGCCGGTCACCCCCGGTGCCAGCGCGCCGGTGCCCGGGCCGATCGTGGTCACGCTGCCCGCGGCGGCGGTGCCGTCGTGGACCACGGTCTGCTCGCGGGCGACGGTGGGCACCAGGGTGACCATCAGCGCGAAGGCGACCGTCATCGCCAGCAGCGGCCCGTAGCCGCGGAGCAGCCGTCCCTCGGCGCCGGGCAGCCGGCCGCGCTCGCCGCTCACGACCCCACCCCCACCCGGCGGCGCCGGAACAGGAGCAGCACGTCCCCGGCGAAGAGCAGCACCGCGATGCCCAGCCCGGCGACGGCGGCGGCGCGGGCGAGGTCGTGGGTGCTGCAGCCGGAACGGCCGAACGAGCCCGGGGTGACGCACGCGGTGAAGCTGCGTCCCGCGGTCGCGGGGGTGATCAGGGTGGTGCCGGCCGCCGCCGGGCCCGGCGGGAGGACGGTCGGCGCTGCCGGGGTCAGCACGGCGGGGGGGATGGTGTCGGTGACGGTGGTGCCTCCGAAGGGAGAGAGCGGCAGGAAGTCGCCGAAGGGGTTGTGGTAGGCGATGCCCTCGGTGGTGGCGTGGACGCCGCCGAGGTCGACGTCGACCCCGCCGGTGCCGGTGAGCCCGCCGTAGGCGATGTCGCCGACCAGCAGGCCGGCATTCGCCAGGGAGCCGAGGCCGCCGCGCGGGTCCTGGCAGTTCTGGGGGTCGCCCTTCAGCGCCGCCAGCACCGCCTCGCGGGCGGGCTGGGCCGACGCCAGGGCGGAGCCGAGCGGCGCCGAGAGCTGGGTGGTGCCGCCCAGGCTGATGCGCAGCGGGCCGACGTCGACGGTGCCGTCCTTGAGGGTGCGCACCGCCGGCGGGCTGAGGTGGATGCCGAACGGCGCGAGCGCCTGGTTGGCGCCGTCGAGCGACTGCAGCGCCTGCTCCGCGGGCCCGGGCACGCCGCCGAGCGGTCCCGCCGGCAGGCTCTGGCCGCCGACGCGGATCTCGCCGACGTGGAAGCCGCCGTCGTGCACCGGCGCGTCGCCGGTGCGCTGGGTGACGTCCCAGCGCAGCCCGAGCAGCTGCACCGCGCCTCCGGCGAGGCTCACCGAGGCGATCGAGGCGTCGGCGTGTGCCTCGCGCCGGAGGCCGGGGACCAGCCGGGTCTCGGCGTGGCTGACGGCGCCGCCCACGGTGAGCACCCCGGGCAGGTCCAGGGTCGCGCTCGAGGCGTCGGCGGAGGACTGGTCGGGGCGGGCGGCGGCGGTCTCGGTGCCGACCGCCGCGATCCCGCCGCCGGCGAGGTCGTGGGTGCTGCTGGCGGCCCCGTGGCTCGAGTTGGCCTGCACCGGACCGGGAACCTGCTCGGGCTTGAGCAGCGGCTGCTGGCCGCATGCCGAGACCGTGGTCAGGAGCAGGCCGAAGATCCCGAGGTCGAGCGCCTGGGCCTGGGCGCGGCCCTCGGTGCCCTGGTAGGACGCGAGCGAGTCGCCGGTGGTGACGGCGTAGGTCAGCCCCCCGGTGCGCGGGGCGAGCCGCAGCGCCGTGCCCCGCGCCGCGCCGCTGCCGTTGACGAACCCGGCGTCGGTGCGTGCCCCGGCGGGCTGGGGGATGACCAGGGTGAGCAGGCCGGCGGTGCCGAGAAGTGCCGCCAGACCTCGGAGCGTGGGCTGCACACCGTCCTCCATCCCCTTCCGCGCCACTGGAGGCAATCTATCCCACCTCGCAGGCGCGCTGCCACCATCAACTGTGAAAGCGACCCGGAGGAGGGCGCGAGGGGGACTCCGGACGAGACCGCCACCCTCGAGGCGGTGCGCGCCACCTCGAGCGTGGCGGTCTCAAGGTTCACCGTGCCAGGAGCGCTCCGGCTCCCGGCGGCCGGCTGGAGGGCTAGATGTTGCGGATCTTCTTGTAGCGCTGCCAGTCGGGGAACAGCGTGACCGACTTCACCAGCCCGGTGACGGCCATCATCGCCACGATCCCCACTCCGCAGAGGAACTCCACCGGATAGAGAATGAACTTGTTCTTCTTCCAACCCACGGCCGGGGCCCTCCCAAACGGCCGGCCGCGGCGCACGCCGGGTACCGGTTGTCGCAGTCATACCACGCCGTTCTAGGTGATGGGTGAGGACACCGCGCATTTGCGCCCCCCGGGGGGATGCCCGGGGGAGGGGGACGTCCCCCGCTCAGAAACCGATCATCCCCTTGAGCGTGGGATCGACCACCGCGGTGGTGAACTGCTCGCACCACTGGCAGACGAACTGAACCCGCCGCATGCCGCGCTGCACCTGGCGTGCGTTCGGCCAGCCGCAGCGGCCACAGTTGACCCCCTGGACCCAGACGGGCTCCTGCTCGGGCTCGGGCTGCTCGGGGATCATCCTCATGCCGCGGAGTCGCCGCACGACATCGTGCGTGGCGTGCTACGAGCGTACGCGGAACGTGGGGCACTGGCAACCGGCGCGGTGCCCAGATGTCGTCCCCCCCTGGTGAGGCGGGCGGAGGGCAGGCCTCCGCCGCCTCGTTGGGGTCGTTCGGGAAAGCTAGCCCCGTCCGCCGAGGAGGCCGAGGCCGAGCAGGCCGCCGCCGGGCGACGCGCTGGTCCCGGTGCCGCCGAGCAGCAGGGTGGTGATCGACCGGAGCGGATTCGACGCCGGGGCCGAGGCCACCGGCAGTGCCGGCGGGGCCACCGGGAGGACCGGCGAGGCCGCCGCCGGGGCGGGCGCCGTGGCGGCGGCCGGGGCACCGCCCAGCGCCGCGATCAGGGCGGCGATGTCAGGGGTGCCGCGCCCGGTGGTGTAGTCCCAGCCGGGGGTGGCCACGAAGAGCCCCTGGAAGCCCTGGGTGATGTCGTGGAAGGCCGCCGCGGGGAGCGAGTAGAGGGTCGGATTGGCGAACCCGAGGCCGCCGCCGCTGTGCGACGACTGCAGCCGGGTCCAGATGCCCAGCCACGAGGGCGAGCTGGCGCTGGTGCCGCCGACGGCGAACTGCTTGCCGTTGACGATCGTCGCGTAGCCGGAGGCGGGGTCGGCGTCGAGGCTGACGTCCGGGGTGCCGCGGTTGACGCCGAGGAAACTGCCGCCCGCTCCCGCCTGCCATGCGGGGGTGGGCTCGAAGAGCGCGGGACCGCCGCCGCCGGCGAGCCACGCGGTCTCGGTGGCGCCGCCCTTGCCGTCGGGGGTCAGGGTGGTGCCGCCGACGCTCACCGCGTACTGGCTGGCGGCCGGGTAGTTGGGGCCGGGGAGGCCGATCGGAAGCCCGTTCTGGCTGACCAGGAAGGGGCAGAAGGAGCCGGTGTCGCCGCTCGAGGAGAACAGGGTCTGGCCCTGGGCGACCGCCTGGGCGAGAGCGGTGTCGGCGGCGGTGGCGAAGCCGCTGACGTGGGCCAGGGACTCGCACTCACCGAAGGATGCGCTCGCCTGCGCGGCGCGGTTGTCGGTGACCCACTTGTTGATCTCGGCGATGATGTCCTGGTCGCTCAGCGACGAGGCCTGGTAGACGAGCAGGTTCGACGCCGCCGGCGCGAACGCGGTCGAGTACTGGGTGTCGAGGTCCCACTCCGGCGCCCCCGCGGTGTCGGTGAACGGTCCGGCGCCGACGGGCACGGTGGTCCAGGGCACGTGGGGAAGGCCGAACTGGTTCTCGAACTGGACCAGGTCGGCGCGGGGCTGGGTCAGGTCGCCCTCGGCGAGGATCGCCAGGGTCTGACCCGAGCCGTCGCGGTGCGCCGCCGGCTGCGGCCCGGGCGCGTGGTAGAAGGAGTTGAACTCCTGGGGGCCGTAGCCCTTGAAGGCGCCGCTCGCCGCCGGGACGAGCCCGGCGGTGGTGTGGGTGACGCTCAGGTGGTTGAGGCTGCTCAGCCCGAGCACCGCGGTGACCCGGCCGGCCAGCTGCGCGGGCAGGGTGGCCACCGCCGAGGGGGCGAAGAAGCTGAATCCGTGGTTGCTCAGGTAGTTCTCGAGGTGGATGCCGAGCAGGCTGCCGATGTGATCGCTGGCGCCCTGCATCGACACCAGTGTGCGGTTGGGCGAGACGGTGATCCCGCTCAGCCCCGACGCGGCCGCCCAACCGGTGACCTGGGCCACGGTGGCGGGGTCGGGACCGAACCGCTGGGCGAACTGGTCGGGGGTGAGGAAGTGGTGGTACTCCGCATTCCCCGGGGTGTTCTGCGCGGCGATCAGCGAGCGCAGCCCGGCCTGGTCGCGCAGCGGCAGCGACATGGTCACACCCAGCGGCCGCGACACCAGCGGGCCGAGGTCGAGTGCGTCACGGAGCAGTGTGGGAACGACTCCCATCACTCCGGCAGAGGAGGGTGAGGTGTCCGGGGCGGCGGCGGCGGCCGGACGGGCCGCCAGTGCACCGGCGGACAGCGTGGCGACGACGACCGATCCGATGGTTGCGCGCCGGCCAAACGATGCCGGCCTCCCGAAGGCGAACATGCCCGCTCCTTATGCGCGTCTCGATAGAGACGCCCCAACCTTGGAAGCAGCGAATGCCTGCCGGTGCGGAGGGCGCACGCGGCAATCACCAATATCCCGTTGCGCAGGCTGCATATGCGCTCCGGGTCCATCCTTTCCGTCAGGCGCGCCACCCCTGGCTGCCCGACGCGATCCAGTATGCACGATCAACCCCGAGCAAGGCCACCCTTGTATTTCCGGAGCCGGCGGAGGCTTGTGCGTTCTGACCGAACGCGCCGATTGCGTCTCGCCGTCCGCTCCGGAGCGGCGCCTACCAGTACGCGGGAATGGCGTCGTCGAAGGGCTGCGGGCGCCGCGACGGGCGGCGGAGGCTGCGCAGCAGCAGGAGAACGCCGCCGCCGAGCAATCCGGCGCCGGTCAGCGGGGCCGCGCGCCCCGCGGCGCCGGTCACCGGGATGGCGATGGCGCGGGCCCGCGCCGGGGCCGGTGGCGGTGGCGGTGGCGCGGCGGTCACCGGCGGCGGAGGCGGCGCGGGTGCGCTCGCGACCACCGCGGTGACCGGCGCGGTCTCGTGGGCGGCGCTCTCGACGTGGCCCCCGGTGACCGGGGGCACCGAGGCGGGCGCCACCGGGGCGGGGACGGCCACCGGCGGCGGGATCGCCCCGGTCGCGGGGCGCGCCGCCGACTCGATGGCGGCGTGCGGGCGGCCGCCCGCGAACGCGGTGGTCACCAGCGCACCGCCACCGAGCACCCCGGCGGCGGCGACGGTGAGCAGGGTGCCTCCGGTGGCGGAGAGCACGGCCCCCACTCCGATGCAGACCCCGCGCGGTGCGTGGGGACGCTGTCGACGGGTGCGGCTGTCGCCGTGCGTCATTTCCCTTCCCTCTGGTGTGACGTGTGCAGAACGTGGAGGCCAGAGCACCTTAGGTCGTTGTGGCCGGATTCGTCAAGTACTGGTGCGCCCCGCCGCGGGCCTGACCCGAGGGTCAGCCGCTCATACGCAGCAGGCCGAGGGACGCGCCCTGCGGGTCGGTGATCCAGGAGAAGCGCAGCCCCTCCTGGATGTCCATCGGCGGCACCATCACCCTGGCTCCGAGCTCCACCGCACGGGCGGTGTCGGCGTCGACGTCGGTGGCGCCCAGGTACACCACCCAGTGGGCCGGGACCTCGGGGGGGAAGTCCGCGCTCATCGGCATCATCCCGCCGATGCTCCGCCCGTCCTGCTTCCACTCCGTGTACGGGATCGGCCCGGTGGCGGTCTCGCTGCCCCAGCCGAACACCGCCGCGTAGAACGCCTTCGCGGCGTCGGGGTCACGGGTCTGCAACTCGGTCCAGCACAGCGCGCCGGGCTCGTTGACCAGCTGCGCGCCGGTGTGATCACCCGGCTGCCACACCGCGAACGCGGCACCGGTCGGGTCCACGTAGACCGCCATCCGTCCCGCGGTCATCACCTGCATCGGCTCCGTGACCACCGTCCCGCCCGCCGCCCTGACCTTCTCGGTGGTGGCGTCGACGTCGCCGGTGGTCACGTAGGTCATCCAGGACGGCGGCCGGCCCTGACCCGGCGCGATGCCGGCCACGAACCTGCCGTTCCTGGTGATCATGGTGTACCCGCCCGCCTCCGGCTCCTCCGCCCTGTGTGCCTCCCAGCCGAAGAGCGCGGTGTAGAAGGCGATGGCGCCGTCGAGGTCCGAGGTGGTGAGGTCGGTCCACGAGGGAATGCCCGGCGGGTGCGACGAGGCCTCGGTCATGGCGTCTCTCCCAGGTCGGTCGGACGGTGGGAGGCCAGTCTAAAGCAGGCTCGGGCCGCGGATCAGCCGCCCCGGGAGCGGAGGCGCACCACGTCCTGACCACCGCGCCAGGCGGCCGCGCGTGCCTCACCCATGCGGTCGGCGAGATCCTCGAGGACCTCGAGGTCGCTGCCGTGAAGCGCCTGACGCTGGTCGCTCAGGATGCGCAGCAACTCGGCGGCGGCGCCCCCTGCGGCGAGCTCCACATTCCGCAGCTGGTGCTGCAGTCGGGAGATCGCGGAGGCTTCGCCTCGGTGGACCGTGCGCCGCCGACGGGCGAGCCGGTGGACCACCCCGCTCTCTGTGTCACCGAACAGCTGCTCGATGGCGCCGACGATAACACGAACAGGGGTTCGGACGGTTAGCGGCGGTGAGCGGCGGGCCGGGTGGCTCGGACGGTGGGTTCGGCGCCATCGGTTTTTACTCGGGGGAGGCTACGCCTCCCCCGTTCGCCGCAAAGACATCGCGCGGCGCTGCGCTTGCGCGATGCCGAGCGGCGCCCCCTCCACGGCCGGACTCCCGGCCGACGCGCGCGTTCGCGCGCTTTTCATCTTCGCGCCGGGCGCCGAGCTACACAGGCGGAGCGCTCCGTGTTCCGCAGTTTGCGCGGCCGTGCAGGAGTGCCGTGGACGCGCGAGACGCGGCTCCGGGGGTCAAGCAATTCACCCGTCCGAGTTGCTCGGCGAGTGGTTGTGAGCAACGCGCAGCGTTCCTCGTGGCACCTCGGCCGCCCGGCGCGAAGACGCAGAGCGAGCAACGCGAGCGTCGCCGGCGAGTGCCGTGGTGGAGGGGGGGAGGCCCCGGCATCGGGCGCGCCAGCGCACGATGTCTTGGGCCTGAGCGGGGGGAGGCGTCGCCTCCCCCCGGTGAAGACCTGTCTTCGATCACCCGGGCATCTCGCACGGTGTCAGATCACCCGGGCATCTCCCTCCGCCGGCTCGAGCAGCTCACCGACGAAGGGGCTGGGCCGGGCGGCGTCGGTGAGCACCAGCACCTGCTCGCGCGCCCGGGTCAGGGCGACGTGGAGGATGCGCCGCTCCTCCTCGACGTCGGCGGCGAGGCGGTGGGGCATCATCCCGCGGCGCACGTCGGTGATGCAGACCAGGTCCCACTCCTCGCCCTTGACCCGGTGCACCGTCGAGAGGGTGACCCCGGTGCCACCGGAGCGGTCGCCGAGATGATCGCGGAGCCAGGCCTCGAAGCTGGCCGGAACGGTGTGCAGGGCGGCGAGCGCCCCCAGCGCGTCGAGGTCGTCGAGGTGGGACTCGCGCTGCAGGCCCCCGGAGTCGAGGCTCCGCATCGAGCGCTCGAGGCCGATCCGCCGCACCGCCTCGAGCGCCGCCGCGGTGGTGCCACCGGCGACGCAGTCGTAGAGGGTGCCGATGTCCTCGATCAGCCCGAGGAGGCGGCCCCGGTCGCGGTCGTCGAGCCGGGCGCCGAGGTCGCGGAGCTCGCGGGTCGACCAGTGGGTGCGCCGCCCCAGGCGCTCGAAGAACTCGCGGCCGAGGCCGCGGAGCGGGCGGCGGGCGATCTCCTCGATGTCGTGGCGGGACATCCGCTCGGGATCGGCGCCCAGCCGCAGCAGCGCCAGCGCCGAGCGCACCCCGGTGCGGCGCAGCACGTCGCCGCGCACCGCCGGCACCAGCGGCACCCCGGCGGCGCCGAGGGCGAGCTGGGGGGCGAGGAGGGCGGCGTTGACCCGGGCCAGCACCGCGATGCTCGCCGGGGTGGCGCCCGCGTCGATCCACTGGCGCACCGCGGTCACCACCGCGGCGGCGCCGCCCTCGCCGGGATGGCGGCGGATGCGGAGGGCGTGGGGATGGCCGCCGGCGCGCCCGGCGCGGATCGTCTTGGGCACCCGCACTCGGTTGTGGCCGAGCAGGGTCGCGGCGGCGTGGACCAGGGCGGGCGGACAGCGGTGGTTGACCTCGAGGGCGTACTCGGTGGCGCCGCCGAAGAGCTCGCCGAAGCCGATGAGGAAGCGGGGGTCGGCGCCGGTGTACCCGTAGACGACCTGGTCGTCGTCGCCCACCGCGAAGACGTCGAGCGCCGGCGCGGCGAGGATCCGGATCAGCAGCAGGCGGAGCGGGGTGAGGTCCTGGAACTCGTCCACGAGCAGGTGGCGGCACGACCCCTGCCAGCTCTGCCGCAGTGCGGCGTCCTCGAGGAGGAGCTCGCAGGCGCGGTAGACCTGCTCGTCGAAGTCGGCGAGGTGGCGCTCGCGCAGCTCGGCGCGGTACTCGTCGAAGGCGCGGGCGAAGCCGGGCACCTGCTCGCCGCCGCGCTCGACCGCGACCGGGTCGCGCAGCCCCTCGCGGGTGGCCTGGAGGGCGTCGAGGTAGGGGCCGAGCGGGTCGGTGTTTGCCCTGCGGTCGAGCGGCGGGCAGTGGCGGGCGAGGATCTCGCGGACCTCGCCGTCGCCGATCAGCCGGGTGCCCGGCTCGGCGTCGCGGACGATCGCCCAGCCGAGGGCGTGGACGGTCTGGGTGCGCGGCCCGAAGTCGGTGCAGCGGCGGGCCATCTCCTCGCTGGCGCGGCGGTTGTAGGCGAGCGCGAGCACGGTCTCGCGCTCCCAGCCGCGGTCGACGACGAGGTGGCGCAGCCTCTCGGTGAGCACCCGGGTCTTGCCCGAGCCGGCGGGGGCGATGATCCGCGCCGGTCCGCCCGGATGCGCCACCGCGGCCCGCTGGTCGGGGGCGAGGTCGCCGCGGGGCGCCCGCGGCGGTGGCGCGGTCCGCAGCCAGCCGGCCCGCACCGTCTCGGCGTGCACCACCACCGCGCCGAGCTCCTCGGAGTCGAGGGGCCGCCGCGGGCCGCCGTCGACCCAGGCCGGTCCGCCGCCGGGGAGGCGGACATCGGCGGGTCCCGCCGGGGTGCGCTCCGCCCCGAGGTCGGCGGCGCGCACCGACCACCACCACACCGGGCCGCGCCCGCCGCGGGCGTCGTAGTTGTTGCTCCAGACCAGGTGGGCGAGCCGGTCGGTCCAGGGGACGAAGCCGGGGCCGAGCTCCCAGAGGGGCAGCTGCCAGCTCCGCAGCGCCCGCAGCCGGTCGCGGTCGACGCCGAGCCGCACCACCACCGGCCGGCGCCGCACCCAGGCGAGGTGGAGGCGCTCCACCGCGGCGGACGGGCGCTCCAGCTCGGGCTCGCCGACGGCGACCTCGGGCAGCCCCCTCCAGGGGTCGGGCACCGGGTCGTGGGGGCCGACCACCACCCCGCGGCCGAGGCCGGCCGGGCCGGGGATCGGCGCCGGCGCGGTGCGGTGGGGGTCGCCGCCGAGGATCGCGGGGGGCGGCGCCGGGGGAAGCAACCGGGCCTCGAGCGCGGCGGCGCCACCGGGGCCGCCGAGCAGGGCCCGGCCGGCGCCGGTGATGGCGATCACCCCGGGCTCGACCATCACCGCGAGCCCGTGGCGGGTGAGCAGGGTCCGGGCGTGCCCGACGGTGAAGGCGAAGCGGGTCTCGCGCGGGTTCCACCCGACGGTGACGGTGAGGTCCTCGGCGGAGACGCGGAGGTCGGCGGCGAGCCGGGGACGCAGCTCGCGCAGCGCGTGCCGGTCTCCGTCGGCGATGGCGGAGAGCAGCGCGGCGGCGATGGCCCGCTCCGGCGGCAGCGGCATAGGGGGGAAGCATAGGTGGGCGCCGGTGGGGGCCGGGAAGCCGGACGGGGCGGGGCCGTCCGGCCCCGCCCCGCCTGGGGAACGCCGCCTGGTGCAGAGGCGGCGGTATCGGTCAGGGGATGGTGGGGAGGCCCAGGCTCACCGAGCCGCCGCTCACCGAGATGCTCGGGGCGCCGGCGTGGACGCCGCTGTTCGAGGCGGACACCGAGCCGGCGCCGATGCTCACGGTGGGCTGGCCGATGGCGGGGACGCCCCCGCTGGCCGCGCCGAGGACCGAGGCGACCGTGCCCTCGACGGTGGTCACGCCGCTCGCGACCGCGCCCTTGCCATCCCCGACCGCGTCGACGACGGTGCTCTTCGCGCCGGGAACGGTGCTGTCGACCGCGCCCTTCGCGCCGGCGACGGTGGTGTCGACCGCGCTCTTCGAATCGGCGACGCCGTCCTTGACCTGGTTCTGGGCCTGGTCACCGTTCGCCTCGGCCGTGGCCGTGGCGCTGTCGGCCCAGCCGTCCGCCTGATGGGCGACCGCTGCGGCCCGGCCCTCGATCGCCGCGGCGAGCGCATCGGCGTGGCTCTGGGCACCGGCGAGGAAACCCTGGACGTCGGGCGTCGCGGGCAGGGTCACCGAGAAGCTGCCGCCGCCGCTGCTGCCGCCCGCCGAGGCGCTGGCCGAGCCCGAGGGCTGAGAGCCCGCGGTGGCGCTGAGGCTGCCGCCGTCGGCGGCGAGAGCGATGGTGGCGGAGAGTGCGCCGGCGACGGTCGCGGCCCCGGCGGCGATGACGAGCTTGCGTGCGTTCATGTCGGTGTCCTTCGGTGGCTTGCCCCACCCGGGTCCCGGCGAGAGAGGTCGCCGGGTTCGAAGGGGGAAGACCGCGGCCTCGCCTCGAAAAAAACAGGCCGTGCACGCCTGTGACAGGTGTCGCGGCGCCGCGACAACCGTCATCGCCTCGCGACCCCGGGGCCCTTGACCCCTAGCCTGTCGATGCCTAGAGTAACTAGGTATGGGGGATCACCGCCCCGGGCTCGGCCCGGACCTGCTCCGCGGCCACCTCGACGGCCTCCTCCTCGCCGTGCTCGCCGAGCATCCCGCCCACGGCTACGCGGTCATCGAGTCCCTGCGCGACCGCAGCCAGGGCGCCTTCGACCTCGCCGAGGGCACCGTCTATCCGGCGCTGCACCGCCTCGAGCGCGACGGCCTGCTGAGCAGCCGCTGGAGCACCGAGCCGGGCCGGCCCCGCCGCGTCTACGCGCTCACCGGTCGCGGCGGCCGGGCGCTCGCCGGGCATCGCGGCACCTGGCGCAACTTCTCCCACGCCGTCGAGCGTGTGCTCGGGGCGGGCGTCGGGTGATCGCCGGGCTGCTCGCCGAGCTCGGCCGGCTGCTGCCCGCCGGCCGGCGCCGCCGCCGGGTGCTGCTCGAGGCCGAGGACCATCTCCGCTGCGCCGTCGCCGCGGGGGTCGCCGCCGGGCTCGGCCCCGCCGCCGCCGAGGCCGCCGCGGTGCGCGACTTCGGGCCGCCGGCGCTGCTGGCGCGGCGGATCCGCGAGCAGCTCGGGGCCGGTGCGGCGGCGACCGCCTCGCGGCTCGGCCTCGCCCTCCTCACCGTCCTCGCCACCATCGCGGTGCTCCGCTTCACCGAGGTGGTCAACGACGCCGGCGCCCCGCGCTGGTGGCCCGACGAACCGCTGCTCTCGCTGGTCACCCTGCTCGCCGTGGAGATCGCGGTGGTGGCCGGCGCGGTCATCGCGGTCCGCGTGCTCCGGCATCGCCGCGCGGCGACGGCCTCCGCCGTCCGCGGCGCCCTGCTCCGCGGCCTGCTCGTCGCCGCGTTCGCCGGGGCGCTCGCCGCGCTCGGCGACGGGGTGGCGGCGCTTCGCCACCTCGACGAGGTGCGCTCCTCGCCCCTGGCCCTCGCCGTCGCCGGGCTCGGGCTGGCGGTGCTGGTCCTCGCCGCGGCGACCACCGTGGCGGCGGTGCGCGGCCTCCGCGCCGCCCCCACCGCCGATCCGGCCCCCCATCCCGTGGACGACCTCGCCGAGCTGGTGCTGCTCGGGCTCGGCGGGCTGGAGCGCCGGGCCCCCGGTCTCGCCGGCCGGCTGCGGCGGACGATGGAGCGCGCTGCCCGGGCCGCCCTGCGGCATCCCCGCGTGCTCACCCTCGTCGACCTGCGCGGGCACCCCTGGCGGGTCTGCGCCGCGCTCGCCACCCTCGCCGCGGCCCTCGAGACCGCCGGCTACGTGCCCCGGGACGGGCTCACCGTGGCGCTCGCCGGCGGGGTGGTGCAGGGGGCGGCGGTGGTGGCCGCCTTCGCCGCCCTGGGTCCGGTGCTGGGGCTGCGACCGCGCCGGGTCACTCCTCCGGGCCCGGCCCCCGGCGCGCCCGCGCGCTGACCCGGCTCAGCACCTCGTTGCGACGCGGCGACCGGCAGATGGTGAGGGCGTCGGTGTAGGCGTCGAGCAGCGGGTGCGGGACCTCCTCGACGAGGTCGAGGAGGGCGTCGAGGAAGCCGGTCTCCCGCGAGGCGGCGAGGGTCATCGCGACCGCGCGGAAGAGGTCGGCGCCGTCGATGGCGCGGAGCAGCGCGGCGAGGCCCGGGGTCAGCTCGGTGCGCACCTCGCGCACCACCGCCTCGACGGCGGTGAGGGTCTCGACCGGCCGGTCGTCGCCGAGCCGCTCCGCCGCCCGCCGGACCCACTCCGAGGCCGGCATCGCCAGGGCGAGCTCGGCCTCCGCCAGCGCGGCGGCGCCGGGCGGCCGGGCGCCCATGCCCCGGCCGTCGAGCCACTCCCGGATGATCAGGTGATCGCCGTGGTGGGCGAGGATCCCCACCGCGGTGGCGTGGGGCTCCTGGTTCGGCGGCTCGCGGTCGTGGAGACGCTCCGCCGCCAGCCAGCGTGCGGTCAGGTGGTCGACCCGCGAGAGCGCGAGCAGCGCGAGGCCGCGCATCTCGGCGGAGGTGTCGACGCCGGTGTCGCTGCAGTGGGTGCGGGCCGCCTCGACGAAGAGGTCGCGGTCGCGGGGCTCGGGATCGCGCCCCAGCAGCCGCACCGCGTGGGTGCGGAGCCAGCCGGTGCGGTCGAGCTCGGCGTCGCGGAGGCGGGCGTAGGTGGCCCGCAGGGTCTCGCGCCCGGCGGCGTCGGGGACGTCGACGGCGGCGAGCATCGCCTCCAGCTCGGCGCCGAGGCGCTGCGCCTCCCGCGCCCTCGACGGGGCCGCCACTACCGGATCAGGTTGACGGGGTCGCCGGGCGCGTCGGTGATGAACTGCCGCATCGCCAGCCACAGCGCGGCGAGGCTGATGGTGCGGCTCGGCGGGCCGGTGTGGCCGGCCACCGGCGACGGCGCCTGGGCGCCGGTCTCGCCCGAGCGCGGGTCGAGGCCGGCGGTGCGGGCCACCACCTCGACGTCGGGGACCTGGTCCCGCCAGGCGGAGAGCAGCACCTCGGTGGCGCCGGCCCCGCAGTAGTTGCGGTGGGCGTGGTCGTTGGGCTCGCGGAAGGGACGGACGGCGACGGTGGCGACGTCCGTGGGCGGCGGCGGCGTCGCCGGGTCGGGCACCAGGCCTGAGGTGCCGGGGAGGCCCACGTCCCGGGCCGAGGCCGCGGTCGCCGCCGGCGGCGCGCCGCACCCGGCGGGGCCGAGAAGCGGCAGGAGGAGGAGCCCGGCGCAGCACCGGCGCCGGGGCAAACGTGACAGTTTGCGTATCATGCCCGCATGCCGCGCGCGATGTGGAGAGGCACCATCAGCTTCGGCATGGTGGCGATTCCGGTGCGGCTCCACGTGGCGACCGAGGAACGATCGTCGGTCTCCTTCCATCTCCTCTGCAAGAAGGACGGCAGCCGCCTCCGCAACCTGCGCTGGTGTCCCAGGGAGAAACGGGAGGTGCCCTGGGACGAGGTCGTCCGAGGATACGAGATCGGCAAGGACGAGTACGTCGTCCTCACCTCCGAGGACCTCGAAGGCCTGCCCCTGCCCTCGGCGCACTCCATCGAGATCCACCAGTTCTGCGAGCGCGGCGAGGTGCCCGACCTCTACCTGGACCGGTCGTACTACGTCGAGCCCGAGGAGGCGGGGCGCAAGCCGTACGCGCTGCTGCGCACCGCCCTGGAGCGCAGCGGCCGGGTCGCCGTCGGCAAGGTGGCGCTGCGCGAGCGCGAGCACCTCGCCCGGATCAGCTGGCTCGACGGCACCCTGGTGCTCGAGACCCTGCACTGGCCCGAGGAGATCCGCGACACCGGCGAGCTGAAGCTGCCCGCGAGGGTGAGCGTCGGGAAGGCCGAGATCGACATGGCGCTGATGCTGGTCGAGAGCATGAGCCGGCCCTTCACCCCGAGTGAGTACCACGACGAGTACCGCGAGGCTCTGCTCGCCCTGGTCGCCGAGAAGCAGGGCAAGGGGAGGGTGGAGCGGCCGGCCGCCCCCGAGCCGGCAAAGGTGGTGGACCTGATGGAGGCGCTCAAGGCGTCGGTGGAGGCGGCCCGCCGCGGCGGCGGCGACGGCCAGCGCCGGGCTCCGGCGTCGAAGCCGCGCGCGAGCAGCCGCGGCGGCACCCGGAAGAAGGCGGGCTGAGGCCGCGGCGCCGCACTGGCGGGAGGCGACAGGCGGCGGTGATGATGGGTCGATGGCGAACGCCCTCGACCTCGTCATCGTCGGCATGGGATCGGGCGGCATGGTCGCCGCCGAGTTCGCCTCGACCCTCGACCTCCGCCTCGTGGCGGTGGAGCGCGGCCGCCTCGGCGGCGACTGTCTCTGGACCGGGTGCGTTCCCAGCAAGGCGCTGATCGCCTCGGCGAAGGTGGCCCACCACATGCGCACCGCGGATCGGTACGGGATCACCGGGGTCGAGCCCGAGGTCGACAGCGCCGCGGTCTGGCGGCGGATCCACGCCGTCCAGGACGCGATCGCGGCGACCGACGACAGCCCGGCGCGCTTCACCGACCTCGGGGTCGAGCTGGTCGCCGGGGACGCCCGGGTGACCGGCCCCCACACCGTCGAGGCCGGAGGCCGGGTGCTCGACACCCGCTTCATCCTCCTCTGCACCGGCAGCCGGCCGGCGACGCCGAAGGTGGAGGGGCTGGTCGAGGCCGGGTTCCTCACCAGCGAGAGCGTCTTCGAGCTGGATCGCGCACCCGAGAGCCTGGTGGTGCTCGGGGGCGGCCCGATCTCGATCGAGATGGCCCAGGCCTTCCGGCGGCTCGGCG
The DNA here is from genome assembly GCA_963846365.1 of uncultured Chloroflexia bacterium. Taxonomy (GTDB): domain Bacteria; phylum Chloroflexota; class Dormibacteria; order Aeolococcales; family Aeolococcaceae; genus CF-96. Next base: position 1,191,161 of record CAWJVN010000007.1, read on the forward strand.
TCCCCGTCACCGTGCTCCAGCGCGGGCCGGCGATCCTGCCCCGCGACGAGCCCGACCTGGTCGCGGTGCTCACCCGGGTGCTCCGCGACGAGGGCGTGGAGCTGCTGGTCGACGTCGACGTCCGGCGGGTCACCGTCGAGAACGGACGCAGGGTGGTCCACGGCACCGTCGCCGGGCGGCCGTCACGCTGGGAGGCCGCGGAGATCCTGGTGGGGACCGGACGCCGGCCCAACGTGGAGGGGCTGGGGCTCGAGGAGGTGGGCGTCGCCGTGGGCCCCCGCGGCGTCACCGTCGACGAGCGGATGCGCACCGCGGTGCCGTCGATCTACGCCGCCGGCGACCTCGCCGGCCGCCACCTCTTCACCCACTCGGCCGGCTACGAGGCGGTTCGGGCCGTCCGCGACATGTTCTTCCCGGGCAGGGGGACGGCACGCGCGCTCATCCCCTGGTGCACCTTCACCGACCCGGAGCTGGCCCACGCGGGGATGACCGTCGCCGAGGCGTGCGCCGCCCACGGCGAGGACGCCGTCGAGGTCTTCCGCCAGGACCTCACCCACTCCGACCGGGCCCGTGCCGATGGCGCCACCGAGGGCGCGATCGTCATCGTCACCGCCGGGGGGCGGGTGGTCGGCGGCCACATCCTCGCCCCCGCCGCGGGCGAGATGATCGGGGAGCTCGGCCTGGCGATCACCCGGAAGCTCAAACTGAGCCAGGTGGCCGGCTCGGTGCACGTCTATCCCACCGTCTCGCTCGGCGTCGGCCAGCTCGCCGCCGAGGCGGCGTTCGAGTCGGCGCGGCGGCTCCGCTGGCTGGTGCGGCGGCAGCGGGGCGGGTAGCCGGGAGGGTCAGACCCGCGGCGCCGGCCCGGTGCGGGGACGGGCGAAGCGGTGGAGGCCGCGGCTGCCCGAGGTGGCGGCGGGACGGCCGAGCAGCAGCGCGGCGGCGCCGAGGCCGGCCAGGGTCATCGCCAGCAGCAGCCGGGGAACCGGCGGCGCCGGCGCCGCGGCGGCGGGGGCGGGCAGGGCGGTGCGGGGCAGCGCCCGGCGGTGGGGACGGGCGGCGGGTGGCCCGGCGTCGGGCAGGGTCACCGGCGCGGCGGCCGCGACCGGTGCGGCGGGCGCGGGCGCGGGGACGGAGGCGGGCGGAGACAGCGGCTCGTCGGGCGGCGGTGGCGGTGCGGGCACCACCGCGAGCGCCGCCGGTCCCGGCCGGGTGAGCACCACCCGGTCGGCGGTGCCGGGGAGCAGGACCACGGAGAGGCTGCCGCCCCGGGCCAGCGCCGCGAGGTGGTCGAAGTGGATGCCGGCGCCGTCGCCGGTGAGCGTCGCGGTGTCGCTGACGGTGCAGTCATAGGGCGGCACGTCGCTGAGCGGGCCGTTCTCCACGGGGTGGAAGGGCTGGGTGGTGGGGCAGGCGATCAGGCTCACCGAGGGCGGCTTCACGCCGCCGAGGCCGAGGGTCAGGGTGCCCACCTGCGCCCCGCCGGCGACCGGGAAGCTCAGCGCCGCCACCGCCAGCGCGCCGGGAGGCGCGCCCCCGGCCGAGACCGGCGGCGGGAGCGCCGGTGGCGGCGGTGGGGCGGGAGCGGCCGGGGGCGGCGGCAGCGGGGCGGGCAGCGGCGCCGGCGGCGCCGGGACGGCGGGCGAACCTCCCCCCGCCGCGCCCTCGACCAGCAGCTCGCCGGTCTGCACGTCCGGTGGCGGCGGCAGGGCGCCGCCGGGGGCTCCGGCCACCGACCACCAGGCGGTGCTGCCCGGCGCCTCCGCGGCGGCATGGTGGACGCCTCCGGCCGACAGCGCCAGGCCGGTGGCCAGCGCGGCCACCGCGATCAGGGTGCCGGCCCCCCTCATGCCGGCACCGCCGCGGCACCGAGGTACGCGGTCACCACCTTCGGGTCCGAGAGCACCGCGGCCGGCGGGCCCTCGGCGATGACCCGGCCCAGGTCGAGCGCCACCAGCCGGTCGCAGACCGCGTTGATCAGCGGCATGTCGTGGGCGATCACCAGCATCGCGCACCCGGTCTCGGAGCGCACCCGGCGGAGCAGCGGGGCGAGCGCCTCGGTCTCGCGCTGGGCGATGCCCGACGACGGCTCGTCGAGGAGCACCACCGAGGGGTTGTGGGCGAGGATCATGGCGAGGTCGACCACCCGGCGGGTCCCCGTCGACAGCTCCCGGACGAAGCTGTCGCGGTAGGCGCCGAGGTTCATGAGCTCGACCAGGTCGGCGACCGTCCAGCCGACCTCGTCCTCCTGCTCCCAGACCGCGGGCAGCCCCAGCGCGGCGCTCAGGGGGTCGCGGACGTGGAGGTGGCGCTCCAGCCCCTGGGCCAGGTTCTCGGCGACCGTCAGAGAGGGGAAGATGCGCGCGTCCTGGAAGGAGCGGCCGAGCCCGGAGCGGGCGCGGCGGTCGGGCGACCAGCCGGCCACCTCGACGCCCTCGAGCTCGATGCCTCCCCCGTCGGGCTCGAGGAAGCCCGAGACCAGGTCGCAGAGGGTCGTCTTCCCCGAGCCGTTGGGACCGATCAGGCCGAGGATCTCGCCCTCCCCCAACCCCATGTCGACGCCGTCCACGGCGCGGATGCCGCCGAAGGAGCGGCGCAGGGCGCGCACCCGCAGCACCGTGGCCCGCCCGGCCGGCGCCGGCTCCGGGGCCGCCGGCGCGACCGCCGCCGGCGTCCGCTCGGCGAGGAAGACCGAGCGCACCAGGTCGTCGCGCTCGGTGAGCGACTCGGGCCTGCCCTCGAAGCGCACCTCGCCCTTCTCCATGAAGTAGGCGCGGGAGGCGAGCGCCAGGCTGATCTCGAGCGACTGCTCGACGACCACCACCGTGGTGCCCTGGGCGTGGAACTCGCGCACCTGGTCGAGCAGCTGCGCCACCACCACCGGGGCGAGGCCGAGCGACAGCTCGTCGACGATCAGCAGCCGCGGCGAGGTCATGAACGCCATCGCGAGGGCGAGCTGCTGCTGCTCGCCGCCGCTGAGGTCGCCGGCGCGCTGGCCGAGGCGCTCCCGAAGGCGGGGGAAGCGGCCGAGCACCCGGGTCCGGGCGGCGGCGGCGGCGGCGCGGTCGCCGCCGAGCAGCCACCCGGCGAGCCGGAGGTGGTCGGCGACGCTCACCGTCGGGAAGACCCCCCTCCCCCCCGGCACCAGGGCGATGCCCAGCCGGGCGGCGGCCCGGGGGCCGGCGCCGGTGATGTCGCGGCCGTCGAGGAGGATGCGTCCGGCGAGCGGCTCCATCAGCCCGCAGACGGCGCGGAGCAGGGTCGACTTCCCCGCGCCGTTGGTGCCGAGCAGCGCCACCACCTCGCCCTCGCGCACCTCGGCGCTCACCCCGAAGAGCACCTGCACGGAGTCGTAGGCGACCTCGAGCCTCTCGCAGACCAGCAGCGGCGCGGTGCCGGCGGCCGGCGCCGGGGCGGGGGCGCGGCGGCGGTGGCGGCGGCGGTGGACCCGGCCCCGGCCGCCGTCACCGCCGGTCAGGCTGGGCACCTCGATGCCGTGGCGCCGCGCCACCGCCCGGAGCAGCCGGTCGCGCACCCCGTACAGCCCCGAGGCGAGCCCCCCCGGCGCGGCGAGCAGGAGCAGGAGCACGCCGACCCCGCTGGCGAGCACCTGGAGGTCGCCGAGCCCGATCGCCGGCCCGACGTAGCGCAGCCCCTCGTAGTAGAGGGCGCCGAGCAGGGCCCCGGGCAGCGAGGTGAGCCCGCCGACCACCACGAACACGAACACCTCGAGGCTGGTCAGCACGCCGAAGGTGGGACGGTCGACGGCCTGCTGCTGGTAGGCGAGCAGCGCCCCCGCCACGGCGGCGATGAACCCGGAGATCGCGAAGGCGGCGAGCCGGGCGCGGGTGGCGCTGGTGCCCACCGCCTGGGCGGCGGCGACGTTGTCGCGCACCGCGATCAGCGAGCGGCCGGCGTGGCTGGCGCGCAGCGAGCGCGCGCACAGCCAGGCGAGCCCCAGCACCCCGAGGCAGACGTAGTAGAAGGCGACGTCGCCGCGGACGTCGACGGCTCGATAGATGATCGGCCGCAGCACCGGCGCGTCGAGGCCGGGCAGCAGCCACGAGGTGTACTGGCGGTCGAGGACCACGTTCTGCACGGTCACCGCGAAGGCGAGGGTCACCACCGCGAGGAAGAGGCCCTGCACCCGCAGCGCGGGCAGGCCGATGAGCAGCGCGGCGGCGGCGCCCGCCAGCCCTGCGGCGAGGAGGGTGACGAAGAAGTCGGCGTGGTGGTTGACGGCGAGGCCGCCGGCCACCGCCGCACCGATGCCGCAGAAGGCGAACTGGCCCAGCGAGACCTGCCCCGCCCAGCCGCTCAGGATCACCACCGAGATGCCGACGATCGCGAAGATCACCACCAGCGAGGCGAAGTTCGCGCGGACGCTGCCCACCACCAGCGGCAGCGCGAGGAGCACCCCGCAGACCGCGATGCGCAGCCCGATGCGGCCCCAGCGCACCTCCGGGGTGGCGCGCAGCTCCAGGGGGATGGGGCGGAACTCGCGCAGGGTGCGGAAGGTGGAGACGCCGGTGTCGAAGGCGCGGCTCACCGTGCCCCGGCGGAGCAGCAGGGCGCCGAGGATGATCGGGAGCATGAGCGCGGCGCTGAGGTCGGGCTTCGAGGTGCCGAAGAAGGCGCTCTGGTCGATGACCCCGATGCCCATGCCCGCGAGCAGCGCCAGCGGCAGGCTCTCCATGCCCGCCACCACCGCCGCGGCGAGGCCGTAGAGCAGCACCGTGGGGCTGACGCTCGCGCCGGGGGAGAGCCCGGTCACCGGCGCCCGCATGAACACCGCGATCGCCGAGCAGACCGCGGCCACCACCCACACCAGGGTCGAGAGCCGGCGCACCGGGATGCCGAGCAGCGCGGCGCGGTCGGCGTTCTCGGCGGCGGCGCGCACCGCCACCCCGTAGCGGCTCAGCCGCAGGAAGCCGGCGAGCCCGAGCATCAGCGCCACCGCGACCACCAGGATGGCGATGTGGTCGCCGTCGAAGATCACCCCGCCGAGCTCGAAGCGCAGCCCGCGGAAGGGGGTGGGGAACTCCGGCGGCGCCAGCGTCCGCCCCGAGACCAGCGCGGGCATCGCGATCTCGAGGACGGCGAGCACCTGGGCGAGGCCGATGGTGGCGACCGTGGCCACCAGCCGCGGCGAGCGGCGGAAGCGCCGCATCACCACCACCTCGACGAGGGCGCCGGTGAGCGCCGCGCCGCCCAGCATCACCGCGGCGGCGGCCCAGTAGGACACGTGGCGGTCGGTCACGAGCAGCAGCGCCAGCACCGCGGGCACCGCCCCCAGCCCCACCTGGGCGAAGCTGATCAGCCGGTCGGCCCGGTAGACGAGGATCAGCCCCAGCGCCACCAGCGCGTAGAGGGTGCCGATCACCATCCCGTTGGCGAGGATCCCGAGGGGGATGCCGGTGGGCAGCGGCAGCACCCCGACGTGGGTGATCCGGCCGCGGCCGAAGAGCAGCTCGTCGGCGGCCACCAGCGCGGCCGCGGCGGCGGCGATCCGCAGCGGGGTGCGCAGCCCGGGCAGGCGCACGGGCACGCTCACACCGCCGAGGGCAGGGTCGGCTCTCCGGCGGCCCACTCGCCGGCGACGTAGCGCTGGCCGCCGTTCAGCTGCACGTAGGCGCCCGGCTTGCCGTCGAACTCCGAGGTGGCGGAGGCGCTCCAGTAGACCTCGCGGGCGTCGCTGATCCAGGTGTACTTGCCCGGGGCGAAGTGCAGGTAGGGGATGTGGGGGTCGTGGGTGGTGCGCCAGCCTCCGTACGACGGGCTGGTGAGGGTGGCCCGCTCGAAGGTCAGCGGGGTGAGCGCCGGCCCCGCCATCTGCAGCGAGTTGGCGATCACCGCGTAGCCGGTCCACCCGAAGGCGGCGAGCGGGACCGGCCCGGTGCCGCCGGTCGCCCGGTAGACCTTCGCCCCGTCGGAGTGGTCGACCGACTGGAACGCGGGCAGGTCGCTGATGCCGAAGGCGTGCTGCCACTGCTGGGGGTCGTAGGCACGGGCGAGGATGTCGATGTCCATCAGTCCCCCACCCTCCATGACGTTCTCGGGGAAGTACGCCTGCGAGGTGGCGGCGTGGGTCCCGAAGACCGGGAAGATCGGGTCGCCGGCCCACATGATGGTGGTGACGTTCGAGCTCTTCAGCTTCGCCATCAGGGTCGTCGACTGCGCCACGGCGGTGCTGGTGTCGAGCGAGTAGAGGGCCATCTGCGCCCCGTTGCGATCGCAGCGCTGGATGCCCGCCTGGAGCTGGTCGAGCGCGGGTCGGAGGATGTCGAGGTCGTCGGCGACGATCGCCACCTTGCGCGGCAGCCGCTGCAGGAGCGGATCGCCGGCGAAGCGCGCCGGCAGGTTGGCGAGCTTCTTGCACCAGTACTCGCTGGCCAGGACGGCCTGCTCGTCCTGCCCCATCAGCAGGCCGTAGAGGTAGGGGCGGTGGGCGATGTTGAAGGAGTTGCTGAGGCCGCCGAAGCTGATGATCCCCTTGCGGCTCAGCTCGTCGTAGACCTCGCCGACGACGCTGAACCACATCGCGGCGAAGGGGTGATAGGTGGCCGCCGCGGTGTCGACCTCGTTGCGCAGGCAGGGGATGTCGGGCGGCGCGAACTCGCACTGGCCCTGGAAGACGTCGAAGTGGACCTTCCGGCCGTAGAGCTCGTAGCGGGTGTTGATGAAGGTGGCGGCCCGGTCGCGGAAGTCCTGCTCCTGCTGCGGGCTGCTGCTGATCCCCTGCGACGAGATGATGGCGTCGACCGCCGCGTTGCGCTTGGGCCGGTACAGCACCACCTCGATGGTGGTGCGGGTCACGCCCTGGGAGGTGGCGCCGCCGTTGTCGCCGCCGCCCCAGGTGGGGGCGCAGGGCGGGGCCACCAGCAGGCCGCCGAACTGCAGGCTGCCGGCGCAGTGGCGGGTGTCGCCGCCGGCGTGGCCGGTGCCGGGCAGCGCCGCCGCCGCCCCGACGCCGGCACCGGGGCCGCTCGCGGTCGCCGGCCGGGTGCCGCCCGTGCCCGCGGCCCCGGTGCCGGTGGTCGCGTCGGCGGCGCCGGGGTCCACGCCGGTGTCGGCGCCGGGCGCCGCCAGGGCCGCCAGCGGCGGTGGCGACGCCGCGGGCGCGGGTGCGCGCGACGGCAGCGCGATCGCCAGCACAAGCTGGGCGATGGCAAGCAGCAGCAGAGGTGAGTAGCGCCGGACTCGGATCACCCCCCAAGTCCCTCCCTTCCCGATCTCGGGTTGTTGCGGGAGGATTGCACGGGCCCGTCGCTTGCGTCAACTTCGCCGAACGGGGGCGGACTCCGCCCTCGTCAGCGGAAGCTCACGGCGAAGGAGGCGCCGTCGGCGCTCACCGGCGACGGCTGCGCGAGCACCGAGCCGTTGGAGCGGACCATCGTGATCACGTCGGCGGCCCAGGTCGGCGAGGTGATCGTCCCCGAGGTGCCACCGGCGTCGGCGCTGCACATCGAGAAGGACACGTAGCCGAAGTTCGCGAGCGGGAGCACGTTGCAGCTGCTCGCCGAGCACGCCGACGGCGCCTCCGCGATCCACTCCGCCGACGTCAGCGGACCGGTGGGCCCGCGCCGCACCGTCGAGAAGCTGCGTCCGCTGGTCAGGTCGCGCAGGGTGAGGGTGGTGCCGGCGGCGATGGATTCGACCAGCGCCTCGATGTGGTCGCCGGGCCGGATCACCAGTGCGATCCGCACCCGGGCGGCCGGGTAGAGCTCGTACCAGGCGTAGTACGCGGGCTGGTTGGCCTGGCCGCAGTCGGCGCCGGTGCCGATCTGCTCGACGTAGTTGGAGAGGTAGCCGTCGAGCCCGATCCAGAAGCTCGAGTAGGTGCCTCCGTTGGGGCAGCTCACCGCCGGCGCGACCCAGGCGCCGCGCACGTCGGTGAACTGCATCCCGGTGCGGTGGACGGCGTAGCCGGCCCAGTTCGGGCTCGACATCGACGCGCTCGCCGCCGGCGCCTCGTGGATCTGCAGCGGAGCGGGTGACCCCGCGCCGACCATCGCGGCCGCCATCACCAGCGCCGCCGCCAGCCTTCGCGCGATCCCGCGCGCCGGGCCGCTCCGGGTCGCGACCTCGCCCACGCCGCGACTTGACTCTCCCTGCTGAAGGTCCACCCCGAAACCTCCGCGCCACCCCTGGCACCCTTCCGCCCACGCGGTCAGGATGGTACTGCCCGCCAGGGATTTTGGCGAGACCGAAGCGGCGGGATGAATCATGTCAGCGCCGGTGTATCCTCGGCGCGCGCCCCGAGCAGGAGGACCACCATGCCTCTGTCCATGTCGTACTGGCCCGCGGACACCAGCGTGCCGGTGCACGAGACCACCGTCGGCGACATGCTGCGGGCGGTCGCCGCCGAGCGGCCCGGCCAGGACGCGCTGATCGACGGCATCCCCGATGCGGGCGCACGGCGGCACTGGACCTACGAGCGGCTGCTCGCCGACGCCGAGCGGGTGGCGCGGGCGCTGCTCGGCCGGTTCGCGGTCGGGGAGCGGATCGCGGTGTGGGGTCCGAACACCTCCGAGTGGGTGCTGCTCGAGTACGGCGCCGCGCTGGCGGGGATGGTCCTGGTCACCGTCAACCCCGCCTACCGCCCCGCCGAGCTCCGCTACGTGCTCGAGCAGTCGGGGTCGGCGGCCATCTTCCTGGTGCCGGAGTTCCGCACCAACCCGATGGAGCGGTCGCTCGCCGAGGTGCGCTCCGAGCTGCCCGGGCTTCGCGAGTCCATCCTCTTCACCGAATGGGACGACTTCTGCGCCACCGGCTCGCCCACCGAGTTGCTGCCGGCGGTCACCCCCCGCGACGCCGCCCAGATCCAGTACACCTCGGGCACCACCGGCTTCCCCAAGGCGGCGCTGCTCCACCACCGCGGGATCACCAACAACGCGCTGCAGATGACCCGGCGGATGGGCTGGGAGCCCGGCGACGTGGCGGTGAACCCCTTCCCGCTGTTCCACACCGCCGGCTGCGTGCTCGGGGTGCTCGGGGCGGCGCAGAGCCGGGCCACGTTGATCCCGGTGGTGGCCTTCGACCCCGCCCTCTACCTCGAGCTGATGGAGACCCACCGCGCCACCGTCACCTGCGGGGCGCCGACCATGCTGATCGCCGCGATGGAGCACCCCGACCGGGCCGGGCGCGACCTCTCGGCGCTGCGGATCGTGACCTCCGGTGGCGCCACCGTTCCCGTCGAGCTCGTCCGCAACGTCGAGGCCACCCTGGGGGTGCGCTTCACCATCATCTTCGGGCAGACCGAGGCGTCGCCCTGCATCACCGCCACCCACCTCGACGACACCGACGTCGACAAGGCCGAGACCCTGGGGCAGCCGCTGCCCCAGACCGAGGTGAGGATCGTCGACCCCGCCACCGGCGAGACCCTGCCCTGCGGCACCGTCGGCGAGCTCTGCTGCCGCGGCTACCTGGTGATGACCGGCTACTACAACATGCCCGAGGCCACCGCCGAGGCGATCGACGCCGAGGGCTGGCTGCACACCGGCGACCTCGCCTCCATGGACGAGCGCGGCTACTGCCGCATCGAGGGCCGGCTCAAGGACATGATCATCCGCGGCGGCGAGAACATCTACCCGCGGGAGATCGAGGAGCTGCTCTTCAGCCACCCCGCGGTCGGCGACGTCGCCGTGGTCGGCTGCCCCGACCCGAGATGGGGCGAGGAGGTGGTCGCGTTCGTGCGCCCCGCCCCGGGGATGTCGCCCACCGGCGAGGAGCTCGCCGCCTTCGTGCGCGCCCGCCTCGCCCCCTTCAAGACGCCGAAGCGCTGGATCCTCTGCGACACCTTTCCCACCACCCCCTCGGGCAAGGTGCAGAAGAACCTGCTCCGCGGCCGGCTGGCCGAGGAGGCGCTCAGAACCTGAGGCTCCACACCGTATCCACAGGTCATCCACAGCCTGTGGAGGGGGAGGAACTGTCAGCGGCTGTGAGCGACGGAGGAGCTGCGCTCCCTCTCAGCGGGCCCAGGCGGGGCGCGAGGTGGCGTCGAGGGCTGCGCCCTCGAGCACCTGGTGGGGCGGCGACGGCGAGGTGCCGCCCGCTCCGGCCAGCCACCACAGGGTGAAGTCGCCGGCGCCCGCCCCGGGGGCGAGGTAGGCGAGGCCGCCGCCGTCCGGCGCCCAGGTGGGGAAGGCGCAGAGCGCCCCGCCGGCGAGCGTCCGCCGGGGCCCGAGGGTGCTGCCGTCGAAGCCGGCCACCTCGAGGTGGGCGGCCTGGCCGCCCCCGGTGCAGACCATCGCGAGGGTCCCGCCGCCGGGGGCGAGGTCGGGCTGGCCGCAGTCGTCGCCGGCGCTGGTGAGCGCGTGGCCGGGGTCGAGCGGGCTGGCCTGCAGCCACAGCTGGGAGTGGATGTGCGACTGGCCGTCGATCGCGTGGCGGACGAAGAGGACCGCCCCGGAGCCGAGCGGCAGCGGCTCGACGTCGCCGCCGGTGTACCCCACCGGGGACGACCAGCGGGTCGCCACCCCCGCCGCCGGCCGGCTCCACACCGCCAGGTCGACGCGGAAGCCCGCCTTGGGGGCGTCGTAGCTGTACCAGAGCCGGCCGTCGGCGCCGCCGCGAGGATGGAAGGCCCAGTGGTTGCGCTCCAGCGACCCGTCGCCGAGCGGGGCCGCGGCGTTGTCGCTGAGGCGGCGCGGCCGGTCGCCGCCGGCGCCGGCGCTGTAGAGGTCGGAGCTCTGGTCGCCGCGGCCGACCACCAGCAGGGAGCCGTCCGCCAGCACCGCGGGCTGCATCCAGCGCCGGCCGGCGTCGTGGGTGAGCACCCTGGTCACGGTGTCGCCCCGCAGCCGGAGCAGGTCGCCGGCGGAGGCGACGTACACGCTGCCGGGGAGCTGGACGAGCGGTCGGACCTGGGAGGGGTCGACGGCGCCTCCGGCGGCCGCGGTGCGCCCGTCGTGGAGGTGGCGCAGCGCCCCGAGCCCGGTGTAGACGGCGAGCCCGAAGCCGGCCATCAGGGCCACGAGCAGGATCGACAGGGGGACGCGGCCGCGCGTCACGGGAAGCTCTGCGCCACCCGGGCGTGGATGCGGTCCCAGTCGGGCTCGAGCACCGACTGGCCGTCGATGGTGGCGTCGCGGGTGAACGGGGGCAGCAGCAGCACCCGCTCGACGTTGCCGAGCTGCAGACCGGAGGCGATCGGCAGCAGGTCGGCGACCTCGGTGAGGCTCATGTCGGTGAGGATCTCGCCGTTGAGCGCGGTGGCGATGTCGGGCAGGTCGGTGAGGCTCACCGTATGGGCCCTGGTGCGCAGCGCGAGCAGCACCTGCTGCTGCCGCTCGGAGCGGCCGAAGTCCTCGCGGAGGTCGTCGTGGCGGGAGCGCACGTACTCCATCGCGGTGAGGCCGTTCATGTGCTGCGCCCCGGGCATCACCGCCACCCGCTGGAACGCGTAGGGATTGCCGCCGGCGAGGTCGGCGGGATAGAAGTCGTCGAGCACCGGGTTGGTGGTCACCAGGTCGACGCCGCCGAGGCGGTCGATGAGGTTGACCAGGCCGCGGAGCCCGATCCACACGTAGTGGTCGATCTGGACGTTGAAGTCGCGCTGCACGGTGTCCACCGCGGCCGACGCGCCCCCGTTGGCGTAGGCGGTGTCGATCTTCGCCGGGTCGCCGCCGGAGATCGGCGCGTAGAGGTCGCGGGGGATGGAGAGCATGGCCACGTGCCCGCTGCCGGGGTCGACCCGCACCAGGATCATCGACTGGGTCAGCAGGTGCCCGGGGACGAACTTGGCGTCGTCGTCCGATCCCAGCAGCAGCACCGTGAACGGCTGGTGGTCGGCCGTGGAGCGGTGGGTGAGCGAGCTGACCACCGACTGACCGGTGGCGCCCAGCCCGGTGGCGAGCACCGGCAGGAAGTAGGCGACGGCGCCCGCGAGCCCGGCGGCGGTGAACCCGACGACGAGCAGGACGGCCACCAGAACGCGGTGGCGGCGCCGCCGCACCGGGTTCGCCCCGGGTGTCACCGGCCGCCCTGGCCCCGAGCGCCGCGGCCGGCGCTGGTTGGTCGCCATCGTGCGGATGGTACGGGGAGGGGGACGCGGAACGGAGCGGGACCGCGCTGGTCCCGCCCCGTCCGAGAGGCTCGCCCTGCTCCGGGCGCCGCTGCGCCCGGACCTCTAGCAGTGGCTGAGCAGAGCGGTGATGCAGGAGAGGGAGGGGAGGCCGGGGAGCCCGGGGAGGCCCAGGTGGAGGCCGCCGCCCGAGGCGGAGACGCTCGGGGCGGTCGCCGAGACCGAGCCGCCGCCCAGGTTCAGCGCGCCGCCGGCGACGTCGACCGCGGGCCGGGTGATCGAGGGGACGAGGCCGCCGGCCACCCCGGTGGCGGTGCCCACCACCGAGCCGAGGGTCGAGGGGAGGCCGTTGACCAGCGACCCGGCGGTGCCCTGGACGGTGCCGGTGAGCGAGCCGGCGACGCCGGTGACCGAGCCGGCGGCCGAGGGCACCGAGCCGGTCGGCGACTGCAGCGGTGCGGTCGCCGAGCCGATCGCGGCCAGGCCGGGGACCGCCGGCAGGGCGCCGGTCAGCGAGGAGAGGCTGGGAAGGCCGGGCAGGAGGCCGGTCAGCGAGGAGAGCCCGGGCAGCGAGGGCACCAGGCCGGCGGCGCTGTCGAGGCCGCTGAGGCCGGCGGCGGCGGTCAGGGGACCCGCGCTGGCGGTCAACGAGCCGGAGTCGCCGGAGAGCAGGGCCTCGGCGTGGGTGCCACCCAGGCCGAGGGCGGAGGCGACGGTCGCGGTGACCACACCGGCGGCGGCGGCGGACCCGATGGCGGCGAGGACGAGCTTGCGAGCGGTCATGTGAGCGATCCTTGCGGTGGGCTGCACCCCACCTGGGTCATCGGGTGAGAGAGGAGCCCGAATCACACCTGGAGACGACCGCGGGGCCGCCCCCCTTGTGGCCCTCGGCGATCCGTTACAGGAGCGATCGAACCGCCACGACCGTCATCACGATGACGTCGTGATCGGGCCGTCGGCCTCGATGCGGAAGACCGGGTACGCGGGTGCGATCCGGAGCAGCTCGGCGTCGGGGGCGCCCGGGCCGACGCCCTCGAGGGTGCTGCTGCCGTCGAGGCGCCACTGCCGCATGTGGGCGCGGAGCAGTGCCGGGCGTTCCGCGACCGGGACCTCGACGGCGAGCACCGGCTCGGTGCGGCTGCCCAGGCGCAGCTCGGCCCGGCCCGCGGTGCGCAGGTTGCGCACCCACTGGGTGGTGCCCCGCGACGAGACCACGTAGCGGTGGCCACGGTGGCGGAGCACGTTGACGACCACGATCCGGGTGCGGCCGCCGGTCCGGCTCCGCACCGCCAGCAGGTGGGTGCCGAGCACGCTGACCCCGGCGATCGCCAGCACCGCCGGCGCCTGGCCGAGCAGCCGGCGCGCCAGCGGGGCGCGGAGGAGGTAGCGCTCCATGGCCTCAGCGTACCGTGCCGGACCGCACCCCATGGTGGCGCGGCTGGGAGGTTCGGTGGTGCCCGGGGCGATTCGACACGTCTCGGGGGCTTGGCGCGGGGGGTTGCTTCGGATATGGTGTGGTGCAGCCCGCACAACCGAGCGGCCGGCCGAGCAGGCCAGGCAACTCTTCCTCGACCTCTCTTCAGCGTGAGTTTCTGCCAAGTCGGGTGTCAGCTCGGGGCGGGGTGGTTCGGGGGGTGGGCGTGGCGCCTGGGGGGGACGGAGGCGGGAGGCGGATGGCGGGACGCGAGGCACCCTGCACGCTGCGCTTCGGTGAGCGCGTGGGCGAGGGCACCGCATACCTGGACACCGACGCGCTGGTGCTTCGCCAGGAGCGCCGCCTCGCGGTCCCGGTGAGCGACCTCACCGTGGTCGAGACCGCCGACGGCCACGTCGAGGTCACCTTCCCCGGCGGCACCGCGGTGCTCCACCTCGACGGTGCCTCGCAGCGCTGGACGGAGACCCTGTGCCGCGGGCCTCGGAGCCGGCTCGACCGGCTCGGGGTCAAGCCCGGCCAGTGCGTCGCCGTGGTGGGCACCGTCGAGGAGGGCTTCCTCGGGGAGCTTCGCGGCCGCGCCGCGGTGGTGGTGACCGGCCGGTCGGTTCCTGCCGGAGCTGACATCATCTTCCTGGCCGCGAATCAGCGGGAGGAGCTGGGCCGGGTGCCCGGCCTGGCCCACTGTCTCGCGTCCGGGGGGGTGCTCTGGGTGATCCGCCCCCGCGCCGGGCGGGAGATCGGCGAGCAGGACGTGGCGGTCTCGTGCCGGGCGGCGGGGATGACCGCCGGGCGGTCGGTCCGCTTCACCGCCACCCACACCGCCGACCGGCTGCTGCCCCAGCGGGTGAACGGGGGCTCGCGCCGCCGGACCCGCTGAGCACGCCGGCTCAGCCGCCGGCGCGGCTCAGCGGGCCGGTCGCGACCGCGTCGAGGAAGCGCACCGCCGCCCGCGCCAACTCCAGGCGCCAGACCAGCAGGGTGTGCTCGAACGCCTCGGCGGTGGCCACCCGGCCCTCGAGGGCGTCGAGCAGCGGGGCGAGCCGCTCGCGCTGGGCGGCGAGCAGGGGCGCGGCGTCGCCGCCGGTGCGGGCCAGCAGGGCGAGCTTCAGCATCAGCTGGGAGCGCACCTCGCGGAGGTGCTCGACGGGGGTGGCCAGCCACCCGCTCAGCGCCTCCCGGCCCTCCGGGGTGGCGCTGAGCAGGGTGCGGTGCGGGCCCCGCTCGCCCGGCTCCTCGCCGGCGGTGGCGACCATGCCCCGGTCCTGCAGGGTGGTGAGGGCGCGGTAGACCAGCGGCTTGGGCAGCGCCCACACCCGGCCGACCTCTCCCTCCGGGGCCATCAGCCGGGCGAGGGCGAAGCCGTGGCGGGGCTGCTCGGTGACCAGGCCGAGCACCGCCCACTCGCCGGTGGAGAGCAGGGGCGGGGGCGGGGAGGCGGGCATCCCCCGGACGGTAGCGCAGCGCGGGCCCGGTTCCACCGCCGATCCGCCGATTTTCCGCGACTTGGGCGACAATGGGGTCTCGGGCCGCCCCGGGCGGCCGGGAGGGACATGTCGCCCCGCGGGGCAGGGAAGGGAGAGATGCACGAGGTCACACCTCGTCACCGGGCCGCCACCGGGCTGCTGGTCGCGGCCGCCGCACTGGTGGTCGGCGCCGTCGAGGCCGCGCCCGGACCGCTCACCTCGTTCGCCGCGACGGTCGCGCCCCAGCAGGCGGCCGCGACCCGCACGCCCAAGCCCACGCGCACCCCGAAGCCGACGCCGACGCCGAAGTCGCCCAGGCCGACCCCGGCTCCGCCGCCGCCGCCGCCACCGCCTCCGCCTCCGCCTTCGCCGCCGCCACCGCCACCGCCGACGAAGAGGCCGGCCCCGGCGCCGCTGCCGCCGCCGCCACCGTCGCCGAAGGGTGCGCCCTCGCCCGCCGCGCCTCCGCCCGCCCCACCGGCGCCGCCGGCCCCGCCCCCGCCTGCCCCGGCGGTCGCCGTGCCGGCGATCCCGGCGACGCCGCCGACCCCGCCGCCCACCCCGGCGGCCGCCGAGCCGAGCTCCTCGCCCGGGCCGGTCGCGGCGCTCCCGGCCAGCGGCATCGGCCAGGGCGGTGCGCCGCCCGGCCCCGCGGGTGGCGGCGCGCCGGCCCCGGTGATCGCGCTCGCCGGCCTGCTGATGATCGGCGGCACCGGGGTGGCGCTGACCCTCCGCAACCGTCCCCGTGCCGCGGCCCCGTCGGGCGCCCCCGCCGGTCCCGCCGGTCCCGCCGGCCCCGCCATGGCGGTCACCGCCGCGGCGCCCTCCCACGCCTTCGAGCGCCTTCCCGACCACATCCAGCGGGACCTGGTCGAGATCAGCGACATCCTGAAGGGGATGGGCGAGGGGCGCCCCGGGGGGGGCCCTACTTGACGGTGAAGACGATCTGCTTGGAGTAGACCCTCGGGCTGAAGGGGAAGTGGTCGGAGGCCACGAACTCGGCCTTGATGGTGTAGACGCCGGGGTGGACGGGGAAGTCCTGGGCGAGGGTGTACTGCATGAACTGCAGGTTGCCGTCGATGTAGAGGTGGACGTGGCCCTTGTCGGGGCTGATGTTCGCGCTGGTCGCCTGGACCACCTGGGCGCCCTGCAGGTCGACGGCGACGTGGATGGTGCCGCCGGTCACGGTGCTGCCGTCGGCGGGGGAGGTGATCGTCAGCGTCGCCGGCGACGAGGGGCGCGCCCCCGACGGGGTGCCCGGGGGGAGGGTGGCGGCGGGGGTGGGACCGGCCGTCGCCGGCGGGGCGCTGTCGCTTCCGCATGCCGCGCAGGCGGTGCTCAGGACGGCCAGGACGGCGGCGGTGCGGGCGATTCTCATGGGTCGGACCCTCATCCCCTGACGGTGATGTCGATGTGCGACGTCAGCTGCTGGCATCCGCTGACCGCGGCGATGTCGAAGCTGTTCGTGCCCTTCTTCACGGTGGCGTCCGCCACGTAGTGTCCCGGACCCAGCTGACGGAGGGGAAGGGCCTGGCCGGACTCCCTGACCGAGTTGACGGTGGCGTCGAGACCATTGCCGGAGGCGTCGAAGTAGGTGGCGTGGAACTCGACCGTCCCGGCGGTCTCGGGGTCGATGTAGATCTGCAGCTTCCCCACCGGGAGCACGATGTCGTACAGGGTGGGCAGCCCGTTGGCTCCGGGCTGCACGGTGAGGGTCTGGGCCGGCACTCGCGGGGTCACCGTGAAGGGGATCTCCACCGAGGCGCTGCCCCGGTTGACCAGCGCGGTGACCTGCCAGTTCGTCCCCAGCGCCAGGTTGCTGCCGGTCGCCGTCCAGGTGCCCGGCGCGGTGCGGGTCAGCGGCAGCGTGGTCGGCCCCAGGCTCTGGCAGGAGGGGGCGGCGAAGCCCAGCTGCACCCCGGCCGCGTCGAGCGGACGGCCGCTGTCGTAGTCGGTCACGAGGGCGGAGAAGCGGTTGGGCCCGGTCGATCCCGGGGTGATGGTCAGCCGCATCCGCACGCTGGTGCCGTAGTCGTGGGCGTCGAGCACCAGCGCCGGCGGCGTCTGGGCGGCCAGGGCGGCCTCCGAGGTCGGCGGCGCCTCGTTCACCAGCCCGGCGGCGACGAGCAGGGCGGCGACCGCCACCATCACCTCGACGCTGCCGACCCGGTGGAGCCCGCGCACCGCCCGCGCCGCCACCGGCACGTTGCGGAAGCGGTTCACGGCGCCGAGCCCGGCGAGCAGCAGCAGCAGCCCGATCTTGATCAGCACCAGGACGCCGAAGGTGGTGCCCCACAGCCGGTCCCAGGCGCCGATCTCGATCACCGCCCGCACCGTCCCGGTGGCGGCGACGGCGAGCAGGGCCACCCCCGCCATGGTGCTGAACCGGCGGACCGCCCGCCCCCTCGCCTCGCCGCCCAGGCCGCGGATCCCCAGCAGCAGGGCGAACAGGCCCCCCACCCAGACGGCGCCGGCGGCGACGTGGACCCACTGCATCGCGGAGTTCACCGCCACCGCGGACCCCGCTGCCGCGTGGCTGTTGAGCACGTCGGCGAGCATCGCCAGGGCGCCGCCCGTCCCGGCCACCGCCACCGCGGTGCGGCGCCGGGTGTCGCCGCCACCGAGGCAGAGCGGCAGCGCGGCGCCGGCGACGACCAGCGGGACGGTGCGCTCCAGCAGGGTGCGGCCGATCGAGGTGGAGAACACGTCGCCCAGGCCCGCGCCGGCGTTCCGCGCCTGGGAGGCGACCACCGCGGCGGTCCCCACCACCGCCAGCGCCCAGGCCACCGGCAGGGTGAGCACCACCGCGCGGGCCGGCCGGGGCAGCACCATCGTGGCCACCCCGGCGCCGCCGACCAGCATCACCAGTCCGAGGAAGAGCACCGCGCGCCCGGCGACATCGGCGGCGGTGGGGCCGGGCGGCCCCGCCACCGACGCGGGGACCGACACCGAGCCGGGGTCCTGCCGGACCCCGAAGTTGAAGGCGCCGCCGGCGACGTGGCCGTCGACGTGCGAGAAGGTTCGCCAGCTGACCGTGTACACCCCGGCGGGCAGGGGCTTCAGCGCGACCCGGAGCTGCAGCGGGTTGCCCGGCACCGCCTGGGTGGGCCCCTGCTGGTACGGCTGGCCGCCGGTGGACAGCACCTCGATCGAGGAGAGCCGGGGGTCCGGCTCCTCGCCGAAGGTGATGGTCACGTCGGCCGGCGGCTGGGGGAGGTCGGCGCCGCTGTCGGGCACCGAGCTCTGCCGCAGGGCGTGCGCGGAGGCGTGGAGCGGCGGCACCGCCGCCGCTCCGAGCGCCACCAGCAGGGCGACGAGCCCCAGGAGCAGGCGCCGCACGGTTCTAGAGCCCCGAGCTCCGCCGCCGCGCGCTCAGCCCGAGAGCGATGCCGGCGCCGCCGAGGACGAGGGCTGCGAGCAGCGCCACCAGCGCGGTGGGCAGCGCATCGGGCCTGCTCTCCACCTTGTCGACCCGGGCGCTGACCCGGTCGAGCTTGGTGGAGAGGTCGGTGGCGCTCGGGATCCTGGCGGGGAACTGCACCGCGCCCGCGTCCTGGACGAGGTTGAAGGTCTTGTCGCTCGCGGTCACCGTCTCGTCCACCGGGGTGTCCTTGATCTTCCCCTTGAGGTGGAAGGAGTAGGCGCCGGGGACGGTGGGGATGAAGTGCATCTCGTACTCGCCCGGCGTGCCCAGCCCGGTGTCGGGATCGGCGGTCGGCACCATCGGCATCGCGTCCATCCTCTGGCTGCCGATGCTCACCTCCACGGTGAGGTCCTTGTCGGTGATGTCGGTGAAGGCGGCGTCGCCCTGCTTGACCAGCACCTGCACGGCGTTGTCGAAGCCCACGTAGGCGGGCTCGTGGAGCAGCCCCAGCGCGATGCTGTAGGGGCCGAAGGGTTTGACGACGTGGGCGAGGCCGGGATGGACGGCGCCGAGCGACAGTGCTCCGGCGGCGAGCCCGGCGATGCCCGCGCGGACTGTTCTGGATGTGATGAATCGCACGAGAGGGGGCCTCCTCGGACCTACGGTGACGGGCGCGGATCGCGCCGGCGGGCATGATGGCCCGCCTCGGTGTCAGTCCGGGATGAGGGCCGGGGGAGGGCGGCTCCAGAGGTCGCGGCCGAAGCGGTCCAGGGGCGTGGCCGCGGCGGTGCGTGCCGACCGCGGGGCCGCGGCGGCGCGGCCGAGGCGGCGGATCAGGGCGAGGAGCAGCCGCTCGCAGGCGGCCACGACGCCGCCGCGCTCGCCCAGCCGGCGCAGCACCAGGAGCACCGCCCATGCGAGCGCCCAGGCCACCAGCACGTGCACGGCGAGGACCGGGGCGTGGACGCCGGTCACCGCGCCCGGTCCCGGAAGCGGCCGGCCGGCGGCGAGCGCCTCGGCGTTCTCCTGGAGGAGGTAGAGGCCGGCCTGGAGCAGGCTGAGCGGCAGCCAGAGGGCGAGGAGCTGGGCGCCGTCGGAGGGCCGCCGGGGCACCGGCGCGGCGGGGCGCCATCCCGGCCCGCGTCCCCGCCAGGCGCCGGCGAGGGCGGCGCGGGTCTGCTCGAGGCGGCGGCCGAGAGTCCACCACGCCCGCCAGCAGCGCACCCCGAGCAGGGCGGCGCCGAGGGTGAGCAGCGCCCCCACCGGCAGCATGTAGGCGTGCACCGGGGCGAGCACGACCGCGGAGAGCCGGGCGGCACCGGAGACACGCGCGTACTCGAGCGTGTGGGTGAGCCAGACCCCGACGAGGGCGATGAGGACGACGCCGGGAGCGAGCATCCGCGGCCGCGCGGCAGGAACCATGGCGGGGAGCATAGCGCGCAGATGCGGCCGAGGCTGTCAGACTACTCCGGTTCGGGGAGCCGTCCTGCGCAGGTGCAGTGACGCCGGGCGGGAGGAACTCATGACCACGGCCTCGAAGGGGGGCGGAGGCGCTGCGCTGGCCTCGCCCACGGACCACCTCGTCGTCGCCGCCGAGGCGCTCATCGTCCGTGGCAAGGAACAGGGGTACCTCACCCCGGACGACGTCCTCACCGGCTTCCCCGAGATCGAGGCCGAGCCCGATCACCTCGAGCGGATCTTCCAGATCTTCCGCGACATGGGCATCGAGGTGTCCGACGGCGACCGCGACTTCGAGGCGGTCGACAACGACGACGACGACAGCCTCGAGGCCAACGCGGCCCTCGGCGCCATCGCCCTCGACGACCCGGTGCGCATGTACCTGCGCGAGATCGGCCGCGTCCCCCTGCTCCGCAAGGAGCAGGAGGTCGAGTACGCGATGGCCATCGAGCAGGGCGACGAGGAGGCGCGCCGTCACCTCACCGAGGCCAACCTCCGCCTGGTGGTGAGCATCGCCAAGAAGTACATCGGCCGGGGCATGTCCTTCCTGGACCTCATCCAGGAGGGGAACATGGGCCTGATCCGCGCCGTCGAGAAGTTCGACTACCGGCGCGGCTACAAGTTCTCCACCTACGCCACCTGGTGGATCCGCCAGGCGGTCTCGCGGGCGCTCGCCGACCAGGCGCGCACCATCCGCGTCCCCGTCCACATGGTCGAGAGCATCAACAAGCAGATCCGGGTCTCCCGGCGGCTGCTCCAGGAGCTGGGCCGCGAGCCCACCGAGGACGAGATCGCCGAGGAGATGGGGATCACGCCCGAGCGCGTGCGCGAGATCATCACCATCGCGCGCGACCCGGTGTCGCTGGAGACCCCGGTGGGCGACGAGGACGACTCCCACCTCGGTGACTTCATCGAGGACAAGCTCGCGCCGGCGCCGCTCGAGGAGGCCTCGATGGCGATGCTCCGGCTCGAGGTCGAGCACGTCCTCGACACCCTCACCCCCCGCGAGCGCCGCGTCCTCCAGCTCCGCTTCGGGCTGATCGGCGGCCACCAGCGCACCCTCGAGGAGGTGGGCAAGCGCTTCGGGGTCACCCGCGAGCGCATCCGCCAGATCGAGTCGAAGGCGCTGCGCAAGCTCCGCCACCCGGCGCGGAGCGGCCGCCTGTCCGACTTCATCGACTAGCGGCGGGGGGCGAGCCCCCCGCCCACCCCGGTGCATACCGCAGTCCGCGCGTGGCATGGTATCGACGAGCCGTCGCTGGTGATGGAAGAGTTCGGGAGGAAGTGTCCGTGGCCGCGCAGTCCGTCATCGACCGGCTCATCCGCCAGCAGGGGTGGATGGACGGCGTCGCCGAGGCGGTGCAGGGCGCCGTCGGCAAGGCGTACGAGGCGCTGGGTCCGCGCGGTCGGGTCGTCAAGAACGTCCTCCACGGCACCGCGGTGCTCGGCCATCCCCTCCACCCCGCGGTCACCGACGTGCCCATCGGCGCCTGCCTGGTCGGCCTGGTCGCCGACGCCACCGGTCAGCCGCGGGCGGGCGACACCGCCCTCGCCGTCGGGGTGGGGGCGTCGGCGCTGGCGGCGCTCAGCGGATACACCGACTTCCACGAGACCTTCGGGCACGAGCGCCGGGTGGCTCTCGCCCACGGCGCCGCCATGACCACGGCCCTGGGCCTCCAGCTCACCTCGCTGCTGCTGCGGGTGGCCGGGGGCGCGGGTGCGCGCCGCACCGCGGTGGGGCTCTCGACCGCGGGGTTCGCGGTGGTCGCGGCCAGCGCCTACCTCGGCGGCGACCTCGTCTACGGGATCGGCACCGCGGTGAACCGCAACGCCTTCCTCGACGCTCCCGAGGACTTCGTCGACGTCGGCGCCTCCGGCGACTTCCCCGAGGGGGCGATGCGCCGGGTGCAGGCGGGGGCGGCGCCGGTGCTGCTGGTGCGGGTGAGCGGCCGGCTCCAGGGGATCAGCGCGGTCTGCTCCCACGCCGGCGGCCCCCTCGACGAGGGCGAGCTGGACGGCGAGTGCGTCACCTGCCCCTGGCACGGGTCGCGCTTCCGGGTCACCGACGGCGCCGTGGTCGACGGCCCCGCGACCTTCCCGCAGCCGCCCTTCGTGGTGCGGGAGCACGGCGGCCGGGTGGAGGTGAGGGTGGCGGTCCCGCTGCATTGAGCGGCGAGCGCCGCCTCGTCGTCGTCGGCGGCGGTGGCGGGGCCCTGGGCCGCGCGGTGGTGACCCGGCTGCTCGCCGACGGCTGGCCGGTGGTGGTCGCCGCCCGGCGCCTCCCCGACCCGGAGATCCCCGGCGCCCTCTTCGCGGCCTGCGACCTCGGCGATCCCGCCTCGGTGGCGGTCCTCGCCGAGCGGGTGCGCGCCGAGGGCGAGTGGACCGGGGTGGTGAACTGCTCCGGCGGCTACGCCGGCGACCTCGGCCACCGGGTGTCCGAGGACGACCGCGCCGCCCGCCTCGAGGTCAACCTGCTCGGCCCCTGGCGGCTGGCGGCGGCGGGGGCGCGGGCCATGGAGGAGCAGGGGGGCGGCGGCCGGATCGTCAACGTGCTCGGCCGCGCCGCCGTCGAGGTGGCCGCCGGGCAGGCCGTCTACCAGGTGGCGAAGGCGGCGCTGCTGCGCCTCACCGAGGTGATGGCCGCGGAGCTGCGCGAGAGCGGGATCACCGTCAACGCGGTCCTCCCCAGCGTCATGGACACCCCCGCGAACCGCGCCGCCATGCCCGACGCCGACACCTCCCGCTGGGTGCCGGTCGACCGGGTCGCGGCCGCGGTCGCCTGGCTTCTCTCCCCCGACGCCGACCTGGTCAGCGGGGCGGCAGTGCCCGTGTACGGACGGGCCTGACCCGGGGCGGGGGTTTGACGAGGTGCGGGCAGTCCATCCTGGCGTGGCCGTCAGGACTCCGTGCTTCGGGCACAAACCGAAGGTGGCAGCCGCTGTGCGCGCCATGGTGATGCCCCGGACCACGGTGGTTTGTCCCAACTCCACCCCGCCTCACCCCCATCAGTGTCCGGTGACTCGCCTGTCCACGCCCGATACGGTGGCGGAAATTGCGACGAAGGGGACGGATGACAACTGTGCTGCCCGCGCGCGAGGACGATACCGCCACCGCCGAGGGACCGCGCGTCCTCAACCTTCGCGGCCGTCCCGCGACCGCGTCCGCGTCGCGCCGGCGCGCCGCCGCGGTGACCGTGGCCGACTGCCTGCGCCTGCCCGCGCTGCGCGGCAGCGAGGTGGTCGCCGGCGCCGCCGGCCTCGACGCCCCCGTCCATCGCGCCTCGACCGCGTCCCAGACCCAGGGCTGCGTCCCCGGCGAGCTCCGGCTGCTGGGCCGGCTGCTCACCGCCGACGCGGTGCACATCGCCCACGAGCGTGGCGCCGCCGCCCTGGCGGCCGCGGTGGTGTCGGCGGAGGCGGCCGCGGCGGCGAGCCTGCTGGGCACACCGGTGATCCGGCTCGCCCACCACGTCGACCTCGAGCTCATCGCCACCGAGCTGACCGACTTCATCGTCCGCGCGCTCGAGGACAGCCTCGCCGAGCTCGGACGGGTCAGCTCGCGGCTCGCCGCCGCCGGCGCATCCGACCTGCGGATGGAGAGCCTGAGCGAGGCTCTCGCCTCGGCGCTCGGCGCCACCGTGCTGATCGAGGACGCGGAGTTCCGGGTGCTCTACGCGGCCGGTCCCGGGGCCGCCGAGCGCACCCGCATCGACGCCGCGCGAGCGCGGGGGAACGCCGCCGACGAGCACGGCTCGATGGCGCTCCGCGACTTCTACCGCACCCTGGTCAAGACCGGGCGGCCGGCCTGGCTGCACCCCGACCCGCGGCTCGGCGTGCTGGTGCCGCGGCTGGTGGCGCCGATCGTCGCCTCCTGCGAGGTGCTCGGATACTGCAGCGTCCTCTTCCCGGACAAGGCCCCCGACCAGCGGGTGGTCACGGTCGCGGTGGAGCAGGCCTCGAACCTGCTCGGACTGGCGCTGCTCCACGAGCGGGTCATCGGCATGAGCCGCCGGACGGCGTGCGCGAGCATGCTGGTCGATCTGCTCGACGGCCGCATGTCGGCGCAGCTCCTCCGCACCCGGGCGGGGCAGCTGGGCGTGGACCTCAGCGCCGGACTGACCGTGGCGCTCTTCGAGGGGCCCCCCGACCAGCGCCCCGAGGCCTGGCTGCGCCACGCGCTCACCACGCTGAACGGCCAGCGCGACACCCTGGTCGACGTCGTCGCCGGGACGGTGGTGGCGCCGCTCGCCGGCTGCGACCGCCCCAAGGCGCTGCGCTGGCTCCGTGGCCTCTGCGTGGCCTGTGGCGGCGGCGCCGCGGTGCTCGGCCGCGCCACCGACGTCGACGGGGTGCCCACCGCCTACGCCGAGACCCGGCGGGTCCTCGACCTGGTGGGCCGCTCCGAGGCCGCGTCGCGCGGCGCCGTCGTCGACGTCGAGGACCTCGGCCTGCTCGGGGTGCTCATCGACTCCTCCGCCAGCGGCGCGCTGGAGCGGTTCTGGCAGCGGCGGCTCGCGCCCCTGCGCGAGTACGACACCCGCGAGCGCAGCGACCTCTGCGGGTCGCTGGCCGCGTTCTTCGAGGAGGGCGGCCTGCGCCGCGCGGCGCGGCGGATGAACCTCCACCCCAACTCGTTCAACTACCGGTTGCGCCGCGCCGAGCAGATCGGCGGCTTCTCGCTCGCCGACCCCGACGCCCGCCTCGAGCTCCAGCTGGCGCTGCGCTGCCAGCGTCTGCTCGGCCGCTGACCTGAGGGCCGGTCCCCGCCTCGCCGTGGGGACGGTGGTGGCGGTCGTCGCACTCCTCGCGACCCTGACCGTCCCCGTCGTCCAGGCCGACAGCCGGCTGGAGCCGGTGGTGCTCACCGCGGTCGCCGCCGGCCTGGCGGCGGCGCTCGGCGTGCTGGGGGCGCGCCGCCTGGTGGCGGTGCTCGCCACCGCCGCGGTGGTGGCCCTGCTGCTGTCGCCGCAGCTGACCGCCGCGGGACCGCTGCTGCGCAGCGTCGACCTGGCCGCCGTCCTCGCCATCGCCGGGCTCGGCGTGGTGGTGCTCGGCGGCTGGGCGGGCCAGCCCTTCCTCGCGCCGATCGCGGTGACCGGCCTGGCCGCCTACACCGTCACCTGGGTTGTCGCCGGCCTGGGACAGCCCGCGGTCACCGGTGTCTGCTGCGCCCTGGCGGTCAGCCTCGGGCTCGGCCTGCTGCTCTGGGCGGTGTGCGCCGGGCGCGGTCCGACCGCGGTCGCGGTGGTCACCCTCGGCCTCGCCGCCGGGCTCGACGCCGCCGTGTTCCGCAGCGACCGGGTCGGCGGGGTGCGGCTCATGCCCGCCGGCGACCCCCTGCCGGCGTCGCTGCGCCACCAGGCCCTGCTCGCCGTGCTCGGGGTGTGCATCCTCGGGGTGGTGGCGATGCGCCGCGGCGGCACCCGCCACGCCCTGGTGGCGGCGCGGTCCGAGGCCGCCGCGGCGGCGCGTGGCGTCGACGTCGCCGGGGCGCGGCGCACCGCCTGGACGGCCGCCTGCGTGCTCGCCGGCATCGCCGGATGCGCGCTCGCGCTGGTCGGGGGAGGCGCCGCCCCCGCCCTCCTCCACCCCCTCGACTCGCTGCGGCTGGTCGGCCTGGTCATGGTTCTCGGCCGCACCCGGATCACCGCCGCGCTGGTCGCCGGGGCGGTCTGCGGCCTCGCCGCCGCACCCCCGCTGACCGCCGGTGCGCTCTCGGGTGGGGAACCCACCTGGGTTGACATGGTGGTTGGGACGTCCGTGGTGGTCGGGGTGCTCAGCCGCGAGTGGTGGCGCCGCGATCACAAAACCCTGCGTGCCCTGGTTGGGTGCGCCGCCGCAGGGGCGGTCGGTGCAGTGAGTCCATCCCGGAAGCCCGGTACCCGGTTCGGAGCGATGTCCGGTGACGCTGAATGAGGCGCTCCATACGCTTCTCCTCATGGACCTGACGGAGTTCCCTGTGTCCCCGCGTGACGAGTGCAGCCCTCGTCGCGGGTGGCCGAGGTATCGCTTCCCCGGCGCGGCGGCCGTCGCCTGCCGGCCTGGTGGACGTGATGAAGGAGTAGCCAAGGAGGTGCCCATAAGCCGAGCCTGAACGTGGCAATTGGGTGTGTGAGATCGATGGCGGGCACGGAGAGACCCTGCTCGCATTCCAAGAGGTATTCACCGTATGGCTGCAGGTACAACATCCGGGAGAGCGAGACGCCTGAAGCGTCTGCTCCCGATGCTGTTGGTCCCCGCGATGCTCGGGGCCGTCGCCCTTGGCGGGACACGCATCTCCTCGAACAAGCCGGTGTCGGCGGCGGGCGAGCTGCCGCTCGTCCCCCCGATCTTCCACCTCAACGACGGACCGACGTGGTTCGACACCGGCGTCGACGTCGCCGGCTCCCATTCGCTGGCGGTGGCGCTCACCGGGACCACGGTGAAGTTCATCGTCGGTCCCCCGGACACCCTCAGCGACCACGATCCCGACAGCGTGATCTGGCCGACCGGCGCAGCCGGCATGCCCTTCCATAACGACGGCGGCTTCATCGGGGAGAAGTCGGTCACCCTGACCACCCCCGGTCTCTATGCGTTCCAGTGCACCATACATCCCTACATGCTGGGCGCGGTGCTGGTCATCGATCCCGCATCCGCCGCCGATGGGACCCTGGTGCCCGACTTCGGCAAGATGCTGAGCGTCCGGGGCGTCGACAGGCCGATCCCCTCGGCCTCGGACTACATCTACCGGCTGGTCCGCACCTTCTTCATCATCACCAACGCCGAGAACTGGAAGCGGTACTACCCGGACAAGTCCGGCTCCTGGATGCCGCGTTACGCGCCGGCTCCGATCATCGTCCACGACGCCAGCGGAACGCCGAACCTGATTCCCAATCTCGAGGCGTTCTTCCATCAGTACTTCCACGAGCCGATCGCGATCCCCGCGATCACGGATGCGAGCCATCCCAAGGTCCCGGGGGTGGGTGAGGTCATGCAGTCCACCCAGATGGAGGAGCTGAACGAGAAGGCCTATCCGGGAACCGTGTCCTTCATCGACACCAACTCCTGGCAGGTGGTCCGCAAGTTCGGCCTCCCCAGCATCAACAACGGCGGCGGCCTCGACAACCCCCACAACCAGTGGGCCAACCGTGACGAGAGCATCGTCTACTCGGACGAGTGGTTCTCCAACAAGACCACGGCGTTCGACCGATACACCGGTCAGATGGTCCGCCAGACCGTGGTGGGGCTCTCGCCCGCCCACGTCATGACCCGCAGCGGCACCGACGAGCTGATCGTCGGCATCAACGGCGAGAACAAGCTCACCGAGGTCGCCCCGGGCGACAACGGCGTGATCAAGAACTTCTCCGCCGTCCTCCCCGGTGAGGGCATCGCCCATCCCCACGCGCACTGGCTGAGCGGCGACGGCAACACCGCCGTGGCTCCGAACGCCAACTTCGACAGCGCGTCGCTGTTCAACCTGAACGCCAGCGATCCGGACCTCTCGATCACCAAGCGGGCGTTCGTGGGCAGCGTCCCGATCGCGACGGGGATGAGCTCGAATGCGGACCGTGCCTACTCGGCCGGCCTGATGAGCAACAACATCGTCTGCATCTCGATGGCCGGTCCCGCCTGCCACAGTGGCGGCGGCCTGGTCGACACCAAGAACATCTCGCTGACCAAGGGCTACGACTACGTGACCGGGTCGCAGGGCGGCGCCGGCACCGGTCTGCCCATCGTCTTCCCGCCGTTCAGCTCCGACGCGGGGCCGGCGGCTCCCGGCATCCTGCCGATCCAGAACGCGGTCAGCCCTGACAACAAGGTCATGGTCGTGGCCAACGCGGTCTCGGGCAACATGGACGTCATCGACATCTCCAAGGACGAGGTCGTCAAGGTCCTGCCCTGCGATCCCGGCTGCCACGGTGTGAACTGGGGCGCCAAGAAGGGCGGCGGCTACTACGCCTACGTCACCAGCAAGTTCGCCAACGTCACCTCCGTCGTCGACCCTGATCCGTCGGGCACCGGCGACCTCTCCCAGGTCGCGGTGGTCGGCAAGTTCCTGACCGACACCGGGCCGGGCACCAAGACCGACGTGAGCCCCAAGAAGCTCCAGGGCCTCCACGGTGAGTACACCACCGAGGGCATGGGTGGTCAGGGCGTCGAGCCGCTGCCCATCGTCTACAACGGCTGGGTTCAGAAGCTCCCCGCGGTCCTGAAGGCCGAGCTCACCTGCCAGCAGCGGGATCCGATGAATCGCAGAGCCTGCGGCTGACAAACAGAGACACCTGATCCCTCGGGTGCCCGTCCCCGCCGGGACGGGCACCCAGACCCGCCGGGAAGGCTTCCGCACCGGCGGCGGTGCGGGAGCCCTCGGGCGGTCGCGAGATCAGAGGGCGAGAGAACAGCGAGGATGAGATGAGCAGACACCTGAGCACCACGGACGCGCCCCGGCGCCGCTCCGGCAGGCGGATCGCCGCCGGCATGATGTTGATGGGCCTGGCGGCCACGTTCGCCGTCGTGCGGCCGGGCCCCAGCCCGGCACGGGCCGCGACCACGGACGTGACCATCAAGAGCTTCAGCTTCAGGCCGCAGGTGATCACGGTCAAGGCCGGCGACATGGTCACCTGGACGAACAGGGAGGCCAGCAAGCAGACCCACACCGTGATCGAGGACACCGGCCAGTGGAGCTCGGACGGGGGGCGCAGGGGCGACCCCAACGCGGAGATCAAGCCGGGTTCGTCCTTCTCGCACACCTTCGACAGCGACAACTTCACCTGGTACTACCACTGCCGGCTGCACACCTACATGACCGGCAGGGTCATCGTGGGCAAGGGCTCGCCCGCCGGTACGCCGACGCCCCCGCCGCCGACCGAGGAGCCGGCGCCGACCCCCACCCCGGAGGCGGGTCCGCTGCCGCCGCTGCCCAAGCTGCCGCTGCCCGGCCAGTCCCAGCCGGCGACCGGTCGCACGTCGTCCACCGGCGGCGCCGGCCTGCCCGTCCGCGCCGGCCGCACCGTGCCCGCCGCGTACACGCCCACCGAGCTTCCCCAGGGCGTGTCCGGACCGGGCACGCTCGGTGACGGCACCCGCCTCGCCCCCTACACCACCGACAAGGACGGGGTGAAGCAGTTCAAGCTCCGGATGGCGCCGATCACCTGGACGACCGCGCCGGGCAACACCCAGACCGCGTACGCCTTCAACGGCACCATCCCCGGCCCGGTGATCCGGGTCAACGAGGGCGACAGGCTCCGGATCATCGTGACCAACGACCTGCCGGTGCCGACCAGCGTCCACTGGCACGGGATGATCCTGCCCAACGAGATGGACGGGGTCCCCGGCATCACCCAGCCGCTGATCTCACCCGGCGCCTCCTACACCTACCTCTGGACCGCGGTGGCGACGGGCTCGCACTGGTACCACACCCACACCTCCGGAAAGGACGAGGGCCTCGGCCTCTACGGCTCGCTGGAGATCATCCCCAGGACCGGTGACATCCCCGCCGACCACGACTACCGGGTGATGATCGGCGACACCTACCTGGGCCTGGTGCTCAACGGCAAGGGCTTCCCGTACACCTACCCGCTTCGTGCCAAGGTCGGCGAGAAGGTCCACATCCGGGTCATCGACACCGGTGACCAGATCCATCCCATCCATCTCCACGGCTTCCCCTTCCAGCTGGTGGCGAGGGATGGGATACGACTGGCCGTCCCGGAATGGATGGACACGACGCTGATCGGTACCGGTCAGACCCTGGACCTGCTCTGGACGCCGATGACGGCGGGCAACTGGCTGATGCACTGCCACATCTTCGCCCACGCTCACGACGACGCCGGGATGATGGGCCTGGTCACCGTGCTCGAGGTGGCGCCCTCCGACAAGCCGGTGCCGGGCGTTCCCCCGGCGCTGCCGGCGCTGCCGACCCCGAGCGCGATGCAGCCGTACGCCCCGCCCGCGGCGCCGGGCCAGCTGCCCCCCGCCGGCCTGCCCCTGCTTCCCGCGGGAACGCAGCTGGCGCCGCAGTCGGGCGGCCTGCTCGGCGGCAACGAGACCACCGTGCTCATCGCCGTCGGCCTGCTGGTCGCCTTCCGTCTCGGCGGGCGCTACGGCCAGCCACGCCGTGGCCGGGACTGAGCGGCCGGCCGCCCACTTCACGTGACGCCCTCCTTCCTCGCTGTGGACGGCGCGGACCATCGGGTCCGCGCCGTCCCGAAACCCTGGCGGGTGGTGCTGGTGGCGCTCGCCCTCGCCGTGCTCGGCAGCGTGCTGACCCCGCTGCACGCCAGCGCCCACGCGTACCTGGCGGTGAGCAACCCGCGGACCGGCCAGCGGCTCGACACCGCTCCCACCGGGCTGCAGCTGCTCTTCACTCAACCGGTGGCGCTCGCCCACAGCGGCGTGCAGGTGTTCACCGAGAGGTTCGAGCTGGTGACCGGGGCGGTGGCGCGGGTCAGCCCCACCGGCACCAGCATCTCGGTCACCCTTCCGTCGCTGGCGAACGGCGACTACGCCGCGATCTGGACGGTCATCTCCGCCGACGACGGCCATCTCACCGACGGCACCATCGCGTTCTCGGTCGGCCCGGCGCCCCCGCCGGGCAGCGCCGCCCCCGCCCGGGTGCTCGGCCCCGGCGGCCTGCCGTCCACGGGCGGCGACGAGCAGCGCCGGGACTGGCCCGGCACCCTGGCCAGCTGGCTCCTCCTGATCGGCCTCGCGATCGCCGGTGGCGGTCTCGCCGCCGAGCGCGCCCTGGCCGGGCCCGGCGGGGCGCGTCCGAGCTTCCGCCTCTCCACCCGGCACCTCACCATCGCCATGCTGGTCGCGCTCGCCGGGTCGGTGCTCGCCTTCGCGGCCACCGCCGGGCGCCTCCACGACGGCAGCGTGCTCGGCGGTTTCCAGCCGGGCAGCTGGGGCGCCGCCTTCGCGGTGCGGGTCGGCCTCGAGAACCTCGCGAGCATGGCCCTCGTGCTCAACGCGCTGGGCGCGCTGATCCTCCTCCGCGACCGCCTCGTCTGCCTCGGGTCGGTGGTCGGCGCCATGGTCCTGGTGGGGATGCGTGCCCACCCGGCGAGCGCGTCGCCCTGGGGCGAGGCGGCGATCGTCCTCCACGTGGTGGTGTCGCTGACCTGGGTGGGCGCCCTCGGCTACCTGGCGACGATGCTGTGGACCCGCCGCGGCACCGCCCGCGACCCCGAGGTCGCGAGCGTGCTGAGCCGCTACGGGCGCCTCGCCCTGCTCTCGGTGCTCGCCATCGTCCTCACCGGCAGCGCCGCCGCGCTCACCCAGATCGGCTCGCCGGGACAGCTGCTCTCCACCACCTACGGCCGGCTGCTCACCCTCAAGGTGGCGCTGGTCACCTGGACCATGCTGGTCGCAAGCGTCGGTCGCTGGCACGGCCTGCGGCCGGGGCGCGTCGACGCCGCCGCGGTGGCCACCGTGCTCCGCGCCGAGGTGGCCGGCGTGCTCCTGGTGCTGCTCACCACCGCGGCGCTCGCCAACGTGGCCCCGCCGCCGCCGCTGGCCCCGCCCTCGGCGGTCGCCGCCGGAGGCGTGGCGACGGTGGTGCTGCTGCTCGTCGGCGCCGCGATGGCCGCGGCGATGGCGGTGGTGACCCTGCCGATGCTGCGCGGCCAGGCCCGCGCGGGGGTCTGAGGAGGAGGAGGAGGAGCCTCTGCTCAGGTCCCGACGTTGCCGCAGAGCACCGGGTCGAGCACGGTGGGCTGCTGCGGGGTCATCCCGATGAACCACTGGTTGAGCGGGATGCCGGCGATGCCGGGGATCATCGTGGTGCTCACCGCGTGCCCCCTGGCGTCGGCGGCCAGCGCCGCCAGCGGGTGCAGCACCGGACCCTCGCCCTCGCAGTTGCCCTTGCGGAGCTGGGCGTCGCGGGCGCTTCCCGGGGTGAGCCCGGTGGCGTCGATCACCACCTTGAGCTGGCCGTCGACGACGGAGAGCGTCGCCGCCCCCGCCGCCTGGGCGTCAGGGCCGCCGGGCGGCACCACCACGCTCAGCCCGGCGGTGACGACCCCCTGGCTGACGGGGTTGTCGAGGTCGCCGCAGAGCACCTCGACGTTCTGGTCGGCGGCGGCGGTGCCCCGGTAGACGGCCAGGTACCAGCCGGTGGCGGGGATCTCGGTCTCCCGGGAGTTGTTCACCGTGGTGGTGGTGTCGGCGATGCTGTTGGCGGCGAACACCAGCGGGTCGAGGGGGTGGACGACGGTGCCGGCGTGGGCGCAGCTGCCGCTCATCAGCCGGGCGGGGCGGGTGGTGCCCGGGGCCAGCCCCGCCACCCTGATCTCGACGGTCAGCTGCCTGGCGGCGGGCTGGATGCCGATCACCGCCAGCCCCGCGGGGAAGTGGCGCAGCTTCACCGGGACGGGCCCGGCGGTGGTCGGGACCGGGGTGTTCGTGGCCGCCGCCGGGGCGGTCCCGGTCAGCGGGGCGGCCTGCTGCGAGCCGTCGCTGCACCCGGTGGCGAGCGCGCTGAGCAGGGCGAGGGCGACGGGCAGGGGGAGACGCATCCGACCAGTGTCGCCACCCCGACCCGGCGGCGTCATTGTGCGGCGCGCCATATTCGGGTCGCCGACGGGCGCGGTGCGCTGGCACTAGACTGGGGCCATGACCGTGGTCAGATGGGGGGTGGTGACGGCGGCCGCGCTCACCGTGGTGCTGATCGGGTGTGGCCGGGCCGCCGCCAGCCCGCCACCGGGCAGCGCCGTGCCCGCCGCCACCGGCAGCGCCTCGGCGCCGGCCGCCCCGGCCTCCTCCGGCACCGCGGCGGCGGCGCCGCCGACCTCGCCCGAGGCGGCGTCGCGGTGCACCGCGGGAGAGGTCACCGCCAGCGCGTCGACCGACCGCCCCGCCTACCGCGCCGGCGATCCGATCACGCTCACCACCACCCTCACCAACCACTCCGCCCAGGCCTGCAGCCTCGACGTCAGTCCCCGCGACCCGCAGTTCACGGTGAGCGGCGGCGGCGGCGAGGTGTGGCGCACCTGCGGGCCCGGCCAGAGCTGCCCGCTCTACGAGCGGCTGGTCGTCCTCCCCGCCGGGGGCAGCCGCACCGAGACCACCTCGTGGAACCAGCACACCTGCGACGCGTCGAGCTGCCAGGGCCCGCCGCCGCCCGCGGGCGCGTACCACGAGACCGCGACCTGGGGCGACCTCGGCTCGGCGTCGGCGCCCTTCACCGTCGGGTAGCCGGCGTCACACCCCCGAGGCCAGCGCCAGCGCGAAGCGCTCCGCCGGGTCGGTGAACCAGTCCGCGAGGCGCATCGAGGACTCGCGGAGGCACCGCTCGACCAGCGCCCGGGTGAACTTGGCGCTGATCTCGGTGCGGAGGGTCTCGCCGGCGGCCAGGCCGAGGTGCATGTCCGCGCCCGGGATGGTCACGCG
Source organism: uncultured Chloroflexia bacterium (assembly GCA_963846365.1). GTDB lineage: Bacteria > Chloroflexota > Dormibacteria > Aeolococcales > Aeolococcaceae > CF-96. Next base: position 1,224,276 of record CAWJVN010000007.1, read on the forward strand.
CCGGGCGCGGTCCACCCGCAGGTGCATCTCGATCCGCTGCAGGACGGGGTCGTAGAGGGCGACGTGGGCGAACGCCTCGGGATCGAAGTCGGCATCGAGCTCGCGGTTGATCACCCGCAGGACATTGCGGTTGAAGGCGGCGGTCACCCCCGCGGAGTCGTCGTAGGCGGCGACCAGCTCGGCGGGGTCCTTGACCAGGTCGAAGCCGCAGAGGAAGGTGTCGCCGGGCTCGAGCAGGGCGCGCACCTCGTCGAGGAAGGTGCGTCGCTCGTCGACCTCGAGGTTGCCGATGGTGCTCCCGAGGAACACCACCAAGCGCCTGCCCAGGCGGGGGATGTGGGCGAGATGGGCGCTGAAGTCGCCGACCATCCCGTACACGGTGAGCCCCGGGTACTCGTCGACCAGCTCCCGGGAGGTGCGCTGGACCACGGTGTCGGACACGTCGAACGGGGTGAAGCTGCGGAGCGTGCCCAGGCGGCGGCAGGCGTCGAGCAGGAGCCGGGTCTTGCTGCAGGAGCCGGCGCCGAGCTCGACCAGCGCCTCGGGCCGGGTGAGGGCGGCGATCTCGGCGGCGCGGTCGCGGAGGATCGCGCTCTCGGTGCGGGTCTGGTAGTACTCGGGCAGCCCGGTGATCAGGTCGAAGAGACGCGAGCCCTCCTCGTCGTAGAACCAGCGCGGGGGCAGCCGGCGCGGGCGCCGGGCCAGTCCCTCACGGACGTCGGCGATCAGCTCGTCGCGGGCGTTGCGGCCCACCGTGTGCACGGCGACGGTCAGCGGGGCGAGCACCATGGTCATGTCTCCTCGCCGCCGGCGGCGCAGCGGAAGCCGGCGAAGATCTGCCGGCGGATCGGATGATCCCAGTTGCGGAACGCGGCACGGCCGACGCTGGGCCGGGCCGCCCAGGACGCCCCCCGCAGCACCCTGTAGTCGCCGCCGAAGAACACCGCCGAGTACTCCGGGTAGGGGAAGGCCTCGAAGTCCGGGTAGGCGACGAACGCGCTCGAGGTCCACTCCCAGACGTCGCCCACCATCTGCTCGCAGCCGAGCGCGCTGGCTCCCCGCGGGTAGGCGCCGAGCGGGGCGCAGCCGAAGAGCCGCTGGTCGAGGTTGGCGTGCTCCGGGGTGGGCGGCGTGTCCCCCCAGGGGTATCGCCGCATCGTCCCCGTCTCGGGGTCCCAGCGCGCCGCCACCTCCCACTCGAACTCGGTGGGCAGCCGGCGTCCCGCCCATCGTGCCCAGGCGTCGGCCTCGTGCCAGCAGACGTGCATCACCGGCACGTCCGCGTCGACGGGCACGGTGTGGCCGAAGCGGTCGGTGAACCAGCCGCCGTCCTCGCGACGCCAGTGCTTGGGCGCGATCGCTCCGCTCGCGGCGAGCCACTCGCGACCGCTCTCGCCCCACAGCTCGGGGCGCCGGTAGCCGCCGTCCTCGATGAAGGCCAGGTACTGGCCGCAGCTCACCGGGAAGCGGTCGATGCGGAAGCCGGCGAGCTCGACCTCGTGGACGCCGCGCTCGTTGTCGTAGGGATGGTGGCCGGGGGTGCCGACCGGGTACCGCCCCGCGGGCACGGCGACGCTGTCGAGGCTGACGGCTCGGGCCGCCGGGGGCGGAGGCAGCGCCGGCCGGTAGCCGCCCGCCACCAGCTGGAGGGTCTGGAGGATGGTCTCGGTGTGCTGATGCTCGTGCTCGATGATCATCTCGTGCACGAACCCGTCGCGGAGCAGCGGGTCGTCGCCGTCGAGGTCGGCCTCGGCGAGCAGGTCGAGGGCGCGCCGGTCGACGGCGTCGCGGTGGGCGGCGACCTCCGCGCGCGTCATCAGCGGCAGGCTGCCGCGCACCCTGCGGGGATTCTCGAAGGCGTCGTAGCGGCGCATCAGCTCCTCGTCCCGGGGTTCGACCCCGCTGAGCCGGTGCACCAGCCACAGCTCCTCGAACACCGCGATGTGCCCGTAGTCCCAGACCAGGGGGCTCTGCAGCGGGTCGTGCTGGGCCATCACCGCGCCGTCGTCGAGGGGGGCGAGCAGCGCCTCGGTGCGCCGGCGCGCCTCGCTGAGCCGCTCGGCGATGCCCTGCTTCACGTCCATGTGCTGAGCTCCTCGGGTCGGTCGGCATACCGCTCCAGCATCTCGTCGGCGGGGCAGCTGCCCGCGGCGACGAAGCGCTCGCGGTATTCGGCCACCAGCGCGGGGGCCGAGGCGGGGAGGTAGCCGCGATCGAGCCGGGTCATCCCCGCGAGCGCGGCGTCGAAGAGGGCGAGGGCGGTGCCCCGCAGCTCCGGGTCGGTGGTCGACCGCCGCGCCGCCCGCCACCAGTCGTCGCCGGTGGGGTCGGCCTCGAGCACCTCGAGGGCGCGGCGGCGGGCGCCCGGCTCGCCGGTGAGGGTGGCGAGGACGCAGACCGGGACGGGCAGCCACCGGGCGGGCAGGGCGTCGAGGTAGCGCACCTCGAGGTAGCCGCGCGGCCGCACCGGCGGGAAGAGGGTGGTGAGGTGATGGTCGAGGTCGTCGCCGTCGGGACGGGCGCCGGCGACCGACAGCCAGCGCCGCATCGGAAGCCCGGCGGGGAGCCGCTCGCCCTCGGCCCGGGCCAGGGGGATGGCGTGCGCGCCGAGGGCGAGCTCGTGGTAGCCCGCGATCGGATCGCCGCCGAGGTGGCGGCCGTCGAAGCCGGTGCGGTCGGGGTCGACGCCCTGCCAGATCGCCGTGCGGGTGCTGCGCAGCCCGCTGGGCTTGCCGTCGAGCAGCGGCGAGGCGGCGAAGGCGGCGGCGAGCGCGGGCCCGGCGCGGTTGAGCAGGCGCCACCGCTCCCCGCCGTCGAGGTCGAGGCAGACCTGGGTGGCGGTGGTCTGCCGCATCATCCGGCGCCCCCAGGGGCCGATCGCGTCGAAGTGCGCCTGCATGGCCCGATACCGGGGGGCGGAGTTCTGCAACCCGATGGCCTCGAGGTCGTGCCACGGCGAGACCGCGGCGCTGACCAGGCTGATGCCCTCCCGATCGGCGCACCGCCGCAACCGCTCGATGAGCACGGAGGCCGCCTCCAGCGCCCCGGCGGCGCTGGCCGCGGGAGCGGGGCTGAGCTCCACCTGGCCGCCCGGTTCGAAGCTGAGGCGGGCGAGGCCGCTGAGGCCGGGATCGTGGACGAGTGCCCGGCGCATCTCGTCGATCGAGACCGGGGTGGGGATTCCCTCCTGCATGCGGACCGGGAGCAGCTCGATCTCGACGCCGACCCGTCCCGGCCCACCCGGTGCCCTCCCCGCGGGGAGGAAGAGGGCGTGCACCCTTCGTTCCAGGGCCGGCGCCCTGGTGACTTCTCTGAGCGACGGTCACGTCGGAACCGCCGGGGCCCGGCGGCGGTGTCGCGCCATGGTGGTGGCGCGATCGCACGCGATCAGCAGGACCGGCATCGTCTCCCTCCAGGCATTCGGGACCGGCCGGGTGAGAGGACCCGGCGAGGACTTCTCACGAATCATAGGCAGGCGTACCTTGCGGTCCGATGAAGAGCCTGGTCAGGGCCCCCCGGCCGCGGCCCCTGGAGTGGCCCGGGGATCTGCGGGGGGGTGCCCGGGGGTTGCTCGGGTGATCTGAGACGGTGGGAGTTTTCCGGGTGATCTCACAGATCCCCCGAGCAACAGCCCGGTACCTCCACCCGTCGCAGATCCCCCGGGCAACAGCCCGGTACCTCCACGCGTGTCAGATCACGCCGCTACTCGGCCGCAGGCGTCTCAGCCTCGGACTCGGCCGCAGGCGTCTCCGCCTCGGACTCGGCCGCGGGGGCCTCCGCCTCGGACTCCGCCCCGGGCGTCTCGGCCTCGCCCTCCGTCGCGGGGGCCTCGGCCCCGGGCTCGGCAACCGCGACCGTCCCCTCCTCGGTGCCCTCGTCCTCGGACTCCTCGGCGCGCGCGTCGACGTCGTCGGTCATGTTCCCACCTCCCAGTCCCCCCGTCCGTGGACGCTGCAACGCCATGCGAAGAGGGAGATCCGGCGGACATTATCGCCCCGCTCCGACGGCTCCGCAAGTATCTGCCGGAATTGGCGTGAACCTGGGATGTCCGGCGGGGCCGCCGTCCAGGGAGCCCCGCTCCTGCGGTGGAGCGGGGCCCTGGACGGATTGTGGGATGCGGAGGTGAACCGGACGCGGCCGGCGTGGAGGAGGGGCGACTGCCCGTTGGCTGTGGCTGAAAAGTGTTGACGGGTCTGGGTTTATCCGGCGCCGGAGCAGTCGGTGCGCGGGGGCCGTCGGCGCCCTCCTCACCCGCCCGGTGGGGACGGTGCTACCCGGTCGGCCCTCGGTGACGCACCGCGACAGCGCTCGCCGGTGCGGGCCACCGTGTCCTGTCTCAGCCTGGCTCCGGCGCACCGCCACCGCTGACGGCCTGCGCCCTGATCATCGTTCCCTTCCTCGTCTGCCCGCCATGGGCATGCCGTTGAAACGCGGGATTGCCGCAGGTATTGCACCGCCGGGGGAATCGATGTCGGGGAAGCCAACAAAAGGTCCAAGGCGAACGCCGCCGCAGCGGCCGCGGACGCCGGCGGTGGAACAGTCGTGGCCGCGCCGGGTGCACTCAGCGGCCGGGCGGGAGGCCCATCTTCGACCAGCGCTCGGCCCGGGCGCGGAGCATCGCGGGCGCGTCCTCGGCGCGGATCGAGGCGTCGAGCAGCTCGACCGGGTGGAAGAGCGGCAGCGGGGTGCGGCGGGCGCCGAGGTGGCTGCCGATCTGGAGCAGGCAGCCGGGGTTGGCGGCGGCGACCGCCTCGGGCGCGGCGTCGTGCAGGCGGGCGGCGGTGCGCCGCCCCAGCTCGCCCGCGGCCTCGGGCTCGACCAGGTTGTAGATGCCGGCGCTGCCGCAGCAGGCCTCGCCGGGCGCCACCGCCACCAGCTCGAGGCCGGGGATGGCGGCGAGCAGCGCGCGGGGCTGGTCGCGCACCCCCTGGGCATGGGCCAGGTGGCAGGCGTCGTGGTACGCGAGCCGCACCGGCAGCGGTGACAGCGGCGGCGGGTCCCCCAGCTCGACGAGAAGCTCGCTGATGTCGCGGACGGAGGCGGCGAGCCGTGCCGCCCGCGCCGCCCACAGCGGGTCGTCGGCGAGCAGCTCGCCGTACTCCTTCAGGGTCGACCCGCAGCCCGCCGAGGTGACCGCGAGCCGGTCGGCGCCGGCGTGCTCCAGCCGCTCGATCAGCGCCCGCGCCCGCCGCAGCGCCGCGGCCTCGCGCCCCGAGTGGATCTCCAGCGCGCCGCAGCAGGGCTGTGCCGGCGGGGTGACCACCTCGCAGCCCCAGGCGGCGAGCACCCGGGCGGCGGCGGCGTTCACCTCGGGGAAGAAGGCGTGCTGGACGCAGCCGCTGAGCATCGCCACCCGCATCCGCGGCGTTCCCCGCGCGGCCAGCCGGGCCGGCGCGGCCGCCGGCGCGGCGGCGTCGAGGGGCGGCGCCAGCGCCTCGATCAGCCGCAGCCGGCGGGGCAGCCGGGCGAGCACCCCGCTGCGGCGCAGCCGGTCGCGGACACCGCTGCGCTGGTACAGGGAGAGCCCGCGGGCGAGCACCCGCATCCGGCGCGGGTGGGGAAGCAACGCGAACAGCGCGTCGCGGAGCAGGCGGTCGGCGGTGGGGCGCCGCCAGCGCCGCTCCACCTGCTGCCGGGTCTGCTCGATGAGCCGGTCGTAGCGCACCCCCGACGGGCAGGCGGGCACGCAGGCCATGCAGCCGAGGCACCGGTCCCAGTGCCGCACCAGGCCGGCGGTGAGGTCGACGGTGCCGGTGAGCGCGGCGTCCATCAGCAGGATGCGTCCCCGCGGCGAGTCCGCCTCCTCGCCCCAGAGCTGGTAGGTGGGGCAGGCCTGGAGGCAGAACCCGCAGTGCACGCAGTCGTCGAGCAGCGCGCGCGCCGGCGGATGGTGGGCGTCGAAGGCGCCGGTGACGGTCACGCCATCGCCTCGTCGCCGAGGGCGCGACCCGGGGCGAGCACCCCGGTGGGGTCGAGCGAGCGCTTGAGCGCGCGCATCAGGGCCACCTCGGGGCCGTCCCCGGCAGGCAGGGCCACCCCGGCGAGCCCGGGGCCGCCGCGGTGCAGCACCAGGTGACCGCCGAGCCGCTCGACCGCGGCACGCAGCTGCGCCACCACCTCCGGCCGCTCGGGCAGGCGCGCCTCCGCCACCCCGAGGGGGGCCCGCACCACCATCTCGACGGCGTACGCGGAGGCCAGCTCGAGCAGCTCGGCGAGCCGGGTGCGCGGCACCGCCAGCCCCGCCACCGCGCCCTCGCCGCGCCACGGCCGCACCGCGAGCGCCGCGTCGAGCGCCTCCGCCTCGGCGCCGTCGAGGACGCGCGCGCCGGTGAGCCCGGCGAGCGCCCCGGCCTGCTCGTCGATCGCCTCCTCGGTCCCGTCGACGCGCAGCCGGGCGGTGGCGTCGGGCCAGCAGACGTCGGCGGCACTGAGCACCACCGGTGCGGTGCGCAGCAGGTCGGACAGTGCCGCCAGCCGGGCCGGGGAGGCGCGCTCGAGCAGCAGGCTGCGGCCGGCCGCCGGCAGCGGGTGGAGGCGCACCGTCACCTCGGTGATCACCGCCAGCGTGCCCAGCGAGCCCACCAGCAGGCGGGTGACATCGTAGCCGGCCACGTTCTTCACCACCCGTCCGCCGCTGTGCCCCACGGTGCCGTCGCCGAGCACGAAGCGGGCGCCGATGACCAGGTCGCGGGCGGTTCCGTAGCGCACCCGCAGGGGGCCGGCGGCGGCGGTGGCGACCAGGCCGCCGACGGTCTGGGTGCCGGGCTGGGGGGGGTCGAGCGGCAGCCACTGCCGGTGCCCGGGCGCGGCGGCGAGGACCTCGCGCAGCTCGTCCAGCGGCGTGCCCGCCCGCACCGTGCAGACCAGGTCGCCGGGGGCGTGCTCGACCACGCCGCGCAGCCGGGAGGTGTCGAGGACGGCGTCGCAGCGCCGCGGCGGCCGTCCCCAGCCCTGCCGGGTGCCGGCGCCGCGCACCACCAGGGCGAGGCCGGCGCGATGCGCCGCGGCGCACACCGCGGCCACCGCGGCCTCGCCGGCGGGGCTCACCACCAGGGCGGGGACCACGCCGCCCACCGCGTCCGCGGCCGTCGCCTCGCGCACCGCATCCTCGCCGGCGGCGCGCTCGAGCAGGGCCCGCGCCGGTGCCGCCGCGGTGCTCACAGCCGCTCCGCCAGGCCGGCGGTCTCGATGGGATGGGCGCGGTAGGGGCCGGGCACCTCGCCGCAGAGCCGCGGCGTGGGCAGCAGCTTGCCGGGGTTGCAGAGACCCTGCGGGTCGAAGGCGTCGCGCACCCGGCCCATCACCGCGAGCGCATCGGCGCTGAACATCCGGGGCATGTGGCAGGCCTTGTCGAGGCCGACGCCGTGCTCGCCGGTGATCGATCCGCCCTCGGCGAGGCAGAGGTCGAGGATGCGGCCGGCCAGCTCCAGCGCCCGCTCCGACTGGCCGGGCACGTTGCCGTCGTAGCAGACCAGGGGGTGGAGGTTGCCGTCGCCGGCGTGGAACACGTTGCCGACGCGCAGCCCGAACTCGAGCTCGAGCTCGCGGATGCCGCGGAGCACCGGTCCCAGCCGGGTGCGCGGGATCACCCCGTCCTGCACGTAGTAGTCGGGGCTCACCCTGCCCATCGCGGCGAAGGCGGCCCGCCTCCCCTTCCAGAGCAGGGCGCGCTCGGCGGCGGTGCTGGCCACCCGTGTCCCCGAGCCTCCCGCCTCCCGGCAGATCCGGTCGACCGCGGCCAGAACCGTCCGGCACTCGGCGTCGGGACCGTCGACCTCGACCAGCAGCAGCGCCTCGCAGTCGGGATAGCCGGCGTTGACCGCGGCCTCGGCGGCCTCGATGGTGAGCCGGTCCATCATCTCGACCGCGGCGGGGAGGATGCCCTCGGCGACGATCGCCGAGACCGCGGCGCCCGCCGCCTCCATGGAGTCGAAGGCGGCGAGGGTGGTGACGCAGGCGGGCGGCCGGGGCACCAGCCGGAGGATCACCTCGGTGACGATGCCGAGGGTGCCCTCGCTGCCCACCACCACCCCGAGCAGGTCGTAGCCGGGGGCGTCGGCGACCGCCCCGCCGAGCCGGACCACCTCGCCGCCGGGGCAGACCATGGTCACCCCGCAGACGTGGTGGAGGGTGAACCCGTACTTGAGGCAGTGGGCGCCGCCGCTGTTCTCGGCGACGTTGCCGCCGATGCTGCAGACCGCGCCGCTCGACGGGTCGGGGGCGTAGAAGTAGCCGTGCCCGGCCACCGCCTCGCTCACCGCGAGGTTGGTCACCCCCGGCTGCACCACCGCCCGCTCGTTGGCGATGTCGACGGCGAGGACCGACCGCATCCGCGCCAGGCAGATCACCACCCCCTCGTCGAGCGCCACCGCGCCGCCGCTCAGCCCGGTGCCGCTGCCCCGGGCGACGTACGGGATCCCCGCCCGGTGGAGGATCCGCACCGCCGCCGCGGTCTCCTCGGTGGTGAGCGGGAGCACCACCGCGGCGGGGACGGCGCGGTGGCCGGTGAGGCCGTCGCACTCGTAGGAGCGCAGCGCCGCCGGCTCGGTGAGCACCGCGCCGGCACCCACCGCGGCCCGCAGCCGGGCGATCACATCGGGATCCATGGGACCGATGGTAGGCATCGCCCCCGGGCGGCGCCATCGCGCGTGATCACCGCGCTACCCTCCGCCGCCATGGGTCCCGACCGCTGGCACCTCCACGCCGTGCTCCTCCCCGGGGGCGCCGACCCGGTCGACCTCTGGGTGACCGGCGGCCGGCTGACCTCGACGCCACAGGCCGGGGCCGAGACCCTGCCCGGCGGCTGGGCGCTGCCCGGGCTCGTCGACGCCCACGCCCATCTCAGCATCGACATCGCCGGCACCGGCCTGGGGCGCGGCTCGCCGGAGCTGGTCGACGCCAACCTCCGCGCCCAGCTCGGGGCCGGGGTGCTGCTGGTGCGCGACGTCGGCGCCGTGCCCGGGACCACCCTGCCCGAGGGCGGCGGTGACGGTCCGCGGCTGCTCCGCGCGGGACGCTTCCTCGCCCCTCCGGGCCGCTACATCCCCGGCCTGTACGAGGGTGTCGAGCCCGCCGGCGTGGTCGACGCGGCGCTCGCGGAGGTGGCCGGCGGGGCCACCTGGGTCAAGGTGATCGCCGACTTCCCCGAGCGCTTCCCCGACGGCGGCCCCGCCGAGCCCAACTACGACCTGGAGACGCTCACCCGGCTGGTCGAGGCGGTGCACGCCGCCGGGGCGCGGGTGGCCGCCCACGTCACCGGGCGGGCGCTCGCCGACGTGGTCGCCGCGGGCGTCGACTCGATCGAGCACGGGATCCGGATGGACGGGGACGCGCTGACCGCCCTCGGCCGCCGGGGCGGCGCCTGGACCCCGACCCTCGCCACCACCACCGAGATGCTCGGCGAGGAGCGGTTCGCCCGGCTGGTCGAGCGCCTCACCCCGCTGCTGGCGGGGGCCGCGGCGGCGGGGGTGACGGTGCTCGCCGGCACCGACACCCGGCCCGCGGGCTCGCTCGCCGCCGAGGTGGCGCTGCTCCGGCAGTGCGGGCTGGCGCCGGTCGACGCCATCGCCGCCGCCTCCACCGCCGCGCGCCGCTACCTCGGCCTGCCCGGGGTCGAGGACGGGGCCGCCGCCGACCTGGTCTGCTACCCCGCCGACCCGCGCGACGACCCCGAGGTGCTCGCCACCCCCTCGGCGGTGCTGCTGGGGGGAGTGCGACGCTCGTGAGCAGCACCGAGTACCACTCCTACCTGCTCATCGACGACCTGCTGAAGCTGCAGCGGCCGCTGACCGAGGGCGCCGCCGACGAGCTGCTCTTCATCGTCGTCCACCAGGTCTACGAGCTCTGGTTCCGGGTGGTGGTCGACGAGCTCATCCGCGCCCGCGACCAGCTGCTCGGCGGCCGCGCCCACACCGCGGTGAAGCCGCTGCGCCGGGTGCTCGCCGTCGAGGGGCTGCTGATCGACCAGCTCGGCGTGCTCGAGACCATGGGACCGGAGGACTTCCTCGCCTTCCGCGATCCCCTCGCCCCGGCGTCCGGCTTCCAGTCGGCGCAGTTCCGGGCCATCGAGAGGCTCAGCGGCGGCGTCGCCGGGGCGTCGTCGACGGCGGCGGGGGCGGGCGGCGACCCCGGCGGTCCCTCGCTCTGGGAGGCGTACTGCGCCTGCGGCCGGGCCCAGGGGCTCGAGCTCCCCGAGGGCGAGCCGGCCCGCGAGCGGCGCCTCGCCGTCCTCGCCGAGCTCTACCGCGACCACGCCGGCACCGCCGACCGCAGCGCCCTGCACGGGGTCGCCGAGCTGCTCTGCGACCACGACGAGGCGATCGCCGGCTGGCGCTTCCGCCACGCGCTGATGGCGGCGCGCACCATCGGCGCCCGCCCCGGCACCGGCGGCTCCGCCGGCGTCGAGTACCTGCGCTCCACCGTCGAGCGCCGCTTCTTCCCGGAGCTCTGGGCGGTCAGGACCCGGCTGTGAGGGGGGAGCGCTGATGGAGGCCAACGAGGCGATGGAGCACGCCCAGCGGACCGAGGAGCAGGCGGCCCGCGGCAATTTCGGGCGCCACGTCGCCATCCTGGTCGCGGTCCTCGCCGCCCTCCTCGCCATCGCCACGCTGCTCGGCAACCAGGCGACCGCCGACGCCATCCTCTCCCAGGAGCGGGCCACCGACACCTTCAGCGAGTACCAGGCCGAACTCGGTGAAGGAGAAGGTGAGCGCCAACTCCGCGCTGATCCTCCGGCAGCTCGGCGGCGACGCCGCGGCCAGGGCCGCCGCCGACCTCGAGCGCACCGCGGCGAGCGAGGCGGCGAAGCGCCGGCCGCTGCTGCCGCTGGCGCGCTCGTTCGAGGCCCAGCGCGACACCGCCGAGCACCGCCACCACGGCTACCAGTTCGCCGAGGCGGCGCTGCAGATCGCGATCGTGCTCGCCTCGGTCTCGATCGTCGCGCGGTCGCGTCCGCTGGTCTGGGGAAGCCTCGGCCTGGGGGTGCTCGGGGTGCTGTTCGTCGTCGACGGCGCCACCCAGCTGGTCTGGCTCGGCTGAGCCGTCCGCCGCCTAGGCGTCCTTCCACCCCCCGCCGCCGCCGCGCCGGGCCGCGACCAGGCCGGCGACGATCGAGAGCGCGATCTCGGGGGCGGTGCGGCCGCCGAGGTCGAGCCCCACCGGGGTGCGGATCGCCGCCACCTCGGCGTCGCCGAGACCGCGGGCGCGCAGCGCCTCGAGGTGGTGGGAGGTGTGGCGGCGGCTGCCCATCAGCCCGAGGTAGCGGGGATGGCGGGGGAGCAGCCGGGCGCAGATCTCGACGACGTCGGGGGCGTCGTGGTCGGTGAGCACCGCGTAGATCTCGTCGCCGGCGAGCGCCGCGTCGAGGGCGCCGGGCCCGTCGACCACCGCCTCGGCGTCCCAGAGGCTGCCGCGGAGCCGCTCGGCGCGGCTCTCCACCAGCACGGTGCGGAAGCCGACCGCGGTGGCCCACTCCAGCACCGCCGCGGCCACCGGGGTGGCGCCGCCGACCACCAGGGTCGGGCGGGCCGGATAGGGCTCGAGGTGGACCTCGACGGTGCCGAGGTCGTGGGTGTAGGTGCGCAGTCGCGGCCCGCCCTCGTCGAGCGCGGCGCCGGCGTCGTCGAGCGCGGCGGCGTCGAACTCGGAGCAGCCCAGGGTGCCGGCCAGCGGCCCCGCACGGCTCATCAACAGCTTCGCGCCCGCCCGCGAGGGGGGCTCGCCACCGGTGCGCACCACGGTGGCGGCGACCACCTCCTCACCGCGGGAGAGGCTCTCCGCCAGCCGCTGCTCGACGCCGGTCACCCCGGCGGCACCGGCGGGACGGTCGCGAGGTGGCGCATCAGCGCGCCGAACTCGGCGAAGTTGAGGCTCTGGTCGGCGTCGGAGAGTGCCTTCTGGGGGGTCGGGTGCACCTCGACGAGGAGCCCGTGGGCGCCCACCGCCCGCGCCGCCCATGCCATCGGAGCCACGTAGGGCCGGTAGCCGGTGCCGTGGCTGGGGTCGACGATGACCGGGAGGTGGGTGCGCTCGCGGAGCACCACCACCGCGGACAGGTCGAGGGTGTTCCGGGTGGCGCTCTCGAAGGTCCTGATCCCCCGCTCGCAGAGGATCACCTGCTGGTTGCCGTGGGCGAGCACGTACTCGGCGGCGCCGAGCCACTCGTCGATGGTGCTCGACAGGCCGCGCTTCAGCAGCACCGGCCGGTCGACCTTGCCGAGCTCGCGGAGCAGGTCGAAGTTCTGCATGTTCCGCGCGCCCACCTGGAGGATGTCGGCGACCTGGGCGAGCCGCTGCACCTGCTCGACCGCCATCACCTCGGTGATGATCGGCAGCCCGGTCTCGCGTCCCGCGGCGACGAGCAGCTCGAGGCCGCTCCAGCCCAGGCCCTGGAAGGCGTACGGCGAGGTCCGCGGCTTGAACACGCCGCCGCGGAGCACGTGGGCGCCCTGGTCGCGAACGAACCGCGCGGTGTCGCCGATCTGCTCCGCGCTCTCCACCGAGCAGGGTCCGGCCATCACCGCGAAGCCGGTGCCGCCGATGAGCAGGCCGCCCGCCTGCACCACCGTGTCCTCGGCCCGGGAGGCGCGGTCGACCAGCCTGTGCGTGGAGCGGCGCGGCGGCGGGGTCTCGGTGACGACCACCGCCTCCAGCGTCTCCGCCGCCGACTCCTCCGGCCGCGCCCCGGGCAGCTGCCCGACCTGGGGATGCTCGCGCAGCGCCTTGGCGGGATAGCTGCCCAGCACCTTGATGTAGGGCGCCGACGAGCGCAGCTCGTCGAGGGCCGCCGCGGTGCGGGGCTCGGCGACGTTGCCCTCGAAGTCGAGGAAGAACATGTACTCCCAGGGCTTTCCCGGCCGGGGACGCGACTCCAGCTTGGTCATCGAGTGGCCGCTGCCGGAGAGGATCTCGAGGCAGCGCAGCAGCGCCCCCTCCTCGTGCCGGGTGACCAGGATGAGGCTGGTCTTGCAGGGGATGCGGGGGTCGACCGTCGCCGGGCTGCGCGAGAGCACCACGAAGCGGGTGTAGTCGGACTCGCTGTCGGAGATGCCGTGGCGGAGGATGGTAAGCCGGTTCGCCACCGCCGCCTCGGGCGACCCGATCGCGGCGGCGCCGGTGTCGCCGCCGGCGGCGACCGCGCGCATCGCCTCGGCGCCGTCGAGGCAGGTGGTGGTCGCCACCTGCGGCAGCGTCTGCAGGAACTGCGCGCACTGCTCCAGCGCCTGCGGGTGGGCGAGGATGCGGCCGAGCGAGGCGAGCGGGACCACCTCGAGGGCGGCCAGGCAGTGGTCGACCTTCCAGGTCTCCTCGCCGACGATGAACACCGCCTGCTCGCGGAGCAGGGTGTACACCTCGGTGATGCTGCCCGCGCTGGTGTTCTCGATCGGCACCACCGCGAGGTCGGCCTCGCCGGCGAGCAGCGCGGCGACCACGGCACGGACGCTCGCATGCCCGACCAGGTGCGCCTCCAGCCCGCGACCGGCGACGAACTTCTGGGCGGCGAGGTGGCCGGTGGTGTGCTCGCCGCCCTGGAACGCGAGCCGCACCCGGCCGGCGTCGTCGCCGGTGAGCTGCGCGGACTGCTGGGCGACGGCGTGGCTGATGATCTCCTGGAACACCCGCCGGACCAGGTTGGCGGACACCCCGAGCTGGCGGGCGGCTGCCTCCACCGCCTCGAGCACCCGCCGCTCCCGGTCGGCGTCCTGGATCGAGGAGCTGCCGTGCTCCTTGGCCCGGCCGATCTCGCCGACCAGGTCGAAGCGCTGCGCGATCAACCGGACGATCTCCGCGTCGACGCCGTCGAGGCGGCCGCGGAGGTCCTCGATCTGATCCGTGGTCACCCGGTCAGCTTAGCGGCGGACCACGCGACTCCGGCCGCTCGCGCGAAGGTCGTGGCCGGCGGCGGTCCGGGCCATACCGTGCCGTATAACTCGACACCATGACGATGGCCCCGGGGCTCGGCGCGGAGTTCGCCGGCTATCGCATCGAGGCGCTCCTCGGGCGAGGCGGGGTCGGCCTCGTCTACCTCGCCGAGGACCTCAACCTGCCCCGGCGGGTGGCGCTGAAGATCCTCCGCGCCGAGTACGCCGAGGACCCCCAGTTCCGGGAGCGCTTCGTCCGCGAGTCACGCCTGGCGGCGTCGCTCGACCACCTGAACATCGTCCCGATCTACAAGGCGGGTGAGGCCGAGGGCGTGCTCTACATCGCGATGCGGTACGTCGATGGCACCGACCTGCGCAAGCTGCTCGGAGCCGAGGGGCCGCTCGACATCGACCGCACCCTCGGCATCCTGTCCCAGGTGGGCGGGGCCCTCGACGCCGCCCACGCCCAGGGGCTCATCCACCGGGACGTCAAGCCCGCCAACATCCTGGTCACCCCCGGCTCCGGCGGCGTGCCCGACCAGGCCTACCTGGTCGACTTCGGCATCACCAAGCGCACCACCACCGCCGGGTTCACCCAGGCGGGGCAGTTCGTCGGCACCCTCGACTACGCCGCCCCGGAGCAGATCCGCGGCGAGGCCGTCGACGCCCGAACCGACGTCTATTCACTCGGCTGCGTCCTCTACGAATGCCTGGCAGGGGTGTCGCCGTTCCGGCGCCGCACCGACATCGACACCATGCAGGCGCACCTCTCGGCCCCGCGGCCGCGGCTCACCGAGGTGCGCCCGGAGATGGGCACGGAGATGGACAGGGTGGTGGCCACCGCGATGGCCCGCGCCGCCGACGAGCGCTACGGCTCCACGCTCGCGCTGATCACCGCGGCGCGCGCCGCCCGGGCCTGGAGCGGGGTGGACCGGCGCTCGGCCACCCGGCAGCCGGCCGGGCCGCTGCCGGTGGCTCCCCCCAAGGCGCCGGCTTTCCCGGCGGCGCCACCTCCCCGGCGGTTCACCCCACCGGCGGCCGCGCCGCCTCCCGCCGCGCCCGCGCCTCCCGCCCCGCCGGCCGCGCCGGCGCCGCCTCCGCCGGCGGCCCCGGCTCCGCCTCCGCCGGCCGCCCCGGCTCCGCCACCACGGCGCCTCGCCCCGGTGGCCGCCGGCGTCGCCGCCCTGGTCGGGGTGGGCGTCGTCGGGGTCCTGCTGCTGATGCACCGCGGCGGCGGCGCACCGGCCACGACCCCATCACCGACCGCGGTCCCTCCCGCCACCGCCACCGCCACCGCGGCCCCGGCGGGTCTTCAGGGCGCGCTGCTGACCATCGGGGACTTCGCTCCGGGATCGGTGGCGCCGGTGACCCCCACTCTCCCGCTCGACAGGGTCAGCTGCGGCGCCCCGCCCACCGGCGAGCTCGAGGAGCGCAGCGTGGCCTTCAACGGGCAGGGCGACACCGCCGGGCGGGGCTACTTCAACGCCGCCGCCTCGTTCCCCTCGGACACCGAGGCGCGGGCATACCTCGAGGCCCTCGCCGCGGCGGCGCAGAGCTGCACGGTGCGGCTTCCCAACGCGCCCGCGGCGCCGGCGCTGGGGGACGGCACCGTCCGGGTCCTGTTCCCCACCCGGCAGGGCGCCCCCGAGCCCTTCGTCTTCGACGCCCTCTACATCCGGCGGGGCCGGGTGGTCTCGCTGGTGATGGTCAGCCGGGCGGGCACCGCCGCCCCCCCCGCCGGCGACGCCGAGGCTTTCGGGAAACTGGCCGTCGACCACATGGCGACCGCCGGGGTGTGATCGGCGGTTGCCCCGGCATCCGGCGGCGGCTATGCTCCCAGCGAGGTCGGGTCGAGAGGGGGCAGCGATGCGGGGCGGGTCCGCCACCGTGGGGTCGGGGTCACGATGAGCCCGATGCCGCCGGACGAACCGCAGGCCACGCGCGCCTACGTGCCGCCGCTGCCGCCGTCGCCGGTGGCGGTGGTGGGCCGCAGGGTGCGGCGCCGCCGCGGCCCCGGGGGAGCCGCGGTGATGCTCCCGCTCCTCGTGGTGGTGGTGGTGGGCATGGGCCGCCTCGCCGAGCCCGCCGCCCACGGGCGCGGCGAGATCGTCCTCCAGCCCGCGAGCGCCGCCGGCGCCCACCCCTTCATCGCCTCGCTGGCCACCGGCCACCCCGCGGCGACCCCGGCGGCGGCCACCACGGCGGGGGCGGTGGCCCCGGCCCAGGGCGAGGGCCCGGCGAGGGCGACGATCACCACCACCCGGGGCTCGCAGCCCGGCCTGTACGGCGGCGCCCGAGGTGCCGCGACCTGCGACGCCCAGCAGCTGATCACCCGCCTCCAGCAGCGGCCCGCGGTCGCCGCCGCCTGGGCCGAGGTCGAGAGCATCACCCCGGGTGACATCCCCTCGTTCGCGGGCGGCCTCACCGCGGTGGTGCTCCGCGGCGACAGCCGGGTCACCGACCACGGGTTCCTCACCGACCATCCGAGCACCTATCAGTCGGTGCTCGAGGCCGGCACCGCGGTGATGGTCGATCACTTCGGCGTCGCCAGGGTGCGCTGCGCCGGCGGCAGCCCGCTGACGCCGCCGGTCGCGGTGACGATCACCCCCCGATACGTGGGGAAGCACTGGGCCGGGTTCGCTCCCGCGGGGGTGACCGTGGTGACGGCGGCGACCCAGCCGATGGCCAGTCTGGTGCTCGTCGACAGCGCCACCGGGGCGCGGTTCAGCCGCCCCGTGGGCACCGACGGGCGGGCGGACGCGGACGCACCGGCGGCGGCACCGGCGAGCTGATCAGCGCCCCAGCGCCGGCGGCCGACCAGAGAGAGGGAGGAATTCGATGAGCACGATGAACCGGCGCCGCTTCCTCGGCGTCGCGGGCGGCGCGGCGGTGGCCGCGTCACTGCCCTGGAGCCTGCCCCGGCTGCGCGCCGGCGCCGCCGGCCGGGTGCCCGGTTCGCTGCCCTTCCCGGAGCGGCCGGCGGGGATGCTGCACCCCGACCTCGTACCGGAACTGGCCAACATCGACCACATCATCATCCTGATGATGGAGAACCACTCCTTCGACAATTACTTCGGGATGCTGCCGCACCACGTCGCCGGCCTCGCCGGCCGGATCGACGGCTGGCCCGCGCTGGCCGCCGACGGCAGGCCCGCCGCCACCAACAGCGACTCCAAGGGCGCCGCCTACCGGGCATTCCCGATGCCCAACGGCTGCCAGCTGCAGGGCGGGCCGCTGCAGACCTGGGACGCCAGTCACATCAGCTTCGCCGGCGGTGCGATGAACGGGTTCGTCAACGCCAGCGGCCAGGTGGCGATGGGCTACTGGGACCAGCGGGTGCTGCCCTTCGCCTACGCGCTCGCGTCGAAGTTCCCGGTGTGCGACCGCTACTTCTCGTCGACGCTCTGCCAGACCTACCCCAACCGGGTGTTCATGATGGCGGGCACCGCGGCCGGCCTGGTGACCACCGACACGCCGCCGCCGTCGGTCACCCCGCCCAACGGCAACATCTTCCAGGTGCTCGAGGCCCACAACATCTCGTGGGGGTGCTACTACACCGACGCGCCCACCCCCGGGCTGTTCGGCGCCGGCTTCACCGGGTCACGCACGGGCAAGAACCTGTTCGGGCCCAGCGGGTCGCCGGACCGCACCGTCCAGGCCTTCCAGGCGGCGCTGGCCGCCAACAGCCTGCCCGCGGTGACCCTGGTGGAGGGCGGCTACCGCTGGTCGAGCGAGGAGAACCCTCAGGACGTCCGCGCCGGCCAGACCTTCGTCTCCGGCGTGATCCACGCCCTCTTCGCGGCGCCGGCGGTGTGGGCGAAGTCGCTGCTCATCTTCACCTACGACGAGGGCGGCGGCTACTACGACCACGTCGCCCCGCCGGCGACGGTGTCGCCGGGTGACGGCACCCACCCGAACCTCAAGCCCGGACAGCAGGGCTACGGCGACGACTACACCCGGCTGGGCTTCCGGGTGCCGGCGGTGATCGTGTCGCCGTGGGCGAAGCCGGGGTTCACCTCGCACACCGTGTACGACCACACCTCCATCCTCGCCACCATCCAGCGGCGCTGGAACCTGCCCGCGCTGACCAGACGGGACGCCGCCGCCGCGCCGCTCAGCGACTGCCTGGTGGCCTCCGGCCCGGCGCCGTTCGCCGCCCCACCGGCGCTGGCGGCCCCCCCCGCGGTCACCGAGGCGGACTCGAGGAACTGCACCAACGCCGGTGCCGTGGGCGCCTTCCCGCCGGCGGGACGCTGATGGGCGCGCAGACCGCGATCGGGGTGCGCACCGGCGCACCGGCGGTGGTGCGGCGGCTCGCCGCGTCGGCGATGGTGCTCGGCGCGGTGGCGCTGATCCTCGGCGCGCTGATGACCTGGGCGAAGCTGACGGTGCCGATCGCCGGCACCCTCACCCGCACCGGCATCGACAGCGGCAATGACGCCGTCTTCTGCATCGTGGTGGGCGCCGTCGCCTGCCTGGTGGGGCTGCGCAGCCTGCTCACCGGCGGCGCGGTGGGCGGTGCCACCGAGCGTGCGGTGGTGGCCCTGGCCGGCGTGCTCGGGGCCGTCTGCGTGGTGTTCGCACTGGTCGCCGCGCAGCACATCAACGACCGCCTCGGCTCGATGACCGACCATCTCCCCGACTTCGCGCGCCGCTTCGTCAGCGGCGAGGTGGGCGCCGGGATCTGGGTGGTGGCCGCCGGTGGCGCGGTGATCGCCCTCGCCGCCGTCGCCCAGCTGCTGGCGCCGGCCCCGGGCAGGCTCACGGAGGGTTGACGAGCACCGGCACCTGACCCTCAGCCGAGCAGGCTGGGGTCGCGCCGGCGGAGCAGCATCGCGGTGGCCACCAGCTCGACGGTGACCAGGCCGGCGAGCCAGCCCGCGTCGGTCAGCCAGGTGCGGGCGTCGTGGTTCCAGCGCCCGCGGGTGTCGAACTGGCTGGGGCCGGCACCCACCTGGGCGTCGGCGGCCAGCTGGTTGGTGTCGATGGTGGAGGCGAAGATGGCGTACCCCCACTGCGCGCTGGCGACGTCGGCCACCTGGGCGAGCCCCGGCTTGTCGTAGATCTGGAGCTGGGGCGAGGTGAGCACCAGCTGGGGGACGAGGATCAGCGGCAGCAGGGTGACCGCCTTGTCGCCGTTGCGCACCAGCGCCGAGAGCATCAGCCCCAGGCCCATCGCCGCCAGTCCCGACAGTGCGATGCCGGCGAAGATCTCCAGCCGGGGCGACCCCAGCAGCGCGGCGTCGGGGGGCGAGCCCTGGCGGGCGGTGCCGATGAGCACCAGCGCCGCCGCCTGCAGGATCGTGATCGCCGACAGCACCACGACCTTGGACGCCACGTACGCCGAGATCGACAGGCCCACGGCGCGCTCGCGCAGGTAGACGGGCAGCTCCTTGACGATCTCGCGGATCGCGTTGCCGGCCCCCAGGTAGCTGGCGCTCACCGCGAGGAAGAGGCCCACCGACTGGGCGATGCGGATGGCCACCGAGGTGTCGGGATCGAAGCCGCCGGTGCCGTTGGCGAGCAGGATGATGACCGCGAGGATCGGCGCCTGGAGGGCGAGCAGCATCAGGTTGGAGCGGTCGCTGGCGATCACCGCGACGTAGCGGCGGGTCAGGGTCGAGAACTGGCGCAGCCAGCGGTGGCCCGGTGGCGGCGCCGGCGCCGCCTGCTGCGCGACCCGGTGGGGCACGTCCTGGCGGCGCCGCACGTAGCGCGCGTAGGCGGCGCTGCGCTGGAAGCCGGTCTTCCAGTCGAGCTCGCGGCCCGCCTCGAGGTCGGAGAAGACGTCGGCGAAGTCGGTGCGTCCGAAGTGCTCCAGCGCCTCCTCCGGCGGGCCGAAGAACGCGGTGCGCCCGCCCGGGGCGAGCACCAGGGCGCGGTCGCAGAGCGAGAGGCTCTGGAGGCTGTGGGTGACGACGATCACGGTCCGGCCGCCGTCGGCGAGCTGGCGGAGCAGGCCCATCAGCGCCTTCTCGTAGCCGGGGTCGAGACCGCTGGTGGGCTCGTCCAGGAAGAGCAGCTCGGGCTTGGTGAGCAGCTCCACGGCGATGCTGGTGCGCTTGCGCTGGCCCCCGCTGAGCTTGGAGATGACCAGGTCGGCGCGCGCGCTCAGCCCCAGCTCGGCCATCACCTCCTCGACCCGCGCCTCGCGGTCGGCCGCGCTGACGTCGGGGGGGAAGCGCAGCTCGGCGGCGTAGCGCAGCGCCCGGCGGACGGTGAGCTGGGGGTGGAGGATGTCGTCCTGGGGGACGTAGCCGATCCGCTGCCGCATCTCGTCGTACGACGAGTACAGATCGCGGCCGCCGCACAGCACCGAGCCCTCCTGGGCGGGGCGGAAACCGGCGAGGGCGTTGAGCAGCGTCGACTTCCCGGCGCCGCTGGTGCCGACCACGGCGAGGAACGAGCAGCGGTCGAGGGAGAAGCTCACCTCGTCGAGGAGCACGGTGCCGGCCTCGCTGCGCACCACCAGGCCCACCGCCTCGAAGCCGGTGCGGTCCTCCTCGACGTACTCCTGGAGGGCACCGCCCGCGAAGCGCAGCAGCTGGCCGGCGAAGCTCACCAGGTCCTCGTCGGCGAGCCGGGCCCGGCTGATCCGGGCGCCGTTGACGAAGGTGCCGTTGTGGCTGCCGAGGTCGACCAGCTCCCAGCCGCCCGAGGCGACGGGGACGAGCTCGGCGTGATGCCGCGAGACCTGCAGGTCGTCGAGGACGATCTCGTTGTCCGCCGAACGCCCGATCCGCACCGTGCCGGTGCGCACCGGCTCGGGCCGCGGGGCCGGCGGGGTCGGGTACAGACGGGTCGAAGTCGACCTCCATCCGGGTGAGCGCGGCATCGACCAGCACGGTCTCGTCGCCGCGGTCGGGCTCGAGCTCGACGAGGACGCCGCTGGCGGGGTCGCCGAGCCGCAGGCTGACGGCCTCGACCAGCAGGAAGCTCGCCACCCGGTCGCCGTCCCGGAAGGTGCCGTTCGAGCTGCCCGGGTCCTCGACCCGCCAGTCTCCGTTCTCGGGCCGGAGCACCAGGTGGCGGCGGGACACCCGCAAGTCGCGGCAGCGGACGCGCGCCTCGGGTCCGCGGCCGATGATCACCGCCTCCGCGGACTCGACCAGCACCTCGTCGCCGCCCGCACGGATGCGGAGCCCCCTCATTCCCATCCCTCTCGGTCGTCGCGGCGGGCGCCGGACGGCCATCGGCCGGTGCCGCCCTCACTATACGGAGCCGCCGGGGGAGTCGCGGCATGGACATCGCGTCCGGCGAAAGTCATGATACGGACCGCGCCGCTGTGGGCCCCGGGACGGGATGGGGCGGCGGCGCATCGAGAGAGGGGACGATGGGAAACGAGCCCGTGACGCGGCTGCTCGCCGTGCCGCCGGGCCGGCGTCCGTGGTGGGGCGGGCGCAGGGGAAGGGCGATCGCCGGGGCCGCGGCCCTGGTGGCGGTCGCGGTCCTGCTGGTCTCCAGCTTCGGGCTGCTCGGCCACCCCGCCGGGACCACCGCGCAGGCATCGGGGGAGATCTACCTGGCGCCGGCGGCGGCGGTGGGTGCCAACCCCTTCACCGCATCGGTGATGGTCGGGCAGACCAGCGTGCCGCCCACCACCGCGCCGCCCGCGCCGGCCGAGGCGCCGCCGGTCGCCGGCGCTCAGCCGCCTCCGGCCCCGCCCCCGGACCAGCAGGCGCCGCCACCGCCGGCGCCAGCGCCGCCGCCACCGACGCCGGCGGAGACGCCGCCGGTGGTCGCGGCGAGCGTCGACGCCGCTCCTCCGGCCGCGATCACCACGGTGAGCGGATCGGTGCCGCAGCTGTACGGCGGCACCGTCGGCAGCGGCGCCTGCGATCCCCAGCGGCTCGCCGACCTGCTCGCCGCCGCCCCGGACGTCGCCGCCGACTGGGCCTTCGCCCAGGGCGTCGACACCACGGCGGTCCCCGACCTCATCCAGGGGCTGGCGCCGGTGCTCCTCCTCGACGACGCGCGGGTCACCGACTGGGGCCGCGTCGACGGCCGCGCCGTCCCCCGCCAGACCGTGCTCGAGGACGGCACCGCGGTGATGGTCGACAGCTTCGGGGCGCCCCGGGTGCGCTGCCTCAGCGGCGACCCGCTCGGCCCCCCGGAGGTGGTCAGGAAGGGGTCGCGCTTCGTCGGCTCCCCCTGGCCGCGGTTCCGCCCGGCGAACCTGGTGGTGATCGTCCCCGCCCCCGCGCCGCTGCCCCAGGTGGTGCTCCTCGACACCGGCAGCGGCCAGGCGTTCGCGCGCCCGGTCGGCGGCACCGGGAAGTCGGACATCGCCCCCGAGGCCTTCGCCGCCGACCTCCAGGCGAAGGCCGCGACGGCCGGCGGCGGGCGGCAGGCGCCCGAGCAGCTGTTCCAGGCGCAGCCGGCCTCGGCGGTCCAGGAGGCGGCCATCAGCCCGCCGGGCGGGCCCCCGGGCGCGAGCGTGGTCGCCTCCGGGACGGGGTGGCCGGCGGGCGACCGGATCGCGATCGAGCCCTGCGTCGGCAACCGGCCGGAGACCTGCGCCCTGCGCGCCGAGCTGGCGGTCTTCGCCACCGCCGACGCCGGCGGCGCCTTCTCCGGCGTGGCGCTCCGTGTCCCGGCGAGCGTCAGCCCCTCCGACTACGTCGAGTTCTACCTCCGCGACGTCAGACCCGGGCAGAAGCCGTACAGCTTCGACGTGCCCTGGTCGGTCAGCGGGGCGGCCTGCGACCAGGACTGCGCCGCTCCGTCGGGCTGCCACCCGCCCTACTGCGACCCCGCCGGGAAGCGCGGCTGCCGGTGCTCCTCGCGCGCCGAGTTGGTCTGCGCGCTCGACAGCTGCGACCAGTGCCCGCCGTCGCGCTGCGCCCGCGGCCTGACCGCGCTCGCGACCCCGCACGCCACCCAGACGCCGCGGCCGCCGCCCACCGACACTCCGTCGCCACGCGCGAGCCAGCAGCAGGTTCACGCCGCACCGGGCTCGTCCGGATCGCCCCCGCCCGGCGGCCGCGCGACCACCTCGTCCGGGACCACCTCGTCGTCCTCGTCGTCCACCCGGAGCGGCACGGCCTCGGGGTCGCCGTCGACCGGAACCACCACCACCACGACCCGGACCGCGACCGGGTCGACCTCGACGTCGAGCTCGCAGTCGCGCACCACCGCGACCCCGGGTCCGAGTGGGTCGTCCCGTCCGAGCCCGAGCGCGACCACGGGCACGCAGCCGCCGCGCGCGTCTCCCACGCCGGCGTCTCCCACCGCGACCGCGCAGCCGTCGCCGCCGAAGCCGGCGCCGACCGCGACCGCGCAGCCGTCGCCGCCGAAGCCGGCACCGACCGCCACCGCGCAGCCGCAGCCGCCACCACCCACCCCCACCCCGCAGCCGAAGCCGCCGCCGCCCACCCCGACCCCGCAGCCGAAGCCGCCGCCGCCCACCTCGACCCCGCCGCCGAAGCCGAGCCAGCAGTCCACGCCCCGGCCGGCGCCGTCGGGGCAGGCGAAGCCCAGGCCAGGCCCGACCCCGTAGTCGCCGGCGGCGCGCTTCGCGAACGCCGGCGTGGACTCCGGTCCGCCCAGCCGTCATCATTCCGGCGAAGGGTCCGGGCGCGAGTGGCGCGCTCCGCCGATGACGATGCGAGAGAGGGATGGCGGGAGACGGGCGGGGCCTCCGCGGGAAGGGGCTGGCGGCACTCGGCGTCGTTGCCGGCCTGCTCGCGGGTCTGCTGCTCGCCGCCGGCCTGCTCGGCCGCGGGGGTGGTGGCAGCACCGCGCAGGCCGCCGGCGAGATCTACCTCGCCCCCGCCGCGAGCACCGGCCCGAACCCCTTCACCACCTCGCTGATGACCCCGGGCGCGAGCTCCCTGCCGCCCACCCCGACGGCGCCCCAGCCCCCGCCCGCGCCCCGCGATGCGAGCGCCGCGACCCCCCCGGTCGCCGCCGCCGCCGGAGCCGCCGCCACCGCGGCTCGCGCCGCCCCGGCGACCGCCCTCACCACTGTCGACGGGTCGGTCCCGCAGCTCTACGGCGGCCGGGTCGGGGTGAGCCCCTGCGATCCCCGGCTGCTGGTGCGGGTGCTCGACGGCGACGGCGACGTGGAGCGCGCCTGGGCGGTGTCGGAGGGGATCGACGCCGGGGCGGTCCGCGACTTCGTCGACGAGCTCGTGCCCGCCGACCTCCTCGACGACGTCCGGGTCACCGACTGGCGCCGCGTCGACGGTCGCGGGGTGGCCTTCCAGGTGGTGCTGGAGCGGGGCACCACCGTGCTCGTCGACCACTTCGGCGTCCCCCGGGTGCGCTGCCAGAGCGGCGATCCGCTGACCCTGCCCGGCCGGGTGCAGCGCACCGCGCGCTTCGTCGGCGAGGCCTGGGAGGAGTTCCGGCCGGCGACGCTCATCGTCATCGAGCCGGCGCCCAGGGTGCTCCCCACCCTGGTCCTGCTCGAGAGGGGGACCGGGGAGGCGTTCGGGCGACCCCTGGGCGGCCGCAGGCCCGACATCGACCCGCAGACGCTGGTCGCCACCCAGGCGGAGCTCGGGGTGGTGGTGAGCGTGGCCCCGCCGCGGTCCGCGGACGCGGTGCAGGAGCTGCGGCTCACGCCCTGGGGTGGACCGCCGGGGTCGAGGGTGCTCGCCTTCGGCACCGGCTGGCCGGCCGGCGACCGCCTCCGGGTCGAGCCCTGCGTGGGCGGCAGGCCGGAGACCTGCGCGCTGCGCCCCGAGATGGCGGTCTTCGTCGCGGTCGACCCCGACGGCAGCTTCCGGGCGCTGGCACTCACCGTGCCCGGCGACGTGCGCCTCTCGGACTACGTGGAGTTCTACGTGCAGGACCTCCACGACGGCCGCCGCGAGCGCACCTTCGACTCGCCGTGGCGGGTCGCCGAGGCCGAGTGCCGCGACGACTGCGGCCCGCCGCCGGGCTGCCACCCGCCGTACTGCGACCCCGGAGACCATCACGGCTGCCGCTGCATGGTCCGCGGCGACCCGGTCTGCCAGCTGGAGAGCTGCGACTCGTGCCCGGCCGATCGCTGCGCCGCGCGCCTCCGCCAGGAGCCGACCGCGACGCCGCGCCCCCGGACCGACTCGACCGGCAGCCGAAGCTTCACCGGCTCCGGCCAGGCGAGCCGGGCGCTCGCCTCCACGCCGCCGTCCCCCGGCGGGCTGCAGTCGACCGGCCAGGGCGGGCAGACGGCGCAGGCGTCCACGTCCTCGCAGGGCACCCAGACCACCCACAGCCAGACCACCACCGCCCAGGCCACCACCGCCCAGAGCCGCAGCACCACCACCACCACGCGGACGACCCCGCAGAGCACCCGGTCGCCGGCGCAGACCACGTCCTCGACCAGCCACGCTCCGCCGCCGCCTCCGACGCCGTCGAGCACCCCGGCGCGCTCGCAGACCACGACCCAGTCGAGCGCGCAGACCAACCGTACCCCGACTCCGACCCCGACACCGCCGGCGCCGGCCACGCACGGGCCGCCGCCGCCTCCGCACGGGACCCCCACGCCGACTCCGCAGCCCGGGCACTGACCCGCCGGCGACACCGGGCTATCATCGGATCCGGGAGACGAGGGTTGGCACGGGGGCGCGCGGGGGTGACGCAGAACGGCGGACCGATCGAGCCGTACCAGCACACCCCGGCGTCGTGCCTCGCCTTCGACCCCCACGCCGGCGAGGTGGCGGACACCGTGGCCGCGCTGCTCCGCGAGCGATGTCCCCAGCTGGAGGTCGAGCACGTCGGCAGCACCGCAATCCCCGGCTGCGCCGGCAAGGGGATCATCGACCTGATGGCAATCTATCCCGACGGGATGCTCGCCGCGGCGCGGGCCGCCGTGGACGCCCTCGGCTTCCAGCCGCAGACCTTCGGCGAGCCCTTCCCCGAGGACCGTCCGATGCGGGTCGGCACCCTGTGCGCCCACGGGCGTCGCTATCGCATCCACGTGCACGTCATCGCCGTCACCTCGCACGAGGTCGACGCGCTGCGCACCTTCCGCGACCGCCTCCGCCGCAACGCTGCGCTGGTCGGCGCCTACGTGGCCCGCAAGCGCCACCTCATCGCCCGGGGCGTGACCTCCTCCCCCGACTACGCGCGCGCCAAGGGCGGGTTCATCAGCTGGGTGCTCGACCAGGAGCCGCCCGCCGCCCAGCGCTGAGCTCAGCCGGGGCGGCTGGCCGCCAGCGCCGCGTCGAGGTCCGCGAGGAGGTCGGCGGCGTCCTCGATGCCCACCGACAGACGGAGGAAGCCGTCCGGGCAGAGCGGGGCGTCGAGGTCGTAGCGCCCGCGCCGCTCCAGGGTCGACTCGGTGCCGCCGAGGCTGGTGGCGTGGGTCCACAGCCGGGTGGCGCGGCAGACCGCGTCGGCGCGCTCGATCCCGCCCTCGACCACCACACCCACGAGGGCGCCGAATCCGCCCTCGAGCAGCCGCGCGGCGCGCTGGTGCTGCGGGTGGGTGGGCAGCCCGGGGTAGTGGACCGCGGCCACGTCGGGGTGCCCGGCGAGATGGTGGGCGAGCGCCGCTGCGTTCTCCATCTGCCGGCGCACCCGCACCTCGAGGGTGCGCAGGCCGCGCAGGGTCAGCCAGGCCTCGAGCTGCCCGGGGATGGCCCCGTCGCGGGTGCGCAGGCTGCGGATCGCCGCCGCGTCCTCGGCGGCGGCGGCCACCACGGCGCCGAGGATGAGGTCGCTGTGACCGCCCGCGTACTTGGTGAGCGAGTGCACCACCAGGTCGGCGCCGAGCCCCAGGGGACGCATCGTGCACGGTGGGGTGAGGGTGCTGTCGACCAGCACCCGCGCCCCGGCGGCGTGGGCGGCGGCGGCGCACGCGGGCACGTCGCAGACGGTGAGCAGCGGGTTGGTGATGGTCTCGAGGCAGCACAGCGCCGCCCCCGCCGACGCCGCCGCCACCGCGCCGGTGTCGGCGACGTCGACCAGTCGCGTCTCGATGCGGCCGGCGGCGTCGAGCTCGTGGAGGAGCCGCCGGGTGCCCGAGTAGCCGTTGTGCGGACCCACCACCGCCGCGCCCGGGGGCACGGTGCCGAGCGCCGCGGCGAGGGCGGCGACGCCGGCCGAGAACACCACCGCGGCCGCGCCCCCGTCGAGGTCGGCGAGGGTGGCCTCGAGCCGCTCCCAGAGCGGGTTGCGCTCGCGGCCGTACTCGTAGCCGCCGGGGTTGCCGTGCTCGAAGATCGAGCTGGGCACCAGCGGCGGCGCGATCGCCCCCGAGGCCGGGTCGGAGCCGAGGCCGGCGTGCGCCGCCCGGGTGGCGAGGGTCCACTCCGCGTCCATGGCCGGCCAACCTAGCAGTTCCCCTCCCGGCACGGGGCGGGGAGGCGCCGGCCCTCCCCGCCCGTGGCTGCTAGCAGTGGGTGACGCGGTGATGCTGCCCTGGGTCCGCTGCGGCTGACCAGGGTCTGACCGCCGGCGTCCTGGATGCCGATCTGCATGCTGGTGGTGCCGGTGGCGCCGAGGGTGGCGCCGGTGTCGAAGGCGCCCGACCACGGGTACGGCTGGCAGGCGCCCGCCTCCCGGAACCTGCCAGACGATTCCCGATGGCGGGGCTCGCAGTCTCGCCATCGGGGTTGACACGGCGATGACGGCGGCTGTGAGGAGCCCGTCGCAGACTGGGTCGCGGATCGTCTTCCTTCCTCGAGGAGGCACCAGGCTGAAGACCGTCCGCGCCCGCTTCACCGGGCCGTGCTTCGGGGTGCGCGACGCCCTCGCCACCGTCGAGGCGGCCCTCGGAGACGGCGACCCGCGGTCCGTCGTGGCGCTCGGCTCGATCGTGCACAACCCTCAGGCGCAGGAGCGGCTGGCGCTCCGCGGCCTGAGCGTCGCGCGCGATCCCACGCGAGTCCGTGAGGGCGCGCGCATGGTGGTCACCGCCCACGGGGCGGCGCCGGCGGTCTTCGCCGAGGCGTCGCGGCGCGGCCTCGAGGTGGTCGACACCACCTGCCCCCTGGTGCGTCGTGTCCAGGAGGCGGCGATGGCGGTCCGCGACAGCGGCCGCACCCTGGTGGTGGTCGGCCACGGCGAGCACCCCGAGGTGCGCGGCGTGCTCGGCTGGGCGGGCTGTGGCCACCTCGCCCCCACCGCCGCCGAGGCCGAGCACGTGCCCGCCGGCCGGCACCTCGGGGTGGTGGTGCAGAGCACCTTCCCGGGGGCGCACCTGCCGCCCATCCTCGCCGTGCTCGAGCGCCGGGCGCTGAGCCTCGAGGTGCACGACACCCGCTGCCCGGTGGTGACCATGCGCCAGCGTGACGGCGGCCGGCTGGTTGCGCAGGCGGATGTCATCGTGGTCGTCGGCGGCCGGTCGAGCGCCAACACCCGGGCGCTTGCCGAGAGCTGCGGAGCCCACCGTCCGACCTACCATGTCGAGACTCCCGACGAGGTGCGGCCGGAGTGGTTCTCGCCCGGGCAGCGCATCGGCATCGCCAGCGGCACCTCGACCCCCGACTGGCTCGTCGACGCCGTCGACGACCTCTGCAGGAGCTTCTGATGGCGGCGGTGCTCGGACCCGGCGTGGCCCCTTCGATCCCGGCGCGCAGCGCCGAGCTGCGCTCCCGCATCGACGGCGGCCTCCGCCTCGCCCTGGGCGACTGCCCGGAGGCGATGCGGCCGCTCTGCGGCGAGGCCCTCGGCGTGCTCGGGGCCGACGGCGCTCCGATCGCCTCCGGCGGCAAGCGGCTGCGGCCGCTGCTCTGCCTCCAGGTCTGCGACGCGCTCGGCGGCGACCTCGAGCTGGCGCTGCTGCCGGCGCTGGCCCTGGAGTGCATCCACGCCTTCTCGCTGGTCCACGACGACATCGCCGACGGCGACCGCGAGCGCCGCGGCCGCCCCTCGCTGTGGGCCCGCGCCGGCACCGGCCCGGCGCTCAACGCCGGCGACGCCCTGATGGCCCTCGGCCTCGGGCTGGCCTGGCGGGCGAGCCCCTGGGCGGCGGCGCTGATCCACAGCGCCACCCTGTCGATGATCGAGGGACAGCACCTCGACATGAGCGCCGAGGGCGCGATCGCCCCCACCGTCGCCGACTGGGAGCGGCTGGCGACGCGCAAGACCGGGGCGCTGTTCGCCGCCTCCAGCGCCGCCGGGGCGGCCACCGCCCGCGACGGCGACGACACCGTGGTCGAGGCCTTCTGGCGGCTCGGCGAGCGGCTCGGCCTCGCCTTCCAGGCCCGCGACGACATCCTCGGTGTCTGGGGCGACCCCGCCCGGACCGGCAAGCCGGTCGGCGGCGACCTCACCCGGCGCAAGGCCAGCCTCCCGATCGCGGCCGCGCTCGACGGGGACGGCGCCGCCGACCTCGCCGCCGCCCTCGACGACCCCGCCAGCAGCGTCGAGCGGCTCCTCGAGCTGCTCGAGGCCGCGGGCGCCAGGGAGCGCGCCCTCGAGGTCGAGGAGGGGCACCGCCGCGCCGTCGAGGCACTGCTCGGGGCCCTGGTGTCCGAGGTCGACGGCGGCGCGGCGCTGCGCGGGCTGGTCGAGGCGATGTGGGGACGCAGCTCGTGACCGGCGCCGTCCCGCTGCCCGCCCGGCCGCCCCGCGCCGGCTCGCTCGCACCCGACGCCGAGCTGCTCGACGCCGCCTGCGAGCGCGCCCGCGACGGGCTGCTCGCCCAGCAGCGCGCCGACGGCCACTGGTCGTACCGGCTGCAGAGCAACGTCTGCATGGAGGCGGAGTACCTGCTGCTGGGCCGCATCCTCGGCCGCGCCGATCCCGAGCGGGAGCGGCGGTTGGTGACCCGGATCCTCGACGACCAGCTGCCCGACGGCGGCTTCCCCACCCATGCCGCCGGCCCCGCGGATGCCGACGTCACCGTCGAGGCGCTGGCCGCACTGCGCGCCGCCGGGCTGGCCGCCGGTCACCCCAGGGTGGCCGCCGCCCGCGCCGCCGCCGAGCGCCTCGGCGGCCTCGCCGCGACCCGCGTGTTCACCCGGATGTGGCTCGCCTGCGCCGGGCTCAGGCCCTGGGAGGGGCTGCCCGAGCTGCCCCCGGAGATGCTGTTCCTGCCCGAGCGGGCGCCGCTGGGGCTGATGCGCTTCGCCTCCTGGGCGCGGGCCACGATCGTGCCGCTGACCGTGGTGCTCACCCTTCGACCCCCCTGCGACGCGATCGTGCTCGAGCCCGGCGCCATCCCCGACGGCGTGCCCGGGGGGCCGCGACGGCCCGTCCCCACCGGCCCGCTGGCGTCCGCGTTCCTCGGCGTCGACCGCCTGCTCGGCGCCTACCGGCGGCTCCCCCGCCAGCCGGGCCGGGGCCGTGCCCTGGCCCGCGCCGAGGCCTGGATCATCGAGCACCAGGACGCCGACGGCGCCATCGGCGGGATCCAGCCGCCGATGGCGTACCAGTGCCTCGCCCTCCACGCCCTCGGCCACCGTCGCGGCAGCCCGGCGCTGGAGCGCGCCTGGAGCGCCTTCGAGGGCTTCGTGCTCGACGACGGCGAGCGCTGCGAGATCCAGGCCTGCGTCTCCCCGGTGTGGGACACCGCCCTGGCGATGTGCGCGCTCGCCGACCTCGGCGTCGCCCCCGGCCACGAGGCGATGCGCCGGGGGGCGCGCTGGCTGCTCGACGAGGAGGTGCGGGTGCGCGGCGACTGGGCGCGGATGCGGCCGCGGCTGCCCGCCGGGGGATGGGCGTTCGAATACCACAACGACCTCTATCCCGACGTCGACGACACCGCCATCGTGCTCTGCGCCCTGGCCGCCGCCGAGGCGGAGGGCCGCGACGAGGCGGTGCTCCGCGGGCTGCGCTGGATGCTCGGGATGCGCTGCCGCGACGGTGGGGTCGCCGCCTTCGACGCCCAGAACACCAGCCGGCTGGTGGGCCGCATCCCCTTCTGCGACTTCGGCGCGGTCACCGACCCGCCCAGCGCCGACGTCACCGCCCACGTGCTCGAGGCGGCGGCGCGCTGGGGGCTGGGCGCCACCCATCGCGACGTCGCGGCGATGCGCGGCTGGCTGCTCCGCAACCAGGAGGCGGACGGCTCGTGGTTCGGCCGCTGGGGGGTGAACCACGTCTACGGCACCGCCGCGGCCGTCCCCGGGCTGATCGCCGGCGGCCTCCACCGTCTCCATCCCGCGGTGCAGCGCGGCGTCGCCTGGCTGCTCGGCGCCCAGCGCGAGGACGGCAGCTTCGGCGAGGACTGCGGCTCCTACCGCGACCCCGCGCTGCGCGGCCGCGGAGAGCCCACCCCGTCCCAGACCGCGTGGGGCCTGCAGGGCCTCTGCGCCGGCGGCGAGGCGGGCAGCGGCCCGGCGGCGCGGACGGCGCGGTGGCTGATCGACCAGCAGGGCGCCGACGGGCTGTGGCGCGACCCGCGCTTCACCGGCACCGGCTTCCCCGGCGACTTCTACCTCGGCTACCACGGCTACGCCGCCTACTTCCCCGGGGCCGCGCTGGGCCGCTACCGCCGCACCCGTCCCACCTCCGGCAGGCGCGAGACCGGCCGGGCCCCGATCAAGCTGACCGGCGCGATCACCGCCCTCCACGTCGAGACCGGGAACGGCAGGAGATCGGCGCCGACCAAGGAGGCTCTGTCGTAGTGCGCTTCCCGCTCCGGATGACCGTCGACTTGTCGATCCACGCCGCCCGGGCCAAGCGCGCCGGCGACGCCCACTCGCCGATGGTGCTCATGCTCGAGCCCACCCTGGCCTGCAACCTCGCCTGCATCGGCTGCGGGAAGATCCTCGAGTACGAGGACAACCGCACCGAGCTCACCGTCGAGCAGTGCCTCGACGCCGCCCGCGAGGCGGGCGCGCCGGTGGTCTCCATCTGCGGCGGCGAGCCGCTCGTCTACCGCGGCATCGACGAGCTGGTCGAGGGCCTGATCCGGATGGGCAAGCACCTCATCCTCTGCACCAACGGGCTGCGCCTGGAGGGCTTCGCGAAGCGGCGGACGCCGCACCCGCAGCTGAGCTTCGCGGTGCACCTCGACGGGATGGAGGAGACCCACGACCACATCGTCGCCCGCGCCGGGGTCTTCGAGATCGCGGTGCGGGCCATCGCCGTCGCCAAGGCGGAGGGCCACCGGGTCACCACCAACACCACCATCTACCGCGAGACCGACGTCGAGGAGGTCCGCGAGATGCTGGAGCTGGTGACCTCGCTGGGAGTGGACGGGGTGCTGCTCTCGCCCGCCTTCGGCTACGAGGCGATCGACAAGTCGGTGGTGATGACCCGCGACGAGATCGTGGCCAAGTTCCGCGCCATCCAGTCCTTCGACAGCCGCTACCCGGTGCTGACCTCGCCGATCTACCGCGAGTTCCTGCGCGGCGAGCGCAGCCTCACCTGCCACGCGTGGGGCACGGTCACCCGCAACCCCTACGGCTGGAAGGGCCCGTGCTACCTGATCACCGACCAGGTCCACGAGAGCTGCCACGACCTGCTCACCACCACCGACTTCGACGATTACGGACCGGGGCGCGACCCCCGCTGCGAGCACTGCATGATGCACTCCAGCTTCGAGCCCGCCGCCGCCGCCGCCGCCGCGAGCAGCCTTCGCGACCTCTTCCGCACGCTGCGATGGACGGTGACGTGAGCGGGCCGGCGGTGCGGTGACCGCGAGCGCCGCCCCACCGCTTCCCGGCGACGGCCTGGGCGTCGCCCGCCGGCGCGAGAACTTCCCCCTCGCGTGGCTGTGCGGGCCGCGGCTGCGCTCCCGCCGCCTCGCCGTCTACGGCTTCTGCCGGCTCGTCGACGACCTCGGCGACGAGTACCCGGGCGATCGCGTCGCCGCGCTCGACGCCGCCGAGGCCCAGGTTCGCGCCGCCGCCCGCGGCACCGCCACCCATCCGGTCTTCGCCGCGCTGCAGCCGCTGCTCGCCGGCGGCGGCATGCCCCCCGACCCGTTCCTGCAGCTGATCGAGGCCAACCGGGTCGACCAGCGGGTCTCCGCATACGAGGGCTGGGACTCGCTCGACGCCTACTGCGCGCTGAGCGCCGCCCCGGTGGGGGAGATGGTGCTCCGCCTCGAGGGCGCCGCCACCCCGGAGCGGCTGCGGCTGTCGGCGAGCGCGTGCGCCGGGCTGCAGCTCGCCAACCACTGGCAGGACCTCGCCGAGGACGCCCGGCGGCGGCGCTGCTACGTGCCCGGTGAGGTCCTCGAACGCCACGGCGTCGGGGTGGCGCAGCTCGCCGCCGGGGTGGCCGCGCCCGGCTTTCCGGGGATGCTGGCGGAGTGCCTCGACGCCGCCCGCCACCGGCTCGCCGCCGGCTGGCCGCTGGTCGCCGGGCTGGGACGCCGGCGGCTCGCCGTCGAGGTGGCCGGCTTCGTCGCCTACGGCGCCGCCGCCTGCGACGCCGTCGAGGCCGCCGGGCCGGCGCTGCTCCGCCGCCGGCCCGCCGCGGACGCCGCCGGCCGGGCGGGGGCCGCGCTCACCGCGCTGCGCGCCCTGGTCGACCCGGGGCCGCCGCCGCGGAGCCTGCGGCGGTGAGCGTCCACCAGGCTCAGCGTCCCGACGCGCTCCATCCTCACCGGCTGGTGGCCGACGGCCGCCGCGAGTGCGCCCGGGTGGCCCGCAACGGCGCCCGCACCTTCTACGTCGCCTTCTGCCTGCTGCCACCGCGCCGCCGCCATGCCATCCACGCGGTGTACGCCTTCAGCCGCGTCGCCGACGACATCGCCGACGACCCCGCCCTCCCCGCCGCCGAGAAGCACCGCCGCCTGGGCCAGCTCCGCGACGGGCTCGGCGAGGTGTACTCGGCGGCCCCCCACACCCCCCGGCAGGCGGCGCTCGCCGACGCGGTCCAGGTCTTCGACATCCCCCGGCCGTTGCTGGAGACGCTGGTCGACGGCGTCGCCATGGACGTCGAGCCCCGCCGCCACGCCGACCTCGCCGCGCTGCGCGCCTACTGCCACGCCGTCGCCGGGGTGGTCGGCCAGATGTGCATCCGCATCTTCGGCGCCGCCGGGCCCGAGGCGGACGCGCTCGCCGACGAGCTGGGGTTCGCCCTGCAGCTCACCAACATCCTCCGCGACCTCGCCGAGGACGCCGCCGGCGGCCGCTTCTACCTGCCCCAGGACGAGCTCGCCGCCCACCACCTCGACGAGGCCTCGGTGCTCGCCGCGGTCCCCGGCGACGCCCAGGCGACCCGGTTCCTCGCCCTCCAGGCGGAGCGGGCGGCCCAGGCCTTCGAGGCGGCGGGGGCGCTGCTGCCGCTGGTGCCCCGGGGCAGCCGGCCCTGCCTGGCGGGCATCGCGCTGCTCTACCGCACCCTGCTCGACCGGCTCCGCGAGCGCGACTGCGTGCCCCGGCCGGCGCGGCTGCGCCTCGACACCCGGACCAAGCTCGCGGTGGCGGGTCGGGCGGTGGTCGGCGGTGCGGTGACCGGGCGCCTGTGAGGCCGTGAGCACGGGCTGCGTGGTCGTGGGGGGCGGGGTGGCGGGGGTCGCCGCCGCGCTCGCCGCCGCCGAGCGGGGCTGGCGGCCGCTGTTGCTCGAGCGCGGGCCGGTGCTCGGTGGCATGGCCCGATCCCACCCCGACCGCCGGCTCGGCGGCACCCTGGACTGCGGCCAGCACGTCGTGCTCGCCTGCTGCACCGAGCACCGGGCCCTGCTCCGCCGCCTCGGCACCGACCACCTGGTGCCGCTCGCCCCCCGGCTCGACGTGCTCGTGGTCGACGAGCAGGGCCGCCGGGCGCGCCTCGGCGAGAGCCCGCTGGTTGCGCCTCTCCACCTCGGACCGGCGCTGCTGCGGATGCCCTTCCTCGGCCACCGCGACCGGCTCGCCATCGCCGCCGCGGTGCTGCGGCTGGCGGCGCTGCGCGACCTCGCCCGGCTCGACGCCGTGGACCTCGCCACCTGGCTGGGCGCGGCGGCGCGGGGCCCCCGCCGCCGCGCCTTCTGGGACCTGGTCACGGTCGCCACCTGCAACCTGCCCACCGCCGAGGTGAGCGCCGCGGTCGGCGCCTTCGTGCTCCGCGAGGGCTTCCTCCTCCACCGCGGCGCCGCCGCGATCGGGGTGCCCCGGGTGGGCCTCAGCCGCCTGCTCGAACCCGCCGCCGCGCTGCTCCACCGGTTCGGAGGCGAGGTGCGGCTCGGCACCGCCGCCGACCGGGTGCTGGTCGACGGGGGGGCGGTGACCGGCGTGCTCACCGCCGCCGGCGAGGTGCTCGCCACCCCCCGTGCCGTCGTCGCCGGGCCGCCCGCGCTGCTCGCCAGGGTCGCCCCCGAGGCGGCGGCCCATCCCGACCTCGCCGCCGCCCAGCGGCTCGGGGTCACCCCCATCCTCAACCTGGTGCTGCGCTTCGACCGGCGGGTGCTCGACGCTGCGCTGCTGGCGGTGTGGGACAGCCCGCTGCAGTGGCTCTTCAGCCGCAGCCGGCTGTGCGACGAGCCCGGCGACGGCGAGACCGTGGTCTGCTCGCTCTCCGCCGCCGAGGACCTCGCCACCCTCCCCGGCGAGGCGGTGCTGGACCGGCTCCTGCCCCGCCTCCACGCCGCCCAGCCGCGCAGCCGTGAGGCGGTGCTGACCGGCTGGCACGTCACCCGCGAGCGCGCCGCGACCGCCTCGCTGCGCCCCGGCAGCGCGGCGCTGCGGCTCGGTCCGGAGACCCCGGTGGCGGGCCTCGCCCTCGCCGGGGCGTGGACCGCGACCGGCTGGCCGGTCACGATGGAGAGCGCCGCGCGCAGCGGCCGCGCCGCCGTCGAGCACCTGGGGCGGGCACGTTTCGCCGGATCCCGTGGTACTCCGCACCTCCCCACCGGCTCGTCGCCGGTGACCACGGAGATCAACGTATGAGGCCCATGCGGACGGCGCCACGCCCGAGGACGGGTGGAGCGCGCACGGCATGGGCCGCGCCGTGACGATCATCTAGTCAGACCTCTGACGCCCGATCTCGAGGACCGCGTGGCCCGGCCACGGCGGTCCTTTTCGATTCAAGCGACACATGAGATCACGGGTGACAGAGATGCTGACGGTGGCAGAGGCGACACCGGTGCCGCGCAGGACGGCTCCGGCGGTGGAGCTCCGCGGGGTGAGCAAGCGGTTCCGCACGCGTCCGGGGGGGCTGCCGTGGCGGCGCCGGGCGGCGACCGAGAAGACGGCGCTGCACGCCCTCGACCTGGAGATGCGCGCCGGTGGGATCACCGGGATCATCGGGGTGAACGGGAGCGGCAAATGGACGAGCCCACCACCACCGGTCTCGACCCCCACTCCCAGCGCGACGTGCAGCGGCTCATCGGGGTGCTGCGCGACGAGCGCGACGTGACCATCGTGCTCTGCACCCACGACCTCGCCGAGGCCGAGGCGCTCTGCGACCGCACCGTCATCCTCGAGGCCGGCGCGGTGGTGGCCGACGCGCCGCCGGCGGAGCTGTGCAGCTCCGGTGAGAGCCTCGAGGACGTGTTCCTGCGCATGACCGGCCACAGCATCGGTGACGACCGGGAGGACGGCTCATGAGCAGCGCCGCGCTTCGCCACGAGGTCGGCGCGTTCGACCTGCTCGCCGCCGCGGTGGTGCTGGCGGCGTCGACGGTGCCGCTGATCGGCCTGGGGATCCTGATCGCGATCCTGCCGCGGAGCGGCCAGCCCGCCGCGACCGTGGCGGCGCGGCCCCGACGGGGGGCCGCGCCGCTCTCAGGTCTAGTGGGACGGGGTCGCGCTCGGGGCCGGAACCGCGACGCGGTTCGCCGGCACGATCTGGGGCTGGAAGGCGAAGACGTCCCGGCCATTGGGGTCGACGAGGACCTTGACCCAGTGGACGTCGTTCAGGCCGTTGGCCGCGCTGTCACCGAAGGTCTCGACGCGGGTGAAGTTCTCGAGCCGGCGGCCCTGCGAGTCGAGCAGCGGCTTGTCGACGCGGAAGTAGTGGGAGTCCCCGTGCACGTAGGCGACCGGCTTCTGGAACGCGATCGTCTGAGCGCGGACCTCGAGGAGGAGGTTCTGGAAGCCGTCGGGCTGGCCGTCGGTCTCCTTCAGGGACTTGGCATCGCGCAGCGGAGACCGGGTCGGGTCGGTCTGGTCGAAGCCCGGGTCCGCCTGGCTGATCAGCATCACCGCGGCCGAGCCCTTGGCCTTCGCCTCCGCAAAGGTCTCGTCGACCCAGGCGATGTCCGCGGTGTTGCGGGCCGCGAACTCGGCGGGGTTGGGTGCGGTGTCACAGAGGTTGTTGCACGATCCCTGGACGTTGATCTGTGCGTAGGTGACACCCTTCACCGTCCAGCGCCGGTTCTCCACGCAGGGGCCGGTGCCGGTGAAGGTGAGGCAGGCGGGGGTCGACTGCACCTCCTGGACGATCGGGTGCTGGCCCAGGGACCTGTTGGAGCTGAAGAACACCTGGCGCTCGTGGTCGAGCCGCTCGAGGGAGTTGAAGCCCCCGTTCGAGGGGCGGTCGCAGTCGGTCCAGTCGTTGTCCCCGGTCGTGAACATCGCCGCCGAGCGCAGCGAGTTGAAGTAGCCGAGGGCCTCGGTGTAGAGCGCGTCGGCGCAGGTGGTCGGCGTCGTCGAGCCGGGGATGGCGTTGCCCGCCTTGAGGTCGCCGTCGTGCACCGAGAACGTCAGGTTGGCCCGGTTCATGTCGGCGATCAGGTTCGGCACCCCGGTCGTGGCCTGGATGTCGTTGTAGGGGAAGTCACCCCAGAGGCCGATCGAGTACGCGAACGACGTGCTGTTCGTCGCCCCGGCCCGGCTCATCGCCACACCGACCGCAGGTGCGCCCGCGATCACGGTCGCGAGCAGCGGCCAGAGCAGCCTCCGCGTGTTCACCATGTCATCTCCCGCTCTTGATCACCCGTTCACACCGGGCCGCCCGTCGGGTCGCGACCGGAGGGTTTCGGCGGCGGCCACCGCCCCGGCGGCGGCGCGCGATTCGGCGTGGGTGGCGGCGCGTGCCAGCCTGGGCAGCGCCGTCCAGGCGGCGGGGTGTGGCGCCAGCCGGAGCAGGCGCAGTGCCGACGTCCGGGTGGCCCCCGGCGCGACCAGCCGCGCCGCGGCGCCGAGCGGGCGCAACGGCGTGTCCAGCACCGCCCGCACCACCACCAGCGGGATCGCCGCACGGCGGCAGGCCGCCGCCCAGCCGGCCGCCTCCGTCTCCACGGCGAGGGCACCGGCGGCGGCGAGGTGGGATCGCGCGCTCGGATCGTCCACCACGGTACCGGCGCTCGCCACCATGCCCGCGACCGCGGGCGGGGCGGCGGCGAGAACGGCGGCGCAGACCTCCGGCGGCGGCGGTGGCGCGTCCAGGGGTCGCCCCGCCGCGTCGCAGAGGCGGGTGGCGACCACCACCGTGCCGCCGGCGAGGGCCGGGTCACAGCCCCCCGCGACCCCGGCGACGACGACCGCGGTGACCTCCCCGTCGAGCGCCGCGGCCGCCGCGCGCGCCGCCGCCGCGGGGCCCATCCCGGTGGTGACCACGCGCACCCCGCGGGCCTCGCCGAGACGCCGCCGGACCGCGGCCGCCTCGCGGCGCAGGGCGCAGGCGATCAGGACCGTGGAAACACCACCGTGGCCGACCCGGCGGGCATCAGCCCCCGTCCCGGTCCGGCGTCGAGGAGCAGCCGGTATCCCTGACCGGGCACGGTGGCGATGCGCACCGTCGCCCCGGCCTCGACGAGCTTGCGGCGGAGCCGGTAGACGCTGCTCACCACCGCCGCGTCGGTGGCCTCGGCGACGCCGCCCCAGGCGCCCTCGATGATCTGGGCGCGGCTGATGACCTGGCCGGTGTGGGTGGCCAGGAACTCGAGCAGGTCGGCCTCCCGGCTGGTGAGCGAGAGCCGTCCGCGCTCGCTGCTGAGACGGCGCCGGCTGGGCTCGAACACCACCCGGCCGAGCACCATGCGGCTGCGCGCCAGCGGGGCCACCGCCACCGACCGCCGCAGCGCCGCCTGGGCGGTGGTGCGGAGCAGCGCGGGGGCGAAGGGCTTGGGCAGGTGGTAGTCGGCGCCGGCCTCGAGGTAGCGCTCGGTGGGGCCGCCGCCGAGCACGATGAGGGGCAGGTCGGTCTCCCGGCGCAGCTCGGCGATGCCCTCGGAACCGGCGATCGCGTCGGAGTCGGCGATCAGGAGGTGGGCCTCGCCCTCACCCAGCGCCTCGAGGAGCAGTCTCCGATCGGCGACGAAGATGGGGAGGAGCCCGAGGCGGCGGCAGATCAGCGCCACCACCTCCCGGTAGTCGGGCTCGTGGTCGAGGATGACGGCGGACATACGCGGTCTCCCCTGGATGGTTGCGAGACGCTTCCGTACCCCCGACCTACAATCCGCGAGGGAGCCGGAGTTTGTCAACTGGACCGAAGGACACATGGCCGGAAGGACCGACCCGGTCTCCGCCGCCGCCCGCGAGGGGATCCGGCGGCGGGCGCGGATGCGGATGCTGTTCCGGCGTGCGGTCGCGCTGGTCGACCGGCTCGCCGTCGAGGAGGGGCTGAGCCCGGCCCAGTATCACGTGCTCCTCACCATCGCAGCCCGGGCCGGGGACGGCGGCCTTCCCGAGAGCGCGCTGGTGCGTCACCTGGACACCAGCCGCGCCCACGTCTCCGCCATGGTCCGCTCGCTGCACGCCGCCGGCCTCACCGTGGAGTGGCGCGACGCCGCCGACCGCCGCCAGCTGCGCCTGGCCGTCGCCGACACCGGCTGGGAGCTGCTCGAGCGCCTCGGCGAGCGCCAGGAGAGGGTGCTGCGCGACTTCGTCGCCGGCTTCGACCGGACCGAGGTGGAGGAGATCGTCGCCGACATCTCCGCCCGCTACCTGGGACTGAACCCGGGCTGACCCGGCTATGCTGCGACGGCCGTGAGCGCCTACGAGCTGCTGCCCTCCGGACTGCCGGTCCCCGTCGACGACGGCGCGGCCGACCACCTGCCGGGGCGTGTCCTGGCACCGCTCCGGCTCCGCGCCACCGGTGGCGGCGAGGTCGACCTCGGCGCTCTCGGCGTCGGCCGCACCGTGCTGTTCGTCTATCCCCGCACCGGCACCCCCGGCGAGCCGCTGCCCACCGGCTGGGACGACATCCCCGGGGCGCGGGGCTGCACTCCCGAGGCGTGCTCGTTCCGCGACCACCACGCCGATCTGAGCTCCGCCGGCGCCGCCCTGCTGGGGCTGTCGGCGCAGAGCGGGGCCGACCAGGACGAGGCGGCCGGCCGTCTGGGGCTGCCCTACCCGCTGCTCTCCGACCCGGAGCTGCGGCTCGGCGCACAGCTGGGGCTGCCGACCTTCTCGGTGGACGGGATGGTGCTCTACCGGCGGCTCACCCTGGTCATCCGCGACGGGGCGGTCGAGCACGTGTTCCACCCCGTCTTCCCGCCGGATGCCCACCCCGCGCGGGTGCTGCGCTGGCTGCGCGAGCATCCGGTGTCGTGAGCGCACCCGGGCTCGCGTGCGGTGCAATCGCACGGCACCGCGCGCACGGCGCAACCGCCGGCCGGGCGGCGGTTCAATCACTGCAATCGCACGGCTTTGGCCGCAACCGCGCAGGTTTTTCAGCGCTCGCGCGTCTCATCCGCGGATCATCGGAGTCCTGGGGAGAGAAGCGGTGTCGAGAGCGCGCCACCAACCCGGGGACCGGCAGCCGGCCCGGGGCGGATATGAGGGGGACACCGTGCACATCATCGTCACGTGCGAGTGCTGTGGCCGCCGCCACTCACTCGCCCGGCCGCTGGACCGGCCGCAGATCCTGCACCTGATCTGTCACGACTGCGAGCGCTGCCTGCGCGTCGAGGTCAGCGCCCGCGACATGCGGCGCGACGCCCCGCTCAGCGCCGCCCGCTAGCCTCGGGGCCGCCGTTGCGCGCGTCGTGGACGCGCGGACAGGGGGCGATGGGGGAGTGCCACCAGGAGCCGTTGCCCCGGTGCACGCTCACCTCCTGGCCGCAGCCGCGGCAGCGCGCGCAGAACTGATACCCGGCGCTGTTGCAGAGCCGGCGGAACCCGGCGAGGTTGTGACCGCGCTGTCGCGCCTCGTAGGCGGCGGCGTCGATGGCGGCGATCGAGGCGCCCGAGCCGGTGCCGCCGGCGGGGCCGTTCACGTGATCTCCGGGGCGCGCCAGGTCGGCTCGACGTTGACCTCGGCATTGGCGATCATGCGCACCGCGCGCAGCCGCAGCCCCTGGGGCGGCAGCAGCTCGGCGACCAGCTTTCCGCCCATGGGGGTGTCGAGGAAGGGCATGAACCGGTCGGGGAACCCGGGCATGGTGCAGCCGATGCAGATGCCGCCGACGCTGGGACAGCCGCCGATGCCCCCCATCCAGCCGCGCTTGGACACGTTGCAGTTGACCACCGACCCCCAGCAGCCCTGCTTGGCCAGGCATTTGCTGGAGTTGAAGCCGGTGGCGAAGTCGGCGTGCTCGTTGAACCCGGTGCGGGAGCAGCCCTCGCGCGCCATCATGTTGAAGAGCCAGGTGGGCCGTCCCAGCTGGTCGAGCGGGATGGTCTCGGTGAGGCCGGCGAGGTGCCAGAGGACCGCCAGCAGGGTCTCCATGATGTTGTCCGGCTTCGCCGGGCAGCCGGGGACGTTGATCACCGGCAGCTCGCAGCGCGACCGCCAGCCCTTGCCGAGGTAGTCGGTGAGGCCCATGGCGCCGGTGGGGTTGCCGAGCATCGCGTGCATCCCGCCGTAGGCGGCGCAGGTGCCGACCGCGACCACCGCCCAGGCGTGGTGGACGAGGCGGTCGATCCACTCGCACGTGGTGATCGGCTGGCCGGTCACCCGGTCGGTGCCGAAGGCCGCCCAGTACCCCTCCTCCTTGTTGTTCTCGTTGGGCACCGAGCCCTCGAAGACGACCACGAAGGGGTCGAGCTCGCCGCGCTCCGCACGGTAGAACCACTCCATGAAGTCCTCGCCGACCTCGTAGGCGAGGAAGGGGTTGTGGAGGTGCACCCTGGGGAGGCCGGGGATGGTGCCGAGGAGGACGTCCTCGATGCTCGGCTGGGTGGCGGCGGTCATCGACACCGAGTCGCCGTCGCAGCTGAGGCCCGCGGTCATCCAGAGGATGTGGACCTCGTCCACGTCGGAGACCCCGCGGAAGCTGGGGGACCCGGACCCGGCCATGTCGATGTGTCCTCCGGCCCGCAAGCGTGGCGCGGGCCCCACCCGTTCTCCAGACGCCCGTGCCGCCGGCATTGCAGGCGAGCCGACATGAAAAAGTATCACGGCGCCGTCAACTGAGGAACCGGGGGTGTGCGGGTGTGCCGCCTGATCCTCACCTCGGCGAGGGTCCCTCCAGGTGCCAGTGGCGGGTCACCTCGGAGCGCCACTCGGCGCCGCCGTCCTCGCGGGGATAGAGCACGAAGCGGCTGACGGTGCGCTGGCCGCCCTCGTGGTCGCCGTACACCAGGTCGACGGTCAGCGGGGTGCCCCCGGTGACCGCCTGGCGCACCACCGGGAGGAAGGGATCGTCGTGATCGCGCACCGCCCCCTGCCAGTAGCCGATGTCGCCGGCGCCGACGTAGAGGTCGCGCTGCTGGCGGCGGGCGGCGTCGATGTCGACGTGGTCGTGGTCGAAGCGCTCGCGCCCGTCGGAGACGTGCCAGCCGCGGAGCACCGCCAGCCCGGCGCCGACGTTGCGGAGCGAGATCGCGAGGTAGTAGCGGCCCTCGACCTGCTCGACCGCGGCGAGGCCGCCGCGGACCGAGAGGCTGTGGTCGTCGCCGAAGAGCACGTCCTCGACGTGGTCCTCGGCCCGGGAGGGCATCAGCACCGGACGCAGCCCGACCAGCAGGGTGCGCTCGGCGACGCGCGCCGCGTGGTTGGCGGAGCGGATGGAGTAGAAGGTCGCGACCGCCAGCACCAGGGTGCCGGCCGCGGTCGCCAGCTGGGCGATCGCCGACCAGTCGGGTGCCCTGATCAGCCGACCACCGACACCACCGGCCGGGGCTCGGCCGCCGCCGGCCGTTCCGGGCTCGGGACGATGCCGGTGATCGCCAGGATCTCGTGCTCACCGAGGGTGTCCTCGCGCAGCAGGGCGCGGGTGAGAGCCTCGAGCGGCCCCCGGTTCTCCCGGAGCAGGACGCCGGCGCGCTCGAAGCACTCCTCGACGATCCGCCGGATCTCCGCGTCGATGACCTGCGCCGTGGCCTCGCTGTAGGCCCGCGGCGGGGCCAGCACCGAGCCTCTCTCGCCGTCGTCGGCGAGGTTGAGCGGCCCCACCCGGGGGCTCATGCCCCAGCGGACCACCATCTCGCGGGCGATGTTCGTCACCTGCTTGAGGTCGCTCTCCGCCCCGGTGGTGACCACCCCGTAGATCATCAGCTCCGCAGCCCGGCCGCCCAGCGCGCCGATGATCCGGGCCATCAGGTAGTCCTCGGGGTAGTTCTGCCGGTCGTCGACCGGGCTCTGGACGGTGACCCCGAGGGCCCGTCCGCGGGGCACGATCGAGACCTTGCGGACCGGGTCGGCACCGGGGAGAAGC
The DNA here is from genome assembly GCA_963846365.1 of uncultured Chloroflexia bacterium. Classification (GTDB taxonomy): domain Bacteria; phylum Chloroflexota; class Dormibacteria; order Aeolococcales; family Aeolococcaceae; genus CF-96. Next base: position 1,267,436 of record CAWJVN010000007.1, read on the forward strand.
AGGCCGAGCAGGGCGTGCCCGGACTCGTGGTAGGCGGTGCGCTCGCGGTCGCTCTCGGAGAGGACGATGTGCCTCGCGGCGCCGAGGAGCACCTTCTCGAGGGCGTCGCCGAAGTCGGCCATCCTCACCGCGGTGCGGTCGCGGCGGGCGGCGAGCAGGGCCGCCTCGTTGACGAGGTTGCGCAGCTCGGCGCCGACCAGCCCGGGAGTCTGCGACCCCAGGCTGACCAGGTCGACGTCCTCCGCCAGCGGGACGGCGCGGGTGTGGATGGTGAGGATGGCGGTGCGACCGGCCCGATCCGGGGGCTGCACCATCACCCGGCGGTCGAAGCGCCCGGGTCGGAGCAGCGCGGCGTCGAGGACGTCGGCGCGGTTGGTGGCGGCGATGACGATGACACCCTCCCGGCCGTTGAACCCGTCCATCTCGGTGAGGATCTGGTTGAGGGTCTGCTCCTGCTCGTCGTGGCCGCCGAGCCGCATCGCCGAGCTCCGGGCGCGGCCGATGGCGTCGAGCTCGTCGATGAAGATGATCGCGGGAGCCGCGGCGCGGGCCTTCTCGAAGAGGTCGCGGACCCTCGACGCGCCGACGCCGACGATCATCTCGACGAACTCGGAGGCGGCGACGCTGAAGAAGGGCACCCCGGCCTCGCCGGCGACGGCGCGGGCGAGGAGGGTCTTGCCGGTGCCGGGCGGGCCGACCAGCAGGACGCCCTTGGGCACGGTGCCGCCGAGCCGCTGGTACTTGGCGGGCTCCTTGAGGAAGCCGACGACCTCGCTGAGCTCCTCGTTGACCTCGTCGATCCCGGCGACGTCCGCGAACGTGGTCCCGGGACGCTCCGCGTCGTACAGCTTCGCCTTGCTCTTCCCCATCCCGAAGATGCCGCCGCCGGCGGCCGCCGCGGCCCGGCGGCTGAGCCAGATGAAGCCGCCGATGAGCAGGAACGCGGGCCCGAAGGTGACCAGCAGGGTGAGCAGCGGCGAGGTGGTGTGGAGCGGCGACTCGGCGTTGATCGTCACCTTGTGCTGCACCAGCAGGGCCTCGAGGCCGGTGCCGACGAAGCTGGGCAGCTCGGTGGTGAAGTTGACCGAGCTGTCGGCGGCCGAGGGGGCGTGCACCGGCTTCCGCGCGATCCCCTGGATGGTGGGACCGGTGCTGGTGATACTGCTCACGTTGTCGCCGATCACCTGGCTCAGGAACGTGGGGTTGTAGGGGATCGCCACCACGGTCGGGCCCTGGGGCCCCCAGGTGCGGGCGAGCAGGACGTTGAGGGTGAGCAGGACCAGCATCACCACCAGGAAGCGGGGGGACAGCAGCCGCCGCACCGTGCTCGGCGGAGGCGGCGGGTCGCCGGGCGCCGATCCCGGCGCCGCGGTCCTGGGCCGGAGGGTCGGCAGCTTCACGTCGGCAACCTCCGCGGTGGTCCCGCGATGAGCGTCTCCGTCGCGAGTGAATGTGTATCTTTTGTAATGATTCACTCTAGCAGACGCTGCTTCACCCACCGATACGCGGCGGGTCGGCGCCGGGATCACCCGCCCGCCGCCGCGGGTCAGAGCCGCCGGAAGTCCGTCATCCGGCCACCAGCGCAGCTGTAGGTGAAGCTGGCGCCGCCGCTGGTCACCGTGCCGGTCTGGACGCCGCCGCCGGACGACCCCGAGCCCGACGAGCCCGAGGCGCCGCCGGTGAACAGCCAGATCGGGGTGGCGGAGCTCACGCCGGCCGGGTCGCACTCGACCACCGGCAGCTGGGCGGCGAGCACGACGATCGCGACCACGGCGACGCCGAGCCCGGGGCCCGCGACCCGCAGCGAGAGAGGCGCGCCGCCCAGCCGGCGGACCAGCGCGGTGCCGGCAGCGGCGCCGAGGAGCAGCAGTGGCAGCCCGATGCTGAAGATGCCCAGGATCCCGTAGGTGAGGAGGCCGGCGGTGAGGATGCCGAGCAGGACGACGTCGGGCCGGGCCGCCCGCGCCGTGACCACCGCGGCCACCAGCGCCGCGCCGAGGGCGAGGGCCGCGAGCACCACCACCCCGAGGGGCATGGCGTAGGCGGGCTGGCCCCAGTGGCGGGCGAGCACCGCGAGCCGCCAGGCGCCGATCCCCACCGCCGCGGCCCCGAGCACGGCCGCGGGGTGCGGCGCCCGCGGCCGTATCCGGGTGACGACGAGCAGGTTGCCGATGTGCGTGTTCCCCGCGGTGCGGTGCGCCGATCCCGCCATTGACGGGCGATCTGCCCACACAGTATCCGCGCTGGCCGAGCAGCCGCCCGGTGGCGATTGTGGTCATCCGGTGACGGATGAAACAGCTCGGTGCGGGCTGTCAGGCCGGGGTCCCCGGCGCGGTCTTGCGGTTGTGTCGGGCACCTCTCGCCCGGCGGCAACCGGACATGCGCAACGGAGGTTCCAACCCAGGTGACCACCATCAACGATTCCCGACCGCCGCGCGGAGGCCCTCTCCGCGGACGGAGACGGCCCATCGCGAGTGGCGCCGCGGGCTGCCTCGTCTGCTCGGTCGTCCTCGGTGCGGTGGTGACCTCACACCCGCAGTCCGCGGCCGCGCTCAGCTCGACGATCACCACCGCGGACCTGCTCAGCATCGACCACAACACCGGCAGCTACCTCGGTGGCACGGGCGGGGTGATCGTCCACCACACCCCGAGCGGGGACGTCCTCGACAACCTGCCCGACCGGGTCGACGTCAACGCGATCCTCAACGTGGGTGGCGACGCGCTCGGCCACGACGAGGTCTACGCCGCCGGCGACCACGGCGCGCTCTACTACCAGGCCGGCGGCCATGGGTGGTGCCGGCTCAGCGTTCCCCCGGCGGTGTTCGCCGAGAACCTGCACGGCATCGCCTCCCTCGGCTCCGGCCGGGTCGAGGTGGTGGGCACCGACGGCCTGATCATGGAGCTGACCGGCGCGGCCGGCTGCGGCGCCACCTTCATCGTCGACGCCCGCGTGCCCGGCTCGCCCGCGCTGAACGCCATCCGCCATCTCGCCGACGGCGTGGTGGTCGCGGCCGGCGACGCCGGCTCCATGGTCATCGGCCACGCCGACTCCACCATCCACCACCTGCTCTTCTCGCCGGTGGTCTCGGGCACGCTCGCCAACCTCTACGGCCTCGCCCCGTCGGCGAGCGGCGTGGTCGCGGTGGGCGCCGGCGGCACCGTCCTCGACGGCTCCGTCACCCTCGATCCCCAGACCACGCTGCCCGGCCTGGTGACCACCGTGCTGACCGGCATCCCGACGGTGGCGGCCCTGCGCGACGCCGCCTCGGACCCCGGCACCCTGGTCCCGACGGTCGTCGCCGTCGGCGACGGCGGGACCATCCTGCGGTCGGTCGACGGCGGCGCGAGCTGGTCGGTCACCGCCTCGGGGACCACCGCGAACCTGCACGGCGTCCACCTCACCGACGTCGACGGCGGCCTGGCCGTCGGGGCCGCGGGCACGCTGGTCCAGATCAGCTTCTCCGGCTCGCCGGCGCCCTCTCCGAGCCCGACCGCGACCGCGACGAGCACGCCGACGGCGAGCCCGAGCGGCACTCCGACGAGCACCCCGACCCCGACGAGCACCCCGACCCCGACGAGCACGCCGAGCCCGAGCCCGACGAGCACGCCGAGCCCGAGCCCGACGAGCACGCCGAGCCCGAGCCCGACGAGCACGCCGACCCCGAGCGCGACGAGCACGCCGAGCCCGAGCCCGACCAGCACGCCGAGCCCGAGCCCGAGTGCGAGCCCGACCAGCACGCCGAGCCCGACCGCGACCCCCGGCGGCACCACCACGACCACCACCGCGAGCGGGTCGACCTCGAACGGCACGAACAGCACCACCACGATCACCACCACCGTCACCAGGACCACCACCCGGGTCGCGACCGTCCAGGTCACCTCGGTGAGCACGTCCACCACCACCGTCAACCACGGCGGCGGCGGCGGCGGCTCGACTCCCCCCCACCCACGCCGGGCACCGTCCCGTGGGCCAGGCGGCTCATCGACGAGCTCTACCTCGAGGTGCTCTCGCGCACCGCTGACGGCGCCGGCGAGGCCTACTGGATCGACCAGGTGATGGGTCACGGCCAGGGGCCGGTGGCCATCGCCCATGCCCTTCTCGGCTCCGTCGAGTACCGCACCAACCTGGTGCAGAGCGCCTACTGGCAGTACCTGGGCCGTGGCGGCGACAGCGCCGGCATCGCCTACTGGGTCGACGCCATGGGCCGCGGCACCACCGACGAGAACGTCCGGCTGTCCTTCATCGGCTCCAACGAGTTCTGGACCAACAGTGGCGGCAACCCCAAGGGGTACGTCGACACCCTCTACACCGCGGTGCTCCAGCGCACCGCCGAGCCCTCGGGCGAGGCCTACTGGGTCGACCGCCTGAACCACGGCGCGCCCGCCTACTCCGTCGCCGCCTCGCTCATCGGCAGCACCGAGATGCTCGAGCAGCGCGTCGCCGGCTACTACCTCACCTACCTCTCGCGCACCGCCGGCTCCCCCGAGCTCGCCTACTGGGCGGCCGCGCTGGCCGCGGGCACCCGGGACGAGGACGTCATCCTCGGCTTCGTCGGCTCCAACGAGTTCCTCTCGAGGATCTGACCGACCACGCCGCGGTGGGCCGCCGCGGCAACGGCTTCCCCGCAGGGCGTTCGGGGGGTGTGACCCCCGGGCGCCCTGTTCCTCGTCCCGGCCCCGGGGGGGTCGGGATCAGGCGACGAGGTCGCGCAGCCGGGCGGCGCGGGCGGGGTCGCGGAGCTTGCCGAGCGCCGTCCGCTCGATCTTGCGGACCCGGTCGCGGGTCATCCCCAGCCGGCGGCCCACCTCCTCGAGGGTGCGCTGCTGGTCGTCGGCGAGCCCGAACCGGAGCTGGAGCACCCGCCGCTCCCGCGGGGTCAGGGTGAAGAGCACGTCCTCGAGCTGACCGGTGAGAAGGGTGCGGGTCGCCGCCTCGATCGGCGCCTCGGCCTCCTTGTCCTCGATGAAGTCCTCGAGGCGCGAGTCGTCGCCGTCGTCGCCCACCGGGCTGTCGAGGGAGACCGGCTCGCGGGAGATCATCAGCAGCTCACGCACCTGGTCGGGGGTGACGCCCACCTCGTCGCCGATCTCCTCGTCGTTGGGGTCGCGCCCCAGCTCCTGGGAGAGGCGGCGCGACACCCGGATCACCCGGTTGATCCGGTCGGTGACGTGCACCGGCACGCGGATGGTGCGCGACCGGTCCGCGATGCTCCGGGTGATCGCCTGGCGGATCCACCAGGTGGCGTAGGTCGAGAACTTGAAGCCGCGGCGGTGGTCGAACTTCTCGACCGCCCTCATCAGGCCGAGGTTGCCCTCCTGGATGAGGTCGAGGAGGGGCAGGCCCCGCACCATGTACTTGCGGGCGATCGACACCACCAGCCGGAGGTTGGCCTCGATCAGGTGCTGGCGGGCGGCCTCGGAGCCGGCCTCGATCTGCTGGGCGAGCTCGACCTCCTGGCGCTTGGTGAGCAGGGAGACCCGGCCGATCTCGTTGAGGTAGGCGCGCACCGGGTCGTCGAGTGCGGCGCTGCCGAGGTCGCCCTCCTCGGCCGCACCGGCGGCGGCGCCGGTGGTCTCGACCTCGTCGTCGGAGTCGTCGCCGACCGCGATGCCCATCGCCTGGAAGGCCTCGGCCACGCGGGAGAGGCCGTCGGGGTCGCCCTCGATCTCGGGGAAGGCGGCGATGAGCTCGGTGGGCGTGAGCACGCCCTGGTCTCGACCCCGGAGGATCAGGACCTCGGCGCGGCCGACGAGCTCGTCGTCGCCGGCGGCGAGGGCGGGGGCCGCGGGGGGCGGCATGGGGGCGGTCATGGTGGTCATACGTAGGGGAGCTCACGAGGGATCGCTGCACGACATCGGGCGGCGCACGCGGCCGCTCTCACAGCTTGCGGGCGGAGCCCTGACTCCACCCGTGCGCGGACACAAGTTCCACCGCTCAGGTCCCACGATACCGCGGCGGCCCCGGAAACGCAAAGCGAATCCGCGACGATCCTTCCGTCCCGTGGGCGGCCGGCGCCGGCTCGGCTCCGCTCGGCTCAGCTCAGCGTGGCAGAAACTCCTCGACCAGGTCACGGAGCGTCTGGCGGACCATGGCGCCGCCGTCGGGGTCGCCCTTGAGCAGCGAGCGGGCCATCGCCGTCGCCTGCTTGGCGGTGATGTGCGGGGGCAGCGGGGGCACGTCCGGGTCGACCACCGCCTCGTAGACCACCGGCCGGTCGGCGGCGAGGGCCTCGTCCCAGGCACCGGCGACGTCCTCGGGCCGGTCCACGCGGATCCCGCGCAGCCCCAGCAGCTCCGCATAGCGCGCGTAGGGCACGTCGGGGATGTCCTGCGAGGCCTCGAACTTGACGTCCCCGATCATCACCCGCTGCTCCCAGCTGACGAAGGCGAGGTCGCGGTTGTTGAGCACGAGGACGACCAGCCGGGGATCCTTCCACCGCCTCCAGTACTTGGCGACGGTGATCAGCTCGGCCATGCCGTTCATCTGCATGGCGCCGTCGCCGACCAGGGCGATGCAGGGGCGGTCGGGATGGGCGAACTTGGCGGCGATGGCGTAGGGAAGCCCCGTGCCCATGGTCGCGAGCGTGCCCGAGAGCCAGCCGATCATCCCGGAGCGCAGCCTGATGTCGCGGGCGTACCAGCCGGTGGCGGTACCGCAGTCGCAGGCGATCATCGCCCGGTCGGGGAGCCGGGCGGACAGCTCCCAGAGGACCCGCTGGCCGTTCACCGGGTCGGCGTCGTTCATCGCCCTGGCCTCGACGACCTTCCACCAGTCCTCCACCCAGCCCTCCACCCGGCGGCGCCAGCCCCGGTCCTCCTGACGCCGCAGTCGCGGAAGCAGCGCCCGCAGGGTGGCGGCGCTGTCGCCGAGGAGGTTGACCTCCATGGGATGGCGAAGGCCGAGCATGCGGCCGTCGACGTCGATCTGGACGCCCCGGGCGGAGCCCTCCTCGGGGAGGAACTCCGAGTAGGGGAGCCCGCTGCCCACCATCAGGAGGGTGTCGCACTCCTGCATCAGCTGCCAGCTCGGCCTGGTGCCGAGCATGCCGATGGCGCCGGTGACCCAGGGGAGGTGATCGGGGAGCACCGCCTTGCCGAGCAGCGCCTTGGCGACCCCGGCGCCGAGCAGCTCGGCGACCTCGGTGACCTCGGCGGAGGCGTGGAGCGCCCCCTGGCCGACCAGGATGGCGACCCGCCGCCCCTGGTTCAGCACCTCGGCGGCGGAGTTGAGGTCGGCGTCGGAGGGCACCGCCGTGGACCGGGAGATGCCCAGCCCGGAGGAGGTGAAGCCGTGCTCGTGCGGCGGATGCGCCACCGCCTCCTCCTCCTGCACGTCGGCGGGGAGCACCAGCGCCGTGACCGTGCGCCGGGACAGGGCGGTGCGCACCGCCCGGTCGACGAGGTGGCGGACCTGGGCCGGGTGGGTGGCCACCTCGAGGTAGTCGCCGGCCACGTCCTTGAACAGCGACGGGAGGTCGACCTCCTGCATGTAGCTGGTGCCGAGCACCGTCCGCGGCTGCTGGCCGACGATCGCGAGCACCGGGCGGTGGTCGAGCCTGGCGTCGTACAGGCCGTTGAGCAGGTGGATCGCCCCGGGGCCGGAGGTGGCCAGGCAGACGCCCAGCTCGTCGGCGTACTTGGCGTGGGCACAGGCGGCGAGGGCGGCGTTCTCCTCGTGGCGCATCTGCACGAAGTCGATGAGCCCGTCGGAGCGGCGGATCGCGGCCGTGACCCCGTTGATCCCGTCGCCGGGATAGCCGTAGATGCGCCGCACACCCCAGGAGTGCAGGCGCTCGACCAGGAAGTCCGCCACCGTCTTCGCCATGGTGCTCTCCCGTCTCTGGTCTGGGCCCCACCAGTGTTACCCGCGTGTACCGGCGGTGGGCGCGGGTCCGCGGCGAACCCGGTCCACCCCGGGTACCCTGGGAGGCGGATGAGAGCGGTGGCGGTGCACCCCGGCGCCCGGTCGATCGAGGTCGTCGAGATCGCCGAGCCGGCGCTCGCCGCCGCCGACGGCGTGCTCGCCCGGGTGCTCGAGGTCGGGGTCTGCGGCACCGACCGGGAGATCGCCGCCTTCGAGTACGGCACCCCGCCGGAGGGGGAGGAGCGGCTGGTCATCGGCCACGAGGCGATCGCCGAGGTGGTCGACGCCGGCGTCGCGGTGACCGGGATGCGCCCCGGCGACCTGGTGGTGCCGATGGTGCGCCGTCCCTGCGGCCGGCCCGGCTGCCGTCCCTGCCGCGACGGCCGTCAGGACTACTGCGTCACCGGCGAGTACCGCGAGCGCGGCATCAAGGGCTGCCACGGGTTCATGACCGGGCTGATCGTCGACGCCGAGCGCTACATGGTGCCGGTGGCCGCCGAGCTGCGCGACGTGGCCGTGCTCGCCGAGCCGCTCACCATCGCCGAGAAGGCGCTGGAGCAGCTGCTCGCCATCCAGGGGCGTCTCCCCTGGAGCCCGGTGGGCAGTACCGCGGTGGTGCTCGGCGCCGGGCCGGTGGGGCTGCTCGGGGCGATGGCGCTGCTCCTCCGGGGCTTCCGCACCGTGATCTACTCGCTGCCCTCGGAGTTGAAGGCGGCCCTCGCCAGGGCGATCGGCGCCGAGTACCTCTCCTCCGAGGAGGTCGCGCTGGGCGACCTGCCCGGGTTGATCGGGCCGGTCGACGCCGTCTACGAGGCGGCCGGGGTCGCCGCCCTCGCCGTCGACGCGATCTCGGTGCTGGGGCCCAACGGCGTGCTCCTGCTCACCGGCGTGCCCGAGCCTGAGCCGCCCCGCGAGGAGGACGTGGGGGCGATCATGCGCCGGCTCGTGCTCGGCAACCGCGTGGTGGCCGGCACCGTCAACGCCGGGCGCTCCACCTACGAGTCCGCCGCCGCGTCGCTGCTCGAGCTCAACCGCCGGTGGCCCGAGCCGCTGAGGGCGATGATCACCGGCAGGCACCCGCTCGAGGAGGCCCCGGGAGTGCTCACCCGCCACGGTGACGGCATCAAGGAGGTGGTCGCGGTGGGCGGCGGGGGCTGACCGGCGGCAGGAACGGTTCCCATTCGTGGCCGGGGTGAGCGCCGGGAGCGTGCTGGCCGCACGCCCCGTCCAGCGGGTACGCTATGGCGGTGGAGCCCCACGACACCGTCGCCGCTCGCCTGCAGCAGGGCGACAGCCGCTACACCCGCCACCGCCGCGTGCTCATCGACGTGCTCACCGCGGCCCGGCAGCCGATGACGATCGCCGAGATCCTCGCGGTCGCCACCGAGCTGCCCCAGAGCTCGGTCTACCGCAACCTCGCGGTGTTCGAGGAGATCGGGCTGGTGCAGCGGCTGGTCGGCGCCGGCGACTTCGCCCGCTTCGAGCTCGCCGAGGACCTGCTGGGCCACCACCACCACCTGATCTGCAGCTCCTGCGGCACCATGCTCGACGTCGAGCTTCCCGACGAGCTCGAGGCGGAGATCGAGCGCGCGCTGACCACGCTGGCCCGGCGCCGGCGATTCCAGCTCCACGGGCACCGCCTCGACCTGATGGGCCTGTGCAGGGACTGCGTCGCCGCGGAGCGGGCCTCCTAGCCCCGGACGGGAACGGTTCCCGTTCCGCAGGGTGGCTCAGGGCACCGCCGCCGCGATCGGTGTCCAGCGGATGCCGCCGTCGGTGGTGTGGAGCAGCAGCCCGGCGCTGGCCGGGTCGTCGGACCCGCCGATGAACCCCTCGGTCGGGCTCACGAAGCTGATCGAGCCGGCGAGGTAGTCCTGCGGTCCGGTCGCCCTCGACCAGGTGGCCCCTGCGTCGGTGGTGGTGTAGAGGGAACGGCTCTCGGTGAGGCCGCCGGGGCCAGCCCCCACCATCCATCCGTGGCCGGGGTCGACGAAGCCGCCCTGGAGCTCGGCCGCGGGCAGGCGGTGCGCCCTCCAGGTCGCACCGCCGTCGTGGCTGACGAGGACGGCCGCCTCCTGCAGGGCGTTGCCCCCCGAGGTGATGCCGCGGTGCAGGAACAGGGCGGCGTCGGTGGGGGAGGTGAACAGCGGCGCGTCGGTGGTGTACCGGAGCAGCTCGGCGGGCACCGTGGACGGGGGGCCGGGGAAGGCGGGCAGCGGCTGCGGCGCCCAGGTCAGGCCGCCGTCGCGGGTGACCTCGAGGAACACCCGGGCGCAGAAGGCTCCCAGCCAGCCGTGCTGGGGGTCGGCGAAGCTGGGCGCCGAGACCGGCCCGCCGCCCGGACAGGCGCCGGGGAGGGAGGTGATCGGCTGCCAGGTGGTGCCGCCGTCGACGGTCCGGTAGAGCACCGCCTGGTCGAGGCTGTTCGCCACCCCCGTGGTGGAGGTCGCGAACACCCAGCCGTGGCCGGCGTCGGCGAACTGCAGGTGCGCGGCGGTGCCCGCGACCTCCAGCGGCGGCGTGGTCGACCAGCTGCGCCCCCCGTCGGCGGTCGACCGCACCACCACCCTCTGTCCCCCCGGCGCGTCCTGGGGCGGGTCGACCTCGAGCACCCAGGCGTGGTCGGCGTCGTGGACGTCGGTGTCGACCGGCTGGCGGCCGTCCCGGAGCACGCTGGTCCAGCGGCCGCCCCCGTCGGTGGTGCGGATCACGTGGCCGCCGCGACCCGGCGGCGGGGTCTCCCCGGCGACCTCGAGCAGCGCCCATCCCACCGACGCGCTGACCATGTGGAGGTCGGCGAGGGTCCGGCCGCCGGCGGTGGAGGACGGACTCGGCCCCGGTACCGTCGGGGAGGGCCGGGCCGACGCCGGCGGGACCGGCGACCCGCCGCAGGCGGCGAGCGCGACCAGGGCGAGCGCGGCGGCCGGGGTCGAGCGTCGCACGCCTGGCTCAGTCCGCCTGTGAGGCCACCGTCACCGTGGTCATGACGTCGCCGACCTGGGTGGCGTGCGCCACCTCGAGCCCCCGGTCGACGGCGCCGAACAGGTTGTAGCTCTTCGGCAGTCGTGCGTCGTTGGCGATGCAGATGAAGAACTGCGAGCCGTTGGTGTCGGGGCCGGCGTTGGCCATCGCGACGCAGCCGTCGGAGTACTCGCCCTTGACCGGCTCGTCCTTGAAGGTGTAGCCGGGACCGCCGCTGCCGTCGCCCTGGGGATCACCGCCCTGGATGACGAAGCCGGGGACGACGCGGTGGAAGCGCTGCCCGTCGTAGAAGTGGTTCCGGGCGAGGGCCACGAAGTTGTTCACGCTGAGCGGCGCCAGCCTGGGGTCGAGGCAGAGCACCATGGTGCCGCGGCCGGTGGTGATGGTCGCCGCGTAGAGCCTGGCCTGGTCGATCTGCATCGGCGGCGCCGCCGGGTACGCGTGCGGGTTGGACGGCGGGTTGAGCGGCGCCAGCGCGGTGCCGAAGCGGTGCCCGGTGCAGCTGGTGCGGGTGGCGATCGGGGTCAGCGACGCCGGTGGGGTCGGGACCGCCGTCGAGGTCGCGGTCGAGGCGCCGCCGCTGGTGTCCGAGGTCGCCCCCGAGGTGGATCCGGAGGATCCCGAGGTCGAGCCGCAGGCGGCGAGGCCGGCCGCCGCCGCCACCGCGAGGAGGGCTGGAGTGCGCATCCGCCGCAGGGTACGCGCTCGTGCCCGCAGCGTGCGAGCGTCCCCCGATCAGCGGTTCCGCGGGGGCGCCGAAGGGGCGCCGGCGGTCGTCACCGTCGGCGCCCGAGGGGCTCGTGTCAGCAGTTCCAGTCGCGGTTCCAGTCGCGATTCCAGTCGCAGCGGTTCCCGTCACCGCGATGCCCGTCGTCGCCGCGGTCGCTCCGGTGGTCGCCGTTCCCGCCCCGGTCGCTGCGGTGGTCGCCACCCCAGCCCCGGTCGCCGCCGCGATGGTCACCGCCTCGATCCCAGGACGCCGTCACCGCCGACGAGCTGGGCGATGCCGTCGCCGCCAGCACCGTGGTCCCGGTCGTCACCATTCCGGTGAGGAGCGCAACTCCCACACCGGCCATGCGCAGTCCAAGCTTCATCTCGTTCCCGCCTTGCTGGTTCCCATCCCTGGTCCTCGGACCAGGGCCCTCAATCTTATTCAGTACTGAACTGTTCAGTACCGTACCACATGGGTAGTTCAGCGGTCAAATACTGGGGTACGATGAGCGCCATGACCTCGAAGCCCACCGAGCTCGACGACGAGGAGGCCCGCACCTGGAGGGCGTACGCCTGCGCGGCGCGGCGGCTGTTCGCACAGATCGACCGCGACATGCAGCGTGACGCCGGGCTGCCGATGAGCTACTGGGAGCTGCTCCGTCACCTCGCCGAGTCACCGGGGGCGGCGATGCGGATGAGCGATCTCGCCGAGGCCACCCAGTCGGCGCCGAGCCGGCTCACCCACGCCGTCACCCAGCTGGAGTTCCTCCGGCCTGGTGGAGCGCCGGCAGTGCACCACCGACCGGCGCGGCTCCTACGCGGCGCTCACCGAGAAGGGGCTCGCGGCGGTGGTGGCGGCAGGCGATGCGGCCACCCAGAGCCTGCGCACCCACTTTCTCAAGTCGCTGTCAGCCGCCCAGCTGGCGCAGCTGCGCGGCGTCAGCGAGGCGATCCTGGCGCACCTGGGCGGCGGCACCGGGTGCCCGTCGGGGCCGAGGCTCCGCGCCGCCGGGGGCCAGCCGGCCGAGGTGGGTCCCGGGGTCTAGCTGCGGCCGCCCAGGGCGGACGAGGTGAGCACGTGGACCGCGAAGCCCAGCACCGCGACCACGCCGAGGACCACCGCGATGACCACGACCACGCCTCCGAGGGCGTCGACGTCGGCCAGAAGCGCCTGCCCAGCCTCGAACTGCATCAGCGCCGTCCCTCCGGTGCGCCCGGACGTGTCCCGCCTGGAGCGGGCCCTCCCGGGCAGCCGCATGATACGTCGAACATCGGTGCGCCGACAGGCGGGGAGGCGGCGCCTACCGCGCCGCCCCCCGCCGACCAGACGCGGTGGTGTCAGCCGGCCACCACGACGTGGATGACGTAGCTGCCCTGCGCCGGGGAGCAGCGCATCGCCTCGCCACAGGTGGTGCGCGTGGCGGTCACGTCCGCCTTGCCCCTGTGCACCGCGACGAAGCTGGCGGTGACGGTCCCGCAGCCCTGGCCGGGGACGCACGCGCCCGGCTTCGCGGGCTGGGTCGAGGTCCTGCCGAGCTGGTGGAGGACCTTGGGATCGGAGCTGCCCTGGACGGTCCAGTAGGTGCTGGCCAGCTTCAGCGTCACCCTGCCGCCGGAGCGGACGGTGACGGTCCTGCCGTTGTCCGCGTCCGAGGCGGTGACCGCCTGGTGGCGGACGGTGGTGTGGTGCACGGTCGCGGCCGACGCGGAGATCGCCGGAGCGGTCCCGAGCGCCAGCACCGCGGCGGCGCCCGCGGCGCCGAGCAGGCCGCGGATGCGGCCCGGCATGTGGTTGGTGGTCATTCCCCTCTCCTGGTTGCAAGCCCGCCGGTCTGGTGGGTGCCTCGCCGCACCCCGGTCGTCCTCAACACGCACCGGAGGCCCGGTTCGGATGAGGTGCCGCTCAGGTCCGCGGCTCGGGACGGGGAAGGCCGAACCCGGCGACCTCCCACCACCCCGGCCGGTGCGGCTCGGCGGCCGCTGCCGGGAGCGGGGCCGCCGCCCGCGCGCCGGTGGGGCGGCCGGCGGGACGCGGGCGCGACAGCGGGGCCCGACACCGGGGGACGGAGAGCGCGGTCCGGGACGCCGGCGTGCTCAGTGCGGCGATCACGGCGGCGCCGAGCAGCAGCGGGCCGGCACCGACCGCCACTCCCCGCGCCAGCGCCGCCGCGCCCACGAGCGCGCCGAGCGCCTGCGCCGCCAGCGCCACCGGCCGCGCCCAGGGGAGCGCCCGGCGCAGCCCCAGGCCGGCGGCGAGCAGGCCGGCGAAGCCGGCGAGCAGCGAGCTGAAGATCAGGATCGAGCCGGCGATCACCAGCAGCGGGGCGCGCAGCCGCCAGCCGGCGGCCAGGCTCAGGAGGATGGCCAGGCCGGTGGCGGCGACCCCGGCGGACGCCTGCGCGAGCACCGCGCCGGCGGCGAGCCGGAGGGAGACGGGGAGGTCACGGCGGGCCCGCGGCACGATCGCTCTCGCTGTGGACGGCTGGACACCCTGGAGCGTATGACGCCGGTACCCACGGTGTCTGCGATCACCGTCGGGCGTGGCCGTCCCCGGTGACGTCGGTAATATCGTGACCATCAGAAGATAGCCCCTCTCGATCTTGGAGACGAGCGATGAGCGACGCCATCCTCGACCCCCCTGTCGACCCGACCATCGAGGTGGACGAGGGACACTCTCCCGTGGAGGTGCGCCTCTGCCCCGGCTGCGGCATGCCCGAGCCGCAGTGGAGGGAGAACCTCGGCAGGGGATACCTCGACGGCGACGGCCACACCTACTGCTGCACCGGCTGCGCCCAGCAGACAGGGTGCACCTGCGTCTGACCCGCGCGCGCTCCGTTGCTCACCATCTGAACACGGGACCCTTGCCCCCCGCCCCCGCCCGCGCTAGTACAGAGGCGACCGGGTCACGGACGAGCGGGTGCGTCCGGCTGCGCGTCACTGAGAAGGAGCCCGAGATGGCGACAACCGGTGAGTTCAGGGGGACGGTGACCGCCGGTCCCGTGGTGCACGCGAGGTTGGAGGTGAGCGAGCCCGTCGACGTCCGCGTCGGCGCCGGAGGCGATCCCATCGTGCTCGGCCTCGCCTGCTTCGCGGTCGCCGCCACCACGCTGGGGATGGTGCTCATCGGGGTGGTGCCGCTCACCGCCCTCGCCGTCATCGTCCCGATCATCGCAGGCGCGACCGGGCTCTTCCAGGTGATCGCCACCGTCTGGGCGGTGGTCCTCGGTCAGACATTCGTCGCCGTCGTGTTCGGGCTGTTCTCCGGGTTCTGGCTCAGCCTGACCCTGCTGCTGCTCGGCCTCGGCCATGGCTGGTACGGCGTCGCCGCCGCCGACGTCGCCCACTGCGAGGCGCTGTACTTCATCGCCTGGGCGACGATGTTCACCTTCCTGCTCATCCCCAGCCTGCGGCTTCCCGCGGTGTACCCGGCGATCGTCGCCGACGTGGTGCTGGCGCTGATCGCGGTCACCGCGGCGGTGTGGAACGCCTCCGAGGGAGGCTTCAAGGTCACCGGCTGGGTGCTGCTGGCCGGCGCCGGCCTGGGGTTCTGGGGCTTCCTCCACGTCGCCTCGGTGGCCCTGGGCGGGAAGCCGACCCCGCCGCTCGGTCCGCCGCTGGTGCGGTAGCCCGCGATGTCCGCGCCGGCCTTCGACGCCGTGCTCGAGTTCGCGCTGCTCGGGCTGTTCGTGGGGGTGTGCGGCTACGCGGCCCGCCTGGTGCTCACCACCGTGCGCGGCGACCATCCTCGACGTCCGGAGTCCCCGGCGCCTCGCGAGGAGGCGCCGGGGCCGGACTAGTGGGTCGGTGGGTCAGTGGCCCTGCTTCTTCGAGCTCGACACCGGGAGGCCGGTGGAGGGATCGAGGATCAGGGTGCTGCTGTTGCTCCTGTGGAAGTCCATCATCTGGGTCAGCGACCCGGCGAGGGCGTCGGCGGAGCCGTCACCGATCCGGGCGAGGCCCCAGGTGTCCTCGAGGAAGCGGACCACGAGCTCTGGTCGGTGGCCGCGTGGTCGACGAAGTTCTGCTTGGAGTACGGGGAGATCACCAGCAGCAACAGCCGCTGGGCGTAGCCGCAGCGCGCCTGCTCGACCTGGCCGCCGAACCCGGTCGGGATCTTGCCGTCGGCGGTGCCGCCGCACATCCCGGGGTTGGTGAGGGTGTCGAGGGCGGTCTGCGACTGCGACTGAGGAATGCAGTCCTTATGCCGGTCACGGTGTTGCCGTCGTCGTAGTCCATGACCGCGTAGTTGCCCGGGGTCGGCGCCCCGGCTGCAGTGGCTGTCCTGCACAGATGAGCAGTGGGGGAAACAGTGGTGAAGAACCGCCTCGCGGTCGTTGAGGACCGGTCACCGGAGGGTGGTGCGGGCGCTCACCGTGTGCACCGGGAGCGGGCCGGCGGCGAAGCCGGGACCATCCTCCTCGCCGATGTAGAGCTCGAGGGCGTGGCGATCGCCGGCCTGCCGGAGCGGAGCCCTCACCACCCAGGCCGCCGCCCTGATCCGGGCGCAGACCCCGGGGTCGGCCGGCTGCCCGGAGGCGCGGTCGAGCCCGCAGTCCAGCACCTGGAAGGCGGTGCCCGGCGCGATGCTCGGGTCGGCGCCGGCGGAGACGAAGGCGCGCATCGGCTTCTCCGACCCGTCGAGCACCGCGGCGTCGATGCCATAGCCGCTGTCCGCGTCCCAGGTCAGATAGCGACCGGAGTACTGCCCGTCGGTGATCCGGCCGGTGCCCTGGGTGCGGACCGCGTCGAGGAAGCTGCCCGGATAGCTGCCGAGGGCGGCACTGCCGTTGGTGCACTCGTCGGCTCCGGGCGGGCAGCCGGCGATCGCCTGGCGCGCATCGGTGTGGAACGACTCCACCGCGGTGTACACCGCGGTGAGCATCCAGCCGGCGGCGTCCGGGGCCGCGGCTGCGGCGCTCGGGGTCACCGCGACCGGCGTCGGGGTCGCCCGGGGGTCGCCCGGCACCGCCGGGGTGGCGCCGGCGGGCGAGGGGGTCGCGGTCGCCGCCGCGCCGCCGGGCGGGTTCGCCGCCGGCGAGCCCGCCGCCGCTCCGGTCGTCCCCGGAGCGGGGGCCGTCGCCGTGGCCGAGGGGGTGACGGTCGCCGTCGCGTGCGCCGCCCGCGCCTGGGGGGCCCCGGTGGTGGCGCTGCCGCAGGCGGCGGTGCCCGCGCTCAGCAGCAGCAGCACGGCGAGGCCGCGGCGCACCCGCACGGCCCCGCTCCTGTCGTGATGACGCATCTCGCCCACTGTGCTCGTGCTCCTCTGCGGCTCGTCGGTCCGCAGGTGGAACGCGCGGCGGCGGCGGTTCCTGCGTCAGTGCGGGTTCAGGGGACCCTGGAACAGGATCCCGTGGCCCGCCCGCCGAGCACCCGCGCGTAGAGCGCCTCGGTCTGCGCGGCGATCACCCGCCAGTCGAAGTGCTCGACCACCCGGCGCCGCCCCGCCCGGCCCATCCTGCGGGCGCTCTCCGGGTCGGCGACCAGCTCGTTGACCCGAGCGGCGAGCCCGCTCGCGTACCGCTGCGCGGCGGCGGGTTCGGGCGCGGCGCCGCTGACCGCCTCCACGTCGCAGGGCACCAGGTACCCGGTCTCGCCGTCGACCACGATCTCGGGGATGCCGCCGACCGCGCTGGCCACCACCGCGGTCTCGCAGGCCATCGCCTCCAGGTTGACCAGGCCGAACGGCTCGTAGACCGACGGGCAGACGAGCACCCGGGCGTGGGTCAGGAACTGGATCACCTCGGGCCGGGGAAGCATCGTCTCGGTCTCGATCCACACCACCCCGCCGCGCCGCCGCTGCGCCCGCTCGTACAGGCCGCGCGCCTCGGCGGCGATCTCGGGCGTGTCCGGTGCCCCGGCGAGCAGCACCAGCTGGGCGGCCGGGTCGATCAGCGGCGCCGCCTCGAGGAGGTGGACGATGCCCTTCTGGCGGGTGATGCGTCCGAGGAAGAGCACGTAGGGGCGCTCGGGGTCGATGCCGTGAGCCAGCAGCGCGTCGGTGTCCGGCGCCGGCCGGTACTCCTCGGGGTCGATGCCGTTGTGGATCACCTCCACCCGCGCGGGGTCGATCGCCGGGTAGCAGGAGAGGACGTCGCTCCGCATCTGCCGGGAGACGGCGATCACCGCGGCGGCGCCCTCGAGGCCGGTGCGCTCGCAGAACCGGGAGAGCGCGTAGCCGCCGCCGAGCTGCTCGGCCTTCCACGGGCGCAGCGGCTCGAGGCTGTGGGTGGTGGCGACGTGGGGCACCTCCCAGAGCAGCCCGGCGAGGTGGCCGCCGAGGTTCGCGTACCAGGTGTGCGAGTGGACCAGGTCGGCGCCCTCGACGCCCCCGGCCATCGCCAAATCCACCGACATCGTCTGCAGCGCCGCGGCGCTCGGAGCGCTGCCCGCCAGCCGCTCCCAGGGCCGGTAGGTGGCCGCCACCAGCGGCGACTCGCGCGGCCCCCCGAAGCAGTGCACCTCGAGGTCGACCCGCCGGGCCAGCTCCCGGGAGAGGTACTCGACGTGCACGCCGGCGCCGCCGTAGACCTCGGGCGGGTACTCGCGGGTGAGCAGGGCGACCCTCACAGCCGCTCCTCGATCACCTGGCGCTTGCCGATCACCACGACGCCGCTGTCGGACACCGTGAACCGGGCGCGGTCGCGCTCGGGGTCGACGCCGATGCGCGCCCCGGGCGGGATCACCACCTGCTTGTCGACGATGGCGCGCCGCACCACCGCGTCCTCGCCCACCTCGACCTGGTCGAGGAGCACGCAGTCCTCGACCAGGGCTCGCGAGTGCACCTGCACCTCGGGCGACAGCACCGAACGACGGACGGTGGCGCCGGAGACGATCACTCCCGGGCTCACCATGCTGTCGACGGCGACGCCCCGCCGGTCCTCGTGGTCGAAGACGAACTTGGAGGGCGGCAGCGGGATGTACGCGGAGTAGATCGGCCAGGCGCGGTTGTACAGGTTGAAGATCGGGTGCACCGACACCAGGTCCATGTGGGCGTCGAAGTAGGCGTCGAGGGTGCCGACGTCGCGCCAGTAGCCGCGGTCGCGGTCGGTCTCCCCGGGCACCTCGTTGGTGGTGAAGTCGTAGACCGACGCCTCGTGCCGGTCGACGAAGCGGGGGATGATGTCGCCGCCGATGTCGTGGCGGCTGCTCCCGCTGCGGGCGTCCTGGGCGAGCACCTCCATCAGCGGCGGCCGGTGAAGACGTAGTTGCCCATCGACGCGTAGACCATGTCCGGCGCGTCGGCCAGCCCCACCGCGTCGCCGGGCTTCTCGCGGAACGCGCGGATGCGGCCCCCGTCCGCCTCGATGACCCCGAACTGGTGTCGCCTCGTCGAGGGGCGCGCGGATCGCCGCCACCGTCGCCTCGCACCCTGACGCGATGTGATGCGCGATCATCTGGCGCGGGTCCATCCGGTAGATGTGGTCGGCACCGACCACGATCAGGTGGGTCGGGTTCTCGTCGCTGGAGGAGGTTGAAGTTCTGGTAGATGGCGTCGGCCGAGCCCGGCGAACCAATGCCGGCCGCGACGCATCTGGGCGGGGACGGGGGCGACGTAGTTGCCGAGCAGGGGCGACAGCCGCCAGGTCTGGGTGATGTGGCGGTCGAGGCTGTGGCTCTTGTACTGGGTCAGCACCGCGATGCGCAGATGGCCGCCGTTGACGAGGTTGGACAGCGCGAAGTCGACGAGCCGGTACACACCGCCGAAGGGCACCGCGGGCTTGGCCCGGTCGGTCGTCAGCGGGGACAGGCGCTTGCCCTCGCCGCCGGCGAGGACCATTGCGAAGACGGAGGGCAGGGGGTGCTGGGACATGGTTGGATCCTGGCCTCATCCTGCACCACCGAGCCCGCCGGGCGCGCGGTCCCAGATATAGAAGATTGACAGAACTGTCGGGTTTGGCCAGTATCGAACGCACCGCGAGGCGTCACCGGGCACACCCCGCGGTCCAGACAAGGGGGAGGCGTGGTGAGTACGAGCACGGCTGACGAACCTCGGACGGCAGGGGAGACGGCCGGACGCCCGGAGGCGGTGCGGACCCGCACCGTGTTCTCCCTCTCCCTCGTCCTGGCGATCGCGCTGGTCACGCTGGTGGCCGGGGTGGTGGGCGGCCGGGCGACCGGCTCGTCGAGCGGGTCGGGCCGAGGCGGCGGCACCGCCGGGGCGGTGGGCGGGAAGAAGGTCGACGTCATCATCAAGGCGAGCGACTCCTCCTTCTGGCAGGTGATGCTGGCCGGGGCCAAGCAGGCCGGGGGCGACTTCGGGATCACGGTCAGCACCTTCGGCCCCACCTCCGAGACCAACATCGACCAGCAGGTGCAACTGGTCGAGAACTCCATCTCCCGGGGTGCGCAGGGCATTGTCATCGCCGCCAACTCGTCGGGGGCGCTGAACTCGGTGATCGACCGGGCGCGCAAGGCGGGGATCAAGGTGATCACCGTCGACACCCGGGTGACCACGGTGTCCGAGGCCTTCGTCGGCACCGACAACATCAAGGCCGGCAGCCGCGCCGGGCAGCGGATGTGCGACCTGCTGAAGGCGCGCGGGAAGACCGCCGGGACGGTGATGATCGAGTCCTCGGTGGCCGGGATCCAGTCGCTCGCCGACCGCGACGGGGGCTTCCGCCAGGGTCTCGGCGGCGCCTGTCCCGACGTGACCGCGTCGGCGGAGCGCTACAACAACAACGACATCAACACCGCGG
Source organism: uncultured Chloroflexia bacterium (assembly GCA_963846365.1). GTDB lineage: Bacteria > Chloroflexota > Dormibacteria > Aeolococcales > Aeolococcaceae > CF-96. The sequence continues at coordinate 1,287,689 of CAWJVN010000007.1, forward strand.
CCTCCCAGGTCAACGACGCGCTGACCTCCAACTCCCAGCTGCTGGGGGTGTTCGCCGACAACAACACCTCGGGCGTCGGCGCCGCGCGGGCGATCAAGGACAACCAGCTGGCGGGCAAGGTCGCGGTGGTCGCCTTCGACTCCGACGCCCAGGAGAACGCCGCGCTGGCCTCCGGCACCATCGACGCGCTGGTGGTGCAGAACCCCTACTTCTTCGGCTACCAGGGGGTGGTGCTGGCCGGGATGGCGATCGTCAACCGCATCCCACCGCGCGACATCGACCCGGGCGCGGTGGTGGCCGACAAGGCGAACATGAACCAGCCCGACGTCAAGCTGCTGCTCGAGCCGCCGACCGCCAAGGCCGGCTCGTGAGCACCGCCGCCCCCGCTCCGCCCGCCACCGCGGTCCTCGAGCTGCGCAACGTGTCGAAGGCCTTCGGGCCGGTGCAGGCGCTGAGCAACGTGTCGCTGCGGCTGGCGCCCGGCCAGGTGCACTGCCTCGCCGGCGAGAACGGCGCCGGCAAGTCGACGCTGATCCGGGTGCTGACCGGCGCGCTGCGCCGGGACTCCGGCACCTACGAGATCGCCGGAGAGCCGGTCACCACCGCCACGCCGGCCACGCTGCGGGCCGCCGGGGTGCAGGCGGTCTACCAGGAGCTCAGCCTGCTGCCCCACCTGTCGGTGGCGGAGAACATGTTCATGGGCAGGCTGCCCTCCCGCCGGGGACTGGTCGACCGTGCCGAGCTCAACCGCCGTGCCCGGAGGGCACTCGCCGAGGTGGGCCTCGACCGGGTCGACCCCGCCGCCATCGTCGAGGGGCTGTCGGCGGCGACCCGGCAGCTGGTCGAGATCGCCAAGGTGCTCACCGCCGACTCGGTCAAGGTGATCGTCTTCGACGAGCCGACCACGGCGCTGACCGAGGCGGAATCCGCCCGGCTGCTGGCGCTGATCCGGCGGCTGCGCAGCGAGGGCGTCGCCATGCTCTACGTCACCCACCGGCTCGAGGAGATGTTCGAGATCGGCGACTGGGTGACCGTGCTCCGTGACGGCGGCCTCTCCCAGAGCGGGCCGATCGGGAACTACGACGAGGACCGGCTGATCACCGCGATGGTGGGCCGCGAGGTGACCGCGCTCTACCCTCCCTCGGAGCGGCGCGAGGAGGCGAAACCGCGGCTCCGGGTGCGCGGGCTCCGGCGTCTCGCCGGTGGACCCAGCATCGACCTCGACGTCGCCGAGGGGGAGATCCTCGGGATCGGCGGCCTGCTGGGCTCCGGCCGCAGCGAGCTGCTGCTCTCGATCTTCGGTGCCGGTCCGATCCACGACGGCGAGATCCAGATCGATGGGCGGGTGGTGAGGCCGCGCGGACCGCGCAGCATGATGAGCGCCGGCGTCGGCCTGCTCACCGAGGACCGCAAGGTGCTCGGCCTGCTGCCGGAGCTGTCGATCCGCGAGAACGTCACCATCGCCAGCCTGCGCAGCGGCTCGCGCCACGGCCTGCTGCCCGGGCGGGAGCAGGCCGACGAGGCCGACGCGCTGCTCGACAGCCTGCGCCTCCGCGCCGGGTCGTACGACCAGCCGGTGTCGACCCTGTCGGGGGGCAATCAGCAGAAGGTGCTGCTCGCCCGCTGGCTGCTCACCAAGCCCAGGGTGCTGGTCTTCGACGAGCCCACCAAGGGCATCGACGTCGGCGCCAAGGGGGAGCTCTACGCCGTGATCCGGGACCTGGCCGACCGCGGGCTGGCGATCGTGGTCGTCTCCTCCTATCTTCCCGAGCTGCTCGGCCTCGCCGACCGGGTCCTGGTGCTCCGCGGCGGGGCGGTCGCCGGCGAGCTCGGCAGGGCCGCCTCCGAGGAGGACGTGCTGCGGCTCGCCAGCGGCGGCGCGAGCCGGGCGAAGCCCTCGATCCCCGCGCCGGGACGGGGGGCCGCCGATGCCTAGGCTGATCTGGCGCGAACCCATCCTCACCACCACGATCACCAGCGCACCCGCGGCGACCGCGCCCGCGGGCGACGCGCCGGCGCCGTCCCGCACCCGGGTGCTCACCCTCGGCGACATCGCCGGCCGCGAGAGCGGCGGGCTGGTGGTGCTGCTCGTCGCCGTCGGCGCCCTGACCCTGGCGAGCAACGAGTTCCTGACCGGGGGCAACCTCTCCAACCTGGCCCGGCAGGTCGCGATCTTCGGGATCATCGCCGTCGGCCAGCTGCTGGTGATCCTCACCGCGGGCATCGACCTGTCGGTGGGCTCGGTGCTGGGCCTGTCCGGCGCGGTCACCGCGCAGCTGCTCGTCGCCGGGATGGCGGCGCCGGTCGCCATCCTCGTCGGGCTGGCCATCGGTGGCGCGCTGGGGGTGGCGAACGGACTGCTGGTGACCAGGTTCAAGCTGCCCCCGTTCATCGCCACCCTGGGCATGCTGGGCATCGCCCGCGGGGTCGTGCTGGTCATCACCGACGCCAAGACGGTGCAGGGAAACGGTCTGCCCGATGCCTTCCAGGCGATCGCCAACGGCACCATCCTCGGCATCCCGAACCTGCTGATCATCGCCGTCGCGGTGACCGTCGCGGTGTGGTTCATGCTCACCCGGACGGTCTTCGGCCGGTACATCTACGCGGTCGGCTCCAACCCGGAGTCGGCGCGGCTCGCCGGCGTCCCCGTGGCCATGGTGACGGTCGCCGTCTACGCCATCTCCGGGCTGCTCGCCGGGCTCGGTGGGGTGCTGCTGACGTCCCGCCTCGGTGCGGGCATCCCCACCGCCGGCACCGGGTTCGAGCTGAACGCGATCGCCGCCTGCGTCATCGGCGGCGCCAGCCTCTTCGGCGCCAAGGGCAGTGCTCTCGGCGCCGCCGCCGGGGCGCTGATCATGGGCGTGCTGAACAACGGCGGCAACCTGCTGGCGATCAACGCGTTCTACCTGCAGATCGCCATCGGCGTCCTGATCCTGGTCGCGGTCGGCTTCGACCAGATGAACACCCGCAACGCCCAGGGGGGCGGCTGACCGGCGGGAGCGCCCCCCTCCCCGGCGGGACCATACTCGGCGGCGGCGACCGTGGCCGCGGCCTCGGTCCGGCAGGCTGTGTGGGTGGAGGACCGATGACAGTCGTCGTTCTCGGCGAGGCGCTGATCGACCTCGTCGAGGCGCCGGACGGGTCCTACGTCGCCCACCCCGGGGGTCTCCCGCCAACACGGCGGTCGCGCTGGCGCGGCTGGGCACGCCCGTCGCCTTCGCGGGACGCCTGTCCGGCGATGGGTTCGGACGGCGGCTGCGCGCCCACCTCGAGAGCAACGGGGTCGACCTCGGTCTCAGCGTCGCCGCGGTCGAGCCCACCACGCTCGCGGTGGTGGAGCTCGACGCCCGCGGCGGCGCCGGGTACAGCTTCTACGTCGAGGGCACCACCACCGCGACCTGGGCGGCGGCGGAGCTCCCCACCGACCTCCCCGAGCAGGTCAATGCGATCCACACCGGGTCGGTGGCGCTCGCGCTGCCCTCGGGGGGCGAGGCCATCGGCGACCTGCTCCGCCGTGAGCACGGCCGCCGGGCGATCTCCCTCGACCCCAACGTGCGCCATCCCTTCGCCGGCGATCGCGAGATCTACCGCCGCCGCCTCGAGGGCTGGCTGAGATCCGCCAGCCTGGTCAAGGTGAGCCTGGAGGATCTCCAGTGGGTCTACCCGGGCGAGGCGGTCACCGAGATCGGCCGGCGCTGGCGCGGGCTCGGACCCGCGTTCGTGGTCGTCACCCTCGGCGCGGCGGGGTGCATGGCGTTCGTCGGTGACGAGGAGGTCACCCGGGCGGCGACGCCGGTGACGCTCGTGGACACCATCGGAGCCGGCGACTCGTTCACCGCGGGCCTGCTGGACTGGATGGACCGGCACCACCGCCTCGGCCCCGCCGGGCCCGCGGCACTCACCGCCCCGGAGGTGGAGGCGGCGCTGGACTTCGCCGGCGAGGTGGCGTCGATCACCGTGAGCCGGGCCGGTGCGGACCCGCCGTTTCGGCGGGAGCTGGGGGCCTGATCCACCGTGACCCACGGTGGATGAGCTACGACGCGACCACGTTGCCGCAGCTGATCGGCGTGAACTCCGGCCCGTTCAGCCCGGGCCCGCGGTGGACGTTGACGTACCAGGTGCCGAACTCGGGGGCGTTCGCCACGGTGGTGGTCGCCTCGGCGTGGCCCTTGGCGTCGGCCTGCAGCGCGGTGAGCGGGATCGCCACCGAGCCCTGGGCCTCACAGCGGCCATTGTGGATGTGCGACGGGTGGGAGGTGCTCGGCTCGAGGCCGTCGAGCACGACCTTGACGGTGAGCTGCTTGGTGGCGGGGTCGCGGGTGAGGGTGGCGGTGCCGGTGACGTTGTCGCCGGCGGCGCCGTTCGGTCCCATGGTCAGCTGCCCGGGCTGGCCGGTGAGGTCGGCGCAGACGATCGACTTCTTCTCCGCCGGGGTGCCGGTGGTCGGGCCGGTGTGGAAGTGCACGTAGGCGCCGGTGGGCACAGCGGGCACGTTCGGCACCTGGGTGGTGACGTCGACCACGCCCTTGTCGTCGGCCATCCCCGGGTTGAGGGTGTACAGGATGTCGCCGGGCGTCCCGGCGCAGGTGCCCTTGTGGATGTGCGAGGGCATCGCCAGCTTGGGCGCGGCGCCGGTGACGTGGAGGCTGACGGTGAGCACCTTGGTGCCGGCGTCGTAGGCGATGGTGGCGGTGCCGGTGGGGACGTGGGCCAGCTGTGCCGACGCCGTGGTGGCGGCGCCGCCGCCGGCGGAGGGCTGCGGCGAGGCAGGGGCGCTGCTGCCTCCACACCCGGCCAGAGCGGCCGCCGCGGCCAGGGCACCGGACACTCCACGACCCGTGCGCGTACTGATCACGGCTCGACCTCCTCGCTTCCACAACCTCGCGACGCGCGATTCTAGCGATGCCACACTGGCCCCGTGGGAGGGGGGGCCGGGTCAGCCGCCCAGCTCGGCCAGCCGGCCGGCGAGGAAGTCGCGCTCGACGGCGTTCTCGGTGAGCAGCAGGGCCTCCTCGTAGGCCACCCGCGCCTCGGCGGTGCGACCGAGCCGGCGGAGGAAGTCGGCCCGGGCCGCCGCCAGGTAGCCGTAGCCGGCGAGCTGGGGCTCGGCCGCCAGCGCCTCGAGCGCCGCCAGCCCCGCCTCGGGGCCGCGGGCGAGGCCGAGGGCGACGGCGCGGTTGAGCGCGACCACCGGTGACGGCCAGAGCTGGGCCAGCAGGTCGTAGAGGGCCACGACCTCGCGCCAGTCGGTGTCCTGCCAGCTCGGCGCCTCGGCGTGCACGGCGGCGATCGCCGCCATCAGCGCGAACCGCCCCGGCGGCCGGCGCCGCAGCGCCTCCCGCACCAGAGCGAGGCCCTCGCCGATCGCGCCGCCGGTCCCACCGGGCGCGGTCCTGCTCGGCGAGCAGCAGCAGCCGGCCGTCGTCGCCCAGCCGGGCGGCCCGGCGGGCGTCGGTGAGCAGGATCAGCGCCAGCAGCCCGGCGACGTCGGCGTCGGCGGGGAGCAGCGCCCGCAGCATCCGGGCGAGGTCGAGGGCGCGCTCGACCAGGTCGCGCCGGACCAGGTCGTCGCCCGCGGGGGCGGTGTGCCCGGTGGTGAAGAGCAGGTGGACGACGGTGAGCACCGCGTCGATCCGGGCGGGCAGCTCCTCCGCGGGCGGCACCCGGTAGGGGATCCGCGCCGCCGGCGATCTTCTTCTTCGCCCGGGTGATCCGCGCCGCCATGGTGGGCTCGCTCACCAGGAAGGCGCGCGCCACCTCGGCGGTGGTCAGGCCGCAGAGCAGCCGCAGGGTCAGCGCCACCTGCGCCTCGAGGGCGAGCGCCGGGTGGCAGCAGGTGAAGATCAGCCGCAGCCGGTCGTCGGGGACGTCGGGCTCGTCGGTCTCCCCGGGGCCCGGGGCGGCCACGGTCGTCGAGCAGCAGCGGCAGGGTGCGCCGCAGCCGGTCGCTGCCGGCGGAGCAGGTCGAGCGCCCGCCGCCGCGCCACCGTGCGTCAGCCAGGCGCCGGGGTTGGCCGGGACGCCGCGGGACGTCCAGGTGCTGAGCGCCCGGGCGTAGGCGTCCTGGACGCACTCCTCGGCGAGGTCGATGTCGCCGGTGACGCGCACCGTCGCGGCGAGCACGAAGGCCCACTCGCGACGGTGCGCCTCGGCGACCGCCGCCGCCACCGCGGAGGCGGTCGCCGGAGTCGCGCCGGTCAGTCGAAGACCATCACGGGGCGAACCTCGACGCCGCCGAACCGGGCGGGGACCTGCTTCGCGATGGCGATGGCCTCGTCGAGGTCGGCGGCCTCGACGAGGTAGTAGCCGCCGAGCGCCTCCTTGGTCTCGGCGAAGGGGCCGTCGGTGACCGCCAGGTTGCCCGCGGCGTCGCGGCGGATCGAGGTGGCGGTGCTGGTGGGCTGGAGCGCGTTGCCCCCGCGGAGCACGGCCCCGTGCCTGGTGCCGAAGTCCTGGTGCGCCTTCATCACCTGCTCGAAGGTCGCCTGCTCGGCGTTCGCATAGGACGCCTCGTCCTCGTGGATCAGGATCACGTACTGCGCCATGGCCTGTTCTCTCCATTCTGGCCCGGCTGTTCGGGCCTCATGCTACCCCGACGAACGGATTGACCCCGGATCGACAGCCGGGACGAGATCACCGCACCACGTAGCGGGAGAGCATCCCGGCGGTGATGTGGTCGGCCACGTGGCAGTGGTAGAGCCAGATGCCGGGGTCGTCGGGGACCATGTCGGCGACCACCATGGTCGCCGGCAGCAGCGCCACCACGTCGGTTCGCATCCCCATCGCGAGCACCGTGTTCCCGTGCCAGTGGGGGGTGTGGAGGTCGACCTCGGTGCCCATGCCCATCACGTACCAGCGGACCCGCTCGCCCCGGCGCATGTCGAGGTCGGGCAGGTTGCCGAACACGTAGCCGTTGATCGCGTGCTTCTTGTTGCTCTCGACGAAGTCCGGGTCGTCCTTCCGCACCGTTGCCGGAGCCGAGGTGCGGGTCCTGATGTTGTCGTCGAGCCAGGGGCTGCGGTTCTCGTCGGAGACCATGAACATCGTGACCAGCTCGCGGTCGACGTCCCTGGGGCTGCCGTCGGGGCGGGCCATGCCCCTCCGGGTGACCACGATCGCCCCCATCAGGCCGGCGTAGGTGTCGGCGACCTCGTCGGTGTGGGAGTGGTACATCCACATCACCGAGCTCGGGTCCATCGGCCCCGGCCCGGCCCGCTCCGGGACCTGCCACACGTAGGTGTGGGTGCCGCCCCGGGGCACCGAGTCGTCCGCCCTGTCGGCGCCGACGGTGCCGTCGGCGTAGCCGGCGCCCTCGGAGGCCTTGTCGTAGAACACTCCGTGCGGGTGCATGCTCGCCGGCCGCGAGGTGTGGTTCATGAACACCACCCGGATGGTGTCGCCGACCTCGGCGTGGAGCACCGGCCCGAGCAGCCCGAGGTGCCTCCACGACTCGGGGCGGGGCACCGGCGTCGTGAAGGTGGCGTCGGTGTACTCCCGGAACACCGACTTCGTGTACACCCGCCCGATACGGTCGGGCCCGGACGCCATGTAGGTGTTCTCCGCCTCCCCGAAGGGCTGCCCGGCGATCAGGTTGCGGCCGGCCGGCGCGTAGTCCCAGGCCACCTCGTCGGCGGCGATGTAGTGGAGCCGGACCTGGCCGGCGCCCGCCGCGGCCGCCAGCCGGCCGGCGGTGGCGGCGCCGTCGCCACCGCTGCAGCCCGCCAGCAGCCACCCGGCGAACGCCACCAGCAGGAGGCGGGGGCACCGGCCTCCCCACACCCCTCGTGACATCGGCAGCCTCCCTTGCGTCGATATAAGTGCGCACTTAGATCGACCTAAGCGCAACGTAAGGCTACCCTGACCCGCCGCCGAATTCAACCTGCGCGGGGAGGCTCTCCTCTCCGCTCTCGGCACCGGCCGGTCAGGCGGTGAGGTCGACCCGGACCCCGTCCGCCCGCCCCGGTCCATCCGGAAGACCCCGATCTCGAGGATGCCCGGTGCCGACCGGGGGCTCACCTCCGCGACGAGAGTGGTTCCCGTCACCAGCGGGGACGCCATCCGCCGCACCTCGCGTCAATGCGGCGCCAAACCGGCAACAGGGGAGCACGCTAGTCGGGCGCCGGCGCCTCGGTGGAGGGAGCGGTGCCATGGCACTCGGCGCAGACGCCCTCGACGGTGAGCACGCTGGCGCCGACGTGGTAGCCGTGCCGGTCGAGCAGCCGCCCGGCGAGCGGCGCCACGTCCTCGGCGGAGATCTCCACCATCGCCTTGCAGCGGACGCACACCAGGTGGTGGTGGGCGTCGTCGCTCTCGAGCTCGAACTGGGCGGTGTCGCCTCCGAGCCGGGTCTGGCGCACCAGGCCGATGCCGGTGAGGGTCTCCAGCACCCGGTAGACCGTGGACCGGTTGAGGGTCGCGTACTGCTCGCTCACCGCCCGCCACACCTCGTCCGCGGTCATGTGCCGGCCACCGGCCTCGCGCAGCGTCTGGAGGATGAGCTGGCGCTGCGGGGTCCACCGCAGGCCGGCGGCGCGGACCGCGGACGCGTGGTCCGGAGTGCCCGGTGAGGGCGCCCGCTGAGCTGCTGCCATGCCGACCATCATGCACCTCCCCGGGGCGCTTACGGGGAGGTTCGGAGGCCCGATCGTCGAGGCCCGGGGGGCCGGCGCGTCGCCGGGACGGTCAGACCGCGGTGGCGGACTCCTGCTGCAGCAGCGGGGCCAGCTGGGTCTCCCAGAAGCGGAGGAAGCCCTCCTGCTCCGGGCCCGCCTGGACCACGGCGATGTCGGTGAAGCCGGCCTCGGCGAAGGCGCGGATCGCCTCGGCGTGGACCTGCGGGTCGGGGCCGCACGGCACCAGCGCGGTGATGTCCTCGTCCTTCACGACGCGGGTGGCGGCCTCGAAGTTCACCGGGTTGGGCAGCTCGGCCATCACCTTCCACCCGGGGACGGCGAAGCGCCACATCTCCCGGGCGGTGCGCACCGCCGCCTGCCGGTCGGCGGCCCAGCAGACCGCGATCTGGCCGTAGGCGCGCCGCCCCTGACCGCCAGCGCGCCGGAAGCCCTCGACCAGGTCGCGGCTCGGCTCGACCGCGATCAGGGCGTCGCCGAGCTCACCGGCGAGCCGGGCGGCACGGGGCCCTCCGGCGGCGACGGCGATCGGCGGCGGCTGATCGGGAAGGGTGTAGAGGCGTGCGTCCTCGAGGCTCAGGTGCCGGCCGCGATACGAGTGGAAGCCGCCCTGCCAGAGCTGGCGGATGATCTCGATCGCCTCCGCGAGCATCTCCTGGCGGACGTCGTCCGGCGGCCAGCCGCGCGCCACCACGTGCTCGTTGAGCCGCTCGCCGGCGCCGACGCCGAGGCTGAACCTGCCCCCGCTCATCAGCTGGATGGTGGCGGCGGCCTGGGCCACCACCGCCGGGTGGTAGCGCATCGTCGGGCAGGTCACCCCGGTGATCAGCTCGATCCGGTCGGTCCTGTCCGCGAGCGCCCCGAGAACGCTCCAGGTGAACGGGGACTGGCCCTGGCTCTCCAGCCACGGATGGAAGTGGTCGGAGATCATCGCGAAGTCGAAGCCGGTCGCCTCCGCGCGGCGGCAGTTGTCGACCAGCTGTCGTGGCGTCGACTGCTCGCAGATCATTGAGTATCCGAAGCGCATGCCGCCGAGTCTGACAGCCGGTACCGGGCGGCGCTCAGCGCCCGAACGCCCTGTCGAGCACCAGGATGCTGGCCTCGAAGAGGGCGATGAGCGGGACCAGCAGGGCGGCCGGGGTGAAGGGGTCGGCGCCCGGCGTGACCACCAGCGAGACGAAGACGATGCCCACCCAGATCGCCTTCCGCTGCCGGCGCAGCCGTGCCGACGACACGATGCCGAGCAGGCCGAGCAGCACCACCGCGACGGGCAGCTCGAAGGTCACGCCGAAGATGACGATCAGCAGCGTGAAGAAGGAGAGATAGGCGTTGAGGTCGGGGAGGAACTCGGCGTTGCCGCCGAGGAAGTTCGCGAGGAAGCTGAGCCCGACCGGCATCACCAGGTAGGCGAAGGTGCCGCCGACGGCGAACAGCAGCAGCGCGGTGGCGAGGAAGGGACCCGCGAAGCGCCGCTCGGCGCGGCGCAGCCCGGGGGCGATGAAGCCCCACATCTGCCAGAGGATCACCGGCAGCGCGCCGATGATCCCGCAGATCGACGCAACCTTCAGCGGGATGCTGATGCCCTCGGTGGGGCTGGTGACGATCGGCGCGCCGACGATGTGGTGCCCGTGCGCGAGCACGCTGATCAGCGGTCGCTCGAGCAGCCCGATGATCGCGCCGTTGAACACGAAGGCCAGCAGCGTGCAGCCGATCCACGCGATCCCACTGATGATGAGGACGCGACGGAGCTCCTCGAGGTGCTCGATCACCGTCATGCGGCGGTCGGAGGGGAGAGCGTTCTGCACGGCTGCCGGCCTCCGGTCTCAGGCCGCGGGGCGGATGTCGCGGGAGGCGGCGGCGGGATCCAGGCCGCTCACCGGGACCACGACGGGCGCGGGAACGGGCGCGGGATCGGGGCTCATCACGCTGCTGCGCAGGTCGCTGGTGTGGTGCTTGAACTCACGGATGGCCTTGCCCATCCCGGAGCCGAGCTCGGGCAGCTTGCCCGGGCCGAAGATGATGACGGCGACCACCAGCAGGATGATCAGCAGGGGAAGGTGACCGGTGCCGAATGGCATGTCGAGGTCCTCGTGGGAGTGGATGCGTCTGTCGGGAGGTACTGGGACGGGCGCGGTTCGGATCAGATCCCGGGGGGCAGAGGCACCCGCAGGACCTCGGGCCCGGTGGGGGCGAGGCTGCCGCCCGCCGGCTCGGCGGTGACGGCGATCGCGGCGAAGCCGTGGAGGCTGCGGGAGATCACCGACGACCAGCTGCCGCCGTCCGGGCCCTGGGCGAGGTACGCGGCCGGCATCGGCGCGCCGCCGGCGGGGATCAGCCAGACCTCGTAGGCCTGCGCGGAGGCGCCGCCGAGCACCGCCGGGAGGGTCAGGCCGGTGGCGGTGAGGACCCCCTGGTGCCGGTTGGGGTCGTAGTCGAGGGCGCAGCGGGTCGCGGGCACCCCGGCCGACCCGCAGGTCGGCACCCGCACCGCCACCGCCCCGGCGGGGTGCGGTCCGGCGAGCGACCAGGCGGCGAGCAGGCTCGCGGTCGCGGCCACCAGGCCGCCGGCGGCGGTGAAGCGCCGGCCGGTGGGCACCCGTCCCCAGAGCCGGCGGTGCCACCGCGCCGAGCCCTGGGGCGCCGCCGCGGCCGCGCTCGTCCGCGCCTCGGCCTCCACCCGTGCCATCAGGTTGCGGCGCAGGCTCGGAGGCGGGGTGACCGGGGGCACCGTGGCGGCGATCATCGCCCCGACGTGCAGGAGCACGCCGCCGATCTCCCGACAGTCCCGGCAGCCTTCGAGGTGGAGGCGGAGGCCGCTCTCCTCGCCGGGGTCGAGGCCGCCGACGGCGTGGGCGGCGAGCAGCAGCTCGAACTCGTCGCAGGTCATGCCGGCTGCTCCACGCACCATCCGCCGAGCACACCGCGCAGGGTGCGCAGGGCCAGACGGGTGCGTCCCTTCACGGTGCCGAGGGGCACCTGCATGCGGGCGCTGATCTCGGACTGGCTGCAGCCCCCGAAGTAGGCGAGCTCGATGGTGGTGCGCTGCTCGGATGGGAGCCGCTCGAGCGCACCGCGGATGTGCGCGCGATCGAGCTCGGCGATCACCTCGGTCCAGGTGTCGCTGGTGGAGGAGCCGGCGGCGACGTGCTCGAGCGGGAGCTCGTCCCGGGACCGGCCGGCGCGCCCGCGGGTGCGGTCGATGGAGCGGTTGCGAACCACGGTGCAGAGCCAGGAGCGCACCCCGCCGCGGTCGGGACGGTAGGTGGCCGCCCCCCGCCAGACGGAGAGGAATGCCTCCTGGACCACGTCCTCCGCCGCGGACGGGTCATGGAGGACGCGGAGCGCGACCGCGTAGGCCAGCGACCCGTAGCGGTCGTAGAGCAGCTCCATCCCCACGGGCGATCCCTGGGCGATCAGCTCGACGGCTCTCTCGTCGGTGGGAATGGCCGGCTCCGTGGGTGTTCTCACGGTGCCCCATACGCCGCGACCGGCCCCGCGGATCATCGCCGGAGGTCGGTGATCCGTCCGCCGGGAGGCCGCGTAGGCACTCACCGCAACACCCATTCTCGGAGGCGTTCACCGTGACCTTTGACGAACCCAGGATGACGGGCCTGATGGAGGAATCCCAGGACCTTCACAGCACCGCGATGCGGCTCACCGACCAGGCCGTCGACGAGATCGTCGAGACCGGGCGTGAGCGCCGCGCGCGGGGCGAGATCGAGACCGCCGACCCCGGCCGCCGCACCTTCCTGCGTCGCTCGCTGCTCGCCGCCGGCGTGGTCGGCGGTGGCGCGCTCGGCGCGTCGATGTTCTCCCGCATGATGACCACCGCATACGCGGCCAGCTCCGCCGACGTGATGATGCTGCAGACCGCGGCGTCCATCGAGAACCTGGCGGTGGCGGTGTACACCAAGGCGGCCGGCCTTCCCCCCGCCGTCAGCGGCGCCGCGATCCCGACGGTCAAGGCGTTCGTGGTCATGACCATCAAGCAGCACACCGACCACGCCAACGCCTTCAACGCCGCGGCGATGCAGCTCGGCGGCGTGGCCCAGCCCAAGCTCGACCAGGTCGTCTACGACGCGGTCGTGGCTCCCGCGCTGGGAAAAATCAAGGGCCCGGCCGACGTGGTGGCGCTCGCCCAGACCCTCGAGGACGCCGCCGCGCAGACCTACGTGAAGTTCGGCGGTGACGTCGACGACAAGAACGCCCTGAACGCGTTCGCCACCATCGCGCCGGTCGAGGCGCAGCACAGCGCGGTGCTGCTGGCCGTGGCCGCGCTCATCGCCGGCGGTGCCCCGCAGCTGATCACGATCACGCCCGCGGTCGACGCCGGCAAGCTGCCCGCGGCCGCCGGGTCGGTGGGCTTCCCCAACAGCTTCTACAAGACGGACGCGGCGCGGCCTGCGGCCGAAGGGGCGGTCCAGTGAGCCGCGGCAAGAAGGACAACAGCATGGACCTGTCGGAACGCGAGCTGCTCGCGATGACCAGTGACCTCGACCAGATGCACCGGGACCTGTTCCCGCGCTTCCAGGTCGCGGTCGCCGAGATGACCGAGGGCTGGCGGGAGTGGACCGAGCGCGAGCAGGCGATCAGCCGCATGAACGCGACCCGGCGCAACTTCCTCCGCGGCGGCCTGGTGACCGCCGGCGCGCTCGGCGGCGGCGTCGTGCTCGCCGCCTGCGGTGGCTCGAACACCCCGTCGAGCGCGGGCACCACCACCTCGACCGCCACCTCGCAGAGTGTCGACCTCACCGTCGCCCGGCTGGCCGCCAGCCTCGAGATCCTGGCGATCAACACCTACCAGACGGTGCTCGACGCCGCCGGCAAGGGCGCCCTCGGAGCCGTGCCGCCCGCGATCGGCACCTTCGTCACCACCGCCAAGGCACAGCACACCGACCACGCCAACGCGTGGAACGGCGCGCTCACCGGCGCCGGCCAGTCGGCGCAGACCGCGCCCGACCCCCACTACAAGAAGGTCGTCGACGGGGCGCTTCCCAGCGTCAAGACCGTCGTCGACGCGGCCAAGCTCGCGCTCACCCTCGAGACCGTTGCGATGGAGACCTACACCGCCGGTGCGGCGCTGGTCACCGACAAGAAGAACCGGCTGGTGGCGCTGACCATCGCCCCGGTCGAGGCCCAGCACGTCGCCATCCTCAACTACGTCCTCGGCCAGTACCCGGTCCCCGACACCTTCATCAAGACCGACATGGCCGCCTCCCCCAACGACCTCACCGAGGGCTCTACCTCCCGACCCCCACACGTGCCTGGGACCGCCGCCCACCGCGGGCGGCGGTCCCTCGGGGGTCAGAACCCGAGGACCTCTCCGACCAGGATGACGGTCATGCGCTCGGGCGCGAGCACCCGGCTGACGATGAGCACGTTGTTGACCCCGCTCGGCACCCCGTAGGCCCGCAGCGCGCGCTCGTTCTCGAGCGGGTAGCAGTACTCGTGGATGCGGCGAAGGCCGGTGGCGATGTCGGGCACGATCTTCTGACCGCCCACCACCAGCACGACCCGGCCCGCACCCGACGCCAGCGGTCCCAGCTGGCTGCCGCTCGCCGAGGCCACCAACAGCGAGCCGTCCTCGGTGACGGCGTGGGCGCTGCCGACGACGTGGTCGGGCGAGGCGCCGAGCCGGCGCATCTCCTTCGCCTGCATCTCCCGGTCCATCTGGTACAGGGCGAGCCGGACCGGGCGGTAGCGGCCGGAGCGCTCGATGTCCTCGGCGAGGCCGACTGCCTCGAGCGTCCGCGAGGTGTTGTTGAAGACCTCGGCGCCGTCGGGCAGCAACTCGAGCACCGCCCGGCGCGCCTCCTGCCCGGTGGGCACGACCAGGACGTCGATGCCGTGCGCCCGCAGTGCCCCGGCGGCGGCGTCGATGCGCTCGGCGCTCGCCGCCACCGCGAACTCGGGGTTGGGGACGAGGAGCTCGCCGGGGGGCGCCGCGCCCACCGGCTCACTCACCCCCGACCTCGGCGAGGTGCCGGTGCACCAGGGCCACCGCCATCGCCCCCTCGCCGGTGGCCGCGGCGCAGCGCTTCACCGAGCCGCTGCGGACGTCGCCGGCGGCGAAGAGGCCGGGCATGCTGGTCTCGAGGGGGAAGGGCTGCCGTGCCAGCGGCCAGCCGTCGGGCACGCCGGCACCGGGGGAGAGGTCGGTCCCGGTCACCAGGTAGCCGGCGCGGTCGCGGACCAGCGGCAGCTCCTGCACGCCCCGGGTGCGGGGACTGCCGCCGATGCAGATGAAGAGCGCGTCGGCCTGCATGCTCTCGACCGCGGCGCCGCCGTCGCGAGCGATGCTCAGGGTGCGCAGCCGGCCGTCGCCGTCGACCGCCACCACCTCGGCGGAGGTGCGCACCTCGATGTTGTCGACCACCGCGATCCGGTCGACGAGGTACTGGGACATCGAGGCGCCCAGTGCCGGTCCGCGCACCAGCAGGGTCACCTGGCTGGCGTAGCGGGCGAAGCGCAGGCAGGCCTGGCCGGCGGAGTTGCCGCCGCCGACGATGACGACGCCCGACCCCTGGCACGCCCGCGCCTCGCTCGGCCCGGCGCCGTAGTACACCCCGGCGCCGAGCAGCCGCTCGACCCCGGGCACATCGAGCCGCCGCCACTCCACCCCGGTCGCCGCGACCAGGGCGCGCGCCCGGATCGCGGTTCCGTCGCTGAGCTCGCACCGGTAGGCGCCGCCGCCGGCGGTGATGTCGACGAGCGGGCGTGCGAGCAGGATCTCGGCGCCGAACTGCTCGGCCTGGAGGGTGGCGCGCGAGGCCAGCTGGCTCCCGCTGATGCCCCCGGGGAAGCCGAGGTAGTTCTCGATCATCGAGGTGGTCCCGGCCTGGCCGCCGGGGGCGACCGACTTCGATCACCGCGGTGCGCAGCCCCTCGGAGGCGGCGTACACGGCGGCGGCGAGGCCGGCGGGCCCGGCGCCGGCGATGGCGACGTCGTACTCGGCCAGCTGCGGTGGGGCGATCATCCCCAGCCCGGCGGCGACCCGCTCGACGGTGGCGCCCTCCAGCCGGGTGCCGTCGGGGAGGACGCAGAGGGGGAGGCGGGCGCCCTCGGTGAGCGCGGTGTCGACGGTGTCGCCGTCGACGTCCACCCAGTCGTAGGGCCGGGCGTTGCGGGTCAGGAAGTCGCGGATGGCGTAGGCGTCGGTGGAGGAGCGGGAACCGAACAGCACCACCTGGGGCGTCACCGGCCGGGAGTTGTAGTCGAACATCGCGGGCTCCGCGGCCTGGCTCAGGGGTGGGACGGTGCCGGGGGTGCGCCCTCGAGCTCGAAGGCGATGTCGTCGACGTAGCACCAGTACCACTCCTCGCCGGGCTCGTAGGAGCGGATCAGGGGATGGGCGACGGCGTGGAAGTGACCGGTGGCGTGCCGCCCCGGGGAGTTGTCGCAACAGCCGACGTGTCCGCATTCCTGACAGACGCGCAGGTGGACCCAGTCGTGGCTGCCCTGCCGCAGGCAGTCCTCGCAGCCGGGGGAGGAGGGGGTGACGTCGTTGATCTCGTCGACGTGCGTGCAGGTCGCCATGGTCCGATCAGTGTAGTGCGCGAATTGAATCCGGTGATCGGGCGCTCCCCGGCGCTACAGTGCGCATGCAGCCAAACCGGCCACCACAGCGTCAGCGGGAGTGCATGCGCCATGCGTACCCAGCTCCGGTCCGTCCTGCTCCTGTCCGCCATGGTGGCGACCGCCCTGGGCTGGGGAGCCGGGGCACCCTCCGCCGCAGCCGCGGCGGGCTGGGCGCCGGCGAGCTCGGCGTCCATCCACCCCGGCGTGCAGCTCTTCACCAAGGGCGCCCAGTGCACCGCGAACTTCATCTATGTCGACGGCACCGACACCTACATCGGTCAGGCGGCGCACTGCTCGGGCACCGGCGGCAGCAGCGAGACCAACGGCTGCACGGCGGCCTCCCTGCCCCTGGGCACCCCGGTCTCGATCACCGGCGCGAAGCATCCGGGCACGCTGGTCTACAACTCCTGGCTGTCGATGCAGGGGCTCCACGAGAAGGACGCCGACGCCTGCCAGTACAACGACCTCGCGCTGGTGCGCCTCGACCCCGCCGACGTCGGCTCGGTGAACCCGACGGTGCCGGTCTGGGGCGGTCCCACCGGTCTGCGCACCGCCGGCACCAGCGCCGGCGACCCGGTGTACTCGTACGGCAACTCCCAGCTGGGCCTCGGCACCGGCGCCATCAGCCGCAAGCAGGGGACCAGCACCGGCGACCTCGGTGGCGGCTGGAGCCACACCGTCAGCACCCAGCCGCCCGGAGTCCCCGGCGATTCCGGCAGCGGCTTCCTCGACGCCCAGGGGAACGCCCTCGGCGTGCTCAGCACCCTCGACCTCGCTCCCGGCCCGGGCACCAACGGCGTCGGCGACCTCAACCACGAGCTCGCCTACATGCGTCTCCACTCCGCCTTCACCGCGGTGCGGCTGGTGATGGGGACGGAGGCGTTCGCGAAATCGGGACGGTGACCGCCCAGAGCGGGCCGGGGATGTCCACGGTGACCATGGTGCCGGGCTCCGGCCCCGTTCCGGCACCGGCGCGGGCGGCGAGGGTGAGCGGGCCGGCGGGGAGCTGGACCCGCACCTCGACGCGGCTGTCGTGCCCCTGGTACTCCGTGCCGGTCACCCGCCCCGGGAGCCCGTCCCCGGTGGCGAGGCGCACCTGCTCGGGACGCACCACGGCGAGGGCGGCGCCGGCGGCGGGGCAGGCGGGATCGAGGGCCAGGCGGCCCAGCGCGGTGTGGAGGACCCCGCCCTCGACGGTGGCGGGGAGGAGCGTGGCCTCACCGACGAAGCCGGCGACCGCCGCGTCGACGGGCCGGCCGTAGACCTCGGCGGGCGCCGCCGCCTGGACCACCCGACCCTCCCGGATCACCGCCACCAGGCCGGCGAGGGACAGCGCCTCCGCCTGGTCGTGAGTGACCAGCACCGCGGTCACCCCGGTGGCGCCGAGGATGGCGAGCACGTCGGCGCGAAGCCGGGCGCGCAGGGAGGCGTCGAGGGACGAGAAGGGCTCGTCGAGGAGCACCACCTCGGGGTCGCACGCCAGTGCGCGGGCGAGGGCGACGCGCTGCTGCTGCCCGCCGGAGAGCTGGTGCGGGTGCCAGCGCTCGAGGCCGCCCAGCCCCACCAGCTCGAGCAGCTCGGCGATCCGCCCCGCCCGGGCGGCGCGGCGGTGCCGCCCCCTGCCGGTGAGGGCGAAGCCCACGTTGTCCGCGACCGACAGGTGGGGGAACATCGCCCCCTCCTGGGGGACGTAGCCGACCCGGCGGCGCTCCGGCCGGACCCGCCGCCGGCCGTCGTCGACCAGCGCGCCGGCGATCCGGACGCGGCCCTCGGTGGCGGGCTGGAAGCCGGCGAGCACCCGCAGCAGGGTGGTCTTCCCGCATCCCGAGGGTCCGAGGACGCAGGCGAGGCCGCCCCCGGGGATGCGGAGGTCGACGCCGCGGAGCACCGGCGCCGCGCCGTAGGCGGCGTGCAGGTTCTCGATCTCGACCGAGCGGGCAGCGCTCACGACCGTGCCGCCCCGAGCCGGGAGAGCAGGAACACCGGCACCGCCGAGGTGGCCACCATGACCGCCGCGTACGGTGCCGCCGCCCCGTAGGCGAGGTTCGAGGTGTAGAGCCAGAACCGGGTTGCCAGGGTCTCGACGCCGGTGGGGCGGAGCAGCAGCGTCGCGGTCAGCTCCGTGGTCGCGGACAGCGAGACCAGCGCCGCCGCCGCACCCAGCCCGGGCAGCAGCAGCGGCACGGTGACCCGGCGCAGCGTTCCCAGCCAGGTCTCGCCCAGCGAGCGGGCGGTGTCCTCGAGCTCGGGCGGCACCCGGGCCAGCGCGGCGCGCACCGCGATCAGGGCGAGGGGGAAGAACAGCACCACGTAGCCGGCCTCGAGGAGCGCGGTGCCCTGGTACAGCGGCCGGAGGTGGTGGATGGCGAAGGCGGCGATGGTCAGCCCCACCGCGACCCCGGGGAGCGCCCGCACCAGGTGGGCGCTCCGCTCCAGGGTGTGCGCCAGGCGCGAGGGGTGGCGGAGCGACAGCAGTGCCACGGGGAGGGCGAGCAGGGTCGCCACCACCGCGGCCCCGGCTCCCAGCAGGAGCAACTCGGCGGTGGCCCCGAACACCGACCCCGAGGGCAGGGTGGTCGAGCTGCCGCGGATCATCCAGTAGGCGATCGACCCCACCGGCACCCCGAGGGCGAGCAGCACCAGCATCGCCACCGCCAGCACCGCGAGCGGCGCGGCCCGGCCCAGCCGCACCCGGGCGGCCGGCCGCGCCGCCCGGGTGCCGGGATGGCTGCTCCGTCCCCGCAGGATGTACTCGCCGGCGAGGAGCATCACCCCCATCAGGCAGAGCACGAGGGTGAGCACCGACGCCGAGGCGGCGTCGAACCCCAGGCTGTACTGGGTGAAGATCGCGGTGGCGAAGGTGCGGAAGCGCAGCACCGCGAAGGTGCCGTACTCGGCGAGCAGGTACAGCCCGACCACCAGCATCCCGCCCAGGACCGCGGTGCGCACCGAGGGCAGGGTGACCCGGAGGAACCGGCGCACCGGGCCGGCGCCGAGGCTGCGGGCGACGTCGTCGAGCGCCGGATCGCTGCGCCGGAGCGTCGCCGCCACCGGCAGGTACACCCACGGATAGAGGGAGAGGGTCATGACCAGCCACGCCCCGCCGAAGCCCTGCACCGACGGCAGCAGCGAGACCCAGCTGCTCCCCGCCACGAACTCGGGGATCGCCAGGGGCAGCACCAGGAGCACCGCGAACAGGCGGCGGGCGGGGATATCGGTGCGTTCCACCAGCCAGGCGGCGGCGACGCCGACCACCGCGCAGGCGACGGTCACGCCGAGGGCGAGGGTCACGGTGTTGGTCAGCAGCGCCGGCACCAGCGGCAGGGCGAGCAGGTGCGCCGCCCGGCGCGGGCTCACCGTCAGCGCCTGCAGCACCACCGCGGCGACGGGGAGGAGGAGGATCGCCGTGATCGCGACCACCGAGACCGTCAGCGTCGCCGGCGCCGGCCGGTGCGCCACCCCGCACGCCCGCACCGGGCGCCGCCCCGCCGGGGACCGCGCCGCCACTAGAGGAGCCCGGCCTGCTGGAGCAGGTCCAGTGCCTCCCTCCCGGTGCCGAGGTCGACGACCGGGCTGGTCAGCTGCGCCAGCGGGGGCAGCCGCGGGTTCCGCACCCCGGCGAGCAGCGGGTACTCCCAGCTCTCGCCGGTGGCGATGATCCGCTGCGCCGGCTCGCTCACCAGGTAGGCGACGAACCGCTGGGCGAGGTCCCGGTGCCGGCCGGAGGCGAGCACGGCGGCGCCGGAGATGTCGACGAGGCCGCCCGCGTCGGTGGGGGGGAAGTAGTGGAGCGCGGAGTGGACGCCGCCGTCGCCGACCTCGTCGCGCATCCGGTACCAGTAGTAGTGGTCGACCAGGCCCATGGCGATCTCGCCGCGGTTCACCGCCCTGATCAGCAACTCGTTGCTGTCGTAGACCCTGGCGTTGTCCTTCAGGGCGGTGAGCCAGGCGGCGGCGGCCTCGGACCCCCGGGCGCCGGCGACCCGGGTGACCACCGGCTGGAAGTCGGTCTCGGAGGGCGCGACCCCCACCCTGCGCTTCATCTCCGGCCTGCCGAGGTCGAGCACCGAGGTGGGCAGGTCCCTCGCGGCGACCGCCTGGGTGTTGTAGACGAGGGCGGCGGCGCGTGCCGAGACGCCCACCCAGTGGCCCGCGGCGGAGCTGGCCTGGCGGGGCACCAGAGCCAGCGTCGCCGGACGCACGGAGGCGAGCAGGTGCCTCTCCTCGAGGATCGAGAGCGAGGGCGGGTTCTCCGCGAAGAACACGTCGGCGGGCGAGCTGGTCCCCTCCTGGAGGAGCTGGTTGGCGAGGTCGGCCTCGTCCCCCGAGCGCACCTGCACCTCGATGCCGGTGCGGTTCTGGAAGTCCTGCACCAGGGCGCTCACGGTCTGCTGGTGCTGACCGCTGTACACGGTGATGGTGCCCGCCGAGCCGGCCTGCCGGGCCGCGGTGGCGACCGCCGGCGTCGCCGAGCCGCAGCCCGCGAGCGCGGCCGCGACGGCGCCGGCGAGCCCCGCCCCGGCCGCCTGGATGGGTCTCCTCGACGTCATCCCCGGCCCCCCTCACCACGTATTTAGGTCGTACTAAGGTCTGGGGTAGCCTACCCTAACCGTGGCCGTGCCGCAAGCGCCTCAGGGCTTGGGGGGAGCGCTCGCGGTGGCCGGCCAGAAGCCGAGGGTGCAGCTCCACGGGAAGGGCGCGCAGGCGGCCGCCTCCTGGTCCTCGGGGTAGTTGCAGTGGGAGCTGGGCGCGCCGGTGAGGTGGTCGTCGGCGTCGCCGTCGCCGTCGCACTGGAGCGCCGGGTCGGAGCTGGGGCGCGCCAGGCCGAAGTGGTGGACGACGATCGGATCCTTCTTGGTGCCCGCGTAGGCGGCGACGCCCGAGTGTGCCGCGGCGCTCGGATACACCGGGGTGACCCCGTCGGGGTAGACGTTGGTGACCGTCGCCTGCACCCCGCCGGTCGACGACACCACCAGCGCGACCCACTGGCTGCGGCACCCGCTGCCGCCGTTGCAGGCCGCATATCCCTCGGGATTCGACGCGTCCGCCTTCGGGGTGCGGGTCTCGTGGATGGCGTAGGTGCCGGCGGGAAGGCCGCTGAAGCTGACGCACCCGGTGGTGATCGTGGCGCAGTCACCCTGCTGGAGCGGACACTGGGCGACCGAGGCGACCCGCTGCTTGGTCTGCGACCTCCCCCTGACCCGCCTGTCCAGGCCGTTGCCGGTGAGCTGGTACGCGGCTCCGCCCAGCGCCTGCTTGCACGAATCCATCGTCTGGAGATAGACGGTGACGGTGCGAGCCCTGGTGCTCGCCTCCGCCGAGATCCTGCCGGTCCCGGCCTGAACGGCGGTCGCCGTGGCGATGATCAGCGCCACCGTCACGAGCACCCTGGCGAGCGTTGACGATCGTCTCACGACATGATTCCTCCCTTCCTGGTCAGCCCGGCACAGCCCGCCGCCGCGTGCTCTCCTTGGCTACCAGGCCGGGATGAACCCTCGCTGAAGGATCGACCGGGAATCAGCGAACCGAGGCGGGATCGACCGGCGCGGTCAGCTCAGGGAGTAGACCATCCGTCCGTCCTCGCCGGGGCGCATCACCGCGCCCGCACCCTTGGCGATGTGACGGATCGCGCGCCCGGAGACGGGAGTGCCGGCCTGGCCGATCTGCGCGGCGATCTCGCCGGCGGTGGCGGTCCCCAGCTTCCCGATGACGGCACGGACCACGTCGGCGGTCACCGACGCGGGCGTCGCCCGGCCGTTTGCGGTGGCGCGCACGGCCCGGCCGTTCGCCGACGCCGCGCGGGAGCGGCCACGAGGTCCCGGACCGCGGGCCGGCCCTGCGGGTGCCGGCGCGGTGCCCCGCCGCCGTCCCCGCCGGATGGGTTCGGCGCGCGCGACCAGCGCCCGGGCATCACGGAAGAGCTCGATCCCGTCGGCGAGCTCGGCGCGCAGCCGGTCGTTCTCGTCCTGTGCCTGGGCCAGCGCCCCGCGCAGTGCCACGACCTCGTCGAGCAGGGCTCCGAAACGCGCGAGGAAGTCGTCGCCGGCGGTGCGCATTGTCTCGACGTTGACCGCCCGCTTGCGGCGGATCGGCCGCGCCGGCGCCGCGGTCTGCTGACGGGCTCTCGCCATCGGAGGCCTCCCAAGACACGAACTGCGTGACCGTATCTGCGGTTTCACGCGGACTTCATCGGACAACCCGCTCCAGTCCCGCGCATTATGCGCTCATCTGTGGCCGCCAATGCAGTCGCTATGCCGATGTCACATGTCAGCGCCGGCGTGCAGCCCTGCAGAGGTCGGTGAGCTCGCCCATCATCCACTCCGCCTCGGCGGCGTCCCGGTCGCGCAGCACCGCGTGGACGTTCCGGCCAGCCGTGTCCAGGTGCAGGGTGGCGAGGCCCAGGCGGCGCTGCACCGGCCCCTGCACCCAGCGGATGCTCTGGACCTTCGCCAGCGGGACGACGTCCGTGGCCCGGCACACCCGGCCGCTCTGGGTGATCGCCGCGCGTCCGTCGAACCCCGCAGCGAGAAAGTGGTAGCGGAGCGGGCTCTTCAGACGAGCCCGGCGCGGGGGCCGGGTGGACGCGGGGAGCGGCCAGGGCATCACCCGTGAGACCAGCCCCAGGGCCTGTTCGCGGGACCCGACCGGCATCAGCGCCCGGGTGACCCGCTGTCCCTCCTGGTCGCCCCGCCGGATGCGGCCCTGGCCGGCGACGTCCACCTCGACCCGGCACCAGCCGGCGGCGCGCCAGACCAGCGGCTCGCTGATGCGCACCGCCTGCACCCGGCCGTAGGGGATCGTCTCGGCGCGGGTCTCCAGCAGCCCCGCCCCCAGCCGGAGCCCGTCGGGGGCCTCGGCCACCGCGAAGTCGAACTCGCTGTTCAGGCGCCTCCAGGCGGTCAACCACAATCCCACCACGGGGGCGAGGAAGGCCCCCGCCGCCGGTGGCGAGATGGTCACCACGGTCACCGCCACGATCACCAGGGCGGCGCCGGTCAGTCCCAGGGCGCTCAGCGCCGTGGACGCGAGCAGGCGCGACGCCGGGAGGTGGAACAGCGGAAGCTCGGCAGGGGCGGGCGTCTCCTCGGCGAGCCCGTGGGCGAGGGCGAGCAGCCGGGCGCGCAGGATCTCGGCGCTGCCCTCGGCGAGGTAGGCGAGACGGGCGTCGCCGTGATGCGAGCCGGCGAGCCGCAGGCGCAGCTCGGACAGGCCCAGCAGCCGGCCGAGCAGCGGGCGGACGATGTCGACCGCCTGCAGACGGCTCAGGGGGATCTGGCGCGAGTCGCGGCGCACCAGCCCGGTCTCGATGCGCAGGGTGCCGCCGTCGACACGCCAGCGGGTCACCAGCCAGGAGACGACGGCGGCGAGCGCTCCGAACGTGACCAGGGCGGCGAACACGGCCAGGCGCACCCCGGTGCTGCCGCCCCGCGCCGTCGCCTGGGCGGTGACCAGCACGGCCGGGATGACCAGCCGGCCGCCTCGGAGCACCGGGCTCAGGGGATGCAGCCGCACCCAGCCGCCGGTCGGGGGAGGGCTCACAGTCCCGCCGCCCGCGCCTCACCGAGGGCGGCCAGCCGGTCGCGGAGCCGGGTGGCCTCGGCCTGGTCGAGCCCGGGGATGCGGGCGTCGGTGGCCGCCGCGGCGGTGTGGAGCCGCACCGTCGCCAGCCCGAAGGAGCGTTCGAAGGGCCCGGCGACGGTGTCGACGAACTGCATCCTGCCGTACGGCACCACCGAGACCCGCCGGATCAGGCAGCCACGCCGCACCAGGAGATCGTCCTCCCGCTCGTGATAGCCCCAGGCCCGATAGCGGGCGAGCAGGAACCGGTACGTCAGCGCGCCGAGGCCCGCGGTGAGGACGGCCACGACCAGCGCCGCGGGGAGCGCGCCGGCGACCCCGAGGCCCAGGGCGAGGGCCGCGAACGGGGGGACGGCGGCGACCAGGAGCTGGACGAGGCGGAGCCGTGGCACCCGGGTGGAGATCCGGCGCCAGCCTTCCTCGGCGCCGCCGGAGAATGCGTCCGTGGTCATCGCCGGGCATCATGCCCCACGCCGCGATCCCCGGCGGATCAGGCGGGGATCACGCGATCGCGCCGGCGGAGAGCCCACCCTCCTCCTCGTCGGCCCAGACGTGGAGGTGGGTCGCGATCTCGAGGGCGATCGTCTGCGCCTCGTCGGCGCTGAGCCCGAGCGCCGCGCCGAGCGAGTCCGCCCCGTGGGGGCTGTCGCAGATCCACACGACCACCGGGCGCTGCCGGACCCGGAACTCGAACATCGCGGCGGGCGGGTTGGCACAGAGGGAGCAGCTGGTGGGCCGCTCCCGGCTCACTGCCATGGCCATGCCCCCCACATCCCTATCGGTTGGCGCCGGAGGTGTGCCGCCGCCGGCCGACACCGAGCCAGCCGAGTCCGATCCGTGCGGTGGTCACCCTCGAGCCTCGGTGGGGATCCCGCACCCCCCTCAGCTCGACGGCTCGCGGTGCGGCGCCGGCCGGGCGCAGCTCGTCCGCCCCCCGCAGCCGTGCCGCCACCGCCGTGCAGGCGTCCCGTGCGGCGGCGTTGTACGCCCACTCGGGGTCGCCGACCACATCCGGCCAGGCCATCCCCGACCACTCGACGGAGTCGCCGAGCGTGGTCAGCGCACGGCCGTGCTCGCGGGCGCGCGCCATCAGCACCCGCGTCGTCACCGTGCGTGGCGTCATGCTCGTCCTCCCGCCCGAGGGCGTGCCGCGAGACACGACCGTCGTTCGTGCCTCCCCTCGCTCCGTCCACCGCGGTGGACGTCACTCCTTGCCGGGGATCCTGACAGATCTGCAGAGAAACGCAAGCATCGCCCGCGGGTCTCTACATGTCCGTCCCACCTATGTGCGGACCACCAGGAGCGCGCCCACCTCTCCGCCGGCTATGGGGTGTTCGGCCCCTCGGGCCCGGTGTCGAGGTGGTTGTCGTAGAAGCGCTGCAGCTCGGCGAGGTCGAGCCGGTCCATCGGGTCGTAGTAGTCCCAGAAGACCGCGGCGAACCTCGGCGCCATCGACGGCCAGGGGATGACGATCACCTTCGCGTACGGGGTGACACCGGGCCGCGCCGCCAGCCCCGGGTCGGGCGCCTGCCGGTGCAGCCACAGCGTGAGCGATCGGACGTCGGCGTCGCAGCCCTGGGGACAGTTGTAGAGCACCGCGACGTAGCCGTGCTCGAGGTTGTGGACCCAGTGCTCGGCGGAGATCACGGGGGTGGCGGGGTGGACACCCGCGGTGATCGGCGCCTGCCCGTAGCCGAGGTTGTAGTGGCAGCCGCTGGTGGGGGGGTCGTGCGCGTAGGCGACCCGGGCAGGCGGGGTCACGTGATCGTGGGGCATCTCCGGAATCACCTGGGCGTGGTCGGACCGGCCGTTGGTCCGCGGCGGATCCGGTCGGAACGTCCCCAGGCTGCCGGGGCCGTACGAGCAGCCGGGGGTGCCGACCCGGGTCGCCACGGTGGGGCTGGGGGACGGCGACCTCGCGCCGGGGGCGCCGGTGCTCCCGCAGGCGGCGAGTGCGCCGATGCCGGCGAGCGCCGCACCCCGTCGGGCGAGAGCGCGCGGTCGGGTCATGGGACGGTGACTGTACCGGCCGGCGCTGTGGGCCGGGCCGGCGGGCGCGGCGGCGGCGCCGCGCCGTCTCCAACCGGTCAGGTCCGGATTTCGTTCTAGCACCGGGTCCTCCCGTCCCGCCGGGGAACGTGCCAGACGTCCGGGTCGAACGCCGACTGCGCGCCGCCCAGCCAGGAATGGGACATGGCCCACGATCCGAAGCGCCGTCAGGGCAGCCGCCATCAGACCGCCACCGACGGGGCGGGACCGGGGACATCTCCTCAGCCGATCGCGCCCCAGCCGTCCGCGGACGGGCGTCCCGGCCCCGACATCACCGACCTGTACGGCACCTCGCCGTTTCCTCCGATCGCCGACCACGGCTTCCTCTCCGACTGCGAGGTGACGGCGCTGATCGCCCCCAGCGGCAACGTGGAGTGGATGTGCGTGCCGCGAGTGGACTCGCCGAGCATCTTCGGGCGCGACGTGCTGCTGATCGGTCCGTGGCACCACAAGGACGAGCTCTCCCGCACCTACCGCCGCTCGCCCACCGACCACGACGCCAGCCACGTCCTCCTGCGCACCGTCCGCTGCGTCCAGGGGGAGGTGCAGATCGCGGTCGACTGCGAGCCGGTGTTCGACGACGGTCGCCGGCGGCCCCGGTGGGAGTACACCGAATGGGCTACCACCAGGGGGTCGCCCGCACCGACACCGCCGACCTCGAGCTGCGTCCCACCACCGACATGCGCATCGGCTTCGAGGGACCGCGGGCGACGGCGAGGACGCTGATCAAGGAGGGCGAGACCCGCTTCTGCGCGCTGTCGTGGAGCGAGCACCCGCCGCCGGTGACGTACAAGGACGCCCACCGCCGCCTGGTGTGGACCGCGCACCACTGGCAGCACTGGCTGGCCCGCGGCCACTTTCCCGACCATCGCTGGCGCAGCTACCTGCAGCGCAGCGCGCTCACCCTCAAGGGGCTGACCTTCGCGAGCACCGGGGCGCTGATCGCCGCGCCCACCACCTCGCTCCCCGAAACCCCGGCCGGCGAGCGCAACTGGGACGACCGCTACTGCTGGATCCGCAACTCCTCGTTCGCCCTCTGGGCCCTGTACTCGCTCGGCTACGAGTGGGAGGCGAACGACTTCTTCCACTTCATCGCCGACCTCGCCGAGAGCGACCACGACCTCCAGATCGTGTACGGCATCGACGGTGAGCGGCACCTCGACGAGCTGGTGCTCGACCACCTCCACGGCTACGGTGGGGCGCGCCCGGTGCGGCTCGGGGACGACGCCTACAAGCCGCGCCAGCACGACGTGTGGGGAGCGATGGTGGAGTCCGTCTACCTGCACGTCCGCTCCCGCGACCACCTCCACGAGCGGCTGTGGCCGATCCTCAAGCACCAGGTCGAGAATGCGCTGCGGGCGTGGCGGGACCCCGACCACGGCATCTGGGAGGTGAGCGGCGAGCTCCGGCAGTTCACCTCGTCGAAGCTGATGTGCTGGGTGGCGGCCGACCGCGGCGCCCGCCTCGCCCGCCTCCGCGAGGAGAGGGCCGACGCCGCCCGGTGGCAGGCGGCCGCCGACGAGATCCACGAGGACATCTGCGGCCGGGGCCTCGACGAGCGCGGCGTGTTCACCCAGCACTGCGGCAGCACCGCGCTCGACGCCTCGCTGCTGCCGATGCCGCTGCTGCGATTCCTGCCGCCCACCGACCCGCGGATCACGGCCACGGTGCGCGCCATCGCCGACGAGCTCACCGTCGACGGGCTGGTGCTCCGCTACACGTCACCGACACCGACGACGGGCTCACCGGCGAGGAGGGCACCTTCGCGATCTGCTCGTTCTGGCTGGTCTCCGCGCGGTCCGAGATCGGTGACCACGTCCGCGCCCGGCAGCTCTGCGAGAAGCTCCTCTCCTACGCCAGCCCGCTCGAGCTCTACGCCGAGGAGGTCGATCCCAGCTCGGGCCGGCATCTCGGCAACTTCCCCCAGGCCTTCACCCACCTGGCGCTCATCAACGCGGTGATGCACGTCATCGAGACCGAGGAGTCGGCCCGCGACCAGGACGTGCACGGCCCCCGGCGCCTGCTCTTCCAGCCCTCAGGCCATCGGCGGAGGCGGCTCAGGCCGGCGAGCTCCACTTCCAGGCGGGCTGGTTGACCGTCACCGCATGGGTCTCCACCGAGAGCACCCGGCCGCAGGTGAGGCAGCACACCAGGCGACCGGGCCCTCCGGGGCCGGCGTACTCGGCGACCGTCGTCGGAGTCCGGCAGCGCGGACACGCGTCGGCGTGTGCGTCCGCCGCCCTGTTGGCGGAATCCTCGTCGGTGACGTCACCCATGACCAGCCCCCGAGCAGCACCGGGCCCGGCGTGGGAGCGCCGGCACCCCTCAGCTCCATTGTATGGCGAATGCACCGCATGGTTCTCGGGGCCACCCGTCTCCCCAGCTGGACGAGCGTGGGAGGCGGAGGCTCTTCCGGCAGTTCTCCTTCCCCGGCGGCATCCCCAGCCACGTCGCCCCGGAGACCCCGGGCTCCATCCACGAGGGTGGGGAGCCTGGGCTACGCCCTCGTCCACGCCTACGGCGCCGCCTACGACAACCCCGACCTGCTGGTGTGCTGCGTCGTCGGCGACGGCGAGGCGGAGACCGGCCCGCTCGCCGCCAGCTGGCACTCCAACAATGGACCGGCCCCAGGGTGGTGGACGGGGTCGCCGTCGAGGGCACCTTCCGCGCCCACCAGGTGCCGCTGACCGGGTTCGCCGCCCATCCCGAGCACATCCGCCTCCTCGAGAACTGGATGCGCTCGTACCGGCCCGAGGAGCTCTCCACCCCCGAGGGCTACCTCCTCACCTGCTCAGCAGCCACGTCTGGCGTCAGGACAACAACGGGTTCTCCCACCAGGACCCGGGCTTCATCGACCACGTCGTCAACAAGAAGGCGGAGATCGTCCGCGTCTACCTGCCACCCGACGCCAACACCCTGCTGAGCGTCGCCGACCACTGTGCGGTCGCGCGACTGCGTGAACGTGGTCGTCGCCGGCAAGCAGCCCGCGCTCGACTACCTCTCCATCGACGGCGCGATCGTCCACTGCACCCGCGGCATCGGGATCTGGACCTGGGCGAGCAACGACGCCGGCGCCGAGCCCGACGTCGTCCTGGCCTGCGCCGGCGACGTCCCCACCCTGGAGTGCCTGGCGGCCACGGCGCTGCTCCGCGAGCGGCTGCCGGCGCTGCGCGTCCGGGTCGTCACGCCAACATCCACGTCCTGCGCCGGCTGCCCGAGGTCGACGCCGTCGGGCATCGCGTCGTCCACGGGGGCGAGCGGTTCACGGAGGCGACGCCGATCACGCCGGAGGTGGTCGCGGCGCTCCGCCAGCTCATCCCGCTCGCGCCGCTGCAGCAGCCCGCCGCGCTCCGCGGCATCGACCTGATCTCCGAGCTCCGGCCGCGCACGCCCGCGGTCGCCTGCTTCGACACCGCCTTCCACCGCACCCTGCCGGCGGTGGTGCGCACCTACGCGGTGCCGGAGGAGTGGCGGGTGCGCTTCGGGCCGCGACGCTTCGGGTTCCACGGCCTCTCCCACGCCTGGACCGCCCGCCGGGCGCGCGAGTTGCTCGGCGACGGCGGTGTCCCTCGGCGGCCTGAGCGCCATCGCCTTCACCGGTGGGGTCGGCGAGAACTCGGCGGAGATTCGCGATGCGGTCTGGGGCCGCCTGCGCCTGCTCGGCGTCGAGGTCGACGGGGCGTCCAACCGGGGCGGCACCGGGGACCGGCGGATCGGGTCCGCGGCGTCCGGCGCCGGGGTGCTGGTGATCGTCTCGCGCGAGGACCGGACGATCGCGGACGAGGTGCGGCAACTCCACGCCAGGGGCCCGACCGGAGCCTGACCGGGGTTCACAGGACTTCGCAACTCCGCACAACCATGCATTGACCGCACTGTCAGGAGTGGACACACTGACATCGGTCCCCGCCCCTCGGACACAGTCGTGTTTCGCGCAGGACCTCTGGAGCCGTCACCGCCGGGGCGCTGGCCGTCGGCGGGGTCGTCACCGTGTCGGCGCACGCCAACACGGTGAGCTTCGCGTCGGACTGCTCGACCGACGGGCTCCACAAGACCGTCACCGCCACCATCGTCAACGACGACAACGAGAGCGAGACGGTGACCCGGACCGCCGAGACCAATGCGGTGTTCACCCCCCTGAGCGTGGCCGTGGCGGCATCGCCGGACCCCCAGCACCTGTCCACCGGCACGATGCGGGCCACCGTCGCCGGCAGCGCGACCGGCGCGGTGACGCTCACCCTCCACAGCGTGTGGCAGCCGGACGGGTACAGCGCGACGATCGTCGGGAGCGGCTCCCTGGGCGCCGTCTGCGCGGTGCCGACGCCGAAGCCGACGCCGACCCCCGCGGCCGCCGTGTCGGCGGTGACCGGAACCTCGAACTCCGCGGCCGTCACCGGGGTCCCGGCGACCGGCGCCGGTCCGTTCCTGCAGCTGGGCGGCCTCCTGGTGGTGGTCGGAACCGGCCTCCTGGTCGCGGTGACCCGCCGCCGTCACCGCACCGAGCGGTAGGAGACCTCCTGCCGCAGACCGAGGGGCGGGGCCGCACGCGCGGCTCCGCCCCTCTCGACGCCCGCGCTGGTAGGGTGGACGACCATGAGCGAGCGACGTGAGCTCGCCACCCTCGGTGGCGGGTGCTTCTGGTGTCTCGATGCCGCGTACCGGCGGGTCGAGGGGGTGACCGGGGTGGTGTCCGGGTACGCCGGCGGGCAGGATCCGAACCCCACCTACCAGCGGGTGTGCTCGGGTCGGACCGGCCATGCCGAGGTCGTGCAGGTCGAATACGACCCCGACGTCATCTCCTACGCCGACATCCTCGACGTCCTCTGGGCGATCCACGACCCCACCACACCGAACCAGCAGGGCCACGATGTCGGCACCCAGTACCGGTCGATCATCCTCACCCACGACGACGCCCAGCGGGTCGCGGCGGAGGCGTCGCGCGATGCCGTCCGGTCGCTGTGGCCGCGGCCGGTGGTCACCGAGATCGTCCCCCTCGAGGTGTTCCACCCCGCCGAGGAGTACCACCAGGACTATTACGCGCGGAACCCCGAGCAGGGCTACTGCCAGGCGGTCATCAACCCCAAGCTCGCCAAGCTGCGGCAGCGCTTCGCCGCCCGGCTCCGCGCCGGCGCCTGACCGACCCGGACGGCGGGCTCCGCGCCCGGCTGGCTACCATGTCGGCCGATGTTCTCTGCACCGATCGCACCTGTCGCGTCCGCGGCCGTCCGCCGCCAGCTCCACTGGGTCGCCGTCGTGGCGCTCATCGACTTCGTGCTCCTGGTCCCGCTCGCGGGCGGAGCGCTGACCGGCCACCATCAGCTCGCCCGGTCCCTCGGCCCGGTCCACGGGGTCGGGTTCATCATCGAGCTGTTCCTGGCCGTTCGCGGCGCCACCTCGCGGTTCTGGGGATGGTGGTTCCCCGCCATCGTCCTGGTGACCGGGGGGCCGCTGGGCGCGCTGATCGGACACCGGGTGGTCAGCTCCCAGCTCAGCGCCGCCCGGCTCCGCGCCGGCGCCTGACCCGCCCGGTCGCGTCGCCTCACCCTGCGCGGGGCAGCGAGGCCCGCACCGTGGTGCCCCGGCCCGGCGCGCTGCGCACCTGCAGGCGGCCACCGGCCCGGGCGGCGCGCTCGCGCATCGAGACGAGCCCGAGGTGCCCCGGCGGGACGGTGGCGGGATCGAAGCCCTCGCCGTCGTCGGCCACCTCGAGGGTCAGCGCGCCGGGCTCCTCCAGCAGTCGCACCGTGACCCGTCCCGGGCGGCCGTGGCGCAGGGCGTTGCGCAGCGCCTCCTGGGCGATCCGGTACAGCGCCTCCTTGGCGGGGCGGGGAAGGTCGGGCTCGGGGCACGGCGGGCACTCCACCTCGACGCCCCGGTACCGCGAGGCCATCGCCGCGGTGACCCGCCGGAGCGCGCCGCAGAGCCCGTCGTCGAGCAGCTGGCGGGGATGCAGCTCGACGAGCAGCTCACGCATCTCGGTGAGGGCGGCGTCGGCCATCGCCACCACCTCCTCGAGGGCGGCGGCGGCGGCCTCCGGATCACCTCCCCCGCGCAGCATCGCAAGGGTCGAGCGGGCACCGAGGGCGACCCCGTAGATCGCCTGGCTCACCGAGTTCGTGGAGCTCGCGGGCGAGCCGCTCGCGCTCCTCCTCGACGGCGCGGCTGCGAGCGACGAACTGGGCGACGGCCTCGGCCACCGAGCCGAGGTGGTCGATCACCGCGGCCCCCAGCGGCGAGCGGGAGAACAGCGCCATCACCCCGACGGCGCGGCCGTCGACCACCAGCGGGTGGCCCGCGAAGGCGACGATGCCGGTGGCGCGCGCCCACTCGGGGTGGTCGATGCGGGGGTCGTGGACGACGTCGTTGGTCATCATCGGACGGCCCTCCGCCGCGATGCCGCCGATCTTCAGCTCGCCGACCCTGACCGTGCCGTGGGGGCCGTCGAGGTGGGTGTACAGCCCGGCGCTGGCGCGGAGCAGCAGGGTCTCGCCGTCGGGCTCGAGCACCCAGACCCGGGCGAAGGCGGCGTCGAGCCGGTCGACGACCGCGACCGCGCAGCGCTGCAGCACCTCCGACATCGGCCCGCCGCGGGCCAGGGTGGTGCCGCAGTCGGCGAGCAGCGCGGTGAGCCTGCGGTAGTCGTCCGGCGCTCCTGGCATGATGCCGCCATGATCCGGGTCGTGGTCGTCGATGACCACTGGGTGGTCCGGCAGGGGCTGCGGCTCTTCCTCGACCAGCAGGACGGCATCCGCGTGGTCGGCGAGGCCGCCGACGGCGAGGAGGCGCTGGCGGTGGTCGAGGCCCTCCGTCCCGACGTCGTGCTGATGGACCTGCTGATGCCCCGGCTCGACGGCGTCGAGACCACCCGCCGGATCAAGCGGCGGTTCCCGCGGGTGGAGGTGGTGGTGCTGACCACGGTCGGCGACGGCGAGGCGGTGGTCGGCGCCATCGGGGCCGGGGCCACCGGCTACCTCCTCAAGGACTTCCGCGGTGACACCCTGGTCACCGCGGTGCGCGCCGCCGCCGAGGGCAGGGTCGAGCTCTCGCCCGAGGCGGCGCGCCGGCTGGCGACCGCGATCCGCCCGCGGCGGGCTGTCGAGGCCCTGAGCGCGCGCGAGCGCGAGGTGCTCGGGCTGGTCGCGGAGGGGCTGACCAACAGGGAGATCGGCGCCCGGCTGGGAATCACCGAGAAGACGGTCAAGGCCCACGTCACCCGGGTGCTCGACAAGCTCGGGGTGCAGAGCCGCACCCAGGCGGCGCTGGTGGCGGTGCGCTCCGGCGCGGGCGGGCTCGAGGTGCCCGGCGGCCCCGTCTGAGGCCGGACCCCCGACCAAGGTCCCATGCCGATGCCGACCCGGGTCGCTGGCGCCGGCGGCGGCGCAGGTGCATCGTGGACGCATGACAGTCGCGCATCGTGCGGTCACCCGTCGCACCCGTCCCGGGGGACGCGTGGTGGCCTTCCTCCAGGGCTGGGAGCGCCGCGTCGGCGCCGACCGGCCCGGTCGCAGCGGCCTGGTGTGGCTGGGACCGCTGGTCAGCGCCGTCGGCGCCTTCGTGATGCTCGCCTGGTTCGCCCACAGCGGCGGGCTCGGGATCGAGCAGTGGTTCCCCATCGGCCTCTTCGGCGCGCTGATCCTCGGCGGGCTGTCGGTCAGCTATCTGGCCGCCTTCGCCGGCGACGAGCGCGACGCCGAGGAGCGGGCCGGGGACTGAGGCTCAGGCCGGGCCGGCCAGCTCCGGCCGGCGGACGGCGATGCCGGCGGCGGCGAGCGCGGCACGGGCGGCGGTGGGGGTGACGATGCATCCCGCCTCCTCCAGGGTGCTGCGCTGCCGGCCGTAGCCCTGGGGGTCGTCCCGGGTGCCGAGCACGTAGGCCACCACCCGCGGGCGGTCCGCCGCCGCGGTGATCTCGGCGCACACCGGTGCCAGCATCCCGGCGGGGTCGGGGTGCGATCCGTGACCGAGGACGACGTCGAGGAGCACCACCGCGGTGGCGGGGTCGGCGGCCTCCCGGCGGATCAGCTCGAGCCGCGCCTCCGGGTCGATCATCGGGTGGGGGCGTCCCTGGGTGTACTCCTCCTCGCCGAGGTCGAGGCAGACGTGGGCTCCGGCGGGCGCGGGCAGGCCGTCCCCGCGGCTCACCGGGGCGTTCGAGTACACCCGGCCGAGGTGGGGCGCGAGGATGAGCTGGGCCTCGTAGCAGAGGGTGCCGCCCGAGAACAGGCCGCGAACCGCGGTGCGGCTCGCCGGCAGGTCCCGACATGCGGCGGCGACGTGCTCGGCGAGCCCGCGACCGGGGTCGGGCAGGGGCAGGCCGAGCACCCCCAGGATCGCGATCACCCCCTGCTCCAGGGTGCCGGTGAGCTCGACCCCCGGAGCCACCTCGAGGTCGGGAGCCACCCCGAGCACCGCGGCGATCAGCGGCTTGGAGCGGGGCGTCCCCAGCAGCGCCCGGGCCACCGGCTCGGCCGGCGGCTTGGAGACGAGGAGGATGGCGTCGGTCCCGGGGTCGGCCTCGAGGGCGGCGATGGCGACCCTGGCCATCCGGCCGTCGACCGCCGCGGAGAGGTCGCGGCCGCCGATGCCGATCACCTGCGACACCCCGGCGCCCCAGCGGTCGAGCAGCGACGACACCTCCTGGGCCCCGGTGCCGGCGGCGGCGACGATCCCCACCCGCCCCGGCCCGACGACGTTGGCGAAGCCCAGCCCGGTGCCGCCGAGGATCGCCGTCCCCGCGCCCGGGCCCATCACCAGCCGGCCCAGGCGCGCCGCCCGGTCCTTGAGCTCGACCTCCTCCTCGAGGCTGACGTGATCGCTGAAGAGGAGAACGTGCAGGCCCGCGGTGAGGGCGTGGTGGGTGGCCAGGGCGGCGTACTCGCCGGTGACCGAGACGATCGCGACGTTGAGGTCGGGGCTGGTCGCGACCGCCTCCTCGACGGTGCGCGCGCCGCGCTGCTCGCCGCCGCCGGGCCGGGAGGGACGCTCGGCGAAGAGCGCGTCGCGTCCCCGCGCCAGCCCGGCCTCCGCCGCCTCCTCCGACCCGGCGCGCGCCGCCAGGGCGAGGTCGTTCGACGAGGCGCCGGCGAGGTCGTTCTCCGCCACCCCCTCGGCGAGGAGCGCGTCGACGTTGGCCGGTGTGGCCATCACCGCCGTCGCCCACTCCACCCCGTCGCCCTCGACCATCGCGCGGGTGGCGCTCATCAGCAGCACCGAGTTCGACGAAGGTGTCGCGGAGCAGGGCGCAGCGTGCCGCGGTCACGAGCCCACCAGCGCGGAGCTCTCGGCGGCGCCGCCGCCCGGGGCCCGCGTGTGGCGGACGATGCTGGTGCCGCAGGTGCCCTCGAGCAGCGAGGCCCGGCCCTCGAGCGACGGGTACACCAGCTCCGGGGTGGTGATCACCGCCACCCGGCCGCCGCCGCGCAGGAAGCGGGTGGCGGCGCGCACCTTGGGGCCCATGCTCCCCGCCGGGAACTGCCCGCCGGCGAGGTGGCGCTCGGCCTCCTCGAGGGTCATCTCCTCGACGGCGCGCTGGTCCGGGGTGCCGAAGTCGAGCATCACCGTCTCCACCCCGGTGACCAGCACCAGCGCCTCCGCCACCAGCGAGGTGGCGAGGCGCTGGGCGGCGAGGTCCTTGTCGATGACCGCATCGATGCCACGGTAGCCGTCCGGGGTGGAGACCACGGCGACGCCGCCGCCGCCGGCCGCGACCACCACGTAGCCGGCGTCGATGAGGGCGAGGATGGCCCCGGTCTCGAGGATGTCGACCGGCTCCGGCGAGGGCACCACCCGCCGGTAGCCCCGGCCGGAGTCCTCGACGATCGACCAGCCTCGCCGGCCGGCGAGGGCCTCGGCATCGGCGCGGCCGAGGAAGGGGCCGATCGGCTTGGTGGGATGGGAGAAGGCGGGATCGGCGGGATCGACGCTGACGTGGGTGACCAGGGCGGCGGGTTGCACCCGCGGCCAGCCCGACACCCGCCGCAGCGCCAGCGAGATCAGGCTGCCCATCTGGCCCTGGGTCATGGCGCCGAGGTTGAAGAGCGGCTGCGGGGGGATGACCCCCGCGCTCTCCTCGTGGGCGATGGCGAGGCTGCCCACCTGGGGGCCGTTGCCGTGCACGACGACCACGCCCCATCCCGCCCGGAGCAGCCCCCGCACCGCCCGCGCCATGGTCAGCGCGTTGGCCTCCTGCTCCTCGTAGGTGCCCGCCTGCCCGGCGCGGGTGAACGCGTTCCCACCGAGGGCGATGACCGCGATCCTGTCCATCTCCATCCAGTGCGAGCGTCACGCATGGCGTATGCGTCATGGAGGATAGTGAACGGCCGGGTGCGCCGCAAGGCGATGCAGCCCGCGCCGCCGGGAGGCCGGGGGTGTACGGGGGGTGCGCCCGGCGGTAGCCTGAGGGCACACGGGGGGATCGCACCAGGGGCGGAGGGGACGATCGTCGGCATGGACAGGCAGCGTGGCGGCACCTGGAAGGGCGTGGCCGAGGTCCTCCGACCCCGGAACCTCGTCCAGCCCGGGCTCCTGCTCCTCCTCGAGGAGGCCCCCGGCCACGGCTACGACCTCCAGCACCGGCTGGAGGCGCTGCTGGTCTGGCGCGTCGACTCGCCCACCATCTATCGGGTGCTCAACGCGATGGAGGACCAGGGCCTGGTGTCCTCGATCTGGGAGCGGTCGGAGTCGGGCAAGGAGCGCCGCACCTACGTGATCACCGACGCCGGCCGGGGGGCGGGGGAGGCGTGGATGAGCGAGCTCGCCAACGCCAGCGTCCTGCTCCACGGGCTGCTCCGGCGCTACGAGCTGGGCGACCGCAGCGAGGCGCCGCACCCCGCCCGGGACCACGCCGTGGACGACGCGTTCTGGTCGCGCCGGCTCCTCGACGCCGAGCCGCGACCCGCGGTCGCACAGGCGGTGGGCGCCGACGCTCCTCCGGTCGCCCCGTAACTGCACCCCGCACCTAGTCGCCCTATCTGGGGATTGCACCTACCGGTCGCCGCGCTCATGCATGCAGAAATGCGGTATTGACCCGCGGCGCAATACCGATCAGATTCGCATCTGCCAGTCGGGCCCCCGTATCCACGCGCCCGTGAACGGGATCCGGCCGGCACCGACCCCGCATCAGACCCGAGCCGACCACCGGCCTGGCCACACCCCACTGAGGAGAGCTCGCTCATGGTTCAGATGGCGCAAGCCCCGGCGAAGGCACCGGTGGTCGTCGACGTCTCCTGGGATCCGATCACCAGGATCGTCGGCAGCCTCGGGATCTTCACGAAGATCGACTTCGCCAACCGTGTCTGCGTGGACTGCCGCAGCACCTCGTCGATCTTCCGCGGCTACAGCATCTTCATGAAGGGGAAGGATCCCCGAGACAGCCACGTCATCACCAGCCGCATCTGCGGCATCTGCGGTGACAACCACATGGTCTGCGCGACCTACGCGCAGAACATGGCATTCGGCGTCCGCCCGCCGGCGATGGGTGAGTGGATCGTCAACCTCGGCGAGGCCGCCGAGTACATGTTCGACCACAACATCTTCCAGGACAACCTGTTGATGGTCGACTTCTGCGAGCAGATGCTGAAGGAGACCAATCCCAGCGTCCTCGCCAAGGCGGAGAACACCGCCTCGCCGCACGCCGGGATCCACGGATACCGGACGATCGCGGACATCATGCGGGCGCTGAACCCCTTCACCGGCGACTTCTACCGCGAGACGCTCTTCGTGAGCCGCTACACGCGCGAGATGATCTGCCTGATGGAGGGACGGCACGTGCATCCGTCCACCCTCTATCCGGGTGGTGTGGGCACGGTGCCGACGGTGCAGCTGTTCACCGACTACCTCGTCCGGCTGATGAAGTACGTCGAGTTCATGAAGAAGGTCGTGCCCCTGCACGACGATATCTTCGACTTCTTCTACCAGGCCCTCCCGGGGTACGAGGAGGTCGGCCGCCGGCGCATCGACCTGGTGTGCTGGGGCTCCTTCAACAACCCCGACGTCTGCGATTACACCTATCGCAACATGACCAACTGGGGCCGCGGGATGTTCGTGACCCCGGGCATCGTGCTCGACGGCAAGCTGGTGACGACCGACCTGGTCGACATCAACCTGAGCCTGCGGATCCTGCTCGGTCACTCGTACTACGACGACTGGGTCAACAGCGAGACCTTCGTCAAGACCGACCCGCTGGGCAACCCGGTGGATCAGCGGCATCCGTGGAACCAGACCACGATCCCGCGTCCGCAGAAGCGCGACTTCGAGAAGAACTACAGCTGGGTCATGTGCCCGCGCGTCTACGACAAGCGGACCGGCGAGCACGTCGCCTGCGACACCGGCGGTGGCGCGTTCGCGCGCATGATGGTCACCTCGATGGCCGGCCTGGTGGACTGCGGCTACGTCAAGGCGACGGGCAACAGCACCAAGATCTACCTGCCCAAGACCGCGAACCTGCCCGAGGTGGAGTTCGAGTGGAAGGTGCCGCCGTGGAGCAACGCGATCGAGCGTGACCGCGCCCGGACCTACTTCCAGGCGTACTCGGCGGCGGTGGGCCTGTACTTCGTCGAGCAGGCGCTCGGCGAGCTGCGCGCCGGACGCACCGACACCTGGGCGCCGTTCAAGGTGCCGGACGAGGCGATCGCCTGCGGCTTCCACGAGGCGGTCCGCGGGGTGCTCTCGCACCACGTGGTCATCCGTGGCGGCAAGATCGCCAACTACCACCCGTACCCGCCGACGCCGTGGAACGCGACCCCGCGCGACAGCTACGGGACCCCGGGTCCGTACGAGGACGCGTGCCAGGGCACGCCGATCTTCGAGGAGAACGGCCCCGACCAGTTCAAGGGCATCGACATCATGCGTGCGGTGCGCAGCTTCGATCCCTGCCTGCCCTGCGGTGTGCACCAGTACATCGGCGGCGGCAAGGTCGTCCAGCAGCGTCACTCGCCGACCTTCGGCATCCAGGAGCTGTGACCGCCTGAGCCCCGGCTCAGTACCGGAGCGGGCGAGCAGGGAATGCCCTGCTCGCCCGCTTCCTCGTCCAGGTCCCGGGTGGTGGGCGTCCGGCTACGGCGTGCCGGCGGGCCGGCCGCTGCCCGCGGCCGCCGCGCTGGGCTCGTCGGGGGCGTCGGGATCGCTGTGGGCCGGGGCGCTCGCCCGGGCCGCCTCCATCGCGGTGGCGAGCTCCTCGAGCTGCTTCGCGTCGATGGCCTTGCGGACCCGCGGGAACATGTCCGACTCCTCCTCGTCGACGTGGTGCTCGACCAGCTCCTTGAGCACCTCGACCTTGGCGTCGTACCGCTCGTTGTCGGCGGTCATGGGCTCGAGCTCGGCCACCGCGTGCTTGATGAGGTGATGCT
Organism: uncultured Chloroflexia bacterium; assembly: GCA_963846365.1. Taxonomy (GTDB): domain Bacteria; phylum Chloroflexota; class Dormibacteria; order Aeolococcales; family Aeolococcaceae; genus CF-96. Next base: position 1,326,868 of record CAWJVN010000007.1, read on the forward strand.
CCTCCAGGCCCTCGAGGACCTCGTCCTTGATGGTGCGGCCGGCCTCGCGGACCCGCGGGTAGAAGACCTGCTCCTCGATGTGGGCGTGGACGGTCAGCTCCCTGCAGATCCGTCCGGCGAGGTCCTGCTTGCCGGCGACGGCCCGGTCTCCGAGGGTGTCGTACTTGGCGAACATCTCCTTGACCTTGTCGTGGTCGGCCTTGAGCAGGGCGATCGCATCGGGCTTCGGGGACATGGACGGCCTCCTATCGGGAGCGGCTGAGGTGGAAGCGGACGAGCGCCATGCTCTCCGCGGCGTCGGCGGCGTGCTGGAGCTGGGAGGAGGTGGGGCGATGGGCGTCGAGGGCGCTGGTGGCGTGGTGGCACCGCTCCCCGACCCGGTGGCCCTTCCAGCAGCGCGGGCAGGTGTTCGACTTGGTCATACGATCCATACCACCCTATTACATGATAATCGTGATGTCAGTATATCGGTGTGGAGCGCAGCAGGCGCGGCCCGCCGGTCGGGGCGGCGCTCAGTCGCGGCCGTGCCCCAGGATCATCATCGGGTCAGAGGGAGCCGAGCGCGGCGACGTAGCCGTCGGCGAAGCGGCGGGCGGCGTCGGCGCTCAGCAGCGGATGCCGGTAGCGGAAGACGAGGTGGAGCCGCCCGGCGGCGGTGACCGCGCCCACCGCCACGCCCAGGGGCATCCGGCAGGGCGGGGAGAAGCGGAGCTCCACGGTGTCGCCCGCGTCGGGTCCGAACCACGGCATCTCGTCCATGCGCCCGAGGTTGGACAGCATCGCGGTGTCGACGACGCGGTTCCCGGTGAGCCAGAGCAGCGGGGTGGTGGCCTGCTTCACCCAGATCGGCACCCGCGGCGACAGCGCCAGCACCTCGATCAGCGCCGCCCCGGTTCCGAACCGCTTCATGTGCCCGGTCTGCTCGGTGACCGCTCGGAGGGCGCCGCGGGCCCGGTCGCGCCGGCTGGTCGAGATCGTCGCCATCAGCGAGAAGTTGCTCACCACCTCGTCGCGCCACCCGGGGGGCCGGAGGTTGACCGGGAGCATGACGCCGATGCGCCCGCAACCGGTCCCGTGCTCCTCGTTCCAGCCGGCGATGGCGAGGTGGAGGGCGGCGAGAAGCAGGTCGTTGAACGTCCCCCCGTGCCGGACACCGAGGAGGGCCTCGGTCCGCGCCGCGCTGAGGGTGACGGTGTGGAGGCCGTATCCGGGCCGGTTGCTCCCCTGGTCGGGAGCCACCCGGGCGGGCGCGGCGATCAGGTCCCGCGCCTTGCGGAGCAGGGCGTACACCCGTCGCCGGCGGTGGGCGGCGTGGCCGGCCCCGAGCCCTGCCTGCAGGTTCCGCGCCGACGCCAGGTCGAGGTCCGGCACCGGGTCGGGCTCGCCGGCGTAGGCGCGCGCGATCGAGCGCAGGATGCGCAGCGCGCCGAAGCCGTCGGTGGCGGCGTGATGGACGTTCAGCATCAGCACGTCGCCGCCGGGATGGTGGATCAGCCGCACCCGCAGCGGGGGCGAACTCGACGAGGGGGACGCCGAGGCTCTGGGCCGCGTCCCGTTCCCGCCCCAGGGCGGCGTCGCCGGCGCAGTCGACGACCCGGACCGGGTCCAGGTCGAGGGTGCCGGTCACCTCCCAGTGGTAGCCGCGGTCCCAGAGCCGCGACGTCGCCCGCCGGGCGCGGCCCATCGGGTGACGGGCCAGCGCCGCCGCCACCGCGGCGCGCAGCCGCCCCTCGTCGAGGGCTCCCGCCACCCGCAGCTCCAGGTGGATCGACCACGGCTCCGCGTCACTGTCGAGCAGCTGCACCGCCTCGTCGACGACGTTGAAGGCGAGGCGCTGAAGGCCGGTCAGGGTGCACCGTGCCGCGCCTCGCGGGCGACCGCCGCGAAGAAGGGAGCGCCCCACGACCCGATCGACACCAGGGAGGTCACGATGATCGCGGCGTCGATGATCTCGCGTCCCGGGCTCTCCCAGTACACGTCCTCCATGTTCAGCCACAGCGCGATCTCGTCGAGGGTCAGGGCCGAGCCCACCCCGTACACGAGCGTGGTCAGCCGCAACAGCCGGCGGTCGTCCCGCCGCTTCCAGCTGGCGAGGTGGAGCCAGGCGTGGCCGCTGCCGACGAGCATGAGGATCCCGAAGACCTGGTGGTGGATGTGGAGGCCCTGGACCTTCACGCTCTTGATCGGGCCGAGGCCGTGGTATATCAGCCGGGTGATGCCCCGGGTGAGCATGAAGGTGATGAAGAAGGACAGCCCGGACAGGAACAGCAGCTCCCGCCGCGGCTCCTCGAGGTGGATGCGGTACAGCTGGGGGATGCGGCGAAGCGGAATGCGCATCCCCGAGTTGTAGGGTATTCAGGCCCCCTCGAGCCACTCCACGGCCCACTCCGGCACCACCGCCTCGCTCCTGCCATCGACGGTGGGCCGCACCGACACCACCGGGGCGTACGGCATCTTCGAGACCAGCCTCCCGGTGGTCACGTCACCCTTGCGGACGGCGGTGCGCTTGAAGGTGCCGACCCGGGCCGCCGTCAGCAGCCGGCAGGGGCGATAGGTGGTGAAGTCGTCGGTCTGGGGCATGGGGCTCCTCCGGTCGTGGTGACGTGCTCGCGTTCCCTGAGCACTACGCGGCCGCAGGCGTGGCGGATGAACCGGCATCGGTCACCGGCGCATCAGCCGTGACCGAGCGCCAGCTGGATCGCCTTGACCGCGAGCAGGAGCATGGCCACCACCAGGTAGCCACGCGGGGCGAGCATCCCCGCGGTGCGTCCCCGCGACCAGGTGGGACGCTCCAGCATCGCCAGCGGGGGCATCCGCCAGGTCTGGCGGGCACGCTGCCGCGGGGCCGGCCGCCGGCCCGCGCGAAGGTCGACCGCACCGGCGGGCGCCCGGCTCAGGCCGTCGGTTCACTCCAGGACCTGGACCTCGAGCCGCGGCCGGCGCCGCCCGCGCACCGTGTACACGGTGGCGGCGAGCAGCCCCAGCGCCAGGCCCACCGCGCAGGGCCCGAGCAGCAGGGTGACGTCGAGCTGGGGGAACAGGGTGGTGGCGACGAGGATGCGGGAGAGCATCAGCAGCACGGTGACGATGATGCCGGCGAGCACGTTCAGCCAGGGCGCGTTGGTCCACGGCCCGAGCACCGCCCGGTCGTTGCAGAGCAGCAGGAGGAAAACGGTCGCGCTCGGCAGCAGCACCCCGGCGAGGGCCTGCACGGCGACGGTGATGAGCCCCAGCGGCGGAAGCTGCCGGTCACGGTCACCGCGACCAGCGCCGCCGCGGCCAGCGGCACGCCGACGACCGGGCGGATGCCGAAGTACTGCGCCGCCAGCCCGACCCCGATGAACTCGGTGACGATGGTGAGGAAGTTGAGCAGGAACAGGTCGCCGACCGAGAAGGCGCCCCGGAAGCGGCCGAAGCGCTCGATGATGAGGCGGGCGTGGCCGACCCCGGTGACCGCCCCCAGGCGCAGGTGGCCCACCCAGTATGCCAGCTCGCCGCCAGATTGCGTTCTCGCGAAATCGTCACGCGGGCAGCTCCACCAGCCGGCCGGGGATGTCGGCGTCCTCGTCGACGTGATAGCTGGCGCAGATCCGGTGATAGCCGTCGGCGATGGTCAGCGCGCGGCGGGCGGAGAGCTCCCCTCGCACCAGCAGCACCGGGGCCAGGGCCTCACCGCTCTTCATCTTCCTGGTGTCCTTGACCAGCTCGGGGTCGTCGACGGGGAGGAGCGGCAGCCCGCTGGCGCGGAGCAGGTCGTTGGCGCGGTGATGCGTCGTGGGAGCCCCGCGAAAGGCGTCCACGACCACCGGCACCGCTGCCGGGGGCAGGAGCAGGCCGAGATAGGCCGCCGCCGCCGGATAGTCGTGCGCCAGCGGCTCCGCCGCCCAGGTGACCTTCGGCGGCTTCGGCTTGGCCATGTGTCGTCCTCCTACCATGCGGTCAGCCCATCGCCGGGCCGCCCCCGACCGATGACTCTGGGCCCCGCCCGCGGTCTCATGGGCATCCGTCCACCAGGCGCCGGGCGACCGGCGTGAGCAGGAGATACCACCTTGGGCCGACCGGTCGTGCACTTCGAGATCATGGGCAGCGATGCCGCCAGGCTGCGGTCGTTCTACTCCGACCTCTTCGACTGGAGCATCGACGCCGAGAACCCGATGAACTACGGGATCGTCGACCGCGCCGCCAACCAGAGCGCCGAGGGCATCGGCATCGGCGGCGGGATCGGGGCCCTGCCCGAGGGCATGGGTGGCGGCCACGTCACCGTCTACGTCGAGGTGCCCGACGTGGAGGCGGCGCTCGCCAACGCGGTGAGCCTCGGCGGCACCCGCCTGATGGGCCCGGAGAAGGTCATGGAGGGGGTCGAGATCGGGCTCCTCAACGATCCCGAGGGCCACACGATCGGGGTCATCAAGGGCCGAGCGTAGGCCTCCCCGCCGGGGCGAGGGCCCCGCACGCAGGGGTCCTCGACCCGGCGGTGTGCCGATCATGGACCCCCTTCGGAGCAGGGTCTGAGGGACGCCGGGCACGGGGAGGAACGACCCGGATGACCGATCTCGCGGCCGCGGACCTCGAGCACCGGCTGGAGCCGCATCGGGTCGAGCTGACCGGGTACGCGTACCGGATGCTCGGCTCGGCCGCCGATGCCGAGGACGCCGTCCAGGAGACGATGGTCCGGGCCTGGCGCAGCCTCGATCGCTTCGAGGGCCGGGCGACGCTGCGGTCGTGGCTCCACCGGATCGCGACCAACGTCTGCGTCGACATGCTCAACGGGAGGCAGCGCCGCGCCCGCCCCATGGATCTCGGACCGGCGGTGACCGCCGACGCCGCCCTCGGCACCCGCACTCCGAGGCGACGTGGATCCAGCCGATCCCCGACGGCCGCGTCCTCCCCGCCGGTGGCGACCCCGCCGAGGTGGTGGTCCTGCGCGACAGCATCCGGCTCGCGTTCGTGGCGGCGCTCCAGCACCTCCCGCCGCGGCAGCGCGCGGTGCTGATCCTGCGGGAGGTGCTGCAGTGGCGGGCGGCCGAGGTCGCCGACCTGCTCGACACCACCGTCGCATCGGTCAACAGCGCGCTGCAGCGGGCGCGCTCGACGGTGGCGGCCGGCGTCACCGTGGCGGAGCCGTCGGTGCCCGCCGGCGAGGCGGAGGGGTCGCTCGTCGCCCGCTACGTCGACGCCTTCGAGCGCTACGACATCGACTCGCTCACCTCGCTGCTCCACGAGGACGCCACCATGTCGATGCCGCCGTACGCGCTCTGGCTCCGGGGCCGGGTCGACATCGGCCGCTGGCACCTGGAGGCCGGGGCGGGATGCCGCGGGTCGCGACTGGTCCCGACCACCGCGAACGGGATGCCGCCTTCGGCCAGTACCGCCCCGCCGAGTCCGGAGGAGGTCACCAGCCCTGGGCGCTCCAGGTCCTCGAGATCTCAGGGGGCGAGATCGTCGGCCTCAACGCGTTCCTCGACACCACGACGATCTTCCCGCGCTTCGGCCTGCCACCCCGCCTGGACCCCTGAGTCCCGGCACAGGGGCACGACCTCACCGAGTCCGACCAGGTCGAGCAGCTCCCGCAGCGGGCCCGACGCGTTGCGGAGCCGGACCCGGCGACCGCATCGCCGTGCGGTGAGCTGGAGGCGCGCGAGCGCGTCGACGGTGACCGCGTCAGCCTCGACGACGCCCTCCACGTCGCAGACGACGTCGCCGGCGGCGAGGGCCGGCAGCAGCCGCAGCAGGCGCCTGCACAGACCGGGCGCGTCACCGGGACGGATCCGCCCGCTGATGACCATGGTCGCCGCCGGCCGGCCGTCCTGATCGGTCACCACCGCCTCCTGAGGCTGTCCTCCACCAGCGCAGACCGGCGCCGAGGACCGAACTCATCGGTCCCGGTCGCGTCGGCTTCGGTTGCGAACAGGAACCGTTCTCGCTAGAATCAGTGCACATGGTCACCGAGGCACACCGCCGCAGGCGTGACCACCGGGGGGTGGTCGCCGGCGTCATCGCACTGCTCGCGCTGACGATGTCGGCGTGCGGAAGCGCGGCGAGCAGCACGTCGACGGGTTCGCAGCCGTCGGGCAGGCACCTCAACGTGGTCTCCGGGGAGAACTTCTGGGGCAGCCTCGCCACCCAGCTGGGCGGCTCGCAGGTGACCGTGAAGAGCGTGGTCACCGACCCCAACGCCGACCCTCACGACTACCAGTCCGACACCGCGACCGCACGTGCGTTCGCCACCGCCGACTACGTGATCCTGAACGGCGCCGGCTACGACGCCTGGGCGGACAAGCTGCTCTCCGCCAATCCCAGCAGCCGGCGGAAGGTCCTCACCGTCGCCGGCCTGCTGGGCAGGAGGGAGGGCGACAACCCGCACTTCTGGTACAGCCCGGACTACGTCGTGAGGGTGGCCGACCGGATCTCCTCGGACCTCAGGTCGATCAACTCCGCCGACAGCGACTACTACGCCGCCCAGCGCTCCGCCCTCACCACCGCGCTCGGTCCGTACCTGAACCGGGTCGCGGCGATCAGGGCCAGGTTCACCGGTCAGAAGGTGGCGGCGACCGAGACCATCTTCGACGACATGGCCGCGGCGACCAGCCTGGTCGTGGTCAGCCCACCGGAGTTCATGAAGGCGGTGGCCGAGGGCAACGACCCGCCCGCCGACTCGGTGGCCGCCTTCCAGCAGGCGATCACGACCAGACAGGCGACCACCCTGGTCTACAACGTGCAGACGTCGACGGACGTGACCAACACGATCAAGCAGATGGCGGTCCAGCAGGGCATCCCGGTGGTCGCGGTCAGCGAGACGCTGCAGCCCCCGGACGCCACCTTCCAGGAGTGGCAGCTGGGTCAGCTCAACGCTCTGTACAACGCGCTCAACGCCAAAGCCCTGGCGAGGTGACCGACAGGGCGGCCGCAGCCCCGGCCCTCGCCGACCGCCCCCCGACCTCGGGGATTCCGGGGCAGAAGACCGGGCCGGCCGCGATCCGGCTTGGTGACGCCGGGGTCGCCCACGGGCGCCGCTTCGTCTGGCGGCACGCCGACCTCGAGGTGGCGCCCGGCGAGTTCACCGTGGTGCTCGGACCCAACGGCGCGGGCAAGACCACCCTGCTCCGGGTCCTGCTCGGCCTCCACGCGCTGAGCGAGGGCACCGTCGAGGTGCTCGGCGGCCCTCCGCGCCGGGGTCGCCACGCGGTCGGGTACGTGCCCCAGCGCCGCACCCTGGACTCCGACCTCACCGTGCGCGGCCGCGACCTGGTCGCGCTGGGCGTGGACGGGCACCGCTGGGGACTCCCCCTGTCTCCCGCATCCGCGCGCCGCAAACGCGCGCTCGTCGAGTCCGTTCTCGAGGCGGTGGGCGCGACCGGGTACGCGGGCCGTCCCGTCGGCCGCCTCAGCGGCGGCGAGCAGCAGCGCCTGCTCCTCGCCCAGGCGCTGGTGACCGAGCCCCGCCTGCTGCTCCTCGACGAGCCGCTGGCCAGCCTCGACATCCGCAGCCAGGGGGTGATCACCGCCCTGGTGGCCGGGCTCGCCCGGGAGCGCGGGATCACCGTCGTCCTGGTCGCCCACGACGTCAATCCGCTGGTGTCGTTCCTCGACCGCGTCGTCTACGTGGCCGGCGGCGCCATGGTGTCGGGGCGTACCGACGAGGTGATCACGACCGAGACCCTGACCGCCCTCTACGACTACCCGGTCGAGGTGATCCGGGACAGTCGCGGACGCATCGTGGTGGTCGGCCTCGACGACTGCGACTCCCACCACCACTGAGCGTGACCCGGTCGCACTTCACCTGGAACGTGGTCGACGACTGGCAGCAGCTGGTCCAGTACGACTTCATGCGCCACGCCCTGCTCGCCGGCGGCATCGCCGCGGTGCTGTGCGGGGCGGTCGGCTGCTTCGTGGTGCTGCGTGGCCTCTCCTTCGCCACCGACACCCTGACCCACGTCGGTTTCGCCGGCGCCTCCGGGGCGGTGGTCGTCGGGCTCAGCCCGGTGGTGGGACTCCTCGGGCTCACCGCTCTGATGGCGGTCGCCCTCGGCGCCCTGGAGCAGCGGCTGCGCGGCCGCGACGTCGTCATCGGGATGATCCTGGTCCTCACCCTGGGGCTGGGGCTGCTCTTCCTCCGCCTCTACCGCGGGTACTCGAACGAGACCTACGCGCTGCTCTTCGGCTCCATCCTCGCGCTCAGCCCGCGCGACGTCGTGGTGGTCGCGGTGGGGGCGCTGATCGCCCTCGCGGCGCTGGTGGCGATCTTCCGGCCGCTGCTGTTCGCCTCGCTCGACGAGGAGCTCGCCGAGGCACGCGGGGTGCCGGTGCGCGCGGTCGCGACCGCCTTCCTGCTGGTCCTCGCCGTCGCCGTCGCCGCCGCCACCCAGGTGATCGGTGCGCTGCTCGCCGTGGCCCTGCTCATCGCCCCGGGGGCGACCGCGCAGCGGTTGACCACCCGGCCGGTGGCCTGGGTGCTGCTCTCGGTCGCCATCGGGCTCGGGGTCACCTGGACCGGCCTCGCCCTCGCCTTCTGGCAGCCGTACCCGGCGAGCTTCTTCATCACCTCGCTGTCGACGCTCACCTACCTCGCCACCCGGCTGCTCACCGCCGGCGTGGTGCCGGCCCGGCTCCGGGCGGGGGCGCGGCCCGCCGCGGCCGTGGAGGGCTGAGGATGGGGTCGCTCGCCGACACCCTCACCAACGCCCCCTTCTCGTGGAACCCGGTGGACGACCTGAACCAGCTGCTCCTCTACCAGTTCATGCGCAGCGCCTACCTCGCGGGCACCGCCACCGCGGTCGTCGCCGGCGTGGTCGGGTACTTCGTGGTGCTTCGGGGCCTGAGCTTCGCGGGTCACTCGCTCTCGCTGATGGGGTTCGCGGGGGCCACCGGGGCCAGGGTCGCAGGCGTCGACCCGCTGGTGGGCCTGCTCGCCGTCGACGGCGCCGGGGCCCTGCTCATCGGCGCGCTCGCCCGGCGTCCTCGCGGGCGCGACGTGGTGGTCGGCATCGTGCTCACCGGCACGCTGGGGCTCGGGCTGCTGTTCCTGGCGCTCTCGCGCGCCGGCCAGGCCCAGCCGGTGCTGGTCGGCGACGTGCTCGGCATCAGCGCCGCCGAGGTCACCGTCGTGGAGGTGGCGGCGGCCGTGATCATCCTCGTCGTCGCCGTCGGGTTCCGCCCGCTCATGCTCTCGTCGCTCGACGAGGAGGTGGCGGAGGCGCGCGGCGTGCCCACCCGGGCGATGTCTCTGCTGCTGCTCCTCCTCCTCGCCGCCACCACCGCGGTGGCGACACCCATCGTCGGTGTGCTGCTCACCTTCTCGCTGCTGGTCGCGCCCGCCGCCACCGCCTCGCTGATGTCGGGCCGGCCGCCGGTCGCGGTGGCGATCTCGGTCGGCCTCGGCGTGCTCTACATCTGGATCGGGCTGGCGGTCTCCTACTGGGTGGACATGCCCCCGAGCGTCTTGGTCACCGCGATGGCGTTCATCGTCTACGCGGGCGCGCGCCTCCGGGACACGCCCCTGGCGCGGCGGGTGGCGCCGGATCGATAGTGTCGAAAGTGGCATCATCCGACGAGATGCTTGTCCGGGGGCGGGAGTTTCTGTACCATCCGCAACCCGATGACGGTCGAACAACTCATCGGCACTGGAGGGAGCCACATGGACGGCGACGCGAGGATCCCGGTGATGAGGTTCTGCTGTCACTGCCACTGCGGCTGTCCCGAGATGTTCCTCGCGCCGGACGCTCCCAAGGAGCGGCGGGTGGTCATGACCGACGACTTCGGTCAGCAGATCGAGATCAGCGTGGACCAGTTCCGCACCTTCGTCCGGCACGTCAAGAGCGGTGTCCTCGAGGAGACGCTGCTGAGCACCGGCGGGCCGCCGGCGGCGGTGCCCCGCTGATCCTGCCTGGCGGTGGGTCCCAGCCGCCCCGGGGTGTCAGCCCGGCGGCGCCGTGTTTCGGCCATACATCCGTCGAAGTGCGGCGGTGATCGTCTGCCTGCACGTCATCACCGAGATGTCGCCCGACCACCTCGTGGCGCTGTGCGTGAACCGGGTGATGACAGACGGTCGACACCGCGCGGCTCACCGACCAGCGGTCCATCCGGTTCGGCACCCGGCTTCCGCCCGGCGTGTTCGACCCCGACCGGTGGCTGGAGTACCAGACGTCCGCCAGTCCACCACCGCGGCAAGTTCGACGAGCTGATGGCGCGGCTGCGCGCCGCCTGCTGAGGCGCCCGCGGTCATCCCGCCCTGAGGACCAGCCCGGGTGGCGGCGGCGCGCCGCCGCTGTCGCCGTGCCGGTGGTCGCCCCCGCGCTGCGGGGCCTGGGAGCCGGGGACGGTCGCGATCGCGAGCACCAGGCCGAAGACGAGCCGCGCCGGCGACCGCGCCCCGGCGGCGGCCCGCCGCCCTGGCCGGACGTCCCGGGACGGAGGCGTCGGGCGCCGGCCCGGCCGCCCGGGCCGTGTGCCATGCGCGGGGCAGGTGGGCGAGCAGGTGGAGGGACACGGTGGCGCAGAAGACCACGGCGGCGTCGGTGTGCAGCGTGCTCCACGGCTGCACCCGGCTGCGGTCGATCCACATCACCACCCCGCTCAGGAAGAGCAGCGCGGTGGAGCCGACCAGGACCGGGGCCAGCAGCCGGAGGGCCGGTGCCGGCGGGCCCGCCGTCCGATAGCGGGCATTCCCCAGGTAGTAGCGCGCGGCCCGGTAGCCGGTGCTCGCGAGCTTGAGCAGCACCAGGGGAAGCAGCAGGAAGCCGGCGAAGTAGTGGACCCGCCAGAGCTGGCCGAAGACGAGGCCGCTGCCGGTCACCACCAGCATCGGCAGGAGCAGGACCAGACCCGTGACCGCGGTCAGCCGCGTGTTCTCACGCACCCCCGGGTCGGCGGGTTCGTGATCGTGGGAGGCGGTCGCCCGGGCCCGGCCGGGCAGCTGTCGCAGCGCCCGGCGGACGGCGGCCTGGCGCCGGTCGGCGGCGGGCGTGTCCATTCACCGTCACGGTACCCGCCCAAGCTTTCGAATCCCTGACGAACCGGAACCGTCAGGACACCGAGACGCCGATCAGCCGGCCGATCCCAAAGGTGACGGCGGCGGCGAGCAGGCCCAGGATCAGCTGGCGCGTCCCCGAGAAGAGCGCGGAGCGGCCGGTGAGGAGGGTGATGGCGGCGCCGATGACGAAGAGGCCCAGGGCGGCGCCGGCGATGCTGATCACCACCGCGAGCGTCCCGGTGGTGACGAGGAAGGCGATCAGCGGGACGATCGCCCCCATCGCGAAGAGGAGGAACGATGCGCCGGCGGCGACGTAGGGCGAGCCGGTGAGCACGTCGGGATCGAGGCCCAGCTCCTCGCGGCTCAGGGTCTCGAGGGCGGTCGAGCGGTCCGACATCATCCGCTCGGCGACCGCGCGGGCCTCGTCGGGCGACAGCCCCTTGGCCTCGTAGATCAGCGCGAGCTCCTCCCGCTCCTCGTCCGGGGCCTCGTCGATCTCGTCCGCCTCGATGCCGATCTGCCGCTGCGCCAGCTCGCGGGCGCTCTGCACCGAGACGTACTCGCCCATCGCCATCGAGCAGGCGCCGGCGAGCAGACCGGCGAGACCGGTGATCACGATCGCACGGTTCTGCAGCTGGGCACCGGCCACGCCCATGACCAGGCTGAGATTGGAGGTGAGCCCGTCGTTGGCTCCGAGCACGGCGGCGCGCAGCGCGTTGCCGCCGACGGCACGATGACGGCCCTCGAGGCGCGCGATCGTCGGTCCCGCGATGCCGCGGCCCCCGGGACCCGCGAGCAGCGACAGCACCCGTGCGTGGGACCGCTCCTCCGCGCGCATCGGCGTGGTCGCGGTCTCGGGCTGGTCGTCGTAGACGTGCTGGTCGAGCTCCTCCAGTGTGGCCACGGTGGGGAGCACGAAGCGCGGTCCCAGCCGCCGGGCGATGAAGCGGAGCACGCGCGCCCGGCTGGTCGGCGCCGGCGGCGGCGGCGACACCCCGCGGTCACGGAGCTTCGCCTCCCAGAAGCGCGCGTGCCGGGTCTCGACCTCGGCGAGCCGGCGATACAGCTCGGCCAGCTCGGGAGAGGGCTCGCGCTCGGCCATCAACTCGTAGATCGCCGCGCTGTCGATCTCGTCCTGGAGGTTGCGAAGGTAGCGCGCGACCGCGGCGTCGGTGCCCTCGCGCGAGGGGACGGGTTCCCGCTCGTCCATGCGGCAACGATCCTCTTGATATCGATGCTGTCATGTCATATGATGGTCAGAGCACTGGGCAGCCTGCGCGCCGCGGCGCGCCACGATGAGACGGGGGTGGACATCATGTGGAGCGCGGACCAGGACAAGAATGCCGCGGCGGCGAGCGCTGCCGGAGCCGCGGCGCAGAAGGCGACCGCCGCGACCCGGGTCGCCCTCGAGGTGGCCGAGGAGGTCGCCGCCGCCGCCACCCTCGCCGCCGCGCTGGCCGCGCAGGAGACGGCGGCGCTCGCCGTGGCCGCGGCGGCGACCGGTCACGAGCGGACCGTCGCCGAGGCCGCGCTGCACCGGGCCCAGCTGGCCGCGGCCGCGGCCGCGACCGCCGCCGCCACCGGGGTGGTGGAGAGCGTCGCCGAGGGCGCCGCCTCGCGGGCCGGCGCCGCCGCGGACGACGCCACCCACGCGGTCGACGCCGCCGCCTGGGCGACCGACCAGCTGCCGCCGTCGGCGGACCGCATCCGGGCCGCGGCGAGGGTGCTGAGGGAGGGCGCGTAGGCCGGGACCCTAGGTCGCCAGCTCCGACATCTCCGACCAGCCGTCGCCGGGCAGCTCCACGTTGACGATCCTCGGCGTCCCGGCGAGGACCCCGGGGACCCAGGTGATGAACTCGGTGAAGTGCTCCAGCCGGGTGTGCCCGTCACTCGCCTCACGGGACTCGAAGCTCTCCACCATGGTGAACCGGTTCGGGGTCTCGACGCTCTCGAAGCACTCGAACTCGGGCCCGCCCGGCTCCTGCCGGACCGCCTCCGTGTAGCGCCCGATCCCGGCCAGCCAGTCCTCCCGCCGGTCGGGACGGATCTGCATCTGGACGACGATGAGGATCACGGCGGCCTCCTCCTGCGCAGATAGTTACATCAGCCTGATTAATGTACCCTTAGCACCAGTGCAGGATATCAGGCCCGTGGATCACAACGCCGAGCTCGGGGCGGCGCTGGGCCTCGCCGTCGGCCGCATCGCCCGGCGGATGCGCCAGGCGCATTCGGTGGGGGACGTGACCCTCTCCGAGGTGTCCGTGCTGTCCCGGCTGCACCGTGACGGCGCGGATTCACCGGGGTCGCTCGCCGAGCTGGAGCGGGTGCGTCCGCAGGCGATGGCCTCCACGCTGGCCACGCTCGAGGAGCGCGGCCTGGTGAGCCGCCGGCCGGACGCCGCCGACGGCCGCCGGGTGGTGATGACGCTGACGGTCGCGGGGCGCAGGCTGCTCGTCGACCGGCGCTCCGAATCGGTGCGCCGCCTGACCACCCTCCTCGAGGAGGAGTTCACCCCCGCGGAGCGACGCCGGCTGGTCGCGGTGCTGCCGCTGCTCGACCGGCTCGCCGAGCGCCTGTGAGCTCCGGCGGGGCCGGGCGCTACCGGCCGCCCTGACCGGCAGGACACCGACCCGCCGTGTGCGAACATCCGTTCGTGGACGGCGCCGGGACGATCCTGCACGCGGACCTCGACGCGTTCTACGCCTCGGTCGAGCAGCGGGACGACCCGCGGCTGCGCGGCCGGCCGGTGATCGTCGGCGGTGGGGTCGTGCTCGCCGCCAGCTACGAGGCGAAGGCGTACGGGGTGCGGACCGCGATGGGCCTGACCGAGGCCCGCCGCCTCTGCCGGCCGGCGATCGTGGTCGCCGCCGCGGATGTCCGCCTACTCCGAGGCGAGCAAGGCGGTGTTCGAGGTGTTCCGGCACACCACCCCGCTGGTCGAGGGGCTGTCGATCGACGAGGCCTTCCTCGACGTCCGGGGGATGGAGCGGGTCTCGGGAACGCCCTCGGAGATCGCGGTGCGGCTGCGCCGCGACGTCCTCGAGCGGGTCGGCCTGCCGATCACGGTCGGCGTGGCCAGGACCAAGTTCCTCGCCAAGGTGGCGAGCGCGGTGGCGAAGCCGGACGGTCTGCTGGTGGTGCCGCCCGACGGCGAGCTGGCCTTCCTCCACCCGCTCCCGGTCGAGCGGCTCTGGGGCGTCGGCCAGGTGACCGCGGGCAGGCTCCGGGACGCGGGGATCACCACCGTCGGCGACGTCGCCCTGGGTGCCGAGGCCACGCTGGTCGCGATTCTCGGAGCGGCCGCGGGCCGCCACCTCCACGCCCTCGCGCACAACCGGGATCCGCGGCCGGTGGTGGGGGGCGGCGCCGCCGCTCGATCGGGTCGCAACGCGCCCTCGGGCGGGCGCCGGTCTCGTCCGACGCCCTGGATGCGGTGGTGGTGGGCCTGGTCGACAGGGTGACGCGACGGATGCGCGCCGCCGGGCGCGTCGGCCGCACCGTCGTGCTCCGGCTGCGCTTCGACGACTTCTCGCGGGCGACCCGGTCGCACACGCTGCCGGCGGCGACCGCGCACACCCAGACGATCCTCGCCACGGTGAGGGCCCTGCTGGCCGCGGCGACGCCGATGATCGAGCGCCGGGGCCTCACGCTGGTGGGAGTGGCGGTGAGCAACCTCGACGACGGCGCCGCCGTCCAGCTCGCGCTGCAGCTCGATCGCAGGAGTGGCGGCGCGCTCGACACCGCCCTCGACACGGTGCGTGACCGGTTCGGATCGACCGCGGTCACGCGGGCCTCGCTGCTCGGACGCGACCCGGGCCTGTCGATGCCACTGCTCCCCGACTGAGGAGCCGCGCCGGCGGTCTCGCTCCCGGGGCTCGCGGGTGGCCGCCCGGTACTGCCGGACGGCCACCTCATGCAGGTCGCGGTGCCGGGCGAGTGGGCTCGCCGCCAGGGGGACGGCGGCCGGCACTCGTCCGGACGGGCCCGGTTACAGGCCCGGCGTCAGGCCGAGATATCGGAGGATCGCCGCGGTCTCGGCCAGATCGGCCGCTCTCTGGCCGTCCCCGGTCCGGGTGCCGTCGGTGGGCCCCTCCCCAGGGCACGCCACCGTCGCCTCGTGCCACCGCCGGCAGAGCGGGCAGGTCCGAATCGTCGCCATCGTGATGTCCTCGTGCTTCCGCGTCCGTCCCACACCGATGCATACGGGGCGGGATACCGATCGGGTCAGACGATGTGGACCTCAATGTCCCCAGCGGCTCGCGCACCCACCTGCTCACCGCCGGCGGGCTGATCGGCGACGTGGTCGCCGCGCACGACGCCCACAATCTCCCGGCGTCGCTCGAGGTGGTCGGAGCCCTGGTGGGCGGTGATCTTCGCCCGCTGTCGACCGAGGAGTTCGCCGCACCGCCCCCGCGTGGACCGTGCCCCGGGTCGCCACCGCCGCGTGGTCGGGTCAGGCATGAACGCCGGCAACACGACGACCGCGTCCCACCGGCCCGCGCTGCTCGGCCTGGCCGATCGGATCGTCCTGGTGCGGGAGGGCATGCTGGTCGAAGACCTGAACTCGTGGTACATCGATGCCACCATCGGGCGTCGAAACAGGAGCAGCCTGCCGGACCGCCGCCCGCGCATGTCTCGAGTGATCGACTCCGACCAGGATGCTCGTGAACATGATGTGCCTCCCGCCTGGCGGTCGCGCCGGCCGGTGGGCCGAGCGAGAGATGCAACAGGCGCTCAGCCTCGGTGGGCGACCCGCTCCCGCGCCGGCAGTGGCTGAGCCGCCCGCGCCGCCGCGGCCTGGGTGAGCAGGCCGAAGCCGGCGCCGATCACCAGCCACAGCAGGACCTGCACCCCGACCGACCGGAGCCGGAAGTCCCAGAGGAGGTCCGCCGGCACCCGGACGGGGTCGGTGTTGGCGGGCAGCGCCACGTACTCGGCGACCAGCGTGGCGGTGAGCACGAGGGCGGCGGCGATCTGGCGCCCGGAGGCACCGGCGCCGCGCTCGCGCAGGTGGAGGGCGAGCCGCCACGCCGCCCACACCCCGAGGCAGCCGATGGCGATGGCGAGGCCGTAGGCGTAGGTCCGGCGGTCGATCGTCGCCGGGTCACCGACCCCGGGGGGGTTGGCGGGGAAGCGGAGGAACGGCAGCAGGTACACGCCGGTGCACATCGCCGCGGCGAGGCCCACCGAGCGCTGCCACGGCGTGGGGGGCGCGGTGCGACGTCCCACCACCAGGTAGGCGACCGCGAAGAACCCCCCAGCACCCAGCCCGAAGAGGGTGGTGGCGAGGATCAGCCCGAGGTGCTGGGTCTGGCGGGAGAAGACCTCGGGAGGCGGCGCGGGCACGTCCCTGACCGCGGCGGCGAGGTCGCCGTGGTGCTGGAGGATCGCCGCCTGGAGCGCCTGCTGGTGCTCGGCGGTGATCCGCTGCGACTCCAGGCCGACCGCCCGATCGATCACCGGCTCGACGAGCAGGAACCCGGCGACGCCGACGATGAATCCCGCGATCAGGCCCGCGACCACCCCGCGCAGGAGGCAGCCGCGGACGCTCATCAGTGACAGGGGAAGCCGAGCAGGTGGCGGCCGTCGTGCATGAGCTCGTGCATGTAGTTCGCCGACCGCGAGGCGGCGCCGAGCAGCGGCTGGAGCAGCGCGCCCTGGTCGTAGCCCACGGCGTACACGGCGACGACGAAGAGCGCCATCAGCGGCCAGGCCCATCGCGGAATCCCGGGAACAACGGACGCGGCGGTGGTCGGGTGATTCACCATGTCCATGGCAGCCTCCTCGGGGTCTCCGCCCCGTGATCGAAGAGGTCCGCCGGCGTCAGTATCCTGGCTCCCGGATCTGCGCTCCCCCCGGCCTTCCAGCCCCGTCGGGCCGTGACCATGGATGGGAGGAGCTCCCCGGCTACAGTGGCGGGACCGCGTCGGATTCCGACCGACTTCCTGCCCACCGGCGGTGTCGGGCGAGAGGGTAGCACGGGCCGTGGGCCCCGGCTAGGCGGGGATGTCCTTGCGCGCGAACCGCAGCGCGCCCAGGCCGAGGGCCAGAGCGCTGGCGGCGAGGACACCCACGATCGAGGCCGGCGCGAGGCCGTGCAGCAGCGGGGTGCCGTAGTAGTAGAGCGGCGACAGCCGGAGGGTCGCACCGGGCAGGCTGAGCTCCGGGCCGATGTAGCTGATGAAGAACCAGAACAGCAGCAGGAGGCTGAGCAGCCCGGTGTCGGCCGAGGTGCGCAGCCAGCCCGACGACAGGTAGCCGAGCGCGGCGGTCAGCAGCCCGAGCGGGATCATCCCCAGGGTCGCCGCCGCGAGGTGCCCCGGATCGAGCCTCAGGCCGGTGGCCGCGGCGGCGCCGGCCGAGGCGGCCAGGGTGATCACGCCGATGATCACGGTGGCGGTGGCGAGCGCGGCGAAGCGGCCCAGGATCACCGAGAGGCGCGACTGCGGGGTGGCGAGCACCAGCTCGAGGCGGCCGTCCTGCTCGTCCGCGGACCAGCGGTTGACCTGGGTGACCCCGAACGCCATCAGGAGGAGCGGCAGGAGGCCGAACAGGGTGCTGAGGAGCCCGGCGTCGAGGCTGACGCCGCCGCCGCCCAGATCCCGGATCAGGGTCTGCATCGCCGACCCGGCGAGGAGGCTGCTCATCCGCGTCTCCAGCTGCTGGGCGGCGATCACCATCCACCCCGCGAAGCCGGCGATGCCCAGGGTCCACCAGATCGCCGGCATCGCGATCATGCCGAGGCTGCGCGCGTAGACGGAGCGCAGCGACCAGTCGCCGGCGGGCAGCGCGCGGGCCGGGTCGCGAGGGCGTTCCGGCAGCCGCAGCCAGCCCGGCAGCGCCACCGTCCCGCCCACGTCGCGCCGTGCGAAGAGCCACACCGCCGCGACCCCCGAGGCGAGGGCGAGGCCGAGCAGGAGCAGCATCGCGCCGGCGTCGGCGCCGTGGGTGGGGACCAGGGGCTTGCTGAGGTTGTAGAGGTAGACGGGGGAGAGGCGCGAGATCCACTCGGTGCCGGGGATCACGCGGTGGACCATGTCGAGGACGATCGCGACCAGCAGCAGCGCCGAGGTCACCCCCGCCGCGGTGCTCCGCTGCCGGGTGAACTGCGAGATCAGCAGCGCCAGGCCGCCGAACACCGCGCAGACCAGGCTGAGGTCGAGCCCGAGGAGCAGCGCGTCGCCGAGGCCGAAGTCACCGCCGAACCTGCTGCCGCCGGCGAACGCCAGCAGCCCGATCAGCAGCCCCATGCAGAGCAGTGCCGTCCACATCGCCGCCAGCTTCTCGAGCGCCACCAGTGTCCGCCGCTGCGGCAGCGAGAGCAGCACGTCCAGCGAGCCGCTCTCCTCCTCACCCCGCAGCATGCGGCTGCCGGCGAGGATGGGCCAGATCGCGATCAGGAGGATGAAGACACCGATCTTGAAGGTCGCGTAGCCGCCGACGGTGTCGACCGCGATCACGTCGGCGTTCCAGGCGAAGGTGCGGGCCAGGCCGATCAGCTGCTCCCGCGCCTGCGGAGTGGTGAGCAGCGTCCCCACGGTCGCCATCGGGGACACCACCACCAGCCCCATCCCGATGCCCCAGCCCAGGATGGCGACGCGGTGGTCGTGGAGGCTCTTGAGATAGACGTTCCTACGCCACATCCCGGGCCTCTCCGCCACCCGGGCCGTCGCCCTCGTAGTAGCGCAGGAAGATGTCCTCCAGGCTGGGCTCGTGGCTGCTGAGCGAGACCACCGGGTAGTTGGCCGCCGCCTTGATCACCGCGTCGGGCACGCCCTGCATCGCGATCCGCAGCGCATGGCCGCCGGCCACCTCCTCGACTCCCGCCACGCCGTCCAGGGTGGCGAACACCGCGGCGGGAACGGCGGCGCCGAACGTGATGGTGATCTCGTAGCGCTTGATGTCCTTGATCTCGGCCATGCCACCCACCAGCACCAGGCCGCCGTCGCGGATGATGCCCACCCGGCTGCAGAGGTGCTCGACCTCACCGAGGACGTGGGAGGAGAGGAAGACGGTGCTTCCCCCCTCGCGCGCCTCGTGCACCATCCCGGCGAACTCCTGCTGGATCAGCGGGTCGAGCCCGTTGGTCGGCTCGTCGAGGATGAGCAGGCGCGGGCGGTGCATGAATGCCTGGACGAGCACCACCTTGCGCTTGTTGCCGGTGGAGTACTGGCGGAACTTCCGGCCGGCGTCGAGGTCGAGCCTCTCGATCAGCCGCCGGAGATGGGCCTGGTCGACACCGCCACGAAGGTGGGCGAAGTACTCGAGGATCTGCCCACCGGTGAGGTCGGGGTCGAGCGCGGGCTCGCCGGGTGCGTAGCCGGTCAGCCGCTTGACCTCGAGTGACCGATCCCAGCAGTCGAGGCCGGCGATCCGCGCGCTGCCGGCGTCGGCGCGCAGCAGGGCCATGAGCACCCGGATGGTGGTCGTCTTGCCGGCGCCGTTGGGGCCCAGGAAGCCGAAGACCTCGCCCTCCTCCACCCGGAGCGAGACGCCGGCGATGCCGCGTTTCCCCCCGTAGCTCTTGGTGAGCTCCTCCATCTCGATGATCGCTGCCATCGCTGTCTCTCCTCAGCCGAACCAGAACCGCAGGGTCGGCTCGTCCGTGAGGGTGACGGATCCCGTGGGGAGGCCCAGGATCCGCTCGAACGCCTCGGTCAGGGCCGCATGGGTCCGCTGCACGACCTCGAAGCTGACCGTGCCGGCGCGGCGGCCGAGGAGGTGCTCGAGGGCCAGCTGCTGGTAGCCCTGGAGCAGGCACACCAGGATCGCGGCCGTCTCGTCCGGGGAGGCGGCGGTGATCACCCCCTCCGCGATGCCCTGGGTGATCACCGCGGACAGGATCGGCTGCAGGTGGGTTCCGGACATGCGGCGGACCTTCTCACGGACGATCGCGTTGCCGTCGGAGTTCCACACCTCGACGATCGCCAGGGTCAGCTCCCTCTGCTCGGCCTTCCACCGGGCGATGGTCCCGAACACCCTCTCCAGCTTGCGCAGCGCGGGGAGGTCGGGGTCGGCGAGGACCGGGGCGACGGCGATCATCGCGCCGTCGGCGAAGCGGTCCACCACGCCCTCGAGGAGGGCCTGCTTGGAGTCGAAGTAGTGGTAGAGGGCCCCCCGCGAGGTGTCGAGCGCGTCGAGCACGTCCTGGATGCTCATCTGCTCGTAGCCCTTGGTCTGGATGAGCCGCTGGGCGACGTCGAGGAACGCCTCCCGGCGGACCCGGTGTGCCGCCTCGTTGACCGTCCTGGGCATCCACCAATAATAAACCGATGGTCGGTCTATGTATACCGGGCTCGGTTCGCGCGGCGGCATGGGTATCGTGTCGGGGCGGCGAGAATCGCCCCCGGATCCCACCTGGAAGGAGGTCGCGACGATGACGGAGACCGGTACCCGTGAGGGCGTGACCAGCGCTCTCCACCGCGATGCGCTCTTCGTCGACGGCGCCTGGGTGCCGTCCAGCGGGACGGGACGTCTCGAGGTGCTCGGAGCCGCCACCGAGGAGGTGATCGGCAGCGTGCCGGAGGGCACCGTCGCCGACGCCGAGCGGGCCGTGGCCGCGGCCGCGCGCGCCTTCCCGGCGTGGTCGGCGACCGCGCCGGGGGAGCGGGCCGAGCTGCTGCGCCGCCTCCAGGCGGGGCTGGCGGCGCGCGCCGACGAGCTCGCCCGGCTCATCGCCACCGAGGTGGGGATGCCGCTGCGCATGTCGACGATGATCCAGGCCGGGCTGCCCGCGATGGTCGCAGGGCTGTACGCGCAGCTGATCGAGGACTTCGCCTTCGAGGAGCGCGTCGGCAACTCCCTGGTGGTGCGCGAGCCGGTGGGCGTGGTCGCCGCGATCACGCCGTGGAACTACCCGCTCCACCAGACCGTCGCCAAGCTGGCCCCGGCGCTCGCCGCCGGCTGCACGATGGTCCACAAGCCCAGCGAGGTCGCGCCTTTGAGCGCCTTCGTGCTCGCCGAGGTGCTCGACGAGATCGGCCTCCCGCCCGGCGTCTACAACCTGGTGAGCGGGACCGGGCCGGTCGTCGGCGAGGCGCTCGCCGCCCATCCCCTGGTCGACATGGTGTCGTTCACGGGGTCGACCCGGGCGGGCCGGCGGGTCGCCGAGCTGGCCTCGCAGTCGGTGAAGCGGGTGGCCCTCGAGCTCGGCGGCAAGTCCGCGAACGTCCTCCTCGACGACGCCGACCTGGCCCGCGCGGTGGGCAGCGGCGTCGGCAACGCGTTCCTCAACAGCGGGCAGACCTGCACCGCGCTGACCCGCCTGGTGGTCCCCCGCGACCGCCAGGACGAGGTCGTGGCGCTGGCCGTGAAGGCGGCCGAGAGGCTGCCCCTCGGCGACCCGCTCAGCGACGACTCCCGGCTCGGGCCGCTGGCCTCCGCCGCCCAGCGCGAGCGGGTCCGCGGGTACATCGAGCGCGGTCTCGCCGAGGGGGCGCGGATCGTGACCGGCGGCGCCGCGGCGCCCGAGGGGCTGCCCCGCGGCTACTACGTGCAGCCCACGATCTTCGCCGACGTGACCCCGGAGATGACGATCGCGCAGGAGGAGATCTTCGGCCCGGTGCTGGCGATCATGCCCTACGACGACGAGGAGGAGGCGCTGCGCATCGCCAACGGCACCGTCTACGGCCTCGCCGGCGCGGTGTGGTCGGCCGACGAGGAGCGCGCCCGCGCCTTCGCCCGGCGCATGCGCACCGGCCAGGTCGAGGTCAACGGCGGCAGCTTCAACCCGCTCGCCCCCTTCGGTGGCTACAAGCAGTCGGGACTGGGACGCGAGCTGGGGCGGTGGGGCCTCGAGGAGTTCCTGGAGACCAAGTCGATGCAGCTTCGCGCCGTGTAGGGGGCGCCGCCGCGCGTCAGCTGCCGGCGGAGGCCCTCAGGACACCGAGCGAGCGGCCGCGCTCGACCCGCCCCTGCCGGCGAACTGATCGAACGACATCTGCCAGTCGCCCTCGCCGTCCTCACCGGTCGCCGGCTTGGTGGATCCCCGCACGATCACGATGTCTCCGGGACGGCTGAAGTTGAAGAAGGCCTCGGCATGCTCGGGGCTGAGATTGACGCACCCGTGGGAGACGTTGGTCACGCCCTGGGCCGCGAGCGACCACGGCGCGCCGTGCACGTAGTACCCGTCGGTCGAGATCGCGGTGTTCCAGAACACGTGCTCGTAGTACCCGTCCCAGGCCTCGTGGGGGATCCCGATGGACGTCGAGTCCATCAGCACGTCCTGGTTCTTGTACCGGACGTACAGGGTCCCGTTGATCGTCTGCAGGTCGGATCGACCGGCGCTCAGCGGCCAGGTGCCGACCAGCCGGTCGCCGTCGTAGACCCGCATCCGGTGGGTCACGCTGTCGACGATCGACACGTGCTTCGGCCCGATCGTGAAGGTCCTCCACCAGCTCTCGTGTCCCAGCGCACCGCCGCCGGCGGGAACGCCGTCGAGGTCCGCGGTCACGGCGACCCGCGTCCCCGGCGACCAGTACGACGCCGGACGCCAGTGCACCTCGTCGGCGGCGAACCAGTGCCACGCGCCGGCGACCGGGGGCGCGGAGGTCACGTGAAGGTGATCGACGAGCTCGCGCCGGTGCTCGGGCGCCACGTCCCCGCCGAACCGGATGATGATCGGCATTCCCACGCCGACCGTGTCCCCATCCCGGGGACGCATCGTCGTCGCCGGTGCGCTCGTCCGGGGGGCGGCGACGGCACCGGTGGCGGGCAGGCCGCGAGCGTGTCCGGCGCCCCCTGCCTGGTCGCCACAGCCGAGGGCGAAGAGCGAGAGGGCGCAGAGGAGCAGCACCGGGAGGCCATCGGGGAATTGGGAGGGCGTCATCGGGGTCCCCGGAGTTGGTCGTTGGCGCGGAGTGTACATGTCCGCGGTGCTCCGATCCGACCTGGCCCGCGCTGGCGACCTTGGGAGTGTGGATCTGCGCCCGCGACGATCCCGCGGATGCCGCGCGGCTCTGCGACGCCCTGGTCGTCGAGGTCCGGTCCTGGAGGCGCTCCCAGCCGAGCCGCCTGGCGCGGCCTCGAGCAGGACCACGCCGGGCTCGTCGAGGGGATGCTCGAGGACGTCGAGGATCGGGGTGAGGGCCGGGCGGTGACGATCATCGAGTACTCGACCGCGATCCTCCACAACGGCCTGGGAAACCATGGCACCGCGCTGGCGGCCGCGCAGCACGCCCATGCGGGCGGCGCGACCATCGGCTGGGTCATTCCCGAGCTGGTCGAGGCGGCGGCGCGGTCCGGCCGGCCCGAGCTCGCCCACGCCTCCCTGCAGCAGCTGTCCGAGTTCGCCCGGTGCAGCGGGACCGAGCTCGCACTGGGACTTCACGCCTGCTCCCTGGCACTGCTGGCGGAGGGCGGCGACGCCGAGGGCCTCTTCCGGGAGGCGCTCGACCGGCTGAGCCGCACCCGCGCCCTGGCCCACCTCGCCCGCGCCCACCTCCTCCACGGCGAGTGGCTGCGCGGCGGGGGCCGGCGGCTCGACGCCCGCGAGCAGCTGCGGACGGCGCACCGGATGTTCGTGTCGATGGGCGTGAGGGCGTTCGCGGAGCGGGCCGCGCGCGAGCTGCACGCCACCGGTGAGCGCGCCCCCAGTCAGAGGGTGGAGACCCGCAGCCGCCTCACCGACCAGGAGGCGCAGATCGCCCGGCTCGCGACCCAGGGCCTCTCCAACCTGGAGATCGGCGCCCGCCTGTTCCTCAGCCCGCGCACCGTCGAGTATCACCTCCACAAGGTCTTCACCAAGCTCGGCGTCGGCTCGCGCACCCAGCTCGGGGGTGTCCTCGGGGTGCCGCAATCCTGATCGGTCCTCCCGGCCGGCCGGGGCAGCGGGATCCCCGGCCGCCCTCCGTCTGCAGTGGTGACCACATGCGTTGACAACGGGCATTGGCCGAGCTAGCGTCGGGCACCGCATGATCGATGACTGGGCGCCGCCGAAGCGGCCGAACCCGCGGGCGGGCCGGACGGCCCAGGCGATTTTGGAGGCCGCCCAGGCACGGTTCGCCAGTGACGGCTACGACCGGACCACCGTCCGCGCCATCGCCGCCGACGCCGGTGTCGATCCGGCCATGGTCATCCGGCACTTCGGGAGCAAGTCCGATCTCTTCGCCGCCTCGGTCCGGCTCGGTTTCGTCGACATCGACCTGACCGGCATCCCCGCCGACCAGGTCGGCCGCGAGCTGATCCGGCGCGCGCTGCTGTCGTGGGAGCGTGGCGAGATGAGGGCCCAGGCGAGCCTGCTGCGCACCGCACCGACCCACCCGGAGGCCGCGGCCGGCGTCCAGGCCATCTTCGAGCGCCAGGTCCTGCCGGCGATCCGGCGCGTCCTTCCCGATGATCCCGACGTCGTGATCCGCGCGGGCCTGGCGGTCACCGAGGGCCTGGGTGTCGTCTTCCTGCGCTACCTGCTGCGCATCGAACCGGTCGCCTCGATGGATTTCGACCTCCTCGTCGACGCCGTCGGCGACAGCGTCCAGCGGCATCTCACCCGGCCACTGCCCGCCCGCGGCGACACCGGCGGGGGAAGGTGACCGCGGTGACGCTCGCCGACTCCGCGAGCAGCGCTCAGCCCGGGTCCCGCGCGCCGTGGCGCAGACCGTCGACGAGCAGGTCGAGGAGGCGGCCGGCCTGCGCGCGCTGTGCCGGCTCGCTGGCGGCGAGGGACAGGCCGCTCAGCCCCAGGAGCACGTCGAAGGGCTCGACATCCGACCTCAATGTGCCGGCGGCGACGCCGGCGTCGAGCAGCGGGGTGATGGCCGCGATCAGCCGGTCGCGGCTCTCGGCGTACGGGTTTCCACCCGAGGCGATGACGGCGCGGAGTGCCCCGGCCATGTCGCGCTTGGTCGTCATGTAGTCGATGAAGCGATCCATCCAGGCGCGGAGCGCCCGGTCCGGCGGCAGCGACCGCAGCAGGTCGGGCGTCGCGTCGCACAGCCGGGCGAGCTCCTGGCGATGGGCCGCCTCGACGAGGGCCTCGCGGGTCGGGAAGTGGCGGTAGAGGGTGCCGATGCCCACGCCGGCCGTCCTCGCGACGGCGTCGAGGGTCACCTCGGCCCCGTCGCTCGCGAAGGCGCGCACCGCGGCATCGAGCAGCCGGGCGCGGTTGCGCAGGGCGTCGGAGCGCACCGCCCTGCCGCCGGTCCCGGACACGGGTCCTCCTTCGAGCCCGACCGGTCGCGGGCGCGGGTTGCGAAACGGAGGTATCTCCGTTGAGACTATGGTCATACCGGAGTTGCCTCCGATACAGAGCATACCGGCTTCCGCGTCCGTCCGCACCGCCGGACCCACGGGAGAGAGCATGAACGTGACCACGCCTGTCAGCACGCCCAGCGCCGGCACGACCCCTGCCGAGCCGAGGGTCTGGCTCGTCACCGGCAGCTCCCGCGGCCTCGGCCGCGCCCTGGCGGAGGCGGTCCTCGTCGCGGGTCACCGGCTGGTGGCCACCGCCCGGCAACCCGGCCGGCTCGACGACCTGGTCGAGCGGCATCCGGCCCGGGCCGTCGCCGTCGCCCTGGACGTGAGCGACCGGGCCCAGGCCGAGGCCGCGATCCGGGCCGCGGTCGACAGCTTCGGCCGTCTCGACGTCCTGGTGGACAACGCGGGATACGCGAACGTGAACGCCATCGAGGACTTCACCGAGGAGGACTTCCGCGCCCAGATCGAGACCAACCTCTGGGGCGTCATCACCGTGACCCGCGCCGCCCTGCCGGTTCTGCGCGCGCAGCGCAGCGGCCACGTCATCCAGATCTCGTCCATCGGCGGCCGCGACACCGCCCCCGGGGTCGGCCCGTACCAGACCGCCAAGTGGGCGGTCGAGGGCTACTCCGGCGTGCTCCAGAAGGAGGTCGCGCCGCTGGGCATCCAGGTGACCCTGATCGAGCCCGGCGGGTTCCGGACCGACTGGGTCGGCTCGTCGGTGACGGTGCACGACATCCGTGAGGACGATCGCCCCAGCGTCGGCAGGCTCGCCGAGATGCGGGGATGGGGAGCGCTGGCGATGGGCGACCCGGTCAAGGCCGCCCAGGCGATCCTGCGGATCACCGAGGTGGAGGTGCCCCCGCTGCGGCTCCTCCTCGGCAGCGACGCCGACGCGATGGCCCGCGCCGCCGACCGGGCCAGGATCGCGTCGGACGAGGAGTGGAAGGAGCTGACGCTCTCCACCGACGCCGACGACGCCCGACCGCGGCTCGACGAGCTGCGCCACCTGACCGGGAGCGCGGTGCCCGGACCGGCTTCCCGAATTTGACATTTCCGTAATCGAGGCGCACCATCCACCGGCCGGCGGCCCCGGCACCGCCGCCATGCCCGGGGTGCGCCGTCCGTGCAGACCGACCGTCCATCCGAGGAGTCCACCGGTCAGCCCGCTGTCGTCGCCGATCGTCTGACCAAGCGATTCGGCGACAGGACGGCCTTCTCCGACCTGTCCTTCGAGGTCGCCCACGGCGAGGTGTTCGGGTTCCTCGGTCCGAACGGCGCCGGGAAGACGACGACGGTCCGCACCCTGGGCACGTTGATCGCGCCGACCTCCGGCTCGGCGACGGTGGCGGGAATCCCGCTCACCTCCGAGAACGGGGTGGAGATCCGCGAGCGGATCGCGATCATGCCCGAGGCGCCCGGGCTCTACCTGCGCCTGACCGTGACCGAGAACCTGGAGTTCTTCGCCGGCCTCCACGGTCTGCACCGGCCCGCGAGGCGGATCGACGACGCCCTCGAGGCCGTCAACCTCGCCGATCGGGCGGACGACCTGTGCGGCGGCCTGTCCAAGGGGCTCCGCCAGCGGGTCGCACTGGCGCGAGCCCTGCTCAGCGACCCGGCGATCCTGTTCCTCGACGAGCCGACCTCCGGTCTCGACCCGGTGGCCGCGCTCGAGGTGCACGACCTGATCAACGGCCTCCGGCGGAAGGGGGTGACGATCTTCCTCACCACCCACCGGCTCGACGAGGCAGAGCGGCTCTGCGACCGGGTCGCGATCATGAACCGGACCCTGCGGACCATCGGCCGGCCTGCGGACCTGCGCGACCAGCTCTTCACCAGGGCGCTCGCCGTCACCGCCCTGGCGCCCCTGGGCGACCCCGACCAGGTCTTCGCCCCGATCCCGGGGGTCGACGGCTGGCGCTCCGAGGGCGCCGGTGCATACGTGCTCACCGTGTCCGATCCCACCATCGCCGCGCCCGCGGTGACCCGTGCCCTGGTCGCCGCCGGCGCCGACGTGCTGTCGATCACCGAGTCCCGACACTCCCTGGAGGACGTCTACCTCAAGCTGATCGAGGACGACGCCGGGGCCCCCGGTCGATGAGGATGAGCACCGGCCGCATCGCCGCGGTGGCCCGCAAGGAGTTGCGCGAGTACCGCCGCAGCAGCTCCATCATCGGGACCATGGCGGTGCTCCCGGTGATCTTCCTGGTCGAGCCCATCCTCGTCATCCTCCGGCTCGGCTCCTCGGTCCGGGCCAGCGCGGTGCAGGCATCGGTGGGGGTCACGTTTCTGCTGCTGCTGATCACACCCGCCCTGATCCCCGCCGTCATCGCCGCCTCCTCGGTGGTCGGGGAGCGCGAGCAGGGAACCCTCGAGCCGCTGCTGACCACCCCGGTGCGACGGGAGGAGCTCCTGCTCGGCAAGGCGATGGCCATGGTCGTTCCCGCGGTGGGCATCGCCTACGTCCTCTTCGCCGCCATCGAGCTCTGCGCCCGGCTCTTCGCCCGCAACGCGGCGGTCGCTCCGGCCCTGTCGCAGGGGCCCCACGTGCTCGCCGAGATCCTCTTCGCGCCGCTCCTCGCGGGATGGTCGATCTGGGTCGGCATCGGCATCTCGGCGCGGTCGAGCGACGTCCGGGCCGCCCAGCAGCTCGGAACCCTCGGCAGCCTCCCACCGCTCGGGGTCGTGGCCCTGATGTCGTTCGACGTCGTCACGCCGACCGCCACCCTTGCGGTGATCTTCGCAGTGGTCCTCCTCGCCGCCGACGTCGTCCTCTGGCGCGTGGTCTCGGCGATGTTCGACCGCGAGCGTCTGATCACCGGGGCCAGGGCGCGGCGGCCCGGCAGGGATGGCCGCCCGCCCGCGGGCGGGCGGCCGTCCGCGCTCGGCTAGGACGCCTCGGACCGGGTTGCGGGCAGGGCGCTGCTGACCCGGCGGCGCTGCTCGTCGGGGTCGCGCCACAGACGCGCGACCCCCAGCAGCCATCGCTGACGCGAGGCCAGCGGGCTGCTGTGGATGAGATCGCGCAGCGGGGCGGGGATGTCGTCGGCGATCTGCACCAGCTGCCTCACGCTGCGCTCCGAGAGCCCGGTGCGGGTGGCGGCGTCGGCGGCGTGGGAGCGAGGTCCCGCATCGCTGCGGAGCGCCTTGCCACCGCCTGCACGCCCGGGCGCTCCGCCGTGGCGGCTGCCGGGATGGAGCTCCTCATAGACGCGCTTGCGTGCCGCCAGCAGCTCCGCGCGGCGGAGCGCGCTGATCTGGTCGACGATGTCCCGGTCGATGGCGGCGAGCTCGGCCTCGAGCCGCTCGAGTTTCTCCGGCCTGCTCTCCATGACGAGCAGTCCGTGCGGACGTAGGGTGCCTGCGAGCACGCTTCTCCTCCTGTCTCGACGGTGGCCGCGCGGGGTCCGCGCGGCCGGGATCAGCGAGCGGGGAGAGCGGTCGGAGGAGGCCGGTTCCAGAGCTGCCGCCCGAGGCGGTCGAGGGGGGAGGGCCGCCACACCGCGACCGGAGCCGGGGGCGGAGCCGTGGGAGCGAGGTGGGCGAGGAGGACCCGGAGCAGCCGGACGACGCCGGTGATGCGCTCGCCGCGACGCCGGAGGGCCCGGTCGGCGGTCGCCAGCACACTGGCGAGCAGGGTGGCGACGGCGAGGTGCACGAGCGGGGCCGCGGCGTGGGCACCGAGGACGACGCCCAGACCGGGCATTGGCGCCCCCCCGAGCCCGGCCTCGACGTTCTCCTGCAGGAGGTAGAGGGTGAGCTGCAGCCCGCCGAGGAGCAGCACGAGAGCGGCCCAGCGCGCCCCTCCGGACGGCGGCGCGATCGTAGTCTCCGGCGGAGCGGTGGACGGGCGCCCCCGGAGCGCGGTGGCGAGGGCGGAGTGCACGGCGTCCAGCCGTCGACCCATTGCGTGCCAGGCCCGCCACCAGCCCGCCCCGCCGGCCGCGGAGAGAGCCAGCAGCACCGCTGCCACCGGCAGCATGTAGGTGTGAAGGGAGCCGAACAGCTCGGCGTGCAGGCCGGCACCGCCGGCCACCCGCACGTATTCCAGGGTGTGCGCCACCCAGGTGCCGACCAGGGCCACCAGCACCAGGGTGGGCGCGAACAGTCGCCGCTGTCGCCCGCGAGCCATCCCGACACAATACCCTCACCGGGGCGCAGTCGCCACCCGGTCGACAGGGCTGTGAACTGCTGACGAAAGTGGCACTGCGGTGCTGCTTTCGCAAGGAATCCCGAGGGTTCCGCGCGGTCGGGAGTGCGCGGAGATCGGTCACGACCCAGGTGTCGTGACTGCGCTATCCTCCCGCCCATGAGGGGACGGGGCCAGAGGCATCTGGCGGCAGCGGGCGCGGTCCTGCTGACCTTCCTGGGCGTGTGGCTCGGTCACTGCCTCGAGTACGTGCGGCTGGGTGGGACCCTCGGGCTGCGGTCCACGATCGCCGGCGCGACGCATCTCTACATGCTGCCGCTCGGCGTGCTCCTCACCCTGCTGGCAGCGCATCTGGGCGTTCGCGCGTGGCGGCTCTGGCGGGCGCTGGGACGCCGCCTCGAGGTCGCCCACACGGTCCTCCGGAGGACGTTGCGGGGGCGGACCTCGAGGATCGTCCACGAGCCCCGCGCGTGCTCGACCGAGGCCGTCTCGGTCCTGCTCCTGTGGCCGCCGCTCGCGCTGGGGCAGATCGGCGTCTACCTCCTCCAGGAGAACCTCGAGGGGGCGCTCACCACCGGACGGGAGCCCGGCCTGGGGGCGCTCGTGGGGCTGCACTGGGCGGCACCGCTCGTGCAGGCCGCGGTGGCCCTGCTGCTCGCCACCGGCGTGGCGGTCCTCAGCCGGCGGATACACGACCGCGCCTCCCGGCTGCACCGGTGCGAGCGCCTCGTCGCCGCGCTCCGTCGGGCGCGTCGCTGCGTCTCCGCTCCACGACCCGGGTCGATCTCGTGGAGCCCGTCGCCCCTGCAGCGCTTCGGCGCCCAGCTCTGGAGCCGGCCGCCACCCGCGTGACTCCCTTCGTGACGCGGGCTGATCAGCCCTGCGTCACCGGTGTTGCCCTCGGACCGGAGGTGTTCTCAGCCACCGGCTCGAGGTGATGGCAGATGCCGGCGCGCCGAGGCGCGCACCAGATACCAGAGGGAGTCTCCGATGCGAGCGCCATCCACGATCCGGATCGTCGCGGTCGCCGCAACCGCGACGATGAGCCTGGCCATCGTTCACCCCGCCGCCGCCCACGATGTGCACCCGTTCGGCCCGCTCACGGTCGCCCTGGGATGGGTGCACGAGCCGGCCTACGTCGGCTCCGACAACGCCGTGCAGGTGATCGTCAAGCAGGGTGACAGCCCGGTCACCGACATCACCGACAAGGACCTCACCGTCGACGTCAGCCTGGGTGCCCAGAAGATGGGCCCCATGCCCCTGGTCCCCACCTCCGATCCCGACACCGGGCTGGGAATCCCGGGCGAGTACGAGATGCACTTCATCCCCACCGCTCCGGGCAACTACACGTTCCACCTCAAGGGAGCCGTGAAGGGCACGCCGATCGATGAGACCGTGACCTCGAGCGACAAGACCTTCAACTCGGTGCAGGACAGTACCGCGGCGCAGTGGCCCAACAAGGTGCCCTCCGCCGCCGAGCTGGCCACCAGGGTGGACAAGCAGGCCCCGCGCATCGACGCCGTCCAGGCCTCGGCCAGGCAGGGAACGAGCAGCGCGGACGACAACGCCACCCACGCTCTCGTCGTGGCCATCATCGCCCTGGTCGTCGGCCTCGTGGCCGTGTTCGTCGCCGGCCTCGGCCGGCGCAAGGCCACCACGTAGTCTGCCCGGGAGGGCCCGTTCGGCGGGCCCTCCCCGCCGGCCCCGGCTCGAGGACGGCTAGACGCCCGCTGCGTCCCTGGTGTCGGTGGTGAACCCCGCATCGAGGATGGCGCCGCGCACCGCGGTGATGTCCGAGCTCTCGAGCATGAGCATCGAGACGATGCCCGCCTGGTGATCGGCGGTCGCCTCGGTCACCCCGGGCACCTGCTCGACGGCCCGACGCACGCTCTGCTCGCAGCCGCCGCAGGTCATGCCGTCAACGCGCAGTGTCACCGTGATCACGTGTCCTACCTCCTGGAGGGGTTGGGATCGGCCGGCGCCACCCTCAGTGGCGTCTCCAGCCTCAGGTGGCGGCCATCCGCGGTGGTGGCGTCGACCTCGATGCGCCACAGCCCCGCGCTGAGCCGGGCGTCGGAGACGAAGTGCCCGTCGCCGAACCGCCGCGTCTGCAGCGGCAGCCGCCGCCCGTCGGCGGAGAGCGCCACCAGGCCGACGTCGGCGATCGGCAGCTCGTTGCCGGCGTCGGTGAAGAAGGTCAGGTGCAGCTGGTTCCACCCGGCGGTGGCGGGATCGAGGTAGCCGGCGAGCCGCCCGCCTCCGGGGATGGAGGTCGAGACGACGGGGGACGACGACGCGGGAGTGAGCAGCTGCTGCCCGCGCGCGGGGGACAGCACCTGTGCGGCTCCGACCACGCTGCCCAGCAGCAGCGCCGGAGCCACCCACGCGACCAGCAGCGCGCGGCGCCGGGCGAGGCCGCTGCGGCGGGCCTGGCGGCGCATCCCGCGGGAGCGGTCCACACGCAGCAGCCGCAGCGAGTTGCCGACGACGGCGACGCTCGAGAAACCCATGGCGGCGCCGGCGACCACCGGGTCGAGGAGCCCCGAGGCCGCCAGCGGGATGGCCACGGTGTTGTAGCCGAAGGCCCATCCCAGGTTCTGCACGATCACCGCCTGGGTGGCGCGCGCGACCCGGAGCGCCGCGGGCACCCCGCGCAGGTCGGCGGAGAGGAGGGCGATCCCGGCGCTGTCGACGGCGGTGTCGGACCCGCCACCGATGGCGATACCGAGGTCGGCGGCGGCGAGCGAGGGACCGTCGTTGACGCCATCGCCGACCATGGCGACGCGGCGGCGGTCGACGGCGCCCAGACGCGTCACCTCGGCCGCCTTGGCGCCGGGCAGCAGCCCGCTCAGCACCCGCGAGGGACTCGATGCCCAGCCGCCCCGCCACCGCGGCGGCGGGGCCGGCGGCGTCGCCGGTGAGCATCGACACCTCGACGCCGAGCTCGCGCATCTCGGCGAGGGCGGCCGCGGCCTCGGGACGGAGGGTGTCGCCGACGGCGACCACCCCGAGCACGCGTCCGCCGGCGGCCACCACCGCTCCGGTCCAACCCTCCGCATCGACCCGGGCGAGGGCGACGTGGACGGCGGCGGGAAGATCGATGCCGGACTGCGCGAACAGCTGGCGACGTCCCACCATCACCTCGCGTCCATCCACTCGCGCCCGCACCCCGAGACCGGCGCAGGCGGCGAAGTCGACCGCGAGGGGAACCTCCAGCCGGCGCTCGCGGGCGGCCTGTACCAGGGCCGCGCCCACGGGATGCTCGGAGGATCGCTCCACCGCCGCGGCGAGGCGCAGCAGACCGGCGGAATCGCCGTCGACGGCGATCACCTCGTGGACGCGCATGCGGCCGGTGGTGAGGGTGCCGGTCTTGTCGAACACCACGGTGTCGATGCGGCCGCAGCGCTCCAGCACCTCACCGCTGCGGATCAGGATGCCGTTCGCGGCCGCCCGCCCGGTGCCCACCATCAGCGCCACCGGGGTGGCCAGCCCGAGCGCGCAGGGGCAGGCGATGATCAGCACCGCGGTGGCGGCGAGGACGGCCTGCGCGGGATCGCCACGCAGCACCAGCCAGGCCCCCGCGGTGAGCAGGCTGAGGCCGATGATCACCGGCACGAACACGCCGGCCACCCGGTCGGCGAGCCGCTGCACCGGGGCCCTGTGCGCCTGCGCCTCCTCCACCAGCCGGGCGATGCGAGCGAGGGCGGTGTCGGCGCCGACGGCGGTGAGCTGGACGAGCAGCGCCCCGTCGCGTGCCAGGGTGCCGCCCGTGACCGCGTCACCCGCCCGCTTGTCGACGGGGACGGGCTCGCCGGTGAGCATCGACTCGTCGACGGCGCTGGCGCCCTCGAGCACCCGCCCGTCGGCGGGGATGCGGTCCCCGGGACGCACCCGCACCACGTCGCCGGCGCGCAGACTGCCCACCGGGACCCGCCGCTCCTCGACCTCCGCTCCTCCGCCCACCACCAGCAGGGCGTCGCCCGGGGTGAGGGTGAGGATGCCCCCGATCGCGCCGGCCGCCCGGCGCCGCGCCCGGGACTCGATCCAGCGGCCGAGCAGGAGGAAGGAGATGATCAGCGCGGCCATGTCGTAGTGGAGGTGGCCGCCGACGTCGACGCGTCCGCTCAGCGTGTGCACGTGGGCGCCGCCGGCGGTCAGCAGCTCACAGGTGCTGTATCCGAACGCGGTGAGGCTGCCGAGGGCGACGAGGGTGTCCATGCTCGTCCCCCGCCGCCGGGCGCGCTCGACCGCGCCGCGGAGGAAGGGCCAGCCGGCCCAGAACTCCACCGGCGTGACCAGCACGGCCACGGTGGCCCGGGCCCAGCCCTGGTGCGGCCATCCCATGCTGAGCACCACGGCGGCGACGGTCAGCGGCCAGGCCAGCAGCAGCCGGCGGCGCAGCCCGTCCTCCCCCCGACCGCCGGTGCCGGGGGGCGCCGGAGCAGACCCGACGAGATCGCGTTCGCGGGCCGCGTACCCGGCGCGTTGCACCGCGGCGAGGACGCCGTTCGCGTCGACCAGATCCGGGTCGTGCTCGACGCCGGCCCGGCCGGTGGCGTAGTTCACCCTGACCGCGGCGACCCCGGGCATCCGGCCGAGCACACGCTCGATGCGGGCTGAGCAGGAGCCGCACGTCATCCCGGTGATGTCGAGGTCGAGATGGCGCAGCCCGGCCGCGGACGGAGCGGTGTCGTGGGCAGTGCTCATTGAATCACCCGGTGCAGTCGGTGACCGTCCTGCAGGCAGATCCACCCCACCTGGGGGGGGCGCTCGGATGCTCTGCACACTGCGGTGAATTCGTCAGTGTTGCCACTTTCGCGGGCAGGTGCATGATCGACGCGGGCGCGCTACCCTGTGGGCCGACTGCACGCTGCTCGGGGGGACCGTCTGGATGATGGCGCACCGAGAGGGCCCTGCTGGCGTCTGGTGGTTCTTCCTCCTCGCCTTCACCCTCACCGGTCTGTACTGCGCGGCCCGCTGCCTGACCCGCCACGCCGCCGGGTCGGGGCATCGTCGGCAGCACGCCTCCCACGCCCTGATGGCCGCGGGAATGGTGTTCATGCTCGGGCCGTACATGGGAGGCGCCCTGATCAGCGGGCTCTGGCAGGCGGTGTTCGCCGCCGCCACCGCCTACTTCCTGGTGGGCGCGGATCGCAGCCGCCGGTCGGGACGCACCCGGGAGATGCTCGGCGATCTGCACCACGCCGTCGCCAACGGCGCGATGGTCTACATGTTCGCCCTGCCCGGCGTGTCCGTGCTCACCCTCACCACCATCCTGATCGCGTACTTCATGGTCAACGTGCTGGTGGACGGCTGCCTCCTCGCCCGGGACGCCTCCGGTGGTGCGCTCCAGCGGTCGTGGGACGCGGCCACCAAGGGGAGCCGCATCCTGATGGCGTCCGGGATGGTCTACATGTTCGCGGTCATGGACGACGTCGCGAACGCGGGCGTGCACCACCACCACCTCGGCTGACCGGGGGACGGAGCGTACGCGAACACCACTGAGAGAGACCATGAGCACCTGCTTCCTGTGACGGTGACGCCGCGGCTGATGGGCGGCGGCGGGCTGAGAGGCCCGCAGGAGGAGTCAAAAGGCGAGCGGGACGGCGGGCGGCGGCCGGCGGAGCAGCTGGAGGGTCCACCGGTCGCGGGCGGAGGCGAGCCAGACCGGGCGGGGCCGCGGCTCCGTCGGGGAGCGCAGCAGGGCGGCGAGGAGCACGCGGGCGAGGCGCTGGCAGGCGAGCACCGCGTGGTGGCGCCGGCGCAGCGCCCGATGGAGGAGGACGACGAGCGCGGCGAGGCACGCCGCCACCAGGACATGGACCAGGGGCGCCGCCCGGTGAACCCCGCCGATCGCTCCGAGCCCCGGGGTCGCCAGGCCGGCGCGCCAGGCCTCCAGATTCTCCTGGAGCACGTAGAGCGTGATCTGGAGAGGCGCCAGCCGGACCAGCACCGAGGAGAGGCGCAGCGGTTCGGGCCGGGGCGGCTGGCGCGGGGTCACCGGCACCGGGCCGATCCCACCCCTCCAGGCGTGGGACAGGGCGTGGCGGGCGATCCGCAGCCGCAGGCCGAGCTGCTGCCAGACCTGCGCGCACCGCACCCCGGCGGCGGCGGCCAGGATCCCGAGCAGGATCCCGGTGGGCAGCATGTAGCCGTGGACCGAGCCGACCAGCTCCCCGCGCAGGCCGGCCGAGCCGTGCACCCGCACGAACTCCGCGGTGTGGCCCAGCCACACGCCCAGAAGCGGCAGCAGGGCGGCCCCGGCTGCGGTCCAGCGGCGGCGTGCATGCCCGCGCATCGGGCAGAGGATAGCGTGCGGTGCGGGGGGCGTCGAGTTCTCATGTCCGCAGACACGCGAGCGGTGCGAACCGGTCAAGGGCGTGATGGCGCCCTCCAGCCCGCGCCGCCTCCCACCCGTTCCCTCCTCGTGGCCTCCGCCCCTCACCAACCAGGACCGCACGAGTCGACGGCGTGTTGCAGATCGGGACGGGTCGCGGCTCGGCACCGGCGATGCATTGATGCCACTTTGGCCTGCGCCGTAACGGATTTGGCAGTGGACCGGTCCATCCATCATCATCTCCGCCTGCAGGCTGCGCGTGTCAGTGGTCAGTGGGGGGTGTGGTGATGAGGGGTGGCACACCGCGGTTGCGCGGCGGGATGGCGGCGGTCGTGCTGGGTTCGCTGCTCGCCTGCGGCTGCGGCGGCGGCACATCGCCCGCCACGGGGGCGTCGAGTCCGCAGGCGGCGGCGACGGGTGGCGCGGTCGCCAACCACGTGCACGGCGCGGTGCTGGGTGCGAATCCGAACGAGATCCTCATCGCCACCCACTACGGGCTGCGGCGGAGTGAGGACGGCGGTCACACCTGGCAGCCGGTGCCCACCGCCGGCGACAGCATGGTGGCCGCCCTCGCCCGGGTCCCGAACGGATATGTCGGCGCCTTCATGAGGATGTCGTCGATGACCGCGACCGGCAGTGGCTCGACGTCAGCGGGCCGCTCGACCAGCGGATCCATGGGCTCGATGCAGGGCATGGGCTCGATGCAGGGAATGGGCTCGATGAGCTCCTCGTCGTCGACGGCGGCGGGGTCCGCATCCAGCGGCGGCGGCATGGGCTCGATGTCCATGAGCGGACCCGCCGACGTCAGGAGCTCCGGCGACAGCAGGACGTGGGTGCCGGTCCAGGGACTACCGGCGGGGGCGTCGGTCACGAACCTCGTCGCCTCGCCCGACGGCAGGGTGACGTGGGCCTCGATCAACGGTCAGGGCATCTACCGGAGCGTCGACGGCGGTCACACCTGGCAGCAGGCGCTTCCGACCAATGCCCTGATCACCACCATGTACGACAGCGGCACGTCGCTCCTCTTCTCGACCCAGGACGGTCTCGACGTCACCAGCGATGCTCAGCCCAGCCTCCCGGCGACACCGACGGTCCCGACCTCGATGAACGCGATCTCGCAGTGGTCGGCGTGCGCCACCTGCCTGGTCGCCACCACCGAGCACGGCGGCGTGACCGTCAGCCGCGACGGAGGACAGACCTGGCAGCAGACCCAGACCACCTTCAGCTTCGACAGCGTGATGTCCTTCACATCCACCGTGGGTGTGCTCTTCGGCATGGTTGCCACCGAATCCGACCACAACCATGGGATCTGGCGTTCCACCGACGGGGGTGCCACCTGGACCAGGGTGCTCGACCAGCCACTGATCGACGACGCCTTCGGGCTGCCGAATGGCGACCTGCTGGCCTTCCAGTGGGGAGTCCACGTGTGGCGGTCGACCGATGGCGGGGCCAACTGGACGAGGTACGGCGACGCCTGACCCGCGCGCGGGCGCTGTGAACCGGGCCGTCCTCCGCCGGGCGATCACAGGTCTGGGCGTCGTGGCGCTCACCGTCGGGTGCGGCGGTGGATCGCACGGTGGAGCCGCCACCCCGACGACGGCCCGCTCGACCTCCGGCGCGACCGCCTCCGTGCGGGTGGAGGACAACCTCTTCACCCCGCAGGTTGTGACCATCGCCGCGAACGCGACGGTGGAGTGGCTCTGGGCCGGGAGGAACCCACACGACGTGACCGGTGACGACTTCGCCAGCCCCAGCCAGAGCTCCGGCGCCTTCGACCGCTCCTTCAGCCGGCCCGGCACCCACTACTACCGGTGCACCATCCACCCGCACATGCTCGGGGAGGTCGTGGTCCGCTGAGGATGCCTGATCGGCCTCAGGCGGCCCTGGTGACCAGCGGCGCGCCGCAGATGCAGACGTAGCTGTCGCCGCCGCCGGAGCAGTTGCACTCCGCCTCGATGCGAACCGCGCAGCCGCACCCGTCATGGCCGCAGGTGAGCACCGCGCCGCCGGCGATCGGCGAGGCATCCGCCTTCTCCACGAGAGTGGCACCGCAGATGCAGGTGTAGCTGTCGCCGCCGCCGGAGCAGTTGCAGACCGCGTCGATCCGCACCTGGCAGCCGCAGCCCTCGTGACCGCAGGTGAGAGCGGTGCCGCTTTCGACCGTCGCCATCGCGATTCCTCCATCAGTCCCAGTGGGCGGCCAATTGTGCAGTGTGGGGGCGTCCGGCTGCGGACCGGGGTGCGCAGTCCGTCGAGCCCATGCCCTAGGATCGAGCCTCAGCCATGGTCGGGACGGGGCCGGTGGGCCGGAGGAGACTGTGCGACCGCCGCAGGGAGCGCGCCGCTCTCGACCGGCTGCTCGCGACCGTCCGCGAGGGTCGGAGCGGCGTGCTGCTGCTCCGCGGCGAGGCCGGGATCGGCAAGACCGCACTCGTCGACCATGCCGTCGCGACGGCGTCCGGCCTTCGCGTCGCCCGCGTCACCGGTGTCGAGTCCGAGATGGAGCTGACCTACGCCGGTCTGACCGGCTCTGCGGACCGGACATGCTCGACCGGCGCGACCGTCTGCCCGCGCCCCAGCGTGACGCCCTGGGATCCGCCTTCGGGCTGACCCCGGGCATTGCGGCGGATCGCTTCCTGGTCGGCCTCGCCGTGCTCGGCCTTCTGGCCGACGTCGCCGAGGAGCAGCCGCTCCTGTGCGTCGTCGAGGACGCCCAGTGGCTCGACCAGGCATCGGCCCAGGCGCTGGCGATTGCGGCGCGCCGGCTGTACGCGGAGTCCGTGGTGATGCTCGTCGCGATCCGCGAGCCCTGCGCGGCGCCGGAGTTCCAGGGCCTCCCCGAGCTGCGCCTCGAGGGACTTCCCGCCCGAGACGCCCGTGAGCTGCTGGCCTCGGTGACCCCGGGCGGGCTCGACGAGCGCGTGCGCGACCGGATCGTCGCCGAGACCCATGGAAACCCGCTTGCCCTGCTCGAGCTCCCCCGCGGCCCCGCGGCGGCGGAGCGGGCCGCCGGGTTCGGCGCAGCGGCGCCGGCGGTGGCCGACGGACTGGTGGAGCTCGGCGCCCGCATCGACTTTCGCCATCCGCTGGTGCGCTCCGCGGTGTACGGGGCGGCGTCGCCGGAGGAGCCTCGCACCCTCCACGGGGCGATCGCCGACGCCATCGACCCCGGTCTCGATTCCCAGCGCCGGGCATGGCACCGCGCGCACGCCGCACCCGGACCGGACGAGGTGGTGGCCGGCGAGCTCGAGCGCACCGCGGCGGCCGGTGCCCAGGGTCGGGGAAGCGTGGTGACGGCGGGGGTCCTCCTCGAGCGGGCCGTCGCCCTCACCCCCGACCCCCGGCGCCGGGCCGAGCGTGCGCTCGCCGCCGCGCAGGCGAGCCTGGACGCGGGAGCGGCCACCGCCGCGTCGGGGCTCCTCGATGCGGCCGACGAGGGCCTCCTCGACGAGCTGGGACGCGCTCGGCTCGAGCGGATGCGAGCGCGGATCGCCTTCGTCACCCGGCGTGGCCACGATTGCACCTCCGCTGCTGATCACGGCGGCGCGCGCGCAGGCTCGAGGCGCTCGACATCCGGCTGGCACGCGAGACCTACCTCGAGGCGCTCGACATCCGGCTGGCGTTCGC
This sequence comes from uncultured Chloroflexia bacterium, assembly GCA_963846365.1. Classification (GTDB taxonomy): domain Bacteria; phylum Chloroflexota; class Dormibacteria; order Aeolococcales; family Aeolococcaceae; genus CF-96. Next base: position 1,366,144 of record CAWJVN010000007.1, read on the forward strand.
CGCCTCCCTCGGGAGCGGGCGCTCGGCGCCCTGCTCGAGAGCGACGACCTCCGCCGGCTTCAGCCCGCGATGCGGATCGCGTGGCTCCTGTGGGACCACGACCTCTGGCTCACCTTCGCCGTGCGCGCGGTGCAGCGCGCCCGTGACACCGGCGCGCTCTCCCTGCTCACCCTCTCTCTCGGCCAGCTGGCCGGGGCGACCGTGCTGACCGGTGACCTCGCCGCTGCGGAAGCGCTGATGGAGGAGGGCGAGGTCGATCACGACCGCGACCGGGAGCCCGCCGGTCTGGTCGGTCGAGCTCTACCTCGCCGCCCAGCGTGAAACGCGTGTGCGAGCTGGCACGCCCATCGAGGTGGCCGCGATCTCCGCGAGCCGCCGTCCCAGGAGATACAGCTTGGATCAGGAACCAGTCGGCGTGACGAGCGGTCGCGCACCCGGTCCGGGATCCCCCACAACGTCCCGGGCTGACGTCACGGTGTGCCCGGCCGCGCAGACGAGCCCGACATGCAGGGGCTCGCCGCACCCGCGGTGACGGACCACCCGCGCTGGTCCCTCCGGACCGGCCCGGTGGCGGTCGCCCCACTCCATCAGAGCGATGAGCACGGCCTGGAGGTCCAGGCCCATCTCGGTGAGCCGGTACTCGTGGCGCGTCCGCTGCCCGGGCTCCCGGTACTCGGACCGGGCGAGCACCCCCTCGTCGACCAGACGGCTCAGGCGGTCGCTGAGGATCGGCCGGGGGATGCCGAGGTGGCACTGCATCTCGTCGAACCGGCGCACCCCGTTGAACAGCTCGCGGAGGACGAGGATGGTCCACTTCTCGCCGATCACCTCGAGGGCGCGGCCGATCGAGCAGTTCTCGGAGCTCTGCTGTCTCCATTCCACCACCGGAGCATAGCACCAGGGTTGTCATTAAGAACCCAGCCGGGTACGATCATCTGCGTTCATCTCACGAACCCAGATGTCCGGGCGACCGCCCGGCACCGCAGCAGGAGGACGCCGGGGATGCACAGCGCTCTCGACAGGACGACCGATGGGGGGCCGGTGCGGGCACCCGGGGTCGATCGTCAGATCGTGGTCAGGTGGGACGACCCCATGGCAGGTGCGCGCCTGGCCCGGCAGATGCGCGGGATCGAGTTCCTGCGTGCCTGGCTGCGCGGCGAGATCCCCCCAGCGCCGATCGGAGCGCTGATGGGACTCGCGCTCACCGTCGCCGAGGAGGGTCGGGTGGTGTTCTCGGTCACCCCGGGCGAACAGCACTACAACCCCATCGGGATCGTGCACGGTGGATTGGTCGCCACGCTCCTGGACTCGGCGATGGGATCGGCGGTGCAGTCGACGCTCGCCGCCGGCGTGGGTCATGCGACCCTCGAGCTGACGGTCAACTTCGTTCGGGCCGTGACCCGAGACACGGGCCAGCTTCTCGGCGAGGGGCGGGTGCTGCATCGCGGAGGCCGCACCGCGACCGCCGAGGGACGAGTCACCGCGCTGGCGGACGGACGGCTGCTCGCCCACGGAACCACGACCTGCCTGCTCACCCCAGCCGAGACCACCTCGCCATGAAGGCCCTGCAGCCTTCGGCCTTCGGACCGCCGGCAGAGTCCGCCGAGCTCGTCGAGGTCGAGAGCTCGCCGCCGGGGCGCGGGCAGGTGGCGGCCGCCATCGAGGCCGCGCCGATCAATCCCTCCGACCTGCTTCTCATCAGAGGCACCTACGGCTACCGCCCACCCCTGCCCGCGCCGCTGGGCGCCGAGGGGGTGGGCCGTATCGTCGCTGTCGGCGAGGGGGTCGATGCAGGCCGCGTCGGCGAGCGCGTGGTCATCATCCGGAGGCGAGCCGGTGAGCGTGCTCGCCGCGTCGCTGAGGGTGGGCGGCGCGATCGTCAGCTACGCCGCCCTTCACCGCAAGCCGGTCGTGGTCCCGCCCCTGGACCTGATCTACCGCAGCCTCCACGTGCACGGCTGGTGGCTGAAGAACTGGCTGGAGAGCACCCCGGCCATCGAGATCGCCGAGACCTACGCCCGAGTCGCCGCACTGGTGGCCGACGGCACGCTCTCGGCTCCCGTCGACGCCGTCTATGCGCTCGAGGACCATCGACCCGCCCTCAGCCACGGCAGGCTCTCCGCACGCGCCGGGAAGGTGCTCTTCTCGCTCGCCTGAGCAGGCATACGCCCAGACCATCGCCGAGTACTGTGCGACGTCAGCCCATGCGACCTCACGCCGTGCCGGTCCGCGAACGCGGGGGTCGCCGAGCGGGACCGGTGGGATGGCGAGCACCTCGCGCTCACCGGCGACGCGCACGATCTGCCAGCCACGCAGATGGACGTCATCATGATGTGTGAAGCAGAGGAGAACCAGGTTGGCCTCCTCGGTCGGGCCGTCGTGCACCCAGTGCGCGACGTGGTGAACCTCGGTCCAGCGCACCTGGCGCCGGCACCTCGGCACCTCCATCTCAGCGCCGGGTGCTCCGGGGGCGCCGAGGAGTGTCTCCAGGGTGGTGGTGACCTGCAGGTGCGGCACCTGGCAGTGCGTCACCCCCTGGCCGCCGGTGTTCAGCGTGTACGCGGCCATCTCCACGAGGGCGTCGGCCAGGCGGCGCCCTCGCGGGCGATCGTCGTCCGCTCCCAGCGGGCGCGCCAACGGCTCGAGCGCGGCGCGCAGAGTGGCGCCGCCGACGGCGTCGATGAAGCCCTTCACCCAGATGCCGCCGTCGTCGCCGCCCAGTGATCGCACCTCGAGGAAACGTTCGTCGGCGCACTGCTGCTGCCGCCTCTGGAAGGCGGCGGCGTCGGCGGCGTGGCGGGCATGGGCGCAGTCGCGACGGAACTGGTGGGGGCTCTGCGCCTCCGCCTTGCGCAGCAACCGGAGCTCGTCCAGCTGCGCGCCCGATTCCTGCACGGCCTCGGCCGTCCTGGCGAGCAGGACCACATGGGCGAAGCCGACCCTGCCGGCGCCCATCGCCTCGACGCTGGGCTGCAGCGAGTTCGCCCGGTCGCCGACGCAGATGGCGGCGCCGGCCTCACCGGGCGTCATGTGGCACTCGTTGGTGAGCCACGCGATCGGCGTCGTGAAGCCCTGCCGCTCCCACTCGTCGGTGGCCGCGAAGTGCGCCGCGTCACGGGCAAGATCCAGGCGCAGCGCGTCGATGAGCAGCTGGGTGGGGACGATCGCGTCACCGAGATCGACGGCCGAGCGCGTCGAGGTCCGGGTGCGAGCGATGAAGCGCCTGACCGCTGCGTCCAGCGCCTCGTGGGGGTCTGCGTCGAGGCCGTGCTCACACATTCCTGTGTATACTACCGAACGGATGTGCGTGTCGTCAACGAACACGTGCAGGGCGGAACCGGTCCCGTGGCCGTCTGGCCGGTCATCGCCGTTGATGGCCGGAACACACGGACACTGGACGAGTTGATGACAGTTGTTTACGATACATGGGCGCCACGTGTGGCGGCCGGGCCATGGCGCGGTGAGGCGCTGCCGGCCGGGGCATCGCGTCGTCGCGCCATCGACGCCATCTCCGGAGCGGGGGACACGGGTCGCGGTGAATCTCGCACGTCAATCGACCATGGTCGTCATCGCGGTGCCCCTCCTCGGCGCCGCCCTGGCCGCCGGCCTCACCGATGAGGTGCTGGACCCGCCGGCACGCGCCGCTGCGGTCGCGCGGACCACTCGCGCATCCGGTCCCGAGGCGGCGGCGGTCACCGTCCCGCTCGCCGGCCTCTTCGCGGCGACGTCCGTACACCTCGCCCCGAGTACCCCACACCCGGAACCCCCGCCAGCGACGCCCGTGCGGAGCGCGCGCCGCCGAGTCCCGACGCCGGCGCGCCTACCCGGCGCAGCGGTCCACAGGCGCGACTTCCTGATCAGCGCCGACGGCACTCTGAGCACTCCGGTGGGGATCTACTCCGACTGCACGGGGCGCTCCCCCCTGGCGCGCATGGAGGCGGCGATCGACACCTGCTATCCGGCCCCGACCTACTTCCTCGGCCACAACCTGGGGGTCTTCAGCCCGCTCATGCACATGGGTACCGGTTCGCTCATCACCTACTACGACGGCGACGGGCAGGCGCACCTCTGGCGTGTCGTGTTCATCCATGACGGCTGGCCCATCGGCCCTGGGCGGCCGGCCCCGACCGGGCCGGACGTGGTCGCCCAGTTCCAGACCTGTGCCAGCGGGGACGGCTCAATCGTCCGTGTCCTGGACCTCGTGAATGCATAGGTCGGGTGGAGGGTTGCCCGGAGACGCTCGCCGGCGGCCCGGTGCCGGACCGGTTGAGGGCAACGACGGTGACGGTGCAGCTGACGCCCTTCACGAGCCTGGTGAATTTCGCCGAGGTCTTCTTCGTGGACAGCGTCTGGGCGCTTCCAACACGCCGACAGGGTGACGCGATAGGAGGTGACCCTCCCGCTCCCGATCCATGCAGGTGCGGACCACCGTACGGTGGCGCCGGTCTTGGTCCGGCTCAGCGTCAGACCGGTCACACCCCCGGAGCAGCGGTGCTGGGCGCCTCGTAGACACCCAGGTCGACGGTTGCGCCGGTACGGCGTGGATTTCCGTCGAGGTCCCGCGCGGGCAGTCCCGGGGCGGTGGCGTCGCCCGCACCGAGGGCGGCCGACCCCGACGACAGATGGAAGTCGCCCTTGGTGGCGGCGCCGAAGCGCGGGTCGGCGCTGATGTTGCCGTGGGTGCCGGCGACGGCCCCGCAATTGGGGTCGTACCCCGCCCCCGCGGTCCCCACCGCATCGTTGCTGGCGAAGGTGACGTGTGGCAGTGCGCGCTGGTCACAGATGACGGCCGCGGAGCCCGTCGGCGCTTCGACGATGTTCCCGGTCACCTGTAGCGCTCCTCCGGCACCGGTGAGGAAGACGCCGTCGGGGACGTTGCCCGCGAAGGTGTTGTTGAGGAGCAGCGCGTCGCCGCTCGGCGCGCCGACGAAGGCTCCGCCACCGAACCCGCAGACATCGGGGCAGGGCAGCACCTGGTTGTCGACGATGAGGTTCTGTACGACGGCGACGTGTCCGGCGACGGCGATCTCGAGACCGCCACCATCGCCAGCACCACCACGTCCCGCGAGGTTGCGGCTGATGACGTTGCCCTCGATGAGTGGCGAGCCCGCCTGCGCCTCGAGGATGCCCCCGGCGTCTCCGGACGAGGTGTTGCCGCTGACGACGTTGCCGATCACCTGGGTCGACCCCTGGCCGAGGAGTGCGATGCCGGCGCCTCCCGACCCCGTGCAGACGTCGAGGGCGTCCTGGCTGACGGTGTTGCCGGAGAGCACCGGCACCCCTGGTCGACGAAGATCCCGGCACCCTCCGCGCATCCGTGATTCGCAGTGACGACGTTGCCGGTGATGGTCGGAGAGGACCCGACGATGAGGATCCCTCCGCCGGAGTAGTTGATGCTCCCCAGGGTGAGCCCATTGCGGAGGGTGAAGCCCTGGAGGATCGCCGCGCACGTCTCTCCTGAGATGAAGCGCGCCACCGGGCCCTGGCGGTTGCCGTCGATGGTCGTCGTCGACGGACCACCCGACGACCTCACGATGATGCCCTTGCCCTTGAAGTCGATGTTCTCGGTGTACGTGCCGGGGGCGGCGACCCGGTGCGTCCCCCTGGAGCCCACGGGGAGGTTCGGACTCCCGGCCTGCCGCTTACGAGATGGCATACCGTGGCGATGAGGCGGGATAAGGGATTTCAGCCCCTGGGACGCCCTGGGTTGCCTAAGGGTTGCTCAGACGGGCTTCAGAGCACTTCGGGTGACCGGCGCGGCTGCGCCGGGAGGGCGTAGGCCACGGTCATGTGGGGGAGCCTCAGCGGGCCGGCGCTTCGCAACCTGAGGGTCGAGGTGGGCATGTCCGCAGCGGCGGTCGCGACAGACGCAGGGATGTCCCCCAGCGCTCTGCGGCGGCTCGAGCGGGCGCCACGCGTGAGCGCGGACCACACAATGCGCTACCTCCTGGCCCTCGACCGGCAGCTGGTGAGCTACTCGGTGCTCACTCACCACGTCCGGTGCCTCGTTGAGGCGGAGCGGGATGTCATGACCGCTGACCGGGAAGGGGACGGGCCCATGTATGCGCGGGCGAGGGCACGCGTCAGGAGGCTGGTGAACGCGCATGGGGCGCCGGCCGGGCGGCCGCCAGGAACGGTGGCCCTGGGCTACTGGCGAAGTAGAGAGGAGCCGGACCTGCCCAATCCGCACGAACTCGTCGACGAGGAGTGGGATCCCGCCGAGCGGACGCTGGTCGTCGCATACCTCGAGAGCGGGACCGTAAGCGCGCGATTCTGCGGACTCTCCAACTGCCGGATCTGCCATGGGGAGAACGGCAGCGACGAGCTTACCGACGGGAAGTACCACTGGCCCGGCGGCCTTGCGCACTACGTCGAAGACCACGCTGTCCGCCTGCCCGCCGAAGTGGTCGAGCACATTGTGAGGTCGATGTCGCACCGCGCTCACGGCTAAGCAGGCCCTTCAGGGCGGCTGAGGACCGGTCTGACCGGGGGGTCAGCGCGCGGTCGACATATGGCCTCCCCGCCGGCCCTGCCGAGATGATCAGGGCAGGCGGGATGGGCGCTGCGTTTCGCTGGCCGCTCGCTCACCAGATGGAGCGCGTCCCGCGCGTCCGCCTCGATGGTGATGTCGTAGGCGGCAGTGCTCTGGCAGCTGTCAACGTGGATCACGTAGGTGCCGGCCAGCGTGCGGTTGGAGGGCTTTGGCCACGAGCTGCCGGGCGGCGGCGGCAGGCAGGGGCCCGGGGTCTGGATCACCACCATCCCGCCGAGGATGCCGCTCGAGCCAGCGGTCGCCGGGCTGCCTGGCCAGACGTCGCCGGGACACGCCAGTCCGCCGGAGGCGCTCGGCATCAGGCACACTGAAGCCAAGGCACTCGCACCCGACCCCTTCGACGAGGAGATCGAGCGGCTGCTCGCCGACCCCGATGTGCTCAGGCGTCTCGACGAGCTCGAGGAGCGTCGTCAACGAGGCGAACTGGTGCTCCATGACGACGCCGAGGTTCGACGCCGGCTCGAGGCCACGGGCGTTCGCCTGCCGGAGCCGAACGAAGGTGAGTGAGGGTCCTCTGGGAGGATCAGGCGCTCGTCGACCTGGAGGCGATCGCTGAGCGCGCGCCGCGCTCGGCGGCGCACCTCTACGAGGCGGTCCGGTGGTTGTCCGGTCTGCGGTTCCGGAGCCTTCCGTCGCCTGGCCACGGATCGACCGGAGCACGTCCTGTCGGTGCCGCCGTACATCGTCATCTACAGGCTCGACGGCGACGAGCTGAGCGTCCTGGCGCTGGAAGACGCCCGTCGCCGTCGCGACGAGTGGTGAGCTTCAAGCCTTGGGCCAGTTGCTTGTTGAGCAACTCTCAAGGCGTGATTGAGGCGCTTCAGCTATGGCCATCTGCTTCGTAGGCAACATGCCCGATCCGAGTCGGAGACGGGCTGATTCGGTCTGGAGCCGACGGGGAGGTTCGAACTCACGCCTGCCGCTTACGAGATGGCATACCGTGGCGGTGAGGCGCCATAGGGATTTCCGGACCAGTGGTGCCTTGGGTATGCCGCCGACCGGCTGCCGTCGCAAGGCTGCGCAGGATGGGACGATTGACGCGTGGACCTCGTGCCCGTCGCTCTCATCCTGGCCGTATACGTCGTGATCAGCGCATGCGGCGGGTGGTGGGTGTCGGGAGACAGCAGACGAACACGGCGGTCGGTGAGCGAGCGACTGCTGGTGGCCGGGGGTGGCTCCCTCGCGGCCGGCGCAGTGCCGCTCCTCGTAGTCGGGGTGGCCGCGGACGGCTTCAGCGTCGGTCTCGCCGCCGGGCGGCACGGAACCTTCGGCGCAGGTGAGGCGGCCTTCATGATCGTCGCGGTGGCCGGCCCCGCCACGCTCCTCCTGCTCGGCGTCCTTGCGGCCCGTGGACAGAGGGCGCCAGCGCTCGGCGGCTTTGTCATCGTGCTCAGTGCCTACGTTGTGCTCGTGGGTGTGGCGCTGTTCCACGGCGATCCTGGGCCATCGGCGATCGCGCCCGCCACCGCTGGATTGCTGCCAGGCGTCCTGCTGCTCCTGGGGTTCATTCGTCGAGAGACTCCGACGACGACGTGCGGAGAGCCTGTTCAGTAGCGACCATCTCGCGATCCGGTGCCGTCCAAGCCACCACTACACGGCGTCCAATCCACCACGGATGGGCGTCTGATCCTCCAGAATGGGGTGGTGCCTCCTCCTCTCCCGCCCAATATCAGGCGCCGGCACCTGCTCCCGCGGGTGCAGGACGCTCTCCAGGACACCCGGGTGGTCCTGATCGCCGGCGCCCGGCAGGCAGGGAAGAGCACCCTTGCCCAGCTGGCCCTCGCCGGGAGGCCTGCGGCTGAGCAGTTCACCCTCGACGACGACCTGACCCTGGCGGCTGCTCGCGCCGACCCGGCCGGCCTCGTCCACAAGGACGACGGCACTTTGTTCATCGACGAGATCCAGCGGGCGCCGGAGCTCCTGCTCGCAATCAAGGCCGCGGTGGACCGGTCCAATCGGCCGGGCCAGTTCCTGCTCACCGGGTCGGCCAATGTCCTCACTCTGCCGAGGGTGGCCGACGCGCTTCCCGGCCGCATGGAGATCATCGAGCTCTGGCCGTTCTCCCAGGGCGAGATCGAGGGACAGATCGATGGCTTTGTCGATCGTGCGTTCGTCGGCTGGCCCGGCCACACCGTGACAACCCCTGAGGAGGGTCGACTACCTCCGCCGAGCCGTGTCAGGCGGCTTCCCCGAGGTGGTGCCCCGGGTCACCGAGCGACGGCGCGCAGCCTGGTTCGATAGCTACATCGGCGCTCTCGTGCATCGGGAGATCCCCGACCTCGTCGGAATCGAACGCCTCCGTGAGCTGCGACAGTTGCTCCGCCTCCTCGCCGCTCGCAGTGGCCGCCTCCTCAACATCGAGGAACTGGCGCGCGACACACGGTTGGCTTCGACGACGGCGCGCCGCTACATCCAACTTCTCGAGGCGGCCTACATCATCAGGGTCGTCCCGGGATGGGCGACCAGCCGCACGACGAGGGCAGTCCGTGCCCCCAAGGTGTTCATGTGCGATACCGGACTGCTGTGCCATCTCCTGGGAGTGACCGCCGACGGTTTGGCGACACCGTCGGCAGAGGCGGGGCCGGTGGTGGAGAGCTTCGTCACAATGGAGCTCTGCCGCCAGCTCGGCTGGGCGGAGACGCGCGCCGAGCTGTTCCACTTTCGCAGCAAGGACGGAACGGAGGTGGACGCGGTGCTCGAGGCGCCCGACGGCCGCGTCGTCGGCGTGGAGGTCAAGGCGGGCGCCACCGTTCGGGCTGACGACTTCCGCGGTCTACGCCTCCTCGCCGAGAAGGTCGGTGAGGCGTTCTGCGCCGGGTTGGTGCTCTACACGGGCGCCGAGACGCTCTCGTTCGGCGACCGGCTGCGGTGCGTTCCGATGAGCGGGCTCTGGGGCACCGCGAGCGGAAGCTGATCGGTTCGGGCCGATCGTGCCTTCCGGTTGGACCTTCTCCAGGCGGCGATGGGAAAGATCGTGCAGGCGACCTGCCCAAGGAGCCACGGGCGCCTGCCAGACGTTGCCGGAGACCTCGCGTACACGGTGGCGGAGCAGGGCAGAAATCCGTGCCACGACGCCAATATATGCCCCCTGGAGCCGACGGGGAGGTTCGAACTCCCGGCCTGCCGCTTACGAGGCGGCTGCTCTACCACTGAGCTACGTCGGCGGGAAGGCTCCCGGGGCGCCCATCCTATCAACGCACCCCCGGCAGGGCGGGGAGGCGTGACACGACCTCGACGATCGCCTCCGCGACCGCCTCGACCAGGAGGTCGGCGTCGGCGTCGGTCATCACCAGGGGAGGGTTGAGCACCACGACGTCCCCGAGGGGGCGGACGACGACCCCGCGGCGGCGGGCGGCGAGGACCACCTGGCGGCCCGCCCGCAGCGCCGGATCGAGGGGGCGGTCGAGCCGGCCGCCGCCGAGCTCGATGCCGGCCATGACCCCGCGGCGGCGCACCTCGGTGACCCCGGGGAGGTCGGCGACCTCACCGAGCCGCTCGCCGAGCCGGCGGCCGAGGTCGCGGGCGCGGGCCAGGGTGTCCTCCTCGTCGAAGAGGGCGAGGGAGGCGCGGGCGACGGCGCAGGCGAGCGGGTTGGCGGTGAAGGTGTGTCCGTAGTAGAGGGTGCGGTGCTCGGTGTGGGCGCCGGTGAAGAGGTCGAAGAGGTCGTCGCCGACCAGGGTCGCGGAGAGGGGGAGGTAGCCGCCGCTCAGGCCCTTGCCGAGGGTGAGGATGTCCGGCTCGATCCCGGCTCCGCCGCAGGCGAAGAGGTCGCCGGTGCGGCCGAAGCCGGTGGCGACCTCGTCGCAGAGCAGCAGCGCCCCGCAGCCGCGGGCCTCGGCGGCGACGGCCCGCAGCCAGGCGTCGGAGTGCGGCCAGATCCCCGCCGCCCCCTGGACCCGGGGCTCGACGACCACCGCCGCGAGCCGGTCGCCGGTCTCGGCGACGGCCCGCCGCAGCGCGGCGAGCGACTCGCGCTCCGCCGCGTCGGCCGAGCCGCCCCGGCGGGCCCGGATCAGCTGCGGCGGGGGCACCCGCACCGCGTCGAAGAGCAGCGGGTCGAGGCCGCGGTGGAAGGGCTCGGACCGCCCCACGCTGACCGCGCCGGCGGTGTCGCCGTGGTAGCCGTCCTCGAGGGAGAGGAAGCGGGTGCGCCGCGGCTCGCCACGGCGGCGCTGGGCGAGCAGGGCGATCCTCAGACCGACCTCGACGGCGGCGGCTCCCGCCTCGGAGTAGAAGACGCGGGTGAGCCGGCCCGGGGCGGCGGCGGCGAGCTCGGCGGCGAGGTGGGCGCCGGGCCCATGGGTCTGGCCGAGGAACGTGGAGTGGGCGATGCGCCCCGCCTGGTCGCGGAGGGCGGCGTCGAGCCGGGGATGGGCGTGGCCGTGGACGTTGGTCCAGAGGCTGGAGATGCCGTCGAGGTACACGCGTCCCCGGGCGTCCCGCACCCGGCAGCCGGCGCCGTCGCGGATCACCAGCGGCTCCTCCTCGAGCCACTCCGAGGTCTGGGTGAAGGGATGCCACACGTGGGCGCGGTCGAGGCGCACCACCTCGGCGGCCTCGGCCTCCTCCGCCCGGCGCCCGGGCTCGCCGAGGCGGGCGAGGAGGGCGCCGAGGTCGATGTGACGCTCGGCGGCGGCGGCGAGCCCGGCGGTGTCGCCGAGGTCGGCGGCCGGGAGGTGGGGGAGGACCCCGAGCATCGGCACCGTGCACTGGGCGGCGACCTGGCCTGCGTTCTCCGCCGCCAGGCCGGGGTCGACCCCGCCGGCGACATCGCTCAGCACCACCCCGACCACCTCGAGCCCGGCGGCGCGGCAGGCGTCGACGGTGAGCGCGCAGTGGTTGATCGTCCCCAGCCCGGCCCGGCCCGCCACCAGCACCGGCGCGTCCAGCCGGCGCATCAGGTCGCGCACCGTGCATCCCGGGGCGAGCGGCACCAGCACCCCGCCCACCCCCTCGACCACCAGCAGGTCGAGGCCGGCGTCGTCCGCGCGCCGCACGATCTCCCGCTCCAGGGCGGCGACGTCGACCCCGCGCCCCTCGGCGGCGGCGGCGGCCAGCGGCGATCGCGGGAGGGCGAACTCCTCGAGCGCGCAGCCGGACGCCGGCACCCCGGTGGCGAGACCGAGCAGGGCGGCGTCGCCCCCGGTCGACCCCGGCGCCACCCCGGTGGCCACCGGCTTCACCGCGCCCACCCGCAGCCCGCGTCCGCGCAGGCCGGCGGCGACCAGGGCGGCGACCACGGTCTTCCCCGCGTCGGTGTCGGTGCCGACGACGCCGAGCAGCCGGGCGGTCACCGCCCCTCTCCCAGCACCGACAGCAGCGTTGTGGCGAGGGCGTCGAGCTGCTCGTGGGTGTGCTCGGCGGAGACGGCGATGCGCAGCCTCGAGGTGCCCACCGGCACCGTCGGCGGCCGCACCGCCTGGACCAGCATGCCCCGGTCGAGCAGCGCCGCCTCCAGGGCGACCGCCCGGTCCTCGGCGCCGGCAGGGACCGGGAGCACGGGCACGTCGGCACGGCCGCCGGGCTCGAGCACGGCGAGGGCGGCGCGCAGCCGGGCGACGTTGGCGCGCAGCCGGTCGACCCGCTGCGGCTCGGCGGCGAGCACCGCCAGGGCGGCGCGTGCTCCGGCGACGGTGGGGTGGGGGAGGGCGGTCGAGAAGATCAGGGCGCGCCCCCGCTGGAGCAGCAGCCGGCGCACCGCCGGGTGGCCGCAGACCGCCGCGCCCTGGGCCCCGAGCCCCTTCGACAGGGTCACCACCCGCACCACCTGGGGATGGCCGGGGTCGATCCCCGCCTCGGCGGCGGCGCCGCGGCCGCCGGGACCGAGCACCCCGGTGGCATGGGCCTCATCGAGCACCAGCCAGGCGCGGTGGCGCTCGGCGAGTTCGAGGAGGCCGGCGACCGGGGCCACCGTCCCGTCCATGGAGAACACGCTGTCGCTGGCGATCACCACCCGGCGGCCGGCGGCGGCGCGGAGGCGGGCGCCGAGGTCGTCGAGGTCGCGATGGCGGAAGACCTCGACCGCCGCGCGGCTGAGCCGGCAGCCGTCGATCAGCGAGGCGTGGTTGCGCTCGTCGCTCAGCACCAGCGCGTCGGGTCCGCCGAGGGCCTGGAGCAGGGCGACGTTGGCCGCGTAGCCGCTCGGCGCCAGGGTCGCCGCCGGGGCGCCCTCGAAGGCGCAGAGGTCGGCCTCGAGCTCGTCGATGGCGGCGTGGCATCCGCTGAGGTGGCGCGAGCCGGTGGAGCCGACCCCGTGCTCGAGGGCGGCATCCGCCGCCGCCCGGCGCACCCGGTGGTGGGCGGCGAGCCCGAGGTAGTCGTTGGAGGAGAACACCACCACGCTGCGGCCGTCGACCTCGGCGACCGCGCCGCTGCCGCCCAGCCGGCGCCGGGGGCGGCGCAGCCTGCCCGTCCGGGCCTCGCTCTCGAGCACGGCCTCGGCCCAGGCCAGCGGCGCGGCGGCGGCGGCGGATTGCTGGGCGGCGGCCCCGGGTACGGTCATCGGCGCAGGCCAGTGTAGGGGGTGGCCGCATTCGGACCGCCGCGCCGCCGCGTCACGATCCCGTCGATCCCACCCCCGGGGCGGTGGCGAGGCGTTACCCTGTGCGCTCGCCAAACCCCGTTCACCACGAACACGATGAGCACCACCGAGCCCGTTCCCGCGACCCACGCCGTCGACCCCTACGACCACGCCGTCGTGGAGGCGAAGTGGCGCCGCCGCTGGGAGGAGACGGGCGCCCACCGCACCGACCTCGACACCCCGGCCCGGCCCTTCTACAACCTGATGATGTTCCCCTACCCGTCGGCCGAGGGGCTCCACGTCGGCAACGTGTACGCCTTCACCGGCGCGGACATCTACGGTCGCTACCGCCGCCTGCTCGGCGACACCGTCTTCGAGCCGATGGGCTTCGACGCGTTCGGCATCCACACCGAGAACTTCGCGCTCAAGCACGGCGAGCACCCGGCGCGGATGACGCCGCGCAACGTCGAGCACTTCCGGGAGCGGCAGCTGAAGCGCCTCGGCGCGATGTTCGACTGGGACCACGAGGTCGACACCACCGACCCCGACTACTACCGCTGGACCCAGTGGATCTTCCTCCGCCTCTTCGACGCCGGGCTCGCCGAGCAGCGCGAGGGGCCGGTGAACTGGTGCCCGTCGTGCCTGACCGTGCTCGCCGACGAGCAGGTGATCGACGGCCGCTGCGAGCGCTGCGACAGCGTGGTCGAGCAGCGCGTCCTCACCCAGTGGTTCCTGAAGATCACCCGCTACGCGAAGCAGCTGCTCGAGGCCCTCGACACCCTCGACTGGTCGGAGCGGACGGTCACCGCTCAGCGCAACTGGATCGGCCGCAGCGAGGGGGCGAACATCCGCTTCGACCTCGAGGGCTGCGCGCGCGCCGACGTCACCGTCTTCACCACCCGCCCCGACACCCTGTACGGCGCCACCTTCCTGGTGATCGGCGCCGACCACCCCAGGCTCGCCGAGTTCACCGCGCCCGACCGCGCCGCCGAGGTCGAGCGCTGGCGGGCGTCGCTGCCCGCCGCCGGCGACGAGCCCGACTTCTCGGTGGCCGTCGACCTCGGCACCGTGGCGATCCATCCGCTCACCGGGGCGCGGCTGCCAGTGTGGGCCGCGCCCTACGTGCTCGGCGGCTACGGCACCGGCGCGATCATGGCGGTGCCCGCCCACGATCAGCGCGACTGGCAGTTCGCCCGCGCCCACGGGCTGGCCATCGTCGAGGTGATCTGCGGCGGCGACATCGCCGCCGAGGCGTACCCCGGCGACGGCCCGATGCTGAACTCCGCCGACCTCGACGGCACCCCCTCGCAGGAGGGCAAGGCGCGGATCGTCGAGCGGCTCCGCGAGCTCGGCCGGGGCGACGCCACCGTCCAGTACCGGCTGCGCGACTGGCTGATCTCCCGGCAGCGCTACTGGGGCCCGCCGATCCCGATCATCCACTGCCCCACCCACGGGCCGGTGGGGGTGCCCTACGACCAGCTCCCCGTGCTCCTCCCCGAGGTCGAGGAGTTCCGGCCGCTGGGGACCGGAACCTCCCCGCTGGCGGCCAACCAGGAGTGGGTCAACGTGCCCTGCCCGAGGTGCGGGGAGCCGTCGCGCCGCGAGACCGACGTCAGCGACACCTTCCTCGACTCGGCCTGGTACTTCCTGCGCTACCCGTCGACCGACTTCGACGACCGCCCCTTCGACCACGACCGCACCTTCCGCTGGCTGCCCGTGGACATGTACATCGGCGGCAACGAGCACGCCGTGCTTCACCTGATGTACTCGCGGTTCATCATGCGCGCCCTCCACGAGCAGGGCCTGGTGCCCGACCCCGAGCCCTTCCGGCGCTTCCGCGCCCACGGGCTGATCATCCGCAACGGCGCCAAGATGTCCAAGAGCAAGGGCAACGTGGTCAACCCCGACGAGTACCTCGAGCGTCACGGCGCCGACACCCTGCGCATCTACCTGATGTTCCTGGGCCCCTACACCGAGGGCGGCGACTTCCGCGACGACGGCATCCGCGGCATCACCCGCTTCCTCGACCGGGTCTGGCGGGTCACCCAGCAGGCCGGACAGGGGGGCTCGGGAGGAGCGCGTACCGGGTCGGAGGCGGACGACAGCGATCGCGAGCGCCGCCGCCACCGGCTCATCGCCGCCGTGGGCGAGCGCTACGCCGAGCTCCGGTACAACACCACCATCGCCTTCCTGATGGAGTTCTCCGACGCCCTCTCCCGCGAGGCGGCGGAGGGGACGGCACGGCGGATCGACGCCGAGACCCTGCTCCAGCTGCTGGCGCCGCTGGCCCCCCACATCACCGAGGAGCTGTGGGAGCGCACCGGTCACCGCCGGTCCATCCACGACTCGGGCTGGCCGGAGCACGATCCCGCCCTGCTCACCGCCGAGCAGGTGACCGTGGTCGTCCAGGTCAACGGCAAGGTCCGCGACCAGATGCGGGTCGACGCCGGGGTCGACGGCGCCGAGCTGGAGCGTCGCGCCCGGGAGCTGCCGAGGATCGCCGCCCTCCTCGAGGGGAAGCAGGTGCGGAAGGTGATCCCGGTCCCCGACCGGCTGGTGAACTTCGTCGTCTCCTGACCGCGGGCGCGGGTCCGTGGTCAAATGGACCGGCCGGTCAGCCGCCCGAGAAGGAGCGACATGCGAGAGAGACTGCGCCGGCGGCGGATCCGGCGCGACGCGGACCGCCGCGACCCCTCGGCGGCACAGCGCTGGCGGCGCCGGCCCTGGCTCGCCCTCTGCGTGCGCGTACTCGTGTTCCTTGCGCCGATCGTCGCCACCCTGACGGTCTCGATCGCGGTCTCGCGGGCGCTCCCCTTCCCCGCCGACCGCTGGCACGAGGTGCTGTGGTGGACGGCGGTGGTGGTGGTCAGCCTGGTCGCCTTCCTCGTCGCCGACCGGGTCTGCCGCCGGGCGCTGCCGCTGGTGGCGCTGCTCCAGCTGTCGATGCTCTTCCCCGACCGCGCCCCCGGCCGCTTCAAGGTCGCGCGCAACCGCGGCCGGGTGAAGGAGCTCACCGCCGAGCTGGACCGCGCCGTCGACCGCGACCCCGCCGACCCGGCCACCCGCGGGGCGGTCACCGTGCTCACCCTGATCGCCTCGCTCGCCGTCCACGACGGGCGCACCCGCGGCCACTCCGAGCGGGTGCGGATCTTCGCGGACATGATCGCCGAGGAGATGGGCATCCCCGAGGAGGCCCGCTACCGGCTCCGCTGGGCGGCGCTCCTCCACGACATCGGCAAGCTCGAGGTGCCGGCGTCGATCCTCAACAAGCCCGGCCGCCCCGACGACGAGGAGTGGATGCAGCTCCGCCGCCATCCCGAGACCGCCGCCCGGCTGCTCCGCCCGCTCCACGAGTGGCTCGGGGTGTGGATGCTCGCCGCCGAGCAGCACCACGAGCACTTCGACGGCACCGGCTACCCCCGGGGGCTGAGGGGCGAGAACATCTCGCTCGGCGGCCGGATCGTCTGCGTCGCCGACTGCTTCGAGACGATGACCGCGGCGCGTCCGTACAAGAGGACGATGACCGCGGTCGCCGCCCGCGAGGAGCTGGTGCGCAACGCCGGCACCCAGTTCGACCCGGTGGTGTGCCGCGCCTTCCTCAACATCTCGCTCGGCCGGATCTGGCGCGGGCTCGGCTTCGCCGCCTGGCTGGGCCAGCTGCCCCTGCTCGCGCCCTTCGCCGGAACGCTCTCGCGCTGGGGTGGCCACGCGGCCTCGGTGACCGCAACCGTGGCCGCCGGGGCGGTGCTCGCCGCCGGCGGCCTGCTCAGCATCCCCAACGTCGGCTTCGGCGCCGCCCGCACCCCCACGCTCAGCCGGCTGCCGGCGAGCCCCGCCCCCGCCCCCGCCCCCGTCCCGGCCCCGGTGACCGGGGTCAGCCCGCCGCCCACCTCCGTGCCCGCGCCGCCGCCCCCGCCCGCGACCGCCGGGGGCCCGGCGGCCGGCCTCCCCGGCGCCCTGCCCGGAACCGGCGCGATCCTGGGCCCGGTGGCCACCCCGGCGGCGCCCCCGGCCACGGGCGGGGCCGGCGCCGACGCCTACGCCCTGCTCGGCGCGACCGGGCTCCCCGGTCTCGCCAGCCTCGGCCCGGTGGCCCCGACCTCGGCCTCGGCCTCGTCCCGGCGGCCCACCACCCGGTCCTCGGCGGCGGGCTGCGCCCCGGGCAGCTGCCCGCCGGGGATCGACGAGGTCAGCCTCGGCGGCAGCGGCACCGTGGCCACCACCGAGACCGGCCGCCGGATCGACTGCGGCGCAGGCGCTCCTCCGCCGGGCTTCGAGACCGCCCCGCTCACCCCGCCGGCCGCCGCCGCCTGCACCTCCGGTCTGCGGGTGGTCGCGCTCACCCCGTCCCTGGGGCTGGTCGTCGACGGGGTCGCCGCCGAGTCGGTGACCCAGGGCTGCAGCCTCGCGCCCAGCGGCCACGCCAGCGTCCACGACCTCCGGCTCGGCACCCTCCACCTCTCCGGCGACCCCGCCGGCATCGCGCCGAACACGCGGATCACGCTGCGGCTCGCCGGCCGGCCGGCGGCGATGCTCCTCACCCTCGACGAGCAGATCCCCGACCCGGGCGGACGCGGCCTCACCGTGAACGCCCTCCACCTCAGCGGCGGCCCGGTCGACCTGATCCTCGGCCACGTCCACAGCGCCGCCACCTGCGCACCCGCGACCAGCCGCCCCGCCGGCGCCGAGCTCCCAATCGCCCTCATTCCCCTGCTGGTAGCACTGCGGGCGCGCCGAACCGTTCAAGCGAATAGCAGCGGCGCCGGCGAGGCCGGCGCACGGGGGTAGTCGCGAGCATCGCGAAGCGATGCACGCGACTGGACGGGGGGACGTCGTCCCCCCGATGTGAAAATGGAGACGGCCGGCTGCTTCGGCCGTCTCCATCACACCATTCGCCCGACCCGGGGTCGGGCGGAGGTCAGGCCATCGTCTCCGATGCGGTCAGCAGCGGGGAACGGTGCCCGAGGAGCGCCCGCGTGGCCGCAACGCGGCAGGCGAGGAGCTCCAGAACGTCGTCGAGCTGGCTACGGAAGTTTCCGGCCAGCTCGATGGGATGGTTGTCGATCTCCCGCAGCAGCGCTGACAACCGGAGCGCCCTCTGCTCAATCTTCGCAACGACCTGCTGCGGGTCCTCGGCCGTTGCGGCCAAGTGAATCGGCTCCATCCACACACCTCCTGGTCGGCGGTGGCGTGAACCCATGTCCGGCCCACGTCGCCGCGGATGTTGCCGGGTGCTCCGGCCCCCGCCGGAGAGGCACCCCCTGTGCGGGTCATCCTACGGGTGATCGCGTTTTCTGGCAATAGCGCGAGTGAGCTCGTCACCGGTCCGCCATCGGCCGCCGAGGTGGCCCCGAGCACCGGTGCTAGACTCCCGCTCCGCCCGTACCGGACAACGGGATCCGGCCCGCGCGGATGGCGGAATCGGTAGACGCGCGGGACTTAGGATCCCGTGGGGAGACCCGTCCGAGTTCGAGTCTCGGTCCGCGCACGGCGGTGCTCGTCGGCCGGCCCCGCCCGCCAACCCGCAGAGGATCTGTAGTGGCCTCCGTTCCCAGCAGCGCAGCCGAGCTCACCGTCTCGGTCGAACCCCAACCCGGCTCCCAGGTCGAGCTCGCCGTCGAGGCCCCCTCCTCGGAGGTCGACACCGCCGTCCAGCAGGCGCTGCGCCGGCTGAGCGGGCAGGTGCGCCTGCCCGGCTTCCGTCCCGGCAAGGCTCCGGCCGCGCTGGTGGAGCGCGCCGTCGGCTGGGAGGCGGTCCGCCGCGAGGCCGCCGACAAGCTCATCCCCACCCTCTACCTCCGCGCCCTCGCCCAGGCCGGGGTCGAGGCGGTCGGCGATCCCGACGAGCTCGAGGTCGGCGACTTCGAGCGCGGCAAGCCGATCACCTTCAAGGCGAGGGTCACGGTGAAGCCCGAGGTCGAGCTCGGCGACTACGCGTCGATCCGCGTCGACGAGGAGATCACCGAGATCGACGAGGAGAAGCTCGACGCCGCCCTCGAGGAGGTCCGCAAGGGCCACGCCGAGCTGGTGGAGGTCACCGACCGGCCCGCCCAGGCGGGCGACGTGGTCACCGCCACCCTGGGCATGAGCCGGGACGGCGTGCGGGTCGCCGAGCCCGAGGAGCGCGACGTCGAGCTCGACCGCGAGCGCGTCCTCCCCGGGCTGGTCGAGGGCATCCTGGGCCTGAGCGCCGGCGAGTCGAGCACCAGCGAGGTGGTGCTCCCCGACGACTATTCCGCCGAGGAGCTGCAGGGCGCGACGGTGGTGTTCGACATCACCGTGAATCGCATCAAGGAGCGCAAGCTGCCGCCGCTCGACGACAGCCTCGCCGTCCTCGACAAGCACGGCGAGACCCTCGAGGAGCTCCGCGCCCACTACCAGCAGGTGCTCACCGAGGCCGCCGAGCGCCTCGATCGCGAGCGGTACGAGGGGGCGGTGCTCACCGCGTTTCGCGACTCGGTATCGTTCGACGTCCCCGACGTGATGATCGAGCGCGAGATCGACCGCCAGCTCCGTGACACCGAGATGCGCCTCAACCAGGCGGGAATGCGCTTCGACCGCTACCTGGAGTACACCGGGCAGACCCTGGAGAAGATCCGGGGTGAGGCCCGCGAGCCGGCGACGATGCGGGTGAAGCTGGAGCTGGTGCTCGAGGCGCTCGCCGCCGCCGAGGGCATCGAGGTCGACCACAGCCAGGTGGATCGCGAGGTCGACCGGCTCGCCGCCGGCCGCAAGCTGAGCCACGAGGACCGCCACCGCCTCGAGCATGCGGCCGAGCGCGACCTCCGCTTCCGCGGGGCGGCTGAACGGGCGGTCGAGATCGCCCGCGGCCAGGGGTGACCGGACCGATTCCGGGAACTCCAAAAACCGACCGTATAATGCGGGTGATGACCACCTTCCACAACCTCATCCCCATGGTGGTGGAGACCACCAACCGTGGCGAGCGCTCCTTCGACATCTACTCGAGGCTGTTGAAGGACCGCATCATCTTCATCGGGACCCCGATCGACGACCAGATCGCCAACGTGGTGATGGCGCAGCTCCTCTACCTCGAGGGTGAGGATCCCGAGAAGGACATCTCCATCTACATCAACTCGCCGGGTGGCTCGGTGTACGCCGGCCTGGCGATCTACGACACCATGCAGTACGTGCGGCCCCGGGTCAGCACCATCTGCCTGGGTCTGGCGGCGTCGATGGCGGCGGTGCTCCTCGGCGGCGGGAACAAGGGCATGCGCTACAGCCTGCCCAACACCCGGGTGCTGATCCACCAGCCCTCCGCGGGATTCAGCGGCCAGGCGACCGACATCCAGATCCACGCGCAGGAGATCCTGCGGGTGCGCCGGCGCCTCGACGAGATCCTCGCCGACCACACCGGCAAGCCGATCGAGGTGATCAATCACGACTCCGAGCGCGACTTCTTCATGAGCGCGGCGGAGGCCAAGGCGTACGGCCTGATCGACGAGATCATCGAGGGTCACGGCCGCCTCGGCACCAACGGCGCAGGGGTCGCGGAGCCCGCCGCCCGCGGCGTGAACGGCGGCTCGTCGGGCCCGACCACCGACGGCGGCAGCGCCGCCACCCGGAACTAGGAGGTCATGCGCCGGTGAACGAGCGCGACGATCGCCGGCGCCACACCCGCTGCTCCTTCTGCGGAAAGGGACAGGAGCAGGTTCGGAAGCTGGTCGCCGGTCCCGGTGTCTACATCTGCGACCAGTGCATCGACCTCTGCCAGGAGGTGCTGGAGGAGGACAACCGCAGCACCGCGCAGAAGCGCACCAAGAGCGGGCTGATCCCCAACCCGCAGGTCATCTGCGCAGCGCTCGACCAGTACGTCGTCGGCCAGGAGCACGCCAAGAAGGTGCTCAGCGTCGCGGTGTACAACCACTACAAGCGCATCGCCCACTCGAAGGCGGCGGGCGACGTCGAGCTGCAGAAGTCGAACGTGCTGCTGGTCGGCCCCACCGGGTGCGGCAAGACCCTGCTCGCGCAGACCCTCGCGAAGATCATCGACGTGCCCTTCAGCATCGCCGACGCCACCAGCCTCACCGAGGCGGGGTACGTCGGCGAGGACGTGGAGAACATCCTCCTGCGGCTGATCCAGGCCGCCGACTTCGACATCAGCCGGGCCGAGCGCGGGATCATCTACATCGACGAGATCGACAAGATCGCGCGCAAGTCCGACAACCCGAGCATCACCCGCGACGTCTCGGGCGAGGGCGTGCAGCAGGCGCTGCTGAAGATTCTCGAGGGGACGGTGGCGAACGTGCCCCCGCAGGGCGGCCGCAAGCACCCCCACCAGGACTTCATCCAGATCAACACCACCAACATCCTCTTCATCTGCGGTGGTGCCTTCGACGGCCTCGAGAAGATCATCGAGCAGCGCATCGGCCACCGCGCCATCGGCTTCGGCAGCAAGCCGCGGTCGACCCGCACCAAGGACTCCACCAAGCTGCTGCGCGAGCTGCAGGCGCAGGACCTGCTCAAGTACGGCCTCATCCCCGAGTTCGTCGGACGCCTGCCGATCACGGTCGCGCTCGACTACCTCGACGAGGAGGACATCATCCGCATCCTCACCGAGCCGAAGAACGCCTTCGTCAAGCAGTACGAGAAGTTCTTCGCGCTCGACGACGTGGAGCTGGTGTTCCACGAGGGGGCGCTGAAGGCGATCGCCAAGCGCGCCCTGGAGCGCGGCACCGGTGCTCGCGGGCTCAAGTCGATCATCGAGGACGTGCTGCTCCACAGCATGTTCGACGTCCCCAGCCGTCCCGAGATCAAGCGCTGCATCATCACCGAGCAGTCGATCACCGACGGCCTCGAGCCGCTCCTCCTCACCGAGGAGCCGCTGAGGGAGAGCACCGGCTAGCCCCAAGCCCTACTGGAGCAGCCCCAGCGCCAGCGGCGCCGTGCTCAGACGGGTGGCACCGGCGGCGGGGATGATGGTCCAGGTGCCGGGGTCGCCGCCCTCGATGCCGCTGGGCCGGTCGGCGAGGATCCGGCCGCCGGGCAGCCACGCCACCGGGATGAGGCCCGAGGCGGGGAGCGGGTGGACGCCGCCGTCGCGGCGGTCGACCAGGACGTCGGTCACCGGCTCGCTCGCCTCCGCGGTCGCCGGTGAGCCGGCCAGGGTCACCCAGAGCCCGTCCGGGGAGAAGAGGGCCGCGCCCGCCTGCTGGATGCCCGCGGGCAGCCGCACCTCGACCGGCGCCCCACTGCGCGGCTGGATGCGCAGCCGCACCGGGCCGGCCCGGTTCGGACCCTCGCGGCCGTCGACGACGCAGGCGACGGTGCCGTCGGCGGCCAGGTCGCTGAAGGCGCAGGCCTCCGCGGTGAGCGGGTGGAGGGCGCCGCTGTCGAGGTCGAGCAGGCTGGTGGGCCCGAAGGTTCGCCGGAACAGGACGTATCCGCCGATCCCCACCGGCTCGTCACCGACCACCACGCCCCCGGTGGTCCAGGCCACCGGCTGCAGGGCGCGGCCGGGGGCGGTGCGCTCGATCACCACCCGGTCGGCCTCGCCGGCGCCGCCGCGGTGGATCCGCGAGGTGATGGTGCCGTCGCCGTGCTGGACCACCGACGCGAACAGCCAGCTGCGGCCGTCGGGGCTGATCACCAGGCCACGCACCAGCGCGTCGGCGCCGTCGGCGGCGAGGGGCGCGACCAGGCTGAGCGCGACCGGGGCCGGACCGCCGCCGACGGTGGCCCCGAGCAGCCGGCCGGCGCCGGCCACCAGGACCCGGCGGCCGCCCACGGCGACCGCCTCGGCGTCGTCGGGGAGGGGGAGGCGGGCGGCCTCGACGCCGTCGAGCCCCACCAGCCGCACCGCGTTCGGCACCGATCCGAAGGGCGCCTCGAGCACCGCCACCAGCGGCGCGAGCTGGGCCGCCCGCGACACCGGGGCGGCGGGACCGGGGTCGTGGCCGGGCTGACCGCAGCCGGCCGAGAGCACGCAGGCGGCAAGCACAGCGATCATGCGTCCCGCCGGCAGCATCACCCAGTCCATCCTCCCGGTCGCGCCGGTCCGACTCGGCGCTCTCCGCCACGCTACCTCACCTGTACCCCGGGAACCAGTCACAAACGTGCACCACCTCCGCTCCCACCCCCGGCTCGCCGGCCTCGCCGCGGTGCTCCTCGCCTGCCTGCTGACCGTCGCCGTCCTCGCCGCCCGGTCGCGGGCCGCGGGCGGCTGCGCGGCGGCCCCGCCGGTGCCCGACCTGCCCGCCCAGCTGCGCGCCCTGGGCGACTTCGACCAGCCCTACGACGTCACCATGCCCCGCACCCTCGAGGACGCCGCCCTCAAGGCCGCCTCGGCGCTGCACCCCGACCTCGCCGCGGCCACCTCGCTCGGCGCCCCCGTCGACATCGCCGCGCTCGACCCCGGCCGGCACGACGCGATCGTGTTCCCGCTGGGCACCAACCCCGGACCCGACGGTGCCCCGCGGACCATCGCCGGGCTCGCCGTCTTCCTCCGCTCCTGCGGCGACCAGGCCTACTTCTCGACCGTCGACGACCTCGCCGCCGCCCCGCCGGCGGCCTTCCCCGGGGTGACTCGGGACCGGGCCGCGCGCCAGCTCGGCCCGGGCGCGCAGCCGGAGCTGGTCTACGCCACCACCCCGCTGCAGCCGAGCTGGAGAGACCGGCGCACCGGCGCGTCGGTCCCGGCGGCGTAGCCGCGCTCCCGGCGACGCCGGCGCGCTGACCGCCGCGGCGGCCCCTCTATACTCCGAGCCCCAGCCCCAGGAGCCCTCATGGACAAGTCCTTCTCTCCCTCCGACGTCGAGCCGCGCTGGCGGGCGCGCTGGGAGGAGCTCGGGGTCGGCATCGCCGACTCCGCCACCGACCGCCCCTCCTTCAGCATCGCGCTGCCGCCGCCGAACATCACCGGGGCGCTCCACATGGGGCACACCGCGTCGTTCTCGGTGCAGGACGTGCTCGCCCGTCACCGCCGGATGCGCGGCGACGAGGTGGAGTGGTGCCCGGGCACCGACCACGCCGCCATCGCCACCCAGAACGTCATCGAGCGCCAGCTCGCCTCCGAGGGCCTCACCAAGGAGGAGCTCGGCCGCGAGGCATTCCGGGCCCGGGTCGACGCCTGGTACGAGGAGTACGGAGGGCGGATCTTCGAGCAGATGCGCCGCCTCGGCTTCTCCTGCGACTGGTCGCGGGCGCGCTTCACCCTCGACCCCGCCTACGTTCGTGCCATCCGTGTCGTCTTCAGGGAGCTCTACGACGAGGGGCTGATCTACCGCGGCCCGCGGATCGTCAACTGGTGCCCGCGCTGCCGCTCGGCGATCAGCGACGAGGAGGTGGAGTGGCAGGAGCACACCGACAGCCTGGTGCGCATCCGCTACCCCGTCGAGGGCGGCGGTGACATCACCATCGCCACGGTGCGGCCCGAGACCATGCTCGGCGACACCGGCGTGGCCGTGTCCCCGGGCGACCCCCGCTACGCCGGGCTGGTGGGGCGCTTCGTGGTGCTGCCGCTCACCGGGCGGCGGATCCCCATCTTCGAGGACGCGGCGGTCGAGCCCGAGTTCGGCACCGGCGCGCTCAAGGTGACCCCTGCCCACGACCCCACCGACTACGACATCGGCCAGCGCCACGGGCTCCCGATGATCGGGGTGATCGCTCTCGACGGGACCATGGACGTGCCCGACCTGCCTCGCTTCCACGGGCTGCCGGTGAACCGCGCGCGGGCCGAGGTGACCGCGGCGCTCCGCGAGCTGGGGGCGGTGGTGGGGGAGGACGAGTACGTCCACTCGGTCGGCCACTGCGACCGCTGCAAGGGCGTGCTCGAGCCGCTGATCAGCGAGCAGTGGTGGGTGACGATGCGCCCCCTCGCCGAGCCCGCGATCGCCGCCGTCGAGGCCGGCGAGGTGAGCTTCCACCCGCGGCGCTTCGAGAACGTGTACCTGGACTGGATGCGCAACATCCGCGACTGGTGCATCAGCCGCCAGCTCTGGCTGGGCCACGCCATCCCGGTGTCGATCTGCGCCGACGGTCACCGCTTCGCCTGGATCGAGCACCCCGAGGCGTGCCCGGAGTGCGGCAGCGCCGAGCTCACCGACGACCCCGACGTGCTCGACACCTGGTTCAGCAGCGCCCTCTGGCCGTTCGCCATCTTCGGCTGGCCCGACGACACCGGCGACCTGCGCCGCTTCTATCCCACCGACGTGCTGGTGACCGCCCGCGAGATCATCTTCCTCTGGGTGGCGCGGATGATCATGACCGGGCTCCGCTTCGCCGGTGCGAAGCCCTTCGGCGACGTGATCATCAACAGCACGATCATGGCCGTCGACGGCTCGCGGATGAGCAAGTCGAAGGGCAACGTGATCGACCCCCTCGACATGATCGAGCGCTACGGCGCCGACGCGGTGCGCGCCTGGGCGGGCGCGGTGGGCACCTCCGGGCAGGACATGCGCTTCGACGAGAACCGCGTCGCCGGCTACCGGCTCTTCGCCAACAAGCTGTGGAACGCCACCCGCCTGCTGGTCACCCGGCTCGGCGACGGCGAGCGCATCACCGAGGCGCCGGAGGTCGACCCCGCCACCCTCCACCCCGAGGACCGCTGGATCCTCGCCCGGGTCGCCGAGACCGTCGCCGGCTGCGACGCGGCGATCGCCGCCTACCGCTTCCACGAGGTCATGGAGCGGCTCTACGACCTGACCTGGCGCGGCTACTGCGACTGGTACGTGGAGATGATCAAGGGCCGGCTCGGCGACGACGCCGACCCCGTATCCCGGGCCGCCGCGGAGTGGACCGCGGTGACCGTGCTCGACACCCTGCTCCGCCTCCTCCACCCCTTCATGCCCTTCGTCACCGAGGAGTGCGCGGTGCGGCTGCCCGGCGCGGCGCCGACCCTGCAGCGGCGCGAGTGGCCGGCACCGCCATCCTGGTGGCGGGAGGGCGCCAACGGCGCCGCCGCCGGGGTGGAGCGGGTGATGGAGCTGGTCGGGGCGCTGCGCCACGCCCGCCAGGAGGCCGGGCTTCCCACCGGCTTCAGGCAGCGCCAGCCGGTGACGCTGCGCAGCGCCGACGAGAGCCTGTCCACCGGCCACCTGCGGCGGCTGGTGGAGGCGCTGGTGCCGGTGACCGTGGTCGACGAGCTCCCCACCGGCACCGACCCGGTGCGGGTGGTGGCGGGGGGGACGGAGGCCGCCCTGGGCACCGGCGGCGCCCCGGTGGACCGCGCCCGCCTGGAGAAGGAGGAGCGGCAGGCGCAGGCCCTGGTCGACCGCTACACCGCCCAGCTGGCCAACCCACGCTTCGTCGACGGAGCCCCGCCCGAGGTGGTGGAGAAGACGCGGCGCCTCCTCGACGAGGCGATCGCCCAGCGCGACACCCTGCGCCGGCTGCTCGACCAGGGATGACCGCCCCGCCGGCCGCCCTCCTCGACTCCGCGGCGGGCACCCTGCTGGTGGTGGTCGTCGTCCTCTTCCTCGGGTTCTTCTGGATCGCGCTCGCCTTCTGGGCGGTGCGCGACGCCCGGCGCCGCAGCGAGTCGCCGCTGCTCGCCGTCTTCGCCGGGGCGGTGAACGTGCTGCCCTACCTCGGCCTGCTCCTCTACCTGGTGCTCCGCCCCCCGCACACCCTCGACGAGGAGCGCGCGCTCCTGCTCGAGGAGCAGGCCCTCACCGAGGGCCCGGTCGAGGTGGTCTCGCGGCCCTGCCCCACCTGCGGGCGCGAGATCGAGCTCGACTTCGTCATCTGCCCGTACTGTCGCACCCAGTTCGCCCGCCGCTGCCGTGGCTGCCAGCGCTGGCTGCGGCTGGGCTGGCGGGTCTGCCCGTACTGCGCCGAGGAGGTGGCCACCCCGGGGCGCGGCGGCAGCGGCCAGGCGGCCTCCTCCTGAGCCCCGGCCTCCGGCCGCTGCTCACCTGCGGGGTGCTGGTCGCCGCCACCCTGGCCCTGTATCCGCTGCCGCCGCGGGCCGCCCGCACCGCCCGGCTGCTGTCGCTGGCGGCGGTGGTGGCGGCGCTGGCGCTGCTCGCCTCCGACCTCCCCGTGGTGCTCCCCTCCGGACGGGTCGAGCGCTCGCTCGGCGACCTCGTCCCCGGGGCGGCGCTGGTGCTCCGCGCC
Organism: uncultured Chloroflexia bacterium; assembly: GCA_963846365.1. Lineage (GTDB taxonomy): Bacteria > Chloroflexota > Dormibacteria > Aeolococcales > Aeolococcaceae > CF-96. Next base: position 1,393,290 of record CAWJVN010000007.1, read on the forward strand.
GACCCCGCCGGGCTGACGGTGGCGATGATCGCCTGCGCGGTGACGCTGATGGCGCTCGCCGAGCCGCGGCGGAACCCGGTCGAGCGGGCCGGTCTGATGCTCTGCCTCACCGCCAGCTGCCTCGCCGCCCTCGCCGGCAACGCGGTGCTGCTCTTCGGCGGCCTGGAGCTCGGCAACGTCGGCGCGGTCCTGCTCGCCGCCGGCGCCGGGCCGCTGGGGCGTCGGGCGCGCGTCGGTCTCGCCCTCCAGCACGCCGCCGCGCTCGGCCTGCTCGCCGCCGCCGTCGAGCTCCAGAACGGGGTGGGCACCACCGACCTGAGCGCGCTTCCCGCCCGGGCCCTCACCTGGGGGACGGTGGCCGGGCCCTGGGCACTCGCCGGCGCGGTGCGGCTGCTCGGGGCCGCCGGCCTGCCCTCCGCCCCGGGCCGCCCGGAGAGCTCGAGCTGGGTGGCGGTGGCCGCCGCCCCCACCGGCCTGATCGTGCTCCTCCGGCTGAGCGAGGCCGCCGGCGACGCCGGGCTGCCGCCGCTGGTCGCCGGCACCCTGGTGGCGGCGGGACTGGCGATCGGCCTCGCCGGGGCGGTGGAGGCGCTGCGCCGCCACGCCCTGCCCACCGCCGCCGGGCGGGCGCTGGCGTTCGCCGCCGCCGGCCCGGTGATCGCCCTCGCCGGGGTGGTCACCCAGCCGGCGCGGCTGGGGGTCGCCGCCACCGGCGTTTCCCTGGTCCTCGTCCTCGCGGCCGCGCCGGCCTGGGGGGCGGGCGGTGAGGAGGGGAGCGGCCGGGCCGCGGTCTGGCTGCGCGCGATGGCGCTCGCCGCCGCCGGCGGCCTGCCCCTCGGGATCGGCACCACCGCCCTCGTCATCGGGGCGGGCGCGGCGCTGCCCCAGGGACCGCTGGGGGCCGCGGCGGGCAGCGGGGTGGCCGCCGTGGGGCTGCTCACCGCGGCCGCCGGGGCGGCCGCGGCGCGCTCGACGCTCGCCGCGGCGCCGGCTGGGCCGGCCTGGGGGCGTCTCCGGGTCGACGCCCTGCTCGCGGTGGTGAGCGGTGCGGTGCTCGGACTGCTGCCCGGGCTCGCCCTCGGCGGGATCGTCGACCCGCTCGCCGATGCCGGCACCTCGGGCGTGGTCGACGCCGGCGCGGTGCTGGGGGCGGGCGGAGGCTGGCCGGGGGGGTACCTCGAGCTCGCCGCCCTGCTGGCGGTGGTCGCCGCCGCCTCCGCCGCCGCCATCGAGGGTGTCGCCGCCCCCGGGCGCGAGCCCGGCCGCCCCGGTCAGCCGCCCCCGCCTCTGGTGGACGCCTGGCCGGCGCTGGGACGGGTGCTGCCGGGCCTGGTCTCGCGCGGGCTGGCGGCGGCGGGGAGGGGGATCCACGCGCTCGTCTCCGTCGACCGCTGGCTGGTCACCCAGCCGGGGCTGGTCGTGGTCCTCGCCGGCGTCGCCGCCTGCCTGTTCATCTTCCGATGAGCCAGACCCTGATCGCCGCGCTCGGCTTCCTCGGCGGCGCCGTCGCCGCCCTCGTCGACGGGCACCGGGCGGTGGGCATCGCCGCGCTGGTGGCCGGCCTGACCCTCGCCCCCTCGGCGGCGAGCGTCGGCGGTCTGCCCGCCGCGGCGGTGGTGACCGGCGCCGGGCTGGCCGCGGCGCTGCTCGACCCGGCGGCCGGCCACGGCGCTCGACGGATGGGCAGGGTGGCCGGGCTCGACCCTCTGGTTCCCGTGGTGGCGCCGCGGGAGGCGCTCTTCGGCCCCCGCAGCGTCCGCGCCGCGGCCGCGGCGCTGGCCCTGGTGGCGGCGTCGTGGGTCAGCCTCAACGTGCTCGTCGGCGCCGCCGGGACCGCCCAGGGGGCGGTCTTCGCCGCCGCCTACACCTGGCTGGTGGGGGCGATCCGGCTGCTCCGCGCCCGCGCCCTCGAGGACCTGCTGGTCGGCGCCGCAACCGTCGCCCTCGCCGGGGCCGTGGGCTGGATCCTCGAGGCGGGACCGAGCGCCCTGGCCGAGGCGATGGTGGCCGCCGCCCTGGCTCCCGCGGCCGCGGTCACGGCCGGCTGGCTGCGCGGCCGCCACCACCGTGCCGCCGCTCCCGAGGCGGCGGTGTGACCCCGATGCTGCTCGTCGTGGTGTGGGTGGTGGGCGGGCTCGCCGCCCTCCTCCTCGGCCCGCTGCGGCGCCGCCGCCGGCTGGCGTGGACGGTGCCCGGGGTCGCCGGTCTCTGCGCTCTCGGGGTCTCGACGACCGCGCCCTGGCCGGGCCCGGCCGCATCCGCCCGCTACGGCGCCAACCTCGCCCTGGGGCGGCCCGCCGCCGGGCTGCTGGTGGTCGCCGGGCTCGCCCTCGCGCTGACCCTCGCGCTGGCGCCGCAACTCGACGGCGGCGAGGTGCTCACCGCCTGTGCCGCCGGCGCGGCCTGCGCGGTCGCCCTCTCCGCCACCGTCGCCATCGTCTGGGCCGTCGCCATCGCCGTGGCGGTCGCGACCGTCACGGTGCGCTGGATCACCACCGCACCGCACCGGGCCACCCTCGCCGCCGGGCGCATCGCCGGGCTCGGCGCCGCCGCCCTCATCGCCGCCGCCGCCTTCCTCCCCGGCGCCGGCCCCAGCCTCGACGCCCGCACCGCGCTCGCCGGAGGCTGCCTCGCCGCCGGGGTGTCGGCGCTGCTCGCGCTGCTGCCGCTGGGGGGCTGGGCGGCGGCCTCCACCGGGGTGGTGCGCGGCGCCGACCTCGCCCCGTGGGCGCTGCTGGTGGCGCCGACGGTGCTGCTCGGGGCCACCGTGCTGCTCCCCGGACTGCCCGCCGGGGCCCGCAACCCCTTCGCCAACGTGCTCCTCTGCCTGGGGGTGGTGAGCGCGGTCTGGGGCAGCCTGATGGCGCTGCGGTCGACCGAGCCGGCCCGCTACGGGCGGGTGCTGATCGCCGACCTCGCCCTCGCCGCGGCGGGGCTGGGCAGCACCCACGCGTCCGGGCGGCTGGGCTGCTTCGTGCTCGTGCTCACCCACATCGGCGCCGGCCCGCTGCTCCTCCACAGCGCCCGCTCCGCCCTCGACCGGCAGCGGCGGCTGGCCTGGCTCAGCCTCTCCGGGCTGCCCCCCACGCCGGCGTTCTGGGGCCGCTACCTGGTGCTGCTCAGCCTGGCAGCCGCCAGCGGCACCGCCCTGCTCGCCGGGCTGGTCGCCTCGGCGGCGCTGCTGGGCACGTCGGCGCGCGCCCTCGCCGGGGGCTGGCGGCCGGGCGACGCCCTGCCCGCGCCGCGGGTGACCCGGCTGCTCGCCTGGTCGGTGGCACTGGGTCTGCTCGGGCTCGGGCTCGCCCCGGCCTGGCTCACCACCGGGGTCTTCGGCAGCGCGGTGAGCGGCTGATGGACGCCCTCGCGCTGCTCTCGGCGGTGGCCGCGGTGCTTCTCTACCCCGGGGGCGCCTATCTCGCCGGGGCGGCGCTGCTCGCCGGCGGCCGGGCGGTGGTGGCGCCGGCGCGGTGGACCGCTCCGGCGGCGGCGGGGGTGGTCTGCGCCGGGCTGGCCGCAGCACTGCTGCCGCTGCCGGGCAGCCCGGCGAGCAGCCTGCCGGGGCGCTCCGGCCCCGCCCCCAACCTGCTCGGCATGCTCGTGCTCCTCGCCGCCGCGGTGGCGCTCACCGGACCGGTGCGCTGGTCGCCGCCGCGGCTCCTGGTCGCCGCCGCCGCGACCGTGCCCGCGCTCGCCCTCGCCGCCGCCGGCGCCACCTTCAGCCTCCCGGTGATCGTCGGTCTCCCCGGCAGCCGGGTCGCGCTGGCCCGCGACCTGGCCGCGGTCGCGGTGCTGGTCGCCGCCCCGCTGCTGCTGCCCGACGAGCCCGGGAGCTCGCCGGCTCCGGCGCGCGCCCTGGTGCTCGGGGTGGTGGTGCTCGCGGGGATGTCCCTGTGGGCGCCGGCGGCGCTGCCCCGCCTCTCCGGCGCCGCCGCCGCGCTGGTGGTTCTCGCCGCGGTCGCCGTCCACGGGCGGCTGGCGCCGAGGCTGGGCGGTCGCGCCGTCCGCCAGGCCACCGCGGTGGCCGCCCTGGCCGGGATCGCCGCCGTGGTGCTGGGCGCGGTGGCCGGCCGGCCGTGACCGCGCGCCGCCTCCACATCGCTCACCTGTGCGGAAACCACAGGCTCAAACTTGATACCATATGAGCGGTTTCTCGTCGCCGCGCCCGGCGGGCACGGTGGCTCCTCTCCCGATCTCCCGCCGCCGGCCATTAGAAGTGAGTCTCACGGACCGCCTGAGCACGCGCCGCCGATGACACGCATTGTTCTCGCCTCATCCAGCCCTCGCCGGCGCGAGCTGCTGAGTCGCATCGGTGTCCGCTTCACCGTCGTGACCCCGCCGACCGAGGAGATCAGCCCTCCCTCGGGGATGTGCAGCGATCTCGCCGTCCAGCTGGTGGCGCGCCACAAGGCGCTGTCGGTGGCCCGCACCCAGGCGGTGGGCACCTTCATCCTCGCCGCCGACACCGCGGTGGTGGGGCCGAGCGGCCTGATGGGCAAGCCCGGCACCCCCGAGCGGGCCCGCCAGATGCTCGACGAGCTCAAGGGCACCCGCCACACCGTCCTCACCGGCATCTGTGCGATCGCCGCGCCCAACGGGGCCGAGGCGCTGGGCGTGAGCCGCTCCGCGGTCCGGATGCGGATGATCGACGACGCCGACCTCGACGCCTACGTGGCCTCGGGCGAGCCCCTCGACAAGGCCGGCGGATACGCCATCCAGGGCGGGGCCGGCGACTGGATCGAGGCGGTCGGCGGCCGGGTCGACACCGTGGTCGGGCTCGACGTCACGCTGGCGCTCCGGCTGCTCGCCGAGGTCGGCTATCCGATGCCGCTGCCCAGCGCCGCCGACGTGCCGCTGCAGCCGCGCTCGGTCCGGCGGCCGCTCTCGCCGCTCAGGACCCCGAGCCGGGTCTGAGCGCGGGTCCTCGCCGCGCACTGGCGTGGCTGCTCCCCCTGCTCGTGGTGCTCGCGGCTCTGCCCGCGCTGCCCGGCTGCGGCAGCGGAAGCCTGAGCAGCCTGATCGTCAGCCTCAAGAGCGACGATCCCGGCACCACCGTCAAGGCGGGTGACACCCCCACCTACACGCTGAGCATCGTCAACGGCGGGCCCCAGGCGGCCAGCGGGGTGAGCGCCCGCGTCGACCTCCCCGACGGGGCCACCTACGTCGCCACCAACACCATCGACATCAACTCCTACGGGGTGCTGCGGACCCTGCCCCAGGATCCCGGGGTGCGCACCAACAACCCCTCCTGGGGGGTGTGGACGCTGAACGCGCCGGTGACCCAGGCGGACGGGACGGTGCGCCGCCCCCACGTCACCATCACCTTCACCATCGCGGTGAAGTCGAAGCCGGGAACCTTCGCGGTGACCCCCCACGTCTTCAGCGACAGCGCCGACGGCGAGCTGGTGGGCAAGCCGGCCGACCTCAAGGTCGGTCCCTCCGGCCACCTCAACATCAGCATCGCGGCGGTGCCCAACCGGGTGAAGCGCGAGGACGATGTCACCTACCTGCTCACCGTGACCAACGACGGCAGCGGGCCGTCGGCGGGGGTCGACGTGCTGATCACCCTTCCGGACATCCTCGCGTTCCAGAAGACCGAACGCCTGGGGGGGAACGCGACCCGGAGCAACGCCACCGATCCGGCGCCCAACGCTGTGGTGCTCGACTACGGGGGCTGGACCATCCCGCCCGCGGGGAATGCCGGGCCGGGGCGGCTGACGGTGGTCTTCAAGGCCCACGTCGTGCCCTCCGCCTACATGGGCCGCTACCCCGTGACCGTCCAGGTCACCGAGGCCAACGGCACCCTGACCTCGGTGCCGGACACCGCGCCGATCAACATCGACGCCCCGCCACCGCCCACCCCGTCGCCGTCGCCCTCGCCGAGCGCCTCGCCGACGGCGCGCGGGCTCCACCGTCCGAGCCCGTCGCCGACCGGGCACTGAGCCCGAGCGTGCTATCCTCACGCGTCGCGCTGGCCGGGCATCCCGGCAGAGTCCGGTCGGCCCGGACGTGCGCCGCAGCACCTCGGGAGCTCGCATGTACGCCATCGTCCAGCAGGGGGGCCACCAGTACCGGCTCGCCCCGGGTGACCGCTTCCTCGTCGACCGCGTGGCCGCCGAGGTGGGGTCGATGATCGCCCTGGAGCCCGTGCTCCTCCTCGGCGACGCCGACGGCGCCGGCTCCGGGATCGACGCCGCTCAGGGCGCCCGGGTCGCCGCGGTCGTCGTCGGCCACCGGCTCGGACGCAAGCTCCGCGTCTACAAGTACAAGGCGAAGAAGCGCTACCGGCGCACCCAGGGCCACCGCAGCCGCTACACCGAGCTGCGCGTGGAGGCGCTGCTCACCGCAGGCCAGCCGCTGCCCAGCCCGGGCGCGCCCGCCGCCGCCGCGGTGGAGGCCCCGGCCCCGGCCCCGGCCCGGCGCCGCGCCCCCAGGGCCACCGCCCCCGAGGCGGCGGAGCCGCAGGCCACCGCCACGGCCGGCGACACGGAGGACTGACCCGATGGCTCACAAGAAGGGCGGTGGCAGCTCGCGCAACGGCCGCGACAGCGCCGGCCGCCGGCTCGGAGTGAAGCGCAACGCCGGCCAGCTGGTGCTCGCCGGGACCATCATCGTGCGCCAGCGGGGCACCCGCATCCTCGCCGGCGACAACGTCGGCGTGGGCCGCGACCACACCCTCTACGCACTGCGCTCGGGGACGGTGGCGTTCGACAAGACCCGGGGCGACCGCTCCCGGGTCAACGTGCTCGAGCTGCCCCTGCTCCGCCTCGGCAGCATGGACGCCGAGCCCGCACCGGCCGCGGACTGAGCTGTTCCTCGACGAGGTCGTCCTCGAGGTCACGGCCGGGGACGGGGGACGCGGGTCGGTCAGCTTCCGCCGCGAGCGCTACGCCCCGAACGGCGGTCCCGACGGCGGTGACGGTGGCCGCGGTGGCGACGTCGTGCTCGTCGCCGACCCCCAGGCCAGCACCCTCGGCGCCTTTCGCGACCGCCGCCGCTTCCGCGCCGAGAGCGGCCGCGCCGGCGCCGGGGCGCTGAAGGCGGGGCGCGCCGGCGCCGACCTCATCCTCGAGGTGCCGTTGGGCACGGTGGTGCGCGACCTCGACGAGGACCGGGTGCTCGCCGACCTCGCGGTCGCCGGCGAGCGGGTGGTGGTGGCCCGCCACGGCCGCGGCGGCCGCGGCAACGCCCGCTTCGCCACCTCGGTGCACCAGGCGCCGCGGATCGGCGAGCTGGGCGAGCCCGGCCAGCACCGCCGCATCGAGCTGGAGCTGAAGCTGATCGCCGACGTCGGGCTGGTGGGGCTGCCCAACGCCGGCAAATCGACGCTGCTGGCGGCGCTCACCGCCGCCCACCCGAAGATCGCCGCCTATCCCTTCACCACCCTCGAGCCCAACCTCGGCGTCGCCGAGATCGAGGGTGGCCGGACCCTGGTCTTCGCCGACGTGCCCGGCCTCATCGAGGGCGCCCACCTCGGCGCCGGGCTCGGCATCGACTTCCTCCGCCACCTCGAGCGCACCCGGGTGCTGGTCCACGTGGTCGACGCCTCGGCGGGGGAGGAGGCGGCCCGGGCGGCGCTGGCGGCGGTGCGCGCCGAGCTGCTCTCCTTCAGCGAGGTGCTCGCCGCCCGTGAGGGCCTGGTCGCGCTGAACAAGGTGGACGTGCCCGAGGGCCGGGAAACCGCCGCCGCGCTCGCCGCCGCCGAGCCCGCGTCGCTGGCGATCTCGGCGGCAGGCCGCGAGGGGGTGCAGGAGCTGCTCGGACGGGTGGCCAGGTTGGTCGTCGAGGCGCGCCGGGCGGCCGCGGTCACCGCCCCGCCGGGGTCGGCGAGCGGCGAGCACCGCATCTATCGTCACCGTCCCCGGCGTCTCGGCGACGTCGTCGTGGTCCGCGAGGACGACGCCTGGCGGGTCAGGGGCGAGGCCCTGGAGCGCGAGGTGGCGATGACCGACCTCAACTCCGAGGAGGCGGTGACCCGCATGCAGCGCCGGCTCAGGGTGGCCGGCGTCGACGCCGCGCTCGCCGCCGCCGGCTGCGTCGAGGGCGACACCGTGCGCATGGGGCGCGCCGAGTTCACCTACGTGGAGGAGCCGACCGAGTGAGCGAGCCCGGCCGGGTGGTGGTGCTCGGCGGCACCTTCGACCCCGTCCACCTCGGCCACCTCGCCGCCGCCGAGCAGGCCCGCGACCTCGCCGGCGCCGACGAGGTGTGGCTGGTGCCCGCCAACACGCCGCCGCATCGCGGCGCCACCATCGCCAGCCCCGCCGACCGCCTCGACCTGCTCCGCGCCGCCACCGCGGGCCGGGAGCGGATGCGGGTGCTCGACCACGAGCTGCGCCGCCCCGGCCCGTCCTACACCGCCGACACCCTCGCCGAGCTCGCCGCCGAGCACCCCGGCACCGAGATCTGGTTCGCGCTCGGCACCGACGCCGCCCGCGACATCCCCACCTGGCACCGCCGCGACGAGGTGCTGGAGAGCGCCCGCTTCCTGCTCCTCAACCGCGGCGGAGTGGGCGAGGTCGACGCCGGCGAGGCGGCGGCGCTGGGGTTCCACCCCGACCGCACCCTGATCGTCCACATCGACTCGCCGCCGATCAGCGCCACCGAGGTGCGGCGCCGCGCCGCCGCCGGTCTCGGCACCGAGGGGCTGGTGCCCGGCCCGGTGGCCCGGCTCATCGAGGAGCGCGGCCTCTACCGCCCGGTCGCGACCTCGGGGCCGCCGTGGGATAATCCCGCCGGATGACGCCGACCGAGCTAGCCGCCCTCATCGCCGCGGCCGCCACCGACCGGAAGGCGCGCGACGTGGTCACCATCGACCTGCGGGGCAAGACCACCATCGCCGATTTCTTCGTGATCTGCGAGGGTGACACCGACCGTCAGGTGCGCGCCATCGCCGACAGTGTCGAGGAGGCCTGCCGGGGCGCCGGGGTGCGACCGCTCTCGACCGCCGGGCTGAAGGACGCATCCTGGGCCTGCCTCGACTACGACGCCGTGGTGGCCCACATCTTCCTCCCCGGCGAGCGCGTCTTCTACGACCTCGAGGGGCTGTGGCAGGCGGTGCAGAGCACCCGCGAGGTCGGCTGATCAGTTCACCGGGGGGACGTCGCCGGCCGGCTGGATGAGGATGCCGGCGGCGTGGTGGATGCCGAGGCCCAGGGCGACCGCCGCGGCGGCGACCACGGCCAGCAGCACCCCGCGCTCCACCAGACGCAGCCTCCGGCCGCCCACCGCCTCCACCGGCGGGATCACCAGGCCGAGGAGCACGCCGGCGACGAAGCCGCCGACGTGGACCCAGTTGTTCACGTTCTGGACGAAGTTGAACAGGCTGAGGACGACCACGAAGACGCTGTACCCGATCGCGTACTGGCGGATCGAGGAGGCGATGCCGACCGGCACGTCCTTCCCCTGCACCCTGCCGAGCATCACCAGCAGGCCCATCAGGCCGAGGATGCCCCCGGAGGCGCCCAGGCCGGGGGCGGGGGAGGCGAGCCCGGCCGCGGTGCAGGCGATCCAGAAGAGGTCGCCGAGGGCGGCGGTGAGCAGGAAGGCGCCGAGCAGCACCAGCCGTCCGAAGAGCTGCTCGACCAGTCCGCCGAGCAGGAAGAGGGCCATCGCGTTGCCGAGGATGTGGAGGATGTTGGCGGGGTCGTGGAGGAAGTCGCTGGTGACCAGCCGCCACCAGCTGTCGAGGGTGGGGCCGCAGTCGGTGGTGACCGTCCCGGAGCAGACCGCGCCGAGGTCGATCTCGGTCACCGGAGCGCCGCCGTGGACGGAGTGGAGCACGGCCTTCTCGACCAGGTAGGCCACCACCATGAACGCGATCAGCCCGTAGGTGACCACCGGCCGGCTCACCATCGCCCGGCGGGTGGGGGCGGTGTAGCCGGCGGCGACGGTCTGGCGCTCGGCGAGGTCGACCGCGGCGAGGGTGGGGGCGGGCCGCCCCTGGCGCAGCGAGCGCACGTGGTGGCGCAGCTCGGCGGCGCTGGGCAGGCCCCGGGGAAGCGGCAGCAGCACGTCGACCGTGCCCGCCTCGTCGATGGCGACCGAGCCCACCCGCACCGCGCCGTCCCCGCCCCCTGCCGGCGCCGGCCTGGGCACGGTGCCGAAGGCGATGAGGACGATGTCGCAGCGCTCCGCGTCCTGGGCGCTCAGCCGCGCCTCGCCCCAGCGCAGCGCCGCCCGGCGGCGCTCCTCGAGGTCACGGGTGGCGGCCGCGGGGTCCTCGGGGGGGCGGTAGAAGCCGACGTAGGCGGCCCGCCGTCCGGTCCAGGCGGCGGCGCCGAAGGGGTAGGCGCCGCCCAGCTCGCCGAGCCGTGCGTCGCGCGGATCGACGAGTCGGAGGTGGTACCGGGTGACCAGCTCGAGGCCGATGGCGAGTGCCAGCGGCGGGGGCTCGGGCACCGGGCTCGCCGGGTCTGGCCCCGCGGTCTCGTGCACCCGGGCAGTGTATCCGCGGCCTAGGGTTGGGTCGGTGGCGGCGGGTTGGCGGTGGGCGCCGGCGCGGGTGCGGCCGGCGGCGGCGCGGTGCCCGTCCCCGGGGAGGTGCTGCCGACGTAGCGGCAGGGGTTCGACGGGTCGGCGACGGGGCCGTAGTAGTAGCAGCCGCCGCCGGCGATATCGGGGTTCCCCGAGCCGGTGATGGTGCCCGGCGGCGGCCCGGTGGTGCCGGGCAGGAAGAAGGTGGTGTCGTCGCCGGGGCCGCTGCCGACCACGTCGTTGGGACGCGGGTACCAGTCCTTGGGCTGGTCGGCGAGCGCCTCGCTCATGTACGCGTGCCAGATCGGCGCGGCGCCGGTGATGCCGGTGGAGCCCTCGAGATGGCCGCAGTGGTCGTCCTTCGGGGAGAGGCCGAAGTGGGCGAGGTCGGCGGGGCTCAGCGGGTCGTCGAGCTGGTTCCCCAGGCGCGCCCGCACGTCGGCCTTGGCGCGGTCCTCGGGCTTGAGGCAGGAGCCGGAGGGGTTGCCGACCCAGACCACGTTGACCAGGGTGGGGGTCCAGCCCAGCGTCCAGTTCGCCGAGAAGAACTCGGTGGTTCCGGTCTTGGCGCTCACCCGCCGGTCGGGGAGGGTCAGGTCGCCCTTCGGCCCGAAGGCGGCGTAGCGGTTGGAGTCGTTGCTGGTGATCTGGCTGATGATGTACGCGGCGTTGGCCGGGATGACCCGGTGGCCCTGGTCCTTGGCATCGAGCGCGTAGAGCACCTTGCCGCGGGCGTCGGTGATCCGCACCACCGGGGTGGGGTCGTGGTGGATGCCCATCGCGGCGATGGTGCTGATGCCGTTGGCCATCTCCAGCGGGCTGACGCCATAGGTGAGACCGCCGAGGGTGGCGGCGTACTGGTTGGGCTTCGGCCGGTTCCGCGGGTCCTTCAGCGAGGTGAGCCCGGCGGCGATCTCCAGGTCGGTGATCGTGGGGATGCCCACCGCCGCCTCCACCTTGACCGCGGGGATGTTGTACGAGTTCCCCAGGCAACGCATCAGCGGGCACACACCGTGGTAGCTGTGGTCGTAGTTCTTGGGCGAGTAGCCGCTGTTGGAGCCGTCGTCGAGCCGGATCGGGCCGTCGACGACCGGCGTCGTCATGGTGAACTTCCGGGTCGCGATCGCGGTGGTGTAGGTGAACACCTTGATCGTCGACCCCGGCTGCAGCGGCCGGGTGGCCATGTTCAGCTGGCCGACCCCGGCGTTGTTCGGATCCCAGGCGCCGACCATCGCGACCACCGCCCCGCTGCGCGGGTCCATGCTCACCATCGCCGCATCGTGGGCGTTGTAGCGGTCGTAGATCTTCTGAACGCCGTCGTGGACGCTCTTCTCCGCGATCGCCTGCTTCCTGGCGTCGAGGGTGGCGGTGATGGTCCAGCCACCCGGCTTGATGTAGGCGTCGCCGAAGTGCTGGTCGAGGTACTGGCGCAGGTAGATCATGAAGTTGGTCACCGCCGGCTCGCTCTCGCCCGCGCTGTGGAACACCAGCGGCTGCTGGTAGGCGAAGTCGGCCTGCTGCTGGGTGAGGTCGCCGTTGTTCACCATCGCCTGCAGCACCACCAGCTGGCGGGCCTTCGCGTTGGGGTTCACCGACTGGCCGGCGGGATGGTCGAGCGGGTTGAGGAAGACCGGCGAGTTCGGCAGTCCCGCCAGCATCGCCGACTCGGCGAGGTCGAGGTCGCGCGACTTCTTCTGGAAGTAGGTCTGCGCCGCCGACTCGATGCCGATCGAGTGGTTCCCGAACGAGACCCGGTTGAGGTACATCTCGAGGATCTGGTTCTTGGTGAAGTTGTTCTCGATCTCGATGCCGAGGATCAGCTCCTTCACCTTGCGGTCGAGCGACCGCTCCGGCGAGAGGAAGCTGATCTTCGCGAGCTGCTCGGTGATCGTCGACGCGCCCTGGGTGGCGCCGGTGTGGCGGACGTCGTCCCATCCCGCCTTGACGATGCGGGGCAGGTCCCAGGAGCCGTTCTCGTAGAAGTGCCGGTCCTCGACGTCGACGGTGGCCAGCTTCACCCAGCGCGACACCTGGTCGACGGCGACGTGCTGATGGCGGTTGCCGTTGTCGTGGAGGAGGCCGATCAGGGTGCCGTTGCCGTCGACCACCCGCGAGTCGAGCGGCGGCTCCATGCCCGCCAGGGTCTGGGCGTCGGGCAGCCCGGTCTTGTAGCCCTGGTAGGCGGCGTACACCGCGGCGACCCCGGCGAGGCCGCAGCCGGAGATCACCGCCAGGAGGATGAGCCCGATGCGCAGGGCCCGCATCTGCGGGGTGCGACGCTGCCGGAGGGTGCGGCCGGTGCTCGCGCTGGCGCGCTGGCGGCGGGTCCGCGGCTCGCCCGGCACCCGCGGCGGCATCCCGGTGCGGGCGCTCCGTCGCTGGCGGCGGACCCCAGGCGGCAGCACCGCGCCCCGGGGTCGCGCCGGCGACGGGGGGGCGGGGTGGCTCCCGGGGGGCCGGGACGGGCGGGGAGGGGAGGCTCGTTGAAGCGTCGCATGGGGTGGGGGGCGCCGCGGGGCGCGCAACCGGGCAACGGGCTGGGGCCCGCCTCCGGTACGCGCGGAGATCAGCGCGGCCGGTTGACGACCGCCACGATGTAGAGAGCGAGGACCAGGCTGAGGAGGAGGAAGCCGGCGATCACCAGCCCCACACCCTCCTCGATCCAGAACGGCCCGACCCGACGCCGGCCGGGATTGCCCTGGTCGAGCGGGACATCTGGCATGGGGGTGACGGTAGCACGCCGGCCCGTGGGCGATGCCCGGCCCCCGAGCCGGCGGCGGGGCCGGGATCTCGGCCGTCCGACCCGGTGGTCACGGCTGGAACGGTCCGATGACGGTCGGGTGCGCACCCTTGTCGCAGAAGCACCCGATGCGAGAACTCCAGCGATGCCCACCCTCCCCGCCACATCCGCGGCGACCGCCGCCACCACCGTCGCCTACCCGCCGGTCCCGCGGAACGTCGAGGCGACCGGCCTCCCCTTCAGCTTCCTCTCCGATCTGGTGCTGAAGGTCCTCTACTTCCACGGCAGCATGCTGGGCGGGGACATCGCCCGCCACGTCTGCCTGCCCTTCTCGCTGGTCGAGACCACGCTGAAGTTTCTGGCCGACGAGGGGTACTGCGCCAGCACCGGGGTGCGGATGGCGGCCATGAACGCCGGCGAGTCGATCGCCACCGGCATGCAGTTCCTCATCTCCAGCGCCGGCCGCGCCCGCGCCCGCGAGCTGATCCAGCTCAACCAGTACGCCGGCCCGGCGCCGGTGCCGGTGGAGGCGTACACCGCGGTCGCCGAGCACCAGGCCGCGTCCGACCTGCGCATCGACCGCGAGGCCCTCCTGGGCGCCCTCGACCACCTCGTGCTCTCCGACGACCTGCTCGGACGGCTCGGCCCCGCCCTCAACGCCCGCCAGGCGATCTTCCTCTACGGACCTCCGGGCAACGGCAAGACCTCGATCGCGGAGTCGTGTGCCGGCCTGCTCGGCGAACCCGTGTTCGTGCCCCATGCGCTGTACGTCCACGGCGAGGTCATCCGCTTCTTCGACCCCGTCCACCACATCGAGGTGGCCCACGGGCTGCCCGTCCACGACCGCCGCTGGAAGCTGGTCGAGCGCCCCGTGGTCAGGGCCGGCGGCGAGCTGCTGCCGCGGATGCTCGACCTCGGCTTCGATCCGCTGCTCGGCTTCTACGAGGCGTCGCTCCAGCTCAAGGCCAACGGCGGCCTCTTCCTCGTCGACGACTTCGGCCGCCAGCAGCACATGCAGCCGCCCGATTTGCTGAACCGGCTGATCGTGCCCCTGGAGCGGGGGATCGACCACCTCAACATCGCCCGGGCGGGGACGAGCATCGCGGTGCCCTTCACCACCCTGCTCATCCTCTCCACCAACCTGAAGCCGAGCGACCTCATGGACGAGGCCTTCCTGCGCCGGGTCCGCTTCAAGGTGCTGGTGCCCGACCCCACCGAGGACGAGTACCGCGAGATCTGGCGCCGCGAGTGCGAGCGCAACGAGGTCACCTGGGAGCCCTGGGCGGTCGACGAGCTGCTCGAGCGCCAGTACCGCCAGGTGGCCCGCGCCCTCCACGGCGTGCACCCCCGCGACCTGCTCGACCACGTCGTCCACGCCGCCCGCTACCGGGGCGAGCCCGCCGAGCTGACCGCGGCGACGCTCGACCTGGCCTGCGACACCTACTTCGTGCACGGCGCCGAGGCCTGGTAGGACCGCCGCGGTTGGGGGCTCCGAGGGGCCCCCGGGGCCTATACTGCGGCTGCCCTGCGGGCCGGTCGACCCTGGGGCGGTAGCTCAGCTGGGAGAGCGCTGCCCTCGCACGGCAGAGGTCAGGGGTTCGAATCCCCTCCGCTCCACATCGGGGTCCGCTCCACCTACGGCTGGGAGGTGGACCCTACCTCCGCTCGACCGGCTGCCGTGATCGAGAAGTAGGCCACGTCGCCCATGCTCAGGCGCTCGCCACACCGGTCCCACCCATGACGAATCTGCTCGAGCACCGGCTCGTCGGGGTCGGCGCTCTTGTAGCTTCCCGAGAAGATGTGGCTTGGCAAGCCCGCGACCAACCAGTTCAGCGACGACCTGGAGGGTGATCTTCTTCAGAACGTCGTACGGTGCATCCGGGCATGCTTCGCGCACCCTGTTGCTGAGGATCCAGTCGAGATCGCATTCGTCGTTGTCCAAGTCGACCAGGGTGGACCGTAGCAGGGCCTCGACCTGCGGCGTCATTGCTGTCACCTCAGCGATCCGTGAAATGGAACTTGATCTGCTTCGACAGGTAGCCTGGAATCTTGATCTCCACCGCGTGACGTTCCACGGCCTGCGTTGGGACGGAAGCCGGTCTGGGTGCCGTCGGGGAAACGAACGAGAGTGCCACCCTGCTGATAACCAGCCGGGGAGACGTCTGATCCGCCTGCGCTGACGGTGTCGAACAGACCACGTGCATCGTCCATGTTGCCGACGATGGTATGGATCTCGGGAGCCGCCGTGTCGCGATAGATGATCCCCGGCCGGATGAGCTCTCGGACGATCCTGTCGGTGCGGCTGACCGCGACGGATGAGGCGTCCAGACCCAGGCCGGACGCCTCGGCGGCGATCTCTCCGACGAGCCTCTCGCCGACGGCCTGCACGGCGCCGAACACCATGGGGATCTGCTCGCTGCGCCTCGCGTCCTCGGCGCGCCGCACGTCGGCGAGGAAGGGAGCACATCCGCGGAAGCAGGCGGCGAACTGGGCGCCGTCTGGATCCGGCACCGTGACGTACTTGAACGCGTAGCCGATGTCGCAGTCGAGTAGGCCGGTGGTGCCGTGCCGGGCACACGCCTGATAGTAGGCGCGTTCGGCGGCGGTTCACTGTGGGTCGACGAGCGAGCACTCGTCCCTCTTCCCATCGAGGCGGTCGAGCCAGGATGCATTCGTGCACACCTGCGCCAGCGTCCCCGTCGAGAAGCGGGCCGAGCGATGTGGAGCGCCCGCCGTGACGATGCTCTGGTGAACTGGGGTCGGCGCGTGCCCGGGGGTCCCATGGGAGGTGGCAAGGGCGAGCGTGAACATAGCGGTGCTGAGCATCAGCTGGGTCCTCGGTCGGAGCGGGTGTCCCGTTCCCCCTCCGGTTGCCCGCCTGCATGTGACGGATGAATCAGGCACCTGCTTTCCTACGCTCCGAGCCGTCGCCCGGCGTCACGTCTGCCAGTTCAGCGCTCGCGGAGGAGGGTGCCGGCGAGGTATCTGGTCGACGGGCCGGCGCCCTCGGCAATCACGAGCCCCATTCGGGCCAGCTGGCCAAGCTCGTGCTGCAGCGTCCGCCTCGGCGTCTCCGGGAACAGCGACTGGTCATCACGAATCGCCGGGCCACCCCGCTCGCGGAGAGTTCTCACCGCCACGCGCTGCCGGTCGTTGAGACCGTGCTCGATCGCGAGGCCGTCGAGCCACAGCGCATCGACGCCATGGGAGGTCAGCTCGATCGCCGTCATCGCGATGCCACTGGCGACGTATTCGACCCATGCGGTGAGATCTCGGCCACGTCCGCTGAGCGGAGGGCTCCGAATAAGCGGCCCGGTTCTGGTCGTAGTGAGCGCTCAAACTCACCAGGCGGGTAGATCCATAGCCGCCGCGCTCGAGGCAGGCGGTCGCGATGAGACGCGCGGCGCGGCCGTTGCCATCGAGGAAGGGATGAATCGCCGCGAGCTCGTAATGGGCGATCGCGGCGGTGACGACGGGGTGCTGATCGCGTCCGGCGCCCTCGAGCCAGGCAACGAACTCGGCCATCCGCGACGGCACCACGTACGCAGGAGGGGGCGTGGACACGACCTCGCCGGTGACCTGGTCGACCACCGTGTTCTGAACCCTGCGGTACGCGCCGGGCGCCGCCGCTCCTCCGCGCACACCCTGCACCAACCGCCGGTGCGCTTCGCGGATGACCGCCTGTGTGAACGGGGGCCCCTCGGCAAGTGGTCCTGGAGGAGCGCCGCGGCCTCGATGACGTTCGCCACCTCCCGGCGGCTGTCCGGATCGACATCTTCGGCCGGATCCCCTGCCAGAACCCGTCGTGCCTGCTCAAGGGTGACGCGTGCGCCCTCGATGACGGTGGTGTGATACGCATCCTCGGCCAGGGCGGCTCGCTCGAGCTCGCGATTCAGCGGGGAGACAGGGCGAGGGCGTCGAGGAAGCCCTGAGCGCGGTCGACGGCCCTGACCGCCTCCCAGGTGGCGGCGCTCAGGGTGAAGCGCGGGCCATACGGCACTGCGCGATCATTGCGCGATACCGCGCCACGTTGTTGCGCGGTCCCGGCACGACGATATCGATGTCTCGTATGGCGCTCTCGGCAGCTACGTGGCCGACCACGCCCCGGCCGTCGCCGGACCCGTCCACGAGATCTACGTGGTCGGGCCCCGCGACACGGACGACAGCACCGCCTGGCGCACCGAGATCGCCTGGCCGGTCTTCCCGACCGCCCTCACCGCCGCAGGAAGAGATTGACGACGATGGTCAGGAGCACGCTCAGCACCAGCGACGTGCCCAGAGGGAGGTAGAAGGAGACGCCTCCCCGCGACCCGGAGATGTCCCCGGGGAGCCGGCCGAGTGGAAGGCGCCCACCGGCGAGGAGGACAAGGCCGACCCCCGCCAGGAGGATGCCGACAACCACGAGAAGGCGACCGAGATGGGAGGTGTCGAGGCGCGGCATGGAGACATTGTGCAGCCCCGCGTCTCCGACGGGCCGAGGGTCAGTACTCGTTCTTGAAGGTGAAGTAGGAACCGCGAATGGTTCCGGCCAGCTTCGACTTCTGGCGCGCGAACTTGAACTTCGAGGCGAGCTCGGTAGGGATGTCCATCCCGTCGGAGAGCTTGAAGCCGACTGCCCGCTTCCCGGTGTCGTCCAGGGTGTACATCACGTTGATCGACAGGCCGCTCTCGTAGAAGACATAGGCGATTCGGATGTTCTCGACCTGAAAGGCCGAAGCCTCGAGAGGGCGAGACGAGATGACGATGTCGCGCTCCTCCGTGAGGATCCGGTGCACCCAGTCGATCGTGGTCCTGGCGTCGCTCGCAGGCTCCACCGTGAAGACGTGGTCGTACTTGTTCTTGAAGTAGCGGGCCTCGTTCGCCCGCAGGCCGGCGAGCGCGGCGACGACCGGCGACGATTCCAGACCGACGGTCGAAACGGTGTTGAAATCGACGGCATGGGGCATGACGCACTCCCGAAACCGCCCGAGGATAGCATCCCAGCCAGGCCAGGATGCCTGCGCAGCCGTGAGGCCGGCGGACCGAGGCCGCCGCGCACCGCGGGGCTGCCTCGCGGCACCCTCACCCCCACCCGCGCCCCCGGTTTAGCCCGCCCCCTGCCGTGGTATCGATCGGGCGACAGCACCGGCTGGACAAGAGGAGGTGAGGACGATGGCGCTGATTCGTTGGAACCCGGCCTCTGAGCTCATGAATCTCCATTCGGAGATGGACCGGCTCTTCGCTGATTTGGGGCAGGGGTTCGGCGTGGGGCGGCGCACGACCGACAACGGCGGCGCGCCCACGGGCTTCCTGCCGGTCGACATCGAGCGCACCGACAACGCCGTGGTCGTGCACGCCCCCGTTCCGGGGTACACCCCCGAGGAGGTGTCGGTCACCGTCGATTCCGGGATCCTGACCATCGAGGCGCAGCACCGGCAGGAGGAGCAGAGGACAGGCAGGAACTGGATCCGCCAGGAGCGCTTCATCGGCCGGCTCCATCGGCAGATCGCCCTTGGCGAGGGGGTGAACGAGGGCGAGGCCCGGGCGAGCTTCCAGAACGGCATCCTGACCGTGACCCTGCCTCTGACGCAGCGCCCGGAGCCGAAGAGGATCCCCGTGGTGGTCGAGGCCCCGCGGTTGGAGACGGCAGGGTCGCCTGGCTGACCAGGGTTCCGAGGGCGGCTCTGCAGCCGGACCCGGAGGCTGCCTGTTCGATGATACAGACGGTATCATTTTTGGGGCCTCGCGCAGGCTTGGACGCGAGGTCCCAGGAGGTTCTCATGGGAGACGATCAGGAGCCCGGGATCCCAGCGCAGCAGCAGGAGTACCCCGGCGTCACGGGGCGGATGAGTCCACGTCCCCGCGACGAGATGGCCGACTACCGTGGAACCGGACAGTTGGACGGCCTCGTCGCGCTGGTGACCGGCGGCGATTCGGGGATCGGCCGCGCGGTGTCCGTGGCCTTCGCCAAGGAGGGCGCGGACGTCGCCATCGCCTACCTCTGCGAGGACGAGGACGCCGAGCACACCGCCCGACTGGTCCGCGCCGCGGGACGCAGGGCGCTCCTGATCCCCGGTGACCTCGGCAGCGAGACCGCCTGCCGGAACGCGGTGGCTCGCACTCTCGAGACCCTGGGACGCCTCGACGTCCTGGTCAACAATGTTGCCTACCAGGAACCGCAGGATTCGCTGGAGAAGATCACCACGGAGCAGTGGGAGCGGACCTTCCGCACCAATATCCACAGCTATTTCTGGATGGTCCGCGAGGCGCTGCCGCATCTCGGGCGGGGCGCGGCCATCATCAACACGAGTTCGGTCAACGGGCTGCGCGGCAACCGCAGCCTGATCGACTACGCGACCACCAAGGGAGCCGTCAACGCCTTCACGTATTCGCTGGCTCAGAGCCTGGTCGACCGGCGCATTCGGGTCAATGCCGTGGCCCCCGGCCCGGTGTGGACACCGCTGATCCCCTCGACGATGCCGGAGGAAAAGGTGGAGAACTTCGGCGAGCAGGCGCCGATGAAGGAGGCGGCGCATCCTGATGACATCGCCCCCTCCTTCGTGTTCCTCGCGTCGAACCGGCAGTCCCGGTACTACACCGGTGAGGTGCTCGCCCCGGTGGGTGGCGAGACCATGCCGGGATGAGCCGATGCCGCCCCGAGGTGGCATTCATTGCAGCCGGCGGCGGTCTTGACAGCGTCCTCTGATCAGGTGTATCCAATACGCCACCACCCTGCGCGCGGGACCGAGGTGGTGTCAGGAGACGGGAGAGTGGTTCCTTCTTCGGGGAGAGGGGCCGGCCGGACACCTGCTCGCTCGGCGGGTTTGCCGATTGCCGAGCCACACCCCCCGCGAACGGTTCGGCTTGCCGCCGGGGAGGAGCGCGTTCTCCGCGTCCGCGTCGAACAGGTCCCCGAACGGCTCGTGTCCTGGGAGGAGCGCGTCCTGCCCGTTCGCATCGAGCACACCGCTGAGCGGCCCATCCGCGTCGCTGCCGCCGGCCTCGTCGAGGGCCACGCCGGCAACGTCAAGGACGGTCGTCAGGCGTTGACCTGGTGGCCGCGGCGGGGGATGGCTGTCGCGCGCTGCCCACTCGCGCCGGTGGGGACTCGGAAGTGATCTCCTGGCGGCCTGCCCAGGGTTCCTTCCCGTTCGGATCTCCGATGGCCAGGGCCCGGTGGCGGGCCTGACCGGACACACCTGCGGTCACATCGGCTCAGCCGGCACGGGTCACGGCTTCGCTGCGACCTGCCTCCATCCGGAAGCGGGATACGTCGTCCCCGCGGCCCGGATGATCGTGGACATCCTCCCGGCACGCCCAGCACCGGGTAGCGCTGCCGGGCCTCGCTGAGCCCAGCCGCCGACCCACCCCTGGCGCGCCGCGATGGGTGACGCCGATGTCGCAGGCCATGAGCGCCGCAGGCCCCACGACCAGATGCATCGCTCCCGTTGCGCGCCCGGGGATGTGACTTACCAGTCACGTTGTGATAGAGGTCCATTCCGGCCATCGTCGGCGGCGGCGATGCCGCGTACGAACTCCAGGCGGCGCCGCACGCCGGCCTCGGTCTCGTCGATGATCATGGTGCCGATGGTCGCGGTCTTCATGATGTCCGCGATGTCGCGGCCCTCGGCCTCGCAATGGCGGCCGAGGACCTCCAGCGTGCTCCGGACCAGCGCCGGCCCATCGGCCGCGCCACCGGGCGCCCACCCGAAGACGTTGCACGCATCGGCGTGGCGGGCGACGATCCGCAGGGTGCGGCGCTCACCGCTGCCGCCGATGAGGATCGGGATCCGCGCACGCACCGGCCGGGGGTTGTTGATCGCATCCTCGACGCGGTGGTGGCGACCCTCGTACGTGGCGGTGGGGTTGTCGAACATCGCCCGGCAGATCTGCACCGCCTCCTCGAGGCGGTCCATGCGCTCGCCGATCGGCGGGAACGCGAAGCCGTGGGCGCGGCTCTCCACGTCGTTCCAGGCGGCGCCGATACCCAGCATGGCGCGGCCTCCGGAGATCACGTCGAGGGTGGTCACCGACTTCGCCAGGTGTGCCGGGTTGCGGTAGATGACCCCGCTGACGAGGGTGTAGAGCTGGATGCGGTCGGTGCGCGCCGCGAGGGCGCCCAGCGTCGTGTACGCCTCGAGCATCGGCTCGTCGGGCCGGCCCGCCGGAGCGATCTGATGGAAGTGGTCCATCACCGACAGAGCGTGAAACCGCTGCGATCCGCCGTGGCGGCGATCTCGGCGAGCCGGGGGAAGAGCCCCGCGCCATCGGCGCCCGGATAGGAGAAGGAGGGGACGTGCAGCCCCACGAAGGGTGTGGTCATGGGCCTCACGGTAGGACTTCGAGCGCGCTCGAAGTCAAGTTCGCCGACCACATCGTCGACGCGCGCTCGGCGCCCTCTCCCTCCGGCGCCGCCCGGTGCCGCTAGGATGCGACCGGCGGGCGATCCGCGGCAGCCGTCAAGTGGGAGATGCGCGTGGCAGAGGCCGTCCTCCTGATCGGAACCCGCAAGGGGCTGGTGATCGCTCGCAGCGGTCGCGAGCGTCGGGAATGGAATGTGGAGCCCATTCGGTTCCCCAACAAGGAGGTGTATTGCGTCGCGGTCGACCCCCGTCCGGACCCGCCCCGGCTCTTCGCCGGCGTGGGGACGGGCCACTGGGGTTCGTTCCTGGTTCACTCCGACGACCTGGGGCAGACCTGGGTCGAGCCCGACCAGACCCCGCTCGCCTTCCCCGAGGGCAGCGGGACCGCGCTGGTCCGGGTGTGGCAGCTGCAGCCCGCCGGCGACGACCAGCCCGGTGTCATCTATGCGGGTGTCGAGCCGCACGCCCTGTTCCGCTCCGAGGACGGTGGTCTGAGCTTCTCGCTCGTCGAGGGGTTGTGGAACCATCCGCACCGGCCGGCATGGACGCCCGGCGGCGGCGGGGCGTGCCTCCACACCGTACTCACCCACCCCACCGACCCGCGCTGGATCCTGGTTGCGATGTCGAGCGCCGGCGTCTACCGGAGCACCGACGCAGGGGAGACGTGGGAGCCCGCCAACCGGGGGATCCAGGCGGTCTGGCTTCCCGAGGACCAGCGCTTCCCGGAGTTCGGCCAGTGTGTCCACCGGGTGGCGATGCACCCCGGCCGGCCCGACCGGCTCTACGCGCAGAACCACTTCGGTGTGTACCGGAGCGATGACGCCGGCGGCTCCTGGGAGACGATCGAATCCGGGCTGCCGAGCACCTTCGGCTTTCCCATCGTCGTGCACCCGCACCGGCCCGACACCATCTATTCGTTCCCCCTCCAGGCGGACGAGGAGCGGATGCCGCCGCAGGGGAGGTGCCGTGTGTATCGCAGCCACGACGCCGGCGCGACCTGGAGTGGGCTGTCTGCAGGACTTCCCCAGGACCCGTACTACGCGGCCGTGCTGCGCGACGCGATGTGCACCGACAGCGCCGAGCCCGCCGGCATCTACTTCGGCACCCGCCTCGGTGAGGTCTACGCCAGCACCGACGACGGCGATTCCTGGACCGCGGTCGCGACCCACCTTCCCGACGTGCTCAGCGTCCGCGCCGCCGTCCCATGAGGGTCACGCTGGTGGTCCCCGCGGCGCTTCGCAGCTGTGCCGCCGGGTCGCGCCAGGTCACCCTGGAGGGTGCCACCCTCGGCGGAGTCCTCGACGACCTGGCCCAGCGGCTACCGGTCCTCGAGCGCCGCATCCGTGACGAGCGCGGGCACCTCCGCCCTCATGTGCTCGTCTTCGTCGACGGCGTCATGGTGGGCGACACCCCGGGCCTCCACACACCGGTCCACGACGGCACCGAGGTGTTCATCGCGCCGGCCGTGTCGGGAGGATGCCGGGAGCGTCCCGCGCTCGCGACCGGCTGGTTGCGCGGTGAGGGTTTTGTCTAAGCACGCCCTCGCAGACGCGGCCGATGATCGGATGCGCCGGTAGAGTTCGACCGACGTCCGGTGAACGTTCCACGAGGAGAGGTGCAGGGTGCGGTGTCAGCCCGCTCAGAGAACTCCGCGAGCCGCCGAGGGCGAGCCGCTGACCCGTCGCTGTGCGTTTGCGCGGCGGGGCCTCAACGCTGTGGAGATCCTCGCCTGCCCCGGTTTCGACAGCCTGGGGGTCAGCTATCAGCCTCTCCACGGAGGCGGGTCCGCAACCACCGGATTCACCTGCTGTCACCTCCGCCTGTCGGAGACCCAGCGTGGCTACGCCGCCGTCTGCGGACATCCCGACGGCCCCTTCGACCAATGGATGCCGCCTCAGCACAAGCCTACGTCCGCAGGTCGTCGATGAGCGCGGTCACCTCGCGGTGAAGGCGTTCGGTCAGCTCCGCGGCCCGCACCGCGGCATCGTCCGGGTGGCGCTGTCGCAGCACCTCGATGCAGGCGTGCAGCGCGGTCACGTCTGACGCCACGCTCCGCAGTCGTGCCAGCTGTGCCGTCCTCCACCTATCCATGGATTGCGTGGTCGATCATGCCGGCGAGCTCCGCCGGGCGCGCGGGTTTGGGAAGGAAGAATCCGTAGCGCAGGCGCGACACGGTGTCGGGACCGGCGAGCGGTGAGCCGCTGAGCAGGATGCAGGGCGTGCGCGGGAACTTCCGGCGGAGCTGACCGCGGGTCCATGGGGCCGGCCAGGCATCGGCGTCGACCACCACCGCGCGGACGCCGGTGTCGCCCTCGGCACGATCACATACGCGGTATCCGCAGCTGACGAGATAGTCGGCGAGGGAGGCGTACAGCAGGGCGTCCGCGGAGACCAGGAGGACCAGGGCCGCTGCGCCCGGTGGATCGTCGGAGCGTGGCGTGAGACCACGCGATCGGTCGGTGAGGCGCGGGCGCATGTCGGTCTCACCGTACTGCACACCGGCTTGCCCCGATGATGGCCTGTCCCTATACTTAGGCAAAACCTTCGACGAGGCTGCGCGATGGACCACCCCCGAGGTCGGCGGCCGC
Organism: uncultured Chloroflexia bacterium; assembly: GCA_963846365.1. GTDB lineage: Bacteria > Chloroflexota > Dormibacteria > Aeolococcales > Aeolococcaceae > CF-96. The sequence goes on from CAWJVN010000007.1 coordinate 1,417,433, forward strand.
GTCCACCGGTTGCGGCTGTCGTGGAGGCGCTCCTCCGCGGTGACCGGACGGCCGCTCGGGAGGCCACGGCACGATTCGTGGCCGCGACCGGCGCGGTCCGCGCGGCGGTCATCGCCGACGTCCTTCAGCCCGCGCAGCACGAGGTCGGCGAGCTCTGGTACCGCGGCGAGATCGGCGTCGCCGAGGAACATCGTGCGACCGCGATCGTGGGGGGCGTGCTGGAGGGCCTGGCGCCCACGCCGTCATCGAATCCGGTGGCCCCCGGCAGCCGCTGCCTCCTGGCGACCGTCGGGACCGAACAGCACCGGCTTGGCCTGCGTGCGTTGGAGCTCATCCTGGAGGACGACGGATGGTCGGTGGACAACATGTCGAGCGCGCTGCCGCTGTCGGAACTGCTCCGCCATGCGCGCCGGGAGCGACCTGACGTGGTCTGCCTGTCCGCCGCCTACCTTCCCTCGCTGCGTGATATTCAGCTGGCGGTGAGCGGGCTCAAGGCGGAGCGGCTGCGGGTCATGGTCGGGGGGCCGGCGTTCACCCGCGTGCCGCTTCTCTGGAAGCGCGTCGGTGCCGACGCGTACGCCGGTGACGGCCGCATCGCGACCGTCCTCATGCGCCGGTTGCTCGGGGAATGAGCGAGGCCACACTGTTCAGCATCGGAGAGGTGGCGGCGATGGTCGGGATGTCGGCCCACACCATCCGCGCATGGGAGAAGCGATATCGGGTTCTGACGCCCGGGCGAACCGCGTCGGGACAGCGCCGCTACACCATGGCGGACGTGGAACTCCTGCAGAAGGTCAGGCACGCCGTCGCCGGCCGCCATCTGTCGCTGAAGCTTGCCGTCGGCCTCGCCCAGGGACGTGTCGAGGATCCGCAGGAGGCGCATCTCGACAGCGCCGCGCCCCTCCTCGGCGGCCGCGCGTCCGGCGAACCGCCGGGACTGTGGCGGACGGTGGCGGATCTGCTCCCGGAGATCATCGTCGTGCTCGACGACGAGGGTGCGATCGTCGACGCGAACATCGCCTGTGCCCGGGCGGCCGGCGTCCTGCGCGGCGACCTCCGTGGCACCCGTCTGGTCGATCTCGTCGACCACTATGATCGCGCCAAGGCCGTGAGGGTCTACCGCCCGCGGCCTGCGCAGCGGCGCGGCTGGGAGCTCAACCTGAGAACCCGGATGCTGACCGGCCTCGTCTCCTTCGACTGCTGGCCCGTCTGGGAGGGCGAGCGTCGGCGGGTGGTCATGGTCGGCCGGGACCTCACCGCGTGTGGAGAGGAACTCTGGGTCGACCAGGTCGATCCGCCCACCTCTGGAGTGGATGCATGACCGATTACGTGACCATCACCGAGATCAGCGTGCCGGAGCAGGGTGCGGAGGCGCTGGCGGAGGCGTTCCGGCGGCGCCTCGGTGCCGTCGACGCCTGGCCGGGCTTCCGCGGTCTCACCGTGCTTCGCGAGTGTGGACGGGCGGACCGCTTCCTCATGATCACGCGCTGGGAGTCGAGCGAGAGCTTCCGCCTCTACATGCGCAGCGCACCCCACCGTGAGTCGCACGCCCGCATCCCCCGCGGTCCGGCCCGGCCCCGTCCGGCGGGGTTTCGGGATTTCGAGCTGGTGACGACGTGACCGAGGCCGGCCCGCTGACCGGCGATCTCCTGCACGAGCGCGCGCCGGCCCTCGCCCTGACCGCCCGCCGGCTCCTCTACGAGGAGCAGCCTGAGCTGTCAGAGCTCGGGGAGAACGGCCGTGAGCGCACCCTGGAGGACTTCGTGCATCACTTCCGTGCGCTCGCCACGATGGACACGGCCATCTTCGCGGCACACGTGCGCTACTGCCGGCAACTCTTCGCTCTGCGAGCGTTTCCGCAGACCTGGCTGACGGATGCGTGGCGGTTCATGGAGATGACCATGGCTCGTGACATGCCCTCCCATGCGGAGGAGGTCACCGCGGTCCTCCACGCTGGTGTCGCAGCGGCCAGGGTCCGATGACGGCGGGCGATGTCGAAGGTTTTGTCCAGCACCGTCCGCGAGATGCCCCCCCAGCGGGAATGCGCGACTCTACACTGCTGCACATGGACATACGGCACGCCGCAGCGGTGCTCGAACGGACGGCGTGCTCGCCGAGCACTCCGGCGGCCGACGGTGACGTGTGGCCGCTGCTCCTCGAGGGACGTCCGGAGGCGGTCGAGATCCTCTACGAACGCCACGGTGCGCTTGCCTACACGCTGGCTCACCGCATCCTCGGTGATCAGCAGGCCGCCGAGGACGTGGTCCAGGACGCCTTTCTCTCGCTGTGGCGTCACGCCGGGGCGTACTCCGCGGCGCGGGGCAGCCTGCGGTCGTGGTTGTGCGCGATCGTGCGCAACCGCGCCATCGACCGCACCCGCGGCAATGCGGGCCGGTGGCGCCGCGACGGACGGCTCGACGCTGTGTCCGCCCATCTCGCCGCGGCGGTCGACGTCTGCGACCAGGCCGTCGTGGCGCTCGAGGGCGAACGGCTGCGTGCCGGCCTCGCCTCTCTGCCCGAACCGCAGCGGCAGACCCTGGAGCTGGCCTACTTCGGGGGGTACACGCAGAGTGAGATCGCCCTGCGGATGAACGTGCCGCTGGGGACGGTCAAGGGCCGGACTCGCGCCGGCCTGACCAAGACTCCGAGACGTGCTCGTGAGCGGGCAGTACGTGGCGCGCTGATGGTGGGCACCATCGCCGGCTGGGCGCTCGCCTCCAGCGCCCCGCGCAGGAGAATGCGGTTCCGGCGTCGTCGCTTCGCCTCGTAGAGGGCAGCGTCGGCCGTCTCGACGAGATCCTCTCGCGGGGTGCTTGCGCTGGTGCTCACCCCGATGCTCACCGTGCACGGGAAGGGAAAGTCGACGGCGACCCGGGTGAGCTCGTCCCGGATGCGCTCGGCGAGCCGCTCGGCGCCGGCGGCATCGGTGTGCGGGGCCACCAGCACGAACTCGTCACCGCCCATCCGGGCGGCGAAGTCCCCGGCGCGCGAGACCCGGTGGAGGATCCGTCCGAGGGCCACGAGCACCCGGTCGCCGGCGACATGGCCCTGGCTGTCGTTGACCAGCTTGAAGTCGTCGAGGTCGAGGAGGAGGACGGCGATGGGATGACCGTGGCGTCCCGACCGGGCCAGCTCCTCCTCCCACCTGGCCGCGAACGCGCGCCGGTTGGGCAGACCGGTGAGGGGGTCGGTCAGGGCCAGCGTCTCCATGCGCTGCACCGTCTGGGCCACGTCCGCAGCCTGGGTGTGGGCCACCCGGCTCTCCAGCTCGGCGTCATCCGCGCGCGCCAGGGCGCCGCGCAGGTCGACGTCCTGCCGCATCAGGTTCGCCAGGGCCGCGGCGACCAGGTGCAGCCGCTCCAGGGTCTCGCCGTCCAGGGCGGTGCGCTGCCGGCTGGCTCCGCAGACGGTGCCGAGCACGGTGTCGTCGCCGGAGAGAATCGGCAGCGCGAAGAACGAGCGCATGCCCACCACCCGGGCGCCGACGCTGTCGGGAAAGTCACCGCGAACATCGGTGCTCTGCTCCGAGCCGTTGAGGAACACCCGCCGGCACATCGAATCCCGCCACCGCATCCAGCCTCCCTCGGCCACGACCAGCTCGAGAGTGGTGTTGAGGGCGACGACCACCTCCTGCATCTGGTCCAGCCAGTCGATCCGGGTGATGAAGCTGGTCTCCATCCCGGTCAGCCTCTGGATCAGCTGGAGCAGCGGGCGGGCGGCCCGGGCAAGGTCGGTGTCCCGGCGCGTCACCGGGGGCCGGCCCTGCGTGACGGCCGCCTGAGCGATGGATCGGTGGGGTACGCCGTGCATGGCCTGGCCAGCCTACCGCGTCCGCGCGCCCCGGCCGGTCGGCGCTCGACCCACCCTGGGCAAAACCCTCGACAACGGCAGCGCAATGCCCGCGCCCAGAACGCGTTCCACCCGTCGACGCGGGGGCGGGCCGTGGCACGATCTCGCCGGTGACCGAGGATCCCGACCAGGCCGACGTACCCGGCGGCGGCCAGGGCGGTGCACTGAAGAGGACACGATGAGCAAGGCCACGAGGACGGACACGCAGCCGCCCGCGCTGCACGTCGCCGACAGCCACGATCTGATCCGCGTGCACGGGGCGCGCGTGAACAACCTCAAGGACGTCAGCATCGAGATCCCGAAGCGCCGGCTGACGGTGTTCACCGGCGTCTCCGGCTCGGGCAAGAGCTCGTTGGTGTTCGCCACGATCGCCGCGGAGTTGCAGCGGATGATCAACGAGACCTACAGCGCCTTCGTGCAGGGCTTCATGCCCACGCTGGCGCGGCCGGATGTCGACGTGCTCGACGGGCTGACGACCGCGATCATCGTCGACCAGGAGCGGCTGGGTGCCGACCCCCGCTCCACGGTCGGCACCGCCACCGACGCCAACGCGATGCTGCGGATCCTCTTCAGCCGGCTGGGGAAGCCGTACGTCGGCTCGGCCCAGGCGTTCTCCTTCAACGTCGCCTCGATCAGTGGGGCGGGCGCGGTCACGCTGGAGCGCGGCGGGAGGACCGTGAGGGAGCGGCGCAGCTTCAGCATCACCGGCGGCATGTGCCCGCGCTGCGAGGGCCGGGGCTCGGTCACCGACTTCGACCTGTCCGCCTTCTACGACGACAGCAAGTCGCTCAACCAGGGTGCGCTGACGATCCCCGGCTTCAGCACCGAGGGCTGGTACGCCCGCATCTTCAACGGCTGCGGCTTCTTCGACCCGAACCGGCCGATCCGCGACTTCACGAAGAGGGAGCTGCACGACCTGCTCCACAAGGAGCCGACCAGGATCAGGGTCGACGGCATCAACCTCACCTATGAGGGGCTGATCCCGCGGGTCCAGAGGTCGTTCCTGTCCAAGGATGTGGACGCGATGCAGCCGCACATCCGGGCATTCGTGGAGCGGGCGGTGACGTTCTCGATCTGTCCCGAGTGCGGCGGCACCCGGCTCAGCGAGGCGGCCCGTTCCTCCAGGATCAGGGGGATCAACATCGCCGATGCGTGTGCGATGCAGATCAGCGACCTGGCCGGATGGGTGCACGGGCTCGACGAGCCGTCGGTGGCGCCGCTGCTCACCAAGCTGGCGCACACCCTCGACTCGTTCGTGGAGATCGGGTTGGGCTACCTCTCGCTCGACCGGCCGGCGGGCACGCTGTCGGGCGGCGAGGCGCAGCGGGTCAAGATGATCCGTCACCTCGGCTCCTCGCTCACCGATGTCACCTACGTCTTCGACGAGCCCACCGCGGGCCTGCACCCCCATGACGTCCGGCGGATGAACGACCTGCTGCTGCGGCTGCGGGACAAGGGCAACACGGTGCTCGTCGTGGAGCACGAGCCGGAGATGATCGCGATCGCCGACCACGCCGTCGACCTCGGCCCCGGCGCCGGCACGGCGGGGGGCACGGTCTGCTTCGAGGGCACCGTCGCGGGGCTGCGCGCCAGCGGCACCCTCACCGGCCGGCATCTCGACGACCGGGCCGCCCTCAAGGAGACGGTGCGGACGCCCACCGGCACGCTGGAGATCCGCGGCGCGACCGCGCACAACCTGCGCGAGGTCGACGTCGACATCCCGCTGGGGGTGCTGGTCGTGGTCACCGGCGTCGCCGGCTCCGGCAAGAGCTCGCTGGTGCAGGGGTCGATCCCCGCCGGCGCGGGTGTGGTGTCGACCGACCAGGCCGCGATCCGCGGCTCGCGACGGAGCAATCCGGCGACCTACACCGGGCTGCTCGACCCGATCCGCAAGGCGTTCGCGAAGGCCAACGGCGTGAAGCCGGCGCTGTTCAGCGCCAACTCCGAGGGCGCCTGCCCCAGCTGCAACGGCGCCGGCGTCATCTACACCGACCTGGCGATGATGGCCGGGGTCGCCACCACCTGCGAGGAGTGCGAGGGGAGGCGTTTCGAGGCATCGGTCCTGGAGTACCACCTCGGCGGCCGCGACATCAGCGAGGTCCTCGCGATGTCGGTGACCGAGGCTCAGGAGTTCTTCGGCGCCGGCGAGGCGCGCACGCCGCCCGCGCACGCCATCCTCGACCGGCTCGCCGACGTCGGGCTCGGCTACCTCAGCCTCGGCCAGCCGCTCACCACCCTGTCCGGCGGCGAGCGGCAGCGGCTCAAGCTGGCCACCCACATGGCCGAGAAGGGCCGCATCTACGTCCTCGACGAGCCGACCACCGGCCTCCACCTCGCCGACGTCGAGCAGCTGCTCGGCCTTCTCGACCGGCTCGTCGACTCCGGCAGGTCGGTCATCGTCATCGAGCATCACCAGGCGGTCATGGCGCACGCCGACTGGATCATCGACCTCGGCCCCGGCGCCGGCCACGAGGGTGGCCGGATCGTCTTCGAGGGCACACCCGCCGACCTCGTCGCCGCCCGTTGCACCCTCACCGGAGAGCACCTCGCGGCCTACGTCGGCAGCTGACCGCGCGGCCATGGCTGCAGGCGATCCCCGGCCCGGCTGCCGCCGCGAGCGTCCGCGGGTCCCATGCGAGGCCGGCCGCGAGGTCCACCGGCGCCGGGGCGGTCCCGGCGCCGCCGGCGGCGCTCTCCGGAGGCACGGCCGGCGGAGCGGTCCTCGGGCCGCCGGCGACATTCCTCCAGCGGACGCGGTCGCCGAGCCGGAGCCCGCGCCCACCGGCAGCGCCGAGGATCAGGGATCGGCGGAGCACCACCATCACCATCACCACGGCGATTCCCACCGGACCGACCGGGAGGGACGGCGAGAGCACCGGGGTGATGATCGGTCGCGCCGGGAGGATCCACCGGGCGCGGCGGAGCAGGAGCCGGCCGCCTCTCCCGATCCTTGGAGGGGATACGGACTCGACGGCACCCGACGAGGACACGCAGTCGAACTGAGGCCGGCGTCCCGCCGGCGTTACCTCCGGGAGCCGGCCACCTGGCGGCGCTCCTGCGGGCCGCAGGCGTGGAGACGCCGGTGCAGGTTCTGGACGAGCGGCTCGAGGACCGCGAGGTTGGCCTCGATGACCCGGCGCCGGACCTCCTCCGACAGCGGGCCCTCGACGGCGGTGAGGTGCACCTCGACGAGGTGAAGGTCTGAACCCTTCTCAGCGGTCCCGTGAATGGCGGGCCTGACGACGATGTCGCGAACCGGCGCAGCGGCTGGGCCCGGCACCGGGATCAGGGCGGATCAGCAGGCGCGACCCCAGAGCTGGCCGAGCCAGTCGAGACTGTCCTGGGCCTCCACCTGCCAGGCCTGCCAGCCGTGCGGACCGGGGACGATCTGGGTGTGCAGCGGCGCCCAGCCCAGCGCCTGCACGGTGGCGATGAACCGCTGCGTGTCGGCGAGGTACTCGGTGTCGTCGGCTCCGCCGCCGAGGAACAGCGCGACCCGCTCCGAGGCGGGGAGGCCGGCGACGGTGAGCTGCGGGCTGTTCGCGGCTGCGCCGGCCCCGAAGAGCGCGCCCGGCGCGGTGAACACCCCGGAGTAGCTCGCCACCCAGCTGAACGTCCCGGGGTGGTGGATGGAGATGTTGAGCGCGCCGAAGCCTCCGGAGCTCAATCCGGCGATGCCCCGGTAGCGGGCCCCCAGAGTGCGGTAGCGGGCGTCGATGGCGGGGATGAGCTGGTCGACCAGCCAGGTCTCGTCCTGGTCACCCACGGCGTCGTTTCCCCAATAGTTGCCGTCGGCGGTGACCGCATCACCGTCGGGGTAGACGGCGATCATCGGCATCAGCACGTTGGTGGCGGTGAGGCCGTTGAGGATGGTGGGGAGAGACGATCCCGAGCCCAGCCAGTCCGCACCCGAGCCGGTGGAGCCGTGGAGGAAGTAGACGACCGGGAACCCCTGGGTGGGAAGCGCCGCGTCGGCACCGGGGACGTCGACGTGGACGGTGTGGCCGCCGACCGAGATCTGGTCGATGTGGCCGGCGAGACCGTCCGCGGTCGTGGGGATGCAGCCGGCGCTCGCGGGCGCCGCGGTCGCCGCCGCGGTGGCGATGGCGGGCGCGGCGGTCGGCGCTGCTGTCGGGGTGGGGGTGGGTGCGGCGGTCGGCGCCGCGGGCGGCGTCGCCGCGGCCGTCGCAGCGGGGATGGCGGGGGGTGGGGACACCGTGGCGGATGGCATCGTCTCGTGAGCGTTGGCCGCGGCGATCGAGGCGATGGTTGCGGCGACCGCGGTGGCGAGCGCCGCGACCCCGATGACCACCGACCGTCCACCGTGTGCCCGGTGCATCTCCACGACCTCCTGCCTGGAACCTGAGGTCAGTGTCGACGTGGCTGTCTTTCAGATCCCTGACCAACCGGTCGCGCGGTGGTGACGGTTGTCGCGGGACGGTCACGCACGCGCCGCGGCCCGCTGGCGCGGTGCTCGCGCTCAGCGCCCTGGTGAACGGGATCGGCCTGTGGAACCTGGGATCAGCAGCCGCTCATGCGGCGATGTCACGGCGGCGGAGGTCCAGCGCTCCCACGACGATCAGGCCGATCGCCCACGCGGCGGCGACGATGAGCGCGCTGCCGTAGCCGACGTCGGCGGTCCCGCCGTGGCCGATGGCGTCGAGCTGGCTTGCGAAGAGCACGCTGCTCAGCGAGGCGAAGGAGTTGGTGAGGAGGCCCTCGACCGCGAACACGTAGGCCAGCCCCGCGACGATCGCGGGAGCCGGGGAGCGGAGCAGCACCCCGAGCAGCGCGCCGAGGATCGAGTAGCCCAGGGTCGAGAGCACCAGGTCGCCGGCACCGGCGACGAGGGCCCTGAGACCGGCCGGCGTGGTCCACAGGGAGGTCGAGACCCCGTAGTGCGGCGCGGTCACCAGCGCCGCGGGGTAGGCCACGAAGTATGCGAGGAGCACGACCGCGGTGATCAGCGCCGCGATCACCACGCTCTTGCCCGCGAAGAGGGTGAGGCGCCGGGGCTGCCGCACCAGGAGGTTGCGGAGCGTCCCGCTGGAGAACTCCGTGGAGAACGCGAACGCCGCGAAGCCGAGCCCGACGATGGCGAGGAAGTCCGTGGAGTGCGCCAGGATCGCGTGGATGCCGTCGGCCTGCGAGTACAGCCCGACGTTCGCCTTGCGCCGCGGCCGGTCGAGCTCGTGGAGACCGACGATCACCGCCGTCACCGAGAGCACCGCGGTGACCGCGGCCGTCGTTCCGAGGATCCCGGCGCGCGGCACCTTGAGCCATTCGCTGAGCAGTGCGTGTCTCATCCGTCCTGTCCACCGGTGATCGCCAGGAACGTGTCCTCCAGGCTCGAGCGGACGTGGGCGATCTCGTCGAGCGCGATCCCGACGTCCATCGCCTGGCGGTTCACGGCGGCGGCCCGGCCCTGGAACCCGTCGATGCGCACCTGGCCGTCCTGGCGCCGGGCGTGGTGCCCGGCATCGGTGAGGAGCGTGGTGAGCTCGGCGAGCTGGTCGGGTCTCTCGGGCACGAGCACCAGGGTGGTGCGGCGGCGCTCGAGCAGCTCGGCCATGGTCCCGTGGAAGAGGACGCGGCCCTCCTTGAGCACGACGATCCAGTCCGCGACCTGCTCGAGCTCGCTCAGGATGTGGCTGCTGATGAAGATCGTCACCCCCTGGTCGCGGAGCCGGACGAGCAGGCGTCGCATGTCCTGGATGCCCGAGGGGTCGAGCCCGTTGGCGGGCTCGTCGAGGATGAGGAGCGCCGGCCGGGGAAGCAGCGCGGCGGCGATCCCGAGCCGCTGCCTCATCCCCAGCGAGTACCCGAGCACGCGGTCGCCGGCACGCTCCTGCAGTTCGACGATGGCCAGGACCTCTTCGACCCGTGACGGCGGGGTCCCGTCCAGCGCGGCGAGGACCTGGAGGTTCCGCCGCCCGCTCAGCCACCAGTAGAAGGCCGGACCCTCGATCAGCGCTCCCACTCGCGGCAGGAAGTCGGCGGGCCGGCCGATCGGCGACCCGAGGACCTCCGCGGTGCCGGCGGTCGGCGCCACGAACGCGAGCAGCATGCGGATGGTGGTCGTCTTCCCGGAGCCGTTGGGTCCGACGAACCCCGCGATGACGCCGCCGGGGATGTCGAGATCGATGCCGTCGACCGCGGCCCTGGCCCCGTACTGCTTGGTGAGACCGCGGGCGCGGATCGCCGGTGGCGGTCCGGCGGATTCGGTGATGGGCGAAGGCATCGGCACCCCATCATGCCACCCTCCCCGGCGATCTCAGGCCGGTGAATCGACACGTCCGGCCGCCCCCGAGCAGGTGCGATCATCCCGCCGGCACACCGGATGTGACGGGATGCCGCAGGTGCTTGACGCCAACGGCTGCAGGGGGCATGCTGGGGGAGAACACGTGGCCATACGTCGGAGGGATCGCCAACATGACGCGAACCATCTGGCAGCGCCTGCGCCGTGGGCGAGGCGAGGTCTAGGCCCCGGCCACCAGTCGCCAGTCACAGGACTGGGGGACGCGAGTGGGGGGTGATGAGCCTTCCGCGGATGGTCTGGGGCCAGAGTGCACGACACCACGGTATTCACACCGAACACCGGCTCGTATGAGCCGGGTCGAAAGAGATGTCGAATGAGAAGGGCCGGCGGCGCGCCGGCCCTTCTCCTGTGCATGGCAGGGCGAAACCGGCGCCGGCGCATGCGACGGGCGGTGACTCCGATCACCACCCGCGGGCCTGGTGAAGAGAGTGGAGCGTCGCATGAGAGGGCGTGCGACGCTCCACCAGAGCGGCGACTGGGAATGGTTCCTACACCGCCACAGTGCCCGGAACATGTCCGAGTTCGCGTCCCGCAGGGTAGCCGACCGGATCTGTGAATGTGTTGTGGATCAGGCTGTGGAAACCTGGGTGTTTCTCGCCTGAACGAATCGAGCCGGCCTGCCTCCGTCGCAAGCTGTCGGTCGACCCACCACGGCCAAGGGGGGGAGGCCCATGGGTGCCGACCGGCAAGCCCTCTCATACGACGGAAGGACAGTCCGGCTCGGGGGGTGTTCGCGGAGTCGGCGTTCCCTCACGCGACGGATCGCGGGGGCGCCACGGCCCAATGATGGGCTCCTCTCGGGGCCGGAGCGGGGGGATGTCCGCCAACTCAGAGAGTCAGGGGGTCGGCGGCCTGGGCCGGTGATCATAACGGAACTGTAATGGCGATCGCAAGCGGGGGGACCGGTGTAGCGTTGTCGACCGACCGGTGAGCGTGACAGGAGGTGAGGCCCATGGCCGCTGAGCCCCAGGATCCCGATGTCGGCGTCCTCGACGTCGTCGGACTGGTCGCCGGGATCGCCGTGGACGATGTCGCCGAGATCCTGCTCACCCACGGTGATCGCCCGCTCGACGAGCTGGGAGAGCGTCTCCGGCAACGCCAGGAGAACCGGGTCGACCTCATCCGCCGCCAGCTGCCGAACCGCGCCGTCCAGGTGCTCTGCGAGGCCGAGGTCGAGGACCTGTTCGGGCGTTGGATCGGCCGGTTCGGCGACGCCCCGGAGCTGCGCCACGAGCACCTCCCCCGGCTCGCCGAGGAGGTGCGCGGCCTGCGCAACAGCTACATGGCGGATCGGGTCGAGGCGGTCTCCGTGCTCCTGGTGCGACGCGACCCCTGAGCGGGAGCGGCGGGACCGGGCTGGCATTACATTTCTGTCAGGCACGCGGTATGATCCCGTGGCTGCTCGCTCTCCTCCTCGCCTGGAGCGGTGACGCCCACGTCACCGCTCCACTCCTCCTCCCGTCGAGCGGATCGCCCCCGTCAGCGCGGTCCGCGGGTCGTGCGACGTCGACGGGTTGGTGCGCCGGAGCGACGGCACCACGGTGTGGGTGCACCTGGTCAGCATCCCCCTCGAGGAGGGCGATGGGGACCTGCGGGGATACGGCCTCGTCATCCGCGACGCCACCCGGCGGCGGCAGGCCGAGGTCGCGCTGAGCACCGAGGCGGAGAGGCTCGAGGAGCTGGCCGCGACCGACCCGCTCACCGGCCTCAGGAACCGCCGGGAGTTCGACCGAATGCTGCGCACCATGCCGCGCGAACGCTTCGCCGTGCTGGCGCTCGACGTCGACAACCTCAAGTCGGTGAACAACGAGTTCGGTCACGACGCCGGCGACGTGCTGCTCCGTTCCATCGCCACCACCCTCTCCGTGCTGGTGCGCGGCTGGGACGTGCTCGCCCGCGTCGGCGGGGACGAGTTCGCCATCCTCCTCCCCGGCGCCGGGCCCGAGGACGCGTCCACCATCGCCGAGCGCATGCGGATCGCCGTCCACGGCATTCCCTCCCAGACCGGACGGGTCAGCGTCGGGTGGTCGTCGGGTCCCCCCGACAGCGTGGCGCGAGCGGTCTGGTCGGCCGCCGACCAGAACCTCTACGCCGCCAAGCGGGCCGGACCCGACCGGGCGGTGGGCGGCGAGCTGCCCGGAGGCGAGCCCGTCCTCTCCTGGGGGCCGTCGCACGACGAGGTCCTCGACGAGGTCCTCGCCGGGGGCGCCCTCACCGCCGTCCACCAGCCGATCGTCGATCTCGGCGACGGCCACGTCATCGGCTACGAGGCGCTGGCACGCCCGGCGCGCTTCGCGCCCACCGACAGTGTCGACGCGCTCTTCCGAGCCGCGCGCTCGGCGGGGACCATCCGCGACCTCGACTGGCGGTGCCGGCGAGCCGCACTGGCCGGTGTCGCCGAGCTGCCCGAGGGGGTGACGCTGTTCATGAACCTCAGCGCGGCCGCGCTCCTCGACCCCCTCCACGACGCCGACCAGCTGCTCCTGCTGCTGCGGTGGGCCCGATGGCCGGCGTCGCTGACGGTGCTGGAGCTGGGCCCGGACGAGCCGATCGCCAGCGTCGACCGCCTCGGCGAGGTGGTTGCGGCCTACCGCCGCGAGGGTCTGCGGTTCGCCTGCGACAACGCGAGCGTCCACCACTCGACACCGGAGGGTGCTCGCCGCGGTGCGCCCGGAGTCATCGTGATCCACCGCACCCTGACGACACCGGCCGCCGCCGGCGCGGCGCTCGCGACCATCGCCTCGGCCGTCGAGCTCGCCCGGACGACCGGTGCCGAGGTCATCGCCCACGGTGTCGAGAATCAGGTCGTCGCCGACCGGATGCAGGCGATGGGCATCCGCTACGGACAGGGGTTCGGGCTGGGCGAGCCGATGCGGGCGCAGGCCGTGGCCGGCACCGCGAGCCGGTGGGCGGTGCAGGCGGCGCTGCGCACGCGCGCGGAGCCGAGCCCAGCCGGCGAGGACGGCTGACTCACAGCCGATTCTGAGGATATTGCCAGTCCACCTTGAGGGTCGGGCTCCACCCTGGAGAGGCCATGCCCGCGCGCCAGCAAGGAGGAGGTGCCAGTGAAGCACGAGGACGACCAGGAGACCGCGCAGCCGCAGGAGCCGTCGAGAGAGGCCCGGTTCGGCGGTCTGAACCGCCGCACCGCCGCCGCGACGACAGCCCTCGGTCTCATCGCCGGCGGTGTCGCCGGAGGAGCCATCATCTCGCACGCCGCGACCTCCTCCACCACGACCACCGCGACCGCGACCACCGGGACGGCGCCCTCGGGCACCACCGCCCCATCGGCGGTCACCACGGCGCCGACCGCCGCCGCATCCCCGGGAGCGGCCTCCTCGAACGAGGACGCGACCCACGAGAAGGGGGAGAGCGCCCAGCGCGAGGCCGACGAGACGGCGGGGCGGGCGCACCTCGGCGGCCCCGGCGGTGCCGGCCATCCGAACGAGGATCCGGCCCACGAGAGCTCGGAGAGTGCGCAGCGCGAGGCCCAGGAGACCACGGGGGCGACCCCGTCCCCGAAGCCGGGCGGCTAGCCCCGACCGGCCGGTGTCGTGGAGGGCCGTCGCCCCCGGAGGGCAGCGGTCCCCCGGCCTCAGAGCGGCTCGTGCCGATCGGCGCGGCGCGAAGGATGACCGGATCCTCCACCGTCTCCGTCCCTCTCTCGGTATGTGAACCACGGTTCTTCGCCGCGTACCGGGCTGGCGGTCCGTCCGGTCTTTGGCAATCGTAACAATAATGTTAGTTTTGAGGCCGCCATCTGGCACGGGAAACCGGTGTCAGAGGACCGGGATGCGCCCGTCCGGGACATGGAGAAGCCCCGGGCCGGTGAGGCGACCCGGGGCTCGCGAGGGGGGTGGCTCGATCAGCCCGTCGGGCTCAGCAGACGGCGCGACGGCGACGCAGCGCCACCACGGTGACGGTGGCCCCTGCCAGGACGAGCAGCAGCCCGCCCACGCCGAGGTTCACGCCGGTCGAGGGAACGCTGCTGACCGCTCCGCTGCCGGCGAGGTGACGCTCGCGGCGGCGACGCTGCCGGTGGCCGGGGTGACGGCGGCGGGGACGACCGTCGCCGCTCCCTGGGACTGAGAGGTCACCACACCGGCGGTCTCACCGGGGTGGTGGGCACGGTCGGGGTGCCGATCACCGCGCTGCTCCCGGTGGCGCTGACCTGGAGGAGGGTGATGGTGAGGATGCCGGGGATCGCGACCGGGATGCCGTCGCTGTTCCCCTCCTGGTCGGAGGTGGGGAGCCTGTTCCCGTTGATCGACACCAGGTACGACGACCCGTGATGGTCGCTCGAGGTCTCCGAGTGCAGCACGATGATCACCAGGTCACCGTGGAGGGCGGTGAGGTGCACGCCGTTGGAGTCGGCGTCGCCATGGGACAGGGCCTCGGTGTAGGTGGCGCGGCTCGTGGCCTCCAGCACCGACACCGTCAGCAGCGAGTTCGGCGGGCTTGACACCGAGCAGGGCGAGGTCGATCAGCGCGGCGCGCGACCTGGAGTGCGAGGTGTCGTCGTCGACGGCGCCCGAGGTCGTGCTCCAGTCCGCGAGGGCGAGGTTGAGGAGCGGATTGAGGGGGAGCGCCAGCAGTGCGCCGTTGTTGGAACCGTCGGAGGTGCTGCCGCCGCCGGCGACGTCGTGGCCGAGAAGGCGGAGCGCGGTGGCGTGGCCGTGGGACGACTCCGCCCCGGCCTCGGCGGCGGTGCAGCTGACGCAGGTGTCGAGGAACTCGAGGTTGAGGGCGCTGGCGTGCGCGCTGCTCACCTGGGCCGGCACCACGGTGGTCGTGCTGGTGGACGCGGTGGTCGACCCGCGCTGCTCGGGACCGACGTCGAGCGGCGTTCCCGAGGTACCGTTCCGCGCCTGCTGCACGGTCGCGCCCGCGGGTGCTGGGCCGGTGGGCGGTGCGACGCTGGCGGAGGCGTCCCGTCACCCGCCGCCCGGGCTTCCTCACCGTCGACCTGGAGGAGGGTGACCTGTTACGGATATCAGGATTCCTGACGCGTGGGCGACCCCCGTTGTATAGTGACCGCGACGGCCCACCACGGGTCGACCGATTGCCCGTGCTCCTCTCGCCTTCTCGAACGGACCGCGTGTTGTTCAGAGAGTTCGAGAGGGCAGGAGACAGAGATGTCGAACGGGACCATCAAGAAGGTTGCATCCGACCGTGGGTTCGGGTTCATCGCGGCTGACGATGGGCAGGAGTACTTCTTCCATCGGAGCAGCGTCGACAGCACGCTCGACTTCGACCGCCTCAGTGGCGGCGAGGCCGTGACGTTCGAGGTCGAGGCGAGCCCCAAGGGCCCGCGGGCCGGGCAGGTGCGCGCCGCCTAGATCGGCGCACGATCGGTCCGGGGCCGGGACGGGTCCGCCCGCCACGGCCCCAGGGCCGGTCACGATCAGGTCCGGTGCGGCACCGCAACGGTCGTGCTGCGAAGCGGTGGCGCCTCGCCACCTCGCCGCCTCGGACCCCGAGGATGAGCCGGTGGATCCGGCTGCTCGTGCGAAGCGGGGGGAGGACGTGGACGAGCGTCAGACCGACACCACGCGGAGCGCCGTCGAGCGACTCCGCTGGGTGGCGATGGCGCTGGCGCTGGCCCGGGTCGGCCTCGCCCACCCGCCGCCGGTGTCCAGGACCGCCGCCATCGGCACCGTGCTCGCGGTGGCGGCGTACAACGCCGTCGCGACCGTGGGCCGCCGCCGCGGCAGGTGGGCCGCGCCCCTGGCGCTGACCGCGCTCGTCCTCGACTTCCTCGCCTGCACCGCCTGGGTGCTGCTCTCCGCCGACGACCCGTCGAGCTCCGCCTATGCGATCTACATCTTCGTCGCCATCGAGGCGGCGGCGCTCTACCAGATGCGCGGAAGCGCGGTGTTCGCCGCCGGGTTCGCCACCGGGTTCGCGCTGCTGACCTGGGCCCGGCACCACTACTTCGGCTTCCCCGCCGACAGCGGCAGCCTGGTGTTCCGATCCGGGATCGTCCTGCTCGTCGGTGTCGCCGTCGGCGCCATCGCCACCCAGAGCCAGCGGCGGCGGTTCGAGCTGGATCGCCAGGCGGAGGAGCTGCGCGCCTCCGAGCAGCGCTTCCGCACCATCGTCGACGCCACCTCCATCGGGGTCAGCGTCGCCGACGCGCAGGGGCGGCTGCTCAGCGCCAATCCCGCCTACCAGAGGCTGGCCGGCTTCACCGAGGCGGAGCTGACGACGATGCGGATCGCCGACTTCACCCATCCCGACGACGCCGGCGCCGACCTGCGGCTCGCCGAGGAGGTGGCCAGCGGGCTGCGCAGCCATGGTCAGGTGGAGAAGCGATGGATCCGCAAGGACGGAGAGGTCCGCTGGGTGCGCGTCAACGCCTCCCACCTGCCCGCCGCCGGTGGCGCGCCGGGACGGGTGGTCGCCATCGTCGAGGACATCAGCGAGCGCAGGCGGGCGGAGGGCGAGCTCGCCGAGAGCGCGGCGCGCCTGGCGGCGATCGCCGCCACCGACGTCCTCACCGGCCTGCCCAACCGCAGGGAGTTCGAGCGCCTGCTCGCGGTCCCGCAGAGCCGGCCCTTCGCCATCCTGGCCATCGACGTCGACAACCTCAAGGTCGTGAACGACGGGTACGGCCACGAGGCCGGGGACGCCGCGCTGCGAGCGATCGCCACCGCCCTGCGGATGGGGGTGCGCGACGGCGACGTGGTCGCCCGGAGCGGTGGTGACGAGTTCTCGGCGCTCCTCCCCGCCACCGACCGCGAGTCCGCGGTCCAGGTCGGGGAGCGGTTGCGCCGGGCGATGCACGGCCTCGCGCTGCCCCACGGGCAGGCGCGGATCAGCATCGGCTCCGCCACCGGCCCGGCGATGGGAGACGGTCCGACGGCGCTCATCGCCGCCGACGAGGCCCTGTACCGGGCCAAGCGGAACGGGCGTGACCGGCTCGAGGCGGAGCCCGCGGTCACCGAGAGCCGCGTCCACCAGGTGCGCTGGGAGACGCTGGTGCCCAGCCTGCTGCGCGAGGACGGGATGGTCTCGGTCTTCCAGCCGATCGTCGGCCTTCGCGAGGGGCGGGTGATCGGCTACGAGGCCCTGGGCCGTCCCAGCGACGGGCCCCACGACATCGGGGTCGAGGGGCTGTTCGCGGCCGCCGACCGCATCGGCGAGGGCCGCAGCCTCGACTGGGTGTGCCGCCGCGCCGCGCTCCTGGGGTGCCGGGGGCTGCCCGCCTCGTCCGCGCTCTTCCTCAACGTGGGGGTGTCGGTGCTCCTCGACCCGCTCCACGCCGTCGACCAGATGCTCCTGCTGCTCCGCTGGGCCGGCCGGGAGCCCGGCAAGGTGGTCCTGGAGATCACCGAGCGGGAGGCGGTTCGCGACCTCGAGCGGCTGCGGGTGGTGCTCCTGGAGTACCGCAGCCACGGCTTCCGGTTCGCCCTCGACGACGTGGGCACCGGCCACTCCACCTTCGAGGTCCTCTCGGTCGCGACGCCCGAGTTCATCAAGATCGCCGGCAGCCTGACCCGGCACGCCGCCGAGGTCGGGCCACGGTCGGCGATCAGGGCGATCGTCGCCTTCGCCGCCTCGAGCGGAGCGCAGGTGATCGCCGAGGAGGTCGAGAACGAGACCACCGCCTCGCTGATGCGGCACCTCGGAGTGGATCTCGCCCAGGGCTTCATGTGGGGGACCCCGGCGGCGGCGTCGACGTGGCCCGCGGGGGGTGACCTCACCGCCTGCGGATGACCCCGCCTCGGGCGGGCCTCAGTGTCCCTCGCAGGTTCGTGCCGGAGACGGCGCGAACGTCGAGGCCGCGGAGACGGCGGTGGAGGCGCGGCGGGCGGCGAGCCGGGACACCATCTCCACCACCGCCCAGCAGGCGGCACCGAGGGCGAGCCCGGCCACCACGTCGCTGACGTAGTGCTCGCCGAGATCGACGACCGCGAAGCTGATGGTCAGCGGATAGAGCAGCCAGATGCGGCTGATCCGGCGGCGCTGCCCGGCCATCATCGTCAGGGCGATGACCATGGGGACGGCGACGTGGAGCGACGGCATCGCACCGTTGGGGAAGGGGTCGGCTCCCGAGTACAGCGCGCCGACGCCGCCGAGGTGGTCGAGGACGGACACCACCACCCGTCCCACCGGCGGCACCAGGCCATGCTGCGCGGCCAGCCACGGCGGCATCTCGGGGTAGAGGAGGTAGCCGGCGAAGCCGAGCGCCATCACCAGGGTGTACGCGGCGACGAAGCCCTCGAACCGGGAGCGGTGGCGCCACCAGAGCCAGCCTCCGGCGAGCAGCGGCGCGAGGAAGTGCACCAGGTACTCCCCGACCAGCGGGAGCTGCCACCACACCGCGCCGACCAGGCCGCCGAGGCGCGCCTGGAGCCAGGGCGCCGCGTCGACCCCGAGGACCCGGCGCTCCAGGATGGCGGGGCCGGCCGCGTGCACGCTGCCCGCCACCAGGGGCTGGAGGGCGCCGAGGTCCTCGAACATCACCGCGATGAACAGGAAGGGGACCCAGTCGCGCACCAGCACGCGGAGCCGCGGGACCAGCCCCGCGGCGACCAGCCCGAGGAGGATGACGTGCTCGGAGGTGAGGCCGACGCGGTGGGTGGCCACCAGGGCGACCGAGGCGACGGCGTAGGCCGCGATCCCGGCGTTGACCAGCCGGAGCGCCGCCGCCGGCCGCACCCTCGCGACCACGGCGGCCGGGTTCCGGCGAGGCTGCGCGCCGGCAGCCGCCCCGGTGGGGTCGCTGCGCCAGCCGGGCAGGTCGTCGACGCGGGCCCGATGCACCGCCATCACGTCTCTCCCAGGAGTTCGGAATCGGGTGCCTCACATGCACCACCCCAGTCGATCGCATCATTCCACACATCGGGCCGTTTCACACCGGTCGCGCCGATCCCCGTGAACTCTCCCATGGTGGCGGGCCCCGCGCCCCGGTACGGTGACGTCACCGGGCCGTCTCGGGGCCTCGCCGAGCCCGTGCTACGGTCGCCCGGCGCCACCGCACAGAACATCTCGAGAGGGGGCGACCCATCCTCACGTCCACGCCGACGCTCCGTGGCGTCCTCCGCCACCCCGGCTGCCGCGCCGCCGGCAGCGCCCTCGGCGTCCTCCTGCTGGTGCGCACCACCGACCTCGGCGGTGCCGCGCGCGACGTGCACTCCGCCAGCCCGGGATGGCTCGCCGCCGGCCTCGCCCTCACCCTGCTGACCTTCACCGCCGGGGTGGTGCAGTGGGGCGTGCTCCTCCGCGGCGCCGGAACCCGGATCCTCTGGCGCTCGGTCGCCTCCTGGCAGGCGCAGTCGGTGTTCGCCGGCCACGTCCTCCCCACCGCCGCCGCCGGTGACGCGGTCCGTGCCGTCAACGCCTGCCGGGCCGCGGGCAGCGGCGCCGGGATCGGCTCGATCCTGGGCAGCCGGCTCGCCGGCGCTCTGAGCATGGCGGTGTGGGGGCTCGCCGGCGCGGTGACCCTGCGCGGGGTGTTCGGTGTGCCGGTGCTCGCCGCCGCGGCGGCCTATGTCGCCGGCATCGTCGTCGCCTGGCTGCTGGTGCTGACCGCCCGGCCGTCGGCGCCCGCCCGCCCCGGGCGGCGGAACGGGCTCGCCACCCGCGGCGCCCGGGTCGTCGCCTCGCTCCGCGACGGCTGTCACGCCATCCGCCACCGGACCGGGGCGATCCTGATGTGCCTGGTGATCGCGCTCCTGGGATGGGGCTGCCAGCTGCTGGCCCTGGTCGCCTTCGCGCACGCGGTGGGCGTCGTGGTCCCGCCCACCGTCTTCGCCGTCGCCCTGCCCATCTCCCTGGTCGCGACCTGGTCGCCCGCCTCGGTCAACGGGGTCGGCCTTCGCGAGGGGGTGATGGCCGGGGTGCTGGTGCACGCCGGCGTCACCGCCGCGCACGCCGGAGCGGTGTCGCTGATCATCGACCTGCAGATGCTCCCGATCGCGCTCGGCGGAGCGATCGCCTGGATGGCCGGCCGGCGGCGGTGTCCCCGAGCCGGGGCGGTGGCTCCGGCGCGCTGATCACGCTGGTACTGTCGGGCGATGCCCTCGACGCCGCTCCGCACCGACGAGGCGTGGCCGGCCCTGCCGCTCGAGGAGTGGCAGGACACCTGCACGACCCTGCACATGTGGACCCAGATCGTCGGCAAGGTGAAGCTCGCCTCCACGCCGCGGCTCAACCACTGGTGGAACGTGACCCTCCACGTGACCTCCCGCGGGCTCACCACCGGCCTGATGCACCACGGGGCGCACGGGTTCCAGATCGACCTGGACCTCCTCGATCGCGCCCTCGTCGTCACCACCGCCGGCGGCGCGCGCCGCACCGTCGAGCTCGGCCCGTCGCTGCCGGTCGCCGGCTTCTTCGCGCAGGTCATGGGCGCGCTGCGCGAGCTCGACCTGCCGGTCGCCATTCGCGCGAGGCCGGTGGAGGTGCCGGTGGCCGTCCCATTCGCGGAGGACGAGGTGCACCACACCTTCGACGCCGAGCAGGCGCAGCGGTTCTGGCGGGTCCTGGTCCAGGCTCAGCGGGTGATGGAGGTGTTCCGCGCCCGGTACGCCGGCAAGGCCAGCCCGGTCCACTTCTTCTGGGGCGCGTGCGACATCGCGGTCACGCGCTTCTCCGGCCGGCCCGCGCCTCCGCATCCGGGGGGCGTCCCCAACTGCCCGGACTGGGTGATGACCGAGGCCTACTCGCACGAGGTGAGCAGCTGCGGGTTCTGGCCCGGGGGGATGGGGAAGGAGGCCGCCTTCTACGCCTACGCGTACCCCGAGCCCGAGGGATTCCGCGACCACCAGCTCGACGTGCCCGACGCCCACTACGACCCCGACCTCGGCGAGTTCCTCCTGCCCTACGCCGCGATGCGGCGGGCCACCGACCCCGATGCGACCCTGCTGCGGTTCCTGCAGGCGACCTACGAGGCGGCCGCCGACCTGGCCGGCTGGGACCGGGCCGCCCTGGAGCGCGGTGCAGGGTGATCCCACCCCCCCGCTCCCCCGCGGGGGTGTGGCGGCGGACGGGAGGCACGCATACGCTCGGGCGAACCGTGGACGTGATCGCCACCGCGCTCGCCCTCCCGCCCGCGCTCGGCCGCGTCGGCCCGCTGCGCCGCTCGGTCCACCCGGTCACCTCGCTGGGCCTGGGCACGGGCACGTCGCTGCGCGACGGACGGCTGGAGGTCGGGGTGGCCGCCGCCGAGGCCTGCTTCGTCGGCCCGGCGCTCGCCGGGGTGCGGATCGGCACCACCAGCCCCGGGGAGAGCGCGCGGATCGTCAAGGTGCTCGACGCGGTCGAGCCGCGCACCAAGGGTCGCGGCGGCGCCGGGGTGTTCCCCGGGCTGCTGGGCCGGGCGCTCCCCCAGGGCCAGGGCGACGTCCACGTGCTCCGGGGCGCCGCCGTGGTCACCGCCGGCTTCCTGCCCCGCGCCCAGGAGGCGCTGGTCGACATGTCCGGCCCGGCGGCGCCGCTCTCGCCGCTGGCTTCGCTCCACTGCGTCGTGGTCGAGTTCGAGCCCGCCGCCGGCGCCGCCTGGGAGGCGGTGGCCACCGCCCTGCGGACCGGTGCGCTGCGGCTCGCCGCCCACCTCGCCGAGGCCGGGCTCGACGCTCCCCCCGCGGCGATCGAGGAGCTGCCGCCGACCAGCCTGCAGCGCAGCCCCGGCGACGCCCTGCCCCGGGTCGTGGTGGTCACCCGGCTGCAGTGCCAGGGCGCCTTCAAGGACGTCCTCGTCTACGGCGGCACCATGGCCGGAGGGCTGTCGGTCTGCCTCGACCCCAACGAGCTCGAGGACGGCGCGGTGGTGGGCGCCCAGTACGGTCACCCCGGGCTGAAGAACCCCACATACCTCTTCCAGAACCACCCGGTGGTCGGCGCGCTGCGGGCGCGGAACGGCATCGACCTCCGGCTGGCCGGCCTGGTGCTCAGCCCCGAACCGGTGGAGCAGGCCCGCAAGGAGCTGGTCGCCGCCCACTGCGCCCGGCTCTGCGCCGCCCTCGGCGCCGACGCCGCGATCGTCACCAAGGAGGGCGCGGGCAACGCCGACGCCGACCTCGCCCTCACCATGGACGGGCTCGAGGCGCTGGGCATCCCCGCCGTCGGCCTCTTCGCGGAGATGGCCGGGGCGGATGGGACCGGCCCGCCGCTGGTGGTCGCGCCCGAGCGCGCCATCGCCATGGTGAGCACCGGCAACTACGACCAGCCGCTGCGCCTGCCCGCCGTCGAGCGGGTCCTCGGCGGCCGCGAGCTGGCGGTGGCGGGCGCGGCCGCGGACGCGGCGATCGAGGTGCCCACCGCGGTGGTGTACGGATCGCTCAGCCCGCTCGGCTGGGGACGGCTGCGGGGGGCGCCATGACCATCCGTGCGGTCCACTACCTCAACCAGTTCTTCGCCGGCGTCGGCGGCGAGGAGGCGGCCGGGTCGCCACCGGCGCGCCGCGAGGGCGCGGTGGGGCCGGGGCGGCGGCTGCAGGCGATGCTCGGTGACGGGGTGCGGATCGAGGCGACGGTGCACTGCGGCGACGACCGCGCCGCCTCCGACCCGGACGCGCCGCGGGCGATCCTCGAGCTCGCCGGTGACACCGACCTGATCATCGCCGGGCCCGCCTTCACCAGCGGCCGCTACGGTATCGCCTGCGCCCGGGTGGCGGCCGCCGCGATCGCCGCCGGCGGCCGCGCCGTCGCCTCGATGCACGGCGACAATCCGGGCGCGGGCGAGGCCGGCGCCGCCCCCCTGGTGCTGAGTCTCGAGACCGCTCGGGGGATGGAGGAGTCGCTGCGCCGTCTCGCCCACGCCGTGGGCGCGATCGCCGCCGGCGACGATCCGTCCTCCGTCGATCACGTGCTCGTGCGCACGGTGCGGAGCAACCGCCGCGCCGACCGCTGCGCCGCCGAGCGTTCCGTGGATCTCCTCCTGGCGCGGTTGCACGGCGACCGCGCCGCCACGGAGATCCCCATCAGCGGTTTCGGGCGGATCACCCCGGCGCCTCCGGTCGCCGATCCCGGCACGGCGGTGATCGCGCTGCTCACCGAGGGCGCGCTGGTGCCCCAGGGCAACCCCGACCGGCTCGAGTCGGCCCGGGCCCGGCGCTGGCTGCGCTACTCGCTGGCGGGGCGCGCCGGGCTCGTCCCGGGTGAGTACGAGTCGGTGCACGGCGGGTTCTCGACGGTACTCGCGAACGCCGATCCCCATCGCATCCTCCCCCTCGACGTCGCCCGCGAGATGGAGGCGGAGGGTCGTATCGGCCGGCTTCACGACGACTACCTGGTGACCGCGGGGAACGGCACCCACGTCGCCACCGCCGCCGGGTTCGGGGTGGAGTGGGCCGCGGAGCTGCGCCGTGCCAACGTGCAGGCCGCGATCCTCACCGCGACGTGAGGGACGGGGACGCGTTGCGGGTCAACGCTCGCCAAGGAGCTGGAGCGTGCCGGCATCCCGACCGCCGTGCTCTGCAACCTGGTCCCGATCGCCCTGAGCGTGGGTGCGCCGCGGATCGTGCCCACCCGCGGCATCCAGTTCCCGTCCGGGGATCCCTCTCTCTCCGTGCCGGAGGAGCGAGCCTGGCGCCGCCGCCTCCTGGAGACCGCGCTGCGGGCGGTGGCCACCGCGGTGAGCGGCCCGACGGTGTTCGACCCCGCGGAGGTCACCGGCGTGGCGGCGGCCGCCGGATGAGGGCGTGGTGAGTCCCGGCGCGGCCGTCTCCGCCGCCTGCCAGCTGCTGGTGCACGCCCCCGGCATGGCCTGCCACGGCAGCAAGCCGGCCCGCGAGCTGCCCGGTGACCCGGAGGTGGCCTTTGCCTTCCGCGCGGCGCTGCGGTCGTTTCCCGAGGCGGTGGCGTATGCGCCCCACCAGGCCTTCATCGGCAACCTCCATCCCCGTGACCTGCCGCCGCGCCCCTGGGTCGGGCACCCGCTCGAGGGCGCGCCGCCCGACGGTCCGGACGGCGGGGTGCTCGAGGAGCTCGACCTGCTCGGCGCCATGGCGGCGGTGGACGAGTTCAACCTGGTGATGCTCGACCCCGCGGTCGCCTCCCGCGCCGCCGGGCGGCTGGCCCACCGGCCCGCGACCGCCGGCCTGGTGCTCGCCGAGGGCTGCGCGGGCGACGTCGAGGCCGCCGCCGCCGTCCCCGGCGCGATCCCGCTGCGGCTCGGCGCCGCCGAGCAGATCTGCGGCGTGCTCCGCGCCGCCCACGACAGCGACGAGGCGCTGAGCGCACCGGTGCTGCTCGAGAACCTGGTCAACAAGGCGACGGCGACGCTCGCGCTCCTCGACCTGCTGCATCGCACCGGCATCGACCCGGGGTCGATCGACTACGTGATCTCCTGCTCGGAGGAGGCGGTGGGCGATCGCTACCAGCGCGGCGGCGGCAACATGGGCAAGGCGGTCGCCGGCGCGGCCGGCCTCCGGCAGGCGTCGGGCGTCGACGTCAAGAACTTCTGCGCCGGCCCGCTCTCGGCGCTGGTGATCGCCGGCAGCCTGGTGTCGGCGGGGGTGTTCCGCCGGATCGCCGTGGTCGGCGGGGGCTCGCTCCCCAAGCTCGGCATGAAGTTCCAGGGCCACCTGCGCCACGCGCTACCGGTGCTCGAGGACGTGCTCGGCGCCTGTGCGCTGCTGGTCGAGCCGGATGCCGGCGGCCTGCCCCGGCTGCGCCTCGACGCCGTGGGCCGCCACCGGGTCGGCGCCGGCGCCTCCGGGCCGCAGATCATGGAGGCACTCGCCTTCGAGCCCCTCGACCGCGTCGGGCTGCGCTCCGTCGACGTCGACGACTACGCCACCGAGCTGCACGATCCCGACGTCACCGAGCCGCAGGGCTCGGGCAACGTCGCCGACCGCAATTACCGCACCCTCGCCGCACTCGCGGTCCGCCGCGGCGAGATCGGGCGCGACGGCATCGACGCGTTCGTCACCGGGCGCGGTATGCCGGGCTTCGCGCCCACCCAGGGACACATCGCCTCGGCGCTGTGCTACCTGCCCCACGCGCTCCGGCGGCTGGGTCCCGACGGATCCGCCGAACGGGTCATGCTGCTGGCCAAGGGCAGCCTCTTCCTTGGCAGGATGTCGCAGCTGTCCGACGGGATGAGCGTGCTGCTCACCCGCGGTGGCTGACAGGAGGGATGCATGTTCGAAGGCAGACAGGTCGTCGTCCTCGGTGAGCGCGACGGTGTCGCCGGGCCCGCCATCATGGCCTGCGTCGAGGCGGCCGGCGGCTCGGTGGTCTTCGCCGCCAGTGAGTGCTTCGTCTGAACCGCGTCGGGAGCCATGGACCTGCACAACCAGGCGACCATCAAGGAGCTGGCCGAGAAGCACGGCAGCAGCTCGCTGATGGTGATCCTGGGCTCACCCGACCCGGAGTTCGGCAGGCCTCTCGGCCGCCACCGTGGTCACCGGCGATCCCACCTACGCAGGTCCGCTCTCGGAGGTCCAGTTGGGCCTCGACGTGTATCACATCCTCGAGGACGAGGTGCGCAGCGCTGTTCCCGCCCAGGTGTGGGAGGAGCAGATCGGCGTCATGGCCGAGGTGCTCGACGGCCCCGGGCTGGCGGAGATGGTGAGCGGCATCCGCCGGGCGCGAACCGGCGCCTGAGTGCCTGCCGCCGCAGCGCCGCCCGGCGGTGCTGCGGCGGCGGCGTCAGTGGCCGCCGCCGGCGCGGGCGAGCAGGAGGGCGCCGGCGGTC
The DNA here is from genome assembly GCA_963846365.1 of uncultured Chloroflexia bacterium. Taxonomy (GTDB): domain Bacteria; phylum Chloroflexota; class Dormibacteria; order Aeolococcales; family Aeolococcaceae; genus CF-96. The sequence goes on from CAWJVN010000007.1 coordinate 1,443,249, forward strand.
GCCGGGATCAGGGTCAGGCAGCCGCCGGCGACCAGCGCAGCGGCGTCGGCCGGGGCGAGCAGGTGGCTGGAGAGCCCGAGGGCCGCAGCCGCCGCCGGCATCCCCAGCTGCGCCGACGCGGCCAGCCCGGTGGCGATGCGGTCGCGACCCGCGGCGGCGAGCGCCCCGAAAACGTGGGTGACCACCGCGGCCAGCGCCAGGGCGGCGGCGAGGGCGAGCCGCGAGGGCGAGGAGAGCAGCGCCCTGAGGTCGAGCTCGGCTCCCAGGAGCACGAAGAACATCGGCACGAAGAAGCCGTTGCCCAGGCCGGCGAGCTGGAGGCTGAGCCGGTCCGGCTCGCGAAGCCGGACCAGGACCATCCCGGCCACGAATCCCGCGACCAGGAGGCTCGCCCCGGTGCGCTCGGCGATCGCCGAGAGCCCCAGCAGGAGCACCACCGACAGCCGCAGCTGCAGCGCCCAGTGGCGGGTCTGCGACTCCTGGAACAGCCGGTGGGAGGTGCCGCCGCGGAGGCGGGGGAGGAGGGCCAGGAGGGCGGCGCCGGCGGCGACGATGGCGGCATCGCCGGCGAGCGCCTCGCCGAGCCCCGCCGATCCCGCGAGGGTGAGGGGCATGAGCACCACGGTGACCGAGTTGGCGATCGCCACCCAGGCGATGAGGACGGCGACGGCGTCGCCCCCGATCCCGCGCTCCTCGATGATCGGGAAGGCCACCGCAGCCGAGCTGCCCGCGATGAGCACGGCGACGAGCGCGGCGTGACCGAGGCCGACGCCGCGGTCGACGAGGAGGCCCGCCGGCACCGCGGCGGCGGCGACCACCGCAAAGGCGGCGAGGCCCCTGACGAACCCGCGGCGGATCGCCGGCGAACCGATGTCGACGTGGGCCCCGGCGGTGAGCATGAGCATCGCGAAGCCGAGGGCGCGGAAGACCGGCAGTGGCGCCGCCCCGGGGTCGACGATGCGCAGGCCGGTGTGCCCGAGGAACGCGCCGGCGGCGAGCTCGCCGACCACGACGGGGACGAGCCCGCCCCGGCCGGCGGCGAGGACGGGGCCGGCCAGCCCGGCGATGACCAGGACCGCGAGCTGGACGAACATGCGCCGGGATCATGGCGCCCGTGGCATTCGCGGTGCACGTGAGGAGGGAGGCCGAGGCGGTGCGGCGCCGCCGCCGCCGACAAAGGCCTCTGTCATGGGAGACGAGACCGCGGACGGCGTCGACCCGATCCAGCGCCGGGTGGGCGCGGCGATCGCATCGGCACGCGCGTCGGCCCGGCTGAGCCAGGAGCGGCTGGCGGCGGAGGCGGGACTGGGCAGCCGGTGATCTCCCGCATCGAGGCGGGGAGGCGCCGGGTCGGCGTCGACGAGCTGCTGCGGATCGCCGCCGCGCTCGGGATCGACGCCGGCGAGCGGCTCGCCAGCGGGGCCGCCGACGGCGACGAGACCGTGCTCGAGCAGCTGCGCGACCCCGCGGTGGCGGTGCCGCTCGGCTGGGTGCCCCGCTTCCTCGACGACCTCGAGCGGCTGGAGCGGCTGGATTCCGCGACATGAGCGACCGCCGGCCGATCCGCGAGGGCGTGGAGCGGGCCACCGGGCTGCGCATCGAGCACCGCATGGGCGGCCGCCCCGATCCGCGACGTCTTCGCGGCGATCGAGGACCTGCGTCCCCGACGCGATGGTGATCCGCCGCCCCATGCCCGGCGGTCCCGGCGGGGCGCTGGTCGGGATGCGTGACCGCTGGCTCCTGCGTGCGCAGCGCGACATGGCGGCGCACCCGCTCGGCCACCTGCTGCTCGACCCTGGGTGCGGCGCCTCCACCTCGAGGACGGCATGCTCGGGGGCAGCATACGTGCGCAGCGGCCTCGCCGCCCGGGGTGCGGTGGCCTGGCCACGGCGGTGCGTGGCCCTGGTGGCCCGGGCGTACGACCGCGGCGAGCTGGCCCGCGCCGAGGTCGCGAGGCTGCTCGAGGACGACGCGCTGGTGCGCCAGGTGACCGACCTCAGGGGTCGGGACGGGGACGCTGCCGGCTTCTGACGGCAGGGGCCCGGCCACCGCGCTGCTGCGTGCGGATGACCGGGCCCGTGCGTGTGTGAGATCTCCGCCAGCGTAGGCGGCCCCGGGTGGCAGGTCACCGGACGCGGTGCCCCAGCCGGGGCGGTCCCGCCCGCTCACGCGCTCGCATCGAGATGAGCCGCGGCGCGGCGATCTCATGCGCTGAGCACATCGTCGGGGCGGTGCTGCCAACCGTGTCCGGAACGCCGGCGGCCTGGACCATTCGGATATCGCATGGGCACCGGCACCTTCGCGTCGATGCTCATTCATCGTGGGCGACCGCGCCGGGCGGCCGGGTTGGGCGGCGTGCAAGGGGCAGCGCCGGGGCTGGTGGGTCTGTGGCGGCGGGAGCCGGATCCACAAGGAGGCGACAGTGATCTGAGCCTGAACAGGCACTCGGTTGCACGTCACTCGACAACCCCGGTCAATCACATGTGCCTGCACATGCGCGAGGTAGTACGTCCCATGGTTGCAACACGATCTCGACCTGCACGGAGAAGCGCGGCGGGTGCTCCCGCTGCTGTTGGTTCCGGCTCAGCTCGCCGCCGTCGCCCTCGGCGGACCCGGATCTCGTCGACCAGGCCCGTCGCCGCGGCGGGCGAGCTCCCGATGGTCCCGCCGATCTTTCACCTCAACGACGGGCCGACGTGGTTCGACACCGGCGTGGAGTCCGGGCTTCTGGCCGATCCAGAACGCGGTCAGCCCGGACAACCGGGTGATGCTGGTCGCCAACGCCGTCTCCGGCACCATCAGCGTCATCGACATCAGCAAAAACGAGGTCGTCAAGGTCCTGCCCTGCGATCCCGGATGTCACGGCATCAACTGGGGTGCCAAGAAGGGCGGCGGCTACTACGGCTACGTCACCAGCAAGTTCGCCAACATCACCTCGGTGGTCGACTCCGACCCGGCCGGTGACGGCGACATCTCCAAGGTCGCGGTGGTCGGCAGGTTCCTGACCGACACCGGAACCGACACCAGGTCCGACGTGACCCAGAGGAAGCTCCAGGGCCTCCACGGCCAGCACACCCTCGACGGCTTCGGTGGCCAGGGCGTCCTCGGCCTCCCCATCGTCTACACCGGCTGGGTCCAGAAGCTCCCCGACGGGCTGGAGGCCGGCCTCAGCTGCCAGCAGCGGGATCCGATGAATCCCCGAGCGTGCGGCTGACGACGACGATGGGCTGATCCTCGGGTGCCCGTCCCGGTGGGGCGGGCACCCCCGTCACTCCCGGAGCGAGTCGACGACCCGCAGCAGCCCGCCGGCGAGCGCCGCCGCGCCGGTTCCGCCGTCGCCACGGCCGCTCCGGTCGAGCTCGGCGTCCAGCTCGACGAGGAGCCGATGGGCACGCTGCACCCGCGCGTCGCCGGGGCCGTCGATGAGGGGGTCGGGGGCGGCCGCGCTGCGCCCGCGCTCCATCGGCAGGCTCCGCGCCAGCGCGGTGGCGACCGCGGTCGCGCCCTCGAGCAGGCGGGCGGCGGCGGCCACGTGCTGGCGCCGGACCGCGTCGGCGAGACGTCCGAGCAGCTCGTCCAGGTCCTCGCAGAGGGTGCGCTGGTGACGGCGCACGGCCTGCAGCTCCACCTCGCCGTGGGACAGCTCGCGCCGGTGTCGCTGGGCGCCGATCAGGCGCTGGAGGCGCCCGCCGTCGCCGGCCTGCTCGGCGGCGGGAGCCTCGGCGTGTCCGCGCCGCAGCTCACGGGCGACGATGGCCGAGCGGGCTGACGCTCCGCACCTCGAAGCCGAGCCGCCGCAGGGCCGCCCGAGCCTGGGTCGTGTTGAAGTCGAGGACGTCGATGCCGGTCGCCAGGGCGAAGACCTCCTTGACCGGGTACAGCGTCCTCTCGATCTCGACGGCGTGCTGCCGGACCACCCCGAAGTCGCCGTCGCGCACGGCGCGGAGGACGTCCGCCCTCCGGAGTCGCAGCTGCACACCGCCAACCACCAGCTCCACGGCGTCCACCTGGGCCTCGGGCATCCGGCACTCCTGGATGGTCGGCACCACACCAACCATAACAACAACGATACTCCCACCAGGGGTCGCGAGATCGGCGGGGAGCAACCCGAGGTAGATCCGGCGCGCTCACCGCGCTCCGCGGCGGGTATACTTACAATCACAATAATCCCACAAGCGCTCGGCACGCGACACGTTGCCCGCCCTGGGTATTTCGGAGAGCTGCAGGGCAGAGGTGAGCCCGACGTTGAAGAAGCGCGTTCTGATCCCCGCAGCCGAGCTGGTGCTGGCCCCGTTGATCTTCAGCTGGATGGTGATCGTGGGCCTGACCAAGGGCATCATCACGATCACCCCGGACATCGGCCGCTACCGCAAGATGCGCGACATGTGACTGCGGCGCGACCCGTGGCGGTCACGGGTCCGACCGATTGCGGACGCCCTGGAGTACACTGATCCCATCACCGACTCAGGTGATGTTCGCTCGTGGTCGTCCCCCTTCTCGACCTGGACACGCGCGGCACCCCTTCCAGGTTCGGGAAATGGAGAACTCCGATGCAGACAGGCAACGTCAAGCGCGTCGTCTTCGAGCGCGGCTTCGGTTTCATCACCGGCGACGATGGCCACGAGTACTTCTTCCATCGCAGCGGTCTGGACAGCTCGATCGACTTCGACCGGCTCGCCGGCGGCGAGCAGGTGAGCTTCGATCTGGAGCAGAGCGACAAGGGCCCCCGCGCCCGCGCGGTGCGGATGGCCTAGGCACACGCCTCGCCGCGGGTGCGCCGGTCGCACCCGCGGCGGCGACGTGCGCGGCGGTGGAATCGAGAACCAGGATCACCGTGGTCCGAGCACACGGGCTGAGGAGAGGCCAGTGAGGGTCCGGCATTATCACGTCACCGAGCGGGTGGGGCAGACCGATCGCGTGGTCGTCGCCACCTTCTCGTCGGCATTTCAGGCGGGACGCGACATGGCGCTCCGCGAGCGCGCGTCGCACGCCGCCGCGCCCGAGCGGCGCGACGACCCGATGGTCGAGTTCGGCCCCGGGGAGGACGTCCGGCGGGAGCCGCAGCAGCGAGCGGTCATCAGCTACGAGGCGTGCTGCTGCACCGTCGACACCGAGATCGTGTCCGCCTGATTCGGGCCCGGCGCGCAGGTCTCGCGGCCGAGATCAGCCCCTGCCGGAGGTGAGTGGTGCCAGCATGACGTCATGGTGGCAGGATGTCGCCTCGGGCTGGTCGCCGCGCGGCATCCGGGCTGCTCGCGCCCGCGCCGCTTCCGGGGGTGGCTTTTCGCTGCCGATCGGCGTATGGTCGTGCCCGCCCGGGGGGCAAGGAAGGGAGGATCCAGTGGACGAGCACCGTGCGTGTGGCGAGCCCCCGAGAGGGCGGTGGGGAGATCGGTCCGCGAGGCGAGCGGCGGTGGCCGCGGCGCTGGGCGCCGGCGGCCTCGCCGTGTCCGCGATCGCCGGCAGCGGTGCCGGTCTGCGCGTCCAGGCCGCGGAGGTCATCCCCAACGACGTCTGGGTGGACAACGCCGGCGGCCATCTCGGGCCGTTCCACGACGACGACCGGCGGCTGAGCTGCGCCCCCATCACCGTGACCGGGGCAAGGTTCGCGCACACCGCCGGGAGCTTCGAGATCGTGCCGGTGAGGCCCGGCGCCGGCGGGGATCACCCCGTCCTCCAGGCCGACTGGCGGTTCGACCGCAAGCAGGGCGGCCATCAGCTGCTCCGCACCCTCAGCGGCGCCGACCTGGTGTCGAAGGCGCGGGCGCTGGGCGCCACCGAGAGGTCCGGCGGCTTCCACTTCGAGTTCCGCTTCCTCCAGCAGCCCCATCAGCACAAGCCGTTCTGGGTGTCGGCGGACTGCCCGGTCCAGGCGGCCGAGACCGCCCCCCGGCCGGCGGCGGCGGCGCCGGTGCCGGCGGCCCCGGTGCCCTCGACCCCGGTCGCGAAGGCGGCCGCGGTGACCCCGCCGAAGACCGGCGCGGACGCGCGCTGGTGCGACGCCGCGCTGCTGGTCCTCGCGGGTGCCGGCCTCCTGGGCGGGGCGCGGCGGTTCCGGTGGCGGCGGTGGGTCAGCCGGGGCTGATCCCGATCGCCTCGTAGGAGGTGGCGTCGGTCACCCCGCCGGAGGCGCAGTCCGACGGGTGCTCGGGGTCGATCTCGCCGCTGATGCCGAACTTGTCGCCGGTGAACTCGCCCTGGGTGACCGTGCCGCTGCCGAGCACGTGCCAGCCGGTGTTGCCGAACGCGAACGTGCCCGTGGAGGTCCGGCCGTTGTCCCAGCGCACGGTGAAGTGGGCGGTGCCCTGCCCGGCGGCGCAGCTGAGCGAGCCCCTGCCCGCGCCGGTCAGCGTGCCCGACAGGATGGCGCCGTCGGCGAGCCGGCAGGGGCCGAGGTTCTGGGACAGGGTGAAGCCGCCGTCATGCGGGCTCGCGGTCACCCCGGGGGCGAACGCCACCCGTCCGAATCCGTAGCAGCCCTCCGGGCCCTGGCCCGCGGCGTGGGCCGCTCCCGGCAGCGCCATCCCCAGTGTGGTGCAGGCGACCACCAGGGTCGCGGCCGCGGTGACAGCGGGCATCGGTCGCATCAGCTCATCCCTCCTTGGCGCCGGTGGCGCACGGGTACGGTCTCGTGCCGCCGCACGGTGGCGACGGTGACCACGGTGTGGGGGAGGTCGCGGGCGCCCCGCTGGGCGCGCACCTCGAAGCCCGCCGACGCCACCTCGGCGCGAAGCTCGTCGCGGGTCGGCCAGGAGCCGGCGCCGAGGAGGCGGGTGCCGGCCCCGCTCATCAGCCGGCTGACCACCGGCGTGCGCGGGTTGACCATGGCGATCACCAGCAGGCCGCCGGGCCGGAGCACGCGGCGGAACTCGGCCAGGGCGGCGCGGCGATCGGCCAGGAAGTGGAACGCCTGGGTGGTGACCACCGCGTCGAGGCCGCCGTCGCGCAGCGGCAGGCGCAGCGCGTCGCCCTGCACCCAGGCGCCGCGGACGCGCGCGGCGGCGCGCCGCAGCATCCCCATCGACAGGTCGCAGCCCACCACCCGCGGGCCCTCCGCGTCCGCGCCGATCCGGGCGGCGAGGATGCCGGTGCCGCAGCCGACGTCGAGCACCCGGCGTGACCCCTCGGCGCGCAGCTCGGCGAACACCGCGTCGTGGGCGCCGCGGTACAGCAGCCGCTGCAGCGCCGTGGCGTCGTACCGGGGCGCGGCGCGGTCGAAGAGGCGGCGGACCCGCGACGAGCCGGCGGTCATGGCGCGCCGCCGGCGGCATCGGCGCGGATGCGCCCGGAGAGGATCGCCTCGGCGAGGCGGATCACCGCCGGCGCCTGCTCGGGGAGGTGCTCGATGCGGTCGAGGCGGGCGGCCTCGCGCACCAGCTCGGCGATCCCGCCCACCAGCACCATCAGCTCGGTGTCGCCGACCTCGGGGATGGCGGGGTCCTGGCTGCGGGCGATGGCGTTGAGGACGCGCATCTGCGCGACCGACCACTCCAGCGCCCGGGCGCGCAGCTCCAGCGCGCGGCCTCCCACCGTGGTCACCGCCGCCTCCGCGGCACGCACCAGCCGCGGCTCGGCGGCGAGGGTGTCGAAGTAGGTCTGCAGGCTGACCCGCAGCCGGGTCCGCCAGTCCCGCCCGGGGACGGCGGCGAGCTCGGCGGCGATCCGTCCGGCGACGAAGCGCTGTCCCAGCCGGCCGGCGGCGAGGATGCAGTCCTCCTTGTCGGCGAAGTGCTCGTAGAAGGTGCGCCGGGAGACCCGGGCGCGCTCGACGATGTCGCCGACGGTCATCGCCGCGCAGCCCTTGGTGCCCATGAGCTGGCCTGCCGCGGCGATGAGTCGCCCCCGATGCGAGGCAAGGACGGCCTCCCTGGCGGTGCGGTGGCGCTCCAGGAAGGGAGAGTTGGTACCTTCCTGTACCAAAGTGGTATCGGAGTGTACCGAGGGGCGCGGGCGGGGTCAACCCGTAACCACGACCGGTACTCCCAGGTGGCGATCGATCACCCCCTGAGGAGCTCCCCATGGACGCATCCACCCTGCGCGCCGGCACCCGCGGCGCGCTCGCGCGCACCACCGTCCTCGGTGTCACCGCCGCGGCCACCCTCGGCCTCGCCGGCTGCGGCGGCTCGTCGGGCTACGGCTCCGCCGCCGCCGGCTCGTCCTCGTCCTCGACGTCCGCGCAGGTCCCGGCGGCCGCCGGCACCGCCAACCCCGCGATCACCGTCGCCGCCACCAGCGTGGCCGGGGTGGGGACGGTGCTGGTCAACGGCAGCGGCCGCACCCTCTACCTGCTCACCTCCGAGAGGGGCGGCAACCTCACCTGCACCGACGACAACGGCTGCACCAAGGTCTGGCCCGACACCGAGCTGCCCTCCGGCACCACCACGCCGATCGCCGGCAGCGGCATCCAGGCCTCGATGCTGAGCACCGTCAAGGGGCCGAGCGGCGCGCTGTACATCACCTACGCGGGCTGGCCGCTGTACACGTTCTCGGGCGACTCCGGACCCGGCCAGGCCCACGGCCAGGGCATCGTGAGCTTCGGCGGCACCTGGCAGACGCTGAGCCCCGCGGGCACCCCGGTCACCGGTACCTCGTCGAGCAGCTCGAGCACCGGCGGCTCCGGCTACTGAGCAGGTCTCCCTCGGGGGAGGCGTCGTGCCCCCCCCGGTTCACCGGCCTCCGGAGGCGGTCAGCCGGCCTCGCGCTCGGCGGTGGCGAGCTCGCGGACCCGGCGGGAGCGCTCCTCCTCGGCGGACGCCTCGGCGAGGCCGGCGGGGCGCAGCCGAACCCGCACGTTCTTGTGGTGCGGGGTGGCGGCGATGGGGTCGCGGTCGTCGCCGGCGGTGAGCACGTTGATCCGCGGTCCGTCGACGATCCGGCCGCCGCGGCCGTCCGGGTACGCCTGCCCGTAGCCGTGGGGGAGGGTGACCACGCCGGGACGCAGGCTGGGATCGGCCTCGACGCGGGCCAGCAGCCGCCCGGTCGGCGTCGCCACCTCCATCCAGCCGCCGTCCTCGCCACCGACGCGCTCGATGTCGGCCGGGTGGATGCGCAGCGCCCCGTCGGGGTCGCTCCTCCGCCACGCCGGGGTGCGGAAGATCTGGTTGGCGTTGTGCATGCGCCGCTGCCCCGCGACCAGAATGAACGGGTGCTCCGGGTCCTCGCCGTCGGCCCCGGGGTCGAGGGCGGCGAGCCAGTCGAGCAGCGGGGCGACGGCGAGGTGCACCCGGCGGTCGGGGTGGCGCAGCATCGACCACACGTCGTCGTGGCGGTGGACCGAGAACACCGTCCCCGACGGCGAGGAGAGCACCCGGGCGAAGAGCGCCTCGCCGAGCTGCGCGCCCTCGCCGACGATGCCCGCGGCGCGCACCGCCTCGGGCTCGCGCGCCGCCAGGGTGTGGCACGCCGGCCACAGCGGCGCCGCCGCTCCGGCGCCCCCGGGGAGGGTGCGGCCCAGGGTCTCGTAGAGCACCGCCGGCGCCACCGCGGCCCAGCCCGGCTCGGAGCCGAGCAGCAGCCGCACCCTCGCCGCGAACCGTGCGCGGTCGGTGGCGGCGAGGCCGCGCAGCTCGGCGAGCGTGCTCTCCGGGGGCAGCGCCCCCATGGCGCGGAGCAGGCGGGTGTAGATCTCCGGCTCGGCGAGGGTGCCCGGCAGCGGCTCGAGCACCGGCGGGCGCACGTGGATGGTGTTCGCGGGGAAGTCGAAGGTGAAGAGCGTGTACTCCCACTTCTCGTACTGCGAGGAGGCGGGCAGCACGTAGTCGGCGAGCGCGGCGGTCTCGGTCATGGCCACGTCCACGACCACCAGCAGGTCGAGCGCATCCACCGCCCGCGCGAAGCGTGGGCTGTCGGCCGCGGTGATCGCCGGGTTCGCGCTGTCGACCCAGAGCGCGCGGACCCGCCGGGGGTGTTCGGTGACGATCTCCTCGGCCAGGCGGTTGGGCGGATACAGGCCCGCGATCTGCTCCTGGCCGGTCACCGCGCTGCGCTGGCCGCGCGAATTCCCCCACAGCGGCTGGAGCACGCCGTGGAGGACGTTGGTGCCGCTGCGGCCGAAGTTGCCGGTGAGCAGGAAGAGCAGCTTCTCCAGGTAGGAGTTGAGGGTGGAGTGGCGGGACTGCTGCAGGCCCAGCTCCACCCGGACGCACATCGACGGGGCGGCGAGGATGAGGTCGACGGCGCGCTCGACGGCGTCGACGGGCACCCCGGCGTGGGTGATCCAGGCCTCGACGTCGACGGTTCGGAGCGCCGCCGCCACCGCCTCGAAGCCCTCGGTGCGGGCGTCGAGGAACTCGCGGTCCTCGCCGCCGCGGCGGAGGATCATCGCCAGGATGGCGCCGAGCAGGAAGGCGTCGGTGCCGGGACGGAGCTGGAGGTGGAGGTCGGCCATGTCCGCCGCCTCGGTGCGGCGGGGGTCGATGACCAGCATCCGCCGCGCCGGGTCGTTGCGGATCTCCCGCAGCGCCAGGCGGGCGTTGGGGAAGCCGTGGGCCAGCCAGGGGTTGCAGCCGATCACGACCAGGAGGTCGGTGTTCTCGACGTCCTCGCCGGTGTGGCAGCTCTGGGCGCCGAAGAGGTGGCCGTTGACCCAGAAGTCCCCGGTCTTCTCCTGGGCGAGCGCGTTGTAGTAGTTCGTCGAGCCCATCGCCCGCATCAGCGACACCCCGTAGGCGCCGCCGAGGTGGTTGCCCTGGCCGCCACCGCCGTAGAAGGCGAAGGCGTCGCCGCCGTGGGCGGCGCGGAGGCCGCTGAGCCGCACCGCGAGGTCGTCGAGCGCCTGCTCCCACGACACCGGCTCGAAACCGCCCGCGGCGGTCCGCCGCAGCGGGGTCCGCAGCCGGTCGGCGTGCTCGCCGTAGAAGTGGAGCCGCTGCGCCTTCTGGCACAGGTAGCCGCGCGACCGGGGATGGGCCCTGTCGCCCCGCACCCGCACGATGCGCCCGTCCTCGACGCCCAGCTCCACGCCACAGTTGACGTAGCAGAGGATGCAGGCGGTCTGCCGCCACCCGACACCGGTGGGTTCACTCATAGGACGCACTGTAGTCCAGTGAGTTCTGTGACGCAACCCTATATGATCGTCCCATGCAGCGGACCAGCTTCAAGCAGATGAACTGCTCGCTCGCCCAGTGCCTGGAGGTGGTGGGGGAGTGGTGGTCGATGCTGATCCTGCGCGACGCGTTCCTCGGTGTCAGCCGCTTCGACGACTTCCAGGCCCGTCTCGGCATCTCCCGCAACGTGCTCAACCAGCGGCTCGCCCACCTCGTGGAGGAGGGCGTGCTCGAGCGGGTGCCGTACCAGCAGCGGCCGGCCCGCCACGACTACCTCCTCACCGACAAGGGTCGCGACCTCTGGCACGTGCTCACCGCGATGCGCCAGTGGGGCGACCGCTGGGCCGCGCCCGGCGGCCCGCCGCTCGAGCTGCTGCACCGGGGGTGCGGCCACGTCACCGAGGCGGTGCCGACCTGCTCCGAGTGCGGCGAGGCCCTGCACGCCCGGGCGGTGCGCGCCGTGGCGGGCCCGGGTCACCGCGGTGAGACGGTGATCCCGGAGCGCCGCCCGCGCGCCTGACCCCCTCCGGTCAGACGACGATCTGCAGCCGGTCCGAGCTCGACGCCGACCGCTCGTACTCGCGCCAGGCGCGGGCGAGGCGGCCGACGCCGTCGCGGAGGGTGGCGGCATCGCGGGCGAGCGGCAGCCGCACGTGGTCGTCGAAGGCGCCGCGGGCGGACATCACCGGGCCGGGGACGATCGCCACCCCGTGGCCGCCGGCCAGCGCCGCCAGCTCGCTCGCGCTGCCGAAGGGGAGGCGGACCCAGAGGCTGCTGCCGCCCTCCGGCCGCCGCCAGGTCCAGCCGGGCAGCTGCCGGGTGAGCAGGCCGGTGAGCAGGTCGAGGGCCTCGCCCAGCTCGCGGCGCCGCAGCTCGCGGATCTCGGGCGCCCGGTCGAGCAGCCCGACGGCGATCGCCTGGCCGATGATCGACGTGCCCAGGTCGGCCACCGCCTTCACCCGGCCGAGGTGGGCGATCAGCGGGCGCGGCCCGCGGATCCAGCCGATCCGCAGCCCTCCCCAGAACAGCTTGCTCAGCGAGCCCAGGGTGAGCACCGGGCCGCCGCCGGCGTGAGCCGCCACCGGGGGCGGGGGGGTGCCGCCATGGCTCAGCTCGGCGAGGGCGTCGTCCTCGATCACGGGCACGTCGTAGGCGCGTGCCAGCGCGGCGAGGCGGCGGCGCCCAGGCTCGGGCAGGGTCGCGCCGGTGGGATTGTGGAAGGTCGGCATCAGGTACACGGCGCGGACCGGGTGGTCCGCCATCGCCGCCGCCAGGGCGTCGAGGTCAACTCCGGAGGCGTGGACGGGCACGGTGACGATGCGCGCCCCTGCGGTGCGGAAGGCGTCGATGGCGCCGGGAAACGTCGGGTCCTCGACGACCACCACGGCTCCCGGCTCGAGCAGGCAGGTGGCGAGCACGCTGATCGCCTGCTGGGCGCCGCCGGTGATCAGCACCTCCTCGGCGGTGGTGGGCAGCCCGAGGGAGGTGAGGTGGGTGGCGACGGCGCGGCGCAGCGGGGGATGGCCGAGCGGCTGGACGCCGTGGTGGGTGCCCAGCCGGTCGAGGTCGATCGCCGCGGTGGCGGCGCGCAGCGCCTCCCGCACCGCCGGCCCCGCCGGGGCGCAGGTGCCGATGAGGTCGACCGCGACGTCGTCGGCGGCGTGGAGACCGCGGAAGAGCAGGTTGCGCTGCAGCGCGGTGGCCAGCTCCGCGGCCCGTCCCGAGCCGAGGGCGGTGGCCTCGGAGCGCACCACGGTGCCGCTGCCCTGACGCCGCTCGACCAGCCCCAGGTCGCCGAGGGTGGCGAGGGCGCCGACCACGGTGCCGCGGCCGACGCCGAGCTGGGCCGCGAGCGCCCGCTCCGGGGGAAGCCGCACGCCGGGCATCAGCTCGCCGCCCTCGATGCCGAGGCGGAGGGCGGCGGCGAGGCGGTCGCGCAGCGGCCCCTCGCCGCTCCGCCAGCCGGCGAGCACGGTGCGCAGCTCCGGGGGCAGGACCGGTCCAATGGAGGGTTGATTGGCTCTCATAATTGGCCCTATTGTGCACTGAGCCGCAACCTGCAGGGTCACTCGAATCCCGCGCGGCGCCACCGTGGAGGACCGTGAATGGATGCCGTCGTCCTGCTCGTGGTCCTGCTCGCCGTCTGCCTGCTGGCGCCCTTCGCCGGCGCAGACTCCCGCCCCGCGCCGGAGGACCGGAGGCCGTGGTGGCCCGGCCGCGCCCCGGAGCGACCGGCGGCGCCCCGGGCCCGAATCGTCCGGCTGCCCCTGCCGGCGTCGGAGGGCGACCTCGCCACCCCTTGAACTGAGCGCGGCCGCGGGCTAGGCTCCGTGGCAGCCACCTCGCGTCCCTGGGTGGCGGAAGGGCGGGAGGGGTGATGCGACGGCGACTCTGGGCGGCGGGGCTCGGTGTCCTCGCCCTGCTCCTCCAGGCGGCCGGCGCGCAGGCCGGGCCGCCACTCCCCGAGCCTCGCGCTCTGGCGCCGCTCGGCGGCGACGCCTGCACCCCCGACAACCCCTACCAGGCGCACCTGTGGCAGCGGCTCGAGCCCTACGGCGACCGCTGCCGGCGGCTCCACTTCTCGGTCGGTCCGCTGCAGATCAAGGCGGGGCAGATGGACGCCACGCTCCAGCCGGTGACCGTCGAGAAGCCCGCCTACCCCGGCTACGTGGTCCGCTTCAAGCCCGGGCTGGTGAACGCCGACGGCAGCGTCCCGGACATCGCCCAGGTGCACCTCCACCACGCCGCCTGGCTGCAGCCCTCCTCCTACCGTTATCCCTTCTTCGCCGCCGGCGAGGAGAAGACGATCATCGACCTCCCCGCCGGGTACGGGATGCACGTGGGCGCCACCGACGTCTGGCTGCTGCTCCACATGATCCACAACCAGACCCCGGAGCCGCGGGTGGTCTTCCTCACCTACGACGTCGACTACGTCGCCGACGCCGACGCGGCCACGCTCGGGATCGTGCCGGTGCGGCCGATCTGGCTCGACGTCCAGCACCGCCCCGTCGCCCCGGGCGCACCCGACCGCTTCGCCTACCCCGTCTTCAACGTCCAGCGTGGCTTCGGCCACGCCGACCCGGAGCTGGGCCACCGGGTCTGCACCTGGCCCCGCGAGAACTGCGCGCGCTTCGACTCGTTCGGCTACGTCACCCCACAGCAGGGCGCGCCGGTGGCCGTGGCCGGGGCCGACCACGAGGTCACCGCGGACATCGCCGGCACCCTGGTCGCCATCGGCGGCCACCTCCACCCCGGCGGCATCCGCGACGAGGTGAGCCTGGTCCGCGGCGGGGTGGAGCGTCCCATCCACGTCTCCGAGGCGGTGCCCTGGAGCCGCACCCGGCCGGACCAGGCGGGCGGCCCCCGCACCTCCTGGGATTTCGCCATGGCCGTCACCAATGCGGCGCTGGGGTGGAAGGTGCGGATCCGCCCGGGCGACCTGCTGCGGCTCAACGCCACCTACGATGCCGAGGCCGCGTCGTGGTACGAGAACATGGGCATCGTGGTCGCCTGGGTGGCCCCGGACGACCCCCACGGCGAGCCCGGCGTGGACGTCTTCACCGACCCGGTGACCCTCGACCCCGGGGTGCCGGTGACCGCCCTGGTCCCGGCCGGGTCGGCGCCGCCGAGCTGCGCCCCCCGGCTCACCGGCGCCGGCCGGCGCCTCTGCCTGCGCGGCGAGGTGACCCACCCCCACCTCGCCGAGGCCTCGAATTTCGGCGGCTGCCCGCCCGGCGGCTGCGCGCCCATCCCCGGCACGGCGGGGCCGCTGGTCAGCGACCTCGTGGCCGCCGGCTTCAACTACGGCGCCGCCGACCTCCTCGCGGTCGGCTCCGCCGGCATCCCCCGGCTCCGGCTGGGGCATCCGGCGCGCTTCTGGAACGCCGACTCCGCGGTGGACGTCTGGCACACCTTCACCCTCTGCACCGAGGCGGCGGGGGTGGGGTGCACCGGCCGGACGGGCATCGCCTATCCGCTCGCCGGCGGTGGCAGGGGAACCCGCGACGACCAGATGGACTTCGACTCCACCGAGCTCGGCTTCGGCATGCCCTTCTCGTCGGCGCGGGCACAGATCCCGGGGGTCGGCTTTCCCGACCAGACCGTGCAGCAGGCCACCTGGTACGCCTTCACCCCGACGCGAACCGGCACGTTCCAGTTCTTCTGCCGGGTCCATCCGGCGATGCGGGGGGTCTTCCAGGTCGTCCCCTGACCCCGGGGGTCAGGCGTCCTGACCTCCCGGCATTGCCCGGACGGGCGAGGCGCCGAGGATGTCCCCACAGGGGCCAGCGGTCAGTGACAGTCATCACCTGTCACGGTGACCCCGGTCACACGACCTCGACAGCGGTCCCCGGGTCCAGCGGGACCGTCCCGTCAGCGAGCGGCCGCGTCGCTCATCTCGCCGAAGCGGGGCCGGGGCTCGCGCGGCTGCCGCCGGGACGCCAGGTCGACGAGCTTGCGCACGGTCCGGTCGTCGACCGCGTAGTAGACCATCCTGCCGGCGCGCCGCCAGCTCACCATGTCGAGGTTGCGCAGGATCCGCAGGTGCTGCGACACCGCCGGCTCGGAGAGCCGCAGGGTGGCGGCGAGGTCGCAGGTGCACATCTCCTGAGCGAGAAGGATCTGGACGATGGCCAGGCGGGTGGGGTCGCCGAGGGCGCCGAAGAGCTCGGCGAGGCCGTCGTGGTCGGTGCGGGCGATCAGCGCGCGCGCCCGGGCGACGTCCTCGACGTGGATCGACCGGGTGTCGCCGGAGTTGGAGGTTCGGGGACTGCGTCCCGCAGAATTGGGCACCATCGTCATCGTACCGTCTCGACGGGTGACTGGAGGACCTGGTGCGCGGCTCCGCCGCCGTCGACGCCGTCGACTTGGCCGTGGTCGACCCCGCCCACCTGGGCGACATCCAGGGCGCCTGGGGCCGGCTGCCGGTCCGCGAGCTGGCGCCGCGCCGATCCCGGCGGGGGCGGCTCGCCGCGCTGGCGGTGGTGGCGGGCCCGGGCCTGCTCGCCATGATCGCCGACAACGACGCCGGCGGCGTCGCGATCTACGCCGAGGCCGGGCAGGACCACGGCACCCGGCTGCTCTGGATGCTGCTGCTGCTGCTCCCCGTCGCCATCGTCAACCAGGAGATGGCCGCCCGCCTGGGGGCGGTGAGCGGGGTCGGCCACGCCCGCCTCATCCTCGCCCGCTTCGGCCGCTTCTGGACCGGGCTCGCCCTCGGCGACCTGGTGCTCCTCAGCGGGCTCACCCTGATCACCGAGTTCATCGGCGTCCGGATCGCCGCCGGCGC
Source organism: uncultured Chloroflexia bacterium (assembly GCA_963846365.1). Taxonomy (GTDB): domain Bacteria; phylum Chloroflexota; class Dormibacteria; order Aeolococcales; family Aeolococcaceae; genus CF-96. Next base: position 1,459,581 of record CAWJVN010000007.1, read on the forward strand.
GCTCGGCGTGCCCGCCCTGCCGGCGGTGGCGCTGTCCGCCGCCGCCCTGCTCGCCGCCACCCTGACCGGCAGCTTTCGCCGCTGGGAGCGGATGATGTACGTGCTCATCGCCGTCGACCTCGCCGTCATCCCGCTCGGCATCCTGGGGGGTGGCGGGCACGCCCGGCCGAGCGACCTCCTCATCCCCGGCATCGGCGGTCCCGACACCGATGCCGCGGTCCTGCTGATCGCCCTCGCCGGCACCACCATCGCCCCCTGGCAGCTCTTCTTCCAGCAGTCGAGCGTGGTCGACAAGCGCATCACCCCGCGCTGGCTGGGCTACGAGCGGTTCGAGACGGTGGTAGGGGCGGTGCTGATGGTGGCCGGCGCGGCGGTGGTCATGACCGTCACCGCGGCCGCCTTCCGCGGCACCCCCCTGGCCGGGCACTTCACCGACGCCGCGGGAGTGATCCAGGGGGTCGGCGCCCGGCTGGGCGGCACCGCCCGGACCCTGTTCGCGGTGGTGCTCCTCGACGGCTCGCTGCTCGGCGGCATGGCGGTGACCCTCGCCGCCTCCTACGCCTGCTCCGAGGTGGGCGGCGCCCGCCACTCGCTCCACCGCGCCCCCCGCGGCGCCGCCGTGTTCTACGGCCTCATCGCGGCGATGATCACGGCCGGAGCGGGGGTGGCGCTCCTCCCCGGGGTGGCGCCGGGGAAGCTCACCGTGCTGGTCCAGGCCCTCGCCGGCCTGCTGCTGCCGAGCGCCACCATCTTCCTGCTGCTGCTCAGCAACGACACCCAGGTCCTGGGTCCGTGGGTCAATCCACCCTGGCTGAACTGGGTGACGTCCACGGTGGTGGCCGGCCTGCTCCTGCTCTCCATGCTCCTCGTGGTCACCTCGGTGCAGCCGGACATCCCGCTGCTGCCGCTCAGCGGCGTGCTCGGTGGCCTGGCCGCGGCCGGCCTGCTGATCGCCGGGGTGCTGACCGGGTGGGGCCGGCGCGCCTGGGCACGGGCCGAGTTCCTCGACACCGCCCGGCCGGGGGTCCGCGTGGTCGGCCCCGGCGACCTCGTGGTGCTTCCCCCGCGCTCGCGACCGGTGAGCCGGCTGGCGCAGCGCCGCCGCCGCTGGCGCACCCCGCCGCTCGAGGAGCTGGCGCGCCCGCACCTCTCCCGCGGCCGCATGCTCGGCATGGTGGCGCTCCGCGCCTACCTGATCGCGGCGGTCTGCGTGGTCGGGCTCCGGGGTGTGATGGCGCTGCTGGGGCGCTGAGGGCCTGTCCGAGGGGTGAGCGTGCGCTCCTGTAGCCGGTCCAACTCCGACGCTATTGCGATGCTCTTGCATCTGTGATAGGGTGCCGCGGATGGCGGTGGTGGCGGAGAGGCGGGCGGAGCGGACCGGTCCGGAGCGGATGAGCCGGGCCGAATGGCGGCGGCTGGGGGGCTTCTACGCTGTCGTGGCGCTGCTCCACGTGGTCGGCTGGGGCACCTTCCTGCTGGTGGTGCTGCCCGCCCACTACCAGGCGCTCGGCCTGGGCACGGCCACGCTCGCGTACACCTTCGGGATGCGCCACGCCTTCGACGCCGACCACATCTCCGCGATCGACAACACCACCCGCAAGCTGATGGCCGACGGCCAGCGGCCGATGGGGGTGGGCTTCTTCTTCTCGCTCGGCCACTCCACCGTGGTGTTCGGGCTCGCGGTGGGCCTGGCCGTGGCCGCCCGGCGGATCGCCGGCGCCGTGACCTCGGGCGGCTCGGCGCTGCACAGCACCGGCGGGCTGATCGGGACGCTGGTGTCAGGAACCTTCCTGTACCTGATCGGCATGGTGAACCTGGTGGTGCTGCTCGGCATCCTCCGGGTGTTCCGCGAGATGCGCTCCGGCCGCTACGACGACGACGCCCTGGAGCGGAAGCTCAACGACCGCGGCCTGCTCTTCCGCTTCTTCGGGCCGCTGGCCCGGAGCATCCACTCCAGCTGGCAGCTGTACCCGCTGGGGGTGCTCTTCGGCCTCGGCTTCGACACCGCGACCGAGGTGGGGCTGCTGGCGCTGGCCGCGGGCGCGGCCGGCACCGGGTTGCCCTTCTACGCGATCCTCTGCCTTCCGGTGATCTTCGCCGCCGGGATGTCGCTGCTCGACACCGCCGACGGCGCCTTCATGTGCAAGGCGTACGGGTGGGCGTTCTCCAACCCGGTGCGCAAGGTCTACTACAACATCACCATCACCGGCCTCTCGGTCGGCGTGGCCCTGCTGGTGGGCACCATCGAGATCGTCGGCCTCCTCGCCGGCCGCCTGGGCTGGAGCGGCGGCCTCTGGGACCGGGTCAGCGGCATCGACCTCAACACCATCGGCTTCGTCATCGTGGCGATGTTCGTGGTCACCTGGGGGGTGGCGCTCGCCGTCTGGAAGTTCGGCCGGGTCGAGGACCGCTGGTCCCGGTCGCTGCTCCCGGCCCCGGCGGCCGAGCGCGACACCGAGCTGGTCGGGGTGGCCCAGGGCGACGGCGGTGAGGCGGAGCCTCCCCCGGTCAGAGCGTGTCCAGCTCGAAGCGGTGAGGGAGGAGGGCGCCGGCCGTGGTCACGACCGGATCGCCCCCGGAGCGGAAGATGACGCGGGCCTCGGGTCCGAACTCGACGATGACCTGGCGGCAGGCGCCGCAGGGGGGGACGGTGCGCGCGTCGGCGAAGACCGCGACGGCGTCGAGGCGCATCCCCGGGCCCTCGGCGGCGACGGCGGCGAAGACCGCGCTGCGCTCGGCGCACACGCTGAGCCCGTAGCTGGCGTTCTCGACGTTGCAGCCGCGGAAGACGCCACCGGCGAGGGTGCGCACCGCCGCCCCCACCCGGAAGCGCGAGTAGGGCGCGTGGGCGCTCGCCGCGGCCTCCCGGGCGGCCTCGTAGAGGGCGTGGTCACCGGCATCCAGGCCGCCGGGCAGGGTGTCCAATTCACCTCCGCGATGACGTCATCAGATCTCGGAACTGCCGCACCGGTGGCGTGAGGCTACAATTCCAAGCCACCGCCCGTGCGTGCGGGTGGTCGGCATGGGGAACACGGTTCCCGGTGCGGGAGCCCCAGTAGAGAACGTGGAGAAAGAGGGCGACGTCAAGGCCCGGCTCCTCGGCTCCGCCGAGGACGCTTTCGCCGTGTTCGAGCGCCTGCTGACCGCGATCCCGCTGGACAGCCGATACGGCGGCTGGAGCGTGCGGGAGGTGATCGGGCACCTCGCCTCCTGGACCGAGGCGGCGGCGCGCGGCATCCTCGAGGACATCGCCGGCTTCCCCTGTCACGACGAGGAACGCGACGCCTTCAACGGCCGCGCCCGGCACCAGGTCTCGGTGGAGAGCGACGCGCATCTGCTGCAGCGCTACTCCGCCGCCCGCACCACCTTCCTCGCCACCCTGATGGCGGCGCCGCCGGCGGCGCTGGCGCGGGGGGCGGCCGCCGGCGAGTGGGCCCGGGGCATCGTCGAGCACTACATGGGGCACGTGGCCATGCTCGAGGGCAAGCCCGCGGCGTAGGCCCGGCGGGGGCTGGACATCGTGCCCCGAGCAGGTCACCATGGCCTCGACTCGATCGCCGACGGGCCGATGGGCGGGCACCGGCGACAGGAAGGGAAGGATATGACGTTCGTCAGCGTGACGACCATCTGTGCCCGGCGTCCCGGCGTGCTCGCCGGCGCCGTCGCCGCCCTGGTGTCCGCCGCCGCCCTCGCCCCCTGCGTGTCCGCGGTGGCGGGCACGTCGCACCACCGCAGCCACACCGGCTCGGCGCCGGCGGCGGGGGGGCCGCGGAACCTGCTGACCAGCGGTGACGGCACCCTCGACACCGCGGTCGGGGTGTACGGCGACTGCAGCGGCGCCACCCCGGTGCCCACCGACCGGGCCGCGGTCGACACCTGCATCCGCGGACGCACCTACTTCGTCGGCCACAACCTGGGCGTGTTCACCCCGCTGATGCACATGGGCGTGGGGTCGATCCTCACCTGGTACGACGCTCGTGGGGCGGTCCACCGCTACCGGGTGGTGGCGGTGCGCGACACCCCGGGGAACGGCGCCCATCCGCTGATCACCACAACCCGCCGGGTGGTCGCCCAGTTCCAGACGTGCGCAGTCACCAACGGCTCCGTCGACCGCATCCTGGACGCCGTCGCCGCCTAGCGGGAGCCGGGGTTGGTCGTGCCGCACGAGAGCGGGGGGCCGCTTTCTCGCGACGCGTCCAACGTCCCGGAGGGCTGATCGGAGAGATCCTTTGGGCTGACTTTTCCACCTGCGGAGAGGGGGCCCCAGCGAGGCGGCGCGCGAGGTCGGCGTCCCGGGCTGCGACCGAGAGGGCAAGCGGCATCGTGCCGTGACACGGAGGGATAAAAACCCGGGAGGTTGTCCTTTCCGTGCCCGTAGAGGTGCGTCGAGTGCCCGATCTCCTGATGGGCCAGCCGGTGGTCCTGTCCATCGACGTGCAGGAGGACGGCTCCACCGTGGACGGTCCGATCCCGCACATGCCGGGATTCGAGCAGCGGCTCGAGCGCTCGGTCGAGATCGTCGAGGCGGCGCGCGAGGTCGGCGTCCCGGTCATCTTCGTGCAGGAGCGCCACGCGCGCACCTGGGTCGACTTCGGGCGTGAGCTCGACTGCCGCGAGCGGGCGCACTGCCTCGAGGACGACCCCGGCACCGCGCTGCATCCACGGCTGCGGCCGCAGCCCGACGAGTACCACGTGCCCAATCGCCGCTACTCGGCGTTCTTCGGCACCGACCTCGACATCCTGCTCCGCGGCCTGGGGGCGCGGACGCTGTGCCTCCTCGGCGGCCTCACCGACGTCTGCGTGCACCACACCTTCGCCGACGCACACCAGCACGACCACGTGGTGCGGGTCGCCGCCGACGCGGTGGGCGGCTCGTCGCTGCCCGCCCACGAGGCCTCGCTGCTGGCCATGGAGTACCTGCAGACCGGCGCGGTGCGGATGAGCCGGGAGATCGTCGCCGCGCTCCACGAGTACACCGGGCCGCGGCGGCCGGCGGTGCGTCCAGGGCTGGCGGTGGGCGAGGTCGGGGCCAATCCAGTGCACGTGGGAGTCGATGCCGCCGGGGGTGACGATGCAGCCATGGGCGGAGATCACCTCGGTGCGCGCGGTGACCACGAGGGCGGGGTCGACGCCGTCCATGATGTCGGGGTTGCCGGCCCGGCCGACGCCGGCGATGCGGCCGTCGACGACGCCGATGTCGCAGACCACCGCCCCCTCGACCGGGTCGAGGAGCAGGCCGCCGGCGATCACCAGGTCGAGGCCGCCGTCGCGCGACGACTGTCCCATCCCGTCGCTGAGCACCTTGCCGCCGCCGAAGCGCAGCTCGTCGCCCTCGCCGACCAGACTGCGCTCCACCCGCACCCGCAGCCCGGTGTCGGCGAGCCGCACCCGGTCGCCGGTGGTGGGGCCGTAGCGGTGGAGGCGATCGCCCGCGGAGCTCACGTCCCCTCCTCCATGCCGCGGCCGGCCAGCCGTTCGAGGGCGCGCTCGCGGGCGCCGGGAGCGTCGAGGGGCCCCTCGACGAGGCCGAGGAAGCCGTGCACCACCCGCTCGCCGCCGAGCGGCACCACCGCGACCTCGCGGCGCTCGCCGGGCTCGAAGCGCACCGCCGACCCGGCGGGGATGGCGAGGCGGCAGGCGTAGGCGGCGCCGCGGTCGAGGAGCAGCGCGGTGTTGGCCTCGAAGAGGTGGTAGTGCGAGCCCACCTGCACCGGGCGGTCGCCGCTGTTGGTGACGGTCAGGCGCGGCGCCCCGGCGGCGGGATCGGAGCCGGCGTGGTCGCCGGCGAGCATCTCGCCGGGGATCATGAGATCGGGTCGTGGACGGTGACCAGCTTGGTGCCGTCGCGCGCCCCCTCCATCACCGCGCAGGGGCTCAGATGCATCGCGGCGGCTCCTGGCGTGCGAGGGCGGGGTCCCGGGCTTTTGTCCCTCCGTGCCACGGCCGCTCGACGCCTGGCCGCCGCACCCTCTCGGTCGCTGTCCCGGCGGCGGCCGGCGGAACCCTAGGGTGCCTTTCGCCTACCCGGGTGGGTGGACCAGCGCGGCATACGCGGCAGCCCCGGGCGGGGCTCAGCCGCAGGACGCACAGAACCCGGCCCGCAGCCTTCGTGCAGATGTACCAAGCGCCCGGGTCGGCGCCTACGGGATCGCCGGCGGCGGGCGGTCGGCGGGGTTCGGAGCCGGGGTGGGCGTCGCGGTCGACGCCGGCCCTGGGGTGGGTCGCGGTGTCGGCGGGATGGCGGGGATCGCCGCGCCCGCGAGCCGCACGCTCGCCGGCGCGGTGATCGCCGAGCCGCCCCGGGGTGCCAGCAGCGCCACCGCGGCGCCGGTGGACGCCGCCACCGCGAGCACGGCCGCGCCCAGCCGGTGGGCACCGCCGTGGCCGCTCCTGTCCCTGCTCATTCCCTTCCCTCCTCTCTCCGCCCCGCACGCGACTGCCGGCGCGTGCGCCGGGTCACCGTGAGGCGCTCCGGCCGCCCCCGGTCTCGGTGTCGCCGCGGCTGACCGCGCCCCGCAGCACCGCCTCCCGCGCCAGCTCGACGCGGCGGTTGCCGGACGAGGTGGGCGGCAGCGCGAACTTGTCGTAGAGCCGCAGCAGGTGCTGCTTGACCGCGTCCTCGGTGACCACCAGCTCGGCCGCGATGCTCCGGGTCGATGCGGGGACGCCGAGGACGTCGCCGCTGAACACCGGCCGGCAGAGGGCGACCAGCACCTCGCGCTCCCGGGGGGTGAGCGGCGGCGCCGGCTCGCGGGCCAGGGTGACCGCCTGGTCCTCCTCGGTGGGGCGGCTGATCCGGTAGACCAGCCGGGTGGTGCCGATCCGCAGCTCGTCGCCGTGCTGCAGCGCCCGCCCCTCGGCGACGCGGCCGCCGTTGACGTAGGTGCCGTTGCGGCTGCCCAGGTCGCGCAGCCACCAGCCGGGGCCGAGGCGCTCGAGCACGGCGTGCAGCCGCGAGGCGCTGTCGTCGGCGGCGAGCACGATGTCGTTGCCCGCGTGCCGTCCGATGGTCACCCGGTCGCCGTCGAGGGGGCGGAGCTCGACCCCGGTCGAGACCGACACCTCGAGGTACTCATGCATCCGCGGCGATCGCCTCCCGCTCGACGAGCCCCTGAGCGGCAGGATAGTCGGTCCGTCGACGCCGAGGTCGACGAGGCGCAGCGTCGCGGGCACCCCCTCTCGGGACGTGGTCGCCCCTCCCTCTCGGGACGTCACGGCCGGCGCGGCTCCCACGGGCGACGCCGGCCTCCCCGGATTCCGGGAACGCCCATCTGCACCCCTCCTGGCGGGTCGCATGTCTCTCCAGCATTGTCGGGGGACCGGACCGGCGGGGAGAAGCCCCGCGGCCGGGACGATTCCGACCGCCGGGGGGGAGCCGGATGTCACCCTCCGGTGAGCATGTAGACGCTCTGGACGCCGCCGGTGTCGGTGCCGCCGCCGATCGCGTAGACGTGCCCGTCGGGGGTGCTGGCCACCGCGGTGTAGAGGGGCACGGGCAGGGGGACGCCCTCGGTCCAGCGGCGGGTCCCGGGCGAGTACACCTCGACGCTGGCGACCGCGTGGGTGGTGTATCCGCCGATGACCTCGACGCTGCCGTCGGGGGCGATGCCCGCGGCCAGCCCGCTGCGCGGTGAGGGCAGGGGCGTGGCCGTGACCCAGCTGTCGTCCGGTGGGCTGTACACCTCCACGTCGGCGTAGTCGGGCCCGTCGGCCCCGCCGAGCGCGTAGATGCGGCCATCGGGGGCGGCGACCGCGGCGAGCGCCCCCCGGGCCCGGTGCATCGGGGCGACCACGCTCCAGGTGCCGGTGTCGGGGCTGTACACCTCGACGCTGGCGAGGGCGTGGCGGTCGTCGCGGCCGGCGAAGCCGCCGAGCACGTAGATGCGGCCGTCGCGGCCGGTGACCGCCGCCGCCCCCCAGCGGGGGGTGGCGAGGTGTGCCGCCGGGGCCCAGGCGCCACCCGGGGTGTACACCTCGACGCTGTCGAGGGGACGGTCGGACATGCCGCCGATCGCGAAGATGCGGCCGTCCGGGGTGGTCGCGGTGGCCACCCCCCAGCGGGCCGTCTCCAGGGGCGGCACCGTCGACCAGCGGTCGGCATGGGGGTCGTAGGCCTCGACGGTGCCGAGGGGCCGGCCGTTGAGGCCGCCGATCGCGTAGATGCGGCCGTCCGAGGCGGCGGTGACCCCGAGCCAGGAGCGCGCCGTGGGCATCGGCGCCCGCACCGTCCAGGCGGTGGGATGGCCGCGCAGCGCGGCGGCCCCGGCGAGCGCGGCCGCGGCGAGCACGGCGACGCCCCCGGCGGAGGCGCCGAGCACCAGGGTGCGGCGGCGCGGCCGGCGGCCCGGGGTGGGCAGCTCCCGGGTGCCCCCGGTCACCACCGCGGTGGCCCCGCGCCCGGCCCGCTGCGGCGGGGCGCCGACCAGCTCGACGGTGTCGCCGGTCTCGATGCCCAGCACCAGCGGCTCGGGGAGGGTGGCGCCGGCGGCACGGGCGGCGCCGCGGAGCTCCATCCCCAGGTCGAGGGCGGAGGGCGGGCGCTCGCCCGGGCTCTTCGCCATCGCTCGCTCGAGCACCGCGCAGACCGGGTCGGGGACCCCCTGGGCGCGCAGGTCGGGGACCGGGCGGCTGCCGATCCGGGCGATCATCGCCAGGCTGTCTGGACCGGGGTCGCCGTCACCGGCGAACGCCGGGCGTCCCCGGATCATGGTGTGGACCGTGGAGGCGAGGGCGTAGACGTCGCTGGCCACCGAGGGGCGGCCGCCGGCGAGGAGCTCCGGCGCGGCGTGGGGGATGCTCGCCACCACCGCCTCGCCGCGGGTGGCCGCGGCGCCCTGCAGCTGGGCGACCCCGAAGTCGGCCAGCTTTGGCTCACCGAAGGCGGAGAGGAGGACGTTCTCGGGCTTCACGTCGCGGTGGAGCAGGCCGGCGCGGTGGGCGGTCTCGAGGGCGCCCGAGATCCGGATGCCGGCGAGCACCGCCTCCTGCCAGGGCACCGGCCCGCCGGAGCGGAGCCGGTCGGCCAGCGTGCCCCCCGGCTCGAAGCCCATCACCAGGTACGGGTTTCCCGCGTCGGTGAAGCCGGCCGAGTGGACGGTGACGATGTGCGGATGCCCGGAGAGCGCGCCCATGGCGCGGAGCTCGCGCCCCAGCCGCCGCCGGGTCTCGCCCTCCAGCCCGGCCTGGCCGAGCACCTTGACGGCGACGGTGCGGCCGAACTCCGGCTGCCAGGCGCGGTAGACCGCCCCGAAGCCGCCGCGCCCGATCTCGACGGCGTGATCGCACCCGGGGACGCCGAGGTCGACCCCGGTCGGGGTCACCCCCGGCTGCTCGCCACGCTCTCCCGCCCTCTTCACTGTTCAACCATCGTGCAAACTCGGGCCCCGGTTATCAACCTGACGATGGCGCACCGCGGGAACGGGCGGGGAGCTGGCGTCCCGGCGGACAGGTCGCACAAGCCCGCCGCCCGCACTTCTGTGCGGGGCCGCCGTCGATTGCAGACCCCCGGCTCGCCTACTCTCGGGTCATGGCACAGCTCGCCGGGTTCCTCCCCGACACCGACGGCCATCGCCGCCTCGTCGCCTGCCCGTGGTGTGAGTGCCGCCGGCGTGGCATCAGCGAGGTGGCCGGAGACCTCGTCGGCCACTGCCTGCGCTGTGGCGAGATCCTCGAGTCGCCCCTGGAGGTCGAGCGCCTCCTGGTGGCGCGCGCCCGCGACGAGCGGCTCCTGCGGGTCCACGCCGCCTCCTCGACGGCGCCGTAGCCTTATTCCTCCTCGCTGGGACCGCGAGAGCCTGTCTCGCGGTCTCCGGCGGGGGCAACCACCACGGCGCAGCCGTCCCGCACCTCGCGCCCGGTACGATCTCCGGCGTGCCGGGCATGTCCGAGGTCTCCGTGACCACCGCCGACCGCCTTCGCGCCGAGGGCCATCGCATCCTCGACGTGCGCGAGGACGACGAGTACGCGGCCGGGCACATCCCCGGTTCCGTCCACGTGCCGCTGATGCAGATCCCGGCACGGGCCGCCGAGCTCGACCGCGACGCCGAGTGGCTCGCCGTCTGCCGGGTCGGCGGGCGCAGCCTCCAGGCCACCGCCTACCTCGTCCGGCTGGGTCTTCGGGTCAGCAACGTCGAGGGGGGCATGGAGGCCTGGGCCCACGCCGGCCTGCCCTTCGAGAGCGCCGCGGGGGGCCCCGGCCGGGTGATCTGACCGTCGACCGGGGCCGGACCAGAGGCCCGACCCCGGCTGCGGTCGGCGTGGGCGCCGGTCCTAGCGGTTGCCCGCGGGAACCTCGCCGCGCCAGGCGCCGGTCTCCGAGCCGCGCTTCTCGATGAACTCCTTGAACCGCTCCAGGTCCTTCTCGACCCGGCGGCCGAGCAGGCCCAGCGCGTCACCCACGAACTCCATCAGTCCCTCGGGCTCGGTCTCCATCACCAGCACCACCCGGGTGGTGCCGTCGTCGATGCGGTGGAAGTCGACCGCACCGCTGTTGGGCTGGCCGGAGATGCTCGTCCAGGCGATCCGGACGTCGGGGATCTGCTCGGCGATCCGCGCGTCCCACTCGGTCTCCCTGCCGCCGATCCTCGCCTTCCAGTGGAGGCTGGTCTCGTCCTTCTGGACGACGCTCTCGATTCCATCCATGAACTCGGGGAAGCTCTCGAACTGGGTCCACTGGTTGTAGGCGGTGCTCACCGGCACCTTGACGTCGATCGATTTGCACATGCTGGCCATGGTTCTCGGTCCCTCCTGGGATCGCGCGTTGGTAGTGGTCGACGATCAATAAACATGATATCGAGGCTGTACCGGTACGCCGCGGCCCGCGGCGGGCCCCCGCCGATCAGTCGCGACGGCGGAAGCCGTACACCCCGAGGCCGAGCATGACCGCGCCGAAGCCGAGCAGGAGGGTGGCCTCGGCGAGCACCGGGACGGTGTGGCCGGCGATGCTCACGGCGGCCACCTGGTCGAGCACCCCCTGGGGCACGCCGGCGCCGGCGAGCAGCACGTGGCGCACCGGGGCGATCCCGTAGGCGACCGGGTCGAGGCGGGTGAGCACGGTCATCCAGCCGGGCAGCCCGTTGAGCGGGAACAGCGCACCGCTGAGGAAGAACATCGGCATCATCAGCAAGTTCATCACCATCTGGAAGCCCTGCATCGTGCGCATCCGCGCCGCCAGCGCCACCCCCAGCGCGCTCAGCGAGAACGCGAGGAGGAACAGCAGCGGGATCGCCTCGAGGACGCAGACCAGGCTGAGGTGGACGCCGATGACCGGCGCGAAGACGAGCATCACCATCCCCTGGAGCATCGACTGGGTCGCGCCCCCGAGCGTCTTGCCGATGGCCACCGCGGAGCGGCTGATCGGCGCCACCAGGATCTCGCGGAGGAAGCCGAACTCGCGGTCCCAGACCACCGACATGGCGCTGAAGATCGCGGTGAAGAGGATCGCCATGCCGACCACCCCGGGGAACATGAAGCTGCACGTAGCTGACCGAGCCGGCGGCGGCGGCGCCGCCGAGCATGCCCCTGCCCCCGCCGCCGAGCGACGACGAGAGACCCACGCCGAAGACCAGCAGGTAGAGCAGCGGCTGGGCCAGCGAGATCACCAGGCGCACCCGGTCGCGGGTGTAGCGCACCAGGTCGCGGTACCAGATGACGTAGATCGCCCGTGCCGTGCCCGCCCACACGCCGCCGCCGCGGGTGACCCGCGAGGCCTGGCAGCACGCTCATCGGCGGCGACCTCCCCACATCTGCCCCATCCGGCGCAGCTGGCTCTGGGCGTCGGCCTACTCGTCGCGGATGGCGCGCCCGGTGAGCTTGAGGAAGACGTCGTCGAGGCTGGGACGGCGCACCGTGACCGAGCGCACCGGCACCGCCGAGCGCGGCGATCAGCCGGGGCACGAACGCCGGCACCGTCGGCGACCTCGATGCGCAGCCCGCCGCCGTCCAGGGTCGGGGTCACGCCGAGCCGCTCGGCGATCTCGACGGCGGCGCGCGTCGTTGTCGTCGGTGCTCAGCACCACGATGTCACCGCCGACCTGGGCCTTCAGCTCGTCGGGCGTGCCCAGGGCGACGATGCGGCCGTGGTCGATGATCGCGATGCGGTCGCACCACTCCGCCTCCTCCATGTAGTGCGTGGTCATGAACATGGTGAGGCGCGGTGGCGGCGCGGATCCGCTGGAGGTGCTCCCAGACGTTGGCGCGCGTCTGCGGATCGAGCCCCTGGGTGGGCTCGTCGAGGAAGAGCACCTCGGGGGGGTGGAGGATGCCGCGGGCGATCTCCAGCCGGCGCTTCATGCCGCCGGAGAAGGTGCTCACCGGCGACTCGGCGCGGTCCGACAGGTCGACGGTGGCGCAGCGACTGCGTCGATGCGCCGCGCCGCTCGCCGCGCGGCACCCCGTAGACCATGCGCGTGGAACTGCAGGTTCTCGCGCGCGGTGAGCTGGACGTCGAGCGACGGGTCCTGGAAGACGAGGCCGATGCGCTGCCGCACCGCGTGCGGGTCGCGAGCGACGTCGAGGCCGGCGACGGTGGCGCTGCCCGCGCTCGGCTTGAGCAGGGTGCAGAGGATGGAGATGGTGGTCGACTTGCCGGCGCCGTTGGGGCCGAGGAAGCCGAAGATCTCGCCACGCCGCACCTCGAGGTCGATGCCCCGCACCGCCTCGATGGCGCCGTAGCGTTTGGCCAGCCCGCGGACCTGGATGATCGGATCGCCCGCGGCGGCGTGACCCTCCTCGACGGGGTCGCGCGTGAGCACCTGCATGGGCGCAGTATCACCCCGCGCGCGCGTTTCAACCCCCGCCGGACGACCTCGTCACGGTCCCGTTGCGACCGCCGTCGACGGACCGGTCAAAAGGCTCCGGTGCCGTTGGGGGTGCCCAGCCCGGTGGGACCGTTGTATCCGGGGGACGGTCCCGCCTGGCACAGGTAGCTGTCGCAGAAGAAGTCGTTGCTGCCCTGCACCACCGGGTTGAGGGCGGTGCTGTGCGCGTACGGGTACGAGCCGGCGACCACCGACCCGGTGTTGCCGGCGAGCGCGTAGATGCCGGCGATCAGCGGCGAGCCGATGCTGGTGCCACCCGCCTTGATCCATCCCGCCGCCCCGAAGCTGTCGTACATCGCCACCCCGCTGGCGGGATCGGCGACCGCGGAGACGTCGGCGATGGCACGGTGCGCACAGCCGGGGTCGTGCTGCCACGAGGGCTTCGGCTCGATGGTGCTGCAGCCGCTGCCCGACCCGCTCCAGGCGGTCTCGTCCCAGCCGCGCGCGGTCGAGCGTCGGGTCAGCGTGGTGCCGCCCACCGCGGTGACGAACGGCGACGCCGCCGGATACACCGGCTGGTAGCCGAGGTCGCCGGAGGCGACGACCACGGCGATGCCGGGATGGTTGAAGAAGTGGTCCCAGCCGGTCTCCTTGACGCTCTCGACCACGCCCCAGCTGTTGGTGATCGCGACCACGCCGGGCGTCGCCGCGGCGACGTTCTCCGCCGCGCCCAGCGAGGGGATGTCCTGTCCGCCGGCCTCGACCAGCATGATCCTGCAGAGCGGGCACGCCGCCGACACCATGTCGAGGTCGAGCGAGATCTCCTTCGCCCAGTCGGCGTCGGCCGCGGGCAGCCGCCCGGTGCCGGTGGCGTCAACCTTGCGGAAGCAGCCGTTCGCGGTGGTGCACGCGGGCAGCCCGTAGGTGGATCGGTAGACGCCGAGGTCGGCCTCGGCGTTGGGGTCGTCGTAGGCGTCGACGACCGCCACGGTGCGCCCCTGAGCGCCGGTGGCGGGGAGGTTGTAGGCGGAGCGGAGGTCGGCCGGTCCGAGGCCGCGCGCGTGCGAGGACGCGGTGCCGCCGCGGCCGCGAGGCGATGACGTCACCACCCGCGCGAAACAGCGCGCCTGGTCGGGAGCGGCGGGGTGACATGCCGGTGAGGAGCTGACGGTTGCGGTCGTGGCGGTCTGCGGACGTGATCCGCCGGTGCTGCCGAGGGTGACCAGAACCCCGGCGACCATGACCGCACAGCCCGTCCGGCGCAGCCTCCGCCCGGTCACCGGCAACCCTCCGATCCCTTCCCGAAAGACGGTGCGATGTCGCCCTGCAGGATACCGGGCTCGCGCCCGACGTCAAGCCCCGATGGACCGGGACGGTGTACAGAGGTGTCAGGATGCGCAGCCGTCGCGGGGGATGAGCAGCGCCGGCACCTCGGGAATGTTCAGGAGGTTCACACCCCAGAGCCCGCCGAGCCATTCGAGGCTGTGCTGCACCTCCACCTGCCACGCCTCCCAGCCGTGCGGGCCGGGCACCACCTCGGTCTTCAGCGGGGCCCAGCCCAGCGACCGCACGGTGCTGACGAAGTGCTCGGTGTCGGGGAGGAACTCGGAGTTGCCGGCGCCGCCACCGAGGTAGAGCGGGGTCCGCGCCGCCGCCGGCAGCGTGGCGGCGGTGATCTCCGGGCTGTTGGCGGCGGCGGCGGCGCCGAAGAGGTCGGCGGGGGCGGTGAACACCCCCGAGTAGCTCGCCGTCCACCCGAACATGCCGGGATGGTGGATGGAGATGTTCACCGCCCCGAAGCCGCCGGCGCTGAGCCCGGCGATGCCCCGGTGGCCCGCTCCCATGGTGCGGTAGCGGGTGTCGACCGCGGGCACCAGCTGACCGGTCAGCCAGCTCTCGACGCTGTCGCCGATGGCGGTGTCGCCCCACCACGAGTCGTCCTCGACGACCCCCTGGTCGTCGGGGAAGACGGCGATCATCGGCATCAGCTGGCCATGCAGGTAGAGGTTGTCGAGGATGCTGGGCAGGCTCGACCCCGCACCCAGCCAGTCCGACGCCGCGCCCGGCGAGCCGTGCAGGAAGTAGACGACCGGGAACCGGGTGGCGGGGAGCGCCGCATAGGCTCCGGGCACGTCGACCTCGACGGTGTGGCCGCCCACCGAGAGGGTCTCGACGTGGCCGGGGAGCGAGGTCGGGGGCGGCGGCGGGGTGGTGGTGACCGGGCCGCAGTCCCGGGCGGCGACCGCGGGCAGCACCGCCGGCGCCGCCCGCGGCGCCGGGGCCGGGGCGGTCACGGGCGCCGCCGCGCCGCTGCCGCGGGCGTTCGCCACCTGGGTGAGCGCCCCGGCGACCATGCACGCGGAGGCGAGGGCGCCCGCGATCACGCCGCCCCTCCGGCCGCCCGACGACATCACCCGCATCTCCTTCGTCCGATCGACGTGGGAACGAGTGTCGCGGCGGTTTCTTGCAGGTCCCTGAGGGGTCGGTCGCACCTCGACGACGCGGCGATGACGTTCCCGTCACCGCCGCGCCGGGCGTCGAGGCGGGGGGCCGGGGAGCGCCGTCCGCCGGCGGCGGAGACGGCCCAGCAGAATACCCACCATCGTGCAGCCGCCATCCGGTCACGTCGTCGCGCCCTCGGCGCTGCCCGCCTGGGCGCCCTGGCTCGCCGCCGCGCTGATGTACGGCGGCGCCCTCGCCCTCGCGATCTCGCGCCGGGGCCGCGGGGTGCTCGCGATCGCGGCGGCGCTGGGGCTGGGCGGCACCGTCGCCGCGCTCGTGCTCAGCCCCACCGTGCCGGCGTCCCCCGGCTACGCCCTCGCCGTCGCGGTCCCCCCGGCGCGGCCGCTCACCAGCCCGGTCACGGTGGCCGTCTGCGGGCGCATGCCCGACGGCTCGGCGGCCGCCGTCCCCGGCGCCGGCGACCTCCTCACCGTGTTCCTCGACGGCCGGCAGGTGCTCGAGACCCCGCGGTCACCGCTCGGCGTCGTCGCCGCGCCCGGCGACCACGAGATCCGCGTCGAGGTGCTCGCCCCCGGCCATCGCCGGTTCCGGCCGCCCCTCGACGTCCGGCTGCGCGTATCCGTGGAGGGCACCGGCCCGCTCGCCCCGCCACCCCCCTGCCCCTGAGTTGCGTCGGAAACGGCGAGACCCGGCGGGCGGTCACCGGCCTTGCGGGGTTTCCCGGGGGTGACATAGAGTGTCAATGAGACGGAGCAGGAGCGGGGGAGGGACCGGATGCGGCGCGGGTGGCTGGTCCCTGTGGCCGCCTGCGGGCTCGCGCTGGTCCCCGTGTCCGCCGCCGCGCACGTCCACCTGGTCACCGCCACCCCGCCCTCGGGCACCTCGGCGCCGGCGCCGCCCGGCCGCATCGTCCTGAGCTTCGCCGAGGCCCTCGACCCGGCCCGCAGCTCGGCCGCGCTGGTGGGACCGGACGGGCATCCCACCCCCTGGCCGGCGACGGTCTCCGGCGGCACCCTCGCGGTGCAGCCACCCGCGCTCCCCGCCGGCGCCTGGCTGCTGCGCTGGTCGGCGACCGTCTCCGACGGCGACCACGAGACCGGCGACTACCGCTTCACCGTGGTCTCCCCCCGTCCCGCCGTGGCGCCGGCCACCGGCCCCGCCGGCGCCGGCATGCCCGGGCCGGTCGAGCGCGGCGGCCGGCTGCTGCTCCTCGGCCTCGGCGTCCCTCTCGCCGGCCTGCTGCTGCTCGGCGGCGCCGCCCTCACCGCCGACCCGGGGCGGCGGGCGACCGCCGGCAGCCGGCTCGCCGGCCTGCGCTCCTGGCTCTGGGCGCTGGAGCTGATCAGCCTCTGCGGCTTCGCCGCCGGGCTGGTCGCGGCCGGGGGCACCGGATTGCTGGCCGGCTCGGTGACCGGCCCCCCGCTGCTGGCCGCGATCGGCGTGACCGCCGCCCTCGGGGTCGCCGTCTTCGACGGCGGCGCGCTGCGCGCCGGCGAGTCCGCCTCGGTGCCGACCACGCTGCTGGGGATGGGGCTCTCGATCGTCCTGCTCGCCGCCCTGGCGGCGGTCGTCGAGGCCCCGGGCGGCGACCTCCCCGGCACCGTCGCCGCGGTGCTGGCGCTGGCCGCCCTCGGCGCCGTCGCCGGCTCGGCGATCTCCGCCGCGGCCACCCCCGGCGCCCCCGCAGAGCGCGGCGCCGAGCTGCTCCGGCGGCTCCCCCGCGCCGTGGTGGGGCTGGCGCTGCTCGCCGCCGCCGCGGCGCTGCACCCCGACCCCACGACCGAGGGCGCGGCGGTGGCGGGGGGGATCGCCGCGGCGCTGCTCCTCCTCCGCGGCGGCGCCGGCACCGGGCTGCTGCGGCGGGCCACCCGCCCGGCGCCTGCGCTCCACGCGATCAGCCTCGCGGGCGCGGTCGCGCCCCGCTTCGAGCGCGGTCCGGCAGCCGCGGCGCCGGCGCCGGAGCCGCCCCGGCAGGCCGGCCATCCCCTGCCCGCGGGCACGCCCCTCCACCGCCGCCTGAGCGGGCACTTCGTCGACCTCTCCCGGCTTCTCGAGACCCTGGGGTGGAGCGCCTTCACCGGCTACGTGCGGATCGAGGACGGCGCCGTCCTCGGCGTCCTGGTGCTCGTCGACGGGGTGGTGGCCGCCGCCCGCCTCCAGGGCGACGAGAGCGCCACCGGCTCCGACGCGGTGCGCCTGCTCGCCCGCGGCGCCGCCCGCGGCCGCGCCCTCCTCGACGTCGTCGGGCTCGACGCCGAGACCGCTCGGGCGGTCGTCGACCTGCTCTCCGCGCCGACCCTGTTCAGCGGGCTGCGGGCGCGGATGGTCAACCTCGACGGCATCCTCGAGGACCTCTGCGAGTGCGGCCGCGACGGCACCGTGGTGGTGAGCTCGGCCGACGACACCGGGGTGATCCTGGTGCGCCGCGGGGGGGTCCACGGCGCCTACACCCGCCGGCTGCCGCGCCTCCACGACACCCCCGCGGTGGTCACCGCGATCGCCGGCGACGAGGCCGCGCTGGTCGAGGTGCGGGTGGCCCCGCGACGCCCCGAGGAGGCCGCCGCCGAGGTCGAGGTCGAGGGTGCGGCGGCGCCGGTCGCGGCGATGGCGGACGAGGATGGGGGCCCGCTCTGGGACCGGTACCACGAGGCCGGCCGCCGGCGGCTGTGACAGTGGTGTCTCGGCAGGCGCGGGCGCCGTCCCCGCTCCCGACAATGGCGTCGTGGGCTCCGCGCACGTCGACCGCTTCACCGCCGACCGGCTGCCTCCGCGCGAGCAGTGGCCGGCGCTCCTCCTCGACCTCCCCGAGCTGCGCGGCCCGGACGTGCTCAACTGCGGAGCCGAGCTCCTCGACGGCACCATCGCGCGTCTCGGCGGCGAGCGCCGCTGCCTGGTCACCGACACCGAGACCTGGAGCTACGCGGAGCTGCGCGCCCGCACCGACGCCATCGCCCATGTGCTCGCCGGCGAGCTGGGGGTGGTGCCCGGCAACCGGGTGCTGCTCCGTGGCGCCAACACCCCGTGGCTGGTGGCCTGCTGGCTCGCGGTGATGAAGGTGGGCGCGGTCGCGGTGAGCACCATGCCGCTGCTCCGCGCCGGCGAGCTGGCCACCGTCGTCGAGCTGGCCCGGCCGGTCCTGGCGCTCTGCGACGCCCGCCTCATCGAGGAGCTGGAGCTGGCCGCCCCCGAGGGCCTGACGGTGGTGCCCTACGGCGGCGCCGACCCCGGCGACCTGGTGCGGCGCAGCGCCGGCCGGCCGGAGCGGTTCACCGCGGTGCCGACCGCCGCCGGCGACATCTGCCTGATCGCGTTCACCTCGGGCACCACCGGGCGGCCGAAGGGCTGCATGCACGCCCACCGCGACGTACTGGCCATCGCCGACACCTTCTCGCGGCACCTGGTGCGGCCCACCGCGGACGACCTGTTCGTCAGCAGCCCGCCGCTGGCCTTCACCTACGGGCTGGGCGGGATGGTGGTGTTCCCGATGCGCGCCGGGGCGGCGAGCCTGCTGCTGGAGCGGGCGACGCCGGAGCTGCTCGCCGCCGCCGTCGAGCGCCACCGCGCCACCGTCTGCTTCACCGCCCCCACCGCCTACCGGGCGATGCTGCGGCTGCCCCTCGCCGGCCTCGCCTCGCTGCGCCGCTGCGTCTCCGCGGGCGAGCCGCTGCCGGGCGCGGTCTGGGAGGCGTGGCGCGAGGCCACCGGGCTCCGGATCATCGACGGCATCGGCTCCACCGAGATGCTGCACATCTTCATCTCCGCGGCCGACGACGACATCCGTCCCGGTGCCACCGGGCGGGCCGTCCCCGGATACGAGGCGCGGGTGGTCGACGCCGAGGGCGCGCCGGTGCCCGACGGCTGCGTCGGCCGGCTGGCGGTGCGGGGACCCACCGGCTGCCGCTACCTCGACGACGATCGCCAGCGGGTCTACGTCCAGGACGGGTGGAACATCACCGGCGACGCCTACATCCGCGACGCCGACGGCTACTTCTGGTTCCAGGCCCGGGCCGACGACATGATCATCTCCTCCGGGTACAACATCGCCGGCCCCGAGGTCGAGGAGGCCCTGCTCCGTCACCCCGACGTGCTCGAGGCGGCGGTGGTCGGGGTCCCCGACGCCGACCGCGGCAGCATCGTGACGGCGCACGTGGTGCTCCGCGAGGGCGTCCCCCGAACCCCCGCCACCGCGTCCGAGCTGCAGGCCTTCGTGAAGCGGGTGATCGCCCCCTACAAGCACCCCCGGGCGGTGGAGTTCGTCGACGCCCTGCCCCGCACCGCGACCGGCAAGCTGCAGCGCTTCCGGCTGCGCCCGGCCGCCGGTGGCCCCGAGGTGGGCCGGGCCGCCTGAGCCGCCCGGCGGTACAGTGGCCGGATGACGCCGCACCGGCTCATCGATCCTCCGGGGATGGCCCCCGCGGTCGGCTTCTCGCACGCGGTCGCGGCGGCGCCGGGGCGCACCGTCTGGATCGCCGGGCAGATCGCCGCGGACGCGGACGGGGCGGTGGTGGGGGAGAGCCTCGCCGAGCAGCTCGACGTCGCCCTGGCGAACGTGGTCGCCGCCCTGCGCGCCGCCGGCGCCGAGCCCGAGCACGCCGTCTCCCTGCTGCTGTTCACCACCGCGATGGACGAGTACCGCCGCTCCCGCCGCGAGCTCGGCCCGGTGTACCGGCGCCACTTCGGCCGCCACTTCCCGGCGATGGCCCTGCTCGGCGTCACCGAGCTGGTCGAGCCCGGCGCCAAGGTCGAGGTGGTGGCCGCCGCGGTGGTCCCCGACCCGGCCGGCTGATGGACATCGCCGTCGTCGGCGGGGGCCCGGGCGGGCTGCTGCTCGGCATCCTCGCGCGGCTGAACGAACCGCGGCACCGGGTCACCGTGCTGGAGCGCAACCGGCCCGACGATGCCTTCGGCTTCGGCGTCGTCTTCTCCGACGAGACCCTGGCCAACATCCGCTCCGCCGATCCGGTCAGCCTTGGCAGGATCGAGGCGGAGTTCCGCTCCTGGCCGGACATCGACATCGTCCACCGCGGCCGGGTGGTGCGCTCCGGCGGCCACGGCTTCGCCGCCATCGCCCGGCGCCGGCTGCTCGCCATCCTCGCCGCGCGGGCGGTCGAGCTCGGCGTCGAGGTGCGGTACCGCACCGAGGTGGACGACGTCGACGCCCTCTGCGCCGCCCACGACCTGGTGGTGGGTGCCGACGGCGCCAACAGCCTGGTGCGCCGGCGGCGCGCCGCGGCGCTCGGCCCCTCGGTGGAGACGGGGCTGTCGAAGTACATCTGGCTGGGGACGCCGCTGCCCCTGGATCGATTCACCTTCGTGATCGCGGAGACGGAGTGGGGGATGGTGCAGGCTCACGCCTACCCCTACGCCGAGGGGATGTCGTCGTTCATCGTGGAGACCGACCGCGCCACCTGGGAGCGGGCCGGCCTGGGGATGCACGACGGCGGCCTGCTCCGCCCCGGCGAGAGCGATCCGCGGGCGCTGCGTTTCGCCGAGTCGGTGTTCGCCGAGCAGCTCGCCGGCCACCCGGTGCTGGGCAACAACTCGCGCTGGCTCGAGTTCGTCACCGTCGCCAACCGGTGCTGGCACGCCGGCAACGCGGTGCTGCTCGGCGACGCCGCCCACACCGCGCACTTCTCCATCGGCTCCGGCACCAAGCTGGCGATGGAGGACGCCATCGCCCTGGCCGGGGCGCTCCGCGCCCACGGCGACCTCGGGGCGGCGCTCGACGCCTACGAGACCGAGCGGCGGCCGGCGGTGGCGAGCACCCAGCGGGCGGCGCACACCAGTCGGGAGTGGTTCGAGGGCATCGCCCGCTACGCCGGCCTCGACCCCGAGCCCTTCGCCTTCCAGATGATGACCCGCTCGCAGCGCGTCACCCACGACAACCTGCGGCTGCGCGACGCCGGCTTCGTGCGCGGCACCACCGACTGGCTGTGGCGCACCACCCCCGAGCACCTCCGCCCCGCCGACCCGGCGACGCCGCCGCTCTTCTATCCCCTCGAGCTCCGCGGGATGCGCCTGGAGAACCGGGTCGTGGTGTCGCCGATGGCCCAGTACTGCGCCGTCGACGGGCTTCCCGACGACTGGCACCTCGTCCACCTCGGCAGCCGCGCCGTCGGCGGCGCCGGGCTGGTGATGACGGAGATGACCTGCGTGTCGCCGGAGGGGCGGATCACCCCCGGGTGCACCGGCATGTGGAACGCCCCGCAGGAGCGGGCGTGGGCGCGGATCGTCGACTTCGTCCACCGCCACAGCCGCGCCCGGGTCGGGCTCCAGCTCGGGCACTCGGGGCGCAAGGGCTCGACCCGGGTGGCCTGGGAGGGCCAGGACGAGCCCCTCGAGGAGGGAGGCTGGGAGCCGGTCGCGCCGTCGCCGCTGCCCTACCTGCCCCACAGCCCGCTGCCCCGGGAGATGACCCGCGCCGACATGGACGAGGTCCTCGGCCAGTTCGTCGCGGCGGCGCGCCGCGGCGAGGCGGCGGGGTTCGACCTGCTCGAGCTCCACTGCGCCCACGGCTACCTGCTCTCCAGCTTCCTCTCCCCGGTCACCAACCGGCGCAGGGACGGCTACGGGGGCTCGGCGGCGGGGCGGCGGCGGTTCCCCCTCGAGGTGGTCGAGGCGGTGCGGGCGGTCTGGCCCGCCGAGCGGCCGCTGTCGGTCCGCATCTCCGCCACCGACTGGGTCGACGGAGGCTTCGACGGGGACGACGCCGTCGAGCTCGCCGCCGCGCTGCGCGACCGCGGCGTCGACCTCGTCGACGTCTCCACCGGCCAGGTCGACCCGTCCGAGCGCCCCCGCCACGGCCGCCTCTGGCAGACGCCGTTCAGCGACCGCATCCGTCACGAGGTGGGCATCCCCACGATGGCGGTCGGCGGGATCGCCAGCGTCGACGACGCCAACACCATCCTCCTCGCCGGCCGGGCCGACCTGGTCGCACTGGCCCGCCCCCACCTCGTCGACCCCTACTGGACGCTGAATGCGGCCATCGACCTCGGCCACGCGGCCCACCCCTGGCCGCCCCAGTACCTCTCCGGGCGCACCGCCCGGCGCCGCGACCAGCAGGGTGGCCGGTGACGGTGGCCGCCATCCCGGTCGCGTTTCTCACGCCGGGGTCACGACCCGTCTGCCGGCGCGCGGTGGGGTCGCGGCGGGGGTTAGGGTTCGGCGGGTCGGGGGGTTCGCCGCCTCCGCCGGACCGATCTGGTGCCGCGGGGCGGAGGAGACTGGGTGATGCGACGGAGGTTCATCGCGGTCGTGGCCGCGGGCGCGATCGCGGGCGCGGGCAGCGCGCTGATCGCCCTCGCCGCATTCGGCGACCACCCCTCCCTGGCGAGCGACCCGCAGCAGCCCTCGACGCTGCTCGAGTCCGCGAGCAGCGGTGGCGGCGGCACCTACGCGACCGCTCCGGCGTCGCCGGTGAGCGGTGACGCCGCCGCCCAGGGCGGCGCCGCGGGCGCGGTGGCGGGGCGCAGCCAGTACGGCGGCGCCCTGGTGGTGCACGGCGTCGTCCCGGCGACGCCGACGCCGGTCGCCGGCGGTCACATCGCCATCGGGGGCACCACCTGGCCGCAGACCACCACCCCCGAGGGCTCGCCCTCGGCGAGCCCCTCTGCCTCGGGCGTGGTGTCGGTGCCGACGCTCCCCGCGGTGTCGACGGCGACGCCCACCCCGGCCCTGTCCATCCCGACGCCGGCCGCCGGCGGCGGGACGCCGACGGTTCAGGTGCCGCCGCTGCCCGTTCCCCTTCCCCTGCCGACCCTGCCGCCCGTGTGTGTGCCGGTGATCTGCCTCAAGCCCTGACCGAGCGGATCTGCCGGCCGCGCCGCCGGCGCCACCACGGTGGCGACGCGGGCGCGGGAGCGCCGCGCCCCGCCTCCCCGTCCTCCGGGGGGGCGGGAGCGGCCATGGCGAGCCGGCCCTCGACGGTGCGTACCGGAAGCCCCAGCGCCTGCGCATGCAGCGCCTGACCCTGCTGCACGGCGCGGATCAGCTCGCGCTCGCGCTCCGACGAGCGGCCGCTCGACTCGCGCTGGTGGGACAGCTCGGCGGTGAGCGACCGCAGCGCCGCCTCGAGGTCGGCGACCCGCGCCTCAC
This sequence comes from uncultured Chloroflexia bacterium, assembly GCA_963846365.1. Lineage (GTDB taxonomy): Bacteria > Chloroflexota > Dormibacteria > Aeolococcales > Aeolococcaceae > CF-96. Next base: position 1,482,896 of record CAWJVN010000007.1, read on the forward strand.
GCTCCTCGAGCATGTTGCGCAGGTGGACGGTCTCGATCACGAACGAGGGCTGCTGCTCCACCTGCGCGCGCGGCGACAGGACCACCGGGCGGGCGTCGGCGTAGTCGTCGGGCAGCTGGACGAGCAGGCAGCCGACCTCGTCGCGAGCGGAGAGCAGCTCACCCCGTTCGACCCGGCTGCGAACCGCGTCATCGCTGACCCCGAGGATGGCTGCGGCCTGGGTGACGCTGACGAGTGCCATGGTGCGGCTCCTGCGGCGACGTGTGCTGGGACGGTGTGGGAGGCCTGCTGCGATGCTACGGCTCCCGGGCCTCGGTTATCCAGTGTCCGCCCACCACAAGAAGCCGCGCGTCCCTGTCGTTCACCCTTCGAACGGATCAAAGCGGCCAAACCTCTCAGCCGCTCAGCCTCTCAAGCATCCGGACATCTGAAGAGGGTTGGGGACCATCACATGAACGTCAGGCGTGCACTCACCACCGCGGCTCCGCTGGCCATCGCCGGGGCAATCGGACTTGGCAGCGGCATCGGCTCCGCGTCGGCTGCCGCCCGTCCCGCGCAGGTCCCCGGCGTGCAGCTGCCGCAGCTGCCGCTGGTCAACGGCCTCGGCCTGGGCTCGCTCACCTCGCCGCTGAGCACCGTCACCGGCACCGTCAACGGCGTGCTCGGCACCCTCGGCGTCAGGTCGGCGGTGCCCGCGCTCGGCGGCACCTCCGCCACCACCCCGTCGAGCAACGCGGCCGCCAGCGGCCTCAGCCTCGGCATCATCGACACCTGCGTGAGCTGCACCAGCGCCTCCGCGGGCTCGTCGTCGGACCAGGCCGGCGCCCACGCCCTGCGCGTGCTCGGCAACGACCTCTCCGCGGGCCAGATCTCCGGCACCGGCGCCAACAGCGGCAGCCTGATCGCCCTTCCCGCCAACGGCCTCCTCGGCCTCGCCATCGCCGACTGGATGAACTCGGGCAAGGCGGGCAGCAACGCCTCCGACGCCCACTCGCGCAGCGCTCTCACCGACCTCTCCCTCGCCAACGGCCAGATCGCGACCGTCGCCGTGCTCGAGTCGCTGAGCAACGCCGCCTTCGGTGGCAGCTCGGCCCACGGTGATGCGGCCAACAACGGCGTGGACCTCTCGCTGCTGAACGGCGGCGTGGCCCTCATCCTCCTCCACTCCGACGTCGCCGCCGATGGCACCCAGACCGCCTACGTGGCGTCGCTGAACGGCCAGCAGCTGCTCGCCACCCACGGCAACAGCGGCGGCCTTCCGATCACCATCCCCGGCGTCGGCACCATCAACGTCCTCTCGTCCGGCGCGTCCGGCGGCGCCGCGGTCAGCACCATCGAGAACCTGCTCGGCGGCACCGGCCAGGCGGCCGGCGCCCTGACCGCCACCGGCGGCCCCGCCGCGGTGACCACCGGCTCCAACCCCGCGGGCAACGGCGGCCCGACCTCGGGCGGCGCCCAGCAGCCCACCACCGGCGCGCTTCCCAGCGCCTCCGACAGCAGCGCTCCCATCCCCTTCACCGGCATCTCGCTCGGCATCGGCGGCTTCGCCCTCCTGGCGGGCGGCCTCGGCATCGTCGCCGCCAGCGCCCGTCGCCGCGAGCGCGTCGCGGTCATCTAGAGCCCCTTCTCGCACAGGGGGCGGAGCCGCAGAGCGGCTCCGCCCCCTTTCTTTTTGTCAACCGGGGGATCTGAGACGGTGCCAGTCGCCCGGGTGATCTGAGACGGTGCGAAGTTGCCCGGGTGATCGAAGACGCGTGGAGCTACCCGGGGATCTTCTCACACGCGTTTGTACCGGGGGGAGGCTACGCTCCCCCGCTCAGGCCCAAGACATCGTGCGCTGGCGCGCCCGATGCCGGGGCCTACCCCTCTCCACGCCGGCACTCGCCGGCGTCGCTCGCGTTGCTCGCTCTGCGTCCTCGCGCCGGGCGCCGAGCAACCACGAGGAACGCTGCGCGTTGAGCATGTGCCAGATGGCTTCGCTGAGGGTGCGGGCAAGTTCGACGCGGGCGACCTTGGCGCCGCGCTGTTTGCCGAGGCGCTTCTTGGTCGCCTGGTAGCGGTCGTGGTACCTGGGGTGTCGGGAGGCGTGGACGGCCGCCTCGATGAGCGCCCATCGCAGGTACTTCGGGCCCTTCTTCGAAAGCGGGCCGCGGTAATCCTTGTCCCCGGACTGGTCGACGCGGGGGCACAGCCCGGTGTAGCCACAGAGCTTCTTGGGCGACGCGAAGCGGGTGAGGTCGCCGAGCTCGGCGGCGATGGTGTAGGCGAGGATGTCGCCGATGCCCGGCACGGTCTTGAGCAGTGGGACGTACGGGTGGTCGGTGCCGATCCGGCGCAGCTCCGCCTCGCAGGCATCGATGTCCCGCTCCAGCTCGTCGATGAGTTCGAAGAGCAGCCCGGACGTCACCCGCCCAGGGCTCGGGGAGCGCCATCGCGTCGAGCCGTCGCCGGCCCTCGACACCGAACAGGTCGGAGACCGGGCAGGGGTGACCGAAGGCGATCAGGGCGGAGTGGATACGGTTCTTGAGGGCGACGCGGTGGCGCACCAGATGAAGCCGCCAGCGGGCCCGCTCGCGTGCCCCGCGGACGTCGGGGCTGGGCAGCCAGATCGCTGGCACCAGGTCGCGTCGGCAGAGCTCGGCGAGCACCCAGGCGTCGATCTTGTCGGTCTTGCAGGCCAGTGGCGCGAGGCCTTTGACCTTCTTGGCATCGGCGACCTCGACGGTCCAGCCGGCGAGCTGGAGCTGGTCGTGGATGAAGCGAGCTCCGTTCATCGACTCGATCGCCGCGATGATCGGCTCGCCGTAGCGCCCGATGCGCTGGACGAGGCCGCGCAGCCCGTCGGTGTCGGGGGGTGCCTGGGTGATCTCGACCGTCTCTCCCTTCTCGGAGAGGACACGGACATCGAGGCGCTTCCTGCTGAGATCCAGTCCGATGTACAACATGCCCTGGGGGCCTCCTGATTGACCTGGGCGCTCTGACGCCCCAACGATGTGTCGTCAGCGGGGCCCCTCTTCATGACATTCACAACCGCTCGCCGAGCGGCTCGGACGGGTGAATTGCTTGACCCCCGCAGCCGCACCCCGGTCCTTCCCGACGGCGAGTCCTGCACGGCGCACAGCGCAGGCGTGAGGAACGCGGAGCGTTCCTCCCTGGTACCTCGGCGCCCGGCGCGAAGATGAAGAGCGCGCGAAGCGCGCGTCGGCCGGGAGTCCGGCCGTGGAGACATCCCACGCCGATAGGTTGTCAAGGGGGAGGTAGGGATCGCGTCGAACGCGGCACAACGGGTGCCCGGGGACGTCCTCATGCCACGGCCGCTCTCGCCGTCCAGGCGATCTCTTCGGCGTACCGGCAGCGATGCCGCAGGCAGCCATGGATGATGCCGACCCAGCGGTTGGCGACCATCCGCAAGGCTTGGTGGTGATCCTGCCGGCGGGCTCGCAGGGCGTCGTAGTAGGCCCGCGCACCCGGTGAACAACCCAGCGAGGAGAACGCCCAGCGGTCACATGCGTCGGCCAGCCAGGCGTTGCGCGCGAAGCGGGCCACCACCACCCGTTTGGTCCCTGAGGCTCGGGTGATCGGTGAGGTTCCAGCGTAGTTCTTCCGTGCTTTAGCATCGGCGAATCGGGTCGGCTCGTCGCCGAACTCCGCTAGCACCCGGGCGCCGAGGATGGCGCCGAGTCCGGGAAGACTGCGAATGATCTCGGCGTCCGGGTGCGCTTCAAAACTCTCCACGAGCTCGCTCTCGAGGGCGGCGATCTGCTCGGTGGCCGCCTGGATCAGGGTCACCAGCGCGCGCACGGCGCTGCCGTGAGCACGGGCGACCCGCGGCGGAGCCTCGAGCTGGGGGCTGCGGAGGATCTGCTGGATGGCCTGGGCCTTCTCGTCCAGCTGCTTGCGACGTCCTGCCTTCTGGAGCACCGAACGCACCTTGGCGACCGACAGGTCGCGTCCCTCGGCCGGGGTCGGGGCACGCTGGAGCAGCATCAGGGCATCGGCAGCACCGAGCTCCTTGAACGCGGTCAGGATGGCGGGGTAGTACTGGCGCAGGGCGCTGCGCAGCTGGTTGACCTGGCGCTGCCGCTGCCAGATCAGCTCCTTGTGGGAGCGGGTCAGCACCTTCAAGACCTCGGCAAGCTCGGAGTCGCCGACGTGGCGCCGATGGTTGTGCCGGTCGGTGCGGACCAGGTCGGCGAGCATCTTGCTGTCGCCGGCATCGGACTTCGCTCCCGAGACCGAGTGACGCTCGCGGTAGTGGCTGGCCGACTTCGGGTTGATGGCATAGAGCTCGTAGCCGGTGGCCAGCAGCGCTTGGGGAAGCAGCCCGGTGGGGGTCTCGATGCCGATGATCACGGTGGAGGGGTCGTCGCTGTGCTCGGCGACCAAGGCGTGGAGCCTGCCGATCCCCTGGATCGTGTCGGGGATGCGCAGGTTTCCCAGGACCGCGCCCGCTGCATCGAGCACGGTGACGTCGTGGTGGACCTCGGCCCAGTCGACGCCGACGAAGATCATGGACAGCTCCTCCCTGGACGGTGGCGAGCCAGAGGAGAGCAGCGGCACCCTAATGGATAAGTGCTCAGGGGCACGACATCCCACCAGCCGTCACAACTCTCCTCACCGAGCAGCGGGGGCACGGTCTCCACGGAGGGCTCAGGCCCAGGGGGGAGAAGTGCTCGCCCGCTGCCGGCTCGGACAACGGTCCACAGTTTCCACCACCGCGCACCCCCTCCCTCGCGCTCCCTCCCCACCACTACGACGAGGAAGTGGTACTCACCGTGAGATGGCTTCGCCATCTGCCCATTAGGGGGGTAGCACACGGCATCGGGCGCGCCAGCGCACGATGTCTTGTGCTGAGCGGGGGGAGGCGTCGCCTCCCCCCGGTACAAACGCGTGTTGGAGCCACCTGGTACCTCCACGCGTGTCAGATCACCCGAGCATCCCCACCTGTCAGTGAACACCGGGCATCTCCGCCCAGAACCCGTCAGCGATCAGCCGGGCATCGTCGACCCGCGGCGGCTCGCGAACCGCGCACGGCGCGCCGTGGACCCCCATCCACGGCGCACCCGCGCCGGATTCCCTTCCCCCAGGCGGGGCGTCAGGCTGGGCGCCGCTCCTGCTGGGAGGCGGCGACGAGGTCGAGCAGGTCGCGGACCCGCAGGCCGGTCCAGACGGGATCGGACAGCGGTGCGTCGAGGTGGACCTCGTACACGTTCCGCCGGCCACTCCGCCGCCTGGCGATGAACCCGGAGTTGACGAGGTCGCCGACGATCCGCTGGGCGGAGCGCTCGGTGATCCCCACGACGGCCGCGATGTCCCGCTCACGCGCCCCGGGCTGGGCGGCGATGTACAGGAGCACCAGGCCATGGTTGGTGAAGAGCGACGGGGTCGAGGGAGCCGATGGCTGCCTCGTCGCGATATCCAGGAGCATGGTCCCTCATTGACGACACGCAGTTCGGTACGACGCTTCCCAGGATACCCCCGGGATAGGTAAGACCGCCGTAAGAGTTCGGAAATTGCGAAACATCGCGGCCGGGACGTGTCCGGGCTCGAGGTGCACCGCACGTGGGTGATGATCTGATACAAGAAGTGTAATTATGACCGGACCCGGCCCCGGCGCCGGGTGAGGAGGCACGCCATGCATCGCCGTCCCGGAAGCGCCCTGACCGATCTGCTGGAGGTGGCCACCTCTCCTCCCATCCCCGAGCCGCGCCCCATCCCCGAGCCCATCCCGGACCCGACTCCGCAGCCCAGCCAGCCCTCGCCGATGCCCAGCCCGTACCCGGAGCAGCCGATCGCGAGGGCGGGTGTCGGGACATCGTCACAGCCTGGGTATCGGCTTTGGTGATCGCATAGCTACCCGCGTCAACCCCGGGCGCGGTATCGCTCCGGCGCGCTGCGCCGCGCGGTGAGGCACGCCCCCGCACCCCGGAGTTGGGGTCGCCAGGTCACGCGACGACGATCGTGACCGTGAAGTCGATCCGCTGCGGGGGCAGGCACCGCGGGGTGGCGGTGGCGCAGGCGGGCACCCGGCTGGCCTGGACGTTCGCGCTGCCGCTGCTGCCGGTGGTGACGAACACCGCCTTCGCGCTGCCGTCGCTCCCGGCGCTGCCCGAGCTGGGCTTGACCACGGTCTCGTCGGTGCTGGACGGCACCGTCCAGTGCGAGGTGTCCTGAGGAGCGGCGAGGTCGACCTCGACGGTGTCGCCCTGGTGGATGGTGATGGTCCGGCCGCTGTCCTTCTGGGTGAGCACCACCCGCGGGTGCGCCGGTGCCGTCGGGCTCGCGGAGATCCTCGACGGAGCGGTCGGGCTCGCCGTCGCGGGCGCGGTGGGTGCCGGCGCCGGGGTGCCGGACGGCGCGGCCGTCGGCGCCGGCGCCGCGGTGGCCGCGGTGGTCGGCTGGGGCGGGGCGGGCTGCGCGGTGGGCGCCGGCGCGGCGAGCACGGTGTCGCCGGCCGGAACCGGGGGCGCGGTGGCCGCCGGGCCGGGCCGGGTGGGCGCCGCCCCGATGACCGCGGGTGCGGTGGCGACCGGAGCGACGGAGGCGGGCGGCGGCGTGGCATCGCCGCCGGAGGGGAGGACGGTGGAGGGGACGCCCGGTGTGGTGGTGGCCATCGCGACCGAGGGACCCCGGCTCACCGGGGTGCTGCCGGCGTCGGGCCGGGTCGCGACCCCGACCGCGAGCAGGGTGCCGAAGGCGGCGGTGACGGCGAGGGTGAGCATCGCTCCGCCGAGCCGGCTCGGCGCCCGGGGCGGCCGGGGACGGCGGGCCGGGGCGGTGGCGATGCCGACCACCCGGTCCTGGGCCTGGCCGAGGCGCGGCGACAGCCGCCGACCGATCGCCTCGAGGTCGCGGTCGAGGTCGGGCCCGGTCATCGCGACTCCTCCTCGTGCACGAACCCGCGGAAGCGGCGGCGCCCCATCAGCAGATGGGTGCGCACGGTGGCCTGCGAACGGCCGAGCAGGGTGGCCACCTCGGCCACGGGCCGTCCCTCCCAGCAGTGCAGCAGGATCGACGCCCGCTGCATCGGCGAGAGCCGCTCCAGCTGCCACTGCACCCAGAGGCGCTGGACGTCGTCGGGGATGGTGACCCGGTCGGCGCCGTCGAGGGCCGTCTCCCGCCGCCGCCTGCGCCACTGGTCGATGGCGATGCGGCTGGCAACCCGGGCCACCCACAGGTCGGGGCGGTCGAGCCGGCCCACCCGGCTCCAGCGCTGGTAGGCGCGGGCGAAGGCCTCCTGGGCGGCGTCCTCGGCCAGTCCCTCGTCGCCGGTGACGGCGGCGACCAGTCCCACGACGCGGTGATAGGCGTCGGTGAAGACGGCCTCGAAGACGGCCTCGGCGGTCCCGGTGCTCATCCCCGCGACGGCTGCGCTGATCGACATGTCTCGTACACGCGCCACAAGGTGCTAACGGATGAGGCGGCTCCCGTACTGCGCGCCAGGGCGGACGCAGGGCCGGATCACCGGCCGGCGGGCGGGGTTGGTGCCGCCGCGCCGGTCCGGTGTCCGGGTGGGGGAAGCTGCTACTAGGGGACGACCACGATGTGGACGATCCAGAGCCGGGTCAGCACCTTGCACATCGGTGCGCAGCGGGGGGCATCGCTCGCGGTGAGGTCGGCCCTGCCGTTGCCGGCGGCGCGGAAGCGGCCGTGGGCGTCACCGTTCGAGCTGCGGCCGGCGGCCGTGCGGGTGACCACCCTGCCGTCGGAGCTGGCGGGCGCGGACCAGACCCCGCCACCGGAGAGGTGGACGGCGATGCGGGTGCCGGCGTGGACGGTGACGGTGCGGCCGCCGTCCTTCTCGGTGAGCGCCAGCGACCCCCGCGGGGCCGGGCAGGGGAAGGCCGCGAACCCGGAGCCGCTCGGGGTGGTGTAGCAGGGGGGCGGCGGGCAGGTGGGCGCCGGGTCGGCCTGCAGGTATGCGCACGGCGACGGCGGCGTGGGCGCCGGCCTGGCCGCCGCCCGGACCGGTCCCGCGGCCACGCCCAGGGCGCCGGCGATGCTCACCGCGGCGAGCAGGCTCAGCAGCGGGCTGCGGCGGCGGGGCGCCCTCTTCAGCTGTCTCATCTCGGATCACTCCCCTCGTTGCGGCCGGCGCCCGGGTGGTCGCCGCCGTCTCTCTCGTGCCCAACACGCACGGGGGGACAGGAACGGCTGAGGTCGGGGCCGGAGGGGCGTGTGACGGCTCGGTAACATACTGAGGCACCACACTAAGTTGCCCCCCATAATGTGGTCATGTCGCACCCCACCTCCGACCACCCGGCCTCGTCGATGCTCAGGTACTCCATCGGGAAGCTCGAGCACGACGCCGCGGGCCGCCTCTACTCCCCGGTGATCCGCGATCGGGTCGCCCGCCTCGGCGCCGCCGGACCCCGGACCGAGACCCTGAGCGCCGTGGCCATCGCCGACAAGACGGTGAGCAGCCTGCTGGAGCGCGCCTTCGAGCAGGTCGGCCTCTCGCTCGCCCAGGTCAAGGCGCTGGGGATCATCCGCCACCTCGGCGGCACCGGCGCGCAGATGCGGGTCATCGCCATGGCCTGCAACGTCACCCCGCGCACCACCACCGGCGTCGTCGACGGCCTCGAGGCCGCCGGGCTGGTGGAGCGGGTGCCCGACCCCCACGACCGCCGCGCGGTCATCGCCCGGCTCACCCCCGAGGGGGAGCGGCGGCACGAGGCCGCCATCGCCCTCCAGGTGCAGATCAGCGAGCGGCTGCTCGCCGGCTTCGACGACGAGGAGCGCGACCAGCTCCGCCATCTCTGCCTGCGCCTCGTCGAGGCGGCAACCATGGAGGCACACCAGTGATCGCCACCCGGCGCACCGCCCCGACCACCACGGGCCGCCGCCTCGACCCGAGGATGGTCACCTTCCTCGGGGTGATGGCGGCGATGTTCCTCGCCGCGCTCGACCAGACCATCGTCGGCACCGCCATGCCCACCATCGCCCGAGAGCTCGGAGGTGTCACCCGCTACACCTGGGTGACCACCTTCTACCTGCTCACCAGCACAGCGGTGGTCCCGGTGGTCGGCAAACTGTCCGAGCAGCTCGGCCGCAAGCGGGTCTTCCTGGCGGCCATCGTCGCCTTCCTCGCCGGCTCCGCGCTGTGCGGCCTGGCCCCGAGCATGAACTGGCTGATCGGCTTCCGCGGACTCCAGGGCATCGGCGCCGGGATGCTCACCGGAACCGCCTTCGCGGTCATCGCCGACCTCTTCTCGCCCGCCGAGCGCGGCAAGTACACCGGCATGGTGGCCGGCGTCTTCGGCATCGCCAGCGTGGTCGGCCCGCTGGTCGGCGGCGGTCTCACCGACCACGCCGGCTGGCGCTGGGTCTTCTACGTCAACATCCCGATCGGAGCCCTCGTCCTCGCGGTTCTGGCCCGGACCTTCCCCTCGGTGCGCCGCTCCGGCATCAGGCCCCGGATCGACTTCGCCGGCGCCGCGCTGATCGCCGCGGGGGCGGCGCTGCTCGTCCTCGGCGCCTCGCTCGAGGGCACCGACGGCTGGGGCTATCCCCCGGTCGGGCTCAGCCTGGTCGGCGGGGTCGCGCTGATGGTCGTCGCCTTCTTCCAGGAGCGTCGCACCCCCGAGGCGGTGCTGCCGCCCGAGCTCTTCAGGTCCTCGATCTTCTCGGTCGCGACCGCGGTCACCTTTCTCATGGGCGCGGTGATGTTCGGTGCCATCACCTACATCCCGCTCTTCCTCCAGGGGGTTGTCGGGGTGCACGCCACCAGCTCCGGCCTGACCATGCTGCCGCTGATGGCGGGACTGGTCGTGGCCAGCATCGCCGGCGGGCAGCTGATCTCGCGCACCGGGCGGTACCGCATCCAGGCGCTCGCCGGCATGGGCGCGGTCGCGGCGGGCATCCTCCTCACCACCCTGCTCGACGCCCGGTCGACCCAGGGGCAGGTGACCCCGTCGATGGTGATCCTCGGCCTCGGGCTGGGCCTCTCCATGCCGGTCTTCAACGTCGTCTCCCAGAACGCCGTCCCCCACCGCCTGATGAGCTCGGCGACCGGCGCGGTGCAGTTCTCCCGCCAGATCGGGGCGACCCTCGGCCTCGCGGTCATGGGCTCCTACTTCAACGCCCGGCTCGCCGCTCACGGCGGCACCGGGAGGCTCGCTCTCGCCGCCGCCATCCACGACGTGTTCATCGTGGCCCTGCTCGGCGCCGCCCTCACCCTGGTGGTCGCCGCCTTCCTCCGCGAGATCCCGCTGCGCACCGCGAACCATGCCGAGGAGGTGCGCGAGGCGGCCGTCGCCCCGGCGGTCGCGTAGCCGGGCGCGGGCATAATGTCGCCCGGCGCGGAGGGTCGAATGCCCGTCCGCGCCGGGTGACCGGCGGGGCGCGGCCAGCGGTAGGAGGCGTCATGGGCAAGGTCTTCTCGAGCGCGTCGGAGGCGGTCGCGGACATCTCCGACGGAGCCACCCTGGCGGTCGGCGGCTTCGGGCTCTGCGGCAACCCGATGGAGCTGATCCGGGCCCTCTACGACGCCGGCACCACCGACCTCCGGGTGGTCTCGAACAACTGCGGGGTCGACGACTGGGGCCTGGGCCTGCTGCTCCACGCGCGGCGGATCTCCCGGATGACCAGCTCCTACGTCGGCGAGAACCGCGAGTTCGCCCGCCAGTACCTCTCCGGCGAGCTCGAGCTCGAGCTCACCCCCCAGGGCACCCTCGCCGAGCGGCTGCGCGCCGGCGGCTGCGGCATCCCCGCCTTCTTCACCCCCGCCGGGGTGGGCACCCTGGTCGCCGACGGCGGCCTGCCCTGGCGCTACGGCGCCGACGGCTCGGTCGCGGTGGCCAGCCCCGCCAAGGAGACGCGGAGCTACGCCGGCCGCGACTACATCCTCGAGGAGGGCATCGTCTGCGACTTCGGGCTGGTGCACGCGATCCGCGGCGACCGCTACGGCAACCTGGTCTTCAACAAGAGCGCGCGCAACTTCAACCCCCTCTGCGCGATGTCGGGGCGGATCACCGTCGCCGAGGTGGAGGAGCTGGTCGAGCCCGGCGAGATCGACCCCGACCAGGTCCACCTCCCCGGGGTCTTCGTCCAGCGGATCGTCGAGGTCGGCGCAGGGGAGAAGCGCATCGAGCGGGTGACCACCCGCCCCCGTGAGGAGGGCTGAACCATGGCGCTGACCCGCGAGCAGATGGCGGCCCGGGCGGCCCGTGAGCTCGAGGACGGCTCCTACGTCAACCTCGGCATCGGCCTGCCCACGCTGATCCCGAACCACCTGCCGCCGGGGGTGAACGTCCATCTGGAGGCCGAGAACGGCATCCTCGGGGTCGGGCCCTACCCCTACCCGGGCGACGAGGACCCCGACCTCATCAACGCCGGCAAGGAGACGGTGACGGTGCAGCCGGGCGCGTCCTTCTTCGACTCGGCGATGAGCTTCGGGGCGATCCGGGGCGGCGCCATCGACGCCGCGGTGCTCGGCGCCATGGAGGTCTCGGAGCGTGGCGACCTGGCCAACTGGATGATCCCGGGCAAGATGATCAAGGGGATGGGCGGCGCCATGGACCTGGTCCACGGCGCCAAGCGGGTGATCGTGCTGATGGAGCACACCGCCCGGGACGGCTCCCCGAAGATCGTGCGCAGCTGCTCGCTGCCGCTCACCGGCCGGGGGGTGGTGCACCGCATCGTCACCGACCTGGCGGTGATCGACGTCACCGAGCAGGGGCTGGTGCTCCGCGAGCTCGCCCCCGGGGTCGGCGTCGACGAGGTCCGCGCCGCCACCGAGCCGGAGCTGCACGTGCCCGCCGGCGTCGGCGCCTGATCCGGCTCTCGACAGTCACGGCGCGCCGTGCCATCCTCGGATGGCGATGTCGCACCTCGTGCTCAGCCGCGAGATCTACGCCCCGCTCGACCGGGTCTTCGCCTACGTCAGCGACCTGACCCGGGCCCCGGAGTGGTGGCCCAACCTCTCCGAGGTCCGCCGCGTGGACGGCGCCGGCGAGGTGTCCGCGGGAACCCGCTTCGCCTTCACCTACAACATGCTCGGCCGCCACCTCCCCGGGGATGCGGTGGTCACCCAGCTGGTCGCCGGCGAGCGCAGCGTGCTCGAGACCACCGGCCAGATCCACGCCGTGATCCGCAACGACTACCGCGCCACCGCGAGGACCCGCACCCGGGTCACGGTGATCATCGAGTACGAGGTCCCCGGCCTGATCGGCCGGGTGGTCAACACCCTCCTGGTCGAGCGCCGCAACGCCGCCGACGCCGGCCACGCCTTCGACCAGCTCAAGGAGCTGCTCGAGCACGAGGCCCTCGCCCGCATCGACGAGGGCGTCGTCCTGTAGGTCGCCGGCCCCGGCGCGGGGGCACCGGAGCCGGGATGGCTTGGGGTGAACAGCCCAACGGGCGTGAGAACTCCGCGCGTCTATACTGGCCGCCGGATGCACGGGACCCCCCTCTCGCTCGCCCTCTTCTGGGTGGCGGTGGTCGCCTACCTCGTGGGCTTCCTCGCCTTCATCCTCCACATCGCCTTCCGCCGGCGCGCGCTCTCCGACGTCGGCGTGGTGGCGGCGATGACGGGCTGGCCGTTCCATCTCGGGTCGATCGTGGCCCGGGCGCTGGAGGCGGGGCACTGGCCGCTGGGGAACATGTACGAGTACTCCACCGGCATCAGCCTGATCATGGTCACCGCCTTCCTGGTGCTGGCGGTGCGCCACCGGCTGCGGCTGGTGGGGGCGCCCGCGATGGGCCTGGCGGTGGCGCTGCTGGGCCTCGCCTACATGCTCTACGTGCCCCCGGGGAGCCTGGTGCCGGCGCTCCACAGCTACTGGCTGACCATCCACGTCACCGCGATGGCGTCCTCGTCGGGGATCCTCACCTTCTCGTTCCTCTTCGGGATGTTCTACCTGGCCCGCCGCTGGGCCGACGGCCGGCTCGCCGCACCCGCGCGGATGGCGGTGACGCCGGGCGGCACCCCGGTCTCGGTGGGCGGCGGCCGCAGCGGGGGCGACCCCCGCCAGGCGGCGGCGCGGGCGGTGGCGCGCGCCCTCCCCGGCGCCCCCACCCTCGACCTCTGGAGCTACCGCTTCGTGATGCTCGGCTTCCCGATCTGGTCGTTCGGGGTGATCTGCGGAGCGATCTGGGGGGAGCACGCCTGGGGCCGCTACTGGGGATGGGATCCCAAGGAGACCTTCGCCTTCATCACCTGGGTGATCTTCGCGATCTACCTCCACGCCCGGGTCACCTACGGCTGGCGCGAGGCCCGGGCCGCGGCGATCACCGCGGTGGGCTTCGTCTCGATCCTCTTCACCCTCTACGCCGTCAACCTCTGGATCGTCGGTCTCCACTCCTACGCCAAGGTATGACCCGGCTCGGGGTGGCGCTCGCCGCCCTGCTGCTGGCGGGATGCGGGCTCGAGCAGGACGTCGGCGTCGGCGGTGCCGGCGGCGGCCCCGAGGTGGGCAGCGCGGCGCCGGCGGTGCGGATCCAGACCCTCGACGGCGGCGTCGTCGACCTCGCCGCGGAGCGCGGCCACCCCGTGGTCATCGACTTCTTCGGGTCGTGGTGCGGGCCCTGCCGCCGCCAGCAGGCGGATCTCAACAGGGTGGCGATCCGCTACCGCCCCCGCGGCGTGGTGGTCGTCGGTGACGCTCTGCGCGACGACCGGGCCCCGCTCCAGGGCTACCTGAGCGGCCTCGGCGTCCCCTATCCCGCGGGCCTCGACGACGGCCGGGTCGCCGCTCAGTTCGCGGTGCTGGCGCCCCCGACCACGGTGGTCGTCGACGCCCGCGGGCGGGTGGCGGCGAACATCATCGGCGGCATCCATCCGGACGCGCTGTCGACCCTGCTCGACCGGCTCCTGACCACCGGCTGACGCGCCGGAGGGAGAGGGGGGCGGCCCCGGAGGACCGCCCACCGCTCATCCCGGACCGGTCCGGCTCAGCTCGCGCGCCGCGCCCAACGGGTCTTCTTCAGCATCTTCTTGTGCTTGTGCTTCCGCATCTTCTTGCGGCGCTTCTTGATGACCGAGCCCACCCGGGCCTCCCTGTCGCCCTCGCCGGGGCATCTCTCTGACGCGCCGGCAGGCGCGGTCCGTCGGCGGCGGAGTGTAGCAGCCGCGCTGTCAGAGACCGCCGGGGTCCGGGCCGAGACCGGCGTAGGCCTCGCGGAGCCGTTCGGCGGTGCGGTCGAGGTGCTCGGGGATCACCCTGACGTCGGCGAGCACCGGCATGAAGTTGGTGTCGCCGTCCCAGCGGGGGACCACGTGGGCGTGGACGTGGTCGGTGATGCCGGCCCCGGCGATCCTGCCGTGGTTCACCCCCAGGTTGAACCCGTCGGGGCCGAGCGCCGCCTCGAGGGCGCGGAGCGCCCGCTGCAGCGCCGCGAACATCCCGGCGCCCTCGGCGGGGGAGAGGCCGGTGAGGTCGGGGACGTGACGGTGGGGGACGACCAGCAGGTGCCCGCTGCTGTAGGGGTGGAGGTTGAGCACGGTGAAGGTCTGGGCGGTGCGCTCGACGACGTGGCGCTCCTGGTCGGTCTCGCCGGCGTCGATGGCGCACAGGACGCAGCCCTCGGGTGGGGTGCGATCGCTGACGTACTCCATCCGCCACGGAGCCCAGATCTGGCGCACGGCGGCCGAGGATAGCAGCGCGTGCCCCTGCGCCCTGCCCCCGGCAGCCCAGGGCCTTGCCCCACCGCAAGTATTCGTTTGATGTGCTCGTTTCGATTGTTGCGTCCCGATCGTGAGCGGACCGCGGGTGCCGCCCCGAGCGGCCGGGATCTGGAGGCTTCGAGATGGTGCGGCGAGCGCTGGCGGCGGCGATCCCGGTCACCCTGGCCGGCGTCCTCCAGCTCACCCTCGGCGTCACCACCGCCTCCGCGGCGCCTCCCCCGGCTGCGCCCGCAGCCCACACCGGCCTCCTCTCCGGGGTGCTCGGGCTGCTCCGGCCGGCGCCCGCCACCACCCCCGCCGCCGCCGGTGCGCCGGCGGCCTCGGCCAGCTCCCACGGGCTGGTCCTCGGGCTGCTCGACGGCTGCGTCAGCTGCACCTCGGCGACCGCGGCCCCCGGCCACGGCGGCGCCGCCGCCACCGGCCTGCGTCTGCTCGGCAACGATTTCGCGGCGGGGACCTCCACCGGCCACGGCAGCCGGGGCGGCGCCCTGCTGACCCTGCCCTCGAACCCGCTGCTCGACCTCGCCCTGGCGAGCTGGATGGCGAGCAGCGACAGCGGCCCGGCCGCCTCCGGCGACGCCCGCAGCGCCCTCACCGACCTCGCCCTCGGTGGCAACCTGGCCACCCTCTCGCTGCTGCGCTCGACCAGCCACGCCGGCGTCGCCGGGGGCGCCGGCTCGGGCAGCTCCGCCAGCGACGGCGCCGTGATCAGCCTGCTCGGCGGCGCCCTCGGCCTCGGCCTGCTCCACTCCGACACCGATGCCTCGGGCAGGGCCCAGAGCTACCTCGCGTCGGTCGACGGTACCCCGGTGGGGGCGCTGAGCAGCTCCGGCGCGGTCCCGGTCAGCATCCCCGGAGTCCTCGACCTCGCCCTGCTCCAGGCCGACTCGGCGGCGGCCGCCGGCGGTACCGGCAGCGCCGCGGTCGGCAGCGTCTCGAACGTCCTCGGCGTCCCCGGCACCGCCGCCGGCGTGCTCGGCAGCAGCGCCTCCGGTAGCGCCGCGGCGGCGGCCGCCGCCGGGAGCGGCCCGGCCGCGGGCGCCGGCGCCACCGCCGGCGCGCCCAGCTCCGACCTCGGGGTCATGCCCCGGCCCCGTTCCGTCCCCGAGACCGGCTCGTTCTTCGGGATCGCCGGCCTCGCCCTGGTCATCGCCGGCACCGGGCTGGCCGCCGCGAGCACCGCTCGCCGCCGCCGCCGGCCGCCGGTCGCGTGACCTCCTCACAACGCTTTCCTCCCTGACCCTGTCGGGCGGGGCCAACGTGGCCCCGCCCGACGACTTTGTCGGGGCATACTTCCCGGGCGTGAGCCACCTCCTCCGGCGACCCGCCCTGATCTCCGTCCTGCTCGGCGCCGGAGCCGCGCTCGCGGCCTGTGGCGGTGACGCGTCGGTCAGCACCCCTCCGCCCAGCACCCCTGCGCCGTCGGTCGCCCCCGGCGCCCTCCAGCCGGGGGCGCGCCTGAACGGCGACACCTTCACCGCCG
The DNA here is from genome assembly GCA_963846365.1 of uncultured Chloroflexia bacterium. GTDB lineage: Bacteria > Chloroflexota > Dormibacteria > Aeolococcales > Aeolococcaceae > CF-96. Next base: position 1,499,005 of record CAWJVN010000007.1, read on the forward strand.
CGGTCCCGGTGGACTGGTCGGTCAAGCCGACCGCGACCCCCAGCTCCGGCGGTCCCCAGTCGGCGACGGTGCGGCAGACCGAGGTCGACTCGCCGCCGCGCGACGCCGCGATCATCATCCTCGAGTACCCCAACTCGATCTTCCCCGCGGCCACCCTGCAGGAGAGCCTCGACGACTTCGTCGCACGGGTCGTCACCCTTCCCACCGGGTCGGCGAGCCCCCAGGCGGTGCAGCCGAAGACCCACATCAGGGTGGCCGGTGAGGACGGGGTGGTGCTCGCCTTTCAGGACGTCTACAAGGGGACGCCGGGCTACACCAGGGTCGCCGTGTTCCGCCACGGGCAGATGGTGTACGTCCTCACCCTGGGGACGAAGCCGACCCTCGCGCCCTCGTACGGACCGGCGCTCGACACCGTGCTCACCACCTGGGCCTGGAAGTAGGACCGGCGGCGCGCGGCTCCGGTGGTGGAGCCAGGGGGGCTCGAACCCCCGACCTCTTGCATGCCATGCAAGCGCTCTCCCAGCTGAGCTATGGCCCCGCCCCGGATGATACCGACGCCGGCGCCGCCCGCGTCACCCCCTGATCGCGGCGCCGGAGGCCGCCCCGCCCCCCGGCGGGGCGGGGCGGGTGCAGTGGACGGAGCCTTTGGGCGCTCCGCAACAGACTGTTTGCAAACGCCTCGACCGATGGGAGACAATCGCCGTGGCCGCCTGCGTCCAATGCGCGCGCGCTGACGCGACCAGTAGACCACTCTTCCCCGCGCGCTCCATGGGGGCTGTACGCACATGGCTCGCACGCGTTCCACCACGGCCACGCCTCGCACCCCGCGGACCACCACCCGCAGTCGGCGTGACGCCACCCAGGGATCGGTGCTGGTCCAGACCGCCGAGCGCATGGTCGGCCAGATCGAGACGCTGGTGGCGGAGATCGAGGCGCTTCGCGCCGACAACGAGGGGCTGCGCGCCGAGCTGCGCGACGCCGTGTCCATGCTGGAGCGCGCCAGCAGGGCGCTCGGCGACGCCGGCAGCGCGGGGCGGCGGGGCCGGCGCCGCCCCGGGGCCGCCGAGCCCGAGCCGGCGCGGCGCGGGGTGCGCCGCGCCGGGGTGCGCGCGGCGGCGCCGCGGGTGCGCCGGACCCGGGGCCGGGCCACCCCCGAGGGGGTGACGCCCCAGGTGGTCCACGCGGTGATCGCCAAGATCGGCGGCGAGGCCACCGCGGCCGAGATCGCCGCGGAGATCACCCGCAACGGGGTCCCGGTGTCGGGGAGGGCGGTGCGCTTCCTCGCCGAGCGTGCCGGTGCCGAGACGGTCGTCGGGGAGGACGGCCAGCGCCGCTACCGGGTCTGACCGGCATCCGGGCGTCCGTGCTGCGCTGAGGCGCGCAGTACGGCCGGGGGTTGCGCCGTGCCGGAGCCGTCGCTAGCATACAAACTCGTATGTTCGCGAACGCAGGACGACGAGGGTGGCTCACGGCGGCGGCGGTGGCCGGTCTTGCCGCCCTGCTCGCCGTCGCCGCGGTGCTGCTCCGTGCCGGAGGTGGCCAGGGGGCGGTGCCGGTGGCGGCGCCGGCGGCCCTCGGCGAGCCGCTCGACGTCCCCGCCGCGGCCGCGGCGCTGGTGCACGTCAGCGGCGCCGTCACCCACCCGGGGCTCTACCGGCTCAGCGGCGGAGCCCGGGTGGCCGACGCGGTCGCCGCCGCCGGGGGGATCACCGCCGACGCCGATCCCGGGCGGCTCCCCGACCTCGCCGCACCGGTGCACGACGGCCGCCAGGTGAACGTCCCCTTCCGCCGCACCACCGGGTCCGCCGCCGGGGCGCGGCTCGACCTCAACACCGCGTCGGTCGAGGAGCTGCGCGCCCTGCCGGCGATGCCCGCCGGCCTCGCCGAGGCGATCGTCGAGTCCCGCGCCGAGTGGGGACCGTTCGCCGGGGTCTCCGAGCTGCGCACCCGGCTCGGGGTCGACGCCGCCACCGTCGCCGCGCTCCGCCCCCACCTTGTGGTGCGGCGGTGAGCACCGTGGTGGGGGAGGGCGCGCTCCCCGCGGTGCTCGTCGCCGGGGCGCTCGCCACCGGGGTGTCGCTCGCCGCCGTCGGCGCCCTGCCCGCGGTCGTGCCACCGGCGACCGCCCTCGCCGGCGGCGCTGCCGGGGTGACCGCGGCACTGACCCCGCGGCGGCCGCGGGCGTGGGCGCTCGCCGCCGTCGCCCTGCTCGCCGCGGCGGCGGGGATGGTCCGTGGCACCGCGGCGCCGGCGGCGACCGGCCTGCCCATCGCCGCGGGGGCGGTGGTGCTGGTGGGCACGGTCCGGGATGCGCCGGTGGGCCGTCGAGGCGAGGCGCTGGTCACCGTCGACGCCGAGCGGCTGGCCGGCACCGGTGGCGAGGGGCGGGTCGGCGGCGGGGTGCTCGCCGCCCTGCCCGGCCACCCCGATCTGGCCGCCGGCGACCGGGTCCGGCTCGAGGCCGCGGCGCTGCGGCTCCCCGGTGAGCGTCCCGGGCCCACCTCGGCGGCCGCGCTGCAGCGCGACGGGGTGGCCGCGGTGGCGGTCTCGCCCCGCCTGGTGCGCCTCGCCGGCGGGCGTCCCGGCCCGGCCCGCGCGCTCGCCGCGCTGCGCCGTCGCATCGCCGCCACCGTCGGCGCGGCGCTGCCCCCGGTGACCGCCACCCTGCTCCTGGAGATCGCCTTCGGGATCCACGGCAGCCTGCCTCCGGACACCGCCGCCGCACTCCGCGACGCCGGCCTCGTCCATCTGGTCGCGACCTCCGGCCTGAAGGTCGCGATCGTGGTCGGCCTGCTCACCCGGCTGGCCGCGGGGCTCTCCCTGGGGCCACGCCGCCGGCTGCTCCTGGTCGGGCCGGCGGTCGCCCTCTACGTCGCCATCGCCGGGGGCGGGGCGGCGGCGCTGCGCAGCGCCCTGATGGCGGGCGCCGCCCTCCTGGTCCACGGCACCGGCCGGCGGCTGCAGCCGCTGGCTCTGCTCGCCGCCACCGCGGCGCTGCTGCTCGCCGCCGATCCCGCCCTCTGTGCCGACCCGGGCTTCCAGCTCTCGTTCCTCGGCACCCTCGGCATCCTGCTGTTCGCCGGGCCGCTGACCGCGCGGCTGCCGGGACCGCGCTGGCTGGCCGAGCCCTTCGCGGTCACCGTCGCCGCCCAGGGGGCCACCGTCCCGGTGATGGCCTCCACCTTCGGGGTGCTCGCGCTCGCCGCCCCCCTCGCCAACGCGCTGGTGATCCCCGCGGTCCCGCTCCTCGTCGTCCTCGGTTGGGCGGGCGCGGCGGTGGCGGCGGCGGTGCCGGCGCTGGGCTGGGCGCCGCTCGCCGCCGCCGGCCTGCTGATCACCGGCATCGGCCTGGTCGCGGGTGCGGTCGCGGCGGTGCCCGGCGCGGCGATCCACGTCGGTGCCTGGCCTCGGGCCTGGACCTGGGCGCTGCTCGCCGGCCTCGGCGGCGGCGGCCTGGGGCTGGTCGCGGCGCTCCGGCTGCGCCTGCCCTCGGCGATCGCACCCCCCGGCCGCGGCCAGGCCCGGGCGGCCGCCGCCGCCGCCGCCGCGGTGGTGGCGGCGGCGGCCACCCTGCTGCTGCTCTCCCGTCCCGACGGTCGCCTGCGCCTGGTGGTGCTCGACACCGGCGGGTCGGAGGCCACGCTGGTGCGCGCCGGCGACGGCGCCACCGCCCTGGTCGACGGCGGCTCCGACCCCACCCGGCTGCTCGGCGCCCTCGGGCACGCCCTGCCGCCGCTCACCCGCAGCCTCGACCTGGTGGTGCTCAGCGGCGGTGACCGCACCACCGTCGCCGGGCTCGCCGGCCTCCCCGGCGGCTACCGCGCCGATGCGGTGGTGGTGCCCGCGGCGCCGCTGGGCCGGGGCGCCGAGCAGGCGGTCGACGGCCTTCGCGCCGGCGGCGCCACCGTGGTGCGGATTCCGACCGGCCGGCCGTGGAGCTGGCACGGCACGGTGTGGCGGCTGCTCCTCGGCTCCGCTCCGGACCGGGGCCCGGTCGCCGGCGCCGTGCAGGTCGCCGGCGGCGGCGGCGCCGCGCTCGTCCTCGGGGCGCTGCCACCGCCCGGGCAGGACGAGCTCGCCGCGGTGGAGGGTGGCTCGCTCGCCGCCGAGCTGCTGGTCACCCCGGCGCGCGGCGCGGTCGCACCCGCGCTGCTCGCCGCCGCCCATCCCCGGCTGCTCGCCGTCCCCAGCGCCCGGGCGCCACGGCTCCCCTCGGCCCCGGGGGCGGGGGTGCGCTCCACCGCGCTCGACGGCAGCCTCGAGTACGTGGGCGGCCCCGCCGGCCTGGAGCCGTCGTGACCACGGACGGTCGCGGAGACCACCTTTAATGCGGGGGATGGCGCTGGCTGCCGACCACCTCCTCGACGGACTCCGCCGGCACTTCGGGCACGACCACTTCCGTGACGGCCAGCGCGAGGTCGTCGAGGCCGTGCGCGACGGCCGCGACGCCATGGTGGTGATGCCCACCGGCGGCGGCAAGTCGCTCTGCTACCAGCTGCCGGCGGTGCTCTCGGAGGCGACGACGGTGGTGGTCTCACCGCTGATCGCACTGATGAAGGACCAGATCGACGCCCTGCTGCAGCTCGGCGTCGAGGCGGCGGCGCTGCACTCCAACCTCGACGCCGCCGAGCAGCGGCGGATCGAGCGCGCCTACCGGGAGGGCACGCTGCGACTGCTCTACGTCGCCCCCGAGCGGCTGGTGCGCGCCGACCTGCGCGCCATGCTCGCCGAGCGCCGGCCGGCCCGGATCGTCGTCGACGAGGCCCACTGCATCTCCGAGTGGGGCCACGACTTCCGCCCCGACTACCTGCGCATCGGCGAGGTCGCCGCCGCCCTCGCCCCGATCCAGCTGGTCGCCTGCACCGCCACCGCCACCGCCGAGGTGCGAGCCGACGTCGCCGGGCGGCTGGGGCTGCGCGAGCCGTTCGAGGCGGTTCACGGCTTCGCCCGGCCCAACCTCCACCTCGCCGCCGAGCGGGTGCGCGACGAGAAGGCCAAGCTCGAGCGCATCGAGCAGCTGGTCGACCCCGGCGACGGCCACACCATCGTCTATGCCGGCACCCGGGCGCGGGCGGCGACACTGGCGGCGCGGCTGCAGGGCCGCCACCCCACGATGCTCTATCACGCCGAGCTCAGCCCTGAGGAGCGCACCCTCGCCCAGGAGCGGTTCGCCACCGGCGCGGTGCGGGTCGCGGTCACCACCAGCGCCTTCGGCATGGGGGTCGACATCGCCACCGTGCGCCAGGTCATCCACGCCGGTCTGCCCCTGTCGCTCGAGGAGTACTACCAGCAGGCGGGCCGGGCGGGGCGGGACGGGCTGCCGGCGAGCTGCGTGGTGGTCCACGCCCCCGCCGACCGCCGGCTCCCCGAGTTCTTCATCGAGACCGCCCACCCCGACGCCGCCACCGTGGGCGCGGTCCACCGCTCGCTGCTGGAGGAGGGATACGACCCCGGCGCCTGGCGACGGGTGATCTCGCGCGATCCCCTGGTGCGCGCACTGCCCGACCGCGCCGGCGACGCCGTCCGCGAACTGCTCCGCGACGCCGGGATCATCCAGGGAGGGGTGGCGCTGCCGGATGCGACCCAGCGGTTGCGCGACGTCAACGCCCGGGTCGCCCGGCACCGCCGGGCGGCGGAGGCGCGGTTCCAGCGGTTCATGGACTACCTCGGGGGGCGTCAGTGCCGTCACCTCGATGTGGTCAGCTACTTCGGCGAGAACGCCGCCGCTGTGGAGTGCGGCGACCGCTGCGACGTCTGCACCGGCTCCGGCGCCGCGGTCACCGGGCCGCTCCTCGACGCCACCCCGGTCCGCCAGGCGCTGAGCGCCGCCGCCCGGCTGCGCGGGCGGGTGGGCATGGTCAAGCTCGCCCGGGTGCTGGTCGGCTCGCAGAGCCGCGACCTCGCCGGCGCCACCTCGATCCCCACCTTCGGAGCGCTGCGTGGCTGGCGCGAGGCGGACGTGGCCGAGCTGCTGCGACGGCTCGCCGACGCCGGGGCGCTCCGTGTCGCCGGGGTTCCGTACCCGACCGTCGACATCACCCCGCGCGGGGTCGAGGCGATGCGCGGCGACCGGGTGCTCGAGATCGCGGATCCGCGGCCGGGCCGACGCCCCGCCGCGACCGGCGGCCGGTCCGGCGCCGGCACCGGCTCCGGCTCCGGCTCCGAGGAGCTCGACCCCGCCGCCCGGGCGGTCTTCGAACGGTTGCGCCGCTGGCGCTCCGAGCTGTCCCGCGAGCGCGACCAGCCCGCGTACATCATCTTCCCGAACAGCACCCTGACCGAGATCGCCCGGCGCCGCCCCTCGACCCCCGACGAGCTGCGCGAGGTGCCCGGGGTGGGGGAGAAGAAGCTCGCGCTGTATGCCGACGAGGTGCTCGGAGTGCTCGCATCGCTGGCGGAGGCACCCTGATGGCCGCCCCCGCCGAGCTGCTGCTCATCCACGGCGAGGAGCGCTTCCTCGTCGACCGCGAGGCCCGCGCCTGGCTGGCCGCCGCCCGCGCCGCCAGCGCCAGCGACCTCAGCGTCGAGGTGCTCGACGCCCCGTCGCGTCTCGACGGGTTGCGCCGGAGCCTCATCGAGGTGCCCTTCCTCGACGCCCGCCGCCACCTCCTCGTCCGCGACCCTCCCCAGCTCTCGGAGCGGCCGCGGCGCGGGGCCGACAGCGCCGAGGCGCTGGCCGGCGCGCTCGAGACCCGGGCGCCGACCACCTCGGTCTGCCTGGTCGCACACACCAGGGTCGGTGCCGCCAACTCGGTGCTCAAGGCGGTGCAGCGGCTCCGGGGACGCATCTCCGAGCATCCCCAACCGCGCGGCCGCGAGCTGCGCGCCTGGGTCGAGCGCCGGGTGGCCGAGCGGCGGCTGCGCCTGCCCCGCGGGGCCGTCGATCACCTGCTGCTGGTGGTCGGCGCCGACCTCGGCCGGATGGAGAACGAGCTCGACAAGCTCGCCGCCCACTCCGGCGACGGGGCCGTTCCCACCCTCGACCAGGTCCGCACCCTCGCCGGCGGGCTCGAGCAGCTCGCCGCCTGGGACATCGTCGACCGCCTGCTCACCCCGCCCCACGTCCGTGGCGCCGCCGCCCTCGACGCGATGATCGACGACGGGGTCGCACCGTTGTACCTGCTGTCGGTGGTCGCGGGCCAGCTCCGCGAGGTGCTGGCGGCCGCGGAGGTGCTCTCCGGGGGTGGCGGCGCCGCGGCGGTGGCGGGCCGGCTGGGGCTGCCACCCTGGCGGGCCGAGCGGCTGGCGCGGTGGGCGGGGCGGGTGAGCCCGGACCTGCTCGTCGACTGGCTCCGCGAGCTGCAACGCCTCGACGCGGGGGTGAAGGCGGGCGAGCTCGACGACGCCTCGGGACTGCGCAGCTTCGCCCTGCGGGCCAGCGGAGCGCTCGCCGCGGGCGGGCGGCGGCGGTGACCCTCAGCTCGGGGTCACCACGGACCGCGCGCCGGTCGCTCAGGACTTGGTGGTCTTGCTCGCCGCCGCGGCGCGGGTGCCGGTGCGTGCCGGCGCCTTGGCGGCGGCGGCCTTGGTCGCGGCGGCCTTGGTCGCGGCGGTCTTGCTCGCGGCGGTCTTGCTCGCGGCCGGCTTGGCCGCGGACTTGCCCCGGGCGCGCGCCCGACCCTTCTCGCCGCCGATCGCGGTGGCGCGGGCGGCGGCCTCGTCGCCGGACGCGGCGGCGGTGGCCAGCTTGTGGGCCATGGCCATCAGCCGCGACTTGCGGCGGTCGGCGTTGTTGCGGTGGAGGATGCCCTTCTCCGCGGCACGGTCGAGAGCCCGGACCGCGGCCAGCACCTGCTCCTGGGTCTCCGGCGCGGGGGCGGTGCCGAGCAGGGCGCGGCGCGCCTTGGTGATGCTGGTCCGGACCGCCGAGCGGACCGCCCGGTTGCGGACGTGCTTGCGCTCGTTGGAACGGATCCGCTTGCGCGCGGAGGCGGAATTGGCCACGGGGCTCCTCAATGGTCAGGGCGCGCGTCGGCAGGTGCGCGACCGGCCGCGGGAGTATAGCAGGGGTTCGGCGACCAGTCCCCGCGGCGACGCCCGCGGGCCCGCTCCCGCTACCGTCGCGGACGTGATCGTCGTGCCCGCGGCCGCCAAGGTCAACCTCGCCCTGGAGGTCACCGGCCGGCGCGCCGACGGCTACCACGACGTCGCGACCGTGATCGTCGCCCTCGACTGGCACGACCTGGTCGGGCTGCGTCTGCGCCCCGGCTCGGGCGAGGTGCGGCTGCGGCTCGGCGGGCCGGCGGCGGAGGCGGTGCCTGAGGGTTTGGAGAACCTCGCGGTGCGCGCCGCCCTGGCGCTGCTGGAGCTGGCCGGCGGCGGGCTCGACGCCGACCTCTGGCTGGAGAAGCGGCTGCCGATCGCAGCCGGGGTGGGGGGCGGCTCCGCGGACGCCGCCGCGGTGCTCCGCGCCGGGGCGACCCTGCTCCGCCGCCGTGGGCTGACGCTGCCCGCCGGCGAGGTCGGCGCCGCCGCCGCCGCCCTCGGCAGCGACGTCCCCGCCGCGCTCGCGGGCGGGGCGGTGCTCGCCACCGGGCGAGGCGAGCGGCTGCGGCGGCTGCCATCCCCCGCGCTCCACCTCGCCGTCGCCGTCGCCGGCGCGTCCTCGACGGCGGCCGCCTACGCCGCGCTCGAGGAGGCCGAGCGCCGCGGCGACGGCCGTGCCGCCCGGGTCGCCGGGCGCCTGGCCGCGGGGCTGCCTCCCGAGGCCGGCGACTGCGGCAGCGCCCTCGAGCCCGCCGCCCGCCGGGCCAGCCCGCGGCTGGGCGAGCGGCTCGGTGAGCTGCGCGCCGGGGTCGCGGGCGACTGGCACCTCACCGGCACCGGCGGCGCCGCCTTCGCTCTCGCCGGCTCCGCCGCCGCCGCCGCCGCGCTCGCCGCCGCCGCCACCGCGGCCGGGTACCCGGCGCGCCCCTGCCGCACCGTGGCGGCGCACCCCGGCATGGACGCGAGATGAGGCCCGACCCGCGGCTCGGCGCCGCCGTGCTCGCCGGCAAGCTGGCCGCCACCGCGAGCCGCGGGCTGGGCCGGGGCGGGGGCACGACGATCCCCGGCGACGTCGCCCTGGCCATCGACCCCGAGGTGCTCGCCAAGCTCGGCGCCACCCTTCCCCGGGGCAGCGTGCTGGTCACCGGCACCAACGGCAAGACCACCACCACCGGGCTGATCGCCGCGGTGCTCGAGGCCGCCGGCGAGCGGGTGCTGACCAACGCGAGCGGCGCCAACCTCGTCTTCGGCCTGGTGGCGGCCGCGGTGGCCCAGGCCCGCCCGCTCGGCGGCGCCCGAACCGATCGCGCCGTCTTCGAGGTCGACGAGCTCTCCCTGGAGCGCGCCGTGATCGAGCTCCGGCCCCGGCTGGTGGTGGTGCTCAACCTGCTCCGCGACCAGCTCGACCGCTCCGGCGAGCTGGCCACCACCGCGCGGCGGATCGGTGAGGGGCTGCGTCGCCTGCCCCCGGGCGCGCAGATCGTCGCCAACGCCGACGATCCCCTGGTGGTGGCGCAGTGCGAGGGGCTGCCCGGGGTGGTCTACATCGGGATCGACGCCGACGACCAGCTCCTCGACGGCATCCCCCACGCCGCCGACGCCCGCACCTGCCCGCGCTGCGACGCCCCGCTGCACTTCGACCGCGTGGTTCTGGCCCACTGCGGCAGCTACCGCTGCACCCGCTGCGACTTCGCCCGGCCGCGCCCCGCGGTGGCGGTGCGGCGGATCGCCGCCACCGGGCTCGACGGCCAGCGGCTCGAGCTCGACGACGGTACCGAGCTGTTCGCCGCGGTGGGCGGCGTCTACAACGCCTACAACCTGGTCGCCGCCCACGCCGCGGCGGTCAGCCTCGGGGTGAGCCCGGCCACCGTGGCCGCCGCGGTCGCGGGCTTCCGCCCCCGCTTCGGCCGGATGGAGCGGCTGCAGCTGCACGGCCGCGAGCTGCGCATCCTCCTCGCCAAGAACCCCGCCGGGCTCGACGTGGTGCTGCGCACCGCCGACGAGCTCGGCCACGCACGCACCTACCTGATCGCGATCAACGACCTGGTCGCCGACGGCCGCGACGTCTCCTGGCTCTGGGACGTCGACTTCGAGCGGCTCGCGCGCTCGCCGCTGCGGCCGCACGTGATCGCCTCGGGGCGGCGCGCCCACGACCTGGCGGTGCGCCTGAAGTACGCCGGCCTGCCCGCCGAGCAGGTGACCGTCGAGCCCGACCCGGCGGCGGCGCTGCGCCTGCTCGCGGGCCGCGCCGAGCCCGGCGAGGAGGTGATGGTGGTGCCCACGTACACCGCCATGCTCGAGCTGCGCGCCGTCGCCCAGCGCGCCGGCGCCGTCGGCGCCTTCTGGGAGGAGGAGAGGTGAGCCGCCGGCTGCGCATCGGCCACCTGTACCCCCACGCGATGACCATCTACGGCAACTCCGGGAACATCCGCAGCCTCAGGTGCCGCGCCGAGTGGCGGGGGATCGAGGTCGAGGTGGTGCCCATCGAGGCCGGCCCCGCCGACCTCGAGTCCTGTGACCTCCTCTTCATGGGCGGCGGCCAGGACCGCGACCAGAGCGGCATCTTCGCCGACTTCGCGGAGCACAAGCGGGGCTCGCTGGAGCGGGCGGTCGGCTCCGGGGTGGCGGTGCTCGCGGTCTGCGGCGGCTACCAGCTGCTCGGCCACGACTACGTCGACGCCGAGGGCCGGGTGCTCGAGGGCCTGGGCCTGCTCGACCTGCGCAGCCGCGCCGGCGACGACCGCTGGATCGGCAACGTGCTGGTCGACGCCGAGCCCTCGATGGGGCTGGCCCAGCCCACCCTGGTGGGCTTCGAGAACCACGGCGGCCGGACCCTGCTCGGCCCCGGGCTGCGGCCCCTCGGCCGGGTGGTCGTCGGCGGCGGCAACAACGGCGAGGACGGCGGCGAGGGGGTGGTCGCCGGCCGGCTGGTGGGGACCTACCTCCACGGGTCGCTGCTCCCCAAGAACCCGGCGCTCGCCGACTGGCTGCTGGCCGCCGCCCTCGCCCACCGCGAGGGCCGCGACACCCCCGCCGAGCTCGTCCCGCTCGACGACGCGCTCGAGGCCGCCGCCCACGCCCGCGCCACCGAGATCGCCCTCGCCGAGCGGGGGAGAAGGCCGGTGGCGCGACCCCGTGCCGCCCGGCGCCCCTGAGCCGCGTCTCCGGGCCGGTACAATCGCGTCCGATGTCGCAGGCTGAGTTCACGGTGTCGCCGCCCACTCCCGAGGAGTGCGACCACCCCGCCCCGGTCGTGGGGGTGATGGCTCACGAGTTCGCCCCCTACCAGGGCGCCAGGGGCCCCGAGGGGCCGCGCCGCACCACCATGTACTACGGCCCCGTGGTCGGCGGGCTGCCGATCACGGCGTGGCACTGCGAGCGCTGCGGGCTGCTCCGCCTCGAGTATCCGGACGGCCGCCGCGAGGAGCGGCGCCTCTACCCCGGGCCGCAGCCGGGGCTGATCTCGTCCGCCGTCCCCGGCGAGGCGGCGCCGGAGAGCGCCCTCGGCTCCCAGATGCGCGTCTCCGGGGTCTCCGCCACCCCCGACATCTACTTCAGCTACTTCCAGGAGACCGAGGCCGAGCCGGAGCCGGCCTACCAGCGGCTCGCCGCCCGCCTGCCCCAGCTCGGCCTGCTCACCTGGTTCACGGTGGTCTGCTTCGCGGCCTGCACCGTGGGCCTGGTGCTCGGCGGCATCCTCGCCGTGTACGACTGGACCACCCCGGGCGCCGAGCTGCCGCTCTTCTACACCGTGCTGGGGATCTTCGTCGCCGCCCTCGGGGTGCAGGTGGTCGCCGGCATCATGCGCAACTGGTTCCCCGGCGGCGACCTCGCGCCCAGCCCCGCGGTGGCGCTGCGGGGACGGCCGGAGCTCGACGGTGCGACCCGCACCGTGGTCGCCCTGCTGGTGCTCATCGTGGTCGCGCTGGTGCTCGGCGGCATCCTCGCCATCTACGACTGGACCACTCCGGGCGCGATGCTCCCGCTCTTCTGGACGGGGCTCGCGCTCTTCCTGATCGCCGTCGTCACCAAGGTCCTCAGCGCCACCGTCCGGCACCTCCAGCAGCACTGAGCCGGGGCCACCGGCGATGACGCTCAGCCGGACCGAGCCCCAGGACATGATCGTCGTCGGGATCTCCGGCGACCTCGCCGCCCGCAAGCTGCTCCCCGCCCTCTACAACCTCGAGGCGGAGGGCCTGCTCCCCGAGAGCGGTGCGGTGATCGGCTACGCGAACGACCGCTGGAGCGTCGACGACCTCCGAGCCCACGCCCGCGAGGCGATCGCGGCGCACTCGCGCACCGGATTCGACGAGGCGGTGTTCGCCCGCTTCGCCGGGCGCCTCGACTACGTCAGCGCCGCCGACGGGATGGACGCGCTCGCCGCCCGGCTCACCCAGGGGTCGTGCGTCGTCTACCTCGCGGTCCCCTCCTCGGCGTTCATCCCGCTGATCGGCCAGCTCGACCACAGCGGCATCGCGCAGCGAGCCGTGGTGATCATCGAGAAGCCCTTCGGGCGCGACATCGAGTCCGCCCGGGCGCTGAACGCGGCGCTCCACGAGGTGCTTCCCGAGGAGCGCATCTTCCGGATCGACCACTACATGGGCAAGGAGACGGTGCAGAACCTGCTCGTCTTCCGCTTCGGCAACGCCGTCTTCGAGCGGGTCTGGAACCGCGACTGCATCACCCAGGTCGAGATCGGCGTCGCCGAGTCGCTCGGGGTCGAGCAGCGCGGCGCCTTCTACGAGGAGACCGGGGCGATCCGCGACATCGTCCAGAACCACCTCTTCCAGCTGCTCTCGATCGTCGCGATGGAGCCGCCGGTCAGCTTCGACGCCGAGGCGCTGCGCAACGAGAAGGTCAAGGTGCTCACCGCCTGCCACCCCGTCGACCCCGCCCAGGTCGTGCGCGGGCAGTACGCCCCCGGGGAGATCGGGCGGGAGCCGGTGCGCGGCTACCGCGAGGAGCCCGGCGTGGCGCCGGACTCGACCACCGAGACCTACGCGGCGCTGCGCCTCCGCATCGACTCCTGGCGGTGGGCCGGCGTGCCCTTCCTGCTTCGCACCGGCAAGCGGCTCCGTGACCGCGAGACCCGGGTCACCATCGCCTTCAAGGACGTGCCCCTCCACCTCTTCTCCGGGAGCGGAGGCCCCCACGCCGTCCACTCCAACCACCTGGTGATCCGCATCCAGCCCGACGAGGGCATCTCCTTCAGCTTCATCGCCAAGCAGCCCGGCCCGGAGATCCGCACCCAGAAGGTGCACATGGACTTCGCCTACGGCAGCTCCTTCAAGGTGTCGCCGCCGGAGGCGTACGAGCGGTTGCTCCACGACGTGCTCCATCGCGACCACACCCTCTTCATCCGGGAGGACGAGGTGGAGCGCGGCTGGGAGATCGTCGACCCGGTGATCCGCGACCCGGGCCCGGTCCACCCGTACCCCGCGGGCAGCTGGGGGCCGCCCGAGGCCGACGCCCTCGCCGGCGGCGGTCACTGGCACTCGATGGACGACGACGATCCGGCGGCGCCCCAGCGGAGGGTGCCCGCGGTCCCGCAGATCGCCCGGACGTGACTCCCGCCCTCGTCGGGGTCGACCTGGGGGGGACGCTGATCCGCGCGGCGGTGGCCACCGGGCCCGAGTCCCACGACGAGCCGGTGCGCCGTCCCACCCCCGCCGGCGACGGACCCCTCGCCGTCCTCCACGCGGTCGCCGGCGCGGTGCTGGAGGCGACCGGGGGCCGGGTGCCGGCGGGGCTGGCGATGGGGGTGCCCGGGCCGCTCGACCCCAACGCCGGGGTGGTGTACGCCGCCCCCAACCTGCCCGGCTGGGAGGGGCTGGAGGCCGGTCGCCTGCTCGGCGGCATCCTGGGCTGCCCGGTGGTCCTCCAGAACGACGCCAATCTGGCCGGCTTCGCGGAGTGGACCCTGGGGACGGGCCGGGGCACCCGGGACTTCGTCTTCGTCACCGTCAGCACCGGGGTGGGCGGCGGCATGGTGCTCGACGGCGAGCTCTACACCGGCGCGGCGGGCACCGCCGGCGAGCTCGGGCACATCTCCGTCGACCCCTCCGGACCGCCCTGCCACCAGGGCCATCCCGGCTGCCTCGAGGGGGTGGCGTCGGGCACCGCGATCGCGGTGCGCGCCCGGGCCGCGCTCGCCGCCGGCGAGCCCTCGCGGCTGGCGGCGGCCAGCGACGGCCTCGACGCCCGCGACGTCCAGGCCGCAGCCGAGGCGGGCGACCCGCTCGCCTGCCGCCTCTTCGACGAGGCCGGTCACGCCCTCGGTCGCGCCCTCGGCGGCCTCGTCAACGTCCTCAGCCCCGAGGTGGTCGCCATCGGCGGCGGGCTCAGCCTGGCCGGGGACCTGCTCCTCGCCCCGCTGCGGGCGACGCTCCCGGAGATCGCCTTCGCGGTGCCGCTGCGGCGGTGCCGGGTCGTCCTCGCCGCCCTCGGCACCGACTCCGGGCTGGTCGGGGCGACCGCCTGGGCGGTGCGCCGGTTCGGGCGCGCCCCGGGCTGACCCGGCGGCGGGTCAGGCGGAGCGTGCCGCCTGGAGAAGCGCGCAGCGATGGCCCTCGAGCCAGGGCAGGACCACCTCGGCGCGCTCCGCCAGGTCCTGCGGCTCACGCCTCGGTCGCGGCCGTGATCCGCCCGGCACCCACCGCCTCGACGAGGGCGGCGTGGTCGTGCAGCGTCTGGGTCGCGTAGGCGGCGGCGAAGCCGGTGACCGCCTGGTCGAAGGTGTCGCCGGTGCCGAGGTAGCCGCTGATCGCCGCGGCGTCGCCGGAGCGGGCGTGGGCGCGGGCCAGCGCCCAGCCGCAGAGCGCCATGTACTCGGCGAGCGCCGTCCCGTCCATTGACGCGACCACCGGTGACCCCTTCATGTCGTAGAGCTGGCGCACGTAGAAGTCGACGCCGTCCCCGTGGGTCCAGCCGAGGAAGATGTCGCTCGCCGCCTGCATCACCCGCTGTCCGGCGACCACCCTCCGGCCGTTGTGGGGCACCGGTCCGGTCGCCCCCGCACGGGCGAGCACCGAGTCCATCGCCTGCTTCAGCTGGAGGAACAGGGGCTCGCCCTCCGCGGTGACCAGCAGCGCGATGTAGCAGCGGGTGCCGACGCTGCCCACCCCCACCACCTTGCGGGCGAGGTCCTCGAGGTGGAAGCGGCCGAGCAGCAGCCGGTGCGCCTCGGTCAGCGACTCCAGGTACCCCTCGAGGATGGCGGCCAGCTCGGTGCGGTCCCGGCAGAGCTCGTCGTGGCTGATGAGCGGGGGATGGTCGACGATCCGGCGCCCGCCCTCCTCGGTCAGCTCGGTGAGCTTGGGGAGCACCCGCTGCGAGGTGCGCCTGCGCGCCGCGGCGATGATCCGCCGGTACTGCTCGAGGCCGGCGCGCTGGAACAGGGCGCCCGCGGCCTCGGCGTCGACCCGCGAGTACCAGACGTCGAGCACCGGCAGGGCGGCGTAGCCCGCCAGCCGGGTGCGGTAGGAGCGCACCGCCTCGCGGGCGGCGGCGGTGCAGGTCTGCTCGGGATGGCCGGCGTCGCGCGCCGCCACCACGGCGCTGGTGGCGAGCCGCTTGACGTCCCATTCCCACGGTCCGGTGAGGGTCTCGTCGAAGTCGTTGACGTCGAAGAGGAGGGTTCGCTCCGGCGACGCGAAGGTGCCGAAGTTGCCGAGGTGGGCGTCGCCGGCCGCCTGGACGAGCAGGCCGGTCGCCGGGGTGGTGGCGAGGTCGGTCGCCATCACCAGCGCCGATCCGCGCAGGAACGCGAACGGGGACTGCAGCATGCGCCCCCAGCGGATCGGGACCAGCTCGGGCACCCGGCCGTGGTTCTGCTCCTCGAGCAGGGCGAGCGGGTCGGGACGGTCCGACGGCGCCGACCAGCCGGCGTGGCTGGAGCGCGACACCCGCTCCCGCAGCGCCCGGCCGCGGTCGCGTGCGTCCGCGGCGGTGACCGGTCGCTGGTGGAGGGGTCCGACGGGACCGGGTGCGGCAGCCGTCACAGTGGCCGGCATGGTAGCGGGGCGGGGGTTGCAGCACCCCCGCCCCGCGCCGACAGCGTCCCGGGTCGACCCGAGAGGTCAGCGTTGCTCTTCGCGTGTGCGAAGCCGCCCCTGGCACCGGCGTCGCTGGCGCGGCACTCCTCCCTACGCTTCGGCCGCCGGTTTCCCTGCACCCTCGGGGAATTCGCGAGATCGGCCGGCCGCCCTGGTGACGGTCACACGTGCCCGCCGCACTGGTGGTGGCGGCCGCACGACTGCACTCAGCCGGGCGGCAGCTGCCCCACCAGGAACGGCGCCGGATCGAGCAGGGTGCCGTCCTTGCGGATCTCGAAATGCACGTGCGGCCCGGTGGAGTTGCCGGTCGACCCCTCGTAGCCGATGACCTCCCCCTGGCGCACCCGGTCGCCGCTGTGCACGGCCACGTCCGACATGTGTCCGTACAGGGTGAGGAAGCCGGCGGCGTGGCCGACGACGACATAGTTGCCGTAGCCCACCAGCCGCCCGGCGGCGTCGGCGCTGGCGGCGGCGATCAGCACCACCCCGTCGGCGGCGGCGTGGAGCGGGGTCCCGGTGGGCGCGGCGAGGTCGATGCCGGTGTGGAAGTGCGGGTAGAACGTGCCCTGGTAGCTGAACGGGGGCTCGATGCCGAGGTCGGTGGGCCCGAAGCCCTGGCTCACCGGCGCCACCTCGGGGGTGATGAAGGGCAGGTGGCGGCGGATCGCGGCCACCTGGGCGGGGAGCAGCGCGCCGAGCTGGCGGAGTCGCGCCTGCGCGTCGGCGAGCGCCGCCTCCTGGGCGAGCTGGGTGGCGACAACGCCGAGGTTGGTGGTCACCGCCACCGGCGCCTCCGGACCGGGGGCGGTGGCCGCGCCGGCGGTGAGCTGGGCGCGCTGGCCGGGGTCGCCGGCGGCGGAGCGGTACAGGTCGTACTCGGCCTGGAGGTCGTGGTGGTAGGCGGCCGTCGATGCCTGGTGAGCGCCGAGCAGGCTGCTGAGCCGGGCCCGCTCCTGGACCGCGCTCGCGACTCCGACGGGAAGCTGATCGGGATCGTCGACGTGGCGCCCGATCACCGCGGCGAGACGGCGGATCTCCCACTCCTGGTGGGCGAGCAGGCCGGCCTCGTCGCCGAGGCGGCGCTCGATCCCGACCAGACGGCTCCACGCGGTGGGCGCGCCCGAAGCCGGTGCCGCCGCCGCTCGTGAGGCGGCGACCGGGGCCGGTGGCGGCGCGGCCGCGGCGGCGGCGGTCGCCGGATGCACCGGGGTGGAGGGGTGCGGCCGGGTGGCGAGGGAGGCGAGCGAGGCGTCGGTCGAGACCGGCACCGCCATCGCGAGGGCGGCGACGAGCAGCCACTGCGGACGGGGAACGGCCATCGCCGGCAGCGCCGGCCGCCACCCCCCGGCGGCGTGGGCGCGGAGCAGACCGAAGCCCGAGCGCAGCGGCACCGCCAGGACCAGCGCGGCGAAGAGCAGCTCGAGGAGGATGACCCCGCGCCCACCGCCCTGGAGCGGACCGGCGGCCGCGGCTGCGCCCGCCTCCGCCGGCGCCACGCCGGTTCCGCCGTCCACCGGCTGGAAGTGGCGCAGGTCGGGACGGGTCGAGGCGACCGGGTGGGCGAGCACGTCGAGCAGCTGTCCGACATAGGGGGCGGAGCGCAGGCTCGCGGCGACCATGGTGAGGTTGACGTCGGGCGCCGGGGTGGGGCTCGGGGCCGGCGTCGGGCCGGCCGCGGGAGCGGCCGCCGGCGCCGGGCGCCGGGCGGGTGGGGCGGGGGGCGCCGCGGGCGGGCTGCTCGGCGGCGCCGGCTGGAGGCCGCCGGAGCCACCCGGGCCCGGGGCGGCGCCGCCGACGCTGCACACCACCCCGGCGAGGTCCTTGCCGCAGGGGGATGGCGACGCGGTGGGGCCGGCGGCCGCCACCGGGACGGCGCCGAGAAGCTCGACACAGACGGTCAGGGCCACCACGGCGGCACGCCGCCGGTGGCCGGCGATGCGCGGTCCCATCCTTCCCCCCACCCGGGTCGGCCGTCCACCCCGCGTCGGGACGTCGCCCGGACCCCCTGCAACAGCTGGCGACCCGCCGGTGCGGGCCACCCGTCAAAATCCGTGACAGTCTACCCTGCACTGTTTGAACCTGCCGGATCGAACTCGGGCGGGGCCCGGAGCCGGCAGTCAGCGGGTGGTGCCGGGGTGGACCCGGTACCCGGACATCTCCTGGTGCGGCAGGCTGCGGACGAAGCCGTCGGCGGAGTCGGTGACCACGTCCATGCGCAGGGTCCCGGTGGCGGCGAACACCGCCTGGACGAGCCTGCGGGCGACCCCGCGGCGCCGGTGCGCCGGCGCCACCGCGAGCACGCTGAGGTGCGACTGGAGCAGGCCGTCGCCCTGGGCCTGCGCGAAGCCGACCACCTCGTTGCGGTGGACGGCCACCACCGCGCTGACGCCCGGCGCGCAGAACACCCGGTCGACCACGTGCGGGTCGGTGAGCGACGCGCACCCCAGCTCGACGCACAGCAGCGCGACACCGTCGGCGTCGTCGGGCTCGTAGTCGCGCACCTGGATCCGCATCGCCCCGGCAGGCCCTCTCGCCGGTGATCAGAAGAGCCACCGCGCCGGCGAAGCCTATACCGGCGGCGATCCCCTCGGTTGCGGCATCCGGGTGCTCGGTACCCTTGCGGAGTGGCCGACTGGGTGACGATCTCCTCGCTCGCAACCGCCGGCGGCGCCCTGCTGCTGGCGGTGGCGACGTTCGCCTCGGTGCGGTCGGCCGGCCGCGCGGCGCGCGCCGCGGAGCGGTCGCTGCAGATCGGTTTGCACCGCTGCTGATGCCGTCTCAGGCGCAGGACCCGCCCCAGACGGTGATCTTCGTCGACTCCCACTACATGCACGCCCCCGGCGGCGGGGCCGTCGCCGATGTCACCGACGAGGCGGTCTACCTGGCGATCTCGATTCGGGATGCCGGCAGCGGCATCGCCGTGCTCCACGGCTGGGTCCACCATCCCGAGCGCCTGGTGGACGGTCATCATCCCGACCTACGCGTGGAGCTACCAGGCTGTTGCTCGGGTGATCTGCGACGGCTGGAGGTACCCGGCTGTTGCTCGGGGGATCTGGCACGCGTGGAAGTGGAAGACCAGGTGGCTCTAACACGCGTTTGTACCGGGGGGAGGCTACGCCTCCCCCCGCTCAGCACAAGACATCGTGCGCTGGCGCGCCCGATGCCGTGTGCTACCCCCCTAATGGGCAGATGGCGAAGCCATCTCACGGTGAGTACCACTTCCTCGTCGTAGTGGTGGGGAGGGAGCGCGAGGGAGGGGGTGCGCGGTGGTGGAAACTGTGGACCGTTGTCCGAGCCGGCAGCGGGCGAGCACTTCTCCCCCCTGGGCCTGAGCCCTCCGTGGAGACCGTGCCCCCGCTGCTCGGTGAGGAGAGTTGTGACGGCTGGTGGGATGTCGTGCCCCTGAGCACTTATCCATTAGGGTGCCGCTGCTCTCCTCTGGCTCGCCACCGTCCAGGGAGGAGCTGTCCATGATCTTCGTCGGCGTCGACTGGGCCGAGGTCCACCACGACGTCACCGTGCTCGATGCAGCGGGCGCGGTCCTGGGAAACCTGCGCATCCCCGACACGATCCAGGGGATCGGCAGGCTCCACGCCTTGGTCGCCGAGCACAGCGACGACCCCTCCACCGTGATCATCGGCATCGAGACCCCCACCGGGCTGCTTCCCCAAGCGCTGCTGGCCACCGGCTACGAGCTCTATGCCATCAACCCGAAGTCGGCCAGCCACTACCGCGAGCGTCACTCGGTCTCGGGAGCGAAGTCCGATGCCGGCGACAGCAAGATGCTCGCCGACCTGGTCCGCACCGACCGGCACAACCATCGGCGCCACGTCGGCGACTCCGAGCTTGCCGAGGTCTTGAAGGTGCTGACCCGCTCCCACAAGGAGCTGATCTGGCAGCGGCAGCGCCAGGTCAACCAGCTGCGCAGCGCCCTGCGCCAGTACTACCCCGCCATCCTGACCGCGTTCAAGGAGCTCGGTGCTGCCGATGCCCTGATGCTGCTCCAGCGTGCCCCGACCCCGGCCGAGGGACGCGACCTGTCGGTCGCCAAGGTGCGTTCGGTGCTCCAGAAGGCAGGACGTCGCAAGCAGCTGGACGAGAAGGCCCAGGCCATCCAGCAGATCCTCCGCAGCCCCCAGCTCGAGGCTCCGCCGCGGGTCGCCCGTGCTCACGGCAGCGCCGTGCGCGCGCTGGTGACCCTGATCCAGGCGGCCACCGAGCAGATCGCCGCCCTCGAGAGCGAGCTCGTGGAGAGTTTTGAAGCGCACCCGGACGCCGAGATCATTCGCAGTCTTCCCGGACTCGGCGCCATCCTCGGCGCCCGGGTGCTAGCGGAGTTCGGCGACGAGCCGACCCGATTCGCCGATGCTAAAGCACGGAAGAACTACGCTGGAACCTCACCGATCACCCGAGCCTCAGGGACCAAACGGGTGGTGGTGGCCCGCTTCGCGCGCAACGCCTGGCTGGCCGACGCATGTGACCGCTGGGCGTTCTCCTCGCTGGGGTGTTCACCGGGTGCGCGGGCCTACTACGACGCCCTGCGAGCCCGCCGGCAGGATCACCACCAAGCCTTGCGGATGGTCGCCAACCGCTGGGTCGGCATCATCCATGGCTGCCTGCGGCATCGCTACCGGTACGCCGAAGAGATCGCCTGGACGGCGAGAGCGGCCGTGGCATGAGGACGTCCCCGGGCACCCGTTGTGCCGCGTTCGACGCGATCCCTACCTCCCCCTTGACAACCTATCGGCGTGGGATGTCTCCACGGCCGGACTCCCGGCCGACGCCCGCTTCGCGCGCTTTTCATCTTCGCGCCGGGCGCCGAGGTACCAGGGAGGAACGCTTCGCGTTCCTCACGCCTGCGCTGCACGCCGCACCGGAGTCGCCGTCGGGAAGGGCGAGATGCGGCTGCGGGGGTCAAGCAATTCACCCGCCCGAGCTGCTCGGCGGGTCCGTTGTGAGGAACGCGCAGCGTTCCTCGTGGTATCTCGGCGCCCGGCGCGAGGATGAAGAGCGAGCAACGCGAGCGTCGCCGGCGAGTGCCGGCGTGGAGGGGGGTAGGCCCCGGCATCGGGCGCGCCAGCGCACGATGTCTTGGGCCTGAGCGGGGGGAGGCTACGCCTCCCCCCGGTGAAGACCTGTGGTAGAAGATCCGGGCAACTCGCACCGTCTCAGGTCACCCCGTAGCAGATCACCCGGGCAAACCGCACCGTGTCAGGAAGCGAGCCGCCCCCACCGGCGCGAGGGAGATTCCCCGCTGGGGAGCTGGGATTCGAACCCAGGAATGCCGGATCCAAAGTCCGGTGCCTTACCACTTGGCGACTCCCCATCGGGCGAGGGCATGCTACGCCGCGGCGGTCGGCGGTGCGATCGGCGCGTCCTGTGCGGCTACTCCGCGAAGCGGGGGGCGCGGCGCTCGCGGAATGCGGCCCAGCCCTCGCCGGCGTCGGCGCTCTCCTGGGAGGCGGCCTGGGCGAGGCCCTCCACCTCCAGCATCGTCGCGATGTCGGCGTCGAGGGCCAGCCGGAGGGCGCGCTTGGTGGCGCGGACCGCGCGGGGGGCGTTGGCGGCGATGGTGGCGGCGAGGGCGGCCGCGGTCGCGGCCAGGTCCTCGGCGTCGACGAGGCGGTTGACCAGCCCGAGCTCGAGGGCGCGGGCGCCGTCGACCAGCTCGCCGGTGAGCATCATCTCGGCGGCCCGGGCGGGCCCGAGCAGCCGGGTCAGCATGTAGGTGGCGCCGCCCCCGGGGTGGATGCCGAGGCGCACGAAGGTGGCGCCGAACCGTGCCGCCGGGGAGGCGACCCGGAGGTCGCAGACCAGGGCGAGGTTGAGCCCGGCCCCGATCGCCGGGCCGTTGACCGCCGCCACCGTCGGCACCGCGAGGTCGCGGACGTCGAGGAAGGTGCGGTAGTAGGCGCCGAGGGCCTCACGGCGGGGGAGCACGCCGCCGACGTCCTGGCTGCGGAACTCGCCGAGGTCGGCTCCCGAGCAGAACGCCCTCCCCGCCCCGGTGAGCACCACGCAGCGCGCCCCGGGGTCGGACGCCACCCCCGCCACCGCCGCGCGGAGCTGCTCGGCGAGCTCCTCGTCGAGGGCGTTGCGGCGCTCCGGACTGTCCAGGGTGATGGTCACCACCCCGGCGTCGCTGCGCTCCACCTGCACCGGCATCGGCAGCAGGGTAGCGTGACCGGACCCGCCCGGGCCGTGCGGGGGCGGGCCGCTATACTCGCGGCCGTGGCTGACGCACCCCAGGCGGTCGTGCTTGCCGCCGGGCGGGGGACGCGGATGCGCAGCCGGACGCCCAAGGCGCTCCACCCCCTGGCCGGACGGCCGCTCCTCCTCCACGTGGTGGCCGCCGCCACCGAGGCGGCCGGGAGCCCCCCGCTGGTGGTGGTGAGCCCCGGCCAGCCCGAGGTCACGGCCGCGCTGAGCGGCCTGGCCGCCACCGCCGAGCAGGCGGAGCCCCGGGGCACCGGCGACGCCCTGCGCTCGGTGCCGGCGGCGCTCCGCTCCGCCGGCCCGGTGCTGGTGCTGAGCGGCGACACCCCGCTGCTGCGCGCCGCGACCCTCGCCGCGCTGCTGCGCCGCCAGGCAGAGACCGGGGCGGCGTGCGTCGTCCTCGGCGTGGTCGCCGCCGACCCCCGCGGGCTGGGCCGCCTGGTCCGCGCCGCCGGCGGGGGCGTCGCCCGCATCGTCGAGGAGCGCGACCTCGTCCCCGGCGAGCCCGTCCCTCCCGACTGCAACGCCGGCGCCTACGCCTTCGACGGGGCCCGGATGTGGCCGGCGCTCGACCGCCTGAGCAGCGACAACGCCCAGGGCGAGCACTACCTCACCGACGTGGTGGAGCTGCTCGGCGGCGCTGAGGCGATGATCGCCGCCGATCCCGAGGAGGCGCTCGGGGTGAACGACCGCTCCCAGCTCGCCACCGCCGAGGGGGTGCTCAGACGGCGGACGCTCGGGGCGCTTATGCTCGGAGGGGTGACGGTCGAAGACCCGGTGACGACCTATGTCGACCCGGAGGTGCGGGTGGGCCGCAACTCGGTCCTGCTCCCGATGACGGTGCTCCGCGGGGCCACCACGCTGGGCGAGGGATGCGTGGTGGGGCCGATGGCGCAGCTGCGCGACGTCCGCGCCGGCGACCGGGTGCGCATCGGCGCCTCGACGCTGGAGGAGTGCGACCTCGGCGACGACGTGGTCATCGGCCAGTACGACCGGCTCCGGCCCGGCACCACCCTGGACACCGGGGTGTACGTCGGCACCCACGCCGAGGTGAAGAACAGCCGGGTGGGCGCGGGCAGCCACATCAGCCACTTCTCCTGCGTCCTCGACAGCGACGTCGGCAGCCACGTCAACGTCGGCGCCGGCACGGTCACCTGCAACTACGACGGCGAGGGCAAGCACCGCACCGTGATCGGCGACGGCGCCTTCATCGGCACCGACGCCAGCCTGGTCGCGCCGGTGCGGGTGGGGAGGGGCGCCTACGTGGCCGCCGGCTCGGTGATCACCCGCGACGTCCCCGACGGGGCGCTGGCGGTGGAGCGCTCCCGCCAGGTCGTGGTCGAGGGCTGGGCCGAGCGCCGCCGTGCCCGCGGCAGCCGGGCGGGCGCGCGGTGAGCAGCCCTCACGGCGACCTCCGGCTGCTCTCCGGCACCGCCAACCCCGAGCTGGGGGCGCGCATCGCCTCGGAGATCAACATCCCCCTCACCGAGATGGAGGTGAAGCGCTTCAGCGACGGGGAGATCGACGTCAAGATCGGCGACTCGGTGCGCGGCCAGGACGTCTTCGTCATCCAGCCCACCTGCCGCCCGGTCAACGAGAACCTGATCGAGCTCTTCATCATCCTCGACGCGCTCCGCCGCGCCTCGGCGGCCCGGGTCAACGCCGTGGTGCCCTACTACGGCTACGCCCGCAAGGAGAAGAAGACCCAGGCCCGCGACCCGATCAGCGCCAAGCTGATGGCCAACATCATCCAGGCCACCGGGGCGCACCGGGTGGTCACCGTCGACCTCCACGCCGAGGCCATCCAGGGCTTCTTCGACATCCCCGTCGACGCCCTCACCGCCTCCAAGATCCTCGCCCGGCACGTCCGCGAGCGGCACCACGACGGCAACCTGGTGGTGGTCTCCCCCGACGTCGGGGGCACCGCCCGGGCGCGGGCGCTGGCGCGGCTCCTCAACGTGCCCATCGCCATCGTCGACAAGCGCCGCCCCAGCGACGACGACGTCGAGGTGCTCAACGTCATCGGCGACGTCGAGGGCAAGAGCTGCGTGCTCGTCGACGACCTCATCAGCACCGGGGGGACGCTGATCGGGGCGGCCCGGGCGCTGCGCGCCAAGGGCGCCACCGGGGTCGACGTGGTGGTCACCCACGGGGTGCTCAGCGGGGGAGCGCTGGAGCGCCTCAACCAGGCGCCCATCGACGAGATCGCGATCACCGACACGGTGCCGCTGCGCGAGGGTGAGGGCGACATCGGGGTGGGCTGCAAGCTGCGGGTGCTCAGCGTGGCGCCGCTGATCGCCGAGGCGATCGTGCGGGTGCACGAGGGCCGCAGCGTGAGCGAGCTCTTCCGATGAGCCCGGTCCCGTCAGGTCGGAGCACCCGAACGACCGCATGAGCCTGCTGGTCGCGGCGCTCATCGCCTCGCTGCTCCTCGCCGCCTTCGCGGCGACCGCGGAGACCGCGCTGACCAGCGTGAGCCGGCTCCGGATGCGCAGCCTCGCCGAGACCGGTGACCGGGCCGCCCGCCGCGTCGTCCGCCTCCACGAGCAGCCCAACGCGTACCTCTCCACCATCCTGATGGTCAACACCCTGGCGGTGATCGTGGCCTCGACGGTGACCACCCTGCTGGTCGCCGACCGCTGGGGGTCGGGCGCCGAGGCGCCGGCCACCGCGGTGCTCTCGGTGGTGGTGCTGGTCGCCTGCGAGATCCTCCCGAAGTCGGTGGCGCTGCGCTTCAACGAGCAGGCCGCGCGGCTGGTCTCGGGCCCGGTGACGCTGCTCACCCGGGTGCTCCGCCCGGTGGTGTTCCTGCTCACCTCGCTGAGCAGCCGGCTGGTGCGCCTGGTCGCCCAGGGGGACGTGCCGGGACCCTTCGTCACCGAGGAGGAGCTGAAGATGCTGCTCGCGGTGAGCGAGCGCGAGGGCGTGGTGGAGGAGGAGGAGAGGGAGATGATCAGCGGCGTCCTCGAGCTCACCGACAAGGTGGCGCGCGAGGTGATGGTGCCGCGCGTCGACGTGATCGCCGTCGACGTGCGCTCCACCGTCGACGACGTGACCGCGCTGATCAACACGACCGGTCACTCGCGCATCCCCCTCTACGAGGACGGCATCGACAACGTCGTCGGCCTCATCTACGCCAAGGACCTGCTCCGCGTCCGCGCCCCCGACAACCGGCCGTCGCTGCGCGAGCTCGCCCGCGAGCCCTACTTCACCCCCGAGCTGAAGCGCGCCGGCGAGCTGCTCATCGAGATGCGCAAGAAGAAGGTCCACATGGCGATCGTGGTCGACGAGTACGGCGGCACCGCCGGGATCGTCACCATCGAGGACCTGATCGAGGAGATCGTCGGCGACATCCGCGACGAGTACGATGCCGCCGAGCCCGAGGAGATCCAGTTCGTCTCCGACCGCGAGGTGCTGCTGAACGCGCGCGTCTCCCTCGACGACATCAAGGCGCTGCTCCACCTCCCCATCGAGGACGTCGAGGCCGACACCATCGGCGGGCTGGTCTACGAGCGGCTGGGGTCGATCCCCAAGCCGGGGGCGACGGTGCAGATCGGCGACGTCACCATCCGGGTGGAGTCGGTGCGCCGCCAGGCGATCCGCACCCTGCGGATCAGCAGCCCGCGGCCGCTCCGGGTGGACGTCGAGGAGGCCGGCCACGAGCGCAACGGCGCAGGGGCCGTGGGCGAGCGGTAGGCGTCGGGAGTCCTGGGTGCCGAGCTACGTCGACGAGGGCGTCGTGCTCCGCCGCGTCGACTACGGGGAGGCCGACCGGGTCCTCACCGTGCTCACCCGCCACCACGGCAAGGTGGGGGTGCTCGCCCGGGGGGTGCGGAGGTCCGGCAGCCGGCTGGCCGCCCACACCGACCTCTTCACCCGCAGCACCCTGCAGCTGGCCCGCGGCCGGGGCGAGCTCGAGGTCCTGACCGAGGCGCGCCGGCTCGGCTCGATCACCCCCCTCGGCGACGCCCGGCGGTCCGCCTGCGCCGCGCTCTGCGCCGAGCTCGCCGACCACGCCCTCGAGCCCGGGCACCCCCTCGACGAGGGGCTCTACGACCTCGTCGTCGAGGCGCTGGCGGACTGCGCCGACCCCGCCCGCGACCCCCGGGCGACGGTGGTATGGTTCGCCCAGCGGATGCTCGACCGGCTCGGCTACGCGCCCGAGCTCCACGCCTGCGCCGGGTGCGGCGGCCGGCTCGAGGAGCGTCCCGCCCGCTTCAGCGCCGCCGCCGGCGGGCTGCTCTGCCCGGTCTGCTCCCCCCGCGACAGCGACGGCGTCGACTGCCCGGTCGCCGCGATCAAGGTGCTGCGGGTCGCCGCCGCCGGCGACGCCGGGCTCTACGACCGGCTGCGGCTGGCCCCCGAGGTGCTCACCGTGCTCGAGGCGGTGGTGGAGCGGGAGCTCGCCCGCCACATCGACCGCCGGCTGCGCAGCCTCGACGTCCTCCGCAGCCTGCTCTAGGCCGGCGCCGCCCCGCTACACTCCCGCGGACATGCCCGACCCCACCCCGCCGCGGTCCGACCTCATCGAGAGGCTGGTCTCGCTCGCCAAGCAGCGCGGGTTCGTCTATCCCTCCAGCGAGATCTACGGCGGGATCAACGCCCTCTACGACTTCGGGCCGCTGGGCACCCGGCTGCGCCGCAACATCCGCAACCGCTGGTGGCGGAGCATGGTCGACCTCCGCGACGACATCGAGCCGATCGAGACCTCGATCATCATGAACCCGCAGGTGTGGGTGGCCAGCGGGCACGTCGGCGGCTTCACCGACCCGCTGGTCGACTGCATGGGGACGTGCAGGCGCCGCTGGCGAGAGGACCACCTCGCCGCCGAGCGCACCGAGCGCGGCAAGGACCCCGAGGTGCGCGCCTGCCCGGAGTGCGAGGGGCCGCTCGGCGAGCCGCGCCAGTTCAACCTCATGTTCAAGACCTTCCTCGGGCCGGTCGAGGAGGATGCGGCGACCGTCTACCTCCGTCCCGAGACCGCCCAGGGCATGTTCGTCAACTTCCAGAACGTGGTGAACTCGACCCGGCGCCGGCTGCCCTTCGGCATCGCCCAGAACGGCCGGTCGTTCCGCAACGAGATCTCCCCGGGCAACTACATCTTCCGGCTGCGCGAGTTCGAGCAGATGGAGATGGAGTACTTCTGCGAGCCCGAGACCTCCGACGAGCTCTTCGACTACTGGTGCGCCGAGCGCCACCGCTGGTACGTCGAGGACCTCGGGGTGCGCACCGCCAACCTGCGCCTGCGTCCCCACGCGGCCGACGAGCTGGCCCACTACGCCAAGGCGGCGAAGGACGTCGAGTACCTCTTCCCCTTCGGCTGGAGCGAGCTCGAGGGCATCGCCAACCGCACCGACTTCGACCTCAGCGCCCACCAGAAGCACTCCGGCCGCGACCTCCAGTTCTACGACCAGGCCGCCAACCGCCGCTTCACCCCGTATGTCATCGAGCCCGCCGCCGGCGTTGACCGCATCTTCATCACCCTGCTCTGCGACGGCTACGACGAGGAGGAGGTGCGCGGCGAGACCAGGGTGGTCCTGCGCCTCCACCCCGACGTGGCGCCCTTCCAGGTGGCGGTGCTGCCGCTCTCCAAGAAGCCCGAGCTGAGCGACCTGGCCCGGAGCGTCGAGCGCGACCTGCGCTCCCGGTTCGCGACCGACTACGACGAGACCCAGGCCATCGGCCGCCGCTACCGCCGCCAGGACGAGATCGGCACGCCGCTCGCGGTGACCATCGACTTCGAGAGCCTCGAGGACCGCGCCGCCACCATCCGCGAGCGCGACGGGATGACCCAGGTGCGCGTCCCCCTCGAGGGGCTTGCCGCCGCCCTCGGCGAGCAGCTCGACGCCTGCCGCTCGCGCGCGCTGGACCGCGCCCAGGGTTCCTGACCGGCACCGCGGTGCTACGCTCCCGGCGCCTGTCCGGGAGCGCACGGAGACGAGGAGAACGATGGCCGTCAAGACCACGCCCAGCACCACGAGCACGCGGAGAAAGGCCCCCGCGACGACCGCGAAGTCCTCGGCCGCGGCGACGGGCGCAGGCGGAGGTCGGGGCCGGGCGACGGCGACACGCAAGGCGACCACGACCGCCGCCGCGGCAAAGCGGCGGACCCGGTCCCCGAAGTGGGTGTACCGCTTCGAGGAGGGCAACGCCTCGATGCGCGAGCTGCTCGGCGGCAAGGGCGCCGGCGTCGCCGAGATGACCAGCGCCGGGCTGCCCGTGCCGCCCGGCTTCACGATCACGACCGAGGCCTGCAACGCCTACTACGCCGTCGGGCGAGCGCTTCCCCGACGGCATGTGGGACCAGGCGCTGGCGCGCCCTGCGCACCGTCGAGCGGGAGACCGGCAAGGGCTTCGGCGACGCCCGCAACCCGCTGCTGGTCAGCGTGCGCAGCGGCGCCAAGTTCTCGATGCCGGGGATGATGGACACGGTCCTCAACCTCGGTCTCAACAGCGCGACCCTGCGAGGGGCTGGCGGAGCTCACCGGCGACCGCGCGCTTCGCCCTCGACTCGCAGCGGCGCTTCATCCAGCTCTTCAGCAAGATCGTGCTCGGCGTCGACGGCCAGCTCTTCGAGCACGCGCTCGACGAGGCCAAGGAGCGCCACGGCGCCCGCACCGACGCCGAGCTCTCGCCGGAGGCGCTGGAGGGGATGATCGAGCGCTACCGCGAGATCGTGCGCGACAACGCCAGCGGCGAGTTCCCCGAGGACCCGATCGAGCAGCTGCGCGCCGCCATCGGCGCGGTGTTCTCCTCCTGGAACAACAAGCGGGCGGTCGACTACCGCAACTACAACAGGATCCCGCACGACCTCGGCACCGCGGTCAGCGTGCAGACGATGGTGTTCGGCAACATGGGGGACGACTGCGCCACCGGGGTGGCCTTCACCCGCGACCCGAACACCGGCGAGCGCGCGCTCTTCGGCGAGTACCTGGTCAACGCCCAGGGCGAGGACGTCGTCGCCGGCATCCGCACCCCGCGGCCGATCTCGGTCATGCGTGACGAGATGCCCAGGGTGTACCAGCAGTTCGACCGGATCGCGAAGCGGCTGGAGAAGCACTACCGCGACGTCCAGGACCTGGAGTTCACGGTCGAGCGCGGGCAGCTGTACATGCTGCAGACGCGCAGCGCCAAGCGCACCGCCGCGGCGGCGGTGAAGATCGCCGTCGACATGGCCCGCGAGCGGGTGATCACCCGCCAGGAGGCGGTGCGACGGGTCGAGCCCGCGCAGGTCGACCAGCTGCTCCATACGCGCATCGACCCCGCCGCCAGCGTCGACATCATCGCCACCGGCCTGGCCGCCTCGCCGGGCGCCGCCTACGGCAAGGCGGTCTTCGACGCCGGCCGCGCCGAGGCGATGGCGAAGGCGGGCGAGAAGGTCATCCTGGTGCGCATCGAGACCAATCCCGACGACGTCCACGGGATGATCGCCGCCGAGGGCATCCTCACCGCCCGCGGCGGCCGCACCTCGCACGCCGCGGTGGTCGCCCGCGGCATGGGCAAGCCCTGCGTCGCCGGCTGCGAGTCGGTGCACGTCGACCTCGACCGGCGCCAGTTCAGCGCCAACGGGCACGTGCTCCACGAGGGTGACGAGTTCACCATCGACGGCAGCACCGGCAACGTCATCGCCGGCACCGTCCCGATGATCGACGCGGAGATCAGCGGCGAGCTCGAGGAGTTGCTCCGCTGGGCCGACCAGATCCGCCGCCTGCAGGTGTGGGCCAACGGCGACTACCCGCGCGACGCCCAGCTCGCTCGCGCGTGGGGGGCCCAGGGCATCGGCCTCTGCCGCACCGAGCACATGTTCATGGAGCAGGACCGCCTGCCGATCGTGCAGCGGATGATCCTCGCCCCCGACGTGGCCTCCCGGCGGCGCGAGCTCGACCTGCTGCTGCCGGTGCAGCGGGCGGACTTCCACGGCATCCTCGAGGCGATGCGGGGGCTGCCGGTGGTGATCCGGCTGATCGACCCGCCGCTGCACGAGTTCCTGCCCTCGTTCGAGGAGCTGCTCGTCGACGTGACCCGGGCGCAGGCGCTCGGCGAGCCCGAGGAGAGCTACGCGGAGAAGCGCCGGCTGCTCGACGCGGTCCGCTCCCTGCGCGAGCAGAACCCGATGCTCGGTCTGCGCGGCTGCCGCCTCGGGCTGCTCTTCCCCGAGATCGTCGAGATGCAGGTGCGCGCCATCCTCGAGGCGGCCGCCCAGCTGCGGCGCGAGGGCGTCGACGCCCGGCCCGAGATCATGGTGCCGCTGGTCGGCCACGTCAACGAGCTGAGCCGCACCCGGGAGATCATCGAGCGCACCGCCCAGGAGGTGCTGCGCGAGGCCGGGGTGAAGGTCCCCTACAAGATCGGGACGATGATCGAGGTCCCCCGCGCCGCGCTCACCGCCGCGGAGATCGCGGAGGAGGCGGAGTTCTTCTCCTTCGGCACCAACGATCTCACCCAGACCACCTTCGGCTACTCGCGCGACGACGCCGAGGGCAAGTTCCTGTTCCGCTACGTCGAGGAGAAGATCCTCCCGGCCAACCCCTTCGAGAGCCTCGACGCCAAGGGGGTGGGACGGCTGATGCAGGCGGCGGTGCTGGAGGGACGCCAGGCCCGGCCCGACCTCGAGATCGGGATCTGCGGGGAGCACGGCGGTGACCCCTCCTCGATCGCGCTCTGCGAGGAGCTGGGCCTCGACTACGTGTCCTGCTCGCCCTACCGGGTCCCGGTGGCGCGGCTGGCCGCGGCCCAGGCCCGGCTCGCGACGGCCGACAGAGATCGGTAGGACCTGAGGGGGAAGGCTGTCGGCGACGAAGGAGGCGATGGCCTGGGGGAGGCCCCCTCACGGTCGGCGCGTCAGCGCCCAGAGGACGTGAGCTATCCTGCGGGCCCTGATGGCTGAGCACGTCCGCATCCGCAAGACCGGCACGCGCGACGGGCGGCCGGTGATGCTCGACGACGGCCACATCGTCGAGGGCGACGAGCTCGGGCCGCCGACCCCGGGGATGCCCTACCTGGTGCGCCGCACCGTCCTCGAGGAGGACAACGCTCCGGAGGTGTTCAACACCTCGCCGGTGCGCGCGGTGATCACCGATCGCTCCGGCGTCATCACCCTGCTGACCGACAACTCACGCTACAGCCTGGAGATCCTGGGGAGATAGTGGGACGCGCCGTCGGTGCCCGGCGCGCGCTTGACCCGAACAGCCGTTCGGGGCAAGATTCTCCGGATGGCTGACGCCGCCGCCGAGGTGAAGGCGCGCCTCGACATCGTCGAGGTGATCGGCGGCTACGTGCGGCTGCAGCGGAGCGGGCGGGACCTCAAGGGCCTCTGCCCGTTCCACTCCGAGCGCACCCCCTCGTTCAGCGTCTCCCAGGAGAAGCAGGCCTGGTACTGCTTCGGCTGCCAGGAGGGCGGCGACCTCCTCACCTTCGTGGAGAAGATCGAGCACGTCGACTTCCTCGGGGCGCTGGAGATGCTCGCCGAGCGTGCCGGGGTCGAGCTGGAGCGCACCCTCCCCGGCGATCGCCAGCGCGGCCAGGCTCGCCGCCGCCGCGCCCGGGTGCTCGAGCTCAACTCCAGGGCGCAGGCCTATTACGAGCACATCCTCTGGTCGACCCCGGCCGGTGCCGCGGGGCGCGCCCTGCTGGTCGAGCGCGGGGTCGGCGAGAGCACCGCGCGCGACTACGGGGTCGGCTTCGCCCCGGCGGGCGGCGGCACCGGCGACGCCCTGCTCCGCTACCTCGGCGCCCGCGGCCTGGGCGACCCCGCCGAGGCCGCCGAGGCCGGCCTCGCCCACGCCTTCGACCGCGGCGGTCCGGCCCGCGACCGCTTCCGCAACCGCCTGGTCTTTCCCATCCGCGACGAGCGCGGCGACGTGCTCGGCTTCGGCGGCCGCGCCCTCGGCGACGCCGTGCCCAAGTACCTCAACTCGCCGGCCACCTCGGCCTACGACAAGTCACTGGCGCTCTTCGGCATCGACCGGGCGCGCACCGTCATCGAGGCGGCGGGGTGCGCGGTGGTGGTCGAGGGGTACTTCGACGTGATCGCCGCCGCCGCCGCCGGCGTGGGCCAGGTGGTGGCCAGCAGCGGCACCGCGCTGACCGTCGGGCAGGTGCGGCTGCTGGCCCGCTGGACCCGCTGCCTGGTGCTCTGTTTCGACGGTGACGACGCCGGCGTGAACGCCTCGTCGCGGGCGGTGGACGTCATCGCCGCCGAGGGGCTCGACGCCCGGATCTGCGTGCTGCCCGCGGGCTTCAAGGACCCCGACGAGCTGGTCCGACGCGACCCCGCCGCCTTCGCCGCCTGCGTCGCCGGCGCCCAGCCGGAGTGGCGGGTGCTCCTCGACCGGGCCATCGGCGACGCCGAGTCCGGCTCGGTCGAGGCCCGCCGCGCCGGCGCCGAGCGCGCCGTGGCCCTGCTGGCACGCATCCCCGAGGCCACCGTCCGCGACCTCTACGTGCAGCAGGCGGCGAGCCGTCTCGAGCTCGCCGCCGCGGCGGTGAGCGCCGACGTCGAGCGGCTCCGCGGAGAGGGAAGGAGGACGCCGCTGCGCGTGGTCGTCACCACCCCCGCGCCCGCGGCCGAGCCGGCCGCCGGCCCCGACCCGGTCTCCGGCCCGCCGCCCTCTGCGTGGGAGGAGTTCCTCGGCAGCGTGGTGGTCCAGCGTCCCGGGCTCGCGCTGAAGCTGCTGGAGACGCACCGGCTGCGCCCCGAGGAGCTGTCCCATCCCTCGGTGCGACGGCTGCTCGAGATGGCGCTCGCCCTGCCCCCGGATGCGGCGCTCTCGCTCCACGAGCTGGCCGGCCCGGAGCAGCGGCTCGCGGCGCGGCTGCTGCTCCGACCGGTGCCCGAGCTGCGCGACGGCGCCGGCGGCGAGCCGCTCGCCCAGGCGATCGCCGACTGCGTCCGCCGGGTGCGCGAGGCGACCCTGCGCAGCGCGCTGGCGACCCTCAAGCGCGAGCTGCAGATGGCCCGCGCCGACGGCCGGACCGAGCTGGCGCAGCGGCTGGCGGCACGGCTCCACGAGCTCGCCAGCGAGGGATATCGCGCTCGCGAGGCGGTGCCGTGACAGTGGCCGCCGGCCGGCGCGTTAAATAGAGTATGTCGAGCGGCGAGCGGCCAGGCGTGGCGGCGGCCAGGATGGGACGGGGAGCAGAGATGGTGGCGAAGGCCAGGGTGCAGGGTGAGGGCGGCGCGGCCGTGACGGGAGCGGACGCGCTGGTCTCGGCGGCGGAGACGCTCATCGTCCGGGGGAAGGAGCAGGGCTACCTCACCCCCGACGACATCCTGCAGGCCTTCCCCGAGGTCGAGGCCGAGCCCGATCACCTCGAGCGCATCTTCAACGTCTTCCGCGAGATGGGCATCGAGGTCTCCGACGGCGACCGCGACTTCGAGGCCGTGGACGACATCGACGACGAGATGATCGCCACCGCCGAGGCCATCGAACTCGGTGTCGCTCGACGACCCGGTGCGCATGTACCTCAAGGAGATCGGGCGGGTGGCGCTGCTCCGCGCCGAGCAGGAGGTGGAATACGCCAAGCTCATCGAGCAGGGTGACGACGAGGCGAAGAACAAGCTGACCGAGGCGAATCTCCGCCTGGTGGTCAGCATCGCCAAGAAGTACATCGGCCGCGGCATGTCCTTCCTCGACCTCATCCAGGAAGGCAACATGGGCCTGATCCGCGCCGTCGAGAAGTTCGACTATCACAAGGGCTACAAGTTCTCGACGTACGCCACCTGGTGGATCCGCCAGGCGATCACCCGCGCGATCGCCGACCAGGCCCGCACCATCCGCATCCCGGTGCACATGGTCGAGACCATCAACAAGCTGGTCCGCGTGTCGCGCCGCCTCCTCCAGGAGCTGGGCCGGGAGCCCGCCGACGAGGAGGTCGCCGAGGAGATGGGGATCACCCCGGAGAAGGTGCGGGAGATCATCAAGGTCTCCCAGGACCCGGTGTCGCTCGAGACCCCCATCGGCGAGGAGGAGGATTCGCACCTCGGCGACTTCGTCGAGGACAAGGAGGCCACCGCCCCCTCCGACGCCGCCTCGCTGACGATGCTGCGCACCGAGGTGGAGGACATCCTCGACACCCTCACCCCCCGCGAGCGGCGGGTGCTGCAGCTGCGCTTCGGGCTGATCGACGGTCACCAGCGCACCCTCGAGGAGGTGGGCAAGCGCTTCGGGGTGACCCGTGAGCGCATCCGCCAGATCGAGGCCAAGGCGCTGCGCAAGCTCCGTCATCCCTCGCGGAGCAAGAAGCTCAAGGACTACCTCGAGTAACCCGAACCGCAAGTCTCCCGCCACGGCAGCGTTCACACATGGTGACGGTCGTCGCCGGGAGCAGAGCGCTCGGGGCGGCCCTGATATCATCCGGCCCGCGTTCCGGGTTAGCTCAGCGGTAGAGCAGGCGGCTGTTAACCGCAAGGTCACTGGTTCGAATCCAGTACCCGGAGCCACGCGACCGGCGGACGGTTCCGCGGGGTTGGCGGGGCGAGGCACACCAGGCCGTGGCCCGGACTGGTAGCGTACACATGTTCCCCAGTCACCCGGTGAGGATCGCCCATGTGGGAGAGCAACGAACTCGAGAGCTCGGCGGGCGCGGAGCCCGGCGGGCACGAGCACACCGGCGCGCCCGCCGAGCCGCCCGGCCAGTGGGCGGATGAGCCCGACCAGGACGACGAGCAGACGGCCGGCGGCCAGGCCTGGTCGCCCGAGGCGATCGCCGCGCGCCTGCGCGCCCAGCGCCGCTGGCGGGAGATCGACCCCGGCCCGCGGATGCCCTCCCTGGTCCTGAGCGAGGAGGAGGCGTCGGCGCTGCTTCCGCCGGTGCTGCGGACACCCGACGAGGTCGAGCCCGAGCCGGCGGCGCTTGTGCTGCTGTCGCCGGTGGAGCCCGAACCGGTGGCCGCCGAGCCGCTGGCGGTCGAGCGCCTGCCCGAGCCCGAGCCGGTGGCGGTCGAGTCCCAGCCCGAGCCGGTGGCGGTCGAGCCCCTGCCCGAGCCCGAGCGGGTGGCGGCCGAGTCCCAGCCCGAGCCGGTGGCGGCTGAGTACCAGCCCGAGCCGGTGACGTGGGCGCCGCCTGCGCCGGTGGCCTGGCGGCCGTCCGTGCCGGCGCCGTGGCAGCCGTCTGCAGCGGTCGAGCCGGCGGCGCCGGCCGCGGCCCCGGCCCGGCCCGAGCCGTTGCCCCTCGCCGCCTGGACGGGCCCGGTGCTGCGGGGAATGGCCACGCCGCGGGTGTTCAGTGCCCTCGCCAGCGCCGCCGGCACCCCCTCTCCGAACGGGGGCACCCGGATTCCGTCTGCGGAACCCGCCTCCGGCGCGGTCGCGCTCGCGTCCGCTCCGGTGGCAGAGGCCGGCCCGGCGCTCCCCCCGGCGGCGGAGCCCGCGCCCGAGCCCGCGGCCGTGGCGCTGCTCGCCCCCGTCGAGCCCGCGCCCGCGCCGGCTCAGCCCGAGCCCGAAACGCCGGCGGCCGCCACCCGGGCGGTAGCGCCCTGGCTGCCCGCCCCGGCGCCCGGCGCGCCGGCGACCGCGACCGCCTTCGGCCCTCCCGGCAGGCGGCGCACGCCGGCCATGGTGGTGCTGCTCTCGGTGATCACCCTCGGCTTCTACGCCCTCTGGTGGCACCACCGGGTGAACCGCGAGATGGCGGAGTTCGATCCCCGCATGTCGGTCGACCCGGGCCGCTCGACGTGGGCGGTCGCCTTCCCCCTGGCCGTCGGCTGGACGGTGGCGGCCCTCGCCGGCACGCGGTACATCCTGGCGCTGACCGGGACACCCACCGCTGACCTCCCCATCAGCGCGGGGCAGTCGCTGTTCCTCGCCCTGGCGCCCCTGGCGGTCCCCTACCTCGTGCTCCTGCTTCCCTTCAGCGCCATCGCCGTGGTGATGACCCACGAGAGGGCGCGGGTGCTGGAGGACCGCGTCGGCATCCCGAGCGAGCTGCAGTTGCATCCGGTGGACGCACTCGCGTGGCTGACGGTCCCGATCGCCGGAGGCCTGGTGGGAATGGCGCAAATGCAGCAGCATCTCAACGAGGTGTGGCGAAGGGTCGGCTCCTGAGCTGTCACGGGCGCGAGACGGGGCGGCCGGGCGGCCTCCCGGTACACTTGCCTCCGCAGACTGTCGGCGAATTGACCGACGTCCCTCGCTCTGCAGGATTGGCGGAACAACAGGCCCCCCGAAGAACGACGTGGCCATCACCATCGCATGCATCTCCGGAAAGGGCGGAGTCGGCAAGACGACCACCACCATCAACCTCGCAGCGGCCCTGGCCGAGCGGGGAAGGCGGGTGCTCGCCGTCGACTGCGACCCTCAGTCGAACCTGACCTCAGGGCTGGGCTTCGACCCCTACCGGCTGCCCGTGACCATCGGCGACGTCTTCGCCGGCAGGGTGCGCTCGGCGCCGGACGCGTTCCTCTCCACCCACTGGGACAACCTCTGGCTGCTGCCCGCCAAGCCGGACCTGAGTGCGGTCGAGAACGACCTGAACTCCTCGCTGAACCGCGAGCTGCTGCTGCGCGACGCGCTCAGCCGCGACGGCATCCAGGCCTCGTTCGACTTCATCCTCTTCGACACCCCGCCCAATTTCGGGTTCCACACCATCAACGTCCTGGCGGCGATCCGCTACGTGCTCATCCCGGTGCAGATGTCCGGGTACGCGATCAAGGGGCTGAAGGAGGTCCTGCGCACCGTGCATGCCGCCCGGCAGCGGCTCAACCCCGAGCTGAGGATCCTCGGGATCGTGGCCACCTTCGTGAACCTGCGCACCAACTTCAGCAGGGATATGCTCGAAGGACTGCGCGAGATCCCCAACCTGACCGTGTTCGACACCATCATCAAGCTCACCGTGAAACTCCAGGAGACCTCGCTCGCCGGAGTTCCGGTCACCTCCTACGCCGCCTCCTCGGAGGCGGCGCTCGCCTACCGCAGCCTTGCCGACGAGGTGCTCGCCCATGTCTGAGCGCTTCCGCGACCTGGTCGGTGCGTCGCTCGGCGACGACCCGGCGCACAGCGGCGGCGGATCGCTGGAGCGCTGGCTGGCGCCCACCAGCGAGTCGCGCGTCGAGCAGGTCCCCATCGAGAACATCGACGACCCTCACTGGCGGCCGGACACCGCCGACACCGATCCCAACTACCGTGCCCTCAAGTCGAGCGTGCGCGCCAGCGGCATCCTTCAGCCGCTGCTGCTGCGCCCGGTCGGCGGTGACCGCTACCAGCTGGTGAGCGGCGCCCGCCGGCTGCGCGCCGCGCGCGAGACCGGCCAGTCGGCGGTGCCGGTGATCATCCGCGAGCTCAGCGACGTCGAGGCGCTGCTCGGCGCCTGGGACGCGGTGATGCGCGCCGGCGTGTCCGAGGCGGAGCGCCAGACCCTGTTCGTGCGCCTGGGCAAGTCGGGGATGGCCGAGGCCGAGGTGCGCGCCCTGCTCAGTGGCGTGCCCGCGCGCGACGACAGCGTCGCCGCCGCCCCGCCCCCGCCGCTCACGACGATGCGACCGCCGGTGCCGGCCGCCCCCGCTCCGCCCGCCTTCACGCCTCCGCCGGTGCCGGTGGCGCCTGCGCCGCCGGTCTACACCCCGCCGCCGGTGCCGGCCGCGCCGGCCCCGCCCCCCTACAGCCTGCCCGCGGCGCCGCCCCCGCCCGCAACCGCGCCCGGCCCCGCCTGGCCGGCGCCGGCGCCCACCCCGGTCCCGGCGCCGCCCGCGGCGGTGACCCCGCCCGCAACCGCGCCCGGTCCCGCCTGGCCGGCGCCGGCGCCCACCCCGGTCCCGTCGCCGCCCGCGGCGGTGACCCCGCCCGCGCCCGTGGCCCCGGCCCCGCCTGCGGCGCCGGCGCTCCCGGCGGTGCCCGACATCCCGGCGCCGGTGGGCCCGCGCCCCAGGGTGATCAGCATCAGCCTGCCGCCGGAGGCGCTGGCCGCGGCCGCCGGCTCCGCACCCGCCCCCGAGGCTCCGGCGCCGCCCGCCCCGGTGGAGTCCGTCCCGATGGCGCCCGCACCGGCGCCGCCTCCGGCTCCCGCGCCTCCGGCGGTGGCGGCCCCCCCGCCCCCGGCCGCACCCGCCGTCCCCGCCTGGACGCCGGCTCCTCCGGCGCCGGCCGCCCCGGCCCCCCCGCCCGCCCCGCGGGCGACCTTCAACCCGCCGGCGACGCCGTACCCACCGGTCGAGGCGCCACCGGCGCCGGGCTGGAGCGTCCGTCCCGCGGCGCCGCCCGCCGAGCCCGCCGCAGCCGTCACCCCGCCCGCGCCCGCCTCCGAGGTCCCGGCCTGGGCGGCGCCGTCGCCACCTCCGGTCAGCTTCCTCCCCGCGGGGACGCCGCCGGCCGCGGTGCCCGGGCCTGCCGCGGCCGAGACCGGCGCCGGCGCGGCGGGCGGCGGACTCGTCGCCCGCCTGGCCCGCGACCCGCGCACCTACGCGACCGTGGGGGTCTTCTTCGCGGTCTGGGCGGTGGTCTTCATCATCGTGGCGGTCCTCATCGGGGCGAGCAACCAGCGCCTGCTGGTGGCCGCCGTGGTGGTGGCCGCCGTCGGCTTCGTCACCGCGATCGTCGGCCTCGCCCTGGGGCCGCGACGGGCGACCTGAGCACCCAGCGGAGGCGCCGCCGGCGCCGCACCGTCCGCTCCATCCTCGACGAGGTGATCGCCGAGAAGGAGTTCCTCTCGCCGGGGATGCCGCTGGCGCCCGGGGGCGACCCGGTGGCCGAGCCGCCGTCGCCGCCGCTGCTGGTGCGCCAGGGGGGCGGCCCCTTCTCCGCCGGTCGCAGCCAGCGCCGCCGCCGCAGCGCGTCGCCGCTACCGCCGCCGCCGGTCGCCGCCGAGATGCCCTACGACACCGGGGGACGGGTGGCCTTCCTCGCGCTGACCCCGGCGCCCGACGTGCGCCCCGAGCCGGTGACCGAGGCGCCCGCGGACGCCGCCGCCGCCGCGCCCCCGGCGGGCTCGCCGCTGGCGGGCTGGGTCGCGGTGGCGCTCGCCGCCGCGCTGGTGGTGGCGTTCTTCCTGCTGGGGATGGGACTGACCCGGTGACCGTGGTCCGCCGGGGGGCGGTGGCGCTCGCGGCGGTGGCCGGCATCGCCTGGACGGCCGGCTGCGCCGCGCTCCACCGCCGGGCGATGGGACCGGTTCGCCGGCCCGACGTCGCCGCCCCGGCCGACCCCGGCGTCCCCTCCGGGCGGCTGGAGGTGCGCACCGCCGACGGTCTCCGCCTGCTCGCCTGGTATCTGCCCGGCAGCCGACCCGCGGTGGTGGTGGTGAGCGGCGGCAACCGCGGCTGGGCCGGTGACGTGCTCGGCATCGCCATCGCGCTGCGCGGCGCCGGGTTCCACGTGGTCGTGCACGGCTGGCGCGGCACCCCGGGCTGCGATCCCGCGCCCCACACCCTCGGCGTCCACGAGCGCCGTGACCTCGAGGCGGTGCTCGCGGCCACCCGCCGCCGCGCCGGCGGCCTGCCCCTGGGGCTGCTCGGCTACTCGATGGGCGGGGCGGTGGCGATCAGCGTCGCCGGGTCCGACCCCGGGGTCGCCGCGGTCTGCACCGACTGCGCCTTCGACGACCCCCTGCGGGTGCTCGGCGACGGGGTGCGGCGGGTGCTCCGAATCCCCGGACCGGTGCTCACCGCGCCGGTGCAGGTGCTGCTCGCCCTGCGCACCGGTGCCCGGATGACCGACCTGCGGCCGCTCCGGCGGGTGGCCGAGATCGCTCCCCGGCCGCTGCTGCTGATCCACGGTGAGGCCGACGCCTCGGTCCCCCCCGGGCACGGCCGCCGCCTCCACGCCGCCGCCGGCCCGGGTGCGACCCTCTGGCTGCTGCCCGGGGTCGGTCACTGCGGCGGCTACGACGCCTGCCGTGACGAGTACGTCCGCCGGGTCACCGCGTTCTTCGAGGATGCTCTTCTCTCGCCCTAGGCGTTGACAGGACCACAAATAGGTAGTACGATCCCGGTCATGGCCGTCGACCACCGATCCGCCGCCCCCCCGGCGCCCCGCGGCCGCCGCGGCGAGCGCGCCCTGACCGCCGCCGGCGACCTCGCCGCCCGCTCCGAGGCGGAGCTCATCGCCCACGTGCTCGGCGGCCCCCGCCCGCCGGCCGAGGTGCGGCACTGGTCGATCGAGGTCTCCCGGCTGCCGGCGTGGCGGCGGCGCTCGCTCGGGGCCGCCGGCCTGATCGCCGAGCACGGCATCGCCGCCGGTCCGGCGCTCCGGCTCGCCGCGCTGTGGGAGCTGGCCGACCGCTGGTACCCCGACGACCGGCCCGCGGTGGGCTCGCCCCGCGACGCCGCCCTGCTCCTCGACGACCTCCGCCACGCGCCCACCGAGCGCATCGCCGTGCTCCTGCTCGACTCCCGCCACCGCCCCATCGGCTCCGAGGTGGTGGCGCTCGGCACCATCAACGCCTCGCGGCTGCAGCCCCGCGACGTGCTCGCCCCGGCGCTGCTCCGCGGCGCCTCGGCGATCGTCGTCGGCCACAACCACCCCAGCGGCGACGCCTCCCCCAGCGCCGCCGACCGCCGCGTGACCGTCGCGCTCCGCGAGGCCGCCGTCATCCTCGGCGTCCCTCTCCTCGACCACCTCATCCTCACCCGCCACGGCCAGTTCAGCTTCCGGGATGCGGAGGGCTGGGACCTGGAGGAGAACGGGCTGCTCCGTCCCGAGTCGCTCTGAGGACGCGGGTGGCCGGGCGACGGGGCTCAGGGCGGACGGCGGCGACCGGCGTCCCCGTCGCGCGCCGCCGCCCGGCCCACCGCGCCCATGTACAGCGACCGGGCACCACGGACCCCACACGCGTTCCGGCACCATGGAGAAGTGGCGCCACTCAAGGGTACGAGAACGGAGAACAACCTGCGAGCCGCCTTCGCCGGGGACTCGCAGGCGGATCGGCGGTTCACGTACTTCGCGCGGCGGGCGGACATCGAGGGGCGGCCGGATGCGGCGCGGCTGTTCCGCGACCTGGCGGCGGGGGAGACGGGGCATGCGCTCGGTCACCTGGAGCTGCTCGAGGAGGTCGGCGACCCGGTCACCGGGATGCCCCTCGGCGACACCGCCACCAACCTCCGCAGCGCCCTCGCCGGGGAGACCCACGAGCACGGCGAGCTGTACCCTGCGCTCGCCCGGACCGCCCGGGAGGAGGGGTTCGAGGAGATCGCCGAGTGGTTCGAGG
Organism: uncultured Chloroflexia bacterium; assembly: GCA_963846365.1. Taxonomy (GTDB): domain Bacteria; phylum Chloroflexota; class Dormibacteria; order Aeolococcales; family Aeolococcaceae; genus CF-96. Next base: position 1,540,398 of record CAWJVN010000007.1, read on the forward strand.
CGCTGGCCCGGGCCCACCGGCTCCGGGCGCGGATCCTGGACGCGACCCTGCAGTCGCTCACCGAGGGAGGGGAGGCCGGATGAGACCGCTCGCCGTCGACGAGGTCCGGCCCCCCGCCGCCTACGAGCCGGTGCGGGCGGAGGCGCTGCACCGCCTGCTCGAGCAGCGGCGGCCCCGCTCGATCTCCGTCGGCGACCTCATCACCCTGCTCTTCGAGAACCGGGCGACGGTCGCGGGGGCGGTCGAGGAACAGCTCCGCGCCGGCCAGATCGACGAGCCGGATCGCATCGCCGAGGAGGTGGCGGTGTTCAACGCCCTGATCCCCGGGGAGCGCGAGCTCGCCGGCACCCTCTTCCTCGAGACCGAGGACGCCGCCGCCCAGGGCCGGCGGATGCGCGAGCTGCCGGGGATCTCCGGTCACGTCCACCTCGAGGTCGACGGCGCCCGCGCCGAGCGGGTGGTCGCCGGCGGTCGCGAGCTCGGCGACGAGCCGGTCGAGCACCTCCGCTTCCGTCTCACCGAGGCACAGTGCGCGGCGGTCGCCGGCGGCGGCGAGGTGGTGGTCTGCTGCGACCATCCCGCCCAGCGCGCCCGCACCGTGCTCGACGAGGCGCAGCGGCGCGCCCTCGCCGAGGACCTGGGCCGCTGATCGCCGGGGCGCGGCGCGCCCGTCCGCGGGTGCTTGTCGACGCCACCGCGCTGCGCGACGGCCGCGGTGCGGCGGGCATCGGCCGCTACGTTGCCGGGCTGCTGGCCGGGCTGGAGGCGCTGCCCGACGGCCCCGAGGTGGAGGTGGTCCGGCCTCCGGGGCGGGCCCGCAGCGAGAACCGCGGCCGGCGCTGGCTCGCCGGCCAGTCCTGGACGCTCGGCGCTGCCGTCGCCCACCGGCCGGCGGTGGTCCACGCCCCCGCCGGCGAGCCGGTGCTGGGCTGGCCGCGGCGCCGCCAGGTGGTCACCGTCCACGACGTCGTCCCCTGGACCGCGGCCGCCGCCGCACCTCCCGGGCGCGGCCTCGCCGCCTTCCTCGCGGTCCAGCGCCGGCTGCTGCGCGGCTGCGGGGCGCTGATCGCGGTGAGCGGCACCGTGGCCGGAGAGGCGGCGGCGGCGCTCGGCCTCCCCCGAGAGCGATTCACCGTGGTCGCCGAGGGGGTGGACGCGCCCTTCGAGAGCGACCCCGCCGCCGGCGACGCCGGGCTCCGCGCCGGCTGCGGCGCCCCCGCCGGCGGCTACGTGCTCTGGGCGGGGAGCATGCGCAGCCCCGACCCGCGCAAGGCGCTCGACGTGCTCGTCGAGGCGATGGCCGCCCTCGAGTCGGAGGGGCGCGGGGTGCCGCTGGTGCTCGCCGGTGCCCCCGGCGCTGCCTCCGAGCAGGTCTCCGCCCTCGCCCGCGAGCGCGGCGTCCGCCTCCACCTCCCCGGCTTCGTGAGCGACCCGGCGCTGGCGGCGCTGTACCGCGGCGCCGCGGCGGCGGTGCTGCCCTCGCGCCACGAGGGCTTCGGCCTGCCCGCACTGGAGGCGATGGCCTGCGGCACGCCGCTGGTCGCGGGGCGCGGCGGCAACCTCCCCGACCTGTGCGGCGACGCCGCCCTGCTGGTGTCCCCCGGCGACCCCCGCGAGCTCGCCGGCGCGCTCGGCGTGGTGCTCGGCGACACCGCCGTCGCCGCCCGGCTGCGGGTCGCCGGGCCCCGCCGGGCGGCCGCCTTCAGCTGGCGCCGCTGCGCCGAGGAGACCGCCGCCGTCTACCGGACGCTATATTCCCGGCCGTGAGCGATCTCCCCGCCGACCTCCTCGCCATCCTCGTCTGCCCGAAGTGCCGGGGCCCGCTGGTCACCGAGGCGGCGGCGCTGCGCTGCGACGCCTGCCGGCTGCGCTACCGCGTCGACGACGGCATCCCGGTGATGCTCATCGACGAGGCGACCCCGGTCCCCGCCGAGGGCTGACTACCCTCTGGGTCTTGTCCTTAGCCAAGGCTAACCCCTAGGATTAGCCAACCCTAACAACTGGGCGCAGTACACAGCTGGGGAGAGACCGTGATCGGCGGCCGCCTTCTGGAGAACCAGGCGCGTCGCGAGTCGAACGCGCGGACCTACGCGCGGTCGCTGTCGCTGGCGCTGATCCGTGGCGAGGGCATCCACCTCGTCGACGCCGACGGCCGCTCGTACATCGACTGCCTGGCCGGCGCCGGCACCCTCGCCCTCGGCCACAACCACCCGGTGGTGCTGGAGGCGATCCGGGCGGTGCTCGACAGCGGGCTGCCGCTCCACACCCTCGACTTCGCCACCCCGGTCAAGGACGCGTTCGTCGAGGAGCTCTTCGCCCATCTCCCCGCCGGGCTCGCACCCGACCTCCGGGTGCACTTCTGCAGCCCCGCGGGCACGGACGCGGTCGAGGCGGCGCTCAAGCTGGTGCGCATCGCCACCGGGCGGCGCAGCATCCTCGCCTTCACCGGCGGCTATCACGGCATGACCGCGGGCGCGCTCGCCGCCAGCGGCCCGGTGGCGGTGCGCGCGCCGATCGGCGGCACCACCAGCGAGGTCCACTTCCTGCCCTTCCCCTCCGCCTACCGGTGCCCGTTCGGGGTGGGCGGCGCCGAGGGGGCGCGGATCGCGGTGGGCTACGTCGAGCGGCTCCTCGACGACCCCAGCAGCGGCATCCCGCCGGTGGCGGGGATGATCCTGGAGGTGGTCCAGGGCGAGGGCGGGAGCAATCCGGCCCCCGACGAGTGGCTGCGGGCGATGCGGCGGCTCACCGCCGAGCGCGGCATCCCGCTGATCGTCGACGAGGTGCAGACCGGGGTGGGGCGCACCGGCCGCTTCCTCGCCATCGAGCACGCCGGCATCGAGCCCGACGTGCTGGTGCTCTCGAAGGCGATCGGCGGCGGGCTGCCGCTGGCGGTGATCCTCTACCGCTGCGAGCTCGACGTCTGGGAGCCGGGGGCGCACACCGGCACGTTCCGCGGCAACCAGCTGGCGATGGCGGCGGGGACGGCCACTCTCCGCGAGGTGGTCGGGTCGCGGCTCGACGCCCATGCCGCCAGGGCCGGCACCCGGCTGATGGCGGACCTCCGTGCCGCCCTGGCGGGCAGCGGCTGCGCCGGCGACGTCCGCGGCCGCGGGCTCATGGTCGGGGTCGAGCTCGTCGACCCCGCCGGCGAGCCCGACGCCACCGGGGCGCCGCCCGCCGACGGGCGGATGGCCCGGGCGGTGCAGCTGGAGTGCCTGCAGCGCGGGCTGGTGGTGGAGCGGGGCGGCCGCCACGGCGCGGTGATCCGGCTGCTGCCCCCGCTGATCATCACCGCCGCGCAGCTCGGCGACGTCGTCGAGCGCCTCGCCGCCGCGGTCCGCGCCGCCGAGCGTTCCCGCAGCCGGGGGAACGCGGCATGAGCCTGCTGATCAGATGGGGCGGGGTGAGCGAAGGCGGCTCCGCCGCCGCAGCGAGGGGGGGACACCCCCCCTGAGAGAATGAGCCTGCTGGCGGCGCCGGCCCAGGCCGCGCTGTGGGCGGCCGGGTCGGAGGCGGGGATGGCGGCGCTGGAGCAGGCGCTCGAGGCCGCCGCCCGGTGCTGGCGGTCGGCGGCGGCGGCCCGGGGCGGCCCCTACAGCGGCGCCTCCCCGGATCGACTGGAGCGGCTCGCGGCCGCGGTCGAGGTGCTCCCCGAGGAGGGACGCGAGCTCTCCGCGGTGCTCGAGGAGCTCGGCGGCCTGGCCATCGCCCACGCCGTCGACCCCGCCCACCCCCGCTGCGCCGCCCACCTCCACTGCGCCCCGCTGGTCGCCGCGGTCGCCGCCGACGCGCTGGTGAGCGCCTCCAACCCCTCGCTCAACTCCTGGGACCAGGCGCCGATCGCCGGCCACCTCGAGCAGCGGGTGGTGGGCGCGCTCGCCCGCCTCGCCGGGCTGCCCGACGGTGCCGACGGCGTCTTCACCTCCGGCGGCACCCAGTCGAACCTGATGGCGCTGCTGCTCGCCCGCGACGCCGCCGCCGCCGCCGACGGCCGGGTGGTCGGGATCGACGGGCTCGGGCCGGAGGCGGCGCGTCACCGCATCCTCTGCTCCGAGGCCGCGCACTTCACGGTGCAGCGGTCGGCCTCGGTGCTCGGCCTCGGCAGCGCCGCGGTGGAGACGGTCGCGGTCGACCGCGACATGCGGATGCGCTGCGACGACCTCGACGCGCGGCTCGAGCGGCACGCCGCCGAGGGGCTGCGGCCGATCGCCCTGGTGGCCACCGCCGGGACCACCGACTTCGGCAGCATCGACCCGCTCGCCGAGCTCGCCGCCCGGGCCCGCCGCCACCGGATGTGGCTCCACGTCGACGCCTCGTACGGTGGCGGCCTGCTGGTGAGCGACCGCCACCGCGGCCTGCTGGCCGGGCTCGAGCTCGCCGACTCCGTCGCCGTCGACTTCCACAAGCTGCTCTGGCAGCCGATCGCCTGCGGCGCGTTCCTGGTCCGCGACCACGCCACCCTGGCGCCGCTGGCGGTGGAGGTGCCCTACCTCAACGCCGAGGAGCCGGGGGGCGGCGGCTGGCGGATGCCCCACCTGCTCGGCCGCTCGCTCTCCACCAGCCGCCGGTTCGACGCGCTGAAGCTGCTGGTCAGCCTCCACACCCTCGGCCGGCGCCGGCTCGGCGAGCTGGTCGACCGCACCCTGGCGCTCACCGCCGTGGCCGCCGAGCGGGTCGGGGCCGACCCCCGCCTCGAGGCGGCGCACCACCCGGTGCTGGCCTCGCTCGTCTTCCGCTACGTGCCCGCGCCCGACCGTCCGGAGCGCTCCGACCGGCTCAACGCCGCCATCCGGGACCGGCTCCTCGCCGAGGGCCGGGCGGTGCTGGGCCGCACCAGCGTCGCCGGCCGCACCCATCTCAAGCTCACCCTGCTCAACCCCGCCGCCGCCGAGGCGGAGATCGCCGCGCTGGTGGAGCTGGTCGCGAGCACCGGCGCCGAGCTGGAGACGCGGCGGTGAGCGCCGTCGCCGCCACCGAGGCGGCCGAGCTGCGCGCCGCCGGCCTGGCGGTGACCGGCCTGGTCAACTGCTTCCTGCGCGAGGCCGGCCCCGCCACCGAGCTCCGCGGAGACCGTCTGCGGATCCGGCTCGCCCATCTCGGCGTCGACCTCGAGGTCGGGCTGCGCCACCACTCCGCCACCGGGCACCACCTCTTCGACCTCCCGGTGCGGGTGCGGGCCTCCGCCGCCGCGCCCCCGGTGGCCCTGGACTCCACGGCGCTGGCGGCGCTGCTCGGCCGTGAGCTCGCCGCCGGCGACCCCCGCGCCGACCCGGAGGGCCTGGTCGCGGCGGTGGCCGACAGCCATCGCGCCGTCGCCCGCTTCCTCGTCGCCGCCGCGGCTGCGACCGCGGCGCCGCGCCCGCTCACCCCCTTCCTGCGCGCCGAGCAGTCGCTGCTCGGCGGTCACCCCCTGCACCCCACCCCGAAGAGCCGCACCCCGATGACCGCCGCCGAGATCGAGGCCTATTCGCCCGAGCTGGGCGCCGCCTTCGCGCTCCACTGGTTCGCCGCCGACCGCGCCCTGGTGCTCGAGGACTCGGCGCTGCCGGAGCCGGCGACGGCGGTGCTCGCCGGCCTGCTCGCCGGCGACGAGCGTGCCGGTCCCGAGCTGCGCCGGCTGGCCGCGCGCGGCGATCGCGCCCTGATCCCCGCCCATCCCTGGCAGGCGGCTCGGCTGCGGCAGCGACCCGAGGTGCGCGCCCTCATCGACGCCGGGCGGCTGGCCGACCACGGCGCCCAGGGGTCGCCCTGGTCGCCCACCTCGTCGGTGCGCACCGCCGGCCGTCCCGGCACCGCGGTGATGCTCAAGCTCTCGCTCGGGGTGCGGATCACCAACTCGGTGCGCCTCAACCTCCGCAAGGAGCTGGCCCGCGGGGTCGAGGTCCACCGCCTCCTCGAGGCCGGGCTGGGGGCCGAGCTGGCGGCGCGCTTCCCCGGCTTCGGCATCCTCCGCGACCCCGCCTGGGCCACCCTCGCCGGGCCCGCGCCGGGCGCCGAGTCCGGCTTCGAGGTGGTGATCCGGGAGAACCCGTTCGGCGAGTCCGACGACGCCACCGTGGTCGCCGCCCTCTGCGAGCCCGCACCCGACGGAGGGCCGCCGCCGCTGGCCGGCCACGTCCACGCCCTGGCGCGGTCGCGGGGCATCGCGCCGCGCGCCGCCGCGCGGGCGTGGTTCGCCCGCTACCTCGAGGTGGCGGTCGACCCCGTCCTCTGGCTCCACGGCGCCGAGGGCATCGCCCTCGAGGCCCACCAGCAGAACGGGGTGGTGGTGCTCCGCGACGGCCTTCCCGCCGGCTTCCGCTATCGCGACAACCAGGGCTACTACTTCAAGCGCTCCCACGAGGCCCGGTTGCGGCGGCTGCTCCCCGGCCTCAACGCCGAGAGCGACACCGTCTGCGACGACGCCGTCGCCGACGAGCGGCTCGGCTACTACCTCGGGGTCAACCACCTGCTCGGGCTGATCGGCGCCTTCGGGCGCGCCGGGCTCGCGGACGAGTCCGACCTCCTCGGCGACCTCGCCCGCCACCTCGCCGCCCCCGATCGCGCCTTCCCCGCCTCGCCGGTGGTCGACACCCTGCTGGGCAGCCCGCGGCTGCGCTGCAAGGCCAATCTGCGCACCCGCCTCGACGACATGGACGAGCTGGTGGGACCGATGGAGAGCCAGTCGGTCTACGTGGAGATCCCCAACCCGGTCCGGCAGGCGGTGGGGGCGGCGGCGTGGACGTCGTGACCGCCACCGCATTCGAGGCGTCTCTCGCCGGCGGTGCGACCGCGCGCTTCCGCCACCTCGACCCCGAGGGCGACCTCGACCTCGTCCACGGCTGGATGCACCAGCCCCACGTGGTGCCGTTCTGGCACCTCGACGTGCCCAGGGCCGAGCTGCGCGCCCGCCTCGAGAGCATCGCCGCCGCCGCCCACGTCGAGCCCCTGATCGGCTGCGTCGACGGGGTGCCGGTCTCGTACTGGGAGCTCTACTGGGCCGCACGCGACCCCCTCGCCGAGCACTACCCGGCCGGGGAGCACGACCAGGGCGTCCACCTGCTCGTCGGCCCGATCGAGCTCACCGGCCGGGGCCTCGGCCGCCGCCTGCTCGAGGCCGTCGTCGACCGGCAGCTCGCCCGCGAGCCCCGCACCCGCCGGGTCGTGGCCGAGCCCGACGTCCGCAACGCCCGGATGATCCACGTGTTCGAGCGCTGCGGCTTCGTCCGCGAGGGCGAGCTCGAGCTCCCCGACAAGCGCGCCGCGCTGATGGTCCGCCACCGGTGAGCGCCACCGCCCCGGTCCGCGACCTGCTCGGGGTGGGCATCGGGCCCTTCAACCTGGGGCTGGCCGCGCTCCTCGACCAGGTCGCGGAGGTCGACGCCCTCTTCGTCGACGAGCACCCCGGCTTCTCCTGGCACCCCGGGCTGCTGCTCGAGGGCGCCACCACCCAGGTGCCGTTCCTCGCCGACCTGGTCAGCCTGGTCGACCCCACCAGCCCGCACAGCTTCCTCAACTACCTGCGCATCCACGACCGGCTGCTCCGCTTCTACCTGCGCGAGCGCTTCCACCTGCCCCGTCGCGAGTACGACCACTACTGTCGCTGGGTGGCCGACCGGCTGCCCTCCTGCCGCTTCGGCGCCCGGGTCGAGGCGCTGCGCTGGCTCGCCGGGGAGGCGGTCTTCGAGGCCGACCTCCGCGCCCCGGGCACCACCCGCGTGGAGCGGGTGCGGGCGCGCCACGCGGTGCTCGGGGTCGGCGCCGGCCCCCACGTCCCCGAGGCCCTCCTCCCCGCCCTGGGGCCCGACGTGGTCCACGCCGCCGACTTCCTCCACCACCGCGAGCGGCTCCGCCGGGCGGCGGCGGTGACGGTGGTGGGTTCGGGGCAGAGCGGCGCCGAGGTGTTCCTCGACCTGCTCCGCGACCAGCCCGCCCACGGCTACCGGCTGACCTGGCTGACCCGCACCGCCGGCTTCTTCCCGATGGAGTACACCCGGCTCGCCCTCGAGCACTTCTCACCCGAGTACACCCGCTACTTCCACGGCCTCGACGAGGAGGTGCGTGACCGCCTGCTCCCCCGCCAGGACCTCCTCCACAAGGGCATCGACGCCGGCACCGTCGAGGAGATCTACGCCCTGCTCTACGAGCGCAGCGCCGGCGGCGCCGAGCCCCGGGTCGAGCTCCGCCCCCACCTGGCGGTGGAGGCGGTCGAGCGCAACGGCCGCGGCCTGCGGCTGCGCTGCCGCCAGTGGGAGCAGGGGCGCGACCTGGTGGTCGAGACCGAGTGCGCGGTGCTCGCCACCGGCTTCGTCGCCCGGCCGCCGGCCTGCATCGAGGAGCTGAGCCCGCTGATCCGCTGGGACCCCGCCGGCCGGTACCGGGTCGACCTCGACTACCGGGTGGCGATGCACCCGGCGGTGACCGGCAGCCTCTTCGTGCAGAACGCCGAGCTCCACACCCACGGGGTGGGCGCGCCCGACCTGGGCCTGGGAGCCCACCGCAGCGCCTGCATCGTCAACGCGCTCTCCGGCCGCGAGGTCTTCCGGCTGCCGCGGCGCACCGTCGTCACCGAGTTCGGAGTCGCCTGATGGACACCGTCACCACCGCGATGGAGGCGCTCGCGGAGGGGCGCTGGCACGCCGCCGGCGAGCGCATGGTCGCCAAGATGCTCTCCGAGCTCCTCTACGAGCAGCTGCTCGACGCCGAGCCCGCCGGCACCGGCTGGCGCGCCCCCGCGGCCGCCGCCGTGTACGAGTTCAGAGCCCGGCCACGCCTCTACGAGCGGCTGCTGGTCGAGCCCGGCTCGGTGCGCCGCCGCGACGCCGGCGGCAGCCTTCCCGCCGCCGACCCGGTCCGCCTGCTCCTCGACCTCGCCCCCGGCCTGGGGATGGAGCCGGCGACCACCGCCCACCTCGCCCGCGAGCTCCGCGCCACCCAGCTCGCCGACTGTCACATCGCCGCCTCGCCGCGGTGCCGCGCCGCCGGGCTCGTCGAGCTGCCCTGGGCGGAGATCGAGGGCGAGATGGACGGCCACCCCTGGCTGGTCCCGAACAAGGGGAGGATCGGCTTCGGCCACGACGACCACCTCCGCTTCGCCCCGGAGCGGCGCCGGCCGCTGTCGCTGCGCTGGCTGGCGGTGCGCGAGGGCTGCGGCGAGTACCGGGCGGTCGAGGGGCTCGACCACCTCCGGCTGCGCGCCGAGCAGCTCGACCCCGCCACCGCCGCGGACTTCGGCGCGGTGCTCCGCGCCCGCGGCGAGGACCCCGACCGCTTCCTCTGGTTCCCCGTCCACGCCTGGCAGTGGGACCACGTGGTGCTGCCGCTCTTCGCCGCCGAGCTCGCCGCCGGCGACCTGGTGGTGCTCGGCGAGGCCGGCGACCTCCACCTCCCCCAGCAGTCGATCCGCACCCTCAGCAACGTCAGCGTGCCCCAGCGGCACTCGGTGAAGCTGCCGCTCAGCATCCTCAACACCCTCGTCTACCGGGGGCTGCCCACCGAGCGCACCCTGGCGGCGCCGGCGGTGACCGCGTTCCTCCAGGGGATCGCCGCCGCCGACCCCTTCCTCCGCGACCGCTGCCGGACGGTGCTGCTCGGTGAGGTCGCGGCGGTGGCGGTGCGCCATCCCACCTACGAGGAGCTCGAGGGGGCGCCGTACCAGTTCCGCGAGCTGCTCGGGTGCATCTGGCGGGAGAGCCTGGAGGGGCGGCTCGACCCCGGCGAGCGGGCGATGACGATGGCCGCCCTCCTCCATGTCGATGACCGCGGGGTCGCGGTGGTGACGGCCCTGGTCGAGCGCTCCGGGCTCGGCCCCGCGGCCTGGCTCGACGCGCTGCTGGGGGCGGTGCTGCCGCCGCTGCTCCACTTCCTCTACCGCTACGGCGTGGTGTTCTCGCCCCACGGTGAGAACGCCATCCTCGTCCACCGCGATGGCGTGCCCACCCGGCTGGCGATCAAGGACTTCGTCGACGACGTCAACCTCAGCGACCAGCCCCTGCCCGAGCTCGCCGGGGCCGGACCGGAGCTCCGCCGGGTGCTCCTCGCCGAGCCCCCGGAGTGGCTCTGCCAGTTCCTCTGGGCGGCGCTCTTCGTCGGCCACCTCCGCTACCTCTCCGACCTGATGGAGGACCACCTCGGGCTCGGCGAGCACGACTTCTGGGCGGCGGTGCGGTGCGCCATCCTCGACCACCAGGCCCGGTTCCCCGAGCTCGCCGAGCGCTTCGCCCTCTTCGACCTCCTCGCCCCCCGCTTCGCCCGGATCTGCCTCAACCGCAACCGCATGCTCCTCGACGGCTATGCCGACCGGCCGGAGCGGCCCCACGCCGCCACCTCCGGCACCGTCGCCAACGCCCTCGCCGGCGCGGTCGGGGTGCTCTCGTGAGCGCGGCCGCGCCGGCGGCGGCGCGGCTGCGGTGGGACTGCACGGAGATGCGCTGGGAGCCCGCGCCCGCCGGCCCGCTCGGCGAGGGCTGGACCGCCTGCGCCGACCTGCTCGTCCCCGGGTCGGACGAGCTCGAGCGCCAGCTCGCCCTGGTCGGCCGGTGCCAGGAGACGGCGCGGATGTCGGTGTGCGCCTCGCTGTTCCTCGAGCGCTACGCCTGGGCGCTGGCCACCGCCGCGTTCGGCAGCCTGCTCGGCGAGGGGAGGCTGCCCGACCTCGACGCCGCCAACGTCGCCGTCCACGTCGACGCCGACGGCTTCGTCGACGCGCTGATGCTCGCCGACGCCCGGCTCGCGCCCGCAACCCCGGTCGCGGCGCTCGGCGCCCTCGCCCGCGGGCTGCTCGCCGGCCACCTTCTCACCCTGGTCGAGCGGCTCGCCGAGCGCCCCGTCCACCGCGGCCGCCGGGCCCTGCACTGCCTGGTGGTCGACGCCCTCGCCGCGGGAATCGCCGGCGCCGCCGAGACCGCCGGGACCTCCCCCGGCGAGGCCGCGGTGCTCACCCTGGCGGTGGGCCTGATGCTCGGCACCCCGGCGGCGCTCCGTCCCCGGCTCCTCGGCGTCGACGGCCGGCTGGTGCGGAAGCGGGCGGTCTGCTGCCTTCTCCACACCGAGCGCGCCGTCCACTGCGCCACCTGCCCGCACCTCACCGACGAGGAGACCGCCTGCCGGATCCGCGTCCTCAGCAGCACCGGCTGAGGAACAATGGGCGGGTGAGCAGCCCGCGCCCGACGCTTCCCTTCACCGCGCTGGTCGGCCAGGAGTCGATGAAGCAGTCGCTGGTGCTGAACGCGATCAACCCGGCGGTCGGCGGAGTGCTGATCCGGGGCGAGAAGGGCACCGCGAAGTCGACGGCGGTGCGGGCGCTGGCCCGGCTCCTGCCGGAGCTGGAGGTGGTGGCCGACTGCCGCTACGGCTGCCCGCCGGACCAGCCGGAGGTGCAGTGCGCCGACTGCCGGGCGCGGGTGGCGGCGGGGGAGGAGCTGCCCCGGGCGCGGCGGCGGATGCGGGTGGTGGAGCTGCCGATCAACGCCTCCGAGGACCGGGTGGTCGGGACCATCGACATCGAGGCGGCGATCAAGCAGGGGGAGCGGAGGTTCGAGCCCGGGGTGCTCGCCGAGGCGAACCGGAACATCCTCTACGTGGACGAGGTGAACCTGCTCGACGACCACCTCGTCGACGTGCTCCTCGACGCCGCCGCGATGGGCGTCAACGTGGTGGAGCGCGAGGGGATCTCGATGTGGCACCCGTCGCGGTTCATCCTGGTGGGGACGATGAACCCGGAGGAGGGCGAGCTGCGTCCGCAGCTGCTCGACCGCTTCGGGCTCTGCGTCGACGTCCGCGGCCTGCGCACCGCGGAGGAGCGGGTCACCGTCCTCGAGCTCGACCAGCGGGTCCAGCGCGGCGGGGGCTGGGAGGAGACCGGCGAGGCCGAGCGCAGCCAGGCCGAGGTGATCGCCCGCGCCCAGGAGCTGCTCCCCCTCGTCGACGTGCCCCCGGCGATGCGCCAGTTCATCTCGCTGATCTGCCTCGACGCCGGCGCCCTCGGTCACCGCGCCGACATCGTGGTCAGCCGCACCGCGCGCACCCTCTGCGCCACTCGCGAGGCCACCGCGGTGGTCGCCGGCGGGGTCGGGGAGGTCGAGCGGCTGCGTCCCGCCGACGCCCTCCAGGTGACCCCGCAGGACGTGATCCGCGCCGCCGAGCTGGCTCTGGCCCACCGCCGGCGGGAGACGAACTCGCCCTCCGAGCAGAGCGGCGAGGGCATCGTCGACAGCGCCCGCGAGCGCCTCCGGCAGATGGAGTCCGAGGCCCAGGCCACCGGCGCCGAGGTCAGCTCCGAGCAGGTCGAGTCCAGCCCGGCGGGCAGCGGCGGCGACCGAGGCGAGGGCAGCGCGATGCAGTCCCCGGAGAAGGCGGAGGCCCAGGAGCCGGCGCCCGGCCAGGCCGAGACCACCTTCGGCGGCGAGACCTTCCAGGTCCGCCGCCTGCAGCTGCCCCGCGACCGGCGCACCCGCCGCACCGCCGGCAAGCGCAACCTCACCCGCAGCGGCGACAAGCGCGGCCGCTACGTCCGCAGCACCCAGGTCGAGCGCACCACCGACCTCGCCTTCGACGCCACCCTGCGCGCCGCCGCGCCCTACCAGCAGAGCCGCCGCGACGAGGACCCGCTCCCGGACGCGCCCGCGCTGCTGCTCGAGCGCCACGACCTCCGCCAGAAGGTGCGCCAGCGCAAGACCGGCACGCTGATCGTCTTCGTCGTCGACGCCAGCGCCTCGATGGACGCCGAGCAGCGGATGCAGGCGACCAAGGGCGCGGTGCTCTCGCTGCTCCGCGACGCCTACGTGCGCCGCGACAAGGTGGCGCTGGTGGTCTTCAGCGGGCGCACCGCCCGGGTGGTGCTCCGTCCCACCTCGAGCGTCGACCTCGCCGAGGACCGCCTCCAGCGGCTCACCGTCGGCGGCACCACCCCGCTCACCCACGGCCTGGTCGCCGGCCTCAAGCTGATCCGCACCGAGCGGCTCCGCGACCCCACCGTCTACCCGCTGATGGTGCTGATCAGCGACGGCCGGGGGAACATCTCGCTCTTCGGCGAGGAGCCGATCGTCGAGGCGCAGCGGATCGCGGCCCAGATCAAGACCGAGAACGTCCGCTCCCTGGTGATCGACTCCGCCCGCGACTACACCCAGCACTCCCAGCTGCCGCGGATCGGCGGCCGCGGCGCCCAGCCGCTCTTCGGCGGCTACGCGTTCAACGCCTGCCTCGACCTCTCGGGGCGGCTGGGAGGAAAATACTTCGGCCTCTACGACCTCTCCCAGGGGGCGATCCTGCAGTCGGTGCAGCAGGAGCTGCGCGCCGGGTGAGCGGGCCCGCTCTGCGAGAATCCACCCCATGAAGCTGAACGCCGGTCCGGCACGCACGATCTTCCCCTTCACCGCGCTGGTCGGCCAGGAGTTGATGAAGCAGTCGCTGGTGCTGAACGCGATCAACCCGGCGATCGGCGGAGTGCTGATCCGGGGCGAGAAGGGCACCGCGAAGTCGACGGCGGTGCGGGCGCTGGCCCGGCTCCTGCCGGAGCTGGAGGTGGTGGCCGACTGCCGCTACGGCTGCCCGCCGGACCAGCCGGAGGTGCAGTGCGCCGACTGCCGGGCGCGGGTGGCGGCGGGGGAGGAGCTGCCCCGGGCGCGGCGGCGGATGCGGGTGGTGGAGCTGCCGATCAACGCCTCCGAGGACCGGGTGGTCGGGACCATCGACATCGAGGCGGCGATCAAGCAGGGGGAGCGGAGGTTCGAGCCCGGGGTGCTCGCCGAGGCGAACCGGAACATCCTCTACGTGGACGAGGTGAACCTGCTCGACGACCACCTCGTCGACGTGCTCCTCGACGCCGCCGCGATGGGCGTCAACGTGGTGGAGCGCGAGGGGATCTCGGTGTGGCACCCGTCGCGGTTCATCCTGGTGGGGACGATGAACCCGGAGGAGGGCGAGCTGCGGCCGCAGCTGCTCGACCGCTTCGGGCTCTGCGTCGACGTCCGCGGCCTGCGCTCGGTCGACGAGCGGGTCGAGATCGTCGCCCGCCGCGAGCTCTTCGAGGAGGATCCCGACGCCTTCGTGGTCAGCTACGAGGAGTCGGAGCAGGCCGAGGCCGAGCGCATCGCCGGCGCCATCGCCAACCTCCCCGGGGTGGAGGTCGACCGCCAGGTGCTGGTGGCGATCGCCGCCCTCGGCATCGAGCTCGACGTCGACGGTCACCGCGCCGACCTGGTCACCCGCAAGGCGGCTCAGGCGCTCACCGCCTACGAGGGCCGGCCCCGGGTCGGCCTCAAGGAGGTCGAGCTGGTGGCGCCGACCGTGCTCGCCCACCGGGTCAAGCCCTCCGCCCACGGCGGCCAGCGCACCGTCAACATCGGCGAGATCCTCCGCAACGCCGTCGGCGCCGACTGAGGCCCCGCCCGCAACACCACGGACCGGTGGACGGTCGTACACGAGTAGTGGTGTGGACCCCGGGGTGCCGGGAGAGGAGGGAGTGATGCGCCGACTGCGCGTGGCCGCAGCGCTGGCCGTGCTGTTCGCGGGTGTGAGTCTCGGCGCGGGGCCGGCGGTCCCGACCGCCGCGGCCCCCGCGGTCGCCCCGGTGGTCCGGTCCGAGGTGGCCTTCACCGTGACCAACCCCGCCGACCCCGGGCACACGTCCACCGTCCGGGGCACGCTGGTCCGCCCCGCCGGCTGCACCAGCTCGGTGCTCCTCGCCGAGCACGGCCTCTCCTACGGGCGCTGGGCCTGGGACTTCCCGCTCGATCCCGCCACCTACTCGATGGCCCAGGGGCTGGCCCAGCGCGGCCACGCCATGCTCGCCATCGACGAGCTCGGCTACGGCGCCTCCGACCACCCCAACGGCTACACCCTGTCGGTGCAGGCCTACGCCGCGATCACCGACCAGATCGTCCAGCAGCTGCGCCGCGGCGGCTACGCGTCCCCCTCGGGGGTGGCGCCGGCGTTCTCCCACGTCGGGCTCATCGGCCACTCCGCCGGCAGCGAGATCGTCGAGCTGGCGGCGGGGATGTTCGGCGACGCCGACGCGCTCGTCGTCACCGGCTACGAGCACACCCCCACCGGCGTCTCCCAGGACTGGCTCGCCCGGGAGTGGATCCCCGGCGACAACACCCGGGCTGCGCAGGGCGACTACGAGTACTTCGAGACCGATCCGCAGACCCGCGCCGCGGACATGTACGCCGCCGCCGCCGCCGACCCGGCGGTGATCGCGCGTGACAGCGCGATGGCCAACCTCACCCCCTCGGCGGAGATCTGGTCGATCGGCCCGCAGCCCTCGCGGGCGGTGGTCGGCGCCATCACCGCGCCGCTGCTGGTGGTGCTCGCCCAGAACGACGTGCTCTTCCCGGCGGCGGGCGCGGACACCGAGATGTCGCTGTTCGCCGCCGCCCAGGACCGGACCCTGAGCATCGTGGGTGGCGCCGGCCACGTGCTGACCCTGCACCGCAGCGCGCCGTCCACCACCGCGCTGGTCGCCTCCTGGCTCGAGAACCACGAGGCGGTGATGCCCCGCTGCTAGCCGATCGCCCTCAGCTCCTCGTCGGGGTCCTCCTCGAGGCGGCGGGGACGCCGGTCGAGGACGGTCTGGCGGAGCAGCCGCTGGAGCACGCCGCTGCTGACCTCGACCGGCACCTCGGTGGGCTTGCGGTCGAGCACCCGGCGGGTGATGTGCACGCCGTGGCGCGGGAGGATGCGGCGGAGGTAGCCCCAGGTGTCGTAGAGCCCGGTGGAGACCAACTCGTAGCCGTGCTGGAGGACCATCAGCCGAGCCGAGAACGACATGATCTCGTGGAAGAACATCTTCTCGTCGTCGGGACGCGGCTCGATCAGCAGGATGTCGACGTCGGGATGGCGATTGCGCACGTTGCGGATGTGGTCGCGCAGCCCGTCGTGGAGCATGCCGCGGAGCACCTGGTTGTAGACGCCGCGCAGGCCCAGGTCGCTGAGCCGGCTGCCCATCCGGCCGCCCATCTTCTCGCGCATCGCATCGGGGACGTTCATCGCGCGGGCGTCGAGCGGCACGATCGGGTTGACCACCACGATCAGGCTCGCCCCCTGCTCGACGGCGACGTCGATCGACGCGTTCCCCTTGATGCCGCCGTCGACGTAGTCGACGCCGTCGATGCGGATCGGCTTGAAGAGCACCGGCAGCGCCGAGCTCGCCGCCGCGGCCCGGCTGATCGGGACGTGGGCGTTGCCGAAGCGCGAGAACACCACCCGCTCGTCGGAGTCGAGGGCACAGGCGACGATGTGCAGCTCGGCGCCGAGCTCGCGGAAGTCGTCGGTCAGCCCGGGCAGGCTGAAGATGTTGTGGAGGTAGCCGGCGAGCGCACCGTGGTCGAAGATCCCGGTGGGCATCAGCGGGCTCAGCATCCCCAGGAAGTCGAGACCGCCCAGCTTGCCGGGGTGGCGGGCCAGCTCCCAGGCCATCTCCCGGAGCAGGCCGGGGAGGCGGAGCATGCGCGCCAGCAGCTCACCGACGTTGGGCCGGTAGAGGTCGAGCTGGGTGGGCGGACGGAGGTCGCGGTTGATCCCCGCCATCCCCATCGCCATCGCCGAGGGGCTGACCCCGTTGGCGAGCAGGGCACCGGCGATCGAACCCGCGCTGGTGCCCACGAAGATGTCGAAGTCGTTGACGGTGAGGTCGACGAGGAGATCGTCGAGGGCTCGCAGCGCCCCGATCTCGTAGGCGAGGCCGGTGATCCCACCGCCGCAGAGCACCAGGGCGCGCTTTCCGCCGGTGGGGTCGGGTCGAGGTCCGCCATGGGGCTGCTGACCGCCGGCTGACCGCATCTCCCGATGATACGGGTAGACGATTCACCCGAGGTACCCTCCCACCGGGGAAGTGACGAGGTGAGGCGATGGAGGTGGTGCCCGGCTTCCACGTCGGGGAGCGGACCCGCGGCGGGCGCGTCTACCTGCTCGCCGACGCCGCCACCTGCGTGCTCGTCGACACCGGGGCCGCCGACGGCACCCTCGGCGCCGGGCAGCTGCTCGAGGCGGCGGGGCGGCACGCCGGCGAGGTCCGGCTGATCCTGCTCACCCACGCCCACCCCGGCCACGCCGGCAACGCCGTCGAGCTCCGCCGCCTCACCGGGGCCCCGCTGGCCGCCAGCGATGCCGCCGCCCGGGTGCTCGCCCACCCCGAGCCGCCTCGCCGGGGCCCGCTCGGCCGCCTGCTCGGCGGCTCCGAGCCGGCCGCGCCGGTGCTCGTCGACCGGCTCCTCGAGGCGGGGGAGGAGATCGACCTCGCCGGCGGCATCACCGTGGTGGGCAGCTGGGGCCACGCCGCCGGGCACCTCTCCTTCCACCTCCACGGGCCCGACGCCCTCTGCCTCGGCGACGCCGCGTCGGTGGGCGGCGACGGCATCGGGCCGCCCCCGCTGCGGCCCTGCGCCGACCTGGTCGCCGCCGCGGTGAGCCTGCGGCGGCTCCGGGCCATCGGCGCCCGGGTGCTCGCCCCCGGCCACGGCCGCCCCTCGGTGGACGGCAGGCTGCCCGCGCGTCGCCCCCGCTGACCGGCCGGACGCGGCCGTCTGGATACACTGCGCCGGTGAGCGAAGCCCAGAGCCAGGCGATGCGGCGCATCCGCAACTTCTCGATCATCGCCCACATCGACCACGGCAAGTCGACGCTCGCCGACCGGCTGCTCGAGTTCACCGACACGGTCGCGATGCGGGACATGCAGGACCAGCTGCTCGACACCCTCGACCTCGAGCGCGAGCGGGGCATCACCATCAAGGCGCAGGCGGTGCGACTGCAGTACACCGCGTCCGACGGTGAGACCTACGAGCTCAACCTCATCGACACCCCGGGCCACGTCGACTTCGCCTACGAGGTGTCGCGCTCGCTGGCGGCGTGCGACGGCGCCATCCTCGTCGTCGACGCCGCCCAGGGCATCGAGGCGCAGACCCTCGCCAACGTGTACCAGGCGCTGGAGAACGACCTCGCGATCGTCCCGGTGATCAACAAGATCGACCTCCCCGCCGCCGATCCGGAGCTGGTGCGCAAGGAGATCGAGGAGGTGATCGGCCTGCCCGGCGAGGACTGCATCCTCGCCAGCGCGCGCGAGGGCATCGGCACCCGCGACATCCTCGAGGCGGTGGTGCAGCGGGTGCCGCCGCCCCGGGGCGACCCCGACGCTCCGCTGAAGGCGCTCATCTTCGACAGCAAGTACGACATCTACCGCGGCGTCGTCGTCTACGTGCGCATCGTCGACGGCTCGATCCGCCCGGGGATGCGGATGCGGATGATGCACAGCGGGAAGGACTTCGTCGTCGACGAGGTCGGCGTGTTCCGGCCGATGATGACCCCAATCGGCGAGCTCGCCTCCGGTGAGGTGGGCTACGTGATCGCATCCATCAAGAACGTCGGCGACAGCCGCGTCGGCGACACCATCACCGACGCCGAGCGGCCCACCGAGGCGCCGCTGCCCGGCTACCGCCAGGCCACCCCGATGGTCTTCGCCGGCCTGTTCCCCATCGACAGCGAGGACGTCCAGGACCTGAAGGAGGCGCTCGGCAAGCTTCAGCTCAACGACGCCTCGCTGGTCTGGGAGCCGGAATCCTCGGCGGCGCTGGGGTTCGGTTTCCGCTGCGGATTCCTCGGGCTGCTCCACATGGAGATCGTCCAGGAGCGGCTGGAGCGCGAGTTCGGGGCTGTCGCTGATCGCCACCGCCCCCACCGTCGAGTACCGGGTGCGGCTGCGCAACGGCGACGTCGTCGCCGTCGACAACCCCGAGATGCTCCCCGACCCCACCTACATCGAGGCCATCGAGGAGCCGCGCACCAAGGCCACGGTGATGGTGCCCACGACGTATGTCGGTGCGATGATGGAGCTCTGCCAGGAGCGTCGCGGCGAGTTCCTCGACATGCAGTACCAGGCCGGCGACCGGGTGGTGCTCAGCTACGACCTCCCCCTCGGCGAGATCATCCACGACTTCTACGACCAGCTGAAGTCGCGGAGCAAGGGCTACGCCTCGCTCGACTACGAGATGAACGGCTTCCGCGCCGAGAGGCTGGTCAAGCTCGACGTGCTGGTGACCGGCCAGCCCGTCGACGCGCTGAGCATGATCGTCCACCGCGACAAGGCCAACGAGCAGGGCCGCCGGCTGGTCGAGCGGCTCAAGAAGCTGATCCCCCGGCAGCTCTTCGAGGTGCCGATCCAGGCGGCCATCGGCGGCAAGATCGTCGCCCGCGAGACCGTCTCGGCGCAGCGCAAGGACGTCATCGCCAAGTGCTACGGCGGTGACATCACCCGCAAGCGCAAGCTGCTCGAGAAGCAGAAGGAGGGCAAGAAGCGGATGAAGCGGGTCGGCAACGTCGACATCCCGCAGGAGGCCTTCATGGCCGTCCTGCAGCTCGACGACTGACCGCGATGCCGCGCGCCCAGAAGAAGCGTGCCGCCCGGGCGGCCTCCGTCACCGGAGCCGTCCCCGAGCCGGTCGGCGCACCCCGCCCGGAGCCGGGCCGGTCCGATCCGGGCCGCGCCGGCGAGCCGCAGCCCTGGACGGCGCGCTCGCTGCTGGTCCTCGCCGGGCTGGTCGCCGCCCTCCAGGTGCCCCTCGCCCTGCTCGACCTCCTCCGGGACCACCACCGCTACGGCTTCCCCGTCTACCTGGTGGTGACCCTCGCCCCGGTGTCGCTGCTCCAGCAGGCGCAGCTGCTCGCCGCCTACGTCATCGCCATGCCGGTGGCCGCCCGGCTGGCCCACGAGGGCCGGCAGATGCGCCTCGTCGAGACCATGTCGGTGGCGGCGATCGTGCTCGTCCTCCTCTCCAGCCTGTGGCAGCTCGCCCTCCACCTCGGCGGCGGCCACGGGGTGGGGGAGAACGGCCAGGTGCACGCCGGCGCGCTGGCGGCGGGTGCCGCCGCCGACATCGCCGCCCTGGCCGGCGGCAGCCTCCTCTACCCCTGGCTCTACCGCCGCTTCTGGATGCCGCGGCGGAGGCTGCGGCGGTGACCGCCGGGGTGCGCTCGCTCTACCTCCACATCCCGTTCTGCGAGCGGAAGTGCGAGTACTGCGACTTCGCCTCGGTGGCGGGGCGGCGGGGCGAGGCCGCCTACGTCGAGGCGCTCCGCGGCGAGATCCGCCGGCTCGCCGCCGCGCTCCCCGGCACCGAGCTGGACACCGTGTTCATCGGAGGCGGCACCCCCGGGCTGATCGAGCCGGCCCGGCTGCGGTCGGTGCTCGACGAGGTGCGCTCCGGCTTCGCGCTCGCCCCCGGCGCCGAGGTCACGATCGAGGCCAACCCCTCCAGCACCAGCGCCGAGCGCGCCGCCGCCTGGCGCGAGGCGGGCTGCAACCGGGTCTCGCTGGGGGTGCAGAGCCTGGAGCCGGACGTGCTCGCCTTCCTGGGGCGGGTGCACGGCCCCGAGCGCGCCCTCGCCGCGGTGGGCGAGGTGCGCGCCGGGGGCTTCGAGCGGCTCAGCTGCGACCTCATCTACGCCGTCCCCGGCCTCGACGACGCCCGCTGGTCGGCGACCGTCGAGCGCCTCCTCGAGCTCGACCCCGGACACCTCTCCTGCTACGAGCTCACCGTCGAGGAGGGCACCCCGCTGCACCGCTCGGTGGGGCGGGGCGCGGTGCGGGTGGTCGATGCCGACACCGCCCTGCGCCAGCACTGGATCGCCGTCGACCTCGCCGCCGCCGCCGGCTACCGCCAGTACGAGGTCAGCAACCTCGCCCGGCCGGGGGCGGAGTGCCGCCACAACCTCGTCTACTGGGGCAACCACCACTACCTCGCCGCCGGCTGCGGCGCCCACGGCCACCTGCCCCCGGAGGCGGCGCGGGCGCTCGGGCTCGTCGACGACCCCGGCGACGCGGTCGCGGTGCGCTACTGGCACGTGCGCAGCCCCGATCGCTTCACCGCCATGGCCGGTGCCGGGCGGCTCCCGGTCGAGGGCACCGAGCTGGTGGGCGCCGCCGCCCACGAGGCGGAGCGGGTGATGGTCGGCCTCCGCCTCGCCACCGGGGTGCGCCTCGCCGGGGAGGGCGCCCACCGGGTGGCGGCGGCGCTCGCCGCCCGCGGGCTGCTGGACTGGGACGGGGGCACCGCCCGGGCGACCCGTCGCGGCCAGGAGGTGCTCAACGCGGTGGTCGAGCGGCTGGTCGAGGCGGGCTGACCGTACGGTCCGATGGCATGCCCGGATTGGCGCGATGCGGAACGGTCACGACTTCTTCGCGGCGGTGCCCGCCGACAGGAATGTCAAGCACCATACGGCCAGCATGGAACGCCACCCGGTCCACCGGCCTCCCCCCGCCGCGCTCGTGTCCGCGCTGGTGCGCGCCGGCGTGTCGGTCAGCACGGCGATGGCGATGGAGCGGTGGAAGGCCCAGGAGGTGCTCGAGCTGCTCGGCGGGGCGCCCGCCGGACGCGGCGGCGAGGAGGGCTCGGCGCGCCCCGCGTGATAGAATTGGCACTCGCTGCTGGTGAGTGCTAACCGGGGGGTGCGGGCGACCGTGGACTTCGAGCTGACCCTCGACGCGCGCAAGCAGCAGATCCTCAAGGCGGTGGTCTCCGACTACACGGAGACCGGTGTGCCGGTGGGGTCGGTCGCGCTGGCCATCAAGCACCTCGGCTCGTGGTCGTCGGCGACGATCCGCAACGAGCTCTCCACCCTGGTCGAGATCGGATACCTGCTCCAGCCCCACGCCTCGGCGGGCCGGATCCCCTCCGACCGCGGCTACCGCTACTACGTCGACTTCCTCATGGAGGAGGAGCAGATCAGCGCCGCGGTGCGCCGCCAGGTCGACCCCGTCTTCCCCACCCGGCCGTCCGCCGTCGAGGAGCTGCTCGAGGCGGCGGCGATGGTGCTCGCCCTGGTCACCGACGCGGTCAGCATCGTCACCGGGCCGCGCGCCCTCGGGGCCAAGCTCAAGCACCTCGACGTGGTCTCGCTCGACGCCGAGCACGCTCTGCTGATCGTGCTCCTCGAGGGCAACCTGCTCCAGCAGCACGTGTTCCCGCTCAGCGTCCAGACCGATCAGGAGACCCTGAGCCGGATCTCCGCGGAGCTCAACCGCACCCTGCGCGGCCTCGACCCCGGCGCCATCGAGGCGCTGCCGCCGCTGCCCGGGGACGACGCCGTGACCGCCGCCCTCCGCGCCGAGATCGTCGCCCACGTGCTCCTGGTGATGCGCTCCGACGGCGCCGGCGAGGACACCGTGGTCATCCACGACGGGGTGCGCAACCTGCTCCGCCAGCCCGAGTTCGGCGACGTGATGCGGCTGCGGCAGGTGCTCGACATCGTCGAGGAGGAGCGGGCCCTCGGGCAGCTGCTCTCCTCCCTCGACCTCGGCAAGTCGGTCCAGGGGGTGCACGTGGTCATCGGCGCCGAGGCGGAGGTGGAGCAGCTTCGTGGCTGCAGCCTGGTTTTGACCACCTACCGTGCGGGGGACGCTGCTCATGGCACCATCGGGGTGCTGGGTCCCACCCGCATGCGCTACTCGCAGGTCTCACCGCGGGTCCGCTACGTCTCCCAGCGGGTGGGCCAGGCCCTCGAGCGGCTGCTCGGCTGACCGACGCCCACTTGACAGGAACTCACATGGACAGCACCCACGGGGCGGACGACCCCGCGCCCCTCACCGAGCCGCCCCAGCCAGAGCCGGCGGACGGCGCCAGCGCCGACCTCCAGGCCGACCCCGAGCTGGTCCGGGCGATGCTCGCCGAGCGGCAGAGCCAGTACGTGCGGCTCGCCGCCGACTTCGAGAACTTCCGGCGGCGCAAGGCGCAGGAGCTGAGCGACCGCGTCCGCTACGGCAGCGAGGATGCCGCCCGCGCCCTGCTCCCCGCCCTCGACAACCTCCGCCGGGCCGTCGACCACGCCCCTCCCGGCACCGACGACGCCTTCCTCGAGGGCGTGCGCATGACCGTGCGCCAGTTCGAGGACGCGCTCACCTCGCTCGGCATCACCCCGATCGAGGCGATGGGCACCCCCTTCGACCCCTCCCTCCACGAGGCCGTCGCCGGGGTCGAGTCGGCGGAGGTCGAGCACGACACCGTGGTCGACGAGCTGCAGCGGGGCTACCGCCTCCACGACCGGGTGATCCGGCCGAGCATGGTCCGGGTGGCCCATCCCGCCGCCCCCCAGTCCTCGCGGTAGCCATGGCGAAGCGCGACTACTACGAGGTGCTCGGGGTCGCCCGGGACTGCACCCCCGACGACCTCAAGAAGGCCTACCGCCGCCTGGCGATGCAGTACCACCCCGACCGCAACCAGGGTGACAAGCGGGCCGAGGAGCAGTTCAAGGAGGTGGGGGAGGCCTACGCCTGCCTCAGCGACCCCCAGAAGCGGCAGCGCTACGACGCCTTCGGCCAGGCCGGCGACGGCCTGCCCGACATGGGCGGCTTCAGCTTCGACTCCGCCTTCGACCTCTTCGACATGTTCTTCGGCGCCGGCCGGCGCACCCGCACCCGGGGCGGCCCCCAGCGCGGCTCCGACCTGCGCATGAACCTGGAGATCACCCTGCGCGAGGCGGTGTTCGGCGCCACCCGCACCGTCGAGGTCCCCCGCGCCGACACCTGCCCGGAGTGCTCGGGGTCCGGCGCGGAGCCGGGCACCACCGCGGTGGACTGCCCACAGTGCAACGGCTCAGGCCAGGTGCGGCGCGCGGTGCAGTCGATCTTCGGCCAGGTGGTGAACGTCAGCGCCTGCCCCCGCTGCCAGGGCGAGGGGCGGATCGTCGAGAAGCCCTGCCGCGGCTGCCGTGGCCAGGGCCGGGTCGAGATCCGCAAGACCATCGAGGTGCAGATCCCCCCCGGGGTCGACGAGGACGTCCAGGTGCGCGTCGCCGGCGAGGGCGAGGCCGGCCCCCGGGGTGGCGCCACCGGCGACCTCTACCTCGCCTTCCGCATCGAGAACCACCCCCACTTCGTCCGCCGCGGCCAGGAGCTGATCTACGAGCTCCCGGTCAGCGTCGCCCAGGCGGTGCTCGGCGACCGCATCACCGTGCCCACCATCGATGGCGAGCACACCCTCGAGCTCCCCGCCGGCACCCAGGACGGGAAGGTGATCAGGATCAGCGGGATGGGCGTGCCCCACGTCCGCTCCGGGCGCCGCGGCGACCAGCTCTGCGTGGTGCGGGTGGTGATCCCCACCCACCTCAGCTCCAGGGAGCGCAAGCTCTACGAGCAGCTGGAGGGCCGCAGCGGCCGGCCCGCGGAGGTGAAGAGGGGGTTCTTCGACCACCTGAAGGAGGCGTTGCGCGGCTGAACCAGGACCGGATCCTCACCAACATGGGCAGGGTGATGGGTGCCGCACATATCGCCCTGTACCGCCGCACCGGCGGCCGTGTCGGTGGACGCTTCCGGGGGGCGCCCTGCCTGCTGCTCACCGTCACCGGGCGCAAGTCGGGGCAGCCGCGCACCGCGCCGCTGATGTACGGCCGCGACGGTGACGACTACATCATCGTCGCCTCCAAGGGCGGCATGCCCACGTCACCGGCGTGGTGGTTCAACCTGCGCAGCAACCCCCGGGCCGAGGTCGAGGTGGGCGCGGAACGCCACCGGGTCACCGCCGAGCAGGTCGAGGGCGAGGAGCGCGAGCGGCTGTGGCGGCTGATGACCGGGATCTATCCCAGCTACGACGCGTACCAGCGGAAGGCGACGCGGGTGATCCCCGTGGTGAGGCTGCGGCCCACCGCCTGACCCGTCAGTGACGGCGGCGCCGCCCCGGGCGCCTCCGCCGCGAACCCGGTCTCCGGCGACTGGCCCCAGCAGCCGTGCGGCGCCATCAGGAGCCCTCCTCAGCAACTTTCACAGCCAGCGCTTGCGTCGCCGGTAGTGCTTCACGTCTCGGTAGCTCTTTCGCGACCCCGTCTGGGAGAGGCCGAGGTAGAACTCCTGCACGTCGGGGTTGCCGGCCAGCTCATCGGCGGGACCCTCGAGGACGATGCGTCCGCTCTCCATCACGTAGGCGTGATCGGCGATGGCCAGGGCGCGGCGCGCGTTCTGCTCCACCAGCAGCACCGAGGTTCCCAGGTCACGGTTGAGGCGTCGCACCATGTCGAAGATCTCGGCCACCACCAGGGGCGCGAGGCCGAGCGAGGGCTCGTCGAGCATGATCAATGTCGGCCGTGCCATCAGGGCGCGTCCGATGGCGAGCATCTGCTGCTCTCCGCCTGACAGGTAGCCGGACCGCTGGTCGCGGTGAGGCTTCAGGGCGGGGAACAACGTGAACACGCGATCGAGATCGCCGGCGACGCCCTTCCCCCTGCGTGTGTGGGCCCCGGCGAGGAGGTTCTCCTGCACCGTGAGGTGCGCGAAGACACGGCGGCCCTCGGGGACAAGAGAGATCCCGAGGCGCACCACGCGGGCAGGGTCGAGCCGTCTCAGGGGCTGGCCTCGAAAGCTGATCCGTCCCTCGGTGACCTCTCCGCGCTCGGATGGCAGCAGCCCGGTGATGGCCTTCATGGTGGTCGTCTTGCCGGCACCGTTGGATCCCAGCAACGCCACGATCTGCCCCGCACGGACCTGCAGCGAGAGGCCGCGGAGGACGAGGATGACCCCCTCGTAGATCACCTCCACGTTCTCGAGAGCGAGCAGAACCGGTGGAGCGGTCGGGCTGGCCTCCGTCCCGTCGCCGGGACGGAGGCTGGTGACTCCGGTCATGGCACCGGACTAGGGCGTGAGCTCGCCGGGGCTGAGCCTGGACCACCGTCCGTCGGCGACCTGGACGACGTAGGCGCCGCGCATCGCCTTGTGGCTGGTGCTGGTGAAGGTGAGCGGCTCGGCGGCCTCTCCATTGGTGTCGAAGCCCGATCCCGACTCCAGGGCGGCCCTGATCGAGTCGCTGGTGACCTGCCCGTTCCGGGCCGCCTGGTCGATGGCGTTGGCCAGCAACGCGGCGAAGTACCAGCCCTCGAGGTAGGCGACCCCCTCCTTGTCGATGCTCTTGCCCTGGGCGGTCAGTGCGGCGCCGGGGTCCTTGAGGCCCGCAGGGGGTGCCACCGAGGCCGGGTACCACGGGGCGATTCCGAGGACGCCGTTGGCCGCGGTGCCCGCCACCGAGATCAACTGCTCGTTGGTGCAGTAGTTGAGGCAGAGGACCCTGGCCCCGGTTCCCAGCTGGGCGACGTCCTTGACCAGCGCCGCTGCCGGGGTGGGCACGTTCTGGATGACGATGTACGTGGCTCCCTGCGTCCTGGCCCGGGTGAGCAGCGGCACCAGCGCCGTCGGATCCTTCGGCATCGCGTAGCTCTTGAAGCCGATGTCGAGCTTCTGCTCCGCGATGTACCTCTCACCGTCTGCGAGCGGGGACTTCCCGAAGGGGCTGTCGTTGTAGAAGACCGCCACCTCGGTGTGGCCGGGGCTCTGGCTGGCGATCCACTTCAGCGCGATGCGCATCTGGTCGGAGTAGCTTGTGCCCACCGGGAAGTTGTAGGGCGTCACCCTGGGATCGGTGAGCGTCTCGGCGAAGGACGCCGACAGGTACGGCCTTTTGTCGGCGGTGATCTTCGACCTGAGCGCCTCGGTGTCGCCGGTCCCGTACCCGAGAATGGCGACGGCGCCGGCGCCGATGTACTGCGCGTAGAACTGCTCGGCGACGGGGACCTGGTACTTGAAGTCGTTCCACATCAGGTTGATCTGGCGGCCGCCCGCGACGCCGCCATGCTGGTTTCGGTAGGCGACGTAGTTGCGGACACCGGCGCCATACGGCGTCCCGACGTCGGCGGTGGGGCCGCTGAGGTCGAAGAGGGCGCCGATGACGATGGGCGGGCCAACTCCCGCGCTGTTGCTGCCGGTCCCGGCACCTGCGCTCCCGCCGCACGCCGCCGCCGCGAGTGCGACGGCGAGAGGGAGCATCCGGAGCCGTCTCGTGGCTGCCGCCTGCTGAGTGTGCTTTCGTGTCATCTCGCTTGCCGATGCACCTCCCTAGTACCGGAACGGCCACAGACGTACGTAGTCCTTGATCCGCTGCCACAGGCGGGCGAGCCCCCGCGGCTCGAGCACGAGGAAGACGATGATCACCAGCCCGAACACCCCCAGCTGGACCGCGGGCAGTCGCTCGGAGATGAATGGGAGGGTGTCCCGCAGGTTCTGGCCCAGCTGCTGGATCCAGGCGGGCAGGGCGATCATGAAGATGGCGCCGTACACGGCGCCGGAGATGCTCCCGAGGCCCCCGATGATGATCATCGCCACGTAGAGGATCGAGACGTCGAGCGTGAAGCGCTCCCAGGTGACGACGCCGGTCCAGTGGGCGGTCAGTGCACCGGCGAGGCCCGCATACCCCGAGGAGATGGCAAAGGCCAGCAGCTTGTAGCCACCGACGTTCACCCCGACCACCTCCGCCGCGACCTCGTGGTCGCGGATGGCGACGAAGGCGCGCCCGATCCCGCTGCGGAGCAGGTTGCATGCGGTGATGATCGCCAGGGTGGCGAAGGCGACGATCACCCAGTACCAGAGGAGGTCGGTCTCGAGGCTGAGCCCCAGCAGCGACGGGTGAGGGACCACCACCGAACCGACCCCCCCGGTCACCGGCTGCCAGTTCCGGACCAGGTAGAGGATGATCGACTGCGAGGCGAGGGTGGCGATGGCCAGGTACAGCCCCTTGAGCCGCAGCGCGGGCAGGCCGAAGAACGTGCCCACCGCCGCGGTGAGCAGGACCGCTCCCACCATGGCCAGCACCCAGGGGACGCCCGTCCTGGTGACGAGCAGGCCCGAGGTGTAGGCGCCCACGGCGAGGAAGCCCCCCTGGCCGAGGCTGATCAGGCCGGTGTAGCCGGTGAGGATGTTGATCCCCACGGCCCCGATGACGGCGATGCCGATCTGGTCGAGGACGGTGAGCCAGTAGGCGTCGACGACGAGGGGCGCGGCGACCACGACGGCGATGGCCAGCGCCAGCCGCAGGTACTCGGCACGGGAGTGCCGGAGGGCCAGCGCGCGCCGGTAGGAGGTGTGGTGGATGCCGGTCGCGGTGGCCACCACGGCTAGACCCGCTCGATCCGGACCTGCCCGAAGAGCCCGTAGGGCTTGGAGAGCAGGACGAGGACGAGCACCACGAAGGGAACCACCTCCTGGAGGCCCTGGAGGGAGAGCCCGAGCACCTCGCCGCTGAGGTATCCCGAGGCGTAGGCATCGAGGAGGCCGATGACCGCACCGCCGACCACGGCCCCGGGAATGGAGTCGAGGCCACCGATGATGACGACGGGGAACACGATCAGCCCGAAGTCGGCCACGTCGCCGGAGACGCCGGTGATGTTGGCCAGCAGCACCCCACCGACCACCGCGCTCACCGCCGCCAGCGCCCAGGCCATGGCGAACACCCGCCGGACGCTGATGCCCATCAGCAGCGCGGTCTGCTGGTCGTCGGCCACCGCGCGCATGGCGATGCCCCGGCGGGATCGCTGGAAGAACACGGTGAACGCGCTCAACGCCGTCATCGCGAGCCCGATCGCCCACAGCCGGTTCGACGGGATGGAGATCCCGCCGATGGTCGTCGAGGAGCCGGGGATGAAGGCCGGGAAATCGCGGGGCACCGTGCCCCAGACGAGTTGCACCGTCGCCTGCAGCACGGCGGCGAGACCAACCGTCACCATGATCACCGAGATCGTGCTCTCGCCCACCAGCGGCCGGAGCACGAGGCGCTCGATGAGCACCCCGAGGACCACCGCGACGAGCACCGCCAGGGCCACCCCGAGGGTCCAGTGCAGGCCGAGGGTGCCGACGGCGGTGTACACCATGTACGCGCCGACGAGCAGCAGCTCACCCTGGGCGAAGTTCACCACCCCGGTGGCCTTGAAGATGAGCACGAAGCCGAGCGCAGCCAGCGCGAGGATGGCGCCGTTGGCGAGCCCGTCGACGGTGAGCTGGACGAAGGTGGTCATCGCCTCGCACTCAGGACGGAGCTGCGAGAGCGCTGCCCGGTGGGCGCCTGGTCGTCGAGCGTGTGGAGCCGCAGACTGATCTCACGCTCGACGGTGGTGCCGTCCTGATAGGTGACGGTGCTGGGCACCATGACCGACGGTGAGTCGCCGTAGAGGGCTCCGACGATGGTGGCGTAGCGATCGCTGATCACCGCCCGGCGCACCTTGCGGGTGCGGGTGACCTCGTCGTCGTCGGCATCGAGCTGCTTGTGGAGCAATGCGAAGCGGCGCACCCGCGTGCTCTCCGGGAGGTCCTGATTGGCGCGGGCCACCTCGCCGGCGATGAGGTCGTACACCTCCGGGCTCTGGGCGAGGCTGACGTACGTCGGGTAGCTCAGATGCCTGCCCTCGGCCCACGGACCGGTGGTGTTGGGATCGACGGTGACGAGCGCTGCGACAAAGGGCCGGTCGCCTCCGAACACCACCGCCTCCTCGATGTAGGGGCTGAACTTCAGCTTGCTCTCGACGAAGGCGGGGCTGAACGCCGTGCCGTCGGAAGCGCGCATCACGTCCTTGGCACGGTCGATGACCACCAGGTGCGCGCCCTCGAGGTAGCCGGCGTCGCCGGTGTGCAGCCAGCCCTCGGCATCGACCGTCCGGCGGGTCGCCTCCGCGTCGCCGAAATAGCCGCAGAAGACAGCCGGCGAGCGCAGCAGGACCTCCCCGTCCTCGGCGATGCGCAGCTCGGTCCCCGGCAGCGGCACGCCCACGGTCGCGACGTGGACGTCATCATCACGATGGCCTGTGGCCAGACCTCCGATCTCGGTCTGGCCGTAGACCTGCTTGAGATTGACGCCCAGAGCGTGGAAGAAGCGGCATACGTCGGGGCCGAGAGGCGCGCCACCGGTGTATGCGCGCCGCATCCGCGACAGGCCCAGGCGATCACGCACCGGCCGCAGGGCCACCCAGTCCGCGAGCCGGCGGCGCAGCCGCAACCCCACGCCGGGACGCTCGCCCCTTGCCAGCGCTCCCGCGTACGCGTCACCCACTCGCTGCGCCCAGGTGAAGATCGCTCGTTTCGCCCAGTCGGCCTCGCCCGCGCGGACCCGCACCGAGGAGACCATGTCCTCCCAGATGCGTGGGGGGCTGAGCATGATGCTGGGACCGATCTCGCGCAGGTCCGCTCGGACCGTCGAGGCGTCCTCGGGAAAGCTGAGGGTGAGGCCGACCTCGAGGGCGCAGCCGAGGGCCATGAACTGCTCACCGATCCAGGCCAGGGGAAGAAAGCTCACGAAGCGGTCGCCGGGACCGATGGGGTCGACGGCCACCAGGCTCCGCGTCATGGACAGCAGGTTCCGGTGGCTGAGCATGGCCAGCTTCGGCCGGCCGGTGGTTCCGGAGGTCGGGCAGATGAGGGCAACATCGGACGCTCTGCCCAGGGCCACCTGGTCATCGAGCCAGCCGGGGGCACTCCGTTCGTGGTCCCGTCCCCGCGTCTCGACCGCGGTGAACTCGTACAGCCAGGCCTGGTCGTGGTGCTCGAGGCCGCGGGGGTCGTAGAAGACCACGGCCTCCACCGTCGGGATCTCGCCTACCCTCCGGAGATCGACGAGCTTGTCGACCTGCTCCTGATCCTCCGCCACGACCACGCGAACCCGTCCGCTGGTGAGGATGTGGGCCACCTCGGCGGCGACGCTGCTGGGATAGACGCCGACCACACAGGCGCGCAGGGACTGGGCCGCCAGCTCGGTGATCAGCCACTCGGGACGGTTGTCGCCGATCACCGCCAGCACCTCGCCCGGCTGAACGCCGAGCGCCGCCAGTCCGTGGGCGAAGTCGCGCACCCGGCGGGCGTACCCGGCCCAGGTCAGGGGCTGCCAGATGCCGTAGCGCTTCTCCTGGAGGGCCACCCTGCTGTCGCCGAGGCGCGCCGCCAGCGCGAGAAGGAGCTTGGGGAAGGTGGTGGCCTCGTCCACCGGTGCCACGCTCCCGAGCACCGCCTGGGGCGCGGCGATCGAGGCGGTCATCGGTGGTCCTCGCCGAGGTAGGCGTCGATCACCGCTCGATCGGCGCTCACCGCCGCGGCGGTGCCGTCGGCGATCACCCCGCCGAAGTTCAGGACGGTGATGCGGTCGGAGATGTCCATGACCACGCTTATGTCGTGCTCGATGAGCACGGTGGTGACGCCGGCCACGTCGTTGACGTCGAGGATGTACCGGACCATGGCCTCCTTCTCCTCGACGTTCATGCCCGCCGTGGGCTCGTCGAGCAGGAGCAGGGCGGGTCGCACGCACAGCGCGCGGCCCAGCTCCACCCGTTTCTGGAGGCCGTAGGCGAGCGAACCGACCGGCTGGTGGCGCACCGCCTGGAGGTCGAGAAGGTCGATCACCTCCTCGACGAAATGCCGGTGCTCGACCTCCTGGCGCAGCGCGGGGCCGAACCAGAGCATCGCCGGAAGCACCCGGTGGCGCATGTGCACATGGCGGCCCAGCATGAGGTTGTCGAGCACGCTCATCTGCTTGAAGAGCTCGATGTTCTGAAAGGTCCGGGCGATACCCGCCCGGGCGATGCGGTCGGGGCGCAAGCCCACCAGGTCATGGGCGCGGGCCGAGCTGTGGAACACCAGGCTGCCGGCCTGCGGGCGGTACAGACCGCTGATGCAGTTGAGGAGGCTGGTCTTGCCGGCACCGTTCGGACCGATGACGGCGTGGATCTCGCCCTGGCGCAGCTCGAGGTCGACGCCGGCCAGAGCCTGCACCCCGCCGAAACGGAGAACGATCCCCTCAGCGTGGAGCTGTACCTCCCCCGGGCTGAGCGTGCTGGCGTTCAGGCCATATCGATATGCGCGGGCGAGCCCTCCGCCCTCCACCATCGACAGCACCTCCAAGTGTCGTGACTCTAGCCTGCCCCGGTCCAGTACGGCCAGATGGAGACAGCGTCCCGGTGGCATGGCAAACTCACGCCCATGACCGAGCGGGCCTCCGGCCTGGTCACCCTCCTCTTCACCGACCTGGTCGGCTCCACCGAGCTGCTCTCCCGGACCGGCGACGAGGAGGCGCAGCGCATCTTCTCCGCCCACCACCAGCTGCTCGCCGATGCGGTCGCCCAGCACGGCGGCCATGAGGTGAAGTGGCTGGGGGACGGCCTGATGGTCGCCTTCCCCTCCGCCGCCGACGCGCTCAGCTGCGCCATCGCCATGCAGCAGGCGGCGCGGCGGCCGGTGGGTGGCGAGCGCCTGGCCATCCGCGTGGGGCTCACCGCCGGGGAGGCGCTGCGGGACATGGCCGACTACTTCGGCACCCCGGTGGTGACCGCGAAGCGGCTCTGCGACCGCGCGGCGGCGGGTCAGATCCTCTGCTCGGACCTGGTGGCCGGGCTGCTCTCCGGACGCCCCGGGTTCGTCTTCGCCGCCGTCGGCGAGCTCGACCTCAAGGGCCTGGCCCAGCCCATCGCCACCTACGAGGTGCGCTACGAGGTCGAGCCCGCCCTGCCCTTCGCCGCCGAGGCCCCCCTGGTGGGCCGGGAGAGGGAGCTGGCCCGGCTCACCGAGCGGCTGCGTGAGGCGACCGGCGGCCGGGGCGGGCTGATCCTCGTCGCCGGCGAGATGGGCATCGGCAAGACCCGGCTGGCCGAGGAGGTGGCCGCCCGGGCCGAGCGGGAGGGGGCCTTCGTGCTCTGGGGCCGGTGCTTCGAGAGAGAGTGGGCGCCCGCCTACGCCGCCTTCGCCGAGGCCCTGGCCCCCCATGTCGCCGTCGCCGCCCCCGAGGAGCTGCGCGCCGACCTGGGCGCGGGTGCGGCTCCCCTGGCCCAGCTGGTCCCCCGGATCCGCGAGGTGCTCCCCGACCTTCCCGAACCGCCGCCGGTCTCGCCCGAGGAGGAGCGCTTCCGGGTCCTCGACGCCGTGGCCCAGTTCCTCATCGCCCGCTCGCGGCGGGCCCCGGTCCTCCTGGTCCTCGACGACCTGCAGTGGGCCGACCGCTCCACGGTGGCCATGCTCCGCAACCTGGTCCGCTTCGCCCACCGGGAGCGGGTCCTCCTGCTCGGCGCCTATCCGGACGTCGAGCTCCAGCCCGACCATCCCCTCTCCGACCTTCTCGGTGTGGTCGCGCGGGAGCCGGGCTACGAGCACCTCCACCTGAGGGGTCTCGACTCCGCGGACGTGACCCGGCTGCTCACCGCCCTGGCGGGTCACGACGTGGAGGAGCAGGTGGGGGCGGCCTGGGTCCGGCAGACCGAGGGCAACCCGTTCTTCATCCAGGAGCTGTTCCGCCACCTCGTCGAGGAGGGGACGCTGCACCAGGGCCCCGACGGGCGCTGGGCCACGACCCGACCGCTGGCCGACCTCGGCGTCCCGCAGCGGGTGCGGGAGGTGGTCGCGCGGCGGCTCGCCCACCTCTCCAGGGCGGCCAACCGGCTCCTGCAGGCGGCCACCGCCTTCGACGGTGCGTTTCGCTTCGACGTGGTGCAGGCGATGTCCGGCCTCTCCGAGGTCGACGCCCTCGACGCCCTCGACGAGGCCCTGGCCGCCCATCTGATCGTGCCCGCCGCGGGCCCCGAGACCTACGTCTTCATCCGCACCCTGATCCGCCAGACCGTCTACCGTGAGCTCAGTCCCTCCCGCCGGGTGCGGCTGCACCGCCGTGCGGCGGAGGCCCTGGAGGCGACCGCGGGGCCGCAGCCCTCGGCCGCCGCGGCGGGGGAGATCGCCGACCAGTACCACCGCAGCCGCTCCCTGCCCGGGGCGGCGCGTGGGGTGGAACCGGCGCTGGTCGCGGCGCAGCACGCCCAGGCCACCGGGGGCTACGACGAGGCGGCCGTCCTGCTGCGCATGGCCCTGGAGCTCCTCCCCGAGGGTGACGCCCGCCGGTCCCATCTGCTCGGCCGGCTGGGGATGGCCCTGATCTTGGCGCTCGTCTTCGAGGAGGGCGCGAGGGTGGCGGGCGAGGCCGCCACGGCGATCGCCGCCGCAGAGGGACCGCAGTCGGCCGCGGACTACCTGGCCGAGGCCTGCTACGCATGCGAGACGTCGGGCAGCAGCCTGCACGGTTGGGGCCTCGCGGGGCAGGGATTGAGGTATGCCGGCGCTCGACGTGATCTCACCTGGGCGCGCCTCCTCTCCTTCGACTACCAACGCCTGGAGGCGGAGAACCCGGAGCGCCCGGGCATCCCCCTCGACACCCCGGAGCGCTGGGAGGCTGCCCGCATCATCCAGGCGTCTCACCTGGATCCGCTGGCTCCCGGGCCGATGGTCTGTGTCCACGCCTCCCGGGCCGAGGCGCTGACCAGCCCCAACCTCGCCGTGATGGTCTATCAGGCGGGCGAGCTCGGCAAGGCCTTCGCCGCGCAGGAGGCCGAGGCGGCGGCCTCGCTGGTCCGGGGCCAGCTCTACCGGGCGGCCCGCTGCTTCTCCTACGCCTGTGTCTCGGCCGCGGGCCTCGGTCGCTGGGACGATGCCCGTCGGACGCAGGCCGAGTGCCAGGTCCTGGCCGACCGGGTGGGCCTGCTGGTCCCCCAGACACTCTACGCCGAGGAGGTGCTCGGCAAGTTCCTCGAGGGAGACCTCGAGCGGGTCGCCGCCACCTGCGAGGCCGTGGCCGAGGCGCGGCCTCCGGCCGTCCGGTGGGCCCTGGGCCTCCTGCTCGCCTTCGCCGCCAGGGCCTCCGCCCACCTCGGCCGCGCCGAGGCTGCCCTCAGCCATCTCGGCCGCCTCGTCCCCTGGCTCGAGCACGCCCCCGCGTGGACGATCGGGTTCCCCGTGGTGGCCGGGTATGCCGCCGAGGTCCTCTGGCTGCTGGGGCGCACCGACCACATCGCGGTGGTCGAGGCCGCCGTGCGCGGCAAGGTGCTGGCCTCCGACTTCCGAG
Source organism: uncultured Chloroflexia bacterium (assembly GCA_963846365.1). GTDB lineage: Bacteria > Chloroflexota > Dormibacteria > Aeolococcales > Aeolococcaceae > CF-96. The sequence continues at coordinate 1,575,035 of CAWJVN010000007.1, forward strand.
GCCCCGGAGCCGACGCCCGCCTGGCGCTCGCCTGCCTGTGCGCCCTCCAGCTCCGGTACGACGAGGCGGAGACCTGGTTTGCCGAGGCGCGTCGGGTGCTCACCGAGCAGGGCGCCCGCCCGATGCTCGCGATCACCGACCACGACGAGGCGCTCATGAACGTCCACCGGGGTGCGCCCGGCGACGCCGAGCGGGCGGTGTTCCTCCTCGGCGCGGCCCGCCGCCAGTTCGAGGCGCTGGGCATGACCGGCTGGCTCGGTCGCGCCGAGGACCTGCGGCGCCGCCTCGAGGAGGGGGGGCACGCGGGGGCCCTCGGCGCCTGAGTGTCACGTCCTCTTTTCAGGACACCTGTGACCGCCGCCAGAATGGCGGTATGAGCGAGCGAGGGTCGAAACTCCTCACCCTGCTCTTCACCGACCTGGTCGGCTCGACGGAGCTCCTGGCCCGCGCCGGCGACGAGCGTGCCCAGCGGATCTTCGGCGCCCACCACCGGCTGCTCGCCGACGCCGTCGCCGCCCATGGGGGCGACGAGGTGAAGTGGCTCGGCGACGGGCTGATGGTGGCCTTCCCGTCGGCCGCCGACGCCGTGGCCTGCGCCATCGCCATGCAGCGGGCCTCGCGCCGGCCGGTGCAGGGCGAGCACCTCGCCATCCGGGTGGGGCTCAACGCCGGGGAGGCGCTGCGCGACGTCACCGACTACTTCGGCACCGCCGTGGTCGTGGCCCGCCGCCTCTGCGACCGGGCGGAGGGCGGCCAGATCCTCTGCACCGATCTCGTGGCGGGGCTCCTCGGCGGGCGTCCGGGCTTTCACTTCGCCGAGCTCGGCAGGCTCGAGCTCAAGGGCGTCGCTGCGCCGGTGCCCGTCCTGGAGGTGCGCTACGACGCCCGCTCGGCGCTCGGTCTGCCCGCCGAGCTTCCCTTCGTCGGCCGCGAGTCGGAGCTCACCCACCTGGGGGCGCTGCTGCCCGAGGCCGCGGCCGGGCGGGGTGGCCTGGTGATGCTGGTCGGCGACCCGGGGATCGGCAAGACCCGGACCGCCGAGGAGCTGGCCGCGCGGGCCCGGCGGGTGGGGATGGCGGTGCTCTGGGGCCACTGCGTGGACGGTGACTGGGCGCCGCCGTACGCCCCCTTCGCCGAGGCGATCGAGAGCCTGGCCGCCTCCACCGGAACCGAGGAGCTCCGCACCGATCTCGGCCCCGGCGCCGCGGCGCTGGCCCAGCTCGTGCCCTCGCTGCGGCGCATCCTCCCCGACCTCCCCGACGCGGTGCCCATCCAGCCCGACGAGGAGCGCTTCCGCCTCCTCGACGCCGTCGCCCAGCTGCTCGTCGCCCGCTCCGCCCGCGCGCCGCTGCTGCTCTGCCTCGACGACCTCCACTGGGCAGACCGGAGCACGGTGGCGATGCTGCGCCACGTCGCCCGGTTCGCCCGCGGGCACCGCCTGCTCCTCCTGGGGACGTACCGCGACGCCGAGGTCGGCGCCGGTCACCCCCTTGCCGAGGCGCTCGGAGCCCTCCGCCGGGACGCCGAGTTCGAGCGGATCAGGCTCGAGGGACTGGAGGCGAGGGCGGTGGGTGAGCTCCTCGACGCCCTGGCGGAGCACGACGTGACCGGAGCGGTGGCGGCCGCCATCACCGCCGAGACCGAGGGGAACCCGTTCTTCGTCCGCGAGGTGGTCCGCCATCTCGTCGAGGAGGGACGCTTCGTCCGGGGACCGGATGGCCGCTGGACGGCCGACCGGCCGATCAGGGAGATGGACATCCCCGACGGGGTGCGAGAGGTCATCACCCGGCGCCTCGCCCGGCTCTCGGGCGACGCCAACCGGCTGCTCAATGCCGCCGCCCTGTTCGAGGGCTCCTTTCGCTTCGACGTCGTCGCCACCGTCGCCGGGCTCGACGACGACCCCGCCCTCGACGCGCTCGACGAGGCGCTCGGCGCCCAGCTCCTCGTCCCCGCCGGGCCCATCGACGTGTACGCCTTCATGCATGCGCTGGTCCGCCACACCCTGTCGGGCGCGCTCAGCCCCTCCCGGCGCGGGCGCCTCCACCTGCGCGTGGCCGAGACGCTGGCGTCGGCGGCGAGCTCGGACGCCGCCCCTGTCCGGGCCGGCGAGATCGCCGCCCAGTACCACCGCGCCCGCGGCCTCCCCGGCGCCGAGCGCGGGGTGGAGCCCGCCCTCGAGGCGGCCGCGCAGGCGGAGGCGGCCGGGGCTCTCGACGAGGCCGTGGGGTTGCTGCGCATGGCTCTCGACCTGCTGAGCGAGGGCGACGCCCGTCGCCCGGGGCTGCTCGGCCGGCTGGGGATCGCGCTGGCCTGGGCTCGAGACTTCGACGCGGCCGTCGCGGTCGGCCTCGAGGCCGGCGAGGCGCTCGCCCGCGCCCAGGGGGGGGATGCCGCCCTCGACTATCTGTCCGACGCCACCTACGCCTGCGGGATGGCCGGCAGCAACCCCCACGCCTGGGTCCTGGCCCGCAGGGGGCTGGAGCACGCGGGGGTCCGGCGGGACGTGGCCTGGGCCCGGCTCGTCTCCTTCGACAGCGAGCGCCGGGCGGCCGAGGACCCCGAGCACCCGGGCATCCCCAGCGCGGGCCCGGAGCGGGCGGAGTCCGCCCGGATCCTGCGGGCGGCGCGGCTCGATCGGCTCGGCTTCGCCGCCATGGAGGCGGTCATCGTCTCGCGGGAGGAGGCGCTGGAGAGCAGCGCCCTGGGCGTCCTCCTCTACTGGGCGGGGGAGTACGCGCGCTGCGTCCCCGACGCCCTCGCCGAGGCCGAGGCGTCGGTGGCCCGGGGGCAGTTCGCCCGGGGTGCCCGCGCCTGGGCATTCGTCGCCATATGCCAGTCCGCCCTCGGCCACCTCGCCGAGGCCCGGGCCGCCCAGGACCGGGCCGAGGCGCTCGCCGCCCGGGTGGGGCAGCCGGTCTTTCTCAACGTCTTCGCCCGTGACGGGCTCAGCCACGCCCTCGGCGAGGGCGAGAGGGAACTCCTGGCCACGTTCGCACCCCTGTCCGCCTCGACCAATCCGGCCCTGGTCTGGGGGCATGCCTTCGTCCACGGCGTCGCCCTCCGGCTCGCCGCCCGCCTCGGCGAGACCGAGCAGGCGCTCATGTTCCTGGGGCGGGCGATCCCCTGGCTGGAGCGTGCGCCTGCCTGGGCGATGACCGTTCCCACGCTGAGCTGCTACTGCGCCGAGGCGCTCTGGGTGCTCGAGCGCGTCGACCACCTGGACGTCGTCGAGCGCGCGCTGCAGGAGAAGGTCGTCGCCCCCGACTTCCGCGCGCCGATGGTTGACGGCCGCCTCGCCCTGGCCCGGCTCTGCGCCCTCACCGGCCCTGGCGACGAGGCGCTCCATTGGTTCGCCGAGGCCCGGCGGGTGCTCACTGAGCAGGGAGCTCGACCCCTGCTCGCCATCGCGGACCACGACGAGGCGCTGATGCTGCTCCGCCGCGGCGAGCCGGGCGACGTGGGGCGGGCGCGACCGCTCCTCGAGTTGGCACACCGGCAGTTCGGGGTGATGGGCATGACCGGCTGGATCCGCCGTGCCGAGGAGCTGGGCCGGCGCCTGCGCTGAGCGATTCGGGGTGCCGGCCGCACCCCCAGGTCAGCCCGGGGGCCAGCTCATCCGGCGCCCGCCGAGGAGGTGGAGGTGGAGGTGGTGCACCGCCTGCCCCCCCTCGCGCCCGATGTTGGTGAGCAGCCGGTACCCCTTCTCGGCGATGCCCTCGTCGTCGGCGATCCCCTGGGCGACGTGGAGCAGGCGCCCCCAGAGCTGGTCCTGGGCCGGGGTCAGCTCGGCGGCGCTGCCGATGTGCTCGCGGGGGATGACCAGCACGTGCACCGGCGCCTGCGGGTTGATGTCCCGGAAGGCGAGCACCTGCTCGTCGGAGTGCACCATCGTCGCCGGGATGGTTCCTGCCGCAATCCGGCAGAACAGGCAGCTCTCATCGGTCGTGCTCATCGCTGGGGGAGGGTAGCGCGTAGCAGGTCGCCCTCGACGGCGCCGACCAGCACCGCCTCGAGGGCGCCGGGGACGGTGGCCGGGCCGGGGACGGCGACCACCGAGTGCCAGCCCTCGGAGAGCCCGCGGGCCTCGCCCTCCTCGACCCGCTCCCAGACCACCTCGAGGCGGCGGCCCACCGCGCGGCGGCGCGCCGCCAGCCCGGTGCGGGCCGCCGCCCGGCGGACCTCGCGGCTGCGCCGGCGGGCGGTGTCCTCGTCGACCCGGCCGGCGAGCAGCGCCGCCGGGGTGTCCGGTCGCGGCGACCAGCGGAAGGTGTGGCAGTGGAGGAAGCCGGCGTCCGCGACCATCCCCAGGGTGGCCTGGTGATCCTCCTCGGTCTCGCCCGGGAAGGCCACCATCACGTCGGTGGTGAGCTCGGTGTGCGGGTCGGCGGCGCGCAACCGCTCCACGGTGCGGCGGTATTGGGCGCCGCGGTAGCCGCGGTGCATGGCGCGGAGCACCGCGTCGCTGCCGCTCTGCAGCGGCAGGTGCCAGTGCGGGCAGAGCCGGGGATGGGCGTTGAGCTCGGCGAGCGCGGGGGTGATGTCGTTGGCGTTGACGCTGCTCAGCCGCAGCCGGGCCCCGCCGATGCGGTCGAGCACCGCCGTCACCAGGGACGAGAGGCGCTCGCCGCGCTCGTGACCCCAGGAGCCGAGGTCGACCCCGGTCAGCACCAGCTCGCGGTGGCCGTCCACGAGGGCGGCGTCGACCCGGGCCAGCACCTCGCCGAGCGGGAGGCTGCGGGACACCCCGCCCCGGGCCCGCCAGACGATGCAGTAGGTGCAGCGGTGATCGCAGCCGTCCTGCACCTTGAGGAACGCGCGAGCCCGCCGCGGCGTCGGGGCGGTGGCCGCCGGGGCGGTGCCGCGCGCCGCGACCAGGTCGAGGACGAGGTCGGCGATTCCCGCCTTGCCGGCATTGTCGACGACGGTGTCGACCAGGGCGGGGTAGCGGCCGGGATTGGCGTCGACGCTGCAGCCGGTGAGCACCAGGTGCGCCTGCGGGTCGGCGCGGCGCAGCCGGGAGATGCGCTGCCGGGTGGTGGCGTCGGCCTGCAGGGTGACGGTGCAGGAGTTCAGCACCCGGACGTCGGCGGGCTCGTCCTCGCCGACCACCTCGATCCCCGCCGCCGCCAGCCGGCCGGCGAGCTCGGCCATCTCCGCGTAGTTCACCTTGCAGCCGAGCGCGGTGAGCGCCGCCCGCACCGGCCGCGTGCTCATGACCGCACCGCGTCGAGGGGCGGCGGGGTCAGCGCCTCGTCGAGCTCGCCGAGGCGGGCGAGGATCACCCCGAGCGCCACCGCGCCGGCGAGCCGCGCCCGCAGCACCCGGGGACCGAGGTGGACCTGCTCGCCGCCGGCGTTGCGGATCATCGCCAGCTCCTCGGGGGCGAGCCCGCCCTCGGGCCCGATCACCAGCGCGAGGCGGCGGCCGCCGCCCTCCAGCGCCGCGAGCGGGGTGCTGGCGCCGGTGGCGCAGGCGAGCACCCGGGTGCCGCCGGGCAGGGCCGCCAGCGCGCCGGCGAGCGGCTGCGGCGGGTGCACCGGCACCGGTGCGGCCCGACCGGCGAGCGCCGCCGCCTCGCGGGCGATCAGCCGCCAGCGCTCGACCCGGCGGGCGACGCGCTCGGGGGCGGGGCGGGCGACGGTGCGCCGGGTGAGCACCGGCCAGACCTCGGCCGCGCCCATCTCGGCGAGCGCCTCGACGGCGGCGTCCATGCCCTCGGCGGGGAGCGCCTGGAGGACGTGCACCCTGGTCCGGGGCTCGCCGGTGGCGGGGCGGCTCCACTCCACCCGCCCGCGGGCGCAGCCGGGCTCGACCTCCTCGAGGAGCACGCCGTGCTCGAGCCCGGCGGCGTCGACGACCACCACCCGCTCGCCGGGCCGGGCGCGGAGCGAGCGCGCCAGGTGGGCGGCGTCGGCGCCCTCGATGACGGCGCGGCCGCCGCCGACGGCGCCCGCGGGAAGGAAGAAGCGAGGCACGGGGGGACAGTGTACGGAGGCGCGGCCCGGCCTCCCGGCATACTGGGCGGGTGACCGAGCTGCGGGCGGCGGCCGCCGACGGCACCGAGCTCGCCGTCACGGTGAGCGGCGCCGGCCCGCCGCTGCTGATGATCCCCGGCCTGGGCGCCTCGCGCCGGGTGTACGCACCGCTGCTGCCGCTGCTCGCCGCCCGCCTGCGGGTGGTGGTGTTCGACCCCCGCGGGACCGGCGAGTCCGGGGTCACCCCCGGCCCCTACACCATGGCCCGGCTCGCCGGTGACGCCGCCGCGGTGCTCGACGCCGCCGGCCTCGAGACCGCGGCGGTGTGGGGTGCGTCGATGGGCGGCATGGTGGCCCAGCACCTCGCCCTTCTCCACCCCGCGCGGGTGGACCGGCTGCTGCTCGCCTGCACCACCTGCGGCGGCCCCCATGCGGTCGCCCCCACCGCGGAGGTCACCGCCGCCCTGCTCGGCCGCGGGGCGCGGACCCCGGCCGACGCCTACCGGCTCGCCTGCACCGTCCTCTACGCCGAGGCCTGGCAGGCGGCGCACCCGGACGTCATCGACGCCGAGGTCGCCGAGCGCGGCCGCCACCCGGTGCGCGGCGGCGTCTTCGCCGCCCAGCAGGCGGCGGTGCGCGGCCACGACACCTTCGACTCGCTGTCGCGGATCACCGCGCCCACCCTGGTCCTCCACGGCACCGAGGATGCGGTGGTTCCGGTCGAGAACGGCCGCATCCTCGCCGCCCGCATCCCCGGCGCCCGGCTGGTGCTGCTGCCCGGACGCGGGCACCTGTTCTTCCACGAGGTGCCCGGGGAGAGTGCCGCCACGGCGCTGGATTTTCTGGACGGGTGAGCCTCGGGCGGGCGCGCTCCGCCGGTACCGGGGCTGCTCTCAGCCTCCCGGCGGCACGCCGAGGGCGTTGGGCACGAAGCGGCCCTGGTCGATGGCCACCAGGGGATGGGTCTGCAGGCCGCCGTAGATCAGCGTGGGTCCGGCGAGCGCGGGGATGGCGTAGGTGCAGATGATCACCGCGGGGTAGGAGGTGACCACGTCGTTCACCCGGGCCTCGAAGTCGAGCAGGTCGCGATCCGACGGCCAGTCGGGCAGGCCCCAGCCGATGAAGCCGAGGAAACGGATCACGGTGTGCCCGGCGGCGATCGCCTCGTCGAGCCGGGCGGCGATCCCGGCGACGAGCTGCTCGAGCTCGGGGGCGCCGCCGAGCGTCGCCAGCTTGCCCTCGGCGATCCTCGCGTCGACATCCCCGGCATAGCCGGTGGCCAGCCACTCCAGCAGGCCCGCGTGCCGGGTCGTGTCGGCGAACAGCACGCAGAACTCCCCGGGGCTGTCGAGCCCGACCCGGAGGAAGGCGAGGGTGTTGCGCAGCGAGTCCTCGCCCGAGTAGTAGCAGCAGACGTGGCTGCCGATCGGCAGGGTCTCCGAGCCCCAGCCGACTTCGATCTCAGTCGCCACACTCGTCCTCGCTCAGTGGAAGCGCGATGCTGAAAGTGGTCCCCGTCCCTCCGGGGCCGGGGCCGTGCTCCACCGTACCCTGATGCAGGGTGGCGACGTGGGAGACGATGCTGAGGCCGAGGCCGAAGCCGGGCGCCTGGAAGCCGGCGGGGAGGTCGATGCGTCCGAAGGGGCGGATCCGGTAGCCCGGGGGCAGTCCCGGCCCCTCGTCGGTGACCCGGACGACCGCGCTCAGCTCGCGGCGCTGCACGCTGACGCCGATGGTGCTGCCGGGTGGGGAGAACTTCTGCGCGTTGTCGATGAGGTTGAGCAGGGCGAGCTCCAGGCTTCGACCGTCGATCGCCACCAGGGCGGGCTCGGCGGTGCCGGTGTGGAGCAGCCGGTGGCCGCCCGCCGCCACCACCGGGCCGGCCGCATGGACCAGCGCGCGCGCCCAACGTCCCAGGTCGACCCGCACCAGCGCCGGCCGGGGATGCTCGGGGAGGAGGGTGCGGGAGAACTCGAGCTGGGCGGCGAGGCAGGTGAGCTGCACCGACTTGGCGCTGCAGACCTCGAGCGCGCGGCGCTGCGCCGGCGGCAGCGGTCGCGCCGTCCAGCTCGCCAGGGTCACGCTGATCGCCCGGCAACTGCTGAGCAGCTCCTCGTTCGGCGCCGTGGTGGAGCCGGCGATCACCCCCGAATCGCCGGCCGCCCTCACCCCGGTCGCCTGGACGATGCCGCCGGCGAGGTCGCGCATCCGGGCCACCCGCTCCCCGGCACCCTCGAGGTCCGCATCCTCGATCTCCCCGGTGTCGCCGAGGTCACCGTTGCGGAGCAGGTCGAGGTAGCCGGCGAGGACGGTCAGCGGCCCGCCGAGCTCGTGGGAGAGCCGCCTGGCGAGCTCGAGGTAGCGCTCGGCGGTGCCGGCCGCCAGTCCGCGCTCGGGGCTCGGGGCCACGATGAGCCGGGCGCCACACCGCCTACGAGGCGGTGGCGCTTGCGCTGGTCTCGCGGATGACCGTCACCTTGATCATGCCCGGATAGGTCATCTCCGCCTCGATCTCGCGGGCGATCTCGGCGCAGAGCCCGGGCACCCGGTCGTCGGGGACGACCTCGGGACGCACCGCGATCCGGACCTCCCGCCCCGCCTGCATCGGGAAGGCCCGCTCCACGCCGCTGTGGCGGGTGGCGATCTGCTGGAGCTGCTCGAGCCGCTGCAGGTAGGTGGTCAGGGTGTCGCGGCGGGCTCCGGGCCGGGAGGCGGAGATGGCGTCGGCGCAGATCGTGAGCATCGCCAGGTCGGTCGACGGCTCCTCGTCGAAGTGGTGCGCCTTCACCGCGTGGACGATGCCGGCGTCGACCCCGAGCAGCGCCAGCAGCTCGCCGCCGATGATCGCGTGCGAGCCCTCGACGTCGTGGTCGACCGCCTTGCCGATGTCGTGGAGCAGCCCCGCGGAGCGAGCCTCGGCGGCGTCGAGGCGGAGCTCGGAGGCGAGCATGGCGCAGAGGTAGCCGGTCTCCTGGCAGTGGAGCAGCGCGTTCTGGCCGTACGAGAAGCGGTAGTGGAGGGTGCCGAGCAGCTCGGCGAGCTCGGGGCGGCCGTCCATGCGCATCTCCCAGAGGGCACGCTCGCCGAGGACGTTGATCTCCCGCGCCAGGTCGCGGCGGGTGCGCAGCAGCAGCGGCGCCACGTCGTCGGCACGGAGCCGGCGGTCGAGGGCCTCGATCGACGCCTGCCGGGCGACCTCGCGGCCGACCGGGTCGAGGCCGCGCAGCGTCGCCTGGTTGCGCTCGGGGTCGATGCCCAGGTCGGTGGCGGTGGCCTCGGCGACCGCGGCGAGGGCGCCGATCAGCCGCTCCCGGGAGTTGTCGTCGAGGCCCTCGAGGGCGAGCGGGGTGCCCCGTGGAGCCCCGTCGGCATGGGAGACGTCCATCCGCTGGATGGCGTCGGCGAGGTGCATCCGGGCGGTGGGGACGAGGTCGCCGACGAGGCCGCCGACGGCGCGGGTCACCCTCCCGCCGTGGTCGGTGGCGAGCTCGCTCTCCAGGCTGGCGAGCACCGTCGCCTCGGCCCGGGGCCGGTCGATCGCGGCCACCGCCTCGAGCTGCCGGTCGATCTCCCCGCGGGACTCGGCGACCTCGACCTGCGCCGCCTCGAGCGCCGCCCGCTCCCGTTCCAGCGCCTCGCGGCGCTCCTCGGCGACCCGGCGCCGCTCCTGGAGGGCGCGGCTGCGCTCCTCGAGGGCGCTGTCCCGGGCCTCGAGCAGCGTCTGGCGCTCGGCGAGCTCGTCCATCACCGCGCTGCGCGAGGTGATCGCCTCGGTGCGCGCCTGCGAGATCACCGCCGCGGCGTGGGTGCGCGCCTCGACCAGGGCGGTGCGGGCGGCGGCCGCGGCCGCGGGGCTGCGGTCCGGCTGGCGGCGGGCGCGCAGCCCCCGGACGGCCACCGCGCCGGCGGCGACGAGCAGGGCGGCGGCGAGGGCGGCGAGGACGATCGTCTCCATGTGTGTGCGCGACTCTACTGACTCGCGCGGCTCGGCCCGGCGGCGGGATCAGGCGCTGGGGGGCGGGTCGAAGGGCTCGGCCGAGGGGGTCAGGTGCTCGGCGAAGAGCGCCGCGGGTGGCGGGAGCACCCGGCGGCGGTCCCAGCAGAGCGCCATGGTGCGGGCGATCGGCGGCTGGCGCAGCGGGATGACCGCGACCCGGGTCGAGGGCACCGGCAGCGGCATCGGCAGCAGGGTGATGCCGAGCCCGGCCTCGACCAGGCCCTGGACGATGGTGAAGTCGTCCCCCTCGTAGGCCACGGTCTCGGTCAGGCCCTCGCGGAGGAACGCCTCGTCGACGACCTTGCGGAGGCCGCTCCGCGAGCGGGGGAGGATCAGCGCCTCGCCGGCGAGGTCGCGGAGCGTGCAGGAGCTGCGCCCCACCAGGGGGTGGCCGGCCGGGACCACCACCGCCACCCGCTCGCGGAAGAGGGCGACGATCTCCAGGTCGCGCTGGCCGACCGGCGGCGGGCCGAGGATGCCGAGGTCGAAGTCGCCGTTGAGGACCCCGCTCACCACCTCGGCCGAGGTGCCCTCCCGGAGGGTGAACCGCACCCCGGGGTGGCGGTCGATGAAGCGGGCCAGCCGCTCCGGCAGCCAGCGGGCCCCGACGGTGTGGAGGAACCCGAGGCGCACCTCACCGCTCTCCACCGACACCGCCCCCTCGGCGTCGGCGATGGCCTCGCGGAGGTCGTGGAGGAGCCGCTCCGCGCGGGGCACGAAGCGGTTGCCGGCGGGGGTGAGCCGGATGCTGCGGCGCACTCTCTCGAAGAGGGCGACGCCGACCTCCTCCTCGAGCCGCGCGATCTTTCGCGAGACCGTCGACTGCTCCGCCCCCAGGGCCTCGGCGGCGTGGCCGAGGTGGCCGTGGTGGGCGACCGCAAGGAAGGTGCGGAGCCCATCCACATTGATGCGATCCATGCATCAATTCGAACCGAATTGTGATGTTGAAGTCAACTGTCCAGGTGGGTACTCTCTCTCGAGGCCTCTCGCGGAGATCAACTGGTGGACTTCGACGTGGAGTGCCTCGCGGAGAATCTGATGCTTATTGAGAACGCGACCGCAGAGTTGCACCGCGCGCGCCTCCGTCATCAGCGCGACCTGGCCGAGCGGACCCGCTTCCGCCGGCTGGTGGAGCGTGTCGACGAGGTCATCGAGATGTGCGAGGAGACCCATCTGCAGGGCATCAAGGAGGCCCCGAAGGACCTCGCCCTGCAGTCCGGCGAGCTGCTCCACAACGCCGTCGGCATCGTCGAGGGTTCCGGCGACGAGTTCGCCCTGCGCACCGTCACCGACGCGGTGGGGCGGCGCCAGGTGAAGGTCACCGAGATCATGGACGTCCTCTGGACCGTCCAGGAGGTGGTCTTCGACCTGATGCTCCCGTGGCGGTGCGAGCTGCCCGAGGACGTCGAGGTCACCCCCGGCTCCGGCATCTGGCGGTACGACAGCGCCGCCTGACCCGGTCACTGCGGCGGCGGGCCACGCCCGCCGCCCGCAAACGGGGTACACTCGCGACGCCTGCGTGGGATTCATCTTCCGTTCGTCCCCAGCCGGCGAAAAGGAGGTGAGTTCCCGAACGTGTCGGAGGTCAAGGTCCGCGAGGGCGAGACCTTCGAGAGCGCGCTGCGACGCTTCAACAAGAAGATCAAGCAGAACGGCATTCTCTCGGAGGTGCGTCGCCGTGAGCACTACGAGAAGCCATCGGTGCGGCGCAAGCGCAAGCTGGTCGCCGCCAAGAAGCGTCGTCTCAAGGCCGGGTGAGCCCGGTCCCGGCGCGGAGCGCCCGGCGGCCCGGGGGCGCAGTTCCCCCGTGCCCCGGCGCCGGACCCCGGCCGTGCGCGTGACCGTGGTCCGTGCCGACGGGCTCGGCGAGGTGGCCCGGACCGCGGTCCGGGAGGCGTCGCTCGCTCCCCTTCTGCGCCGCTGCGGAGCGTCTCTCGACGTGCCCGCGCGCGCCTCGCTCAGCGTCCGCCTCACCGACGACGCCGAGCTTGCGGAGCTCAACACCCGCTTCCGTGGCGTCGGTGCGCCCACCGACGTCCTCGCCTTCCCCACCGAGGAGCCCGGCCACGTCGGCGACCTGGCGATCTCGGTCGAGCGCGCCCTCGGACAGGCCGAGGACGGCGTCGCCGAGCTGCGGCTGCTCGCCGTCCACGGCCTGCTCCACTGCCTCGGTCACGACCACGCCGACCCCGCGGGGGCGGCGGCGATGACCGCGGCGACCCGCCTCCTGCTTCCCGGCCAGGCCGTGCCGGACCTCGAGCCCGGGGAGGAGTAGTGGCGACGCTGGTCATCGGGCTCGGCAATCCCGGCGGCGAGTACGCATCCACCCGGCACAACGTGGGCTGGCGCACCCTCGCCGAGCTGGAGCGGCGCGGCCGCTTCGGGAAGGAGCGCAAGGAGGGACCGTCGAAGATCCGCGAGGGCTCGGTCGACGGCCACGACATCGTCATCGCCCGTCCCACCACCTTCATGAACCTCAGCGGACGCGCCGGCCGCCACCTCACCGGGAAGCTCGGCACCCCGCCGGAGGACGCCATCGTCGTCCACGACGACCTCGACCTGCCCCTGGGGCGGCTGCGGCTGCGCCGCGGCGGCAGCGCCGGCGGCCAGCGCGGGGTGCGCCACCTCATCGACTCCTGGCAGACCCAGGACTTCGTGCGGGTGCGCGTGGGCATCGGCCGGCCGCCCCCCGGGGTGGACCCGGTGGACTATGTTCTCCAGCCCTTCGACCCCGACGAGCGCGAGCGCCTGCCGGCGATCGTCGGCCGGGCCGCCGACGCGGTGGTCGCCATCGTCCACGAGGGCCTCGAGCCCGCCATGAACGTCTTCAACCGTGCCCCCGACGACTGACGCCCCCACCCTCCGCTCCCGGCTCGACGGCGTCGCCGAGCTCCGGGCGCTGGCGCGCGCCCCCCGCGGGATCCTGGCCGGGGTGCCCGCCGGCGCGGTCGGCCTGCTCGCCTGGTGGCTGCGCGAGACCACCGGCCGGGACGTGCTGGTGCTCTCGCCGGAGGCCGAGACCGCGTGGTCGGACACCGCCGCCTGGGCGGGCGATCAGCGGCTGGTGCTGTTCCCCGCCGCCGACACCCTGCCCTTCGACCGGGTCGCCCCCGGCGAGGAGGTCACCCGCCACCGCCTCGCGACCCTCGCCACCCTGGCGGGGGAGGGGCCGGCGATCGTGGTCGCCGCGCCCGGCGGCCTGGTGCGGCCCACCCTGCCGCCGGCGCTGGTCCGCAGCGGCATGACCCTGCGGCGCGGCGAGGCGGTCTCCCGCGACGCGGTGATGAACCGGCTGGTGGCGCTCGGCTACCGCCGCGAGCCGGCGGTGTCCTCGCCGGGCGAGTTCTCGGTGCGCGGCGGCATCGTCGACGCCTTCGGGCCCGACCGCAACCGCCCCTGGCGCGCCGAGTGGTTCGGCGACGAGGTCGAGGGGCTGCGCGCCTTCGACGTCGCCACCCAGACCTCGGTCGCCCAGCTCGAGGTGGTGACCGTGCCCCCCGCCCGCGAGCTCGACCTCTCGCCCGAGTCGGTGGCCCGGGCGCTCGCCGTGGTGCGCGACCTCGATCTCTCCGGGGCCCGCCCCGAGATCCGCGACGACTGGCTCCGCGACATCGACCGGCTCGGCGCCGGCGCCTACGGCGAGGGGATCGACCTGTTCACCCCCTACCTGCAGCAGGACCCGCCGGTGACCCTGCTCGACCACCTCGACACCCCGATCACCCTGGTGGTCGGCGGCCGGGAGCGCTGGCGCCGGGCGGTGTCGCGATACCTCCTCGAGGCCGAGGGCCTGCGCGCCCAGGAGGAGCAGCGCGGCGAGCTGCCCGCGGGATCGCGCAGCGGCCTGCTCGACGCCGAGGCCGCAGACGCCCTGCTCGACCGGCTCTCCCCGGTCGAGGTGGTGCGGGAGTCCGCCGACGCCGCCGCCGTCGACCTCGGCTGGCGGGGCGCCGACAGCTTCGTCGGCCGCTTCGACGCCCTCGCCACCGAGGTGCGCCGCCGCCTCGACGCCGGCCGCTGCGAGCTGGTGCTGTCCCGGCAGGAGCACCGGGTCGCCGAGCTCGCCGCCGAGCAGGGCCTCGACGCGGTCTCCGCCGAGGAGGAGCCGGCCGCCATCGCGCTGGTGGCGGGCAGCCTGGTCACCGTCCACGGCGACCTCTCCCAGGGATTCTCCGCGGACGCGGCCGGCCTCGACGTGGTCACCGACGCCGAGCTCTTCGGCGCCGTCAAGCGCCGGGGGTCGCGGCTCGCCCGGGGCGGCCGGCGCACCGTGGTGTCGACCTCGGCGCGAGGGGCGCGGCGGGCGGCGACGGGCGCTCCGGCACGCGAGGCGTTCGTCATCCCCTTCCAGCCCGGCGACCTGGTGGTGCACCAGGACCACGGCATCGGACGGTTCATCGAGATGCGCACCGTCGAGGACGACGGCGGCGAGCACGAGTACATGACCGTCGAGTACGCCGAGGGCGACAAGCTCTACGTGCCCGTCGCCCACCTCGACCGCGTCGACCGCTACGTCGGCGGTGCCGACGGCCGCCCGCAGCTGTCGCGGCTCGGCGGCGGCGACTGGGAGCGCACCAAGCGGCGGGTCAAGGAGCGCACCGAGGAGGTGGCCCGCGAGCTGCTCGCCCTCTACTCGCGGCGGGAGTCGACCCACGGCACCCCGGTGCCGCCCGACGGCGCCTGGCAGCACGAGCTCGAGGCCGCCTTCCCCTACCAGGAGACCCCCGACCAGGAGGTGGTGCTCGAGGAGATCAAGCGGGACATGGAGTCGTCGCGGCCGATGGACCGGGTGGTCTGCGGCGACGTCGGCTTCGGCAAGACCGAGCTGGCGATGCGGGCCGCGTTCAAGGCCGCGGCCGACGGCCGCCAGGTGGCGATGCTGGTGCCCACCACGGTGCTCGCCCAGCAGCACTTCACGACCTTCTCGGCGCGCCTCGCCCCCTTCCCGATCACGGTCCGGCAGCTCTCCCGCTTCTCCACCCCGGACGAGGTCACCGACACCCTGGCCGGGCTGCGCTCGGGTGGCGTCGACATCGTCATCGGCACCCACCGGCTGATCTCCAGGGACGTCCAGTTCCGCAACCTGGGGCTGGTGATCATCGACGAGGAGCAGCGCTTCGGCGTCCTCCAGAAGGAGCGCTTCAAGCAGCTGCGGGTCGCCGTCGACGTGCTCTCGCTCTCGGCCACGCCGATCCCCCGCACCCTGCACATGTCGCTGGCGGGGATCCGCGACCTCTCGGTGATCCAGACCGCGCCCGAGGAGCGGCAGCCGATCAAGACCTTCGTCACCGCCCGGGAGGACGGCCTGATCCGGGAGGTGATCACCCGCGAGCTCGCCCGGGGCGGGCAGGTCTACTACGTCCACAACCGGGTGCAGGGCATCGAGCGCGAGGCCGAGAAGCTGCGCGAGCTGATGCCCGGGGTGCGCATCGAGGTGGGCCACGGCCAGCTGCCGGAGCGGTCGCTGGCCCGGGTGATGCAGCGCTTCATGGACGCCGAGATCGACGTCCTGCTGTGCACCACCATCATCGAGTCCGGCCTCGACATCCCCAATGCCAACACCATCATCGTCAACGACGCCCACCGGCTCGGGCTGGCCCAGCTCTACCAGCTCCGCGGCCGGGTCGGTCGCGCCGGGCAGCGCGCCTACGCGTACGTCCTCTACCCGCCCGAGAAGTCGCTGACCGAGCGCGCCGACAAGCGGCTCGAGGTGATCGGCGATCTCCAGGACCTGGGGGCGGGCTTCCGGCTCGCGCTCCGCGACCTGGAGATCCGCGGCGCCGGCAACCTGCTCGGCGAGGAGCAGCACGGCGAGATCGCCGCGGTCGGGCTGGAGCTGTACAACCACCTGCTCCGCGACGCCGTGACCCGGCTCCAGGGGAAGCCGGTGGTGGAGTCGCCCGCCCAGGTCACGGTCTCGCTGCCGCTCGCCGCCCACCTGCCGCCGAGCTACGTCAGCGACGAGCGGCTGCGGCTGCGCTGCTACCAGGACCTCGCCGCCGCCGCCACCGAGATGGAGCTCGAGACCCGGGGGCGCGGGCTCGCCGACCGCTTCGGCCCGCCGCCCGCCCCCGCCCAGGCGCTGCTCCTCACCCTGCGGGTGCGCCTCCTCGCCGCCGCCGCCGGCGCGCTCGGCGTCGAGCGGGACGGGGAGGCGGTGGTGGTGCGCCTCCCCGTCGGTCACGGCCTCGACCTGCCCGCCGTCGCCGCCCAGTTCCGCGGCGTCACCGCCGGGCCCACCCGCCTGCGGGTGCCGACGACGCGGCGTCCGGGCGAGGCCGGATGGGAGGATGTGCTGGTCCGCGCCCTGCGCGAGCTGGGCCGGCTCGAACGCATCCGGCAGCGCGCCGCCTCGTAGCCCGGACGGAGAAGATGTGGGTACAAAGGACCGGTCGTCACCCACCGGAGGCCGACCCGTCCTCGCGGACAGCAGCGGCGCCGGCGAGTGCCGGCGCGAGTGGACGGGGGGCGTAGCCCCCCGATGGAAAGAGCGAGCAACGCGAGCGTCGCCGGCGAGGCCGGCGAGGGGGGTACTCGCGAGAAGCGCGCAGCGCTTCCCGCGAGTGGACGGGGGGACGCAGTCCCCCCGATAGAAAAGGAGTACACCGTGAGGGACGAGGCGGCGGAGTTGGTCCGGGCGCTCGGCGAGGTGGTGGAGCGGCTGCGCGCCCCCGGGGGCTGCCCCTGGGACCGCGAGCAGACCCACCGCACCCTGCGCCCCTACCTCCTCGAGGAGACCTACGAGGCGCTGGAGGCGATCGAGGGCGGCACGCCGGCGCAGCTGCGCGAGGAGCTCGGCGACCTCCTCCTCCAGGTGTTCATGCACTGCGCCATCGCCCAGGAGTTGCCCGACGGGTTCGACATCGGCGAGGTCGCCGAGGTGACCCGGCGGAAGATGGTCCACCGCCATCCCCACGTCTTCGGCACCACCGAGGTGGCCGGCGCCGCCGAGGTGGTGGTGAACTGGGAGAGGCTGAAGGCGGCGGAGAAGGGGGAGCGGCTCTCGGTGCTCGAGGGGGTGCCGATCACCCTGCCCGCGCTCGCCTACGCCCTCGGCGTCCAGAAGCGCCCCGCCCGGCTCGGTTTCGACGAGACCCCCGAGGTCGCCGGCGCCCTCGCCGGCCTGCTCGAGGCGGTCGCCGGCCTCGAGGTCGAGACCGCCGCCGCCACCGCCGTGCCCCCGCCGCGGCAGGGCGAGGACTGGGCGGTCGACGGGGCCACCCCCGCCCCCGCCCCGCCGCCCGTGCCGGGCGGCCACGCCCCGCCGCCGCCCCCGGCCCCGCCCGCCCTCGAGGCCGCCGTCGGCGAGCTGCTCTGGTCGGCGGTCGCGGTCGCCCGCCGGCTGCGCGTCAACCCGGAGGACGCCCTGCGACAGCGCGCCGACCGTTTCGCCGACCGCTTCCGCGCCCTGGAGGCCCGGGCCCGCGAGGAGGGCCGGTCGCTCCACACCGTCGAGCCCGAGGAGTGGGAGCGGCGCTGGCAGGAGAGCGAAGAGAGGCGCGCGACTGGACGGGGGCGGAGCCTCCCCCGGTGAGAACTGACCATCGCCCGGTAATGCGACAGCGCCGGTATACTCTGCGCGTCACGGCCGATCCCCGCCAACGTCTCAGAGGGCCGTCGCAATCCTTCCGCGTTCCCGCCGCACCCTCACCCGGCGACGTCTGCTCGCCGTCGGTGTCGCCGTTGCCGGGACGTGGGTGACCTACGCGGTCTACGCCGCCACCACCGCGGGACACGCTCTCGACGGACGGGTGCGCATCCTCCAGAAGGAGAACACCGCCCTCCGCCAGCAGGTCGACCTGCGCCGGCGTGAGCTGGCGTCGGCGAGCTCGAGCGGCTGGCTCGAGGAGGAGGCGCGCCGCCTCGGCTACATCCGCCCCGGCGACCGCCTCTTCGTGATCGCCACCCCCGGCGCCAGGGTCCCCGCCGAGGGCGGCGTCGACCCCGGCCCCCTTCCCGGCATCCCGAGCCCCACCCCCCGCCCCGCCGGCGCCCCCCCCGCCCCCGCCGCGACCGCCCCGCCCGCCGCCGCCGCCGCCGCCGCGCCCCCCGCCCCGACCCCGATGCAGTTCACCGTGCCCCGCCGCTGACCCGGCGCACGCGGCGGATAGCTTCGGATCCCGGAGCCCCGTAGCCCCCCCGCTCGAAAAATTCCACGCCGCCCCGGCAGCCCGACGCGGCAAAAGCCGCGTCGGGTAAACTGCCGGGGCGGCGTGGAGCAGTGGCAGCTCGTCGGGCTCATAACCCGAAGGTCGTTGGTTCGAATCCAACCGCCGCAACCACTCCCTCCGCCACGGTCGCGCGCCGCGCGCCGGCGGAGCTCTCTCCCGGGCGGTATAGCTCAGTTGGCAGAGCAGGCGGCTCATACCCGCTATGTCCCTGGTTCGAACTCCAGGTACCGCCTCGCGGCTCAGCGCGCCGGAGCGTGTCCCGGCGGTCGCGAGGGTGCGGCGCGAGCTCGCCCGGGCGCTCGACCGCGACCGGCTGATCGAGCCCGGGGAGACGGTGGTGGTGGCCTGCAGCGGCGGCCCCGACTCGCTGACGCTCCTCGACGGGCTCGCCCGGCTCGCCCCGCCCCGGCGGCTGCGCCTGGTCGTCGCCCACGTCGACCACGGGCTGCGCGAGGGGTCGGCGGGGGAGGCGGACGCGGTCGCGGTCGCCGCCGAGCGCCGCGGCCTCGACTTCGCCGGGTTGCGGGTGGTGGTGGAGCCCGGGGGCTCGCTCCAGGACGCCGCCCGCCGGGCCCGGCACGCCGCCCTCCGCGGGCTCGCCGCCGAGCGCGGGGCGGGCGCCGTCGCCCTCGGCCACACCGCCGACGACCAGGCCGAGACGGTGCTGATGCGGGCGTTGAGCGGGGCCACCCCCCGCGCCCTGACCGGGATGGCGCCGCGGACCGGACCGCTGGTCCGGCCGCTGCTCCGGCTCTGGCGGCGGGACACCGTCGCCTACTGCGCCGCGCTCGGCCTCGACCCCCTCGACGATCCCTCGAACCGGGACCCCCGGTTCCTGCGCACCAGGGTGCGTGAGGAGCTCATCCCGGCTCTCGAGGAGGTGTTCCCCGCGGCGCGGCGGAGGCTGGTCGCGCTCGCCGAGGGCCAGCGCCGCGCTCTCCGCGCGGGGGAGGTCACGCGGGGTGAGGAACGCGCCGGTGACGGACCCACCACGGAGCCGCATCGCGCGCATCTGACGGTTTCGGACCCCATGCTAGACTGCCCCCCATGACTGGCCAGAGGCGTCCTCTCGTCTACTTCCTCCTCGTCACCGCGATCATCATGGTGGCCGTCCTGGCCTACCGGAGCTTCCCGAGCACCAGCCCCGCCGACCGCACCCTGGGCGAGCTCCAGAAGGCGGTCCAGTGCGCCGGGGACAAGGCCCCCTCGGGCTGCGACGCCGGCAACACCATCTCCACCGACAAGAACCACCAGACGATCATCGACGGCGACGGCCAGAGCGTCACCTGGTATACAAACAGCAACGAGAAGATCCACACCGCAACTCCGCAGAACTCGGACATCGCGGGCTACTTCGGCAACCACGGCTACACCAATTACAAAGCCGACCCACCCAGCGGGGGCAATCTGTTGTGGAGCATCATCCTTCCTAACCTCTTCCTGCTCGTCGTGATCGGCGGGTTCATGTGGTACATGCTCCGACAGACCCAGAGCGGGAACAATCAGGCCCTCTCCTTCGGGCGCAGCCGTGCCCGTCTGCTGGCCGGGGACAAGCCGCAGATCACCTTCAACGACGTCGCCGGCGTCGAGGAGGCGAAGGTCGAGCTCACCGAGATCGTCGAGTTCCTCAAGTACCCGGACAAGTTCACCGCGGTCGGCGCGCGCATCCCCAAGGGCGTGCTCCTGGTCGGCCCTCCCGGCACCGGCAAGACGCTGCTGAGCAAGGCGGTGGCCGGCGAGGCCGGCGTGCCCTTCTTCAGCATCAGCGGCTCCGAGTTCGTGGAGATGTTCGTCGGCGTCGGCGCCAGCCGCGTCCGCGACCTCTTCGACCAGGCCAAGAAGAACAGCCCCTGCATCGTCTTCGTGGACGAGATCGACGCCGTCGGCCGCCAGCGCGGCGCCGGCCTCGGCGGCGGCCACGACGAGCGCGAGCAGACCCTCAACCAGCTGCTCGTCGAGATGGACGGCTTCGAGACCAGCACCCACGTCATCGTCATCGCGGCCACCAACCGGCCCGACGTGCTCGACCCCGCCCTGCTCCGGCCGGGCCGCTTCGACCGCCACGTCACCCTCGACCGCCCCGACATCCGCGGCCGCCGCGCCATCCTCGAGGTGCATGCGCGCAACAAGCCGCTGGACTCGTCGGTGCAGCTCGAGGTGCTCGCCAAGCAGACCCCCGGCTTCTCCGGCGCCGACCTGTCGAACCTCATCAACGAGGCGGCGATCCTGGCGGCGCGGAACAACCGGAAGCTGATCACCATGAAGGACCTCGAGGAGGCGATCGCCCGGGTCATCGCCGGCCCGGAGCGGAAGAGCCGGATGATCTCCGAGAAGGAGAAGACGACCATCGCCTTCCACGAGATGGGCCACGCGCTGGTGATGCGGACGCTGCCGCACACCGACCCGGTCCACAAGATCAGCATCGTGAGCCGCGGCATGGCGCTGGGCTGGACGCTGAGCCTGCCCCAGGAGGACAAGTACCTGGTGAGCAAGGCCGAGCTGGCCGATCAGCTCGCCGGCATCCTCGGCGGCCGCTGCGCGGAGGAGCTGATCCTCGGCGAGAAGAACATCACCACCGGTGCCTCAGGACGACATCCGCAAGGCCACCTCGCTGGCCCGCAAGATGGTCACCGAGTGGGGCATGAGCGACAAGCTCGGCCCGCTCGCCTTCGGCACCAAGGAGGAGCTCGTCTTCCTCGGCCGCGACCTCGGCGAGCAGCGCAACTACTCGGAGGAGGTCGCCAGCGAGATCGACCAGGAGATCCACCACCTCGTCGACAGCGCCTTCATGCTCGCCAAGCAGGTGCTCCGCGAGCGCGAGCACGTGCTCCGCGCCCTCGCCGCCCGGCTGGTCGAGGTGGAGACGATGGACGCGATCGAGATGGACCGGATCATCGAGCAGGCCGATCTGCTCCACCGGGTCGACGCCGCCCCGACCGCCGCCGCCGGGATGTGACCCGGCCGTCGCGCGGCCGCGGTGGACACCGGAACTCGGTGACGGAATGAGCGCGCCGGGCCACTAGCGGTACCATCTGGACGCGCACACCTCGCGTCGAGAAGGTGGCGACCGCCCTCTCCCGTGGACGCTCGGTGGCGCCGCGAGGAGCGGGGAATTGGCCGCCGGCACCCCTCCTCACCCGGGCGGAGGCGCACCGCGACGCTTGGATCACGAGGTGACCGAGACGTGAGACGCGCCCCCGTGCGGGACCGGGTCCCCACCGCCATCCTGGACGCCGTGCGCCCCGCCCCCGGGTCGCCCCCGGCCCGCCCGCGGATCGCCGTGGTCGGCGCCGGCCGCTGCGGCTCCGCCCTCGCGGTCGCCGCCCACCGGGCCGGGTACACGGTCACCGCGGTGACCAGCCGCACCCCCGAGCACGCCCGCGCCCTGGCCGCGCGGGTCGGCGCCCGGGTGGTCGAACTCCGCGGTGGCTGCGACCCGCCACGCCGACCTCATCCTGCTCACCGTCCCCGACTCCGAGATCACCCGGGTGGCGGCGACGATCGCGGCCAGCGGCGCCTCGCTCGGGGGCCGCGGCCTGGTGCACTGCAGCGGCGCCCACCCCGCCTCGGTCCTCGCCGCCGCCCGCCACGCCGCCGGGGCGGTGGGCGGCGTGCACCCGCTGCAGTCGCTGACCGGTGGCGACGCCGCCGGCGCGCTCCGGGGCAGCTACTTCGCGATCGAGGCCGACGAGCGGCTGCGGCCGGTGCTGGAGCGACTGGTCGGCGACCTCGGCGGCATCCCGTTCGCGGTCCCCGCGGGCGGGCGCGTCCTCTATCACGCCGCCGCGGTGCTCGCCGGCAACGCCCCGCTGGCGCTGGTGGCGCGGGCAGCCGCGCTGCTGGAGAGCGCCGGGGTGGACGCCGACATCGCCGGCGAGGCGCTGGCCAGCCTGCTCGAGGGGGCGGCGCGCAACGTCCGCCGGCTGGGGGTGCGCTCGGCGCTCACCGGCCCGGTGGTGCGCAACGACGCCGCCACCGTCGACCGTCACCTCGAGGCGCTGCGGCGCGATCCCGCCACCCGGCGGCTCTACCGCGACCTCGCCAGCGAGACCCTGCGCACCGCCGGCGGCACCGGTCGGGAGGAGGTCGCGGCGGTGCTCGCCGCGGCCGGCTCACCGTCGGGAGGACGCCGCCGGGCGGGTGGGGTCCGGGCGATGCGGGCCGGCCTCGCCGCGCTCGCCCCCGTCACGGCGCAGGCCTGAGGTGGCCGCCGGCGGCCGCCCGGTCACCGTCCACGACCTCCAGACCTGCAAGCGTGAGGGCCGGCGGTTCGCCGTCGTCACCGCGTACGACTACACCACGGCGCGCATCCTCGACGCCGCCGGCATCCCCGTCCTGCTGGTCGGCAACTCGCTCGGCGGGCTCATGCTCGGGTACTCGAGCACCCTGCCGGTGACCATGGAGGAGATGCTCCACCACGCCCGCTCCGTGGCCCGGGGCGCCCCGGCGCGGCTGCTGGTGGGCGACATGCCCTTCGGCGCCTACCACGCCTCCGACGCCGAGGCGGTCCACAACGCCGCCGCCTTCCTCAAGGCGGGGATGAACGCGGTCAAGGTGGAGGGGGGCGGTCGGGTGGTGGGGCTCGTCGCCCACCTCGTCGAGCGCGGGATCCCGGTGATGGGCCACCTCGGGCTCACCCCCAGTTCGTCAACTCCCTCGGCGGGATGCGGGTGCAGGGCCGCAGCGGTGACGACCGCCGGCGCATCCTCGACGACGCGCTCGCCCTCCAGGAGGCGGGCGCCTTCTCGCTGGTGCTCGAGGGGGTGCCGCGGGACCTGGGAGCCGAGCTGACCGCGGCGCTGCGCATCCCCACGATCGGGATCGGCGCCGGCCCCGACTGCGATGCCCAGGTGCTGGTCGTCCACGACCTCCTCGGCCTCACCCAGGACCCGATGCCCAAGTTCGTCCGCGCCTACGCCAACCTCGGCGACCAGGCCGTCGACGCGCTCACCGCCTTCGCCGCCGACGTCGCCTCGGGGGCCTTCCCCGACGACGCCCACAGCTACCACTGAGAGACGCCATGCACGATCTCGCGGACGCGCCCCGCGTCCTCGCCACTCCGGGGGCGCTCCGCCTCCAGTCCGAGCGCTGGCGGGCCGCCGGCCTCAGCGTCGCCCTGGTGCCCACCATGGGCGCGCTGCACGCCGGCCACCGCAGCCTGATCGCCCGGGCCGGAGAGGAGTGCGATCGGGTGGTGGTCAGCATCTTCGTCAACCCGGCGCAATTCACCTCCGGCGACGACCTCGCCCGCTACCCGCGGACGCTCCGCGCCGACCTCGCCATGCTCGCCGCCGAGGGGGTGCACGCCGCCTTCGTCCCCGACCCGGCCGCCATGTACGGCGCCGGGTTCGCCACCGGGGTGCGGGTCGGCGGGGCGGTCACCTCGACCCTGGAGGGAGCCTTCCGACCGGGCCACTTCGACGGGGTGGCGGTGGTCGTGGCCAAGCTGCTGATCGCCGCCCGCGCCGACCGCGCCTACTTCGGCGAGAAGGACGCCCAGCAGTGCGCCGTGGTTCGCCGCCTCGCCCAGGACCTCGACACCGGGACCGAGATCGTCGTCTGTCCCACCGTTCGCGACGCCGACGGCCTGGCCCTGAGCAGCCGCAACGTCCACCTCTCCGCCGCCGAGCGGGCCCAGGCCCTGGCCATCCCCGAGGGGCTGGCGGCCGCCGCCCGCCGCTTCGCCGCGGGCGAGCGCAGCGGGCCGGCCCTGGCCGCGGCCGCCGCCGCGGTCGCCGGCGCCTCCCCGGACCTCGTCGTGGAGTACATCGCGGTCGTCGACGAGGACAGCTTCGAGCCGGTTGCGCAGGTTGGCAGCCGGGCTCGAATCCTGGTCGCTGCTAGAATGGGCGCGACCCGGCTGATCGACACTCTCTGCCTGGGATCGGCGGACGCGCCAACGACTGCCTTCGTCGGCGGCGCCACCTCGCCGGTTCGTCCAGAGGTCGCCCCCGCCGGTAGGAGCCGCCCGTGCAGCGTACCGTCATGAAGTCGAAGATCCACCGCGCCACGGTGACGCGGGCGGATCTGCACTACGAGGGCTCCTGCAGCATCGACACCGAGCTGATGCGCCTCGCCGACATCGTGGTCGGAGAGCAGCTGCACATCGTCAACGTCACCAACGGCTCGCGGGCGATCACCTACGCGATCGAGGGGGCCCCCGGTGAGATCGCCCTCAACGGCGCCATGGCCCACATCGGCGACCCCGGCGACACCGTGATCCTGATCACCTACGCCCAGTACGACGAGGCCGAGCTGGCCGCGCACACCCCGCGGGTGGTGCAGGTCGACGCCTCCAACCGGGTTCGAGTGAAGGCGAGCGTGCTCTGAACCCCTCGAGCTCGACGGAGACCCCGGGCGACGCAGCGGACCTGGTCGTCATCGGCAGCGGCATCGCGGGCCTGGTGGCGGCGCTGGTCGCCGCCGGGCGGGCCCGGGTCACGGTGGTCACCAAGGCGGCGCTCGACGACGGCTGCAGCCGGTGGGCCCAGGGGGGCATCGCCGCCGCCGTCGCCGGCGACGACACCCCCGAGCTCCACCTCGCCGACACCCTCGCCGCCGGTCGCGGGCTCTGCGACGAGGCCGCGGTCCGCGTCCTCGTCGAGGAGGGGCCGCGCCGGGTCCGCGACCTGGTCGAGTGGGGGGTGAGCTTCGACACCCAGGACGGCGCCCTGATGCTCGGCCGCGAGGCGGCCCACACCCGCTCCCGCATCCTCCACGCCCGGGGCGACGCCACCGGCCTCGAGATCGAGTCGAGCCTGATCCGGCGGCTCCGGGCCACCGGCGCCCGGCTGCTCGAGCGCCACCTGGTCACCCGGTTGCTCACCGACGGCCGCGGCCGCTGCATCGGCGTCGAGGTCTGCGACGGCGACACCGGGGCCGTCCGCCGGCTGCTCGCCGGGGCGGTGGTGCTCGCCAGCGGCGGCGCCGGCCGGCTCTGGCGGCACACCACCAACCCGGCGCCCGCCACCGGCGACGGCATCGCCCTCGCCCACGACGCCGGCGCCGAGTGCGCCAGCATGGAGTTCGTCCAGTTCCACCCCACCGCCCTGGCACTCGACGGCGCCCCCCGCTTCCTCATCAGCGAGGCGGTGCGCGGCGAGGGGGCGCGGGTGGTCAACGGCCGTGGCGAGCGCTTCCTGCTCGACGCCGACCCGCGCGGCGAGCTGGCCCCGCGGGACGTCGTCTCGCAGGCGATCTGGCGCGAGCTCCAGCGCTCCGGCGAGAGCTCCGTCCGCCTCGACTGCACCGGCCTCGCCGACCGGGCGGCGGTGCGCTTTCCCACCATCCATCGCACCTGCATGAGCTTCGGGATCGACATCAGCCGCGATCTCATCCCGATCGCGCCGGCGGCCCACTACCTCATCGGAGGGGTGCGCACCGACCTCAGCGGGGCGACCACCGTCGAGGGGCTCTACGCCTGCGGCGAGGTGGCCAGCAGCGGGGTCCACGGGGCCAACCGCCTGGCCAGCAACAGCCTGCTCGAATCGGTGGTCTTCGCCCACCGCGCCGCCGAGGCGGCGCTCCGGCTGCGGGCCGAGGCGCCTCCGCCGGCGGCCTCGGCGGTGGTCGAGGAACCCGCGGCAGCCCCCGTCCACACTTTGGACGCGGGCGCGGTGGCGCGGCGCGACGAGCGCCTGCGCGACGCGATGTGGGACGGTGCCGGGCTGGTCCGCGACGCGGGCGGCCTGGGTGCCGCCCGCGACCTGGCCGCCGGCATCCGGGCGGAGTGCGAGGCCGACGGCTCGGTCGCCGCCCGCGGGCTCCGCGCCCGGGCGCTCACCGCCACGCTGGTCTGCGACTCCGCCCTGGCTCGCGAGGAGAGCCGGGGCAGCCATCTGCGAGACGACTTCCCGGACAGCGGAGACGAATGGCTCGGAATCTGGGTCACGGACCGGAACAGGGGACTACGCTTTGACAGCCACGCTCGAACCCACAACTGACGCGCTCGCACCCGACGTCCTCGATCCGCTCATCGAAGCGGCGCTGGCGGAGGACGTGGGCGACGGCGACATCACCACCGACGCCATCCTCCCGCCGGAGATGACGTGCCGCGGCAAGGTGGTCTGCAAGCAGGACGGCGTCATCGCCGGCCTGGCCGTGGCCCGGCGCGTCTTCCAGCTCGTCGACGAGCGGCTCCAGTTCGACGCCAAGACCCAGGACGGCCAGAAGGTCCAGGAGGACCAGATCGTCGCCCGCCTCTTCGGCCCGGCGCGGGCGATGCTGCGCGCCGAGCGGGTTGCCCTCAACTTCCTCCAGCACCTCAGCGGCATCGCCAGCCTCACCGCCAGGTACGTCAAGGCGGTGGAGGGCACCAAGACCCTGATCCTCGACACCCGCAAGACCACCCCGGGCCTGCGCAACCTCGAGAAGTACGCCACCCGCATGGGCGGCGCGGTGAACCACCGGATGGGCCTGTACGACCAGGTGCTCATCAAGGACACCCACCTGGCCCTGGCCAACGGCGTCAGCCCGGCCCTCCGCGCGGTTCGCAAGGCCCACCCCGAGGCGCCGATCAACGTCGAGGTCAGCAACCTCCAGGAGCTGGAGCAGGCGCTCACCGACAAGGCTCCGCGCATCCTCCTCGACAACTTCGCCCCCGGCCAGGTGCGCGAGGCGATGCAGCTGATCCGCGGCCGGGCCAAGGTGGAGATCAGCGGCGGCGTCGTGCTCACCAACGCCCGCGCCTACGCCCTCGCCGGCGCCGACTACATCAGCGTCGGCGCCCTCACCCACTCCGCCGTCGCCCTCGACTTCTCCCTCAAGGTCACCCGCTACTGAGAAGAGAGCACGCGGCGGCCTGCGGTAGCCGCGATGGGCTGCCGCCCGGCCCACCGCGTCACGGTGAGCGCCTCCTACGAAGGAGTCAGCGCGGCGACGACGTTCTCCTGGACCCAGCCGAGGGTGACGAGCATCGCGTACTCCTCGCTCTCCAGGAGACTTCCATCACCCCGCTCCTCCCAGCCGTCGTCGTCGATGCCGAGCCGGGCGCCGGCCACGAGGCGGAGGTGGTTGAGCGCCCGGACCCAGGTGAGCGCCTCGTCCTCGGAGAGCCGGAAGCGGTCGTCGGAGCCGCCGAGGGCGGCGCGGACGGCGTCGATGTCGGCGGCCCGGACGTGCTCGACCTCGGGCCGGGAGTAGCGCTGGTAGTCCTCGTCGAGCTTGGGGTCGTCGTAGGCGTGGAGCCGGGTGCGGGGGTCGTCGCCGAGCCCGGGGCGGAGCTCGTCGACGATCCGCAGCAGGATGTCGCGCTCGCGCCGGTCGAGCCGCAGCTCGACCCGATTGAGCCGCCGCCGGACCCAGGCCATGCTGCCGCGGCTACCCGCGGGCCAGGGTGGCCTGCAGCCCGAACGCGTGCAGCCGGGTCACCGACACCTCGGCCTGCTCGCGGGGCTGGCTGGCGACGATCGCCTTGCCCTCCTGGTGGACCTGCATCATCAGCTTGGTGGCGGTGGTCTCGTCGTAGCCGAAGAGGCGGCGGAAGACGAGGACGACGTACGACATCAGGGTGATGGGGTCGTTCCAGACCACCACGTTCCAGGGCATGTCACGGCGCGCGCTGTCCCTGCCGGCGGGGGCGTCGCGCTTCGTCGGGGCCTCGGTGGGCATGCGAACAGCTTAGTGCAGCGCCGCCGCCAGCTGGGGACGGTGGGTCTGGGTCAGCGGGTGGGCGTCGCCGAGCTCGTTGAAGAGCCCCACCGCCACCCGGCGGGCGAGGTCCCGGACCGGTCCCTCGCCGCTGCGCACCGCCTCGACGAGCGCGGGCAGCGCGGTCGACGGGTCACCCGCACGGAGTGCGTCGAGAGCGGCGATCGCCGGGGCGCCGGCGCCGGGCTCGGCGGCGAGCTGGAGGCGGGCAAGCAGGCCCGCGGCCACCGAGTCGTGCTGGGCGGGGCCGAGCACGTCGGCCGCCGCCTCGCCCTCACCGCGGTCGAGGAGCATCCGGGCGAGCGCCACCCGGGGGGCGGCGAGGCCGGGGTCGAGCTCGACGGCCCGGCGCAGCGAGGCCTCGTCGCCGGCGCCGGTGAGGCGCTCGGCGGGGGAGGGGAGCAGCGCCTCGACGAAGCGCTCGACCGCGGGCCGCCCCTGGGCACCGGTGAACTCGGCGACCACCTGGCCGTTGCGGAAGGCCTTGACCGCGGGGATTCCGCGCACCCCGTACCGCTGCTGCAGCCGCGGGTTGGCGTCGACGTCCACCTTGGCGAGCACCACCTCGTCGGGATGGGCCTCCACCACCTGCTCGAGCACCGGCCCCAGCGCCCGGCACGGCGCGCACCACGCCGCCCAGAAGTCCACGATCACCGGCACCGTCAGCGACCGCTCGACCACGTCGTGCAGAAACGACCCCTCGCCGACATCGATGACCATGTCCACGGTTGTACAGGATTCCGACGAACCGGCGGCCGGGTTTCAACCGGGGGAGGCTCCGCCTCCGCCGTCCACGAGAGGGAATCGCTGGCGCGATGCCCTCTCGTACCCCCTCCGCGCCGGCACTCGCCGGCGGGCGGCGTCTTCGCGCCGCCGTGCACCCTTCGATCGGTCCGAAGCCGCTCAGGCGCGCGAAGGCGCGCCCCGCCGGCGAGGCCGGCGAATGGACGGGGGGACGCAGTCCCCCCGACAGAGGAACACGGCCGCAAGCACCCCACCCCCCCGAGCCACGCACACCGTTAACAAGGGGACCGGCGAGGGCCGAGGCCGCTCGCCGGTCCGAGAGAGAGGGTTCGGGAGGGGGACCGGCGGTGTCCCGCCGGTCCGGAGAGAGGGGTCTAGGCGGAGGTGCTGGTCGACAGGTCCAGGGTGCCGGCCCAGGCGTCGACGAAGCTCTTGGTGGTGGTGACGGGCTCGACCGGCTCGACCGGCGCGGTGGCGGTGATCGCCGTCCCGCTCTCGAGGACGGCGCGGAGCGGAAGCTCGCACTCGTGGCAGACGATCCAGATCGGCCCAGCCTCGTCGATGGTTCGCTCGAGGCGGTGGCGGCGGCCGCATTCCTCGCAGGTGATGGTGATCCGCATCGTGTCCAAGTTCCCGTTCCTGATTCGGTGCTGGGGCTTTCCCGGTCCCCGCGGGGCCGGTGCCAGCTGCGAGAGGAGCGTCTCAGGAAACTCGAAAAGGGGGGATGACATCGGGTTCAGACATGTAAAGACCGCGACGCGAAGCTGCGAAGGCTCCTCGCACCCCCCTGGCGAGCGAGCGCGGCGGGGGTGGTACACTCCGCCCGCCGCGCAGGCACGGTGCGTTCGCGCCCGTATTCCGCCAGAGCGCGCGGCGGTCACCGCGGACCGGGGTCCGCAGCTTTCGACCGGCGTCCCACGTGCACGCAGGCAGAGGCGAACGAGGAGCGAGTTGCCCCAGACCACCACAGTCGACGAGCCCATGACCATGGAGGAGCTCCTGAACGAGCAGGAGCACAGCATCCGGGCCCTCTCCCACGGCGACATCGTCGACGGGATCGTGGTCCGCGTCGATCCCGACGAGGTGCTGGTCGACATCGGGGCCAAGTCGGAAGGGGTGATCTCCAACCGGGAGCTGGTCGCCCGCGGCGAGGCGCCGGTCGAGCTGACGCCGGGTGACGAGGTCAAGGTCTACGTCATCGAGCCCGAGAACGAGCACGGCAACGTGGTGCTCTCGCTGCGAAAGGCGCGTGCGGAAGGGATCTGGCAGAAGGCCGCGGAGAAGGAGTCCGAGGGCGAGATCATCGACGCCGAGGTCCGCGAGCAGAACAAGGGCGGCCTCATCGTCAACATCATGGGCCTGCGCGGCTTCCTCCCCTCCAGCCAGGTGGCCCGCCAGTACAGCGGCAACCTCATGGAGCTGGTCGGGACCAAGATCCCGGTCAAGATCCTCGAGGTCAACCGCAAGCGCAACCGGCTGATCGTGTCCCAGCGCGCCGCCCAGGACGAGGACCGGGCGCGGCAGCGCGAGGAGCTCTTCGAGAAGCTCCAGGTCGGCGACCTGGTCAGCGGCAAGGTCAGCGGCCTGACCTCCTACGGCGCCTTCGTCAACCTCGGCGGCGCCGACGGCCTGATCCACATCAGCGAGCTGAGCTGGGATCGCATCAACAACGTCAGCGACATGCTCACCGTCGGCGACGAGGTCTCGGTCAAGGTCATCAAGCTCGATCCCGAGCTGAGCCGGATCAGCCTCTCCCTGCGGCAGATGAGCGCCGACCCCTGGGACACCATCGAGGATCGCTTCCCCCAGGGCAAGCCGGTCGAGGGCGTGGTCACCAAGACGAAGAAGTACGGCGCGTTCCTCCAGATCGCCGACGGGGTCGAGGGGCTGCTGCACATCAGCGAGCTCTCGTGGGACCACGTCGAGCGCACCGAGGACGTCCTCAAGGTGGGCGACAACGTCACCGTGATGGTGCTCAACGCCGACAAGGTGCGCCGCCGCATCAGCCTCTCGCTCCGCCAGCTGCAGGGCCGCGGGGCCGGCTCCGGCGACGTCGGCGAGGAGTACTACCCCGGCGCCGACTACGAGCCCGGTCAGGGCGGCGACGACGAGGATCGTGACATCGGCTCCCTCCAGGCGGGGCTCGGCGCGGTCGCCGGCGCCGTCGCCGAGGAGCACGCGGAGCAGGTTCAGGCCGCCGCCGACCGCGCCGAGGCCGCCGCCGCCGCGCCGGAGGCGCCCGCCGCCGCCGACACCGAGGAGCCGGAGGCCGCCGCGGCCGTGCCGGAGGCGCCCGCCGCCACCCTCGCCGAGCCCAAGGAGGCCGCCACCGAGGCGGTCGAGGAGCCGAGGCCGGCGGTGCCGGCCACGGAGGAGGCGGAATAGGCGGGCCCCCGCGACCGGGTCGCGGGGGCCCCGTCGCCGGCTTTTCGACGGCTCGTCACGGCCTCGTTCCCCAAGGGGAGGTTGCTGGGGCGCAGGGCTGGGTATAGTGGTGGTCGCTGAGCTTCCTTGGACGGGGGGCTGCCCGCCGCGGTCGACCCCGCGGAGGTCCTCCCGCCGGGGCAGCGTCGGCGGAGGAGAACGAGAGCTTGTATCCCTTCGAACGGTTCACCGAGAGAGCGAAGAAGGTCCTCACCCTGGCGCAGGAGGAGGCGGAGCGCTCTCACCACTCGTACATCGGCACCGAGCACCTGCTGCTCGGGCTGCTGCGCGAAGGTGAGGGCCTGGCGGCCAAGGTGCTCAACAACCTTGGAGTAGAGATCAACAAGGTGCGCAGCACGATCGAGTCGGTCCTCGGTCGGAACGAGCGCATCATCATCCAGCAGATCATCCCCACCTCGCGGGTGAAGAAGGTCATCGAGATCTCCTTCGAGGAAGCGCGTCGCATGGGGAACAACTACGTGGGCACCGAGCACCTCCTGCTCGGCCTGCTCATCGAGGGAGAGGGCATCGCCGCCCACGTCCTCGAGGATCTCGGTGCAACCCTTGAGAAGGTGCGCGGCGAGATCGAGCGGCTGCTCCACGAGTCCGGACTGGAGGAGGAGTCCAAGGAGGCGCAGAAGAAGCCCTCCAAGACCCCCCTGCTCGACCAGTTCTGCCGCGACCTCACCGAGCTCGCGCAGAAGAACTCCCTCGACCCGGTCATCGGGCGCGAGATGGAGATCGAGCGCGTCATCCAGATCCTCAGCCGGCGGACCAAGAACAACCCCGCTCTGATCGGCGAGCCCGGCGTCGGCAAGACCGCCATCGCCGAGGGCCTGGCCCAGCACATCATCCTGGGGAACATCCCCGAGTCCCTGATGGGCAAGCGGGTGCTCACCCTCGACATGGGCGCTCTCGTCGCCGGCACCAAGTACCGCGGCGAGTTCGAGGAGCGGCTCAAGAAGATCCTCGACGAGATCCGCCAGTCGCGCGAGGTCGTGCTCTTCATCGACGAGCTCCACACCCTGGTGGGTGCGGGCGCCGCCGAGGGCGCGATCGACGCTGCGAACATCCTCAAGCCCGCCCTGGCGCGTGGCGAGATCCAGTGCATCGGCGCGACCACGCTGAACGAGTACCGCAAGTACATCGAGAAGGACGCCGCGCTCGAGCGCCGCTTCCAGCCGGTGTTCGTGGAACAGCCCAGCCTCACCGAGACCAAGGAGATCCTGACCGGGATCCGCTCCCTCTACGAGAAGCACCACCGGGTCAAGATCACCGACGAGGCGCTGGTCGCCGCGGCCGAGCTCAGCGAGCGCTACGTGAGCGACCGGTCCCTGCCCGACAAGGCGATCGACCTCATCGACGAGGCGAGCGCCCGGGTGCGGATGAAGCTCACCACCACTCCTGACGACCTGCGCGCGATGCAGAAGGAGATCCGGCAGCTCCAGATCCAGAAGGAGGAGTCGATCGCCGGTCAGGACTACGAGACCGCCGCCTCCTTCCGCGACAAGGAGAAGAAGCTCAAGGAGAAGTACGTCTCCGAGGAGATGGCGTGGCGCGATCGCCTGGGGCAGACCGTGCCCGAGGTGACCGAGGAGCACATCGCCGAGATCATCTCGTCGTGGACGGGCGTCCCCGTGTCCCGGCTGGTCGAGGAGGAGACCTCTCGACTGCTGCGCATGGAGGAGGAGATCCACAAGCGGCTGGTCGGACAGGATGAGGCGGTCAAGGTGATCTCCCAGGCGGTCCGCCGTGCGCGCGCCGGGCTGAAGGATCACAAGCGTCCCATCGGCTCGTTCATGTTCCTCGGCCCCACCGGCGTGGGCAAGACCGAGCTGGCACGCTCGCTGGCCGCGTTCCTCTTCGACAACGAGGACGCGATCATCCGGCTCGACATGTCGGAGTTCATGGAGCGGCACAGCACCGCGCGCCTGGTCGGTTCGCCTCCCGGATACGTCGGCTACGACGAGGGCGGTCAGCTCACCGAGGCGGTGCGCCGCCGTCCCTACAGCGTGGTGCTCTTCGACGAGATCGAGAAGGCGCATCCCGAGGTCTTCAACATCCTGCTGCAGATCCTCGAGGACGGCCGGCTCAGCGACGCCAAGGGCAAGGCGGTCAACTTCGCGAACACCATCGTGATCATGACCAGCAACCTCGGCGTGTCCAACCTGAAGGCCAACCTCTCGATGGGCTTCCAGCCGGCGATCCCGGACGAGCGGACCAGCTCGGCCGAGCACGGCAAGATGCGCGACACCATCATGGAGGAGCTCAAGCGGTCGTTCCGGCCGGAGTTCCTCAACCGCGTCGACGCGGTGGTGGTGTTCGAGCGGCTCGCGATGCCGCAGATGCGCCAGATCGTCGATCTCATGCTCGCCAAGGTGGCGGTCCACCTGGCGGCGCAGGAGCTCGCGTTCAGTGTCACCGACGAGGCCAAGGACAGGATCGTCGACGAGGGCTTCGACAAGATCTACGGAGCGCGACCGCTGCGGCGCGTCATCCAGAGGGTCATCGAGGATCCCCTCAGCGAGGAGCTTCTCCGCCTGAAGCACGGCTCCGGCGACACCGTTCTCGTCGAGGTGCTCGACGACGCGGTGAAGATGCGGCTCGTGCCCAAGGGGTCACGCGACAAGGGCAAGCGCGAGGAGAAGGCGGAGGCCGCCGCGGGCGCTGCTCCGGAGTAGTCCCCGACCTTCGAATCCCGACGCGGGGGCTGGGCGACGTTGCCCGGCCCCCGCTGCGCGTCCACCCGGTTATCCACAGACCACGACCGGGTAGGCTAAAGCCGAGCCATGCCGCACGAGTCCATCGTCATCACCGGTGCGCGGGAGCACAACCTCAAGGGCATCGACCTCACCCTGCCGCGCGACCGGTTGATCGTCATCACCGGGCTCAGCGGCAGCGGGAAGTCGAGCCTGGCCTTCGACACCATCTACGCCGAGGGACAGCGTCGCTACGTCGAGTCGCTGAGCGCCTACGCGCGCCAGTTCCTCGGGCAGATGGAGAAGCCCGACGTCGATCACATCGAGGGGCTGAGCCCGGCGATCAGCATCGACCAGAAGGGGACCAGCCGCAACCCGCGCTCGACGGTGGGCACGGTCACCGAGATCTACGACTACCTGCGGCTGCTCTGGGCGCGCATCGGCCACCCCCACTGCCCGAAGTGCGGACGCGAGATCAGCAAGCAGAGCATCGAGCAGATCGCCGACCAGGTGCTCGCGCTGCCCGCGGGCACGCGGCTGATGATCAGCGCGCCGATGGTGCAGGGGCGCAAGGGCGAGCACCGCGAGGTGTTCGAGGAGGCGCGCCGGGGCGGCTACGTCCGCGCTCGGGTCGACGGAGACCTCCGTGACCTCTCCGAGCCGATCACCCTCGACAAGAAGTACAAGCACGACATCGAGATCGTCGTCGACCGTGTGGTGATCGGTCCCGAGCTGAGCTCGCGGCTCAACGAC
The DNA here is from genome assembly GCA_963846365.1 of uncultured Chloroflexia bacterium. Classification (GTDB taxonomy): domain Bacteria; phylum Chloroflexota; class Dormibacteria; order Aeolococcales; family Aeolococcaceae; genus CF-96. Next base: position 1,609,443 of record CAWJVN010000007.1, read on the forward strand.
TCGCTGGAGCAGGCGGCGAAGCTCGCCGACGGGGTCATCCTGATCATCCCGGTGGACGAGGCGTCGGGGCTGAGCCAGATGCTGTTCAGCCAGGACTACGCCTGCGTCTACGACGGCATCTCGATGGAGGAGCCGGCACCGCGCAACTTCTCCTTCAACAGCCCGCACGGCGCCTGCACGGTGTGCACCGGCCTCGGCCTGCGCATGGAGGTCGACGAGGAGGCGGTCGTCCCCGACCCGGGTCTCAGCATCGCCGGCGGCGCGCTCGCCGGCTGGACCAGGGGTCCGTCGCAGCGCTGGCTCGCCGAGGTCGTCGACGCGGTCGCGGCCCGCTACAGGATCCCCGTCGACGCCCCCTGGCGCGACCTGACCGACGCCCAGCGCAGGGTGATCCTGCACGGCCTGCCCAGGGACGAGACGGTGCGGATGCGCTACGTCTCCCACTCCGGCAGGGCGCGCCACTTCGAGGCCCACTACGAGGGCGTCATCCCCAACCTCGAGCGCCGCTACCGGGAGACCGACTCCGACTGGGTGAAGCAGGAGATCGAGCGGCTGATGATGCAGCGTCCCTGCCCGGCATGTGCGGGCAGGCGGCTCAAGCCGGAGTTCCTCGCGGTCACCGTCGACGGCCTGAGCATCGCCGACTTCTGCGCGCAGAGCGTGGTCGCGGCGCTGCGCCGGCTCGACGAGCTGCACCTCACCGACCGTGAGGCGCTGATCGCGCGCCAGGTCCTCAAGGAGATCCGCGAGCGGCTCGGCTTCCTCAACGACGTCGGCCTCGACTACCTCACCCTCGACCGCGCGGCGCAGACGCTCAGCGGCGGTGAGGCGCAGCGCATCCGCCTCGCCACCCAGATCGGCAGCAAGCTGATGGGGGTGCTGTACGTCCTCGACGAGCCCAGCATCGGGCTCCACCAGAGCGACAACCGCAAGCTCATCGACACCCTGGTGGCGCTGCGGGACATCGGCAACACCCTGATCGTCGTCGAGCACGACGAGGAGACCATCCGCTCCGCCGACTACGTCGTCGACATCGGCCCGGGCGCCGGCGAGCACGGCGGCCACGTGGTCGCGGCGGGCACCCTCGAGGAGGTGCTCGCGACCCCCGACAGCGTCACCGCGCAGTACCTGCGCGGCGACCGTGGAGTGCCGGTCCCGCATCGCCGGCGTGCCGGTGGTCCGGGCGCGCTGACGGTGCGCGGCGCGCGCGCCAACAACCTGCGCGACATCGACGTGAGCTTCCCGCTGGGCACCTTCACGTGCGTCACCGGGGTGAGCGGCAGCGGCAAGAGCACGCTGGTCAACGACATCCTCTACCGCAGGCTGGCGCAGCACCTCCACCACGCCCGCGAGCGTCCCGGACGGCACACCGGCATCGACGGCCTCGACGCGGTCGACAAGGTGATCAACGTCGACCAGTCGCCGATCGGCCGCACCCCGCGCAGCAACCCGGCCACGTATGTCGGCGTGTTCACGTACATCCGCGAGCTCTTCGCCCAGCTGCCCGAGGCGCGGGTGCGCGGCTACAAGCCCGGCCGCTTCTCCTTCAACGTCAGCGGCGGCCGCTGCGAGGCGTGCCAGGGCGACGGGATGATCAAGATCGAGATGCACTTCCTCCCCGACATCTACGTGACCTGCGAGGTGTGCAAGGGCCGCCGCTACAACCGCGAGGCGCTGGAGGTGAGGTTCCGGGGCAAGAGCATCGCCGACGTGCTGGCGATGACCGTCGACGAGGCCGCGGTGCTGTTCGAGAACCAGCCGCGCATCGCCCGCAAGATGCACACCCTGCAGGACGTGGGGCTCGGCTACATCCGGCTCGGCCAGCCCGCCACCCAGCTGAGCGGCGGCGAGGCGCAGCGGGTGAAGCTGAGCACCGAGCTGAGCCGGCGCGACACCGGGCGCACCGTGTACATCCTCGACGAGCCCACCACCGGCCTGCACTTCGCCGACGTGGAGAAGCTGCTCGGCGTGCTCCACCGGCTCGTCGACGCCGGCAACACGGTGATCGTCATCGAGCACAACCTCGACGTGATCAAGACCGCCGACCGGGTCATCGACCTCGGGCCCCAGGGGGGCGACCGCGGCGGCGAGGTGATCGCCTCCGGCACCCCCGAGGAGGTGGCGGCGTCGCCGATCAGCGCCACCGGGCGGTACCTGCGGCCGCTGCTCCCGGCCCCGCGCCGCGCCGCCGTCGCCCGCCCCCGGGCCGCCTCCCGCCGCCGCCCCCGCGGCACCGAGCCCGCCGCCGCCGCGGTCTGACCGTCGGTTCGGCGGGGCCTCGGGTATGATCGGGGGGTTCGCCGACCACCCCGGGGTGCCGCTGCGCCCTCACCGGGAGAGTCGCCATGGTGCTGATGCTCGTCGCAGAGCTGCTCGGAGGTGAGACCCGGGTCTCGCCAGGGGGCCCGATCGACACCGCCACCGCCGCCGCCGACGAGGTCGCGCTCTGGGCGTCGCCCGCGATCGACGCCGCCCCGCAGCCGTCGCCGGAGGTGGAGACCGAGATCACCGGCGTTGGCGCCGGAGCGGCGCCCGCGCGGGTCTGACCGGCGCCGGCAGGGGAAGGGGTGACCACCACAGCTTCGACGGGCCCACCGATGCGCTATTTTCTCCGGCCATGACCCAGCCCGTGCCGATCAGCCCCGAGGATGGGGAGCGGCGGATCCGCCTGCGCCGCCTCGACGACTGCCTGAACGTCCTCGAGCAGGCCCACGAGCTCGACATGACCATCGTCAACGAGAAGATCGCCGAGCTGGTGGCCGACCGCGTCCCCACCATCCACCCGGGGATGCTCATCGCCGACGCGATCGAGGAGGTGCTCCGGCACCAGGAGCCCTACATGCTCCAGGTCCGCCCCGAGGTCGCCTCCCGCCGGGTGCGGCGCCGCCGCGAGCCCTTCGACATCCGGCTCCTGCTCCAGCGGCGCTGACCGCCTGGCTCGGGTCGCCTGCCGCGAGGGCTACACTGCGGCGCTGATCGCATGAGCGACTTCGGGTTCGATCCAGCCGACCTCTTCCGCAAGCAGCCGCCGGGCCGCCGCCCGCGGGTGGTGCGGAGCGGCCCGCTGATGCCCCGGCGCAGGCGGATCCTCATCGCCATCGCGGTGGTGGTGATCGTCGTGCTGGTGGGCGCGTTCTCGCTCGTCGACCTCCGCGTCCAGTACCTGTTCCTCGGCAACCTCGACCACACCAACGTCTTCTGGACGCCGCTGCTGGCGAAGATCGTGCTCTTCATCATCGGTTTCCTCGTCTGCGGCGGCCTGGTGGCGCTGAACATCCCGGGCTTCGCCGCCGCCGCGGGCGCGCTCGACCGCTCCGGCGGACGGGTCGCGGTGTTCGCGGGGATCGCCCTCGCGGTGGTGGCGGGGATCGTCGCCGGGGCCTGGTTCGCCGGCCAGTGGCAGGAGGTCCTCCTCTGGCAGCACCACCACGACTTCGGTGCCACCGACCCGGTCTTCCACCGGGACTACTCGTTCTTCCTCTTCACCCTGCCGGTGCTCGACGACCTCCAGGGGATCGCCTGGGGGGCCGCCGTCGTCGGCCTGCTCGGCGCGATCGGCCTCGCCGCCCTCTGCGTCGCCGTCGAGACCGCCCCGGAGGAGGTGCCGATGCCGCTGCGGCCGCCGGTGGGGCGCACCCCGCAGGACGGCATGGCGGCGGCGGTCCGCCACGCGGGCGTGGTGCTGGTTGCCATCTTCGTGCTGGCGGCGCTCGGCGCCCACTACGGCGTCTTCCACCTCACCACCAGCGACCACGGAAACTTCATCGGCCTCGACGCGGTCGAGCGGAACGTGCTCCGCCCGGTGCTCGGGGCGCTGCAGTGGGTGGCGGTGGTCTTCGCGCTGATCACCGTGGTGGTGCTGGTGATGCTGCGCGGCGCCTCCGCCTACCGTGGGGCGGCGGTGATCGGCGGCCTGCTCGCCGGCTGGCTGCTGCTCGCCGGGGTGGCTCAGGGGGTGCCCACGGCGATCTACCGGGCCACCTCGGTGAACCCGAACGCGCTCACCGCCCAGCGCTCCTCGATCGCCGACTTCCTCAGCACCAGCCGCACCGCCTGGGGGCTCGCCCCGGATCGCAACGTGGTCACCACCCAGTTCGGCACCCCTCCGGGCAGCGCCCCCCAGCCGCCGACGGTCGCCGACCTGGTGGCGGACGCGGGCACCACCAAGAACATCCGCATCCAGGACTACCGGGTGCTGCAGGAGGTCTTCAACCAGATCGACCGCAGCCGCAGCTACCAGACCTTCCCCTCGATCACCGTCGACCGCTACCCCTCGCCGAACGGCGAGACCGAGGTGATGCTCTCCTCGCGCGAGGTCGCCGAGGCGGACATCCCCGCCGGCTCCTTCGTCAACCGCAGCTTCATCTACACCCACGGCTACGGCATCACCGCGGTCTCGGTGAACCGGGTCGGGGCCGAGGGCAAGCCCGACATCCTGGCCGGCCGCCAGCCCCTCCAGCTGGTGGCGCCGGACGCCCCGCCCGACCTCGCGGTGAAGGACCCGCGGCTGTACTGCGGCCTGGCCACCACCCAGCCGGTGGTGGTGAACACCACCCAGAAGGAGTTCGACTACCCCTCGCAGAACGGCGACCAGACCGCCACCTACGGCAACCTCCCGGGCGGCATCCACAACCCCGGTGGGCTCGACCGGCTGGCGATCTCGCTCAGCGCGTTCAAGGGCTTCGATCTCTTCCTCACCTCCGCGCTCACCTCCGACAGCCGCGTCCTCCTCCACCGCGAGGTGCGCGACCGGGTCGCCCAGCTCGCTCCCTTCCTGCGCCTCGACGGCGACCCCTACGTGGTCGCCGACGCCGGCAGCGGGCACCTCCAGGTGGTCGCCGACGCCTACGTGGCCAGCGACCTCTTCCCCGAGGCCTTCCGGCAGAGCGACGGCACCTCGTACATGCGCAACGCGGTGAAGGCGGTGGTCGACGCCCGCACCTGCCAGACCACCCTCTACGCGGTCGATCCCTCGGAGCCGCTGACCGCCACCTACAGCGACATCTACCCGGGCCTGTTCCAGCCGCTCTCCAGCATGCCCGAGTCGCTGCGCACCCACCTGCGCTACCCGGAGGACCTCTTCAAGGCGCAGGGGCAGGCCTACGGGTCGGTGCACATCACCGACCCCGACGTGCTCTTCAACCGCAGCGACCTCTTCCGGGTCGCCCAGGAGATCATCTCGGGGAACACCCAGGACACCCAGCCCTACTACGTCGAGCTCACCCTCCCCGGCGACAGGGGCGCCTCCTTCGTGCTCCTCCAGGCCTTCTCACCGGCGCAGAGCAGCGGCGGCGGCGCCGGCAGCAACGTGATGACCGCGCTGCTGGCGGCGCGCTGCGACTACAGCAGCGGCGTTCCCAGGATGGTCGCCATCCGCCTCAACAACGCCGACAACGTCCTCGGGCCGCTGCAGTTCGACAACAACATCAACACCGACCCGGTGATCAGCCCGGAGATCAGCCTGCTGAGCCAGGGCGGCTCGTCGGTGTTCCTCGGCAACGTCATCGTGCTGCCCTTCAACACCCACTCGTTCCTCTACGTCCGGCCGCTCTACGTGCAGGCCGCCGGAGGCAGCTTCCCCCAGCTCCGCTACGTGATCGTGGGCACCCAGTCGCGCATCGCCCAGGGCACCAATCTGCCCGACGCGCTCCAGAACCTCTTCGGCCAGCCCATCCCCGTGCCCGGCCTGGGCGCGCCCTCGAGCGCCGCCCCCTCGCCGGGCGCCTCGCCGACGCCGCTGCCCGGCGGCGCCGGCGTGACCCTGCCGCCGCAGGTGCTGGCGATCGTCAACGACCTGATCCAGCACAACACCAACGCCCAGCAGGCGATCGCCAAGGGCGACTACGTCACCTACGGCAAGGAGCAGGACGCGGTCCAGAAGGACCTCGACCGGCTCCGCCAGCTGGTCGGCTCGGGCGCCGCCGTGGTGCCCACCCCCTCAGCCTCGGCGAGCCCGGGAGCCGGCCCCAGCCCCCACTGAACCGGGTTCGGTACCCTGGGCGCCATGCCTGAGAGACTGATGATCGCGCCCCGGATCCGGCAGATCGACACCCTGCTCGGAGGCCAGGACAGCCTCACCGCGGGCTTCCTGGTGGAGGGGCCGCGGCCCGCCCTGGTCGAGACCGGCGCGCGGACCAGCACCGAGACGGTGCGCCGCCACCTCCGCGAGCTGGGGCTGGGGCCCGACGGCCTCGCCTGGATCGTGCTCACCCACGTCCACCTCGACCACGCCGGGGCCGTCGGCGACCTCGCCGCCGACTTCCCGTCGGCGACGGTGGTGGTCCACGAGCAGGGGGCGCGCCACCTCGTCGACCCCACCCGGCTGGTCGACAGCGCCGCCCGGGTCTACGGCGACCTGCTCGACTCGCTCTACGGGCGGATGCTCCCGGTGCCGCAGGAGCGGATCCTCGCCGCCGCCGACGGCGAGCGCATCGACCTCGGCGGCGGCCACCATCTCACCATGGTCGAGTCGCCCGGGCACGCCAAGCACCACCAGGCGGTCCTCGACGAGGCCTCGGGCACCCTGCTGGTCGGCGACTCGGTGGGGGTGATGCTCCCCGGGCAGCCGGCGCTGCGACCGGCGGTGCCGCCGCCCGACTTCGACCTCGAGCTCTCGGTGGGCTCGCTCCACAAGTACGTCGCCCTGCGCCCGCAGCAGGTGGTGCTCACCCACTACGGCCCGCTGCCCGACGCCGCCGCCGGCCTCGCCGAGGCGGAGGAGACCCTCCACCGCTGGGTCGAGCTCGCCGAGAGGGTGACCCGCGAGTCGCCGGACGCGGGCGTCGAGGACATCGCCGCCGCCTTCGAGGCTGCCTTCGTGCCCCCGCCCGACCAGCTCGAGCCGGCGGTGCGGGCGCGGATGGAGCTGCTCAACGGGGTCCACGGCAACGCCGCCGGGATCGCCCGCTACCTCGCGAAGCGCCGCTCGCGGGAGGAGGGAGGGTCTCCGCACCCGTGACCATACTGGAGGGCGGCCTGCCCGGCGCCGCAGAGGAGGGCTCGCCGCCGATCGTCCTCCCCGTCGCCGAGAGCCGCACTCGGCGCCGCCCCCCGCTGCTCGCCGTGGTGCTGCTCAGCGCCTGCGTCGGCCTGGTCGGGGGCGCCGCCGCGGCCTGGGGGCTCTACCAGCGGCTGGGGCCGGTGGAGCGGATCGTGACCCAGCCCTCCCCGTACAGCGGCGGCCCGATCTCCCCCTCGTACCAGAGCATCGCCGCCACCGCCGCGCCCTCGGTGGTGAAGATCCTCACCCGGCCGCTGAGCCCCGCCGACCTGGCGGGACGCCCCCAGGGCTTCGCGGTGGGCTTCGTGGCCAGCGGTGACGGCCTGGTGGTCACCAGCGCCCACGCGCTGAGCGGCGCCACCCGGCTCCGCATCGCCTTTCCCGACGGCCACGCGGTCGACGCCTCGGTGGCGGGGACCGATCTCATCCACGGCATCGCCGTGCTCCGGGCCGCCGACTCGAAGGCGCTGACCCCGCTCACCTTCGCCGGCTCCGAGGGGCAGGCGCCGCGGCCCGGCGACCTCGCCATCACCGTGGGCTCGCCCCCCTTCGCCGCCACCAGCGTCACCGCCGGTCAGATCAGCTCGACCGGCCGGGTGGTGCCCGCGGCCGCCGCCGGGGTCGCCGGGGGCGCGGTGGTCGACGTCACCACCGTCGACGCCACCGCCGACCCCTCCGAGGACGGCGCCCCGGTGCTCGACGCCGCCGGCCGGGTGATCGGCGTGGTGCTCGTCGGCGGCGACGGCGCCCCGCCGGGGGTGCTCGCCCTCAGCGGGCGGAGCGCCGCCGACCTGGTCGCCGCCATCGAGCGCGGCGGCAGCGCTCGCCGGCCCACCCTCGGGGTCGACGCGGTGGTGCTCGACCCCGCCACCGCGGTGGCGGTGGGGCTGCGCCCGGGGGCGCTGATCCGCGCCGTCGTCCCCGGCGGCCCCAGCGACGCCGCCGGTCTCATCGCCGGCGACGACGTCACCGCCCTCGACGGCATCCCCCTCGACGCCCAGCATCCCCTCGACGCCGTCGCCCTCGCCCTCACCGAGGGTCAGCGGGTGGTGCTCACCGTGGTCCGGGCCGGGGCGGAGCGCACCCTCAGCGTGGTGGTCGGCGGCGGCTGACGAAGCCCGGCTACCATCGCTGTGCACATGGAACTCACCTTCGTCGGACTCTCGTGCGTGCGGCTGCGCGGCCGCGACGTCGAGGTGGTCATCGACCCGATCCCGCCGGGGGCGACCAGCCGTCCGCCCCGGGTGAACCCGGACATCGTGGTGCGCACCGAGGGCGAGGTCGACCTCTCCCTGCTGCGTCCCGGCGCGGGACGCGCCCAGGAGGTGAGCGGTCCGGGCGAGTACGAGCTCCGCGGGGTGAGCGTCTTCGGCGTCGTCGCCGACGCCACCACGACGATCATGCGCGTCGAGGTCGACGACGTCCGGGTGTGCTCGATCGGCCGGCTGCGCCGCCAGCTCACCGAGAGCGAGATCGACGCCCTCGGCCACCTCGATGTGCTCGCCGTCCCGGTGGGGGGTGGCGACGGCCTCGAGGCCCAGGCCGCGGCCCGCCTGGTCAACGCCCTCGAGCCCGCCATCGTGGTGCCGGTGCGCTACGCGGTGCCGGGCGTCGACGGCGACTACGACCCGGTCGAGAAGTTCGCCAAGGAGATGGGCCTGGCCGAGGGGTGGGCGCCGCAGCCCAAGCTGAACCTCACCGGCTCGCTCCCCACCTCCGAGGAGACCCGGGTGGTGGTGCTGGAGCCCCGCGCGGTGACGCCCTGAGCCTGCTAGCATCTGAAAAACCTCCACTGGAGATCGCGCATGGCCAGGTTCGTGTTCGTCACCGGCGGAGTGGTCTCGTCCCTGGGGAAGGGCATCACCGCAGCGTCGATCGGGACCATCCTCAAGGCGCGCGGGCTGACCGTGGTCATGCAGAAGCTCGACCCATACCTCAACGTCGATCCGGGGACGATGTCGCCGTACCAGCACGGTGAGGTCTTCGTCACCGACGACGGCGCCGAGACCGACCTCGACCTCGGCCACTACGAGCGCTTCGTCGACATCTCGCTGAGCAAGGCGAGCAACGTCACCACCGGGAAGATCTACGCGAGCGTCATCGCCAAGGAGCGCCGCGGCGACTACCTCGGCGCCACCGTCCAGGTCATCCCCCACATCACCAACGAGATCAAGGAGCGGGTGCTCCGGGTCGCCGAGGACGCCGCCCCCCGCCCCGACGTGGTCATCGTCGAGGTCGGCGGCACCGTGGGCGACATCGAGTCGCTGCCCTTCCTCGAGGCCATCCGCCAGCTCAAGAACGACGTGGGACGGCGCAACGTGTGCTACGTCCACCTCACCCTGGTGCCCTACATCGCGGCGAGCGAGGAGTTCAAGAGCAAGCCGACCCAGCACAGCGTCAACGCGCTGCGCAGCATCGGCATCCAGCCCGACGTGATCGTGGCGCGCAGCGAGCAGCCCATCCACCAGGGGCTGAAGGACAAGATCGCCCTCTTCGGCGACGTCGAGACCCGCGCGGTGATCAACGTCCCCGATGTCCGCACCATCTACGCGGTGCCGCTGCTCCTCGAGGAGGCGGGCCTCGGCGACTTCATCGTCGAGCAGCTGGACATCACCGCCGCCCGGCCCGACCTGGAGCGCTGGGCGGAGCTGGTGGCGCGGATGGACGCCCCCCGCCCGCCGGTGCGGATCGCGGTGGTGGGCAAGTACGTGCAGATGCCCGACGCGTACATGAGCGTCATCGAGGCGCTCCGCCACGCGGCGGTGCACCACGGCGCCGAGGTCCAGCTCAGCTGGGTCAACGCCGAGGACCTCGAGGGCGACGTGGTGTCGGCGCTCGAGGGCGTCGAGGGCATCGTCGTCCCCGGCGGCTTCGGCCATCGCGGCATCGAGGGCAAGCTCGCCGCCTCGCGGTACGCGCGCCACCACCGCATCCCCTACCTCGGCCTCTGTCTGGGGATGCAGTGCGCGGTCATCGACTTCGCCCGCGAGGTGCTGGGGTCGGAGGACGCCAACTCGACCGAGTTCAACGCCTTCACCGCCCACCCGGTGATCGACCTGCTTCCCGAGCAGCGCGACATCGAGGACAAGGGCGGCACCATGCGCCTCGGCGTCTACCCCTGCCGGCTGCTGCCCGGGTCGCGGGCCGCGGCGGCGTACGGCGAGGCGGTGGTCTACGAGCGTCACCGCCACCGCTTCGAGTTCAACAACCACTACCGCGAGCCGCTCGAGCGCGCCGGCATGGTGGTGAGCGGGGTCTCGCCGAACGGCCGGCTGGTGGAGATCGTCGAGCTCCGCGACCACCCGTTCTTCGTCGCCTCGCAGTTCCACCCGGAGTTCCGCTCGCGGCCGAACGTGCCCCACCCGCTGTTCCGAGACTTCCTCGGCGCGGTGTGCGAGCGCGCCGGGGTGTCCTCCACCCCCGCCGACCCCTCCGCGATCGTCAGCCCGCGGCTCTCGGTGTGAGCGCCGCCGGAGGACGATGACCAGCGTCTCCCGGGTTGCCGCCTCACGCTCCCGCGCCGGCCAGGCCCGGGATCGCAACCACGCTCTCGAGCTGCTCCGCGCCACCGAGTCGGCGGCGCTCTCGGTGGGCCGCTGGCTGGGGCGCGGCGACAAGACCGGCACCCGCGAGGCCGCCCAGGTCTCGATGGCCGAGGCGCTCGCGAGCATGCCCTTCGACGGCCACATCGTGCTCGGCACCGACGAGCCCTCGGGCACCCTCGCCGCCGGCCGCCGGATCGGCTCCGGGCGCGAGCGCATCGATCTCGCGGTGGTGCCCGTCGACGGCGTCAGCCTGGTCTCGCGCGGCCTCACCCAGGCGCTGAGCATCGCCGCCGCCGCCGAGCCGGGGGGCATCGCCGCCCCGCCGCCGGTCGCCTACATGCACAAGATCGCGGTGGGCCCGGCGGCCCGCGGCTCGGTCGACATCGCCGACACCCCGGAGAACAACCTCCGCAGGGTGGCCTTCGCGATGGACGTCCACGTCCGCGACCTCACCGTCTGCATGCTCGACCGGCCCCGCCATCTCGCCCTGCTCGAGCGGGTCCGCGAGATGGGCGCACGGGTGGCGCTGATCAGCGACGGTGACATCGGCGCGGCGATGATGGCGGCGGTGCCGGGCAGCGGCGTCGACGTCATGCTCGGTGCCGGCGGCACCCGCGAGGCGGTGCTCGCCGCCTGCGCGCTGAAGTGCCTCGGTGGCGAGCTGCAGTGCCGCCCCTGGGTGCGCCACGAGGAGGAGGCGGTGGCGGTGCGCGCCGCCGGCTTCGATCCCGAGGCGTCGATGAGCATGGACGCGCTGGTGCCCGGCAGCGGCGTCGCCGTGGCGGTCACCGGCGTCACCGGCGGCGGCCTGCTCCGCGGCGTGCTGTACCACAACTGGTGGGCCGAGACCCACAGCATGGTGATGCGGGCACGCAGCGGCACCCTCCGCGAGATCGCCACCAAGCACCACGTCGCCCTCCGCCCCGAGGAGGGCCGGCGGCTCCGCTAGCTCCCGGGGGCAGGGTGTACGCTCCCGGCCGCGATGGCGGCAGCTTCCCGACGCCGGGCGCTGGTGCGGAGCCTCCGCTCCGTCCTCGCCGAGGCCGCGCGCGGCCGCCCGACGATCCGCAGGTCGATGGAGCGGATCGCCCGCCAGCTCCAGGAGGCGACCCGCGGCGACGACGGCCTCGCCCGCGGCCTGGTCGCGGTCGCCGAGCGGAGCGCGCCGCCGGAGCAGCCGCGGAGCGCGCTCAACCGGCTCTGCCATCCGGACGCGTGGGACGACCCCACCTGGCTCATGGACAACCGCGCGCTCGGGATGCCCCAGGGCGAGCACCGCTTCCACCGCAAGGCGTACCAGCCCCTCACGGTACGCGCCCTTCCCGTACCGCGAGGCCGCGCTCCGGCCGATGGCCGCGGACGCGCTCGACCTCCCCTTCGACGACCGCTCCTTCGACGTCGTCAACTCGCTCAGCAGCATCGAGCACTTCGGCGGTCACGACGCGTCCGCCCGGGGATGCGTGAGATGGCCCGGGTGCTGCGGCCGGGCGGGGTGCTCTGCGTGGCCACCGAGTGGATCCTGGCGGGCGGCGACGACCCGGAGTTCGTCACCGCGAAGGCGCTGCGGGGGTACGTCGTCGACACCCCGGGGCTGGAGCTCATCGGTCCGCTCGACGACCGGCCGCCTCCGCGTGCCCTGATCGAGGACCCGATCTGGACCGACGGCGACCGGGAGCGGACCCCGCACCTCGTGCTCGGCCGCGGCTCGCTGCGCTGGACCAGCGTGATCCTGTTGCTCCGGAGACGGGAGGATGGCGCCGCGGAGGGCTAGCGGGTGCGGACGGGCACCGGCACCGCGTCGCGCCGCAGCGAGCGCACCGGGCCGGTCTCGCGGGGGGCGCCGCGGCCCTCGACGCGTCCGGCGAGCAGCCAGCCGCCGGGCACCCGGCAGAGCACGCCGACGGCGAGGAGGCTGGCGGCGAGGGTGCCGAACACCAGCACCAGGTAGGCGGTGATGCTGTGGGCGAGGTCGCCGTCCATCCGCAGCGGCGAGCCGTCGAGCTGCAGGGCGCGGCCGGTGACGGTGAGCAGCAGCGGGTGGAGCAGGTAGACGCCGAGGGAGCGCTGGGCGAGCATCTCGACCACCCGGGTGCGGCGGCGGCCGCGGCGGGCCAGGCCCTGACCGGCGGCGAGCCCGGCGGCGAGCACCGCGACGGTGAGCAGCAGGATCGAGGGGCGGAGGATCTCGTCGTAGCCCTGGGCGCCGGACCGGTACAGGTCGAGGAGCACCGGGGGCGCGGCCACCAGCGGGGCGGCGAGGGCGGCGCGGCGATGGCGGCGGAGCGCCCGATCCAGGGGCTCGTGCCAGGCCGCGGCGGCGGCGCCGAGAGCGTAGTAGCCGAGCCACCAGACGAAGAGCCACTGGGCGTGCTCGCCGTCGAGGTCGCCGAGGATCCCGCCCTCGGGCAGCCGGCCGGCGGCTCGCAGCCCGGTCAGCACCAGCTGGAGCGGGATCGCCACCGCGCAGAGCGCCGCCACCGCGCGGCGGCTCCGGGGCAGCAGCGCGAAGAGCAGGTAGAGCTGCAGGGCGACCGGCAGGAAGTAGAGGTGGCCGGCGACGGCGCCGCTCCAGAGCATGCCGCCGAGGTCGGCGACGGAGTGGATCTGGTCGTGGAGCGGGGTGAGGACGAAGGCGCAGGCGAGGTAGACCAGCGCCCAGGTGACGAAGGGCACGATCACCCGCCGGGCCCGTCCCCGGGCGAAGCGGCGGGGGTCGATGGCGCGGTCGCGATACCGGTGCACCAGCACGTAGCCGGTGAGGAAGACGAAGACCGGGACGCCGAACCGGAGCAGCCGGTCGAGGCTGCCGTAGACGACCGCCGCCGGGGCGTCGGCCGTCGCCATCCAGGCGACCGCATGGACGGCGATCACGCTGAGCATCGCCACCGCCCGGAGCAGGTCGGCTCCGGCGAGGCGGCCACCCGGCCGGGCCTCCGGCGCCGCCGTCCGGCGGGTCGCGGGCCGCCCGATCACCGTCGTCCCCACCGGTTCCCTCCCTCTGTGAACGCTGCCGGGAGACAGACTGCCACGGGCGTACCGGTCCGAGGCTGAGAGGCAGCTGAGAGCCGGCCGCCGCCGGGGGGATGCCGGACCGGACCCCGCAGGAGGATGACGCGGGCTACAGCGAGGTCAGCAGGAACGCGGTGCCCTCGGCGAGCGGGGTGGTCCAGACCGGCTTGTCGAGGTCGTGGCCGGCGCCCGGGATCAGCCGCAGCCGGACGCTGGCACCGGCGGCGCTGAGCTCGCGGCTGAGCACCTCGCTGGCCCGGACCGGCACCACCCGGTCGGCGGTGCCGTGGTCGAGGAGCACGGTGCAGTGGAGGCTGCCGAAGTTGGAGCCCGGCGACATCGCCCGATAGACGGCGGCGTCCTGGGAGGGGGGGCCGAGGCCGGGCCGGCCGGCGAAGAAGCTCGGCCGGCGCAGGTAGAGGGCGGAGTACTCGCTCTCGCTGGGCGCGTAGAGGACCGCGGTGCGGATCCCGGGCTGGACCGCGAGCATGATCTCGGCGACGTTGCCGCCGAGGCTGTGGGCGATCAGCCCGACGTGGGCGGGGTCGACGCGAGGATCGTGGCGGAGCAGGTCGAGGAGATTGAGGGCGTCGATCGCGTCGGCGAGCGGGAGCGCCTGGGTGCGCGGGTCCGGGTCGCCGCCGCCGAGCCCGCGGTAGTCGGGCACGGCGACGAGCACGCCGTGCTTCGCCAGCGGGATCGCCAGGGGCAGGGCGTCGGCGCCGATCCGGTAGGACCGGGCGATGGCGAGCCCGTGGAGGGCGATGACCAGCCGGTGGCGGCCCGGGGTGGTGGGCACCACCAGGGTGGCGGTGACCCGGAGGCCCTGGCTGCGGTAGCTCACCCGCTGCAGGGTGTATCCCGCGGCCGGCTGCGGAGGCTCGAGGGCGACCAGCGAACCGGCGGTCCGGTGCATGGTGCGCAGCGCGGCGATGGTCAGCACCCCGGGGCGGGAGGAGGGCGCGGACGCGACCCCGCCGCCCGGGTGGGTGGCCGCCGAGGCGCGGTGCGCCGGGGTGCCCACCGGGCCGACGCTCACCGCCGGGGTGCCGCCCGAGACCAGGCCGGCGGTGGCCGCCACCAGCAGGGCGGGCACCATCAGCCGCCGGGCGGGACGGGGGATCCTCAGTCGCATCGCACAATCATCCACCGGAATTCTGACCTCTGTGTGACCGATCACTACCATCTGTGTTCGTGCGTGCCTGTGTCGCCGGTCCGGACGGTCAGCTGACCACCGTCGACGCCCGTCCGGCGGGACGTTCGGGGCGGCGGCTGGTGCCCCTCGACCCGGCCGGGCTGATCCCGCTGCCGGCGGCGGCGACCCTCGCCCACCTCCCCGGCCGCCGCGCCCTCGGGCTCGACCGCCAGGGCCGGGAGGTGCCCCTCGAGGGCCTCGCCGTCGCCGCCGTCCTCCCCGTCGGCCATCTCCGCACCCTGCTGCCCGCCTCCCGCCCGGAGCCGGGGGTGCCCCGCCTGCCCCTGTTCGGCTACACCGCGGTCGCCGAGCACCGCGGCAGGCTGATGGTGGCGGCGGCGCGCACCGACGACCTCGACTGGTGGGAGCCGGAGCGCTTCCGCCGGGGCGACCTCGGCGCCGCCGTCGCCGCCGCCCGCGCCGCGCTCCCCGGCAACCGGGTGGTCGAGCAGCTCGCCGTCTGCGCACTCGAGCACAACTGCTACACCGCCCAGAACACCTTCCACCGCCGCTACGAGGGGGCGCTGCCCGCATCCCCCGCCTGCAACGCCGACTGTCTCGGCTGCATCTCGCTCCAGCCCGAGCCGGTGCCCACCCCGCAGCCGCGGATGGGCTACGCACCCACCTCCGCCGAGCTCGCCGACCTCGCCGGGTACCACCTCGGCGGTGCCGGCGCCCGGATCGTCTCCTTCGGCCAGGGCTGCGAGGGCGAGCCGCTCACCCGCGCCGCCGCCCTCGAGGGCGCCACCCGACGGATCCGCGCCGAGCACCCCGCCGCCACCGTCCACGTCAACACCAACGGCAGCAGCCCGGCGGCGCTCCGCCGCCTGGTCGCGGCGGGGTGCGACTCGGTGCGGATCAGCGCGATCTCGTTCACCGACGCCGTCTTCCGCGCCTACTACCGGCCCACCGGCTACGGGCTGGAGGAGGTGGTGGAGTGCGGCCGGGTGATGCGCGAGGCGGGTGGCCAGGTGTGCCTCAACCTGCTCACCTTCCCGGGGATCACCGACGCGCCCGAGGAGCTGGAGCGCACCGTCGCCGCCTGCCGCGAGATGGGCGTCGAGCAGGTCCAGTGGCGCAGCCTCAACGTCGACCACGACTGGCTGCTCGAGGTGCTCCCCGCCACCTCGCCGGGGGTGGGGATGCTCGAGGCCCTCGACCACCTCCGCCGCGTGCTCCCGGGCGTCGCCCACGGCAACTTCACCCGCCCCCGTGGGGAGCCCGTCACCGGCCCGGCGCCCGCCGCCACGATCCCCTGACGGCGGGATTGGGCGAATGAGCCCCGTGGTATTCTCGGCCCGAATTCCAGCGGGCCTCTCCCCGCGACCGATTGGCGACCCAGGAGCACTCATGAAGGCAGGCATCCACCCCGAATACCACGCCGACGCGGTGGTGCGCTGCCTCTGTGGCAACACCTTCACCACCGGGTCGACGCACACCGAGCTGAAGACCGAGGTCTGCTCGGTCTGCCACCCGTTCTTCACCGGCACCCAGCGCATCATCGACACCGGCGGTCAGGTCGAGCGCTTCCGCCGCCGGGCCGAGAAGGCCGCCGCGGCCGCCGCCGCCGCTGCCGCGAAGAGCTGACCGACGCCATGGCCGCCGAGCCCGACCAGTTCTTCTACGGCGGCCAGGCCGTCATCGAGGGCGTGCTGATGCGTGGCCGCAGGCACTTTGCGGTCGCCGCACGCCGTCGTGACGGCAGCATCGTCAGCATCGCCGAGCCGCTGACCTCGCGGGTCTACACCAGCAGGGTGTGGGCGCTGCCCCTCCTCCGCGGCATCGCCGGCCTGATCGAGATGCTCCACCTGGGGATGCGGGCCCTCACCTGGTCGGCGAACGTCCAGGCGGAGGCGGACGACATCCACCTCTCCCCGCGGGTGATGCGCGCCACCATGGGCGTGTCGGTCCTGGTGGGCCTGCTGCTCTTCGTCGGGCTCCCCCTCGGCCTCGCCGGGCTGATCCACCACGGCGACCGCAGTGTCGGCTTCGTCGTCATCGAGGGCATCGCCCGGGCCGGGGTGCTGCTCGGCTACCTCGGGCTCATCGCCCAGGTTCCGAGCGTGCGCAGGGTCTTCGAGTACCACGGCGCCGAGCACAAGACGATCAACTGCTACGAGGCGGGCGATCCGATCGACGTCGAGCACGTCCGCCGGGCGAGCCGCCTCCACCCCCGCTGCGGCACCGGCTTCCTGGTGGTGGTGGCGCTGGTCAGCATCGTCGTCTTCGCGCCCTTCGGCGGCCTCCCCGTGCCGCTGCTGGTGCTGAGCCGGGTGATCCTGATCCCGGTGGTGGCGGCGATCGCCTACGAGGGCATCCGCGGCCTCGCCAGGGTGCGGCGCACGCCTCCGGGCCGGCTCGCGCTCATCCCCATCCTCGCCACCCAGCGGCTCACCACCCGCGAGCCCGACGACGCCCAGATCGAGGTGGCCATCGAGGCCCTCGCCCTGGCGCGGGCCGGGGATGTCGGGGTCCCGGGGACACCGCTGACGCTGGCCTCGTAATCGCGGGGGCCGCATTGGGCGGGATCGAGGGACGCCTCCGCGCGCTCGAGGAGCGCTACCAGGAGCTGGAGCGCGAGCTGAGCGCGCCCGACGCCTACCAGGACGTCGAGCGGGTACAGAGGCTCTCCCAGGAGCAGGCGCGGCTGCGCGAGGTGGTCGAGACCGGCCGCAGCTGGCGCCACGCCGCCGCGGCCGCCGCCGAGGCCGAGGAGATGCGCCGGCACGACAGCGACCCCGAGATGGTCGCCCTCGCCGAGGACGAGCTGCGCGTCCAGCGCGACCGCGAGGAGGCCGCCCAGGAGCGGCTGCGGACGCTGCTGCTGCCCACCGACCCCAACGACGAGCGCGACGTGGTGGTGGAGATCCGCGCCGGCACCGGGGGGGACGAGGCGGCGCTCTTCGCCGGCGATCTGCTCCGGATGTACCTCCGCTACGCCGAGGGCCGCCGCTGGCCGGTGGAGATCCTCGACTCCAACCAGTCCGGCAAGGGCTTCAAGGAGGTGGTCTTCGAGGTGCACGGCGCCGGCGCCTACTCCAGGCTCAAGTACGAGTCCGGGGTGCACCGCGTCCAGCGCGTTCCCGAGACCGAGTCCCAGGGGCGCATCCACACCTCGGCGGCGAGCGTGGTGGTGCTCCCCGAGGCCGACGACGTCGACGTCCAGGTCGACGAGAACGACCTCAAGATCGACGTGTACCGGAGCACCGGCCACGGCGGTCAGAGCGTCAACACCACCAACTCCGCGGTGCGGATCACCCATCTCCCCAGCGGGCTGGTGGTCACCTGCCAGGACGAGAAGTCGCAGCTGAAGAACCGGAACAAGGCGATGCGGGTGCTGCGGGCCCGGCTCTACGACCTCGCCCAGGCGGAGCGGCAGCGCGAGATGAGCGAGACCCGCCGCGGCATGGTCGGCAGCGGCGATCGCAGCGAGAAGGTGCGGACCTACAACTATCCCCAGTCCCGGATCACCGACCACCGCATCGAGCTCACCGTCCACCAGCTGCCGAAGGTGCTCGACGGCGATCTGGACGTGCTGATCGAGCCGCTGATGCAGGCCGAGCAGGCCCGCCGCCTGCTCGAGGAGTCCCCCGCCGGCTGAGCCTGCTCGCCGCCCCCTATCCTCGGCCGGTGCCCGCTCCCACCCTGGTCGAGGTCGTCCGGCTCAGCACCCGCTTCCTGTCCGAGCGGGGCAGCGAGAGCCCCCGGCTCGACGCGGAGCTGCTCGCCGCCCACAGCCTGGGGCTGCGCCGTCTCGACCTGTACCTGCAGTACGACCGGCCCCTCGGCGAGGAGGAGCTGGAGCCGATGCGGGCGCTGCTCCGCCGCCGCGCCGCCGGCGAGCCGGTCGCCTACCTGGTCGGCGAGCGCGAGTTCCACGGCCGCCGCTTCCGGGTCACCCCCGACGTGCTGATCCCCCGGCCCGAGACCGAGACCCTGGTGGAGCGGGCGCTGCGCTGGTGCCGGGCCACCGCCGGCGCGGCGGGGGAGGGGCTGCGCCTCGCCGACGCCGGCACCGGCAGCGGCTGCATCGCCTGCACCCTCGCCGCCGAGCTGCCCGGCGCCAATGTGGTGGCCGGCGACGTCTCCGCCGCGGCGGTGGCGGTGGCCCGGGACAACGCCGCCCGGCTGGGGGTGGAGGGGCGGGTGACCGTGGTCGAGGGGTCGTGGGAGGCGGCGCTCGGGGGCCACGCCGCCTACGACGCCCTGCTCAGCAACCCGCCCTACATCACCTCCGCGGAGATGGAGGGGCTGATGCGCGACGTCCGCGACCACGAGCCCCGGCTCGCCCTCGAGGCCGGGGCGGACGGGCTCGACACCTACCGGGCGCTGCTCCGCGGCTGCCTGCCGCTGGTGCGCCCCGGCGGATACCTCGCCCTGGAGATCGACCCCCGCCGCCGTGACGCGGTGGTGGGGCTGGTGGAGGAGGGCCGTCCCGGCAGCGAGGTGGCGGTGGTCGACGACCTCGCCGGCCGCCCCCGGGTGGTGGAGGCGCGGCTGGGATGAGCGCGCTCGAGCCCCTGGTCGCGGCCCTCGAGGCCGGCGGGGTGGTGGGGGTGCCCACCGACACCGTGTACGGCATCGCCTGCCGGCCCGACGACGCCGCCGCCCTGGCGCGGGTCTACGCGGTGAAGCGGCGGCCCCCGGAGATGGCGGTGGGGCTGCTCGCCGCCACCGCCGAGCAGCTCGAGCCGCTGGTGGCGATGCCGGCGGCGGCCCGGCGCCTCGCCGCCGCCTTCTGGCCCGGGGGGCTCTCCCTGGTGCTCGCGGCGATCCCCGGCGGCGGGCTCGCGGTGCCCCGCCCGGGCGGCACCCTGATGGTCCGGGTGCCCGGGCACCCGCTGCTCCGTGAGCTGCTCGGCCGCACCGGCCCGCTGGCGGTCACCAGCGCCAACCGCCACGGCGAGCCCGCCTGCACCACCGCCGCCGAGGTGGCCGAACGTCTCGGCGGCGAGCTCGACGCGCTCCTCGACGGCGGTCCCGGAGACGGGAGAGGGTCCACTATCATCGACCTCACCGAGGATCCCCCGCGCGTGCTGCGGACCGGGCCGGTCTCCTTCGACCAGCTGCGGCCGCATCTCGGGGGCTGATCTCCCACCGCCGCCACCCGTGCGTACGCCACGGAGGGACGACGACCCGAGGCCCGCATCCTTGCTCGAGACCACGCTGAAGCCCGCGCTGCGCGCCGCCGACCCCGAGGTGGCCGACCTCCTCGAGGCCGAGCTGGTCCGCCAGGAGGAGACCCTCGAGCTGATCCCCTCCGAGAACCTCGCGCCCCCGTCGGTGCTCGACGCGGTCGGGTCCTGGCTCACCAACAAGTACGCCGAGGGCCTGCCCGGCAAGCGCTACTACGGCGGCTGCGAGGTGGTCGACCGGATCGAGAATCTCGCCCGCGATCGGGCGCGCGCCCTCTTCGGTGCCGACCACGCCAACGTCCAGCCGCACTGCGGCTCGAGCGCCAACATGGCGGTGTACGCCGCCGCGCTGAAGGTCGGCGACACCGTCCTGGGGATGGCGCTCGACCAGGGCGGCCACCTCACCCACGGGTCCCCGGCCAACTTCTCGGGCAAGCTCTACCGCTTCGAGGGCTACACCGTCGCCGAGACCACCGGCCGGCTCGACTACGACGAGGTCCGGGCCCGTGCCGTCGAGGTGGGGCCGAAGATGATCGTCGCCGGCTACAGCGCCTACCCGCGGGTGCTCGACTTCGGCGCCTTCGCCGACATCGCCGCCGACGTGGGGGCGCTGCTGCTCGTCGACATGGCCCACTTCGCCGGCCTGGTCGCCGCCGGGGTGCATCCGAGCCCCGTCCCCCACGCCGACTTCGTCACCCTGACCACCCACAAGACCATGCGCGGACCCTGGGGGGGGATGATCCTCTGCCGCGCCGCCCATGCCGAGGCGGTCGACAAGGCGGTCTTCCCGGGGGTCCAGGGCGGTCCGCTGAACCACGCGATCGCGGGCAAGGCGGTGATGCTGAAGCTGGCCGGCGAGCCCGCCTTCCGCGAGTACGCCGCCCAGGTGGTGGCCAACGCCCGGGCGCTCGCCGCCGCGCTGGTGGCCCGGGGTATGACCCTGGTCACCGGCGGCACCGACAACCACCTGATGCTCCTCGACCTGCGCCCGACCGGGCTGAAGGGCCGGGCGGTGCAGTCGGCCTTCGACGAGGTCGGCATCACCGTCAACGCCAACACCTTCCCCTTCCACGGCGGCAGCCCCTTCAACCCCAACGGCATCCGCCTCGGCACCCCGGCGGTGACCTCCCGGGGCATGGGCGAGACCGAGATGGAGGAGATCGCCGACCTCGTCGCCACCATGCTCGGCGGCTTCGACGACGCCGCGGTGCGCACCTCGGTGCGGGAGCGCAGCCTGGCGCTGTGCCGCCGCTTCCCGCTCGCCTACCGTCCCGCCCCGTGAGCCCCGGCCGCCGGTGATCGCCGACCTCCAGAGCGCCCCCTGGTATCCGGCGCTGCTGCCCTTCCTGCTCGCCTCGGCGGTGACCCTGGCTGCGGTGCCGCCGAGCATGTGGCTGGCGCGGCGGGTGGGCGCGGTCGACACCCCCGACGCCGAGCGGCGCATCCACAGCCGGCCCACTCCGCAACTCGGCGGCATCGCCATGTTCGCCGGCTTCGCGATCGCCCTCGCCGCCTTCGGCTCGGGGGTGCCGGAGCGCTGGCAGGTGGTGGCGGTGACCGCGGCGATCACCCTGGCGATGGCGGTCGACGACATCCTCCGCCTCCCCGCCTGGTCGAAGCTGCTCATCGAGATGGGGGCGGGGATCATGGTCGCCGTGCTGGGCATCACCATCACCTTCTTCGGCTTCCAGAGCCACCCCGGCGGCATCCTCGACCTCGGCCTCCTCGCCGCCCCGGTCACGGTGGTCTGGCTGGTGGGGATGCAGGTGTCGATCAACCTGCTCGACGGTGCCGACGGCGTCGCCGGCGGGGTGGTCGCCATCGTCGCCGGAGTGCTCCTGCTCGCCGCCATCAACCGCCTCGGAGGGCCGGAGAACGGGATCCAGAGCGGGGTCATCGTGATGAGCGGCGCGCTGATGGGCTGCTGCTTCGGCTTCCTCTTCTGGAACATCGCCCCGGCGCGGCTGTTCATGGGCGATTCCGGCAGTCACTTCCTCGGGGTCGCGGTGGGGACGATCACGGTGCTCGGCACCGCCAAGGTGGCGGTCGCCCTGACCATCCTGGTCCCGCTGGTGACCCTCGGCCTGCCCATCGGCGACACCGCCTTCGCGATCGTGCGGCGGCGGCGGGCCGGCACCGGCATCGCCGCGCCGGATGCCGGCCACCTCCACCACCGCCTGCTCGCGCTCGGGCTCAGCCAGCGCGAGACCGCCCTCGCCTTCTACCTGGCCACCACCATCCTCGGCTGCATCGCGCTCGGCATCTTCGGCCACCGCAGGGTGCTGGCGATCGCCGCGGTCCTGCTGGTGGTGGCGCTGGTCCTGCTGCTGTGGCGCAGCCACCGGCGCACCCCCGAGGGGGACCGGCGCCCGTTCTTCTCCCGGGGCGCCGCGGTGCCGACCCGCGCCCGCCGCGGCGGCGAGGCCGACTGAAGCGCCCCGCGGCGCCGTCGGGTGCCGAGCTCGCCGGCATGGGCCTCTACCTCTGCCTGGCGGTGGTGATCCCTCTGTTCATCGGGCTTCGCATCGACGACCGGCTGCACAGCACCCCGATCGGACTCGGGCTCGGGCTCCTTGTTGGTATCGTTGCAGGGTTTTCCGGATTCTTCCTGAGGTTCAGACGCTACCTGTGATGGGGCGAAGCGCGACATTGGAGACCACCCGCATGGTGCGTGCCAGCAGCATGGTCTGCGCGGGCGCGGCACTCCTCTGCGTGCTCGCCGGGCTCGCCGTGCGGCAGCCCGCGGGCGGCGCCGTGGTCGGGCTCGGACTTCTCCTCGGCGCCGTCAACCCGCTGGTGGTGCAGCTGCTGCTGCGGATGGGTCTGAACCCGGGCGCCACCAGCATGACCCGTCTCGGGGTGTTCACCGCCGTGGTGATCGCCGCCGGCTTCGCCGTGGGGGTGAGCCGGGCCTGGCTGCTGGTGCTCGGAGTGGCCGCCGCCCAGATGGTGAGCGCCGTCACCGCCGCCGTGGAGATGACCCGCCGATGAACATCCTCGCCGCGGAGGCCCCCAGCGGCCACGAGGCCGTGAGCATCTGCAGCTCCAGCTTCTGCAACCTCAACTACAACACGCTGATCTCCAGCGCGGTGGCGATCGTGATCACGATCGCCTTCGGCCTGTGGGTGGCGTCGAAGGTGCGCAGTGGCAGGCCGAACAAGGTGCAGCTGGTCTTCGAGCTGTTCCTCGACTACGTGCGCAACCTGGTGGGCGACACCGTGACCCGGGAGGGGACGGCCTTCATCGTCCCCCTCGCGGCCACCATCGGCTTCTACATCCTGGTCGCCAACTGGCTCGACTTCTTCCCCCTCACCAACCCGATCGAGCCGGCCGCCTCCGACATCAATCAGACCGCGGCGATGGGCATCCTGGTGTTCCTCGTGTCCCAGGTCTACAGCGTGCGGGTGCTGGGGGTGAA
This sequence comes from uncultured Chloroflexia bacterium, assembly GCA_963846365.1. Lineage (GTDB taxonomy): Bacteria > Chloroflexota > Dormibacteria > Aeolococcales > Aeolococcaceae > CF-96. Next base: position 1,632,745 of record CAWJVN010000007.1, read on the forward strand.
GGGCTTCTTCCGGAAGTTCACCAAGCCGTTCGAGATGCCCCTGGTGGTGAGGATCATCTTCATCCCCCTGAACCTCATCGAGGAGCTGGTGAAGCCGGTCACCCTCTCCCTCCGACTGTTCGGCAACATCTTCGCCGGGGTGGTGATGGTGTTCCTGCTCGGACAGCTCTACGGCGCCGGCGCCAACGCCATCGGCCACGCGGTCTTCGGCCTCGTCGGCGTCGTCCTGCTGATCGTCTGGAAGTTCTTCGACGTCTTCTTCGTCGGGACCATCCAGGCGTTCATCTTCATGCTGCTGACCGTCATCTACTTCGGGCAGGCGCGGGAGGGGCTCGAGGAAGACGAGCACCACGGCGCCGCCCATTCCCAGCCCAAAGCCGCCTGACCATCTGAGGAGCGACCAATGGCCGACCCCAACAACATCAACCATGCCGTCGCCGTCGCCGGTGCCCTGGTGGGCTCGGGCCTGGCGCTGGGTGGAGGCGCGATCGGCGCCGCCATCGGTGACGGTCTCGCCGGCAACGCCACCATCCAGGGCATGGCTCGCCAGCCCGAGGCGCGCGGCCAGCTGCAGGTCACGATGTTCCTGATCATCGGCCTCTGCGAGGCGATGTACTTCATCAACCTCGCGCTCGCCTTCTACTTCATCACCTCCATCGCCGAGAAGTTCGCGGTCTAGGCCTGCCGGTGCTCGCCCTCACACCCCCCGCGGTCACGTCGGGCCTGCTCGACGTCAACGGCACCTTCGTCGCCGAGCTGATCGCCTTCGTGATCATGCTCGGCATCCTCGCCAGGTACGCCTACCCGCCGATCATGCGCGCCGCCGAGGCGCGGCAGAAGCAGATCGAGGACGGCGTCAAGGCCGCCCAGGAGGCGGAGAAGCGCCTCCAGGTGGTCCAGAAGGAGGTCGAGGAGACCCTCGCCGAGGCGCGGGCCCAGGCGCGGGAGATGATCAACCGGGCCCACTCGGAGGCCGCCGCCGAGGCCGAGGAGCTCCGCAACAAGGCACGCCGCGACGCCGAGGCACAGGTCGAGAAGGCGCGCGGGGACATCCAGGCGGAGAAGGACCGGGCGGTGCAGGAGCTGCGCGCCCAGGTCAGCGCGCTGGTGGTCGACGCCGCCGGCAAGGTGCTCGGCGCCGCCATCGACGAGAAGGCCCACGCACGGCTCATCGAGGAGTCGCTGCGGCAGGTCTCCCCGGGGTCGTAGGGAATGGCCTCCGACATGCTGGCGCGGCGCTACGCCGAGGCCTACTTCCAGCTCGCCAGGGAGGCGGGCAGGGTGGACGGGTGGGGCGACGAGCTGGCCCGTGCGGTCGAGATGCTCGAACACCCGGCGGTCGCCGAGGCGATGCGCAATCCCCGGGTGTCCCAGGCCGACCGCGTCCGCCTGGTCATGGACCTGCTCGACGGCCTCGACCAGCCCGTCCGCAACCTGGTGCGGCTGCTCGTCGAGCGCGGCCGCAGCAACATCCTGAGAGCGGTGCTGGACCGCTACCGCGCCCTCGCGGACGCCGAGTCGGGGATCATCCGGGCCGAGGTGACCGCCGCCGTACCGGTCGACAGGGACCTCGAGGAGCGGATCGCGGATACGCTGGGCCAGCGGCTCGGCGGCCGCATCCAGACCACCGTCCGGCAGGACCCCTCGATCCTCGGGGGACCTCATCATCAGAATCGGCGATCGCGTCATCGACGGCAGCCTGCGCACCCGGTTGCAGCAGCTGCGGGCCGCGCTCGTCTAGAGCACATGACCCACCGCACACGGGAGCCCAGGCGCCCGCACCACAAGGACGAGAGCGACAACTGATGGCAATCCGCAGTGACGAGATCGGCGAGATCCTGAGGAAGCGCATCGCCAGCTTCGAGGCCCCGGTGGTCGACGCCAATGAGGGCGTGATCACCTCGGTGGGTGACGGCATCGTCCGCATCTACGGCCTCGAGAAGGCGATGGCGGGAGAGCTCCTCGAGTTCCCCGCGCCCGACGGTGGCCAGCCCATCGTGGGCCTGGCCCTCGACCTCCGTGAGGACGGCGTCGGCGCCGCGATCATGGGCCCCTACGAGCACCTCCAGGAGGGGGACACGGTCCGGACCACCGGCCGGGTCGCCCAGGTGCCGGTGGGCGACGAGCTGGTCGGCCGCATCGTCAACGCGCGTCGGCCAGGAGCTCGACGGCAAGGGTCCGATCGAGACCTCGGAGACCCTGCCGGTCGAGCGGGTGGCGCCCGGCGTCATCTACCGCCAGCGCGTCGACACCCCGCTGCAGACCGGCATCAAGGCGATCGACGCGATGATCCCGATCGGCCGCGGCCAGCGCGAGCTGATCATCGGGGACCGCCAGACCGGCAAGACCGCCGTCGCCCTCGACGCCATCATCAACCAGAAGGGCACCGGGGTCATCTGCATCTACGTCGCCGTCGGCCAGCGCTCCTCGACGGTGGCCCAGGTGGCCGCGACGCTGCAGCAGAACGGCGCCATGGAGCACACCATCATCGTCGCCGCGACCGCCGCCGACCCCGCCGCGATGCAGTTCCTCGCCCCCTTCGCCGGCTGCGCGATGGGCGAGCACTTCATGAACAACGGCAAGCACGCGCTGATCGTCTACGACGACCTCAGCAAGCACGCGCAGGCGTACCGCCAGCTCTCGCTGCTGCTCCGCCGCCCGCCGTCGCGCGAGGCCTACCCCGGCGACGTCTTCTACCTGCACTCGCGGCTGCTGGAGCGGGCCGCGCGCATGTCCGACGCCGAGGGCGGGGGCACGCTCACCGCCCTGCCGATGATCGAGACCCAGGCCAACGACGTCTCCGCCTACATCCCGACCAACGTCATCTCCATCACCGACGGCCAGATCTACCTGGAGGCCGACCTCTTCAACGCCGGCATCCGGCCGGCCATCAACGTCGGCATCTCGGTCTCCCGCGTCGGCGGCGACGCCCAGACCAAGGCGATGAAGCAGGTCGCCGGCCAGCTCCGTCTCGACCTCGCCCAGTACCGGGCCCTCGCCGCCTTCTCCCAGTTCGCCTCCGACCTCGACCGGGCCACCCGGCAGCAGCTGGAGCGCGGCCAGCGGATGACCGAGCTGCTCAAGCAGCCCCAGTACGAGCCGATCCCCTTCGCCAAGCAGGTGATCGCGATCTTCGCCGGCACCCGCGGCTTCCTCGACGACGTCCCCATCGACCGGGTCTCCGAGTTCGAGCGCTCGCTGCTGCGCTGGATGGACCAGAACCGTTCCGAGCTCGAGAAGGACGTCGAGGAGAACGGGCGGATCACCGACGAGACCGAGAAGGCGCTGCGCGCGGCGGTCGAGGAGTTCAAGAAGGGCTTCGCCGGCTGACGCGCATGTCGCGCGCGTCAGCTGAAGAAAAAGATCACCTGATGAATGACGCTCAGCTCCTGAAGAACCGGGGCGCAGCCCCACCACACGCCGAAGGCCGACGCCAGGAGGCCTTCTGATGCCGAGCCTGCGCGACGTCCGGCGTCGCATCCGCAGCGTCCAGAACACCAAGAAGATCACCAAGGCGATGGAGCTGGTCGCCGCATCCAAGATGCGCCGCGCCCAGGAGCGGGTCACCGCGGCGCGCCCGTATGCCGACGAGCTGTCGAGCATCATGGTCGAGCTGATGCGGCGCAACCCCGAGTACAAGCACCCCATGCTGGTGCCCCGCGAGGTGCACCGCCGGGTGCTGATCCTGGTCACCACCGACCGCGGCCAGGTCGGCGGCCTCAACTCCAACAACGTCCGGCTGGCGGTGCGCGAGATCAACAACGCGGGAGTTCCGGTCGGTGTCGTCACCATCGGCCGCAAGGGCCGCGACCTGATGCGCCGGCTCCGCAAGGAGCTGATCGCGGACCAGAGCATGCTCGGCGACCGGCCCACCATGGGCGACGTCCTGCCCGCGGTGCGGGTGGCGATCGACGCCTACGTGGACGGCGAGGCCGACCAGGTCGACCTCGTCTTCGCCCGATTCGTCAGCGCCGGCCGGCAGGTGGCGACGCTCACCCGGCTGCATCCCCGTGGAGCCGCCCGAGGACGCTCCGAGGATCCAGCGCCGACTTCCTCTACGAGCCCGAGCCCAAGGACGTGCTCGACGCCCTGCTGCCGCGCTATGTCGAGGGCCAGGTCTACCGGGCGGTGCTGGAGAACGCCGCCAGCGAGCAGGCGGCGCGGATGCTGGCGATGCGCAACGCCAGCGACAACGCCGAGGATCTGATCGGCGACCTCACCCTCACCGCCAACAAGGTGCGGCAGAGCACCATCACCACCGAGCTCATGGAGATCGTCAGCGGCGCCGCCGCTCTCGAGGGCTGAGAGCCCCCCATCAGGAGTCCATCACCACATGGCAATCGGGATCCCGGTCGATTCGCAGGACAAGACCACCGCACAGCTGGGACGGGTGGCGCAGGTCATCGGCCCTGTGGTCGACGTCGAGTTCAAGGGCGAGCACGTCCCCGACATCCTCCATGCCCTCGAGGTCGTCCGCGAGGGCGGCCGGCTGGTGCTCGAGGTGCAGCAGAACCTCGGCAACGGCGATGCTGCGCACCATCGCCATGGACACCACCGAGGGGCTGCAGCGGGGCGCGCAGGTGCGCGACACCGGCGCCCCGATCCGGGTGCCCGTCGGCAAGCAGACCCTGGGGCGGATGTTCAACGTCATCGGCGAGCCGATCGACGGCAAGGACCAGGTCGAGCCCACCGCCTGGTGGCCGATCCACCGCCGGCCGCCGTCGGTCGCCGAGCAGGAGACCGGCACCCAGATCCTCGAGACCGGGATCAAGGTCATCGACCTGGTCTGCACCTTCTCGAAGGGCTCGAAGATCGGCCTCTTCGGCGGTGCCGGCGTCGGCAAGACCGTCATCGTCAAGGAGATGATCCGCAACATCGCCAAGGAGCACGCCGGCTACTCGGTGTTCGCCGGCGTCGGTGAGCGCACCCGCGAGGGGCGCGACCTCTACGGCGAGATGGAGGACTCGGGGGTCCTCGCCCAGACCGCGCTGGTCTTCGGCCAGATGAACGAGCCGCCGGGAGCGCGTGCGCGGGTGGCCCTCACCGGCCTCACCATCGCCGAGTACTTCCGCGACGAGCTCGGCGCCGACACCCTGCTCTTCATCGACAACATCTTCCGCTACACCCTGGCGGGCGCCGAGGTGTCGGCGCTGCTCGGCCGCATGCCCAGCGCGGTCGGCTACCAGCCCACCCTCGGCACCGAGATGGGCGACCTCCAGGAGCGCATCACCTCGACCAACAAGGGGTCGATCACCTCGGTGCAGGCGGTGTACGTGCCCGCGGACGACTTCACCGACCCCGCGGTGGCCACCACCTTCGCCCACCTCGGCGCCACCGTGTCGCTGAGCCGCTCGATCTCCGAGCTCGGCATCTACCCGGCGGTCGATCCCCTCGACTCCTTCAGCCGGGTGCTCGAGCCGCGGGTCGTCGGCGAGGAGCACTACCGGGTCGCCCAGGGGGTGAAGCGGATCCTGCAGCAGTACAAGGAGCTGCAGGACATCATCGCCATCCTCGGCCAGGAGGAGCTCTCCGAGGACCAGAAGCTCACCGTGGCCCGGGCGCGGCGCATCCAGAACTTCCTCTCCCAGCCCTTCTTCGTCGCCGAGGTGTTCACCGGCCGGCCCGGCCAGTACGTGAAGCTCGAGGAGACCGTGCGCGGCTTCGCCGAGATCCTCGACGGCAAGCACGACGACCTCCCCGAGCAGGCCTTCTACATGGTCGGCACCATCGACGAGGCGGTCGAGAAGGCCAGGGGAATGGCCGGCGAGGACGAGCAGAAGGACGCCGCCGGAAAGGCCGGGAAGGACGAGACGAAGGACGAGAAGAAGGCTGAGACCAAGGCCGACAACAAGGCCGAGGCCACCGACGCGAAGAAGGCCGAGAAGGCCTGATGGCCAAGCTGCAGGTGGAGCTGGTCACCGCCGAGGGGCGGCTGCTCAGCCGGGAGGCCGACTTCGTGGTCGCGCCCGGGATCGAGGGCGAGCTCGGCGTGCTCCCCAAGCACATCCCCCTGCTCACCCCGCTCCGCCCCGGCGAGGTGATGGTGCGCAACGACGGCCAGGACGAGCACCTCTTCGTCGCCGGCGGCTTCCTCGAGGTGCTGCCCGACAGGGTGGTGATCCTCGCCGACGCCGCCGAGCGCGCCGAGGACATCGACGAGGCCCGTGCCGAGGAGGCGCGGAAGCGGGCCCAGCAGCTGCTCGAGGAGAAGCCCGAGGGCGACGCCGCCGCCGCCGCCACGCTCGCCCTGGAGCGGGCGATGATGCGGCTGCGGGTCGCCGAGGTGCGCCGGCGTCACCGGCGCGACCCATCGCCCCCGGCGCAGGTGGAGTAGGGCCCTCAGTCGGCCCTGGTCATGCCGGCGGCGACCCCGTCGCCGCCCGCGGGGCTGCGACGGTGCTCCACCCGTCCGGCGAGCTCGGCCGCGCCGGTGGCGCGGAGGAAGTCGATGCACGCCTGCCGGGTGAAGCGCAGGTGCTGGCCGGGGGTGCGCCAGGCGCTGAGCTGGCCGGCGGCGACGGCGCGGCGCAGGGTCGAGCGCGACAGCCCGCAGAGCTTCGCCGCCTCTCCGGTGGTGATGGCGTCCTCGAGGCCTGCGGCCATGTCGTTCCTCCCGTGCTTGGGGCACGCCGAAATGGCGTGAAGCCCGGAGCCTGACAGCTGCCGCGGGCGCCGTCGATGCAGGCAGCGACCACATAGGTGCCTGACGCACCCACCTGCTGCACCGGGACGAGCTCGGGGGCGCCTCCCCGGGGCACCTCTGGACGCGACGGCTGACGGTTGCTGACGGCCATCCGTTCGGCCGGTGAAACGTCCGGGCCCGGTTCCCCGTTCCACCCCCAGGCCCCAGCGCCGGTCGCGGTTCGGTGACGCGCCGAACGGATCAGTCACGTCAGAACATAACAACGCTCCACTCGGATACTCTGATACCGCATGGAACTCCTGCGCATCGCCGGTGGACGTCCGCTCGAGGGCGTCGTTCCCACCTCGGGCAGCAAGAACGCCACCCTTCCGGTGATGGCGGCGGCCCTGCTCAGCGACGAGCCCGTCGATCTGGTCAACGTCCCCGACATCGAGGACATCGAGACCATGGGCGCGATGCTCCGCCACCTCGGCGTCGAGGTCGAGCGCCCCGCTCCCGCGCACTGGCGCCTCCGCGCCGGCTCGGTGACCGGCTCCACCGTTGCCGCCAACCTCAGCCGCCGGCTCCGCGGCTCCTTCCTGCTCCTCGGCGCCCTGGTGGCGCGCACCGGCGAGGCGGTCATCGCCCGTCCCGGCGGCGACGACATCGGCATGCGCCGGGTCGAGCAGCACCTCGAGGGGCTGCGCGCGATGGGCGCGGTGGTCTCCGAGGAGGGCGACACCTACGTCGCCCGCGCCAAGCGCCTCCACGGCGCCCGCATCGACCTCGACATGCCCACGGTGACCGGCACCGAGAACCTGATGATGGCCGCGTCGCTCGCCGAGGGCATCACCGTCATCAGCAACGCCGCCCGCGAGCCCCACGTCGTCGACCTGGCCCGGTGCCTGGTCGGCATGGGCGCCCGGATCAGCGGCGCCGGCACCGAGCTCATCGTCATCGAGGGCCAGGGCGGGCTCCTCCACGGCACCCGCCACAGCGTCACCACCGACTACATCGAGGCGGGCACCTACATGGTCGCCGCCGCCGCCACCGGTGGCGACGTCTCCGTCGAGCGGATGCGGCCCAGCGACGTCCGCTGGCTGATCGGCAAGCTCCGCGCCGCCGGTTGCGAGGTCGTCGAGGGCTCGAGCCACGTGCGCGTCCGCCGCCAGGGGCCGCTGCTCCCGGTCGACGTCACCACCTGGCCGCACCCCGGCTTCGCCACCGACCTGCAGTCGCAGTTTGTCGCGCTGATGACCCAGGCCGAGGGCACCAGCATCGTCAGCGAGGCGGTCTTCGAGAATCGCTTCCGCCACGTCGCCGAGCTCCGCAAGCTGGGCGCCCGGGTGGCCGTCGACGGCCGCAGCGCCGTGGTCACCGGCCCCGCGTCGCTCCGCGGCGGCTGCGTCCGCGTCCCCGACATCCGCAGCGGCGCCGCCCTGGTGATCGCCGGCCTCTGCGCCGACGGCATCACCGAGCTCGACGCCGTCTACCACCTCGACCGCGGCTACGAGCGCCTCGAGCAGAAGCTCGGTGCCCTGGGCGCCGACATCCGCAGGGTCGCGGTCGGCCCCGCCGGGCTCGAGGTCCGCGACCTCAGCGGCTGCATCGGGGACTAGTCGCTCGGGCTGCTCCGTCCTTGGAGTCGCTTGGTCGGGCGCGGAGTGACACGAACGTCGATCCCGGCTCCGGGCAGCTGAGAGGGTTCGTCCACGCAGCAAGGACGATGGACACGAGCGAGTACATTCCCCAGCATGCTCGGGAAGAAGGTCGGGATCGACCTCGGGACCACCGCGGTGCGACTGCACCTGAAGGGCGAGGGCATCACCTTCGACGAGCCTGCCATGGTCGCCACCGCGGTGGGCGACGATCGCGTCATCGCCTACGGCACCGCGGCGCTGGGCACGGTGGGGCGCACCGGGGCGCGGCTGCGCAGCCCGCTGCGGGAGGGGGCGGTGGTGGACACCGTGGCCCTTGACGCGCTCCTGAGCCACGTCATCACCCGCGCCGTCGGGCGCCAGCGGATCTTCCGCCCCGACGTGATGGTGGCGGTGGTGCCGGGGATGAGCGGGAGCGATCGCCGCACCGTGATGGAGATCGCCGCCCGGGCGGGGGCGCGCACCGTCTACCTCATCGAGTCACCGCTCGCCGCGGCGATCGGCGCCGGACTGTCGGTGAGCAGCCGGATCGGCCACCTCGTCGCCGACGTCGGCGGCGGCACCACCGACATCGCCGTGGTCGCGCTCGACGGCATCGTGTCGCGGCTCTCCGTGCCCGGTGGCGGCCAGGCGCTCACCCGCGCCATCGCCGACCACCTGAGCCTGCTCCACGGCGTCGCCGTCGACCTCGGCGCCGCCGAGGAGGCGAAGCGCGAGATCGGCTCCGCGACCGCCCTCGTCGAGGAGCGCACCCTGCGCCTGGTGGTGGCGGGGGCCGCCGGCCCCGGCGAGATCGTGGTCTCCTCGACCGAGGTGAAGGAGGCGATGGCGGCGCCGCTCGCGGGCATCGTGGCGGCGGTGAACGAGGTGCTCGCCGACTGCCCCGAGCCGCTGGTCACCGACATCCGCACCCGCACCGGGCTGGTGCTCACCGGCGGCGGCGCCCGGCTGCGCGGCCTCGAGCGCTACCTCGCCGCCGCCACCGGCCTCCGCGTCGAGGTCGCCGCCGACCCCCAGGGCTGCGTCGCTCGCGGCGCCGGCACCGCGCTCGAGAGCCTCGACCTGGTCCGCCGGAACTTCCTCTACCTTCGCTGAGCCGCCCGGCTGACGTTCGGGTCACGGAGAGGCCAGGCAGCCGTCACCCTCCCGACACGTGCTCTGTACCGGGCCTTCACCGCCGCCCACATAGGATCGCGGCGTCGGCCGGACGCCGATTTCAGGTCACGCCGCCCCCCCTGGGACCAGATGTACAGGCTCCTCCCCGGGCACGGGCACAGGGAGATCCTCATGGTCAACAGACTGGTCCTCACGCTCCTCGCGGGCGTCACCGTCGCGGGCAGCCTGGCGCTGCCGCCGGCACACGCGTCGGCGGCGACGCAGCCCGATGAGACCGGCGCGCAGGTGCCGATCACCCTGCTCTCGCAGTCGAGGTTCACCGACCTCAACAACCAGGCGCACATCGTCGGCGAGATCCAGAACTCCGGGAGTGCGAAGGCCGAGTTCGTGAGCCTGACGGTCGACGAGTACGACGCGGGCGGATCACTGATCGGTACTGACAACACCTTCTCGCAGGTCACCGTCCTGAGCCCGGGTCAGAGGTCGAGCTTCATTCCCGTCTACGTCGACCTCACAGCGAAGCCCAGCTTCGACCACGCGGTGATCACCTCCATCGACGACCGGGTGGCGACCGACCCACAGAACCAGTGGTTCAACACCACTGTGAACGCTCCCACGACCGACAGTGCCGGGCAGCACATCGTGGGGAGCGTGCGCAACCTCAACTCGACGCCCTCTCAGTTCGTGACCGTCCTCTTCACCTTCCTCAATGCGAACGGACAGGTCGTCGACACCAACTCCACCTTCGCGAACACCTCGAACGCGATCGTTCAGCCTGGGGCCAGCGTGGGTTTCATCCCGGTGGATCGTGACTCCTCCGCGCCGGCCTGGACCAGTTACGAGGTCGTGACCGAATCCGACACCGCCCCGGCGGTGGGACAGCGGCTCGCCACCCAGGTCTACCACGACCTGCTAGCACGTGACGGCGATCCCGGCGGCCTGGCGTACTGGGCGGGCCTGATCGACAGCGGCCAGCCCCGCTACCAGGTTGCCCAGAGCCTGGCGGCGTCGACCGAGTACCGGGGCGAGCAGGTGCAGGCTCAGTACCTCAAGTACCTGGGTCGCCCCACCGACGGCACCCTTCAGTCCGGAGGCGAGGGCTTCTGGATCGGCTACATCGCCAGCGGCCGGACCCTGGAGCAGCTTGGCGAGAGCCTGATCGCGTCAAACGAGTACTTCGCCAACAAGGGCCACGGCACCAATGCGGGCTATGTCGACGCCCTCTACCACGACATCCTGGGCCGTGGTCCGGAGACGGGATACTGGGTCGCGCGCCTCGACGCCGGCGCCCCGCGCTGGGCGGTGTCAACCGCTATCCTCAGCAGCACCGAGGCGTATGGGAACCTGATCAACGGGATCTTCCAGCAATTCCTGCGCCATCTCCCTGACGCTCCCGGCCTCGCCTTTTGGGTCGGGCAGGCGCAGGGCGGCATGCGCGACGAGCTCGTGGTGGCCTCGATCATGGCCTCCGACGAGTACCTCGCCTACGCGGTCGCGCACACCGGCTGAGCCACGACGGGACCGCTGACCACGAGCGGCCGGGCGCGCGAGCGCCCGGCCCTTCGTCGTTCTGGCCGACCCTGCGGAGCCGGGATCGACGGCGTGTCACCCGGCGCACCCGTGCATGTCGAGCGATTCCAGGACGGAGCAGCCCGAGCGAGACAACCCTACACGGGAAGCTCGATGCCCGCGAGCACGTCGTCGACGCGGATGCGGCGCATCAGGGGGCCGGGGTCGCGGCCGGAGGTGGGATCGGGAATGCCCTGGACCACCCGGCTGCCGGGGCCGTAGGGGCCGCGGGCGGCGCCGTCGGTGGGGCCGTAGAGGCCGATCGCCGGGGTGCCGACCGCGGCGGCGAGGTGGAGGAGGGGGAACTCGCCGCTGATCAGCAGGTCGCAGCGCTCGATCACCGCCGCCGCCTCGTCGAGGGCGAGGGCGGCGCAGAGGTCGAGCACCGGGGCCTCGACGTCGTCGAGCATGCGGTCGGCGGCGCCGCGGTCGGCCTCGGTGCCGAGCACCACCACGCCGGCGCCATGGCGGGCGCCGAGCTGGTTGGCGAGGTGGGCGAAGCGCTCCGGGTCCCATGCGAGCGCCCAGGCGGGGGTGCCGGGGATGGGGTCGGCGAAGCCGGCGCCGGGGGCGACGGCGATGAGCAGGCGGCCGTCCTCGAAGCCGCTGCCGATCAGCCGCTCCTCCGCGCGGGTGCGCGCCGCCGGGCCGGGGTCGTACTCGGGTCGGTGGAGCCGGTCCTCGACGCCGAGGGCGCCGGCGAGCCGGAGGAAGGCCTCGGCGCGGTTCTCGTGCGCCGCCGCGGTCACCCGGGCGGTGAGCAGCAGGGTGCCGGGACCGCCGTCGAGCCCGGCGCGGCGGGCGATCCCCGAGGCGTAGGCGAGGGTGCGCTCGCGCAGCCGCGCGCTGCACAGCAGCACCGCCTCGAGCCGGCGGGTGCGGAGCGCCAGCAGGGCCGCGAGCCAGCGGTCGGGTCGCACCGGCCCGGCGCCGAGCGCGGCGAGGGTGACCACCTCGTCGAGGCCGGGCAGCCCCCCGGCCACGCTGGTCACCGACGGCGGCGCCATCAGGACGATCGTCGAGCCGGGGTCGGCGACCCGCAGCGTTCCCAGCAGCGGAGCCGCCTGCAGGGTCTCGACCAGCCCGCCCGCGACCACCACCGCGATCCTCACGGCCGCACGGTAGCGCACCCCGAGGGCCCCGCAGGGGACGCCCGTGCCGCCGACCGTCCTGTCGGTCGGGAGACACCGATGTCAGGCCGCCGCGACCGAGCATCCATATACTCGTCGGACACGCCATGTACAGCGCTCTCGCCGGTCGCGACCTGCTCAGCATCACCGACCTCAGCCGCGCCGACATCGACGCGGTGCTCGAGGCGGGTGCCCGCGCCAAGGGCGGCGCGCACCTGGGGCGGCCGCTGGAGGGGCGCTGCGTGGCGATGATCTTCCAGCGCCCCAGCAATCGCACCCGGCTGAGCTTCGAGGTCGCCATCCACCGGCTCGGCGGCCATCCCATCCCGCTCTTCGCCCAGGAGATCCAGATGGGCGAGCGCAAGTCGGTCACCGACGTCAGCCGCATCCTCGACCGCTACCTCGACGGCATCGTCGCCCGGCTCACCTCGCACCGCGACCTGGTGCGCATGGCCGCCAACGCCCATGCGCCGGTGATCAACGCGATGACCGACCGCGAGCACCCCTGCCAGGTGCTCGCCGACCTGCTCACCGTGCAGGAGGTCACCGGCGACCTCGACGGCGTCTCGGTCGCGTACGTCGGCGACGGCAACAACGTCTGCACCTCGTGGATCTACGGCGCGGCGCTCTGCGGCATCGACTTCCGGATGGTCTGCCCGCCCGGCTACGAGCCTCCGCCCGCGGTGCTGGAGGCGGCCGCGGTGCTGCGCGGCGGCGACGGCGGCTTCCTCCTCTCCCACGACCCCGGGCCGGTGCTCGACGGCGCCGCCATCGTCTACACCGACGTCTGGGCGAGCATGGGCCAGGAGGCGGAGCAGCAGCGCCGCCGTGAGGACTTCGCCCACCTCCAGGTCAACGACGCCCTGGTGGCGCGCGCCGCGCCGGGGGCGCGGGTGATGCACTGCCTGCCCGCCCACCGCGGCGAGGAGATCACCGACTCGGTGCTCGACGGCCCCCGGTCGATCGTCTTCGACCAGGCCGAGAACCGGATGTGGGTGCAGCAGGCGCTGCTCGCGCTGGTGTACGCGGGTGCGGTCCCGTGAGCAACGCCATCGACACCCTGCGCATCTTCCTGAGCAACGTGGGATGGCGCGACGTCATCGACGTGCTGATCGTCGGCGTCATCCTCTACCAGCTGCTCAAGCTGGTCCGCGGCACCCAGGCGGCGCAGCTGCTGGTCGGCCTGGTGGTGCTGCTGGTCGTCGACCTCATCGCCACCGCGCTGAACCTGCAACTCCTGAAATACGTGTTCGCCAGCGGCGGCCAGGCGATCCTCATCGCCGCCGTCGTCCTCTTCCAGCCCGAGCTGCGCCGCGCCCTCGACCAGGTGGGCCGGCTCGCCCCGGTGCGGGCGATCCTGCCCCACCAGGGCGGCGCGGGGGTGATCCGGCTGGTCGACGAGGTGATCCGCGCCGCCGGCTCGCTGAGCGAGCGGCGCACCGGCGGCCTGATCGTCTTCGAGCGGGGCACCGGCCTCGAGAACGTCGCCGCCACCGGGGTGCGGATCAACGGCGAGACCACCGCGGAGATGCTCGCCACCCTCTTCTTCCCGAACTCCCCGCTCCACGACGGCGCGGTGATCATCCGCGACGAGCGGATCGTGGCCGCGGGCTGCGTCCTGCCCCTCGCCGACAGCATCCCGGGGGTGGGACGCATGGGCACCCGCCACCGCGCCGCGCTCGGCCTCACCCTGCAGAGCGACGCGGTGGTGCTGATCATCAGCGAGGAGACCGGGCTGATCAGCGTCGCCCACGAGGCCAAGGTGTATCGCGGCCTCGACCAGGTCAAGCTGCGCGACATGCTCGTCACCCTGCTCGGTGGCGAGCCCGGGCAGAGCCGGATGCCGATCCCGCGTCCCTTCCTGCGCAGCTCCGGGGTGAGGGCGACCCGGCGATGAGATCGCTCCGGGACCTGCCGATGCTGCGCGGCCGGCAGCTGCCGCCCTGGCTGGGGCGCAACCTGCGGGTGAAGATGCTGGCGATGCTGCTGGCGCTGGCCTCGTGGGTGGTGGTCGTGTACGCGGCCAACCCGCCGGACTCGCGGCAGATCCTGGTCCACGTGCAGCAGGACTCGCAGCAGCTGCCCGGCCACTACGTCCTCGCCCGCCCCATCAACGACATCAGCGTGCGCATCAGTGGCACCCGGGAGCACGTCGTCGGCTTCCAGGCGTCGAGCATCCGCGCGACCCCGAACTTCGACGCCATCAAGACCACCGGGGTGCAGCAGCTGCCCCTGACCGTGATCAACACCGATCCGAACGTGGACCTCAGCGAGGTGCCCTCCTCGGTGTCCGCCGAGGTCGACCTGACCGGGACGACCACGGTTCCCGTCGTCGTCCGGCCCAGCCGCACCCAGGTGGGATACGTCATCGTCTCGGCGACGGCGGAGCCGCCGCGGGTCGGGCTGCTGGGCCCCCAGCGCGAGCTCGGCGTCGCCCAGGCGGTGGTCGACGTCAACCTCGGCACCCGGACCAACACCCTGGTGCAGGACGGGCTCCCGGTCACCGTCGTCGACCCGCACGCCGGCAACCGGCCGCTCAGCGACGTCAGCGTCAAGGAGGCGACGGTGCGGGTGACGGTCGTCATCCGACCCGTCGACGGGTCGGCCGTCGCCACCATCCTCCCGGCATTCAGCGGGTCGGTGGCGCCGGGTCACATGGTGAGCGCGGTCACCGTGGATCCCCAGACGGTGATCCTCTCCGGCCCCGAGAATCTGCTCAACGGGGCCCATCTCACCACCGCGCCGATCGTGCTGACCGGGCTCACCTCCGACCGCATCTTCGCGGTGACCCTCCAGGTTCCGGACGGCCTCAAGACCGACGTGACCACGGCGAATGTGCACGTCTTCGTCACCGCCCTCCCGGAGGCGGTGATCACCCCCACCCCGGCGACCCCGGGCCCGAGTGCCACTCCGAGATCGACCAGCACGAGCGTGCCGACCCCGGCCTGCACGCCCTCGGGCCTGGCGCCGACCGCCTGCCCCGCCCCCCGGCCGACGTAACCTCGTCACAGCCCTCCCCGTTCGCGCTGGTGCGTATGTGCGGCATCATCGGCTACACCGGACCGCGGCCCGCCGTCGAGGTGCTCGTCGAGAGCCTTCGCCGGCTGGAGTACCGCGGCTACAACTCCGCGGGCATCGCGGTGCTCGACCCCCACCGTCCCCACTCCACGGTGGTGAAGAGCGAGCGCAAGGTCGAGGCCCTGGCCCGCCGGCTCGCGGAGAACGGCGAGATCGCCGGGCAGGTGGGCATCGGTCACACCCGCTGGGCCACCCACGGCCGCCCCACCGAGGTGAACGCCCACCCCCACCGCGACTGCACCGGGGGGATCCACCTCATCCACAACGGCATCATCGAGAACTTCCGCGAGCTCCGCGCCGAGCTGCTGGCGCGTGGCCACGAGTTCGTCAGCGATACCGACACCGAGGTGGTGCCCCACCTCATCGAGGAGCACTACCGGGGCGACCTCGCCGCCGCGGTGCGCGCCGCGCTGCGCCGGGTCCAGGGCGCCTACGCCCTGGTCGTGTTCTCCACCGAGGCGCCCGACCTGATCGTGGGGGCCCGGCTCAACGCTCCGCTGGTGGTGGGCCTGGGCAACGGCGAGACCTTCATCAGCAGCGACATCACCGCGCTGATCCCCTACACCAAGCGGATCCTGCTGCTCGGCGAGGGCGAGGTGGTCACCGCCCGTCCCGGCGGGGTCGAGGTCTGCAGCCTCGACGGCACCGCGGTCGAGCCCCGGGTGATCACCGTCGACTGGGACGCCGAGCAGGCTCAGAAGGGCGGCTACCCGCACTTCATGCTCAAGGAGATCCACGAGCAGCCGGCGGCGCTCCGGGCGGCGCTCCGCGACCGGATCAGCGAGACCGGCCTGGTCACCCTCCCCGAGCTGGGGCTCCCCGAGGAGCGGCTCGCCGCCTTCGAGTCGGTCACCGTGGTCGCCTGCGGCACCGCCTGGATCGCCGGGATGGTCGCCAAGTACGCGATCGAGCGCCTCGCCCGGCTCCGCGTCGACGTCGAGCCCGCGAGCGAGTTCCGCTACCGCGACCCGCTGGTCGACGGGCGCACCCTGGTGGTGGCGATCAGCCAGTCGGGCGAGACCGCCGACACCCTGGCGGCGGTGCGCGAGGCCCAGCGCCGCGGCGCCACCGTGGTGGGGATCACCAACGTGGTCGGCAGCGCGCTGGCGCTCGAGGCCGACGGGGTGATCCACATGCAGGCGGGTCCCGAGATCGGGGTGGCCGCCACCAAGACCTTCGTCGCCCAGATGGCCTGCGGCATCCTCCTCGCCCTCCACCTCGCCGACAGCCGCGGCACCCTCGACGTCGACAGCCACCGCCGTCTTGCCGAGCAGCTGCTGGAGATGCCCGACCTGCTCGCCCGGACCCTGGCGGTGGAGCCGCAGATCGTCCACATGGCCGGGAAGTACGCCCATGCGCGCAACGCGATGTACATCGGCCGGGGCATCAACTTCCCGGTGGCGCTGGAGGGGGCGCTGAAGCTGAAGGAGGTCTCCTACGTCCACGCCGAGGGCTATGCGGCGGGCGAGCTGAAGCACGGCCCGATCGCCCTGCTCGACCCCGAGGTGCCGGTGGTGGCGATCGCCACCCGGGCGCGCACCCTGGCCAAGACGGTGAGCAACATCGAGGAGGTGCGCACCCGCGAGGCGCCGGTGATCGCCCTGGTCACCGAGGGGGAGAACCCCTTCGACGGCGATTTGGCCCGCGACGTCATCGAGGTGCCCGCATGCGAGGAGATGCTCTCCCCGCTGGTCAACGTGCTCCCGCTCCAGCTGCTCGCGTACCACATCGCCGTGCTCCGCGGCTGCGACGTCGACCAGCCCCGGAACCTGGCCAAATCGGTCACCGTGGAGTAGTGGGCGCCGCCGGAGTGCTCGCCCCCGTCAGCTCACCCGCGGTCGGCGTCGACGTCGCCTCGGTGGCCCGCCTCCGCGCCGCGGTCGAGCGCAACCCCGGCCTCGCCCGGCGCGCCTACACCGCGGCGGAGATCAGCGACTGCGAGCGCTCGCCGCGGCGCTGGGCGTCGCGCTGGGCGGCCAAGGAGGCGGTCCGCAAGCTGGCCGGTTCGGGCGGGCTGGGGCCGTCGCGCTCGCCGCTCCCCGCCTTCCGCGACGTCGAGGTCGCCTACGACGAGCACGGCGCCCCCAGCATCCGGCTCCTCGCCGGGGCGCCGCCGGCGGTGTCGATCAGCCACGAGGGCGACCTGGTGGTGGCGGTCGCGGTGGGCGCCCCCGGCCGTCCCGACCGGCTCGACCAGCCGCCCTCGCTGCCCCCGCCGGAGCGGCTGGTGCTGCCGCCGCGGTCGCCCGACGCCCACAAGGGCGACTTCGGCACCGTCGCGGTGCTCGCCGGCGCCCACGGCTTCAGCGGCGCCGCCTACCTGGCGGGGATGGGCGCGGCCCGGGGCGGCGCCGGCCGGGTCCGCCTCTGCGTGCCCCAGAGCCTCTTCCCGATCGTGGCGGTGAAGTGCACCGAGGTGATGGCCCACGGCCTCCCCGACGGCGGCGCGGGCACGGTGGGGGAGGACTCGGTGGCGGTCCTGGAGCGCGACCACCTGCCCGCCGCCGACGTGCTCGTCGCCGGCTGCGGCCTGGGCCAGGCGCCCCGCACCGTCACCGCGGTGGCGGCGCTGCTGGAGCGGCTGCCCTGCCCCACCGTGGTCGACGCCGACGGGCTGAACGTCGCGGCGCTGCGGGGGGTCGACTGGCGCCGCTCCGGGCAGCCGCTGGTGCTCACCCCCCACCCCGCGGAGATGGGCCGGCTGCTCGGCACCTCGGCCGCCGAGGTCCAGGCCGACCGGATCGGGGTCGCCCTGGGCTACGCCGCCGCGCACGGTGTCGTGGTGGTGCTCAAGGGCGCCGAGACGGTGATCGCCGGACCCGACGGGCGGCTCGCGGTCGACGGCCACCGGGTCGTCGCCCTCGCCAGCGGTGGCACCGGCGACGTGCTCGCCGGGCTGATCGGCGCGATGATCGGCTGCGGCCTGGAGCCCTTCGACGCCGCCCTCGCCGGGGTGACGGTCCACGCCGAGGCCGGGGCCGCCGTCGAGGCCACCCGGGGCCGGGCGGGAGCGCTGGCCGGCGACGTCGTCGAGGCCCTCCCCGCCGCCCAGGAGCGGCTGCGCCGGGCGCTGGCGGCCGCCGGCGGAGGCGGCGGGTCGTGATCGCCGACCGCTTCGACCTCTGCGGCGATCTCGCCGCCTGGCCCAGCCCGATCGAGGGCCGCCCGGTGAAGTGGGCCGAGATCGACGCCGGAGCGCTCGCCGCCAACGCCGCCGCGCTCGCCGCCCACGTCGGCCCCGAGGTGGCGGTGATGGCGATGGTCAAGGCCAACGGCTACGGCCACGGCGCGGTGCTCGCCGCCCGGTGCATGGTCGCCGGGGGGGCGCGCTGGCTCGGGGTGTCGTCGCCCGAGGAGGCCCTGCAGCTGCGCGGCGCCGGCGTCGAGGCGCCGATGCTGATCGTCGGCTGGAGCCCGGCCTCCTCGCACCGCGCGCTGATCGCCGCCGGGGTCGACATCACCGTGTACGACCTCGCCGAGGTCGAGGCCCTCAGCGTCCGGGCCCGGGCCACCGGTCGGCCCGCCCGGGTGCATCTCAAGGTCGACAGCGGGATGGGCCGGCTCGGCACCCCCCTCGGCAGCGTCCACGAGCTGCTCCGCGCCATCCGCGCCGCCGCCCCCCACCTCCGCCTCGCCGGGGTCTTCACCCACTACGCCGACGCCGACGGCGCGGACCCCGGCTTCACCCTCGAGCAGCACCGGCGCTTCCTGCCGGTGATCGAGGCCGCCCGCGACGTCGACCCCGAGGTGATCGTCCACTGCTCGAACAGCGCCGCCACCCTGCGCTTCCCGGAGATGCACCACGACCTGGTGCGGCCCGGCATCGCCCTCTACGGCTATGCGCCGCCGGAGTGCGCGGGGGTGGTGCCGCTGCGCCCGGCGCTCACCTTCGCCGCCTGCATCACCCAGGTGAAGACGGTGCTCGCCGGCGACACCGTCGGCTACGGCCGCGCCTGGACCGCGACCCGCGACACCCGGCTGGCGACGGTCGCCGCGGGCTACGCGGACGGCGTCCACCGCTCCCAGTCCAACCGCGGCTGCGTGCTGGTGGCGGGGGTGCGCTGCCCGATCGTCGGTCGGGTGAGCATGGACATGATCAGCGTCGACGTGTCCGCCGTCGACGGCGCCGGACCCGGCGACGAGGCGATCGTCATCGGCGGCCGGCAGTCCGCCCATCTCGGCGCCGACGAGGTGGGCGATGCGGGCGGTACGGTTGCGTACGAGGTGCTCTGCGCCGTCTCGGCCCGGGTGCCGCGGATCCTGGTGTGAGGTCGATGACCGCGGTGGATTCCCATCCCCTCAGCGCGGGCGCGCCCAATCGTGAGCGGGCCGTCCCCAGGCCGTCGTCTGCGTCGTCGACGGCGGCCCTCCCGGCTGCCGAGGTGACCCTGGTCGGCGCCGCCGCCGGGACCAGGCCGGCCCCGGCCTGGCCGGAGGGGATCCCAGCCCCGCCGCGCCCGGGCGGCGAGAGCGGCACCCTCGCCGGCTACGCCGACTGGCTGGCGGGCGTCGCCGAGGCGCTGCGCGGCCGGGTCGACGCCAACCGGGCCGAGCACGAGCGGCTCGCCGCCGAGTGGAACCACGTGATCCGCAATCTCCAGCGGCTCCGCCCTGAGGAGATCATCGCCGTGGTCGAGGCCCAGGCGCGGGTCCGCGAGGTGATCGCCGCCGACCGCGCCCTCCATCAGCTGATCGAGCTCCAGCGCCGCGAGGTGGCCGGCTGGGCGGAGGCGCTCGGCGGCCCGCGCACCGACGCCGAGCTGGTGGGACGGCTGCTCGACGGCGCCACCGCCGAGCGCGCCCAGGTCACCACCGAGATGTTCGAGGTCACCGCCGAGGCGATCACCGGCGTGGTGCTCGACCTCGAGGTGGTGCGCCGCGAGGCGCTGCGCGAGCCGGAGCGGGCCGCGGTCGGGCTCTTCGAGGTGGGCCGGCGCCTCACCGGCGTCGCCGAGGACCTCCGCGACCGGGCCCGCGCCGCCGACCTCCGGCCGGTGCCGGGCGAGGCGCTCCCCGCCGCGCTGCGCCGCTGCGCCCAGGCGCTGGGCACCCGGCTGCGCACGACGGTGGTGTGGCGCGGCTCGGAGAGCGTCGCCGCCACCGCCGCCGTCACCCTTCCGCCGGTCGTGGAGGAGTGCCTCCGCCACCTCGCCGCCACCCCGGGGACCGAGGCCGAGGTGGTGGTCAGCGTGAGCGACGCCGGCGGGGTGCTGCTGCGGGTCACCACCCCCGGTGACGGCCTGCTGCCCGGCGCCGAGGAGCCCTGGCTGGAGCGCGCCCGCGCCCGGGCCGCGCTCGCCGGCGGGCGCCTGCTCTGCGGTCCCGCCGGCGACGGCTCGCTGATGGAGCTGCATCTCTAGCCGGTCCCGCCACCGGCGGTCGATGTAGTCTGGCCTGACCATGCCGCCGCCATCGGTCGCCCCGACGCAGGGCGGCGACGCGGGCGCCAGCTCGATCGGCCGGGCCATCGGGGTGCTCGGCGACCGGTGGTCGCTGCTCATCCTCCGCGACGCCTTCCTGCGCTGCACCCGCCGCTTCGGCGGCTGGCGCGACTCGCTCGGCATCTCCGACCCGGTGCTCGCCCGGCGGCTCCGCGACCTGGTCGGCGCCGGCATCCTCCGCCGCGTCCCCTACAGCACCGCGCCGGAGCGGCACGAGTACCTGCTCACCGAGGCCGGCCTCGAGCTCTGGTCGCTGCTGGTCGCGATCTGGGGCTGGGAGCGGCGCTGGGGGAGCGGCGGGGCGGCCACCCCTCCCGAGCTGGTCCACGACCGCTGCGGCAGCCCGGTCCGGCCGCGGCTCGCCTGCGCCGCCTGCGGCGCCGCGGTGAGCGCCCACGACACCGCGGCGGAGCGGTCTCCGGGCGTCGCCGTCGAGTGCAACGCGCCGCCCCGGCCGTGGCGGCGCTCCCACGACGGCACCGCACCCTCGGGCCCGGCGCCGCCCTTCGCCGAGACCATGGCGCTGCTCGGAGATCGCTGGATCACGGTGATGCTCGCCGCTGCCTTCCTGCGCACCCGCCGCTTCATCGAGTTCCAGCGCGACCTCGGGGTGCCGCCGACCCTGCTGACCCAGCGGCTGCGCCTCCTGGTCGAGCTGGGGGTGCTGCGGCGCGCGCCCTCGGAGGTGCGGGCCGGCGTCCACGAGTACCGCCTCACCGAGAAGGGCCTCGCCTTCTTCCCGGTGATGATCCTGGTGGCCCGGTGGGCGAACCGCTGGATGCCGACCCCGGCGGGGCCGCCGGTGCGGGTCAGCCATCCCGCCTGCGGCGCGGTGCTCGAGCCGGTGCTCCGCTGCGACGCCTGCGGCGAGGCCCTGCGGCTGGGGGAGCTGCACGTCGCCGGGGCCGTTCCGGCGCGGCGGTTGGCGCGAGCCGACCGCGTATCATCGGCCTGACCCCTGTGTCCGTCCTCCCCGAGCACACCACCGACCGCACCGCCGCCGCCGAGCGCCTCGCGCGGGTGCGCCTGTACGTGATCACCGCCGCGACCGACCCGCCGGAGCGGGTGCTGGAGACGGTGGGGGCCGCCTGTGACGCCGGCGCCGAGGTGGTGCAGCTGCGCCGCAAGGGCGAGGAGGCGCGGCTCACCCTGCGCCTGGCCGAGCGCTGCCGGGAGATCGTCACCCCCGGTGGCGGCACCCTCCTGGTGGTCAACGACCGGCTCGACATCGCCATGGCCTCGGGCGCCGACGGCGTCCACCTCGGCCAGGACGACCTGCCCATGGCCGCTGCCCGCCGGCTCTGGCCGGAGGGGCTGGTGGGCCGCTCCACGCACTCGCTCGGCCAGGCGCTCGCCGCCCAGTCCGAGGGCGCCGACTACCTCGGCGTCGGACCGGTGTGGGCCACCCCCACCAAGCCCGGGCGCCCCGCCGTCGGCCTCGAGCTGGTCGGCGCGGTCGCCGCCGCCGGGCTGCGCATCCCCTGGGTGGCGATCGGCGGGGTCGACGCCGCCACCGTGGCCGCGGTGCTGGCCGCGGGGGCACGCTCGGTGGCGGTGGTGCGCGCGGTGAGCGCCGCCGCCGATCCCACCGCGGCCGCCCGCCTCCTCCACGCCTCGGTGTGCTCCGCGGTGGCCGCGTGAGCGTCCCCATCACCCTCAACGGCGACCCCGCCGAGGTCGACCCCGGCAGCACCCTGGCCGCGCTCCTCCAGCGGCTCGGCATCGAGCCCCGCCGGGTGGTGGTCGAGCACAACCGCCGGGTGCTGCGCGCCGGCGACTACGAGTCCGCCGTGCTCGGCGCCGGCGACGAGGTCGAGATCGTCCAGCTCGTCGGCGGCGGCTAGGCCGGCCGCCGTCCATTCTCAGAGGTGCCGACATGGCCGTGACCACCCCCGCCGCCGACCGCCTGGAGATCGGCGGCGCCGTCCTCGAGAACCGCCTCATCCACGGCACCGGCCGCTTCCCCTCGGACGCGGTGCTGCGCGAGTGCCTGGAGGCGGCGCGGCCGCAGATGATCACCCTCGCGATCCGCCGGCTCGCCCTCGACGGCGGCGGGCGCAACGAGCTCGAGGAGATCGACCTCCGCGGCTACACCCTGCTCCCCAACACCGCCGGCGCGACCACCGTCGCCCAGGCGGTGCGCCTCGCCCACCTCGCCCGGGCGGCCAGCCTCAGCGACCTCATCAAGGTGGAGGTGATCGGCGACGAGCGCACCCTGCTCCCCGATCCGGTCGGCACCCTGGAGGCCACCCGGGCGCTGGTGGAGGACGGCTTCACGGTGCTGCCCTACTGCAGCGACGACGTGGTCCTGGCGCTCCGCCTCGAGGAGGCCGGAGCCGCCGCGGTGATGCCCGGCGCGGCCCCGATCGGCACCACCCTCGGCATCCAGAACCCGCTCAACATCAGGCTGATCATCGAGCGGGTCTCGGTGCCGGTGGTGGTCGACGCCGGGTTGGGGGTGCCCAGCGAGGCGGCGCGCTGCCTGGAGTGGGGCGCCGCCGCGGTGCTGGTGAACACCGCCATCGCCCGCGCCCAGAACCCGCCGGAGATGGCCCGCGCCTTCGCCGAGGCGGTCGCCGCCGGCCGCCGTGCCCACCTCGCCGGCCGGGCCTCGATCAGCCTGGAGGCGGTGGCCTCGAGCCCGCGCCCGGGCACGGTCGGCTCCTGACCGCCTCGCTGCGGGCGCGCCGCTTCGACGAGCCGGGGCCGACCCTCGCCGAGGTGGGGGAGGAGGGGGTGCTGTCGCGCCTGGTCGCGGGCGGCACCGCCGGCGAGGGCGTGCTCGTCGGCCCCGGGGACGACGCCGCGGTCTGGCAGCCGCCGGCCGGGATGGCGGTGGTGGTCAGCCAGGACGCGCTCGTCGAGGGCGAGGACTTCCGGCGTGAGTGGATCACCCCGCACCGGCTGGGCCGGCGCTGCCTCGAGGTGGCGCTCAGCGACCTCGCCGCGATGGGGGCGGTGCCGGGGTGGTGCACCGCCACCGTCTGCGCCCCCGCCGCCACCCTCCTCGACGATGTGCTCGCCCTCGCCCTGGGGCTGCGCGAGGCGGCGGCGGAGCACGGCTGCAGCCTGGTCGGCGGCGACCTCAGCGGCATCCGCGGCCCGCTGGTCGTCGACGTCTGCGCCGGCGGCTGGGTCGAGCCCGACCGCGTCCTCCGCCGCGACCGCGGCCGTGCCGGCGACCGGCTCGCGGTGACCGGCACCGTGGGGGCCGCCGCCGCCGGGCTGCGGGTGCTGTCCGCGGGCGCTCCCGCCGGGGCTGCGCCGGAGCGGGTGCGGGGCTGGCTCGACGCCCAGCTGAGCCCCCGCGCCCGGGTCGCCGAGGGACGGCGGCTGGCGGCACTCGGGGTGCGCTGCGCCGGCGACCTCAGCGACGGGCTGCTGGTCGACGCCGGGCGCACCGCCGCTGCCAGCGGCTGCCGGGCCGAGATCGTCGCCGAGGCGCTGCCGCTCGCCCCCGGCCTCCGCGAGGCCTTCCCCGAGGACTGGCGCGAGCTCGCCCTCGGCGGCGGCGAGGACTTCGAGCTGCTGGTTGCCGCCCC
This sequence comes from uncultured Chloroflexia bacterium, assembly GCA_963846365.1. Classification (GTDB taxonomy): domain Bacteria; phylum Chloroflexota; class Dormibacteria; order Aeolococcales; family Aeolococcaceae; genus CF-96. Next base: position 1,656,901 of record CAWJVN010000007.1, read on the forward strand.
CGCCGAGGTGCTCGCCCGGGCGATCGCCGGATGGCCGGCGGGGCTGGCGCCGCTCACCGAGGTCGGGGTGCTCCGCGAGGGCGCCGGGGTCGGCCTCGTCGAGGGGGGCGCGCCGCGGACGCCGCCGCCGGTACAGTCCCGCCACTTCTCATGAGCGAGCCGCCCCGTCCCGCCCCCGGCTGGCCGCGCCGGATCACCGACGGCGACGCCGCCACCGAGGCGCTCGGCGCCGGCCTCGCCGCGGCGCTGCGGCCGGGCGACCTGATCGCCCTCCACGGCGACCTCGGCGCCGGCAAGACCCGGCTGGTGCGCGGCCTCGCCACCGGGCTGGGGGTGCCGCCCGAGGCGGTGCGGAGCCCCACCTTCGTGCTCCACCACGTCTATCGCGGCGGCCGGATCACCCTCCATCACATCGACCTCTACCGCCTCGGCGAGGGCGCCGACCTCCGCGGCCTCGACCTCGAGTGGCTGCTCGACGAGGGCGCCGTCGCCGTCGAGTGGGCCGAGCTCGGCGACCTCTCCGGGCTCGACCCGGTGCACCTCACCCTCGAGGAGCGGGGAACGCAGCGGCGCGAGATCGCCATCGACCCCGCCGCCCCAGCGCGGCTGCTCGACGCCTTCGCCGCCGCCGCCCCGAGCGTGCCCGGGTGAGGGTGCTGGCGATCGACAGCTCGGCGCGCGGCCGGCTGGTGGTGGCGGTCGCGGGCGCGGGTGGCGCCCTCCTCGAGGGCCGGCTGGAGGCGGGCACGGCCCTCGACACCGCCCTGCCGGCGCTGCTCCGGGAGATGCTCCGGCACCCCCCCGGGGCGGTGGTCGCGGTCACCGGGCCGGGGTCGTACACCGGCCTGCGCGCCGGGATGGCGGCGGCGCTCGGGGTCGCCCAGGCGCTGGCGCTGCCGCTCCACGGCGCCGGCGCCCTCCAGGTCGTCGCCTTCGCCGCCCCGACCGGCGCCGACGAGGTGGTCGCCGTCGCCGCCGCCGGCCGGGGCGGGGTGCACCTCGCCCGGCACCGCCGCGAGGGCGGCGGCTGGGAGCCGCTGGAGCCGGCGCGGCGGGAGGCGATCGCGGACGTCCGGCTCCCGGAGGGCACGGTCACGGTGACCCTCGACGATCCGCCGCCGCTCGGCGCCCTCGCCGGCGACCCGCTCCGGGCGCTCGCCGCCGCCGCGGCGCGGGCGCTCGCGACCCCGCCGCTGGCCGCCGCCGGACTGCGCGCGGACTACGTCGATCCGTGGGGTCCTGCGGAGGTACGGCGGGTATAGTGCTCCCAGGGTCAGTCGCGGATCAGCGAGCAGATGCAGGTCATTCCCGGTCTGGTCATCGAGCGCATGCGCGAGGAGGACATCGCGCAGGTGCAGGCGATCGAGCGCGAGATCTTCCTCACGCCGTGGCCGAAGAACGCCTATCACCGAGAGCTCTCGCAGAACCGCCAGGCCTCCTACATCGTGCTCCGACGGGAGGGCGACATCGTCGGCTACGGCGGCCTCTGGAAGGTCGGCGACGAGGCCCACATCACCACCATCGGGGTGCGTGCCCGTGACCAGCACCGCGGCCTCGGCCGGGCCCTCTTCGCCGCCCTGGTGCAGCGCGCCTACGTGCTCGGGGCGCGCTGGATCACCCTCGAGGTCCGGAACAGCAACGACCACGCCATCCGCCTCTACGAGGCCTTCGGCTTCAAGGTCATCGGCCGGCGCCGCGGCTACTACACCGACAACGGCGAGGACGCGATCATCATGTGGAGCGACAGCATCCACGCCCCCGCGTTCAAGCGGAACTTCGTGACCATGCTGGGGAGTGTCGACGTCTCCGGGCTGAGCGGCACCCCCCTGCCCGACTACCCCCAGGGCTGACCTCCTGAACCTGCTCGCCGTCGAGACCAGCTGCGACGAGACCGCGGCCGCGGTCCTCCGCGACGGCCGCGAGATCGTCTCCTCGGTGGTCGCCTCGCAGATCGCCCTCCACGCCCCCCACGGCGGCGTGGTGCCGGAGCTGGCCGCCCGCGCCCACCTCGAGGCGATCGGCCCCACCGTCGCCGAGGCGCTCGCCGCCCTGCCCGGCGGCTGGGACGACGTCGACGCGATCGGCGTCACCCGCGGGCCGGGGCTGATCGGCTGCCTGGTGGTGGGCGCCTCGTGGGCCCAGGCCGCGGGGCTGGCCCGGGGGCTGCCGGTGGCCGGGGTCTCGCACCTCGCCGGCCACGTCTACAGCGCCTGGCTGGCGGAGCCCGGCTTCGAGCCCCCCTACCTCGCCCTGGTGGCCAGCGGCGGCCACACCGAGTGCGTGCTGCTCCGCGACCACGGCGAGGCGGTGCGGCTCGCGCGCACCCGCGACGATGCCGTCGGCGAGGCCTTCGACAAGGTGGCGCGGCTGCTCGGGCTCCCCTATCCGGGCGGTCCCGCGGTGGAGCGGGCGGCGCGCGAGGGCGACCCGGCGCGCTTCCCCCTGCCCCGCACCCGTCTGGAGGGCGCCTTCTCGTACAGCGGGCTGAAGACGGCGGTGCGCTACGCGGTGCGCGACCTCGGCGGCGGCGGGCTCACCGACCGGGGCACCCCCGCCGACCCGGCGGTGGTCGCCGCCCTCGCCGCCTCGTTCCAGGCGGCCGCGATCGACCAGCTGGTCGACGGGCTGGAGGCGGCGGTCGAGCAGACCGGCGCCGAGCGGGTGACCGTGGTCGGCGGCGTGGCCGCCAACCAGGCGCTGCGGACCGCGGTGGGCCGGCGGCTCGGCGGCCTGCGGATCGTGGTACCGCCGATGTCGCTCTGCGGCGACAACGCCGCGATGATCGGCGCCGCCGGCTGGCACCGGCTCCAGCGGCTCGGCGACGAGACCGGCTTCGGCGTCGACCCCGGCCTCGACGAGTACGCCTGAGCGCTCCGCTGCGGAATCTGCCGCTGGACGTCTCCGCCGCATTTAGGCTAGCCTAAGCTCCCGCTTGACTTAGGGTGGCCTAAAGACCAGGTTTCGAGGGTGAGGGAGCCCGCATCGGGGCGGGAGCGAGGAGGAGGTGTCCACCATGAACTTCGCCGCCACCGCGGGCCTCGGTGCCGTCGCGGGGTTCACGATCTTCATCGGGCTGCCGATCGCCCGCAGCCGGCCCACCGTGAACCGGCTGGCGGTGCTGAACGCCGCCTCGGTCGGGGTCCTGCTCTTCCTCTTCTTCGACATCATCAAGAACGCCACCGCGCAGATCGACGCCGCGCTCGCCGACAACCGCGCCGTGGGCATCGGCTACGGGTTCCTGCTCGCCGCCGGCCTGGCGGTGGGGATGCTGAGCCTGGTCGCCTTCGAGCGGCTGCGCAAGCGGAAGAAGACCGTCCCGCTGCCCAGCGGGCCGGGCGCGATGGCCGCCGCCGCGGTGGGCGCGGGCACCCGGGCGCGGCGTGAGCCGCTGGCGCCGGCGGTGCGCGTCGCCCTCTTCATCGCGGTCGGCATCGGCCTCCACAACTTCTCCGAGGGCCTGGCGATCGGCCAGGCCGCCCATGCCGGCAGCTACCAGCAGAACCTTCTCTGGGTGCTGGTGATCGGCTTCGGGCTCCACAACATCACCGAGGGCTTCGGCATCTGCGGCCCGATCGCGAGCATGCGGCCGTCGTGGCGGCTGCTGGGGATGCTCGGCCTGATCGGCGGCGGCCCCACCCTGCTGGGCACGGTGCTCGGCTACCAGTTCACCAGCGTCGCCCTCTCGGTGCTCTTCCTGGCGCTGGCCGCGGGCGCGATCGTGTACGTGATCGGCGAGCTGCAGCACGCCGGCCGCAAGCTCGGCAGCCACGACCTCGCCATGGTCGGGCTGCTGGTCGGCTTCCTGCTCGCCTACGGGACCGATCGCCTGCTCTCCGTTGTGGGGAGCTGACGGGCCGGGTCAGGCGGGGATGCCGAACATGCCCCGGAGGTAGTGGAGGACGACGATCTCCCACAGGTAGACGGCGCCCAGGCAGCCGGCGAAGCTCGCCAGCAGGCTGATCGCGGTCATCCGGAGGTAGGAGACCATCCTCACCCGCGGCTCCGCGGTGAAGAGCGGCCGCCACTGAGCGCCGTCCCAGGCCCAGCGGCCGTCGGGGGACATGCTCGGCTCGGTCGACGGACCCGGGTCCTGGAGCTGGAGGACGGACATCGTTGGCCATCTCCGCGCACGGGTACTCGGGAGGCCGGGTGGAGGTGCGCACCCCCGGCTCCGGGCGGCGACCGGTCGCCGGACACGATCGCGAGGCGCCGCTGATTGAGAGAACGCGAGATCGGCCCCGGTCCTGCGCGGCGGGCCCGCCCGGCTTGCCCCACTGGCACTCCCTCCGGTAGAGTGTTAGCAGTCTCTGCTGACGAGTGCTAAGTGCTGTCCGGAGGAGGTCAGGAACCTGTGGCCGTGAATCTTCGTCCCCTCGCCGACCGTGTCGTCGTCAAGCCCCTCGAGCGCGAGGAGGTCACCAAGAGCGGCATCGTGCTGCCGGACACCGCCAAGGAGAAGCCCCAGGAGGGCACCGTGGAGGCTGTCGGCACCGGGCGCTACAACGAGCATGCGGGCAAGCGCGTCGAGCTCGACGTGAAGGTCGGTGACCGCGTGATCTATGCCAAGTACGCCGGGAGCGAGGTCAAGATCGAGGAGGTCGACTACCTGATCCTCTCCGAGAAGGACATCCTCGCGATCGTCGCGAACGGTAAGAAGAACTAGGACGCCTGCAGGCGGTGCGGCCCGGGGCGACCCGGGGGCCGCGCCGCCCGGCGGCGCCATCCCCCCCTCGCTGAGGTTCATACCGGCATGGCCTTCGAGACGCCCAAGCGGCTCATCTATCAGGACGAGGCGCGTGACGCCCTGCGTCGGGGCGCGGCGGCGCTCGCCCAGACCGTGTCCATCACCCTCGGACCCGCGGGCCGCAACGTGCTGCTCGACAAGAAGTTCGGGGCGCCCACGGTCACCAACGACGGCGTGACCATCGCCCGCGACATCGAGCTCGGCGACCCCTACGCGAACATGGGCGCGCAGCTGGTCAAGGAGGTCGCGGTCAGGACCAACGACCTCGCCGGCGACGGCACCACCACGGCGACGGTGCTGGCCTCGGTGATGATCAACGAGGGGCTGCGCAACCTCGCCGCCGGCGCCGAGCCGATGGCGATGCGCCTGGGCATCAACCGCGCCGTCGAGGCCGCCGTCGACCACGTCAAGAAGCACTCCATCCCGGTGAACGGCCGCGAGGACATCCGCCGGGTCGCCTCGATCAGCGCGTCCGACGAGAAGATCGGCGAGCCTCATCGCCGACGCCTTCGACAGGATCGGCACCTCCGGGGTCACCACCGTCGAGGAAGGCCACGGCATGGAGACCGAGGTCGAGGTGGTCGAGGGCATGCAGTTCGACCGCGGCTACATCTCCCCGCACTTCGTCAACGACCAGCAGGCGATGGAGGCCGCGCTCGACGAGCCCTTCATCCTGATCACCGACCGCAAGATCAGGACCGTCGCCGAGCTCCTCCCGGTGCTCGAGCGCGTGGTCCAGACCCGCCGGCCGCTGCTGATCATCGGCGAGGACATCGAGGGCGAGGCGCTCGCCACCCTGATCGTGAACAAGCTGCGCGGCACCATGATCACCGTCGCGGTCAAGGCGCCCGGCTTCGGCGACCGCCGCAAGCAGCTGCTCGAGGACCTCGCCGTCCTCACCGGCGCGACCGTGGTCACCGAGGACCGCGGCTTCAAGCTCGACAAGACCACCCTCGAGATGCTCGGCCGCTGCCGCCGGGTGGTCGTCACCAAGGACACCACCACGGTGATCGAGGGCGCCGGCGATCCGGCCGCGATCGAGGCGCGCGTCGACGAGATCAAGGCCCAGATCGAGGAGACCGACTCGCAGTGGGACCGGGAGAAGCTCGAGGAGCGGGTCGCCCGGCTCAGCGGCGGGGTCGCCGTGATCCGGGTCGGCGCGGCCACCGAGGTCGAGCTCAAGGAGCGCAAGGCGCGCGTCGAGGACGCGCTCGCGGCCACCCGCGCGGCCATCGACGAGGGCATCGTGGTCGGCGGCGGCGTGGCGCTGCTCCGCGCCGACGAGGCGGTCTCCGCGCTCGAGGCCGAGGGCGACGAGCTCACCGGCATCCGCATCGTCCGCGCCGCCCTCACCGCGCCGCTGCGGGTGATCGCCGACAACGCCGGCCTCGAGGGCGCGGTGGTGGTCTTCAAGGTGGCCGAGCTGCCCGCCAACCAGGGCTTCGACGCCCGGGCGCTGCAGTACGGCGACCTCGTCGAGCGGGGCATCGTCGACCCCACCAAGGTGGTGCGCAGCTGCCTGGTGAACGCCGCCTCCATCGCCATCATGGTGCTGACCACCGAGGTGCTGATCGCCGACGCGCCGATCCCCGAGCCCTCCCTCGAGATGCCCGGTGGCGGCGAGGGTCACAGCCCCAGCCCGGTCGAGGACTACGGCATGGGCGGGATGGGTGGCGGCATGGGCGGCATGGAGGACATGGACTACTAGCCGGGCCCGGGGCGGCCGGTGGTCCGGCCGCCCCGCCCTGCGGGTGGTCCCGGCTGCGCTACCGTGGCGCCGTGACCGCGTCCACCGTGCCGACCGACCTTCTCGACGGGCTCAACGAGGCGCAGCGCCGCGCCGTCGAGTCGCCCGACGGCCCGCTGCTGATCTTCGCCGGCGCGGGCAGCGGCAAGACCCGGGTGCTCACCTGCCGCATCGCCCACCTGGTGGCGACCGGCCGGGCGAGGCCGTCGGAGATCCTCGCCGTCACCTTCACCAACAAGGCGGCGCGGGAGATGCGCACCCGCATCGAGCAGCTGGTCGGCGAGAGCGCCTCGGGGATGTGGCTGGGCACCTTCCACGCCCTCGGCGCCCGGCTGCTCCGCCGCGACGGCGAGAGCATCGGCGTTCCTGCCAGCTTCGTCATCTACGACGAGGCCGACCGGGTTGTGGCGCTGCGCCGCGCCTCCGAGGCCGCCGGGGTCGACGTCAAGCGCTACCCCCCGAGCCAGGTCGGCCACGCCATCAGCGCCGCCAAGAACGAGCTGATGGACGCCGCCGGCTACGCCGCGTCCGCCGAGCCCGGGGCTACTTCGGCGCCCAGGTGGCCAGGGTCTACACCGCCTACGAGCGCGATATGCACGCCGCCGGCGCCCTCGACTTCGACGACCTGCTGCTCCGCGCGGTGCAGCTGCTCCGCGACGCCGAACCGCTCCGCGAGCACTACCACGAGCGCTTCCAGCACGTCCTCGTCGACGAGTACCAGGACACCAACCACGCCCAGTACGTGATGGTCGCCCTGCTCACCGAGACCCATCGCAACCTGACAGTGGTCGGCGACGACGACCAGTCGATCTACGGGTGGCGTGGCGCCGACGTGCGCAACATCCTCGAGTTCGAGCGCGACTATCCCGACGCCACCGTGGTCACCCTCGAGCAGAACTACCGCTCCACCCAGGGAATCCTCGACGCCGCCCACGCGGTGATCCGCAACAACCCCGACCGCGCCCCCAAGAAGCTCTGGACCGACGCGGGCGCGGGCGAGAGGGTCCAGCTGATCTCCGTCTACGACGAGCAGGAGGAGGCGCAGACGATCTGCGCCGAGATCGACCGCCTGGTGGCCCGGGAGGGGGTGTCGCTCTCCGACTGCGCGGTGCTGTACCGCACCAACGCCCAGTCCCGCGCGCTCGAGGACGCGATGCTGCGCCGCGGCATCCCCTACCGCCTCGTCGGCGGGGTGCGCTTCTACGAGCGGCGCGAGATCAAGGACGTGCTCGCCTACCTGCGGCTGATCTCCAACCCGCGCGACGCGGTGTCCTTCGGCCGCATCGTCAACGTGCCCCGCCGGAAGATCGGCGACAAGACCGTCGCCGAGGTGGAGCGGCTGGCGCGGCGGCGGGGTGTGACCCCCTTCGAGGCGGTGGCGTCGCTGCAGGAGGCCGAGGGCATCGGCGCCGCCGCGACCGCGGCGCTCGAGGGCTTCCGGCGGCTGATCGAGGGCCTGCGCGCGGCGGCGACGGCGCTGCCCCTGCCCGAGCTGCTCGAGCGGGTGCTCACCGAGAGCGGCTACCGCGACCTCCTCCGTGACGGCACCCCCGAGGGGGAGGAGCGCTGGGCCAACGTGACCGAGCTGGCCGGGCTCGCCGCCGAGCACGCCGAGCTCGCCCCGCCCGAGGGCCTGACCCGCTTCCTCGAGCAGGTGGCCCTGGTCGCCGACGTCGACAGCCTCGACGCCTCCGCCATCGGGGTGACCCTGATCACCCTCCACCAGGTCAAGGGTCTGGAGTTCCCGGTGGTGTTCATCGCGGGGATGGAGGAGGGCCTGCTGCCCCACATCCGCGCCCTCGAGGAGGGGGAGAGCGGGATCGCCGAGGAACGCCGCCTCACCTATGTGGGCATCACCCGGGCGCAGCGCCGCCTCTACCTGCTCCACGCCTTCCGGCGGCACCTCTACGGCAGCCCCCAGATGGCCGCCGCCTCCCGCTTCCTCGACGAGCTGCCCAGGGAGCTGCTGGAGATGCCGCGGCGCCCCGGCACCGGCGCGCCGGCCGCCCCCCGCTCCCCGGGGGCGCTGCGCGCCGCCGTCCACGCCCACGCGGTGCGGCCCAACCCGGTGGAGGTCGCCCCCCAGCGCTTCCGCGAGGGGATGAGGGTGAACCACGCCCGCTGCGGGCGGGGCGTCATCCTCAAGAGCACCATGACCCGAGCCGGCGAGGAGGTGGTCATCCGCTTCGGCGCGGGTGTCAAGATCTTCGCGGTGGCGGATGCCGCGCTGGAGGTGCTGGAGGGCTGATGGCCGCATCGATCACCTGGTCGGAGGGGCGCACCCCGCGGGCCATCCAGGCCGGAGACGTGCTGATCTCCCAGGTCTTCACCGTGCTCGCGGTGGGCGCCGCCCGCCGCGCCCGGGTCCGGGCCGAGCGGGCCGCCTCCTCCTGGATCGCCTGGCACGACGTCTGCGTCTACGGCCGCGAGGTCGACACCATCGCCCTCGAGGAGATCCCCTGGGAGGGCGAGTCCGAGGACAAGCGCGCCTTCCTGCTCCGCGCCGTCGACAGCCTCGACGGGGAATGGTGGGCGGGCCTCTTCACGGTGCGTCCCAAGGTGGCGAAGGTCCGCGACCTGCTCGACCGGCTGCGCACCGCGATCCTCGCCTTCGACGCCGCCAGCTCCTCGTCGGATGCGGTGGAGGCGGAGCTCGCCCGCAGGTACGGGCGCTGCCTGCTCCACGTGGTGCCGCTGCACCGCTACGGCTGCATCGTCTGCAACCACGACGAGCTCTACGGTGCGCTGAGCTGGGCGCAGTGCCAGCTCGCCGGACGGCTGCTCTCCGCGACCGACCCGGCGGAGCGCGCCGAGGCGGCCCGCGTCCTCGCCTTCGAGGCCGGCCGGGAACCCTCGCGGGTCACCCTCTGCGCGCTCGCCCACGTCCACTCGCTGGCGGTCGAGCGCGAGCCCGCGGGACTGCTGCGCACCTACCTGCTCTCCACCATCGGGGTGTGCGCCCGCCAGGTCGGCGACGCCCTCCAGCTCCGCCACGTCGCCCCGCTCGCCGGGCTGCTGTCGGTGCTCGACGGCTGGGACGCCGCCCAGGCGCACTCCATCCTCGACGCGGTGGAGCGGGAGGAAACCGCCGCCTCGCTCGGCGACGCCTGACCCGCGCCCCATGGCCTCCGACGGCGCCCGCGCCCGCCACACCGAGCTGGTCCGCCTCGTCGAGCACCACGCCCACCGCTACTACGTGCTCGACGCTCCGGAGATCGACGACGCCGAGTACGACCGGCTCTTCCGCGAGCTGCAGACCCTCGAGGAGCTCAATCCCGAGCTGCAGACGCCGGACTCGCCGACCCAGCGGGTCGGCGCCGCCCCGGTCGAGGCCTTCACCAAGGTCGCCCACCGCACCGCCATGCTGTCGCTCGCCAACGCCTTCGGCACCGACGAGGTCGAGGAGTTCGTCCGCCGCGTCGAGCGGCTGGTGGGGAGCGTCGACGCCTACGTCTGCGAGCTGAAGATCGACGGGCTGGCGGTGTCGCTCAGCTACCGCGACGGCCAGCTGGTGCGCGGCGCCACCCGGGGCAACGGCCTCCAGGGGGAGGACGTCACCGCCCAGCTGCGCACCGTGCGCTCCATCCCCACCCGGCTGCGCGCCGGCGTGGGCGGGGTGCCGCCCGAGATCGAGGTGCGCGGCGAGGTGTTCCTGCCCAAGAGCGCGTTCGCCCGCCTCAACGAGGGTCTCGACGAGCAGGGGAAGCCGCGCTACGCGAACCCTCGCAACGCCGCGGCCGGGTCGGTCCGGCAGCTCGACCCGCGGATCACGGCGCGGCGGGGGCTGCGCGGGTTCATGTACGCGATCGACCCCCCCGGCGAGGCCTCCACCCAGGCCGCGGTGCTCGACGCCCTCGACCGGCTGGGGCTGCCCACCAACCCGCACCGCCGGGTGGTGGGCGACGTCGAGGGCATCGTCGGCTACGTCGAGGAGTGGCGGGAGCGGCGGCACGACCTCGACTACGACACCGACGGCGTGGTCATCAAGGTCGCCTCGCTGGAGCTCCAGAGCGAGCTCGGCGCGGTGGCGCGCTCGCCCCGCTGGGCCACCGCGTACAAGTTCCCCCCGGAGGAGGTGGAGACCACCGTCCTCGACATCATCGTCTCGGTGGGGCGGACCGGCGCGGCCACCCCGGTGGCGGTGCTCGAGCCGGTGCTGGTGGCCGGGACCACGGTTCGCCGGGCCACCCTCCACAACGAGGATGAGGTGGCGCGCAAGGACGTGCGCATCGGCGACGCGGTGCTCCTCCACAAGGCGGGCGACGTCATCCCCGAGGTGGTGCGCCCGCTGCTGGAGCGCCGCCCGGACGGCTCCCAGCCCTGGGAGATGCCCGACCGCTGCCCGGCCTGCGACGCCGAGCTGGAGCGCGAGGAGGGCGAGGTGGTGCGCCGCTGCCTCAACCCGCTCTGCCCGGCGCAGCGGCGCGAGCGGCTCCGCCATTTCGCCTCGCGCGCCTGCATGAACATCGAGGGGCTGGGCGAGGCGATCATCGACCAGCTCGTCGACGGCGGCCACCTCGCCGACCCCGCCGACCTCTTCCGCCTCGACAAGCCGACCCTGCTCACCCTCGACGGCTTCGCGGACCGCTCCGCCGACAACCTCCTCCGCGCCATCGACGCGCGCCGGCGGGTGCCGCTGGGCCGGCTGGTCAACGCGCTCGGCATCCGTCACGTCGGCGAGCACACCGCCCTCACCCTGGCGGTGCACTTCGGCACCATGGAGGCGCTGAGCGGCGCCGGCGAGGAGGATCTGCTCGCGGTCGAGGGCATCGGCCCGGTGGTGGCGCGCAGCGTCGCCGGGTGGTTCGTCTCGGACTCGGGCCGGGAGCTGGTCCGCCGGCTCGGCGAGGTGGGGGTGGAGGCGGAGCGCTCCGAGGCCTCGGCCGGGCCGTGGACGGGGCAGACCTGGGTGCTGACCGGCACCCTCGACCGGCTCACCCGTCCCGAGGCCGAGGCGCGGATCCGCGCCCTCGGCGGCACCCCCGGCTCGAGCGTCAGCCGCAAGACCCACGCCGTGGTCGCGGGCACGTCCCCGGGGAGCAAGCTCGAGAAGGCACAGCGCCTCGGGGTGCGGGTGCTCGACGAGGCCGGCTTCCTCGCCGAGCTCGAGGCCGCCGAGCGCTAGCGGCGCCGTGGGTACAGTGGGGTCATGGCCACCACCGCGGGACGCGCCGCCCGCCTCCTCGACAACGCCGAGCTGCTCCGCCAGCGGCTGAAGGAGGCACCCGAGGGACCGGGCGTCTACCTGATGCGCGACCTCGAGGCGCGGGTGGTCTACGTCGGCAAGGCGGCCAACCTCCGCAACCGGCTGCGCTCCTACTTCAGCGGCGTCGACTCCCACCCGCTGCGCACCCGCCAGCTGGTGGAGCGCATCTTCGACTTCGAGGTGGTCCACTGCACCACCGAGCGCGAGGCGCTGCTGCTCGAGAACGAGTTCATCAAGCGCTACCGCCCGCGCTTCAACATTCGCCTCAAGGATGACAAGAACTACCTCTACCTGAAGATCCCCCGGCCCGGCGCCCCCGACGCGCTCGCCCCGGGAACGGCGCGGGAGGGGGCGCGGGTGCCCCGCGGCGACGCCGAGTCGGCGGCGCGGGCGGCGATGTTCCCCCGCCCGTACTACACCCGGCGGATGGCCCGCGACGGCGCCCGCTACTTCGGCCCGTACACCAGCGCGCAGTCGCTGCGCACCACGGTGAAGTCGCTCCGCACCATCTTCCCGTTCCGCACCTGCGGCGACGAGGTCTTCCGCCGCGGCCGGGTGTGCCTCGACTACCACATCAACCGCTGCAGCGGCCCCTGCGCGGGGAACATCGACGCCGAGGGCTACGCCGAGCTGCTCGACGAGGTGGAGCTCTTCATGGAGGGGCGCTCCGAGGTGCTCACCGCCCAGCTCAAGGGGCAGATGAAGGGCGCCGCCGAGCGGCTCGACTACGAGGCGGCGGCGCGCGCCCGCGACCGGCTCAGGGCCATCGACCGCATCCGCGAGCGCCAGCGGATGGTGCGCGGGGCGCGCGACGACCGCGACGTGGTGGGTGCCGCCCTGGAGGGCAACCGGGGCATGGTCACGGTGCTGTCGGTGCGCGAGGGCAAGGTGGCGACGATGGAGAACCACGCGCTCGAGGGCGTGGCCGGGCTCACCGCCGCCGACGCCCTGGAGAGCTTCATCGGCCAGTACTACGGCGACGCCTCGAGCCTGCCGCGGACGATCGTCGTGGCCGAGCGGCTGCCCGGCCACGGCCTCCTCCAGGAGTTCCTCAGCGAGCAGCGCGGTGGCCCGGTCGAGGTCCGTGTGCCCCAGCGCGGCGCCGCCCGCGAGCTGGTCGACCAGGCCACCCAGACGGCGACGACGGCGCTGCGCCAGGCCCGGATCGAGGCCGACTTCGACGCCGACCGCACCGAGGGCCTGCTCGCCGACCTGCAGGCGCGCCTCGACCTGCCCGAGCTGCCCCGGCGGATCGAGTGCTACGACATCAGCAACACCATGGGCACCAACTCGGTGGGGTCGATGGTGGTGTTCGAGGAGGGCCGTCCCCGCCCCGCCCACTACCGGCACTTCGGCATCAGGACGGTGGAGGGGGCCAACGACTTCGCGTCGATCGAGGAGACGCTGCGCCGCCGGATCGGCCGCCATCTCGGCCAGGCCGCGGGCGTCGAGGACGTGCCCGTCGACGACCCCGCGGGGAGCAACGGCGGCGGCCGGGTGGCCGAGCCGGTGGCGGGGGAGGGCGCGCTCGCGGTCGCCGATGCCGCCGAGGACGGCGAGCGTCCCCGGCGGCAGCGGCGCCGTCCGCCCGTCGCCGACGACAGCTTCGGCGCCCTCCCCGACCTGATCCTCATCGACGGCGGCAAGGGTCAGCTCGCCGCCGCCCACGCGGTGCTGGTGGAGAGCGGGCTCGGCCACGTCCCCATCGCCGGCCTGGCCAAGCGCAACGAGGAGCTCTTCCTCCCCGGCCGTGCCGACCCGGTGGTGCTGCCCTCCGACAGCCCCACCCTCTTCCTGGTGCAGCGGGTCCGCGACGAGGCCCACCGCTTCGCGATCACCCGCCATCGCGCCCGCCGGGGCAAGGAGGCGCTGCGCTCGCGGCTCGACATCGTCAGCGGGCTCGGGCCGGCGCGCCGCCGCGCCCTGCTCCGCCGGTTCGGCAGCATCGAGGGCATCCGCGACGCCAGCCTGGACGAGATCGCGGCGGTGCCGGGGATGCCCCGCTCGGTGGCGATGCGCATCAAGGAGCTGATCTGAGCATGGGTGTGGCGATCGAGGGGGGACGGGCGCCGGTCTGGATCCTCACCGGGATGAGCGGCGCCGGCAAGGCCACCGCGCTCGCCGCCCTGGAGCGGCACGGGGCCCGCTGCATCGACAACCTGCCGGTGGAGCTGGCGGCGGCGCTGGGCGGCGGCGAGGGTCCGGTGGTGGCGGTGGTCGACGCCCGCCAGGGCGAGGAGCTGGCCGGCTTCGTCCCCGCCCCGGGGCTGCGGGTGCTGTTCCTCGACGCCCGCGACGAGGTGCTGGTGCGCCGCCTCGCCGACAGCACCCGCCCCCATCCCTGCGCCCGGGCGGGCACCGGCCCGGCGGCGGTGGCCGCGGAGCGGCGCCTGCTGGAGCCGATGCGGGCGGCCGCCGACGTGGTCGTCGACACCTCGGCCCTCGACGCCCCCGGTCTCGGCCGCCGCGTCGTCGAGGTGATCGCCCCCGAGGGCGGCGACAGCAACAACTTCGGGCTGACCCTGTCCTCCTTCGGCTTCAAGTACGGCCCCCAGCTCGAGGCCGACTGGGTGGTGGACGCGCGGATGCTCCGCAATCCCTTCTGGGAGCCCGAGCTGCGCCCGCTGACCGGGCTCGACCCGGCGGTGCGCGCCCACGTTCTCGACCACCCTCCCGGCGCCGAGTTCGTCGAGCGGCTCGAGCAGCTGCTCCGCTGGACGATGGCGGCGATGGCCGAGCGGGGGCGGACCCGCCTCCATGTCGCCGTGGGCTGCACCGGGGGCCGTCACCGCTCGGTGGTGGTCGCCTCCGCGCTCGCCGGGCGGCTGCGCGGCGACGGGGTCACGGTGGCGCTCCGCCATCGCGACGTCGAGCGCCCCGACCCTCGATGAGGCGTCGCTGATGGCGCCGCGCCGCCTCTCCTTCACCGCCGAGGTGGTGGCCGAGCTCGCTCCCCATGTCCCCCCGCTGCCCTGCTGCCGGGCCGCCCTGGTGGTGGGGATGGCGTGGGCGGGTGAGCCCGGCGTGCCCGCGGGCGGCTCGGAGCTGATGACCACCCGGCCGGTGGCCGCCCGCGCCGCGCTCGGCTCGCTCCGCGCCGACCGGCTCCAGGCCCACGTCGAGAGGCGGCGCACCGCCCGGCGGCTGCGCTACGCGGTGCGGGTGGACGGTGAGCCGCCGCCCGCCCTGGACAGCGCCGAGCGGGTCTCGTTGCGGACCTGCTGCGCCCGGGCCCTGCTCCGGGGCGCGTTCATGGCGGGGGGCGCGGTCAGCCACCCGGAGCGGCCCGCCCACCTCGAGATTCTCTGCCGCTCCGCGGACGCGGCCGCCGGCCTCGGTGCCGCATTCCGGCGGCTGGGGGTCGAGCCGTCACTGGTGGAGCGGCGGGGACGGTGGCTGGTGACGGTCCGCACCGGCGAGGCGGTGGGTGCGGCGCTCAGCGTCATCGGCGCCCAGGGCGGCCGGCTCCGCTACGAGGAGGGCCGGGTGGTCCGCGAG
Source organism: uncultured Chloroflexia bacterium (assembly GCA_963846365.1). Lineage (GTDB taxonomy): Bacteria > Chloroflexota > Dormibacteria > Aeolococcales > Aeolococcaceae > CF-96. The sequence continues at coordinate 1,672,096 of CAWJVN010000007.1, forward strand.
CTGCGCGCCGGGGTCAATCGTCGCACCAACGGCGAGACCGCCAACCTGCGGCGCACCGCCGACGCCGCGGTCCGCCAGGTGGAGGCGGCGCTGCGCCTCCGCGGCGACCCCACCCTGTGGGAGCGGCTGCCCCAGGGGCTGCGCGAGGCCGCTGAGCTCCGCCTCCGCCACCCTCAGGACAACCTGGAGCGGATCGCGGCGCTCGCCGGGGTGAGCCGCTCGGCGATGGCCGGCCGGCTTCACCGGCTCACCGAGTTGGCGCGGCCGCTCTGAGCGATTCCTCACCCCAACCCCACCGGTGGGGGAGGCTGAGCACGGGGGGTGGGGTGCTAGGCTCACGACGCCCTCGTCGTACGGACTTGTCATATACCGCGCTGGGGGGATACAGGGAGACAGTTGTGGGCGTGAAGATCGGAATCAACGGCTTCGGGCGCATCGGACGCAACGTCTACCGCGCCCTCCAGGAGCGTGGCGGCGACCTCGAGGTGGTGGCCGTGAACGACATCACCGACCCGAGGACGCTGGCCCACCTCCTCAAGCACGACACCATCCTCGGGGCCTACCCCGGCACGGTCTCCGTCGACGGCGACCACCTGGTGGTGGACGGCCGCCGCCTCCGGGTGCTCGCCGACCGCAACCCGGCGAACCTGCCCTGGGGCGACCTCGGGGTGGAGATCGTGATCGAGTCCACCGGCTTCTTCACCGACGCCACCAAGGCGCGCGCCCACATCGACGCCGGCGCCCGCAAGGTGGTGATCTCCGCGCCGGCGAGCAACGAGGACATCACCATCTGCATGGGGGTCAACGACGCCGCCTACGACCCCGGCCGGCACCACATCGTGTCCAACGCCTCCTGCACCACCAACTGCCTGGCGCCGGTCGCCAAGGTGCTCCAGGAGAGCTTCGGCATCGAGAACGGTCTGATGACCACCGTCCACGCGTACACCAACGACCAGCAGGTGCTCGACGCGCCCCACAAGGACCTGCGCCGGGCGCGGGCCGCGGGCCAGGCGATCATCCCCACCACCACCGGCGCGGCCAAGGCGGTGGCCCTGGTGCTGCCCGAGCTGAAGGGCAGGTTCCACGGCATGGCGCTGCGGGTGCCGGTGTCCGACGTCAGCCTCGTCGACCTCACCGTCACCCTCAGCAGGGCGGCGGATGCCAAGGCGGTGAACGAGGCGATGATCGCGGCGGCGAACGGACCGATGGAGGGGATCCTCGCGGTGACCGACGAGGAGCTGGTCTCGGCCGACTTCCTCCACAACAGCAACTCGTCGATCGTCGACCTGCTCTCGACCATCGGCATCGGCGACCGCACCATCAAGGTGCTCGCCTGGTACGACAACGAGTGGGGCTACTCCTGCCGGGTCGTCGACCTCTGCAACCACATGGCGGCGCGGCTGTGAGGCGACCGGGAGGGTCGCGGTGAGCACCGCGACCACGGTGGCCAAGAGGGGCATCGACGACATCGTGGTCGGCGGCCGGCGGGTGCTGCTCCGCGTCGACTTCAACGTGCCGGTGGAGGGCGACCGGATCGTCGACGACCGGCGGATCCAGGCGGCGGTGCCGACCATCGAGGCGCTGCGCGAGCGCGGCGGCCGGGTGATCGTGGTCACCCACTTCGGCCGGCCCAGGGGGAGGGTCGACGAGGCGCTCCGGGTGGCGCCGCTGGCGAAGCGCCTCGGCGAGCTGCTCGGGACCACCGTCCCGGTGGCCGGCGACAGCGGGGGAGAGGCGTCCCGGGCACTCGTCGACACCCTCTGCCCCGGCGACGTCTGCATGCTCGAGAACATCCGCTTCGACCCCGAGGAGGAGAGCAACGGCGACCGCCTGGTCGGCCGCCTCGCCGGTCTCGCCGACGTCTTCGTCAACGACGCGTTCGGCGCCGCTCATCGCGCCCACGCCTCCACCGAGGGCATCGCTCACCGCCTCCCCGCGGTGGCCGGGCGGCTGATGCAGCGCGAGTTGGAGATGCTCGGCAGCGTGCTCGGCTCTCCCCAGCGGCCGCTCGTCGCCATCGTCGGCGGGGCGAAGATCTCCTCGAAGCTCGGGGTGGTGCGGAGCCTGCTCTCCCGGGTCGACACCCTCTGGGTGGGCGGGGCGATGGCCTGCACCTTCTACCGGGCGCTGGGGGAGGAGACCGGCACCTCGCTGGTCGAGCCCGACCAGGTCGAGACCGCGCTCTCGCTTCTCGAGGAGTCGCGCAAGGGCGGCGCCGACCTCCGGCTGCCGGTCGACATGGTGGTCGTCGCCGAGCCGAGGCCGGGCTCGGCCACCGAGGCGGTGGCGTGGAAGGCGATCCCCGCCGACCGGATGGCGGTCGACGTCGGCCCCGACACCGTGCGCCAGATGGCGGAGAGCTGTGCCGGCGCCGGCACCATCGTCTGGAACGGTCCGCTGGGGATCTACGAGATCGACGACTTCGCCCGCGGCACCCGCGCGGTCGCCGAGGCGGTCGCGTCCAGCCCGGCGACCAGCATCATCGGCGGAGGCGACCTCGCCGCCGCCCTCGACACCCTCGGCGTCGCCGACCGGATCACCCACGTCAGCACCGGTGGCGGCGCCACCCTGGAGTTCCTCGAGGGCCGCACCCTCCCGGGGGTCGCCGCCCTGCTCGACCGCGACTCGTGAGCGGGGTGGTGCGCCGTCCGATGGTGGCGGGCAACTGGAAGATGAACACCACCGTGCCCGAGGGCGTCGAGCTGGCCCGGGACGTCGTCGCCCTCGAGCGTCCCGCCGAGGTGGAGGTGGCGGTGCTGCCGCCGTTCACGCACCTCTGGCCGGTGTGCGCCGAGCTCCGCGGCACCGGCGTCCTGCTCGGCGCCCAGAACTGCTTCTGGGAGGACGCCGGCGCCTACACCGGCGAGACCTCCCCGGCGGCGCTGGCGGGCTGGTGCGACCTGGTGCTGGTCGGCCACTCCGAGCGTCGCCACATCATGGGCGAGACCGACGAGCAGGTGGCGCGCCGGCTGCGCCGCGCCCTCACCCACCCGCTGCGGGTCATCCTCGCGGTCGGCGAGACCCTCGAACAGCGCGATGCGGGGACCACGCTCGAGGTGATCCACCGCCAGCTCGACACCGCCCTGGATGGCCTCGACCCGGCCGCCCTCGAACGGATCGTGGTGGCGTACGAGCCGGTCTGGGCGATCGGCACCGGCCGAACCGCCACACCCGAGCAGGCCCAGGAGGTCTGCGCCGCGATCCGCACCCACGCCGGCGGCCTGGTGTCGGCCGAGGCCGCGGCGGCGCTGCTGGTCCTGTACGGCGGCAGCTGCACCCCCGACAACGCGGTCTCGCTGCTCGCCGAGCCCGACATCGACGGCGGACTGATCGGCGGCGCCAGCCTGAAGCCGAAGGCCTTCGGAGCCATCGTCGCCGCGGCCGCCGCCACCGTGAACGCTACAGTGGACCGGTGACCGCCGGACCCTGCGTCCTCGTCGTCTGCGACGGCTGGGGAGAGAATCCCGACAGCTACGGGAACGCCATCGCCGCGGCCCAGACCCCCCGGGTCGACGCCCTGCGCGAGCGCTGGGCCTGGACCACGGTGGCGGCGAGCGGTTTGGCGGTGGGCCTCCCCGCCGGCCAGCAGGGCAACAGCGAGGTCGGTCACCTGACCATCGGTGCCGGCAGGGTGCTCTTCCAGAGCCTGCCGCGGGTCACCCTGGACATCGAGCAGGGCGGCTTCTTCAGCAACCCGGCGCTGGTCGCGGCGGCGGATCGCGCCCGCGAGGGCGGCGCCGCGCTGCACGTGATGGGGCTGATCTCGCCGGGCGGCGTCCACAGCCATCTCGACCACGGCCTGGCGGTGGTCGAGCTGGCCCGCCGGCGGGGGCTCGACCGGGTGTACGTCCACGCCTTCCTCGACGGTCGCGACGAGCCGCCGTCGAGCGCCGCCGGCTTCGTGCGCACCTTCGAGGAGGGGCTCGCGCGGATCGGCGCCGGACGGGTGGTCACGGTGAGCGGCCGCTACTACGCGATGGACCGCGACAGCCGCTGGGAGCGCACCGCGCGCGCCTACGAGGTGATCGCCGGCGCCGGCGACGGCACCGCCGAGAGCGCGGTCGGCTACATCGAGTCGCGCTACGCCGCGGGCGTCACCGACGAGTTCGTCGAGCCGGTCTCGATCGTTCCCCCGGGGTTCGACCGGGTTCGCATCGAGGACGGAGATTCGGTCATCTTCTTCAATTTCCGGCCGGACCGCGCCCGCCAGCTCACCCACGCCCTGGTGGACGGGGAGTTCGACCGCTTCGCCCGCTCGCGTCGCATCGCCGGCCTGCACATGGCGGCGTTCTCCGAGTACGAGGGCGGGCTCCCGGTGGCCGTCGCCTACCCCACCGAGGACGTGCGCGAGACCCTCGGCGAGGTGGTCAGCGCCCACGGGTTGCGTCAGTTCCACGTCGCCGAGACCGAGAAGTACGCGCACGTCACCTACTTCATCAACGGCGGCCGCGAGGAGCCGTTCCCGGGTGAGGACCGCAAGCTGGTGCCCTCGCCGAAGGTGGCGACCTACGACCTCACCCCGGCGATGAGCGCCGAGGCGGTGACCGAGGTCGTGCTCGACCGGATCCGGGCCGGCGGCGACGCCCTCATCGTGGTCAACTACGCCAACCCGGACATGGTCGGTCACACCGGCGACCTCGCCGCCACCGTCACCGCGGTGGAGGTGGTGGACCGCTGCCTGGGGAGCATCGCCGACACCGTCCTCGCCGCCGGCGGGTCGATGCTGATCACCGCCGACCACGGCAACGCCGAGCACAAGATCGACCCCCGTGACGGCTCGCCGCTGACCGCGCACACCACCAGCCCGGTGCCGGTGATCCTCTGCGGAGACGGGGCGGGACGGCTGCGCGAGGGCGGCGGGCTCGCCGACATCGCCCCGACGGTGCTCGGGGTGCTGGGGCTCCCCAGCCCCATCGCCATGACGGGGCGTGACCTCCGCGACAACACCACTGACCTGTAACCCCCGCGCCCGCAAGATGCGGGGCTGGAGGTCGTTCCCCCATACGGGCTCGTCCCAATGCAGCTGGGTGTTGTACTCCGGGGGTCGGTGTCGTGGCTCGCGAAGCTCGCGGTCATCGTGGTGTGCTGCTGCGCGCAGCGGCGGGGGTGGTCACCGCCCTCGCGCTGGTCGGCGCGGCGCGACCCTTCGTCGCGCTGAGCGCGCCCGCCGGCTCGGTGCCCTCCTTCAGCGTCGACACCGTGTCGAAGGGCGCGGAGGTCACCTGGACCACGATCGACCCGCTGACGACGCCGATCGAGGCGGCGGTGGTGCAGGACGGCTCGGCGAAGTGCTTCGGCGGGAGCAACCACGGCAACGGCTGCTTCGAGCACATCGGCTCGATGGTCGACCGCCACCATGCCGCCGCCGGCTTCACCGCCAACTACAACAACGGGGACGACATCCTCGGCCTCGCGGTGGTCGACCATCACGCCTGGGCGCCCGCCGACCCGCACACCACCTCGCTCTGCGTCGGCGACGCCATCACCGGCGCGACCCGGCCGACGGTGACGATCATGAAGGGCGCCGACGCCACCCGCTGCCGCACCGCGGTCTCCGGCGAGCGGGTGGTGGCCGATGGCCAGGTGAGCATCGAGGGGACGGCCGACGACGGCCGGAAGGGCGCCTTCTGGTGGAGCGTCGAGCACAACTCGGCGGTGCAGCGCACCGTCGTCGGGCTCAAGCAGGACGGCACCCTCATGGTCGCCGTGGTCTCCGCCAGGAAGACCAAGGACCGCAACGGCATGACCGTGGCGCAGACGGCGCGCTGGCTCATCGACCACGGCGTGGTCAACGCCATCGCCCTCGACGGCGGCCACCAGGCCGAGGCGTACGTCGACGGACAGGGCTCGATCGTCCCGCTGCAGGCCGGCGAGCCCGGGGTGCAGGTCAGCCTGCTCCTCGGCCACACCGTCCCGGTGACGCCGGCGCCGCCGGTGCCCGCGCCCCCCGCGCCGGCGCCCGCCCCGGTGATCGCCGTGCCCTCGCTCGCCCCGGTGGCCCCGGCATCCGCCCCGCACCCCGCCACCCCACCGCGGGGCCCGGTCCCGGGCACCGGCGTGCTCGGCAGCGTGGTGCTCCCCAGGCTGCCCGAGAGCGGCGCCCTCCCCGCTCCGGGCGGGGCGGCAGCCGGCGGCGGACCGGGCGCCTTCCCGGGATCCATGACCTCCAACTCGGGCGGCGGCACCGCATCGTCGGGGGGACCGGCCGGCCTCACCGCCTGGTAGCGACGGGGTCGAGCGCTCATGCGGCGCCCTCCCAGTCGGAGCGCATCGCCTCGAGCAGCGCGGCCGCCACCGGGGCGGAGTCGAGCCCGATGTCGAGCTCGTGGTTGCGCACGAAGCCGCCGGCGGTCCAGTTGGCGCTGCCGAAGAGGACGCGGTGGGCGTCCGCCACCGCAGCCTTGGCGTGGAGCTTCTCGCCCGCGCCGCGGTAGAGGCGCACCTCGACGCCGGCGGCGCGGAGCTGCTCCGCGGAGGCGTCGCTGGGCCGCTGCTCCGGGTCGAGCAGCAGGCGCACCCGCACCCCGCGTGCGTGCGCCCGCTCCAGCGCATGCACCACCGCGGTGTCGGTGAGCACGAAGAGCTCGAGGTCGAGGGTGGCGTGGGCTCCGTCGACGAGCTCGAGGGCGAGCGGGTGGATGCCGGTGTCGGGGAGGGTGGTGGCGACCACCACCGCGGGGTCGACGGCCTCGGGGGGCACGATGACGGCCCGCCCGGTGGTGGCCAGGTCGCGGAGGAAGACCCGCTCGAGGTTGCGCGCCGCGGGACCCCGCACCAGGGCGTCGAAGTCGTGGTTGCGATCCGACGAGCTCCCCCAGTTGATCCCCCCGACCACCGCCGCGTCGCCGCCGTCGACCACCAGGAGCTTGACGTGGTCGATCATCTGCCGTCGCACCGGGTAGACGGACACCGCGACCCCGGTGGCGCGGAGATGGGCGGCGGCGGCCTCGCTCGACGGGACCGACGGGTCGGTGACGACGGTGACCTCGAGCCCCCGCCGGTGGGCCTCGACGAGGTCGGCGGCGAGGTCGGCCCGGCCGAGCTCGTAGACCTCGACGTCGACACGGTGGCGCGCGCCCTCGATCAGCTGCCGGATGACCGGGAAGGCGACCACCCCCCGGGCCATGACGCTGACGGTGTCGCCCCCCACCGCCGCGGGTGGCGCCGCCGCGGTGGGATACGGGGCCGCGGTCGCGGCGGGCGCATCGCGGGCGAGCCCGGGCGAGCAGCCACCGAGGCCGGCGAGGAGGAGGAGCAGGGCGGAGTGGGGGAGGCGGAGACGGTGGAGAAGGGCCATGCCGTCACGATACTACTGAGAAGTGGTAGAGTCAACGCATGACCACAAGCGAGCCTGTGGGGATGGTGCCGCGTCGCAGCTATACTTCCCCGGCGCGTTCCGCGGAGGTTCGGTTGGGTGAAGACAGTCTTTTCAGTGCTCCAGGTCATCCTGGCCGTTCTCGTCATGCTTGGCGTCTTGCTCCAAACTCCGAAGGCGAGTGGTCTGGGTGGGACGATCGGAGGCAGTGGGGATATCGGTGGCGGTTACCGTCGTCGTCGCGGCCTGGAACGGAGCCTCCTCCGGGTCACGGCGATCCTGATCGGCCTGTTCGTGGTCCTGTCGGCGATCAACACGTACGTCGGGTCGCACTAGGCCGGGGACGGCGCCGCGCCGTCCAGCTCGCGATCGTCGTCGGGGTCGCCGTGGTCGCCGCCGGCGGCACCATCGCCGCCTCCACCTCCGCCTTCCGGCCGGCGGCGCCGGCCGACTATCGCGAGGCGGTGGTCGCCCCCCACCGGCCGCTGATCCTCGATCCGCTGTTCGGTCGCGACGACGCCGCCGTCCGCGACGTCGGGCACCTCCTCTATCGCTCGCTGCTGCACCTCGGCCTCGACAGCCGCCCCACCGGCGACCTCGCCGCCGCCTGGACGGTGAGCAGCGACGGCCACACCTACTCCTTCACCCTGCCCGCCGACCGGCGCTGGTCGGACGGCAGCGCGCTCACCGCTCGAGACGTCGCCGCCACGGTGTCGCTGGTGCAGTCGTTTGACTTCCCCGACACCCAGCTCGCCGACGCCTGGAAGGACGTCGCCGTCACCGTCGACTCTCCCACCTCGGTCACGATGCGGCTGCGCCGCCCCCGTGGCTCGTTCGCGGTCGCGGTCACCGAGCTCCCCATCCTTCCCACCGCGGCGATCGCGCAGCCGGCGGCACAGCTCGCCCGCACCGCGACCCGGCCGCTTCCCACCTCGGGTCCGTACCGGGTGGCCAGCACCGACGCCGCCGAGGTGCGCCTGGCCGTCAATCCCCACGCCCAGCGTGCGCCGCCGATGCGCACCGTCGAGCTGCGCCTGGTGCCGAGCTTCGAGGAGGCGCTGCGGCTCTACGCCGCGGGGCAGAGCGACTCCCTGCTCGCCACCACCGCGGGCCAGCGCGCCGAGGCCGCCGCGGTGCCGGGAACCCACCTCCGCGACATGCTCGGCTTCGGCACCGTGCAGCTGCTCTTCAACACCGCCAGCCCGGCGTCCGGTCTCGACCAGCCGGCGGTGCGACATGCGATCGCGTCCGCCATCGACCGCCGCCAGCTGGTCGCCGCGGCGCTCCGGGGCGCGGGCGTGCCCCAGCCGGATCCCATCCCCCTGGGGGTGCGCTGGGTGCCGCACCCGGCGGTGCCCCCGGCCGACCCCGCGCTGGCGGCCCGGACCCTGGACGCCGCGGGATGGACCCTGCCGGTTCCCGGAGCGGTGCGCACCCGCCAGGCCGACCGCCTCGGCGAGCGCCTCATGGTCTCCGACGAGGAGCCGCTCCCCGCCGTCGCCCGGCACCTCGCCCGCCAGCTGCGTGGCATCGGCGTCGAGGTGGAGGTGGACCTGGTGCGGCCGGCGCGGTTCTACGAGCTGCTCACCAGCCCGGCGAAGCAGTACGACATGGCGCTCGCCCACGTCGACAACGGCCCCGACCCCGACGTGAGCTCGCAGTGGCGCTCCGACGAGGTGCCGCCCAAGGGCATCAACGTCACCGGCCTCAAGCCCGACTTCGTCTTCGACCGGGCGCTCGACCGCCTCGCCCAGGAGACCGATCCCAAGCTGCGCCGTGCCGCCGTCGACGAGGTCGATCGCGACCTCGCCGCCAGCGCTCCTGCGGTCTTCCTCTACGCGCCACTGGTCAGCGTGGCCGCGACCGAGAGCCTCGACCTGGCCCTTCCCGCGTCGGGCTCCAGCGCCCAGCGATACGACCTGGTCGCCGCCTGGCGACGGGTCACCCGATGACCATCCCGGCCTGTCGCAGGCGGGCGGGGATCGGGTAGCATCGGGAGCCGCCGCGCCGAGGTGGTGGAACTGGTAGACACGCAGCGTTCAGGGCGCTGTGCTCGTAAGGGCGTAAGGGTTCGATTCCCTTCCTCGGCACCAGATCCTGACATTGCAGCTGTCGGGATCGAGATGGAGACGGTGCCGACGACGTCGCCTATCGTTCGGATGGGAGGACATCCATCTCCGCCGTGAGGTGCGCGATGCGCCGCTCGATCTCGTCGCGGATGGCCCGGACCGCGTCACCACCTCGACCCTTCGGATCCTCGAGCTCCCAATCGAGGTATCGCCTGCCCGGGATGAAGGGGCAGGCGTCGCCGCAGCCCATGGTGACCACCACCTCGGCCCACTCCGCGTCCGCCTGGTCGAGGCGGTGCGGCACCCGGCCGGCGAGGTCGATGCCGAGCTCACGCATGGCATCCACCACCTCGGGATGAACCCGCCCTGCCGGCTCCGATCCCGCGGACCGGCCCGGGCCTCCCAGCCTCTCCCAGAAGGCCTGCGCCATCTGGGAACGACCGGCGTTGTGGATGCAGACGAAGAGCGCTCGGGGAAGCATCGGATCTAGGGAATCAGGCCGAGGGCCGCGCGGGCGCTGGCGGGCATGTCGTCACGAAGCCGGTAGAACGCCCAGATCCCCCGCCTCTCGCTGGTGACGAAGCCCGCGTCGCGGAGCTTGCCGAGGTGGTGGCTGACGGTCGGCTGTCCGAGGTCGAAGGCGGCCGTGAAGTCGCAGACGCAGATCGGCTCGGCCGTGGACTTGAGGAGGTGGAGCATCTGCACGCGGGTCGAATCGGCGAGTGCCCGGTGGACCGCCGCCAGCTGATCGACGACGTCCTCCGCGAGGAGGGGGGCGAGGGGCACACAGCACCCCCTGACCCTCGGAGGACCGGGGGCGGAGGCGACGCGGGAGGTTGCCATGCCCTCAGTTTACCCATTGACAGACCTCGATGGGAAGGCGTACGCTGCAATCATCGATCATTTTCGATGAGGTGACCCCCGTGTCCCGTGTGCAGCTGGCTCTCAACGTGACCGATCTCGAGGCGGCGGTTGCGTTCTACACGAAGCTCTTCGACACCGAGCCCGCCAAGCGGCGGCCGGGCTACGCGAACTTCGCCATCGCCGATCCCCCGCTGAAGCTCGTCCTCCTCCAGGCCGGCGGCGGTGGCGGCACCATCAACCATCTCGGGGTCGAGGTCGAGTCCACGGAGGCGGTCGCGGCCGCGCAGCGACGCCTCGCGGGCGAGGGGCTGGCGACGGCGGTCGAGGATCGGGTCACCTGCTGCTTCGCGGTCCAGGACAAGGTGTGGGTGGACGACCCGGACGGCGCTCCCTGGGAGGTCTACACCGTCCTCGCGGACGCGGAGCAGGCGCCGTCGTGCGCTCCGCTGCGCACCGTCGAACCGGGCGCTCCCGCGCACTGCTGCTGAGCCCGGGTGCTCACGATCCCGATCCTTCGCAGGGCGGCGGCCGAGTTCATCGGCACCGCCCTGCTGCTCATCGCCGTCATCGGCAGCGGGATCGCCGCGCAGCGCCTCAGCCCGCATGACACGGGGCTCGCCCTGCTCGAGAACGCGGTCGCGACCGGGGGGGCGCTGGTCGCGATCATCCTCGCCGTCGGGTCGGTCTCGGGCGCCCACCTCAACCCGGTCGTCAGCCTCGCCGACGCCCTGCTCGGAGGTCTGCGCTGGCGGGAGGTCGGCACCTACCTGGCCGCCCAGGTGGCCGGGGCGTCGGTCGGCGCGATCCTCGCCAACCTGATGTTCTCCCTGCCGGCGGTGACCATCTCCCAGCACAGCCGTGCCACCCCGAATCTGTGGCTCGGGGAGGTGATCGCCACCTTCGGGCTGCTCCTGGTGATCTTCGGTGTGGCGCGCAGCGGGCGGGCGGCGATGGCGCCGTTCGCGGTCGGCGCCTACATCACCGGCGCCTACTGGTTCACATCCTCCACCAGCTTCGCGAACCCGGCGGTCTCGCTGGCGCGGACACTCTCCGACACCTTCGCCGGGATCTCCCCGGCATCGGTCCCCGGCTTCGTGGTCGCGCAACTGGTCGGGGCCGGCCTGGCGGTGGGCACCGCCCGGTTCCTGTGGCCGGACATCGCGGGGGTGGCCGACGTGGTGGTCGTGCCGCACGGCGACGGTGAGCTGGCCTCATGACCATCGTGGCCGGAGGCCTGCTCCCCTGACCTAACGACGGCCGCGATCCGGGGCCGCCGTCCCAAAATGGGACGTTCGCGACCGAGGAGGACGGCCATACTTCGCCGCATGCTCGAAATCGAAACGGCCCTCTACATCGCGTTTCTGGTGGTTGTCTTCGCCGTCATGATCGGCATCGGTTGGTACGGCACCACGGGGGGACGCGGGACCTACTGATCCGACGGCCGGGCGTACCGCCCGCGAGCATCTGCATCACGTCCCGTCGTGCGGATTGCCAGAATAGCCGCGCCATGGGACCGTCGCCGCCACGAACCGTGACCGAGCTGGCGGATTCGGTGGAGGTGCTGGCCTTCGACATCTTCGGGACCACCGTCGACTGGCGCACCGGGGTCGCCGAGCAGGTCGCCGAGATCGCGGCGGGGCGGGGCGTCGCCCTCGACGCCGGAGCGCTCACCGACGCCTGGCGGGAGCGGTACCTGCCGTCGATGGAGCGGGTGCGCAGCGGCGAACGGCCGTGGGCGGTCCTCGACCGCCTCCACCGCGAGTCGCTGGACGAGCTCCTCGAGCTCCTCGGGGTCGCCGGCGGGTTCGACGAGCCGTCTCGCCGGCAGCTGGTGCGGACCTGGCACCGGCTCCCCCCATGGGAGGACGTGGCCGAGGGCCTCGACCGCCTGCGCCGGCGCTACACCGTCGTCGCCCTGTCGAATGGCGGCTTCGCGCTGCTGGTCCATCTGATCAAGGCGGCGCGCCTCGAGTTCGACGCCGTCGTCTCGGCGGAGAACGCGCGCGGCTACAAGCCCGATCCCCGGGTCTACCGGCTGGCCGCGGAGCTGCTGGACGTCGCCCCGGGCCGGGTGCTGATGGTCGCGGCCCACCGCTGGGACCTCGACGGCGCGCGGAGCGCAGGCCTGCGGACCGCATTCGTCGAGCGTCCCGCCGAGAAGGGCCCGCACGGCGTCGCCGACCGGGCCGCGGACACGGTGAGCGACGTCGCCACCACCAGCTTCGTCGAGCTGGCCGAGGTGCTCGGCTGCTGATCCGGAGCACCCGGGCGCGTGCGAGGGACATCAATCCCTCATTGCAGATATCACCAAAAGCGATATTCATCCACACACCGGACAGCCTTCAGCAGATAATGAGAGCTGATTCCCACGTTGGCGGGGGAGGTGAGAGGGAGGGTGATGATGGATCGTGATCGAGGTGACCGGGCGCCCTCGGAGCGGCGGGTGGACGTGCTCCTGGTGGAGGACGATCCGGCCGTCTCGCTCATGTATCAGACCAGGCTCGAGGCCGACGGGTACCGGGTGGGGATCGCCGCCGACGGTCAGGAGGGGATCGACCTCGCCAACGCGCTCCAGCCCAGCGTCATCGTGCTCGACGTCCAGCTCCCCCGGCGGGACGGGTTCGAGGTGCTGACCGCGCTCCGCGGGGCCGCCGCCACCCGGGCGATCCCGGTGGTGCTGCTGAGCAACTTCGGCGAGGGGTCGATCGTGGCCCGGGGGCTGCAGCTGGGGGCGGAGCAGTTCCTCCTCAAGGTGCACACCACCCCCGCCGAGCTCTCCGCCGAGGTCGGTCCCTGGGTCGAGGACGCCGCGCCGTAGGCAGGAGCCGTGGGCCGGTGGGCTACCCTGGCGTGGTGAGCGAGATGCGCCACGTCCGTCCCGCCGACCGGGTCGCCGCCGACCCCACGCCGGGGATGCGCCGCGAGCAGGCCATCGCCTCCGCGGGGATGTGGGCGGGGGTGGCGCACACCGACCCGGGGATGGTGACGGGCTGGCACCACCACGGCGACCACGAGACCACCATCTACGTGGCCGTCGGGGCGGTGCGCCTGGAGTACGGGCCCGGCGGTGCGTCGGTGATCGAGGGGGGGAGGGCGACTTCATCCACGTCCCCCGCGGCGCCGTCCACCGCGAGGCCAATCCCACCGAGGCGGTGGCCACGCTGGTGGTCGTGCGTGCCGGCACCGGGGTGCCGACCGTCAACGTCGACGGACCGGAGCCCGCGGCCACCGGCTGAGCGGACCCCGGGTCACCGCACCGGGCTGCCGTTCATCGCCACCGCGCGGAGGTGGTTGCGGGCCTCGTCGCAGCGGGCGCGGGCGTGTCGGCGCCGCGCCGTGACCAGCGCATCCGGGACGCCGACCGCCGCGATCACCGCGTCGGCGACGGCCTCGGGCTCGCAGGGCTCGGTGAGCACGGTGGCGCCGGGTACGCCGGCGAGGGCGGCGGCGATCCGGCCGTCGCCGAGGGCGACGACGCGGGCGCCACTGACGCAGGCGAGCAGGAGGCCGTGGAGGCTGTGGCCGAGCGCCACGGTGACCCCGGACGTCGCCGCCGCCGCCTCCTCCACGCCGCTCGGGCAGACCAGCTCGGCATCGGCGAGGTGCGCGAAGCGGGCGACGTGCTCGAGCAGCGGGCGGTCGTCGAGCGGCGCGGACCGGTGCCGCCGCATCGCCACCAGGCGCACGCCCGCGCCGGGGTACCGGGAGCGCAGCCCACGGAGCGCCGCGGCGAGCACCGCGATGCGCCGGCGCGCGACCGCCTCCGTGCCCGCCTCGACGGTCACCATCACCAGGTCGCCGCCACCCTGCGCCGGAGGCTCGGGGATGCACTGGGCGAGCTCCTCGGCGGCGAGCCAGGCGAGGTCGACGCCGAGCACGGCGTGGCGGGCACCGAGCCGCCGCGCCACCGCGAGGGAGGCGCCGTCGCGCACGCCGAGCACCCGGGCGGTGGCGCCCACGGTTCGTGCCAGCTGCGCGCCGCCCCAGCTCGGCGGCGGCTCGAGGCTCAGCCCCGCCGCGCTCACCGAGGCCCCGCGCGCTCGGGCGATGACGCAGAGCGATGCGTAGTACCCCGGGTCGTCGAGGAGCTCGCCACCGCCGAGCATCAGCTGGGTGCCCCGGCCGAGGCGCCGCCAGAGGCCGGAGCCGTGGGCGACCGGCTCGGTGTCGACGCTGCCCGGCTCGGCGGCCTCGACCAGCACCCGACGGCCGTCCCGCCGCAGCGCCGCCGCGGTCACCCGACCGACGAGGTCGTCGCCGAGGCTGCCGCGGCCGTAGTTGCCGGCGAGGACGATGGTGGCTGCTCTCATGGCGGACTCCTGCACAGGCCGGTGACGAGAGGGGGGTGCCGCGGTCACTATGCGGCGGCCACCTCGCCCCGAGCCCGGATGACGGCGACCGCACCGCATCGTCAACGTCCCATCAGGAGCGCCAGCGGTTCCGCGCAGCGGGCCGGGATCCTCAGCGAGGCGTGGTCGGCTGCAACCGCTCGGCCGGACCGCCGCGGTGGCGGAAGGGGGCGTCGAGCACCACGAGGAACACCAGCGCCAGGCCGACGCCGCTGGCGATGTACCACGGCCACGGTCCCATGAGGTCGAGCAGCGTCCCCCTGCCGCCCTGGTCGCGCAGGAACATGTAGTTGCCACCGGTGACCACATCGGCGATCCCCGCGGCGACGGTGAACGCCATGGTCAGCCAGAACACCCTCGCCACCGCGCCCGGCCGGGGAGCCAGCCGCAGACCCACCACCAAAAACAGCGCGGCCAGCACCACCCCGGCGTGGGTGACGTAGAACTGGAAGTAGAAGTAGTCGGGGAACCGGTAGCGGTGGTCGGGGGTGAGCAGGCCCTGGACGGCGCCGGCGCATCCCCAGAAGTAGGTCAGCTCGGCGAGCAGCCGGCGGCGGCTCCACAGGGCCGCGGCGCCGACCACCGCGCTCACCGGGCAGAGGTCGAGCATCAGCCCGTTGGTCGCCGACCAGTGGCCCTGGGTGACGGTCACGATCTGCCAGACCGCCAGATTGGCGACCAGCACGACGGCGAGGAGGCGGGCGGCGACCCGGGTCCAGCCCCCCGGGCGCAGCCGGGCGCCGGCGCAGAGGGATGCACAGAGGGTGGCGGTGACCGCCAGGGCGCTGAGATGGTCGGGTCGGAACAACTCCCGTTTCCTGCCGGCAGGGTAGGCTGCAGTGACTTCCAGGCACTCAATCCCTGGGCGCGGCCCAGTTCATGCGCAGCGTAGCCGTCCTGGAGGGCTCTCGCCGGAGACGAGGTCGGCGCCCCTCTTTACCCATCGTCCGTTGTTTGCTTACATGGTTGTTGGCATGATGTACAGGTGCGCACCACGACCGGTCATCAGCCCGAGGAGCCCGCGCTGAGCAGCCCTGTGCAGGACGCCACCGCCCGTCCCCGGCTGCTGTGGGAGGCCGCCCAGCGTGCCTGCGAGCGCAGCCAGGCGCTGATCGCCGAGAGCCGCGCCACCCTGAGCCGCCACGGTGCCGTGGTGGCCGCGCTGCGCTCGTCGCTGCGCTCGAGCCCCTCGCCGGCGCCCCGCCGGGAGCTCTCGGGAGTGCGGCCGGAGCGGAGCGTCGACCTCGACGGGGAGGTGCTCCTGGGGCCGCTCACCCTGGTTCCGCTGCGCCGGGCGATCGCCTGCGGCGGAGGCCGGATCCTCTTCACCCCGGCGGAGTGGCAGCTGCTCGCCGCCCTGGTGATGAACCGCCGGAGCACGCTGACCCGCGCCGAGCTCGCCACCCGCGCCTGGGGCCCCGGTTTCGCCGGCCGGCATGGCGAGGTCGAGGTCTACATCAGCCGGCTCCGGCGCAAGCTGGCGCAGACCGGCACCGCGGTCGAGATCCGGACGGTGCGGGGCCAGGGCTACCGGCTCAGCATCGCCGGCGACGACGAGGCCGTACCGGCCCCGCTGCCGCCACCGGTCAGCGGCACCAGCGCCTGACACGACTGTCAGCCGCGGGGGCGTAGGTTGGCGCCTGCTCGTGCGTTGAAGGGGGTGGGCCTCATCCACCGCAGAGGCCCTGGGACGGAGGGGGTCCGGATGGACCACCGCGGCCCCCTCCTACGTCCGCCCATCCCGCCCCCGCAACGGCGGTACGCCCGTGCGACGATGTGCCCGTGGCGATCGACGGCGGTCTGGATGAGGGACCCGGTGGAGCCGCCATCCGGCGTGGCCTGGCCGAGCTCTCCGCCCAGCGGCTCGAGCTCCGCGCCCAGCGCCAGCGCATCCGCAGCCAGCTGACGGCGATCCGTGCCACCCAGCAGCAGGTGGCCGGCGAGCTCGCCGCCTGCCGCCAGAACGGCGAGGGTCTGCGCCTCCGGCTGCTGGGGACGCCCGCGCCGCCGGCGGAGCGGAGCTCCCACGTGGAGGAGGCCCAGGAGCTGCTCCTCGACCTCCTCGCCCACGGACCGGTGAGGACCGTCGAGGTGCAGCGGCGGGCCCAGGTCGCCGGGATCTCGCCGCGCACGCTCGCCCGCGCCCGCAGCCGGCTGCGGGTCCGTGCCCGGCGGGTCGGGGGCCTGGCCGGGCGCGGCGCCTGGTACTGCCAGCTTCCCCAGGCGGACGGCTGAGACCGGACGCCCTCGGGGCGGTCAGCCGGGCAGGAGCTCCTCCATCAGCAGGATCGCTCCGTGTCGCGCGCTGCCGGCGCCCATCAGCGGGGTGCACGTCACCCGCACCCTGATGTGCCGCCCCCGGCGGTTGACACACTCGAGGACGGTGTCCCCGTACCTCGCCGCCCCGGCGATGCAGTCGCGGATCGCATCGCCGAGCTGGTCGACCGGCAGCCCGATGTCGAGTCCCAGGAACGGCTCGCCCATCACCTCGCGACCGCGCAATCCCCAGAGCTCCTCGCTCCTGCCGTTCCAGATCCGCACCCTGGTGTCGGCGTCCAGCACCACCACCCCGACGTGCACGCTGGCCAGCACCGAGTCCATGAACAGGTTGGTGCTGTCGAGCTCGTCGGTGCGCTCGCGGAGCTCGGTGTTGATCGCCTGGAGCTCGTTGTTGGTGGACTGGAGCTCCTCGTTCATCGTCTCCAGCTCCTCGTTCGCGGACTGGAGCTCCTCGTTGGTGGTCTCGAGCTCCTCCACCGTCGACTGGAGCTCCTCGTTGGTGGTCTCCAGCTCCTCGTTGCTCGACTGCAGCTCCTCGTATGCGGTCTCGAGCTCCTGCTTGGCGTGGTTCACCTGGCTCTGGAGCTGGTGGTGGGGGGTGACGTCGGCGAACGCGACGCTGGTGCCGAGGATGGCGCCGCCGTCGCCGATCAGCGCGGTCACGTGCACGTCGAGGTACTGCACGCCGCCGCCGGGCAGCGTCCGCTCGATGCCGCGGAGCAGGATCGGCTGGCGGTCACGATGGGCGTTCTCGATCTGCGACCGCAGCTCGACGGGGCGGTAGGAGACCTCCAGGTCCTGGAGGCGGCGGCCGACGTCCCTGGCGGTGACGCCGAACATGATCCGCGCCGGCTCGTTGACCTGCACCACGGTGCCGTCGACGTCGACGATGAGCTGGGCGACCGGCGCCGCATCGGCGGCCGACTTGCGCAGCTGGGTGATGTGGTCGAGGTGGTCGGCGGCCTCGCGGCTGCCCGCCTGGGCGAGGAGCAGCAGCCGCTCGCGGGCGCTGACCCTGGGGATCTTGGCGAAGATGCGGTACTTGAGGTCGACCGGGGAGAACAGCCCGGAGTGGGCGAGCAGCGTCTCCGCCTTGCCCAGGAAGAGGAAGCCGGCGTCGTTGATCGCGTAGTGGAGGCGGGCGAGGATGCGGGCCTGGCTCTCCACGGTGAAGTACATGAGGGTGTTGCGGGAGACCGCCAGGTCGAGCCGCGAGATCGGCGCGTCCTGCACGAGGTCGTGGCGGCCGAAGATCACCGACCGGCGCAGGTCGTTGCGGAACAGCCACTGGCCGCCGCGCTCCTCGAAGTAGCGGGCCTGGAGCTCCTCGGGGACGGCGGCGATCTCCTTGGCGGTGTAGATGCCGTGGCGGGCCCGCTCCAGCGCGTCCTCGTCGAGGTCGGTCGCGTAGATCTTCACCCGCTCGCGGAACCGGTCGGCGCCGAGCGCCTCGCTGAGGACGATCGCCAGCGTGTACGCCTCCTCTCCGGAGGCGCACCCCGCCGACCACACCCGGATCGGTTCACCCTCGGCCTTGCCCGCGAGGATCCGGGGAACGACCTCCCGGGCCAGGTGGTCCCACGCCGGCGGGTCGCGGAAGAACGTGGTCACGTTGATGAGGATGGTGTTGAAGAGGGGCCCGAACTCCTCGGGGTGCACCTCGAGGTAGTCGGCGTAGTCGGCGAAGGCCTCGAGGCCGAGGAGGTCCATGCGCCGGCGCACCCGCCGCACCAGGGTGGTGCGCTTGTACCCGGAGAAGTCGAAGTGGTGGGTCTGGAAGAGGACGGCCAGGAGCTCCTCGAAGGCCGGGTCGGCGGTGGTGACGCTCACCCGACCGCGCCCGGCATCACCAGGCTCACCAGCGCCGGGGCGATCTCGAGGAGGGGCAGGACGAAGTCGGACTGCCCGGTCCGGATCGCGGCCTGGGGCATCCCGCTGAACTCCGAGCTCTTCTCGTCCTGGACGATCACCGTGCCGCCCCTCTTCTTGATCGCCCGGACACCCATCGCGCCGTCCTGCCCGCAGCCGGTGAGCACCACTGCGATGGCGCGGTCGTTGTAGCTCGCCGCCACCGACTCGAAGAGCAGGTCGGCCGACGGCCGCACGAAGTGCACCGGCTCCGCGTCGGACAGGGACAGGACGCCGTCGGCGCCGACCAGGAGGTGACGGTTGGGCGGGGCGATGTACACCGTCCCCCCCTCCACCCTCTGCCCCTGCTCGCCCTGGACCACGGGCAGCATCGCGTGGCGGCGGAGGATCTCGGCCATCAGGCTGCGGTGCCGGGGGTCGAGATGCTGCACCACCACCACCGCCGCGGGAAAGTCGGCCGGCAGCGCGGGCAGCATGGTGTCGAGGGCGACCACCCCACCGGCGGACGAGGCGACCGCGACGATGTCGAAGGGGCTGTCCCCGTGCCCTGCACGCGGCCCTCTGGGCTCGGTGGTCATGGTCTGAACATCCGCGCTGCGGGACGGCTCGGGTGCGGCGCGGCAGCCCGTCGCCACCCTCGGCCGACGCACCGATCGTAGCGCTCCCCGAGGGGGAAGGAAAGGGCGCCGGCACGCTGAAGAGAGCCAGCTGTGGCGCGCTTAGGTACGGCCGTGTTATGTGTACGACACTATCACCTGTAATGTACCGAGAGTTATCGAGATGACCACCTCCCGACCGTGCCCGCGGTGCCACCGCTGGCATGATGCCGCCGCCTCCTGCCTGATGGCGGCGCTCACCGACCGCCGGGCGTCCCCCGGGGAGCAGCGGTACGCGGACCTCGCCGAGGAGTCCGGCATCGAGGAGTACATCCGCCACACCCGTCGGCCGGGATGAGCGCGCTGTCCGAGCCGGAGCATCAGCGCCTCAAGCGGGCCCGCCGGGAGCGCGCCCTCACCCGCGCGGAGGCCGCCCACGAGCGTGCCGTCACCGCCGCGGAGGCCGCGGAGGCGAGCCCGACCGCACGGGTCGCCACCGCCCGCCGCCAGGTGCAGCGGGTCAGCGAGCACGCCGCGGCGCTGCACCTGTCCGCGGCGGAACTGCAGCAGCTCCACCTGGAGGAGGAGGAGAAAGAGTACGGCGTGGCCCCGCCGTGACCGCTCGGCACGTCCCGTGGCCTCGGGGTGCTCGGGAGGATTCTGCCGGTGGCGGCAGCAACGTCAGCCCGGAGTTCGCGGCCACCGTCGCACGGTAGGATCCGCGTATGCGACTGCTGGTGGCGGGATCCGTCGGCCTGGCGGCCCTGCTCGCCCTCGCGGGCTGCGGCGGCGCGGCCCAGCAGACCATCACCGCGCAGATCAACAGCGGTGGGGCGCACGCCTCGATCGTGGTCTCCAGCGATGCCGACGCGATCACCAAGCTGAAGCAGGACAAGAGCATCGGCAGCGGAGGGGTGACGGTCACCGACGGTGACAGGCACTCCGGCGCA
Organism: uncultured Chloroflexia bacterium; assembly: GCA_963846365.1. Taxonomy (GTDB): domain Bacteria; phylum Chloroflexota; class Dormibacteria; order Aeolococcales; family Aeolococcaceae; genus CF-96. The sequence goes on from CAWJVN010000007.1 coordinate 1,692,388, forward strand.
CTGGTGTGCGCGGTCGACGTCAGCTCGGCCGCCCACAAGTACCACATCGCCGTGTACGGCGACTATCCCAAGGACCACTGCACCGCCGGCGACTTCAGCAGCGGCCTTCCGTAGCCTGTGGCGCGCCGGGGCTGACACGCAGCGCCTGGGGCGGGCCCCGAGGCGGCGGTCGATACAATGGGCCCGCGTCCGCGAGCGCCCCCGATCCCATGGAGGCACCGCCCCGTGCCCGACCTCGACCCCGTCGACCAGGAGCTCCTCAACGTCATCCAGGCAGGCTTCCCGATCACCCACGCCCCCTTCGCCGAGGTGGCGGCCCGGCTGGAGTCCACCGAGGAGCAGGTCATCTCCCGCACCGCACGGCTGCGGGAGGCGCGGGTCATCCGGCAGCTCTCGGCGATCTTCGACACCCGCAGCCTCGGCTACCAGTCGACGCTGGTGGCGATGCGGCTCGAGCCCGACCGGCTCGAGCAGGGCGCCGCGATCATCAACGAGCATCCCGGCGTCTCCCACAACTACCGGCGCAACCACGACTTCAATCTCTGGTTCACCCTGGCCACGCCGCCGGGATCGGACATCGACCGCACCCTGGAGCGGCTCCACGAGCTCAGCGGCGCGGTGGTCACCCGCAAGCTCCAGACCCTCAAGCTCTTCAAGATCGGGGTGAAGCTCGACATGACGGGGACGAAGGACGTCACCCGCCAGGAGGACCCCGACTACACCGGCATCCAGCGCGACTTCGCGCTGCGCTCGCCGATCAGCGACCGTGACGTCCGGGTGATCCGGGCGGTGCAGGACGACCTGCCGATGGTGCCCCACCCCTACGTCGAGGCGGCGCGCTCCCAGGGGCTGGAGGAGGACGAGCTGTTCGCCGGCATGGAGGACCTGCGCCGGCGGGGCCACCTCCGCCGGGTCGCCGCCATCCTCCACCACCGCCGCGCCGGCTACGCGGCCAACGCGATGGCGGTCTGGGCTGTGCCCGAGGAGCGAGCCGAGGAGCTGGGCCGCAGGATGGCGGAGTTCGCGACGGTGTCGCACTGCTACCAGCGCCCGGTGTACGAGGACTGGCGCTTCAACCTCTTCTCGATGATCCACGGGCGCAAGCTCGCCGACTGCGAGAGGATCGTCGACGCCATCCGCGAGGCGATCGGCATCGACGACTACGCGGTGCTGTACTCGACCAAGGAGTACAAGAAGACCCGGGTGCGCTACTTCACTCCGGAGCTGGAGGAGTGGGAGGCGGCCAACCTGGGAATCGGCAGCCCGGCGTAGGTCTCTAGCCGGTGCAGTCCTGGGTCGACACCTGCCGGACGCTGCCCACGCCCCGGGTGATGTCCGCGCTGATCTGGGACGGGGTGAGCGCGTAGCCCTCGCCGCTGTCGAGGGTGCTGGCGGCGAAGACCAGGCCGATCACCACGCCGGTCCGGTCGACCACGGGGCCGCCCGAGTTGCCGGGGATGACGGTGGCCTGGAGCACCTCGATCCGGCGGGTCACCAGGCCCTGGCCGTAGATGTCGTGGCCCTGGGCGTTCTCGGTGCCGCGCACCGCCGCGGGCACGGTCCTCTCGGCGCCGCCGCCCGGATACCCGATCACCGCGCCGGCGGCGCCGCGCGCCGGGTCCTCGACCGCGAGGTGGAGGGGGGCGAGGCCGGAGCCGGGGACGTGGAGGACGGCGACGTCGACCTCGGGGTCGAAGAGGACGACGGTGGCGGTCACCTCCCGCCCGCCCGAGGCCGTCGGGGTCTGAACGGTCACCTTCTGGCCGCCGGCCACCACGTGGGCGTTGGTGACCAGGTAGTCGGCCGCCACCGGCCAGGCCGAGCCCGCCTCGGTGGCGCAGCTGCTGACGCTCACCACCTTCGAGACCACGTGGGTGGCCTGGAGGATCCCCGCGGTCTGGAGGTCGGCGGGCACCGGCACCGGCACCGGCGAGAGGAACTCGGGGGCGAGGTTGGCGAAGGGATTGGGGAAGCCGCTGCTGTTGAACAGCTTCTGGAGGGAGGCGAGGAACGCCGGCGGCTGGGGTGCGACCCGGTCGAGGGAACGGAGGATCGCCGACTCGTTGATCTGCCGGTTCAGCGCCTGGGCGGGGCTGTCCTTGAAGGTGATCCCCAGGTACCAGGCGCCGGCCAGGGTGCCGAGCACCGCCAGCCCGGCGCCGAGGTAGGAGTCGATCGAGGCCAGCCGGGTCCGCAGCGCGGCGATGCGCACCTGGTAGCCGAGGGCCGTGCCCACCCCCTGGATGAGGGCGACGGCGGTGAGGAAGATGCCGATGCCGATCAGCGCCTGGGTCTCGGGACGGCTCCTGGCCAGGCTGCGGGCCAGCGGGGGCGCCACCAGGGCGCCGATGACGACGCCGACGGCGAGGCCGAGCAATGAGAGGCTGACCCAGGTGAGCCCGCGCCGCCACCCGGATGCGAGGGCGGCCAGCGACAGCAGGATGATCACGCCGTCGAGCAGATCCACGGGGCGCAAGTGTGAGGGGTGAGGGTGGGCTCCGGGGGATGTCTCGACGCCGCCCCCGGACGGGGGTACAACAGCGGCATGGCCGCCACTGAGGGGGTGCGCGTCCGGTTGCTCGGCCGCTTCGAGATCGAGGGGGTCGACACCGTGGTGGTGCGGAGCCGCAAGGCACGGACCCTGCTGCGCCTCCTCGCCCTGGCGCGCGGCGCCCCGGTGCCGCCCGGCCGGCTCGTCGACGTGCTCTGGGGGGAGGCACCGCCGTCCGGGCCCGCCGACCAGGTCTCCGTCCTGGTCAGCCGCCTGCGGGGGCCGCTCGGCGCCGAGCGCATCCTCCGCTCCGACGCCGGCTACCGCCTGGCGGTCGCCTGGAGCGACCTCGACGCCGCCGGGTCGTTCCTCGAGGAGGGCGAGCGCCGGCTGCAGGCGGGGGCGTTCGCGGCGGCACGGGCGGCGGCGACGGCAGCGCGCCGGCTGCACCGCGGCCCGCTGCTCGCCGACGAGCCCGACGCGGAGTGGGCGGCCCCGGAGCGCACCGCCGCCGAGCGCCAGCTGCTCCGCGCCCACCTGCTCGTCGCCGCCGCGGCGCTGGCGTCGGGCGACCCCGCCGCCGCCGCGGTCGCGGCCGAGGCCGCCCTCGCCGCCGAGCCGCTCGACGAGGGGGCGGTGCGGCTGCTCCTCGCCGGCCACGCCGCCGCCGGACGCAAGGCCGCGGCTCTCGCCGCCTACGAGCGCTTCCGCGGGCGGCTCGCCGAGGAGCTCGGCGTCGACCCCGCCCCCGCCACCGCCGCCGTCCACCTCGCCGTGCTCCAGGACCGGCCCGTCGCCGGGTCGGTCGCCGCCGCCCCGGCGGGGTCGCCGGCGCCGCGGGTGGCCACCGCCACCGCCGCCCCGCCGCCGCTGGTGGGGCGTGGTCCCGAGCTGGCGGCCCTCGACGCCGCGATGGTCGCCGCCGGCCGCGGGGTGTCGCAGCTGGTGGTGGTGGAGGGCGAGGCCGGCATCGGCAAAAGCCGGCTGGTCTCGGACTGGGCGGCGGCGGCCGCGGCGCGGGGCATCGCGGTGCTGCAGGGGCGCTGCGACGAGCTCGGCCGGGCGCTACCGCTGCAGCCGGTGCTCGACGCCCTCGCCGGGCACCTGGCCGGCCTCGACGGTGCGGCGGCGGCGGCGCTGCTCGGGCCGGAGGCGGCACTGCTCGGCGACCCCCTGCTCAGCGCGGGTGCGCTGCCGCTGCCCGCCGGCGCCGTCGTCCCCGCCACCGACCAGGGGGTGGCCCGGGCGGTGGTTGCCGAGGCGGTGCGCCGGGTGCTCACCCGGATCGGCTTCGTTCCGGTCGTGCTGGTGGTCGAGGACGTCCACCTCGCCGACCCGGCCACCCACGACCTGCTCGCACGCCTGCACAGCCATCCACCCCACGCCCGCCTCCTGGTGCTGGCCAGCCGCCGCACCGGCGAGGGCCGGAGGCTGGACGCCGACCTGCGCCTCCAGCTCGAGCCCCTCGGCCTCGCCGCCTGCGCGGAGCTGATCGGGGACGCCGGCGCCGCCGAGCTGCACCGTCGCAGCGGCGGCAACCCCCTGCTGCTGCTCGAGCTGAGCCGGGCCGAGGGCGCCGCGGAGATCCCCGAGAGCCTGCGCGAGGCGGTGGCCGCCCAGTGCGAGCGCCTCGGTGACGCGGCGGCGACGCTGCGCGCGGCGGCGGTGCTCGGTCCCGAGCTCGACCTCGAGGTGCTCGCCGCCACCCTCGGTCTGACCCCGATCGTCCTCCTCGACCACCTCGAGGAGGGGGTGCGCAGGCGCCTCCTCAGCGAGCGCGGCGGCGGCTTCGCGTTCCACCACGAGCTGGTCCGTGAGGCCCTGGTGGCGGGCACCGGGAGCGCCCGCCGGGCGCTGCTCCACCGCGAGGCGGCCCGGCTGCTGGCGCTGCGGCCGCGCGCCGACCCGCTGATGGTCGCCTACCACGCCCGCGGCGGCGGCGACCTCGGGCTGGCGGCGAGGGCGCTGACCGACGCCGCCCGGATCACCGCCGGCCGCGGCGACCACGCCGAGGCGCTGCGCCTGCTCGACCAGGCGGGGGCGCTCGAGGACGGTGCGGCGGTCCACATCGAGCGCGCCCGGGTGCTGATCCTCGGCAGCCGCGCCGGCGAGGCCGCCGCCGAGGGCCGGCGGGCGCTCGCCCTCGGCGGGGGCGGTGCCGCCCTCGAGGTGCTCGCCGCCGCCCACTTCCACCTGCGCGACCTCGCCGAGTTGGTGCGCCTGGCCACCGAGGCGAGCGCCCAGTCCCCGGACGGCCGGGTGCGCGCCGGCGCGCTGCTGATCGCCGCCCGCGGCCACCACGCTCTCGGTGACCTCGGCGCCGCCGAGGCCGGCTTCGAGGAGGCGGCCGCCACCGACGCCGTCGGCGCCGCCGCCCGGGGCCTGTGGCTCGGCTTCGTGCGCATCCACCAGGGGAGGGCCGAGGAGGGGCTCCGCCTGGTCGAGGCCGCGGCGGCGTCGCCGGAGGCGGTGATCAACCTCTTCGCCCCCGCCCACCTGAGCTTCGTCAGTGGCTACGCGCTGGCCACCCTCGGCCGGGTCGAGGAGGCGATGCGGCGGTTCGGCCAGCTCGACGCCGCCTGCGAGCGGCTGGGGGTGACCCGGTTCGCCGGCCGGGCCGACAACTTCCGCGGCTGGATGCTGCGCAGCCTGGGCGACCACGCCGCCGCCGACGAGCACACCGCCCGCGCCCTCGAGGCCGGGCGGCGGATCGCCTACCCGGAGGTGCAGGCCCAGGGCTGGCTCGACCTCAGCGACGGCGCCCTTCAGCGCGGCGACCTCGATGCCGCGGCCGCGCATCTCGCCATGGCGCGCCCCTTCGGCGACCGCGAGCACGCCTATCGCTGGCGGCACCGGATCCGCCGCCGCCTGCTCGAGGCCAGGCTGCGGCTGCTCGCCGGCGAGGCGGCGGCGGCGGCGGAGATGCTCGAGGAGCTGGAGCGCGAGGCGGTGGCGCGGGGCGCCCGCCGTTACGCCATCCAGGCCCGGCTGCTGGGCGCGGTGGCACGCCGCCGCCAGGGGATCGCGGTCGACCTCGCCGGCCTCGCGCCCGAGCTCGACGCTCTCGGTGCGGCCGGCGGCCTGGACGGCTGGCGGCTCGCCGCCGAGGTGGCGGGCGCCTTCGACGCACCCGCCTGGCGCGACGCGGCCCGCCGCCTCTGCGCCGGCCTCGCCGCCACCGCGGGCCCGCGCCGGACGGCATTCGAGCGCTACGCGGCGAGCGTCGTCGAGAGCACCAGCATGCGGGCGACGTAGGGGTGGGCCGGCTTTGCGGCACGCTCCGCCTCCGCCCGGATGCGCTCGCGGCGCGGCTGATCCAGGGTGTCGAGGAAGCCGGCCACCGCCGGCGCACCCAGCCGGTAGCCGGCGAGGGCGCGCGCGTCCATCATCTCCAGCCCGACCTCGACCTCCTCGACCCGGGGGCTGCGCAGGCCGGCGCCGGCGGCGACCGCACGGAGCAGCTCGGAGCGGGCGGTCGGCGGCTCCAGCTCGTCCTTCAGCCGCCGGTACCAGGGCGGCGGCCGGTACCCGTGCGCGGCCAGGACCCGGTCCACCTCGCGCTTCAGGGCGTCGTCGGAGCGGGCCGCGAAGGTGGCGGCGAGCACGGCGCCGCCCGGCCGCACCACCCGGGCGAGCTCGCGCAGCGCCGCCGCCGGATCGGCGAGGTGATTGAGCACGAAGGCGGTGGCGGCGACGTCCACGCAGCCGTCGCGCAGCGGCAGGGCGAGGATGTCGGCGGCCAGTCCCGGCGGGCGCCGGGCGCGGTCGAAGCACAGCATGTCGAGGGCCACGTCGCTGGCCAGGACGCGCGCCCCGGCGGCGACCGCCGCCGCCGAGACCGCGCCGGTGCCGGTGCCGGCGTCGAGCAGCAGCGCACCCGGCAGCGGCAGCGGGCAGCGCTCCAGCAGCGTCACCGCCAGCCGCTCGTAGACCCGGGCGGGGCCGTGCGCCCAGGGCTCCGCCCGGTACACGCGGGGCAGGGGTGCGGCACTCATGGTCGCCGCCTCAGCCGCCGAGCAGACGGGCGGCGGCGCCGAGGCGCGCGTCCCACCAGGCGAGCTCGTCGGGGTCACCGCCGAGCTTGTTCCAGCCCAGCTCCACGAAGCCCCCGACCAGGGCGAGCTCGAGCTGGGTCTCGAACCAGCCGGCGGTGTCGACGCCATGCGCCTCCAGGCGTGTCCGGTAGAGCTCGATGACCGCCTCCTTGGAGTGCGCCGAGCGGTCGCAGTTGACCGCCAGGTACCAGGCGAGGTCGACGGTCGCCGGCCCGCGGGAGGGCCTGTCCCAGTCGAGCAGGATGGTGCGGCCGTCGGGATGCCTCCCCAGGTTGCCGAGTTTCCAGTCGCCGTGGATCAGGGTCTGGGGCGTGGCCTCGAGGGCGAGCACCAGCGGGGAGAGGTCGTCGAGGAGGTCGCGGATCAGCCGGGCCACCCGCGGGCTCATCGAGTCGAGGCGGCTCCAGCCGGCGGCGATCAGCGGCGGGACCGGGTCCTCGCCACCGCGCTCCGCCTCGACCGCGGAGGTCGCCTCGCCGAGGCAGATGTAGTGCATGCCCAGGCTCATGAGCACGTCCGAGCCCGGGAAGCCCCGGTAGGCGGCGTGCAGTTGGGCCATGGCGTCGATGAGGCCGCGCTCCTGCCCGGGGTCGAGCCGGGCACCGCCCTCGGGGACGAGGTGCGCGCCGACGTCGCGCATCAGCAGTGCCGTTCCCTGGCGCCCGCGCGCGGCCGGCACCGGCGCCACCGCGACGACGGTGTGGTCGATGCAGGCGGGGAGGGCGTCGAGCAGGCCGCAGCGGAAGAGCTCGAGCTGCCGGCGGCCCAGGTCGCCGGTCGAGCGCATCAGCCAGCTGTCCTCGACGTCGAGGAACTTGAGCACGTGGGGCACGCCGTCGATGGACAGCCGTTCCATCCGCGAGCCCGACTTGGAGTCGCCGGTGCGCATCGGGCGCCGGTCGCCGGCGCCGGTGAGCAGGTCGTCGAGACCGGACGCCACCCGGATCGCGGTCATCGGTTCAGCCTGCGCTGTCACGGTCGGCCTCCGCCATCTCCGCGAGCAGCGCGGCCGGCCAGCGACCGCCGCAGTACACGGTGTCCTCGACGATGCTGCCGTCGCGCACGGTGAGCCGGTGGGCCTGGTGGCAGGCGTGGGGAACCCCGTTCTCACGCCAGCTGAGGGTGAACTCGAGGAGCTCGCCGCCGGCCAGCGGGCTGCGTCGCAGTGAATCGAAGTGTCCGGGGTCGGCGAACCAGCCGGCGAAGGTGTCGGCGATCGCGTCCGCGCCGCGGATGGTCCAGCGCCAGTTGGGGACGGTGGCGTCGACCACGGCGTCGGCCGCGAAGACGCCGGGCTCGACCCGTGCGCCGGCCTCGATCGCGGCGGCGAAGCGGTCGACGGCGGTGCGGGTCCGGGTGTCGGTCTGGGTCATGGTCGGTCCCCCCGGTCGGGTGTCGATGCGACGTGTGGAGTTTGGGTGGGGTGACTTGCAAGCTCCCTGCAACACGGCTGCAGGGGGATTGCAGCGGCGGCCGGCGAGCATCGTCGCCACGAGCCAACCCGTGGAGGAGATCACCATGGCACAGGCGGAGAAGCGCGACTTCGGCACCCCCGACGAGACCCGGACCTTCGAGCACGGCCGTCTCGACCTCGTGCGGGTCGCCGGCAGCGAGATCGGGCGGCTCACCCTCGAGCCCGGCTGGCGCTGGAGCGAGCACGTCAAGCCGCTGGCGGGCACGGAGTGGTGCGAGGCGCCCCATTTCCAGTACCAGGTCTGCGGCAGGCTGGCGATCCTGATGTCGGACGGGGCCGAGCTGGAGAGCGGGCCCGGGCAGGTCACCGCCCTGCCCCAGCGCCACGACGCCTGGGTAATCGGTGACGAGCCGGTGGTGCTGATCGACTGGTGGGGCGCCAGCAACTACGCCAAGGGCTGATCCGTGAGCCGGGGGCGCCCCGTCCGGGGGCGCTCCCGGGGCCGCCGCGCTATCGTCTCCCGCATGCAACTCCGGATCTTCACCGAGCCGCAGCAGGGCGCCACCTACGACACGCTGCTCGCCGTCGCCCGGGCCACCGAGGACGGGGGCTTCGACGCCTTCTTCCGCTCCGACCACTACATGGCGATCTGGGGTGACCAGCTGCGCCCCCCGGGTTCGACCGACGCCTGGATCACCCTCGCCGGCCTCGCCCGCGACACCTCGCGGATCAAGCTGGGCACGCTGGTCTCCCCGATCACCTTTCGCCTGCCCGGCCCGCTGGCGCTCAGCGTCGCCACCGTCGATGCGATGAGCGGCGGCCGCGCCGAGCTGGGGCTGGGCACCGGCTGGTACGAGGCCGAGCACGACGCCTACGGCATCCCGTTCCCGCCCTTCGGCGAGCGCTTCGCCCGGTTGGAGGAGCAGGTGGAGATCGTGCTCGGTCTGTGGCGGACCCCGGTGGGCGAGCGCTACTCGCACTCCGGCCCGCACCACACGATCACCGACTCCCCGGCGCTGCCCAAGCCGGTGCAGTCGCCGAGCCCGCCGCTGATCATCGGGGGCAAGGGGCCGCGGCGCACCCCGGACCTCGCCGCCCGCCACGCCGACGAGTTCAACCTGCCGCCGTTCACCGCCACCGAGCTCGGGCGCGAGCAGCTCCAGCGGGTCCGCGAGGCCTGCGACCGGGCCGGGCGCGACCCCGCGTCGCTGCGCCTCTCGGCGTCGCTCACGGTCGCCTGCGGCCGCGACGACGGCGAGGTGGGGCGGCGTGCCGCGGCGATCGGACAGGACCTCGACACGCTGGCGCAGATCGGGCTGGCGGGCACCCCGGCGCAGGTCGTCGAGCGGCTCGGCGTGTACGCGGACATGGGGGTCTCCCGCGTCTACCTGCAGGTGCTCGACCTCGCCGACCTGGCCCACATCGAGCTGCTCGCCGCCGAGGTGCTGCCGCAGGTCTGAGCGGGCCCGTTCCAAGTTGACACCCGGTCGCGGAAAGGGCCAATCTGTTCAACGAAGGCGGAGACGGCGCGTGTCCCGAGCGGGCGCCGCCGACAGAGAGGTGGGAAGGTCATGCGCAGGATGCCCCGGCACATCCGGGTTCTCGTCACCGCCGGCCTGATGCTCGTCCTCGCGGTGGTGGCGCTCACCGTCGCGTCCGCGCTGACCCACCACCAGCGCGATCGCGGGATGGTCGGGATGCGGCTGCCCGCCGCACATGCGCAGTTCCAGCCCGGCATGGGTCGCATGGGTGGTGCCCACGGCGGTGGGTTCGGCCTCGCCCGGGGCGGATCCGGCGGAACCATCACCCAGATCAGCGGCGGCACCCTGACACTGCGCACCGAGGAGGGCACCGAGACGGTGAACACCTCCGGGTCGACCCAGTACACCAGGGACCGCCAGACCATCGCGCTCTCCGACCTGAAGGTCGGCGACGTGGTCCGCGTGATCCCGGACGCGACCTCGGCGAAGCCGGCCACGCCGGGCACCGGCACGGTCACCGCGAGCCGGATCGTGGTGGTGGAGCCGATGGTCACCGGCCGGGTCACCGCCGTCGACGGCAACACCGTGAGCCTGGTCGGGCGCGGCGGCCGCGAGCTCACCGTCACCCTCACCGACGCCACCAGGTACTTCAACGGTGCGGCGACCGCGGATCGGGCCGCGGTCACCGTCGGCAGCCACATCCTCGCCGCCGGCAGCCAGGACAGCCTCACCCATCTCACCGCGAGCATGGTGACGGTGCTGCCTGCCGGCGGCGCCGCCGGGGCAGGTCCGATGTGGCGCGGCGGGTCCCCCGGCGGCAGGCCGGGGCGCCTCGGCCCCGGCGCCGGCGGCGCGGGGTTCCCCGGAGGCTTCGGCGCCTAGCCGGCCCTAGGCGGTCGCGCTGGCGACGACCTCGCGCACCTCGACGCTGATCAGCTTCAGCGGCGGCGGCGGCTCCAGGCCGTCGGCCGCGGTGCGGGCCGACTGCTCGTCCTCGTAGACGACGAACGAGAGGCCGTCGTTCCCGGTCGGCGGTGCCAGCCAGTGGCCGGACACGAACCCGGGACTCTGCCGCACCGCCGGGATCACGTTCTTCTCGAGCATCTCGCGGCCCTGTTCCAGGCTCCGGCCCTCGGGGAGTTCGACGCGGACGACGACTGCGTACATCGATTCGGGCCTCCATGGCATGGTTGACGAGGCGGACGGCGAAGCCGGCTCAGTATATGGGCGGGGCCGCACGGAGTCCGCGACGGCGTCCGACGGTTCATCCTGGGGTCATGGGCAAGGTCTTCGACGGCATCGACGAGAAGCTGGGAGCGTGGATCGCTGCCCAGCCACTGTTCTTCGTGGGCACCGCGCCGCTGGGCGCGGAGGGCCACGTCAACGTCTCACCCAAGGGGCCGATCGGCTCGCTGCGGGTGCTCGATCCGCACCGCGTCGCCTACCTCGACGTCATCGGCAGCGGCGCCGAGACGATCGCGCACCTCCGTGAGAACGGCCGCATCGTGATCATGCTCTGCGCCTTCGCAGGGCCGCCGCGGATCGTCCGCCTCCACGGCCGCGGCCGGGTGGTGACCCCCGGCGACACCGAGTACACGGAGCTGCTGGCGCGCGGGTTCGAGGACCCGGGAGGGCCCGAGGCGCGTCGCGCCGTCATCGTGGTCGCACTGACCCGGGTGGCCGATTCGTGCGGCTACGGGGTGCCGCTGATGAGCCACGAGGGTCAGCGTCCCCACCTCCCCGCCTGGGCGGAGAGCAAGCTGCGCGGTGGGGGAGTGAAGGCGCTGACCGAGTACACGCGTCGCAACAACCTGCGCAGCATCGACGGCCTGCCAGCTCTGGATCCGCCCACCGCGGGTGCCGGCTGACGCGGTGACCGGGCGGTATCCGCCGATCGAGCCGTACGAGCACGGGATGCTCGACGTCGGTGACGGCAACCTCGTCCACTGGGAGGTCAGTGGCAGCCCGCACGGCAAGCCCGCCGTCGTCGTGCACGGCGGACCGGGGTCGGGATGCCGGCCGGGCAGCCGCCGCAGCTTCCATCCGGAGCGCTACCGGGTGGTGCAGTTCGACCAGCGCGGCTGCGGGCGCAGCACACCGCACGCCGGCGACCCGGCCACGGACATGAGCACGAACACGACCCATCATCTGGTCGCGGACATGGAGCGTTTGCGCGAGCATCTCGCCATCGAGCGATGGCTGATGTACGGAGGCTCGTGGGGATCCACGCTGATCCTCGCCTACGCGGAGCGTCATCCCGAGCGGGTGTCGGAGATCGTCATCCCCGGGGTGACCACGACACGACGATCCGAGATCGACTGGCTGTACCGGGGGGTGGGGAGGTTCTTTCCCGAGGAGTGGGAGCAGTTCCGGCTTGGAGTGCCGGAGGCCGACCGCGACGGCGACCTCGTCGCAGCCTATGCCCGGCTGATGGAGAACCCCGACCCGGCGGTGCGCGACGCGGCGGCGGTCGCCTGGCTGGCGTGGGAGGACGCGGTGATCTCCCTGGAGCCACAGGGAGTGCGCAACGCGTACAGCTCACGTCCACAGCCGGCGCAGCAGGCCTTCGTGCGGATCTGCGCGCACTACTTCTCGCATGCAGCCTGGCTCGCCGAGGGCCGGCTGCTGCGCGACGCCGGCCGTCTGGCGGGCATCCCCGGGGTGCTGATCCACGGCCGCCTCGACATGGGGAGCCCGGTCGGAACCGCCTGGGAGCTGAGCCGGGCCTGGCCGGACGCGCGGCTGGTCGTCGTCGGCAACTCCGGACACACCGGGAGCGACGCCATGGGCGACGAGATCCTCCGCGCGCTCGACCGGTTCTCGCAGCGGGCCCCCGACTGATCCGCGGCTGACGGAGCTTCAGCCTGGGACGCGCGTCCAGGCGGCGAAGAGCGGCGGCATGAACATGACGCCGTCGTTCGCCTCGAGCTCAGCTCGCAGCCGGTCTTCCAACGTCTCGATGTCGACCTCCAGGAGGAGATCAGGCCGAAGGCCTCCATGTGCGGCATGGTGGCACGAACAACGCTGACGTAGAACCAGAAGGGAGCCCCCTCAGCACCGGAGAGGATGGTCCGGCTTCGGAGGGAGGGTGCGGGCAGACCCGCCTGCCGGAAGGCCTGGTGCAGCGTCGGTCCCATGCGGAGCTCGGCACCCACCCGGTCGAGCGTCGCGAGCACACAGGTCCCCATCCTCTCCCACAACGGCGAGGAGGGCAGGACGAAGTCGCACGTCATGTCCGGCTCGAGGAACCACACCAGGCTCCCCGGGCGCAGCGCCCGCGCGCATGCGCTGAGCACGGCCGGCCGCTCTGCACCCACATCAGGATGAGGCGGCCGATCACGGCGTCGACCTGCGTCGGATGCCCGGCCAGAAGCTCATCCAGCCCGGCCACGTCGCCCACGTGGAAAGTGACGTTGTCAAGTACCATCGCGGCGATCCGGCGGCGGGCCAGGTCGGCCTGCTCGGACGAGCGCTCGATGCCGAGCACCGAGCCGGTGGGGCCGACCAGGCTGGCCGCGAGAATCGCCGTGTCGCCCGCGCCCGATCCCAGATCAACCACGCGCATGCCGGGCCCGAGCCCGGCCTCGCGCAGGTACTGCTCGGTGAACGGCCCGAAAAGCCGGGACTGCTCGACGAGCCGTCGCTCCTCGGCGACGCGGTCGCCGGCCCACGCGTATGGGTCGTCCGAGGTGGCGCCCGCGTCGAACTGACCTGGAGCGTCATGGGAACACTCCGTCCATCGCGGCTCCCCCTGCTGACCGCTCCAGGTGAGCGGCCCTCGGTCACGGCATCGTACCGAGGTAATGCCCCTTGACATGAACGCCTGTTCGGGCGCACCGCTGGCGGTGGCCGCCATGGAGGCGGTCGTCCTACAGCAGCCGGTACAGCACCAGCGAGGCGGTCAGGGCCGTAGACTGGCGGAGACTGACGGCTGAGTTGAGCTCAGAGATCGTCGGGGCGTGGCGCAGTGGTAGCGCACCTGCTTTGGGAGCAGGGGGTCCCCAGTTCGAATCTGGGCGCCCCGACTTGAACTTCCGCGTCGTAGGGTGCCGGATGTAGCAACCGGTGTAGCAACCGGTCGAGGTCGTCCCGCCGGGGCACGGGCGGGTGGGAGCCCGTTCCGTGTGCTGACGCGTGAGCCAGGTGCGCCCCACGGACCGACAGGGCTCAGTGGGTCGCTGCCTTCACGAGCTCCATGAAGTCGTGCTCGTTCTCTCCGTTGGCAGACCGTTGCCAATCAGGATACCCGCTCGCTCGAACCACTCCCGCGACGATCGGAAAGGCACCACCGACCTCGAGGTAGTAGCCGCCGTTGCTCTGCTTCTGTAGGAAGAGCATCGCACGGTCGCCTGGCAGGAGCGCCGGGTTGTCCCCTCCCACCACCATCTGGATACCCGTGTTGTCTGGGTTTGCTGGCAGGAGGTGCCAGAACTGGTGAATCTCAAGATTCGAGGCTTTTGGTCCTTTGAGGGTCTGCTCGACCGAGGCTGTCGTCATCGTCCCGCTCAAGGCGGTAGGTCGCACTGCCGTGATTGTCGTGATCACGACAGCCTCGGCCCTTGCGACCGCCAGCCGCAGGGTCGGCTCGGCGGCCACGAAGTCCGCAGTGCTGACACCCTGATGGATAGCGCGGAGGTCGATGCCGCGCAGGTCCAGACAGTTCGACCACTCCGTGAGGCGCTCTTCCCACGTTTTCGTGGCCGCTTTGTAGTGAGCGTCCTTCTGGGTGTCGGTCAGTCCAGCGTCTGGGTTTGGTGGGACGTATCCGGGAGGATTAGCGGTGGGTGTGGGCATTGCCGGCGCCGGCTTCGTTGGCGTCGGGCTCATACACGGCGTCGGGCGGGCGGTTGGGAGCTGCTGAGCTACTTGGCTGCTCCCACCGCAGGCCCCGAGGACGCACGCCGTCGCCACCAACAATGCCCTGATCTTCATGCTGCTTCTACGGTGACAGGGCCGCAGATGTTCCCGGGGAGAGCGGCGGGGGTCGTTACCACATTGCTGCGGAGATTCCGCCTGGTCCACGGCGAGCTGGCTGTGGGCGCCCTGCGGTTTTCAAGATGGACGAACCGGCGTTCGGGAACGTACGAGAGTGCCTGCCAGGCTTCACCAGGAGCGCGGCGAGGCTCGCGCAGGGGCGGGCGCGTCCGCCGGAGGCCGGGGACGGTGGTCGTATGACTGGGTCGTAACCTCGTCTCGAGCATACGCACGTTCTATTGACCGAACGGTCAGGTGACGACCCGGTCTCACGCTGAGCCGCGGCGCTGGGCTGCCCCGACAATTGGAGCGTGCGGAATCCTCGCGACCACACGCCGCCTGAGGGATGGAACCCCTACGCACCAAGCGGGCACACCTACTGGTACCTCGACGGCCGCTGGGTGCTGGTGGGTCGAGCGCCCCGGCGCGCGAAACGGCCGGGGGACTGGCGACGGGCAGTTTTGGGGGTGGCGCTTTGGTTGGCAAGCCTGTTCGTCGCTCTCTGCGGCATTGGGGCGCTCCTTGGTCCTGACCGCGTGCCGGCCGCCCTGCACGACAACCCGGTGAAGGCACGTGCCGTGGTCACCGATCTCTACATAGACGGGTTCGGGGGCGATGAGACGGCGGCGTACAAATACGTGGTGAAGGGCCACACCTACGTCGGCTCCGGTCGAGGCGGGCAGTTGGGCAACGGGGACGTGTTCGACCTCAACACTGGGGACGCCCTGACCATCGAGTATGCGGCCACGAACCCGGCCGTCTCCTGCACCTGCGACGCAGCGGTCTACGCCTCGGACAGCTCCGCGGTCCGCGATAGGCTGGTGACGGCGCCGTTCGCTGTGCTCGCCGCTAGTCCCCTTGCATTCCTCGGCCTCCAGTCCGTCCGTCGCGTCCGCCGGTTGAGCGCCTGACCACTGGGATGGCTCATCCGAGCGCCACCTCGGCCGCGCGAACCCACGCCGGGAGCTGCTGTGTGACGGCAATTTTGGCGCCGACGAAGGCGGCCTCGGTCTTGGCTATGCCGTACTCGTGCATCAGCGCGTGGACGAAGGTGATCAGTGCGAAGGCGGAGAAGCGCCGGCCCGGCTGCGAGCAGAAGGCTGCCACCGCCTGTGGGGTGAACTCCACCGCGTGGAGGCGTCTGGTTTCCCAGCTGTCCTTGGCCGCCCCGAGTGCTCGGCGTCGTTCGATCTCCTCGACGGTGAACGGGGTGTCCACCCTTCCGATGAGCGCGTACTCGCAGAGGTAAGTGTTCGCTCCGAAGCTCAGCCAGATGAGCTCCTCCTGGGTGAGCAGGATGCCCAGCTCCTCCTCGAGGCCCCGACGAGCAGTGTTGAAGTGGTCGGGGGCTCCGTTCTCGCCACCGTCCATCGCTCGGGTGGCTCCCTCCGCGACGGAGGGAAAGAAGATGTGGGGATCGACGGCGGTGTTGCCGCGTTCCGAGACGAGCAGGAAGTGGTCGGCGGTGACGACGGCCAGGCCCACGCCCCAATGCGTGGCCAGCTCGGCGACGGGAGCCACTCGGAGGTCGGTGCCGCTGGCGAACCGCTCGCGAAGGGTGAAGGTGCGGCCGCCATGGGTCATAGGGACGTCGAGGCGCTGGTCGGTCGCGAGCATCCGATAGTAGGTGGTCGGGGCGAAGTGGAGGACGAGCTTCGGCTCCTCCAGCCGCCGGGTGCGGGAGGAAACGTGGAAGCGGACGAGCTTGAAGTCGTCCGAGTCGTAGGGGACCTCCTCGCCGGCGGCGGCGCGCCGAGCTATGTCCTGCTGCAGTGCCTGGAAGCCCTCCTCGACCTCCGGGGGGTACGCCGGCTCCTCCGGGTGGAAATAGGATTCGATGTGGTCCGCCCTGTACGGCCCGTAACTGGCCACCACCCAGGGGAACCAGACGTCACCAACCATGGTCCCCCACTGGGTGCCGAGCCCCTCGATCTTGGCCGCCTTGGCCCGGGTGCGGCGGACCATTGCGGTGCTCTCCGTGGTTGGGGTGGCGCAGTCACCGGTGAGCAGGTCAGCGGGGTTGATCCTGAGCGCACGGGCGAGCTGGATCATGTCGGACACTCGGAGGTCGGCACCGCCGCCCTCGATGTCGATCAGCCATCGCTCGGATCGCCCGACGAGGCCGGCCAGCACCGCTTGCTTCATGTTCCGCTGCCGCCGACATGCTCTGATGCGCTCGCCGATCGGGAACTCCAGGGTCACGTCGCGCCGTCCTCCAGGTCGACCAGCTGCAGTGCGTCGAGGGTGACGCCGAGGGCCTTGGCCAAAGCGCGCGCATTGCGCTGTCGCGGGGTCGAGGCGCCGCTCTCCCAGGCGGCCACGGTGCGCGTGGAGACGCGCACCCGACGTGCGACCTCTTCCTGGGTGAGGCCCCGCTGCCGGCGGAGCTCGGCGAGTTGCCCCATGCGGGCGAGGATATCAGCGCCGCCGTCCAGAGTACACACCACATGAAGTTTCGAGTTGACAACTTCATGCATGACCTGTAAGGTCGCGAAGAAGAGCCGGGCGCTGCGGGAACAGCCCCGGCCGTGGTCGGACCCTTTGAAGGAGGGCCAGACGATGGTGACTCTACGCCCCTCGTGGCACCCTCGGCCAAGGCGCGCGAGCGCCCCGCCCGGCGGCGCTTCGTGAGATCTGCAGAACTCTTCAGGTGAACGCGCGCGCGTAAAGGCGCGGTGTTCTGCACCTGCAAGGGACTGCAGGATTTCGGCCTGAGCTGGCCATATCGTGTGCCCCTGTCGGCGTCCCCGGGGCGCACGCGAAGGGATTGGAGGTGTCTGCGTTGACTTCGCTCGTCCGCGTCTTGCGGGAGCTGGAGGACAGGGCGGGAAGCGTTGAACGCGACCCCCGCCGGCGGGTGTCCAACAGAACGATGAGGTACCGCACGCGCACGGCGCTGCGGTTATGGAGGGCGATGTGGTGACGGTGGCGACCGGATACGGGCGGACCGTGTGGGGTCCGCGCTGCGTGTTCTGCCAGCGGCCGCCCGAGTCGTCGCTGGGGCTGTGTTCCTGCGGCGCCGAGTACTTGGGCGACGGCTGGTGGTGGATCCCGGATGGCGAGGAGATCTGAATGAGCGCGAATACGGCGTTCTTCATCGGCAACGTGGCGACCAAGATCACCATCGAGGAGTTCACCCGCCCGGACGGCGAGGTGCTGGCAAAGTCGCGCTGCCTGGTGGCGGTGAGCCGGCTCGGCAAGCGGAACGCGGACGGCGAGGAGCCGTCTCCCGACTACGTCCCGGTCGAGGCGTGGGGCGCGCTCGCGCGGGCCCTGGCGCAGTTCAACCAGAAGGGTTCGAAGATCGGCGTCACCGGGCGCATCCGGAGCGAGTTCTGGGCACCCGAGGGGGAGAAGGGCTCGCTGCGGACCGCGGTGGTGGCGGAGCGAATTGACTTCCTGACCCCGAAGCCGAGGCCGGCCGTGGAGGAGCCCGAGGCGGAGGCTGAGGCTCCGGCCGGTCGTGCCGTGGCCAGCGCGGCGAAGGAGCGCCGCTCGTGACCGCGGTGATGGGGTCGCTGCTGGCGACGGCACTGCTGGTGGTCAAGTTCATCGTGGTGGCCGGCCTCTTGTACGCCCTGGCGCGGGTTGCGCTCGGGCACGAGGCGGGCAGGCGCCACCTGGTGTGGGCGGCGGTCGCGCTGCTCGTGGTCAGCCTCTGGGAGGCCGGTGAGCTGGGCCGGCTCGTCCACTCCGTGGTCGCCGAGGTCACGGCCCACCACACGGGCGACGGCTGGCCGATCGACGTGTCGGTCACCTCGGGGTCGCGGTGATGAGCTGGCTGGTACGGGAGCGCTGCTCCGGGTCCCAGGCGGAGGCGATCGGCTGCCTCCGTTCGGCGAGTAGGGACGTGCGGACCGCGATCAACCGTCTCTGCGACCTGGCGGACGACGGCGAGAGCGCCGGGCTGATCGGCGAGGCGCGGGAGCAGCTGCTCGCTGCAATGCACCTCATCGACGGTGTCGGTGTCGCGCTGCGGAGGGTGGTGCTGTGAAGGGACGAAGCGATGGGCTGCGCGTGATCGACGAGCGGGCGTTGCGCTGGTACTGCGCCGAGTGCCGGGAGTGGGCGGTCTGTGACGACCACGACCTGTGTGTCGCGTGCCGTGGAAGGCACCACCTGTGATCACCGTGCCGGCGGACGACATGGCGCGGCTCCTGAACGTGCTGCGTGACGACCACGGCGGGTCCGTCGACGAGTTCCTCGCGGCGGCGAAGCGCGGCAGGGCCGCCGGTGCTCGGCGGCGCCGGCTGCCCGACCCGGTGGCGGTGCGGACGGCGGGCGAGGTTCTGGAGGCGGTGCGGATGAAGTTGATCACCCGGGAGGAGGCGCGGCGTCTTCTGGGGCTTCGCGCGTCGAGGACGGCGACCAGGTCGCGGTCGACCGTGGCGCGGTCGGGATCGGAGCCGACCGAGCTGTTCGGATTGGGGAGGGAGCCGGCATGACGTTGGTCGAGGTGCTGGTCACCGTACGCGTGCCCAAGGGCACCGACGTGGCCGCGGTGACGGATACGGTGGCGAGCTGGTCGGCGCCGCTCGATGCGGGCGTGGGCTGGCGCGTGATCAGCGTCGAGCAGATCGAGGAGGGCGAGGGATGACCGGTGCGACTCGCTACGTGGCCGGCCGGCATGGCGGTATCGCCACGCTCAAGGCGGGCTGGTGGCTGCTGGGGCAGCCTGGTGTCGTCGTCGGCCTGATCGCCGGGGCGATGGCCGGCGTGGTGCACCTGCCCGCGGACCTGTGCGTGATGACCGCCTTGGTCGCGGGCAGCGGCGTCGCCGGGGTCACGGTGTACCGGCGCCACATCGGGATCACCGCGCGGGTGCGCCGGGCGATGGTCGAGGTGGGCTTGGTGTATCGCAAGGACTACCGGACGGTGATGGGCCCGCGGCTCCGGGGCCGGGTCCAGCGCGAGGGTCGGAACCTCGTGCTCCGGTGGGAGTTGCCCACCGGCGTGACCCTGCGCAGGGTGCGCGAGCATCTGGAGGAGCTGGAGCAGCGCTGCGGCGTCGGGCTCTCGTGCCGGCTGGAGGGCAACCGCCTCCACATGGAGGTACGCCGCCATCCGCTGCCGGACCGGGTCGACTTCGACGAGTTCTACGCCGCGGCGCGCCCGGGCGGCGAGCTGCCGGTCGGTCTCGGTCGCAGCCGGGTCGGCTGGTTGTGGGTCGACCTCGCCCTGCTCCCACATCTGCTCATCGGCGGCATCGCCGGTGGCGGCAAGTCGGTGTTCCTGCGCCAGGTACTCACCTGGCTGACGCTCCGGAGGCAGCCGTCACAGCTCCGGCTGTTGCTGCTCGACTTCAAGGGCGGCATCGAGCTGGCGCGGTTCGGCGAGCTGCCCCATGCGCTCCGTCCGGTCGTGACCGAGGTGCTGGAGGCGCCCGAGGCTCTGCTCGAGCTGAAGGCGGAGATGGATCGCCGGCTCGCCGAGATGCGGACCGCGAGGGTCAACGACGTCGACGCGTGGCACGACGCGGGGCTGCCCCGCTGGCCCCGCCTGGTGGTCGTCGTCGACGAGCTGGCCCAGCTCACCATCGGCGTGCTCGGCGGCAAGGAGAACGACGCTGCCCGGGCGGCACAGAAGGCGTCGACGGGACTGCTCTGCGAGCTCGGCCGCCTGGGACGCGCCGCCGGGGTCCACCTGATCCTGTGCACCCAGCGCCCGGACCACGAGATCATCCCCGGCCAGCTCAAGGCGGTCTGCGGCGGAACGGTGGCGTTCCGGGTGCGCAACATCGCCAACAGCCAGATTCTGCTGGACTGCGACCGTGCCGCCCTGCTGCCGCCGCACCCGGGCCGGGCGGTGTGGGCGCACGAGGGCATGGAGGAGTTCCAGGCCGTCTACCTCGACTCCGAGGTGGGCTTCCGGCGCCTCGAGGAGCGCTGGCTGCGCGAGGCCGACCACGTCACCGACCCTGGTGGCGTGTCCCGGTGGGCGCCGGCGCCGGGCCTGGCTGCGCGATGCGTCGGACCGGTCCGTCAGGCGGCCGCGGCTGTCCCGTCGGCGCTGCGCGTTGTCGCGGACCGAACCATGACCACCGCGGCTGGCCTCAAGCAGCACGCATCCCGCGGGTCACGGGTCGGGGGTGAAGGGGGCGGGCCCCCTTCGGCGGATCAGGGAGACGGCGCCCAGGAGCTCGACGCGGTCGAGCCCCACCACCAGGCGCCCGTCGACGGCGCCGCGCCCGCCGTCACCCCCTTGCTGACCCCATCCGATGCCCGGCCGGCGTTGCGCGTCCACGGCTGGGATCCCGAGGACCCCTGCGACGAGGAGGAGCTGGTGACCCTGATCGGACGTGACGACGGGACCGGCCGTGAGGACGTCGTCGGCCTGGTCGACGACGAGGCGATCGCCGTGGATCCGTTCCCGGAGGGTGGCACGGACCATGTCTCACAGTGCCACCAAAGTACCTGGCAGGCATCTGACGTCGATGAGGCGTCTGCATGAGCGGGCCTCCGGCGGCGCGCAATTCGCTCGCGCTCGACCACCGCACCACCGGCGCGGGGGCGGAGGCACGGCGCGATCACCGGAAGGGCGCGGACACGCGCGCCAGCGGCGAGCACCCGGTCCACGAGGGTGTGGGGCCGGAGGACGCCGGCCACCGCGGGAGGTCGCAGGCCGCCGGATCGGCGCTCCAGCCTCCCACCTCGACGCCACGCACCTCCGCTGCGACCACGGGCGCGTCGGGCGGAGGCGCGTGCTTCGGTCGGTCCGCGCCTGCTGCGGGAGGTCCCAGCGACGTTGAGCCCCCGGATGATGCCCGGCAGGCCATCCCCGGGAAGCCGTGCGAAGCAAGAGGCGGACCGGGGTCTGGCCTCATGGTCCTCTCCGCTGGCGTCGACGCGCTGTATGCCTCAGCGGTGGGCGCGCCCGCCCCGTGCCACCTCGCCACCGCCAAGGGGCGCAAGGCGGACGCTGTGGCGGAGGAGCAGGCGGTGATCTGGGAGCCGGAGGACGCCGGGAGGGCGTTCCTCGTGCGTCCCCACGGCTGGCGCGGGTTCCCCATCTGGCTCACCTCGCCCGCGATGGACGTGTGCATGGGCGGCGGCAAGGCGCTGCCGGCCCTCTACCTGTGGCTCCAGGCGCCGTTCATCCACCAGGTAGGCGTCGAGCTCGCCGTGGAGGAGGCGGAGCGAGTGCGCACCGCGCTGGTCACGACGCCGGTGCGGAAGCCCGATCCCGACCGGGAGTGGCCGCGCCCGGATTGCTGGCCGGACGATCCCCTCACCCCAACGGGACCCCCGCCTCTCGGCGCCACCCTCAACGCGTCCCGGATCGACCTCTACGTGGACATGCAGGGCTGGGAGCCGACCCGGGAGGACTTCCCGCGGTTCGTCTGCCGGGCGCAGCGCAAGACCGAGTTCGAGGGTGCGCGGCAGCTGCACACCCGGGGCCGGCGGCTGGAGGGCTTCATGTTCGGCCGCGGCGCGATCGCAGCCCGGATCTACGACAAGACCCTCGAGCTGGCGAGCCGGGGCGAGACCTGGCCGCACGCCATCTGGGAGGGCGTCGATCCCGAGCAGCACGTCTGGCGAGTGGAGATCCAGTTCCGCCGACCGGCGCTCAAGTCGTTCCGGCTGCGGACGGTCGCCGACGTGCTCGCCGCCCGCGAGGAGCTCTGGGACTACGGCATGCGCTGGATCTCGCTTCGGGTCCCGAACGGGGACACCAACCGCTCGCGGTGGCCGGAGGCGCCGGTGTGGAGGGCGCTGCGGAAGACGGCGATGGGGTCGCCGCGTTCGGAGCTGGTGCGGGAGCGCAGGGAGGCGGCGAGCAAGCTGCGTCTCCTGCGCGGGTTCGTCGGCTACGCGACGTCGCTGGCGGCGTGCGACAAGGAGACCGACCTGGAGGGTGCCGTCGGCGAGCTGCCGGAGGTCAGCGCCTACCTCGCGCGCAAGGGTCTGACCTTCGAGGACGTGGTGACCGTCAAGCGGGAGCAGCGGTTGCATGCCTGAGGTGATGGCACCGCTGAGGCTGGCGCTCACGATGGATGAAGCTGCAGCGGCTCTAGGCTGCAGTCGCCGGTCCATGTATCGTCTGGTCGCTCATGGCGAGATCGAGGCGGTGAAGGTCGGCAGCCTGACCCGGGTGCCGATCGCGGTTCTGGAGAACTACCTCACCACCAAGCTCACCCCGCCGCCCCACGTGCCACCGTCCCTGGTGCCGAGGGCGCCGGCTCAGTGGCGGGGAAGGGGAGGTCGCCGTGGATAAGCGCGGCAACGGCGAGGGGTCGATCTATCGTCGTGAGTCCGATGGCATGTGGGTGGCCGCGATCTACCGCAATGGCCATCGCCGGGTCGTGTACGCACCCACCCGCCAGGAGGCTGCCAAGAAGCTTCAGGCGCTGCTCCGCACCCTTGAGGACGGCACGCCGGTGCGCAGGTCCCAGCACACCGTGGAGGGCTACCTTCGTGAGTGGCTGGCCGCGGTCCGGCCCGGGCTCAAGGCGAAGACGTGGGAGCGGTACGAGGGTTGCCTTCGCCTCCATGTAATCCCAGAGCTGGGTGGGATGCCCCTTGCGAAGCTCCAGACCGATCACCTCCACCGCCTGTACGAGCTGAAGCTGGCCGGCGGCCTGAGCCCATCGAGCGTGCATCAGGTGCACCGCACGCTGAGGACGGCCCTGGAGCAGGCGGTGACGTGGGGGACCATCCTCCGAAATCCGGCCGCGTACGCCAAGCCGCCTCGGCTCAGGGAGCGGCCGATGATGGTGCTGGACACGATGCAGTGCCTGAGGCTCCTCGAGGTAGCGCAGGGTCGTCGCCTGGAGGCACTCTTCGTGCTCGCTGTCACCACTGGCATGCGGGAGGGCGAGCTGCTCGCGCTCCACTGGGGTGACGTAGATCTGAGCCGCGGTGTCGTCGCGGTCACCGGGACGCTGTCGCGGTCACGTGCCGGCCTGGAGATCACCGACCCGAAGACGCTCAGGGCACGTCGGCAGATCCTCCTGACCGCACAGGCAGTACAGGCGCTCCAGAGACATCGGCTGGTGCAGGCGCGGACGAGACTGTCAGTCGGAGCCCGGTGGGCCGAGAACGACCTGGTTTTCCCGACGATGGAGGGGCGGCTCATGGACCGCGAGCGCTTGCTGCGCCGGCACTTCGCCCCACTGCTGCGCGACTCTGGTCTGCCGCACATGCGGTTCCATGACCTGCGGCACACTGCAGCTACGCAGATGCTGCAGCGTGGCGTCCATCCCCGGGTGGTCGCTGACATCCTCGGACACAGTGATCCCGCCATCACCCTAAGGGTCTACAGTCACGTTGTGCCAGCCATGCACGACCAAGCGGCGCGCGCCATGGAAGGCTTGTTCGACCGCTCCGAATAGTCGTCGGCGAGGCTCTATGCAGCCGAACCCGGGGTCTCGCATGCGGCGGCTCGCGGGCAAGACCGTAAGGCACCAGAGGCCCAAGTCACGATGAGGGGCGGCATGAAATCCCGCCAGATTGATCGGGTTAGAATTGGTGTGGTTCGTTGGATCATGGGGTCGTGGAAATCTGCCCACGATCTCCACCAAGTGCCTTCCGGCTCGGCAGTGAGTGGTGTAGCAACCTATGTAGCAACCCGTGGGCTCGCGCGGTCCCCATGGGGCACGTCCTGGCATGAAGACATGGCTCTACTCCAACAACTCTTGGTGCCGATAAAGGCTGAAACTGCTTTGGGAGCAGGGGGTCCCCAGTTCGAATCTGGGCGCCCCGACTTGAACTTTCCGGGCGCTGGCTCGGTTTGTAGCATGAGATGTAGCACGACGTGTCGATCTCAGCGTGCGAGGCAGGCGGCGATCAGGGAAGCGCCACAACCACCTGGCTGCCGTGAAGCCCTGGCGCGGCAGGCTGAGGCTCCCAGTTCAACGACTCGAAGATCGTCGAGCACCCGGCACTGCTCGGTGCCGCCCCGGTCCAACATAGGCCGGAGAAATTGAAGGTCTTTCCGCCGACTTCTTGGGGCACGTCGAAACTGAGCGCGTAGGTCTCGGTAGGGAGCCCGGCATCGACCCGGAGCACCTGCATCGTGACCTGACGGCCGCCGACCCTCATTTTGCGCTCGCCCACTGCGGTGGTGGAGATGGCGTTGACGATTGCGGTTGCGTCCGTGGTGGTGGTCGTCCAGGACACGGAGAACGAAGCCGCCTGGGGACCGGCCGCGGCGAGTTCCACCAAGGTAGGGGTACCGCGGCCTGGGAAGGGCCCGGGCGCGAAGGGCGTTGATACGACCCGCCACCCGGCCGGGATGGAGAGACGCAGGGCGCGAGCGGCGGTCGGCTGCTCGTGCCGCCACCACACAACCGCGATGGTGGCGACCAGGAGGGCGAGTATGCCGACGAGTGCTGCGCGCTGACGTCGATGGGGATGGGCGACGTGCGGGGAGCTCATACCCATGATGGTGGGCGTTCCCGCACTCGCCACCCACGCAAGAGCGTGACAAGGCGCCTACACCTCGCCACATGTCGCCGCGGCGTGGAGCCGACGGAGCGACACGTCCGATAGCGCGGAGGGCGCATGAGCGTCGCCGGATCCAAAGTTCGGTCTCAGCTTAGCGGCCGTCGCATCCCGATCTCGGCGCGCCATCGCGCGTGGTCATGGACGGGCATCCCGGGGCGCGGACATTGCCCCCCAAGCTGCCCCCGCCTGCGTTTGGACCTGTTGGCGATGACTTGGCTCTCGCCTCGATGTCGTGCCTGAGGCCAGCTGGGGGCGGACCGATCCGAGGCTATCGATGGTGTAGGAGGAGGCGCCCGCTGTCGACCGCCATCTGCAAACTCGCTCGGGCCGCCCCGGCCACTGCCATTTCCCCCCGCGGCCGGTTCGAGGCTCGGCACCGTGGTGCAGCGCGAGGCGCGTCCCTGCAGGCCGGTGGCAGGCACCTTCCGTCCGCACCGTTGGGAAGCCCGTCCTAGTCCACCCGGCCAAGGGAGGGCACCATGGCGTTGGCCACGGTGCGCTAATATACCTTGATGCCCCAGGCGGCCGCGATCTACGCCCGCATCTCCTCCGATCCGGACGGCACCCGCATGGCGATCACCCGCCAGATCGAGGACTGCCGGGCCTTCGCCCAACGCCGCCGCTGGCAGGTCGCGGACCTGTACGTGGACGACGATGTGGGCGCGTATTCGGGGCGCCGGCGGCCGGAGTACGAGCGGATGCTCGACGATCTGGGGGCGGGCCGGGTGGATGGGGTGATCGTCTACCACCTCGATCGGCTGCACCGCCGTCCCCGCGAGCTCGAGGACTTCCTCGACACCTGCGCCCGGGCGGGGGTCCGGGACATGGCCTGCGTCACCGGTGAGATCGACCTCGCCACCCACGACGGGCAGTTCCACGCCCGTATCCTGGGCGCCGTGTCCCGCAAGGAGAGCGACGACAAGAGCCGGAGGATCTCCCGCAAGCACCTCGAGATCGCTCGGGCGGGACGGGTCAGCGGCGGCGGCGCGCGAGCATACGGCTATGCGGATGACCGGGTCACCATTGTGCGCGAGGAGGCCGCGGTGATCCGCGAGATGGCTCAGCGGATCCTCGCCGGTGACAGCCTGCGGTCGGTGGCCACCGACCTCAACGCCCGGGACACCCCGACGGTCTCGGGCCGGGAGTGGAAGTCGCACGTGGTCCGGAAGATCCTCCTCTCGGCGCGGATCAGCGGGCAGCGTGAGCACCATGGAGAGATCCTCGGCAAGGCCGTCTGGCCGGGGATCATCCGGCCGCGGCAGACGCTGCGGCTCCGAGCGTTGCTCGGCGACCCCGAGCGTCGCACCAAGCGAGTGCCACGCCGGTATCTCCTGGCCTCCCTGCTCCGCTGTCATGCGTGCGGCCACCCGCTCGCGGCGCGTCCGATCGACGATGGGCGTCGCCGCTACGTATGCGCCAAGGCCCCGGGACTCCCGGGATGCGGAGGCACCTTCGTCATGGCGGAGGAGATCGAGGCTCACATCATCGACGAGGTGCTGGGCCGGCTCAGTTCGCCTCGGTTCGAGGCCGCCGCCGGACGCAGGAACTGCCAAGACGATGCCCGGGCGGCCGAGGCACAGCGCCTCGTCGACGAGGCCCACGGACGGCTGGAGGAGCTGGCCGAGGTCTATGGCCGGGGCGAGATCAGCCTGCGTGAGTGGCAGGCGGCGCGGGTGCCGGTGACCCAGCGCGTGGAGAAGGCACAGGTCGTCCTGCGCCGGCAGACGCAGACGACCGCCCTCGAGGCGGTCCTCGGGCAGCCCGGTGGCGTCGCGGCCGCCTTCGCTCCCCTGAGCCTCGCCCGCAAGCAGGCCGTGATCGCGGCGGTGATGGACCACGCCGAGGTCGGTCCGGCGGTTCGAGGGCTCAACAGGTTCGATCCCAGTCGGGTCCGTCCTGCGTGGCGGACCTGACGAGCGGCGCACTCAGGTCGCTGTCGGCGAGACGCCTGCGATATCGGCGAGGTGAGGTTACGAGGCTGTCGACTGGGGTCCGGCCATACGTGCTCTCCGGTCCGCGAGCCAGCGTCGAAGGAACTCGGCCGTGAACGTGGCCGCCTGGCCAGGCCGCATGTGCCAGAGCCGCTCGTCGGCGAAGGCCCGGCTGACCTCCTGATTGGTGGGATCGAACCCCCAGTAGGGGCCGATGTCTGTGCCGACCCGGCGCTCAGCGCCGGCGAGCATCGCGTGAGCGAGCTGGGGTCCACCCGTGGAGTCGTCGGCGATCACGGTGTCCGACCCGTCACGCTCGGCCTCTGGTCCCCCGAGGGTCACCGGACGGGGCCGGTCCCCCGGTTCCGTGAGGGTGGCCAGCCAGTCCCCCGTCGATAGGCGATGGACGGTGTACACCGCGTCGGGCTGTCCATCAACGACGCTGTCCACCGCCGCCCATGTCCGCAGAAGCTGACAGGCCCATCGATCAAAGTCGTCATTCAGCGCGTCACCCGTTGCGCGTGGCATCTCGTCGTCCAGCCCAAGACGTCGCAGGTCCCCCTCGACCGACCTCAGCAGGCTACGAACATTGGCGGCCCGAGCGATCGACGGCTCGTCCCCGAACCTGCGAGCCGCGAGGAGCCCCGCAACAATGCGGAAGATCGCGGCCCAGTCGGGGAAGACAGGTGGAATCCCGCCCAGCAGGGAGACGAGCTCCTGCTGCCGGCGGAGGTGGTGTCTCAGCTGGTTGCGAACACGCGTGGCCTCCACGAGCCCGCTCATGACCAGCATGTCGAGGGTCGCGGCAACATTGCCCTTGCCATATGCGGCACCGGTCGCCAGCTCCGAGATCGACTGCAATCGCGACGGCTCGGCCAGCAGGAGGCGCGCGACCTCGGCACGTGCCGAGACGCCCATCACCGCGCGCAGCCGGAGCTGGACGAGCGCAGGGCGACTGAGGTCCGGGATGGTGCTGCGCCCCGAAAGGCGAATCGGCAGAGGCTCCCCCTTGCCCGGCCACGGCACACGGGCATGGGTACGCACTGTGCTCGCATAGCGGGAGAAGCCGGAGTCGCCGGAGTCGACGGCCCTGGACAGGTTGCGCAGGCGCACGGCGGAGACGAAGCGGCCGTTCGTGATGCACCAATCAAGAGACTCATCCCGTAGCCGCGCGTCCTGGTCACCGAGGTTGCCGGTGAAGATGATCAGCAACTCGAGGTCGAGAGCCTGCCAGGAATGGCGCCTGACCCATCCGCTCACGCCCAGCTCCGCCCATTGGCTCCAGGCGAGCTCGAGAGCCAGGTCTGTGATCTCCGCGCTAAAGGTGGGCATCGGCATCGTCGACCCCGAGTGCGGCAAGTACCGTGAGCAGGAGCGTCCTGTACCCAGACGATGGGTCGTGGGTGCATGACCACCTGGCGGCGGCGAGGAGCTCGCCGCGCTGTGGGGACAAGCCGACCAGGTCCTGGAAGTGCTTGCTGGTCGTTCCGTTGTCGGCCGCGGCGTACAGCTTGAAGCAGATCTGGTCATAACGGCTGGCGAGATGCAGGATGAGGGCGCCGAAGGTGCGCATCTCAAGTCGCTGCGCGAACCCCTCTGGAAGACCGAGATCCAGCAGACCCGCCGGCCCAGCATTCAGCCAATCCGGTCCCAGTCCGAGGGTCTCGCCCACATCGCGGACCGCCTCGACGAGCGGCTCAGGAAGGGGGTCGGCCCGATGGTAGCCCTCGGCGTCGACAAGCGCGACGATGTCGATGTCCCTGGTCGGCCGGACGAGGAGACCGATGAGCATGAGACCGCTGCCACCGGCGGCCACGAGCTCGTAGCGGAGCCCGCGCGCCGCCAGGACCCGCCCGAGAGCATCGAGCGCCCCCTCGAGGGACGACTGATTGAGCATGATCGCTCATGTTAGCAGAGCGATTCACTCAGGTAACATGTGGGCTATGCCGGCGGGCAGGTGCTGACCGCCCGGCAGGCTGTCCCGCCATCCGTTTCTCCCATCGGCGCGGATCGAGGATGGCCTGGCCGCAGGAGGATCATCCCCTGCCGCCGTCGGCCGCATACGCCATCACGGCGCGAACATCATCGAGCGTGATGCTCGACGTGTCGGAATCCCTGGTAAGGTGAGCGGCTGCCCGGTATCGAGACAACGCGGCTGCGCGTTGGGCCGCACGCCTGCCAGGGGTCCCCGCCATGGATCGCTCCCGGGAGATCAAGGCACGGCTCGAGCGACTGCTCCGCCTCGAGAGCGCGCCGGAGTTCCTCGACATCGTCAACCACCGTGTCGAGCATGACTTCGCTGACTTCCACCGCCGACGGCCGCTGCGCGGCGTGGTCCTCGACGAAACGTTCCGCCACTACTGGCGCCTGTCCGACGATTTCCGGGACGGGCGTCTCGTCGAGCGGGTGCGCTGGCACCTCTACGCGGAGCGTCAGGCATTGCGCGCTCTCGCCACCGCTCGGACGCTCATGTACCACGCCTGGACGGTCGGCGTCGAAGAATACAGCGTGAGCATGGACGGCCACCTTGAGATCGAGGGCTGCGCCCAGCACCTCACCCTCGACCTGCTCTCGCTGGGGGCGATCGAGCAGGAGGCTCGAATCGCGTGGGAGAGAAGGGACAGTGTCAGCACCTACACCGGGATCGGCGGCCGCCTGGGCGCGCAGACGGTCCTCCTGCCGGACGCGGCCCTGACCGAGCAGCGCTGTGCTGAGGCAGTTCGGCGTTGGTACCGGGCACGCTTCCAGTGGACGCGGGGGCACTGGACGCACGAGGAGAGGTCCGAGCCGACGTTCGCCTTCGACTGGGAATGGCAGGTCCTCCCACCCACGGAGGACGAGGAGGAGGAGGCCGCGCGCCGCCACTGGTTGGGCTTCTCCAACCTCATCCGGACCGGCCCGGAGGTGGAGGGCCCGCCCCTCCTGCGTGCCGTGTCCGGGTAGCAGACGTTGGCGAACCCTCGCGTGATCCACGTTGTCGTCTCGTCACACCGCCTCGTCTCAGGCTCCCGCATGAGCGCGTCTCGCGGTGGATGGCCGGCGAGGAAGGTGGCAGGTCGCACAGGGGAGCGCCTGGCACTTGCGCCGCGGCAGCAGATGGTCGACCGTCAGCCCCAATACACGAGCACGAAGACACCGATCGTGATCACTAGCGCGCCGCTCATCGCACCGCTGAAGCGCCGAGGAGAGGCCTCCGGGAGGCTGGGCTGGCCGACGAGGCTCCAGAGCATGAGCAACGCGCCGGCACTCGCAATGGCTATGCCGAGCCCACGCGGAACACTCACGACGCGATCTTCCTCCGGTACGCCTCAGGTGGATCCTTCGATGCCGCCAGTATGTATGCACGGGGCTGGGTTGACATCGAAACGGTGCCGCGCCGCGCGACCCGCGGGCAGCGTCTGAGCACAGGACCATCCCAATCCCCCGCCCGGCTGGGCCTCCGTTCCGTGGTCGCGACCTCTCGCAATGCTGCGGTCGGCGGCGTCGCTGCGGTACGGTTGCGCCACATGGTGGAACTCCTTCTTCTGCGAGGACTGCGGAAGACCGGCTCGGCTCGTGGTCGACGAGCGCCGCGCCTGCGACCGATGCGGTGACCGGCGTATCGCCGCGGCGACGGGGTGGCCAGTCCTCCCTGAGCCGGCTCCCCCGGAGGAGGTGATCGGTCCCGATGGGCGGGCGCACCGGTTCGCGTACCGCCTGCTCCGCACGCCGGGAGGGATCACGGCTCTCGCCGAGGAGCCGGGGATACCTCCCGGTGAGGGCTACGCGCTCTCCGTGCACGGGCCGCACGACGCCAGTGGCGACCAGCTCACCGCTCGTCTCCGTGAGAAGGTGCGCGCAGGCGTCGGGCGTCGCTTCCTGGGGGAGGACGGCAGAGGAAGGCTGCGGTTGAGCGGCGACGATCTCGTCGGCCGAATCGACGAGGATCCGGAGGATTGGCAGGGGCTCCCGCGCGTGTGATGGCGCTCGTCTGAAACTGACCAGAGTTGCTCGTCGAAAGTGACCACCTCAAACCAGTAGTAGTGGAGGGGTGGGGGCGCGGGTGGGGGCGCGGGCATACGCGCTAACTTAAGAAATGCCAGAGACGGGGTGGCGGATCAGCTTCTGCGGAACCTGCACGAGGCGTCGCCGTGGCGGGCTCTGAAGGGCCGGAATGGCGTCGGCGAAGGTATGGACGCAGCGCGGGATAGTGGCACCGCGGAGCAGGGAAGCGCGCAAAACGTCGTACCAGAAGCGGGAGACGCGCCAGGGGCTAAGCGGGCGCCGCGACGAGTTGGAAGCCCCAGGGGGAAAAATCGCCGGCACGCACGATGAGCTCTTCAGCGAGGAGTGCCGCCAGGATCTTGGCGAGCAGGTAGGTTTGCGCCAGGTCGGGATCTCGGGCGCGTAACTGGTCGAGGTGGAGCAGGCTCTTGAGGCGCTTGAAGGCGAGTTCGATCTGCCAGCGGAATCGGTAGGCCTCGAGGATCTGTTCGGGGGTCACTCCTGGTTCGCAGTTGGTGAGGATCACCACGTAGTTTGCGAGGATCAAGGTCTCGTCTCGGACGGCGTGTCCCTTGCGCGTGCTCTCACGAACGGCCCGGCGAGCCGACTTCTCAGCGGCGTCGGGGCGTTTGCGCACGGCGACGAGGCGGAGAGGCCACGAGGTCGTCTGCGTGCGCAGCCCCACCCGGCGTTCTGCTGCTTGCGCGTCGGGCAGCTCGCCCAGCCACTCGATCAGTTCTGGTGAGCCACCGCTCGGGTAGGCGGTCAACCGGATCTGCTGCAACGACGTGCGGACAATGAAAGTGCCGCCCTGCTCCAGCAAATGCACCAGCCCTGGGGCCAACCCGTAGGCCCGATCCCCGACGTAGATCTCGTCGGGCTGAACGTCGATGCGGGCAAATGTCTCACCCTGAGAGTTGTCCGTGACCTGAACGCGCTGCAGCTGTAGAGCGAAGAGGTCGTACACAACGTGCAGCCGCCAGTCAGCGCCAAGGCTCCCCGGCCGACTGACGGTAGTGGCGTCGATCAAGCAGATGCGCAGTGCTGCCCTCGGGAACACCTGCACCCTCCGCGCGAGCATCGAGGAGATCACCCTGCGCAGGAACTCGGGGCAGGCACGCAGTCGCTTCAGGACGGCGACGTCTGACATGGTGTGCCATCCCATCGCGCTCGCCATCGCGGCCGTCTGGCGCAACGACCAGTCCTCCGCCGCATAGGCCAAGGCGAGGCGGAGGAGCTCCTGGGCCGACCCAATCGCGCGACGACGGCGGAACGCCCCGCTCTCCTCCGCTAACTTGTCGAGGTCGGCAGGGAGGAGACCGAGGAGGTAGGCCCACTCCTCTTCGACGACCTCTCTGACCTGGTCAACCGCCACGCCACGACCCTATCACAGGCCAAGCCCAGCGTCAACCTTAAGTTAGCGCGTATGGGGGGCGCGGGGGAGGGTTGAACAAACCCTCCGGCTGTGGAAAACCCAACCGCGCCCAACCATGAGGAAGGGCTCCCCGATGCTGTCGGTGTTGAGCCGGCACCAAGGAGCCCCTTCCCCATGCTCTCACTGGAGGACGACGTGGAGGCACACGCACTTCACCGGCAGGGGTGGACGATCTCAGCGATCGCTCGCCACCTCGGCCGCAGCCGCAGCACCATCCGCGCCTACCTGGCCGGGACCAGCGTTCCCGGGCAGCGCCGGCGCGCCGCCCCCGACAGCTTCGCCGCCATCGAGCCGTACACCCGAGCCCGGCTCAAGCAGGATGCGCATGTCTGGGCCAGCGCTCTCTACGACGAGGTCCAGCGCCTCGGCTACCCGCGCAGCTACCAGCGCTTCACCCACGAGCTGCGGGTGCGGGGGCTGCGCCCGCACTGCGAGGCGTGTGCCGGGGTTCGGGGCCGCCCCACGATCGAGATCGAGCACCCCGCCGGCGAGGAGATTCAATGGGACTGGGACGAGCTGCCCTCTCCGTGGGGTGAGGGCGATGTCCACCTGCTCACCGGCACCCTCGCCTACTCCGGTCAGACCCGCGGCGTCTTCTGCGAGTCCGAGGACCAGGCGCACCTGATCGAGGCCATCGACCGGGTGCTGCGGATGTTCGGCGGCACGGCGCGGAGGTGGCGCTTCGACCGCATGGGGACGGTGGTGGTGGTCGGCACCGGCAGGGTCCTGGCCAGCTTCGCCAGCGTCGCCAAGCACTATGGCGCCGACATCGCGATCTGCCCGGCCCGGCACGGGAACCGGAAGGGCTGCGTGGAAAAGGCGATCCACTTTGCCACCCAGCGCTGGTGGCGGACGGCGGTGGTGACCGGGCTGGAGCAGGCCACCTGCGCCTTCGAGGAGTTCCAGCGCACCATCGGTGATGGTCGCGAGCGTCACGGCAGCACCGTCGCCGAGGCGGCCCGTGACGAGCGGCTGCTCCCGCTGCCACCGGGTGCCTACCCGGCCACCGTCGTCGTCGGCCGCGGCGTGGGGCCGTCGGCCCTGGTCGAGTTCCGCGGCAACAGGTACTCGGTTCCGCCCGGCTTCGTCGGCAGGGACGTCACCGTCCAGCACCGTCTCTGCGCCGCCACCCTGGAGATCATCGCGGCGACCGGCGTGGCGGTGGCGCAGCATCGCCTGGCACCGGCGGGGGCTGGTCTCATCCTCCGCCTGCCGGAGCATCACGACGCCCTGGAGCGGGCGGTCCTCGCCGCCCACTCCACCGCCCGGCCCTGTCGGCGCAAGGAGAACCGGCCTCCGGGGACGGAGGCGTTGGCGGCGGCCGCCGTCCTGCGCGGCACACCCGCGGACCAAGTGACCATCGACCTCGGCCGCTACGCCGAACTGGCGGAGGTGGCGCGGTGACGGAGACCAGCGCCTACCAGAAGCTGCGTGCGCACCTCGCCTACCTGCGCCTCCAGGACGCCGCCGAGGCCCTGCCGCGTGAGCTCGAGCGCGCTGCCGCCGAGAAGTCCGGCCACACCGCGTTCCTCGAGCGGCTCCTCGACGTGGAGGTGGCCGCCACCGAGCAGCGCCGGCTGAACGGACGACGGCGCTTCGCCTCGTTCCCGGCGCCGTGGCGGCTCGAGGACTTCGACTAACGACGCCCAGCCCGCCGTCGACCGCACCCTCATCGAGGAGCTGGGCACGCTGCGCTTCATCGAGGAGGCGGCCAACGTCCTCTTCATCGGGCCGCCCGGTGTGGGCAAGACGATGCTGGCGCTGGGCTTGGGCCACCGCGCGGTGGAGGCCGGGCACCGCGTCTACTACACCACTGCCGCCGAGCTGGCCGCACGCTGCCACCGTGCGGCGATCGAGGGGCGCTGGGCGACGACGATGCGCTTCTACGCCGGTCCTCGACTTTTGATTATTGACGAACTTGGCTATTTGCCCCTGGCAAGTGAGGCTGCCGCGGCACTCTTCCAGGTGATCGCCCAGCGATATCTCAAGGGTTCGGTGGCGCTCACGACCAATCGGGGCATCGCCTCATGGGGGCAGATCTTCAACGACGACCCCATGGTCGCCGCGGCGATGCTCGACCGCCTGCTCCACCGCAGCACGGTGGTGACGATCAACGGCAACTCCTACCGGATGCGCTCGCACCGCGCCCAGATCGAGCGGCTCCGCAACGGCATCCTGCCGCCCGACGACCCCGAGGACCCCAAACCACCCAGACGCGGCCCGCTGTGACGGCCCAGGACGCCCCGGAACAGGTCGACATGACCCGCAGCACCCACCCAGTTATTCACAGGAGGACCTCCATCGATCCGTCCTGAGCTACCCTTCGGAGCGCGCCCTCACCTGGTCAGTTTCGACGAGCGAAAGTGGTCAGTTTCGGCGAGCGCCATCACCTGCGCGGGCCCCGGCCGCCGGTCGGCAAGGAACAGCGGCCCTCGCTCCCGGCCGGCGATGAGCCGGGGGACCAGCCGGGCGGACCCAGCCTGGAAGTGGAGCAGCTCGACGGCGCCGCCCTTGGAGACGACGACCGCGCGCTTGTTGGGCACGTCGACGTCCTCGACGTTGAGGGAGAGCACCTCGCCGGCTCGTGCCGCCGTCTCGTACAGCAACCGCCATAGCGCCTTCTCCCGGACGGCGACGTCGTCACGCCGCCAGAGCTGGTCGAGCTTGGCGTAAGGGATCGCCTTGGTCCGGTCGGGCAGCTCGCGCCGGCGGGCCAGCCCCGCGTCGACGGGCCGGGCGAGCCACCCCTCGGACTGGCAGCGCCGGGCGAACGAGCGAACCGTGGCGACGTGGCGGTTCCACGTCCTGGCTGCCACTCCACGGCCCCAGGTGTCATGGACCACTGCGGCCACATCGTCGGCGGTGAGCAACTCCAGCCGCAGCTCCGCGCCCAGCGCATCCCGGAGGCGGCCCAGGGTCTGCTCGTACGACCGCCGGCTCGAGGCGGCGAGGTCGGGCTGCGCCAGGAAGGCGTCGACGGCGTCGCCGAGGCTTCGGACCCGCCGAGGCAGGGCCACCACCCGCCGCACCGGCCACCCTCCTCGATCTCGCAGGGAATGCGCTACCTTGACCCTACCGCATCGGGGGGGCCTCGAGTTCGGGTCGCCGCCGCTCCCGATCTCGATGTCGCGGGGAATGGGCTGTTCCCTGCGGGAGAGAAACTGACCGCACCTTCGCTGATCGGGCAGAGCTTCTTCTCAGGCGTCCTGCGCACAGGATCCCTCTGTCGAGCAAATGGCACGGGCGTGTGGCCGCATCGCGCTGCGTTCCGGTAGCGATGTCAGGCCGAGTGCCGTCGCCGCCGGCGGCCACCGGCCGCGGGCGAGCCCTTGGCGATACGGCCCCGCGGCCGACGTGCCGATCTGGCGCCACCGGAGTCGAGTCGTGACGCGGCTGATGGCAGCTTGTCACCATTTAGAACGGGAAGTTTGTCGGTAGATGGTGAACCATCTCTCACTGAACCAGTCCCACGACTGGACCACACTCGTGTCCGAGGGACCATGTTCAAACACAAGCTTCCACTCGTCTTGTTCGGGATTGCCGTGGCCTTTACGGTGCCCTATGCAACAGTTCGGGCCGCCGTTTCCACCCCGCAGGCGAGCGCCCCGGGATCCAAGGCGATCTCACTCGACGGCTTCAGGATCACCCCGTCCGAGGTCGGGCAAGTGATCCATCCACAGACCACCGTTGGGGCGGCGGCGTGCTCTGCCGATGCCTGCCTCGAGCAGCTTGTGGTCGGACCGATGGCGAGCGACCCAGGCTCGGCGCTGAGGGCTGCACAAAGCCTACCGGGAGTGCCGACGGCTCCGGCAGCGCCGCCACCTACGAGCAAAGTTCTCACCCCGAGCACCGGATACACCTACTCGTACGTGGCGTCCGAGTGGTGCCGTTCAGGCTACGGTGGATGTAACGCGTGGCACACCTGGGTGAAGGGTACCGTGCACTGGGACAACTACTCGGTCTGGTACGACTGGGTTGACTGCTCCGACACGGGAGCCTCGTTCGGCTACAGTGTGCAGGTGACGTGGTGCGGTGTGTGGAACAATGGTGCCGCGGCTCCGTTCAACTACATGGATCTGGGCGAGAACTGGTACGTGTTCTGCTGCACGGGCTTGAACTTCGGCACGCAGCAATCCTACTGGCAGCGGATCGACATCTACAAGGGCGGTGGTCATGGTACTCGGGGAGGAGGCGGCTGATGCAGGTTCAATGGGGCCGGGTAGTCGTCACCGGGCTTCTCGCGCTCGTGGCCGCAGTGGCAGGTCTCGCTCTCGTGGGACCTGTTGTGGTCGGCCTCGTGCATCGCGAAGCGTGGAGCGGAGCCAGCGGCGGCGTCACCGTCGTGCTGGTGGTTGCTGGGCTTCTTGCTCTGGGTCTCGCCGGTCGGCTGGCCCACCTCGTCCGCCAAGGGCTCGTGCGCCCCTAGCCACCCGTCGAAGACAGTCCCGCCCGAGGGTCCCGGTGTTTTGTCGCTGGCACCCTCGGGCAGTCTTCATCAGGATGGCACCCTCGCCTTTACACACCTACCCGAGCGGCGAGTGGTGGACGCAGGCTTCACCAGAGATCACAGGTGGAGGCATGAAGCTGTCAGTGGCCTTCGGGGTGACCATGGCCCTCGTCTGGGCGGTGGGCGCGGTCCTGATCGGCATCACGCCGGGTGCCTGGGGTGGTGGCATCGCAATGTCGGTGATCAGCGGAATGGCCCTTGGTGGGCTCATCTCCGTGGCCCTCAAGTTGATCCGCGCACGCCGGAAGACGCGGCTCAGGTGACCTCTACGAGGAGGACACGCGGTTGCTCGCTCCCTGCCCCCCCGTTTTTGTCTCACACACGGACCTCGCGACGCTGTTTCCCGGTGTGGTCCAGGCATCTCCGCCGCTGACCGAGCGGTCTAATTCCTACTTTTACACGTATCTCGGCTCAACCCGGTCATCGAGTTCGATCGCATACTCCTCGCCGCGGACCCGCGCCAGCTCCGTCTCGGCCGCGAGTCGCGCCGCATGAGCTGCACGCCATCCCGGTCCTCCGACAGCCCGCTGGCGATCAGTTTCGGTCGCCTTTGCATCCTCGAGTGCAGTTATGGCGGCACGGATCTCCTCATCACTTCTAACCGGCCAGTCCTCGGATGTGAAGGGGGGATATAGCACCCAGCGCCACGACACCGCTATTCCTCGGCCCCGGGATCCAAACGGGCCAAGTACTCGGCCGGGACGAGGTCCGTGAGCCAGACCTCATTTGCAGATCTGAAGAAGATGTGGCCGGCTTGATGCATGGCCTCGGCGTCGATGCGAAGCACCACGGGGTGCCCGCGGCGCCTGCCCACCTGGACCGCGGTTGGGACGTCAACAGAAAGATGGACGTGGTGCCGAGCCATGCGACGCAATCCGTCACGAAGGATGGCGGGGAGAGCCCTCTCCACGGTGCCGTGGTACAGCAGCGAAGGAGGAGCCATTGGCGTGAGGCCGAGGTCGATCGGCACGGAGTGCCCTTGATTAGCTCGAATGCGGTCCCGTGACGTGTCGAGCGCGAACCGCCGCTTGTCACTCGCTGCGACAACTCGAGGAGCTCAGCCCGGGTCGTCACCACACCCGCCCGCCCGGCCCCGCCGAGCAGCTCGTCGATGGAGACCCAGCCCTCCTCATCGAGGGTTACGCCCGCCGCCGCAGGGTCGTGTCGGAGGACCAGCGAGAGGAACTTGCTGAGCCGCACGCGGTTCGCCATAGCGCGAGCGTACCCCCTCGTGGGCGCCAGTGCTGAGCTGAGGGCGACCTGGTCGATGGACTGGGACACGGAGGCGTCGGCGCCACCTATCCCAGGGCGGAGAAGGGGACGCCAGGGAAGAATGGGGCCCCAGTGGGGCGGAGCCACGGTGGCCGGCCCTGACTGATCCACGCTGGGACTCGTCGAGGCTCTGGGGGTTGGGCGTCGGATCATCGGCCGGCCGGCGTCTCGAGGTAGGTCGGCGCACAGTGGGGTGGTCCAGGGTGCCGTGCGTAGATTGGTCCGACCAGTGATGTGGCAGCAGCGACAGTGACGAAGGATGAGCCCTTCGGCCAAGTGCAGTCGAGATCACCCATCAGACGATCGAGGTCAGTTTGGTCGAGCACGGTAGCGTTCCCGGGGAGAGGCGTCGCGCTCCCGCTGGTGGGACACTAGCCCACCACGATGATCGTGACGACCCACCCAGTACCCCCCAGATGGCCGCCAAGTGACCCGTCCGCTGTCAGCATCGCCGTGCCGGGCGACACAGCGTGGAACGTTGCGGTGGCTGCTCCATCCTGCTGCTGATGGCTACTCTCACGGACCACGAATCGAGCGTCGGAGCTGATGGGCTCACTCCAATGGAAAGGCCGGTATGCCAGCCGCAACTCGATGATGGTATTGGGCGTCACCTTCAGCGTCTGCCCATCGGCTGTGTAATCGAGCATGACGCGCCCCGATCTCGGCGGGCCGATGGCGGTGGGCATCGAGGTAGCGGGCGGTGGCGTCGCGGGGTCAACGCATCCAGCGACGCCCCGGGTGGCCGGCGGCACCGGCCCGCAACCACGGTTGGCGGGCGGAGGCGCCACCAGCGCTGCGGTGGGCGTAGGCGTTGAGCTGGCCTTGCTGCCTCCCACATCTCCCCCACCGGGGCCGGCGTCGCTCGCCCGGAGTTCCGTACTGGCGATGAGAGCGACAAGCAGTAGCGCGCCCATCGCAGCGGCGAGGCTGGCAACGCGCCGCGCCGGTGACCACGAAGGGGGCCGGGCGCGACGCTCTGGGGGCATCACCCGACGCTACCACCGACCGCCGGCCCCCTGACTACCCCACACCGTGTCTATCCCGAGGTGAGGGGGTTGAGGCCGCTGTCGACCAGCTATCGCTTTCGTCGCTTCAACACCCAGTTCACCCCCCAGAAGAGGAGGGCGTACAGCGCCACCGTGCCGCCCCCCACGAGCGCAATGCCGATGGCAAAGTCGTGGGCAAGCCGCACACCAAAGCTCGGCCCAAAGGCCTCGAGCCCGAGTGTGAGCAAGCAGAGAACCGCGGCCATGCCAAGGCCCACATCCGTCGATCCCCTCGGCTGCCTCACAGCTCCATTATCCGGCCGCCGAGAGTCAGGAGACATCTGCACACCGTGCGGTGGGCCAGGGTGGCCCTTTTTCGATCCATGGCTCGACAGAACCAGCTCGTGCCCCGCGCGCCCCGAACTGAGCGGCCCCGGTAGGCGATAATTGGGGAGGACGCCGGTGGCTCTCGCTGCCGGAAGTAGGCCCGGGCGTACCCGCCGGACGGCGGGGCCCCGGGTCTGCGCTCACCAGGACACCTTGGCAATCTGGAGTTGTCCCGTCCGCCGGCGGAGAAGACCACGCTTTCGCCAGGCGGAAATTCGATCCACGTAGTCAGTGCGACCCCTCACCTCGTGGGCGAGGATGGCGCCAGCCATCGCATCAGGAATCCACATCAGGGGATCGTCAGCAGGTGCACTAAAACGGTACGTCTGCGTCGAGCTGATATTGACCTGCCCACTTTCCTCGCGCCTATCAGCGAGGTTCTTCCGGTCCTTCCTATCGCTGCTATCGCCCCGGCTAGCGATGACCAGCTCGTCGACCGTCGTGGCGATGAGCGGATCCGAGCGGAGACTGAGGAGGCAGGCACCGCGAGCGAGGTCCCATCGACCGTTGCCGCCACGAGAGATGACGGGGCGACCCCAGGGAATCTCCAACCAAGCCGTGACCGGTCTCGAGATTCGCACTCGGTGCTCCAGGCCGAAGCCGCCGACCACGTCCAAGAAGCGAAGACGGATCTCCCGCAACTCCTGGTGCCAGTGGAATCGCTGTTGTCCTGGGAGCAGCGCTCCAAGAAGTTGGCGCCGGATACTCTCGATCTGCTCATCGGGCACGACCGTGGCCGCCATCACGTATGTCCGAGCCTCGGCGTCGGCCGCCCCATCGATGTAGACGATCACTCGTCCATTGTGGTGCACGGCACCGCCCGGGTCCCGCCCCCCAGCGGAATGCGCCAGATGGGAAGTTGAGGTGGCTGGCAAGGGCGGCAGTCCGGAGCGGCGGCACCGCCTGGACCTGTGGCTCGTCACCGAACCATGGGAGGGTCCCCCGGGTCGGCTGGGCTTGACGAGACTTGGTGGCCGAACCGTCGATCGAGGGCACGACGCCCTGCGGCCGCCGTCGGCCCCGAGGTCGATGTAGATCGGGGGTACCGTCGGCTGGTCGACGGTGGCCTTTTACAGACGCGACCGGTCGATGCTACTGCCGCTTGAGCCTGACCCACGGTGGCCCCCACCGGCGCTCCGCGGCGGCCACAGCCGCGGCCGACACGGGGAAGCGCCAGTTCGCGGAGAACAGGTCGCAGAGGTTGCGTCCGCCCGCGGCGCTGGCGGTGAGGACGAAGTTGTCGACGGCGTCCGTGGTGGTCTCGCGGTCGGGGAGGCCAGCAGCCTCTCGCCAGATGCGCTCGTGGATGACCGGGCCGAAGTAGTCGGCGAACCGCATGACGAAGGAGGCGAACAGGTCGGTCGCTCCCAGGCGCGAGCCCGGCACGCGATTGGCGGTGGAGCGGGGCCCGGTATTGGTACCCGATCTCGCGGGAGCAGCCGGTCTCGTCCGGCTATGCCGAGCGGCCCAAGGTGTCCTTCCCGGGTGACCCTCGGCCGATCCGCTCAGGGTACGTTTACGAACCGTGGGCTGGCCCAAGGTAGCCGCCTCTGGCCAGGAGCGGTCAAGCCTGGCACGCGGACCGGACCCGGGTACCCTACCCGCATGGAGTTCGTGTCCACGGCGGGTCTGGTGCTTGCCGGTCTTCTCTGCATGGCCTGGTTCGTCAGTGCCGTTCATATCTACCGCGATGTGCGCGAATGGGGCTTCTCTCGTCCCCGCCGCGCCTTCCTGGCGAATTTGCTGTGCCTATTGCTGCCGTTAGGCATCGCCTTTTTTGTGTGGCCCCGAGTCCGCGACTGGGTTTACGACTACGGCAACTGGCAGTACCCGAACATCGCTGACCCCGAGCTGCCGCTCGAGTCGGAACGACCTTCTCGGGTTACTGGTCGCCGCGGGCCAGCGCCGCGCCGTCGCCCCCCGACATGAGAGCCTGGAATCCGTCTGCTCGGGGCGCCTTGAAGCGCGTCGGTGCCGAGCAACTACCGGGGGAGACTGGGGGATCGTCGCGTGATCCGCGGTGACCACTTTCGGGTCCGGGAGGGCGGCCCGCGGACCGTGGGCTCCGCCAGCCCTGGTGGTGACTCCGACGAGGCTTTCGGACGCCTGCCGCCGCCCCGACTGCGTCTGTCATGTCACAGAAGGTGATCCCAGCGAACCGACCGTCCGATGTCAACCCGTCCGACCCTCCCATCGGCTCGGCGCTCTTGGAGCTCCAACGCGCAGCCTATGCTGTCGAGGCGCAGCTCATCGGTGATCAGCGGATACCTAATCTCACCGAGAGTCTCGAGGATCTCTTGCGCGCTCCGCTCCACTGGGTGGCCATCCGGGACGAGGTCGGCATCGTCGCCGCAGCAGGGTATCTCGAGAGGAGCGGCGAGATCGAGATCGACCGGCTGATGGTCGCGCCACGCGCCTTTCGAAGTGGCCATGGCGCTCATCTCGTTCGCGAGCTGATCAGGCGCGCTGGCCACCGCCGCCGCCTTCGAGTCTCGACGGGACTGGAGAACCTACCCGCCATCACACTGTACGAGAAGTTCGGTTTCGTGAAGACGAGCGAGAGTGAGCCCCTGCCAGGGCTTCGGACCGTCCAGCTCGAGCGCTCCTCGACATGCCCGTCGTCTCGTGATTCTTCGCCGCCGATGTCAAGGTAGGCTGGCGCACCGTTGCCTGGTCCAGGGTGGCCTGCCTCGGCCGGCCCGGCACGTTCAGCGTGCGGGAGGTGACGGCTGACGCCGCAGCCGTCAGGGATCCGCTGGCACGACCTCCACGCGCACCCCTCTGTGGCCGCTACAGCGCGGTCGCGCAACCCGGACATAGCCGCGCGCGCCGGGTCGCTCATGAAGCCCTCGAACGCGGCCTCGGAAGGGAACTCGATGAGCTGCATCTCGTACGGCGCACTGCGCGGGTCGATCGCGCGCACCCGGCGCAGCACCCTGCCCCCGTGGCCCGCGAGGAGCTCGAGCACCCGATCCTCGTAGTCGATCAGCAGCCGCTCGTTGCCAGGTACGGCGGAGAGCAACACGCAAACCATTACCGTCATGGTCACGCTCATCGGGGCGCACCGCGGTCGTTCCGCGGGGAGAGCTGGCGCCGCAACCCCATCGGTCCGTCCTCGTCGAACCAACGTCGCACGGTTGGCCCATGGAACCTCCAGCGGCCGCCGTCGCGGATGGCGGGGAGAAGCCCGCGCTCGGCGGCGTAGTAGAGAACGGGGACCGGAATAGCCAGCCAGGCAGCGACTGTGGGCGGCGAAACGAACTCGTCCGCGGGCACGAGTTCGCCGCGCGGCGGCCCGGCAGGGGGCGAAGAGCCGCTCACGAAGGCGATCTCCCTGGACGGAGGGTAGTTGCCATCCCACTAGTTTCCCCGAAGCCCCAACTGTTGGTCCAGGGCGCCGGCATCGTGGCCCTCACCGACCCACCACCATTCGCATGTGGCTCAGGGCACGTTCCCGTCTTCCGGCGTGGGCCAGGGCGGCCTCTCCTGATGCGGCGGCTACATTCGTAGGCCGTCGTGCATCAGGCTCGGTGGGGCGATGGCCTCCGGGCTATGGCTGGCGCTCGAACGGCCCGT
The DNA here is from genome assembly GCA_963846365.1 of uncultured Chloroflexia bacterium. Classification (GTDB taxonomy): domain Bacteria; phylum Chloroflexota; class Dormibacteria; order Aeolococcales; family Aeolococcaceae; genus CF-96. The sequence continues at coordinate 1,735,326 of CAWJVN010000007.1, forward strand.
GGTAGTACGGGCTTGAGGGCTCCAGTAGCGTATCGAGGACGGCAAGGGCTCCTCGGACGTGTCGTACGAGGCACTCGACGAGCACCCGCGAGCCAGCGGCGGTATCGAGATCGCCGCGCTTGGCCACTTCGAGCAGAGCCCCCAGTTGGCGCGCGAGCTGGCCCACGAGCTCGCGGCGTTCTTCGTCGGTCTCGGGAAGGTTGACCATGTCCACAGCATGCATGACACAACACCGACGTCGCTAGCCGCTCAAGCGAGGTTGGTGCACCTTCGCCTGATCGATGGTGGCCTCTCTTGACTTCCACGACTTGGACCTTATCGCCCGCGTTGTATGGTGGCGACCACCGACAGAAAGAGAATGGCCCCGATGACGACCAGCAGTCGTCTGGCGGTCCGCCACTCACCTAGCCCGTTGCTGCCGTAGATGCGCATCCACGGACTGCGTTTGCAGCGTCTGTCCCATGACCCCTCTCAAGTTCCCCGCCATCGTCGCTCCGTCGATCACCATGAGCGTGCTGATCACGAGGGCGACCATCCGGCCCCAGACGCCGGCGTAGATCGGCAAGAGAACGGCGGCTGCGGATAATGGGTAAACCGCATAGCACATGATGCGATAGAGGAGGCTCAGGCCGGTTTCGAAGCGTCGCACTTCTTATGGATGGCATCCGGTCGGCGCCGGGCGGGCTCGAGGTATGTCCGCGACCCGTGGCCTGATTCACGGTACCCGCCGTTGGTTCGGATGATCGTCACCTGGCTCGAGGCTTGGGCCGCATCTTTCGGCCAGTAGGATCTGCCTCGAGAGCAGACTCGTGGAGCCCACCGATCACCCGTCCGGTCGTCCCTCCGTCCCAGCACTCGGTCAGAGCCCATCCTACGGCGTCGACCTGGTCAGCACATTGACCGAGCTTGTCTCGAAACATCGAAGAATCCGAAAGCAGGTAGCAGAGACCGAAGAGAAGTTCGTATTGCATGCAGCGGACAACTTCGCTCACGTCCTGCGGATCGGCACCTGCTTCGAGCACCCGGCGGAGTGCGGGCCCCTGACCTCCAAGCGGACCGTCCAACTCACTATAGCCGCGAACCTGGTCGATCCATTTCCCATCATCGTCCACCAGGTAGTTCCAGGCCTGGCGGAGGAAGAAAGCGCACCAGCTGCGGGACGTCCTCGCGGATCTCAGAGGTCGCCCACTGCTCGGGGGCATCGGCGCCAAGGTCTCGGAAGATCCGGGTGAGGGTTGAAGGCCTCGCGCACCTCGGCCCCGGTCTCGGCCGCTGCTCCTATCAGGATCGCGTCGAGTACACGCCGTCGGGGGGCGTAGCTGTCGCGAACCTCTCCGGCTGGAGGTGGCGAACCGACCAGCGCGAGATCACCGAGGTCGAAGTTCTCCAGGTTGATGTCGCTCGGTTCCGGTCCGCCGCGCCGCCCGGTGTCGAGCCCGTCGATGGCGGCCGCGTCCTCGTCGGTGAGTTCGAAGTTGAAGATGTCGAAGTTCTCAGCGATTCGGCGCGGGCGGAAGGACTTGGGGATCGCCGAGCGGCCCTGCTGGAGGTGCCAGCGCAGCATCACCTGAGCCGGTGTCCTGCCGTGAGCCTGTGCGATCTCGCCGATCACCGGGTCCTGCAGCGTGCTTTGAGGGCTGCCCTCGCGGTAGAAGGTGATGCCACCGATCGGTGACCACGCCTGGGTCAGGATCCCGCGCGCGGCGCCGTACGCCTGCACTTCCCGTTGCGTGAAGTAGGGGTGCACCTCAATCTGGTTCACCGCCGGCACCACGCTCGCCCGCTCGAGAAGAGAGCTGAGGTGATCGACCATGAAGTTGCTGACGCCGATGGCCCGGACCTTGGCGTCACCGAGCAGCGTCTCCAGCGCCTGATATGCCCCCACGGTCCTTGCGAAGTCGGAGGGGAGGGGCTGGTGGAGGATGAGCAGGTCGATCTGGTCGACGCCCAGCTTGCGGGCACTCTTCTCAAAACCGTGCAGTGTCTGGTCGTACCCGTAGTCGCTGGTCCAGATCTTGGTCTCGAGGAAGACCTCGTCCCGGTCGATGCCCGAGTTGCGGAGCGCCTCGCCGACCTGGCGTTCATTGCCGTATGCCGCGGCGGTGTCGATGTGCCGGTAGCCGGCCGACAACGCCGCCTCGACCGCGGACCTGGTCTCCTCTGGTGGCGTCTGAAAGACGCCAAGACCGATGGCGGGCATCTCGACGCCGTTGTTCAAGGTGAAGCGCTTGACCGCGGCCGTCCTCATCAGCGCCGCGCCGCCCGATCGAGAGAGGGGCTGGTCCAGCCGTTGTCGGCAGCGTTGATGGTGATGCCCGGCGGGTTGATCTCGTCGATGTGGTCCAACAGGTCGGTGGAGAGCACGACGTCCGCGGCTGGCAGCTGTGACTCCAGGTGCTCCATGGTTCTCGGGCCAATGATGGCCGCGGTGACGGCTGGGTGCCTCAGCACGAAGGCGATTCGCCAACTCGATCAGCGAGATGCCGGCGTCATCCGCCAGCTGGGCGAGCCGCTCGGTGGCCTTCAGCTTGCGCTGGTTCTCGGGAAGCGACAGGTCGAAGCGGTTGGCCAGCCGCTTCCGCGCCGGCGACGTCGGCCCTTGCAGCTCGCCGCCCTTGCTGTACCGGCCCGACAGCCAGCCTCCGGCGAGCGGGCTGTAGGAGATCACCCCCATGCCATAGCGCTGACAGGCGGGCAGCACCTCGTTCTCGATGGCCCGGGTGAGGATGGAGTATGGTGGCTGCTCGCAGCGGAAGCGCTCCCGCGCGCGCCGCTCCGCCATCCACTGCGCCTCCACGATCATCGACGCCGGGAACGTCGAGTGTCCGATGTAGCGCACCTTCCCCTGATGCACGAGGTCACTGAGCGCACCGAGGGTCTCGTCGATGTCGGTGCCGGGCTCGGGCCGGTGGATCTGGTAGAGGTCGATCCAATCGGTGTTCAGCCGCCGGAGTGAGCTCTCGACCTCGCGGATGATCCAGCGGCGGGAGAGGCCGCGCCGGTTGGGATCGTCGCCCATCGGCATGTCCACCTTGGTGGCCAGCACCACGTCGTCGCGCCGGCCGCCGGCGAGAGCCTTGCCCACGATCTCCTCCGACTCGCCGTCAGAGTACACGTCGGCGGTGTCGATGAAGTTGATGCCGGCGTCGAGGGCTCGATGGATGATGCGGATGCTCTCGTCGTGGTCCTTGGTTCCCCAGGCGCCGAACATCATGGCGCCAAGGCACAGCTTGCTGACCTGGACGCCCGTGTGTCCCAGGGGGCGGAGTTCCATCGTCGTTCCTCAGGCGGGGCGGGCGGCCGGTGCGGCGGTGTACTCGTCGTCGCGGACGTGCGTGCCCCAGTGGACCGCGGGGTGCTCGTCGTCGACCTCGTTGACGGCGAGGTGCACCATGAGCCGGTTGGGTGCCGCCCCGTGCCAGTGGTCCTCGTCAGGCTCGAAGAACACCCGGTCTCCCGGGCGGATCTCCTCGACCGCACCGCCACGGCGCTGGCAGCGGCCGACGCCCTCTGTGACATAGATCGTTTGGCCGAGGGGGTGCGTATGCCAGGCGGTGCGAGCACCCGGTGTGAAGTGCACCAGGTTGGCCTGCACTCGCGCCGGCGGGGGTGCGGCGGCGACGGGGTCGATGTACACGTGCCCCGTGAACCACTCGGCGGGGCCGGTGGCGGTGTCGAGGGAGCTTCGCGTCACCTGCATTCGTGTTCTCCTGTGTGGCCAGTCGCTCAGACGGCGCTCACGCGCAGAAGGGACTTGATGGCGCGGCGCTCGTCCATGGCGGCGTACGCATCGGCGACGCCGTCGAGCTCGGTGGTGAAGTCGAACACCCGGCCCGGCTCGAGTCGTCCCTCCAGGACGTCGTCGAGCAGCTCCGGCAGGTAGGCACGGACGGGGGCGGGGCCGCCGAGCACGCCGCGGTTTCGGTAGAACATCTCGTTCACGGGGAGCTCCACGCCGTGGGGCACCCCGACGTAGCCCACCATCGACCCCGGCCGGGCGATCGACAGCGCCGTCGCCATCGCCTGCCCGGTTCCCACGCACTCGAGCGTGGGGTCGACGCCGACGCCGCCGGTCAGGTCGAGGACATCCGCGGTGGCCTCCTCGCCCCTTCCCGAGACGATGTCGGTGGCCCCGAACCTGCGGGCGAGCTCCTGGCGGGTGGGATTGCGACTGAGCGCGATGATGCGCCCCGCCCCCAGGCGCCTGGCCGCCAGCACCCCGCAGAGCCCGACCGCGCCGTCGCCGACGACGGCGACCGTGTCACCGGACTTCACCCGCGCGCAGACCGCCGCGTGGTGGCCGGTCCCCATCACGTCCGACAGCGCCAGGAGCGACGCCATCAGCGCGTCCGAGTGCCCCGATCCCGGCACTCGGACCAGCGTGCCGTCGGCCAACGGGACGCGCACCGCCTCCCCCTGGCCTCCGTCGCCGTTGCCGGCCGGGAAGAAGCCACCATGCGCGCACGCGGTCGTGATCCCGTGGCGGCAGTGCGCGCAGGTTCCGTCGCTGAAGGCGAACGGCGCGATGACGAGGTCGCCCGCCGTGACCTGGCGCACCTTCGCGCCGACAGCGTCCACGACGCCGATGAACTCGTGACCGATCGGTCCCGGCTCAAAGGGAGTGTCGCCCCGGTAGTACCAGAGGTCCGAGCCGCAGACGCAGGCGAGCACGACGCGGACGACCGCATCGGAGGGCTCCACGATCGCGGGGTCGGGGCGCTCTCCGACACTGACCGAGTAGGGCTCGTGGAAGATCGCAGCACGCATGGTTCAGGCCTCCTCCGATGCCGGCGCAACGTCGTTGATCGCGGTGAGGGCGTTGAGCACGCGCGGGTAGCCGACGAAGGGCAGCAGCTGCGTCATGACGGCGATCAGCTGGTTCTCCCGGGCGACATCACTGATGGGCATGGCCTGCACCCCCTGGTTGCCCTGGCATGAGCCGGATCGTGACCCGGTGCGCTTCGCCGCTCGCCACGGCTCGGCGATACCAGGGGTTGTCAGGTCCGTACGCCGAACGCACGTACAGGTCGTCGCCAACGCGGACCACCCACATGGTCACGAATTGGCGCGGCGTCCCATCCGGACGAACCGTGGCGAGGCGCAGCTCCTCGGCATCACCGATGGGGGCGAGTTCGTCCGCGGTCCACATGACCGCGGGCCCGTTTGGGGCGGTTCCCTGCCCGCTCATGCGGCGCTGAGGCGGAGGACGGCAGTACACATGCGAGCACAGTAACCATCGCGTCCCCGGCTGGGGAGTCACCACCGAGAAAGAACTGACAGGGACGCCCTTCTCACTCGACGCTCAGGTACGGTTGGCCTGTGGAGTTGACGCCAAGCCGAACCGACGAGGTATCGCCGCTCGAGCTGTTCTTCGACCCCTGACGGAGCGCCTCGACTGGCGCTGAGCAGCCGCCTCGGGAGCTCGAGCGGGTCGCCTTCCGGTCAGCCGCGGCAGACCACGTCCCGAGAGGATCCGGTTATGCCTGCCCGCACGTCATTTGTTGGCATCGGCGCGGTGCCGTATCGGGCGCCACAGTAGTGCGACCCAGCCGACGATGGTTATGGGAATGCCATCAGCATGAGCAGCCGATGGAGCCCCACCCCGAGGTGGTCGAGACCGAGCCCGAGCACCGTGAGGCCCGTGCCGACGATGACGAGGCCGGCCAGTCTCCACCACGTCATATCCAGGTGCCACTGCGAGGCAAGGTGGCGGGGAAGCAAACTCGCGTCGGCGGCCCTTCTGGGGTTCGCTGCCCACGAAAGACCGCCGACCGTCGTCCAGCCACCCAGGACACCCTCGTATCCTCCACGTACAAGGTCCCACATCGACATGCCCACGATCCCCTCTGAGGTGGCCTCTACATGCTGGCGTCTACATGATAAGGAGCGGCGGTGACCAAGCCTCAGCGACACTGGGCGGCGCTGATCATCCCCACGCCCGGCGCCGACCTGGAGGAGGTCGAGGTGGATGCGGCCACCGAGCGGGAGGCGCGCGAGAAGGCTCACGCTGAGGCGCTCGCCCGGTACGGGGGTAAGGCGAGGATCGCCGGCATCGAAGTGCGCGCAAGTCGTGGCGGGGACAGCGCCTGAGTCGGGCCGATCGTCGCCGTCAGCACCATCTGCATGCTTTCCTTCGGAGCTTCCATCAGCGTCGGGAACCCTGGGCCACCCCACGGCGCGTCAACCTTCCCGAGGTGGAGGCCCGAAGGCCAAGGGACTGCGCGAACGGGACCCTAAGCCCAAGGTGGATGATCGATGTGTGTACCCCTTCGAGAGGTTCTCCGACGACGCCAAGCGAGCGCTGACCCTCACCCAGGCTGAGGCAGAGCGGTCGCACCTCTCCTACATCGGCACCGAGCACCTCCTCCTCGGCGTGTTGGGGCTTGGGCGTGCGAGTGCTCGCCGAGCTGGGCATCGACGTGAAGGCGGTCCGCACAAGGCTGGCCTCCATGCCGCCCGACAAACGCAACATCGTTCAGCAGATCATCCAAACGTCGCGGGTCAGGAGGCCAGCCTCCGAGACGATCGACGCCGAAGCGGTTCGCGTCCCAGCGCCTCGCGGGCGGACGCGCTCAGTGCATGCGCGCTGACATCATGTATGGCGAGGTCACGTCGCCAGAAAAGCCCTCGGCGTCCGTCAGGCGGAGATCGTGATGTTGGTCCCGAGGAGGATCAGGGGCCACAACAGCACCGCAAGAAGCGCAGAGAGCACGCTCCCGAGGCTACCCAGACTGCCGAAGTAGTGATGGTTGGCCGCCACGAGCACACCGATCACCAGCCAGACCACGGGAACCAGGGACATCGACCGTCGTCGGTACATCGTCGTCATGTCGCCCCTCGACCGGTCAGCGCTGTTCGCGGGTAGCCTGCGAAGTCCTGTAGGCGCTTGATCGTTTCGACTATAATAACAGAACTGTCAGTATTATTGATGGGTGAGGTTGGAGCGACGGTCACCGGTCTTGCCGGCGGCTCCAGGCCGACCGGCAGGCTGACCTTCTTCCTGTGCGGTCCGAGGCAGGTCACCCCGGCCGGGTGCCCGACATCGCGCGGCGGCCAGGTGGGCGATCCGCAGTCGGTGAAGTGCGGCGACGGCATCATCACGTCGGGTACCGCCAAGCCCACGACACCGGGCAGCCTACAAGTACGCGAGGCCGGCCGCTGAGCACGGGCGTGACGCGGCCAGGGCCCTCACGGTCCCGTTGTTCGGCTACCGGGGTGGTGGCGGCGAGAGGACCGAGGCTCAGGCGGGTGTTCAGGAGCGCTCGCGGCCACACCGCTCGCCGGTGCCGACCGCTTCCTCCTCACTCCCGGCGGGATCTCGATCCCCGCGCGACACCTCGAATCCAAGCGACGGCAGTCGGACCGCAGGGCCGGTCGGCGCAGTCCCGAACACGAGGAGTAGGGCTGAGGAGGCCGTCAGTCCGGCGGTTCGGCCATCGCGTCGGTGAATCGTCGCTCGATCTCAGGGTCCGAGGATGGGGCGGACATGTGGCGCATGGCCTCTCGTAGCCGGGGATTGTCGGGCGCCTCATCCTCGATCAGAGGAATGAGGTCTGCAGCGTGATCGAGGTTGATCGGCTCGAGCCATTCGATGGCCGCCCGGGCTCTCAGGCGAGGGTCCTCCTCGTACCTGAGGTATCGCAGGAACAGGTCCCAGGCCAATTCCGGATCGAACATGATGAGGTCCTGCATGAAGTCGTACGCCCAGAAGTCCACGGCGACGTCGCGTCGCTGGGATCGGCCGTTCTCGGGGCGCCAGTTCATCTGGAACCTGCTCCACGTGGTGAAGAGGAGGCCGAGCCCCAGGACCTCGACGACGTGGCGTGGATCGGTGCCACCGATGGGCAGGGCAAGGGCTCGCGCAACCACGGATGCGACACCCGGATCGACACGGGACCGTTCGGCGAGCCTGGTCTCCAGGGACGATCTCTCGGGTGACGCCGCAATGGCCGCGCGCACGCCGTGGGCGAGCATCTCCTGCTCGTCGTCGCTGAGCCTGTCCGACCAGAGGCTCAGGATGGCGTCGACCCAGGTGTCGGGTGACGCCGAGGCGAGTTGCTGGAGGTCTGCGGTGCGCTTCCACGGCTCTGGCCCGTCGCGCCAGGCTTGGAACGCCTCGACGATGGCTTGGCTGTCTCCGGGATCAGGCATGGCCCACATTCTCGCCGACCGGTGAGAGCAAGCGGGAGGCTGCAGACGGTGGAGCGGGAGGCGAGGCTCGAACTCGCGACCCGCGATGAGGTTCCTCAGCGGATCAGCCGGACGTCGACGGCGACCTGGGGCCCACGGCGGCGCGGATCGCCTGCTCGGGCATGCCTCGGGCCTGGGATGCGTGTTGCGATCCGCAGTGGATGTGCCGCTCAGGCCGATGCCGTGCCGAGCACTCGCTGACGCAGAGTCCGGGCGACCTCGGCCGGGCTCGGCAGGCCGGCCATCTCCCCGGCGAGGCGTCGCGCGGATGCGGCGTAGTCCGGATCCGCGAGGATCATGCGCACCGCCTCGCGCACAGCGGGGGCGGACACCTCCCCGGGGAGGAGCGACCGCCCCGCGCCGGCCGCGGCGATGAGATCGCCGTTGATGAAATTGTCGGCACCCTGGGGGATCACCAGCTGCGGGAGGCCGTGGGCGACCGACCCGAGCATCGTTCCCGACCCCCCGTGGTGGACGACGGCCGCGCATCGCGGGAACAGCTCCGTCTGCGGGATGAACCGCTCCACCCGGGCGTTGGCGGGGACGGGGTCCAGGCCTGCGGGGTCCTGGTCGGACCCGACGGTCATCACCACGTCGACGTCCTGGTCGGCGAGGCCGTCGAGGATGGCGCGGAGCACCTGGACGTTCATGCCGAAGAAGGTCCCGAGCGTGGCGTAGACGAGCGAACGCCCGGAGGACTCGGCCGCCGGCTGTGGCGGCGGGACCGAGAGCATGCGCAGGCACTCCCCGGAGGGCAGTGGCTCCGCGTCCAGCGACGGGGGTGCGACCGCGATGGTGATCCCGCGGTACATGCCGCCGAGCACCGGCGCAGCGCAGCCGAAGGACCGCCAGAGAGGCGAGACGGCATCGTTGGCGAGCTCCATCACCTCGCGGGGGACCATCGGGCTGATCAGGTGATGGATCCCGGGAACGCCCAGGATCTCCGCGGCCAGAGGCCCGGCGAAGGCGTAGGTCTCGTAGACCACGACGTCGGGTTGCAGCTCTCGGCCGCAGGCGATCACGTCGTCGATCATGTCGGGTGCGGCGATCTCCCCGAAGAGCCGGGGGAGAAAGTAGTGATTGATGCGCGTCGGCGGCAGTCCGTCCCCGGGAAAGCCCCGAACCCGCGAGCGGAGGGTGTCGAACCAGTCCGTCTCCCCATGGCCCGCCTGCCGGAACGCCGCCCCGATGCGTGCCACCACGCCTGCCGGGTCGACCCCGGCTGCGACCACCACGGTGTCGCCCTGGGCGAGCAGCGCCTCCACCAGCGGGAGGACCGGGTTCACGTGCCCCGCACCCGGGATGGACACCACCAGGATCTTCATCCGACGCACGGCTGGATGGTAGCCCTCCGCCTCATGCAGGGTTCGGTACGGGGCGAGGCCGTCGTGACCGATCAGTCTTGGGGCAGCAGAGCGAAATCCTGCTTGGCTCGCCGGTACCATCCCATGCCTCCAATGGGATTCCTCCACCGGCCCCTCATCTCCTTCAACGCGGTCTCGTGGGTGTCATCACCGCCGGCGACCACGTCCTTGAGGTGTTGATCCTGGGCCTTGATCACGATATTCGCGGTCTCGCCCCGGTGCGGAAGGTCGCACGGTCCGCCCAATTGCCGGCATGTCATTGTCTTCATCAGTCGTGGCTCCACCCTCGGCCCTTCAGCTCTGTTGGTTGATGCGGATCAGGTTGCCGGCGGGGTCGCGAAACGCGCAGTCGCGAATCCCGTAGGGCTGGTCGGTGGGCTCCTGGACGACCTCGGCGCCTCTGGCCTCCAACTGCGCGAAGGTACCGTCGACGTCGGCGGTGGCCAGGACGACGATGCCGTAGGTGCCCTTCGCCATCATCTCGGCGATCATGCGGCGCTCGTCGTCGGTGACACCGGGGCTTGCGGACGGCGGATACAGGACGATGGATGTGCTGGGCTGGTCGGGCGGGCCGACTGTGACCCAGCGCATCTTGGCGTTTCCAACGTCGGCACGAACCTCGAAACCGAGGGTATCGCGGTAGAAGGCCAGGGATTCGTCGGGGTCGTCGTGCGGCAGGAAACTGCTGAGAATTCTGATGTCCATGCCGGCATTCTAGCCAGGGGTCGCGATCGAAGCTTCTCGATTCCTGACCGGTCTGGTCACCTGTTTCGCCACGCACGCCGGCATGCCCACCGTCGAGAGCGCAGCCCTGTCCCGGTAGGTGCTGGGTGGCATCCCGACCAGTTCGGTGAAGCGAGTGCTGAAGGTGCCCAACGACGAGAATCCGACCGCAAAACAGACCTCGGTGACGCTGAGGCGACCACATCGCAGCAGCGCCATTGCGCGTTCGATGCGTCGCGTCATGAGGTACGAATACGGCGACTCACAGTAGGCGAGCCTGAACTCGCGGCTGAGGTGCCCGGCCGACATATTCGCGCCGCGGGCGAGCGCGTCGACGTCCAGTGGCTGTGCGTATTCCCGGTCGATCCGGTCGCGGACTTTGCGCAGGCGGGCCAGGTCCCGGAGCTGCCGCGCTTCGGCAGGTGTGAAGGTCACGGCATCATCGTGCCACGCGGCGCCGGCGAAGCGGGGCACGAGCGGTCGAACCGTTACCAGGAGGGGGTCGCTGCGCTCGACCCGACCGCTGGGAGCTCGTCGTCGCCGGACAGTGGGTCAAGCGAGGTGAGATGCGCATCGGCCGTTAACACCTGCATCGCCTCGGTACCCCACACTGCCAACAGACGCTCACCGCTGCGTCACGGGCGGCGCGCACCGCCTCCGCGCCGGTCAGGCTGGTGATGACGACATCGGCGTCGCCGGCCGCCTCGGCGGGCGAGGCGACGGCGCGGCCCACGCCCACAGCTCCGCACGGGCCCGGGTCCGGTTCCAGAGGACCGGCTCGAGGCCGGCCCCGGCGAGGCGCCGGGCGAGGGCCGAACCCATCCGCCCGGCGCCGAGGATGGCGACCCGCGTGCTCATGCCGTCACCCTCCGGTCCGACTCCACCGGCCCGGAGCCCGCCCCGGTCCTGAGCAGCGCCTGGGTGATCTCTGCCAGGTCCTCGGCGGTCAGCTGAAGAGACCCGGCGCCGATCCAGCCCTCGACCTGGGCGGCGTCGCGGGCGCCGACGATGGCGCCGGTCACGCCCGGCCACGCCAGCGTCCAGGCCACGGCCACCGCCGAGACCGTCGCACCGTGGCGCTCGGCGACCGGACGCAGCGCGTCGCGCAGGGCGAGGTTGCGCGACAGGTTCGGCTCGACGAAGGGCGCGGAGCCCCGCCGCCAGTCGTCGCCGGCCATGCGCGCGACCCGCTCCGCCGAGAACGTGTCGGTGAGGATGCCCGACTGCATCGGGCTGTAGACGATCACCCCGGTGCCGCGCGCCGCCACCCAGGGGATGACGTCGGCGCCGGCGTCGCGCCGGATCAGCGAGAAGGGAGGCTGCAGCGAGTCCACGTGGCGGATCGCCTCGGCCCGCTCGAACAGGGCGATGTCGAAGTTCGAGACGCCGGCGGCGCGAACCTTGCCCTCGTCCACGAGGCGGGCCATCTCGCCCCACGACTCCTCGATGGGGGTGCCGATCGCATCGGGCCAGTGGAACTGGTAGAGGTCGATGCGCTCGACGCCGAGGCGGGTGAGCGACGCCTCGACCTCGCGGCGGATCGAGGCGGGCTGCAGGCTGCGCTGCGGCTCGTCGTACGGCCTGGCCGGGTCGGGAACCATGCCGCCCTTGGTGAAGACGTGGGGGCGGTCCGCCGCGGGGATCCCGCGCAGCGCCCGGCCCACCACCTCCTCGGAATGGCCGAGTCCGTAGATGGCTGCGGTGTCGATCCAGTTCACACCCCGGCGGACCGCCTCGTGGATGGCCGCGATCGAGCGGGTGTCGTCCTGCGGCCCCCAGCCGTAGGCCCAGCCGCCCCCTCCGATCGCCCAGGCTCCGAAGCCCACCGTGGTGATCTCGAGGTCGGTGGTGCCGAGCCGTCGCATGTTCAGCGTCATCGGTGAGCACTCCGTGTGGGATGTATTTCGACATCAAGATACTCTGAGAGGTACTACGTAGTCAAGAGGCTCCACGTCGAAGTATCATCAGTCCATGACCCAGGACGCCATCGACCGGATCGTCGAGGAGTGGAACCGCGAGCGGCCCGAGCTCGACGGCTCGCCGACCCACGTCCTGCAGCGCATCACCCGGCTCTACCTGCTGCAGTCGGCCAGCTTCGCGGAGGTCTTCGGTCGCCACGGCCTCACCTTCGGCGAGTACGAGGTGCTGGCCGCCCTGGTGCGGTCAGGTCCGCCCCACCGGATGAAGCCGAGCGAGCTGGTCGGTGCCGTGGTGCTCTCGTCGGGGGCGATGACCCACCGCATCGACCGGGTCGAGGCCGCGGGCATGGTCGAACGCCTCCCCGATCCCGACGACCGCCGCGGCACCCTCGTGGTGCTCAGGGAGAAGGGGCGCCAGGTCGTCGACGAGGCGGTGCGCGCCCACCTCGCGAACGAGGAGCGGCTCCTGGCAGCGCTCTCCGCCGAGGAGCGCCGCCAGCTCACCGACCTGCTGCGCAGGCTGCTCGTCTCCGAGCCCTTCGTTGCCCTGGCCCCGGATCGCTCCGCCGCCACCAACGGCCGGGCCGTCGACCCCGCGGGGCGAGCCCGGAGGCCCCGCCGCCGATGAGCCGGGCCGGTGGCGTCACACCTCCCCCCAGGCCGACTACCCTCGGCGCCAGCGATGAACCAGGTTCGCATCGAACGGGTCGACCCACGTCCGCTTGCGGCGATTCGCGCGACCACCACCCGCGGGCGGCTGGGGACGGACATCCTGAGACTCCTGGACATCATCTGGCCGGTTCTTCGCGAGCAGAGGGTCCGCACCGGGCACAACGTCGTCGTGTATCTGGGCAGCGAGGCCGGCACCCTGCTCGTCGACGTCGGCGTCGAGGCCCTCTCCGAGTTCGCACCTCGAGGTGAGATCCGGGCGACGTCGACGCCGTCGGGCGAGGTCGCGACCACGGCGCACCACGGCGAGTACTCGGCCCTCGCGCCGGCGTACGCCGCACTGGAGCGGACCTGCAGGGAGACCGGACGCCGCCCCACCGGAATCAGCTGGGAGGTCTACGGCGACTGGGACGACGACCCGGCGCGACGCCGAACCGATCTCTTCCTCCTGCTGGAGCCGGAACCGGAGGGCTGAGCACGCGGGACCGATGACCGGACGCGGCCGACCCACACCGCCCTGTCGATGAAGCCGGCGGCGAGACGGACGCAGGTAGGCTAGGTGCCGGCCGTGCCGGATTCAGTCGACGCCCGCCGCGGAGCGCTCCGCCCGGCCGGTGACAGGAGGACCACGATGCAGCTAGGCGACACCGCCCCGGACTTCGAGGCGGACACCACCCAGGGCAGGATCAGGTTCCACGACTGGATCGGCGACTCGTGGGCGGTCCTGTTCTCGCACCCGAAGGACTTCACCCCGGTCTGCACCACCGAGCTGGGATACATGGCGAGCATCTCGCCGGAGTTCGCGCGCCGCAATGTCAAGGTCATCGGGCTCTCGGTCGACCGCATCGACAACCACGAGCGGTGGGCCGACGACATCGAGGAGACCCAGGGTTCCCGGCCCGACTACCCGATCATCGGCGACGTCGACTTCAACGTGTCGAAGCTCTACGGGATGCTGCCCGCGAGCGTCTCCGGTGACCCGGCGCAGCGCACGCCCGCGGACAACATGACCGTCCGCAACGTGTTCGTGATCGGCCCGGACAGGAAGATCAAGCTGATCCTCGTCTACCCGATGACCACCGGCCGGAACTTCGACGAGGTGCTGCGGGTGATCGACTCGCTGCAGCTCACCGCGAAGCACCGGGTGGCGACGCCGGTGAACTGGAAGCAGGGCGAGGACGTGATCATCGCCGGCTCGGTGTCCGACGACGAGGCGAAGGAGATCTTCCCCGGCTACAGCGCGCCGAAGCCCTATCTGCGGATCACGCCACAGCCGCGGTAGCGGACGGAGCAGCTCCTCGCGGCGGGACGCGAGGAGCTGCCGCGGGCCGCGGACGCCGGGCGCTGAGCCGGCGCCGGCCGGCGTCGAGCTCGGCTCACCGCCCGGCCGGACCGCGCGGCCGGTGAGGCCTCGGCCGGCCTCACCCGCCAGACCAGCCGGCCGGGGCGGTCGCGGAGCTCTCCACGGCGGCGGAGCGGACGCACCCCGGCCTCAGGGCGGCGGCGGCATAGGAGGTTGCGGCGAGGGATGCGCAGAGCGCGATGTAGCCCAGAGAATTGCCGCCAACGTGTGCGGAGATCCTGTGAGTCATGCGAGGCTCCGAATGACGTTGGGGGGGCCGGCACAGCGTCCTCTCGATCGGCCTCCCCCGCAGCGGACCCAGGGTCCGGCATCCCCTGTCCCTCCGGCCAGCCACCCCTCCGGCGGGCCGCCCGCACGGTCGTGGTTGAATGAGGAGAGACGGGTTCCGACGGGTCAGGAGGCGACGGTCGTGATCTTCGAGCAGCACTACCTCGAATGCCTCTCGCAGGCGTCGTACCTCGTCGCCGACGAGACCACCGGCCGCGCCGTGGTCGTCGACCCTCGCCGCGACATCGATCAGTACCTCGAGTCGGCGAGGGAGCACGGTGTCAGGATCGAGCTGGTCATCGAGACCCACTTCCACGCCGACTTCCTCTCCGGTCACCTCGAGCTGGCCCGCGCGACCGGTGCCCGGATCGCCTTCGGGGCACGCGCGAAGCCCGAGTTCGCGGCGCGCGAGCTGCACGACGGTGAGCGGATCACCCTCGGCGACGTGACCCTGGAGATCCTCGAGACCCCCGGGCACACGCCCGAGTCGATCAGCATCGTCGTCTACGAGCACCCCGACGACACCGTGCCCTACGGTGTGCTCACCGGCGACACCCTGTTCATCGGGGACGTCGGGCGGCCCGACCTGCTCTCGTCGCTCGGAGCGTCCGCCGACGAGCTCGCGGGCATGCTCCACGAGTCGCTGGGCGCCAGGCTGATGAGGCTCCCCAACTCGACCCGGGTCTTCCCGGGGCACGGCGCCGGCTCGGCGTGCGGCAAGAACCTGTCGACCGCGCTGTCGTCGACGATCGGCGAGCAGCGCGCATCGAACTACGCACTCCAGCCGATGTCGCGCGAGGAGTTCGTCCAGGTCGTGACCGAGGGCCAGTCCGCGGCGCCCGGGTACTTCGCCTTCGACGCGATGCGCAACCGTGAGGCCCACGAGCTCCTCCACGAGCACGAGGCCCCGGCACCGCTGACGATCGATATCGCCCTCGAGCACGGGCGCCGGGGTGCGGTCCTGCTCGACACCCGCGAGCCCGGCGCATTCGCCAGCGGCAGCCTGATCGGCTCGGTGAACGTCGGTCTCGAGGGTCGCTACGCGCAGTACGTCGGCAGCGTGGTGCGCCCCGACGAGCAGATCGTGCTGCTCACCGAGCCGGGCACCGAGCTCGAGGCGAGGATCCGGCTGGGCCGGATCGGCTACGACCGCGTCGTCGGGTACGTCGACAACCTCTACGAGGTGTTCCAGGAGCATTCCGAGCTGGTGCGGGTGGGCTCACGGCTCACCGCCGCAGCCTTCGACGAGAGGCGGCGCACCATCCCCCGCCTCCAGGTCGTGGATGTGCGAAACCCGGGCGAGGTCGAGCACGGCTCGGTGCCCGGCGCCGCCGCCATCCCCCTGCCGCGACTGCGCGAGGAGATCGGCGGGCTCGACCCCGCCCGGCCCACCGTCGTGCTCTGCGCGGGCGGGTACCGCTCGTCGATCGCTGCGAGCCTGCTGCGCCGTGTGGGCTTCGACGACGTGTCCGACGTCCTCGGCGGCTACCAGGCCTGGGAGAGCGCGCAGGCGCGCAGGGCTGGGATCAGCTGAGGGCGGGATCAGCACCCGGCCGGCCGCGCTCAGGACCGCCCGTCACCCCGCCAGCCCCATGGTGTCGCTGAGAAACCCCGCCATCCCGCCGAGCTCGGGGGAGACGAGGATGGCCCTGATCACCAGCGCCGCGGTGCGGCGCCGGACCGGCTTCGCCCGCACCACGTAGGCGGAGTGCCGGGATGGGAAGATGGCGATCGTGGCACCGCTGGTCGTCACCCTGCGATGCTGACAGCAGCGGGGGCGCGGGCCACCGGCCGGTGGACCGGCCCCGGGGGGGCCGGGTGGACAGTGGTGTGCGCCGACCGGCGGTGGATGGCCTGTCAGCGGCTGGATCGGGAGGATCGACATCGACCGCGACAGCGTTGACGAGGTCGCCGCCCGGTCGCTGAGCGCGGCCATCCGGGGCGAGGTGCTCCTTCCCGGCGCGGGCGCGTACGACCGTGCTCGTGCGGTCTTCAACGGCATGATCGACAGGCGTCCCGCGATCATCATCCGGTGCGCCGGCGTGTCCGACGTGATCCGGGGTGTGGAGTTCGCTCGCGTCCGTGAGCTGCCCCTGTCGGTTCGGTCCGGAGGCCACGGCGTCGCCGGTTCGGCGGTCTGCGCCGGCGGGGTGATGCTCGACCTGTCACCGATGAAGGGCATCAGGGTGGATCCGGGCCACGCCACCGCGGACGCGCAGGCCGGCCTCACCCTCGCCGAGTTCGACCACGAGACCCAGGCCTTCGGCCTGGCCACCACGATGGGGGTGGTCTCCATGACCGGCATCGCCGGTCTGACCCTCGGCGGAGGCCTCGGCTGGCTCAACGGGAGCCTCGGCCTGGCGTGCGACAACCTGCTCTCGGCCGATGTCGTCACCGCGACCGGGGCGCTGGTGACGGCCTCGGACGACGAGCACGCCGATCTCTTCTGGGGACTTCGCGGCGGCGGCGGCAACTTCGGGGTGGTCACGTCGCTCAGGTACCGGCTGCATCCGGTGCGCACCGTGGTCGCCGGCGGCCTCGTGTATCCGCCGGCGAACACCCGGCAGGCGCTCAGGTCGTACCGGGAGTTCGCGAGCCTATGCCCCCCCGACCTGTCCACCGTGGCCTCGCTCTTCAGGGGCGACGACGGCCGTCCCACGGTCGCGGTCGGAGTCTGTCACTGCGGCACCGCGGAGGCGGCGGAGGCGGCGCTGCGGCCGCTTCGACAGGTCGCCGCACCGGTCGAGGACGACATCGGCCCGATGGAATATCAGGCACTGCAGCGCCGGTCCGACGCCGGGTTTCCGCCCGACCGGCAGCACTACTGGAAGAGCAGCTTCCTGAAGGACCTGACCGACGATGCCATCGAGGTGATGATCGAGTTCGTCGAGCAGATGCCGTCCCCGACCTCCGGCGTCGGCCTCCAGCACCTGCACGGGGCCGCCGCCCGCGTGCCGAGAGATGCCACCGCGTTCCCGCATCGCGACCGCCATCACGACTTCCTCATCCTGTCCCAGTGGCCTGATCCGGCCAACTCAGCGCACAACATCGAATGGACCCGTCGATTCTTCACGGCGATGACCCCGTTCCTCGAGGGCGCCGTGTATGTGAACAACCTGGGAGACGAGGAGAATCGCGCCCGCGAGGCCTACGGTGCGAACCACGAACGGCTGATCGCGCTCAAGACCGCCTACGACCCGAGTGACCTCTTTCGAACCAACCAGAACCTCGGACGGACGGTCTGAGGCCTTCCGACCCGGCCCGGGACGGTCACGAGATCTCCCGCATCCGCGGATGCTCGTCGAAGAAGCGGACCATCTCCCGGGTCGCATCCGGTCCCAGCGGGTCGGTGAACGAGCCCGCGCGGCTGCCTCCCGACCAGGCATGGCCCGCGCCGTGGATCACCCAGCACTCCGCGACGACGTCGCCGCCGGCTCCGCGGTGGATCGAGCGGGTGAACGGGCGTCCTCCGGGCACCTGTCCGCCGCTGCTGCTCACGCTCACGCCCCCCGGCACCCCGACCGCCTCGAGAACCCGCTGCGCATTGCGGGGGCTCACGGTGGTGTCGCGGTCGCCGTGGAACACGATCGTCGGGACGGCGGTCCTCCCGGCCGGTTCCGCCGCTCCGGACCCTCTCGGCGCGCCCTGGCGCATCGCGGCGAAGGCGGAGGGAAGATCGTGTGCGGCACCGGCGGGCATGCCCGAGTGGACGGCGACGGCGGCATACAGCTCGGGGTGGGCGGCCGCGGTGATCGCCGCCATCGCCCCCCCGGCCGACATCCCGGCGATGTGGACGCGGCGCTCGTCCACCCGGTGGAGCGACATCACCTGCCGGGTGATCCCGGCGATGATCGCGGGTTCGCCGCCACCCCGCCGCTGGTGCGCCGGCTGGAACCAGTTCCAGCACCTCGACGGGTTGGCGGCGGTGGTCTGCTCCGGGTAGGCCACCAGGAACGTTCTCTCCTCGGCGAGCGCGTTCAGCCGGGTGCCGGCGGCGGACTGATCGGGGTTCTGGGTGCAGCCGTGGAGCATGACGACGAGGGGAACCGCCTGCTCTGCGCACCCGCTCGGGACATAGAGCCGGTACGCGCGCGAGCCCGCCGCGCCGGAGTACGAGCACGAGAGGAAGCGCCCCGCCGTCGCCGGCGCCTCCACCACCACCGACCCGACCCGGTCGGAGGATCGGACGGCGCCGGCCCGGTCACCCCCACCGTGGAACGACAGCAGACGCGCGAGCGGAGGGGCGGGGATGGGTGGCGACGGTGCGAGGGCCGCAGGTGGAGGGCTGCCGCCGGCGAGGGCACGTTGAATCGTCGCGGTGGCCTCGACCGGACTGCCGGCGAGGGTGAGGCGGAGGGCCTCGTTCATGTGCTGGCGCATCTGGTTGATGGATGGATCTCCGGTGCACGATCTGAAGGCGTGGACTGGTCGAGCGGACGGGCGACGGGCGGCTCTGCGCGGATCACGGCGACCTGATCCGCCCCGCGAGCGCCGCCTTCACCGCAGGGGAGGCGCGCAGCGCGCCGAGGACGGCCACGGAGTCGATCGTGGCCAGGGCCAGCTCGGGTGACACGTCGTCGGCGATGCTGGCCAGCCCCAGCACGTTGATCTGCACCGTCTCGCCGGCGGCGCGCAGCGCCTCCAGCTCCTGCCGCGTGTGGTGCTGCACGCCGAGCACCAGGGTCTTGCGTGCCACCGAGCGCCGCACCGCGTCGGCGTGGGTCGCGAGCTGGGTCCTGATCGCCGTGCGGATGAGATCGGTGCGGTTGGCGTAGAAGCCCTCGAGCA
This sequence comes from uncultured Chloroflexia bacterium, assembly GCA_963846365.1. Taxonomy (GTDB): domain Bacteria; phylum Chloroflexota; class Dormibacteria; order Aeolococcales; family Aeolococcaceae; genus CF-96. Next base: position 1,754,609 of record CAWJVN010000007.1, read on the forward strand.
CGAGCAGGTCGATCTGGCCGAGATCGACCGGGCCGAGGTTGATCGTGATCTTCTCGAACTCGCCGGGCGCTACCATCTGTCAACCATCCGTGTGGATGGTGAAGGGATGGTGTACAGCTGTCAAGGGGGCGCGATCCACGCCGAGGAGCCGGCCGGCCGGAGCGGCGCAAAACGAATAAGTGGCAGATGTTATGAGCCTACTAATGTGTTATAAACCGGCCCATGTACTGGTAGCCAGCGAAGAGGTGGATGACCATGGCAGGTGGATTGGTCGCCGGCACGATCGCCGGGACGGTGGGCGCGGTCGCGATGCAGAAGCTCATGGCCGGGGCCCAGGACGCCAACCGGATGGGCGAATCCGGTCCGGAGGCGTTCACCGATGAGCTCCTCGATCGGGCCGACGCCCGCACCAACTCCTCCACCGAGGACAACGTGACCGACCTCGGCCACCTCGCCTTCGGCGCCGGCGCCGGCGCGCTGTTCGGGCTCGCCCTCAGGGTTCTGCCGTTCCCCGCGATGCTGGTCGGCCCGCTCTTCGGCCGCCTGGTCTGGGAGACGATGTACAAGGGCGTCGCCCCCGCGATCGGCGCCATGCCCGCCCCCGAGGACGACCGGCCCGGGCGCCCCGAGACGATGCAGAACGCCCACATGCTGTACGGCGGGGTGCTCGGCACCCTGTTCCCGCTGCTCCGCCGCGTTCTCTGACCGGCTCGGGCGCCGGGTCAGCGCGTCGCCGCGCCGCCCGACCCCGTCTCCCCGTCGGCGGCCTGCAGTCCGCCGCCGCGGCGCAGCACCTCGAGGATCCGCCGGACGGTGCCGCGTGCCGCACCGGCGTGGTGGGCGAGCTGCCGCTCTCCCGCCCACCGGCCGCCGCAGACGACATCGTGGAGGCAGGCGATGATGCTCATCGCCTGTGGCGTCACCGTCCGCGCACCGGCGGCGTAGGCCTCCTGGAGGTCGCGGAATCCCCACTGGCCGACGCCGAGGGCCTCGGAGAAGAGGCGGGCGGACGCGTGCGCGCAGGCGTCCATCGCCGACCGGTGGTAGAGCCATTCCGCGTCGCCGGAGATCGACGACCACGGGACCGTCGCCCAGTCGTCCGAGTCGCAGAAGACCGTCAGGCTGACCTCGTGCCGGCGGGAGAGGGTCGAGAGGACCCGCGGTGTCACCGTCCGTGCCGAGTAGGTCATGAGCACGCCCCCAATCCGCGCCGGCTGAGGCTGTGCGGTGGGGATCCGCGTCTTCTCGCCGCCGCCGACGGTGCGCCCAAGCCTGACGTTTCTGTCAGGGAGGTCAATCCTCCCGGCGGGGGGTTGGTCATCCCCCGAGCCGCTCACCCGTCAACCCGCGAAGGGGCGGGACCGCTCACGCGCGGCCCCACCCCTTGCGGGGAAGGTGCTGTGTCTACGCCGCGGACGGGCGGCGGCGGCGGGCGACGGCCGCGAGGAGGCCGATGCCGCCGGCGAGGAGGGCGAAGCCGCCGAGGCCGAGCGAGATGCCGGTGAAGGGGGTGCTGGGCGAGACGTCACCGGTGGTCGGGGCGGCCACGACGCCGGTCTTCGGGGCTCCGCTCGCGGGTCCCGCCGGGGTGGACGCCGCCGCCGTGGTGCCGGCGCTGGAGCTGGTCAGCACGCCGGCCGCCTGGCCGGAGTTGCCGAGCAGATCGTCGACGGTGCCGATCGCCGACCCGGTCACACCACCGGCGGCGCCGACCTGGAGCAGGTCGATGGTGCCCACGCCGGGGAGGCTGATCGGGATCCCGCCGTTGTGCGAGGCGAGGAGCTGCTGGCCGTTGATCGAGGCGACGTAGGTGGTGCCGGTCCCGTCACTCGAGGTGTCGGAGTGGAGGACGATGATCGCCAGCCCGCCGTTGAGCAGGGTCGCGTCGACGCCGTTGTTGGCCGCATCACCATGGGAGGCGGTGGGGCTGAACAGCGCGTTGCTGGTGGCCTCGAGCACCGCCACGGTGGCCACCTGGCCGTTGCCCAGGGCCAGATCGGCGAGCGCCGAGCGCGAGTGCGACGAGGAGGAGAGGCCGGACGCCTGCGCCCCGGTCATCCAGTCGGCGAGCGCGAGGGCGAGCAGCGGGTTCGCGGGAAGCGTCAGGAGAGCGCCGGTCTGGGCGCCGTTGCTCGACGCCTGCCCCGCGGAGAGGTCCTGGCCGAGGAGGCGCAGTGCCTGGGCGCCCGCCTGGGACGACCCCGAGCCGGCGACCGCGTTGGTGCAGCTGATGCAGGAGTCGATGATGCCGAGGTTGACGCCGTTGGCGACGGCCCGGCCGGACGGAGTGCCGGCACCGGTGGACGAGGACGCCGTGGCCGGGGCCGCGCGGTGGATGAGGAGGCCGGTCACGAGCGACAGCGGGCCCCCGGAGGTGACGACGGGCACCACCGCGAGGGGCGCGGTGATCGCGGACGGGAGCGTCGCGGCGGAGGCGCTGCCGGCGCCCAGGGCGAGCTGAAGGACGCCGGCGAGTGCCAGCGGAGCCGTGGTGATCGCGAGACGATTCATGGTTCTCCTTGTCCAGGTCGCGAGCCGCCACTCTCTCGACCACTTCTTGCGTACATCGTTCATATCAGTAAACGTTAGGAGTCTTCGGAAACTTGCGGTGGAGCACGGTACTCACGTTCAGAGCGACCCGTGACCCGGCGTCGCCCTGCCGTCGCACCACGTGTACCGGCCGTTGTTCTGCGGAGGGCATGCTCACCCCATCGAACCCATCGCACTCCCGCAGCTGACCGACGACGACAGCGGCCGCCGCCTGGTCCGCGCGACCGGCGACCTCCCCGCGGTCCGGGCGGCGCTCGAGGTTGCCGTGGTCGCCGCGGAGGCGGACGGTGCCGCCGACCCGGCCGAACTCGCGCTCCTGCTCCACCATCTCGGATGCGTCCTCCACGACCTCGGCGCACCCGCGGAGGCGCGGGTCCGCCTGGAGCGGGCCCTGCGCATCCACGAGGAGGTTCGCGGCTCCGGTCACCCCGCGGTGGCCAGGGACCTGCGGGCTCTGAGCCGGCTCCTCCTCGAGGCCGGCGAGCTCACCTTCGCGCGGCGGAGCTGCGAGCGTGCTCTCGCCATCGACCGGGCCGCCTTCGGTCGCGGTCACCCGGTGGTTGCGAACGACCTCCTCCGGCTGGCCCACATCCTCTGGGACATGGACGACCGCTACGGCGCAGACTGGTGCTTCACCTCGGCCCAGGACATCGACCAGGCGACGGCCTAGCCCTCGGAGCTCACCGGTGCACCGACCGGGGGAGGAGCGCGTGGACGCCGGGGCGCTGGTTGACGACCTGGGTGACGCCGAAGTCGACCGCGGTGCTCATCAGCGAGCAGGCGTCGTCGCGGCTGAGGCCGAGGAGCGAGTCGAGGAGATGCAGCATCTCGGTCGCCGCCTCGTGGAGCGCGGTGTCGAGGTCTGGCCCGAAGCCGTGGGTGATCAAGTGCGTCGCCGTCTCGGCCACCGGGTTGCGCAGTGGATGGTGGCGCCCGGGCCGAACCGCCAGTTGTCGACGTTGCCGCCGAACCCCCCGGGGGGAACGCTGTGGACCCGGCCCGCCCCCGGTGGGGCGACGCCGATGACCCCGAGGTGAGGGCGCAGCGGGATGCGGATGCCGGCGAGCGCGGGCTCGCGCCGCTCGGGCTCGATCGGGAGCCTGAGGCCGATCTCCTCGGCGCGCCGGGTCGCCGTCCAGTCGAACGCGAGTGGACCGTCGCGGGCGTGGCGGCCAGGCGGTGGAGGGCCACGCCTCAGGTCAGGGCATGCGGCCCAGCGCGGAGTTCAACCGCGCCATCGCCTCGGCCCTGCGCCGCTTCTCGGGATCCATCTCCTCGGGCTTCCGCGGCGCGCCCGGCTCGGACCCCGGTGCCGGTGACGGTGCCGCCGAGGGGCCGGCTGCCCACTCGCCGAGGTTGGGCCCGGTGCCGGGGGCGGGCTCGGTGAAGTCGCGGGGCTCGCGCAGGTTGCTGACCGGATTGCTGGCGTGGTCCATGCAGTCCTGCTCCGCATCCGTGCGATCACGTCGCGGGGAGCCGTTGTAGCAGTTCGGGCACATCGCCACGAACAGGCGATTGCCGAGCGCGTCCTTGATCTCGGCGATCCTGGGCTTGTGCATGGACAGCGGCTCCTCGTCGGGCAGGGACCCATTCGCGTCGCCCGCGCCCGGTCTGCGTGCCAGGTCCCGTGGATGCAGGGAGCGTCGACCCATCCTACCTCTCCCTGTCAAAGGAGAGAGGGGCGGAACCCCGTGGTGCCGCCCCTCTGCCGGTGTGTGAGACTGGGGTCAGTGCGTGTCGAAGTACTCTGTCGAGCTCAGGATGGAGGCGATGATGTTCTCGTCGCTCGCGCCGCTGAGCAGCAGGTTGGACCAGTAGGGGCCGCCGCCGGGGTTCTCGGCGGCCCGGTGCAGGATCTGGTGGTAGACGGTGTCCACGAGGAAGCCACGTCCCTCGGGGCTGAAGAGGAACTGCGACGCGATCACGGCCGCGTTGTAGTGGGAGTTCCAGTAGGCGGTGCCGGCGGTGTCGGAGGCACCTCCGTCAGTGCGCGGGAGCAGGTCGTTGTACAGGGACCTGATGGCCTCCGCGGCGGTTCCCTTGCCGACCAGCGCGCTGCTGAAGTACTCGGGCGATCCCGCGAAGTTGAGGCGAACCTGCTCGAAGGTGAGCTGGGCTCCGCCGATCCCGGACATCCGGCCGACCCAGTAGTCGGCCCCCGCCGAGTCGAAGCTGCGGTCGAGGTAGAGGTTGTAGAAGTCGACGCTGCTTCCGCTGTTCAGGTTGCCGCTGATCACGTTCCTCCGGTACTCGGGGAGCGCGGCCAGGGCGCTCGCCAGCGCGGAGCGCGGGACGCTGTGGTTGCTGATCTGGTCGATCCAGTAGGCGACGCCACCGGTGTCGCCGGGGTGGCCGAGCATGGTGATGTACGCGGCGTCGACATAGCTCGCGTTCGTCCCCATGACGTCCTGGTCGAGCTTCCCCGAGGAGGCCGTCGTCGTGCCGGTGGCGGTTGGGGTGAAGGCGGCGGTGAGCGGGTGCCGACCGCTTGCCGTCTTGGCGAAGGTGCCGGTGATGGTGGCGGTCCCGGGCGTGCCCGCGGTCGTGCCCGCCGCCACGGGAGTCGGTGTCGGGGTCCCCACAACCGTGGTGCCGTCCATGAAGACCACGCTGCCGGCCGGCACCGTCGACGTGGCCGGAACCGGAGTGATGGTCGCGGTGAGGGTCACCGGCGTGGTGGACGACGTGGGATTGGTCGAGGTGGTCAGCGTGGTCGTGGTCGTGGTGGCCACGACGGCCTGTGCGTGCCAGGTGCCGGCACCGATGCCGAGGGCCACGAGGGAGGCGATGGCGACCGTGCTGCCGAGGCGGTGCCTCGATCGCACGGAGGTCGCGTTGGGTCTGGTCATGTGTCTCCTCGAGAGGTGCGCGCGCCGTCGGCGCACGGGGCTGCGACAGCGCGCGTCCGCCGCGAGCGTCGCAGTGCGGGCACTGCATGCCCATTCGGCAGCTTCGATGCCGAACTGGTCGGGCCTCTCAATGGGCCCCGTGGATCGGCCGGCTCAACCGGCCCATCGAGTTCGCAACGTATTGTATCAGATTTGTAGGATTTGCGACGCCATACCCGAAACGGAAAGTATCAAGACATGCTGAACCCCTGGTATCATAAAGTGTCCGGGCCTCGCTGCCCGACCCAGACTTCATGGAGTGGGGCTGTGGAACTGCTGCTGATCATCATCGTGCTTCTCCTCCTCTTCGGCGGAGGCGGTTTCTACTGGAGAGGCCGGCGCTGAGAACGGGCGCGGCGGCGGGATCGCAGGTCTCGCCGCCGCTCCACCCGTTCGCCGAGGCCGGATCGCGCCCGACCACCCTCCGGCTCGACGCCGTCGAGGGGGGGCCGGCGGCGCGTCCGTAGCCGGGGGCAACTCCACCGGACCCCACACCCGGGGCGAGAACGCGGGATTCACCTGGGGCGCTCCGCGCCGGACACTGCGCTGCGCACGGGCCGCCGGCACCCTGCCGTGGTCGGGACAGAGGAGACCAGCGATGAAAGTCGACGCGGCGCTGCTGCGCGGCCTCAACGAGCCGTGGAGCGTCGAGGAGGTCGATCTCGACGGTCCCTCCGAGGGCGAGGTGCTGGTGCGGGTGCGGAGCACCGGGCTGTGCCGCACCTCCGACCACCTGGGCACCGGCGTGGTGCCCTTCCCCTACCCGGCGGTGGGCGGTCACGAGGCCGCGGGGGTGGTCGAGGAGGTGGGCTCGGGGGTCACCGGGCTCGACGCCGGCGACCACGTGGTGCTGCTCTGGGAGCCGGCCTGCGGCAAATGCCGCTGGTGCGTGCGCGGCCACACCAACCTCTGCGACCTGGGCGCGAACATCGTCCTCGGACCGCAGCTCGACGGCACCTGCCGCTTCCACTCCGGCGACGAGGACGTCAACCAGGAGTTCCTCATCGGCGCCTTCGCGCCCTACACCACGGTGCCGGCGGCGTCCCTGGTGCGCATCGACGAGGACATCCCGCTCGAGATCGCCGGGCTGTTCGGCTGCAGCGTCACCTGCGGCTGGGGCTCGGCGGTGCGCACCGCCGGGGTCGAGCCCGGCGACACCGTGGTGGTGATGGGCGTCGGCGGGGTCGGCTCCAACGCGGTGCAGGGCGCACGCTGCGCCGGCGCCCAGCACATCATCGCCATCGACCCCGTGCCCCTGAAGCGCGAGAACGCCGAGCGCCTCGGGGCCACCCATGTCGCCGCCGACGCCGACGAGGCCTGGGAGCTGGTGAGCGAGCTCACCCGTGGCCAGCGCGCCGACAAGGCGATCATCTGCACCAACGTCTGCGAGACCGAGTACGTGACCCAGGCGCTGTCGATGGTGGGCAAGCGGGGCCGGGTGGTCATGACCGGCATCCCCCGGCCCGAGGACAACCCCATCGACATGCCGCTCTTCGAGATGCTGATGTACGAGAAGAACCTGTGCGGGCACATGTTCGGCTCCACCAACCCGCAGGCCGACATCCCGATGCTCATCGACATGTACCGGCGCGGACAGCTGGTCGTCGACGACCTGATCACCCGCACCTACCCGCTGAACGAGATCAACCAGGGCTATGCGGACCTGAACAACGGGCTGAACATCCGCGGCATGGTGACCTTCGACTGACCGGTGACCGCGGTGATCACACTCGCGGCGGCGATGCACTCGCACGGCTAAACTCCACCCGCGGGGGGGCCCGCAGGGGAGGAGGAGACCGCCGATGCCGACACGCATCGCCGCCCGGCGGCGGCTGGTCTGCGCGATCGTCGCGCTGCTCGTGCTCGGCGCCGCCGTGCCCGCGGCCGCGGTCCAGGGCCACGCCGTCCCCGGCGCCTGGCAGCCGGGACCGCCGGCCTACGGGGTGGGCCTGACCTCGAACCTGCCGGTGACCATGGCCGACGGCACCGTGCTCCGCGCCGACGTGTACTTCCCCACCGACCGGGGCGGGACGGCGCCGGCCCCGGGCACGTTCCCCGTCCTCCTGGTCCAGACCCCCTACGGCAAGTCGCTGAGCGGCGGCGCCCAGGCGGCGCAGCAGGCCGGCGGCCTCAGCCAGGGCCTGTCCTCGTACCTGGTCGAGCGCGGCTACATCGACGTCGTCGCCGACGTTCGTGGCACCGGCGCCTCCGAGGGCACCTGGGGACTCTTCGACCCGGTCCAGCAGCAGGACGGCGCCGCCCTGGTGCGCTGGGCGGCGGCGCTGCCCCACTCCGACGGGAGGGTCGGCACCTACGGCCCCTCCTACCTCGGCATCGACCAGCTGCTCACCGCCAACGCGCTCGGTCCCGGCTCGCCGCTGAAGGCGATGTTCCCGATCATCGCCGGCAACGACCTGTACCGCGACACCGTCACCATGGGCGGCCTGCCCGTCGACGAGTTCAACCTCCCCTACATGGTGATGACCGGCGGGCTGCACAGCGTCGACGCGCCGCTCGAGAACTCGCAGGACCCGGTCGGCTCGCTGCGGGTGGTCGCCGCCCACGACCAGGGCCTGCTCTCGCTCCAGGCCCGCCTGATGCTCTCCACCCTCACCGGCGGCCCGGAGGCGTACGACGGCGCCTACTGGCAGGAGCGGCGGCCGCAGCGGTGGCTCGCCCACGTCGCCGCGCTGGGCATCCCCACCTTCCTGGTCGGCGGCTGGTTCGACCTCTTCCAGCGCGGCCAGCCGCTCAACTACTCGGGACTGCAGAACGCCGCGGCGGGACGCCCGGTGGAGGCGCCGATGGTCGCGGGGCAGGCGGTCTCGGGCCGCTACCAGCTGTTGATGGGTCCCTGGTACCACCTCGACGCCGGCAGCGGGATCGACCTGCCGAAGATCGAGCTGCAGTGGTTCGACCGCTGGCTGAAGGGGGTCGACACCGGCATCGACCGGACCACCACCCCGCTTCACCTCTTCCAGCTGGGCTCGCAGCGCTGGCTCGACGCCTCCCGCTACCCGTTCGAGGGGCTGAATCCCACCACCTACTATTTCGGCGCCGCGCAGGGCGCCGGGGCACCGTCCGCGAACGACGGCAGCCTCGGTCCGAACCGGCCCACCGCGCCCAGTGGCGCCGACGAGACCGCCTGGACGGGGGTGAGCAGCCCCTGCAGCCGGCAGACCGACCAGTGGTCGGCGGGCGCGATCAGCGCGACGCTGGAGGGCGTGCGCGCGCCCGGCAGCAACCCCTGCGACCGCGACGACCGCAGCATCCAGAGCGGCCCCGGGGCGCTGACGTACACCACCGCACCCTTCACCGGGAACACCGTGATCGGCGGCCCCGTCGACGTCACCGTGTTCGCCACCTCGACCCGGCCGGAGGTCGAGCTGGTCGCCACCCTCGAGGACGTCGCCCCCTCCGGGGCGTCGACACCGCTGACCAGCGGGGCGCTGCTCGGCTCGCTGAGAGCCCTCGACCCCGCCCGGAGCTGGTTCGCGCCCGACGGCAGGCCGCTGCTCCCGTACCACCCCTACACCAGGGAGTCGGCGCAGGCGGTGCCGGTCGGCGCGGTGACCCGGTACGACATCGAGGTGTTCCCCACCTTCGCGCGGCTGGGGGCGGGGCATCGTCTCCGGGTGACCCTCACCACCTCCGACACCCCGCACCTGCTCCCCGGCCCGCAGCAGCTGGCCGGACTCGCCGGCGGTGTGTACGCGGTGCAGCGCAGCGCCGCCGCCGCGTCGTTCATCGAGGTTCCCCTGGTGGCGGCGCCGGACGAGCGGCTGCTGCGCTGGGGGACGGGTGGGTGACGGGATCGCCGACCACGCTGCTCACCGGGGGCGGCTTCTTCGAGGGCCCGCGCTGGCGCGACGGCCGCTGGTGGGTCTCGGACTTCTACCGCCACGCCGTGCTCACGGTGACCGCGGACGGCGCCGAGGAGCGGATCCTCGAGGTCGCCGGCCAGCCGTCGGGGCTCGGCTGGATGCCCGACGGCTCGATGCTCGTGGTCTCGATGCGCGACAACCGGGTGCTGCGGCGCACCCCGTCCGGCGAGGTCACCGTCCACGCCGACCTCGGCGCTGAGTGCGGCGGCCTCCTCAACGACATGGTGGTCGACGGCGAGGGCCGCGCCTGGGTGGGCGACTTCGGCTTCGACCTGATGGGCGCCGCCGACCCGCGGACCACCTCGCTGCTGCGCGTCGACCCCGACGGCGGCGTCGCCGTCGCCGCGGAGCACCTGGCCTTCCCCAACGGCTCGGTGATCACCCCCGACGGCGGCACCCTGATCGTCGGCGAGACCCTCGCCTGCCGCTACACCGCGTTCTCGATCGCCGCCGACGGGTCGCTCGGCGACCGCAGGGTGTGGGCGCAGCTCGCCCCCTCGCCCGAGCTCGGCACGTTCGCCGAGATGCTGCCCCGGGTCACCGTCGCCCCCGACGGCTGCTGCCTCGACGCCGAGGGGCACATCTGGTCGGCCGACGCGGTCGGCGGGCGCTGCGTCCGGGTGGCACCGGGCGGCGCGGTCGTCGACGAGGTGCGCGCCCCCGCGGGCCTCGGCATCTTCGCCTGCATGCTCGGCGGGGAGGACGGCCGCACCCTGCTGCTCTGCAGCGCCCCGGACTACTTCGAGCACCTCCGCCGCCACGCCCGCGAGGCGGTGCTGCTCACCACCACCGTCGAGGTGCCCCACGCCGGCCTGCCCTGACCGCGGTCAGACGGTGGCGGCCGAGCATCGCCCGGTAGGAGGGCAGCTGCCCGTACATGACGAACCCGCGGGCGGCCCGTCGGCGCGCCTCCTCGACGTCGTCGGTGACGCACACCGGCAGGCCGGCCACCACCCGGGGCGGCGGCTTCCCCGCCTCGGCGGCGGCGGCGGTGATCGAGGGCACGATGTGCTCGGCGACCGTCCTCACCCCGGTCATCCAGGTGACGGTGCCGTCGGCCACACCCCCGGCGAGTTGCAGCATCCGCGGCGCCAGCGCGGCGAGCAGCACCGGGCAGGGCGAGGCGCCGGGGATGGTGATGGTCCCGTGGGCCCGCACCCTCTCCCCGTCGACGTCGACGCCCTCCTGCCGCAGCGCGGGCAGCAGCACCTCGAGGTACTCGCGCATGTGCCGGGCCGGTTTCTCGAAGGAGTGGCCGAACATGCCCTCGATCACGACCCGGTGGGAGAGCCCGATGCCCAGCGCCAGCCGCCCGCCGGTGGCCAGCTGGGCGGTGAGCGCCTGCTGCGCCATCAGCAGGGGATGGCGAGGATAGGTGGGGATCACCGCGCTGCCCAGCTCGATCGCGGGCACCTCACGTCCCATGATCGCCAGGGCGGTGAGGGCGTCGACCCCGACGATGTGCCCCAGCGGCGCCTGCCTCCGGTCAGCTTCGCACTTGCGAAGCAGAGCGCGCCGGCCCCACCATAGGCGAGGGTGGGTAGGGAGAGGAGCGAAGCCGGACCAGTGAGCCTGTTCCAGACGATGATGAGCGGCCTGCAGGCGGTGGCCTCGCGCCGGATGCGGTCGCTGCTCACCTCGCTGGGCATCCTGATCGGCGTCGGCGCGGTGATCATCACCGTCGGCATCGGCCTCGGCACCCGCACCAGCATCGCCTCGAACATCAGCCGGCTCGGCACCAACCTGATCACGGTCACGCCGGGCAGCCTCACCACCGGCGGGGTCCGCACCGGGCTGGGCAATGCCACCACCCTCACCATGGACGACGCCGCGGCGCTCCAGAACCCCTCGGTCGCCCCCGACGTCGGCGCGGTCGCCCCGGTGGTGTCGCGCCAGACGGCCACGATGACCGCCGGCTCCCAGAACTGGACGGCGGGGGTCACCGGGAGCACCGGAGGCTGGCTCGTCGCCAACGCCCGGGTGGTCTCCGACGGCACCTTCTTCACCGACTCCGACGTGAAGGGCCACGCCCAGGTCGCCGTCCTCGGACCCACCACGGCGGCGAAGCTCTTCCCCGCGGGCGACGCCCTCGGCAACCTCATCACCATCCAGCACGTGCCCTTCCGGGTGATCGGGATCCTCGTCCCCCGTGGCGCCCAGGGGCTGTTCAACCCCGACGACCTCGCCGTGGTGCCGGTGACCACCGCCCAGGGCGAGCTCATCCAGGGCGGGTCGCTGACCTCGGTGCAGCGCATCCTCATCAGCGCCACCAGCCGCGACGCCATCGGGCCCGCGTATCAGGAGGTCAACGACCTGCTGATGCAGACCCACCGCATCAGCGACCCCAGCCAGGCCGACTTCACCATCACCACCCAGGAGTCGATCCTGGCGACCCTCAACTCCACGAGCACGGCGATCACCCTGCTGCTCGCCGGGGTGGCGGGGATCTCGCTGCTGGTGGGCGGCATCGGGGTGATGAACATCATGCTGGTGTCGGTGACCGAGCGGATCTCGGAGATCGGGCTGCGCAAGGCCCTGGGCGCCACCCGTGGCGACATCCTCCGCCAGTTCCTCATCGAGGCCTCGGCGCTGAGCGCCGCCGGCGGGGTGCTCGGCATCGGGCTCGGCGCCGGCTCGACGTTCCTGCTCAACCACTTCACGTCGCTGCTCGCGGTCTTCTCGCCCTCGGCGGCGCTGATCGCGCTGTTCATCGCCGCCGGCATCGGCCTGGTCTTCGGGGTGTTCCCGGCGATGCGGGCGGCACGGCTGGCGCCGATCGAGGCGCTGCGCGCCGCGTAGCGGCTACAGCCAGACGTCCCGCACCGCCTCGCAGAGCAGGCCGGAGGTGAGCAGGACGATCCCCACGCCGAGCTGCTGGTTGTTGTCGTAGGCGAGGGCGAGGGCGATGAAGGCGATGCCGAGCACGATGGGCGCGACGATCAGGATGGCGACGCCGCTCACCCCGAGCACCACGCCGAGCAGGGTGAGGCTGCCCGGCCCACCCCGGTGCGCGCGCCGCAGCGAGGCGCCGGCGCGCATCGCCGCGATCCCGATGCCGACCAGCAGCAGCAGCAGCGGCCACGCAGACATGCTCCCGCCCTCCTCCCGCTCCGCGGGTGCTATGAAGTCTACGCGCTGCCGGGAGGCCCGCCAGGGTGCTCCCCAGCCTTGACGATGCGCGCGACGGTCACCCGATGGGAGAATCTGACGATCCCGAACGGCCGCCGCCGAGGGAAGGGAGGCGGGGCGGCGTTCACCCCCCAGGAGCAGCTCACACATGGTCGATCGAGTCACCCGCGGCGTCTGCGCGGCGGTTGTCACCGCCGGTCTCCTGCTCTCCGGGGCCGCCGGCCTCCGGGCGGCGATGCTCACCGCTCCGGCATCGCCGGTGCAGGAGGTGACCGCGAACGTCCTGCCGGGCCTCGACCGCCTCGCCCCGCGGGGGCTGCCCTCGCCGCTCACCGAGCTGCACGTCGGCATCGGCCTCGCCGCCGCCGACCCGGCCGGCGAGCTCGCCCTGTACGACCGGCTCTACGACCCCGCCAGCCCGCTCTACCACCGGTTCCTGACACCCGCCGAGGTGAACGGGCGGTTCGGCGTCCCCGACGCACGGTTCCGCGCGGTCACCGGCTGGCTGGAGGGCGGCGGGCTGCGGATCTCCCACGTCGATTCCGCCCGCACCTACGTGCAGGCGGTGGGCACCGTGGCCCAGCTCGACCACCTCTTCGCCACCACCCTGCGGAGCTACCGCGCCGGCGGGGTCGACTTCGTCGCCAACGACCGGCGGCCCTCGGTGCCCCCGGGGCTGGGCGTGGTCTCGGTGATCGGGCTCAACACCCTGCAGCGGTTCTCGGTGCCCGCGCGGGTGCAGCCGAAGCCCGGCGTCGGCGGCATCTACACCGACGCCTACACCCCGCAGGCGCTGTGGTCGCTCTACGACCAGCCCGCCGACAACCTCGGCCAGGGCCAGACGATGGCGATCATCGGCGCCGGGGCGACCGAACTCGGTGATCGGCGACCTGCGCCGCTTCGAGGACCTCAACCACCTTCCGCACGTCCCGATGGCGGTGAAGCACGCCGGCGCCGGCCCCTTCAAGGACAACAGCGGCGGGATGGAGTGGGACCTCGACACCCAGGCGAGCAGCGGCATGGCGCCGCTGGCAAAGCGCGAGGACCTCTACTTCGGGGCCACCCTCAGCGACGCCGACGTCCTCGCCGCGTTCTCGCTGTGGGCGAGCGATCCCGACGCCCCGCGCCAGGCCAACGCCTCATTCGGGGAGTGCGAGACCAACCCGCTCAACCCGGTGTTCGGCAATCCGTCCGCCAATCCGCCGGGCAACTTCGGCCAGGGCCTGGGCGACAACCTCGAGCCGGTCGGCGACCAGACCCTCCTCCAGGCCACCCTCGAGGGTCGCAGCCTCTTCGCCTCCGCCGGCGACACCGGATCGTCCTGCCCGATCGCGGTGCTGCCCATCGTCGGCGCCGGCAACGGCGTCGCCAACCAGGCGATCCCCCTGCAGGGCTATCCGGCGGCGAGCAAGTACGCCGTCGCCGTCGGCGGCACCGTCCTCTACTCCTCGGCGGGCGCGCCGCCGTCGCGCCGCACCGTCGAGTACGCGTGGACCTTCACCGGCGGCGGCTCGTCGGTGTTCATCGATGAGCCCGGGTACCAGAAGGGCATCGCCGCCATCAACCACCCCTGCGTGGTCGACCCCGCCGGCAAGCCCTACCCGCCGGGCACGCTCTGCCGCGGCGTGCCCGACGTGGCGGCGATCTCCGGCGACGTCGCCGGGAACGGCTACACCATCGTCAACAACATGAAGATCAGCCCCGGCGGCGGCACCAGCCTCAGCGCGCCGCTGTGGGTGGGGATGTGGACCCGTGTCCAGGCCGCGGCCCCCGACCAGGCCCACGGCCTCGGCTTCGCCAACCCGACCCTCTACAGGGTGGGCAGCGGGCCGCGCGGCGCCCAGGACTTCAATGACATCACCGTCGGCGGCAACGGTCTCTACGCCGCCACCCCGGGATGGGACTACGTCAGCGGCTTCGGCAGCCCCAGCCTCACCAACCTGATGCGCGACGTCGACGGCCGGACCGCGCCGGTGCTGAACATCACCCCCGCGACGGTGCCGGCGCCGCCGCTGGCCGCCCCCTGCGACCCGGTCTGGACCGGCCCCCCGGGCAATGCCGCCGACCCGGTGACCGGCGACCAGGTGCCGCAGGCCGACCTGCTCCGCGGCGACCTGAGCCTCAGCCCCGACGGCAGGACCCTGCGCGCCGCGTTCACCGTCACCAGGCTCGACGGCTCGCTGCCGCCGGACGTCTCCGCGGTGAACTGGACGATGTACTGGACCTTCAGCGGGGTGACCTACCTCGCCCACGCCCGGCTCGACAAGCAGGGCGCGGTCACCTTCGCCGACGGCATCTCGAACGCCAAGGGGGCGGCCGACGCCCACACCGACGACACCGGCAGCCTCACCATGGGCAGTCCCGGACGCGTCGAGATCGACGTCCCGCTCACCCACGTCGGCAACCCGCCACCGGGGTCCCGGCTCACCTATCCGCTCGGCGACGCCGGCCTCGAGGTGGGCATCCTGCCCGCCACCGTCGACGTCGGCGGCACCCAGTTCGACGCCCAGCTCGTCCCCTGCGGATCGCCGATCACCACCAAGGCGCCGCCCGGCGGCGGGGCACCGCCGCTGCCCGTCCCGCTGCCGGTGGGGGTGGGCCAGCCCCCGCCCACCGCTCCCGCCCCGGCGGCCGGCGCGGCACCGCCCGCGCCCGGATCACCGCCGGCGCCGCTCCCGCTGCCGTCGCTTCCGCGGGCGGTGGTCGGGGTGCGTTCGGTGACCGGCTCGCTGCTGGGGATCCCCGTCTCCGGCGGCTGAGGCGGCCGGTCAGCCGGCGGCGGCGAGCTCCGACCAGCGGCGCTGCGCGCCCTCGTTCCAGCTCTCGTGCCGGGACTGGAAGAGGGTCGCCGCCCGGGCTCCGCTCCAGCCGGGGGGCAGCAGGTCCTGGGGCAGCCGGGGGTCGAGGAAGGGGAAGCGCCGCCACTCGTGGACCAGCCGGGTCTGGGCGAGGAGCACGCCGTCGCCGGGCGCGGGCGCCTCGCCGCCGAACTCCTCGATGAAGGCCTCGTAGTGGGCGCTGATCTCCTCGACGTCCCAGGCCTGGGCGACCAGGGCGCGCTGCTCGCCGATGGCGCCGAAGCGGGCCCGGAAGGACATCGCCGCCGGCCGCAGCCCCAGCTCGACCAGGACCGCGTCGCACTCCACCTCGCGGCCGGGGTGGGGGCTCAGCCACATCCCCGGGGCGGGCGAGCCGAACCCCGCCCAGGTGAGCCGGGTGCGGAGCCGGTGCCGGAGCGCCCGCTGGGCCTCGGGCACGGAGACGAGGAGCAGCAGCCACTCGCCGTCCCACTGCGGCAGCGCCGCGTTGAACGAGTAGATGCGCTCCGCGCCCTCGGTGAGCAGCCGCCGCCCCGGAGCGCTGAGCAACCACCGCACCCGGCGGCCGGTGCGTTCCGGGACCAGCCAGCCCTCGGCAGCGGTGCGCGCCAGCGCCTGTCGCGCCGACTTCTCCTCGACGCCGAGGAGGCCGAGGACGGCGACCAGCGTCGAGGTCCACACCACCTCGCCGCGGGGGAGCACGAACTCGCCGAGAATGGTGAGCAGCAGCGACCGGGCGCTGGCGGCGCCGACCTGGCGGCGCCGGCTCAGGATCGGGCGCACCGCCCGGGCGGTATCCCGCCGTGGGGCCCGGGGGGACGGGGAGGCCGGGGACGCGGCCGGCCGGGAGGGGGACATCGGGTTGGACTATCCCATGTCGGCGTGAGCGGCGGCGACGGGCCTACATGCTACAAGTACTTGACGTGTACATAGATAAAAGTAGAAGATACGGGCAGGAGGAGCGACATGACTCTCTCGACCCGTCCCGCCGAGGCCCGGCCTGCCACCGAGGGCGCCACGCCGCCCCGAGTCTGCTTCGACGCCCACCCCGACGGCTACCGGCACTGGCGGCTGGAGATCGAGGGTCGGGTGGCCCGGCTGGTGCTCGACGTCGACGAGGCGGGGGGGCTGGTCCCGGGCTACCCGCTGAAGCTGAACTCCTACGACCTCGGGGTCGACATCGAGCTGTACGACGCGGTCCAGCGGCTGCGCTTCGAGCACCCGGAGGTGGGCGCGGTCGTGGTCACCGGCGGCAAGGACAGGGTGTTCTGCGCCGGCGCCAACATCCGCATGCTCGCGCAGTCGAGCCATCCCTGGAAGGTGAACTTCTGCAAGTTCACCAACGAGACCCGAAACGGCATCGAGGACGCCACCGCGAGCTCCGGGCAGACCTGGATCGCCGCGCTCAACGGCACCGCATCGGGCGGCGGCTACGAGCTGGCGCTGGCCTGCGAGCAGATCCTCCTCGTCGACGACGGCTCCTCGGCGGTGTCGCTGCCCGAGCTGCCGCTGCTCGGGGTGCTGCCCGGTACCGGCGGCCTCACCCGGGTGGTCGACAAGCGCCGGGTGCGCCGTGACCTCGCCGACGTCTTCGCCACCCGCGCCGAGGGGGTCCGCGGCGAGACCGCGGTGCGGTGGCGGCTGGTCGACGAGAGCATCCCCAGGCGGCGCTTCGACGAGGTCGTCGCCGAGCGCGCCGCCGAGGCGGTGGCCCGGTCCGGCCGTCCCAGCCGAGGGGAGCGGCATCACCCTCACCCCGCTGCGGCGCACCATCGGCGAGGACGCCATCGACTACCCCCACCTGCGCGCCGAGCTCGACCGCGAGGCGGGCACGGTGACGATCACGGTGCGGGGTCCGGAGGGGTCCGCGCCCGATGGGCTCGAGGCGATCCACGCCGCCGGCGCTGAGTTCTGGCCGCTGGCGGTCGCCCGCGAGCTCGACGACCTCATCCTCGAGCTGCGCACCAACGAGCTCGAGCTCGGCACCTGGGTGCTTCGCACCCGCGGCGACGCGGCGGCGGTGCTCGCCCACGAGCGGCTGCTCACCGAGCACGCCGGCGACTGGCTGGTGAACGAGATCCGCCACTACCTCAAGCGCACCCTGAAGCGGCTCGACGTCAGCAGCCGCAGCCTCATCGCCCTGGTCGAGCCGGGCAGCTGCTTCGCCGGGCCGCTGCTCGAGCTGCTGCTCGCCGCCGACCGCGGCTACATGCTCGACGGGGTGATCGAGGGGGAGGGGGGCGAGCCCGCCGTGATCACCCTCGGCGAGACCAACTTCGGAGCCCTGCCGATGCCCAACGGTCTCAGCCGGCTGGAGGTGCGCTTCCTCGGCGAGCCCGATCACCTCGAGGCCCTGCGGGCGCTCGCCGGCGAGCCCCTGGACGCGGCCCGAGCGCTCGAGCTGGGGCTGGTCACGTCCGCGCCCGACGACATCGACTGGGAGGACGAGGTCCGGATCGCCCTCGAGGAGCGCGCCAGCTTCAGCCCCGACGCGCTCACCGGCATGGAGGCGAACCTCCGCTTCCCCGGACCCGAGACCCTGGAGACCAAGATCTTCGCCCGGCTCACCGCCTGGCAGAACTGGATCTTCACCCGGCCCAACGCTGCGGGCCCCGACGGCGCCCTGCGAAAGTACGGGACGGGGCAGCGTGCCAGCTTCGACAGGAGGCGAGTGTGACCACGATGGCGGGCAGCATCGACTACGGCGAGCGCATCCCGAACAACGTCGACCTGGCGAACGACCGGCGGCTGCAGCGTGCCCTGGAGTCGTGGCAGCCCAAGTTCCTGCAGTGGTGGCAGGACATGGGCCCGGAGCTGCCCCACCGTGACGTCTACCTGCGCACCGCGGTGGCGGTGGGACGGGACGGCTGGGCGCACTTCGACCACGTCGTCCTCCCCGAGTACCGCTGGGGCATCTTCCTCGCCGAGCGCGAGCCCGGACGCGCCATCGGCTTCGGCGCCCACCAGGGCGAGCCGGTCTGGCAGCAGGTGCCGGGCGAGTACCGCTCCGAGCTGCGCCGGCTGATCGTGATCCAGGGCGACACCGAGCCCGCCTCGGTGGAGCAGCAGCGCCACCTGGGGATGACCGCGCCGAGCCTCTACGACCTGCGCAACCTGTTCCAGATCAACGTCGAGGAGGGCCGTCACCTCTGGGCGATGGTCTACCTGCTCCACGCCTACTTCGGCCGCGACGGTCGCGACGAGGCCGACGCGCTGCTGAGCGCCACTCCGGGGAGCAGCGACGCCCCGCGCATCCTCGGCGCGTTCAACGAGCCCACCGCGGACTGGCTGTCGTTCTTCATGTTCACCTACTTCACCGACCGCGACGGCAAGTTCCAGCTGGGCACGCTCAAGCGAGAGCGCCTTCGACCCGCTGTCGCGCACCTGCGAGTTCATGCTCAAGGAGGAGGCCCACCACATGTTCGTGGGCGCCACCGGGGTCGACCGGGTGGTGCAGCGCACCGTCGAGCTGATGCGCGAGCACGACACCGACGACATCCGCAGCCACGGCGGCATCCCCCTGGACATCATCCAGCGGTACCTCAACTTCCACTTCAGCGTCTCGCTCGACCTGTTCGGCGGCGAGACCTCGAGCAACGTCGCCGCCTACTTCACCGCCGGGCTCAAGGGACGCTGGCAGGAGACCCGTCGCAAGGACGACCACCGGCTCGTCGAACTCGGTGATCGCGGTCGACAGCCTGGTCGACGGCCGGCCGGGCAGCATCGAGGTCCCGGCCGTGACCGGTCTGAACCAGGACCTGCGCCGCGAGTACGTGCAGGACTGCGAGAACGGCCTGAACCGCTGGAACCGCATCCTCGAGGAGGCGGGGATCGAGCGCCGGCTGGCGCTTCCCCACCAGGCCTTCAACCGTCATGTGGGCGCCTTCGCCGCGATCCACGTGACCCCCGCCGGCGAGGTGCTGGACGACGCCGAGTGGGAGCGCCGCCGCGACGAGTTCCTGCCCAGCCGCGCCGACCTCGACTTCGTCGGCTCGCTGATGCAGCCGGTGTACGAGCCGGGGAGGATCGCCGGCTGGGTGGCGCCGCCGCGGGTGGGCATCAACGACCACGGCTTCGAGTACGACTACGTGCGGTTCGCCTAGGCGCGGTATGGAGGGTCTGCCCGCGACCGAGCTGAGCGACGAGGAGCTGGAGCGCCAGGGCGCGCACGCCCACGCCACCCGGAACTGGGTGTTCCTCCACGGCACCGCCGAGCAGTTCCGCACCCACACCGACCGGATGCTCGAGCTGGAGCAGGAGTACCTGCGCCGCCATCCCAAGCGCACCTGGCAGGGAAGCGGCGGCGCCGCCGGCGACCCGCCACCCGGCGAGTCGCTGGGCGACATCGACCGCGCCCTGCGGATGCGGAACCTGCTGCGGCAGTTCACCCGCGAGATGGAGGAGCTGCTCGCCCCCGCGTCCGCGGAGCCCGCGCCGCGCACCCTGGGGCGGCGCGAGGCGCTGCTGCTGGCCCGTTTCGAGAACGCTCCCGGTGGCAGGCTCCACAAGCTCGAGGCCCACCAGGCGGCGCGCGAGCTCGCCACCGACCGCCGCGCCCTCGCCCACCTGTACACGCAGAACCCGCCGCTGCTCGCCACCGATCGCGAGCACCGTCACATCACCCCCGCGGGCCGCGCCTGGCTCGAAAACCACCGCTCGCTGCTCGGCGACGGACCGGCCTGAGGACGCCGGCGATGCCCTACGTCATCACCTCCGCCTGCATCGACACCATGGACCAGTCGTGCGTCGAGGAGTGCCCGGTCAGCTGCATCTACGTGGGTGCCCGCAAGCTCTACATCCACCCCGACGAGTGCATCGACTGCGGCGCCTGCGAGCAGGTCTGCCCGGTGCAGGCGATCTCCCAGGACCGGCGGGTCGCCCCCGAGGAGACCGAGTTCATCGCCGACAACCGGCGCTTCTTCACCGAGGTGCTGCCCGGCCGCGAGGCCGCGCTGGGCAGCCCGGGCGGCACCGGCCAGAGCGGGGACATCGGCGTCGACACCCCGATGGTCGCCGCCTGGGGCTGACCGGCTCATCCCGGGCGGCCCCTGGCCCGTGGCCGTTTCCAGCACCCGCCGGTGGCGGTGCCGACCAGCAGGCCGTCGTCTCGGCGGTGCGGCGGATGTCGTACTCGCCGTCGTGGTGCCGGTTGTGGTGGGCGTCGGTCCGGGTCGCCGGGATCGCGCAGCCGGGGTAGCGGCAGGTGCCGTCCCGGCCCTGCACCGCCCGCCGCATCCGGGACGTGACCCCCGGCCGCTCGGGTCCGCCGCCGACCACCTGCCCGTCGCGCTCGAGCAGGGTGACCATGGTGGCGTCGCAGCCCAGCCGCCGCGCCGCCGCGGCGGAGATGGCGGGACCGTCGAGGATGTGGCAGCGCCCGTCGGGCGTCTCGCCGGTGAGCACACCGAGGTCGACGTGCACGACCAGCTGCGCCGGGGACGGCGCACTCGCGCCGCCGTGCCCGGCGGTGCACAGCGCGACCAGGGCGTCGGCGCGCAGCGCGGCGGCGGGATCGTCGGCGGGGGTGAGCTCCGCCGGCCGCTTTGAGGCCAGCCGGCGCGCCTGCTTCTCGAGGGAGAGGCGGAACCGCGCCCCCTCCTCGGGCGGCAGTGCGCCGCGCAGCTGGAGCATGCCGAGGTCCCACCAGCTGCGCAGGCCCCGCTGCGCCCGCTGAACCCGGGCCCGGTCGGGCGCATCGATCAGCGCCGCACGGTGCGCCTCCCGGCAGCGCCGCGCCAGCTGCGGAGGCGACGAGTCACGAGCCACCTCCACCCATGCGCCCTGGTCCTCGGCGGTGGCCACGCTGCTCAGCATCCCGACGGTGTCGAGCGACAGCTCACCCGCGGAGAACGCCTCGGCAACCGCGGGCAGCCGCCGAGCGGCGACCCCGGCGCGCAGCAGCTTGTCGGTGGTGTACCGGTCGAACCCGAGGTTCGCCATCACCCAGTCCGCGCAGCTGCGCACTCCCGCCCGCCGCCAATCCCCGCCATCCGCGAATGCACAGACCAGCTCCGCCATCCGCGCCGAATCGGCATGCATCCGCACCGCCAGCTCGCGCATCTCCCACGACGGCGCCAAGCTGGTACGCGCGGAGTGACTGTCGGGCATTGCGCTGCTCACAAAACAATTATACCCGAACAGGCGTTCGCAGCACAATCAAACAACCGCCCCGCGCAAACCGCCCGCACCGCCACACAGACCCCCGCAACCCCGCAACCCCTCCCCCTGGCCAGCCAAAAATATGCGCAACGTAATCGCCAAACACAACCCGCCCCGCAATCCGCACGGCGCAAAGCCATCACCCCAACCCCCGCCCCCCGACGGCGGGGACCCCCGGGCAGCCGCCGAGCCCGGCGGAGCCCCTCATCCGTCCCTCCTCCACACGACCGTGGCCCGCGGTGGTGTCCGAGGGTGGAATGATGGGCTGCGATGTCCTCCAGCCGTGCCCGCGCCTCCGCCCCCCGCCGCTCCGGCCGCCGTCTCGGCCCCTTCCGCCTCGTCGGCGTGCTCGTCGGCCTCGTCCTGGTCGGCTTCGGCCTGGCGCTGATCGTGCCGCCTCTCTGGGCGCTCTGGCAGCGGAACCGGGTGGACGACAACGCCCTCAACCAGTGGAACGGGGGCGGCTCCCAGGCGCTGGTGGGCGGGGGCGCCGCCAACTACGCCGGGAAGTGCGGCACCGGTGACGCGGCGACGAACTACGCCCGGGTCTCCTTCCCCAGCCTGGCCCAGTACGGCTACGCCGGGGTGGCCGGCGACGGCACCTGGGACCTGCTCCTGCACCGCTCGATGGTCCACTACCAGGGCACCGCGGCTCCGGGCGAGAAGGGCAACGACATCATCGCCTTCCACCGCGAGCCCGAGTACGAGCACATCGACCAGCTCAACGTCGGCGACATCGTCGACGTCCAGGACCGCAGCTGCAAAACCTGGGCCTACCGGATCACCGGTCGCTGGCAGCTGGCCCCCTCGAAGGTCACCCAGCTGACCTCCACCGACGGCCACGACCTCACCCTGATCACCTGCACCCCCTTCTGGGTGGACAGCCAGCGGCTGGTCTGGCGGGCCACGCTGGTCACCGGCACCGGCGCGCAGTAGGGCATCCCCCTGAGCGCCAACCGCTGGCTCAGCTCGCGCTCCGAGGGCGGCGACGAGTACGACCGCCGCCTCGCCGAGCGCCCCACCACCGGTCCCGGCGTCCACGGCGAGGCCGACCTGGTGGCCGGCCTCCGACCGGCAACGGTGCTCGACGCCGGCTGCGGCACCGGCAGGGTCGGCATCGAGCTGGCCCGGCGGGGGATCGAGGTGGTGGGGGTCGACATCGACCCGGAGATGCTCGGCACCGCCCGCCGCAAGGCGCCCGGCCTGACCTGGGTCGAGGCCGACCTCGCCCGGGTCGCCCTGGACGGACCGCCGGGCGAGCTCCGGCGCTTCGACGTGGTGGTGCTCGCCGGCAACGTGATGATCTTCCTCGCCCCCGGGAGCGAGGGCGCGGTGGTGGCCAACCTGGCCCGCCACCTCGTCCCCGGCGGCGCCCTGGTGGCCGGCTTCCAGCTCCAGCCCGGGCGTCTCGACCTTGCCCGCTACGACGAGCTCTGCGCGGCCGCCGGGCTCGGCCTGGAGCAGCGCTGGGGGACCTGGGAGCGGGACCCGTGGAACCCGGGCGCGGAGTACGCGGTCTCCCTGCACCGGAGCAGCGGGTAGCCTAGATCGCGCGGAGGTCGCGCAGCCGCTGGCGGGGACCGAAGCGGGGGGCGCCCAGGCCGGCGGCGAGGAGCAGCCGCACCACCCGGCCGCGGTGGCCAGCGTAGGGCGCGAGCAGCTCGAGCATCTCGGCGTCGCTCCCCCGCGGCCTGCCGGTGAGCGCGAAGGTCACGGTGTGGGGGAGGTTCCAGTCGCCGAGCGGCACCGCGTCGGCGTCGCCGAGGGCGGCGAGCGCCACCGAGTTCGCCGTCCAGACCCCCACCCCCGGCACCGCCTGGAGCCGTGCCAGGGCGGCGGCGGCGGGCATGCTCCCCGCCTCCTCCAGCCGCGACGCGGCCCGGGCGGCGCGGCGGATGGTGTCGCCGCGCTGCCGCTCGATGCCGAGCCGGTGGTAGTCCCAGCTGGGGGTGCCGGCGAGCACCGCGGGGGAGGGGGGGAGGAGCAGGCCTCCGGGGCCGGGGGCGGGCTCGCCGAGGGCCCGAACCAGCGCCGCGAAGCCGGTCCACGCCTCCTTCCCGCTCACCCGCTGCTCCACCACCGTGGCGACGAGCGGCTCGAGCACCCCACCGGTGCGGGCGAGGCGCAGCCCCGGCAGCCGGCGCCGCAGCGCCGCCACCAGCCCGCCCGCGGGGCGGAAGTCGGAGTCGTCGTCGAGCTGGCCGGCGAGCGCGGCCGCGCCCTCGAGGGCCCAGGGCGCTCCCGGGCCCCACGCCTCCGCGCTCAGGCCGCCGTCGGCGGCGCGCAGCCGCAGGGTGGCGGCGCCGAGCGGGGTGCGGGTGGCACGCCACACCTCGCCGTCGCCGAGCCGCATCGACGGGTCACGTCCGCCCCGCCAGAGCGGGTGGAGGGTGAGCCGGAGGTCGACCGGCCGCCGGGTGCGGAGCCGGGTGCGGAGCGGAGCGGCGGGGGAGGGGTCGACGGCGGTCATCGCCCGCCATCGTGGCAGCCGGCGCGGCGCCACGGCACGTGTCCTGAATTGACCGCGCAGGAAAGTGCACGGACCCGCGTTGCACGAGGTGCAGCCATGTCACAGGATCCACACCGAATCTCTGGCGGGCTGGGCGGAGCATGGTGAGTGCGGCCATCCCGTCCCGTGGCTGTCCTCCCGCCGCGTGGGACGGTCGAGGCACCACGGTGATCAGCTGGAACTGCCCCAAATGCGGACGCTGGCACGACCTCAGGGCGTGCGACGAGGGGGTCGCGCTGGAGCGCTTCGCCGAGCTTCTCGCGCTCGCGACCGAGACCGACAAGGCCAGCCGCGACGCCGACGACGACCTGCGCCGCTACCTCGGCCGCACCCGGGGAGAGCGTCCCGCCGCCTGAGCGCCCGGACTCAGGACCGCAGATAGGTGAGCACCACCAGGATGCCCATCACCAGCGAGACCAGGAGCAGCACCGCCATGCCCGGCCAGAACAGGTCGCGGCCGGTGCGGCCCACGTAGGTCTCGCCGCCCGGGGCCTGCCAGTCGCAGAGCGGGCAGCGCCCCTCGGTGTAGCGGGGGGTGAACACCCACTGGTCGACCGGGCAGATCGCCTGGGGGTCGGCGTGGCGGCGCAGCCGTGCCATGGCGATGCTCACCCTGCCGTCCTCGCCGCTCGCCACCACCACAGGCTCACCGCGGCGCCGAACACCAGCGCCTGCCACATGAAGTAGAGCAGCAGCAGCCACAGCGGCTTCTGCCGGGTCGCTCCGGTGGTCACCATGCTCGGGGCCGGGCCGCCGCGCGCCCCGGTGGCGCCGCGCGGGGTCGAGCCCGGGCTCGACCCCACGAGGGACGACGTGCCCCCGCCCGTGCTCCCGCTCAGGCTGCCGGAGCCCGCTCCGAGGGACGAGCCCCCGGTGGACGAGCCGGACTGGCCGGTGCTCGCCGGCGCCGTCCCGCTCCCCGGCGACACCGGCAGCAACGGCAGCAGCTCGGGCTGCGACGCCGCAGGCACCGCGAGCGAGTCGGCGAAGACCTCGCCGACGGTGTGCTCGACGAACTGGGTGGGCACGCCCGGCGCGATCGCCGGCTGCTGGACGTCGACGTGGATGCCGGTGGCGTCCACGGTCACCTGGTTGCCCGAGGAGGTCACCGCCGGAGCCACCGCGCGGAGGGTCAGGCCGCCCTTGGCGAGAGCGGTGTTGAGCTGCTCGGTCGCCTGCTGGAGCTGGTCGAGGGGCACCACCGCACCGTTGCTCAGGCTGACGCCGCCCGAGCCCACGCTCACCGGCATGCCGCCCACCGTCACCTGGCCGAGGTCGACGGTCGAGGTCTGGTGGGGGGTGCCGGCGTTGGTGACCGAGACGCTGATGTGGACGTTGCGGACGAGCACGCTGCCGCCCGCGAAGGAGGCGCTGCCCACCCGGGCGTCGCCGCTGTCGACGAGGCCGGTGGCCGGGTCGATCGCGACCGAGGCGCTGCTGGTGCCGGCGAGGACGCCGTCGGGCTCGGCCGCGTCGGGATGGACGGCCGGGTACGCCAGCGCCGCCGCCGGGGTGAGGAAGCGCGCCCGCCAGGCCTGCAGGGCGGCGTCGAGCGCGGCCAGCCCTGCGGCGCGCGTGGTGCTCTGCCCCGGTGCCGGGGGACCCGCCGGGACGCCACCGCCGGCCAGGTTCGCGGTGGCCGTCGCCGACCCCTGGACGGCGGTGACGTGGGCGTAGGGGCCGCCCGGTGAGCCGAAGGTGTCGGCGGTGCTGTCGGCCTTGGGGTAGCGGGCCTCGGCGTACTGCGGCTGCTGCTTGCTCGCCGTGCCCGCGACCGTCTGCGCCCCCGGGCCGGTGTCGAGCGGGGTCGCGGTGCCCTCGGCGAAGGGTGAGTTGTCGACGTGGGCATGGGAGAGCGGGACCCAGCTGTCGATGGCGCCGCTCTTGAAGTTGGGGAAGACGCCGCTGCCCACGGCGACGTGGTCGGCGCCGGCGTTGACGGTGCCGTTGGCCACGCCGAGGCCGACCGCCGCCCGCACCGGCTGCGCCCCGCTGCCGAGCCCGGCGGCGGCGCCCAGGGCGACCGTCCCGGCCAGCGCGGCGATCACCGCCCCCCGCATCGTCCTCATCCCCTTCGTCCTCATCCCCGAGATCCTCCCACTCCCGCGGGCGCGCCCGCGTCACCGAGATACGAGCCGCGCACGAAGGACTCGTCGGCGGCCAGGGCCGCGGCGCTCCCGGCGTAGCTGAGCTCGCCCTTCTCGAGCACGTAGGCGCGCGAGGCGAGGGCGAGGGCGCGGCTCACGAACTGCTCGACCAGGAGCAGCGACGTGCCCCGGGCGGGCAGCGTCGCCACCAGCGCGAAGAGGGCGTCGACCACGGTCGGGGCCAGGCCCTGGGACATCTCGTCGACCATCAGCAGCCGCGGCCGGTGGATCAGCCCGCGGGCGAGGGCGAGCATCTGCTGCTCGCCGCCGCTGAGGTGACGGGCCGCCTGGCCGCGCCGCCGGGCCAGCGAGGGAAAGGTCGTGTACATCTCGTCGACCGTGGCCGCGACCTCGCGCCGCGGCACCCCGGCCATGGCGGCGGCCAGGCGCAGCGTCTCCTCGACCTGGAGGGAGGGGAAGACCCCGCGTCCCTCGGGGATGTGGACGATGCCGAGGCGGGCGAGCCGCTGCGCGGGCAGGCCGCTCACCGTCGTACCGCCGAGGCTGACGCTCCCCGCCATCAGCGGGATCATCCCCGAGAGCGCGCGCAGGGTGGTGGTCTTGCCCGCCCCGTTGGCGCCGAGCAGGGCGACGATCTCGCCCTCGCCGACCTCGAGGTCGACCTGGAAGAGCACCGGGATGCCGCCGTACCCGGCGCGCAGCCCGCGGACGCTGAGCAGGCTCATGCCGCGCTCTCGCCGAGGTAGGCGCGGACCACGGTGGGGTCCTCGCGGATGCGCTCCGGCGGCCCCTCGGCGATCAGCCGCCCGTAGTCGAGCACGGCGATGTCGTCGCACACGCGCATCACCAGCGACATGTCGTGGTCGACCAGCAGCATGGTGGTGCCGAAGCGCTCGCGAATCCGGCTCAGCACCCCGGCGAGCTCGGCGGTCTCGCGCGAGTCGAGGCCGGCGGCGGGCTCGTCGAGGAGCAGCAGGGTGGGGCGCAGCGCCAGGGCGCGGCCGAGCTCGACCCGGCGCTGGATGCCGATCGCGAGGTCGCCGCCGGGGATGCCGGCGACGTCGGCGATGCCGAGGAAGTGGAGCAGGGCGCGGGCGCGCTCGTCGGCGCGGTGCTCCTCGAAGCGCGCCCGGGGCAGGCGGAGGGCGTCGGCGATCATGCCGCCGCGGGCGGCGGCGTCGACCGGCACCATCAGGTTCTCGAGCACGGTGAGCTCGCGGAAGAGCTCGAGGGTCTGGAAGGTGCGGGCGATACCGAGGCGGGCGCGGCGGTGCGGCGCCATGCCGTGGAGGTCGCGACCGGCGTAGCGGATGTGCCCGCCGTCGACCCGGAGCACCCCGCAGACGCAGTTGAAGAGCGAGGTCTTGCCCGCGCCGTTGGGCCCGATCAGCCCCTTGATCCGGCCTCGCTCCACCCGGAAGGAGACGTCGGTGAGGGCCTGCACGCCGCCGTAGTGCTTGGAGACGCCGTCGATCTGCAGCAGGACGGTCATCAGGCCACCCTGGCGACGGGGTCGCGCCCGCGGCGTCCGGAGAGCAGCCGGCCGAGCCGTGCGATGTCGTGCCGGGTGCGGACCACCGCCCCCTCGGGCACCAGCACCAGCTGGAGGATGAGGGTGCCGCCGATCAGCAGCGGGAACCAGGTGGAGGAGACCGAGATGCCGCTGAGCAGCTCGGGGCCGAAGACGGTGGCGATGCCGGAGGCGGGGGCGGCGGCGATCGCGCTCACCCCCATCACGGTGGCGAGCGCGGTGAGCTGCACGGAGTGGAGGAAGTCGTAGGAGCCGGGGCTCACCGAGCCGATCCGCACCGCGAGCAGGGCGCCGGCCAGCCCGGCGATCCCCGCGGAGAGCCCGAACGCCGCGAGCTTCCAGGCGGTGACGTCGAGGCCGACGGTGGCGGCGGCGAGCTCCGAGTCGCGCACCGCGCGGAGCACCCGACCGGTCTTGCCGCGGCGGAGGTTCCACACCAGCAGCACCGTGGCGCAGAGGATGGCGAGCGAGAAGAGGTAGTAGGAGTACGACCCGGTGAGCGGGGCGCCGAGGAGCGAGGGCCGCGACGGGTGCCAGGGGACGGCACCGCCGCTGAAGCCGTCCCAGGTGCCGGTCACCAGCAGGAAGCGGTCGGTGAAGAGCGCCACCGCCACGGTGAGGACGGCGAGGAGCAGGCCGGAGAGGCGCAGCGCGGGGATGCCGACCAGCACCCCGGTGAGCACCGCCACCGCCACCCCGACCGGCAGCGCCAGCCAGAGCGACCAGCCGTGACCGTCCATCAGCGCCCCCACGGTGAAGGCGCCCATGGCGGCGAAGGAGTACTGGCAGAAGGAGATCTGGCCGACGAAGCCGGTGAGCACCACCACCGAGAGCACCAGCAGGGCGATGATCACCGCATCGGAGTCGAGCCCGCGCTGGAAGTCGGACTCGAGCGCGGGCACCAGCGCCACCGCCGCCACCAGCGCGGCGAGGCCGAGCCTGCGGTTGCGCGACATCCCCACGTTCACCCCCGCCCTCGTGATGTGGCCAGACCCGGCCGGAACACCACCGCCAGGGTGATCAGGGCGAGCACGAAGGTGCTCAGCTCGCTGAGCCCGGCCTGGCTGAAGAAGGCCTTGGGGTAGTACTGGACCAGGCCCAGCAGGATCGCCCCGACCACGGTGAGGGGCAGGTTGGTGAGCCGCCCGATCAGCGCGGCGGTGAAGGCGTCGATCACCAGCACGGTGAGCGAGTAGGTGTCGAAGTTGAGCAGCGGGGTGATCAGCACCCCGGCGATCGCGGCCATCGCCGAGCCGATCATCCACGAGGCCGCCGAGACCCGGTCGACGTCGATGCCCCAGAGCCGCGCCGCCTGGGGGTCGTCGGCGACGGCACGCATCTGCGCCCCCAGCGAGGTCCAGCGCAGCAGTGCCGAGGTGCCCAGGGAGAGGCCGACCGCCACCACGAAGATGGTGAGCTGGTCGTAGCCCACCACCACGTTGGTGAGCGGCACCGTGAACCCGTTGCTGCCCACCAGCTGCACCGGGCGGTGGTAGCCGGTGGAGCCCCAGATGATGCCCGCGGCGGTCTGCAGCACCAGCAGCCAGGCGATGGTCACCGCAACCTTGGTCAGCGGTGGCCGCCCGGTGAGCGGGCGGATGGTGAGGAACTCGATCACGAAGCCCAGGGCGGCGCCGGTGGCGACGGCGGCGAGCAGCCCGATCAGCGAGGGGACCCCCGCGACCACCGAGATCTGGTAGGCGACGAAGGTCGAGAACATCGCCACCGCCCCGTGGGCGAAGTTCAGCACCCCGGAGACCCGGTAGATCAGCACCAGCCCGGTGGCGGCGAGCGCGTAGACGCCGCCGAGGGTGAGCCCGATGACGGTGTAGCTCGGCAGCAGCGAGAAGCCCGACAGCGACGCGGTCACAGCCTGGGACACGCGCTCAGAAGCAGTTCCAGCCGGAGTACGTGTGCCACACGCCCTGCTGGTTGCGGATCCACTGCAGGCAGCGGTTGGGGTCGTGCGCGCCCGGGCTGAAGGAGAGCGGCACGCTGAGCCCGGTGTCCCAGCGGGTGATGTGGTTCAGCGAGTCGACCAGCGACCGCGGCGTCGGCGGAGTCGTGCCGAGCCGGCGCACCAACTCGACGAAGAGCTTGGCCGCCACCCAGGACCCCTCCGTGTAGACGTCGAGGGCATCGACCTGGGCGGGGAAGGAGCGCTGCACCGCTCCGTAGTACTCGCTCATCGCGGGCACGCTCATGTGCTCGTCGGGCTCGAGGAAGGGGGTCCCGGACTCCGCGTTGTACACCGCGGTGCCGTACTGCTTCTCGGCGGACTTCTTGTCGAGCCCGAGGCCGAGGAAGGTTGGATGGAAGTTCTGCCGGTCGAGCGCCTGGAAGAAGCGCGCGTAGGAGAAGGGGTCGAGGCCGGCGATGATCGAGTCGGCGCCCTCGAGACGGATCTTCACCGCCAGGTCGGTGTAGTCGGGCTTGGTGGCGTCGGCGAAGTCGACGCTCTTCTCGTGGATGCCGTGCCGGTGCAGGCTGTCGGAGATCCGCTGCCCCGCCGGCCCGCTGAACGGGGTGTTGATGACCACCACCGCCGGGGCGTGGATGTTCAGATCGACGGCGTGTGCGCTCACCCCGTCGACGGCGGACCCCAGCAGGTCGGAGGCCACCGGGAAGGAGAGCGGCGACGCGAACTCGGCGGGCACGCCCAGACCGCCGATCACGGGGACGCCCTGTGCCGCCAGGTACGTGGTCTCCGCCTGCTCGCTGCTCGGCGACAGCCAGCCGACCATGGCGAGCACGCCGGAGCCCACCAGGCGTTCGGAGCACTGGTGACCGCGGGTCGGGTCGAAGGCGGAGTCGCAGTCGACGAGGCGCAACCGGTAGCCGTTCACGCCGCCGGCGGCGTTGACCTGGTTGAAGTATGCGCGCACCACGTCGCGGCTCACGGTGGCGTCGACCGGACCGGTCTCGTCGTAGATGCCGCCCACGGTGATCACCCCGCCGGAGACGCCCGCCGCCGCGGCCGCGGGCGGAACGGCGGTGCCGGGGCGGGCAGGGGTGCCGCCGGTGCCCGCCCCGGTGCCGGCGCCGGCGACCGGCCCCTGCGCCCTTGGGGCGGCGGCGCCGGCGGGACCGTTGGCCCCGGGGGCGCCGCCGGGCGTGCCCGCGACCGGATCCTGCGGCGCCGCCGTGCCCGAGGGGTCGCCGCTGCCGGGGGCGACCACCCGGAGGGCGGTGCCCTCGTCGACGGGGTGGGCGAAGCGCCAGGCGACCACGCCGCCGAGGCCGAGGGTGGTGACGATCGCCACCGTCAGGAAGACGACGACGACCCGCTCGCGCAGCTCCACGGGAACCTCCGTTCACTGGTGACGCAACGCGCCACCTCGTCAGGATAGCGAGACGGTCGCGCCGCCCGTCTCGGGGCATCGGCGGGACGCGGTGGGGCAAGATGGGCGGCAGTCCAACCCACAGGGAGAGCGGCATGGAGCGGTTCGAGAGCCCCCAGGCGATGCGCGCGGCGCAGGGCAGCCACCTCGGTCACAGCGCCTGGCGCGAGATCAGCCAGGACCAGGTGAACCGGTTCGCGGACGCCACCGGTGACCACCAGTGGATCCACGTCGACCTCGAGCGCGCCGCGGCGGGCCCCTTCGGCGGCACCATCGCCCACGGCTTCCTCACCCTGTCGATGCTCCCCGAGATGATCTTCGAGCTGCTCCAGGTCGACGGCGTCGGCATGGTCATCAACTACGGGCTCAACCGGGTGCGCTTCGTGACCCCGGTGCGGGTCGGCTCGAAGATCCGCGCCGGCGCCGAGCTCACCACCGTCGAGGAGGTGAAGGGCGGCCTCCAGGCCACCGTCACCGTGACCTTCGAGATCGAGGGTGTCGACAAGCCCGCCTGCGTCGCCGAGTCGCTGATGCGCTTCTACGTGTAGCCGGCCCGCGGCGGGGTCGCCGCTCGCCTGGCCCCCCGAGCTCGGACCTGACCCCTACATCATGCATTTGTAGGTATCGATGCCGCGAATCCGCCGGTCACGATCAGGCGGCCGTGGCATCGGATACCATCCGGGCCGCATCTGCGAGGCCACCGGCCGCGCTGTGGGGGCGAGGCGCATTCGATGCTGACCGTACGTGAGTTGAGGGTTACCTACGGGGGGGTGGTGCAGGCCCTCCGTGGCGTCTCCCTGTCGGTGGCCGAGGGCGAGGTGGTCGCGGTGCTCGGCAGCAACGGCGCGGGCAAGTCCACGCTGCTGAGGGCGATCTCGTCGACGCTGCGGATGTGCGGCGGGCACATCGCCGAGGGCGTCCTCGAGTTCGAGGGCCGGCGGCTCAACGGGCTGCCCCCGGCCGAGGTGGTCGACGGCGGCATCGTCCAGGTGCCCGAGGGCCGGCGGATCTTCACCCGGCTCACCGTCGACGAGAACCTCCGCGCCGGGGGATACAGCGTCCGTGACCGCACGCAGCTCGGCGACGCGCGCCGGCGCGTCCGCGAGCTCTTCCCGATCCTCCAGGAGCGCGCCGACCAGCGCGCCGGGCTGCTCTCCGGAGGCGAGCAGCAGATGCTCGCGATCGGCCGCGCGCTGATGTCGTCGCCCCGGCTGCTGCTGCTCGACGAGCCGTCGCTCGGGCTGGCGCCGCTGGTGGTGGGGCGGATCGGCGAGATCATCGCCCAGATCAACCGCCAGGGGACCACCGTGCTGCTCGTCGAGCAGAACACGACGATGGCCCTGGAGGTGGCGGCGCGGGCGGTGGTGCTCGACCTCGGGCGGGTCTCGCTCAGCGGCACCGCCGCCGAGCTGTCGGCGAGCACCGAGGTGCGCGACCTGTACCTCGGCCACAGCGGCGAGAAGGCGGTCGCCGAGGCGGGGTCCGGCACCACCGCCCGCCGCCGGCTGGGGACCTGGGTGCCGTGAGCAGCCCCGGGTCGCGCGCCACCCTCGCCGTCAGCGGGATCACCGTCCGCTTCGCCGGTCTGACCGCGCTCGACGACGTCTCCTTCTCGGTCGAGCCGGGCACCGTGCACGCCCTCATCGGGCCCAACGGCGCCGGGAAGTCGACGATGTTCAACGTCCTCTCCGGCGTCTACCGGCCGGCGTCGGGATCGGTGAGCTTCGGCGGCGTGGAGCTGGTCGGGCTGGCCCCCCACGCCATCGCCGGCCTGGGGGTGGCGCGCACCTTCCAGAACATCGCCCTCTTCCCCGCCGCCTCGGTGGAGGAGAACCTGATGCTGGGCCGCCACCACCTCACCCGCGCCGGCTTCCTCGGCGCCGGGCTGAGGCTGCCCTTCGCCACCCGCGAGGACCGCCGCCACCGCGCCCGGGTCACCGAGATCGCCGAGTTCCTGGGCATCGGCGGCCTCCTCCAGCTTCCCGCCGGGGAGCTCTCCTACGGCGACCAGAAGCGGGTGGAGATGGCCCGGGCGCTGTGCGTCGAGCCCACCATCCTGCTCCTCGACGAGCCGGTCGCCGGCATGGACGCCGACGAGACCGGACAGGTCGCGACCGCCATCCGCGACATCCGCGAGGGGCTGGGGATCTCCATCCTGCTGGTCGAGCACGA
The DNA here is from genome assembly GCA_963846365.1 of uncultured Chloroflexia bacterium. Lineage (GTDB taxonomy): Bacteria > Chloroflexota > Dormibacteria > Aeolococcales > Aeolococcaceae > CF-96. Next base: position 1,787,699 of record CAWJVN010000007.1, read on the forward strand.
CATGGGCCTGGTCATGGGCATCGCCGACCGGGTGACCGTGCTCGACTTCGGCCGTCGCATCGCCGACGGCCCGCCGGTGCAGGTGCGCTCCGACCCCGAGGTGATCCGCGCCTACCTCGGCACCGGCCACGACGCCGCCGCCGCCTCGCCCGCGGGGCCCGCGCCCGCGCCCGCGCCGGCGGTCCCGCCGCCGCCCACCGCCGCGACCTGGTCGGCGCCGGCGACGAGCGCGCCGGCCACCGATGGGCGCCCCGGCTTCACCCCCAACCCCAACCGCTACCGGGAGCCCTCGCTGCCGTCGGCACCTCCCGCCGCCGCCCCCCCAGCCGCCAGCCCCCCACCACCCGCGCCGCCCGCCCCGGGGGGTGCGCCCCCGGCCTGGGCATGGAACGAGAGCGAGGAGCCGCCGTCGTGAAGGACTTCGTCCAGTTCGTGTTCAACGGCCTGTCGCTGGGCTCGATCTACGCGCTGCTCGCCCTCGGCTTCGTGATCATCTTCAAGGCCACCGAGGTGGTGAACTTCGCCCACGGCAGCATCCTCGCCCTGGGCGCCTACTCGATCTCACGCTTCAGCTACACCAACCACCTCAACTTCTACCTGGCGGTGCTGCTCGGCCTGGCCGTCGCCGGGGTGCTCGCGTTCGTCATCGAGCGCGGCCTGGTGCGCACCATGGCGGGGCGGTCGGTGATCGCGGTGAGCATCATGACCATCGGCGTCGACCTGATCGTGCGCACCGAGACCACCCGGCGCATCGGCGTCGACGTGCTGACCCTGGGCGACCCCTGGCGTGACGGCATCGTCCACTTCGCCGGGCTGACCGTCCCGACGGCGCGGGTCTGGGCGATCGGCACCGCGCTGGTGATCCTCGCCGCCTTCTTCGCCTGGTTCAAGTTCTCCTCGTTCGGGGTCGCCATGCGCGCCTCCGCCGAGGACCCCGAGACCGCTTCGCTGATGGGAATCCGGCTGGGCCGGATCTCGTCGGTGGCGTGGGTGCTCGCCGGCGCCCTCGCCGCGGTCGCGGGGGTCTTCCTCACCGCCTTCCCCAGCGCCGGGCTCGACGCCAGCACCGGGGACGTGGCCCTGCGCGCCTTCCCCGCCGCCATCCTCGGCGGCCTCGACTCCACCGGTGGCGCGGTGGTCGGCGGCCTGATCATCGGGGTCGCCGAGGTGCTCACCGCCGGCTACCAGTCGAACCTCACCTTCCTGGGGCGCGGCTTCGACCAGGTGATGCCCTACGTCGTGATGGTGGCGGTGCTCCTGGTCCGGCCCACCGGGCTCTTCGGCACCCGGGAGGCCACCCGTGTCTGAGGTCGCCGTCAGCAGCCTCGAGAGCGGGGCCGACGCCGCCGTCGCCAGGAGCGGCTCCGGCCTGCGGACGCTGGTGGGGCGGATCCTGGTGGTGGCGCTCATCGCCCTGGTGCCGCTGGTGCTGGGCACGATCGACACCGAGGGCCAGGACTTCTGGCTGCAGGCCGGGGTGTTCGCCTTCGCGGCGATGACCGCGGCGCTCGGACTCACCCTGCTGGTGGGCGGCGCCGGGCAGCTGTCGCTGGCGCACTCGTTCTTCGTCGCCATCGGGGCGTACGCCTACACCTACCTCGCCTCGGCGACCAGGGGCACCGGCACCACGATCGCCTCGTCGATCCAGGGCGGCTTCGGGCTCCCCACCCCGGTCGCGATGATCGGCGCGGTGCTCATCGCCGGGCTCGCCGGCCTGCTCTTCAGCCCGATCTCGTCGCGGCTCCGCGGCATCTACCTCGGCGTCGCCTCGCTGGGGCTGGTCTTCGTGGGCCTCCACATCGCCTTCAACGCGCAGAAGCTGAGCGGCGGCTTCAACGGCCGCGACGTCCCCGACTTCAACCTCTTCGGGTTCGCGTTCGACAGTTCGCCGCTGAGCGTCCTCGGAGTGCCCTTCACCCGCAACAGCAAGCTCTGGTACCTGGGCCTCGCCGGCACGGTGATCGCCTACGTGTACTTCGTCAACGTCCTCAAGGGGCGGCCGGGCCGGGCGCTGCGCTGCCTGCGCGACAGCGAGGTGGCCGCCTCGGTGCTGGGGGTGAACGTGGTGCGCTACAAGGCGTACGCCTTCACCCTCTCCTCGATGTACGCGGGCCTGGGTGGCGTCATCCTCGCGCTCGCGTATCACCACATCGTGCCCGACACCTTCGGCCTGGGGCTGACGGTCTCGTTCCTCGCGATGATCGTCATCGGCGGACTGGGGTCTCCGGGGGGTGCCCTCGTCGGTGCGCTCTTCGTGACCGCACTGCCGCTGGTGCTGGCGAAGTACAGCGACTCGATCCCCTTTCTCGCACCCACCGGCTCCGGCGGCGTGACCGCTGCGGTGGCCGCCCAGTTCATCTACGGCGCTGCCGTCATCCTGCTGCTGGTCTTCGAACCCGGCGGTGTGGCGGCACTCGGTCGGCGACTGCCCGGGCTTGCATCCAGACTTCGGCGATCCCCCCATCCATCCACCCAGAAGGAGGCAGCATGAAGCCACGTGTTCGCACCTGGAGATACGTTGCACTCGCCACCACCGGTGTGCTGGCGATTGCCGCCTGCGGCAGCAGTGGGAACAGCGGCGGCGGCGCATCCACCCCCGGCATCCCCACCGGACCGGGGGTGACCTCGAGCAAGATCACGCTCGGCCTGCTGACCGACCTCACCGGCGCGTTCGCGGCACTCGGGAAGTCGGTCACACAGGGCGCCACACTGTTCTGGCAGGACCAGAACAAGAAGGGTGGAGTGTGCGGCCGCACCGTCGAGCTGCTCACCAAGGACCACGGCTACAACGTCCAGAACGCGGTCGCCCTCTACACCTCGATGCAGCCCCAGGTTCTGGCGTTCCAGGAGCTGCTGGGCTCGCCGATGACCGCGGCGCTGCTCAACAGCATCGCCAGCGACACCGTCCTCACCCAGCCGGTGTCGTGGTCGTCGAAGCTGCTCACCAATCCCTACATCGTCCTGAGCGGCGCCAGCTACGACCTCGAGATGATCGACGGCCTCGACTGGCTGATGAAGAACAAGGGTCTCAAGGCGGGTGACAAGGTCGGTCACATCTACCTCGAGGGCGAGTACGGCGAGGACGGCCTGCTCGGCACCACCACCTTCGCGAAGGCCAACAACCTGACCGTGGTCTCCCAGAAGATCCAGCCCACCGACAAGGACATGACCGCCCAGGTTCAGGCGATCAAGGCGGCCGGGGCGAAGTTCATCATGCTGACGAGCACCCCGACCCAGGCGGCGTCCGCGGTCTCGATCGCCGAGGCCCAGGGATTCGACGCCACCTTCCTCGGCAACAATCCGACCTTCGTCCCCACCCTGCTGTCGGGACCGGCGAAGACCGCGCTGCAGAAGCGCTTCTTCGTCGCCGCCTCGTCCTCGCCGTTCGCCGGCGACGCCCCGGGTGCGAAGACGGTCCGTGACGAGTACCTCGCCGCCTACGCGCAGGACACCCCGAACGCGGGCGTCGACTTCGGATACGGCCAGGCCGAGATCATGTACGCGGTCCTCAACGCGGCCTGCAACGCCGGGTCGCTCGAGCGCTCGGCGCTGCTGAAGGCCTTCCAGAAGCAGAGCAGCATCGACACCCAGGGCCTGATCGCCCCGCTCGACTACTCGAAGCCCGGACAGCCGCCGGCCCGCCAGGCCTACGTGCTCCAGCCGGACTCCGCCTCCCAGGGTGGTCTCAAGGTCGTGCAGTCTCTCACCGCCGCTCCGCTGGCGGAGACCTACAAGTGCCCCTGCCTCTGATCGGGCGGGATCACTGACCGGAGGGGGGCGGCGCCGGGCGCCGCCCCCCTCACCCGGGCCCGCGTCTCCGGAGACGCGCGATCTCGAGCAGGGGGCCACCCTGGGAAGGGTGGTTTGGGACGCGCGGCACGTGTGCCGGTCGCCGCTCCAGTTTGCAGCGGAGCGGGGTGCCTGGCGCCAGCAGATTGCAGCCAGTCGGCGCCGCACGCTTGGCCGTCACAGGGGGTGGCGGCCGCGCGTCCCACCAGAGAAGACAGCCGTGGCCCGCCGGTTGTTTCAGCTCCGGGTTTTTCCCTTCCCGGGGGCCCGGGCGGAGCTCAGAGGAGGCCGCGGGCCCTCGCGTTGGCCAGGGCCTGGATGCGGCTGGTCGACTGGAGCTTGGAGAGGAGCGACTGGCAGTAGCTCCGCACCGTGTTCGGGGCCAGGCCGAGGGCGGTGGCCATCTCCTTGCCGGACATCCCCTCGGCGAGCAGCCGGAGGACCTGGTGCTCGCGCTGGGTCAGGGTGGCGTCGAAGAGGTGGGGGTCGGTCGCGGTCTCGGCCGCCGTGGCCTGGACCCGGTCGTCGATCACCACCCGGCCGGACCGGATGCGGCGGAGGTCGCTGACCAGGTCGAGCTCGTGGGCGTCCTTGAGGAGCACCCCGGAGACGCCCGCGGAGAGACAGGAGCGGAGCAGCGCACCCTCGACGAACGCTGTGAAGATCACCACCTGCGCCGACGGCACCGTGGCCCGGATCCGGCGGCAGAGGTCGGCGGAGCGGACGTCCGGGAGCCGGAGGTCGAGGAGGATCAGGTCCGGGGCGGTGGCGAGCGCGGTCTCGACCGCGTCGCGGGCGGTGGACGCCTGCCCCACCACCTCGAAGTCCGGCGCGTACGCGAGCAGGCGCCGGATTCCGGAGATGACGATGGGGTGGTCGTCGACCAGCAGGACCCTAGTACGGGTCGCCATCACCCCGTCCGGTGGGGATGCAGACCCGCAGCGTGGCGCCGCCGTCGTCATTGTTGAAGAGCGACACGTCACCGCCCAGAGCCTGGGCGCGACCGAGGATGGCGGGGAGGCCCCAGCCGCGGCCGTGGTCGGGCGCGACCTCGAGCTCGAAGCGGCGGGGCAGGCCACGCCCGTCGTCCTGGACCACCAGGGTGACGTGCTCGGCGTCGTACTTCACGGTGATCGCCACCGAGGCGGCGCCGGCGTGGCGCTCGATGTTGTAGAGCCCCTCCCGGACGCTGGAGAGCAGCACTCCCTGCACCGTTGCGCTGAGGGTGTGCGGTGAGCCCAGCACCACCAGCGAGACCGGGATGCCGCTGCGCTGGCTGAAGGGCTCGACCTGCATCTGGAGCACCGACGAGAACGCGCACTCCGCGGAGGCGGGGGCGAGGTCGCGGAGCGCCTCGCGCAGCTGCGAGGAGGCGCTCGACGCCTGGCTCTGGATGTCGTCGAGGTCGGTGATCAGGTCGGAGGCGTCCTCGGCCACGCGCTCCCGCGCCTTCCGGGCGGAGACGCCGATTCCGAAGAGCAGCGGGCCCAGGGAGTCATGGAGCTCGCGGCCGATGCGCTGGCGCTCGGCACTGACCCGCAGCCGGGTCTGCTGCTCGGCGTGGCGGGCGGCGGTGATCAGCGGCCCGACGGTGCGTGCGAACTCGAGCATGTTGGTCTGGGCGCGGTCGCCGATCGTGCCCACTCTGCGGATCCCCGCGTAGAGGACGCCGATCACGTCCTCGCCGTCGTCGATGGGCACGCAGGTCAGGCCGCGCAGCCCCTCTTCCATCACCACCGGGTTGAAGTGGTGGGAGATGGTGTCGTCGTTCTGGTAGTCGGCGACGGTGATCGGGCGGCGCTCCAGCAGGACGCGGCCGCCCAGCCCCTTCCCGGCGGGCACCTTGAGGGTTCGGATCGGCTTGCTGTTGGCCTGGCAGGTGCCGCGCATCGCCAGCAGGCTGGCGTTCTCGGTCACCGCCAGGGAGGTGAAGTCCGTGCCCGCGAGGTTGTGGGCCTCCTGGGCCGCGCGCGCCGCCAGCACCGAGCTGTCCAGCAGCCCGCACAGCCGCCGGGTGGCCATGTGGAGGGATCGCAGATCCTCCAGGGCCGAGACCGCCGCCTCTTCTGGGCTTCTCCTCATCCTTGCCTCTCATCCCGTCTCGCCGGGTTCACCGGAGTGACACGTCCCGTTCGGAATAGACAAGTGACGCCGATGGATCTTTCAGTGGGGGGCGGACGGGGAGTGAACGGCGGTTTTCCACAGGCCGGTGCGGCCGGTCCGGCTCAACGCTCCAGGCGCGGCAGCAGCGGGCTCAGGGTGCGCTCCCTGACGCACCCGGCCCAGACCCCGGCGCCGTAGGCGGCGCCGTCGGCGAGACGCAGCGCACAGTAGCTCAGCGGGTCGAGGGCCGGCCGCCGCCGCCACCACTCCGCCAGCGGTGGCAGCAGCGCGGCGGTGGCGAGGGGGCGGCGGGTCCGCGGCACCAGCAGCGCCGCGGCCAGCGCCGCCGGCCACCAGGTGCGCACCACCTGCTCGGCGAGGACCCGCGCGGTGGTGCGGTGGCCGGCCGCGGTCAGCCGGGCCGCCTCCCCCCAGGGATGCTCGAGGGGCCGCAGCCGGCGCCCCAGCCGGGCCGTCCCCAGCGCCGCCAGCGCCGCCGCGGGCAGCGGCCGTCCGAGCAGCAGCAGCCCCCAGCCCAGCGCGGCGGCCGGGGCGAGGCGCACCGCGGCGAGGCGTCCGGGATGGCGGCGGGCGAGGGCCGCGGCCGAGCTGCCGTAGGCGGCCCGCTGCCGCAGCCAGCCGCCGGCGCCGGCGCGGGGCTGATGGAGGGCGCACACCGCCGGGTCGTAGCGCGCCCCCCAGCCGGCCGCCGCCAGCCGCCACACGAAATCCACGTCCTCGCCGACCCGCATCGCCTCGTCGAACCCGCCCAGCGCCCGCGCCGCCTCGCGCCGCACCAGCAGCACCGCGGCGGGCACGTACGGCACCGCCGTGCCCTCCGCCACCGCCGCCTCGAGCGGCCCCATGTCGAGGGGCGAGCGCACCCGCTCGTAGCCGGCCAGCCGGCCCTCGCCCGGGACCGGGCCCGGGGCGGCGACGCGGGGCGCCACCAGGCCGACGGCGGGGTCGTCGAGGTGGGGGAGGAGGCCGTCGAGCCAGCCGGGGGCGAGCTCGCAGTCGGAGTCGACGAAGGCGACCAGCGGCGCGGTGGTGGCGCGCAGGCCGCGGTTGCGGGCGGCGGCGGGGCCCAGCGGCCGCGGGGAGCGGAGCAGCAGCGCGCCCGCCGCGGCGGCGGCGCGGGCGGCGGCCGCCGCGTCCACCGAGCCGTCGTCCACCACCACCAGCTCGGCCACCGGACCGACCCCGGCGAGCGCCCGGGCCAGCCCCACGGGGCGGTCGCGGACGGGGATGACCACGGCCACGCCGGCGCCGCCGCCGGGCCGCCGCGGGGGCCGGGGATGGGCCATCCTCGCGTCGACGAGGTGGCGGGCCAGCCGGGCCGTCCCCCCGCCCGCGGCCACGGCGGCGCCGGCGGCGAGGCGGTCGACGGCGCGGGCGCCGGACTCGGAGAGCCGCAGCAGCCGCGGCGGGCTGCCGCCGATCAGCACCCGGCCGCCCTCGAGGCGGCGCAGCCGTGGGTCGAGGGCGACGCCGAAGCCCGCGGGGAGCCCCGGGGCGCCGCTCACCGGTCCCACCGCGCCACCGACCGGAGCAGGTCGTCGAGCAGGGCGGCGAGCAGCCGCTCACCCTCGGCGGCACCGGCGCCGGACGGGTCGCCGAGCACGCCGCTGGCCGAGACCCCGGCGACCCCGACCGCACGCAGCCGGGGCATCAGCTCGCCGAGCGGCCGCGGGTCGCCGGGCCGCGCACGCGACCGGCGCACCAGCGCCGGCCGGAGCGCGAGCATCAGCGACGTCTCCGTGCGCCCGGCGTGGGCGTCGCCGCCCGGCACCGAGGCCATCCATCCCAGCACCCGCCGGCCCTCGGCGCGCAGCCGCAGCACCGCCCCGTCGACGGCCTCGCGGTTGCCGCCGTGCCCGCACACCAGGACGGTGCCGCGGCAGAGGCCCGAGGCGGAGCGCACCAGCTCGACGAGCACCGCCTCCAGCGCCGGCGTGCCCAGCGACAGGGTGCCGGGGAAGCCGGCGTGCTCGCCGCTGGCGCCGTAGGGGAGGGCGGGGGCGACGAGGACGTCGTCGCGGCGGCGTGCCAGCCCCCCGGCGAGCGCGGCGGCGATGCGGGTGTCGGTGTCGAGGGGCAGGTGGGGGCCGTGCTGCTCGGTCGAGCCCAGCGGCACCGCGAGCAGCGGCGGGTCCGACGCCCGTGACCCCGCCTGCTGCCAGGTCAGGGTGGCGAGCTCGGCGCCGCGTGACCGTCCCATCCCGGGAATCATGCCAAGCCCGACGTAGGTGGCCGTTTACCGCACACCGCAACGGTGAGTAGCATGAGCGGCCGCGGCGAACTGTGGGGCGCTGCGCAACTCCGCGCATTCAGGTCACATTGTGACCTTTCAATCCACGCAAGGCCCGGTGTGGGGTTTCGGAGGAGCCGATGAGACACAGCATCGCGATGACGGTCAACGGCGTCCGCCGCGAGGACGCGGTGGAGCCGCAACTCCTCCTGGTGCACTACCTGCGCGAGGTCGCCGGCCTGACCGGGACGCACGTCGGCTGCGACACCAGCCAGTGCGGCGCGTGCACCGTGCTCGTCGACGGCAGGGCGGTGAAGTCCTGCAGCGTCTTCGCCGTCCAGGCCGAGGGCCGCTCGATCACCACCGTCGAGGGGCTGGCCAGCGGCGCCGAGCTGCACCCGGTGCAGCAGGCGTTCTGGGACGAGCACGGACTGCAGTGCGGCTACTGCACCCCGGGCTTCATCATGGCCGCCGCCTACCTGCTCGAGCAGAATCCCTCGCCCAGCGACGACGAGATCACCAAGGGGCTCGAGGGCAACATCTGCCGCTGCACCGGCTACGAGAACATCCTCAACGCGGTGCGCACCGCGAGCCGGAGGATGGCCGCGACCGAGCCGGCGCCGGCCGCGGCCGAGCCCGCGGCGGTGGGGAGCTAGGCGATGGCGATCACCCAGATGATCGGCGCCCACATCCAGCGGCGCGAGGACCCGCGGCTGATCACCGGCCACGGCAACTACATCGACGACATGAAGCTGCCCGGCATGCTCCACATGTCGGTGGTGCGCAGCCCCTATCCGCATGCGCGCATCGTCTCCATCGACACCGCCGAGGCACTGGCCTCGCCGGGGGTGCGCGCGGTGTACACCGCGAAGGACTTCCAGCCGGTTCTGACCGGAGGCATCCCCGCGGCCCCGGCCTTCGTGCCCGACAAGAAGCAGGTGCCCAACCAGTACCCGATCGCCGACGGCGAGGCGGTGTACCAGGGCGAGCCCGTCGCCGTGGTGCTCGCCGACGACCGCTACCTCGCCGACGATGCCGCCCAGCTGGTCAGTGTCGACTACGACCCGCTTCCCGCGGTCATCGACCTCGAGAAGGCGATCGAGCCGGGCAGCCCCACCGCGCACACCGGGGCGCCGGACAACATCGCCTGGGAGGCGATCTTCCCCGGCGGCGACATCGAGGCGGCGATGGCCGAGGCGGAGGTGACCCTGCCGCTGCGGATCACCCAGCAGCGGCTCTTCCCCCTGGCGATGGAGGGCCGGGGCTGCATCGCGGAGTGGGTGCCGTTCAGCAGCAGGCTGACGCTGTGGACGTCCACCCAGGTGCCCCACTTCCTGCGCCTGTTCATCAGCGGCACCCTGGGCCTCACCGAGGCGCAGATGCGGGTGGTGTCCAACGACGTCGGTGGCGGCTTCGGCGCGAAGCTGCGGCCCTACCCGGAGGAGTACCTCTCCTGCGCCGCCTCGAAGCTGGTCGGCCGGCCGGTGAAGTGGATCGAGACCCGCAGCGAGGGGCTGCAGGCCACCACCCACGGCCGCGGCCAGATCTACGACCTCGAGGTGGGCGCCAGGCGGGACGGCACCCTGGTCGGCCTGCGGATCACCCAGCTGCTCGACGCCGGCGCCTACGTCGGCGTCTTCGGCTCCTTCCAGACCTGCGCCATCCTCCTCGGCGGTGGCTGCTACACCTTCAAGGCGGTGCACGGCCGCAGCCTGGGCATCCTCACCAACCGGGTCTCGACCGACCCCTACCGCGGCGCCGGCCGTCCCGAGGCCACCCACCTGGTGGAGCGCATGGTCGACATGGTCGCCCGTGAGCTCGGCCTGGACCCCGTCGAGGTGCGCCGGAAGAACTTCATCAAGCCCGAGGACTTCCCCCATCCCAACAACTTCGGCCTCGTCTACGACTCCGGGAACTACGCGGGCACCCTCGATCGCGCCCTCGAGATGGTCGGATACGACGAGCTGCGCAGGCGCCAGGCGGAGCTGCGCGAGCAGGGCCGCTACCTCGGCATCGGTCTCTCCACCTGGGTGGAGATCTGCGGCCTCGGCCCCAGCTCGGCGACCGCGCCGGCGGCGGGCGTGGCCCTGGTCGAGTCGTCCGCGGTGCGGGTGCACCCCACCGGCTCGGTGACCGTGAGCACCGGCACCCACAGCCACGGGCAGGGTCACGAGACCACCTTCGCGCAGATCGTCAGCGACAGCCTCGGCGTGCCGTACGAGTCGATCGACATCAAGCACGGCGACACCGGCGAGAGCCCGTTCGGCTACGGCACCTACGGCTCGCGCAGCCTCGCGGTGGGCGGCATCGCCATCCTCAAGTCGTGCCAGAAGGTGGTCGAGAAGGCGAGGCGCCTTGCCGCCCACATCTTCGAGGCGGCCGAGGAGGACGTGGTCTTCGACCAGGGCCGCTTCTACGTCAAGGGCAGTCCCGACAACGCCAAGGTGCTCGGCGAGCTCGCCTTCGCCTCCTACGGCGCCGGCCTCCCCGAGGGGATGGAGCAGGGGCTGGAGGCGGTGACCTACTTCGACCCGCCGAACTTCGTCTGGCCCTTCGGCTGCCACATCTGCGTGGTCGAGGTCGACCCGGAGACCGGTGGTGTCGACCTCCAGCGCTACATCGCGGTCGACGACTGCGGCAACGTCATCAACCCGATGATCGTCGACGGGCAGCTCCACGGCGGCATCGCCCAGGGCATCGCCCAGGCGCTGTTCGAGGAGGTGCAGTACGACGAGGAGAGCGGGCAGCTGCTCACCGGCACCCTGCTCGACTACATGGTGCCGACGATGGCGGAGATGCCCCGCTACGAGCTCGACCGCACCTGCACCCCCAGCCCCACCAACGAGCTCGGGGTCAAGGGCATCGGCGAGGCGGGCACGATCGCGGCCAGCGCCGCGGTGATCAACGCCGTGGTCGACGCCCTCTCCCCGTTCGGCATCAAGCACGTGGAGATGCCGGCCCGGCCCGACCGGATCTGGTCGCTCATCCAGGAGGCGCGCGCGTGATCCCGGCAGCCTTCGAGTACGCAACCGCCAGCTCGGTCGACGAGGCGGCGGAGCACCTGCGCAACTACGGCGAGGACGCCAAGGTGCTGGCCGGCGGCCAGAGCCTGATCCCGCTGATGCGGCTGCGGCTGGCGCAGCCGGCGGCGCTGGTCGACATCGGCCGGATCACCGGCCTCGACGGCATCCGCCGCGAGAACGGCACCCTGGTGGTCGGCGCCCTGGTGCGCCACGTCGACATCCCGGCGAGCGAGGTGGTGCGCTCCGCGCTGCCGCTGCTCGCCGACATCGCCACCGACGTCGGCGACAACCAGGTGCGCAACCTGGGCACGGTCGGCGGGGTGATCGCCCACGGCGACGCCGCCGGCGACTACAACGCGCTGGCGCTGATGCTCGACGCCGAGATCGTCACCAACAAGCGCACCCACCGCGCCGCCGACTTCTACAAGGACGTGTTCACCACCGCGCTCGAGCCCGACGAGGTGGTCACCGAGGTGCGCTTCCCGGTCTCGACCGGTGCGCACTGCTACGTCAAGTTGCGCCGCCGCCTCTTCGACTGGGCGATCGCCGGGGTGGCCGTGCAGCAGACCGAGTTGGGCTGGCGGGTCGGGTACGTGAACCTGGCCAACACCCCGCGGCGGGGCACCGGGGTGGAGGACGCCCTCGCCCAGGGGGCGTCGCCCACCGACGCCGCCGCCGCGTGTGGCGCCGCCATCGACCCGATCGGCGACGGCCGTGCCAGCGCCGAGTACAAGCGGGCGCTCGCCGCGGTCATCACCCGGCGCGCCCTGGAGACCGCCACGGCCGGCGGCTGACGAGGGCCTCATCGACCCCCGGGAGGTTAATCTGGGGGTGTCGACCACCCTCCCAGCCCCTCCCGGGGGCGATGCCACCTCCATGTCCTCCATCCCCACCAGCGTCGAGGACGTGGTCGCCCGGCTCGCCGAGCAGGCGTATCTCTGCGACCGCCGGCTGGCGACCGCCATCCTGGTGGCGCTCCGCCTCCGCAAGCCGCTCTTCCTCGAGGGCGAGGCGGGGGTGGGCAAGACCGAGCTGGCCCGGGCGATGGCCCGGCTGCTCGGCGCCCGGCTGATCCGGCTGCAGTGCTACGAGGGCATCGACCTCGCCCACGCCGCCTACGAGTGGAACTACGCGCGGCAGCTGCTCCACATCCGGCTGCTCGACTCCGCCGCGCCGGAGGACGGCCGCGCCACCGCCGAGCGCGACCTCTTCAGCGACGAGTACCTGCTCCGCCGGCCGCTCCTCGACGCCATCGACAACACCGACACGGTGGCGCCGGTGCTGCTCATCGACGAGATCGACCGCTCCGACGAGGAGTTCGAGGCCTTCCTGCTCGAGCTGCTCGCCGACTTCGCGATCAGCATCCCCGAGCTGGGCACGGTGCGCGCCGAGCGCCCTCCCTTCGTGGTGCTCACCGGCAATCGCACCCGCGAGGTCCACGACGCGCTGAAGCGGCGCTGCCTCTACCACTGGATCGACTACCCCGAGCTGGAGCGCGAGGTGGCGATCGTCCGGGCCCGCGCCCCCGAGGTCTCCGAGCGGCTCGCCCGCCGGGTGGCGGGGCTGGTGCAGGGGATGCGTGGCATGGACCTGTACAAGCTCCCCGGGGTCGCCGAGACCGTCGACTGGGCGCGTTCGCTGGCGGCGATCGGCTCCGACGGCTCCGATGCCGAGGCGGTGGAGTCGACGATGGGCGCGGCGGTGAAGTACCAGGAGGACCTGGAGACGGTGCGCCAGGCCATCCCCGACCTGATGCGTGATCGCTCCGCCTGACCCGGAGCGCCGCGGCGACCTGGTGGTCCGGCTGGCCGGCTTCGGCGAGCTGCTCCGCGACGCCGGCCTGCGGGTCGGACCCGACCGCACCATCGACGGCGTGGCCGCGCTCGGCGTTGTCGACGTCGGCGACCTCGACCAGATGCGCGACGCGCTCCGCGCCGTGTACGTCTGCCGGCGCGAGGAGATCAACGTCTTCGACGCCGCCTTCGACCTGTTCTGGGCTCGTCCGGAGACCCTGATCGGGGCGGGGGCGATTCCGATGCGCAGCCGCCCGCTGCCCCTCGACCCCGAGAAGGCACGCGCCTGGCTGGCCCGGCTGGGGCTGCCCGAGTCGCAGATCCCCCGCGAGCAGGAGACCACCCCCCGGGTGGCGAGCAGCTCCGGGTACAGCGCCGAGGAGCTGCTCCGCTCCCGCGACTTCGGCGACCTGACCTGGGAGGAGACCCAGCAGGTGCGCCGGCTGCTGCGGCAGGCGCCCTGGCGGCTGGCGGAGCGGCGCACCCGGCGCTGGCAACCGGGCCGCCGGGGACCGGTCGAGATGCGCCGCACCCTGCGCCGCGCCGCCCGCAGCGGCGGTGATGCGGTCGCCCTGGAGCGGGCCCGCCGGCGGATCCGGCGCCGGCCGCTGGTCATCCTCTGCGACGTCAGCGGCTCGATGGAGCGCTACTCCCGAGCCCTGCTCGTCTTCGCCCACGCCATCGCCCGCCGCGAGCGGGTCGACACCTTCGTGTTCTCCACCCGGCTGAGCCGCATCACCCACCTGCTCCGCCGCCGCGACATCGACGACGCCCTCGCCGACACCACCGAGCAGGTGCACGACATCGGCGGCGGCACCCGCATCGGCGAGTCGCTGCGCAGCTTCAACCGGCGCTACGCCCGCCGGGTGCTCGGCCACGGCGCGGTGGTGCTGATCATCAGTGACGGCTGGGACCGCGGCGACGTCGCCGTCCTCGAGAAGGAGATGTCGCGGCTCTCCCGCAGCTGCCACCGGCTGATCTGGCTCAACCCGCTGCTCGGCGCCGACGGCTACGCGCCCGAGGCCCGGGGGATGGTCGCGGCGCTGCCCCACTGCGACGACTTCCTCGCCGCCCACAACGTCGACGCCCTCGACGAGCTGGGCCGCCGTCTCGCCGACCTGCCCCGGCGCAGCCTGAAGCGCTGACCGTCAGCGGCGGCCGCGCACCCTCAGCAGCACCGCCACCACCAGGGCGGCGGCGGCGGCCCCCCCCGCCGAGGCCAGCGCCAGGGGCCGGTCCCGGGCGACCGAGAGGGCCCGCTCGACGGGGCCGGGCGGCTGCTCGTCGGGGAGGGTGGAGAGGATCGGGGTGGGCAGGGACAGCGGCGGCTCGGTGAGGCGGGCGCCGATGCAGGCGGCCATCTGCCCGAGGAGGCCGCGCGAGACCTCCTCGACCAGGCCGTGGCCGAACAGCGCCGCCCTGCCGACCACGGCGAGGTCGGTGACCATGGTCACCTCGGCGCCGGCGCCACGCTCGCCGACGGTGACGGCGATCACCGCCCGGGCCGAGCCCGAGCCGCCGGCCTCGCGCCCCTCGGCCTCGAGCACGGCGGTGCGGGCGGAGTCGTCGCGGGAGACCACGTGGCCGGTGCCCTGGTAGGCGACGCTGACCGCGCCCACCCGGACCCGCACCCGCCCGTGGAAGGTGTCGTCGTCGACGATCTGGGACAGCTCGGCGCCGGGCACGCAGCCGAGCACGCTGTTCACGTCGAGAAGGAAGTCGAACACGCGGTCGGCGGGGGCGTCGACGGCGAAGGTGTTCTCGATGTGCACTCTGGCTCCCCTGAGGCGGCGGCTTCCCAGCATGCATTGTGCTCGACCGCCGCCGCCGCGGCGCATCATGGGGGGATGCGGACCGCAGGAGTGGTGCTCGCCGCCGGGGCGTCGCGACGGATGGGGCGTCCGAAGCAGCTGCTGCCGCTCGCCGGGAGCACGCTCCTCGGGACCGTGCTCGCCGCCGCCCTGGGCGCCCGCCTCGACGAGGTCGTCCTCGTGCTCGGCGCCGAGGCGGAGAGGATCGGCGCCGCCGTCGACACCCGGGGGGTGCGGGTGGTGGTCGCCGCCGATCACGCCGAGGGCATGGGCGCGTCGCTGCGCACCGGGGTGGCCGCGCTCGGCCCCGAGGTCGAGCGGGTGGCCATCCTCCTCGGCGACCAGCCCCGGGTCGGCGCGGCGCTGGTCGATGCGGTCCTCGAGCACCACCGGCGCAGCGGCCTGCCCGCGGCCGCGGTCAGCTCCGGGGCCGTGCTCCAGCCGCCGGTGGTCGCCGACCGGCGGCTCTGGCCGCAGCTGCTCGGCGCCCGGGGCGACAGCGGGCTGCGAGCGCTGCTTCGCGCTGCTCCGGGCATGGTCGCTATCCTTTCCGTCGACGGCGCGGCGATCGACGTCGACACCCCCGACGACTACCGACGCCTGCTCGCCGAGCCGGTTTTCGAGGTGCGATAGAGACGTGCGCGAGCTGCTGACCACCCTGGACGAGTGGGCGACCGTCGACCCCGAGGTCGCGATCGCGACGGTGGTGCGGACCAGTGGCTCGACGCCGCGGCCGGTGGGGGCGCGGATGGCGGTGAGCCGCGACGGCCGCATGGCCGGCTCGGTGAGCGGTGGCTGCCTCGAGGGCGCGGTGGTCGAGGAGGCGCTCGCGACCCTGGAGGGCCGGGCCCTGCCCCGAGTGCTCCACTACGGCATCAGCGACGAGCTCGGCTGGGAGGTGGGGCTCGCCTGCGGCGGCAGCGTCGACGTCCTCCTCCACACCCTGCGCTGGGACGCCGCCGACCCGGCGCAGGCGGCGCTGCGCGCCGCGCTCGACGCCAAGCGGGCGGCGGCGGTGCTCACCGTGCTCGAGGGCGAGCACGCGGGGAGCACCGCGGTGGTCGGTGAGGACGGTGGCCGCGCCGGCAGCCTCGGCACCGCCGCGCTCGACGCCGCCGCCGCCGGCGCCGCCGCGGGCCGGCTGGACAGCGGGCAGCCGGGCGTCGAGGAGGTCGACGGCGTGCCGGTGTACGTCGAGCCCCACGTCCCCGCTCCGCTGCTCGCGGTGGTCGGCGCCGTCCACATCGGCATCGCCCTGGTGGGGCTCGCCAGGGTGCTCGGATACCGGGTCGTGGTCATCGACCCGCGCACCGCGTTCCTCACCGAGGAGCGGCTGGGCGAGGCCGACGAGCTGATCGCGCGCTGGCCCGACGACGCCCTCCCCGGGCTGGGCCTCGGTCCCCGCGACGCCGCCGTCTGCCTCAGCCACGACGCCAAGTTCGACGAGCCCACCCTCGACTGCCTGCTGCGCAGCCCGGTCGGCTACATCGGCGCCATCGGCAGCCG
This sequence comes from uncultured Chloroflexia bacterium, assembly GCA_963846365.1. GTDB lineage: Bacteria > Chloroflexota > Dormibacteria > Aeolococcales > Aeolococcaceae > CF-96. The sequence continues at coordinate 1,803,975 of CAWJVN010000007.1, forward strand.
CACCACCCACGGCAAGCGGGTGGCCCGGCTGCGCAAGTCGGGGTTCACCGACGCCGACATCGCCCGGGTGCACAGCCCGGTGGGGCTCGACATCGGCGCCCGCACCCCGGAGGAGATCGCCCTCGCCATCCTCGCCGAGGTGGTCGCGGTGCGCCGTGGCCGGCGCGGCGGCTCGCTCGCGGCCCCCACCCCGGCGGCCGCGGGAGCCTCCTGATGCGTCTCGAGGTGCTCGGTCCCGCCGAGGTGGCCCAGGCCCCCTCGCGCTGGGTGGGTGCCATCCTCTGCCGCGACGTGCTCGGCCCCGACGGACGCCCGGCGCGGCTGAAGGGCCACCGGCTGGAGCGCGCCAACTCCCTCGCCCTCGAGGCGTCCGGCGAGGACGAGCTGCACCTCCTCTGGCTCGACCCCGGCGACGTCGACGAGGACACCGCCGCGGTGCGGCTCGCCGCCGCCGTCGCCGGCGACGGGGTGCGTGCCGGCCGCCCGGTGGAGTCGCAGGTGCGGCTCTCCGCCGAGCACCGCGGCCTGCTCCGGGTCGACGCGGCGGCGCTGGACGCGATGAACGCCATCACCGACGTCAGCGTGTTCGCCCTGCCCGACGGCATCCCCATCGACGCCGGCCGCGCCGTCGCCGGGGTGAAGATCACCCCGCTCGGGGTCGCCGAGGCGGTGCTCGCCGGCGCCGAGCGGGAGGCCGCCGCCGGGGTGCACGCCGGGCGGGTGATGACGGTGCGCCGCTTCCTCCCGCTCACCGTGGCCGCGGTGGTGCGCGAGCGGCTCGACGGCACCTCGAGGACGCGCTTCGAGACCTCGCTGCGGACCAAGGTGGCCTGGTTCGGCGGCCGCGCCGGTGACGTCGTCTACGCCTCCGGCGACCGCGCCGCCACCCGCGACGCGCTCATCGAGGCCGCCCAGTGCGCCGACATCGTGCTCGCCGCGGGGGTGGCGTCCACCGACCCGCTGGACGTCACCTGGCGGGCGGCGCTCGACGCCGGTGCGGTGGAGGTGCGGCGCGGCCTGCCGGTGCATCCCGGCAGCAGCTACTGGATCGCCACCCTCGAGGGCCGGCCGGTGATCGGCGTCGCCTCCTGCGGGATGTTCAGCCGCCGCACCGCCCTCGACCTGCTGCTCACCCGCCTCTTCGCCGGCGAGGACCTCGACCTCGGGTACCTCGCCGGGCTCGGCCACGGCGGCCTGCTGGCGTCGCAGATGGCCTGGCGGTTCCCCGGCTACTCGGAGACCTCCGCGGCGGAGGAGTAGGGGCCTATCCGGCCCGCTGGAGGACGACGGCGCCGAGGCCGGTGAGGAGCACCATCAGCGCTGCCAGGGCGAGCAGCGCGGCGCCGCTGCGCACGGTGGCCATCCACCGCTTCCGTGTCGTCGTCGCGCTCATGTCGTCCACCTCCGCCGTCGATGGGGATGCGGCCATTCTGGGCGGCGGTCAAAGGGCGCAGAAGCCCCCGGCCACGGACAGTTCACACCCGGCGCGGTGAGACCGGCCTCACCCCGCGGTGACACCACACGGACGGTGTGACGGGTGGGTAGGATCGATCCATGAAAGGCGACCGGGTCGAGGTGGTGATCGACACCGGCGACGGGGTGCGGACGTACGAGATCGACGCCACCCGCGCAGGCCGGAAGGTCGAGGTGAGCACGGTCCGTGGGGTCGTCGAGGTCGCCGAGGTCACCCGCACCGGGAGGCCGGTGCGGACCGGGCGGTTCATGCAGACCCGGGTGGTCGCGCTCGTCGAGCACCCCGCCTCGGACGGGGCCGGCGAGGAGCCGGCCGCGGTGCCCCGGCGCCGCCGCCGGCAGAGCGAGAGCATCGCCCAGGAGCGGCTCCTCTAAGCTCGGCGCATCGGCGCGACTGGCCCAGATGGCGCGTCTGGCGTATCCTGCCCTCTGACCGGGAGGACGAGGATGGGGCCAGAGAGGGCGGTGGGACCGGTGCCGATCACCGACGGGATGGTGGGCAGAGCGCTCGACGTGGTGCTCGTGGGGCCGACGATGTACACGGGCCCGACCTCGTTCATCGACGTCACCCGCCTGCTGCGGACGGTCTCGGACGACGGTCTGACCGCGTATGTGCGCGTCCACGGCCCCGACTACGGCGCCCTGGTCCTGCTCGTCGCCGGCCGGATCGTGGCCGCCCGGTACGACGACAACTCGGTGGGGGCGGTCAGCGATCTCCCCCGGGCGCTGCGCTGCCTGGACCGGCGTGGGAGCGTGGGCGACGGCAGGGTCACGGTTGTGGGCCTGGACACGGACCGTGCCGAGGCGGCGACGGAGATGCTGGCGGGGTCGACGCTGGTGAGTGGGCTGTTGGGGCGGTTCGCCGACCTGGACGGGCTGATCGACTATCTCGGGGAGGTCGCCGCCGACGCGACCCTGGTGGTGCACTGTGCTGCGGGGACCGCGGTGGTCCTGTTCGCCGGAGGGCGGGTTCGGTGCACCTTCCTCGGGGGGCGGGCGGTGCTGGGCCGGGTGCCCATCGCGGTGCGGGCACTGGCGGGGGACGCCTCGGCCCGGATCGAGGTGGCGGTTGATCAGCACTGGGCGCCGGGGCGGCCGCCGGCGAAGGTGCCCCGGTTGGTGTTGCAGGGGCGGGGGGCGTCGCGGCGGCGGTCGGCGCGGAGTGCCGGGGGGGCGGCGTAGGGGCGCCGTTTGTTTGCGGTTCTGCGCTGCGGTTGCGCCGCGCGGATTACGGGGCGGGTGATGCGGCATTGCGCTGCGCATATGGGTCTGGCTAGGGGGGAGGGGTTTACGGGGGGTTTGCGCGTAGTGCCGGCGGTTTGCGCGGGGCGGCTGTTTGCTTGCAGGACGAACATCTGTTTGCTATAATTGCATTGCAATGAGCGCAATGCCCGACAGTCACTCCACGCGTACCAGCTTGTCGCCGTCGTGCGAGATGCGCGAGCTGCCGAGGCGGAGAGCCGGCCCGTGAGGCGGTCACAGCTCCAGCGCCAGCTGCCGCGGCATCGGCGGGTCGGCGTACCGCGGCGGCCGCTCTGCGGAGATCCCGGCCGCGAGCCGCAGACCGGCGACTCGACCGCTGACCTCCGAGGCAAAGGCGGAGGGCAGATGGCTCCGCCCCCGATAGAGCTCGAGATACCTGGGCAGGAGCTCCGGCCAGTCGTCGGCGAGCGCCTCGAGGAAGTGCTCGCGGGTGCCGGGGGTCAGGGTCAGCACCCCCACGAGGAGAAACGTCGCCCCGGCGTCGCGGGCCGCGCGCACCGTGGCCGCCAGCGACTCGTCGCCGTCGCTGATGCCGGGCAGCACCGGGGCCATCAGCACCCCGGCGCGCACCCCCGCGGCCGCCAGCCGCTCCAGGGCGCGGAGTCGCTGCCGCGGCGGTGCGGTGCCCGGCTCGGTGCGGCGCACCACGGCCTCGTCGACGGTGGGCACGCTGATCGAGACGCTCACCCCCGCGACCGCGCCGGCCTCGGCGAGCAGGGCGGCGTCGCGCACCACCAGCGGTCCACGGGTGGTGAGGGTGATCGGGCGGCGCGCCGCCACCAGCGCCTCCAGGCAGCCCCGGGTCAGCCGGTACCTCCCCTCGGCCGGCTGGTAGGGGTCGGTGGCGGTTCCGAGGCAGACCAGGCCGGAGCGGTGCGACGGCCGGCGCAGCTCCTCCCTCAACACCGTCACCACGTTGGTCTTCACCCGCACGGTGCGCCCGTACCGGCCGTCGGAGGGGCGGTCGGCGCGGCGCTCGAAGGCGCGCACGTAGCAGAACGTGCAGCGATGGACGCAGCCCCCGTAGGGGTTCAGCGACCAGTCGAACCACATCCCCCGCACCGGCTGCAGGGCGCTGCGGCAGGGGCTCTCGACCAGCTCGGTGGCGGGCCGGCGGGGGGGCGCGGCGGTGGTGGGCGGGGCGGTCATGGGCGGAAAGTAGAACATATGTTCGGGGGCGTCAAGCGGGCGGCGACCTCGCGCACAATGAGGTGCGGACGACGCCCACCGGGCCCGCGCGCCCGCCGCCTGGAGATGCTCATGGACTTCTCCCTCTCCCCGGAGGAGGCACGCTTCCGCGACGAGGTCCGCGGCTGGCTCGGCGACAACCTCGACGACCGCACCCGCGAGGCGGCGGCCGGCTACGACGACATCGAGCTGCGTCGGGAGTGGCAGCGGCGGGTCCACGAGGCGGGCTTCGCCGGGGTGAGCTGGCCACGCGAGCTCGGCGGTCAGGGCGGCACCCTGATGCAGGAGGTGATCGTCAACCAGGAGATGGCGGCGGCGAGGGCCCCCGACATGCTGAACGTGATCGGGCTGTACATGGCCGGCCCGACCATCCTCGCCCACGGCACCCCCGAGCAGAAGCTGCGCCACATCCCGCCGCTGCTCCGCGCCGATGAGATCTGGTGCCAGGGATTCAGCGAGCCGAACAGCGGCAGCGACCTGGCCTCGCTGCGCACCCGCGCGGTGATCGACGGCGACGACTTCGTGGTCAGCGGCCAGAAGGTGTGGACCACGCTGGCGCACGTCTCCCGCTGGTGCATCCTGCTCACCCGCACCGATTCGGCCGAGACCGCCCACGCCGGCCTCACCTATCTCATCGTCGACATGCAGAGCCCCGGCATCGAGGTGCGGCCGCTGCGCCAGATCACCGGCGACGCCGAGTTCAACGAGATGTACTTCACCGATGTGCGCGTGCCCCGGGCCAACCTCCTCGGTGCGGTGGGCGGTGGCTGGCGGGTCGCCATGACCACGCTGATGCACGAGCGCGCCACCCTGGGCGTCGGCCTGCAGGTGCGCTCTCGCATCGCCCTCGACGAGCTCCGCGCACTCGCCCGCACCACCCTGGTCGACGGCATCCCCCGGTCCGCCGACCCGGTGGTGCGCCAGCGTATCGCCCAGCTCGTCATCGAGGTGGAGGCGATGCGCATCAACGGCCTGCGCGGCCTCACCCGCGTCCTCCAGGGCGAGCAGCCGGGGCCCGAGGGCTCGGTGAACAAGCTGATGTGGAGCGAGCTCAACCAGCGCATCGCCGAGACCGCGCTCGACCTGCTCGGGCCCTACGGCACCCTCGCCGAGGGCGAGGAGCGGGCGCCGCGCAACGGCCGCTGGGCCTACGGCTACCTGCGCTCCCGTGCCAACAGCATCGAGGGCGGCACCAGCGAGGTGCTCCGGAACATCCTCGCCGAGCGCGTGCTCGGCCTCCCCCGGGGACGCTGAGATGGACGTCGGGCTCACCGACGAGCAGGAGCTGCTCCGCCGCCAGGCGCGCGACGTCCTCGACCGCGAGTGCCCCCCCGCGCGGGTGCGTCAGCTGATGGAGGGCGAGCTCGGTCACGACCCGCGGATGTACGCGCGCATGGTCGAGCTCGGCTGGACCGCGATCCCCTTCGCCGAGCGCCACGGCGGCCTCGGCCTCGGGCTCGTCGACCTCGCCGTCGTGCTCGAGGAGATGGGCCGTCACCTGGTGCCGTCCCCGTTCCAGTCCAGCGTCGGCCTCGCCGGCATGACCCTGGCGGCGAGCGGCGACGAGGCCCACTCGGCGCGGCTGCTGCCCTCGATCTGCGACGGCTCGCAGCTGGCCACGGTGGCCCTGGTCGAGGAGTCGGGGCGGTGGGACGCGGGCGGGGTGCGGATGGCCGCCGAGCGCTCCGGCGACGCCTGGCTGATCCACGGCGAGAAGCTGTTCGTCCCCGACGCTCAGACCGCCGACCGGATGATCGTCGCCACCCGCACCGCGGACGACCCCGCCGACGGGCTCACCCTGCTGGCCGTCGACACCGCCACGCCCGGGGTCACGGTGCGCCCGCTGGCGTCGATGGACGCCACCCGCCGGATCGCTGCGGTCGGCTTCGACGGTGTCGAGGTGCCCGCAGGCGCGGTGGTGGGCGAGCCGGGGCGGGGCTGGGCGACGCTGCGTCGCGGCCTCGACCGCGCCATGGTCTGCATCGCCGCCGAGCTCGCCGGGACCGCGCAGCGGGTGCTCGAGATGACCGTCGAGTACGCCAAGGTGCGCCAGCAGTTCGGCCGGCCGATCGGCGCCTACCAGGCGGTCTCCCACCGCTGCGCCGACATGCTGGTGATGGTCGAGTCGGCGAGATCGCTCGCGTACCACGCCGCCTGGGCCCTCGACAACGACGCCCCCGAGGCGCCGCTCGCCGCCGCGATGGCCAAGGCCTACGCCGGCGACGCCGCCCGCAGCGTCGCCTCCAACGGGCTGCAGCTGCACGGCGGCATCGGCTTCACCTGGGAGCACGACATCCACCTCCACCTCAAGCGCGCGAAGTGGGGCGAGGCCACCCTCGGCGACGCGACCCACCATCGCGAGCGCGTCGCCCAGCTGCTGGAGCTCTAGCCCTGGCGTTGCGCGGTGCCGTCTTCGACCTCGGCGGGGTGATGACCCTGCCTCCCTTCCGCATCCGGCGCGGCGCGGACGAGCGCACCCTCAGCCTGCTCGGCTGCTTCCTCCGGGAGGCGGGTGAGGTCTACGCCCTGCCCACCGGCGACCACGACCTCCACCAGCTCGAGACCGGGCGGCTCACCGAGGCCGACTACATCGTCCGCCTCTGCGAACGGCATGCCGCCGAGGGCCATGCCCGGATCGACCCGGCCGACGCCCGCGAGATCCTGGTCGGACGGCCGATGGTCGCCTCGGAGGTGATGGTCGAGGCGGTGCGCGAGGTGCGCGCCGCCGGTCACCGCACCGCGCTGCTCACCAACAACGTCCGGGAGTGGGAGCTGGCCTGGCGCACCCTGATGCCCTTCGACGAGCTCTTCGACGTCACCGTCGACTCCTCGGCGGTGGGGCTGCGCAAGCCCGACCCGGCGATCTACCGGCTGACCTGCGAGCAACTCGGCCTCGACCCCGCCGAGTGCCTCTTCGTCGACGACCTCGAGTGCAACGTGGTCGCGGCGCGCGAGCTGGGGATGGAGGCGCTGCTCTGCGCCGACGGGCCGGCCACCGCGGCCGAGGTGCGCCGCCTGATGCTGAACGGCGGCGGTCGCCCGTCCCCGGAGGCGGGGTGAGCGCCGCCGCCCGCGACGCGGGCACGCTGCGCGTCGACCTCCCCGGCGGCGGCCTCGAGCTGGCCGCGGTGAGCGACCGCGGCACCGTGCGCCGCGAGAACCAGGACCGCTGGGCGATGCGCCCGATCCCGGACGGCTGCGTGCTGGTGCTCGGCGACGGGATGGGCGGCCACGCCGACGGCGCGGTGGCCGCGCACCTCGCGGTCGAGGCCGCGGTCACCCACGTCACCGCCGCAGCCGATCCCGCATCCGCGCTCGGCGGCGCCGTCGCCCGGGGAGGCGACGCCGTCGCCGCCCACCGCCGCGCCCACGGCGGCGCGATGTGCGGCACCACCCTGGTGGTCGCGGTGGTGACCGCCGACCGGGTGCGGCTCGCCAACGTCGGCGACAGCCGCGCCTATCTCATCCGCGACGGCGAGGCCGGCCAGCTCACCCGGGACCACTCGTGGATCGCCGAGCAGGTGCGCGACGGCCGCCTCGACGCCGACCGCGCCGTGCACCATCCCGGGCGCAACATGCTCACCCGCGCGCTCACCGGCGAGCCCGTCGACGCCGACCTGTTCACCGCCGCGCTGCGCGCCGGGGACGTCGTGCTGATCTGCTCCGACGGGGTGTGGGACGCCGTCGACGACACCCGGATCGCGGAGGCGATGCGGCCCGGCATCGCCCTCGCCGAGGCCGCCGCGGCGCTCTGCGACCGCGCGCTGGCGGCGGGTTCGACGGACAACGTGACGGTCGTCGCGTGCCGTGTCCACGGTGCCGGTGACTGATCGGTCGGTGGTGCGTAACCAACGGACCGGAATGGGTGTTGACGTAGTCGTCGTCCTGTCGGAGGATGGCTGTCCCGGCCGGTACGCGAGGAGTCGATGGCTAGGAGCAGGCTCACCCGCCTGGTGAAGGTGTGCAGAATCTGCGGCGAGGGCTATGACGGCTTCAAGTCGCGAGAATCCCGCGGCCGTTACTGCTCAGCGTTGTGCCTGACCGAGGCGCGGCGCCGCCAGCGCGACGGCCTGGTCCTCGAGGAGGAGCCCGCGATCGGCCCGGCGATGCTGCCGCCGACCATCCTCCTCGGCAACCGCAGCGCCATCTACAGCCTCGGGCCCGACCTCGCCCCCATTCCCGACGAGGGGCCGAGCCTCATCTGACGGGGCTGGGCGCGGACGCGGGACCGCGGCTAGACTTGCCCCGCACGCCGCCGGAGCGCGCCGGTGCGGGTGAGACATCCCCCGGTCGCGGTTCGTGCGGACACCTGCGGACTGGAGAACGGTGATGGCGAGACTGTACGCGCAGCTGTTCACCCTGGTGTTTCTGATCGCCGGCCTCGGTGGCCTGGTCCTCGGGGACGCGGGCCACATCAGCGACGGGCACGCCGGCGGCAATCTCGGCGGGCTCACCCTCCACCTCACCTGGGCGCGCGATGCCGTCGACCTCGCCATCGCCGCGGTGCTCGCCGTGCTCGGCTTCACCCTCCGGGTCTCACGCCGGCTGGTGGGCATCCTCGTGCTCGCGCTCGGCGCGCTGCTCACCGTGCTCGCCGTCGCCGGGTTCGTGGTGGGCGACGACACCCTCGCGACCAAGGGGTTCGCCGGCCTCCACTTCCCCACCGCGATCAACGTGCTCGACCTGGTGTGCGGGCTGCTCGCCCTGGTCAGCGGGCTCGTGACCCTCGCCGATCAGCCCGAGCAGCCCACCCAGCGGGAGAACCCGCTGACCGGGCCGACCGCTGCTAGGAGCGGCCAGTCGCGCTCCCGTTGACGGAGATCAGCGCACCGTCCTCGGAGTCGTGGCGCCGGGTGACCTTGCCCGCGACGTTGCTCACCACCTCGCCGACCTGGTGGGCGGCGGCCTGAGCGGTCGGGGCCACCCGGCGCGCGGTCTCGACGACCTGCTGGGCGCCGTCCCGGACGGCCAGGGCGAGGGTCTGGGCCTGCTCACGGGTCTGCCGGCCCTCCTGGGGGGCGACGAGCACACCGATGACCGCACCGACGACGGTGCCGTGGATCAGACCTCGGATGTATCCCACGATCGAGCCTCCCGGATGTGCCTGGTGATAGCGACGGTATCACGTACCGTCAGGTCAGCGCTGAGGAGTCCCAGGCGCCGTCGGGAATGATGCGCAGATGCTCCACCGGCTCGCCGCCGACGAGATGGCGCTCGACGATCTCGGGCACGTCGTCGGGGCGGAGCCGGCCGTACCAGACGCCGTCGGGGTAGACGATCACGATCGGACCCTGGTGGTGCTGGAGGTTGCAGCCCATCCGGGTGGTGCGGACGTGGCCGAGGCCGCGCCGCTCGACCTCGTCGCGGAGCCGCTGGAGGACCCGTTCCGAGCCCTGGCCGCCACAGTGGTGGCGCCCCGAGGTGGTGCAGACGAAGACGTGCAGGGCGCGCGGCGGGCCGTCCATGGGCCCACCATTGTGCTGCGCCGCCGCCCGGCGCCGAGGCGGAGCCCGAGCCGGCCGGCCGTAGACTGGAAGGATGAGCCTCGTCGACCTCCACATGCACACCACCGCCTCGGACGGCGATCTCGAGCCGGAGGAGCTGGTGGGCCGCTGCGCCGGCGCCGGTCTGACGACCATCGCGGTCACCGATCACAACTCGACGGTCCACGTCACCCGCGCCCGGGCGGAGTGCGACCGGCTGGGCCTCGAGCTGATCCCCGCCTGCGAGATCAGCACCCGGTGGCAGGGCAGGGAGCACCACCTCCTCGCCTACTTCGTCCCCCTCGACGACCCGGTGTTCCAGGGACGCATCGAGAGGGTGCGGAGCGCCGACCTGGCCCGCTCGCGCCGCTGGGTCGACAACGCCGCCGCCGAGGGGCTGGGGATCACCTGGGAGGCGGTCGAGGCGGTCGTGGGCGCCGACCGGGTGCCCCCCTTCGCGGTGCTCCGCCGCCTGCTCCTCGAGGCCGCCGCCGGCGATGGGCGGATGCTGCCCTACGCGTCGGCACCGCACCGGCTCTTCTCCGACTGGTTCGCCGCCGGGAAGCCGCTCGCCACCGAGGCGCCCTGGCAGCCCGAGCTCGCCGAGGCGATCACCTGGGTGCGCGAGGCCGGGGGCGTGCCCGTGCTCGCCCATCCGGGCGCGACCCTGGGACAGATCGACCCCGAGGCCGCCTTCGCCGAGCTCGCCGCCGGCGGCCTCGGCGGGGTGGAGGCGTGGACCACCTGGCACACCCCGGAGACCGGGGAGCGGTTCGCCGGGCTGGCCGCCGCGGCCGGGCTGACGGTGACCGCCGGCGCCGACTTCCACGGGCCCACGGTGAAGCCCCACGTCCTCGCCCCCGGGCAGGTCAGCCACAACGGGCCCGAGGTCCTCGAGGGCCTGCACGACGCTCGCTGACCTCGCGCAGAGGGGCGCACCTCCCTGACATAGTGTCCTGTCATGGAGATCGACTACGCATTCTTCGCCGAGACCGCGGCGGTCCCCCCCGACCGGAAGTTCTATGTCCTGGGCGGCGGCCTGTTCCACATCGGCCTGCCCCAGATCCCCGGACGCGCCACCTTCTGCATCGTCGCCGGTTTCCGCTTCGGGCCGGAGGACGCGGAGCAGGCCCACCACGTCGAGCTCCGCTTCCTCGACGGCGAGGGCAAGCTGGTCATCCAGCCGGTCGAGATGAACTTCCAGTCCGGGCCGCCGCCGCCCGGTGAGGAGCTCGACATCTGCCTGCCCACGGTCACCTACATCAGCCCGATGTTCGGCGAGCCGGGGCGCTACACGGCCGAGTACTGGGGCGACGGCGAGCTGCTCGCCCGGGTGCGGCTTCGGGTGCAGGAGCAGCAGGTCCCGCAGGCGGTGCCCGCCCCGGGCTGAGCTCAGCGCCTGCCGTTGGACGCGTACTCGTAGAAGCCGCGCCCGCTCTTCTGGCCGAGCCAGCCGGCGGCGACCATCCGTCGCAGCAGCGGCGGCGGTGCGTAGTCGGCGTTGGCGTACTCGGCGTGGAGCGCCTCGCAGACGAAGAGGGTGGTGTCGAGGCCGATGTAGTCGAGCAGCTGCAGCGGCCCCATCGGGTGGCCGCAGCCGAGCCGCATCCCCTCGTCGATGTCCTCGCGGGTGGCGAACCCGAACTCGTAGACCCGCACCGCGTGGGTGAGGAAGGGGATGAGCAGCAGGTTGACGATGAAGCCGCCGCGGTCCTGGGCGACGATGATGCGCTTGCCCAGCCGCTCGCCGAAGTCGCGGGTCTCCTGCAGGGTCTCCTCGCTGGTGGCGATGCTGCGCACCAGCTCGAGCAGCTTCATCACCGGCGGCGGGTTGAAGAAGTGGGTCCCGATCACCCGGTCGGCGCGCCGGGTGGCGCGGGCGATCTCGATGATCGGCAGCGACGAGGTGTTGCTGGCGAGGATGGCGTGCTCGGACGTGATCTCGTCGAGCCGCTGGAACACCGCGAGCTTGTCGTCGATCCGCTCCGCCACCGCCTCGATGACGATGTCGCAGTCCGCCATCGCCTCCAGGTCGAGGGTGAAGGAGATCCGCGAGAGGATGGCGGTGACCTCCTCCTCGGAGAGCTTGCCGGTGCGCCTGCCCCGCTCCAGCGACCGTTCCACCCGCTGCCGGGCGGCCGCCAGCGGGCCGGCGTCGCGCTCGCTGACCACCGTGCTCATCCCCTGGCGGGCGCAGACCTCGGCGATCCCCGAGCCCATCAGGCCGCCGCCGACGATCCCCACGTTGCTGATGCCCATGCCGTCCTCCGTCCCGGTCAGAAGAAGAAGAAGAAGCGGAGGACAGAGTGACACAGGCCGCGCCGGCGGCCGCCTCGGCGGCCACCGGGGCCAGGGCCCGGCGGCTAGCCGCGGCTCAGCCGGCCTGAAGCTGGCCTCGCACCGCACCGCCGGGGTAGGCGTTGCTGTGGATGTTCACGTAGTAGCTGCTGGGATCGGCGGCGATCCCCTGGAGCACCGGCCGGGGAGCGGCCACGCACGCCTTCGGCGCCGGGGGCTCGTTGAGCACCACCACGATCGGGCCGCTGGTACCCGCGGCGCCCTTGTGGATGTGGGCGGCGCTGGGGCTCCCGACCTGCTGCGACCAGGTGAGGTCGTAGCAGAGCTGGCCCGCGGCGGCATCGATCGTGACGCTCGCGTTGCCCGTGCCACCCGCCGGGCCGGCGCTCGGGGTCTCCTCGGCCGCGGACAGGGTGGCGTGGAAGGGGCTGGCCGCCGCCGGGGCCGCACTCGCGGGCGCCGCCACCAGGGCGAGGCCGATCACCGGGATGGCCATCATGATCCTCAGCACGCGCATGTGCCTCCTCCTCCGTGGGGTGCGGTGGACCTACCGCACCGTCACCGTTCCCTTCATCGTCGGATGGAAGTCGCAATGGTAGTCATAGGTCCCGGCCCTCCCGAAGCCGTGCTCGAAGGTGCCCGAGGTCAGGCCGTTGGGGGCGCTGCCGAAACCGTTGGCGTCGGCGGTGACGGTGTGGGGCACGTCGCCGTCCTCGAACCTCCACACCACCCTCCCGCCCACCGGGATGGTCACCGCCGCCGGGGTGAAGGCGAGATTCCTCACCCTCACCGAGACGGGTGCACCGCCGTTCCCGGCGCTGGAGGTGGTGGTGCCGGCTCCCGGAGAGGACGCCTGCTGCTGACCGCAGCCGGTCGCCAGCAGGGCGAGGAGGGGGAGGGCCGTCCATCCGACCCGCCCGGTCTGGATCAACACTGCTCCCGAGGATACGCGCCGGTGCCGGTCAGTCGGCGGTTGCGACCGGCTCCGGCTCGTGGTCCGAGAAGTCGGCGTAGAAGGCCTGGCCGCAGCCGCAGGCGCTCTTGGCGGCGGGGTTGGCGAGGCGGAAGCCGCGGCCGCGATGGGAGCTCTCGTAGTCGAGGATCCCGCCGTCGAGCATCGCCAGCCCGTCCTGCTGGACGGCGATGCTGACGTCCGGGGCGGCCTGGAAGACGACGTCGTCGGGGTTGATGTCGTCATCGAGCTCGAAATAGACCTTGAAGCCCTGGCAGCCGCCCAGCCGGAGGTCGACGCGGAAGGCGGCGCCGGGCCTGCCCTCCTCCACCCAGAGGGCGCGGATGGCCTCGACGGCGTCGCTGGTCCAGAGCAGGGCGGGGGGGCGCGGGGTGGGGGAGGAGGTGCTCATACCGGTGTCTATGATGGCACTGACATGCCCGCACCCAGCCGCGTCGCCCTGCTGAGCGACGATCTGATGTTCCAGAGCCAGCTCGGCGCCGCGGTGCGCAGCTGGGGTGGCACCCTGCTCACCGCCCGCTCCGGCGACCTGCCCGAGGCCGACGCCGTCTTCGTCGACCTGAACCGCGAGCCCGAGCCCCGGCTGGGGGCGATCTCGCGGCTCCGCGAGGCCCGGCCCGGCACTCCGATCGTCGCCTTCTGCCACCACGGCGAGAAGCGGCTGCGCGAGCAGGCGATGAGCAGCGGGGCGAGCAGCTGCGTCACCAACGGCGCCATCCAGGCCACCGCGCTGCGCCTGGCCGGGCTGCCCGTGCCCGCGGATGCGGACGGTGGCTGACCTCGACGCCCGCCTGCGCGCCGCGGCGGACCGGGTCGCCGAGGAGGTGGTCGAGACCCGGCGTCACCTCCACCGCCATCCCGAGCTGTCCCACGAGGAGCACCGCACCGCCGAGCTGTGCGCCACCCGCTGCGAGGCGCTCGGCTTCACCGTCCGCGCCGGGGTGGGGGGCACCGGGGTGCTCGCCGACCTCGACAGCGGCCGCCCCGGTCCCACCGTGATGGTGCGCGCCGACATCGACGCCCTCCCCATCCTCGAGCGCGGCGACCGGCGGGTCAGCCGGTCCGAGGTCGACGGGGTGATGCACGCCTGTGGCCACGACGGCCACACCGCCATCGCGCTCGGCGTCGCCGGGGTCCTCAGCGACCTGGGTGACGGCTGGGCCGGCCGGCTGCGGATGTGCTTCCAGCCCGCCGAGGAGGTCGCCGAGGGGGCGATGCCGATGATCGCCGACGGCACCCTCGAGGGCGTCGACCGGGTGCTCGGGCTCCACCTCTTCACCCCGCTCCGGGCCGGCCGGGTGGCGGTCACCCCGGGGGTGCTCTTCGGCAGTGCCGACGAGTTCGGGATCACCATCCGGGGCCGCGGCGGCCACGGCGGTCTGCCCCACGACGCCATCGACCCGGTGGTCGCCGCCGCCCACGTGGTGGTCGCGCTGCAGACCGTGGTCAGCCGCGAGACCTCACCGTTCAGCCCCGCGGTGGTGACCATCGGCCGGATCACCGGTGGCACCGCCTTCAACGTCATCGCCGAGGAGGTCCACCTCCGCGGCACCGTGCGCGCCCTCGACGGCGGCGAGCGGGAGCGGCTGCTGCAGCGCTGTGCCGAGATCGCCCGGGGGGTGGCCGGGGGGCTGCGCTGCGAGGCGATCTACGAGCGCGCCAGCGGCTGCCCGCCGGTGGTCAGCGATGCCGAGAGCGCCGAGCTGGTGCGCCGGGTGGCGGTCGAGGCGGTGGGGGAGGAGATGGTCGACCGCGCCCACCCCGTCACCGTGGGCGACGACGTCGCCTGCTTCCTCGAGCGCGTGCCCGGCTGCTACTTCCTGGTCGGCGCCGGCGACGCCTCGGGAGCTCCGGTCGCGCCCCACCACCACCCCGAGTTCGACCTCGACGAGCGCTGCCTGCCGGTCGGCGTCGAGGTGCTGAGCCGCGCCGCGCTGGCGGCGCTGGGAGCGGGATGAGCGTGGACCCGTACGACCTCATCGGGCTGCGCCGCCGCGCCTTCCCGGCGGTCCGCGATCTCAGCCCGCGTCCGCCCTCGGTGTCGCGGACGGTGATCGTCGAGCCGATGGAGATCATCCACGCGAGCATCGCCGGGTTCGTCCACGGCGGCACGATCATGCGGCTGGTCGACACCGCGGGCGGCATCGCCGCCGCACGTCACTGCGGCGGGCCGACGGTCACCGCGTCGATGGACGAGATGAGCTTCCTCGCCTCGGTGCACATCGGCGACCTGGTCACCGTCCGCGCCCAGGTCAACGACACCGGCCGCACCTCGATGGAGGTGGGAGTTCGGGTCGAGGTGGAGATCCCCGGCGCGGAGACGGTGCACGTCTCCACCGCCCACCTCGTCTTCGTCGCCCTCGACGAGAACCGCCGCCCGGTCCCGGTGCCCCCGCTGATCCCCGAGACCGAGGACGAGCGCCGGCGTCAGGCCCATGCCCGCATCCGCCGTGAGCAGCGCCTGCTCCGCAAGGAGGCGCTGCAGCGGGCCGGTCAGGGCGCGGCCACCGTCTCCGACGGAGACTGAGCGGGCGGGGCAGGTCCACAGTTTCCACAGGGCCGTCCACACTTGCGACGTCCGGCGCGTTGATCGCAGGCCGGCCGGGACTGCGGGTGGCCCCGTGACCGGCGTCGGGATCAGCCGCTCCGGGGTCGCTGCCAGCGTCAGCCGCTCGTTGTGATCGCGGTGGAGTCGAGGGTGGGCACGCTGGTGGGACCGGCCGCGGTCCAGCGCACCAGCACCGTCCGGTGGCCGGTCTGGGCACCGGTCACCGGGTCGATGCGGAAGCCGCCGAGCAGGGTGTCGCAGGCGAGCGCGCAGGCGGCCGCCCACAGGCTCTGGCGGCCCAGACCCCCGGCGGTGCGGGCGCAGTGGGCCGCCATCGCCGCGGCCGCCGCCGCCTGCACCGCCGGGTAGTCGGGAACGGCTCCGCCCACGGCCGGGTAGGCGGCGAGGAAGTCCGGCTCGGTGGGACCGACGTCGACGGTGGCCGGACGCCCGGGAAACCACTGCGCCACCCCGAGGACCCCCACCGGGCCGTCCACTGCGGTGCCGAACTCCCGCACCCCCGCGGCCACCGCGCCCACCGTCCGGGGCGGGTGGCGCAGGGCACGGGCCGCGGTCACCGCGGCGACGTCCTCCTCGAAGGAACCGGCGCAGAACAGGTCCCATCCGCCCTCGCCGGGGCCGTCGGGAGCGCCGCGCACCGTCTCGATGCCGAGCGCCCGCGCCGCCGCCGCCGCGCCCGCGCACACCTGGGCGGCGAAGCGGCCCGAGCCCTCGACCAGCCACAGCGGCGCCGGGTCACCCGCTGCCGCCAGCCGCGCGAGGAACGGCGCAGCGTAGCCGCTGGCGGGCGCGAGCACCGAGACGGCATGGCCGGGAGCGGCGGCCTGGACGTCGTCGCCGGCGCCGCCGTGGTTCCAGAGCAGCCCCCCGGACTCCCGGATCAGCGCCGCCGCCCGGCGCATCAGGCCGGTGGAGTAGGGCCCGAGGAGCAGGTCGCACCGCGCCGCGAGCCCGGGCAGCAGCGCGTCGAGCCGCGCGGGGTCGCCGCCGTCGTCCTCCACCACCACCTCGGCCGCCCCGTCGAGTCGCCGCCAGGCCTCCAGCCCGGCGGCGGCCTGCCGGCCGAAGCGGGCGTACGGCCCGCTCAGCGACAGGCATGCGCCCAGCCGCAGCGGCGGGCCGGCGGTACGCTGGTTCAGCACCGTGTCAGCATCGCCGCCGGGATTACGCGATTGCAATGCCGCCCTGGGTGTCTGCTTTTCGCGCTCGCATCGGGCAAAGAGTGCCGCAAACGTCCACGGCCGCCGATTCGGGGGTATGCTCGCACCGGTCCGTCATGCAGCCGGCGGATCGACAGCTGGGAGGGGATCTCGTGAGAGCGATGAGTTGGCGTGTCGCGGCCGGCGCGTGCGCGTCCGCGTTGATGGTGTTCGGTGTGAGCGGCAGCCTCACCGCCTCCGAGGCGAGGCTGCCGGCGGTCGCGGGAATTCCCGCCTGCCAGCAGGCGCTCCACGGCCAGGCGCGGTGCATGGCCCGCTTCCTCGCCGCCCCCCCCGGCGGCGGCCTGCTCGGCGGCCTGCTGGGCAGCCTTCCCCTGGGACTCGGAAGCCTGCTCGGCGGCACGCCCGCCCCGGCACCGGCTCCGCCGCCGACCCAGACTCCGGGCGCCCCCCTCAAGGGGCTCACCGCCACCGACCTGCGCAGCGCCTACGGCATCACCGGCACCGGGGCCGGCGGCCGCACCGTCGCCGTGGTCAATGCCATGGACGACCCCAACGCCGAGGCCGACCTCGCCGTCTACCGCGCCGCCATGGGCCTGCCCGCGTGCACCACCGCGAACGGCTGCTTCCGCAAGGTCGACGCCACCGGCGGCGCCAGCTATCCGGCCCCCGACGCGGGCTGGTCGAAGGAGATCGCCCTCGACCTCGACATGGTCTCGGCGGCGTGCTCCGACTGCCACATCCTGCTCGTCGAGGCCGCCACCCAGGACATCCCGGTGCTCGGCGCCGCGGTCGACTACGCCGCGAGCGTTCCCGGCGTGGTCGCCGTCAGCAACAGCTGGGGCGTGCCCGAGCAGGCCCAGCAGACCGGCTGGGACGCCCACTTCAACCATCCGGGGATCGCCGTCACCGCCGCCTCGGGCGACTTCGGCTTCGGCACCGTGTTCCCCGCGGTCTCGCCGTTCGTGATCGCCGTCGGCGGCACCACCCTGACCCGCGACTCCAGCGCCCGGGGCTGGTCGGAGACCGCATGGAGCGGCGGCGGCAGCGGCTGCAGCGCCTACGAGCCGAAGCCCCCGTGGCAGCTGACCACCGCCTGCAGCCGGCGCAGCACCGCCGACCTGTCGATGGTCGCCGACCCGAGCACCGGCGTCGCCGTCTACGACAGCTACCAGGCGGCGGGCTGGGTGCAGGCGGGCGGGACCAGCACCGGCGCCCCCTTCGTCGCCGCCCTCTACGCGCTCGCCGGCAACCCCGCCGCCCAGGCCGCGCCGGGCTCCTACCTCTACAGCCACGCGACCGCGCTCCACGACGTGGTCTCGGGAAGCAACGGGCTGCTCTGCTTCGGCAACCCGATGTGCACCGCGGGGCCCGGGTACGACGGTCCCAGCGGGCTGGGCACCCCCTCGGGGCTGGCCGCGTTCTGAGCTAGAGTGATCGGGTGATCCCGCGAGCCCACCATGCCGCCGGCGACGCCGCCGCGGCGGGCTCGCGGGCCCCGGATCACGGCCACTTCCGCCGGGTCATGGGTCACGTTCCCACCGGTGTCGCGGTGGTCACGGCGCTGCACGACGGCCTCCCCGCGGGTCTGACCGTGGGCTCGTTCACCTCGGTCTCGCTCGAGCCGCCGCTGGTCTCGTTCACCGTCGACCGGTCGGCGCGCAGCTGGCCGAGCATCGAGGCGGCCGGGGCGTTCTGCGTCAACCTGCTCGCCCACGACCAGGTGTCGCTGTGCCGGCGGTTCTCCAGCCGCGAGACCGCCAAGTTCAGCGGGTTGGACTGGCGTCCCGCGGCCAGCGGCTCGCCGGTGATCGAGGGCGTCGTCGCCTGGATCGACTGCGACACCGAGCGGGTGCTCGAGGCCGGCGACCACCACCTCGTCATCGGCCGGGTGCGCGAGCTCGACATCGCCCGCACCGTGCGTCCGCTGCTCTTCTACCGCGGCGGCTACGGAGGCGTGGAGGCCGGCGAGCCGTCGTGACCGATGGCTGACCCGGGGGACGCCATCCTCCTCGGCGATGGCGGCGGCGGTCCGGTGCTCGCCGGCCACGTCGCCGAGGCCGCCGGTCCCGCCCGCGTCGCGGTGCTGCGCACCGGCGGCCTGGCGCTCTTCGGCGGCGGCGCCGGCTCGCCGGCGGGGTGGTGGACCAGTCCGGCGCTCGACGCGGGCGAGCCCCGCCACGACGCCGCCGGCTGCGCCACCGCGGCGGGGTTGCACCACGGCGTCAACCGGTGTGGTCTCCTCGTCGCCTGCGCCGCCGCCGGTCCGGTGGCGAGGGCGGGTCTCGCCGGCGCGGTGCTCGCCCGCGCCGGCGGGGTCGAGGAGGCCGCCGGTCTGCTGGCCTCGGCCGCCGCCGGGATCGACGGCCCCGACCGGGTCTGGCTCGCCGGCCCTGGTGGGGGGATGCGCGTGGATCTGGACGGCCGCGGCGCCCGCCGCCCCCCGCTGTCGCCGCCACCGGCGGACGAGCCCGACCTCGACCGGCTGCGCGCCGAGCTCCGCCACCGGGCCACCCGCGGGGCGGTGTCGGCGATCGCCGCCCGCCTCGACCCCGCCGGTGCGGCGCTGCTGATCTGTCTGGGGCCACCCGCCGCCGGGGTGTTCGTCCGCCTCTGGCCGGGCATCCCCGCCCCCCCGCCGCTCAGCGGCGGCGCCGACAGGCCGCCTCCGCTGGGCAGCCTGGCCGCCGCGCTGGCGGCGGAGCCGGAGGGGGACGCCGCCGCCGCGGGGCTCGCCGCCGCCGAGGCGGAGGTCCTCGCCGAGGGCGACGAGGCGGAGCGGATGGCGCGGATCATGGACGCCGCCGGCGACGACCACGGCGCCGAGGTGCGCCGCGCCCTCGCCCAGGCCTACGCTGCGGACCTCGCCGCCGCCGCCCTCCGGCGGGTGCTCGGCACCCGGCGGCCGGTCTCCGGCCCCACCCTATAATCGAAGGACCGGACGCCACCGCAATGCTCGTCAATCCACCGCCGGACCGCTGCGACAGCTGCAAGCGGGTGGCTCGCGCCGGGTTCGGGACAGGGCTGTCCGCCGGCGATCCCGCCGCCTGGATCCCCCTTCTCGGGCCGGACACGAGCGTCGCCCTCGATGACGGCAGGCTGGTGTCGCGGCGCGGCCGGGGCTGGGCCTGCCGGCGCTGCGGCCACACCGTCCCGGTCTCCCGCGAGCACCTCAAATAGACCCCACGCGAGGCAGCATGGCCATCGATCAGGCGCCCCTCACCACCCGCGACGCCAGCCGGCGCACGCCGATCACCCGGCAGTTCGTCCGCTTCGCCTTCCAGCGCCTCGACCCCGCCTGGCGCCGCCGCGACGAGGCCGACCGTGCCGCCGACCGCGCCGAGCTCACCGCGCTGCTCGCCGAGACCGCGGCCCTTCCCGGGGTGCTGCTGCGCACCTACAGCCTGGTGGGGACCCGTGGCGACGCCGACTTCATGCTCTGGCTGATCAGCGACGACCTCGACCAGCACCACCGCTTCTCGGCCCGGCTCAACCGCACCCGGATGGCGGGGTACCTCAGCAGCCCGTACCACTACTTCGCGATGACCAAGCGGAGCATGTACGTGGAGCGACACGAGCACGAGGGGCAGGAGGGGCGGAGCAACCGCATGGTCATCGTCCCCGGGACCCGGCGCTACCTCTTCGTCTATCCGTTCGTGAAGACGCGCGCCTGGTACCGGCTCTCCAAGGAGGAGCGGCAGCGCCAGATGGACGAGCACATCGCCATGGGGCACCGCTTCCCGTCGGTGAAGATCAACACCACCTACTCATTCGGCCTCGACGACCAGGAGTTCGTGGTCGCCTTCGAGAGCGACTCGGTGTCCGACTTCCTCGACCTCGTTCACGAGATGCGGGAGAGCGAGGCCTCGACGCACACGGTGCGGGACGTGCCCTCGTTCACCTGCGTGGCGATGCCCGCCGCCGAGATGGTGGACGCCCTGGGCTGAGCCCGGGCGGCGTTGCGACCCACTCGACACTACCGGTACATTCACCTAAAATCTGATACTGACGTTGTCAGAAACTACGGAGGATGTCGTGGTGACCGAGCAGAGAAACCCGACTCCTGGGAGCGGTTCGCCGGAGAGTGGCCAGTCCACCCCCGAGGGAACCCTCGACGAGTACACGCAGACCGGCGAGCAGATGCAGGAGACCCGTGAGCGCTGGGGCGATCACGCTCCAGGCCAGCAGTCGAAGGCGACCGGCCCCCAGCCGGGGCCCGACAGCGAGCCCGCGGGCACCGAGGACGCCCAGAGCTTCCCGCATCGCGAGACGGCGGAGCGCTGACCCGCCGGGTTGCGGAGGAGGGAGCCCCGTCGTGGGCTCCCTTCACGCCGCCGGGGCCGGTGGGCTATCGCGGAGCCCGACGCCGCGCGCTCTCCATCGACGCCTGCAGGACCTCGAGGAGATGCAGCACCCGCAGGCCGGGGGCATGCCGCCGGGCGCCCTCGCGGAGCTGGGTGAGGCAGGAGACGTTGTCGGTCACCAGCACCTCGGCGCCGCTGGCGGCGACGTTGTTGAGCTTCCGGGCGAGGATCGCGGCGCTGCGCTCGGGCTCGCGGTGGAAGTAGTCACCGGCGCCGCCGCAGCACATCGCGGTCTCGGCCAGCGGCCGGAGCTGGAGCGCGGGAATCGCTGCCAGCAGCCGGTACGGCGCATCGCGGGCGTCGCCGCCGAGCGGCAGTGAGCACGGCTCGTCGTAGGCGACCCGCCAGCGCAGCGGGCCCAGCGGGGCGGTGAGGCCGGCGCGGTCGAGGAACTCGGCGACCCGCCAGGTGCGCGCCGCCACCGCGGCGGCGGCGGCGGCCAGGGGCGGCTCGGCCTGGAGCAGGTCGCCGTAGCGCTGCAGCTGGCCGGCGCACGAGGTGACGTCGCCGACCAGCGCGTCGACCTCGAGGTCGCGCAGCCGCTCGACGTTGCGGCGCGCCATGTCGAGCTCGGCGTCGCGGTCGCCCAGGCTCCGGGCGGGGAGGCCGCTGCAGCCCAGCCGTGGCACCACCACCTCGAAGCCGCTGGCGGCGAGCACCCGCATCGCCGCCTCGCTCGCCTCCGGCGCGGCGACGTTCTGGTAGCAGCAGACGAAGAGCGCCACCCGGCCCCGGGGAGTGCCCTCGACGGCCGGGATCGCGCGGGCGCGGTGATGGGCGGTGCGCGCCGGCAGCGGGCCGAGGTGCTCCATGAAGGCCCCGGCGGCGCCGAGCCAGCGGGTGAGTCCGGAGTGGCGCGCCAGGGCGTGGAGGCCGGTCACCTGGGCGGCGCGGGAGAGCCGGTGGGCGAGGCCGAGCATCCGCGGATGGGGGAGGACCGAGCGCAGGACCAGGGTGCGGCCGGCGGGATGGCCCTCCTGCTCGTGGAGCTCCTGGCGGGCGCGGCTGACGATGTCGCCGGTGGGCACCCCGGGGGCGCAGGCGGCGACGCAGTTGTTGCAGGTGAGGCAGGTGCTCAGCGGACCGTCGGCGATGTCGCGGAGCTCGAGCCTGCCCTCGATGGCGTCGCGCACCAGCGCCACCCGGCCCCGCGCCGTCTCCCACTCGACCGGGTTCACCAGGTAGGTGGGGCACACCGCCTGGCAGAGCGAGCACTTGTTGCAGCGGCTCGCGGCCTCGTACACGTCGGCGAGGAAGCGCGGCGCGACGACGTGCTCGGCCATCTCGGCGCATTGTAGGGGGCCCGCCGCACCGCTCCCTGCAGGCGCGCCCACCGATCTGCGAACATCCGTTCCCGCGATGCACGAGACCAGCCCTTCCGTCCATCTCCTCGCCCGGCCCTCGATCGACCTCGAGGGCATGCGCGCCTACCTCGAGCAGGTGGGGGGCGCCTCCTGGCTCGACCGGCGCATCGCCGAGGGCGAGGAGGCGGTCAATCCCGGCGAGCTGCTCGTCGAGTTCGCCGGCCGGGCCTGCTACCGCAGCTGGGAGCCCGGGCTCAACCCCAACGTCACCAGGGTTCGGACCAACCAGCGGGAGTATTTCGCCAACATCCTGCGCAGCCAGCACGGCAGCGTCCTCGAGCATGCCGGCTACTCGTTCGCCATCCACAACTGCTCGAGAATCGCGACCCATGAGATCGTCCGCCACCGCGCCGGCGCCGCCTACAGCCAGGAGAGCCTCCGCTACGTCCGGCTGGTGGACATCGGCTTCCGCATCCCGCCCGCGCTCGAGCCGCTGCGGCGCGAATGCATCGAGATCGTCGAGCGGCTGGAGGAGTTCCAGGTGGAGGCGGCCCGGGCGCTCGAGATCGACGCCCAGGGCATCCCCTTCCACGTCAAGAAGGAGGTCACGTCGGCGCTGCGGCGGCTGGCCCCCTGCGGGCTGAGCACCGACCTGGTGATGACCATGAACGTGCGGACCCTGCGCCACGTCATCGAGATGCGCACCGCCCCGGGGGCGGAGGAGGAGATGCGGCTGATCTTCGGGATGCTCGCCGAGCTCATGGTCGCGGAGGCGCCGGGCCTGTTCCAGGACTTTCGCCGGCTCGACGACGGCTCCTGGGTGCCCGAACATCGCAAGGTCTGAGGAGGCGTGCGGCGTACACTCGTTCGAACGGCCGCCGCGAACATGCACCGCACGGAGGGTTTCGGGGCGGCGTCCGGGCGGTACAGTAGACTCGCCGTCAGGGCTCGCCCCGTGGTCGGCACCTGTCGGATATTTCTGAACTGAGGTTCCAGCAGCATGGTCACCGTCAGCGAAGCAGCCCTCTCCCACCTCAAGACCCTGGTCTCGAGTGGTGAGCCGGGTCAGAAGGTCGGTCTCCGCGTGTTCGTCCAGGATGGTGGGTGCTCTGGGTTCTCCTACGGGATGGGCCTCGACGAGAACCCCCCTCGTCCCGATGACGAGGTGGCCGAGTTCGAAGGACTCGCCGTGTACGTCAACTCCTTCTCCGCCCAGTACATCGACGGCGCCGAGATCGACTACGTCGACGCGCTCATGGGCGGCGGATTCACCGTCAACAACCCCCAGGCGGTGAAGACCTGCGGCTGCGGCCACAGCTTCCAGACCGCCGACCAGGCCGGCACCGCCAAGTCCTGCTCCTGACCGCGGCGCGACCCCGGGCGTGACCACCGACGCGGGCCCTCACCGGGGCGCGCGCTGATGGTCACCGTTCACCAGCGGCTCGCCGAGGCGGTCCAGCTGCTCGGCGTCGTGGGCGCCCTCTGGGCTGCGTGGTGCGTCTTCCGGCGCGCCGCCAGCCCGGGGCTGCGCGTCTACGTGATGCTGACCGAGGCGGTGATCGCCGTGCAGGCGGCGCTCGGGATCGCCCTCGCCGTGGGCGGGAACCGCCCCCACGAGAGCCTCCACTTCCTCTACGGGCCGGCGGTGCTCCTGTCGCTCCCCGCGGCGATGCTGATCGGCTGGCGCAGCGACGAGCGCGGCGAGCACCTGGCGCTGCTCGGCGGCTGCGTCGCCGTCGTCCTGCTGAGCCTGCGAGCGATCAAGACAGGTGCCGGCTGACCTCTCCGGTACACTGCAAGCTCTGTGCTACCCGCGGACGGCGGCGTGGCGGGAGAGCCCCGGCAGGCCGGATCCAGGAGTGCGGAGGCCCCGTTCGATGCCGGCATCGCCGCCCCGATCGTCGCGTCCCCTCGCCGTGGTTCCGCCGTTCCCCCGGGTGGTCGCGCTGGCCGGCGGGACCGGTGCCGCGAAGTTCCTGCGAGGGCTGATCCGGGTCGTCGACCCGGCGGGAATCACCGTGATCGTCAACACCGCGGACGACGTCGAGCGTCACGGGCTGCTGGTCTCGCCCGACATCGACAGCGTGGTGTACGGCCTCGCCGACGTCCACGACGAGGTGCGCGGCTGGGGGCTGCGCGGCGAGACCTGGCAGGGGCTGGCGATGCTCGAGCTCCTCGGCGACGACACCTGGTTCCAGCTCGGCGACCGCGACCTCGGCACCCACGTCTGGCGCACCGCGCGCCGCCGCGCCGGGCAGCCGCTCTCCCGGGTGACGGGGGCACAGTGCCGCGCCCTGGGGGTGGCCGCGCGGGTGCTGCCGATGAGCGACGATCCGGTGACCACACGGGTCCGCTGCGCCGGGCTGGGCGAGCTGCACTTCCAGGAGTACTTCGTGCGCGAGCGCTGCGCCCCGGAGATCGAGGCGATCCGCTTCGAGGGCGCCGAGCGGTCGCGGCCCGCGCCCGGCGTGCTCGAGGCGATCGCCGAGGCGGACGCGGTCGTGGTCTGCCCCAGCAACCCGGTGATCAGCATCGGCCCCATCCTCGCGGTGCCGGGCATCCGCGAGGCGCTGCGCGCCGTTCCTCAGTCGGTCGCGGTCAGCCCGGTGGTCAACGGGCGCGCGCTCAAGGGCCCCACCGTGGCGATGCTGCAGCATGCCGGCGTCGAGGCCGGGCCGGCCGGGGTCGGCAGCCTCTACGCGGACTTCTGCGGGACGATGGTGGTCGACCGGCGCGACGCCCTCTCGGTCCCCGGGGTCGAGGCGCTGGGGATGCGCGCGGTGCTCGCCGAGACGGTGATGGACCGCCTGGAGGCGGCGGTGTCGCTGGCCGCGGTGGTGCGCGACCAGCTCGGGTTCGACGACGACGGGGCGGCGCTGGCCGCCTGCGCGGAGGGAGGATGCCTGCGGTGAGCGGACCCGCTCTGATCATCCCCATCAAGGCGACGCTCGGCGCCAAGCAGCGCCTCAGCAGCCGGCTTGGCGGCGAGGAGCGGCGGCTGCTCGCCCTGGCGATGGCCGGAGACACCCTGAGGGTCGCCGGTCGGGCGGTCCAGCGCTCACGCTGCGTGGTCGTCGCCGGCGACGCCGAGGTGGCCCGCCTCGCCGCCCGCAACGACATGGCGGTGGTGCGCGAGCGCGGCGCCGGTCAGAGCGCTGCGCTCCGCGCCGGGGTCGCCTGGGCGCTGGAGCGAGGTCACACCGCGGTGGTGACCATCGCCGCCGACTGCGCGATGCTCGACATCGACGACCTCCACACCCTGATGGAGCGGGCGATGCGGCGGGGCCGCTTCCTGCTCTGTGCCCCCGATGCCGAGGGCAAGGGCACCAACGCCGCGGCGCTGCGCCCGCTCGACGTCGACATCTGGCGATTCGGTCCCAACTCCCTCGAGCGTCACCGCGCCGCCGCCGAGGCCGAGCGGCTGCGCTTCGAGGTGCTCGACCTGCCCTCGCTGCGGATCGACTGCGACCGCCCCGAGGACCTGGTCGGGGTGATCTCCCAGCCCCGGCCCACCGCGACCTTTCACGTGCTCCGCCAGCTCGGTCTGGCGGGACGGCGGGCGGTCGGCTGACCGCTCCCGCACCGGGAGTCCGCGCCGCGGGGGCGCTCGAGATCCACGCCGTCCGTGGGCTCCCCGAGCTGCGCCCCGGGGACGACCTCGCCACCCTCGTGCTCTCCGCTCTCGACCGCTCGGGGCTCGAGCTGCGCCCCTGGGACGTGGTGGTGGTCACCCACAAGGTGGTGAGCAAGGCGGAGGGCCGGCTCGTCGACCTCGACATGGTCTCGCCCTCCGCCGCAGCGGTCGAGCTCGCCGAGCGCACCGGCGGCGACCCCCGGCTCACCGAGGTGGTGCTCGGCGAGACCCGGCGGGTTCTCCGGGCAGGACCCGGGGTGCTGGTCTGCGAGACCGTGACCGGCCTGGTGTGCGCCAACGCCGGGGTGGACCGCAGCAACGTTCCGGGCACCGACACCGTCACCCTGCTGCCCCGCGACTCCGACGGCTCGGCGGCCGCCTTCCGCAGCGCCTGGCTCGCCGCCGCGGGTGGCGGACCGCTCGGCGTGATCGTCTGTGACAGCTTCGGCCGGCCGTTCCGCGAGGCCCAGGTCAACGTCGCCATCGGGGTCGCCGGCATTCCCGCGCTCACCGACCACCGCGGCCTGGTCGACACCACCGGCCAGCTGATGAACGCCTCGGTGCTCGCCAGCGCCGACGAGATCGCGTCCGCGGCCGAGCTGGTGATGGGCAAGGTCGACGGGGTGCCCGCCGCGCTGGTGCGAGGGCTGCGCTGGGCGGGGGAGGGGAGTGGCTCCGCAGAGCTCCAGCGCGACCCCGCCCACGACCTCTTCCGCACCTGACGCCGCCACGCCGGCCCGCGCCGGTGGCGTATTCTCGGGGCCCATGGCAGTCGCGCTCTCCGTCCAGGTTCTGCTCTTCGCCCGCCTCCGCGAACTCGCCGCGACGCGGTCGCTGGAGCTCTCCGTGCCCGCCGGTGCGACCGTCCGCGGCGTCTGGGACGCGGCGGTGGAGCGCCATCCCCGGTTGCGCGGCGCCGACGCCGGGGTGCGGGTCGCGGTCAACGAGGACTACGCGGGCTGGGACGACCCGGTGCGTTCGGGCGATTCGGTCGCCTTCATCCCCCCGGTCGCGGGCGGCATCCCCGAAACGGGACGGCCCGGGGTCCACGTGCTGCTCACCACCGAGGTGCTCGACGCCGCCGCCGCGGAGGCGCTGGTGCGCACCGACGAGGACGGCGGGGTGTGCACCTTCACCGGGGTGGTGCGCAACCACGCCGAGGGCCGCGCCGTCGAGCGCCTCGAGTACGAGGCCTACCCGGAGATGGCCGAGCCCCAGATGCGCCGCATCGGCGAGGAGGCGCTGCGCCGCACCGGCGCCACCGCCGTCGCCCTCTGCCACCGCACCGGCAGCCTGGAGATCGGCGAGGCCAGCGTGGTGGTGAGCGCCTCCGCGCCCCACCGTGCCGAGGCCTTCGAGGCCTGCCGCTACGCGATCGACACCCTGAAGGCAGACGTCCCCATCTGGAAGAAGGAGTACGGCGAGGGCGGTGCCGTCTGGGTCGACGAGGCCACCCGGACGCACTCCGCGCCGCCGCCACCGGTATCCTGAACATCCGCGAGCGGGAGTAGCTCAGTTGGTAGAGCGCTAGCCTTCCAAGCTGGATGTCGCGAGTTCGAAGTCTCGTCTCCCGCTCCCGTTTCACTGTTCGAGTTCAGTAGCAGCGGTCGCCTGCGCCATCGAGGGTTGTGAAGGAGGCGAGGTGCGGGGGAAGGGGTCGAAGGAGCGGCTGGTGCCGCTGTCCCCGCCGCTGGTGCGCCGCCTGGACCGGCTGCAGCGGGGCCGGACCACCGAGACCCACAGCGATCGGCTGTTCCTGGCGCTGCGGAAGAGTCCGCACGGGGACTACCCGGCGCTCTCGACGAGCGGGGTGCTCCAGCTGATGCGAGGCGCGGCCGAGAGGGCGGGGATGAAGAAGCGTATGCATTCCCACCTGCTCCGCCACTCGTTCGCGACCGAGGCGCTGCGGAAGGGGATGAACCCGGTCCAGCTCGCCCAGGTGCTCGGGCACAGCGGGCTTCGGATGATCGAGCACGTGTACTCGCACCTGACGGCGACGGACGCATATGACGCCGTGATCAAGCTGTTGGTGTCCGAGCAGGAGGCGGCCCGGCCTCAGAGGCCGCCGCTGGCCGTACCATCGGGGCATGGACTGGCGTGAGCGAATCGTGTCGACCCCCGAGACCCTGGGCGGTGCGCCCCGCATCGCGGGCACCCGGGTCCATGTCTCGGTGATTCTCGACAACCTCGCCGCCGGCCTCACCCCCGGCCAGGTCGTCGACGAGTACCCGAGCGTCACGGTCGACGACGTGAGAGCGGCGATCGCCTACGCGGCGGACCTCGCGCGCGAGGAGATGATCCTCCCCCTCACCGGTTCGTGAGGCTCAAGCTCGACGAGAACCTACCCCGGCATCTCGCGGAGCATCTCGCCGGCTTGGACCACGACGTCGACACCGTGGCTGACGAGCACCTGATCGGCGCCGACGATGGCGCCATCCTGGAGGCCGCCACGGCTGCGGGACGCGTGCTGGTCACGCTGGACCGAGGTCTCGGCGAGAGGGCCCTCCGCAGCCGGGGTCATCGCGGCGTGATCGTCCTCCGTCCGCCAACCCAGAGCGCGACTGACGTGGCCACGACCCTCGCGGCGTTCCTCGCTCAGCCTGAGCCGCCGGACCTCGACGGGGCCGTCGCGGTGGTCCAGGCGTCGCGCATGAGGATCCGGCGCCGGTCGTAGCAGCCGAGGTTTGACCTCTCGCTGGTTCGTGGTAGTCTGGCGTACGGACGTTCGATGTCCCCAGGCTCCCCGG
>CAWJVN010000008.1:0-287738 GCA_963846365.1 uncultured Chloroflexia bacterium
TGCGCGTGGAGTGACTGTCAGGCATTGCGCTCATTGCAAGCAATTATAGCAACGCATGTTCGCAATGAAATCGCGCAGACCGCCGGCGCCTACGCGCGAATCCCGCAAACCCCTATCCCCTGGCCAGCCAAAGATACACGCAGAACAACCGCCAAACACCACCCCCCGTAACCCGCGCCAAACCCAAACCCGCAACGCCCCAGACCCCGGCAAGGGCCTACGACCCCCCCAGCCCCTCCGCGCTCGCCACCAATCCGAGGATCGCCACCCTCAGCGCCGCCTCGTCGAAATCGAAATCCGGCGCGTGGTGCTGGGGCGGGATCCGCGGCCCGGGACGCGACCCGACGAAGAAGTAGCACCCGGGCGCCCGCAACAGGAACTCGCTGACGTCGTCGCTCGGCGTCATCGGCGGCGCCTCCAGGACCGAGGACTCCCCCAGCACGGCACCAAGAGCCGAGACCGTCACCGCGGTCGCCAGGGGGTCGTTGATCACCGCGGGGACCGGCCGGGGCAGGTCCAGGTCGGCGCCCACCCCGAACTCCAGGGCGACCGCCGCGCAGACCGCGTGGAGCCGGGCCACCGCCTCGGGGTGCTGCTCCTCGGTGAAGGTCCGCAGCGACCCGCCGATCTCGGCGTCGCGGGGGACGACGTTGTGCACCGTGCCGGCGCGGAGCATCCCGGTGCCGCAGACGCAGGGGGTCTCGGCGAGCTCGAGGCCGTCGAGAAGGCCGGGGAGGCGGCGGGCCAGCTCGGCGGCGGCGAGCACCACGTTGCCGTCGCCGGCGGCGAGGGCGGCGTGGCCGCCGGTGCCGCGCAGCCGGATGGTGAAGCGCTGGAAGGTGGCCATCGCGATCCCGGGCCGGGCCATCACCAGGCCGGTCGGCAGGTTCGAGGAGAGGTGGAGCCCGGCCACCCGCTCCACCTCGAGCCCGTCGAGCACCCCGCCGTCGAGCATGGCTCGCGCCCCGAGCCCGGTCTCCTCGGCGGGCTGGAAGAGCAGCACCACCCGGCCGGCGAGGCCGGGGGCGCGCCGGGTCAGCACCTCGGCGGCGCCGAGCAGGGCGGCGGCGTGGCCGTCGTGGCCGCAGGCGTGCATCACCCCGGGCACCCGCGAGCGGAAGGGGAGGCCGGTCTCCTCCTCGACGGGGAGGGCGTCGATGTCGGCGCGAAGCAGCACCGTCCTGCCCGGACGGCCGCCCTCGAGGCGGAACACCGCCCCGGTGGTGGTCGGGCAGGGCAGCTCCTCGAGCCCGAGCCCGAGCAGGCGCTCGCGGACGATCGCGGTGGTGCCCACCTCCTCGCCGCCCAGCTCGGGCTCGGCGTGGAGGGCCCGGCGCAGGTCGACGGCGCCGTCGAAGACGGCGTCGACCTGCGCGCGGAGCTCAGACGGCGTTGACGATCTCCGACCGGAGCCCGTCGAACCTGGCCAGGTAGGCGCGGCGCTCGCTGCGCAGCCGCTCGACGATGGCGTTGTACTCGTCCATCCGCCCCTGGCGCTCGTAGAGCCGGCGTGGCTGGAGGATCTCCAGGTCGTCGATGCCGGGCAGCGCCGAGGCCACCTCGTAGCCGAAGTCGGGGTCGCGCTCCCAGGTGATCGTGCCCTCGGCGATGGCCTTCACTACCGCGCTCGAGTAGGGGATCGTCACCTTCTTGCCCCGCTCGTCACCGTCCTCGCCGCCGATCCGGCCGGTGTTGAGCAGGAAGACCTCGAAGCCGCTGTCGTCGAGCAGCTCGAGGAAGCGGTTGCCCTGGTTGGCGTGGAGCAGCGGGAAGAAGGGGTTGGTGCCGGGCACGCGCAGCGCCTTGCCCGCCTCCTCCTTGCCGCCGGCGCTGGTGCCGCGGGTCTCGCCGAGCATGAAGTAGGCCGCCGCCTGCTCGCGATTCAGCCGGGCCACCGCCGGGATGAGGTTGTCGTTGCGGTTGAGGATCAGCAGCTGGTTGACCCGGGTGATCTCGCGCGCGTCGCGGGCGATCCCCAGGGCGTCCATGCGGAACACGGCGCGGCCGTTCTGGGTGTAGGAGGTGTCGAAGAAGTCGCACTCGCCGCCGTCGTTCTGGGAGACGTTCTCCAGGTAGGCCTCCGGCCTGGTGACCGCGCCGTGGATGGCGGGCTCGTCCCTGGGGTCGAGCGCGAAGGTCTTGGCGAAGCAGCCGTTCTCGGTAGCTGACGATGCGGCCGCCCGGGTAGAGGGCGACGAAGTCGTCCTGCACCGGCTGGCTGCTGTTCTGGCGGGTGAAGGTGGTGGTGGTCTTGCCGGTGCCGCTGAGCCCGACGATGAGCATCGACTGCTCGCCGCGCGCGGTCGGGACCACCTTGCAGCCGGCGTGCATGGCCAGGCCGCCGCGCTCGTAGATGAGCGCGTTCCACATCCGCAGGCCGCCCTTCTTCGACTCGCCGAAGTAGTCGGAGTTGAGCACCCGGGTGACCCCGGCGTCGAGGTCGACGGCGATCACCCGATCGCTGGGATAGCCGGGGGCCCGGAGGTTGGGTGTGTAGATGACCGTCAGCCGGGGCTGGAAGTCGGGGCCGGCGTCCTCGGCGCCGAAGTAGAGCGCCTGCTGCATCCCCGCGATGTTGGCGTTGGCCGCCTCGATGTACAGCCGGGCGGCGACCCGGTGGTCGGGATCGTTGCCGATGTAGCCGTCGATCACCAGCATGTCCTGGCCGGCGATGTACGCGTCCTGGGTGGCGGCGATGCGCTCGCCCTCGGCCCGGGGGATGGTCTGGTCGGAGTGGTTCTCGGGGTGGTCGGTCACCACGTAGGTGCTCGCCTTGCTTCGGGCCACGACCCTGGTACCGACGTTGTAGTTGCCGAACACGGTCGACCGGGCGTTGGGCATCGCCGCCGTCAGCTCGCGCAGCTCCTCGGGACTGGGGTTCCAGCGGATCGATTTCGCTGCCGGCAGTGAGGTGCCGCTCGCTCTGATGACGTCGGTCATGGTGCGTATTCCCCGGTGTGTACGGACCGCCCGGATCGCTGGGAACGCCTGAACGCGGACATTCCCTGTGAATGAGAACGGACAGGTGGGCCTGAACCTGTGCCGATCGCCGAAGGGGGTGCTGACGAGCGAGTGTATCAGAGGGCTCCGCGACCTCCGTCTCGGTCCGGTCGCGGCTCGGGACCACCTCGAAGCCGGCCCTCGGCCCCCGGCTGTGCGTTAATCACGGTTCCCACAGCCGGCCGGGCGGATGGCCGCAGGAGGGCGCGATGGACCGCAGGGGTGGCGTCCGGCGAGCAGTCACCGGTCTGCTCGCCCTGGCCGTGGTCGCCTCGCTGCGGGTGGGCGGTGGCGGCGCCGTCGCCGCCGGCCCCGGGTTCGCCACCACCACGCTGGTGAACCCGGCCTTCACGGGGGCCGACACCGAGCCCTCGCTGCGGGTCGCCCGCGACGGCACCGCCTACGTCGGGGCGATCCGCGGGTTCCCCAAGGGCGTCGACCTCTGGCGGCTGGGCGCCGGCGGCGGCCCCGCCGCCTACCTCGGCTCGCCCGACAGCGCCGTGCCCGCGCCCTGCTGCGCCGGCCTCGGCGGCGGCGACATGGACCTCGCCGTCGCCGACGACGGCACCGTCGCCTACACCAGCCTCTGGCTGGGCTCGCTGACGGTGGGGCGGTCGACCGACGGCGGGCGCACCTTCGTCTCCCAGCCGCTGGGCAGCCCGGTGGTCGGCGACGACCGTCCCTGGCTCGCCACCGACGGGCACTCCTTCTATCTGTCGTTCCACGACATCCTCACCGGCAACATCGACATCCTGCGCTCGTCCGCCGGCCCCCAGGCCGGGCTCGCCTACACCCCGATGACCCCGGTGCTCTCCCCCGCCGACGTGGCGGTGGGCAACAACCAGCTCGGCGACCTCCTCGCCGACCGCCGTCACCCGGGGGTGCTCCATCAGGTGTACACGACCAGCGGCGACGCCTCCCTGGGCCCCACAGGCGGCCCCGGCGCCGCCCAGAACGTGGTCCGGATGGCCACCTCCACCGACGGCGGCGGCAGCTGGGCGCAGCACACCGTGCTCACCGGCCCGGCCGCGTCCGGCTACGCGTCGATCTTCCCGGCGGCCGCGCTCGACGCCACCGGCGCCCTCTACGTCGCCGTCTCCGACGGCGCCCACCTGCTCGTCCTCTCCAGCAGCGACCGGGGGGTGAGCTGGCGGGGACCGGTGCGGGTCGACCCGGGGATCGGCGCGGTGGTCTTCCCCTGGGTCGCCGCGGGGGGCGACGGCGGGGTGGTGGTGAGCTGGCTGGGCTCCCGGGTGACCGGCCCCGACGCGCCCGACGCCAGCTGGCAGGTGTACGCCGCGGAGACGCTGAGCGGCGCCGCCGCCGCGCCCGCCTACCGGCTGTTCACGGTGAGCGACCGGGTGGTGCACGCCAAGGGCATCTGCCTGCAGGGGCTGGGATGCCGGAGCGGGCGCGAGCTCGGCGACTTCTTCCAGGTGGCGGTGGGACCCGACGGCCTCGCCGCGCTCGCCTGGGCGGACGACGGCCTCGGCGGCCCTGCGGTGGTGCGCTTCGCCCGCGGCGGCCTGACCCTCGGCCCGCCGAACTGAGCCCGCCCTGCCACGGCCCGGTCGCGGCAGGCTGGCCGGAGCCGTCCCTCCGCTACCCTAGTGCTGCGCCCGCGCCCCGATCGAACGGAGACCGCCGATGACCCAGAGCGCGCCCACCGTGCCCCACACCGTCCCCTCGCGGGACGAGAGCTGGGTCTTCTACGACGGGGAGATCCGCCGCTACGCCGACTCGCGGCTGGGGCTGATGACCCACGCGCTCCACTACGGCACCGGCTGCTTCGAGGGCATCCGCGCCTACTGGGTGGAGGAGCAGCAGCAGCTCTTCGCCTTCCGCATGGCCGAGCACTACGAGCGGCTGCGCGACAGCTCGAAGATCCTGCTCATGGAGCTGCCGCTGAGCACCGAGGAGCTCTGCGCGATCACCTCCGAGCTGCTCCGCCGCAACGGCTGGCGGCAGGACGTGTACATCCGGCCGCTGGTGTACAAGTCCTCGGAGGAGATCGGGGTCCGCCTCCACGGGCTGAGGGACGGGTTCCTGGTCTTCACCGCCCCCTTCGGCGCCTACGTCGACATCGACGCCGGCATCCGCTGCATGGTCTCGTCCTGGCGGCGGGTCGACGACAACGTCGCCCCGGCGCGGTCGAAGTGCACCGGCATCTACGTCAACAGCGCGCTGGCCAAGACCGAGGCGATGCAGAACGGATTCGACGAGGCGATCATGCTCACCCACGAGGGGCATGTCTGCGAGGGCAGCGCCGAGAACATCTTCATCGTCCGCAACGGCACCCTGATCACCCCGCCGGAGTCCGACAACATCCTGGAGGGGATCACCCGCGCCACCCTGATCCACCTCGCCACCGAGGAGATGGGGCTCGAGGTGCTGCAGCGCAGCATCGACCGCAGCGAGCTCTATGTCGCCGACGAGGTCTTCCTCTGCGGCACCGGGGCGCAGGTGTCGCCGGTGATCGAGATCGACCGGCGCCGCATCGGCGACGGCGAGCCGGGCCCGCTGACCTCGCGGATCCAGACCGACTACTTCGCAATCTGCAAGGGTCGCAACCCCAAGTACCGCGACTGGCTGACCGCGGTCTACTGAGACCGCGCCACCGCGGCCGCCGCCTCCTCGAGCAGCCGGGCGGCGCCGGCGATGCGCTCGGCGGGGGGGAGTCCGGGGCCGATCTCGACCACCCGGTCGAAGAGCGGCGGCACCCCCTCGCCGACCCCGCCGGCGATCGCCACGCAGGCCACCCCGGCGCGCCGCGCCCGGCGGGCCACCTCCGCCGGCGCCTTGCCCGCGGCGGTGGAGGCGTCGAGCCGGCCCTCGCCGGTGAGCACGAGGGCGGCGCCGCCGAGCGCGGCGTCGAGGCCGACGGTGTCGCAGACCAGCGCCGCGCCAGGCCGCAGCGCCGCGCCGCAGAGGGCGGCGAGGCCGTACCCGCAGCCTCCCGCCGAGCCCGCCCCGGGGCGGGCGACGAGACCGGGGTCGGCCCCGGCGTCGCGCCCGGCCACCCTGGCGAGCCGGCGCAGCCCGGCCTCGAGCGCCGCCACCGCGGCCGCGTCCGCGCCCTTCTGCGGCCCGAACACCGCCGCGGCGCCGCCGGGGCCGAGCAGCGGGCTGGCCACGTCCACGGCCACCTCGAGGCGGCAGCGGCCGAGACCCGGGTGGCGGCCGCGCAGGTCGAGGGCGGCGAGGCCGGCGAGCGCCCCGCCGCCGTCGCCCAGCGGGGCCCCGGCAGCGTCCAGCAGGCGCACCCCGAGCGCGGCGGCGAGCCCGGCACCGCCGTCGGTGCAGGCGCTGCCGCCGATGCCGACCACGATGCGAGAGGCGCCGCCGTCGAGCGCGGCGGCGATCAGCTCGCCGGTGCCCCGCGACGTCGCCCGCAGCGCGTCGAGGCCGTCGCCGAGCAGGCGCAGGCCGGAGGCCTCGGCGAGCTCGACCACCGCGGTGGCGGCGTCCAGCCAGCCGAGACGGGCGTCGACGGGGTCGCCCAGCGGACCGGTGACCCGGCGCACCGCCACCCGGGCGGCCGCTCCGGCGGCGCCGAGGAGGACGTCGAGGGTGCCGTCACCGCCGTCGGCGACGGGCAGCTCGACCGGGTCGCCGCCGGCGGCCGCGACCCCGCGGGCGAGCGCGGCGGCGGCGGCGCGCGCATCGAGCGAGCCCTTGTAGGCGTTGGGCGCGCAGACCACCCGCATGTCGGCGGAGAGGCTACAGCCTTCCCTCGCCGAGGGCGTGGGTCAGCCGGTGGCGGCGGTGGCGGAGCGCGCCGGGAACCGGGCCCGGCAGTCCTTGCAGGCCTCGAGGTGGTTGACGAGCATCCGCTTCTGGTCCTGGCGGAGGTTGCGCCGTCCGATGTGCTCGAGGATGTGGGTCACGGTTGCGCAGTCGCCGGTGGCCTCCTGCGACCCCTCCTGCTTGAGGTACAGCTCCTTGAAGCGGCGCCGCGCGCGGTGGAGGAGGGTTTCGACGGCCGACTGGCTGATGCCCATGACGTGGGCGATGGAGGCGTAGGAGAGACCCTGCAGCTCGCGCAGGGTGAGCACCATCCGCTGGCGCTCGGGAAGCTGCTTGGCGACCTCCCACACCACCCGGCGCATGTTGGTGATCTCCAGCGCGGACTCCGGGCTGCGCTCGCGATCGTGGTCGACGAGACGCATCACCGCCTCCTCGACGTCGTCACCACCGGGCTCGACGTGGTGCTGCACCTTGTCGCGCCGGCGCAGCTCGTCGTGGCACAGGTTCACCGCGATGCGGTAGATCCAGGCGGAGAAGTGGAAGGTGTCGTCGACGCGGTTCAGCGTCTTCAGCACGTTGTAGAAGGTCTCCTGCACCAGGTCCTCGGCCAGCTGGCCGTCGCCGACGTATCGCGCGCACAGAGCGCGAATCCGCTGGTTGTACCGGGTGAAGATCCGATCGAACGCGCTGGCGTCGCCGTCCCGGTACATCCGGATCAGCGCCAGATCGTCAATCTCCGCGACCTCTGTCGCCATCGTAGACTCCGGGGAAACCGAGACCACCTCGAGACCCCTCCCTCAGTTGCACACGTCCCACCCTGGTCCTCGTCGGCCGAGGCGGGTGCGGATCCATTAATAGCAGGGGCCCGAGCCGCTTCCTGTCACCGATCGGTGACGGTCCCAGGTCTGCAAGTTTCGGGCTGGCCCAGCGTCCTACTGGGTAAGGGAGGTCCCGGCGATCGGTTCGCCGACAGCGTCGCGTTACGGCGTGATCCCGCCACGTTCGAGGGTTGGGTAGGATAGGGATGATGACAGCGGACGCTTGGGGTGCCGGCACCGCGGGACCGACGGGACACGTCCTTGTCCGGTTCGCCGACGACGAGATCCTCGAGGGAGCCGTCGACCGGCTTGACCTCGACCATCCCGACTTCGAGCTGACCGTCAGCGACCCGGGCACCAACAACCGTCGCGCGCTCATCCCGCTTCCCTCGGTGAAGTGCCTGACCCTCGGCCGGCGTCCCCTGGATCCCCCGATGGCGATCGAGAACATGCAGAAGGTGGCGGTGCGCTTCCTCGACGGCGAGGTCGTCAAGGGCCTCATCGCCGACAACCCGCAGCGCAACAAGTACGGCGTCACCGTCGAGCTGGTGAGCCCGGCGGGCGACGAGATCGAGCTGCTCGGCATCCCGTACCACAGCCTCAAGGCGGTCTTCTACCTGAAGTCCTGGGACAGCCGCCCGCCCGAGTACGTCGACGTCACCGGCCAGTGGTCGGGCACCCGGATGGACACCCCGCTCGTCGACCTGCTCGGAGAGATCGGCCGCCTCGCCGACCTCCGCGACCGCGGCGAGCTGACCGACGAGGACTTCCAGCGCCGCCGCCGGGTGATCCTCGACAAGATCTGACCGGCTCCGCGGGGCCGGGTGCGGTCACCGCGGCCCCCGCCGGGCGGCTCAGCCGGCGGCGCGTTTCAGCGGGTCGGGAGGGAACGATCCCGCGCTGATGCAGGCGCTCGACCAGCGGTCGAGGCGCGCCACCAGCCAGTCGAGCTGGTCGCCGAGGGCGCCGGCGATGCTCCCCTCCATGGCCTCGGTGCGGCGCTCGATCTCGGCGCGGGCGGCGCGGCCGCGATCGCTGAGCTCGGTCCCCTCGAGCAGGCCCTCGGCGCGGAGCCGCTCGGCGGCGGCCTCGATCACCGGCTCGGCGAAGCCGCGGGTGGCGGTGTACTCGCCCAGCCGCATCCCCAGCCAGAGCTCGGTGAGGATGTTCATCTCCACGGGTCCACGGCCGGAGCTGATCGCGGCGGCGATGTGGCTGTCGCTGCGGTGCTCGCGGATCAGGTCGCAGGCGCGCTGAAGCCGGGCCGCGGGAGCGTCGGGCCACGGCTGAGCCCGGAGCGCACCGAACAGCGGGCGGCCGATGGCGTCGGCGCTGCCGACCGCCTCGCGCAGCGTCTGGGCCATCTCGTCGACACCGTCCTCACCGAGCAGCTCGCCGAGGCCCTCGCCGATCGCCAGGGTGCGCTCGTGGAGGACGTCGGCGATCGGCGCCGCCTCGCGGGCGGCGGTCCACAGGCGCTCCAGCAGCGACGGGTCGAACCAGGCGAAGGTGGAGGCCACCACCGCCGGGGTGGCGTCGCCGAGCGGGCCCCCCCGGCCGGCCACGTAGCCGGTGAGGAAGTCGAGCCCCAGACCCGCGAGCCGCTCGTTGACCAGCCGCGACCACACCGGGTACATGGCGATCGGCTCGACCGCGTCGCGCAGCCGCCGCGCCGGGCCACCCTCGCTCACCGCCTCGGGCACCGGGGTGTCCTCGGGGCGGGTCGCGT
The DNA here is from genome assembly GCA_963846365.1 of uncultured Chloroflexia bacterium. Taxonomy (GTDB): domain Bacteria; phylum Chloroflexota; class Dormibacteria; order Aeolococcales; family Aeolococcaceae; genus CF-96. The sequence continues at coordinate 9,295 of CAWJVN010000008.1, forward strand.
AGTAGACACCGAGAGCCTCGTCGTAGTCCATGGAACCCGCCTCCCGACCGGCTGATCGCAGCGCGGAATCATAACCGGGGAGTGGCTTCGCCTTTCCCCGCTAGCCGGCGGCGCCGGCCTCGACGGCCCTCATCACGTCGCGGGCGCGGCGCTCGCGGTCGAGGCGCTCCATCTCCTCGGCGACCCGCTCGTCGCGGTCGCTCATCGCCTCGGCGTCGAGGTCGGCGAGGTGCATCACCCCCATGTCCACGAAGGCCTCCCGCACCCTGCGCCCGAAGAGGCCGATGTCCTTCAGGGTGGGGACGATGCGGCTGAAGAGCGCCGAGCGGAACTCGCGGGTGCGCCGCGAGCCGGTCACCGACTCGAGGAACTCCTCGCGCCGGAAACCGAGGTTCTCCCACAGCTCCTCGGCGAGGAAGCGGTCGCGCATGTGGTAGCAGGCCTCGATCGCGAACTCCTCGCGGTCGGCACGCTCCGCGTCGGTGAGCTGCGGGTAGAACTCGCGCAGGGCGATCCGGCCGAAGGCGACGTGACGCGCCTCGTCCTGCATGACGTAGGCGTTGATGGCGCGGGCGAGCGGGTCGTCGGTGTGGTCGCGCTGCATCGAGAATGCGGCCAGCGCCAGCCCCTCGATGAGCACCTGCATGCCCAGGTAGGTGACGTCCCACCGGGAGTCGGTGATGACGTCGTCGAGCAGCGAACGCAGCGGCGGGTTGATGGGATAGGCGAGGCCGAGCTTCTCCTGGAGGTACCTGGAGTAGGTCTCGACGTGCCGCGCCTCGTCCATCACCTGGGTGGCCGCGTAGAACTTGGAGTCGATGTCCGGCACCGTCTGGACGATCTTCGCGGCGCAGATCAGCGCCCCCTGCTCGCCGTGCATGAACTGCGAGTAGGACCAGGCGGCGAGGTGGCGGCGGATCTCGGTGCGGCGCTCGGGACCGAGCTTCTCCCACAGCGGCGAGCCGTAGATGCTGATGTTCTCGTCGCGGGCGCCGAGCGGGTTCTCGGGGTCGGGAGCGTGCGACCAGTCGAGCCGGTCGGAGGCGTTCCACTGCCTGGCCTTGCCCTTCTCGTACAGGCCCAGCATGCGGTCGCGACCCTCGTCGTACTCCCAGTTGAAGACGACGGTCTGCCGGCCCTCGACCTGCCAGCGGGTCAGCTCCACGGGGATGGCGTAGTGACGTGTGCTCACCCCCCCAGCATGGGGATTGTTGACGCGGGCGTCAACCGCCCCCCGAGGCCGCCGGCTCGCAGCGCCCGCAGAGGCCGTGGAAGTCGAGGGCGTCGTGGTCGAGGGCGAAGCCGTGGCGGGTCCGGACCGCCTCCACCAGCACCGCCACCTCCTCGTCGTCGATGTCGGTGGAGGCGCCGCAGCGGCGGCAGACCAGGTGGTGGTGGTGGGTGGGCTCGCAGGCGACGTAGGCGCAGGCGTGCCCGGCGCGGTCGAACCGCTGCGCCAGGCCCGCGTCGACGAGCAGGTCGAGGGTGCGGAAGACCGTCGCCCGTCCCAGCAGGGGGTGGCGCCGGCGCAGCCGCTCGAAGAGCTCCTGCGCGGTCACCGTGCGCTTGGAGCGGAGCAGGGCGTCGGCGACGATCACCCGCTGGGCGGTGAGCCGCTGCCCGGCGGCGGTGAGCCGCTCCGCCACGGAGAGGCCTGGCGAGATCACCCCGCGAGTATAGGAGTGTTCCTGACCCGGTCCACCCATCGCCGCGGTTCCCGCAGCTCGGCGAGGGTGGGCATCTGCTCGGGGCCGTCCCAGACCCGGTTGAGCAGCGCCAGGCCGCCCTCGGCGGTGACCGCCTCGGCGAACCGCTCGCCCACCTCGTACTGCCGGAGCTTCATGTTCATGCCGGTGACGGCAAGAACCAGCCGCTCCAGCAGGCTGCGCTGCTGGGCCCGCTCGTGGAACGCCTGCTCGAGGCGGTCGAAGTCGGCGAGGTGGCGGCTGCCCACCTGGTGCATGACGAAGTTGCTGTAGCCCTCGCAGACGCTCATCACCGCCTGGATGCTGCCCACCGCGCCGAGCTGGCGGCGGACCACCGTGGGCAGGCTGCGGAGCATCGCCGGCGTCGAGGGCGGCGTCGGGGCGGCGGGGTCGCCGGCGAGCTCGCTCATCAGCATCGCGCCCATCAGCTCGCCGATGTGGTCGCGCAGCCAGGGATGGGCCTCGAACTGCCAGGCGTGGGTGAGCTCGTGGAGCACGAGCCAGCGGCGGAGGTTCGCCGCGGGCACCTCGTGCCGCTCCTCGAAGCCGCTGACGTTGGGCTCGACCAGGAAGAGCGCCGCCGGCTCCGGCTCGCCGGGGGCGGAGGCGTCGCCGGCGACCGGGGCGAGCATCAGCACCGGGTCGTACTGGCCGAGGACGCGGCGGCTGAGGAAGCCGAAGAGCTCGCCGACGTAGCGGCTGAGGACCCCCCGGCCGAGGGCGGTCGCCCGCGAGTCGGGGATCTGGTTGCGGAGCCGCTCGATCGGGGCGAAGAGGCGCTGGGTGATCACCAGGTTGCGGTCGATGAAGCCGTGGCGGTCGAGCACCGTGAAGGGCGGGAACCCGGCCACCGGGGTGCCGGTGACCTCCGCCATCAGCGGGGCCAGCTCGGCGGCCATGGAGTTGTACTCCCGGCCGCGCTCGGCATAGGAGGAGTTGGCCCGGCGCGGGCCGGAGCGGCTGTGGGCGATGCGTCGCACCTCCTCCCAGTCGAGGAGGCGCCGATCCTCGACCGGGAGGGGGCGCGCCAGGGCCCGCAGCGACGCGGCCGCGACCCCCGCCGCCGCCGCCGCCAGTCCGAGCACTCGAAGAGCCGGGGCTGTCATCTCCCGATGATATGGCCGAACCCGCCCCCGCGGAGGTTTTCACCTACAGCCGGGTGACCCGCGAGCAGGAGGCCCGCGGCTACGGCGCCGACCCCGAGCTCCACGACCACTGCGTCATCGCCAACCTCGCCCTCCGCAAGGAGGGCCGCGAGGCGGCGAACGGCCGCTGGGGCGCCATCGACTCCCGCGAGCTGATGCTGATGCAGATCGAGGCGGGCACCGGATACCGAGCGCAGCTCGCCGCGGAGATCCACAGGCTGGGCTACGAGATCGACCTGGTCGGGACCACTGGGAGATCGAGGCGTCCCCGAGCCGACCATTCGCGAGTTCTCCCTCTGGCGACGTCGCCTACGGATGGGGCGCCGGTGGAAATCTGTGTCATCACCGCCCGGAAGGTCGTCTGGCCGTGCGCAACGCCCTGGTAGATGTCGTCGTACTGCTGTGCGAGCGTCCTGGACGCGGTCCACCCGGTGAGCGTGGGGGCCAGACCTCGCTCTCAGCCTGACGAGCGCTGCAGAAGCGGAGCAAACGGCGCCCACCGGTGCCCCGCAGGGTCGTCGCCCTGACGTCGACGTCTATTGTCACGTCAGCCATCGTCCACGGCACCCGCTGATGAAACCTGGGGTCGAGCCTTGGAATTTACGGCAACTCGGCCTACCGCGCCGATCGGAACGATCGGAACGATCGCGCACGGCCCAAGCTCGCGCCCAGGTTTCCGACCGCCCGGTCGTCTCAGTGGAGACGATCACCACGGGGTCTCATGAGGCGTTTCGGTCGACTCTTCGAGAGAGGAGGGGAGGCAGCACCGCCGGTCGCGGTCGCATCGCCGGCGGAGGACGAGCTGAGCGTCATCGGCGTGCGGTCATGGGGGGGCGGCCGCGCCGGGGCTGGTCCCAGATCCGCCTGGCGGCCGAACTGGACCGGTCCGATCGGTGGATCCGCCTGCCCGAGCCCGCGAGGTGCCGTGGGTTCGCGCTCTGGCCGGCGGCGCCCTGGCCGCGGGAGGGACGTCTGACGCCGCCGCCGCGGTCGCCAAGCTGCGCCTCCCCACCGCTGGCACTGGCCTCGGGCGACCGCTGGCACCCCGGGGTCCGCTGCGCTAGCACTCGACCTATCGGAGTGCTAAACTGGCTCCCGCATCGTTCGCGGTTCCTGTGGACCCTGCCAGCGAGCAGGAGGAGGCATGCATGGCCAAGCAGTTGGTGTTCAACGTCGACGCTCGCGCAGCCCTGAAGCGGGGCGTGGACCGCGTCGCCGAAGCGGTGAAGATCACCCTAGGGCCCAAGGGGCGAAACGTCGTCCTCGACAAGAAGTTCGGCTCTCCGACGATCACCAACGACGGCGTCACCATCGCCAAGGAGATCGAGCTCGAAGAGCCCTTCGAGAACATGGGCGCCCAGCTGGTCAAGGAGGTCGCCTCCAAGACCAACGACATCGCCGGTGACGGCACCACCACCGCCACCGTGCTGGCGCAGGCGCTGATCACCGCCGGCCTTCAGAACGTCGCGGCCGGCGCCAACCCGGTCGCCCTGAAGACCGGCATGGAGAAGGCCGTCGAGGTGGTCGTCGCGGCCATCAAGAAGGAATCCGTCTCGATCAGCGAGCGGAGCCAGATCGCGCAGGTCGCGTCGATCTCGGCCGCCGACCCCAACATCGGCGAGATCGTCGCCGATGCGATGGAGAAGGTCGGCAAGGACGGGGTCATCACCGTCGAGGAGTCGAAGGGCCTGGAGACCGAGCTCGAGCTGGTCGAGGGCATGCAGTTCGACAAGGGCTACATCTCCCCGTACATGGTCACCAATGCCCAGCGCATGGAGGCCGTGCTCGAGGACCCCTACATCCTCATCACGGACAAGAAGATCTCGGCGATCGCCGACCTTCTGCCCATCCTCGAGAAGGTCGTCCAGAGCGGCAAGCCGCTCCTGGTCATCGCCGAGGACGTCGAGGGCGAGGCGCTCGCCACCCTCATCGTCAACAAGCTGCGTGGCACCTTCACCGCCGTCGCCGTCAAGGCGCCCGGCTTCGGTGACCGCCGCAAGGCCATGCTCCAGGACATCGCCATCCTGACCGGCGGCCAGGTGATCAGCGAGGAGGTCGGCCTCAAGCTCGACTCCGCGCAGCTCTCCAGCCTCGGCCGGGCGCGCCGCGTCACCGTCACCAAGGACGACACCACCGTCGTCGAGGGTGCGGGCAGCGCCGACGCGATCAAGGGCCGCATCGAGCAGATCAAGGCGGAGATCGAGAAGTCGACCTCCGACTGGGATCGCGAGAAGCTGCAGGAGCGCCTCGCCAAGCTGAGCGGCGGCGTCGCGGTCATCAAGGTGGGCGCGGCCACCGAGACCGAGCTCAAGGAGAAGAAGCACCGCATGGAGGACGCCGTCTCGGCGACCCGTGCGGCCGTCGAGGAGGGCATCGTGTCCGGCGGCGGCGTGGTGCTGATCAACGCCATCCCCTCGCTCGACAGCCTCAAGCTCGAGGGCGACGAGGCCACCGGCGCGAACATCGTGCGCCGGGCGCTCGAGGAGCCGCTCCGCCAGATCGCGATCAACGCCGGGTCCGAGGGCTCGGTGATCGTCGAGAAGGTGAAGGGGCTCAAGAAGGGTGACGGCTTCAACGCCGCCACCGGCGAGTTCGTGAACATGATCAAGGCGGGCATCATCGATCCCACCAAGGTCACCCGCTCGGCGGTGCAGAACGCGGCCTCGATCGCGGGCCTGCTGCTCACCACCGAGGCTCTGATCACCGACATCCCCGACCGGAAGGCGGCCGCCGCGCCGCCGATGCCGGAGTACTAGGGTCCGTCCTTGACAGACGGGGGAGGCTTCAAGCCTCCCCCGTCTTTTTTTGTCCCGGCCGGCCGGCATCGGCTTTTCGACTCGGGGGAGGCTACGCCTCCCCCGTTCGCGCCAAAGACATCGCGCGGCGCTTCGCTTGCGCGATGCCGAGGCGCGCCCCCTCCACGCCGGCACTCGCCGGCGACGCTCGCGTTCGCTCGCTTGTCGTCCTTGCGCCACGGGCCGAGGTTCGTCGCCTTGGGGGGGTACTCCCCGGTCAGTCCAGCCGGATCGCGTAGGCCAGGAGATGCAGGTCGGGGCCGGCGTCGATGTCCCGCTCGGGGGTGCGCTCGAAGCCCATCGCCTCGTAGAGCGTCCGGGCCCGCACGAACACGGTGTGGGTGTGCAGCGAGAGCCGGCGCAGCCCCCGCCGGCGGGCGAGCTCGATGGTGGCCTCCACCAGCGTCCGCCCCACCCCGGCGCCCTGCACCTCGGGGTCGACGGCGAGCATCCGCAGCCCCGCGTCCCCGGGCTCGAGCAGCTCGGCGAGCGGCGACTCCGGAGCCAGCACCACGGTGGCGCCGCCGACCACCCGGCCTCCGAGCCGGGCGGCGAGCACCACCGCCCCCGGGTCGGCGGCGCGGCCGCGCACGTCGGCGAGCTCGGCGGCGTAGCCGTCGGGCATCGGCGCGACCGCGCGGTAGGCGGCGACGGTGAGCTCGGAGAGGCGTGCGAGCTCCTCCGGCAGCGCCTCCGACACCTCGACGGCGCTGGCCGGGATCACCCCGCGGGGCAGGTCACGGCGAGGTAGGCGTGCTTGCCCAGTTCCGGCGCGGGCCGGGCGTGGACCTCGACATGGGCGTCGCGACCCGGCTCCGGGCAGCCCGCGGGCAGGCGGACGAACACGCTGCGCGCCCCGTCCTGGACGTACCCCTGGGCGCTGCACCCGGCGCAGCCGAGGGGGGTGAAGCTTCCCGCCAGCAGGCTGGTGCCGTCGGCGGCGGTGGAGCGCACCGGGTCGCCGAGGAGGCCGCGGACGCCGACCACGAGCGCGGCGGCGACACCGAGCACGGCGAGCACCACCACGCCGAGCGCCCACGCCGGCCGGCGCAGCCGCTCACCCGCGGGCCCGACCGCCGCCGCCTGCCGCTCCACCTCGACGCCGCTCACCGGCCCTACCCTACAGGGCCATGTCCGAGCCGCGCCACGCGGTGGTGCTGGTCACCGACTACGGAGCCGACGACAGCTACGCCGGGGCCCTCGGCGGCGCGCTGTGGTCGATCGAGCCACGGCTGCGCTGGGCGGTGGGCACCCACGGCGTGCCCGCGGGCGACATGCTCGCCGGCGCCTACCACGTCAAGGCGCTGGCCCGGGCCTTCCCCGCCGGGACGGTGATCTGCGCGGTCGTCGACCCGGGGGTGGGAACGGATCGCCGCGCCCTCGCACTCGAGGCCGACGGGGTGCGCTGTGTCGCCCCCGACAACGGCCTCTGCACCTGGCTCTGGGAGGAGGCGGGCGAGCGCGGCTGCGTATCGCTCCCCTGCCCCGACGGGGCCGCTCCCACCTTCGCCGGCCGCGACCTGTTCGCCCCGGCCGCCGCCCGCCTCGCCGCCGGCGCACGCCTCGAGGACTGCGGGGAGCCGGTCTTCGACCCGGTGATGCTCCCCGCCGCCTTCCCCCGCCGGGTGGGCGCGGCCCTCTACGCGCGGGTCTGCGTCGTCGACCGCTTCGGCAACGCCATCACCACCGCCCGCGCGGCCGACCTCGGCGGGGCCCGGCCGCTGGCGGCGTCCTGGCCCGGCGGGGCCACCCGGCGGGTGGCCCGCACCTACGCGGAGATCGGTGGCGGCCTCGCCCTGGTGATGGGCAGCGCCGATCACCTGGAGATCGCCGCCCGCGGCGCTCCCGCATCGCGGCTGGGCGGCCCCGCGGCCGGCGCGACGGTGCGCATCTCCCTCGGGACCGCCGGGTGAACGCGGCGTCGCTGGAGCGGCGCTACGGGGCGCTGGCCCCCGACCGGCTGGCCGCCCTCGACGCCGCCGCGGTGGGCGCCGGCGTGGACATCATCATGCTCATGGAGGTGGCCGGCTGGCAGGTGGCGCGCTGCGCCTGGCGGATGCTCGGCCGCCGGCCGGGGCCGGTGCTGGTGGTCGCCGGGCGTGGCAACAACGGCGGCGACGGGCTGGTCGCGGCCCGGCACCTGCGCGCCTGGGGCTGCGCGGTGGATGCGGTCGTGGCCGGCGACGAGGCCCGCCTGCGCGGCGCGGTGGTCGACCAGCTGCGCGCCGCCCGCGGCGCCGGGGTGGCGGTGACGGTGGCCGAGGACACCTCACGGCTCGCCGCCACCGCGGCCGCCGCCGCCCTCTGCGTCGACGCCCTGCTCGGCACCGGGCTGCGGAGCGCCCCGCGCGCCCCCGACGCCGGCGCCATCGCCGCCCTCGACGGCGCCCGGGTGCTCAGCGTCGACGTCCCCAGCGGGCTCGACGCCGGCAGCGGAGAGGCCCACGACCCCTGTGTCCGCGCCGAGGCCACCTGCACCCTCACCGCGGTGAAGACCGGGCTCTGGACAGGCTCGGGGCGGGCGCACGCCGGACGGGTCGTCGTCGCCGACATCGGGATGCCGGCGACCGCCTGGAGCGCGTGCGGGCTGGCCCCGCCCACCGCGGTGCGCGGCGGCGCGCTGCTCACCGTGCCGGCGTCTTTCTGACACTACGGACACTTTCGCACGACATCAAGAGCGTCAATTGCAGTCGGCGCTTCGAATCCCCTAGACTTTCGGCCCCTCGACAAAGAGACGGCGACGACGCGATGAGGAGCCCTCCGGTGCCGCACAGGCGCGCTGGTGGGAGGGGCGGGAAGGGATGCACGGCAGCGGTCCGGGGCGGGCCGCGCCTCCGGCATGTTCATGCCACCCTCGCCCGGATCTCCGGAGCTGAGCGGCGATGACGCGCAGCCGTCTCGCCGCCACCGGGCTCACCGTCGCCTCGCTGCTGCTGGTGCTGCTGGTGACCGTCGACCTGCTCCGCCCGGGCCCGCCGCCGCGCACCCGGGTCGCCACCGCGGTGGTCGCCCGGGGCACGGTGCGGGTGGTGGCGCGGGCGGCGGGCACACTGGTGCCGGTCAACCAGCAGAACGCCAGCTTCCGCCAGGCGGGGCAGCTCGTCGAGGTCGACGTCCACGTCGGCGACCACGTCCAGGCGGGGCAGGTGCTGGCGCGCATCGACCCCGGCCCGCTGCAGGACGCGCTGCGCCAGGCGCAGGCCCGGATGCAGCAGGACCAGGCGACGCTCGCCAACACCGTCAGCGGCAACGCGGTCGAGACCGCCCGGCACAATCTCGAGGCCGCCCAGACCGCCCTGCAGCACACCATCGCCCAGACCACCCTGGCGGTCCAGGTGGACACCGCCACCGTGGTCCAGGACCAGCGCTTCCTCGCCAACGACCAGGTGATCCTGCGCCGCGACCAGGCGATCCTCGGCCGCGACCAGGGGGCGCTCAACCGCGACCAGGCCCGGCTCGGCGGCGACCTCGGCGCCCTCCAGCAGGACCAGGGACGGCTCGCCACCGCCAATGCCCAGCTGGCTGGCGACCAGACGCAGCTGCAGCGCGACCAGCAGCAGCAGCAGCGCGACCAGGCGCAGCTGCAGCACGACCAGCAGCTGCAGCAGCACGACTGCGCGGTGGCTCCCGCCGGCGCCGCCTGCGCGGCCGACAAGTCCCATGTTTCGCAGGACCAGGCTCGGGTCAACCAGGACCAGAACCAGGTCACCCAGGACCAGGACCACATCGGCCAGGACCAGCGGCAGGTGGCGATCGCCCAGGGGCAGGTCAACCAGGACTCCGCACGGGTGCAGGCCGACCAGGCGGCGATCGCCACCGACTCGCCGCGGGTGGTGCAGGACCAGGCCCTGGTCGCCCAGGACGTGCAGAAGGTGCAGAGCGACCAGGGCAAGCTGCTCGCCGACCAGGGGAAGGGGTCGGCCGACCAGGTGTCGGGTCCCAGGGACGTGGCCGCGTCACGGGCCCAGGTGACCGCGGCCCAGGATGCGCTCGCCCAGCAGACCACCAACCGCTCGACCACGATCGCGGGCCAGCAGGCGGTGGTGGAGGGCGACCAGGCGGCGGTGAACAACGCCCAGCAGAACCTCTCCGAGACGGTGCTCACCGCGCCCGCGGACGGCACCGTGGCGAGCGTCAACGGCGCCGTCGGCGAGTTGGTCACCGCCAACGGCGGGGTCACCACCCCGCAGGCGCCGGGGAGCGTGGCCCCGCAGCCCAACCCCGCCGGCGCCGCGTCCGCGCCCGCGGGCGCGATCCCGCCGGCCACCGGGGGTGCGGCGGCGTCGAGCGCGTTCATCGTCCTCAGCAACGTCAACAGCCTGCAGGTGGTGGCGATGATCGGTGAGCAGGACGCCGCCCGGATGGAGCCCACCCAGGCCGCGACGGTGAGCGTCGACGCGCTTCCCGGGGTGCGGCTGCCCGCGGCGGTGCTGGCGGTGGGGCCAAACAGCACCGTGCTGCAGAACGTCACCAACTACATGGCGACGCTGGTGCTGCAGGACGGCGACCACCGGCTCAGAGCGGGGATGACCGCGTCGGCGGCGGTGGTGGTGACCGAGCTGCACGACGTGCTGCAGATCCCCAACGCCGCGATCGAGCGCGCCGGCGGCGCCAGCTACGTCACCGTGGTGCAGCCCGACGGCATCGAGCGGCGCACCGCCGTCCAGACCGGACAGGCGGGCGACACCACCACCGAGGTGACCTCCGGGCTGCGGCCGGGCGAGCGCGTGCTGCTCCCCCAGCCGCCGCCGCAGGGGAACCTGCAGTGAGGCGCCGGGTACTTGCGCTTTCCGACAGAAACACCGTAGGGTGCCGGGTCTGCGAGCGGTCCGGACAGACACAGCTCAGGAAGGGAGTGAGGTGACACGAGGGAACCGGCACGGTGCTCACTGAGGCCTGCCGGCGACCAGCTGCGACCGGCCCCGCGAGGCGGCGGGCCGGCGTCCGGGCGGAGGCGGACCGCGGTCCGCGCTCGCGCTCGGGCGTCGCGCCCGTCGCCGTCTCCGCCGCGGGCGCGCTGGCGGTGCTCACGGTGAGCGCCGCCCTCGCCCTCTGCGGTCCGGGTGTGCTCGGCGTCGCCCTCCCCGCCGCGCGCGGGCCCCTCGGCGGCGGCGGACCGCTGCTGGCGGCCGCGTACGCCATCCCGCTCGGGCTGGTGGCGCTGGTGAGCGGTCACCTCGCAGATCGCGCCGGCGCCGGCCGGCTGCTCCGCATCGGCCTGCTCGGCCTGGCCGGCGCCTCGCTGCTCTGCAGCCTCGCCCCGAACCTCCCCAGCCTGGTGGTGCTGCGGGTGATCCAGGGTGCCGCCGCCGGCCTGCTCCCCGCCACCGCGCTCGCCCTGCTGCTCCGCGCCACGTCGCGGCGCCGTCTCGGCGAGGCCCTCGGCGCCTTCGCCGCCGGCGCCCTGCTCCTCCCCGCCGCCGCGCCGCTGCTGGGCGCGGCCCTGGCCGGTCAGCCCGGCTGGCGTGCGCTGCTCGCCGCCGAGGCCGCCGCGGCGCTGCTGACGGCGCGGGCCTCGATGGCGGTGCTCCCGTCCGCCCCCGGTGGCGCCGGCGGCCGCCTCGACGTCGCCGGCCTCGCCTCGGGCGGCGCCGGCCTGCTGCTCGCGCTGCTCGCCCTCGGCGGTGGGTCGTGGTGGGGCTGGGGCTCGCCCCTCACCGTGCTCCTCGGCCTCGGGGGCGCCGCCGCCGTCGCCGGATTCGTCGTCGTCGAGCTCTCCGCGGAGCGGCCGCTGCTCGACCTGCGGCGGCTCTGGGACCCCGCCGCCGGCGCCGCCACGCTGCTCCTCGCGGTGCTGGTCGGCTGCCTCGGAGCCGGCTTCCTCGAGGCTCCGTCGCTGCTGCTCCAGGCCCAGGGCGGGGGTCCCCAGGGGGCCTGGCCACCGCTCCTCGCCGGCCTCGCCGCCGCGGTGGCGCTGCCCCTCTCCGGGCGCCTCTGCGATCGGGTCGGGCCCCGCTGGCCGGCGGCGGCCGGGCTCTCCCTGCTCGCCGACGCCAGCTACCTGCTCCACCTCACCCGCCCCGCCACCGCGGGCTGGGAGATCGCCGCCCTGGTCGGCCTGCGCGGGGCGGCGATGGGGCTGGCGCTGGCCCCGGTGCTCACCATGGCGGTCGCGGGCATCGCCGGCGGCGACGAGAACCGCGCCGCCGCGGCGGTCGTCAGCGTGCTCCGGCTGCCCGCGGCGATCGGTCTCGCGGTGCTGGCCGGCCTGACCGCGGTGCCCCGGCGGACGCTCTCCACCCTCGACCCCGGGGCGTTGCTGGCGCCGGTGGCCTGGGGGCCGGTGCGCGCGCTGCTCCTGGTCACCGCCGGGGTTGCCGCGCTCGGGGTCCTGCTCGCCCTCCGCCTGCCCACCGCCCCGGCCGGCGCCTCCCGCGTCGACCTGGCGAGGCTGCTCGCCGCGCTCACCGGGACCCGCCGCCGGGAGCTCGACCTGACCGGCGTCGACGCACGGCGTCGGGAGCCGGCCGCCGCCGCACCGGCCACCCCGCGGCCGCGCCGGCCCCGTGCCGCCACCGGCGCCCGGGCCACCACCTCCGCCACCGCGGCGTCCAGGACCCGCACGCCGCGGAGCACCACCGCCGCCGCCCGGGCGGCGAAGGGCCCGGCCGCGGCGACCCGCACCGCGCCGCGCCCGCGCCGCGCCCCGGTGACCGCGGCCGAGCCGCCGGTTCCCACGGCGTCGCCGGCCTCGGCCGCCGCGCCCGCCTCCCCGGCGCGGCGCAGCCCCCCCCGTCGCCGCCGGGCGGAGACCGGCCCGGCCGCCTGACCCGTCCGGGGGCCGGGGGGGCGCCGCCTTGACCCCCCGACCGTACATATGTATCCTGGCCAGGCACCTGCGTGCCCCGCACGCCACACTGATGACCAGCGTCGCAGCACACGTCTTGCCAGAATCGAGCGAGCTCGCGTTCCTCGTGCGCGAGCACCTCGACGACCTCGCCACGTACTCCACCCACCTCGTCGGTGATGCCGGCGACGCGCTGGAGTTCGTGGCGGCGGCAATCCACCATGCCAGCCGCTACCCGCCGGCACGGGTGCGTGCCGACGGCCGGGTCGCGCTCTACCGGGCGGTGACCCGCGCCTGTCAGCACCAGCAGCGCCTCCCCGGCCCACGCCGCCTGCTCCGCCGCTCGAAGCAGCACTTCGCCGCCGACGTCGACGCCGGCGAGGCGACCCGGATCAACACGGTGAAGCGCGCGCTGATGACGGTCGCGTTCGAGCGCCGCGCGGCGCTGCTGCTCCGGGACATGGCCAAGCTCAGCTACCGCGAGATGGGCCGCGCCCTGGAGTGCTCGCCCGAGGCCGCCTCCCGCCTCCTCGCCGGCGCCCGCCGCGACTTCGGCACCATCTACCGGGAGATCGCGCTGTGAAGTGCAGCCTGCTGACGCTGAGCTGCTACGTCGACGGCGAGCTGCCCGCCCCCCGCAAGGGTGAGCTCGAGGCCCACCTGGTCGGCTGCCACCGCTGCCGCGCCGGGCTGGGCCACCTCCGTGAGGAGGTCGAGCGGGTCCAGGGCCTGGCCCGGGTGCACCTTCCCGAGACCTCGGTGCGCCTGCTGCTCGAGCAGACCCGGCTGATCGCCGCCGGCGACCCGATGCCCGCGGTGCCCGACGTCGCCGCCGTGGCCGGGCCCTCGGAGAGCACCCCACCCTGGCTGCGCGGCGGCACCGGCGCGGCGCTGCCCTGGGCCACCGCGCGTCCGCCTCAGATGCCGCGCCGCCCTCCCGCCGGCCTGGTGCCCGCCCCCGGGGGCCCGGTCGCACCGGCGGCGCCAGCGCCGTCCGCCACCCCCGACACCTTCGACGTCTGGGCGGCGGCCCGGGTGGATACGCCCCCCGGCACCGAGCCGGCCTCCGCGCCCCTGCCCGACGGGCTGCCCGAGCCGCCGCCGGCGGAGCCCCCGCCGAGCCGCGCCGGGCGCCGCCGCGCCCGGGCCGATGACCGCCAGGCGGCCGGGGCCGCTCCGGCTCCCGAGGCCGGGATCGAGACCATTCCCACCGACCCGCCTCCGGAGGCGCTTGCTCCGGACATCCCGTCCTCCACCTCGGACCCGGCGACGCCCGGGCACCCCGAGACCGCCGCCGCCCCCGTTCCACCTGGAGGAGACGCCGTGCCCGTCTGGACGCCCGAGAGCTCGGCCGAGACACCACCCGTCCCTCGCTACCCCCTCACCGACGAGGACGCCCTCGACGAGCCGACCACGGTGGAGCGCTACGGCCCGATGCCCGCCCCCCGTCCCGGCGTGGTCGACCGCCTCCGCGAGAAGATCGCGCTGCGCCGCGCCCTCCGCGTCGCCGCCCTCGACGACCGCGACGACAGCATCGAGATCGTCAGCGGCCCGGGGGCTCCGATGCGCGGCACCCGCTCGCGTTCCGACCTGGCGCGGCGCCGCAGCGAGGCGCTGCGCCCCGCCGCCCGTCCCGACGGCGCCGCCTGGGAGGGGGACGAGGAAGCCTCCGCCCCGGTCCCGGAGCGCACCGGCCGCCGCGAGCCCACCGTCGACGAGCTGCTCGCCCCACCGGCCCGACCCTCGAGCCTCACCGGCTCCGGCGCCCTCCCGGCGCCCCGCCCGGCGCCGCCGCTCGACGCCGAGACCGGCGAGGAGTGGCCCGCCTGGCGCCCCGAGGCCGAGCCCGAGGCGCCGCGCCGCCGCCGCGCCGGCGCGGCCGCCGCCACCGCCTCCTCCGAGACCGCGGCGACGCCGGCGGGCGACGCTCGCACCATCGACGGCCGCAGGCTCACGGTGGTGCTCGGCGCCGCCATCCTGCTGATGTTCGTGGTCGGCGTCGCCAGCGCGCGCTCGACCTCGCCGCTGCCCACCACCTCGTCCTCGGGCACCTCGGAGACCACCCAGCCGCCGCCGGCGGCGACCGTGCCCCAGCACCCGGCGGTGGTCCCGCCGGCCGGCCCCTCCGCCGCGCCGGTGCCGGCAGCGCCCCACTCCTCGGCGGCCCTCGCCGGGCTCACCGGCACCGTGACCGTCGGCGACGGCGCGCCCGGGTGGAGCGTGCAGGGCATCCGCTACGGCGCCCACGCCGGCTACCTGCGGATGGTGTTCGACCTGCAGCCCGCCGCCGGCGCAGCGTCGGGGTCGCCCCGGGTGACGATCGGCTTCCAGGACCCGACCACGCTGATCGTCAGCTTCGCCCAGGCCACCGCCCCGGGCGCCCCGGCGGCGCCGCTGGCGGGCGGCCTGGTGACCTCGGTCAGCCTGCTCACCCCGCCCCCGTCCACCGGCTCGACCGCCTATGTCGTGAAGCTGGCCCACGCGGTCCAGTTCACCCCCACCTTCGCCGGCGGGCCGCTCCGGCTGATCCTGGACCTTCGGTAGCGGCGGGGCTACGCCTGCGGACGCCGCGCGAAGTTGGCGCCGATCAGGCAGAGGGCACCGAGGATGAGCGCCAGGATGCCGTGCTTGTAGTGGCGCGCCGTGGTGCTTGCGAGCAGGCTGGTGTCGGTGGTCATGTAGAAGATCGCGGCGATCAGGAAGATCACCGCGAGAATCACGAGACCGATGGCGAGAGGCATGTTGCCGCTGCGCGACTGCATCACGCGCGTCCTCCGTGAGCCGTCACCTGGCGAGCGCCAGGGTGGCGATGCCGAGCGCCGCACAGTAGGCGGCGAAGGGGTCGAGCCGTCCGCTGCGGAAGTAGCGGATGAGGAACCGTGCGCTGAGGTACGCGACCACGGCGGAGAGCACCGTGGCCGCCAGGTAGGTGCCGAGGGGAACCCCGCGCTGGAACAGCTGGGGCACCTCGAGCACACCGGCCGCGAGGATGATCGGGGTGGCGAGCAGGAACGAGAAGCGCGCCGCCTCCCCGTGTCGCAGCCCCGCCACCAGGCCTCCGGCCATGGTCACGCCGGCCCGCGAGATCCCCGGCATCAGCGCCAGGCACTGGCAGGCGCCGACCAGCAGCGCCGAGCGCACGCTGAGGCTCTCGACGCTGCGGAAGGCGGCCTCGCGGGTCTCGCCGGCCTCGCTGTCGATCCGCGCGCGCCGCTCGTCCCGGCGGCGCAGCAGCTCGGCGCCGAGCAGGATGGCGGCGTTGACGATGAGGAAGGCGCCGGCGGCGCGCGGGTTGGCGAAGAGCGACTTCAGCGACTTCTCGAGGAAGAAGCCGAGGATCCCGGTGGGGATCGTCCCCACCACGATGAGCAGCGCCAGCTTCTCGTCGGGGTCCTGGACCCGGCCGCGTACCGAGGCGCGCAGGAAGCCGCCGACGATCCGCACCCACTGCTCCCGGTACAGGAGGATCAGCGCCGACGCCGTCCCCAGGTGGAGCAGCACCAGGAAGGGCACGAAGCTGTCCTCGGTGGGCCGGAAGTCGAGGTGGAGGAGGCTGGGCACCACCACCGCGTGGCCGAGCGAGGAGACCGGAAAGAGTTCGGTCGACCCCTGGAGGAGCGCGATGAAGCCGGCGAGCCAGGGGGACATTCGGGGGGACCATAGCATCCACCACAAGATCCTGCCCCCGGGAGTCGTTCTCCCTCTGCTCTCCCGACCACGTGAGGATCTCCCGTGCCTCTGCGCCTGCCCCTGCGCCTTGTGGTCGCCGGTCTCGCCAGCCTGGTCGCCGCCCTCCTGGTGATCACGCTGGTCCCCGCGCGCCCCGCCCCGAGCCCGACCGCCACGGCGATGGCCGGCGCCCAGGCGTGGGCGATGATCGAGCACCTGTTCCACGTCGACGTCCCGGTTCCGCTCGGGGGGACCTCCGGCGGCAGCCTGGCGGCGACGCCCCCGGCCCCGGCACCGGCCCCGAGCGTCCCCGCCCCGGCGGTCGCCAAGCTCCCGGCCGCCGTCGCGATCAGCCCCGGCCGGGTCGCCGCCATCGACCGCCACGCCCAGGCTCCCCGGCTCGCACCCGTCGCCGCCCCGCCGCCCGCCCCGGTGGGGGTCGCGCCCCCGGTCGAGGCGCCCGCCGCCCCGGTGCCGGCAGCCCCCGCGCCCTCGCTCCTCGAGGCCGTGACCTCGCTGGTCGCGAATCTCCTCGGTCTTCTCGCCGGAGGATGAGCGCAAAACCGTCCGGGCATGTACGGTTGTCATGGGTGCCCGAACGCATCCGCTGAGGATGTGGGGTGGTCGCACGAAGCTCCGGGCACCTGGCGACGTGCAGAGTTTCTCCGTACGGAGGAGAGCCGATGACCCCGGATGAGGTGACCCACAAGGAGAGGCGCTCCGCTCCGGAGCCCCTCGTGATCCCGCTGCCGCAGCCCCAGGAACCCGTGCCCCCCCGGTAGCGAGATGGACGATGTTCCGACCCCGATCGTGGGCTTCCGCTGCTGGGTGCTGGAGCTCGGCAAGCCGGTCCTGAAGAGCATGGCGATGCGCTTCGAATGGCCCGCCGGCGAGATCGCCGAGGCGACGTGCATGTACTCGCCGCACGACCCGCCGCGGCACCAGGCCCCGGACGACGGCTGCCGCTGCGGTCTCCACGCCCGCACCACTCCCGAGGGATGCGGCGAGGAGTACCCGTACTACCCGGTCCACGGCTACTGGGCGTATCGCAGCGCCCCGACCAGCGGGCTGATGGCGATGGGTGCGGTGCTCATGTGGGGGACCACGCTGCGCGGCAAGCGGGTGATCCGGGCGCAGTATTCCCGGGTGCTCTGCCTCACCGAGAAGCCCGACCTGTGGGCACCCCGGAGCGGTAGCAACGACCCGTCGCGGGTGTCGAGCGAGAACGTCGCCCGGCGCCAGGAGACGCTCGAGGAGATCTGCGCCGCCTACGCGGTGCCGATGGTGCCGTTCGCCTCGGTGGCCCGGTATGCCGGCGAGTTCGGAGAGCTGACCGAGCGGGGGAACGAGCTGGCCGCCTGAGGTCTCAGAGAGCCTTCAGTGGTTCAGGTAGGCCTCGCGCACCTGGCCGCAGGCGGCGCACGACTCGATGACCACGCTCACCAGCTGGCGGGCGTGCGGAACCGGGGCGTGGTCGGCGAGGTCGGTCTCGAGGTGGGCGGCACAGTCGCAGAAGCGCTCCAGGAAGGCGAGCTCGACGGCGACCGCCTGGTCGCAGGCGGGGCAGCTCTGCACCAGCAGCATCGGGAAGCGGTAGCCGCGGTTGGTGCTCAGCACCGCCTCGATCGAGGTCTGCTCGACCGGTCCGCGGCAGAGCGGGCAGTCGGGCGGCCGGCGCGAGCGCGGGGCGGTGGCGGCGTGGGAGATCACCCGGTCACCGGGGCCTCCCGCTCCGCCGCCGCCGGCTGCGCGAAGCGATCGCGCAGCTGGAACTTCAGCACCTTGCCGGCCGGGTTGCGCGGCAGCGCCTCGGTGAACACCACCCGGCGGGGCTGCTTGTAGCGGGCCAGCCGTCCCTGGGTGAAGTCGAGGAGGTCCTGCTCCTCCGACCCCGCCCCCGGCTTGAGGACGACGATGGCCAGAACCACCTCGCCCCAGCGCTCGTCGGGCATCCCGATGACCGCCGCCTCGGCGACCTCGGGGTGCCCGTAGAGGCAGTCCTCGACCTCGGCGGGGTAGACGTTCTCACCGCCACTGATGATCATGTCCTTCTTGCGGTCGACGATGTAGTAGAAGCCGTCGGCGTCACGGGTGGCGACGTCGCCGGTGTGGAACCAGCCGTTGCGGATCGCCTCGGCGGTGGCCTCGGGCCGGTTCCAGTAGCCCTTCATCACGTTGGGCCCGCGCACGATCACCTCGCCGCGCTCGCCGATGGCCACCTCGCGGCCGGCGTCGTCGACCAGCATCACGTCGGTGAAGAACGGCGGCAGGCCGGCGGAGCCGATTTTCTCGAGTGCCCTGTCGACCGGCACCATGGTGACGAAGGGGGAGGTCTCGGTGAGCCCGTAGCCCTGGGCGAAGGTGAGCCCGCGCGCGCCGTAGAGGCGGATCAGCGACTCGGGGACGGGGGCGCCGCCGCAGATGAGGAAGCGGATGCTGGAGAGGTCGGCGCCGGCGAAGCCGGGATGCTGCGACATGAACAGGAACATCGCGGGGACGCCGAACATCGTCGTCACCCGGTGGCGGGGGATGAGCTCGAGCACGCCGCCGGGGTCGAAGGCCCGCATCAGCACCACCTCGGCGCCCTTGAGGAAGGCGATCAGCGGGGTGACGTTGAGCCCGCCGATGTGGAAGAGCGGGGCGCACACCAGGGTGACGTCGTCGACGCTGGTGTCGAATGCGAGGGCGGCGTTGATGTTGTTCCAGAGCAGGTTGCCGTGGGTGAGCATCGCGCCCTTGGGCCGGCCGGTGGTGCCCGAGGTGTACATGATCACCGCCACCTCGTCGGTGGCCACCTGGTTGTCGAGGTCGTCGTCGCGCTGGTCGCGGAGCAGGTCGTCGAGGGCGCGCACCCCCGCGCGGGCGGTGCGGCAGACCAGCTCGCGGCAGGGGAGGCGGTCGCGGATCCCGTCGACGGCGGCGGCGAAGGCCTCGTCGTGGACGAGGGTGTGGACGCCGGCGTCGCCGATGATGAAGACCAGCTCGGGCGCGGTGAGCCGGAAGTTCAGCGGCACGAAGATGGCGCCGAGCTTGGCGGCGGCGAAGAGGGTGAGGAAGAAGTCGGGGTGGTTGAGGTCGAGGTAGGCGACCCGGTCGCCGTGGTTCACCCCCAGGGCCCGGAGCGCGTGGGCGAGGCGGTTGGCCCGCCGGTTGAACTCTGCGTAGTCCCAGCGCTCGCCCTCGAAGACCAGGGCGGAGCGCTCCGGGGTCAGCGCCGCCCGGCGGGTGAGCCAGTAGCCGAGACCCGTGTCCATCGCCATCGGTCGCGCCCACTCCCGTGCTCGGTGGTCGACGGCCCGGAGGCCGCCTCCATTGTGATCAGGCCAGGTGGCCGCCGTCGACGAGGATCACCGCCCCGGTCACGTAGGACGCGGCGTCGGAGACGAGCCAGAGCACCGGGCCGGCGATCTCGTCGGGCTCCGCCACCCGGCCCAGCGCGCTGCGCTCGAGGATGCGGTCACGGATCTCCGGGGTCTCGACCAGCACCCGGGCGAAATCGGTGCGCACCACCCCGGGGGCGACGGCGTTGACGCGGATGCCCTGGGGGCCGAGGTCGCGGGCCAGCGAGCGGGTCATGCTGATCACCGCCGCCTTGGATGCGGCGTACGCCCCCATGCCCGGGTCGGGGGCGAGCCCGGCGATGCTGGCCAGGTTGACGACGCTGCCGCCGTGCTCGCCCATCCAGGCCGCGACCGCCTGGCGGGTGAAGTTGATCGGGCCCTTGAGGTTCACCTCGAAGGTCTTGTCGATGGCGCCGGAGCTGTGGGAGAGGAGGGGGCCGAACTCGGGGTTGGTGGCGGCGTTGTTGACGAGGACGTCGAGCCGCCCCCACCGGTCCATCACCTCCCCGACGATCCGGGCGGCGTCCTCGGCGCGGCCGGCGTTGCCCGGCGCGGCCATCGCCTCGCCGCCGCGTTCCTCGATCTCGGCGACCACCGCATCGCAGGCGTCCTGTTTCCGCGAGGACACCGCCACCCGTGCCCCGGCGTCGGCGAGCGCGAGGCTCACGGCGCGGCCGATGCCGCGGCTGCCGCCGGTGACCAGGGCCACACGCCCGGTGAGCGAGAAGCGGTCGAGGATGGACACGGCGCGCCTCCTGGGGCGGGGATCCCGCAGAGCCTTCAGGTGCGTGAGGTGATCGAGGGATGATAATCGCCGCTGCATGAGCCTTCTTCCCAGGATGCGGGCGCGCCGGCCCCGGGGGGTGCGGGTGATCGCCGGCGGGCTGTCCGCATCGGCGCTGCTCCTTCTCACCGCCCTGCTCCTGGTGCGCGTGACGGCGGCGGCGATCACCCGCGACCACGCCTCCGAGGTGTGCGTCGGCCCGGTGCCGGTGGGCGGCTCCTGCACCACCGGCTCGACCACCACCAGCGCCACCTCGACCCGCACCACCACCCACTCGACGACCACGGTCTCGACCTCGACCACGGCGACCGAGACCGAGACCACCACCGGTGCCTCCGAGTCGACCACCAGCTCGACCACCGCCGCGGCGTCGACCGGCCGCACCGCCACCGCCTCGCCGCCCGCCTCCCACTTCCCGCCGCCGCCGCCGCCGCTGCCGCCCCCCTCGCCGGGGAGCTCACCGGTGTCTCCGGAGGCGGTGGTGCAGCGGATCGTCATCGTGCCGGCCGCCTCGGGCCCGATCGCTCCCGGCGACACCGTCGAGGTGCAGGCCACCCTGGAGGCCCAGCGCGGAACCGAGATCTTCGCGGTGCCCCACGTCCCGGTGAGCTTCGCCCTGGTCGCCGCCTCGGGCGGCGGCGCCGCCGTCAGCCCCGCCCGGGTCAGCAGCGGCGACACCGGCGTGGCCCTGATGCGGGTGCGGACCGGCGACCTGCCCGGCGACACCGTGGTCAGCGCCACCTCGGGCGCGGCCAGCGCCCAGCTGGCCCTCCACACCGATCTGCCGGTGAGCGCCGCCGCCCATGTCGCCCCGCCGGCGACCCCGGGCGGGAGCTCCGCCCCGGAGGGCGGGCACCGCCTCGCCTGGGCCGGGGTGCTCGCCGCCGCCGGCATCGTCGGCGCCGCCGTGCTCGGCCTGGTCCGGAGGCGGGGCGGGATAAGCGTATAATTACACTGTCACATCTTCTTCGTACGGAGGACCTCCGTGGCCGTCACCCGCCGCTGCCCCCGCTGCGCCCGCTGGCATGCCGTGCTGCAGGCCTGCGCGCCGGGCGCCGTCGACCTGACCAGCTGGGTGGCGGGCACCCTGCACCAGCAGTGCGAGGCGGATCACGGTGAGACCCGGGCGATCGCCGAGTTCGGCCGCAACCGGCGGCTGGCGGGCTGACCCGGGACGGCTCCGGTCAGACCGCCAGGGTGGGCTGCCGGCCCGGGGCCGAACGGACCTGCCGGCGGCGGATCCGCTCGGCGGCGTGCTCCGCGCCCGGGGGGAGGCCCCCGGGATGGGCGCACGCGGATCGGAACCCGCGCCGGCTCAGCTGGTGGCCGAGGTGAGCGCAGGTGAGCCCGTCGGGCTCGGGCACCGGGAGCGGCTCGGACCGGAACCAGCGCACCACCTCCCGCCGCATCGCCACCGGCCGGAAGCCGGGACAGGCGCGGACGGCACCGCCCTCCACTGACGCGAGAGCGCACGGAGGCAGGGTGAGTTGGGCGGATGGCCGCATGGTGGATGCCCCTCTGACTTATGGGGTTCGCCCCTGGCTGGGAAAAACTTATAGTTAAGGTATCACAAGTTTGCCCCGCCATGCCACGCTGCTCCACCGCCGCGGCGCTATCCGCCCGCCGGCCTCTCCCGGGTTCGGCCGTCGGTGCCGTCGCGCAGCGCCGCCTCGACGTCGCCGAGATGAGCGAACCCGGCCTCCACCAGGGCGCTCACCAGCCGGCTGCGCGACACCCGGCCGTAGGCGTAGTTGAGCCGCCGGCTCTCGTGGTCGATGCGCTCGGCGGTTCGCTGTGGCAGGTAGACGGTGAGTCGCGCGCCCGGCGGGTCGTGCTGCCCGTTCACCCGGCAGCCCGGTGACGGAGGAAGCGGTCGACGGCGGCCCGCTCGGCGAGGTCGACGATGCGCCGCTCCTCGGCGCTGCCCGCGGTCCAGCCGGCGAGCGTCCCGGAGGCGCCGCAGGCCCCGGCCATGGTGTGAGCCCGGCCGCAGTGCCGGCAGAAGGGGACGATCATGCTGACACCTACGTCGAATAACTTGTGATAGTATGACTATACACTGATCGTACCTGGACTGCGTGGGGTGGCCCAGGGCGATCGCTCATCGCGGAGGCGTCGACATGGTCCCGGTCCTGCTCTTCCTGCTCCTGGTCGCGCTGCTCTTCGGAGCGGGGGCGGCGGTTCACACCCTCTGGTGGATCGCGGTCATCGCCCTGGCGATCTGGGTGGTGGGCTTCCTGGCCCGGCCCTCGGGCGGCCGCTGGTACCGCTGGTAGCTGCGGGCCCGGCTAGTTCGGGGAGAACGCGCCCGTGGGTGCGTCGCGCCGTGCCAGCATCTGGTCGAGCAGCACGGCCTCGCGCCGGAGCAGCGCCAGGCAGCCGCGCAACCGCTCACGGGCCGCGTCCATCTCCAGCAGCTCCTGCTTGCGGGTGACCTCCACCTGGAGGGTGGCCGCGACCAGGTAGGAGAGCAGCTCGGGATCGTCGGGCAGCTCGATGTTCGCCGGGTCCTGGCCGGCGAGCTGCCGCAGGGTCTCGGCATAGCCGCGGAAGGCGGTGACCACCTGGCGGGCCAGCTCCGCGGTGACCAGGTCGCCGTCGGTGTCCTGGAGGTACTCGACCTCGCCGACCAGGTACGGCTTGCGGTTCGAGACCCCGAGGATGCGGAACCGCGAGGCGCCCACCACGAGCAGGTTGTAGCGCCCGTCGTCGAGCTTCTCGACCTTGCGCAGCTGGGCCAGGGTCCCCACCGGATGCGGGGTCGCCGGCCCCATCGCCTCCACCCCCTCGCGGATGGCGACGACGCCGAAGCTGGTTCCCTCCGCCTCGCAGTCCCGCATCATCTGCCGGTACCGCTCCTCGAAGATGTGGAGCGGCAGCGGCATGTGCGGGAAGAGCACCACGCTCAGCGGAAAGAGAGGGATCTCGACACCCATATAGCCGATGGAGTGTACGGCGCCTCGCGCGTCGTCGCGCGGGTTGGGTGTGGACGAGCGACTCTCTGCCCCCCGGCGACCCGCGGGACGCACTCGCCGTCGCCCGGCCCGCCGCGCCCGAACGAGCGACTAAGCGGTGACGACCCGCTCGCCCTTCAACCAGTGCGGGATGGCGCCGACCAGGGTCTCGGGCCGGGTCTGGGCCTTGACCATGTACTCGAGCGCGCCGAGGGCCATGGCACGCTCGACCAGCCGGGGCTCGCGGAAGTTCGAGAGCACCACCGCCGGGACGGCGCCGAGGGTGGCGTCCTCGCGGAGCGCCTGGAGGAAGGAGATCCCGTTCATCCGCGGCATCATCACGTCGAGGAGGATGAGGTCGGGGCGCTGGCGGCGGGCGGCGTCGAGGCCCTCCACGCCGTCGGCGGCGTGGCGGACGGTGTAGCCGCGGCTCTCCAGGAGCATCCGGTAGAGCTTGGCGACGTTGACGTCGTCCTCCACCAGCAGCAGGTTGACGGCGGTGCCGGGGCCGGGCACCGCCGCCGCCGCGGCGGCGGGGGCGGGAGCGGCCGGGCTGCCCCAGCTCCACGCCGCGGAGGTGGCGGCCAGCGGCTCGGTCTCGGTCCAGGCGGCAACCCCGCCGAGGCCGGCGAGGCGCTCCTCGATCGAGACCGGCGGAAGCTGGGCGGCGGCCTCCAGTGTCCAGGCGGCGACGCCGGTGGCGGCGGGCTCGGGCTGGCTCGCGGCGGCCGCGGCACGCAGCGCCGCGGCGGTCTCCACCGGGGTGACCGGCGGGGCGGGCGGGATGACCGGAGGGGCGGCCGCGGTGGCGTACGGGTCGGGTGCCGAGGAGGCCCGCGCGGCGGCGGGCTCCGGCGCGGGGGGCGTGGATCGCGCCTGCTCCGGCGCGGCGACCGTGGCCGGGGGCGCGTACCGCTCCTGCCGGGGCGCGGGGGCCTCGACCGGCGCGGCGGCGGTGAACACCGGCTGGGCCGCGACGGAGGCGGTCTCGAAGTCGCGCTCGACGGGACGGAGGGCGTGGACGGCGAGGGCGGCGGCGGCATGGGTGGCCGCGCTGCCCGCGGCCTCCTCGGCGGCGGCCAGCCGGTGGCGCAGGATCGCGGCGCGGCGCGCCCAGAGCCAGATGATCACCGCCTCGGCGAGCACCACCAGGGCGAGGCCGACGACGACCTCGTTGTGATGGTCGCCGAGGAAGCGGTCAAGTCCGTCGACGTACGTGTGCATCTCCACCTCGCTCACGCCGGCGAGGATCCGCCCGGCTCAGCCGAGACTAGCACCGCCCCCCGGCGTGCCCGAGGGCCGTCCGACGGACTGTCGAGCCGCCGTCACAGAGGCGTTGCCCGGTGAACTCAGGCCGCCTTGCCGCAGTTCTTGGCGTGCTTGACGATGCGCTCGCGCTTGGGCTCGCCGGGCTTGCGGGTGTGGCGGAACGCGATCTCGACGCTGATCTCGTTCTGACGCATCAGGTTGTTGCAGATGGGGCAGCGAACCTTGGTGAGGATGTCCTTCTGGGATGTGACTCCCTTGGACTCCTTGATCGTGTTGGCCATGACGGCGGGCTCCTCTGGCCTCTCGGTGAGGCGGCTGGCGACGGGCGCGGCTCCACCGCCGCACGCCCGGGCCATTGTAGGCTCCGGCCGCCGCCGCCGAAACCGGTGCATACCCGTCACCGCTCCCACCCGCCCGGGTACCATGCCGCGCTCGTGAGAACCACCACCCTCCCCCGGCGCCTGCTCACCCTGGCGGGCGCGTCCGCGCTGGTCCTGCTGAGCGGCTGCGGTGCCACCGACGCCACCACCTCGCCGACCGCCGACGCCGGCGGAGCGGCGGGCGCCTCCACCACCACCGCGTCGGGCAACTGCGCGAGCGTGAAGCCGCGCACCGACGATTTCCACCAGGCGGTGACCCTGACCACCACCACCGCCGACGGGCTCAAGTACGGCGAGATCACCCCCGGCACCGGCGCCGAGGCGGTCGCCGGCAGGACCGTCACCATGAACTACAGCGGCTGGACCGCAGACGGCAAGCTGTTCGACAGCTCCCGCCAGACGAGCCGGACCCCGTTCGAGGTCGACAACCTGGGGCAGGCGCCGGTGATCAAGGGCTGGAACGAGGGCATCGTGGGGATGAAGCTCGGCGGCGTCCGCCGGCTGGTCATCCCCCCGGCGCTCGCCTACGCCGACCAGCCTCCGCCCGGCAGCGGCATCCCCGCCAACGCCACCCTCACCTTCGACGTCGAGCTGGTCTGCATCCTCAACTAGCCGGCCCGCCGCGGGCGGCGCGCAGGTAGCGGGCGGCGAGCCGCGGCCGGGTGATCGCCAGCCGGGCGATGTGCCGGGGGCGGAAGTCGGTGCGCAGCGAGGCGGTGACGAACCACGCGGGGGTGTCGCCGATGGCGCTGATCGCGGCGTCCCAGCGTGCGTCGACGAAGCCGCTCAGCGCCCGGTTCAGCCGGTGGGCCACCGCGAAGTCGCGGCGGTGGCGGGCGTGCCAGCGCTGCTCGAAGCGGTGCAGCGCAGCCGGGTCACCGCTGCGCACCGCCTCGCCGAGCGCCCTGCCCGCGGCCTCGCCGGCGCCGATCGCGTAGCGGATGCCCTCGCCCACCAGGGTGGAGGCGTGGGAGGCGGCGTCGCCGACGCAGACCACCCCGTCGCGGACCATCGGGACGCGCAGCGGGGCGACCGGGATCAGGCCGGCGTGCTGCTCGACCGGCTGGGCGCCGCGGAGGGTCCCGGCCAGCTCGGGGAGGGCGAGCAGCGCCTCGAGCAGGCGGCGGGGGTCGGCGTCGCTGTCGGGGCGCATCACCCCCACCCCGACCCGGATGCGCCCCGGCCGGTAGGGGAAGAGCCAGGCATAGCCGTTGGGCGCGACGCGCTCGCCGACGATCAGCCAGCAGGTGCCCGCCGGGGCGTGGGGCGCGGCCATGTCGATCTCGGCCCCGACCGCCCGCCGCTCGTAGGCGGGGTGCATCCCCACCGCGGCGGTGAGCACCGCGGCGGTGCCGGTGGCGTCGACGGCGTGGCGGGCGCGCAGCTCGCGGGCGCCGCCGCTCCCCCGGGCCTCGACCACCACCCCGCCGGTCTCGGTGCGGACCCCGGTCACGGTGGTGCGCAGCCGCAGCTCGACCCCGGCGGCCGCGGCCCGCTCGGCGAGCCGCTGGTAGAGGGCGCGAACGTCGAGCACGCACACCACCGGCCGCTCGAAGCCGACCACCGCCTCGGTGGTGGGACCGAGGAAGCGCACCTCGGTGACCGGGGTGTAGAGGCCGGCGTCGACCCCGAGCGCCTCGAGGTCGGCGATGAAGCTGCCGCCGCTGGTGCGGGTGGGGATGCCGAAGGCGCTCTCGCGCTCCACCAGCAGCACCCGCGCCCCCGCCTCGGCGGCGGTGCGGGCCGCGCTCAGCCCGGCCGGGCCACCGCCGGCGACCACCACGTCGTGCATCGGCTGATCATGCCCGCTCAGGCCTGCTCCACCGCGTCGGCGACGAGGCGGGCGACGGCGAGGCTGGCGGTGGCGCCCGGCGAGGGGGCGTTGACCACCGCCACCACCGGGCCGCGACGGGCGAGGACGAAGTCGTCGGCGAGCCGGCCGCGGCCGTCCACCGCCTGGGCGCGCACCCCGGAGGGGCCGGGGACGAGGTCGGCCGCGGTCACCTCGGGGAGCAGCCGGCGCAGGGCCCGGGCGAGCAGGTGGCGGCTGCGGTCGAGCACCAGCCCGGAGGCGCCGGCGCGCCAGTGGCGGGCGCACAGCCGCCACACCGCGGGGTCGGAGGCGAGGGCCCGGAGGTCGTCGCGGTCGACCGCACCCCTGCGGTAGCCGCGCCGCGACAGCGCCAGCACCGCGCTCGGGCCCAGCCAGACCGCGCCGTCGGCACGCCGGGTGGCGTGGACGCCGAGGAACGGCAGGGCGGGGTCGGGCACCGGATAGACGAGGCCGCGCACCAGCCGGTCCCGCCCCGGTCGCAGCAGCCAGTAGTCGCCGCGGAAGGGCACCACCCGCACCCCGACGTCCACCCCGGAGGCGCGGCCGATGCGGTCCGACCACAGCCCGGCGCAGAGCACCGCGGCGGCGGCCTCGACGTCGCCCGCGGCGGTGCGCACCCGCACCCCGCGCGAGCCGGGCTCCGCGCCGAGGGCCAGCACCCCGGTGCGCACCTCGCCTCCCGCCGCGGTCACCGCCGTGGCGAGGGCGCGGGTGACCGCGGCGAAGTCGACCACCCCGACCCGCGGCACCACCAGGGCGCGGAGGCCGGCGGCGTGGGGCTCCAGCTCGGCGATCTCGCCGGGGCCGGCGATGCGCAGGCCGGCGACCCCGTTGGCGGCGCCCCGGCGGTGGATCTCCTCCAGCCGGGGCAGCTCCTCGGGCCGGGTGGCGACGATCAGCTTGGTCCGCTCGACCAGGGGCACCCCGAGCTCGGCGCAGAGCTCGCGGAGCGCCCGCGCCCCCTCGACGCAGCAGCGGGCCCGGAGCGAGCCGGGGAGGTAGTGGACCCCGGAGTGGACCACCCCGCTGTTGTGACCGCTCTGGTGGGCGGCCACCTCCGGCTCCTGCTCGAGCACGGTCACCGGGCCGGCGCCCCGGCCCAGCAGCTCGCGGGCCGTCGCCAGGCCGACGATGCCACCGCCGACGACGGCGACGGTGCGGGGACTAGCCGCGGAAGACCGCGCCCAGCGCCTTGTAGACGCCGACGGAGACGGTGACCACGGCTCCCAGCAGGATGACCGGCAGGACGATCACGAAGAAGATGTTCGGGGCGGTACTGGCGAGCATCGGAGCCTCGGTGGCGAACGGGTTGGCGGGTGGTACCCCGTATCGGATTCGAACCGATGATCTCCGCCTTGAGAGGGCGGTGTCCTGGGCCACTAGACGAACGGGGCGTGGGCTGCGCTGGCCCCCGCGAACGCTTCGTGGAGGAGCGGCAGAAGTATAAGCCCGCTCCCCGAGGATGCAGGAACTCGGTGCAAGCGGCCACAATGCGCCGCCGTGGGCATCCAGCACTGCGTCATCCCGGCCGCCGGCCTCGGCACCCGTTTCCTGCCGGCGACCAAGGCGCTCCCCAAGGAGCTGCTGCCGGTGCTCGACCGCCCGGTGCTGCAGTGGGGGGTGGAGGAGGCGGTCGCCGCCGGCCTCGACACCATGGTGGTGGTGCTGAGCCGCGGCAAGGAGCTGCTCGCCGCCCACTTCGACAGCGCCCCCGAGCTCGAGCGCACCCTCGAGGCACGGGGCAAGCGCGCCGGCCTCGACGCGGTGCGGCGCAGCCAGGGGCTGGCGCGCTTCGCCTACGTCTACCAGCCGGAGCCGCTGGGGCTCGGCCACGCCGTGCTCCAGGCCCGCCCGGTGGTCGGTGACCGGCCGTTCGCCTGCCTGCTCCCCGACGACCTCTCCTGGGCCGAGCGACCGATCCTCGCCCAGCTCGTCGACGCCCACCGCGAGGTGGGCACCCCGATGCTGGCGCTGATGCGGGTGCCCCGCGACCGGATCTCGCGATACGGCAGCGTGGCCATCGCCGAGAGCCGGGGCCGGCTGCACCGGATCACCGCGATGGTGGAGAAGCCCGCCCCCGACGAGGCCCCCAGCGATCTCGCCATCATGGGCCGCTACGTGCTCACCCCCTCCGTGTTCGAAGCCCTCGCCTCCACCCCGCCCGGAGTGGGCGGCGAGATCCAGCTCACCGACGGCATCGCCGGGGCGCTGGCCGACGGCCCCATCTGGGGGCTGGAGTTCGAGGGTGAGCTGCTCGACGTCGGCACCCCGGAGGGCTGGCTGCAGGCGCTGCTGCGCACCGCGCCCTCCCATCCGACCTTCGGCCCGGCGCTGCGCGAGGCGCTCGAGCACGGCCTCCACGAGCGAGCGCCGTCGTGATCGGCAGGGTGATGCGTCGGGAGTGGGGTGCGGCCGGCTTCATCATCACCGTGGTGGTGGGCGCGATCGCGGTGGCGATCTCGCTGCTGATCAACAGCTCGCACACCGCCGTCCCGCCGCCGCCGGTGCCCTGCCCCATCTACACGCCCTACCCGACGTACACCCCGCTGCCCGCCGGCTACAGGCCGACCCCGACCGCGGTGCCGTCGCCGACGCCGACGCCGAGCATCAACCCGCTCTACGCGAACTGCCCGACGGCCCCGGTGCCGCCGGCGCCGCCGACGGTGCCGCCGACCCCGACGCCCGTGCCCACGCCGACGCCCAGCCCGCAGGTGGGCCCGGCGACGCCGACCCCGGTGCCGACCCCGGCGCCCTCGGGTGCGGCCACGCCGACGCCCTCGGGCACGGTCATCCCCACCCCGCTTCCGTGAGAGGCGGCCCCCCCGGCGGGGGCCGGGAGCCGGCCGCGGAGCGCGCCTCCTGGCGCTAGAAGGTCCGGTGGAGCAGGACCGTGCCGTTCTCGGCGGTGATCGAGGAGCGGTCGAGCTCGAGGTCGACCAGCGGCGGGCGGCCGGGGTCGAGGACCACGGCGATCCGGTCGGCGAGGCGGAGGCCGCCGATGCGCACGCAGTCGCGCAGGAAGGTGAAGGCGAGCGGGCGCACCAGGTTCCACACGTAGCCGCGCTCCATCCGTCCGTACTCGGTGGAGTCGCCGATCAGGCTGCGGTCGCGGAACGACAGCACGCAGACCTCGTCGGTGAGCTGGATCGGCGCCGTCCAGGAGTAGGCGTCGTCCTCGGCCCCGGAGGCGATCATCTGGTCCTTCTCGGCGAAGAGGGCGAGCCTCTCCACCAGACGGCGCATCGGCGGCGCCGGCCCCTCGACGAAGATGGTCACGTCGCGCAGCGGATCACCCGGCCGCTGGGCCGGGTAGCGTGCGCTGAAGCCCACGTCCTCCACGCCGCTGAAGGGAGCCGGGACCTTGATGAGCAGCTCGTCCATCTGTGGTCAGTGTCCGCCGATGGGGTGGAGCGGAACGGGCTCGGCCCGAACCGCACGGCCGTCTGTGGTGAGGAAACGTGGGGACGGGCCTCCTGCTTGCGATCCGGCAGTCGAGCCCGGCAGCCGGGCGGCGTCGACCTCGGCGCCGGCCTCGCGCGCCGGCGGCGGGATCCAGCGCAGACCGAGCAGCGCGTAGACCTCCTCCTCGGTCTCGCCGCCGAGGCGCTCGCCGCCGTCGAGGCGGAACACGCCGTACTCGTTGAGGGTGAGACCGGCCCGGAGCGCCAGGCCGCGGAGCCGGATGTTGTGCGCCTGCGAGCCGGTGAAGTACTGCCACGCGGCGCCGAACTGCTCGGGGGCGACCGCCCGGCAGTCGACCCGGAGGCCGTCGCCGGCGTGCACCGAGCACTTGGTGTCGCCGCGGAGCAGCACCCGCTCGACCGGAGGAAGGACGGCGAACTCGGCGAGAAGCGCCGCCGGCCGCTCGGTGGCCACCAGCAGGTCGAGGTCGCCGACGGTGGGACGGCCGCGGCGGTAGGAGCCCGCCACCTCCACGCGGCCGGCGGCGTCGATGCCGCGGAGCGCCTCGACCAGGGCGGCGGCGAGGGGCGCGACCGCCTCGCGCGGCCGGCGCCCGCGCCCCGCCTCCCCGCGGCGGCGCTCGAGGGCGCGGAGGAGGTTCTCGACCGTCCTCGCGCCCATCCGCGGCAGGCCGGCGAGCGCCCCCGCCCGGGCCGCCGCCTCGAGGCTGTCGAGGCTCTCGATCCCCGCCTGCTTCCACAGCATGTGGGCGGTGCGCGGGCCGACGCCGTCGAGGGTGCAGATCTCCAGGAGGGTGGCGGGGACCTCGGCCTCCAGCCGCTCGAGGTAGCCGAGCCGCCCGGTGGTGACCAGCTCCTCGACCTTCCCGGCGATCGCCGGGCCGAACCCGGAGACGCCGCGGAGCTCGCCGGCGGCGGCGAGGTCGGCCAGCTCGGAGCCGAGGTTCTCCACCTGGAGGGCTGCCTGCCGGTAGGCACGCACCTTGAAGGCGTTCTCGCCCATCACCTCGAGCAGGTCGGCGATGCGCTCGAGGGTGCGCACCACGTCCGTGTTGCCAACCATCCCTGCTGATCGTACAGCGGGAGAGAGCGAACTACACTGCTCGGGCGATGACCTCCGAGACGGTCCCGGCCGCAGCCCGCCGCGGTCGCAGCGTCCGCACCCGCGAGCGCATCGTCGCCGCCGCCACCGAGGTGTTCGCCCGGCGCGGCCTCCACGGTGCCCGCGTCGCCGACATCGCCGAGGCGGCGGGGATCGCGTACGGCCTCGTCTACCACCATTTCAAGAACAAGGAGGAGATCCTCGCCGCCATCTTCCAGGAGCGGTGGGGACACCACCTCGGCTACCTCGAGGAGGTGGCGGCGTCGCCGGCGCCGGTGCGCGAGCGCCTCGCCCGGCTGGTGCACTTCTGGGTGGAGACATACCGCAACGACCCCCACCTGATGACGGTGATGATCAACGAGATCAGCCGCTCGTACGAGTTCATCGAGTCCCACGACGTCGGCACCGTCCTCGAGGCCTTCGTCATCGTCGAGCGGATGCTCAGCCGCGCCCAGGAGCTGGGCGAGCTGCGTGCCGACCTCGACTGCCGGCTGGCCTCGTACCTCGTCCTCGGCGCCGCCGAGATGGTGCTGACCGGCTACGTGCTCGGCACCCTCCGCCGCACCACCCGCGAGGAGTTCGCCGCCGACGAGCGCCAGCTGGTCGCCATGCTCCTGGACGGCATCTGCAGCAGGGGGAGGGCCGCCGGCGACGAGGGAGCGGATGGCCCGGGGGAGGCCCCCTCCCGGTGAGCGCGTCAGCGCTCGGAGCCCGAGGAACCCGGGGTCTCAGCCGGGGTCGAGCAGGCCGGCACGGATGGCGGTGTTGACGGCGTGGGTCCGGCTGGAGGCATCCAGCTTGCGGAGGATGTGCTTCACATGCGTGCGCACCGTCTCCTCACCGATGGAGATGCGGATCGCGATCTCGCGGTTCGTATGGCCGGCAGCCATCAGCCGCAGGATGCCGATCTCGCGCGCGGTGAGGGGGGTGACGATCAGCGCCTCGCCCTGGTCACCCTCCGGCTTGCCGCCGTCGAACAGGAGCCGGATGACCGTGGGCTGCAGGTAGGGCCTGCCGGCGGCCACGCAGCGCATCGCCTCGAGCAGCTCCGCGGGGTTGGCGTCCTTGAGGATGTAGCCGTCGGCGGCGCCCTGGAAGGCGGTCATCGTGGCCTGCGACGGGGCGATCCCCGTCAGCATGAGGATGCGCACCGAGGGCGCCTGCTGCTTGATGATCTGCGCCGCCCGGACACCGTCGATGCCGGGCATCCTCACGTCGAGGAGCGCGAGGTCCGGCCGGAGCCGCACCGCCATCTCGACCGCCTCGTGGCCGTTGCCGGCCTCGCCCACCACGGAGATGTCGGCCTCGGTGCGGAGGACCATGGCCAGCCCGCGCCGAACCACGTGGTGATCGTCGGCGAGGAGGACGCGCAGACGGCTCGGGCTCACGCCGGTCGGTCGCAGGTCAGCCGCAGCAGCGAGCGCGCCGACGCCTCGGCACGGTCGCTCCACACCGTCGCCAGCGGCCGCAGCGCGGCGGCGAGGTGACGATGGCCGGATGCCTGGCGCCCCGCCTCGCGTGCCAGCCAGCCGACCGTGGCCCGGGCATCCTGGTCGAGGAGCGCGCCGAGCACGAAGGCGCGCTCCCCCAGGCGCAGCCCCAGGCCCAGCTCTCGCGCCGCCCGTCCCAGGTCGGCCCGGGTGAGGATCAGGCCGCTGCGCACGGGGGTGAGCAGGGCGCGGACGATGCGCTCGCGCTCCAGGTCCTCCCCGGCCAGCGCGGTGGTGTCGCGGAGGTGTGCGGGAGGGGTGTCGGGCGGGCCCCACCGCCCCGCATCCTCCGCGATCACCGCGCCGAGCAGCGCGGCCCAGCGCCGGTAGGGGCCGTCGACCAGCTCGGCGACGCGCAGGAGGTAGAGGGGCAGCCAGCTCGCCACGTGCTCCCAGAACAGCGCCGCGCCGGCCCGCTCCGCCAGCACCCGGCGCGCCGGCTCGGTCTCGCCTCCGGCGAGCTCGGCCACGGTGGCGTAGAGGCCGAGGAGCGCGGTGAGGTGGTCGGGCTCGGCAGGGGGGAGCAGGCGCAGCGCGCGCCAGAAGCCGGCGACGCGGTCGCGCGCCTCGCCGCCGATCATCCCCCGCTCGCCGAGGTAGATCGATGCGTAGGGCGGGAGCTGGAGGACGAACAGGTCGGTGTGGTCCTCGGCGGACGGCGCCCCGGGCAGGCCGACGGCGTCCTCCAGCGCGCGCCGATCCGTCGAGGGTGGCTCCGCCAGCGTCGCCAGCGCCCTCACCAGCTCCACGCTACGAGGCCCGGTCCGGCACGTGCGGGTGCGGCCGGTTCGCGTCGGGCGCGTCGGGAAGGACGTAGGCGTCGCGGCCGGGTCGCAGCGGGCGGATCAGCCAGTGGGGGCGGCGGGTTCCGTCGGGCGAGTGGTCGGCAGCCGCCCGGGTGCCCTGCATCCACCGGCGATAGACCTCGCGCGACCTGGCGGTGTCGACGCCGATGTCCCCGTACCGGTCGCCGGCCTCGGCCCGGCGGACCCGGACGGCCTGGTGCCAGCAGTGCATCCCCGAGATGGGGTCCGGGTGCACCGGGAAGGCGAGGTTCTGGTGGACGCCGACATCCGTCCACCAGATGCGGTTCGTGTCCGGGTCGGTCGACGGGTGGGGGCCGACCCCGGCGACGCGCCGCATCGCCCATCGCGAGTCCTCGCGGTCGAGCGAGACCGTCGCCATCATCGTCCGCACGCCCTGCTCCTGCACCTTCCACCGGCCCATGTGGTGGCTGCAGGCGACCACGCCCGGCCGGATCCCCTCGGTGACCCAGGCCTTGAGCACGAAGTGGCCGATCTCGGTCTCGACCCGCACCAGGTCACCGGTCGCGATGCCCCCGAGCCGGCCGGCGTCGGCGGGATGCAGCCAGAGCGGGTTGGTGTGGGCGATCTCGTCGAGCCACTTGGCGTTGGCGCTGCGGGTGTGGATCTGGGTGGGCAGCCGGAAGGTCGAGAGCAGCACCAGCTGGTCGGGCGCCAGCCGCCCGCGATGCACGTGGCTGCGGATGTAGGTGGGGATCGCGTACTCGGGCCAGCCCCACCCTGCCAGGGTGGGGGAGTAGAACTCGAGCCGCCCGCTCGGGGTGGGGAACCCGCGCAGGATGCGGCCGTCGATCCGCACGCCCACCGGGCGCCGGCCCGCCGCGTCGCCGTCCGGGCTGCCCTCCGGCGCCAGGCTCGCCGCCTCCGGTCCCGGCGCCCGGGTGTAGACCCGGTCGCGGTCCGACACGTGCACGTCGTCGAGCTCCGCCGGGGGCACCTCCTGCTCGTGCAGGGGACCGACGCCGCGCTCGACCTCGAACGCCCCGTACCGGCGCATGTACTCCAGCGGTGTCCGGCCCTCGGCCGCCGCCCTCTCGGGGAGGCCGGGCACCGATCGCTCGAAGATGTGCGCGTAGTACTCGTCGACCCCCAGCCTCTCCCCGGGATGCGCCCGTGACTCGAAGTGCCGGCGGATGCCCATGGAGCCGTCCGGGTCGATGCGCCAGCTCAGCTCGATGAGGAACTCGTTCTCCTCCCACACGCCGCCGGGGTTGACCTGCCGGGTGTCGGTCACGGTCTCGCCGAGGCGCTCGCGCGCCGCCCGCAGCACCGGCTGGCGAAAGCCCAGCCAGCGGCCGTCGTGGGTCTCGTACGAGTGGACGTCGTGGCGCTCCGAGGCATGGCCCATGGGGAGGACGTAGTCGGCGAGGAACGCGGTCTCGCTCCACGTCGGCGTGAGCGCGACGTGGAGGCCCACCAGCCGCTCGTCGGTGAGCACCTCCATCCAGCTGAAACCGTCGGGGTTGGTCCACACCGGGTTGTAGACGCGCGTGAAGTACACGTCGAGGGTGCCCCGGCCGTCCTTGAGGAAGTGCGGCAGCAGGTAGGACATCTCGTTGTTGGAGAGGGGGAACTCCTGCGGCCAGGTGAGCTGGTTCCACCCCCGAGGATGGGGCGGCATGTGGATGGGACGGGGGACGAACTTGTTCCAGGTGTTGGGATACGTCCCCCCCTCGGTGGCGACCGCGCCGAGCAGCGCATTGAGCAGGAACAGGCAGCGCGACACCTGCCAGCCGCCCAGGTTGCTCGCCGCCGCCGAGCGCCAGGTGTGTGTCGACAGCCGCGTGCCCGCGCCGGCGACCAGCTCCGCCACCTGTCGCAGCACCTCGGGGTCGAGCCCCGACTCCTCGGCGGCGGACTCGAGGGTGTGGTCGGCGTAGAGCCTGCGCAGCTCCCGCTCGAAGGTGTCGAAGGTCGGCTCCAGCTCGGGGTGCTCGTGGGCGAGGAACTCCTGCCAGTTCCACCAGCGGCGCACGAACTCCCGGTTGTACGCGCCCGTCTGGATGAGATGGTTGGCGATGGCGAGCAGCATCGCCGCCTCGGTGCCGGGATGCGGTGCCAGCCAGTGGTCGGCGTGGGTGGCGGTGTTCGAGAGGCGGACGTCGACGACCACCAGCCTCGCGCCCCGCTGCTTCGCCTCCATGATCCGCTGCGCATGAGGGTTGAAGTAGTGGCCCGCCTCCAGGTGGGCGCTGATCAGCAGGATCACGTCGGCGTTGGCGTGGTCGGGGCTGGGCCGGTCGATGCCCATCCAGTAGTGGTAGCCGGCGCGCCCACCGCTGCTGCAGACGTTGGTGTGCGAGTTGTGGCCGTCGACGCCCCAGGCGGCGAGGACGCGCTCGGTGTAGCCGTCCTCACCGGGACGGCCGATGTGGTACATGACCTCGTTGTTGCGCCCCTCCTGGATCGCAGCGCGGATGCGGCCGGCGATGTCGTCGAGCGCCTCGTCCCAGCCGACCTGCACCCACCGTCCCTCCCCGCGTGCGCCGGCACGGCGCAGCGGATGGAGGATGCGATCGGGATCCGTGACCTGGTTGATGGTGGCCGGTCCCTTGGCGCAGTTGCGTCCCCGCGACCCCGGGTGCTCGGGGTTGCCCTCGAACTTGCGGACCTGCAGGGTGTCGCGGTCGACGTAGGCGAGCAGCCCGCACGCCGACTCGCAGTTGAAGCAGGTCGTCGGCACCAGCATGTACCTGCGCTCCTCGCGGCGCGGCCAGGCACGCGACTCCAGCTCCACCCAGTCGTCCCACCGCTCCCTGGGCGGGTAGGCGGCGAGGTGGACGCGGCTGGGGCCGGGATAGAAGGTCTCACCGCGCGCCTCGACGTCACGGCGGGCGGCGCTGACGCGTTCGGCGATGCGACGCAGATCCATGCGGGTCACCTCACGCGAGCGGAACGGACTGCCCGGCCTGGACGTACGCGTGCTCGTGTGCGAGCAGGCCCAGGGCCGCGAAGGGGGCGGCGGCGGCGCCGATCACCGGGGCCAGCAGGCTGATGGCGACGAGCGCGGCACCACTCCAGAAGTACCGCGCGAGCCGGCCGCGGGTCATCTCCCGGACGGCGAGATGGGCGTGGGCGGTGCCGTGGCTCAGGGTGGTCTCACCCGCGAGGAGGAGCAGGTGGACCAGCCCGGTGCCGGCGAGCACCCAGCTGAGCGTGGTCACCGCCGGCCGGTCCCACACCGCCGCCACCGGGAGCAGTGCGGCGGCGCCGATCAGCAGCGCCTGGAGGAGCAGGTGGGGCGCCAGCAGCGGGCTCTGCCACAGGTCGCGCGCCCTCGCCTGGCCGAAGAGGTAGGCGGTGTAGATCGCGGTCATCGCCGCCAGCGGGCCGCCGGCGACCGCGAGCCCACGCTCGAGGCCGGTGCTCCCCGCGATCGCGGCGACGAGATGCGTGGCCAGGACCAGGCTGTACGCGGCGATCACGAAGGCGCCGCGCACCAGCCAGCTGCGCCACTGCGGCCGGAGGAAGATGTAGTGGAAGCGCAATGGGTGCTTGAGGTCCCAGATGAGCAGGGCGCCGGTGATCGCCAGGAGGGCTCCGCTCACCAGTGGCGCGGCCCAGCGCCACAGCGGGCTGGACTCCGGCAGCCGCCCGGCCAGGACGAGCAGCAGCGGCAGCAGGTAGCCGCCGGCGGCGACGCCCTTGGTCCAGGTGTAGAGGCTGACCCGCCAGCCCCAGGGCAGCGAGTGGCCGATGTCGTAGGAGAGCACCGCCGCCGCCGACGAGTTGTGCGTGCCCGGGTGGCCCGACACCACCGGGCCGCGCTGCTCGCTCCAGGCGAAGATGCCCCCCGCCGGGCGCCGGGCGGCGATGGGATCCAGGGTGGCCTGGTGGGCACCCCGGTAGAAGAGCGCGGGCCGCGTGCCCTTCTCCGGCCGCCGCACCGCGACGGCGTCGCGATGGACGATCTGCGACACCCTCGAGCCGGGATCGTTGATGTCGCCGACGAGGATCGCCTCGACCGGGCAGACCACCACGCAGGCCGGCTCCAGCCCGATGTCGAGCCGGTGCGCGCAGAGGTTGCACTTCTCGGCGGAGTGGTCCTCCGGGTTGATGAAGATCGCGTCATAGGGGCACGCGGCCATGCACGCCTTGCAGCCGATGCACGCGGACTTGTCGAAGTCGACGATCCCGTCGGCGCGCTGGTACATCGCCGCGGTGGGACAGGCGGCGACGCACGGCGGGTCGTCGCACTGATTGCACCGGGTGACCTGGAAGCTGCGCCGGGCCTGGGGAAAGAGCCCGACCTCCACGCTCTTCACATAGGTCCGCGTCACCGACAGCGGCACCGCGTTCTCCGACTTGCACGCGGTGGTGCACGCGTGGCATCCGATACAGCGCGTCTGATCGACGACCTTGACCCAGCGAGGCGGCGGGTGCGTGACACCGACATCGGCCGACCGCGGAGGACTCAGCTCGGTCACGCACCTCATCGTACGCGCGCCCCCGGCGTTCATCGCCGCCGATGACATGACAAACACCGATCACCCGGTGCCGGCAGATCATCACCGCGGCGCCCCGCGCATGAACCGATTCGTCCGGGTGATGAGTTCGATGACGCCTCCCCGTTTGACGGGGTCGCCGCGGCCTTCTATCGTCACCGTCGAATGGAGCCGGCCGATCCGGGCACGCGAGGGTCAGATCAGGTGGACGCCGGATGTGAGCACTGCCGGGGGAGACGTTCCCCGGGGCGTCCGGCCGAGCCCCTCCCACCGTCGGCCTGCGCGGGATGTGGCCGCGACCTGCAGTATGTCGTCGACCAGCTGGAGATGGTCTCGATCATCCGGTACCGGCTGGCACATCTGTGGCGCCCGGCGGAGTAGCCCGGCGCGGGTTCGGGAAGAGGCGGGAGTCGGGCTAGCCCCTCCCGACCCAGCGCTCCCACCAGTCGCCGACCTGGGCGGCGGTGCTCTCCGGGGAGCTCCCGTTGTCGATCACCCAGGTGGCGAGGCGGCGCTTCTCGGCGAGCGGCATCTGGGCGGCGACCCGGGCCCGGGCGGCGGCCCCGTCGAGGCCGTCGCGGAGCATCAGGCGGCGCAGCTGGACGTCCTCGGGGGCGTCGACGAGCATCACCCCCTCGACCAGGCCGGTGCGGCCGGCCTCGTAGAGCAGGGGGATGTCGGCGACCACCAGCGGCGCCCCCAACTCCAGGCCGGCGGCGATGCGCCGCCCCATCAGCGCGGCGATCCGCGGGTGGGTGATCTCCTCGAGGCGGCGGCGCCGGGCGGGGTCGGCGAAGACCACGGCGCCGAGGGCGGGACGGTCGAGCTCGCCGGCGGCGGTCAGCACCCCGGGGCCGAAGGCGGAGGCGATCTCCTCGAGGGCGGGGCTGCCCGGCGCGACCACCTCGCGGGCGAGCAGGTCGGCGTCGACGAGGGCGGCGCCGCGGCCGGCGAGCAGCCGCGCCACCGTGCTCTTGCCGGTGGCGATGCCCCCGGTCAGGCCGATCAGCCGCATGCCCGCTCCCCCGCGTCCCGGTCGCCGTCCGCTCGCTGCCATCTTGGTACAGTCACCGACCCATGCTCCAACTCCGCTCCCTCCCCCTGCTCCTCTGCGCCGCCCTCACCGGAGCGGCCGCGCTGTCTGCCTGCGGCGGCAACGCCTCCGACAACACCGTCGACAACAGCACCTGCCAGTACGGGCCCAACAGCGCCGGCGCGTACAGTCCCAACCCGCCCAAGACCAACGGCAAGAGCGACCACGCCCAGGTCCTCCCGGAGATGCCCCACGAGCACGTGGCCCCGCCGGTGAAGATCACCTACGCGCACAACCCGCCGACCAGCGGCTGCCACTACAGCCTCGGCTACGGCCAGGCCCCGATCGCCGCGGGCGCCTACCCGTACACCGCCTCCATCCCCGCCGAGTACTGGGTCCACAACCTGGAGCACGGCTACATGGCGGTGCTCTACAGGTGCCCGCAGGGCTGCGACGCCGACTTCCAGGCGATCCGCGACTGGCTGAAGAAGCAGGCGCCCGATCCCGCGCTGGCGGCGCTGGTGAAGAGCCAGCCCGGCTTCAAACCCTACACCAAGGTGATCGTCATCCCCTGGCCGTCGATGACGCCCAAGTTCGCGGCGGTCACCTGGGACTACTACGACCCGATGGACAAGCTGGACACCACCGAGCTGCAGAACTTCTACGACAACCACCTCGACACCGCGCCCGAGGGGCTGAACACCCCCTAGCAGCCCCCGGAGGCCGCCGCCCGCCAGGCGGGGGCGCCGCGGGTGAAGAGCCGCATGCCGTGGTCGTCGAGCACCCGGTGCCAGGCGGACAGCGCGCCGAGCTCGGTGGCGAGGGAGCCGGCGGGGGTCAGCACCGCCGTGGTCCCGCTGGCGTCGAGCAGGTCGAGGGCGGTGGGGGCGGTGGTGGCGCCGGCGGCGATGCGCAGGTCGTCGGCGAAGACCCGGTCGCCGGCGGCGATCAGCTCCCCGTAGTCGTAGACGCGGGTGCGCGGCCAGAGCTCCTGGATCAGGTACCCGCTGGTGCCGTAGGGGGCGAAGAGGCGGGTGCCGTCGGGGGCGCCGCGCAACGCCGCCACCGCGCAGGCGGGATAGGCGGCGGCAACTCCGGCGGGTGAGGCGTCGGTCGCCGCCCGGGCCACCGCGGCGCCGAGCCCGAGGCCGCCACAGAGCACCACCAGGGCGCCGGCGATCACGGCGGCGGGGGTGACCAGGCGGGCCTTGGGCACCGCGGCGGCGCGGCGGAGGCGGCGGCCGAGCAGGCCCGCGGCCGCCTCCGCGGCGGCGGTCCAGGCGGGTAGGGCGATGGCGACGAGCAGGGCGATGTTCCGGACCGCCAGGCAGGCGGCGAGCACCGCGGCGGCGGCGAGCAGCCGGTCGCGGAGGTCGATGCGGCGTCCCAGCACCACCAGGACCACGGTGGAGGCGGCGAGCAGGGCGAAGGGCCACAGCCCGGGGTCGTGGAGGTCGGGGGGCATCCACTCGACGATCGGCTTGGCCTTCACCGACGCGCTGGTGGAGAGCGCGTAGGCGTAGAGCCGCGGGCCGGCGGGATTGAGGCAGGCGGCCGCGGCGGCGATCGCGAGGGCGATCGCGAGCTGGCGCACCCGGACCGCGGGGGCGGCACCGGCGAGCCGGAGCCGGGTCCGCACCGCCTCGATCGCCACCACCGCCCCGAGCACGGCGATGCCCCCGAGGAATCCGGCGTGGAGGTTGGCCCAGAGGGCGAGCAGCGGGGGCAGCATCCAGCGCACCCGGCCGCCGCGGGCGAGGTGGCGCTCGGCGACCAGCAGGGTCCAGGCGGTGAGCGCGAAGGTCGCCACCTGGGGGCGGGTGCCGAGCACCGGCTCGGCGGCGCGGGCGCCGAGCAGCAGCGCGCCGGCGAGGGCGAGCGAGCCCGCCCCCCGGTCGCGGGCGCGCAGCGCGCAGGCCCACAGCCCGGTCCACGCCACCGCCGCCACCACCACGGCGACGAGGAGCACCCCGCCGGCGGCGGCGAGGCCGGCGAAGATCACCTCGGCGAGCCACTCGTGGGGGGTCCAGGGCGCGCCCCGGGCGGTGTAGGTGAAGAGCTCGGCGCCGGGGACGGAGAGGTGGTCGAGCATCCAGCGCCCGGCGCGAAGGTGCCACCAGAGGTCGGGGTCGCCGAGCACGTCGAGGCAGGGCACCGCGGCGAGCAGCAGTGCCGCCGCCAGCAGGGCCCGCCGGGGATCGGCGAGCAGCGCGGCGAGGCGCCGTCCCAGGGTGCGGACCCGGCCCGGCTGCGCCCGCCCGCCCGCCGTGAGCGCGGGGGCGATGAGAGGGCTCGGGGTGGAGGACACGATCGTGGCGAGCCTACCCGGGCCCCGCCGGGGCGCCGGTGGCCGTCATCGGTCCGTTGCCTATACTCCGAGGCAGGGGGAACGGCTGTCATCGCGCGGCGACGGCGGCCCCGGGGAACGGCCCCGACCGGAGGAGAAGCGATGTCCCGGGCCAATCGCCGGCGCGACGAGGCGAGGCCCGCCGGAGCGACCGCGGGGCCCGCCACGGCGGTCACCGAGCGCCGCCCGGTGGCCGGCGCCCCCGGCGCCAGCGACGCCGGCAATCACATCTCCTGGCGTGCCTGCCTGGCCGGCCTGCTCGTCGGCGAGCTCGCGCTGCTGCTGGTCACCAACGGCGGGCTCATCCTCGCCACCGCCGTCTTCGGCCCCACCGAGAGGCTCGACGGCGGCATCGTCGGCATCGGCAGCTTCCTCGCCGTCATCCTCGGCGGCTTCGCCGCCGCCCGCATCGCCGGCCGCTGGGGCCTCTACCAGGGGACCGTGGTGGGCATCGGCTTCATCCTGGTGTCGGTGATCGTCCAGTTCGGCCAGGAGGCCTCGATCGTCCACTCCTCGCTGAGCTCCGGCGCCCACCACATCGTCGACCTCGGCCCGATGCGCATGGACAACGTGATCAGCGGCGACCT
Organism: uncultured Chloroflexia bacterium; assembly: GCA_963846365.1. GTDB lineage: Bacteria > Chloroflexota > Dormibacteria > Aeolococcales > Aeolococcaceae > CF-96. The sequence goes on from CAWJVN010000008.1 coordinate 51,209, forward strand.
CCTCGCCCTCTTCGGAGGCAGCTTCGGGGGGTGGATCGCGCGGCGGCGCTGAGCCCGCTCAGAGCGGACGGGCGGCCAGCACCAGGCTGAGGTTCGAGGCCACCACCGCACCCATCAGCACCGTGAACGCCCAGGCCGACGCCACCGCGACCCGTCGCGGAAGCAGCATCAGCCCGCAGACCAGCGCCAGCACCACCGGCACCTTCTGCACCAGCAGCCCGGCGATGCCGAGGTGGCGGATCACCCCCGCGGTCAGCGGATTCGCCTCGTCCAGCCCCTGCACCAGCCCGACCGTGGTGGTGAGGATGTCGAGCAGCTGGGCGACGACGAAGAAGACGAGCGGAACCCGGAGGTGCCGGTCCGAGAGCACGGCCGAGAGCCGGCCGGCCGCCGCAGGCAGCGCGCGCGTCGGGGTGCTGAGCATGCCCCCGATTCTCGGAAGCCCCTCGCGCCATCCCCGTGAAGGACCGGCGACGGCCCTGTGACGGGGATCCGCGCAGCCTCACCTCGGACCCGCGAGCATCCCGTCAACTCTGGCCGTATCATGCGCGGGCTGGGGTCGGTCCCCGGCAACCAGGAAGGACCATGCTTCCGCGTTCCGCTCCGCGCCTCCGCACCCTGCTCGGCACCGCGCTCTGCGTGCCCGTGCTCGCCCTCTCGCTGAGCGCGGGCGACGCCGCCACCGTGCCCTCGCAGGCGAACCCCTGCCCCCAGAACCCGCTCGGCGGCCGGGCCTCGGCCCCGGGGGCCGCGAGGGCGCCGGGACGCGCCGCCGGCCCCGCCTCCCCGGCGCCCGGCTCCGACCCCTGCGCCGACCTCCGCGCCGCCCAGGAGCGCGCCGGCCAGGTCGACGACCTGCTCACCGCCCGGCGCGCCGACCTGGCCTCGGCGCGGGCCCAGCTCGGCGCCCTCGAGGGCAGCGTCACCCGGCTCGGCGAGGAGGTGGCCCGCGACACCGTCCGCCACGACGAGGTGATGCAGCGCTGGCGCCGCGACCACGACCTGCTCGCCCGCCAGGTCCGCAGCCGCTACGTCGCCGGCGAGCAGGGCTTCGTCGCCTACCTGGTCGCGTCGGACAGCTTCAGCGCCCTGCTCGACCGCGCGGTCTCGGTGGGCCGGGTGGTGAGCGCCGAGCGCGGCCTCGTCGCCCGCACCGCCGCCGAGCGGCGCGAGGCGGAGGCGCTGCTCGCCGACGCCACCGCGCGGCGCGACCAGGCCTCGCTGCAGATGCGGCAGATGGACGCGCTGCGGGTGGTCATCCAGTCCGACGTCGCCCGGCTCAACCGCGCCTCCGCCGACGCCCACGCCGCCGCCAGCCTCGAGGCGGCGATCGCGGCGCTCGCCCTGGCGCGGGCCCACGGGACGATCTATCCCGCCGTCGACGGCCCCACCTTCACCGCCGACAGCGACCTCACCCGGCCGTCGGGGCTCACCGCCGAGCGGATCGAGAGGTTCCTCCACGGCACCGCCCTCGCCGGGCTGGGGCGGACCTACGTCGAGACCGAGGCCCGCTCCCACGTCTCCGCGAACTACCTGGTCGCCGACAGCATCCTCGAGTCCGCGTGGGGCACCTCGCAGATCGCGCGGGACAAGCACAACATCCTCGGCTTCGGGGCGGACGACAGCCATCCCTACGAGGACGCGGTGAGCTTCCCATCCTTCGCCGCCTGCGTCGACACCGTGGCCCGCTACGTGGCCGCCCACTACCTCGACCCGCGGGGCGACGACTTCCACGGGCCGACGCTGCGGGGGATGAACGTGCTCTGGGCGACCGACCCGGAGTGGGCCCGCAAGGTCGCCACCATCGCCACCAGCATCCCGTAGGGGCTCTGGACGTGGGCGCCCTGGGGAGGGCGGCCGCGGATCCTCAGCGATCCAGCCGCCGCTCCCCTGGTCCCGGGCTCAGCTGCGGGCCGCGGTCTCCACGGCGCCGCTCTCGGACCGGCTGCCCGACACGGAGTCACCGGACCCGGGCTCGTAGGCGCGGCCGACGAGGTCGATCCGGCCCAGCGAGCGGGCGAAGTCGAGGCAGGCGGCGCGGGTGAAGCGCAGGTGTCGACCCGGCGTGTGCCAGGCGACGATCTGACCCTGGCCGACCGCGCGGCGGAGTGTCGACCTGGAGACACCGCACAGAACGGCCGCCTCCCCGGTGGTGAGGATGTCCTCGGGCTTCTCGATCATCGGCCTCCCGTTCCCATACATCGGTGGACGCGGTCCTCAGTGCCGCCGCGGACGCCCCCGAGGGCGACGAGGGAGGAGCAGGTGGTCGGAAGCAAGAACCGCCCGCCCGGCCCTCATGAGGTGCGTGTATACAACCTCAAAGGGGTGCCCGTGTGGTTTTTCGGGCAAGTGATTCCGTTGACCGGACGTCGCGGCTTGCCCGCATATACTCAGCCGGAGCCTGGCGGGAGATGGGCGGCCCGACCGGCAGCGCAGGAGGCTCGTGGTGGTGGGATCCGTCCGGCAGGTGGTCCGGCGCCTGGTGGAGAGCGTCGGCACGGTCATCGTCGGCAAGGACGCCGAGGTCGAGCAGTGCGTGATCGCGCTCCTCTGCCGTGGCCACGTCCTCATCGAGGATGTCCCCGGGGTGGGCAAGACGATGCTCGCCAAGGCCCTCGCCCGCTCCCTCGGCTGCCTGTTCGAGAGGGTGCAGTTCACCCCCGACCTGCTCCCCGGCGACATCACCGGGGTGAACGTCTTCAACCCCAAGACCACCACCTTCGAGTTCCGGCGGGGGCCGGTCTTCGCCCAGGTCCTGCTCGCCGACGAGATCAACCGGGCCACGCCGAAGACCCAGTCCAGCCTGCTGGAGGCGATGGAGGAGGGGCAGGTCACCGTCGACGGCGTCTCCCACCGCCTCCCCGAGCCCTTCATCGTGCTCGCCACCCAGAACCCGATCGAGCTCGGCGGCACCTTCCCTCTCCCCGAGGCCCAGGTCGACCGCTTCCTCGTCAAGGTGAGCATCGGCTACCTCTCCCTCGACGAGGAGGTGGCGATGCTCGACCGCTTCCAGCTGGCCTCGCCGCTGGAGGCGCTCACCCCGGTGGCCACCACCGAGGAGATCCTCGCCTGCCAGTCGGCGATCAGCGCGGTCCACTGCGACGCGCGGCTCAAGGAGTACACGGTGCGGATGGTGCAGCGCACCCGGTCCCACCCCGACGTGGTCCTGGGCGCCTCCCCCCGCGGCAGCCTGGGCCTGCTCCACGCCGCCCAGGCGCGCGCCGCCGCCGCCGGCCGCGACTACGTGCTCCCCGACGACATCAAGGAACTGGCGCCGTCGGTGCTCACCCACCGGATCATCGTCCGGCCCAACGCCGAGCTCCGCGGCGTGACCGCGGCCTCGGTGCTCGCCGAGGTGCTCGACAGCGAGTCGGTCCCGCTCGCGGACCGGCGGTTCGCGTGAGCATGAGCTTGCTCATCAGACGGGGCGGGGTGAGCGAAGGTGGCTCCGCCGCCACAGCGAGGGGGGGGACGCCCCCCCTGAGAAGATGAGCGGCCGCGCCCCGCTCATCGCCTGCATCGCGGTGCTCGCGTTCTTCGCGGGGATCACCGGGGTGCGGCTGGCGTACACGCTCGCCTACGTGCTCGTCTTCATGCTGCTGGTCGCCTTCGCCTGGTCGCGGGCGGTGGCGCGGCGGGTGACGGTGACCCGGGAGTCGCCCTCCGGCGTCTTCATGGTCGGCGAGCCCTTCAGCGAGCGCTTCACCGTGACCAACCGCGGCCTGCTCCCGATCGCCTACTGCGAGGTGCGCGACGCCACCTCCCTGCCCGGCTACCTGTCCAGCCGGGCGCTCTCGCTCAACGGCGGCAGCACCGTCACCTGGAACACCCGCGGGGTCTTCGCCCGCCGCGGCGTCTACGCGTTCGGTCCCGTCCAGGTGCGGCTGGGCGACCCCTTCGGCCTCTTCCCGCGCACCGTGCGGGTGGCCCCCGGCTCCGCGGTCACCGTCTACCCGGCGATCCACGCGGTCGGCGAGATCGGCCCGCTGAGCGCCGGGGGGAGCGGGGGCGACGTGCGCCGTGGCCGCCCCGTCGACATGCCCCCGGAGGTCGCGGCGGTGCGCGAGTACGACGCCGCCGACGGCATGGGGCGCATTCACTGGCCCTCGACCGCACGCGCCGGCCGGCTGATGAGCCGGGTCTACGACACCCGGCAGAGCTCCGACCTGCTGGTGGTGCTCGACCTCGAGCGCGGCCACTCCGCCGGGGTCGCGCCGGAGGCGTCGGTGGAGTACGCGATCTCGCTGGCGGCCTCGATCTGCCACGCCGGGCTGCGCCGCGGCCAGGCGGTCGGGCTGGTCACCAACGACGCCCGCCACACCGCCATCGGCGCCGGCCGCGGCGAGGCCCAGCGGCTCCGCCTGCTCGACTACCTCGCCACCGCCGAGGACGACGGCGGCACCGGTCTCGCCGAGACGGTGCGCCGCCACGGCGAGGGCTGGCGCGGCCGCGGCGGCATCGTGGTGATCACCTCGCGGCGCGACCAGGAGTGGATCGAGGCGCTGCTCGAGGTGGGCACGCGGGGGGTGCGTCACCTCGCGATCGTGGTCGAGCCCACCTCCTTCGGCGCCGCCGGGCCGCCGATCCGGGTTCTGTCCGCCTGGCGGCTCGCGCTGGACTGGTGGCTGGTGCGCCGGGGAGACGACCTCGACGCCGGCCGCCGCTCCCGCGCCGCCGCCCTGTAGCCATGGTCGCCCAGGGGGTGGCGAGCCGGCCGCTGCCCGCGACCCATCGCGGCCGCACCGCCGCCGCGGTGCTGGTGATCGCGCTGGTGGCGGCCACCACCTGGGCGGTGATGGTGGCCGACTGGGTGGACGGCACCGGGGTCACCCTCGCCGCCGCGGTGGTGGCCACCGCCGAGGCGGTGCTGATCGCCCGATCGCTGGTCGGCCGGGTGGTCGCCGCGATCGCGGCCCCCCTGCTCGGGCTGATCGTCATCGTGCTGCTCACCCTGGGGTCGATGCCCGCCGACGGCGGCGCCGGCCTTGAGCACGCGATGCTCCGCTACGCGGGCGCGCTCGCCGCCGGGCTCTTCCAGTCGGACGACTGGACCTTCCTCGTCGGCCTCTGCGGCGCCCTGTGGCTGGTGGGCTTCTGGACCGGATGGGTGGCGGTGCGCGAGCAGCGCGGCGTGCTCGCCGTCCTCCCCGTCTACGCGGTGCTGGCGGTCAACGCCCTCAACGCCCCCAGCCTCGAGCACATGCTCGTTCCCGAGGCCTGCGCGGTCGGGCTCTCGCTGCTGGTGGTGACCCGGACCCACCTCGCCCACCTCGAGAGCGGCTGGCGGCGGCGCCGGATCATCGCCCTGCCGGGGACGGGGAGGAGCTTCGGCCGCACCGGCGCCGCGGCCTCCGGCCTGGTGCTGCTCCTCGCCCTGGTGGTGCCGCCGCTCACCAGCGTCGACATCTCCGGGCGGATCTTCGACGTGGGCAGCGGCCAGGGCGGCCGCGGCGGCGGCCAGGGCGGCCTCCGCGGCGGCGGCACCGCCGAGCAGCAGGCCCCGATCCAGTTCTCCGCCGACACCCAGCCCGGCGGCGCCCTCGTGGCCGTCCCCCGGCCGGTGCTCAGCTACACGTCCGACAACTCCGAGTCGGTCTACCTGCGGGTGGTGAACGACACCGTCTTCGACCGGGGCAACTGGTACTACTGCAAGCCGCCGCTGGCCCGGCTCCCCCTGGGCGCGGAGGGCAGCGTCCCCCTCGACGCCGGCGCCGTGGGCGTCGACGAGCGCCGGCTGCGGGTGAAGATCATCCTCGACCCGGCGGCCGCCGCGGTCCAGGCCGACGCCCTCTTCCCCGGCGAGCCGCAGTCGGTGCTGAGCGCCGGGAAGGTGCCGTCGGGGAGCGCCGCGAGCTGCGCCCACCCCACCGGGTCGGCCGCCGGCGGGCTGCTGACCGTCGACCGGGTGTCGCTGCGCGCCGGGATCGACAGCCTCGACACCGTGGGACTGCAGCCCACCGCCACCGAGGCGGGGCTGCGCGGCGCCGGTGTCGACTACCCGGCCTGGGCGCTGCAGTTCACCCAGCTGCTCACCCGGGACCCCGCCGACACCACCCAGAAGCTCGCGATCCAGGCGAGGGCGCGAGAGTGGACCCGCGGCCTGACCAACCCCTACGACATCGCCACCGCGATCGAGAGCCACCTGCGCTCGCCGGACTTCACCTACACGCTGACCCCGCCGCGCCCGCCCGACGCCACCTGGCCGATCACCTGGTTCCTGCTCACCAGCCACCAGGGCTACTGCCAGTACTTCGCCTCCTCGATGGCGACGATGCTGCGGTCGCTCGGCATCCCCGCCCGGGTGGTGGGTGGCTACGGCGGCGGCACCGAGGACGACAGCAGCGCCAACGCCGGCACCCGCACCGTCTACCACCGGGTCACCACCACCGACGCCCACAACTGGGTCGAGGCCTACTTCCCCCACTACGGGTGGATTCCCTTCGAGCCCACCCCGCCGAGCTCGGTGGGCGGTCAGTTCGACACCTTCCCGCGGGGCAACCCGGCGGCGCCCAGCGGCACCACCGGCCCGCTCAACACCATCGCGACGCCGCTGCCGGCGCCGCGGCTCCGCACCCAGGCCGAGCCTCCCCAGGGGGCGGCGGTCACCCCCGCCGGTGGCGCTCCCCGCGGGCTGGTGGCGCTGGTGGTGACCGCGCTGGCCCTGGTGGCGCTCGCGGTGGTGGGGTGGCGCTGGCTCGCCGGCGCCCACAGCGGCGGCGCGCTGCGGCAGCGGATGCGGCTGCTCGGCCTCGCCTTCGGGGTGCGCCGACGGCCCTCGGACACCGACGCCGCATTCGCCCGCCGGCTGGCCTCGGCGCTGCCCGCCGACACCACCACCGTCCTCCACCGCGACGGCTCGGCACCGCCGGGACCGCGGCCGGTGCGGGACGCCGCCGCCGAGGCCCTCGCCCTGGTGGCCGAGCTCTCCGGGAAGGAGCGCTACTCCGTCGACGGCCTCCTCCCCGCCGAGGAGGTGCGCCGGCGCCGCGCCTGGCAGCGGGTCTGCCGCGCCTCGATGCTGCTGTTCTGGCGGCGCCTGCTGGCCGTGACCGCCCGCGCCTGAGCGCGCTTCCATGGGAGCCGAGATGACCGAGGACGAGAGCGGTCCGCGGACGCCGACCGCCGACCCCGAGGAGATCGAGCGCCGGCTGCAGATGCCCCTCGAGCTCGCGATGGCGACCCAGCGCGCGGTGCGCCGGGTGCTGCCCGACCCCGTCGACGACGCCGTGGTGCGCCGCTGCCTGGAGCTGGCGGTGGAGGCGCCGACCGGGTCGAACAGCCAGAACTGGGGGTTCGTGGTGATCCGCGACCGCGAGGTGAAGGCCGCCTTCGCCGCCCAGTACCGGCGCGCCTGGAGGCTCTATGGCGGCCTCGGCGAGAGGCTGCGCGGCGGCGACCCCCAGACCGCCCGGATCCTCCGCTCGGTGCAGTGGCAGGTCGACCACTTCGAGGAGATCCCGGTGCTGGTGGTCTGCTGCCTGCGCGGCGGCCCCCACGTCCCGCTGGTGCCGATGCCGCCGGTCGCCGCCAGCAGCCACTACGGCTCGATCTATCCCGCGGTGCAGAACCTGCTGCTCGCCGCCCGTGCGGTCGGGCTCGGCGCCTCGCTGATCACCCTGCCGCTGTGGTCCGCCCTGCAGGCCCGCCGCATCCTCCACATGCCGCTCACCGTCGACCCCGTCTGCATGGTGCCACTCGGCTGGCCGATCGGTCGTTACGGCCGCAAGCGCCGCCCCCTGGAGGGCGTCGTGCACCAGGATCGCTGGTGAGTCGAGACCCGGGTGCCGAGGGTCGTGCCCCGGCCGGGGGTTCAGGCGCGCGGCGCGATCTCGAGGGTGAGCAGGTCGTGGGCGAGGAGGGCGCCGGGCAGGGGGCGGCGCTCGCTGAGGTGGGTGAGCACGAAGCGGGTGCCGGGGAGCGCCGCCATCAGTTCGCTCACCTCGCCCGCCCACACGTGGGAGGCGAGCGGGCCCTCGAAGGAGGTGCACTCGCAGACCATCACGTCGGACCGGGCGGCGCAGCGGCGCAGGCCGGCGCACATCTCGCTGTCGCCGCTGAAGCCCACCGTGACCCCGTCCGGGGCGGTGAGGGCGTAGGCGAGCGACGGGCCGGTGGAGTGGACCACCGCGTGGGCGCGGACGCGGTAGCCGTCGACCACGGTGTCGCTGCCGTCCTGGAGCACCACCGTCTCGGGGCGCAGCCGCTCGCGGATGACGTCCTGGAGGGAGGCGCCGTAGCCGGTGCGCAGCAGCCGGCGCACGTACTCCTCGGTGCCCGGCGGGCCGCCGAGCCGCAGCCGGGAGGGGGCGTCGTCGTTGAGCGCCCGCGCCCCCAGGAAGACCGGGAGCATGTAGGTGTGGTCGGCGTGGAAGTGGGTGAGCAGCACGGTGGTGACCGCGGCCAGCTCCAGGCCGGCGCGGGGCATCTGCACCTGCACCGCGCAGCCGCAGTCGACGAGGATGCGCCCGTCCACGCAGTAGGCGGAGTTGTGGCCGCAGCCGCTGAACGCCGAGCCGCTGCCCAGCACCGTCAGACGCACGGTGCGCCAGCCTAGCAGTACGCTCCCGGAGGAGGAGAAGAATTGCTCGAGGCACCCGTCCGGCTCACCGCCTACGCGTCCGGCGGAGGCTGCGCCACCAAGATCTCCCAGGCCGACCTCGCCGGCATCCTCGCCGGCCTGCCGCTGCCGGTCGACGACCCCGCGCTGCTGGTCGGCGCCGCCACCGGCGACGACGCCGCCGTCTACCGGCTGCGCGACGACCTCGCCCTGGTGCTCACCACCGACTTCTTCGCGCCGGTGGTCGACGACCCCGACGACTACGGCGCCATCGCCGCCGCCAACGCGCTCAGCGACGTCTACGCGATGGGCGGCACCCCGCTGCTGGCGCTCAACCTGGTCGCCTGGCCGCAGGAGGACGTGCTCCCCGCCGCGGTCCTGGAGCGGGTGCTCCGGGCCGGTGCCGCCACCGTCGCCGAGGCGGGCGCGCTGCTCGCCGGCGGCCACTCGGTGCGCGACCAGGAGCCGAAGTACGGGCTCGCCGTGGTCGGCACCGTGCACCCCGACCGGGTGCTCACCAACGCGGCCGGGCGCCCGGGGATGGAGCTGGTGCTCACCAAGGCGCTGGGGACGGGGATCGTCAGCAACGCCACCAAGCTCGGCGAGGCGTCCGCGGAGGTCACCGCCGCGGCGGTCGCGAGCATGCGCCGGCTCAACCGCGACGCCGCCGCGGCGGCGCTCGCCTGTGCGGTGACCTGCGCCACCGACGTCACCGGCTTCGGGGTGCTCGGCCACGCCCGCTCGCTGGCCCGGGCGAGCGGCTGCGGGGTGCAGGTCGACGCGGCCGCCCTGCCCCTCCTCCCCGGCGTCGCCGACCTGGTGGTGGCGGGGCTGGTGCCCGGCGGCAGCCGGCGCAACCGCGCCGATGCCGAGGGCTGGACCACCTGGGAGCCGGAGGTCACCGAGCTCCAGCGCACCGTCGTCACCGACGCCCAGACCTCGGGTGGCCTGCTCCTCGCCGTCGACCCCGCCCGCTGCGCCGAGCTCTGCGAGCGGCTGGTCGCCGCCGGGTGCACCGGCGCGGTCGTGGGCCGGCTGGTCGAGGCAGGGGCGGGGGAGGTGCGGGTCCGGGTGTAACGACCCGGTCGCGCCAGGTGTGGCGAGCCGGTCGAGTGGGTACAAGTGAGCCAGCCTCACTAGGAGAGGCACTCAGCAATCCGAAGGAACCCGCGTGATCCCATCCCCTCCCGCCGCCGCCGAGGCCCGTCTCGCCGAGCTGCTCACCCGCGCGTCGCGGCGATTCCACCGCGGCGTCGGCGCCCGGCTCGCGCCCCTCGGTCTCACCTGGCCCCAGGCGCGGGTGATGCGGCTGATCGCCGAGCCCGGCTCGAGCATGCGGATGGCCGACATCGCCGCCCGTCTCGGGGTGGTGCCCCGCTCCGCGACCTCGATGGTCGACGTCCTCGAGGAGGGCGGCCTGGTGACCCGGCATCCGGATCCCCAGGACCGGCGCTCGGTGCTGGTCAGCCTCAGCCCGGAGGGACGGCGGCTGCTCGACGGCCTCGACGAGGCCCGCCGCGCCACCGCCGAGGCGATGCTCGAGCGCCTGACCGCCGCCGACCGCGGCGAGCTGGTGCGGCTGCTGGAGGCGGTGGTCGAGGGTGACTGCGATTGCGCGCACGGAGGGGGACGGCGATGATGCAGTGGGGTCCGAGCATGCGCTCGTTCCGACGCGACGACTCGGTGAAGCGGCACCGGCTGGCTCCCGGCACGGTGCGTCGCATGGCCGGGTTCGCCCGGCCCTACCGGCGGATGCTCGCCGGCTTCCTCGCCCTGGTGGTGGTCGACGCCGCCATCGGCACCGCCAACCCGCTGATCTTCCGCGAGATCATCAACGGCGGCATCGTCCACCACAACTCCCGCCTGGTGGTGGGGCTGGCGCTGCTGGTGGCCGGGCTCGCGGTGGTCGACGCCGGCCTCTCGCTGGCCCAGCGGCTGGTGTCGGCCCGGGTCGGCGAGGGGCTGATCTTCGACCTCCGCTCCCGGGTGTTCGCTCACGTGCAGCGGATGCCGCTGGCCTTCTTCACCCGCACCCAGACCGGCGCCCTGGTGTCCCGCCTCAACCACGACGTGCTCGGCGCCCAGCAGGCGTTCACCGACACCCTCTCCAGCGTGGTCAGCAACCTGATCACCGTGACCATCGTGCTGATCACCATGCTGCTGCTCGACTGGCAGATCACCCTGGTGGCGCTCAGCCTGCTGCCGGTGTTCGTGCTGCCGGCGCGCTGGGTGGGCCGCCGCCTGCAGTCGATCACCCGCGAGAGCTACGGGCTCAACGCCCAGATGAACACCACCATGACCGAGCGCTTCAACGTCTCCGGCGCGCTGCTGGTCAAGCTCTTCGGCCGCCAGGACGAGGAGCGCCGCGGCTTCGAGGCGAAGGCGGCCCGGGTGCGCGACATCGGCATCACCCAGGCGATGTACAGCCGGGTGTTCATGACCTCGCTGCTGCTGGTCGCGTCGCTCGCCACCGCGCTGGTCTACGGCTGGGGCGGCCTGCTGTCGGTGAACGGCGCCCTCGACGTCGGCACCGTGGTGGCGCTCACCGCCTACCTCAACCGTCTCTACGGCCCGCTGACCGCGCTCTCCAACGTCAACGTCGACGTGATGACCGCGCTGGTCTCCTTCGAGCGCGTCTTCGAGGTGCTCGACCTGCCGCCGATGATCGACGAGCGGCCGGACGCGGTGGCGATCCCCCGCGGCGCCGGCCGCATCGAGTTCGATCACGTGAACTTCGCCTACCCGAGCGCCGAGGAGGTCTCGCTGGCCTCGCTGGAGTCGGTGGCGGTGCTCGACCAGACCGCCTCGACCCCGGTGCTCTTCGACGTCGACTTCACCGTCGAGCCGGGCCAGATGGTCGCCCTCGTCGGCCCCTCCGGGGCGGGCAAGACCACCATCAGCCACCTGGTGCCCCGGCTCTACGACGTGCGCGGCGGGGCCGTCCGCCTCAACGGCGTCGACGTCCGCGACGCCACCCTGGAGTCGCTCGGCGCCACCGTCGGGGTGGTGACCCAGGACGCCCACCTCTTCCACGAGACCATCCGCTCCAACCTCCTGCTCGCCCGCCCCGAGGCCACCGACGAGGAGCTGCGCGACGCCCTGCGCGGCGCCCAGATCCTGCGCTTCGTCGACTCCCTCCCCGCCGGCCTCGACACCGTGGTCGGCGACCGCGGCTACCGCCTCTCCGGCGGTGAGAAGCAGCGCATCGCGATCGCCCGGGTGCTGCTCAAGGCGCCCGACATCGTCGTCCTCGACGAGGCCACCGCCCACCTCGACTCCGAGTCCGAGCTGGCGGTGCAGCACGCGCTGCGCACCGCGCTGGCGGGCCGCACCTCGCTGGTCATCGCCCACCGCCTCTCCACCGTGCGCGAGGCCGACCTGATCCTGGTGATCGACGGCGGCCGGGTGGTCGAGCGCGGACGCCACGACGACCTGATCGCCGCCGGCGGCCTCTACTCCGACCTCTACCGCACCCAGTTCGAGAGCCAGGCGGCCGTCGCCTAGCGCTGCCGCCGCCGGGGGTGGAAGGCGTCCCACCCCTCGGGGGTGACGCCGTCGAGGATCATCGCGGCCATCCCCTCGGCGGTCGCGGGGGCGAGGAGGACGCCGTTGCGGTGGTGAGCGGTGGCGGTGAGGAGGGTCCCGCCGAGCCGGCCGAGCAGGGGGAGGCCGTCGGGGGCGCGGGGGCGCAGGCCCACCCACGCGTGGGCGGGGGTCGCGGTCGAGAAGCCGCGGAGCAGCCGGGCGCCGACCCCGCGGAGGCGGCGCTCCGCCGCCGGGGTGCGCCGGGCGTCGAAGCCGGCGTGGTCCTCGGTGGCGCCGATCAGGGTGACCCCGTCGCGCTTGGCCACCGCGTAGCCCTGGAGGCCGGCGAAGACGACCCGCTCGGGGGCGGGCTCGAGGTCGCGCACCCCGAGCAGCTGCCCCCGCACCGGCTCCACCGGGAGCGGGGGCACACCGAGGGCGCCGGCGAGCGGTCCGCTCCAGGCGCCGGCGCAGAGCACCACCGTCGCCGCCGGGACGGAGCGACCGTCGTCGAGGCGCACGCCACCGCCGTCGAGGGCGCCGGTCACCTCGGCACCGGTGAGCAGCTCGGCGCCGTGGTGGCGGGCGGCGGCGAGCAGGGCGTTCACCGCCCGGACGCTGTGGACGTGCCCCTCGCCGGCGTAGAGGGCCGCCCCGGCGGCGTCCCCGAGGGCGGGCTCGGCGGCGGCGGTGGCGGCGGCGTCGAGCCACTCCACCGCCACCCCGGCGGCCCGCTGGGCGGCGGCTCGCTCGCGCAGCTCCGGCACCTCGGCCTCCTCGAGGGCGACCCGGAGCAGGCCGCCGGTGTCGAGCTGGCAGTCGACGCCGCCCTCCTCGAGCAGGGTCGCGGCGAGGCCCGGCCAGAGCGCCAGGCTGAGGCGGCAGAGCTCGAGGAAGGGGCCCGCCGCAGGGGCCTCGCTGCAGGGGGCGAGCATCCCCGCCGCCGCCCCCGATGCGCCCACCCCGGGCTGGGGGGCGCGCTCCAGCACCACCACGCGGGCGCCGCGCCGGGCGCATCCCCAGGCGACCGCGGCGCCGGCGATCCCCGCGCCCACCACGGCGACGTCCCAGCTCGGCATGGGCCAGAGCCTAGCCGCGCGTCAGCGCAGAGTGTCCGGGTCGAGGGGAAGGGTGAGCGCGAAGGTGTTGCCGCGGCCGCCGCTGTCCTCCTGGACCAGCCAGACCCGGCCGCCCATCCGCTCGACCAGCTGTCGGGTGAGGTAGAGGCCGACCCCGCAGCCGCCGCGCTGACGCTGGAGCGGCGCCTCCACCTGGTAGAAGGAGGCGAAGATCCGCTCCGCCTGGTCGGTGGGGATGCTGCGTCCCTGGTCGTGGCACTCGACGCGCATCAGCGCGCCCTCGCGGCGGGCGTCGAGCCGCACCGGCGCACCCTCCGGTGAGAACTTCAGCGCGTTGTCGACAAGGCAGGCCAGAACCAGCACGAGGCGGTCGCGGTCGGCGAGCACGTCGTGTGCGGAGGCGTCGGGGACGCAGCTGAGCCGTCCCCGCTCCCGGGGGTCGCCGAAGAGCGTCGCCACCTGCCCGAACACCTCGTCGAGCCGCACCGGCGCGGTCTTCAGCCGGATCTCGCCGGCCTCGAGCTGGGCGATGCAGAGCAGGTTGTCGGTGAGCCGGGCCAGGTGCTCGGTCTCGCTGCGGAGCACCTCGATGCCCTCGCGCTGCGCCTCCGGCGGCAGCCGGTCACCGGCGTCCTGCATCAGCGCCAGCCAGCCCTTCACCTTGGCGAGCGGGGTGCGCAGCTCGTGCGAGGCGAGCATGATGAACTCGGTCTTGACCCGGTCGACCTCGCGCAGCTCGAGGAGCGCGGCGTGCTCGAGCTGCAGGGTGTGGGCCATCTGCCGGGCCCGGGCGCTGACCAGCTCGCTGCTCACCATCGTGCTGGTGACGGCGACGAGCAGGCAGAGCAGAAGGTGGGAGAGGAAGAGGTCGACGGTCGCGGGGGTGACCGATCCCGCGGCGGCGGCGCCGGCGCCGAGGAAGAGGCTGCTGACCACCCCGGCGCAGAGCAGCGAGCCCCACAGCCCGAAGCGGAGGCTGCCGGCGATCACCACGGCGTAGAAGGTCAGCCCGAAGCCGGAGCCGACCCCGCCGTCGAGGTAGACGAGCGCGGTGGCCACGGTCATGTCCACCGCGGTCATCGCGTACTGGGTGCGCCGCCCGGGAAGGTGGCGCGCCACCAGGCTCACGGTGAGCGCGAGGTTGAAGAGCGCCCATGCGCCGAGGATGAGGTTGACGGCCCCCGCATCCCGTGAGGGCGAGGGGAAGTTGAAGCTGGCGGCGGCGAGGATGAGCACCAGCCAGCGGCCGAGCTCGATGACCCGCTCCACCGCCGCGCGACGGTCGTGCTCGACCGCCGAACGCAGCTCCACGGGCATGGTCCGGAGCGTGGTCGCAGGCGACGACCCGTCCTCGGGCCCCCGAAAGGCAGCCAGCACGCGCGATCTCCCCAGCAGCACCGGGGTCAGGCTACGGCCCCCGGCGCGCGGTGCCGCAGACGCTTGTGCAACGGCAGGGTTGCAGAGCTCCGCCCTCCGTATACTGCCCGCCGAGGGGGGGCGCCACCGCCGGCGTGGGGGTGGCCCGGGGGAGTCCTCTCGCGCCGGGGGCGCGGCTGTGCCCACAGGAGAAACGACGTGCCACGCGCCCTGGTCCTCGGCAACGGCAGCCTGCAGGTCAACCTCGACGAGGGCTGCCGGATCCGCGACCTCTACTACCCCTGGGTGGGCCACGAGTCGCACGCGGGCGCGCCCAGCCTGCTGGGCTTCTGGGTCGACGGCGCCTTCGCCTGGTTCGATGCCTTCGAGCGCCGCACCGCCTACGAGGACGAGACCCTGGTGGGCGACACCACCGGTCACCACGGCGGGCTCGGCATCGAGGTGCGCATTCGCGACGCCGTCGACCTCGAGGGTGACGTCCTGGTCCGCCAGATCGAGGTGAGCGACCTTGCCGGCCGCGCCCGCGAGGTGCGCATCTTCCTCCACCACGACCTCAGCATCGGCGGCGGCGAGGGGGGCGACACCGTGTACTACGACCCCGAGCTGCACTGCATCGTCCAGTACCGGGGCAGCCGCTGGTTCCTCGTCGACGGCCGGGTCGAGGGGCGCAGCGGGGTGCACATGTTCACCTGCGGGCGGGCCGGCTTCCACGGCTTCGCCGGCACCTGGGCCGACGCCGAGGACGGCGAGCTCGGCGGCCAGCCGATCGAGCAGGGAGCCGTCGACTCCTGCGCCGGCTTCACCCTCACCCTCCCTGCGGGACGGTCGGCGACGCTCCACGCCTGGCTGTGCGCGGGCACCGATCAGCGCTCGGTGGTCGCGCTCGACGCCATGGTCCGGCAGACCGGCCCGGAGCGGCTGCTGGAGCGCACCCGCCGGTACTGGCGCAGCTGGGCGGCCACCGCCGCCCCCGCCGCCTCCCCGCTGCCGGTGCCGCTGCGCCGGCTCTTCATCCGCAGCCTGCTCACCGCGCGAGCCCTGTGCGACCGCGGCGGTGGGGTGATCGCCTCCACCGACCGCGACATCCTCGAGCACGCCCGCGACACCTACTGCTACGTCTGGCCGCGCGACGCCGCGCTCACCGCCGCCGCGCTCGCCGGCGCCGGCTATTCCGAGCCGCTGCGCGGCCTCCTCGACTTCTGCGCCGGGCGGCTCGACGGCGCCCGCGGCTTCCTCCACCACAAGTACCTCCCCGAGGGCGCCCTGGGCTCCTCCTGGCATCCCTGGTACAGCGACGGCGAGGCCCAGCTGCCGATCCAGGAGGACGAGACCGCGCTGGTGGTCTGGGCCCTCGGCGAGCACCACCGCCGCGCCGGCGACCGCGAGATGCTCCGCGAGATGTACCGCCGGCTGGTCGAGCCCGCCGCCGACTTCATGGCGTCGTTCCGCGACTGGCGCACCGGGCTGCCGCTGCCCGGGTGGGACCTCTGGGAGGAGCGCCGCGGCGTCCACGCCTTCACCGTCGCCGCGGTCTGGGGCGCGCTCGACGCCGCCGCGCGGATGGCCGCCGAGTTCGGCGACGACACCAAGGGCGCCCTGTACGCGGGCGCCGCCGCCGAGGTGCGCCGGGGCGCCGACGAGCACCTCTGGGACCCCGCCGCCGGCCGCTTCGCGCGCCAGCTCGCCCCCCGCCCCGATCGCTCCGGCTACGACCGCGACCTCACCCTCGATGCCAGCGTCTGGGGGCTGTTCGCCTTCGGGATGTACCGCGCCGACGACCCCCGGGTGGCGGCAACCATGGAGGCGGTCCGGGAGCGGCTCTGGGTGCGCGCCGGGGACGGCGGCCTCGCCCGCTACCAGCGTGACTACTACCACTGCGTCGAGCTGTCCGACGACGTCCCCGGCAACCCCTGGGTGATCTGCACCCTGTGGCTCGCCGACTGGCTGGTGCGCACCGCCGGCAGCGTCGCCGAGCTCGAGGACACGGTGCTGCCGCTGCTGGAGTGGGTCGAGCGCCACGCCTCCGCCGCCGGTCTGCTCCCCGAGCAGGTCAACCCCTTCACCGGCACCCCGCTGTCGGTGGCGCCGCTGAGCTGGAGCCACGCCGCCTATGTCGACGTCTGCCTCGGCTACTGCCAGGCCCTGGCAGCGCTGAGGACGGACGCCGGCGCGGCGGCGGAGCCCCGTTCGGCGCTCGGCTAGCCGCCGAGGAGGCTGGAGAGGCCCAGGCCGCCGAGGGGCAGGCCCCGGTGAGGCCGCCGATCTCTCTCCCGTGGGCCGGTCTCGGGCTGTTGCACGGTTCCCCACGTTCGGGAGGTGCGGAAGCCTGCGGACCCTCCCCGACTACCGGTGCGGCGGTCGGGCCGGGGGCGGCGCGGGCGGGGGGGTCACGGTGGGGGGGAGGCCCTTCTGGGTGAAGCCCCAGTCGAGGAGGAGGCGCATGTCGCTGTAGAGGTGAGGGGCGCCGAGGAGGACGGCGACGAGGCGGTGGTTCTCGCGCACCGCCTCGGCCACCAGGCAGGGGCCGGCGTTGCCGGTGTAGCCGGGCTTGACCCCGACCGTGGGCGGATAGATCGACAGCAGACGGTTGAGGTTGTGCAGCTGGAAGCCCGGGTGCCCGCTGCCCGCGGGCAGCTGCATGTCGACGGTGGACACGAGCCGCTGAAACTGGGGGAACATCTCGCCGGTCACGGTCGCCACCGCGGCGAGGTCGTAGGCGGAGGACAGCTGGGCGGGATCGTCGAGCCCCACCGGCGTGGTGAAGTGGGAGTCGTGCAGCCCCAGCGCCCCCATCTGCGCGTTCATGGCGCCGACGAAGCTGTCCATGCCGACGGTGTCGACCGCCATCGCGGTGGCGGCGTCGTTGCCGCTGATCAGCAGCATGCCGGCGAGCAGGTCGCCGACCGTGTAGGTCTCGCCGGCATGGATCCCCATCACCGTCTCGTCGCCGTCCTGGTGGAGGGCGTCGGGGGTGATCGTCACCTGCCGGTCGGCGCCGAAGTTCTCGAGCGCGACCAGGCTGCTGACCAGCTTGGTGGTGCTGGCGGGGGCGTGGGAGGTGTGGGGGTTGCGCTCCCACAGGATGGTGCGGGTGTCGAGGTCGACGAGGATGCCGGTGTCGGCGGTCACCGCCGGGGCGCCGGTGTGCGAGGCCGATCCGTCGGCGAACTCGATGCGCCGCTGCAGGGTGCGCATCGGCGCCGGCGCGCTGTGACGGTCGGAGCGGATGGTGGAGGCCGCCGACGCCGACTGGGGGTGGGTCAGCACCTCGTCGCGCGGCTGGTTCGAGACGACCACGGTGATCAGCACGGCGGCGCCCGCCGTCAGCGCGGCGGGACGCGACCGGAGCATGTCGGCAGGACGTGGATGGAGGAAACGCATGCTCGATCGGCGCTCATGGTAGCGGCGGACGAGAGGATTGGCCAGCACCGGTGTCGGGTATGACTCCGGTGTCGTATCAGCCCACCGAAGGTATCGATCGCGCCGTGAGACTCGACCGCTTCACCGAGCGCTCGCAGGAGGCGCTCGAGGCCGCTCAGCAGGCGGCCCAGTCCCTGCAGCATCCGTCCGTCGACCCCGAGCACCTGCTCCTCGCCCTGCTCGAGCAGCCCGAGGGCCTGGTGCCCGGCGTGCTCCGCCGGCTCGAGGTCCAGCCCGAGCCGCTCGCCGCCCGGCTGCGCTCCACCCTGGACGCGCGCCCCAAGCAGATCGGCGCCGCCGAGCCGGGTGTCGGCCCGGCGCTGCGCGCCGTTCTGATGGCCGCGTTCGACGAGATGGGCCGGCTCACCGACGAGTACGTCTCCACCGAGCACCTGCTCCTCGCCCTCGCCGCCCAGGACCAGGGCGAGGCGGCGCGGATGCTCAAGGCGGCGGGCGTCACCCGTGAGCGCATCTACGGCACCCTCGAGGCGGTGCGCGGCTCCCAGCGGGTCACCGACCCCAATCCCGAGGCCAAGTACGAGGCGCTCGCCAAGTACGGCCGCGACCTCACCGACGCCGCCCGCGCCGGCCGGCTCGACCCGGTGATCGGCCGCGACAGCGAGATCCGGCGGGTGGTGCAGGTGCTCTCGCGCCGCACCAAGAACAACCCGGTGCTGATCGGCGAGCCCGGCGTCGGCAAGACCGCCATCGCCGAGGGGCTGGCCCAGCGGATCGCCGGGGGCGACATCCCCGAGGGGCTGAGGGACCGGCGCGTGGTCGCCCTCGACCTCGGCGCGATGGTGGCGGGCAGCAAGTACCGCGGTGAGTTCGAGGACCGGCTCAAGGCGGTGCTCAAGGAGGTCACCTCCAGCAACGGCCAGGTGATCCTCTTCATCGACGAGATGCACACCCTGGTCGGCGCAGGCGCCGCCGAGGGCGCGATGGACGCGGGCAACATGCTCAAGCCCGCGCTCGCCCGCGGCGAGCTGCGCTGCATCGGCGCCACCACCCTCGACGAGTACCGCAAGCACATCGAGAAGGACGCCGCGCTGGAGCGCCGCTTCCAGCCGGTGATGGTGGAGCCGCCGTCGGTGGAGGACACCATCAGCATCCTCCGCGGGCTGAAGGAGCGCTACGAGGTGCACCACGGGGTGCGGATCACCGACCCCGCGATCGTCGCCGCCGCGGTGCTCAGCAACCGCTACATCACCGACCGCTTCCTCCCCGACAAGGCGATCGACCTCGTCGACGAGGCCGCGTCGAGGCTGCGCATCGAGATCAACTCGCTGCCCACCGAGCTCGACACCGTGGAGCGCGAGATCCGCCAGCTGGAGATCGAGCGCGAGGCGCTGCGCAAGGAGAGCGACGCACCCTCGCGCGACCGGCTCGACGCGCTCGAGCGGGAGCTCGCCAACCTGCAGGAGGGCGCCACCTCGCTCCGCGAGCGCTGGCAGCAGGAGAAGACCGCGCTGGATGCGATCCGCGGCATCAAGGAGCAGATCGAGCAGCTCCGCCACGACGCCGAGCGCGCCGAGCTGATGGCCGACTTCGCCCGCGCCGCCGAGCTGCGCTACGGCCGGCTCACCGAGCTGGAGCGCCAGCTCGCCGAGGAGGAGCGGCGGCTCCGCTCCCGTCAGGGCGACCGCCCGCTGCTCAAGGAGGAGGTCGACGAGGAGGACATCGCCGAGGTCGTCGCCACCTGGACCCGGGTGCCGGTGCGCCGCATGCTCGAGGGCGAGATGCACAAGCTGCTGCGCATGGAGCAGGGGCTGCACGAGCGTGTCGTCGGCCAGGACGACGCCATCACCGCGGTCGCCAACGCGGTGCGCCGCGGCCGCGCCGGGCTGAGCGACCCCGACCGCCCCACCGGCTCGTTCATCTTCCTCGGCCCCACCGGGGTGGGGAAGACCGAGCTCGCCCGTGCCCTCGCCGACTTCCTGTTCGACGACGAGCGCGCCATGGTCCGGCTCGACATGAGCGAGTACATGGAGAAGCACACCGTGGCACGGCTGATCGGGGCGCCTCCCGGGTACGTCGGCTACGACGAGGGCGGCCAGCTCACCGAGGCGGTGCGCCGGCGTCCCTACGCGGTGCTGCTCCTCGACGAGATCGAGAAGGCGCACCCCGACGTGTTCAACGTGCTCCTGCAGCTGCTCGACGACGGCCGCCTCACCGACGGCCAGGGCCGGGTGGTCGACTTCCGCAACACCCTGGTGATCATGACCAGCAACCTCGGCTCGCACCTCATCGCCGCGCTCCCCGAGCACGCCGGCGAGGAGGCGCTGCGGCAGATGCGCAGCGCCGTGCTCGACGAGGTCCGCGGCCACTTCCGTCCGGAGTTCCTCAACCGGGTCGACGAGCTGATCCTCTTCAGCCGCCTCGACCGCAGCCAGCTGCGGGAGATCGTCGGCATCCAGCTCCGCTCGCTGCGCGGGCGGCTGGCGGCGCGGAAGCTCCAGCTGGAGATCTCCGACGCCGCCATGGACCTGCTCGCCCGCGAGGGCTACGACCCGGTGTACGGCGCCCGGCCGCTGCGGCGGCTGATCCAGCGCCGGCTCCAGGACCCGATCGCCATGGCGATCCTCGAGGGCCGCTTCCGCGAGGGCGACACCGTCACCGTCGAGGCCGAGGGCGACGCCCTCGTCATCGGCGGGGGCGGGAGCACCCCGGCGCCGGGCGGCGAGGTGGTCGACGCCGAGGTGGTCGAGGCCTAGACCCAGACCTGGAGAGGCGAGGAGCCGCCGGCACGGCGCTGGCGGCTCCTCTCCCTCAGGCTCAGATGGTGAACGTGTCGGTGGGCGTCTGGGTGACCGCGCAGGTGCCACCGCACGCCGCGCCGCTCGCGGTGACGACGCCGGCTGCGTCGACGATCGTCAGACCGGTCTTCGACGTGGTGATGGTGTCCGCATCCCCGGTGCCCGTCCCGGAGATGATCAGCGCGTTGCTGCCGCCGGAGTACTTCACGTTGTTGTTGGTGGCGCCGCCGAGGATGGTGATGGAGTTCGTGTCCCCGGTGACGCTGAGGATGTTGGAACTGCTGCCGCCCCTGTCCGTCAGCAGGTTCCCCGATCCGGTGATGGAGAAGTTCTCGAGGTTCGCGTTCCTCAGGTCGGCCCGGTTGCCGGGCCTCGTCCCGTTGCCGCCCAGGGACACGATGTTGTTGTTGCTGTTGACGAAGTCGTCCGCGGCGTTGCCCTGGTCCGGGATCTTCGAGAACGAGAAGCCGAGGGTGACCCGGTTGCCGTTGCTGTTGTGGAAGTACCCGAGGCTGTTGGGTCCGTTGAAGCTGACCGTGTTGCCGTGGCTGCTGTCGAAGGCGTGGTGGCTCCCGCAGCAGTTGGCGTACGGGCCCACCGCCTGCGGGGTGCTCGAGGCCTCGGCGGTGGCGGGCGCAGCGATCGCCGCCGCCCCGGCCGCGGCCACGCCGAAGATCACAGGTGTGCGCATGCAGACTTCCCCTCAGGAGCCGGGAGAACTCCTCACCTCTCTGCGGCGGACGACGCGAGTGTGCCGCGACGATACTCTACTCTGGAATCGCGTATCTGGCTATGGAAGTTGCGCAATTGATCGCGCCCCTGAGGTCAGACGTCCCAAACGGCACCCGCCGCTCAGTCGCCGCGGGGCGGCAGCACCGCCTGGGTCTGGACCACCTGGGCGACGCGCTTCCCCCGGCCGTCGCTGAGGTCGGTCTGGACCACGATCACGGTGCGGCCGACGTGGAGGGGGAAGGAGCGCGCGTAGACCTCGCCGTCCCGCACCGCGCGGAAGAAGTTGGTCTTCGAACTCGATCGTCGAGGTGCCCGCGCCGGGCGGCAGGTTGAGGAAGGCGCAGAGTGCGCCGAGGCTGTCGGCGAGGGTCATCAGCGCCCCGCCGTGGATCACTCCCAGGGTGGTGCAGCGCTCCGGCGCCCACCCCATCCGGCCGGTCACCTCGCCGGCCCCCGCGGAGTCGAGCTCGACGCCGAGCGCGGCGGCGTAGGGCATCGACCCGAGCAGCTGGGCGGCGGCGTCGACGGTCATCTACACCACGGCGCCGTCGTCGTCGGCCGGGGGCGCCTCGCCGTCCAGCTCCGCCTCGGCACGGGCGAGCTCGGCCTCGACCTGCGCCTGCACGCCGGTGGCTCCCATCAGGAAGCTGTCGTCGGCGGGCTCGTCCCCGGCCTCGTCGTCGCCGGCGAGGCCCTCCTCCGGCTGTGGCTCGTCGGTGGGATCGGTCATCGGGTTCCTCCTGCTCGCTCCGGGATGGGGGTGAGCATAGGGCTAGGACCCGGACAGCACCCGGGCCAGGTCGTAGCCCACCGGCTCGTCGAGCTGGGTGTAGGTGCAGGAGCCGGGCTCGCGGTCGGGGCGCCAGCGCCGGAACTGGGCGACGTGGCGGAAGCGGGTGCCCTCCATGTGGTCGTAGCCCACCTCGCAGACCAGCTCGGGGCGCAGCGGCACCCAGGACAGGTTCCTGTCGGCGTTCCAGCGGCTGGTGGCGCCGGGCAGCCTCCCCGCGTGGTGCGCCTCCGCCTCCGCCCACTCCCGCCAGGGGTGGCCGGCGAGGTCGTCGACGGCGTAGGGGGCGAGCTCCTCGACCAGCTCGGCGCGGCGCTTCATCGAGAAGGCGGCGGCGACCCCGACGTGCTGCAGCCTGCCCTCCCCGTCGAAGAGGCCGAGGAGGAGCGAGCCGACCACGGGGCCCGACTTGTGGCTGCGGTAGCCGGCGACCACGCAGTCGGCGGTGCGCTCGTGCTTGATCTTGAACATCACCCGCTGGTCGGGCCGGTAGGCGATGTCGAAGGGCTTCGCCACCACGCCGTCGAGCCCCGCCCCCTCGAACTCCCGGAACCAGCTCTCGGCCACCTCCACGGAGGTGGTGGCGGCGGCCACGTGCACCGGCGGCCTCGCCGGCGCCAGCGCCTCCACCAGCCGCTCGCGGCGCACCCGGAACGGCTCCGCCAGCAGCGACTCGTCGCCGAGGGCGAGGAGGTCGAAGGCGATGAAGGACGCCGGGGTCTCGCGGGCCAGCATGTTCACCCGCGAGGCGGCGGGGTGGATGCGGTTCAGCAGCGCCTCGAAGTCGAGCCGGTCGCCGCGCACGATCACGATCTCGCCGTCGACCACGCAGCGCTCCGGCAGGTTGGCGCGCAGCGCCTCGACCACCTCGGGGAAGTAGCGGGTCATCGGCTTCTCGTTGCGGCTGCCCAGCTCGACCTCGTCGCCGTCGCGGAAGGCGATGCAGCGGAAGCCGTCCCACTTCCCCTCGTAGGACATCCCCGGGGGGATCCGCGGCACCGACTTCGCCAGCATCGGCCTGACCGGGGGCATGACCGGGAGTCGCATGCCCGCATGATGCCAGCAGACAGCCCCGCCCCCGGCGGGCGGGGACGGGGCTGCTGCAGGGCGGAGGTGTCGGGCTGCTAGGCGGCGGTTCCGCCTCCTTCCGCGCCGGGGCGGGCAGGGTGCGGGGGGCGTCGGGGCTGACCCGCAGCAGCCGGGCCAGCCAGCCGGGGATGTACCAGTTCCAGCTGCCCAGCATGCTGATCAGGGCGGGGACGAGCAGGGCCCGGACCACGGTGGCGTCGAGCAGGATGCCGGCGCCGAGACCGGTGGCGAGCACCTTGATGTCGGTGTTCGGGGCCGAGGCGAGCGAGGCGAAGGAGAAGAAGAGGATGAGCGCCGCGCTGGTGACGAGGCGGCCGGTGCGGCCGATGCCCTCGACGACCGCGGTGTCGGTCGAGCCGGTGCGGTCGTACTCCTCACGGACCCTGGCGAGGATGAAGACCTCGTAGTCCATGGAGAGGCCGAAGAGGAAGGCGAACACCATCAGCGGAAGCCAGAAGGTGATCGCGCCGGTGGCGGGGATGCCGAAGAGGGCGTTCGAGCCGTGGCCGTCCTGCCAGAACCAGGTGAGCAGGCCGAAGGTGGCGGCGAGCGAGATCAGGTTCATGGCCACGGCCTTCACGGCCAGCACCAGCGAGCGGAACGCCCGGGTGAGCAGCAGCAGGGTGGCCAGTGCCACCAGGCTGAACATCAGCGGGAAGTTGCCGAAGACGGCGTGGCTGTAGTCGAGCTCGATGGCGCCGATGCCGCTGACCCCGACCACCCCCGGCTGGGAGGCCATGGCGTTGCGCACCGCGGTCACCGCGGCCAGGGTCGAGGAGTTGACGGTCTCGTCCCGGGGAAGGGCGATGAGGTCGACGAGCCCGTTGTGCGAGGAGCCGGTGGGGAGGTCGGCGGTGACGATGCCGGGCACCCGGGTGAGGGTGTCGAGCGCCGCCGAGGCCCGGTCGGCCTTGACCAGCACCTCGATCGGGGTGAGCACGCCGCCGGGCACGCCGCCGTCGAGCAGGGTCTGGTAGGCGGCGTGGGCGGGACCGGTCTGGGAGAGGGCGCTGGCGCTGGTGGCGCCGACCTGGAGGTGGAAGACGGGGACGATGAGCAGCGCCAGGATGGCCACGCCGACGGTCGCCGCGATCGAGCGGTGGCGGACGATCAGGCGGGCCCAGGCGGTCCAGGCCCGGCTGGCGTGGGCCTCCTTGCGGACCCGCGGCCAGTCGACCCTGGGGCCGATGCCGCCGAGCAGGGCGGGGAGCAGGGTGAGGCTGACGGCGACGGAGACGACCGGGATGAGCATCCCGCCGATGCCGACGCTGCGCAGCCCGGGCACGGGCAGCACCACGAGGGCGATCAGGCCGATGCCGACGGTGAGGCCGCTGAGCGCGATCGCCCGGCCGGCGGTGGCCACGGCGATGGTCACGGCGGTGTGGTTGTCGGCGCCCTTGGCCCGCTCCTCGCGCCACCGGGTGACCAGCAGCAGCGAGTAGTCGATGGCGACGCCGAGGCCGACCAGCGAGACCAGGAACTGGACGATGAAGGAGACCTCGGTCAGGGTGGTGAGGCCGAGGATGAGCAGCAGGGTGGCGAGGATGGAGACCGCGGCCACGGCCAGCGGCACCAGGGCGAGGAAGGAGGCGAAGACGAGGGCGAGGACCACCAGCGCGCCGGCGCCGGCGACCAGGGTCTCGAGGAGCACGCCCGGCCCGCTGGTGTCGCCACCGGACTCGAGCGCCTGCAGGCCGGTGGTGGTGACGTGGTAGCCGGGGAGCGCGGTCGTCAGCGCGGCCTCGATCGAGGTGGCCGCGGTGTCGCCGCCGAACGAGGTGGCGGTGGGCTCGAAGAGCAGGGCGAAGGTCGAGCGGCCGTCCGTGCTGATGAAGCGCTGGTCGCCGGTGGAGGCGAGGTCGACCACGCGCACCCTCGGCTGCGCTCTGCGGGCGGCGTCGAAGCCGGCGGCGATGCTCGAGGCGTCACCCGCGACGGTCTGACCCGCGGGTACGGTGACCACCTCGATGGCGGGAGCCTGGTCTCCACCGTTGCCGAAGGTCGCGATGGTCTGCCTGGCGGTCTCGAAGCCGGGCTGGCCGGGGAGCGAGAAGTCGAAGCCGAGCCGGTTCGACACCGCCCCGGAGGCGATCATGCCGGCGATGAAGATCACGCCCCATGCGGCCATCACCCGTTTGCGGTGATGGAGGACGAACCCGGCGAGCCGGGTCATGAAGGAGGCCGCGGGCTCCGGTGCCCGGCCTCGAGGCTGGTTCTTCGCTGCCACTTCCCATCCCCTGTTCGCCAATAGTTACAGACTGGAACGATGTATAGCAGAAAGATTCCGGGCTGGTAGTATCGGACCTGTGACGGAAGAGCCAGGCGGAGTTGACGATCCGGGGTGCATCACCCCGGGGGCGGGGGTGGGATTCCTCATCTCCCAGCTCGGCTACGTGATCAGCGGCCGGTTCAAGGATCTCCTCGCCCCCCTCGGACTGGAGCCCCGCCAGTTCCTGGTGCTCCGCCACGTCGCCCGGGCCGAGGGCAGCTCGCAGCAGGCGCTCGGCCAGGCGCTGAGCATCCCCCCGAGCCGGATGGTGTCGATCGTCGACGCCCTGGAGCTGCGGGGTCTGCTCGAGCGCCGGGCCAACCCCACCGACCGCCGCGCCCGCGCCCTGCACCTCACCCCCGAGGGCCGGCGCATGCTCGCGCGCACCTTCCAGGTCGCCGTCGAGCACGAGCGGGCGATCTGCGGCGACCTGTCGCCCGAGGAGCGGGAGATGCTGCTGGGGATGCTCCGCCGGCTCACCCTGGCCCGGGGCCTGGTCCCCGGCGTCCATCCCGCGCTGACCGCCGAGGAGGAGGAGGCCTCCTAGGTTTCCGGGTTCTGCCAGACTGCCCGGCCATGGAACCGCCCGCCGCCCCCCGCCGCCCCGTGGAGGTGGAGCGCGGCCGCATCGACGAGTGGCACTGGCTGCGCGACCGGAAGGATCCGGCGACCATCGCCCACCTCGAGGCGGAGAACGCGCACACCGCCGCCGCCATGGCCCACACCGGGGAGCTGCAGCAGCGGCTCTACGAGGAGATCGTGGGACGGGTCGAGGAGACCGACCAGTCGGCCCCGGTGCCCTGGGGCGGCCACCTCTACTACCACCGGACCGTGGCCGGGCAGCAGTACCCGATCCACTGCCGCCGCGCGGCGCCGGAGGGCGCGCCCGAGCAGGTGATCCTCGACGAGAACGCGCTCGCCGAGGGCCACGACTACCTCTCGGTGGGGTCGATGGCGCTCAGCCCCGACCACCGCCTGCTCGCCTACGCCGTCGACCACGACGGCGGCGAGGTCCACACCGTGCGGATCCGCGACCTGGAGAGCGGCCACGAGCTGCCGGACATCATCCCGCGGACCTACTACGGGCTCGCCTTCGCCTCCGACAACCGCACCCTCTTCTACACCCGTCCCGACGAGTCGATGCGCCCGTTCCAGGTGTGGCGCCACCGTCTCGGCACCCCGGCCGAGGACGACGTCCTCGTCCTCACCGAGCCCGACGAGCGCTTCTTCGTCTCGGTGGGGCGGAGCAAGACCGGGCGCTTCATCGTGGTCAACCTCGGCAGCCAGATCACCAGCGAGGTCCACCTCCTCGACGCCGCCGACCCGGAGGGGACGCTGCGGGTGGTGGAGCCGCGTCGCCAGGGCATCGAGTACCTGGTCGCCGACCACGGCGACCGCCTGTTCGTCGTCACCAACGACGGCGCCGAGAACTTCCGGCTGATGGAGGCCCCGGTGGCGTCCCCCGGCCGCGCCGCCTGGCGCGAGCTGATCGGCGGCAGCGACGACGTCAAGCTCGACGGGGTCGACGTCTTCGCCGGCCACCTCGCCCTCTTCGAGCGCAGCTCGGGCCTGCGCCGGATCCGGGTGATGGACCTCGAGGGCGGCGCCATCCACGAGATCGAGCACGACGAGCCGGTGTACAGCGCCTGGGGGGGCGAGAACCCGGAGCACGACACCTCGGTGCTGCGCTTCGAGTTCTCGTCGCCGGTGACCCCGCGCTCGACCTACGACTACGACATGCGCACCCGGGAGCGGGTGCTGCGCAAGCGGGTCACCGTCCACGGCCACGACCCGGCGCGCTACCGCACCCAGCGGGTCTGGGCCACCGCCCCCGACGGTGTCAGGGTGCCGGTCTCGGTGGTCCACCGCGCCGACCTCGCCCTCGACGGCAGCGCCCCCTGCCTCCTCTACGGGTACGGGGCCTACGAGATCCCGTCCGACCCGGTGTTCTCCTCCTCGGTGATCAGCCTGCTCGACCGCGGCTTCGTCAGCGCCACCGCCCACGTGCGCGGCGGCGGCGAGATGGGCCGGCGCTGGTACGAGGACGGCAAGCTGCTGCACAAGCGGAACTCGTTCACCGACCTGTGCGCCGCCGCCGAGCACCTGGTGGCGGAGGGCTACACCCGGCCGTCCCGGCTGGCGATCCGCGGCGGCAGCGCCGGCGGGCTGCTGGTCGGCGCCGCGGTCACGATGCGCCCCGACCTCTTCGCCGCGGTGGTCGCCGAGGTGCCCTTCGTCGACGTGGTCACCACCATGCTCGACGAGTCGCTGCCGCTCACCGTGATCGAGTGGGAGGAGTGGGGCGACCCCCACCAGGACGAGTTCTACGAGTACATGCTCTCCTACTCCCCGTACGACAACATCACCGCGCGCGACTACCCGGCGATGCTGGTGACCGGCGGCCTCAACGACCCCCGGGTGGGCTTCTGGGAGCCGGCCAAGTTCGTCGCGAAGCTGCGGGCGCTGCGCACCGACCGCAGCCGGCTGCTGCTGAAGATGGAGATGGGGGCAGGCCACGGCGGTCCCTCCGGCCGCTACCAGCGCTGGCGCGACGAGGCCTTCGTCCAGGCCTTCCTCCTCGACACCGTGGCCCCGTCCGGGGACTGAGCACCCGCGGGGACGGCCGTCCAACCCGGGGGCGGGCGGGTTGGTGCACCCCGCCTCAGTGGTCGGGTCGATCGGTGACACCGTCCCGGCCCCGACCCCCTCCCTCGGTGGGACGTCCGGTGACGCGCGCCTCCGCCACGCATACGGTGGAGCGCGTCGGTCATTGCAGGAGGTGGTCTCACCATGGGTGGAACTCGGCGCCGGCTCGTCCTCATCGGCAACGGCATGGTCGCCGCCACCCTTCTCGAGGAGCTGGCCGGCGCCGACGGGGAGAGCTTCGAGGTCACCGTCTTCGGCGCCGAGCCGCACCCGGCCTACGACCGGATCAGGCTGAGCACCGTGCTCGCGGGCAGCTGCGAGCCCGAGGCGCTCACGATCCTGGACGAGGACTGGTACACCGACCACGGGGTCACCCTGCACGCCGGTTGCGAGGTGGTCGCCGTCGACCGCGCGCGGCGGGTGGTGCGGGACGCCACCGGCCGCGAGACCCCCTACGACCTCTGCGTACTGGCGACCGGATCCGACCCGGTGATGCCCCCGATCGAGGGCCGCCACCGCGGCGGCGTCCACACCTTCCGCACCCTCCGGGACGTCGACGACATCATCGAGGGCGGGGCGAGGTCACAGGGCGCGGTGGTCATCGGTGGCGGGCTGCTCGGCCTCGAGGCCGCCCACGGCCTCCGCCAGCGGGGCGTCGAGGTGAGCGTGGTCCACCTCATGGACCGGCTGATGGAGCGGCAGCTCGACGGCGTCGGCGCCCGGGTTCTGCGCCACAAGCTGGAGCAGATGGGGATGCGGGTGGTGATGCCCGCGGAGACCGCCTCGATCATGGGCAACGGCCGGGTCGAGGCGATCGCGCTGCGCGACGGGCGCGTCCTCGACGCCGACCTGGTCGTGGTCGCCTGCGGCATCCGCCCGTCGACCGCACTGGCCCGCGATGCCGGGCTCAGCGTGGGCCGCGGCATCGCCGTCGACGACCAGCTCCGCACCAGCGACCCGAACGTCTTCGCGGTCGGCGAGTGCACCGAGCACCGTGGGCTGCTCTACGGGATCGTCGCCCCCCTCAACCTCCAGGCCCGGGTGCTCGCCGCCCACCTCCGCGGCGACCAGACCGCGGCCTTCCCCGGCGGCATCCCCGCCACCACCCTGAAGGTCGCCGGGGTCGAGGTGTTCAGCGCCGGCGCCGTCGACGCCGACGAGCTCGACGACCTGCTCACCCTCGAGGACACCGCCGCCGGGGTCTACAAGCGGGTGCTGCTCCGCGAGGACCGGTTCCGCGGCGCCATCCTGGTCGGCGACCTCAGCACCGCCCCGCAGATCACCGCGGTGATCGCCGGCGGCTCGACCGTGAACGGCAACCGGCTCTCGCTGGTGGCCGCGCCCACCGGCGAGCCACCCACCAGCGTCGCCGCCGGCCTCGCCGACGAGGCGGTGGTCTGCGGCTGCAACGGGGTCACCAAGGCGACGATCGTGGGCGCGATCCGCGACCAGGGCTGCACCACCCGGGCCGAGGTGACCAGGTGCACCCGGGCGGCCGGCTCCTGTGGCTCCTGCGGCTCGATCGTCGACGCCCTGCTCGCCGGCTGCGGGGTGGAGGCGTCGGCGCCGTCCGCCGAGCCCGACGTCTGCGCCTGCGTGCCCCTCGGCCTCCACGCGCTGCGCGCCGAGATCCGGGCCCAGAACCTGCGCTCGGTGCAGGCCGTGCTCGAGACCCTCGGCAACGGCACCGGCTGCGCCAAGTGCAAGATCGCGCTCTCGTACCACCTCGACGCGTGGTGGTGCGGCGACTACGAGGAGGACCGGAGCGCCCGCTTCATCAACGACCGGGTGCACGCGAACATCCAGCGCGACGGCACCTTCTCGGTGGTGCCGCGGATGTTCGGCGGCATCACCACCCCGGCCGAGCTGCGCCGGATCGCCGATGTCGCCGACCGCTACGCCGTGCCCATGGTCAAGGTCACCGGCGGCCAGCGCCTCGACCTTCTGGGGGTTCGCAAGGAGGACCTCCCCGCGATCTGGCGCGACCTCGGGATCGTCTCCGGCCACGCCTACGGCAAGGCGGTGCGCACCGTGAAGACCTGCGTCGGCACCGACTTCTGCCGCTTCGGGGTCGGCGACTCGACCGCGCTGGGGATCGCCTTCGAGCGGATGCTCTGGGGCCTCTACACCCCCCACAAGCTGAAGAGCGGGGTCACCGGCTGCCCCCGCAACTGCGCCGAGGTGACGGTCAAGGACGTCGGCCTGGTGGGCATCGCCAGCGGCTGGGAGGTCTATGTCGGCGGCGCTGCGGGGATGTCGGTCCGCAAGGGCGACCTCCTCTCCACGGTGGCGACCCCGGAGGAGGCGCTGCGCCACGTCGCCCTCTTCGTGCAGCACTACCGCGAGGAGGCGCGCTACCTCGAGCGCACCTACCACTACCTCCAGAGGGTCGGCGTCGAGGCGGTCCGCGCCGTCACCATCGAGGCTTCCGCCGCCGACCAGACGGCCCTGCTGGAGCGCTTCGCCCGGGCCAAGTCGAGGGTTCGCGAGCCCTGGTCGACGGAGGGCGCGGTGCCGCGGACCCCGCTGCAGTTCGGCGCCCTTCCCGCCGCCGGGGCGCCCGAGGAGCGCGAGCTGGTCGGCCGTGCCGCCACCCCCGCGCCCGCCTACCGCTCGCTCGAGGCGATGGACCGCGGCGACGCGATGCTCGCCGCCGCCGGGGTGGGCGTGCAGTGATCAGTCCCGATGCGACCCGCGTGCACCTCGGCGCCCTCGAGGACCTGCCCCTCCGCGAGGGCCGGGCGGTGACCGTCGACGGCGAGCGGATCGCCGTCTTCCGCTGCGACGGCGGGGTGCGGGCCGTCTCCAACGCCTGCCCCCACGCCGGCGGTCCGCTCGCCGACGGCGTGGTCGCCGGCGACACCGTCACCTGCCCGCTGCACATGCGGGTCGTCGACCTGTGCACCGGCGAGGTCACCGACTGCACCGAGCGGGTGCGGGTCCACGACGTCGTGGTCGAGGCCGGCGTCATCTACCTGGTGCCGCCCGAGCCGGGGAGCCCGGCGCGCGAGCCCTAGCCCGCCCGCGCACAATGCGGCGGCCGCCGTGTCTGTGCGCACCGGACGGGACGCCGCGGGCCTCCGTCGTTTGTCCAGGGCGGCGGTGCAGCGGCTGTGGCGGCGTCTGGTGACCCCGCCACATCCGCCTCGCTAGCCTGACAGCTGAGTGTCAGCAATCAGGCGGGAGGCGTGTCATGCCCATTCCCATTCCCGAGGCGGTCGACGAGAACGCGGCGCTGGCCCGGGCGAAGGGCGATCAGCTGCGCAAGCGGCCGGTCGCCTACCTGCTCAGCGCCGTCCTCGCCGGCGGCTTCATCGGGGTCGGCGTCGTGCTCCTGGCCGCGGCCGTGGGGCCGCTGCTGGTGGGGGGCTCGATCGCCGTCAAGCTCACCTCCGGCGCGATCTTCGGCGTCGCCCTGACCCTGGTGGTGTTCGCGGGCACGAGCCTGTTCACCGGCGAGGTCATGTTCATGATCCAGGGGCTGCTCGCCGGCACCTGCAGGATCTATGAGCTCGTCGCGGTCTGGATCGCCGCACTGGTGGGCAACTTCATCGGCTCGTTCGCCTTCGCCTGGATGGTCTACCAGAGCGGCGTGCTCGCCACCAGGCCGAAGCCGGGCGCGGTCGCCCCGGGTTTCGCCTGGGTCACCTCGACGGTGGCCGGCAAGATCGCGGCCACCAACGGGCAGCTCTTCTGGCGGGCGGTGCTCTGCAACATGCTGGTCTGCCTGGCGCTGTGGATGGCGTCGCGGACCAAGAGCGATCCCGCCAAGCTGGTGCTGATCTGGTGGTCGCTCTTCGCCTTCATCGCCGCCGGGTTCGAGCACTCGATCGTCAACATGACCGCGTTCAGCCTGGCGATCCTCAACCACACCGCCGACTGGTCGCAGCTCGGCCGCAACCTTGCCCTCACCGTTCCCGGCAACATCGTCGGTGGCGGGATCATCGTGGGGGTCGCGTACGCCTACCTGGGACGGACCAGGTCCGCGGCGGTGAGCCTCGCCGGGGCGCCGGCCGCCACCACCAGCGCCGCTCCCGAGCCGGCCTACGCCGGCTCGACCTGGACCGGGGGCCGCTGACCGTCTCCTGAACCCCGGGGGTCCGGGTCGCACGGCGCGACCCGGGCCCTCGCCGGGTCCGCACCGGCCGGTCCGGACGCACAACTCGCCGGGTGGCGGGCTTGTGCGTCGGCGTGCATGCCAGCTCCGACCCTCGGAGCCTACGCTCACCTGTGTGAGTGAGCCTGGGAGCCGGTTCGGGGAGGCGAGCCTCTGCCCGCCGGTGGCCTCCGTGGCCCACTGTCTGCGCCTGCCCGCCCTGCGGGAGGGCGAGGTGCTCAGCGGGCACGAGGGTCTCGGCGCCTCGGTGCGCTGGGTCTCGACCGCGGCGCTGACCCGGGGGTGCGCTCCCGGCGAGTTCCGCCTCCTCGCCCGGCTGCTCGGCGGCGAGGCGGTGCGTGCCGCCCGCGACGGCGGTGCGGCGGCGCTGGCCGCCCCGCTGGTGTCGCCGGAGGCGGTGGCCGCGGGCGGCGTTCTCGGCCTGCCGGTGATCGGCCTCGCCCCCGGCATCGACCTCGACGAGGTGGCCGGGGTCCTGCTCGACTTCGTCATCGGCTCGCTCGACGGCGCCCTCACCCGCCTCGGCGAGGTGACCGCCCGGCTGGCCGGCACCGCCTCCAACGACCTGCGCATCCAGACCGTGGCCGACACCCTCGCCGGGGCCACCGGCACCGCGGTGCTGGTCGAGGACGCCGAGTTCCACATGCTCTGCTCCGCCGGCGACGCCGTCATCGACGACAACCGCCAGGAGACCATCCGCGCCGGCGGCACCCCGCCGGGGTTCCGGGCCTCGCCGGAGATGCGCGGGTACTACGCCGAGATGGCGAGGACCGGCCTCCCGGTGCGCCTCCAGCCGGATCCGTCGATCGGGGTGATGCTGCCCCGGCTGGTGGCACCGGTGGTCGCCGCCGGCGAGCTGCTCGGCTACTGCAACGTCATCCTCCCCGACGACGACCTCGGCCAGCAGGTGACGGCGGTCGCCCTCGAGCAGGCCGCCCATCTCTTCGCCCTCGCCCTCGTCCACCAGCGGGCCCGCGACCTCGGCGGGCGGATGGCGCGGGTGGGGGTGCTCGTCGACCTGCTCGACGGCCGCATCCCCACCGAGCTGCTCAGGGCGCGGGCCGACCAGGTCGGCGTCGACCTCTCCGGCACCCACACCGTCGCCCTCTTCGGCGGCCCCGCCGAGCAGCGGTCCGACGCCTGGCTCCGGCACGCGCAGAGCCTGCTCCCGCCGCGCTCCGGCGAGCTCGTCGACGTGATCGCGGGCACGGTGGTGGGTCTGCTCGGCGGCCCCGACCGCGATCGGGGGGTGCGCTGGCTCACCGATCTGCGGGTCGCATGCGGCGGCGGCACCGCGGTGCTCGGCCGCTCCGCCGGCGCCGCCGGGGTGTCCGGCACCTACCGTGAGGCCCGCCGCACCTTCGACCTGGTGGTGCGCTCGGGCGGTGTCCAGAGCGGTGTCGTCGACGTCGAGGACCTCGGCCTCCTGGGGATGCTCATCGAGGCCTCGGCCGACGGCAGCATCGACCGCTTCTGGCGGCATCGCCTGGGGCCGCTCCGCGACTACGACGCCCGCGAGGGCACCGATCTCTGCGGCTCGGTGGCCGCCTTCCTCGAGGAGGGCGGGCTGCGTCGCGCCGCCCGCCGGCTCGGCGTCCACGCCAACTCGCTCGCCTACCGGCTGAAGCGCGCCGAGGAGATCGGCGGCTTCTCGCTGAGCAGCTCCGACGCCCGCCTCGAGCTCCAGATGGCGCTGCGGTGCCGGAGGCTGCTCGGCCCCTGACCCGGCCCGGCCGGCAGTGCAAGGGCCGGCCTGTCCCAATCGTTGGTAGAGCATTCGCGGGTGTCCAGCAGGTTTCGCGAGCACAGTCCTCTCGGCTGTGGCGATTGAAGGATTCCGCCTTCACGGAGATGCATGTCGGTTGCGCCGTCGGGCGACTCGGGTTAAGGTTGCATTAAGGCTCTCGGGGGTGCCGGCGGTGGGCCGGGGCTGATGGATCCACAGGGAAGGGGACGGGACTGGATGCGCAGGCCAGGATTGGGACGCTCGCGAGCACTGCTGTTGACCCTCGTCGCCGCCACCCTGGCCGGCGGCTGCGGCTTCCAGGAGCCGGCGCTCCAGCCGATCACCCGGGAGCCGCTGACCCGGGTGGAGATCCCGCCGATCCACAACCGCACCGCGTCGATGGACGAGATGGCGGTCGATCCGACCACCCAGACCCTCTACGTCGCCGAGCAGACCGATCCCAGCACGCAGGGCATCGACGTCTTCGACATCTCGGTCTCGCCCGGCCGCTACGTGAAGACCATCAGGACCGGCACGACCTTCCCGAACGGGATGGTGTTCGCCGCCGACGTGAAGCGCCTCTACACCGGCAACGACGACGGCACCGTGGGCGTGGTCGACCTCGACCCCACCTCGCGCACCTATCAGACGATGGTGACCAGCGTCGCCACCGGCGGCCGGCTCGCCTGCGACCTCATCACCTACGACACCCGCGACCACAGGGTGTACGTCTCCAATCCGGACGACGGTTTCCTCACCGCCGTCGACACCCGCACCAACAGGATCGTGGGCAGGGTCGACGGCCTCGGCCTGATCGCCCAGCCGCGCTACAACTCCGCGGACGGGATGATCTACGTCGGCGCGATCGACGACAACCTGCTCATCCAGATCGATCCGCGCACCAACACGGTGGTGCGCCGCCGCACCATCGACGTCCCCTGCATCCCCCACGGCATCGCCATCAACCCCACCACGAACCAGGGGATCATCGGCTGCGCGGACAAGGACCAGCCGGTGGCGCTCACCTGGGACTTCACGCGCTTCGCGCCGATCCGCACCTTCGACCTCGCCGGCGCCGGCGACCTCGTGATCTACGAGCCGGCGACCGACCATTTCTACTTCGCAGCCTCGAGCTTCGCACCGGCGGAGATCGCGATCTTCAGCGGCTCGCCGATCACCTACCTCACCTCGGTGCCCACCAGCCACAAGAGCCACGTGGTCGCCTACGACACCGTCCACCACATGATCTACACCTACGACGGCCGGCTGCGGGAGGCCGCGCTCTGGATGTTCCCCGACCCGACCGCGTTCTGCGACGCCCAGCTCAAGCACTGCAGGGTGTCCTGAGATGCGCCTGTGCCTGATCGTCGACGAGCGCCGGCGGGGTGAGGGGCTGCCGCTCCGGGTGGCCGAGCAGCTCACCGGCTGGGGTCACGAGGTCGACCTGCTCGCCCCCGGCGTCACCGTGGCCGCGACGGGCGGCTACGACGCCTGGGTGCTGACGGCGCTCGCCGCCTCCGGCCTCGGCCTGCTGGAGGCGGCGGCGGCGGCCGGCGCGGTCACCGTCAACCGGGCCTGGGCGGTCCGCCGGGTTCGCGACCGGGCGGTTGCCGCCGCCCACGCCCGGCTCCGCGGGCTGCCCGTGCCCGCCACCCGGTTCGTCACCGACCGCCGCCTGCTCGAGCGGATCCCGGCGACGGACTATCCCCTCGAGGTGAGGCCGGCGAGCGGCGGCGAGGCCCTGGTGCTGCGCAGCCGCGCCGACCTCGACGCCGTCGAGCCCGAGGCCGCCGGGCTGATGCTGGCGCGGCCGCGGCCGCCCGCCGGCGGCGGGGAGGTCAGGCTCTGCGTGGCCGGCGGCTCGGTGCGCGCGGTGCGCACCCGCGCCGGGGATGCCTGGCCGGTGGCCGCCGCCCCCGACCTTCGGGCGCTCGCGCTCGAGGTGGGCGACGTCTACGGCCTCGACATCTACGGGGTCGACGTGATCCGCACCGCCCAGGGCTGGTCGGTGGCCGGCGTCCACGACGTCCTCGACTTCCACGGGGTGCCCGACGCCGCCGCCCTGGTGGCCCGGACCATCCTCCACGTCGCCCATGCCGCGGCGCGCGGCGCCGCATGGGCGAGGCCGGTGATGCGGGCGGTGACCGCATGAGGATCACCCTGATCACCGACCAGCCCGAGCACCCGGTGCTCGCGGCGATGCTCGACGAGCTGGACGCGCGCCATGGGGTCGCGGTGCTCAGCGCCGGGGAGGCCGACCCCGCCGCCCAGGCGGCGCAGGAGGCCCGCGCCCTCGCCGACGTGTACCTGCTCGAGTCGCGCACCTCCGCGGCCCTCGACCTCGCCGGGCGGCTCGAGGTCTGCGGCGGCACCGTGGTGAACGGCTCGGCGGCGACCCGGGCCTGCCAGGACCGGGTGCTGATGGCCCGGCGGCTGACCGCGGCCGGGCTGCCCTGCCCGCGCACCTGGACCGTCCCCACCCTGGGTCGGGCGCGGCGGCTGCTCGCCGCCCTGCACTTCCCCCTGGTCGTCAAGAGCAGGTTCAGCCGCCCCGGCGACCTGGTCACCCAGGTGCGGAGCGCCGACG
The DNA here is from genome assembly GCA_963846365.1 of uncultured Chloroflexia bacterium. Lineage (GTDB taxonomy): Bacteria > Chloroflexota > Dormibacteria > Aeolococcales > Aeolococcaceae > CF-96. The sequence goes on from CAWJVN010000008.1 coordinate 87,879, forward strand.
AGCTGGAGGCGCTGATGCCGCAGTGGGGGGGCGAGCCGGTGGTCCTCCAGCAGTACGAGGACAACGACGGCTGGGACGTGAGGCTCTGGGTGGTCGGCGGCCACGCCTTCGCCGCCCGCCGGCCCACGCCGCTGCTCGCCGGCGCGAGCCCGGTGAGCATCCCCATCGTCGAGGGTGGGCTCTTGCCCGCCTGGGTCGCGGTCACGCTGCGCACCGGCCGCGAGTTCGACCTCAGCCTCTACGGCGTCGACCTGCTGGTGACCGCCCGCGGCCCCGCGATCGTCGACGTCGACGCGTTCCCCGGGTATCGCGGCGTGCCCGGCGCCGCAGCCGCCCTCGCGGCCTTCATCGAGGGAATGTCGATGGAGGCCAGCGCCACCGCATGACCGATCAGGGCGAGGCCTCACCGATGTGGCGCTTCCTCTACCGCAACCTCCGCGGCAACCGGGCGGTGGTCGCCGTCGCGGTCTCCATGACCTTCGTCCAGGTCGGCGCCGACATCCTCACCGCCTTCCCGCTGAAGTTCATCCTCGACAAGATCGTCCACCACGTCGACCCGGTGGTCCCGGTGGTGGGCGGCCTGATCTCCAGGCTCGACCCGATCGGCACCCGCAACGGTCTCAACGACAGCGAGATCCACACCCAGATGGGGGTGGTCGCGTTCTCGACGCTGATGCTGCTCGCGCTCTCGCTGATCAGCGCGCTGCTCTCGTACATCCAGGTGGTGATCGCCGCCCGGGTGGGCTCGAGCCTGTCGGCGCGGCTGCGCGCCCGGCTCTTCGAGCACCTCCAGCACCTCTCGCTCGACTGGCACGGGCGGCAGCGCACCGGCGACCTGGTGCAGCGGATCACCGGCAACATCCTCGACGTCGAGAAGCTGGTCACCGACGGCCTCGTCGACCTGCTCGCCGGGGTGCTGACCCTGGTCGGCATCCTCATCGTCATGCTGATGCTCAACTGGCAGTTCACCGTCCTCTGCATGGTCATCGTCCCCGCCCTCTTCCTCACCGTGCTGCGCTACACGCTGGCGATCAAGCGGGCCAACAAGGTCAAGGCCAAGGCGGCGGGCCAGGTCGCGGAGGTGGCCACCGAGGACATCGGGGCGATCACCGAGGTGAAGGCGTTCACCCTGGAGGGCCGCGAGGCCGCCCACTTCCGCCGCTACAGCGACCGGCTGTGGGCGGCGAGCTGGCGGGCCGGACGGCTGCAGGCGGAGTTCACCCCGATCGTGGCGGTGCTGATCGCGATCAGCTCGGCGACGATCATCAGCGTCGGCGGCTGGATCGCCTCGGGGCACGGCCACACCTTCGGGATCGGGCCCTTCCTCATCGCCGACGGCACCCTCACCACCGGCTCGCTGACCATCTTCCTCACCTACTCGAAGCAGCTCTACCAGCCGATGCGCAACCTCTCGAAGCTGATGAACCTCGCCTCCGGCGCCGCCGCCGGGGCGGCGCGCATCGACGAGGTGCTCAGCCAGGCTCCGGAGATCAAGGACGCGCCGGTGGCCTACACCGGCCCCGACCGGGTCCGCGGCGACATCGTCTTCCGCGACGTGGTCTTCGGCTACAGCGAGGGCCGGCCGGTGCTCACCGGCATCGACCTGCGCGTGCCCCCGGGTCGCAGGGTCGCCCTGGTCGGCCTCAGCGGCAGCGGCAAGACCACCCTGGTGAAGCTGATCCCGCGCTTCTACGAGGTCTGGGGCGGCGCCATCACCGTCGACGGGGTCGACGCGCGCAACTACCCGCTGGAGACGCTGCGGCGCAACGTCAGCCTGGTGCTCCAGGACTCGGTGCTCTTCGAGGGCACCATTCGCGAGAACATCGCCCTCGGGCGGGAGGACGCCTCCGACGAGGAGATCATCACCGCCGCGCGTCTCGCCCACATCCACGAGCAGATCGCCGCCCTGCCCAACGGCTACGCCTCGCAGGTGCGCGAGCAGGGCAAGAACTTCTCCAGCGGCCAGCGGCAGCGGCTCGCCATCGCCCGCGCCATCCTCCGCGACGCCCCCATCCTCATCCTCGACGAGCCCACCGCCAACCTCGACGTCGAGGCCGAGGCGGAGGTGATGCGGGCGATCGACCGGCTGGTGGTGGGTCGCACCGTGCTGATGATCTCCCACCGCCTCAGCACCCTCGGCAACGTCGACGAGATCGTGGTGCTGCAGCGGGGACGGATCGTCGAGCGGGGGAGCTACACCGCGCTCAAGCGGGCCGGCGGCGTCTTCGCCGGGATGCTCGAGGAGCAGGGCCGGTACAGCGCCGAGCGCCTCGAGCAGGGCCGGAGCCGGCTGGTGGTGGCGGCGCCGGCCCTGGCCCGGGCGGTGATCGACGCACCCCGGCCGCCGGTGCCGGCGCCGCCCTCGCCGGACCAACAGCTCAACTCCATCCTCGGCGACCTCCGCGCCACCCTCGACCTCGCCTTCCGCCCGGCCGATGGCCACGGCAACGGGAGGGGCGGCAACGGTCACGCGAACGGCGGGGGCGAGGACGATCCCCCGGCGCGCATCCTCCGCGGCCGGCGCCGGCGCTGAGGCGTCAGAGCCGCCGCAGCTGCTCGTCGAGCACCTCGCAGGCGAGGAACAGCCGGGCGGTCTTGAGCGTCCGCCAGCTGTGCGCCGCCATCCGCACCAGGCTGGCGATCGCGTAGGCCTCGACGCGCTCGGTCGCCACCGCGGTGCCGCCCGCGGCCGCATAGGCGGCGAGCAGCGGATCGGCGTGGCCGTCGCCGTCGGGGTCGCCGGCCCTGGCGAGCCCGGTCCGCAGGTAGGCGACGAAGCGGCCGAGGTCGAGGGCGGGCTCGGCCTGGCAGACGCCGTCGAAGTCGATGACCCCGACCCCGCCGGGGTCGAGCAGCAGCTGCGAGGGGGTGAGGTCGCCGTGGGCGAGCGCCGCCGGCGCCTCCGGCCCGCGGTCCGCCGCGGCCCGCGCCTGCAGCAGCGCGCCCTCCAGCCATGCCGCCACCGCGGGGATGTCGACGGCCACCGCCGCCACCGCCGCCGCCGCCCGGGCGAGCTCGTCCTCGAGGGTGTGGGCGGGGCCTGCCCCGATCCCCGAGGTGTGCAGCGCCGCCGCCACCCTGGCCGCCGCCTCGACCGCCGCCTCGCGGTCGGCGGCCACCCGCAGGTCGGGGCGCCGCCCCGGGACCGGTGAGATCAGGGTGAGGTCGAGCTCGGCGGAGCGGCCGAGGACCCGGGGGTGGGCGACGCCGCCCTCGTCACCGTCGGGCAGCTCCTCGAGCACCGCGGTCACCAGCTCGGCGGAGGCGGCGTAGCCGGCCTTGCCGAAGACGTCGTCACCCCCGGCGAGGCGGTAGCGGAGCACCGCGCCGCCGGAGCGCCGGAGCCGGACCAGCTGGGCGGTCTCGACCGGCGCGCCCAGCACCGCGGTCACCCGTGCCGGGTCGGTTGCCGCCACCAGCGCGGGCAGCTCCCCGGTGACCGGGAAGACGCTCAGCGCCATCCCCAGCGTCTCCACGGTGGCGGTGGCGCGGGGGGCGGGGCCCTCCGGCGCCCAGCCGGCCGCCACCGGGGCGAGCACCTCGCGCTCGTGGGCGGCGGCGGCACCCGGGGCGGGGAGCATGGTCGCGAGCACCAGCAGCTCGCGCCGGTCGCCGCCGGGTTCGCGCACCCGGAGCCGGTACTGGAGTGAGCAGGCGTCGCCGTCGAGCTCGGCCCGCGGCCGCCCGCAGACCTCGGCCTCGAAGCCGGTGCCCTCGAGCAGCGCAAGCTGGAGGTGGGCGCGCATCGCCTCGGTGTCGAAGGCGTCGAGGAGGTGGGGAAGGCGGAGGCGGAGGGGCACGCCGGGCAGCGGGTGGAAGGCCGCGCGGACGCGGCTGATCATGCGGCGCCGCGGTGGTCGAAGAGGGCGGCGAGCCGGAGCGCGGCGGCCCTGCCGTCGAAGCGCAGGGCGCTGCGCGCCGCCGCCTCGCCGAGCCGCCGGCGCCGCCCGGCGTCGCCGAGCAGCTCCTCCAGGCCGGCGGCGATGGCGGCGACATCGCCGGCGGCAGCGAGCAGGCCGTCGGCGTCGCCGGTCACCAGCTCCGCGACCCCGCCCACCCGGGTGGCGAGCACCGGGATGCCGCAGGCCATCGCCTCGACGAGCACGTTGGGAACGCCGTCACGGTCGCCGTCGGCGGTCACCCGCGGGGTGAGCGCGAAGAGGTCGGCCCGCTGGTACGCGCCGAGCAGCTCCGCCTGGGTCCGCGCGCCCAGGAAGCGCACCACCCCGGCGAGGCCGAGGCGGTCGCGCAGCGCCTCGAGCTCATCCCGGCAGGGGCCGTCGCCGTAGATCTCGCAGGCGAAGCGCCGCCCCCGGCCGGCGGCCACCGCGCAGGCGCGGAGAAGGTCGTCGAACCCCTTCTTCTCGACCAGCCGGCCCACCGAGACCACCAGCGGCAGGTCGCGCTCGGGACGCTCCGGCAGGGGGCGGAAGACGCTTAGGTCGACGCCGTGGTAGACGAGCTCGACCGGGGGGCCGGCGGCACCGACCACGGCGGCGATGTGCTCGACGTTGGTGCGGCAGCAGGTGACCACCGCCGAGGCCTCGCGGACCCGTCCGCGGAGCGCCGGCCCGGGGATCTGGTAGAGGTCGCGGGCGTGGGCGGTGAAGCTGAAGGGCAGACCGGTGAGGCGGTGGACGAGCAGCCCGATCAGCGCCGGGTCGTGGGCGAAGTGGGCGTGGACATGGGTGTGGGGAGCGCCCGGCTCGGCGGCGAGGCGGGCGGCGACGAGCGCGGCACGGTGGAACGAGCGGGCGGCGCCGCCCTGGGTGTAGCCGCCCAGCAGCCCGCGGCGGCTGAGCGCGAAGCCGAGGGTGGCGAGGTAGCGGCGGGGCGAGCGGGCCGCCAGCCGGAGGTGGGCGCCGATCCCCGCCACCGGACCCGGGTCGAGGTGGTGCACCGCCGCCGCCAGCTCGGCGAGCTGCGGCTGCACCACGCTCTCGCCGGCACGGGCGATGGCGAAGATCGTGATCCCCACCCCCAGCCGCTCCAGGGCGAGGACCTCGTTGAGGACGAAGGTCTGGGAGAGCCGCGGCCAGCTCCGCACCACGTAGGCCACCCTCATCCCGGGCACCGCAGCCCCTCGGCGAGGATCAGCCCGAGCTGCCGCTCGCGCTCGGCGCCGGCCGGCACCGGGTCGGGTCCCCGTCCGCGGACCAGCTGGCGGGCGATCTTCAGGCAGGTGTAGGCGTGGCACCAGCGGTGGCGCCGGTCGGGCGCGTACCCGGTGCGGGCGGCGTAGGCGTCGAGGAAGGCGGCCTCGAGCCGGCCGTCCGCGGTGCCCTCGCGCAGCCCGAGGAGGCGCAGGTTGGCGGCGAAGTGGGCGGCGTCGAAGGCGGGGTCGCCGGCGCGCACCTCGTCGAGGTCGATCACCACCACGCCGGCCTCGCCGAAGCGGGTGTGCTGGTGGTGGAAGTCCTTGTGGAGCGGGGTGGTGGTCGCCAGGCGGAGGTCGCCGGCGAGGCCGCCGAGCCGCTCGAGCAGCCGCTCGACGGCGACCGCGGCGGAGGGATGGAGGGCCGCCACCTGCCGCCCCCAGCCGACCAGGTTGCGGCCCTCGGTGGCGAGGTCGAAGGTGCGGTCGAGCTCGAGCCCCGAGCCGTGCAGGGCGGCCAGCCACGCCGCCGCCGCCTCCACCCCGGCGACCCGCTCGGCGCCGCCGAGCGCGTCGAGGGTGCGGCCCGCCACGGCGGTCATCACCACCATGCCCAGCTCGGGCAGGTGGGCGACCGGAGCGGGCGCGGCGATGCCGAGCTCCTCGAGGCGCCCGAGCAGCCCGAAGAGCCGGCCGGCGCGCCCCGGTTCGGCGTAGACCTTGGCGATCAGCGCCGGACCGGGGCCGGCGGCGCCGCCGGTGTCGTAGGCGACCACCGCGCGCCGCTCCGGTGCCACCGCCACCACCCGGGCGGCGAGCACCCGCAGCCCCGGACCGGCGGCCTCGAGGAACGGCGCCAGCCGCCGCGACATCCGGTCGGGGTCGAGCGCCTCGGCGGCGCCCTGGACGAGCAGCGTGCCGCCGGGCCCCCTCATGCCGCGGTCCCGGCGGCGGCGCCGAGCCCGTCGAGTGCCGCCTCCACCAACCGGGGCAGGTGCTCCCACTCGGCGACGGCGAGCTTCTGGACGCAGCGCCCGGCGATCTTCAGCGAGGCGGCCGCCTGGTGGAGCGCGATCCGGCCGGGGTCGACCGCGCCCCACTCCTCGGCGTGGCCCTCGAGGAGTGCGGCACGCACCCCGGCGAGCGCCGCCGCCGCCGCGGGCCGGCGGATCTCGCGCCAGCGGAGGTAGGCGAGCAGGTTGCCGAGGTCGCGGGCGGGCTCCGCCCAGCAGTACGAGTCGAGGTCGATGAGCGCGGGCCCGGCCTCGCCGAGGTGCACCTGGTCGAGGCGGAGCGCGCCGTGGGCGGGGGCCGGCGGCTCACCGTCCCCGATCACCGCGAGGCGGCCGGCGGCGTCGACCCAGGTCGCCGCGGTCGACGGCAGGGCGCTCTCCACGGCGGCGAGCAGGCCGCCGAGCGCGGCGGCGTCGCCGCTCAGGGAGCGGGTCTCGCCGGGCGGCCCGGAGCGGAGGTGGAGGCGGGCGAGCAGCCGTCCCGCGGCGCGCAGCTGCGCCGCCGCTCCCGGGGGCGGCGGCTCGGCGGCGAGGCTGCGCAGGCTGTGGCCGCCGGCGTCGGCCTGGGCGACCAGCCGCCATTCCGGGGCCACCCCGACCAGCACCGGCGCGAGCTCGCCGCCGAGCGCCGCGGCGGCACCGGCCAGGACCTCGAAGACGCCGTCGGCGACCACCTTGGCGTAGACCGGGCCGGCCCCGGCGCCGAGCCGGTAGCGGAGCACGCAGCGGAGCCCCGGCCGGTAGCTCACCGGGACCACGGTGCAGCCACCCACCACGACCCCGAGCCGTTCCGCCAGCCAGTCCCGCATCCGTGCCGGGTCGGTGGCCGCGGCCAGCCCCCCGAGCCCGGGGTCGTCGTCGAAGAGGCGGTGGCTGGTCCCCTCCGGTCGCACCGTGACCACCCCGAGAGTGGGCACCGGCGACCGCGAGGTGGTGATGAGGAACACCGCCTCGCACTCGACGCCGGGCGACCAGCGCCGATGCTGGACGGTGCAGCCGCGGATCGCCGGGGGATCGCCCGGCCCCGGCCAGCGTCGCTGGAAACGCAGCGCCACCGCTTCCGGGTCGAGGGTCGCGCCGAGGCCGGGAAGCGCGGGGTCGAGCCCGGCGGGGACGTGGGTCATGCGTCGACCGCGGCGGCGGCGGAGGCGAGCAGCGCGGCGGTGCGGGGGCCCCAGTCGGGGTGCCACAGCGGCACCCGCCGGGCCGCCATCCGCACCAGCAGCAGGGCGGCGTAGAGCCGCGCCCTGTCCACCCGCGGCTGCCCGCCGGCGTAGGCGGTGAGCACCGCCCGCTCGGCCCCGGCGGCGGCGGGCGAGCCGGTCACCACCGCCCGGAACCGCAGGTCGGCGAGCATCTTGCCGAGGTCGTAGGCGGGGTCGCCGAGGGAGCAGCGGTCGGTGTCGAGGACGTGGAGGCCCCCCGGGCCCCAGAGCAGGTGGTCCGCCTTCATGTCACCGTGGAGGGTGGTGGCGGGCTCCTGTTCGAGCGCCGCGATCGCCCGCCCGGCGCGCTCCACGGTGGCCGCGGCGGCGGCGCCGAGATCCGGCCGGAGCGCCGCCATCGCCTCGCAGGCGCGGCCGACGGTGCGCACCTCGACGCCGAGCTCGCGACCGGGCAGGCCGGGAGGCCCCGGCGGCGCCGCGTGCACGGTGCGGAGCAGCAGCCCCACCTGCTCGAGGTGGGCCGGGTCGGGGCGGCCGCCGGCTCCGAGGTGGCGGGAGAGCGCCGCGCCCGCGACCTCGCGGTAGACGAGGGCGTCGCCGTCGCCGAGCACGGCGGCGGGGCGGACGGCGTGGAGGCCCGGCACCCCCAACTCCTCGAGCAGCGCGGCGAGGGCGCCGACCGCCGCCGCCACCGGGGCCCCCTCGCCGGGCCGGTAGAGCTTCACGAAGAGGCGGGGCCGCCCGCGACCGAGATACTCGAGCACGTGGCGCTGCCCGGGGCGGTAGCGGAGCGGGAGGATGGCGCAGGCCGCCGGGTCCGCCGGCCCCTCCCCGCACCGGGCCAGCGTCTCCGGCACCGAGGCGGGGTCGCAGAGCCGCGCCAGCGCCGGGAATGCGGGGTCGAGCGGCGCCGCCACGACGATCATGCCGCGGGCGCGGTCGACCGCCCAGAGGCGGGGGAGACGGGCGGGCAGGCCGGCGGCGCGCAGCTCCGCCTCGGCGGCGGCGGCGCGCTCCACGGCCCCCTCGGGCACGCCGCCGGTGTGCCAGGTCACCGCCACCGGCACCGGCCGGGGGTCGCCGGCGAGGAGCACGTCGTGGAACGCGGTGAGCTTCCGGCCCGGCTTCAGCTGGGCCCGGCGCAGCCGGCAGGCGCGGACCCTGCCGGGGCCGCCCGCCATCGAGTCCAGCAGCGCCCGCAGCGGGGCACGGCCGGCGCCGAGGAGCAGCCCCCGCACCGCGCGATCGCCCCCGCGACCGCTCAGCACCCCCTCCACGTCCACCCTACACGACCTGTTCGCCGACCCTGGCCGCGCCGGCCGGATGGTGGTCGGCGGTCACGGTGGCGCGTGCCGCCAGGGCCGCGGCGTGGAGCGACTCGGCGGCGCGGGCGAGGCCGCCGAGGTCGGGGGGCGGCACCGCGGGCGTCGCCCCCCCTCGATCGAGCACCTCGAGCACCGCGGCCGCCAGCCGGCCCGGCTCGAGCTCGTCGGGGTCGAGCTGCGACACCCAGCCGCGGTCGGCGAAGCGCTGCGCCCGCATCCGCTGCTCGGCGCTGGGACCCCGCCGCGGCACCAGCAGCGCGGGGGTGCCGACCCGCAGCACCTCCATCGTGGTGTTGTAGCCGGCCATGGCCACGACCATGTCGGCGGCGGCGAGATAGCGGAGCGGGTCGCCGACCATGGTCCGCAGCCGCACCGGCAGGCCGGCGGCGCGGCGCTTGAGGTCGCGGCGCTGGGCGTCGGGCATGAACGGGCCGGTCACGATCACGAAGGTGCAGGGCCGGGTCGCACAGACCTGGGGCACGGCGTCGACGAGGGTGCTCATCAGGGCGTGGGCGTCGGCGCCGCCGCCGGCCATCGCCACCACCATGCTGCCCCGCTGCTCCATGCCGATCCGGCGGGCGGCGAGGCGCCGGTGGGCCACCGGCGCGGGGGTGCAGACGTAGCCGCAGAAGCGGACCATCCGGGACAGCTCGGCCGGCCAGCCGTACTCCTCGGGAAGGTCGAAGACCTCCGATGAGCCGTACACGAGGACCTGGTCGTAGTGCTCGGCGAGTGCGTCGAAGGCCCCCTCGGCGAGCCAGCGGGTGTGCACCGCCGCGGGGTCGTCGATGATGTCGCGCACCCCGAGCACCACCCGGGTGGGGGTGTGGCGCAACGCCGCCAGGGTGGGCAGCAGCTCGCCGAGGGCGCCGTGGGGCATGTGGTCGACGAGCAGCACGTCGGGGCGGAAGGCGGTGGCCGCCTCGAGGATCAGCCGGCTCCGGAGCCGGCGCACCTCGCCGATGCCCAGGGGCAGCGAGTGCGCCCGCCAGTCGCCCGGCCCCGCCTTCACGATCGAGGGCAGCTTGAGGTAGTCGTGGTGCGGGACGTCGCGGATCAGCGAGCCCAGCGGCAAGTCGGAGATGGTGAGGACCGAGCCCTCGGCCTCGCCGCGCAGGAACTCCGCCGCCACCGAGCTGGCCCGGCGCAGGTGGCCGAGCCCGAGCCCGTCCTGGGTGTAGATGAGCAGGCGGACACCGCTCCGCCGCGCCAGCATCGCCGCGGTGAACCTGCGCCCGCGGACGCGCCGCCCGGTCAGCGGCACCTCGACCTCCGCGTCCGCGGTGAGCGTGTGCCACCCCGCCTGTGGCTCCGCACCCTCGTCCGGCGCCGGCATCACCCTGACAGCCATCTCCCTTCCCTTTCCCTTCCTGTGGCGTCACCGCCACGCGAGGTCGCGGTCACCCTCAGCCCGCGACGCTCCTCGGCACTCCACCGCACGGCGGAGGAGGATCGCGGCGCGGGACACCCGGCGTGGCCACCGTCAGCACTTCCTGACCCCTGTGCGGATCCGCGACGCCCGGGCATGGTCCCCGGCGCGCGACTCCGCACCGCGTCCCGGACCCCTGCGACCTCCGCCCAGGACGCCCCCCGACCTCGTCAGCTCCTAACCCTTCCTTGTCCAAATCATAAACGAATCCTGACGCGGCTGAATGGGTTGTGAGCCGCCTCCCCGGAGCTTGGCCCTCAGGGCCGCTCCTGAGGGACCACGAACGCCACGACGAAGGCGTAGAAGAGGCAGCTGGCGGCGATCACCAGGAGGTGGAAGGCCTCGTGGTAGCCGAACACCCGCGGCCAGAGCCGGGGGCGGCGGAGCGCGTACATCACCGCTCCCACCGAGTAGAGGGCGCCCCCGCCGGCGAGCAGCAGCACCCCGGCGCCGACCCGGCCGGCGACCTGGGGCATCACCAGCAGTCCCACCCAGCCCATCAGCAGGTAGAGGCCGGTGAGCGCCCATCGGGGGATGTGCAGCGCCGGGGCCACCGTCAGGGCGCCGCAGAGGGCGGCCGCCCAGAGGGTCACCAGCACCGCGATCCGCCAGGGCTGGTCGAGCACGTTCACGGCCACCGGGGTGTAGGTGCCGGCGATGAACACGAAGATGTTGGCGTGGTCGAGGCGGCGCAGCAGCGCCCGCCGGGCGGGGCTCCAGGTGCCCACGTGGTAGAGGGCGCTCACCCCGAAGAGCACCACCAGGCTCAGCCCGTAGACGAGCACCGAGATCAGCTTGGGGGCGTCGCCGGCGGTGCGGGCGAGGAGGAACACGGTCCCGACGCCGCCGACCACCGCGGCCACGGCGTGGGAGTAGCCGCGGAGGATCGGCTTGGCGGGAGTGCTCGCGGGAGCGGGCGTGCTCACCCGTGCAGTGTACGGAGGGCCCGGAGCGGGGGCCGGCGCCGGGGGAAAAATAAGAGCCCGGGGGTGGCGGGCTCCCCGGGCTCATCAGTTCAACGAACCGCCGCGCAAACTCTTGCGCCATCCGGACTCCTACCATCGGGTCCATGCGGATCGAGGGCTGCGTCGCGGTGGTCACCGGCGGCGGGCGGGGGATCGGCCGGGCGCTGAGCCGGCGCGTCGCCGCCGAGGGGGCCCGCGCCGTGGTCGTCGCCGACCTCGACGCCGCCGCCGCGGAGGGGGTCGCCGCCGAGTTCGGCGGCCTCGGCGCCGGCTGCGACGTCTCGGTGGAGGCCGAGGTCGTGGCGCTGGTGGAGCGGGTGGAGGCGGCCCACGGGGGGATCGACCTCTGGTGCTCCAACGCGGGCATCGCGGTGCGGGGCGGCCCCGAGGTGGCCGACGCCGACTGGGAGCGGATCTGGCGGGTCAACGTGATGGCCCACGTCTACGCCGCCCGGGCGGTGATCCCGGGGATGCTGGCCCGGGGCCGCGGCCACCTGCTCGGCACCGTCTCGGCCGCGGGGCTGGTCAACCACGTGTTCGCCGCCCCCTACGCGGTGACCAAGAGCGCCGCGCTCTCGTTCTTCGAATGGCTCGCCATCGCCCACGGGGAGGAGATCGGGGTGTCGGTGCTCTGTCCCCAGGGGGTGCGCACCGACATGGCCGCGGCCGAGGGCGCCGCCGCCGCCCTCCTCGGCGACCTGCTCGAGCCCGACCAGGTCGCCGAGATCGCGCTCGACGGGGTGCGCAGCGAGCGGTTCCTCATCCTGCCCCATCCCGAGGTGGCGGGCTTCGCGCAGCGCCGCGCCGCCGACCACGACCGCTGGCTGCGCGGCATGCGACGGCTGCGCCACCGGGTGGCCGAGGCCGTGGAGGGAGACCCAGCATGATCCAGGTGGCGCCGCTCGCCGGGTACCAGAACCGCATCTACCTCGACGGCCTGGCGGGGCGGCTGCCGGGGCTGCCACTCACCTACGAGGCGCTCGAGCAGCGTGCCGAGCGCCAGCTGACCCGCGGCGCCTACGGCTACGTCGCCGGAGGGGCGGGCGCCGAGCACACGATGCGGGCCAATCGCGACGCCTTCCGGCACTGGCGGATCGTGCCCCGGATGCTCCGGGACGTCAGCCACCGCGATCTCGCCACCACCGTGCTCGGCACCTCGATGCCGGCGCCGGTGATGCTCGCCCCGGTCGGGGTCCAGTCGATCGTGCACCCCGAGGCGGAGGTGGCGGTCGCCCGTGCCGCCGCCGCCACCGGGGTGCCGATGGTGCTGAGCACCGCCTCCTCGCGCAGCCTCGAGGAGGTGGCCGAGGCACAGGGCGACGCGCCCCGCTGGTTCCAGCTCTACTGGCCGCGCGACCCCGACCTCGCCGCCAGCCTGCTCGGCCGCGCCGAGCGCGCCGGGTACGGCGCCGTCGTCGTCACCCTCGACACCTGGATGCTGGCCTGGCGGCCGCGCGACCTCGAGCTCGCCTACCTGCCCTTCCTCCAGGGCGAGGGCATCGCCAACTACCTCTCCGACCCGGTCTTCCGCGCCGCCCTGCCCACTCCACCCGAGGAGGACATCGCCGGCGCCGTCCGGCACTTCCTCGAGATCTTCTCCGACCCCTCGGTGACCTGGGCGGGGCTCGCCTTCCTCCGCGAGAACACCTCGCTGCCGATCGTGCTCAAGGGCATCCTCCATCCCGACGACGCCCGCCGCGGCGCCGACCTCGGCGTCGACGGCATCCTCGTCTCCAACCACGGCGGCCGCCAGGTCGACGGCTCCATCGCCGCCCTCGACGCCCTGCCCGGGGTGGTCGACGCCGTCCCCGAGAGCCTGCCGGTGCTCTTCGACAGCGGCGTCCGCACCGCCGCGGACGCCTTCGTCGCCCTCGCGCTCGGGGCCCGCGCGGTGCTCCTCGGCCGTCCCTACGTGTGGGCGCTGGCGGTGGCCGGCGAGGAGGGCGTGGCCGAGCTGCTGCGCGGCTTCCTCGCCGAGCTCGACCTCACCTTCGCGCTCAGCGGCCACACCGGGCTCGACCGGCTCGGCCGCGACGCGCTGGTGCGCGCCGGCTGACTCGGCGGAGGCCCGGGAGGGACCGCAGATAGTGACAGATCTTGACAATACCGCGGGCCCGGCGTACAAGGGACGGGGGGCGCTGTCGTCGGTACATGACGCGGATGGCGGAGAGGGAAGGACATGCCGGGGTGGGACGTCACGGTCCGGCCGGGGAAGGAGGAGAAGAAGAAGGACGACAGCACCTGGGTGATCGTCGTCGTCCTGCTGGCGCTGCTGCTCCTGCTCCTGTACGGCGGCCAGCACGGGGTTCGGGGCTGGGGCACGTCGCACGGCTGCGTCCAGAACGACATCTCGCGCTGCGACCACCGCTGGGACGGCCGGGGTTCCGGCCACGATGGTGAGGATCGCCCTCCGCCGCCCGACCGCCGCGGACCCTGAGCCGCGCCTGCAGGCGGCGGCGACCGCGGCTCATACTGGAGGCCACCAGGGAGGTTTCAGGCAGAGTTGGCCGGAGAAGGTGGCAAGAAGAACGACCCCACCGTGCCGATCGTGCTCGGCATCGGGGCTCTGCTCCTGCTCGTGCTCTTCGGCGGATGCGGCAACATCAACCTGCCCACCGTCAACACCGGCTCGGGGAACTCGGGCACGTCACATTCGTACTCGTGCGACTGGCGTCGCTACGACTGCCGCGGCCACTACGACGGCAGCGGCCGCTGGATCCCCGATCAGAGCTCCGGCCGGGACGAGCGCCACGGTTCCGGTCACGAGCGGAGGAAGCCCCGGCCCACCGACGACCCCGACCCCCCGGGCGAGCGCTAGCCGGCGGCCCGGCCCACCACCGAGACCGACAGGCCGTCGCCGACGGGGATGACCGTCGAGGTGAGCCGGGGGTCGGTGGCGATCCGCGCGTTGTAGTCACGGATGCCGCGAACGTCCTCGTCCCCGCCGTCCCCACCGGTCACCCGGCCGTTCCAGAAGACGTTGTCGGCGAGGATCAGGCCGCCGGGGCGCACCAGCCGCAGCGCGTGGTCGAGGTAGTCGCAGTACTCCGACTTGGCGGCGTCGAAGAAGGCGAGGTCGTAGGGGCCGGCGAGACCGGGCAGCACCTCGAGGGCCGGCCCCTCGTGCACCGTGACCCGTTCGGTGAGCCCGGCGCGCTCGATCCAGCCCCGCGCCGCCTCGGCGTGCATCGGCGAGAACTCCACGGTGTCGAGGTGGCCGGCCGGCCCCATCGCCCGGGCCATCCAGACCGCGGAGTAGCCGAAGAGGGTGCCCACCTCGAGCACCCGCCGGGCCCCGGTCAGGGTGACGAGCATGCCCAGCAACCGCCCCGCGTCGGCCGAGACCTGGATCTGCGGACCGCGCTCGGCGAGGTCGCGGGCGAGGTCCTGGAGCAGGCCGTCCTCGGGCCAGAACAGGGGCGCGAGGTACGCCTGGAGCTCCGGGGTCACGGGGGTCGCGGTGGTGCTCATCGGTCTGGCTGGCCTCCCGTCGGTGGCCCGGTCAGCAGCTGGCTCCGGGTCGCTGCAGGGTATACGGGCGGCCCGCGACGAGGACCAGGCTGAGGCCGCCGGGGACGCGCTGGGCGGCGACCGGGTGGCCGCCGGGGTCGCGCACCACCACCCCGGCGGGAGCGCGCACGGGCAGGGCGATCCGGCCGCCGGAGGTGGCCAGCGCGGTGCCGCAGCCGGCGCTGCGCCAGACCACCAGCCCGGTGCCGCCGCCGAAGCTGCGTGCCTGCAGGGCCGAGCCGGTGAGGTACTCCCAGTCGCCGCCCCCCAGCCAGCGGGGCCGGCCCTGCCCCTTGTCGGGGCTGAGTGCGACCAGGGTGCCCACCTCGGCGGCGAGCGCCGGCGGGATCGCCCGGCCGTCCATCAGCCGGGTGGCGAAGTACACCGCGGGGGTGCCGTAGACGGTGCTGGAGACGGCGTGGCCGGCGAGGTTCGCCGCCGTCGTCTGGAAGCCGTCGCCGTCGATGAGGGTGTCCGGGTCGGCGGCGCTCACCACCGCGGCGCGGCGGTTCCAGTCGGCCTCGCTCCAGGCGTCGTAGAGGCGCACCGCGTCGGTGACCGCGGCGAACTGCGGGGCCGCCGCGCTGGCGTCGACGAGGGCGTCCGGTCGCACCGCGTGGGCGGCGGAGTGGATGGTCGCGAGGTAGCGGTAGAGCGCCGCGGCTCCCCAGCCCAGCCCCGCGTCGGCGAGGGAGAGCGGGATGTCGTAGCACCAGTCGAGCTTGAGCCCGTCGGCTCCGAGCTGGCCCGGGCCGGTGCCCAGCAGGGTGGCCACCGCCGCGCGGGTGGTCCCCTCGAAGCCGGGGCCGGTGGGGTCGACGACCTGCTCCGGGGGCGCGCCGCTGCGGAAGGCGTTGGTGGTCGGCGGGAAGCGCACCAGGTTGCGCGCCCACATCGGCCACCAGAGCAGCACCCGGTCGCCCTGGGCGTGGAGCTCGTCGACCAGCTGGCGCATCCCCGCGACCCCGCCGAAGCGCACCGGGTCGGGCTCGGGGTCGCCGATCCGCGCCTGCCAGCGGGAGTCGACGATCACCGTGACCGGGCCGGCGCCGAAGCGCCGCCGCCACTCGCCGACGTACTGGCGCACCCAGTCCGCGGTGTAGCGGGGGCTGGTCCGCGCCGAGCCGGTCGCCATCTGCTCGCCCCAGGTGTCGACCAGCGGGCGCGACCACCACGCCGGCCGGCTCCCCGGCGGAGCCGCGGAGGCGGACAGCCCCTGCCCGCTGAGGGCGTCGTGGTAGGCGCGGAGGCCGCTCAGCGGGTCGGCCGCGAGGGTCACCAGGAACTGGGGGAAGCGCACCAGCCCGTTCACCGCGGGGCCGGCGCCGAGGTCGCCCCCCCGGCTCACCAGCGCCGGCGGGTAGTCGACGTCGATCCCGCCGCCGGCGGTCAGCCGCATGGTGGTGGCGGAGGGAACCTCGACGAGGCCGAACCCCACCCAGCCCGGTGCGGTGTCGAGCTGGATCTGGTAGGGCGGAGGGGCGAAGGGGGTGCGTCCGGCGATGCCGGTCACCGGCAGGGCGGACCCGGCCGGCCGGGTCGGATCCGGGGTGTAGCCTGCGGTGACCGCGGCGAGGTCGATGCCGCCGCCGCCGCCGTCGTGGAAGAAGCGCGGCGACCCGCCGCCGAGCAGTTCCGGACGGGCGGCGAAGCGCACCGTGAAGCTGTCCCGTGCGGGCTCCAGCACCGCCTCCTCGAGCACCCGCCCGTCGGCGGCGAGCAGGCGGCTCTCGAACTGCGCCCCGAAGCGCCGGCCGGCCAGCCGGGTGTGCTGCGGCGGACGCAGCCCCGCCGCGGCCATCGCGAGCGGGAAGTCGAGGTACTCACGGCCGGCGAGCGTGGCCACCGTGACCCGGCCGCCGTGGGGCTCGAAGGCCAGCCGGTAGCCGGGCTCGGTCAGGTGGAGGGCGCCGTCGTCGGGGGCCAGCAGCCGCTCGACCGAGGCGAGGCTGCCGCCGTGGCGGAGGCCGGGCAGCGGCGAGAGGTGGGCGGCCACGGGCACGGGCAGGGCGATTCCCACGGCGAGCAGCACGAGGAGCGCCCGCCGGTGACGCCGCGACCTCCGGAGAACCGCGCCCACCGCGGCCCCATCATGGCATCTGCCGCGGCGCCGTGTCGGGCAGATCGCTGCGGATCCACACCGCGTCGGGAAAGTCGGCGAACACCTGCCGGTAGCGGCGCTCCAGCAGCGTGGAGACCTCCGGGAACACGACCAGGTCGAAGTCCTGGCTGAGGATCACCTCGGGGTCGAGGGCGGCGACCCGCGCCACCAGCGCCTCGTGCGAGCCGGAGAGGACGATGTCGTTGTAGATCGGGGCGGTGGGGAGCAGCAGGGGGAGGTCGGCGAGGATGTACGGCCAGGCGTCCGAGCTCCAGAGCACCGCCCGGTGGCCCGACCAGCCGTGGGCGCGGATCCAGGCGCTGGAGCGGGCGTCGGCGAGCACCTTGTCGTCGAAGTCGGTGGTCCAGGTGACCCGGTCCTCCCGGCCCAGCAGGGTGCGCAGGGCGCCCATGTAGTAGGTCCCCAGGGTGGGAGCCGGGCTCTGGACCCCGAGGAGCCCCAGCGGGTCCCAGTCGAGCCCGGCGACGCTCGCCTGCGCCCCGGCGAGCACCGCCCCGGCGGCGAGCGGGGCGAGGCGCGCCGCCGCACCCGAGCGCAGCCGCCGCGGCGAGGGCGGGCGCACCCCGGCGGCGAGGGCGAGCATCAGCGGCGGGATCGAGGGGGTGAGCAGGTGGGCGTAGGGCTGGTGGGCGGCGGCGGGGACGAGCAGGGTCGCCCCCGCCCAGAGCCAGAGCATCCACAGGGGGCGAGCGGAGCGCCGGCTGAGCCAGGCGCCGGCGGTGAGCAGCCCCGGGGCGAGCGCCAGCAGCACCCCGTGAAGGACCCGCTCGACGGTGGTGGTGGGCAGCGCGTCGGCGCTGTACTGCCCGTAGAAGCCGAGCAGGGCGAAGCCGAGGCGGTGGGCCCCGGCCAGCGCCGTGTAGGCCGCCACCCACGCCCCGGTGAGCGCCACCACGGTGGCGCAGTATGCCGCCAGGTCACGGCGGCCGGCGCGCGGGCTGAGCAGGATCATCAGCCCGAAGACGGCGGCGTCGGCCACCGCGGTCTGCTGGTAGGCGATCCCGATCGCCGCCAGCACCCCCGCCACCACCGGCCGGGAACGGGCGGCGGCCGCCGGGGTCACCCCGGCGAGCCGGGGGATGAGCAGCGCGCCCGCCCAGGTGGTGGCGGCGCAGAGCAGGCTGTCGGGCACCGCCAGCTGGGCGCCGGTGATCGGCACCCCGAGCAGGAGCGCGGTGCCGAGCACCGCCGCCAGCGCCCGCCTCGGGGACGTCAGCCGCCGGGCGGCATGCGCGACGGCGGCGACGGTGAGCGCGCCGGCGATCAGCGTGAGGGTGTGCAGCGCCGCCTCCGAGGTGCCCAGCAGGTGGACGGTGACCGCCACCGTCCAGGTCTGCAGCGGCGGTTTGTTCGACCAGATCTCCGAGTACAGCGACCGCCCCTGCAGCAGGCTGCGGGCCGCCGTGGTGTACCCGGCCTCGTCGGTGTACCAGGGGGGCTCGAAGAACGAGGGGAGCCGGAGCAGGACGAGCAGCCCCAGCCCCCAGGCGAGGGGGCCGGGCCGGCGGTGAGGTGCCATCAGCCGCCTATCATCCAGGGCTGCATGGCGGTGACGGCGGCCCTTCTCGACACCCAGAGGCTGAGCAGCCTCACCCTGGTGATGCCCGCCCACAACGAGGCGGAGAGCCTGCGCCGGCTGCTCCCCCACGCCGCCGAGGTGCTCCCCGGCATCGCCCGGCGGGTCGAGGTGGTGCTGGTCGACGACGGCAGCAGCGACGGCGGCGGCGAGCTCGCCGAGCGCCTCGGCGGCGAGCTCGGGCTCGAGGTGCGGGTCATCCGCCACCCCCGCAAGAGCGGCTACGGGATCAGCGTGGCCGACGGGCTGCGCGCCGCCCGGATGGAGTACACCGCCTTCACCGACGCCGACGGGCAGTTCGACGTCGCCGACCTCGCCCTGCTGGTGCCCGACCTGCTCGGCGGCGCCGCGCTGGTCGCCGGCTGGCGTCGCCGGCGTCAGGACGCGGCGGTGCGCTCGGTGGTGAGCGGGGTCTTCAACGTCGCCCTGCGGCTGCTCTACGGGCTGCGGGTGCGCGACGTCGACTGCGCCCTCAAGCTGATGCGCACCGACTTCCTCCGCTCGATCGACCTCGAGTTGCACAGCGCGCTGGTCAACGCCGAGCTCTTCTGCAAGGCCCGGCGCGACGGCTGGCGGATCGCCCAGGTGCCGGTGCCGCATCATCCCCGCGAGCTCGGCCGCCGCTCCGGGGCGCGGCCGAGGGCGGTGCTCCGGGCGATCCGCGAGCTCGTGCGTTACCGTCAGCGCTGGCGGTAACCCGCCTACCTGGCGGCCGCCCTCGCGGTGGCCTGGCGGTGGCCGGTGTGGCGGCCGACGAGGCTGCGGGCGCTGCGCCCCGCGCTGAGGTGGCCGGCCTCGCTGAACGCCTGCTCGCGCGCCCGCCAGTCGACCCGCGGCGCGAACAGCCCCGGGCGCACCCGGGAGCGCATCCGCTCGACCCGGGTGATCACCGTGTCGATCAGCGTCTGCTCCAGCAGGTGGGGCTCGAGCCCGAGGTCGACGAGCTTCTGGTGACGGGCGTTGTAGTAGTGCTCCTCGAGCTCGGTGCGCGGGTTGGGCAGGTGGGCGACGGTGGTGTCGAGCCCGTGGGCCTGGCGGGCCGCCTGCACCCGCCGGGCGAGGTCGAGGATGCTGAACTGCTCGGTGAACTGGTTGAACACCCGGAACTCGCCGGGCGCCGCCGGGTTGAGCGCGGCCAGCTCGACGCAGCGCACGGTGTCGCGGATGTCGATGAAGCCGCGGGTCTGGCCACCGCGCCCGTAGACCGTGATCGGATGGCCGATCGCCGCCTGGGTGCAGAAGCGGTTGAGCGCGGTGCCCCAGATGTCGTCGTAGTCGAAGCGGGTCGCCAGGGTGGGGTGGAGGTCGCTCTCCGGCGTGGACAGGCCGTAGACCACGCCCTGGTTGAGGTCGGTGGCGCGCAGCCCCCAGGCCCGGCAGGTGAACTCGATGTTGTGGCTGTCGTGCACCTTGGAGAGGTGGTAGAACGAGCCCGGCCGCTTCGGGAAGGGAAGCCGGTCGCGCCGGCCGTTGTGCTCGATGTCGATGAACCCCTCCTCGATGTCGATGTTCGGGGTGCCGTACTCGCCCATGGTGCCGAGCTTCACCAGGTGGCAGTCGGGGGCGACGTCGCGGAGCGCGAACAGGAGGTTGAGGGTGCCGACCACGTTGTTGACCTGGGTCTCGATCGCGTGGCTCGCGCTGATCATCGAGTAGGGGGCGGAGCGCTGCTCGGCGAAGTGCACCACCGCCTCGGGCGCCTCGGCGGCGATCAGCGAGCGCAGCGCCTGGAGGTCGCAGACGTCGAGCCGCTGCCAGCTGATGCGTCGCCCGCTCTCCGCCTCCCAGCGCTCGACCCGCCGGGGCATGGTCGACACCGGCACCAGGCTGTGGGTGCCGCAGGCCCGGTCCCAGCGGCGCCGGACGAGGCTGTCGGCCGCCACCACGTCGTGGCCGCGGGCCGAGAGATGCAGGGCGGTGGGCCACCCCAGGTAGCCGTCGGCTCCGAGGACGAGGATGCGCATTCCCGGCAGGGTACAGGCTGCCCGCCGCGCTTGTGAATGACCGAAGGGACTGAACGCAGGATGAACGCCGGCGCGGGGTGGGGAACCCGGCCTCGTCCCCGGGCCGGCAGGGCCGGCTAGGCGGCCCGCTGGAGCAGCAGGAGGGCGGTCTCCAGACGCTGGGCGACGACCGCGCGGCGCTCGGCGTCCCCGATCAGCCGCCAGAGGGTGACGCCGGTCGAGTAGCGGCGGATCTCGTCGTCCTCGTTGACGTTGACGAGCCACTGGGCGAGCGTGGTCGAGGGGGCGCCGGGAGCGGTTCCGGCCCCGTCGGTGACGGTCACTGTGGTGCGGCGTTGTGGCGCTGCCATGTCGTTCCCCAAGCCCCTGTGTCGCTGAGCCGCACCCCGCCGGGCGGTCGGGCGGCGCTGCCCGTGTAGAGAGAACGGAGGGCGGCGGACGAGACTTGCGCTGCCCCGGATCCCATTTGGGCATGGCGCCCAGTGGTGGCCGCGTGCGACTGTGTGCCGATGCCCGATCAGCCCCCCGAGACGCTCCTCGGGCTCGATGTCGGCACCACCCGGATCAAGGCGGTGCTCATCGACGGGGCCGGGGTGGAGCGGGTCTCCGCGGCGGGGCCGACGCCGTTCGCCACCTCCTCCGAGGGGTCGGAGATGGCGGTCGCCGAGCTGCTCGACGCGGTCGCGGCGGTGCTCGGGCGGCTGGGGCCGATGCGGGCGACGGCGGCGGCGGTGGGGGTCGCCGGGATGGCGGAGTGCGGCGCCCCCCTCGACGCCGCCGGCCGGCCGCTGGGTCCGGTGATCGCCTGGTACGACCCCCGCGGCGAGGAGGTGGTCGAGCGGCTGATGCGCAGCGGCGGCGAGGCCCTGGCCCGGCGCACCGGCCGCCGGCTGCGGACGGTCTCGTCGGTGGCCAAGCTGGGCTGGTGGGTGGAGCGGGCGGGACGCCCCCCGGGCGGCTGGCTGGGGGTGCCCGAGCTCTGCGTCCAGGCCCTCGGCGGCGCCGCGGTCACCGACCCGAGCCTGGCCAGCCGCACCGGCTGGTACGACGTCGCCGCCCGCGCCTACCTGCCCGAGGTCGCCGCCGCCGTCGGCGTTCCCGCCGCGGCGCTGCCCACGGTGGTCGCCGCGGGCAGCGTCGCCGGCCGGGTCACCGCTGCCGCCGCCGCCTGGTCGGGGCTCGTGGCCGGCGCGCCGGTCACCCCGGCGGGGCACGACCACCTCGCCGCCGCCGCCGGCTGCGGCGCCGGCCCCGCCGACCTCGTCGACTCGGTGGGCACCGCCGAGTCGCTGGTGCGCCGCCTGCCCGGCGCCTCGCGGCTCGACCCCGGCACCCTGGCGCGGGCGTTCGAGCTGGGCGCGGCGGTGTCGGCGCGGCCCGACGGTGAGGGCTGGGCGGTGCTGGGCCGGGGTCCGCGGTCGGGGACGGTGCTCGCCGCCGTCGCGGCCGCCCTCGGCTCGCCGCCGCTGGAGGAGCTCGACGCCGCCGCGGTCGAGGGCTCCGCCCTGGCGGTCGCGGACCTCGTCGACGCCGTCCTCGCCGGCGCCGAGCCCGCGCTCCCGCCGGCGCCCCGGGGCGAGCTGTGGGGGGCGGTGCTCGAGGAGCTGGCCGGCCGCACCGCCGCCGCCGCCGCCCTCTGCGAGCGGCTGGCCGGGCCCGCCGAGCGGGTGCTGGTGGCCGGCGGCGGCGCCCGCAGCCTGCCCTGGCTGCGGGCCAAGGCGCGCCGGCTGGCGGCGCCGCTGTGGCGCGCCGGCACCGGCGAGGCGGCGGCGCGCGGTGCCGCGGTGGCCGCCGGGGTGGCGGCGGGATGGTGGTCCGACGCCGGTGCGGCGCCCCCGCCGGTGCTCGAGCCGGTCGCCGGCTAGGGGTGCGGCTGGGTCAGACCTCGGCGGGCGGTCCGGCGACCGGCTCCGCGGCGGGCGCGGTGGCACGCTTCCCCCGCAGGGTGCGCCGGCGCGGCCTGGCGGCGCGGGCGGCCGGAGCGGGAGCGGTGATGTGGCCGTGCTGGGAGACCATGAAGGCGAGCCCGAGCAGGAACCCGAGCAGCATCGAGACCACGATCACGGCGAAGAGCGGGGTGCCCGTCCAGCCCCAGAGCAGGAAGCGGACGGCGACCGGGCCGGTGTTCTGGACGGCGAGGACGAGCACGACGACCAGTGTGATCACCCCTCCCGCCACCCCGGCGCGGGTGCGGGCCGCCTGTGCGGCGCTCATCGCCTTCATACCTCACCTCCCCAGGCTGCACAACGGCAGATCATCGTATCCTGTGACTATAACAACTTGTTAGGTCGTCCTACGACAGAGGTACTCCCCATGGGCAACCGGGTTCGGGCCATGCTGCTCGCGGTCACCGCGGGCTCGCTGCTGGTGGTCACCCGCCGGCGCCGCCGCGCGCCGGGTGACGTGGTGAAGGAGAAGGCGGAGAGGGTCGGCCGCGCCGCCCGCAGGGCGGCGAAGCGCTCGTAGCACCGCCGGCGCCGGGGACGGGCCGGCCGTACGCCGCCCCGGCTATCCCGCCGGCGCGGCGTCCGCCGCGGGCACCTCGATGCCCAGGGCCTCGCAGACCCGCGGGTTCACCACCCGTCCGTCCCGGGTCACCAGCGTCTCGCGGGTGATCTGATCGTCGGTGTCCAGCCGCACCTCGCCGTCCTTGACCAGGTGCTGGAGGAAGGTGGACACGTTCTTGGCGTACATCTGGCTGGCGTGCTGGGGAACCGTCGCCGGCAGGTTGACGGCGCCGACCACCGAGACGCCGTGGACGACGACCACCTTCCCGGCCTCGGTGAGCTCGCAGTTGCCGCCCTGCTCGGCGGCGAGGTCGACGATCACCGATCCCGGCGCCATCCCCCCGACCATCGCCGCGGTGACCAGCACCGGGGCCTTCCGGCCGGGGACCAGGGCGGTGGTGATCACCACGTCGCTGGCCCCCACCACCTTGGCCATCAGCTCCTGCTGGCGGCGGTAGAAGGTCTCGTCCTGGGCCTTGGCGTAGCCGCCCGCGTCCTCCGCGGCGGTCTCCTCCACGGCCAGCTCGACGAACTTCGCCCCCAGGCTCTCCACCTGCTCCTTCACCGCGGGGCGGACGTCGTAGGCCTCGACCACGGAGCCGAGGCGGCGGGCGGTGGCGATCGCCTGCAGGCCGGCGACGCCGGCGCCGACCACCAGCACCCGGGCGGGGGCGATCGTCCCCGCCGCGGTGGTGAGCATCGGGAAGATCTTCGGCAGCATCCCGGCCGCGACCAGCACCGCCTTGTAGCCGGCGAGGTTGGCCTGGGAGGAGAGCGCGTCCATGCTCTGGGCGCGGGTGATCCGGGGCATCAGCTCCATGGAGAGGGTGACCAGCCCGCGCTCGGCGAGGGTGCGCACCGCCGCGGAGCCGGAGAGCGGGTTGCAGAAGCCGATCAGCACGGTGCCCGCGGGCGGGCCCGGCCGCTCGTCCGCCAGCGCCGCGGCGTCGACGGCGGCGACCACCGCGGAGCCCAGCACCTCGGCGCGGCCGGCGATGCGCGCGCCCTTGGCGGTGTAGGCCTCGTCGAGGAAGCCGGCGGCCTCGCCCGCACCGGACTCGACCACCACCTCGAGCCCGAGCTTGGTCAGGATCGGCACCACCGCGGGCACGGTGGCGACGCGCTTCTCCCCGTCCCCGGTCTCTCGGGGGATGCCGACGGCGGCTGCCACCCTCGTCCTCCATGCCACGTCTCGAGCGCCGCCCTGTATATCACGGGGACGCGACGGCGGGGTCGCCACCCGCCCGTGACCGGCCCCGCGCGGCCACGCGATCGGGGACGGCTACGCTGCCGTGGTCGGCTCCCGACAAACTGGCAAACCCGTCGCGAGGCGGGGACGCAAGACGAGTGGACCCCGGTGGTGGTCCGGTCCCACCAGGTGCTCTCCACCTGGGAGACCTGGCGCGGCGTCATCGGCGGAGCGCTCGACGAGCAGTCCCGGGTGAGCCGGCCCCCGATCGCCCGCCCCGCCGTCCCGATCGCCCGCCCCGCCGTCCTGAGCACGGCGCCCACCCCCGCCTGACCCACACATCCCTCTCTCCCTGACCCTCGGGCCCTCCGCGCCGACCCCTACCGGTCGGCGAGCAGCGCCTCCCACCACGTCGGCGGTGCGGTACCGGCCGCGCCGGTGGCCGCCTGGCGGCCCGCGACCTGGCGGGGGAGCACCGCCTCCAGGGCGGCGAGGAGCATCTCCGGGGGGCTGTCCAGGGGCACGTGGGTGCGGGCGCCGAAGCGCACCGCGAGCACGCCGCCGGAGTCCTCACCCCGCGGGGTGAGGATCACGATCGTCGCCCCCGGCGCCTTGTGGAGGATGGCGGGGGTGGCGTCGATGCCGCCCAGCTCGGGCAGGTCGAGGTCGAGCAGCACCAGGTCGGGATCGACCTGGCCGGAGAGCCGCACCGCGCTGCGGCCGTCGCCGGTCTCGGCGATGACGTCGTAGGCGCCGGCACGGTCGAGGACGCGGATGATCCGTTCACGATCGGTCAGACGCGTGGTGGCGACGAGCGTGCGCAGCAGTGGAGGCCGGGAGATCTCGTCGAGCATCGGAGCAAGACTATCCGGCCTCCTCCAACCCCGGTAGATGTGGTGCGCACTCAGCGGGCGAGGACGGACTCGATCCCGCTCCAGTGCTCGGCCAGGTTGCTCACCGGTTTGCTGTCGGCGAGCTGGCCCTCGATGACGCGGGCGTCGAGGAGCAGGTCGAGAAGCTGGGCGCGCTCGTCCTGCATCTGGTTGCAGAGACCGCGCAGCCGCTCGAGCTCGGTGATCAGGTCCAGCGCATCCTGGGGTGCGACCTTCCACTCCTTGCCGTCGAGGATGCCCTCCGCGGTGAAGCGGATCTGCTTGATGCGCTGATCGGTCACCACAACTCCCCCAAGCTCACATGTCCTCCTGCTCTGATCATCGCAGCCCGGTGCGGCCCGTGGCTCGCCCTCTCGGCTCTGGGCGCCGGGCCAGCGGCGGTCACACGAGGAACGAGAAGAGCGGGCTGCTGGAGTCGAGCGCGCGGTAGCTGATGCCGGTGCGTCCCATCCGCTCCAGGAGGGGCTCGAGGTCCTCGCGGCGGGCGAGCTCGACGCCCACCAGCGCGGGGCCGCTCTCGCGGTTGGTCTTCTTGGTGTACTCGAAGAAGGTGATGTCGTCGCCGGGCCCCAGCGCGTTGTCGATGAAGCCGCGCAGAGCGCCGGGTCGCTGCGGGAACTCGACCAGGAAGTAGTGCTTGAGCCCCTCGTGCACCAGGCTGCGCTCGATCACCTCGGCGTAGCGGCTGACGTCGTTGTTGCCGCCGCTGAGCACGCAGGCCACCCGGCGGCCGCGGATGTGCTCGCCCAGCTGGTCGAGGGCGGCCACCGAGAGCGCCCCGGCGGGCTCGGCGACGATGCCCTCGTGCTGGTAGAGCTGGAGCATCGCGGTGCAGACCGCGCCCTCGGCGACGGCCACCACCTGGTCGACCAGCTCCGCGGTGATCCGCAGCGGCAGCTCGCCGACCTGGCGCACCGCCGCGCCGTCGACGAAGGGGTCGAGGCTGGCGAGCCAGACCGGCCGTCCCGCGCGCAGCGCCTCGGTCATGCTCGGGGCGCCGGCGGGCTCGGCGCCGACGATCACGGTCCGGGGGTGCTCGCGGCGCACATAGGCGGCGATGCCGGCGATCAGGCCGCCGCCGCCGACCGGCACCACCAGCACCTCGGGCGGCTCGGCCGCGCCCTCCATCAGCTCCAGGCCCACCGTGCCCTGGCCGGCGATGATGTCGGGGTGGTCGAAGGGCGGCACCACCGGGAGGCCGCTGGTGTCGGCGAAGGCGATGGCGCTCTGCGCCGCCTCGTCGTAGCTGTCGCCGGCGAGCTCGATGCGGGCGTGCTCGCCGCCGATCTCGCGGATCCGCGCCAGCTTCTGGCGGGGGGTGCTGCGGGGAAGGAACACGAACGCCGGGACACCCAGCCGCGCGCAGCTGTAGGCGACGCCCTGGGCGTGGTTGCCGGCGCTGGCGCACACCACCCCGCGCCCGCGGATGAGATCGGGAAGCTGCTCGATGAGGTTGTAGGCGCCCCGGATCTTGTACGAGCGGGTGACCTGGAGGTCCTCGCGCTTGATCTGGAGCTCGCAGCCGAGATCGCGGGAGAGCCGCGCGCTCCGCTCCAGCGGGGTTGCGACCACCACCGGCCGCAGCCGGGCGGCGGCCTCGCGGATGTCGGTTGGGGTGGGAAACTGGTCGGCGCGGAGCACGTGCGCGACCATACCCCTCAGCCCCGGATCACCGTGCCCTCCCAGCCGCGCAGCTCGAGGCCGCCCTGCACCCGCTCCCCGTCCCGCGACCGGTCGGTGCCGAGCAGCACGGTGCCCTCAACGCCGCTCACCGTGGCCGGGGCCCCGTCCAGGTTGAGGACGACGGTGACCGATTCTCCGCGCCGGAACGCCCACACCTCCGGCGGCGACGGAAGGCTCCGCTGGGCGCCGGCGCGGAGGTCGGCCTCGGCGGCGCGCAGCCGGATGGCGTCGCGGCAGAGGTGGAGCACCGAGCCGGGGTCGGCGCGCTGCCCGGCCACGTCGACGCCGGGCTCGGTGCCGAGCGGCAGCCACGGCTCCACCCCGGCGGCGGTGAAGCCGGCGCCTGGCCGGTCGCACCAGCGCATCGGGGTGCGCGCCCCGTCACGACCGGGACGCGCGCCTCCGGACCGTCCCAGCGGGTCGCGCACCCGCTCCGCGGGCACCTCGGTGTCGCCCATCCCGATCTCGTCGCCGTAGTACAGCAGCGGGGTGCCGCGCAGGGTCAGCAGCATCAGCAGGGCGCAGCGCACCCGGGCGGGATCGCCGGCGCACCAGCGCGTCGCCAGCCGCGGCAGGTCGTGGTTCGAGCCCAGCCAGAGCGGCCAGGCGCCCGGGGGCAGCGCCCCCTCGGTGCGCTCCACCACCTCGCGCAGCGCCCCGGCCCGCAGCGGCGTGAACAGGAAGGGGAGGTTGAGGGTGAGCTGGAGCTCGTCGCCGGCGCCGTGGTACGAGGCCATCGCGTCGAGGTCGAAGAGGAACGTCTCGCCGATCAGCAGCCGCGGCGGCGCCCACCGCTCGGCGAGGCGCCGCCAGCCGCGCAGCACCTCGTGGACCTCCGGCCGGTTGGCGTTGTAGCGCTGCTCCTGGGGCATCCCGGTGACCTGCTGGTGGAGGTCGCCGCGGGCCGGCGGGTTGTCGCGGAGCAGGCGGTCCTTGACCAGCCGGTTGGCGGTGTCGATGCGGAAGCCGGCGATGCCGCGGTCGAACCAGAAGCGGAGGATGTCCTCGAAGGCGCTCCGCACCTGCGGATTCCACCAGTCGAGGTCGGGCTGGGCGTCGACGAAGTTGTGGAGGTACATCTGCCCGGTGGCCGGGTCGAGGGTCCAGGCCGGGCCGCCGGTGAAGCTCAGCCAGTTGTTCGGCGGCGCGCCGTCCGGGCCCGGGTCGGCCCACACGTACCAGTCGCGGTGGGCGGCGGTTCGCGAGGAGCGGGCGTCGAGGAACCACGGGTGCCGGTCGCTGGTGTGGTTGGGCACGAGGTCGAGCAGCACCCGGATGCCGAGGCCGCCGGCGCGCTCGACCAGCTCGTCGAGGTCGTCGAGGCTGCCCAGGGCGGGGTCGACGCCGTGGTGGTCGGAGACGTCGTAGCCCCAGTCGGCGTTCGGCGAGGGCATCGTCGGCGACAGCCAGACGCCGCCGACCCCCAGCCAGGCGAGGTGGTCCAGGTGCTCGACGATGCCGCGCAGGTCGCCGACCCCGTCGCCATCGGAGTCGGCGAACGAGCGGCAGTACACGTGGTAGAGCACGGCGTCCTGCCACCAGGGGCGCTCCGCCGGCGGGGGGGCGCCGGTCATCCCGCGCAGTATGCCGCCGGTCGGCCGCCTCAGCCCACCCGCTTGAGGATCACCTGCACCACCGCACGGGCGAGCAGGTCGGTGTCGTCCTCCCCGTCGCGGCGGGTCACCCGGCCCACCACCGGCGCCGGATCCAGGGTGGCGAGCCCGGCGGCGACCCGGCCGGCGACGACCTCGGCGCCGCTCTCGTCGACGTCGGGGAGCAGCACCAGCAGCACGTGCGCGGGGGCGCTGCCGACGGTGTCGACG
This sequence comes from uncultured Chloroflexia bacterium, assembly GCA_963846365.1. Taxonomy (GTDB): domain Bacteria; phylum Chloroflexota; class Dormibacteria; order Aeolococcales; family Aeolococcaceae; genus CF-96. The sequence continues at coordinate 116,139 of CAWJVN010000008.1, forward strand.
GTGCGGACGGCGCGGCGGACCGCGGCGGTGACCTCGCTGCTGTCGGCGCCCACCGCCACCAGCGAGAGCGACCGCCGGGCGGCGTCGGCGAGCTCGATCTCGGCCCGGGTCCAGAGCCGGGTGGCGTCGCGGCTGAGGATGAGGGTGGCCATCTCGTCGGGCGGGATGCCCAGCACCGCGAGGCGGCGCTCGCGGTCGGCGCGGCGGCACACCCGCAGCACCAGCGAGGTCAGCGCCTCCAGCCGGAACGGCTTGACCAGCACGCCGCGGAGGCCGACCCGGGCGGCCTCCTCCACCGCCTCGGCGGTGGGCTCCACGGTGGTGCACCAGATCACCGGCGCCGCGTCGATGCCGTGGAGCTGGGCGAGCGCCCGCATCGTGGCGAGGGCGTCGATCCCGGGACTGCGCGGCTCCAGCAGCACCACGTCGGGCCGCAGCTCGACGGCGCGCTCGAGGGCGGCGCGCGGGGCGGCGAAGCTCTCGACGCTGAACCCGGCGATCTCCAGGAGGGTGTGGGCGATCAGCTGGACGCTCGCCGAGGAGTCGACGACGAACGCGGTGCGCTCGCCGATGGAGCCGCGCGGACCGGCGCGCATCGTCCCCTCGGGCAGCACCTCGACCGCCGGCGCGGGTGGACGTGGAGAGCACCCCGAGGTCACCCACTCCTCCTGCTACCACCCATCCGCACAGTCAACGCGCCAGTGGGTGCGAATCCTTCGTTTGGGGTGGGGGTCGACTCGGTGCCCGGACGCCGCGGAGGGGAGTCCGCGGTGACGTTTCAAAACCGCGTTTCGCGAAACCGCCGTCTGTGCCCGGCCGATTCCGGAGCCCGCCCTCCCGGTCGCGGGGCGCTCCGCGAACGTGCAGCCGCAGCCGGTGGGGCACTCCTGCTAGCATCCGGCCATATAGCGGCGATCGACGTGCTCGCGTCGATTCGCGAAATATCAGGGAGGGGACTGGATGGAAGGGATGCGTCTCTCCAAGCTCGCCCGCGGCATCGCCGCGGCGGCCACGGTGGGACTCGCGATGCTGTTTGCGGGGACGGGGGTGTCGAACGCCCTCGCGGCGACCACACCGACGGCGAAGGTGACCGCGCCGAAGGCCGCCGCGACGGCGAAGCCGGTGAAGGCCACGCCGACACCCAAGGCGGTCGCGCCGATCGCCAAGCCGGTGCCCGCCCCGGTCGCCTGCGGCACCGGGAAGAGCTCCGCCGACAAGGGCTCGGACAAGGACTCGGACAAGGACTCCGACAAGGACACCGACAAGGACTCCGAGGACACCGACAAGGACTCCGAGGACACCGACAAGGACTCCGAGGACAGCAGCGACAAGGATGACGACAGCAGCGTGAAGAACGCCGCCGCCATCAGCTGCCCGGTCGCTCCCATCCCGGTGTCCCTTCCCGTGCCCGGCAGCGGCGTCGCCGGGACCACCGCGACGAACACCCCCGCGGCCACCAAGGCGGTGGCCACCCCGAAGACCGGGACCGAGCTTCCGCTGGGCGCCGGCCTTCTGCTCACCGGCCTCGGGGTCGGCGCGCTCGGCGCCGGCCGCCGGCTTCGGCGCAGCACCGGGCGCTAGCCGCCCGGCCCACCGCCACGCCGCGCCCCCACCGCGGGGGCGCGGCCACGGCGGCCCGGGGCTGGCGCCGGATCGCCGAACGCCGAGGACGATCCCGCCCCGGCACGGGCCCGGCTGACTGATCAGCGCGCCCGGCCGCTCCGGGGGAGGGCCCAGCCGCCGCCCTCGGGATGGTCGCGGACGAGGTGGAGCACCGCCTCGGCGAGCCGCATCCCGCCCTGCGGGGAGAGGTGGACGCCGTCGGGGGCGCGCATCAGGGTGAGCGCCCCGGAGTTGTCGGGCAGGTAGGCGGCGTAGCCTCCGCCGGTGCCGGCGAAGAGCGGCCGGCTGTCGAGGAAGAGCACCCCGGGGCGGCGCACCGCCTGGCGCCGGGCGGCATCGTCGATCACGTCCATGCGGGCGGCGAAGTCGGGGGCGCGCATCACCGGCAGCCCCACCCAGACCACGGTGCGGCCCTCGCGGCGGAGCTGGTCCATGAGCGCCCCGGCGCGGCGGCCGTACTCGGCGATCCACCCCGGGGAGCCGAACTCGGCGACGCCGCCGGCGGCGGTCTGCAGCGGCTGGTCGTCGTTGGCGCCGACGAGGAAGACCACCACCTCGGGGTTGGAGGCGGCGGTGTCCTGGGCGAGGTGCGCGGGCCAGTCGTAGTAGTCGGGGCGGCTGAGCCCGGTGGAGATCTGGAAGTGGGTGTGCACCACCAGGCTCGGGTCGTGCTCGGCGAGCGCCTGCATCTCGTAGCAGAGGAAGCCGGCGACCGAGTCGCCGCCGACCAGAAGGCGGAGCGGGTCGGCGGCGCTGTGCGCCGGCGGCCCCGGTGGTGGGGCCGGTCGCGAGCGGCCGGTGGCGGGGAGCCGCAGCCGGAGGCCCGACGATGCCACCCGCACCGGCGGCAGCATCGGGGGCAGGGCGGCGGGGTCGGGCGGGGCCGGGGCGCCGTCGTCGGGACGGTGCAGCAGGGCGCTGAGCGCCGCCCGCGGACGGTCGAGGGCGAGGTGGTCGCTGACCGTCACCACCGGCCGGAGCACCGCGATCTCGACGCTGCGGCGCAGCCCGAACGGCGAGGTCTCGGCGCTCCGCTCCAGGCTCCGGGCGTTGAGCAGCAGCGCCAGGCCGAGGCCCACCAGTGCCACCACCAGCAGCTGTCGGGGTCGCATCAGCCGCCGTCCCTCCACGTCAGAACCGGTAGTAGATGAACGGGGCGACACCCTGGGGTCCGAGCACCCCGATGCCGACCAGGGCGGCGGCGACGGCGGCGCCCTGCAGCGCCGGGGCCAGTCGCGAGAAGCGGGCCACCGCGCGCCCCATCACCCCCGAGGGCAGGTACTGGCTGGCGATGCCGAGACCGATGGCGAGCACCACCGGGAGGGTGACGAGCGTGGCCGGCCCGCCCCCGGTGACCAGCCGGCCGAGCAGGCCCATCGCCGTGCCCAGCAAGTCGGCGCGGAAGAAGATCCAGGCCAGGCAGACGGCGTGGAAGGTGAGCAGGCGGCCGAGGAGGCGGCCGGTCGCGGGGTCGAGGTCCGGCCCGCGGCCGCGCAGCCGCCGCTCGGCGACCAGGAAGGCGCCGTGGATGCCACCCCAGACCACGAAGGTAAAGGCAGCGCCGTGCCAGAGACCTCCGAGCACCATGGTGAGCATCAGGTTGCGGGCGGTGAAGAGCCGCGACCCCCGGGAGCCGCCGAGGGGCACGTAGAGGTAGTCGCGCAGCCACCGCGAGAGGGTCATGTGCCAGCGGTGCCAGAAGTCCTGCAGGCTGGTGGCGGTGTAGGGCGCGTCGAAGTTGGCGGGGAAGCGGATGCCCATCAGCAGCGCGCAGCCGATGGCGATGTCGGTGTAGCCGCTGAAGTCGGCCCAGATCTGCACCGCGTAGCCGTAGACGGCGGCGAGCACCTCGAGCCGCGAGTGCGCCCCCGGGGCGGCGAAGACGGGGTCGACCACCGCGGTGGCGAGGAAGCCGGCCAGCACCATCTTCTTGAAGAGCCCCCCGAGGATCAGGCTGAGCGCGCGGGCGCCGTCCACCCGGGGCTCGGCCGGGTCGCGCCGGAGCTGGGGGATGAACTCCCGGGCGCGGACGATCGGCCCGGCCACCACGTGGGGGAAGAACGCGAGGTACACGGCGAAGTCGAGGCGCGAGGCGGGCTCGATGGTCGACCGGAACACGTCGACCACGTAGCTGATCGCCTGGAAGGTGAAGAACGAGATGCCCACCGGCAGCACCACCTGGAGCAGCGGCAGCGGGGCCCCGATGCCGAGGTGGCCGAGCGCGTTCTCCAGCGAGCTGGCGAAGAAGCCGGCGTACTTGAAGAACCCCAGGGTGACCAGCCCGGAGGCCACGGCGAGACCGAGCAGGGTGCGCCGCCGCGCCGCCGAGCGGCTGCGCGCGATCGCCTCGGCGGCGGCCTGGTTCGCCGCGGTCGAGGCCGCCAGCAGCCCGCAGAACCGCCAGTCCCACCAGCTGTAGAAGACGTAGCTGGCGAGCAGGACGAGCAGCTTCCAGCGGGTGCCGAAGGCCGGGACCAGCCAGCTCAGCGCCAGGACGGTGGTGAAGAAGACGGCAAAGTCGACTGTTGTGAAGAGCACCCAGATCACCCGCTTCCCCGCACGGCGGGCTTCCCCTCGGAGCGGGCCATTCAAGCCGCCCGAGCCCGGCTCAGTCAAGGGTCTGCCCGGGGAGGCTACAGCGGCGGTACCGGGCTCACCAGAGAGTGGAGCAGCACCGCCTGGGCCACCGCCGCCGCCGCGCCCCAGTGGGCCGTGAGCGCCCGCACGCCGGCCTCGGAGGGCATCCGCCCGCCGAGGTAGGCGGCGCCCACCGCCTTGCGCACGCCGAGGTCGCCGGCGACCACCCGGGGGCGTCCCAGGGTGCGGGCGAGCACCCACTCGGCGGTCCACCGGCCGAGGCCGCGCACCGCCGTCAGCCGCTCGATGACCTCCTCGTCGGAGCGGGCGCCGAGCTCGGCGAGGTCGAGGCGGCCGGCGCACACCTCGGTGGCGACCCCGACGATGTACTCCGCCTTGCGAGTGGTGAACTGCATGGCGCGAAGCTCGCCGGGTTCGGTCTCGGCGAGCCGCTGGGGGTCGAGCGCCCAGACCTCGCGGCCGCCGGCGCTGCACGCCACCCCGACGGCGCGCACCAGCCGGGCGCGGGTGGTGGCCGCCCAGCGCAGGTTGACCTGCTGGGCGCTGATCGACCGCACCAGCGCGGTGAGCAGGTCGGGCTCGCGGACGCCGCGGACGCCGGGATGGCGCGCCTCCGCCGCCGCCACCGCGTGATCGCCGGCGCGGAGGCTCTCGAACGCCTCCGGTGCGGTGACGAAGAGGGCGTGCCCGGCCGCCACCGCCGCCTCCAGGTGGGCGGGGTCGTCGACGCTCACCCGCAGCCGCGGCGACCCGGTGTCGCCGGCGGACACCGCGCTCCAGGCGACCGGCTCGCCGCGGTGGCGCAGGGTGCGGAGCAGGACCTGCCCGTCCCAGCGGTCGACGAGGTCGTCGCCCCAGCGGCGGAAGACCTCGAGCGAGGCGGGCACGTCGAGCGGAGCGGGGAGGGCGAGCTCGGCGCCGGGCACCCCGCCAGCATGCCGGATCGTCGCTGCTGCTAGCCTCAGCGGTGCCATGCCGAGGCTCACCGCGGTCAACTCCGCGGGCTACGCCGCCCCCGCGGCGCTCACCGCCGATCCGGTGATCCTCGCACCTCTGAGCGGCCGCCTCCACGTCCTGCTGGTGCGCCGGGAGGAGCCCCCCCAGCAGGGGTGCTGGGCGCTCCCCGGCGGCTTCATGAACGACGACGAGCTGCCCGAGCAGACCGCCCAGCGCAAGCTGACCGAGAAGACCGGGGTGGGCGCCGTCTACCTCGAGCAGCTGCACACCTACGGCGACCCCAGCCGCGACCCCCGGGGCTGGATCGTCTCGATCTCCTACCTCGCCCTCATCGACGCGGTGGTGCTCCACGAGGGTGCCACCACCGCCCGCTGGTTCCCCGTCGACGACCTCCCCGAGGTCGCCTTCGACCACGGCGCGATGATCGCGGAGGGCACCGAGCGGCTCCGCGGCAAGCTCTGGTACTCGAACATCGCCGTCGGCCTGCTCCCCGAGCGCTTCACCATGCCCCAGGCGCGGCGCCTCTACGACGCGATCTCGGGGGTGACCCACGAGGCCTCGAACTTCCGCCGCGAGCTGGAGCAGTCGGGGCTGGTGCGGAGCACCGGGGTGGTGGTCAAGGGGGTGCCGGGCCGGCCCGCGATGCTCTACGAGTTCGTGGAGCGCCGCCCCGCCTGGAGCCCGCGACGCTCGCGCACCCCGGCGGCGATCCGCGCCGGGGCGGGCGGCCGGAGCTGAGCGCGGCCGCGTTCACCGTGACCGTGGTGGTCTCCGGCTGAGACGTCCCGGCCGGGGACGGGTGATAGCCTCTGCGCTGAACCGTCCCTCCCGCTGGGGATCGCCTGTGACCGAGACGCGGCCGCTGCCCCTGTCCGACGCCGGCTACGGGCTGCACTGCGACCAGTACGAGCTCACCATGGCGCAGGCGTTCCTCCACGCCGGGCTGAACGGCGAGGCGACCTTCGAGCTCTTCGTGCGCAGCCTCCCCCGCCACCGCGGCTACCTGGTGGCCGCCGGCCTCGAGCAGGCGCTCGCCTACCTCGAGGGGCTGCGCTTCGAGCCCGTCGAGCTGGAGTGGATGGCCCGGCAGGGCATCTACCAGGACGACTTCCTCGAGCACCTCTCCGAGCTCGGCTTCACCGGCCGGGTGGAGGCGATCGCCGAGGGCACCGTGGTCGGTGCCGAGGTGCCGCTGCTGCGGATCACCGCCCCACGGGTCGAGGCAACCCTGGCGGAGTCGGCGCTGCTCGCCATCGTCAACCACCAGACGATGATCGCCAGCAAGGCGGCGCGGATCGTCGACGCCGCCGCCGGCCGGCCGGTGTGGGACTTCTCGCTGCGCCGCCTTCACGGCCCCGACGCCGCCCTCGGGGTGGCCCGGGCCGCCTACATCGCCGGCGCCGCGGGGACGGCGACGGCGGTGGCGGGGCGGCGCCTCGGCATCCCCACCACCGGGACCATGGCCCACCACTACGTCCTCGCCTTCGGGCCCGAGGGCGAGCGCGCCGCCTTCGAGTCGTTCCTCCGCGAGTACCCCGGGCTGGCGGTGCTGCTCGTCGACACCTACGACACCGAGCGCGGCGTGGCCAACGCGATCGCCGCGTCGACCGCGACCGGGGTGTCGCTCGCCGGCATCCGGATCGACTCCGGCGACCTCGCCGAGCACGCGGCGACGGCACGGGTGATGCTCGACACCGCTGGGATGCAGTCGTGCCGGATCATCGCCTCCAACGACCTCGACGAGTACCGCATCGAGGCCCTGGTGCGGGGCGGCGCGCCCGTCGACGCCTTCGGGGTCGGCACCATGCTCGGCACCTCCGCCGACGCGCCCTCGCTCGGCGGGGTCTACAAGCTGGTGGCCCAGTGCGAGGCGGGGGTCGACCGGCCGGTGATGAAGCTGAGCGCCGCCAAGCACACCGACCCCGGCGTCCACCAGGTCTTCCGCGACCCCGGTCACGGCGACGTCGTCGGCCTCGCCGACGAGAGCCTGCCCGGCCGGCCGCTGCTCCACCGGGTGATGGTGGCGGGGCGCACCTGCGCCGCGCTGCCCCCGCTCGACCTGGTTCGCGCCCACTGCCTCGCCGAGCGCGAGGCGCTGCCCGCGGCGGTGCGGCGGATCGACGATCCCCAGCCGTGGCCGGTGCGGCGCAGCCCGCGGCTGCTGGCGCTGCGCGCCAGCCTCGGCGACGAGGGCGGCATCGCCCAGCAGGGGAGGATCGCGTGAGTCGCGCGCTTCTGGTCGTCGATGTCCAGAACGACTTCTGCGAGGGAGGCTCGCTGGCGGTTCCCGGCGGCGCCGCCGCGGCGGCGGCGATCACCGGCCACGTCGCCGCCCACCGCGACCGGTACGCGCTGGTGGTGACCACCCGGGACTGGCACGTCGACCCCGCCGGGCACTTCGCCGCCGCCGGCGCCGATCCGGACTACCGCGCCACCTGGCCGGTGCACTGCGTGGCCGGCAGCGCCGGCGCCGAGTACCACCCCGGGCTGCGCGTCGACGCCGACGTCGAGGTGCTCAAGGGCGAGCACGCCGCCGCCTACTCGGGCTTCGAGGGCACCGCCGCGGACGGGCGCGGCCTCGACGCGGTGCTGCGCGCCCACGGGGTCGACGCCGTCGACGTCTGCGGCATCGCCACCGAGTACTGCGTCCGCGAGACCGCGCTGTCGTCGGCGCGCCTGGGCTTCGCCACCCGGGTGCTGCAGGGGCTCTGCGCCGGCCTCGACGAGGCCGGCGTGGCCGCCACCGTGACCGCGCTGACCGCCGGCGGGGTCGAGGTCGAGGAGGCGGGCTGAGGCAGCCGGGGACGCCGCGCTCACCGCGTTCGGGGCGAGCGTAACCATCGCGTCAGGAGCACCGTTCTGAGCACCACGCCATGGCGACGGGTGGCCCGCCGTCGACGTGCAGAGGTTCCCGACGATGACCGCCCCGAGGGCGCTTCTCACCATCCCGCTGGCCCTGCTCCTGGCCGGGTGCGGCAGCCCCGTGCGGCCCGCCGGCCCTCCGATCGGCACGGCGGCGACGGCGCGGCCGGCCGCCACCGCCGCGGCGACGCCCGCCGCCACCGCGGTGCCGCCCCCGCCCCCGCCGCTGATCGTCCTCGCCGAGCCGGCGGGGAAGCAGACCAGGGTCACGCTCGTCGACGTGAGCGGCCGCGAGGTGGCCGCGGCCAGCGTGCCGGCCGACCAGGCCTGGCTGGTCGAGGCCGGCCCCGGCGGCGCCTACTGGATCGACGGCGGACACCTCCACCGGCTCGGCGCCGGCGGGGTCGCCGACCTCGGCGCGGTCCCCTCCTACGATGGGGGCGGTTTCTCGGTGTCGCCCGGCGGCACCGCGATCGTGTTCCACACCGCGACCCAGCTGGGCACCGCGCCCCGGTTCGACAACCGTCTCTACGTCGCCGAGGGCGGCAGCTCGCGGCTGCTCGCCTCGCGGATCGCGGACGGCGACCGGCCGGTCCCCGGCGACGCCCCGGGATCGCTCTGGCAGTACCGCACCCTGGGCTGGACCGACACCGGCATCGTCATCGCCCGCGAGCCGCAGGGCGGCTGCGGGTGCGGCCCCTTCGGCATGGAGTCGGTCGACTGGCACACCGCGCTGGTCGACCCGGTCACCGGCGCCACCACCGCGGTGAGCGACAGCGACACCTGCCCGCTGAGCGGCACCGACCCCGGCGGCCTGGCCGCCTGCTTCCACACCGCGATCCACGGCGAGAGCGCCACCGCCGACCAGCTGCGCATCCTCCACGCCGGCACCGTCACCGCCCGCTTCGACCTCTCCGGCGCCAATGTCGGCGGCGCCGCGGTGTTCTCGACCGGCGGCTCCCGGCTCGCCTACGCCACCGTTCCCCAGGGCGCCGACTGCGCGACCTGGCGGCAGCAGGCCAGGATGCGCGTCCTCGACCTCGCCGGCGGCGGCGCTCGGGTGATCCCCACGGCGGGCCTGCAGCCGCTGGCGTGGCTGCCCGACGGCCGCATCGTCGCGGTGCAGACGCTGGGCGCGACGGTGGTGACCACCCGGGTGGTGCTCGTCGACCCCGGCAGCGGCGCGATCACCTCCATCCACAGTGCGGGCGAGTCCACCGTGGTGCGGGTGGCGGCGGCCGCCTGACCGGTCCGGGGCGGGTCAGGCCGGCGGGTCACCCTGGGCCGCGCCGGCGGCCACCGGGTCACCGCCGGGTCCGCGCAGGATCAGCGCGCACCCCAGCGCCAGGGCGAGCCCGACCAGGGGACCGGCCAGGTAGACCCAGGCGTGCGCCAGGTCGCCCCGGACGATCGCGGGCGCGAGCGAGCGCGCCGGGTTCATCGACGCGCCGCTGACCGGGCTCGACCAGAGCCCGGCGAGGGCGATGTACCCGCCGACGGCGATGGCGGAGAGGTGGCCGACGTTCTGCGCGCCCGAGGCGGTGCCGAGGATGGTGCTGATCAGCCCGGCGGTGAGGATCGCCTCCATCAGCATCGCCTGGACATCGGTGATGCCCGGACCGGGCACGGTTCCACCGAGGCTGGCGCGGTGGCCGAGGAGCGCCCAGAGCACCAGGCAGGCGAGCACCGCGCCGAGCGCCTGGCCGGCGAGGTACCCGGGGACGCGCCTCCAGGGGAACTCGCGCCGCAGGGCGAAGGCGAGGGTGACCGCCGGGTTGAGGTGAGCGCCCCCGACCCGCCCCATGAACAGGATCACCGCCATCACCATGAGCGCCGGCGCGGTCACCTCCGCGGTGCGGCTGATCGCCGCCGCGGTCGCGCTCCTGACCGGCCCCGGCCCGGCGGCGACCACGACCAGGAGGAAGGTGCCGAGGACCTCGGAGAAGAGCCGGCGCCACTCGTGGGACGGGGCGTGGAAGTCCTCCAGCCACGGCCGCGAGGAGGCCGGCCGCGGCCCCGTCCGGGTCGCCTGGAGCACCGCCGAGGTCCCTCCCCCGCACACCTTACCGTATAGCCTGACCATCATACTTTGTTAAGGCGAGCCCCCGGGGCACGGCCTCGCCCCCGGCCGTCCCCCGCCGCCGTCACCGGTCGCCCATAATGAGCTCCGACCGGCTGCGGCCGGGAGGGAAGGGAACGTCCGGCAGGAGGACGGTGTCGTGACGGTGCGACGGCTGCGCTCGCGGCGCGGTGCGCTGTGGATGCTGATCGTGATGGCGCTGCTGGCGATGGCGGCATCGATGGCCCCGGCGGCGGCCCCGGTGTCGGCGGCGGCGCCGCCGGCGCTCGACGCCGCGGTGCGGGCCACCCTCGACGAGATCGACGCCCACGGCTTCAACCCGGTGACCGGCGGCCTCTTCATCAACTGGTCGGTCGACGACCCGGCCCGCTCCAACCTGCCCGACGGCAGCCCGGCGCGCCGCGACGAGCTCACCGACCTGCGCGACGTGCTGAACATGGTGTGGTACCAGCGACGCCACTCCGGCGACCGCTCCCAGGCGGCGGCGCTGGCCCGGCTGACCGCGCCGCTTCGAGCCAAGGTTGTCCACTACTCCTCGGACAAGGGCTGGGTGTACTGGCAGTTCCTGCAGCTCGCCGGGCTCACCGGCGACGCCTTCTGGACGCAGCGGGCCCAGGCCTTCGCCGGCCACCTCGACGGCATCGTCGACCCCGCCGCGGGGGTGGTGCACGGCCACATCTCCTCCGCCGGCCACCAGCCCGCCTGCGCCGACGGCTACCGGGTCGACCACGACCTCGAGGGCGGTCTCGCCCTGGTCGACGCGGGGATGCGCTTCGGCGATCCCGGCTGGGTCGCGGTGGGGATGCGCGAGGCGCTCACGGTGATCTCCCAGGCCTACGACACCACCTACCACCTCTTCAACCACACCGTGTGCGGCGGCGTCCCCGCCGACCGCGAGGCGAAGGTCGGCGAGCAGGCCGACGAGGTGCTGGCGCTGCTCGACACCGGCGCCGCCACCGGGATCCCCGTGTTCACCGCCCTGGCCACCCAGATGCTCGACGGCCTGGTCGCCAACTCCACCAGGCTCCACGACACCGCCGCCGGCGGCTTCTTCTTCGAGTTCGACCTGGGCACGCAGCAGGTGAGCAACAGCTACAAGGAGGTCCGCCAGCTCACCCTGCTCACCGCGCTGCACCGGGCGAACGCGCTGCAGGGAGGGCGCTACGCCGGGCTCGAGACGGAGATGACCGGGGTGGCACTGCGGATGCAGCACCTGACCCCGCTCGCCGGCTACCCGTACCGCGAGACCGCCGGCTTCGACTTCTACCGCGGCGAGCGCCACATCACCACCGAGGCGGCGGGGATCGCCGCCGAGGCGCTGCAGAGCGTCCTCGACACCGCGCCGGCGGCGGCGCCGCTCGCGCCCCTGCCGCTGCCGTCGCTCCCCCTGGCCGCGGCGACGGCATCGCCGCCGGTCGCGACCGCGCCGCCGTCGCGCCCGCTCCCCGCGGTCCCGCCGGTGACCCTCCCGCGCGCCGCGACGGGTCGGGCGCCCGCCGCCGCCCCGCCGACCGCCGGCCCGGCACCCTCGCCCCCCGGCGGTCTGCCCGCCCGGCTGTCCGCGCTCTGCGGCAGGCTCCGCCTCTGTCCGCGGGGGGGATCTGAGACGGTGCGAGTTGCCCGGGTGATCTGACACGCGTGGAGCTACCCGGGGATCTCCACGGTCCGGTCACAGCAGCACCCCGGGGTTGAGGATCCACGCCGGGTCCCACGCCGCCTTCACCGCGCCGAGGCCCTCCGCGAACAGTGCCGGTACCTGACGGTCGTACCACGGGCGGTGGTCGCGGCCGACGGCGTGGTGGTGGGTGATCGTCCCGCCGGCGGCGAGGATGGCCTCGCTCGCGGCCGCCTTGACCTCGCCCCACTGCGCCCGCTGGTCGCCGTGCCGGCTGCGCGCGATCACCGTGAAGTAGGGGGCGCAGCCGTCCGGATAGACGTGGGTCAGCCGGCAGGTGACCAGGCCGGCCCCGCACACCTCCGCCACCGCCGCGGCGGCGCGCTCGGAGACCGCCCGCCAGAGCTCCTCGAAGCGGTCCCAGGTCACGGCGGTCTCGAAGGTCTCGACGATGTGTCCCAGGCGTGCGACCGCGTCGCGCACGTAGGGCAGCCGCACGAATGCCGACCGCCACGCCTCCCCGGTCCCGGTGCCGGACTCCTCCCGCACCGCCTCCGCGACCCCGCCGGCGGCGGTGCAGAGCTCCAGGCCGCGGGCGAGGGCGGCGTCCACGGGATGGTCGGCGGACTCGAGGCCGAGCATCAGCAGGCAGGCGGAGCCGTCGCCCACCCGGTTGATCATCGCCTCGGTGGCGTCGATCAGCCGGCAGGTGGCGGGGAGCAGCCCGCTCCGTCCCAGCGCCCGCGCGGCGGCGGCGCCGGCGGGCATGTCGGGGAAGCGGACCGTGGCCCGGGCGCGGAAGCGGGGGCGCTCGACCAGCCGCAGCCACGCCTCGGTGATCACCGCCAGCGTCCCCTCGGAGCCGAGCAGGAGGCGGTCGGGGCTGGGCCCCGCCCCCGATGCGGGCAGCCGCCGCGTCTCCAGCGTCCCCCGAGGGGTCACCGCGCGCATCCCCTCGACCCGGTCGTCGACGTGGGTGTGCAGGGTGGAGTGGTGGCCCGCCGACCGGGTCGCCAGCCAGCCGCCGACCGATGCGAACTCGTAGGACTGGGGCTGGTGGCGCATGGTCAGGCCCAGGGGGCGGAGCGACTCCTCGAGCGCCGGGCCCAGCGCCCCCGCCTGGACCCGGGCCGCCCGCGACACGGTGTCGACCTCGAGCACCCGGTCGAGGCGGGTGAGGTCGAGGCTCACCACGCCGGCGTAGCCGTCGCCGACCCGGGGGGTGACCCCGCCGACCACGCTGGTGCCCCCGCCGTACGGGACCGCGGCCACCCCGGCGGCGGTGCACCACTCCAGGACCGCGGTCACCTCCGCCTCGTCGCCGGGGCGGAGCACCCAGTCGCAGGCGGCGTCGAGGTCGCCCTCGAGCATCGCCACCACGTCGAGGAACGACTGCCCGTGGCTGTGCACCGCCCGGCCCCGCTCGGAGCCGTCGGCGAGGCCGGCGAGGGCACCGGGCACGGCGATCCGCGGCGGCGGCAGGGCCAGCGCCTCGGGGTCGGGGGGCTGCCGCGGCCGTCCGGGATCGCCGAGGACGGCGGCGAGCATGGCGGCGAGCCGCTCGAGCTCCTCGCCGGCGACGGCGGCGTCCTCCCATCCCCAGCCCCACCAGGAGCGCCGCCGGGTCACCCGGGCGCGGCCGCCGAGGCCGTGGGTCGCGGCTGCGGCCGTACACTGGAGTCGTCGCTGCGCCCTCCGGAGGTCGAGACATGGCACAAGCGCTCCGCCGGGAGCTGACCATCCCCACGCCCCCGTCCTTCGCGTCGGTCGAGGACGAGCGCCTGCATCGCAAGCAGCGGCTCGCCGCGGCCTTCCGGATGTTCTCGAAGTGCGGCTTCGACGAGGGGGTGGCGGGACACATCACGGCTCGCGATCCGGAGCTGACCGATCACTTCTGGGTGAATCCCTTCGGGATGCACTTCGGCCAGATCAGGGTCTCCGACCTGCTCCTCGTCAACGACAGGGGCGAGGTGGTCGAGGGTGGCCGGGCGGTCAACGCCGCCGCCTTCGCGATCCACTCCCAGGTCCACAGGGCCCGCCCCGACGTGATCGCCGCCGCCCATGCCCACTCCCTGTACGGGAAGTCGTGGTCGTCGCTGGGCCGGCTGCTCGACCCCATCACCCAGGACGCCTGCGCCTTCTACGGCGATCATGCCCTCTTCGACGACTACACCGGCGTGGTCCTCGACCTCGAGGAGGGGCGGCGGATCAGCACCGCGCTGGGGAGCCGCAAGGCGGTGATCCTGCGCAACCACGGGCTGCTCACCGTCGGCCAGTCGGTGGACGAGGCGGCCTGGTGGTTCCTCACCATGGAGCGCTCCTGCCAGGCCCAGCTGCTCGCCGAGGCGGCGGGGTCGCCGGTGCTCATCGACGAGGCCTCCGCCGAGCTGACCGCCTCGCAGGTGGGGTCGCGGATCGCGGGGTGGTTCTCGTTCCAGCCGATCTGGGACCGCATCACCCGCGAGCAACCCGACCTCTTCGAGTAATGCCCCTCGCCAGGGAGCACTGCGAGGCCTGCACCGGCTCGACCCCGACCGTGACCGGGCCCGAGCTCCAGGAGCTGTACGGGCAGCTCTCCTCGGAGTGGGAGGTCGACGGCGAGGTCCGGCTGCGGCGGCGGCTGCGCTTCCGTGACTTCGCCGCCGCCTTCGCCACCGCCACCCGGGTGGCGCTCATCGCCGAGGGCGAGGGGCACCACCCCGACATGGCGGTGGGCTGGGGCCGGCTGGAGATCGAGCTCACCACCCACGCGGTGAAGGGGCTCACGCGCAACGACTTCATCCTGGCCGCCAAGGTGGACGCCGCCCTGGCCTGACGCGGCCCGCGGGTGCGCTACATTGCGCCCCGTGATCGAGCGTCTCGAGGCCTCGCCGGCGCCGGAGCAGACGCTGCGCGCCGCCGGTCTGCATCCCTCGCCGTGGTCGGCCGGGGGGGAGCGGTGTTCGGTCGTCACCGCCATCCCCGTCCCAAGCGCCTCTTCGTGGTCGAGGGGACGCTCAGCTTCGACGGCCTGCCGCTGGCCACCGGCGAGGGCATCCGCATCCCCGCCGGGGTCGAGCACTCGGCGGTGGCCGGCGACGGCGGGGTGCGCTGCGTCGAGGCCTTCGAGTGAGCTCAGGGGAGGGCCGGCCATGACCACCGATCCGCCGCCGCAGATCACCCCGAAGCATGCGGCCATGGATGCGGCGGTGCGCGCCGCCCCGGGTCTCCACCAGCCACGGCTGGAGCTGTCGAAGCACCACCGTGGCAGCGGCATCCTCGACCGCATCGCCAGCCTGGTCAACACGATCGTCGGCTCGATGTACGTGTTCGTCGGGGTCACCGTCGGCATCGTGGTGTGGCTCTTCGCAGGCAACATCGTCGGCTTCGACAAGACCCCCTGGCCGCTGCTGCTCACCATCCTCAACCTGCCCCAGCTGTCGATCATGATCTCGCTGCAGGTGAGCGCCAACCTGGCCCAGCGCACCGCCGACGCCCGTGCCCTCGCCGACCACCAGACCCTGATCGCGCTCCACGAGCTGAGCACGCAGCAGCTCGGCATCCTCGAGGGTCAGAACCAGGTGCTCGAGCTGCTGCGCGAGCACGTCCCCTCCTGAGCGGCCCGGAATCACGGGGTGCGGCGGCGCAGCGTCAGCGCGCCGAGCAGCAGGGCGAGCAGGGCGCAGCCGCCGACGACGGCGATGTCGCGGACCAGCCCGCCGGTGACCGCCGCCGACGAGGTCACCAGCCGCATCGCGTCCACCGCGTAGGAGAGCGGCAGCAGGTCGGAGATGCGGGTCAGCACCGGCGCCATCTCCTGGCGGGGGATGAAGAGACCGCAGAGCAGCACCTGGGGCAGCGCGAAGAGCGGCATGAACTGCACCGCCTGGAACTCGGTGCGCGCGAACGCGCTGACCAGCAGCCCCAGGGCCATCCCGAGCAGGGCGTCGAGCACCGCCACCGTGAGCATCAGCGCCACCGATCCGCTGACGGCGAGGCCGAGCCAGGTCAGCGACACCGCCGCCACCACCGCCACCTGCACCACCGCGAAGACCCCGAAGGCGAGGGCGTGGCCGAGCAGCAGGTCAAGCCGGTTCAGCGGCATCGTCATCAGCCGCTCGAGCGTGCCGGTGGTGCGCTCGCGGAGGGTGCCGACCGATGCGATGAGAAACATCACGATGAAGGGGAAGATGCCGAGCAGCGACGGCGCCACCCCCTGGAAGGCTCGGGGCGCGTCGAGCACGTAGCGGAGCAGCACCACCAGCAGGGTGGGGAGCAGGGTCGTCATCGCCACCGTCCGCGGGTCGTGGCGCAGCTGACCGAGGACGCGTCGGGTCGTGGCGAGGGTGATCGCGAGGTTCACGACCGCACCGCGGCCGGGTCCGCGCCACCCCGCACCAGGCGGAGGAACGCCTGCTCGAGGTCGGCGGCGCCGGTGCGCCGCAGCAGCGCCTCGGGGGTGTCGTCGGCGAGGATGCGGCCCTCGCGCATCAGCAGCAGGCGCTGGCAGCGCGCCGCCTCGTCCATCGCGTGCGAGGAGATCAGGATGGTGACCCCGCTGCGGTCGCGGAGGTCGTGGAACAGGTCCCACAGCTCCTCGCGCAGCACCGGGTCGAGGCCGACGGTGGGCTCGTCGAGGACCAGCAGCTCGGGGCGGCCGAGCAGGGCCACGGCGAGGCTGGCGCGCGACAGCTGGCCGCCGGAGAGCCGGGACACGAGCTGGTCGCGCTGCCCGGAGAGGCCGACCTCCTCGGTCACCCGGGCGGGATCGTCGCCGGGGGCGCCCAGGACCGCGGCGAAGTAGCGGAGGTTCTGGGCCACGGTGAGGTCGGAGTAGAGCGCCGGCGCCTGGGTTGCGTAGCCGATCCGGCGTCGCAGCGGCGGGCTGCCCGCGGGCAGCCCGAGCACGGTCACGCTGCCGCCGGCGATCAGCTGGACGCCGACCACGGCCCGGAGCAGGGTGGTCTTGCCGCAGCCGCTGGGCCCGAGCAGGCCGGTGACGGTGCCCCGGGGCACGGCGAGGCTCAGCCCGGGCAGCACCTCACGGCCGCCGCGCACCACCCGCAGCCGCTCGGCCACGACCGCCGCCGGGGACGAATTCATCGCACGATGAATGTACTCGGGATCACGCCCCGCAACTCGCTGGGGCCGGCGCGCCGGCCGGGACGGCGGCCGGCGGTCAGGTCCTCGCCAGCTCGCGCTTGCGCATCTGCATCCGCTGATCGGCGTTGAGCACCCGCTTGCGCAGCCGCAGGTTCGCCGGGGTCACCTCCACCAGCTCGTCGTCCTCCAGGAAGTCGAGCGACTCCTCGAGCGACATCTTCCGCGGCGGCACCAGCTTGACGGTCATGTCCTCGTTCGAGCTGCGGATGTTGGTCTTCTGCTTCTGCTTGGTGACGTTGACGGCGAGGTCGCCGGGGCGGCGGTTGAGCCCGACGATCATGCCCTCGTAGACCGGCGTCGTCGGCTCGATGAACGGCGTGCCCCGCTCCTGCAGGGAGAGCAGGCCGTAGGCCACCGCCATGCCGTCCTGGCTGGCGGTGAGGACGCCGTTGCGCACCGTGCGCGGCAGCTGCCGCCAGCGCTCCCAGCCGAGCACCCGGGTGGCCATCACCCCGGTTCCGCGGGTGAGGGTGAGGATGCTGCTGCGCAGCCCGATCAGCGCCCGGGTGGGCGCGTGGTAGGTGACCCGCACCCCGCCGCCGGCGTCGGTGCGCATCGACTGCAGCTGGGCGCCGCGGTTGCCCAGCGCCTCGGTGACCGCGCCGACGTGGTCCTGGTGGGTGTCGATGACGCACTCCTCGACCGGCTCGAGGCTGTGTCCGTCCTCCTCGCGGGTGATCACCTGCGGGCGCGAGACCTCGAACTCGTAGCCCTCGCGGCGCATCGTCTCGATCAGCACCGCGAGGTGCAGCTCGCCGCGGCCGCTCACCTCGAAGACGTCGGCGGTGGCGCCGTCGGCGACGCGCAGCGCCACGTTGGTCTGGAGCTCGCGGGCGAGCCGGGCGCGGAGCTGCCGCGAGGTGCTGCTCACGGTCGCCTCGCGGCCGGAGAAGGGCGACTGGTTGACGCTGAACTGCATCCGCAGGGTCGGCTCGCCGACCTCGAGCCGGGGCAGCGCCTCGGGTGAGTCGGCGTCGGCCACGGTGTCGCCGATCGCCGCCTCGGCCAGCCCGGTGACGAGCACGATCTCGCCCGCCGCGGCCTCCTCGACGGGCAGGCGCTCCAGCGCCTCGACCGCGAGCAGACCGGCGATGCGCAGCCGCGGGCCGGTGCCGTCGGCGGTGCAGACCACCACCGACTGGCCCACCCGGAGCCGTCCCCGGTGGACCTTGCCGATGGCGAGACGCCCCTGGTAGGTGTCGTGGTCGAGCGCCGAGACCAGCATCTGCAGCGGGCCGTCGGCGTCGCCGCGGGGCGGGGGCACGTGCTCGACCATCGCGTCGAAGAGCGGCTCGAGGGTGACCCCGGGGACGCGCAGGTCGGCGGTCGCCGTGCCCTCCCTTCCGTTGGTGTAGAGCACCGGCGCGTCGAGCTGGGCGGCGTCGGTGGCGAGCTCGAGGAGCAGGTCGTGGGTGGCCTCGACCGTCTCGTCGGGCCGCGCGTTGGCGCGATCCAGCTTGTTGACGACGATGATCGGGCGCAGCCCCAGCGCCAGCGCCTGGCGGAGCACCACCCGGGTCTGCGGCATCGGTCCCTCGGCGGCGTCGACGAGCAGCAGGCAGCCGTCGGCCATGCCCAGCACCCGCTCGACCTCGCCGCCGAAATCGGCATGCCCGGGGGTGTCGATGATGTTCAGCTTCACCCCCTTGTAGCGCACCGAGGTGTTCTTCGCGAGGATGGTGATGCCCTTCTCGCGCTCCAGGTCGTTGCTGTCCATGATCAGCGTGCCGATCTGCTCGTGGGCGGCGAAGACGCGCGACTGCTTGAGCATCGAGTCGACCAGCGTGGTCTTGCCGTGGTCGACGTGGGCGATGATGGCGACGTTGCGGAGGTCGTGGCGGGGGAGGAGGGTCACCGCCGCATCGTACAGGGGTTGGCCGAACCGCACCGGGCGGCGGGCTGCCCGCCGCCCCGGTGGTCCGTGACACTGGCTGGTTACTGGCCCTTGGGACGCTCGGTCAGGGTCGCCTGCAGCTTCATCGTGTCGTTCCCGCGGCGCACCGTGAAGGCCACCGAGTTGCCCACGTGATACTGCTGGATCAGACCGCCGAGGGTCTGGCCGTTGTCGATGGTGGTGCCGTTCACCGCCATCAGCACGTCGCCGGTGTGGAAGCCCGCGCTCGCGGCGGGGGTGCCGTCGACCACCTTGGTGACCAGCACCCCGGGCCCGGTGTACGGCTGCCCGCTCTCGGTGGCGTCGATCGCGGTGAGGTAGGAGATCCCCAGGAAGGGATGCTTCACCGCCTGGTGCGCGATCAGCGACTGGGCCACGTTCTGGGCGACGTCGCTGGGGATGCTGAAGCCGATCCGGCTGGTGTTCCCGGCGACGGCGACGTTGATGCCGATGATCCGCCCCTGCATGTCGGCGAGCGGGCCGCCGCTGTTGCCGGGGTTGATGGAGGCGTCGGTCTGGAGCACGTCCTGGAGGGTCTCGGCGGACGTCGAGGTGCCCGAGCCGGCCTGGATGGTGCGGTGGAGGGCGCTGACCACGCCGACGGTGACCGAGCCGTCGTTGCCCAGCGGGCTGCCGATGGCGACCACCTGCTGGCCCACCTTGAGGTCGGCCGACTTGCCGAAGACCGCCTGCGGCAGGCTGGTGTCGGGCACCGAGATCACCGCCAGGTCGTCGAAGGCGTCGGTGCCGACCATGGTGGCCTTGAGGTTCTTGCCGCCGGGCATCACCAGGTCGAGTGACTTGGCGCCGTCGACGACGTGGTTGTTGGTGATCAGGAAGCTGCTGGTGCTGTCGTGGGCGATCACCACGCCGCTGCCCAGGGCCGCGCTGCCGGTGGTGGCGGTGGTCTGCTTGGCGATGATCGTGCCCACCGCGGGCCCGAGGCTCTGGGCGACCCGCACCGCGTCACCGCCGCCGCCGCTGGCGGTGGAGGGCTGGTCGTTGACCAGGATGTTCGCGGTGCGCGAGGTGGTGTCGTTGTGGGCGAAGCCGGCGCCCACCAGCGCCCCGGCGATGACCCCGACGGCGAGCATCAGGGCACCGACCACGAGCACGGGGCGTCGGGACCCGCCGCCGGACACCGATGCGCCCCCTCCGGGAGGGGGCGGGTTGCCCCACCCGGCCGGCAGGGCGGGAGCCGACCATCCCGGCGTGGCGCCGCCGGGGACGGGCGGCCCTGCCGGGGGCGGGGCCATGGGACCAGGGGGCGGGGGAGGGGGCACCGCCGCGGCCGGCGGGGGCGCCGCCGGCCACGGCGGCATGGATGGGGGCGTGGAAGGGTGCACCCCCGCAGCCGGAGGGGTAGCAGCCGGCTGCGGGGGAGGGGGGGGCGGAGGAGGTGCCGAGGACGATCCCCAGCTCCAGGCGGCGGCCGAGGATCCCGGGT
This sequence comes from uncultured Chloroflexia bacterium, assembly GCA_963846365.1. Lineage (GTDB taxonomy): Bacteria > Chloroflexota > Dormibacteria > Aeolococcales > Aeolococcaceae > CF-96. The sequence goes on from CAWJVN010000008.1 coordinate 136,357, forward strand.
CGGTCCCCGGCGTCGTGCCGGAGGACTGCTCGGGTGGGGCCGGCTGGCCGGGCGGGGTCTGGTCGTCCGTCATGGAGAGATCCTGGTTGGCGCGAATCCGGTCGCGCTGGCCGGGTGGGCGGCCTGCGGGCCGAGGTCCATCACCGCTGCGGAGCCTACCGATGCACGATAACCCGCCCGTAAACATGCGTGCCGCCCGGATGGCGCGCACCCCCCGCACCGGAGGAGAACCCTGCCGCGCCTGGTCTGCGCCCTCGGCCCCGACACCGCGGGCGACCTGCTCGCCGGCCTCATCGGCGGGGCCCGCGGCGGCCTCGACCTCGCCGTCTACGAGGCCGGCCCGTCCTACGCCGGGCTGATCTCGGCCGCCGCAGGGGCCGGGGCGGCGGTGCGCCTGCTCCTCGACGGCCACGCCGGCGCCAACGCCACCACCGTCCGCCGGCTCGCCGGCAGCGGCGTCGCGGTGCGGGTCTGGCCGCACCGGCCCGGCGCCGAGGCCCACTGGAAGCTGCTCCGCGCCGGCACCGCCACCGTCGCGGTGGGCAGCGGCAACCTCATCTCCCGCGACGCCCCCCACCCGGGGGGCCGGCCCGGGACCCGGGAGTGGTGGCTGGCCGTCGACGGCGCCCCCGGGCTCGCCGCCCGCGCCGGCGCCGCCATCGACGCGGCCTGGGCCGCCGCCGGGCCCCCGCCGTCCGCCTGGAGCGGCCCCGCCACCGCGGCCGCGCCCCCGGTGGGCGTGCCCCGTCCCCCCGTCGCCGTGCTCGAGCTCGCCGTCGCCGAGACCGCGCTGGAGCTGGCCACCGGGGGCGCCGCGGTGGCCGCGCTGCTCGGCCGCCGGCTCGCCGGGGCCGGCGCCCGGGCGCTCTGCACCGTCCCCTACGCCCATCCCCGTGTCCGCGCCGTCGGCGGGCTGCTCGACGCCCTCGCCGCCGCCGCCGGCCGGGGCGCCGACGTCCGCCTCCTCCTCGGGGCCGTCCCCGAGCCCACCGACCTCGCCGGGCTGCGTGCTCGCGGCCTCGAGGTGCGGGTGATGGACCCGTCACGCTCCACCACCGGCCACGCCAAGGGCGCGGTCGTCGACGGGGTGGTGGTGGCAGGCTCGGCGAACTGGAGCGCGGCCGGCCTCGGCGCCAACCTCGAGGCCGCGCTCGCCGTCGACCATCCCGCCGCCGCCGGCTATTACGCCGCCGCGTTCGAGCGGGACTGGGCTGCGTCGGGCTGATCCGCCCCGGGCGGCCGGTCAGCCGAGGAGGTGAACGACGCCGCTCACCAGGCTGTCGACCAGGCCGGACGGCGCGGGCGGGTCGGCGGGCGGGTGGGTGGCGGGCGGCGGGGCCTCCGCGGTGACCGGGGCGGTGCTCGCGACCAGCGCCGGCGGCGCCGCCGGGGTGACCGCACGGGCGCGGCGCGGCGCGGATCCGATGCCGGTCGACGCGGCGGTGACGTCGGGCGGCGGGGGCAGGATCTCGACCGGCGCCGGGGTGGGCGCGATGCCGGGGAAGTACGGGCTGCCGCCGCCGGGCACCGGGGCCGGCTCCGGCGCCGACGGGCTGAGCAGTGCCAGCGAGGGCTGCTGGCCGCCGGGGCCGGCGGAGAGGGGGAAGGAGGACAGGTTGAGGCCGATCAGCGCCCCCGTCGCCAGGGTGAGCGCGCCGACCGTGCTCCAGACCACCCGCAGCGCCTGGCGCTGGCGGATGCGGAGGTGCCGGGTGACCTCGTCGAACTCGGACACGACGCCGTCGACGGATGCCTTCCAGTCCAAGTCCTGCTCGCTCACATCGTGCTCCCGCTGCCCCGGTGGTGGACCTCGCCAGAACATGGAGACGGGCCGGGGTTGCGACTTCTTGCGGGGGTCATCGGACCGCGACCCAGCCTTTACAAGGCTTCACAACTTTCACCGTCTGCGTGTCACCGCCTGCGCTCACGCGCAGTCCCGCCGGCTACTTCCCCGGCGGCCGGTCCAGGGCCTTCAGCCGGACCATCGCGTAGCGGGCGAACTCCTCGTCGTCGGAGCCGACCGCGAACTGGAACGCCCGGCGGGCACCCTCGGTGTCGCCGATCGACTGGAGCAGCTGGGCCAGCTCCATCGCGGCCACCGGGCCGCCCACCGGGTCGCCGGAGTCGATGGTGATCTGGAAGGCGGCGCGGGCGCCGTCGGCGTCGCCCCGGTCGCGGAGCAGGCCGCCGAGGTTGAAGGCGGCCCGGGGCGCGTGCTCGGGGTCGCCGAAGTCGATCGCGATCCGGTAGGCGGCGAGGGCGCCGTCGGGGTCGTCGAGCTCGTGGAGGAGGACCCCGAGGTTGAAGGCGGCGGCCGCGGAGTGGCTGGGATGGCCGCACGCCACCGCCTTGCGGTAGGCGTCCTCGGCGCCGACGGCGTCGCCGTCCGCCTCGGCCAGCTGTCCCAGCGAGAACAGGGCGATCACCAGGGCCTCGGGGTCCTGGGTGCGGGTGGCGGCGACGAAGGCCGCGCGCGCGCCCTCGAGATCGCCCTGCTCCTCGAGGGCCATCCCCTCGTCGAGCCGGCTCATGGCCACGTGATCGGGTTGTCCGGCTTCCATCTCGATGCCCCGCCCGTGGTGTGCGATCTCGCCTGGTCGGGCGCCTATTGTGACGCCCCGGCGGTGGAGCGGCCAGGCGCCACGCCCGGGCGGGTGGCCGGGCCGGTCCTCGCGGGTGAGGGCCGGGTACGCTAGGCCCCTCGAGGTTGAAGGAGATCTACCCGTCCATGGACCTGCGTGACGAGGTGCGCGCCACCGGCGAGCCCGCCGTCGAGACGCTGCCGGTCGTGCCCCTGCGCGACAACGTCGTCTTCCCCCAGCAGCTGGCGCCCCTCGGCGCCGGCCGGCCGCGGTCGGTGGGCGCCCTGGAGGCCGCGGTCGGCGCCGACGGCCGGGTGGTGCTGGCGGTGCAGCGCAGCGCCGAGATCGACGACGTCAGCCTCGCCGACCTCCATCCGATCGCGGTCGTCGCCCACGTGGGCGCGTTCCGGCGCATGCCCACCGGTGCGCAGGCCCTGGTCGAGGGCCAGCGGCGGGTGCGCATCGAGTCGCTCGAGACCGACGGCGAGCGCTGGACCGGCACCGTCGTCAGCGTCGAGGACACGATCGCGGAGGGCAGCGAGATCGACGCCCTCGCCGGCTCGGTGAAGTCGCTGTTCGGCGAGTACGTCGTCGCCGGCGCCGCGGTGGCGCCGGAGGTGGCGGTGGCGGTGTCGCGGGCCACCGAGCCGGTGCGCATCGCCGACGTCTGCAGCGCCGCGCCCGACATCGCCGCCGCCGACAAGGTGGCGCTGCTCCAGGAGACCGACGTGGCCGCCCGGCTGCGCCTGCTCGTCCCCCTGCTCGCCCGTCAGGTGGAGGTGGCCCAGCTCCGCAGCAAGATCAACGAGGACGTGCAGAAGACCATCAACAAGGGTCAGCGCGAGCACATCCTCCGCGAGCAGCTCCGCGCCATCCGGCGCGAGCTCGCCGAGCTCGAGGGCACCGTCGACGACGAGGACGATCTGGCCACCCGTGTCGAGAACGCGGGGATGCCGGACGCGGTGCGCGCCCGCACCCTCAAGGAGGTGTCGCGGCTGGAGCAGATCCCCCAGGCCTCGCCCGAGCTCGGCATGGTGCGCACCTACGTCGACTGGCTGCTCGACCTCCCCTGGGCCGACCCTCCCCCCGAGGAGGTCGACATCGAGCGTGCCAAGCAGATCCTCGACGAGGACCACTACGGCCTGCCCAAGGTGAAGGACCGGCTGCTGGAGTGGCTGGCGGTGCGTCAGCGCACCCTCGGCCGCCAGCGCCTGCGCGAGGCCGAGCGGGCGGCGGCGCTGGAGGGCGAGGCGCCGGCCCCGCCGCCGGCGTCGGACGCGCCCAGCACTCCCACCCCCGCGGTCGAGGAGCCGCGCCCGCGACGCGCGCTCCAGACCCCGATCCTCTGTCTGGTGGGGCCGCCGGGGGTCGGCAAGACGTCGCTGGGACGGAGCATCGCCCGGGCGATGAACCGGCGCTTCGTGCGGCTGTCGCTCGGCGGCATCCGCGACGAGGCGGAGATCCGCGGCCATCGCCGCACCTACATCGGCGCGCTGCCCGGCCGGATCATCCAGTCGATGAAGCAGGCGGGCACCCGCAATCCGGTGATCATGCTCGACGAGATCGACAAGGTCGGCGCCGACTTCCGCGGCGATCCCTCCGCGGCGCTGCTCGAGGTGCTCGACCCGGAGCAGAACCGCGAATTCTCGGACCACTACCTGGAGGTCCCCTACGACCTCTCCCAGGTGCTCTTCATCACCACCGCGAACGTCGTCGACACCATCGGCCCGGCGCTCCGCGACCGCATGGAGCTGATCCGCATCACCGGCTACACCGAGGCGGAGAAGCTGGGCATCGCCGAGCGCCACCTGGTGCCGCGGCAGATGGACCAGCACGGCCTCGACAGCACCGAGATGGAGATCACCGGCGACGCCCTGCTCGCGATGATCCGCGGCTACACCCACGAGGCCGGGGTGCGCCAGCTCGAGCGCACCATCGCGCAGGTGTGCCGCAAGGTGCCCCGCAAGCTCGTCGAATCGGGGACCACCGACGCGGTGGTGGTCGTCCCCGGCGACCTCGAGGAGTACCTCGGGCCGCAGCGCTTCGACTTCGGCGAGGCCGAGGAGGAGGACCAGGTCGGCGCCGTCACCGGGGTGGTGGTCAGCGAGGTCGGCGGCGACATCGTCACCGTCGAGGCGCTCGCCATCGAGGGCAAGACCGAGCTGCTGCTCACCGGCCAGCTGGGCAACGTGATGGAGGAGTCGGCCCGGGCCGCGCTGAGCTGGTCGCGGGTCAACGCCCACCGCTACGGCGCGCGCAAGGGCTTCTTCGACAGCCACGGCCTCCACATCCACGTGCCCGCCGGCGGCATCCCCAAGGACGGGCCCTCCGCCGGCGTCACCATGGTCACCGCGATGGTGAGCGCCGCCAGCGGCCGGAAGGTCGACCGTCGCGTCGCCATGACCGGCGAGGTGACCCTGCGCGGCCGGGTGCTCCCCATCGGCGGGGTGAAGGACAAGCTGCTCGCCGCCCACCGCGCCGGGATCGCCGTGTTCCTCCTGCCCCGCCGCAACGAGCGCGACCTCCGCGAGGTGGACAAGGAGATCCTCGACCGCATCGAGGTGGTGCCGGTCGACAACGTCGACCAGGTGCTCGCCCGGGCGCTGCTCCCGGGCGGTGAGCGCCGTCATGGCGGCGACCGCCGCGCCGGCTTCGTGATCGCGGGCGGGGGCGCCCCGGTGACCCCGGGGGTGGCGGTCGAGCTCCGGGGTTGACAGCGGGACCCGGCCCGGGGACCCTGCTGCGATCGGGTGGTGGACACGGAGGGAGGCGGTGATGGGACGGGTCCGACGCGCGAGTGCGCTGATCGCGCTGTCGCTGCTCCTGGTGGGCACCGGCGGGCGGGTCCCGGCGGCCGCCGCCGGAGGGCTCGCCTACGCCGCCCTCGGGGACTCGTACGTGACCGGGAACGGAACGGGGAGCGAGGACGGCACCAACTGCCGCCGCTCCGCCAACAGCTATCCCCAGGTCTTCGCGCGCTCCAGCGGCGGCCGCTACACCCTCACCGACTTCGCCGCCTGCACCGGCGCCACCATCGGGAGCGTCGAGCAGTCCCAGCTCGCCGGGCTGGCGCCCGCGCAGCTGGTGAGCCTCACCGTCGGCGGCAACGACGCCCGCTTCGGCGAGATCGTGATCCACTGCCTCCAGCCGGGCTCGGGCTGCCGCAGCGACTACCCCGACGAGGACCAGCGGATCAACTCCCTCGCCGGCCCGCTCCACCGCCTCTACGGCGAGGTCGTCGCCGGCGCCCCGGCTGCCCGGCTGCTGGTGGTCACCTATCCCCAGATCCTCCGCTCCGGGGGCACCTGCGCGTCGACCTGGACGCTCACCCGCGAGGACGTCGACTGGTTCCGCGCCGAGTGGTCACGGATGAACGCGGTGATCCGCCGCGCCGCCGAGGGGCTGGACCGCACCCAGGTCGTCGACGTCGAGAACGCGTTCGCCGGCCACGAGCTGTGCACCGTCCAGGAGTGGGCCTTCGGCGGCCGCTGGCGCGACCCCTACAGCAGCTTCCACCCCAACGCGCTCGGCCATGCCTCCGTCGCCTCCTCCCTCCGCGCCGCGACGGGCTGAGGGGAGCCGCCGGTAGACTGGGCTCGATGACGGAGGCTCTTCGCGACCTGGTCCAGCTGTCGATCGTCGTCGACCCCACCTACGACCAGAACTGCTACGTGCTGCGGCGCCGCGACACCGACGCGGTGCTGGTCCTCGACCCCGGCCTCCAGCATCCCCGGACCCTCGAGCTGCTGGAGAAGGACGGGCTGCGCTGCGAGCGCATCCTGCTCACCCACGGCCACCCCGACCACGTCAACGGGGTGCCCGCGGTGAAGGCGGCGCACGGCTGCGACGCCGCCATCCACGTCGAGGACCGGCCGCTGCTGGAGTGGGCCTCACGCCTCCCCGGCATTCCCGCCGACCTGCCGCCGGTGATCTGCGAGACCGACCTGGTTCCCGGCGAGACCCTGCGCTGGCAGGAGCTCGACGTCCGCGTGCTCCACACCCCGGGGCACACCCGCGGCTCCGTCTGCTTCCTGGTCGGCCCCGACCTGATCGCCGGCGACACCCTCTTCCAGCGCAGCGTCGGCCGCACCGACCTCCCGGGCGGCGACTGGGACACGCTGATGTTCTCGATCGAGAACACCATCTACGCGCTGCCCCCGGAGACCCGGGTCTACCCGGGGCACGGTCCCAGCACCACGGTGCGCGAGGAGATGCGCCACAACCCCTTCGTGGTGCACCCCCGCTACCGCTGAGCGCCCACCTCGCGGGGTGCGCCCAGCCGTCCCAGGAGGTCGTGGAGGACCGCGGCGGTGGCCCCCCAGATCACCTGCCCGTGGGCCTCGTAGAAGTGCACCACCGCGTTCCCGTCCATCCCCGGGATGCGGCGGCTGGTGAGCGGCGCCTCGAGCAGATCGGCGATGGGGATGCGGAACCAGGTCGCCACCTCGTACCCGTCGGCGACCGGCGTGAGCGGACGGCGCTGGAGGCCCACCACCGGGCAGAGGCTGCGCGCCGAGCCGCGGGTCTGCACCGTCGCCAGCAGCCCCAGGGGCTCGACCGCGTCGACGGGGACGGCCAGCTCCTCCCGCGCCTCGCGCAGCGCCGCGCCGACCACGCCGGCGTCGCCGGGGTCGATGCCGCCGCCGGGAAACGCGATCTGCCCGCGGTGGGTGCGCACCCGCCGGCTGCGGCGGATGAAGAGCAGCGGCAGCGCCGGGTCGGCCGGATCGACCAGCAGCAGCACCGCCGCGGTGACCTGGGGGGGAGGGGCCGCGCCCGGCGCCGGGACCGGGTCGACGGCGCCGCGCAGACGGTCCAGCAGCATCGGGGTCAGCGTACCCGCTGCCGGGCCGGGGGAACCTCTAAAGGGCCGGCGCCTGCTGCAGGGCGAGCTCGAGCCGGTTCATGGCGTCGTCGTGGCGGAGCGCGTCGGCGAGCAGGCAGGTGTAGTCACGGAGGCGGCGGTAGCGCGCGGCGGCGGTGTCCTCGGCGAGGTCGACCTGCGCCTGGAGCTCCACGGGCCCGGGATGATCGACGAGGTCGAGACCGCCCTGCACCGGGTTCACTTCCCTTTCCATTCCCGCATACTCCTCCGGCGACCGGTCGTCCCGCACTGCCGCGGGTCTCGCCTCCGCCGTGAGTTCATCGTCCTCGTGTGCTCTTAAGGGGTGGTGACGAGTCCACTGAAGCCCGGTCCCGGAGGGTGACAGCCGATGGCGAGAACGACACGGCGCGGTGACGCTGCCGTCACGGTGGGCGCATTCTGGCCGAACACGTCACCCTTTCGCTGATGAGCCGGGACAGTCCGGGGGCGTGCGACGCCCTCCCCGCCAATCGCAGCTGCCGGATGTGCGGCGCCGCCACCCGTTTCTCCCACACCAGCTACGTGCGGGCCGGGGAGAGCGTGGCCCTGTACGTCTGCACCTCGTGCGGCACCACCTACAGCGGCGGTCTCCGCGGCGGTGACCGGCCGCCGCCGTCCGGCCGCGACGCCCGCTCCGGCGGTCGCGCCAGCCGGCGCCCTCCGGTGGACGAGGGGCCCCCCGCCAATCCCGTCATCGACGAGGACATGGCGCGGCTGCTCCGCGAGGCCCTGGGCGGTCAGCAGTGAGCGACCTCAGCCGGCGCGGGCCACGCCGGCGTCGCGGGTGTGGCGCTCGAACCAGGCGGCGATCCGCGGGTTGAGCTCGTCGCGGTCGACGTCCACGCTCATCGCGTGGCCGCTGCGCGGATAGCGGCCCACCTCGACCTCGCTGCTGCAGACCAGGCCGCGGGCGATGTCGTCGGCGTTCCTCGGGTCGACGGTCCGATCGCCTCCGCCGTGCAGCACCAGCACCGGCTGGCGCACCATCGCCAGCTCGCCGCGCACGGTGCGCAGCAGCCGGGTGAGCTCGTGGATCGATCGGGTGGAGCGGCGCCCGTAGGAGTGCAGCTCCTCGACCGCCTCGGGCAGGAAGAGGTCGATGTCGTCGGGGTCGGGGGTGTGCCAGCGCTGCACGTACTTGGCGGCGAAGATGATCTTCAGCCGCCAGTCGCTGAGCCAGACCGGCGCCGCCAGGGTGGCCACCGCGGCGATGCGGGTGTCGTGGGCGGCGAGGTGCAGCGCGAGGGCGCCGCCCATCGACTGTCCCGCGACCACCACCTGGTCGCATTCGGCGGCGACCCGGTCGACGGCGTCGGCGGCGGAGCGCGCCCAGTCCGGCCAGCGGGTGCGCGCGAAGTCCTCGGGGGTGGTGCCGTGGCCGGTGAGCAGCGGGCCGTCGACCAGCCAGCCCTGGGCGGCGAGATGCTCGCCCAGGCGGCGCAGCTCCGGTGGGGTGCCGGCGAAGCCGTGGAGGAGCACCGCGCCGCGGCGTCCCGAGCCCAGCCGCCAGGGCCGGATCGCCTCGGGGTCGAAGGGGAGGGACGAGCGTGCCGGCATCTGGGCGGAGTATGCATGCACCGGGCGCTCCGGGGTGCGCCGGCGGTCCTCGATCGTCGCGGACCTGCTACCGTCCGGCGGCGATGACCGAGGCCGACACGCTCCTGCGCGAGGCGCTCGAGCGGCTCGTCCGCGGAGAGCATCTGGACGTTGAGACGGCGCGCTCGGTGATGGACCGGGTGATGCAGGGCAGCGCCACCCCGGCGCAGATCGGCGCCATCCTGGCGGCGCTGCGCATCCGCGGTGAGACCGTCGAGGAGCTCACCGGCATGGTGATGTCGATGCGCGACCACGCGCTGCGCGTCGAGCTCGCGGTCGACGCCGTCGACACCTGCGGCACCGGCGGTGACGGCAGCGGCACCTTCAACATCTCCACCGCCGCGGCGTTCGTGGTCGCCGGCGCCGGCTGCCCGGTGGCGAAGCACGGCGGCAGGGCGGCCTCGAGCCGCTGCGGCAGCGCCGACGTGCTCGAGGAGCTGGGGGTGGCGATCGCGCTCAGCCCCGACGGGGTGCGCAGCTGCGTCGAGGAGGTGGGCATCGGCTTCCTCTTCGCGCCCGCCTACCACCCCGCGATGCGCCACGTCGGCCCGCTCCGCCGCGAGCTCGGCATCCGCACCGCCTTCAACGTGCTCGGTCCCCTCGCCAACCCGGCGCGTGTCCCCTATCAGTCGCTGGGTGTCGGCGACCACGGCCTGGCGCAGAGGATGGCCGGCGTGCTCGGCCGGCTCGGCCACCGCCATGCGCTGGTCTTCGCCGGCCCCGGCGGCATCGACGAGCTCGGCCTGAGCGGGGTCGCCCGGTGCCTCGAGGTGAGTCCCGCCGGGCTGCGCGAGTTCGAGATCGACCCCGCCGCCCTGGGGCTGCGCCCGGCGCCGGTGGAGGCGCTGCGCGGCGGCGACGTCCAGCACAACGCGGCGCGGCTGCGCGCCGTGCTCGACGGCGAGACCGGGCCGATGCGCGACGTGGTGCTGCTCAACGCCGCTGCGGCGCTCTGGGCCGCGGAGCGCGCCGGCGACCTCGCCGAGGGGCTGGAGCGAGCCCGGGCGTCGATCGACGGAGGCGGCGCGCGCCGCTCGCTCGACGGCCTGGTGGCGGCCTCGGTGGCGGCGGCGGAGCGGGACGCCCGCCCCCGCCCCCGCCCTGCCACCACCCCGCGCCCGGGAGCGGCCTGATGACCACCCCGCCGCTGCCCCGCCGCCTCCAGGGGCTGCTCGCCGTCCTGCCCGATGCGGAGAGCGTCGCCGACGTCGCCGCCGGCCACGGCCGTCTCGCCGTCCACCTCGCCGCCCGCTCCCACCGGGTGATCGCCACCGAGAACACCGACGGCCCCTACGCCGAGCTCTGCCGCAACCTCGAGCGCTGGGAGGCCGGGGGCCGGGTGGAGGCGCGCCGGGGCAGCGGCCTCGAGCCGCTCGCCGCCGGTGAGGTCGAGGGCGTGGTCATCGCCGGTCTCGGCGCCCGGCGGCTCACCCAGATCGCCGCCCAGGCGCCGGGGCGGGGGCTGCGCTGGGTGGCGCTGCAGTGCGTCCAGCATCCCGACGAGCTCGCCGGCTGGGTGCGTGCGGCGGGCTGGCGGGTGGCGGTCGAGACCGTCTGCGAGCAGCGCGGCCGCGCCTACGCGACCTGGGTGCTCGAGGTGTGAGCACCGCCGCCATGCTCGAGCTGCAGCAGATCGACGACCGTCTCGCCGGGCGCCGCACCGCCGCCCGTGAGGTCGAGGCGCGCATCGCCGGCTCCGCCGAGCTCGAGGCGGCGCGGCGGCGCGCCACCGGCCTCGCCGCGGACCGTGGCGGGGTCGAGGACCGGCTCGCCGCCGCGGCGCGCGAGACCGCCGCCCTGCGCGCCCGGGTGAAGGTCATCGACCGCCAGCTGTACGGCGGCACGGTGCGCAATCCCCACGACCTCCTCACCCTCCAGCGCGAGCTCGCCGAGGTGCGCGAGCGGATGGCCGAGGCCGACGACGCCGAGCTGCAGCTGATGGAGGAGGCGGAGGCCGCGGACACCGCCGCGACCGCCGCCGCCGCCGCGGTGACCACCATCGAGCAGGACCGCGCCGCCGCCGCCGCCGGCGAGCGGGGCCGGCTCGAGGCGCTGCGCGCGGAGATCGCCGAGCTGGAGAGGGACCGTGCCGCCGTCGCGGGGGCGCTGCCGGCCGCCGAGCTCGCCCTCTACACCCGGCTGGCGACGCGGCTCCACCCCGCGGTCACCCCGCTGCAGGGCGACTCCTGCGGCGGCTGCCACCTGCCCCTGGGGGTGCGCGAGGTGCGCGCCGCCCGCATGGGCAGCGAGCTGGTGCAGTGCTCGAACTGCGACCGGGTGGTGGTGAGGTGACCGTGGACGGGAGGCAGCTGAGCCTCGACGTGGCCGCACCGGCGCGGACCGTGGTCGCGTATACCGACGGCGCCTGCTCGGGGAATCCCGGCGCCGGCGCCTGGGCCTACCGCCTCGAGTGGCCGGACGGCGGCGTCGAGGAGCGGGCCGAGGCCGAGCCCATGACCACGAACAACCGCGAGGAGCTGAAGGCGGTGCGCGAGGCGCTGCGCGCGGTGCGCGACCGCATCGGCGACGACCCGTCCTGGCGGGTGGTGGTGCGCACCGACAGCCTCGGGGTGATCAACTGGCTGAGCCGCACCTGGAAGCGGAACAAGAACCTCGACCTGTTCCCCACCATCGACCCGCTGGTCGACCGCCGGGTGAGATTCGAGCACGTCCGCGGCCACAGCGGCGATCCCGGCAACGACCGCGTGGACCGGCTCGCGGTGGGCGCCTACGAGCGGCTGCTCGGCCGCTGAGCGGCGACCGTCCTGCTCCACCAGCCGCAGGATCTCGCGCTGCTGGCCGTCGAGGGTCGGTGCCCCCAGGTCGACGCGGCTACGCCGGGTGGCGGACGAGGCGGTGCAGCACCCGCGCGACCCGGACGGCGACGCTCCCGCCGGCCTGATGGCGGCGTGCCTGCGCGTTCTTGAGCTCCAGCCGGAGCCACTGCTCGTCAGTCATCTCGTGCCCTCCTTGGGCGATCCGGGCCGTCGTCTTCCCCGCCCGAACCGTTGTGTTCTGCAACGATTGTACCAGTGTGCGTTGCGTGATGCAACCCGTTGTGACTAGACTGTCGCATCGGAGGGCGCCTGAAGCGCCGAGAGGAGGAACCGTTGCTCGAGCGCACCTACGACGCCCAGGTCTGCTCGGTCGCCCGCGCTCTCGAGGTGGTCGGCGAGCGCTGGACCCTGCTGATCGTGCGCGACGCCTTCAACGGCATCCGCCGCTTCGAGGACTTCCAGCGGCGGCTCGGGCTGGCCCGGAACATCCTCACCGACCGCCTCCAGCGTCTCGTCGCCGCGGGCGTCTTCGAGCGCACCCGCTACCAGGAGCGGCCGGAGCGCTTCGAGTACCGGCTCACCGAGGCGGGACACGACCTCTGGCCGACGATCATCGCGCTGCGCCAGTGGGGCGACCGCCACATGGCGCCGGCGGGGCCGCCGCTGCGCCTCGAGCACCGCGGCTGCGGCGGCGAGGTCGACCACCGGGTGGTGTGCGCCGGCTGCGGGCAGCCGCTCCGGGTGCACGACGCGGTGCGGCTGCCGGGCCCGGGAGCCCCGCCGGCGTCCGCCACCGAGTCACCGGCGGGGACCGCGTCCTGAGGTGAGAGGGTGAGAGGAGGGGAGGCGCTGCGGACGCCACCGGCGGTCGCGCCCGCCGCGGCGAGGGCGGTGCATCCGCTGCTGCTCGCCGCCGGGCTGGCCGCCGGCCCCGCGGTGGTGCTCGGCATCGCCCGGTTCGCCTACGGCCTGCTCCTCCCCGGGATGCGTGCCGACCTCCACTGGTCCTTCGCCCAGGCGGGGACGATCAACGCCGCCAACGCCCTCGGCTACCTGGCCGGGGCGATGCTCACCCCGCGGGTGACCGCCCGCCTCGGCCGCCGCCCCGCCTTCCTCGGCGGCATGGTGGTCGTCGTCGTGGCGCTGGTGGCGACCGGGCTGGCCTCCGGCTTCGGCGCCCTGCTGGCGCTGCGGGTCGTCGCCGGCGTCGCCGGCGCGCTGGTCTTCATCGGTGGCATGGAACTCGCCGCCTGGCTCGGTCACGGGCGCTCGAGCATCCGGGCCGCGGTGCTGCTCGGCGTCTACGTCGGCGGGGGCGGCCTCGGCATCGTGGTCTCGGGGATGGTGGTGCCGCCGATCCTCGCCCTCGGGGGAGCGAGTGGATGGCGCCTCGGCTGGCTGATGCTGGCGGCGCTGTCGCTCGCCGGGCTGATGGCGGCGCGGTGGGCGTCCGGCCGGGTCGAGGCCCCCGCGATGTCGCGGCGAGGCGAGGGCGCGGGCTGGCCGGCGCGCCGGTTCGTCCCCAGCCTGATCGCCTACACGCTCTTCGGCGTCGGCTACATCTCCTACATCACCTTCGTCGTCGCGCTGCTGGTGCACCAGGGGTTGAGCCGGGTGGTGGTGGGGTCGTTCTGGGTGCTGCTCGGCCTCGCGTCGCTGCTGAGCGTGCCCCTCTGGGGCCGGGTGCTGGGGCGGCTGCGCGGCGGGCGGGGCCCGGCGCTGGTGCTCGCGGTGGTGGCTGCGGGAGCGGCGCTGCCGCTGCTCGGCGGCGGCGCGGCGGCCGCGATGGCCTCGGCGCTGGTCTTCGGCGGCGCCTTCCTCTCCGTGGTCACCTCCTTCACCGCGGTCGCCCGCGCCGCCCTGCCCGCCCCCCAGTGGGGCCCGGCGATCGCCGCGCTCACCGCCGTCTTCGCCCTCGGCCAGTGCGCCGGCCCGGTGCTCACCGGCCTGCTGTCCGACGTCGCCGGCGGGGTGGGTGTCGGGCTCGGGCTCTCCGCCGCCGTGCTCGGTCTCGCCTCCCTGATCGCTTTCGCCCAGGCCCCTCCGGGGGATCTGTGACCCGTTGCTCGGGGATCTGTGACGGTGCGAGTTGCCCGGGTGATCTGAGACGGTGCGAGTTGCCCGGGTGATCTGACACGCGTGGAGGTACCCGGGGATCTTCTAACACAGGTTTTTACCGGGGGGAGGCGTACGCCTCCCCCGGTAAAAAAACCCCCGGGCCACCCACAGGGGACGTCCGCCCACGAACAACCGCACGGATCCCACGCAAGCCCCGCCCCCCCATACAGGGAGGCGGGGCCCGGGGGTGATGCAAGCCGGCCTGTAAGCCGGGTTCTGTCCCCACCGCCTGTTCGACCCCAACGGGGGCCACCCCCGGCGGTGGGGGACGGCCATCCATCTGGAGCGCCGGTTGCCCGGCGCCTCGAGCGGCCTCACCCGGGGTCTGGGACGAGCAGCCCCTGGAGCGCCGGAGCGCTCCGCCCCTGTTCGGCCTTGCTCCGGGCGGGGTTTACCTGGCCGGCCGGTCACCCGGCCGCCGGTGGGCTCTTACCCCACCATTTCACCGTTGCCGCGGCGCGCCTGCGCGCACCGTGGCTGTGTCCTTTCTGTGGCACTCTCCTTCGGGTCACCCCGACTGGGCGTTACCCAGCGCCCTGCTCTGCGGAGCCCGGACTTTCCTCGAGCGGTCGAGCCGCCCGCGGCCGTCCGGCCGGCTTGCGCCGCGAGTCTACCCCCCCCGAGAAGATGGCGATCGCACAACCACCCGTACATATGTTCGCGTTGACGGGTGGGGAATGCACTGTTAGGCTTCCGCTCGTAGTGGATAGAAGTGGTGAAAAGTGGTGAATCCGACCCGCAGCTTCACGTCCCCCGGATGGCCCCCGTGGCCGCCGGTGGGGCCTGACACGCCGTGGTCGGCTCCCATCGCCACGGCGTCGACGCCAAGGGCCGCGTCGCCCTTCCCGCGAAGCTGCGCGGCCACCTTCCCGAGGGCAGCATCGTCGCCCGGGGAACGGAGCACCGGCTCGTGATCTGGCCACCCGACGAGTGGGCCGAGATGTCCCACCGGATGCGCTCCCAGCTCCGCGGCGCCGAGCTGCGCCGCTGGGAGCGGCTGCACTTCGCCTTCGCACGTCCGCTGGAGCTCGACGCCCAGGGCCGGATGCTCGTCGACGCCGAGAACCGCCGCTGGGCGGAGATCGGAGACCGCTGCGTCTTCGTCGGCCTCGGCAACCGGGTCGAGCTGGTGGGCGAGGCGGTGTGGGACGCCGACGAGGCGACCATGGATCCCGACCAGTTCTCGCATCTCTACGACCTCGCCACCGGCGCCGCGCCGGCGGCGTCCACGCCGTCCGCGTGAGCGGACGGCGGCCGTTCGCGACGTTCACCTACCGTGGTCCTCATGTCCACCGTGGCAGACATGCCGGCCCCCGATCAAGCCACACCCGGCGTCCCGGCGACTGACGGGCACCGGCCGGTCCTTGTACACCCCCTCATAGAGAGCCTGCAGCCCAGACCGGGGCAGGTGTTCGTCGACGGCACGCTCGGTGCCGGCGGTGTCACCGCCGCGCTCCTCGAGCGCGTTCGCCCCGGGGGCCGCGTCATCGCCGTCGACCGCGACCCCGCGGCGCTGGCGGGCGCGCGCCTGCGCTTCGCCGGGGACGGCGACGCGCCGCTCCTGATCCACGGCGACTTCGCCGACCTGGTCGAGCACCTGCGTCGGAACGGCATCGCCGCCGTCGACGGGGTGACCCTCGACCTCGGCATCTCCTCGGTCCAGCTGGACGACCCGGCGCGAGGCTTCAGCTTCCGCCACGACGGTCCCCTGGACATGCGCCTCGACCCCGGCGCGGCGACGCTCACCGCCGCCGACATCGTCAACGGCTGGGACGAGGCGGACCTCGCGGCGCTGATCCGCGGATACGGCGAGGAGCGCTTCGCCCGTGGCATCGCCGCCGCCATCGGCAGGGCCCGCGCCGAGCGCCCGCTCACCACCACCGGTGAGCTGCGCGAGACCGTGGAACGGGCGGTGCCACGACGGTACTGGCCGAAGCGGATCCATCCCGCCACCCGGACCTTCCAGGCGCTCCGCATCGAGGTCAACCACGAGCTCGACAGCCTGGAGCGGGGGTTGCAGGCAGCCATCGATGCATTACGGCCCGGTGGGCGTGTTGGGGTCATCGCCTTTCACTCCCTCGAGGACTCCCTTGTCAAGAACGCACTCCACGTCGCAGCACTGAACTGTGTCTGTCCACCCCAGCAGCCCATCTGCACCTGCGCTCACCGGGCCACCCTCTTTCTTCACACCCGCAAGGCGATCAAGGCGGACGCCGCCGAGCTCGCCGCCAACCCACGCTCGCGCTCGGCGCGGCTTCGGGTCGCCGAGCGTCTCGACACCGCCCACTGAGGCCCCGGCACTCCCGACCGCGGTCAGCCAGCCGTCCCGTCCACGTCGCCGCACCGTCACTCACCAACGTCCCAGCGGAGAACCGCGGCCGTGTCCGCCCACCAGACCACATCCCGTCTCGACGACGACACCTTCGACGCCTTCTCGGACGGACGGCCCGTCCAGGAGGTGCCGGACGGCCTCGAGCCTGCCGGCCGCCGCGGCCGCCGCCGGCGCGGAGGCGGTCCGCGCACACCCCTGCCGCTGCTGCCGTTCATCCTGCTGGTGGCGGTGATCGGCATCGCCTACGTGGCCCAGTCGGCCCACCTCACCCAGGCGACCTTCCAGGCCACCCGCCTCTCCGCCGAGCAGGCGGCGCTGCGCGACGAGAACAGCCGTCTCGGTGACGAGCTCGACCGGCTGCGCTCGGGTGCGCGCATCGGCGCCGCCGCCCAGTCGCTGGGGCTGCGGCCGCCGTCGAAGTGGGCGTACGTGGCCGCGGTGCCGGTGCCGGTGAGCGTGCCCGCCGCGCCCGGTGCGCTGGGCCGGCCCCCCGGTGGCGACCCGATGGAGCGGCTGGTGGCGGCGCTCCGGGGCAGCTTCGGAGCCGACGAGGTCGAGGCGGCGGCGCCGTGACCGAGCGCCGGCGACCGTCCGCACCGCCCACGCGCAGGCCGAGGGGCGAGACACCACCGGCGAGACGGCCCGCGGTGCGTGGCTGGTTCGTCGCCGACGCGCCCGACTTCCGCCTTCGCGGCGTCTGGCTGCTCGTCGTCTTCGGCGTCCTGACCGTGGTGCTCTCGCTGCGGCTCGCCGACGTGCAGCTGCGCCAGCACAGCGACCTGGCGGCGGCGGCGGCGCGGCAGCACGGGATCGACATCACCCTGCGCGCCCACCGCGGCCGCATCCTCGACCGCGAGGGCTCGCTGCTCGCCGGCGACGTGCCCGTGTACAGCATCTTCGCGGACCCCGGGGTGATTCCCCCTGACCAGCGCCACTCCGTCGCCGAGCGGGTGGCGCCGGTGCTCGGCATGGGCCCGTCGCACCTCGAGTCGCTGATGGCCCAGCCCGGCCGGTTCGTCTACCTCGCCAAGCGCGTGGACGAGGCGGTCACCACCCGGCTGCGGGCGTTGAAGGTCTACGGCATCGGGATCATCCCCGAGGACCAGCGCAGCTACAGCCCGTCGCCGCTGCCCGGCGTCTCGTTCGCCAGCAACCTGCTCGGCTTCGTCGACCACGACGGCCACGGCCAGTACGGCATCGAGTCCTACTACGAGAAGCTGCTGCGCGGCCAGGACGGCATCGAGTCGACGCTGCGCGACGTCGCCGGCAACCCGATCGTGCTCAGCAACGAGCAGCGCCGCGACGCCCGCAACGGCAGCGACCTGCGGCTCGGCCTCGACTCCAAGCTGCAGTACTGGGCGGAGCAGGCGCTCGCCAGGGGGGTGAGCACCGACGGCCAGGCGGACTCGGGGACGCTGATGGTGATGGACACCAGGACCGGCGCCATCCGCGCCTGGGCCGACTACCCCTCGTACGACGCCAACCACTACTCGTCGAGCGACATCGGCCTCTTCCGCGACAGCGCCGTCGACAACCTCTACGAGCCCGGCTCGGTGATGAAGGTGATCACCTTCGCCGGCGGTCTCGACCACAGGGTCTTCACCCCGGACCAGACCATCAACGAGAGCCAGCAGACCATCGGCGGCTTCCTCATCCACGACTGGGACAACCGGTCCCACGGCAAGGTGACCTTCCAGTGGGTGCTCGACAACTCGCTGAACAACGGCGCCATCGAGGTGATGCGCCGGACCGGGAAGGACGCCTACTACCAGAACCTGCTCGCCTTCGGGATCGGCTCGCCCACCGGCATCGACGTCGCCGGCGAGGTGAACCAGCCGCTGCGCCAGCAGCGCAGCTGGACCGACGTCGACTACGCCACCGCCTCCTTCGGGCAGCAGGTCCAGGCCACCCCGGTGGAGATGCTGGCCGCGGTCAACGCCGTCGCCAACGGCGGCGTCTGGGTGCAGCCGCACGCGGTCGAGGCGATCATCGACCCCGGAACCCGGGCGGAGACGCCGGTGGTGCCGCGCACCCGGCAGGTGATGTCCGCGGACGCCGCCCACCAGCTCGCCCACATGATGACCGGCGTCGTCGAGGACAAGGGCGCGTCCGGGTTCCTCGCCAAAATCCCGGCATTCAAGGGCCTGATCGGGGGTAAGACCGGAACCGCCAGCGTCGCCGTCAACGGCGCCTACGGGGCCGACATCATCGCCTCGTTCGTCGGCTTCCTGCCCGTCGACAATCCCCAGTTCACCGCCTTCGTGATCATCCGCAAGCCGCACGAGAGCAAGGTTCCCCACGAGGGCGCCTACCTCGCCGCGCCGGTCTGGAAGAGCGTCGCCCAGCTCGCGGTCGACGCCTGGAGAATCGTCCCGTGAGGGGGAAGGCTGTCAGCGAGGAACGAGCTGATGGCCTGGGGGAGGCCCCCCCAACATTGCGCGCGTCAGCGCGCAGAGCCGTGAGGGGGATCGGGAGGGGGCTCGTGCCCGGGGGGCTGACGGCGGGAGGAGGATGGGCGCACGCGCCCACCTCTCCCGCCCCTCCGAAACCGTCGGCCGGGCTTCCCCGTACCATCCACGCGATGGTGCTCACCCCGGCGGACCTGGCACGCCTGTTCGGCGGCCGCCTCGAGGGCGCGGGTGAGCGCTGCGCTCCGCTCGCCGCGATCGAGACGGACTCGCGCCGCGCCGGGCCGGGCAGCGCCTTCGTCGCGCTCGCCGGCGAGCGCATGGACGGCCACGCCTACGTGGCCGCGGCGGCCGCCGCCGGGGCGGTGCTCGCGGTGGTCGCCGAGGGCCGCGCCCTGCCCGACGGGCACCCGCCGCTGCTGCTCCGCGTCGACGACACCGGCCTGGCCCTGCGACGCGCCTGCGGCGCCCGGCTCGCCGAGCTCGGCTGTGCCGTGATCGGGGTCACCGGAAGCGTCGGCAAGACCTCGGCGAAGGAGCTCTGCGCCCTCGCCCTCGGCGGCCGCGACGCCGCCGCCACCGCCGGCAACCTCAACACCTGGACGGGCATCCCCCTCTCGGTGCTGGGGCTGCGTCCGCCGGTCGGGGTCTTCGTCGCCGAGATGGCGATGTCCGCCCCCGGGGAGATCCGCGACCTCGCGTCCTTCACCCGCCCGGTCACCGGGGTGCTGCTCAACATCGGCCTCTCCCACGTCGAGCTGCTCGGCTCGCTCGCCGCCATCGGCGACGCCAAGGCCGAGCTGCTCGAGGCGCTGCCCCCGGACGGGTCGGCGATCTGCAACGCCGACGACCCCGAGGTGCGCCGCGTCGCCGGGCGCAGCCCCGCGCCGGTGACCTGGTTCGGGCTCGACGCCGCCGCCGACTATCACGCGGTCGAGGTGGCCGGCGACGGGCTGGAGGGGGTGCGCTGCCGCCTCGTCGGCCCCGACGGCAGCGCACCGCTGAGGCTGCGCGTCCCCGGGCTCCACACCGTCCGCAACGCCTGCGCCGCCGCCGCCGTCGCCGGGCGCCACGGGGTCGGCATCGCCGAGGCCGCCGAGCGCCTCGCCGCCTTCGCGGCCCCGCCCCAGCGCGGCGTGGTCCGCCGCGGTGCCGGGGGTGCGGAGATCGTCGACGACAGCTACAACGCCAGCCCGGCGTCGGTCGCCGCCGCGCTCGAGGTGCTCGCCGGCAGCGGCGCCCCGCGGCGGCTGGCGGTGCTCGGCGACATGCTCGAGCTCGGCGACCACGCCGGCCCCGCCCACGCCGAGGCGGGACGCCAGGCGGCGCGCGCCGCCACGTCGCTCATCGCCGTCGGCGAGCACGCCGCGCTGATGGTCGAGGCGGCGGTCGCGGCGGGCATGCCCCGGGAGCGCGCCCGGGTCGCCGGCGACGTCGAGGAGGCCGCCAGCATGGCCCGCGCCCAGTGCGACAGCGGCACCGTGGTGCTGGTGAAGGCCAGCCACGGGGTGGCGCTGGAGCGGGTGGTGGAGAGCCTGCTGCGATGATCCGCCCGCTGATCGCGTTCGCCGTTTCGCTGCTCGCCGGCCTCGTCCTCTACCCGGCGGTGATCGCCACCCTGGCGCGCCTCAAGGCGGGCCAGCGGGTGCAGAGCTACGGGCCCGCGTCGCACCTGGTCAAGGCGGGGACGCCGACCATGGGCGGGATCGTCTTCTGCGCCATCCCGGTCGCCGCCTGGCTGATCCTCGACCACGGCCGCGCCGGGTTCCTCGCCGTCTTCGCGATCGTGGCCGGCGCCGCCATCGGGGTGGTCGACGACCTCGCCAACATCCGCGGACGCGGCGCGCTCGGCCTGCTGGGACGGCAGAAGCTCGTCCTCCAGCTGCTCGTCGGCGTGCTCCTCGGCGCCGGGCTGGATGCCGCCTCGCTCACCGTCGAGGTGATCCCCGGGGCCGGCGCCGTCGACCTCCACTGGGGGATCATCCCGCTGGCCGCGTTCGCGGTGGTGGCCTGCAGCAACGCGGTGAACCTCACCGACGGCGTCGACGGCCTCGCCGGCTCCTGCTCGGTGATCGCGCTGGTGACGCTGTGGGCGCTGGCCCAGCACTCCGGCAACGCCCCGGTGGCGATCGTGAGCGCCTCCCTCTGCGGCGGGGTTCTGGCCTTCCTCTTCTACAACTGGTGGCCGGCGCGGGTGTTCATGGGAGACACCGGCTCGCTGGCCCTGGGCTGCGCCCTGGTGGCGCTGACCGCCGAGCTCCGGCTGCTCTGGCTGCTGCCGCTGCTCGGCGCCGTCTTCGTCGCCGAGACCCTCTCGGTGATCATCAACGTCACCGCGATCACCCGCTTCGGCCGCCGCGTCTTCCGCGCCAGCCCGCTCCACCACCACTTCGAGGAGCTCGGGCTGCGCGAGCAGCGGCTGGTGGTCTGCTTCGCCGGCGCCGCCGCGGTCGCAGCCCTGCTCTGTGTCGCG
Organism: uncultured Chloroflexia bacterium; assembly: GCA_963846365.1. Classification (GTDB taxonomy): domain Bacteria; phylum Chloroflexota; class Dormibacteria; order Aeolococcales; family Aeolococcaceae; genus CF-96. Next base: position 157,507 of record CAWJVN010000008.1, read on the forward strand.
CTCGCCCTGCCCTCGGGGGTGGGGGCAGGGCTGAGCGCGGGCGTCACCCACCGATGACCGCCGGCCGCACCGCGGTGGTGATCGGCCTCGGCCTCAGCGGCGCCGCCTGCGCCCGGGTGCTGAGCGCCGAGGGCTGGCGGGTGCGCGTCGTCGACCGCGGCGAGGGCGAGGCCCAGCGGCGGATGGCGGCGACCCTCCCGGCCGGCGTCGAGGTGGTGCTCGGCGGCTATCCCGACGGTGTCGCCGCCGGCGCCGCGATGGTCTGTCCCAGCCCCGGGGTGCCCTGGGATGCCCCGGTGCTGGAGGACGCCCGGCGCCGCGGGGTGCCGGTGCGCAGCGAGATCGACCTGGTCTTCGAGCGCTGCCCGGCGCCGGTGGCCGGGGTCACCGGCACCAACGGCAAGACCACCACGACCGCGCTGCTCGGCGCCGTGCTCGCCGGCGGCGGGAGCCGCGTCCACGTGGGCGGCAACATCGGCGAGACCATGCTCGACCGCCTCGGGGAGGTGTCGGCGGGCGACTGGGTGGTCCTCGAGCTGTCCTCCTTCCAGCTGGAGTCGGCGGCGGCGCCGCGCTGCCGGCTGGCCACGGTGCTCAACCTCACCCCCGACCACCTCGACCGCCACGGCACCATGGAGCGATACGGTGCGGCCAAGCGGCGGCTGGTGGAGTCGGCCGACCCGGCGGGCGCGGTCGCCCTCAACGGCGCCGACCCGCTCACCCGCGCGATGGCGGCGGCGTCGCCGGCGCGGGTGCTGCTCTTCGACGCCGACCCGGCCGGCCTCGGCGGCGGCGACGGCGCCACCGTGCGCGACGGCGAGGTGGTGAGCGTCGAGGGTGGGGTCGAGGTGCCGGTGCTGCCGGTCGCGGAGATCCCGCTGCTGGGGGCGCACAACGTCGCCAACGTGCTCGCCGCGGTCGCGCTCGCCCGCGCCGCCGCGATCCCCTCCGCCGCGGTGGCCGCGGGGGTTCGGGGGTTCCGCGCCGTCGCCCACCGCCTCGAGCCGGTGCTGGAGAGCGACGGCGTCCTCTGGATCAACGACAGCAAGGCGACCAACGTCGACGCCGCGGTCACCGGGCTGCGCTCCCTCGGCGAGCGGCCGGTGGTCTGGATCGGCGGCGGCGGCAGCAAGGGGGTGGGGCCCGAGGCGCTCGCCGCCGAGGTGACCCGGCGGGCCCGCCATGCGATCGTCTGCGGGGCCACCGCCGCCGAGCTCGACGCCGCGCTCGCCGCCGCCGGGTGCACCGCGCGCACCCGCACCGGCACCCTCGCCGAGGCGGTCGCCGCCGCCCACCGCATCGCCCGCCCCGGCGACGCGGTGCTGCTCTCGCCCGGGTACACCAGCTTCGACCAGTTCTCCGGGTTCGAGGAGCGTGGCCGCGAGTTCGCACGGCTGGTACGCGAGCTCTGCGCCGCCGGGGGCCGCTGCTGATGGCCGCCCCGGGCACCCGGCTGCGCACCCCCCCGCGTCCCGCCCCGGGGACGCGGCCCGCGCCCCGGCGCCCGGCGCCCCGCACCCCGCCGGCCCGGCCCGCACCCCGCAGCGAGCGCCGCCCCACCGCCCCGGTGGAGAGCTTCCGCCGCCCCTTCTCGGCGCGGAGCGCGGGCGCCGCCGCCCGGGCGACGGTGACCTCCTTCTCGCAGATCGACGGCTGGCTGCTGGCCCTCATCTCGGGGCTGTGCGCCTTCGGCCTGGTGATGGTCTACAGCGCCTCGGAGGCGCTCGGCTACGCGTGGTTCGGGAACCCCGGGTACTTCTTCCAGCGCCAGTTCGTCTGGCTCGCCGCCGGGGTGACGCTGATGCTGGTGGCGGCTCGGATCGACTATCACCGCTGGGCGCGGTGGTCGCGGCCGCTGGGGGTGATGGTGGTGGTGCTGCTGGTGCTGGTGCTGGTGCCGCACATCGGCTCCGAGCGGCTCGGCGCGCGGCGCTGGTTCACCCTGGGCCCGCTCTCGATCCAGCCCTCGGCGGTGGCCACGATGGTGGCGATCATCTGGTTCGGGCGCTGGCTCACCGAGCGCGGGGCGGCGGTGCGGATGACCCGGACCGCCCGCCAGTACGCGGTGCTGCTCACCGTCCTGCTGCTCATGGTGGTGATGGAGCGCGACCTCGGCAGCGCGGTGGTGCTCGCCGCCATCGGCGTCGTGCTCGCCGCCCTCGGAGGCATGCGCAAGCGCCACCTCGCCCAGATCGCCGGCGGCCTGCTGGCGATGGGCTGGCTCGCCATCCACCTCGAGTCCTACCGGGCCAGCCGCCTCCACTCCTTCTGGGACCCCTTCAAGGACCCGCTGAACACCGGCTTCCAGCTGGTCCAGTCGCTCTACGCCCTGGGCAGCGGCGGGCTCGGCGGGGTGGGCCTGGGCAACTCCATCCAGAAATTCCAGTGGCTGCCCGAGGCCCACACCGACTTCATCTTCGCGATCATCGGCGAGGAGCTGGGCCTGATCGGCTGCCTCTCGGTCGTCGCCGCCTTCTTCCTGCTGGGCTGGAGGGGGGTGCGCGCCTCGATGCGGGCCCCCGACGCCTTCGGAGCCCTGCTCGCCGGCGGTATCGTCGCCTGGGTCTGCATTCAGGCCTTCATCAACATCGCCGCGGTCACCAACGTCCTTCCCACGACGGGGATCCCCCTGCCCTTCATCAGCAGTGGGGGCACCTCGTTGCTCATGACCCTGGTGGCGTGCGGCGTGCTCTGCAACATCTCGGCCCAGGGCCGGGCACAGGGGGAATCGCGCCGTGCGCACGTTGATCGCTGGCGGGGGGACGGGGGGACACCTCACCCCCGCGCTGGCCGTCGCCCAGACGCTGCGACGCTCCGACCCCGCCGGTGAGGTGATGCTCGCCGGCCGTCGCGGCGGCCTCGAGGAGCGGATGGTGGCCGCCGCCGGGCTGCCGCTGTTCACCCTGGCGGTGCGCGGGGTGGACAGCTCGCGCCCGCTCAGCGCCGCGCTCGCGCTGGCCCGGCTGCTGCCCGCGGTGATGGCCGCCCGGCGCATGCTCCGCGGCTTCGCCGCCGACGTGGTGGTGGGCGCCGCCGGCTACGTCTGCGTCCCGGTGGTGCTGGCGGCGCGGAGCCTGCGCATCCCGGTGGTGCTGATGGAGCAGAACGCGGTGCCCGGCCGCGCCGTGCGCCTGCTCGCCGGCAGCGCCCGCGCGGTCGCCGCCTCGTTCGCGGAGACCGCGGAGCGGCTGCCCCGCACCCGGGTGGTGCACACCGGCAATCCGGTGCGCGAGGAGGTGCGCGCCGCCGCCTCGGCACCGCTGCGCGAGAGCTGCGAGCACCTCCTGGTGATGGGCGGTTCGCAGGGGGCGCAGCGCATCAACCGGGCCCTCGGCGAGTGCCTCGTGCCCCTGCTCCAGGCCCGTCCCCGGCTGCGGGTCACCCACCAGTGCGGCGCCCGCGACGCCGAATGGGCGGCGCAGCTCGCCGCCTCGCTGCCCGAGCCGCTGCGGCAGCGCTACACGGTGGCGCCCTTCTTCGACGACATCGCCGGGCGCATCCGCGACGCCGACCTGGTGGCGATGCGCGCGGGCGGCTCCTCGCTCGCCGAGGTGAGCGTGCTCGGCCGCCCGATGCTGCTGATCCCCTATCCACACGCGCGCGCCCACCAGGTGGACAACGCCCTGCCCTACGTGCGCTGCGGTGCGGCGCGCATGCTCAGCGACGAGGAGTGCACCGGCGAGCGGCTGCGCGCCGAGATCGAGGCGATCGCCGGCGACCCCGAGCGCTGGCGCGAGATGGCGCGGGCGAGCGTCGCCGCGGGCCGTCCCGACGCCGCCCAGCGGGTCGCCGAGCTGCTCGTGGAGGTGGCGTCGAGACCATGACCGACCAGAGCCGTCACGTGCACTTCCTCGGCATCTGCGGGTACGCGGTGAGCGGCGCGGCGCTGCTCGCCCGCCAGCTCGGCTACACCGTCACCGGGTCGGACGAGGACGCCTACCCGCCCACCACCGACACCCTCACCGCCGCGGGCATCCCCTGGACCAACACCCACGTGGCCGAGAACCTCGATCGCTGGGGCACCCCCGACCTCGTCGTGGTCGGCAACCAGGTGCGCCCCGGCAACGTGGAGTGGGAGGAGGCGCGCCGCCGCGGCCTGCCCACCACCAGCGAGGCCGAGTTCTACGGCGAGCTCACCGCCGACCGGATCCGGGTGGCGGTCTGCGGGACCCACGGGAAGAGCACCACCTCGTCGCTGCTCGCCCACATGCTCGAGGTGGCGGGGATGTCCCCGGGGTTCCGGCTCGGGGTGACCTCCCGCGACTTCGGGGTGAGCGCACGGCTGGGCAGCGGCCGGGTCTTCGTCATCGAGGGCGACGAGTACACCACCGCACCGTGGGACTCGCGGCCGAAGTTCCTCCACGCCCACCCCGAGCTCGCCTGCGTCACCCGGCTCGAGCTCGACCACCCCGACGTGTACGCCAGCTTCGAGGCCTACAAGGCGCCCTTCCTCCAGCTGGTCGCCACCATGCCGCCCTCGGGGCTGGTGGCGCTCTGCGCCGACGACGCCGAGTGCCTCTCGCTCGCCTCCCACGCCGGCTGCGAGGTGACCACGTACGGCGGGGCGGAGGGCGCCGACTGGCGGATCATGTCGGAGCCGAACATCGCCGACTCGGGCACCCAGCGCTTCACCGTGACCACCGGCGGCGAGCGCATCGCGGTGGAGCTCAACGCCCCCGGCGCCCACAACCGGCAGAACGCGGTGGCGGCGCTGGTGCTGGCGCTCCGCCTCGGCGCGTCGCTGCCCGCCTGCCTGGACGCCTGCCGCAGCTTCCGCGGCGCCGCCCGGCGCTACGAGGTGGTGGGCCGGCCCGGCGGCGTGGTGGTGGTCGACGACTACGCGCACCATCCCACCGAGGTGGCCGCCACGGTGAGCGCGGCGCGGGACACCGCCGAGGGACGGGTGATCGCCGTGTACGTGCCCCACACCTACTCGCGCACCCTCACCCTGCTCGCCGACTACGCCACCAGCTTCGCCGGCGCCGACGAGGTGATGATCGGGCCGATCGAGCCCGCCCGCGAGCGCCACCTCGCGGGCACGGTGTCGAGCGCCGACGTCGCCGAGGTGGCATGCGCCAGCGCGCCCGCGATCAGCGTCGCCGGCTCCGACGAGGCGCTGGCGCGGGTGGTCGGCAGCGCCCGGTCCGGCGACGTGCTGCTGTGCATGTCGGTGCGCGGCTTCGACGACTTCGCCCGGCGCGCGGTCACCGCTCTCGAGGGGCGCCGTGACTGACGGCGGCTGGCTCGCCTCGTGGCCGGGGGCGCGGCGCGACGAGCCGCTCGCCCGCCACACCCAGTTCGGCATCGGCGGCCCCGCCGACTGGCTGGTCACCGCCGGCGACGCCGCCGGCCTCGCCGAGCTGCTGCGCCGCAGCCACGCCACCGGCGTGCCGGTCTTCCTCCTCGGCGCCGGCAGCAACACCCTGGTGCTCGACGGCGGCATCCGCGGGCTGGTGGTGCGCCTCGGCGACCGGCTGCGCCGCTGGCGGGCGCTCGAGCCCACCACCGTCGAGCTCGGCGGCGGCTGCATGATGCCCCGCGCCGCGCTCGACCTCGCCCGCCGCGGGCTCGCCGGGCTCGAGTTCGGCATCGGCATCCCCGGCAGCTGCGGGGCGAGCGTGCGCGGCAACGCGGGGGCGTTCGGCACCGAGATCAAGGACGTGATCCTCGACTGCGAGGTGCTCGACGCCGCCGGCGAGCGCAGCACCCTCACCGCCGCGGAGTGCGGCTTCGCCTACCGGCGCTCGCGGCTCGTCGACGAGCTCGCCGGCGGGGTGGTGGTGAGCGCCCGCTTCCGGGTGCACGCCGACGACGCCGCCGCGGTGCGCGCCCGCACCGACGCGATCACCGCGCAGCGCAAGGCGGCGCAGCCGTGGGGGACGCGCAGCCTCGGCAGCGTCTTCAAGAACCCCCCCGGCGACCACGCCGGCCGCCTGATCGAGGCCGCAGGGCTCAAGGGACGGCGGGTCGGCGGCGCCGAGATCTCCGTCAAGCACGCCAACTTCATCCTCAACGCCGACCACGCCCGCGCCGCCGACGTCCTCGCCCTCGCCGACCTCGCCCACGACACCGTGCTCGAGCGGTTCGGTGTCGACCTCGAGCGCGAGATCGTCTGCGCCGGCGAGCCCGGCCCCTGCTCGGCCGCGGTGGCGGCGCGATGAGCCCGCGCCGGGTGGCCGTGGTCTGCGGCGGGGCCAGCAGCGAGGCGGCGGTCTCGCGCGACAGCGGCGGCCAGGTGCTCGCCGCGCTGCGGGCCCGCGGCCACGACTGCACGCTGCTGGAGTGCGATCCCGACCTTCCCGCGCGGCTGCGGGACGGCGGCTACGAGGTGGCGTTCCTCGCGGTCCACGGCCGTTTCGGCGAGGACGGCGTCGTCCAGGGCACCTGCGAGCTGCTCGGCATCCCCCACACCGGGAGCGGGGTGCTCGCGTCGGCGCTCTGCTTCGACAAGGCGACGGCGAAGCGGCTGCTGGTCGCCGCCGGACTGGACACCCCGGCATGGCGGCTGGTGCGCCGCGACCTCGACACCGGGGCCACCGCGGTGGCGATCCACGCGGCGGCGGCCGAGCTCGGCATGCCGCTGATCGTGAAGCCCAATCGCGGCGGCTCCACCATCGGGCTCACCGTGGTCCGGGACACATCCGGCCTGAACTCCGCCTGGTCGGCGGCCGCAGAGCACGACCACGTGCTCTGCGAGCGGATGGTCAGCGGAACCGAGATCACCATTGGTATCCTGGGCGCCGATCCGCCCGAGGCACTGCCCACCCTCGAGATCGTCTCCCACCGTCCCCTCTACGACTATGCAGCGAAGTACACCGCGGGTCAGAGCGAGCACATCATCCCGGCGCGTCTCCCCGAGCCGCAGCGGGTGCGCGCCCAGCACGCCGCGACCGCCGCGCACGTCGCCCTGGGGTGCGAGGGGATGTCCCGCGTCGACGTCATCGTCGACGCCGCCGGGGTGCCCTGGGTGCTGGAGGTGAACACCACCCCCGGGCTCACCGCGCTCTCGCTGCTCCCCGACGCCGCGGCCGCCGCCGGCATCCCCTTCGAGTCGCTCTGCGAGCGCATCCTCGAGGACGCGCTGCAGCGCCACCGGCCCGGCTGTCCCACCGAGGTGGGCGGATGAGCCCCACCGACACCCGCCGCCGCGGCCAGGCCCGCGAGACCGCCGCCCGCATCGTCGACGCGCCGCGGGTGCCGCGGCAGTTCAGCCTTGCGCCCGAGTCGGCGCTGCGCGGCTCCGCCCGCCGCCGCCTCCACGCACCCCGGTCGCGCGCCGCCCGGCGTCCCGCGCTGGTCGGCGGCAGCCGCGGGCGTGGTGCGGCCGTCCTGGTGTTCGCCGAGCTGGCGCTGCTGGTGGCGCTGCTGGTGCTGCCCACCTTCCACGCCGCCGGCATCGACGTGCGCGGTGCCCGGCTGCTCTCCCACCAGGCGGTGCTCGACGCCGCCGGGATCGGTGACACCCAGAGCATCTTCACGATCGACGGCGAGGTGGTCCGTCAGCGGCTGGAGCGGCTGCCCTGGGTGCGCCGCGCCTCGGTGGAGACCGAGCTGCCCGCGACGGTACGCATCACCATCGTGGAGTGGGAGCCGGTGCTCGAGGTGCGCCGCGGCGGCACCAGCGTGCTGGTCGCGGGCGGCGGCGCCATGGTCGACCGCCGCTCGGTGCGGTCCACCGCGCTGCCCCCGGTACCGGTGCTGATCGACGAGCGCCCGTCCGCCTCCGGGGACGCGCCGCCGCTCGACGAGGCGCTGGTGCGGCTGCTGCCGGCGATCGCCGGCGGCTTCCCGGCCGCGGTCGGCTGCGCCGTCGCCGACTTCCGCTGGCAGAGCGACGGCCGCCTGGTGGTCGACTCCGCCTGCCGCTGGGCGGCGGTGCTGGGGCGGGCCGCGGCCCCCGCCGAGGTGGCGGCGATCCCCGGGCAGATCGCCGCCCTCGCGGCGTTGAAGGGCCGGCTCGACTTCGCCAGGCCCGACTTCGGCTACGTCGACCTGGAGGACGCCTCCGCGCCGGCGGTCGGCGGCAGGCCCGGCGAGGCCCGCCCCGCGGCCGCCGCCCCCGCGCCCGCGCCGGCGCCCCCGCCCCCGGCGAAGCCCGCGGCCGCCGCCACCCCGGCGCCCACGCCGAAGCCGACCCCGACCCCGACCCCGGCGCCGACCCCCAAGCCGACGCCCACGACCTACAGCTTCTCGGTGGGACCGCCCCGCCGCTGAGCGGGCGGCCCGCTCAGACCGGTGCGGGCCGGCCGGCGCGGCGCTGCTCCTCGACCAGCGAGCGGCGTGCCCGGAGGAGGGCGGCATGGGCACGGCGCAGCGGGCGGCGGTCCCGAGCGTCGAGCCGGCGGGTGATCTCCTCCTCGAGCTGCACCTCGACGGTGCGCAGCGCGGCCATCGCCCGGCGCAGTGCGTCGACGGCCTCCTCCTCCGCCGCATCGGCCGACTCCGCGACCCGGCCGTCCAGCTCCGCCTCGGCCCCGTCGGTGACCGGGCCGTCGACGAAGAGGCGGATCACCTCGCGGGCCCGCTCGACGCACTCCTCGACCGTCCCCCCGCTGGCGGCCCAGCCGGGGAGGTCGGCGACGGTGGCGATCATGCCCCCGTCCTCGGCGGCGGGCTGGACCACGATGGTGTAGGCGCGCATGGTGCCTCCTCGACCCGACCCGGGTCGGTCTGACGGTGCGGCGGCCCCGTTCCCCCTTGGGATCGCCATGGTGCGCGAATCCATGGCGGAGTCAAGGCTCCCACCGGGAGATGACCACTACTGGGAGAGGAAGCTCCGAATCGCCGAGGCGGTTGCGGGGTGGGTCATCACCCCATAGTGGTTGGCGTCGACCTCGACGATCTGGGCCCCGGGGACGGTGCGCAGGAAGTGGTCGCGGTCGGCGGTGCCGACGACGTGGCCGCCGAGGGGGAGCAGCGGCCGGGTGGCCCGCACCAGCAGCACCGGCATGACCAGCCTGCCCCACAGCGCGTGGGGATCGCGCCAGCCCCCGTAGGCCATGTCCTCGAGAACCGCCACCGGGTCGGTGCGGGGCCGGACCCCGCCGGCGTCGGCGACGAGCTCGTAGCGGAAGGCGCGGTCCCAGTACTCGTTCCAGGGGGTGACGATGCCGGTGAGGCGGACCCGCTCCAGGTACTGGTCGGCGGTGCGGCTGGGCCCGGCGAGGCGGCGCACCACCCGCAGGATGGCGGTGATCGCGAGCATGTCGGGGAGGCCGAGCCCGTCGACGAGGACGACGCGGCGGATGTCGGTGGGGTCGAGCCCCGCCATCTCCATGGCGACGAAGGCGCCCATCGAGTGCCCGATGACGTCGAAAGGGGGCCGGCCCAGCTGGCCGGCGGCGCCGAGCACGTCGCGGGCGTGGCGGCGCCAGCCGTAGGTGCCGGGAGGGCTGACGCTGCTGTGGCCGCGGCCGCGCAGGTCGAGGGCCACCAGCTGCCGCCGTCCTCCGCCGAGGCGCTCGCCGAGGAAGTCGAAGCTGCGCGAGTTGGCGCTGATGCCGGGGATGCCGACCGCGACCCGCCCCCGTCCGGGCCCGAAGCGGTGGGCGCGCAGCCGCCCCGAGGGCAGGATCAGGTCGAGCGCCGCCGGCTCCTGCCACTCGCGGTCCGGGCGCTCGACGCTGGTCAGCGGGGCCGCTCCCACGGCCGCGCCGCCTGCAGGGCGCTGAGGATGGCGCGGGTGGCGGGGGAGCGGTTGAGCGTGTAGAAGTGGATGCCGGGGGCGCCACCGGCGAGCAGCTCGGCACACTGGAGCGTCGCCCACGCCACCCCCAGCTGCACCACCGCGTCCGCGTCGTCGCTGCGCCGGAGCAGCGCCTCGCGCAGCCGGGCGGGCACCCGGGCGCCGAAGAGGCTGCTCTCGAAGCGCGAGAGCTGGCGCACCGAGGTGATCGGCATGATCCCGGGCACGATCGGCACGGTGATGCCCGCGGCCCTCGCCCGGGAGGTGAAGTCGGCGTAGGCGGCGTTGTCGAAGAAGAGCTGGGTGATGAGGAAGTCCACCCCGCTCTCCACCTTGAGGACGGTGTGGCGGAGATCCTCCTCCGGGCTCGCCGACTCGGTGTGCCCCTCCGGGTAGCAGGCGCCGCCGACGCAGAAGTCGTACTCGCGGCGGATCATCGCGGCCAGCTCGCTGCCGTGGTCCAGACCGCCCTCGACCGGGCGGAAGGCGCTCTCGCCCCTGGGCGGATCGCCGCGCAGCGCCAGCACGTTGTCGATCCCGGCGTCGCGGAGCGGGCCGAGGGTGGCGTGGAGCTCGTCGCGGGTGGCGCCGGCACAGGTGTAGTGGGCCATCGGCTCGATGCCGGTGGAGGCGCGGATCCGGGTGACCAGCTCCAAAGTGCGGGTCCGGGAGTGATTGCGGCAGGTGACCGAGACGAACGACGGCTCGAGCTCGCGGAGCTCACCGATGGTGCGGAAGAGCGTCTCGGTGCCCGCCTCGGTGTCCGGGGGGAAGAACTCGAAGGAGAAGACCGGCCGCCGCGTGGCCAGCATCTCGGTGATGCGCATGGGCCGCTATCCTGCCCGATTTCGGCGCCGCCGCAGCCTCTCCCGCCCCCGTGCTACCTTCCGGCGCCATGCTCGCCGCATATCTCGCCCGCACCGGCGGGGACGACCCGCTCGCCAATCTCGAGGTCGGTGACCTCCCCACCCCGGAGCCCCGCCCCGGCTGGGCGCTGCTGAAGGTCGAGGCCGCATCCCTCAACCACCACGACCTGTGGCTGCTCCGGGGCATCTCCGCCAGCCCCATCGAGCCCCCCCAGGTGCTCGGCACCGACGCCGCCGGCACGGTGGCCGCCTACGGACCCGACCCCCCCGAGGGGGCGCCCGAGGTGGGCTCGCCGGTGCTGCTCCACGCGGTGATCAGCTGCGGCGTCTGCGCCGCCTGCCGCCGCGGCGAGGAGCTCTTCTGCCGCCGGATGGCGCTCTTCAGCGACCGTCCCTACGACGGCACCCTCGCCGAGTACGTCGCCGTGCCGGCCGCCAACCTGGTGTCCCGTCCCCCCGAGATCGACGCCGCCGAGGCCGCCTGCCTGCCCACCGCATATCTCACCGCCTACCGGATGCTCTTCACCCGCGCCGGGCTGCGGCCGGGGTCGACGGTGCTCATCCAGGGCGTCGGCGGCGGCGTGGCCAGCGCGGCGCTGGCGCTCTGCCGGGCCACCGGCATCACCGCCATCGCCACCTCCCGGGACGAGGCGAAGCGCGCCGCCGCCCTCGAACAGGGCGCCGTCGCGGCGCTCGCGCCCGACCGCGGCGCCGCCAAGCAGGTGCTCTCCCTGACCGGCGGCGTCGACGCCGTCATCGAGACCGTCGGGGCCGCCACCTGGGACCTGAGCCTGCGCGCGGTGCGCCCCGGCGGCGCCGTGGTCGTGGCCGGCGCCACCTCCGGCGGCGACCCCCCCTCGCAGCTCAACCGGGTCTTCTACCGGCAGATCTCGGTGCTGGGCTCGACGATGGGCACCCGGGCCGAGCTGGAGCGGTTGCTCACCCTGGTGCGCAGCTCGGGGATCCACCCCCGGATCGACCGCACCTACCCCCTCGCCGAGGCGCGCGAGGCGCTCCGGCGGATGGCCGCCGGCGAGCAGCAGGGGAAGATCGTCCTCGTCCCCCAGCCGGCTTGACGCGACCCACGCATCCGGAATTCTCGCCTCTTCCCCGTCTCATTTTTCGTTCTTTACACCCGCCGGAGCCGGTGCTACCGTTGCCGGGCGTCCGCGGCCCGACAGGGGCCGCAGCCGGCAGGGCTTCATCAGCCAGGTGCAGTGATGAGGCCCTGTTTGCTGTTTAAGGGCCCTGTTGGTGGGGGTGCCCGGGCAATCTCACATCCGTGGAGATGCCCGGGGATCTTCTCACACACGTTTGTACCGGGGGGAGGCTACGCCTCCCCCCGCTCAGGCCCAAGACATCGTGCGCTGGCGCGCCCGATGCCGGGGCCTACCCCCCTCCACGCCGGCACTCGCCGGCGACGCTCGCGTCGCTCGCTCTGCGTCTTCGCGCCGGGCGGCCGAGGTACCACGAGGAACGCTGCGCGTTCCTCACAACCACTGGCCGAGCGGCTCGGACGGGTGAATTGCTTGACCCCCGCAGCCGCACCCCGGTCCTTCCCGACGGCGACTCCTGCACGGCGCACAGCGCAGGCGTGAGGAACGCGGAGCGTTCCTCCCTGGTACCTCGGCGCCCGGCGCGAACGCGAAGATGAAAAGCGCGCGAACGCGCGCATCGGCCGGGAGTCCGGCCGTGGAGGGGGTAGCACACGGCATCGGGCGCGCCAGCGCACGATGTCTTGTGCTGAGCGGGGGGAGGCTACGCCTCCCCCCGGTAAGAACGTGTGGCAGAGCTACCTGGTACCTCCACGCGTGTGAGATCCCCCGAGCAACAGCCTGGTACCTCCACCCGGCGCAGCTCCCCCGAGCAACAGCCGGGCATCACCACCCGCGTCAGATCCCCGAGCAACGCCCCGATCCCGCCCTTGTCGGCCCCGTCTCAGCTTACTGACCCGCAGGTCACCACGGCCCAGATATGGTGCCGTCCTCACCCAGCAAACCCAGCATCTTGCGGTTTTGCCGCCGCGAGCCCCTATGCCCGGTGGCAGGCGGCGGGTATACTCGGGTCCCAATGTGAGCCGTGCGCGCCGCGTCGCCGCCCTCGACCTGGGGACTACGAAGGTCTGCTGCGCTGTGGCCGAGGTCGCCCCCGACGGGCTCATCGTCCAGGGAACCGGCGAGGCGCCGTCGCGGGGGATGCGCAAGGGCTCGGTGATCGACATCGAGCGCGCCGCCGAGGCGGTGGCCGAGGCCGTCGACGCCGCCGAGCGGATGGCCGGGGTGGAGGTGAGCCAGGTGATCGTCGGGCTTGCGGGGGGGCACATCGCCTCGCAGGGGAGCCGCGGCCTGGTCGCCGTCGGCGCCGACGCCAAGCGCTCCCGCGAGGTCCGCGCCCAGGACGTCACCCGCGCCGTCGAGGCCGCTCGGGCGGTGGGGGTGCCCTCCGACCGCGAGATCGTCCACCTCCTCCCCCGCCACTTCACCGTCGACGGCCAGGACGGGCTCCGCGACGCGCTGGGGATGACCGGGATGCGGCTCGAGGTCGAGGCGCTGATCGTCACCGGCGCCACCACCGCCATCCAGAACGTGGTCAAGGTTGTGCACGAGGCCGGCCTCGACTGCGAGGACCTGGTGCTCCAGGCGCTGGCGTCGGCCGAGGCGGTGCTGTCCGAGGAGGAACTGGAGCGTGGGGTGGTGGTCGCCGACGTGGGCGGCGGGACCACCGACATCGCCGTGTTCTGCGGCGGCAGCATCGCCCACACCGCGGTGATCCCGGTGGGCGGCAGCCACGTCACCGGCGACCTCGCCGTGGGCCTGCGCAGCGACCTCGAGACCGCGGAGATCATCAAGCGCCAGTACGGCCACTGCCTGCAGCTCACCCTCCCCGCCGACGCCACCGTGACGATGACGCCGATGGGCTACGAGGAGGCGGTGCAGGTGCCGCAGCGCTACCTCGCCGAGGTGATCGGGCCGCGCGCCCGGGAGATGGCGGCGCTGATCCTCGCCGAGATCGAGCGCGCCGCCAGCCCCGCCTCGCTGGCCGGCGGCATCGTGCTGACCGGCGGCGGCGCGATGCTGCGCGGCTTCGCGGAGATCGCCCAGCAGGTCACCGACATGCCGGTGCGGGTGGCGACGCCCACCGGCACGGCGGGGATGGACGAGAACCTTCGGGGGCCCCATCACGCGACCGTGGTGGGGCTGCTGCGGTGGGGGGCACGCGCCCGTGCCCGCACCAACGGCGTGCGCAGCAACGGGCGCGGCAACGGACACGGTCACAGCGCCGGCGACGACGGATTCAGCGAACGTTTTGGACGGTGGTTGCGTGAACTTTTCTGAACGCATGCGGCTCTATGGCCTCGGTTCCGGCGACGGCGACGGCGAGGTCGACACCCCCGCGGACCAGCGTCGGCGTCCGCGGGCGTCGGGGACCAACCACCGGTCGCCGCAGGGCGACACCACCACCGGAGGGGTGCGGGACGGGTACTCCCCGCAGCGGCCCCGATCGGAGATTCGGGAGGAGCTGCCGGTGAAGGAGATGGACCGCACCCTGGAGGGGAACGCGCGCATCAAGGTGGTGGGCGTCGGCGGCGGCGGCAGCAACGCCGTGAACCGGATGATCCGCAGCAAGCTGCGCGGCGTCGAGTTCATCGCCGTCAACACCGACCTGCAGGCGCTGAACAGCAGCGAGGCGCCGATGAAGATGCACATCGGTCGCAAGCTCACCCGTGGCCTCGGCGCCGGCGGCAACCCCAGCGTCGGCCAGGACGCCGCCGAGGAGTCCCGCGAGGAGCTGCAGAAGTTGCTCGCCGACGCCGACATGGTCTTCGTCACCGCCGGCATGGGCGGCGGCACCGGCACCGGCGCGGCCCCGGTCATCGCCGAGATCGTGCGCTCCCAGGGCGCCCTCACCATCGGGGTGGTCACCAAGCCCTTCCGCTTCGAGGGGGTTCGGCGGCAGAAGGCGGCCGAGGAGGGCATCGCCGGCCTCCAGTCCAAGGTCGACACCCTGATCACCATCCCCAACGAGCGGCTGATGCAGGTCACCGACAAGAAGACCACCATCACCGACGCCTTCCGGATCGCCGACGACGTGCTCCGCCAGGGCGTCCAGGGCATCTCCGACCTGATCACCTACCCGGGCCTGATCAACCTCGACTTCGCCGACGTGAAGACGATCATGTCCGGCCAGGGCGCGGCGCTGATGGGCATCGGCTTCGGCAGCGGCGACACCCGCGCCGCCGACGCCGCCCGCGACGCCGTGGCCAGCCCGCTGCTGGAGACCACGATCGCCGGCGCCAAGGGCATCCTCCTGAACATCACCGGCGGCAACGACCTCACCCTCTTCGAGGTGAACGAGGCCGCCCAGCTGGTCGCCGAGTCGGCCGACCCCGAGGCGCAGATCATCTTCGGAACGGTGATCGACGACCGCTCCAACGGCGAGGTGAAGATCACGGTGATCGCCACCGGCTTCGCCCCGCGCGAGGAGATCGCCGTCGCCAGCAGCCCCGCGTACGAGCCGGCGGCGCGGCAGTACTTCCAGACCGAGCGCGCGCCGGTGCCGGTGGCGCCGCCGAGCTACAGTGTCGACGACCTGGACATCCCCGCCTTCCTCCGCGACCGCCGCTAGGTCATTGCGGAGGTCCGGGACCCGCCGGACCTCCGCCTGCCCGTCATGAGATGCCCCTACTGCGCGCACGGCGACTCCAAGGTGGTCGAACTCGCGCGACTCGGAGACGGGGGAGGCGATCCGCCGGCGGCGCGAGTGCCTCGCGTGCAAGCGCCGCTTCACCACCTACGAGCGGGTGGAGTTGGTCCCTCTCTACGTGGTGAAGAAGGACGGGCGCCGCGAGGAGTTCGAGCGCCGCAAGCTGCTCGGCGGCCTGCTCACCGCCACCAAGAAGCGCGAGGTGGCGCCGTCGCGCCTCGAGGCGCTGGTCGAGGAGATCGAGAACGCCCTCCGCGGACGCGGCAGCACCGAGATCCCGAGCCGCGAGCTCGGTGAGCTGGTGATGGAGCGGCTGCGCGACATCGACGAGATCGCCTACGTGCGATTCGCCTCGGTGTACCGGTCCTTCAAGGACATGAGCGACATGCGTGCGACCATCGAACAGCTCCTCTCCCAGCCCCCCGGCACCCGGCGCCCCGAGCCGCGCCGTCCCCGCCCCGCCCGGCCCGGAGAGACCGAGCTGACCCTGGACCTGGGGAAGTAGCTCCAGGGCAGCCCGGTGACCGCTCGCCGGTGCACTCATCGACGCGTTCGACGCGACGCCGCAACGGCGCTGTGACATCGCGGTCACGAGGCCGCCGAGCGGCGCGGACCGGCCCTCTCCCCGCGCCACCCTGAGGGTGGGAACGGCATCGCGGAGGAAGCGGGATGGACTTCACGGCACAGCTCGGCAACACCCTGTACAACCGGGTGCTGGTGCTGGTGGTGGCCTGGGCGGGCCTGGCCGTGGTGGGTGTCTCCGGGATCACCTCGGCCCACATCGGCTGAGCCTCCGCGCCGGACGGTCCCACCACCCCGCCGCGGGCGCCCGGGACAGTCGCACCAGTCCGACCGCCCCTCTCCTCCGCCTCGCCCCAAGCGGCGGCGGCGGCGTTTGTGGGACACCGCCGTAGCCCGGAGCGCGGTCCACTCCCAAGACTGTGAGCACTGGCTGAGAGCATCGTGTGCACGCCGGTGCTGCGGGGGCCGGTGGAGACGAGGGAGGCGCCATGGCCGTCCAGACCGAACGCGCTCTGTGGCAACAGAAGATCGACGTCGAGCGGGTGAAGCGCGAGGGTCTCGACGTCGACCTCGACCGCCTCGAGCGCGAGGGCTACGAGAGCCTGACCGCCGAGGAGTTCTACCGGCTGAAGACCTGGGGGGTGTGCAGCCAGCGCACGCCCGGGCTGCACATGGTCCGGGTCCGGGTGCCCGGGGGTCGCATCGAGGCCGGTCAGCTGCGCGCCGTCGCCGCCCTCTCCGAGCGGCTCGCCGACGGCGAGGCGCACATCACCACCCGCCAGAACCTCGAGCTCCACTCGGTGCCGAGCAGGAAGGTGCGCCAGGTGCTCGACGGGGTGGTGGAGCTGGGCCTGGTCACCCGCTCGGCGTGCGGCCACACGGTGCGCAACATCGTCGGCTGCTCGCGCTCCGGGGTCTGCGCCGCGGAGCCGTTCGAGACCCGGCCCACCGTGGTCGCCATCCACGACTTCTTCTTCCAGAACGCGGCCCGCTACAACTCCAGCCTGCCCCGCCGGCTCAACGTCTACGTCGCCGGCTGTGACGGGTGCATGGCCCACGCCCAGGTCAACGACCTGGGCTTCGTCGGCACCACCCGCGACGGCGCCCCCGGCTTCCAGCTCTGGCTGGGCGGCTCGCTGGCGTCGAGCCCCCGCCTCGCCCACCTGCTCTTCGACTTCGTGCCCGTCGACGAGGTGCTCGCGGTCACCGAGGCGGTCGCCGACACCTACTGCGCCAACGGCTTCCGCGACCGTCCCGCCAAGGCCCGGCTCAAGTTCCTCGTCGAGGAGTGGGGTGGGGAGCGGTTCACCGCCGCCGTGATGGAGCGGCTGCGCGAGCTGCGCCCGGACAGCGGGGTGAGCGCCGGCACCACCGCCGAGGTGATGGGCGGTGACCGCCGGCCGCAGGGCGCCCACGCCGGGGTCGCGCCGCAGCGCCAGGAGGGGCTCTTCATGGTCGAGGCGCACGTGCCCCTCGGCGACCTCACCGGCTGGCAGATCGAGACCCTGGCCGGGCTCGCCACCGAGTTCGGCGACGGCGCCCTCTACCTCACCAAGGAGCAGAACGTCGAGCTTCACGACATCGCCGCCGGCGACGGCGACCGGGTCTGCGACGCGCTCGCCACCGTCGGCCTGCCCGCGCGGGGCGCAGGCAGCCTGGTCGACGTGCAGGTGTGCGCCGGCAGCGAGTGGTGTGTCTGGGGCGTCGGCGACTCCCGCGGCCTGGCCCGCACCATGGAGCGCGAGCTGGCGCCGATCGTCGAGGCCGAGGCCGGCGCCGAGCCGCTCCGCGTCCACATCTCCGGCTGCTCGCACGGCTGCGCCCAGCACGCCGCCGCCGACGTCGGGCTCCACGCCGTCGCCATGCGCGACGCCGAGAGGCCGGTCGACGGCTACGAGGTCTTCGTCGGCGGCCGTCTCGGCCACGACCCGGTCACCGCGCGCCGGGTCGGCCGGGTGATCGGCGAGCGGGCGGGGACGGCGACCACCGGCATCATCGTCCGCTACCTCCGCGAGCGCCTCCCCGGCGAGGCGATGCCCGAGTTCGTCGAGCGCGTCGGCAGGGAGAGCCTCCAGCCCTCCGGCGCCGCCGAGGAGGACGGCGAGGCCGGGTAGCCCGGCACCGCTCCGCGAGCCCGGGCCGGCGCGGGCGCGTCAGACTCCGGGGATGCCCTCCACCGCCGACGCCGTGGCCGCCGCCCGGGAGCGGATCGCCGCCGCCGCGGAGCGGGCCGGGCGCGAGCCCGCCTCGGTGCGCCTCGTCGCCGTCTCCAAGACGGTCGCCGCCGCGCGGGTCGCCGAGGCGGTGGCCGCGGGGGTGACCGATCTCGGCGAGAACCGGGTCCAGGAGGCGGCGGCGAAGCGGCCGCAGCTGCCCGACGGGGTGCGCTGGCACATGGTCGGGCACCTCCAGACCAACAAGGCGGCACGGGCGGCGGCCACCTTCGCGGTGGTCCACTCCGTCGACAGCGTCCGGCTCGCCGAGGCCCTGGCGGCGCGGCGGCCGGCCGAGCTCGGCGACCTCGAGGTGCTGCTCGAGGTGGAGCTCACCGGCCTGCCGGGGCACACCGGGCTCGCCCCCGCGGGCCTGGGGGAGGCGGTGACCGCGATCGCCGGGCTCGGCGGGCTGCGCCTCCGCGGCCTCATGACCATGGCCCCACCGGTGGCCGACCCGGAGGAGGCACGGCCGGTCTTCGCCGCGCTGCGCCGGATGCGCGACGAGCTGGAGCAGCGCTGGGGCGGCGCCCTGCCCGAGCTGAGCATGGGGATGAGCGGCGACTTCGAGGTCGCGGTCGAGGAGGGGGCGACCGCGGTCCGGCTGGGTCGCGCGATCTTCGGAGAGCGGCCGCCCCGGGCCCCCGCCGGCGCCGGGGCGGCGGGGTCGGCCTGACCGCCCGCCCGAGCCTCCATACTCCGTTTGGCCGCCGCGCCTCCCTCATACACTGACACCGATGCCACGATTCACTCCCGTCCCGTCCCGTGCCGGCCTCGCCGAGGGAGAGCGCGAGGTGCTCTCCTTCTGGAAGGAGGCGGACGTGTTCCGGCGCACCCTCGAGCGCCGCGAGGGGGCTCCGCCCTTCGTCTTCTACGAGGGGCCGCCGACCGCGAACGGCCGGCCGGGCATCCACCACGTGCTCACCCGCGCGTTCAAGGACCTCTTCCCCCGCTACCGCCAGATGGCCGGCTTCCAGGTCGACCGCAAGGCGGGCTGGGACACCCACGGCCTGCCGGTGGAGCTGGAGATCGAGCGCAAGCTGGGGATCAGCGGGAAGCGGCAGATCGAGGAGTACGGCGTCGACCGCTTCAACGCCCTCTGCAGGGCGTCGGTGAGCGAGTACATCGACGACTGGGAGGCGATGACCGAGCGCCTCGGCTTCTGGCTCGACATGGAGCACCCCTACCGCACCTACGACAGCACCTACATCGAGTCGGTGTGGTGGAGCCTGAAGCGCATCTGGGACGCGGGCCTGCTCGAGCAGGACTACAAGGTGGTGCCCTACTGCCCCCGCTGCCAGACCTCGCTGAGCTCGCACGAGCTGAGCCAGGGCTACCGCGACCACGTCCCCGACCCGTCCGTGTACGTGAAGTTCCGGCTCACCGGCGAGCAGGGCGACGTCTCGCTGCTCGCCTGGACGACGACGCCGTGGACCCTCCCCGGCAACGTCGCCGTCGCGGTCCACCCGGACGAGACCTACGTGCGAGTGCGCACCGGGAGCGGCGACGTGATCCTCGCCGAGAAGCGGCTCGAGGTGCTGCACGGCGAGGGCGAGGTGGTCGAGCACATCGCCGGCTCCGCCCTCGTCGACCGGACCTACGAGCCGCTGTTCACCGAGATGCTCCCCGAGGGCCGCGCCTTCGTCGTGCTCTCGGCGCCGCAGCTGGTGTCGATGGACGACGGCACCGGGATCGTCCACACCGCCGCCGCCTACGGCGAGGCCGACCTCGAGCTCTGCCGCAGGGCGGGGGTCGCGATCCGCCACGTGGTCGGGCTCGACGGCTGCTTCCTCCCCGAGCACGCCCGCTACGGCGGCCTCTTCGTCAAGGCCGCCGACCCCCGGATCGTCGAGGACCTGCGCGAGGCCGGCCGCCTCCACCGGGCGGAGGTCATCGAGCACACCTACCCGTTCTGCTGGCGCTGCGACTCGCCGCTCATCTACTACGCGCTCACGTCGTGGTTCATCCGCACCACCGCGGTGAAGCAGCAGCTGCTCGAGCACAACCGCAGCGTCGCCTGGCAGCCGCCCCACATTCGCGACGGCCGGATGGGCAACTGGCTCGAGAACCTGGTCGACTGGAACGTCTCGCGCAGCCGCTACTGGGGCACGCCGCTGCCGATCTGGATCTGCGAGGGCTGCGGTGCGCAGCGCTGCGTGGGCTCGACCGCCGAGGTGGGCCTGACCGTCGACGACGACCTCCACAAGCCGTTCATCGACGAGGTGGTCCTCGCCTGCGAGGCCTGCGGCGGGGAGATGCGGCGCTGTCCCGACGTCATCGACTGCTGGTACGACAGCGGCGCCATGCCCTTCGCGCAGTGGCACTACCCCTTCGAGAACGTCGAGCGGTTCGAGGAGCGCCACCCCGCCGACTTCATCTGCGAGGCCATCGACCAGACCCGCGGATGGTTCTTCACCCTGCTCGCCGAGAGCACCCTGCTCTTCGACAGGCCGGCGTATCGGAACGTCATCTGCCTCAGCCACGTGGTCGACAAGCGCGGCAAGAAGATGTCGAAGTCGCGCGGCAACATCATCAACCCCTCCGAGCTCTTCGACCAGTTCGGGGCCGACGCCACCCGCTGGTACTTCTACACCAGCGTGACCGCGGGCAGCGAGTACCGGGTCGCCCCGGAGCTGATCCAGGAGGTGGTGCGGCGCTTCATCCTCACCCTCTGGAACGTCTACAAGTTCTTCGTCGACTACGCGGAGATCGACGGCTTCGATCCCGCCGCGCCGGCGCCGCCGGTGCCGGGACGGCCGGTGCTCGACCGCTGGGTGCTGGCCCGCCTCGCCCAGGGTGTCGACGGCGTCCGCGCCGCCCTCGACGCCTACGACGCCACCGACGCCTCGCGGGTCATCGAGGGCTTCGTCGAGGACGTCTCGAAGTGGTACGTGCGCCGCTCCCGCCGCCGCTTCTGGAAGACCGACAGCGACGACGACGACAAGCGCTCCGCCTACGCCACCCTCTTCACCGTCCTCGACACCCTGTCGCGGCTGCTGGCGCCGTTCATGCCCTTCCTCGCCGAGCGCATCTACCGCAATCTCAACGGGCTCACGGGCGACCAGCCGCCGATGGAGGGGGTCGCCGGCTCGGTCCACCTCACCGACTACCCGGTGGCCCCGGCGGTGATGCGCGACCCCGAGGTGATCGCCGAGATGGCCCGGCTGCGCCGCCTCGTCGAGGAGGGCCTGGCGGCACGCGAGACCGCCAGGATCAAGGTGCGCCAGCCGCTGGCCGGGGCCACGGTGCTGGGCGCGCCCCTCGACCCCGAGCTGGAGGCGATCTTCGCCGAGGAGCTCAACGTCAAGGCGGTCGGCTACACCCCCCGCGAGGGCGACCACGAGGGCGTGGTCCTCGACACCGAGCTCACCGACGAGCTTCGCCGCGAGGGGATGATCCGCGAGCTGAGCCGCAAGGTGAACGAGCTGCGCAAGCAGGCGGGCCTCGCCCTCGACGACCGCATCACCCTCGACGTCGACACCGACGGCGAGCTGCGCCGCGCCGTCGAGGCCCACCGCGAGCACCTCGAGCGCGAGACCCTCGCCACCCGGATCGTGGTCCGCGACGGCGAGAACCCGGACCGGGACGGCGTCCTCGCCGAGTGGGAGGGCAGCGTCGCCGGCCAGCACGTCCGGCTGGGGGTGGGGCGCTGAGCACCGGGGGACGGGCCGCCGGCTCGCCCTGGCGCGGCCTCTCGATCCTGCTCGGCGCGGCCCTCGTGGTGTTCGCCGTCGACCACCTCACCAAGTGGCTGGTGGTGCGCGACATCGCCTACGGCGACCAGGTGCCGGCGACCGGCCCGATCACCATCCACCACATCCACAACAGCGGTGCCGCCTTCGGGCTCTTCCCCGGCTTCCAGGCGGCCTTCCTGGTGGTGGCCCTGGTGGTGAGCGTGTACATCCTGGTGGTAGGGCACCGCGCCGGCAACGGCGTGCTCACCCAGGTCACCCTCGGCGCGGTGCTCGGCGGCGCCGCCGCCAACGCCGTCGACCGGGTCCGTCAGGGCTACGTCGTCGACTTCGTCGACCTCCACCGCTGGCCGGTCTTCAACGTCGCCGACGCCGCCATCGTCGTCGGCATCCTGATCACCGCGATCACCCTGAGCCGGCGTCCCGCCAGTGCCGGCGAGCACGCCCGGTGACCGTGGTGGTCGAGCCGCAGCCCGCCGGCGGAGCGCCCCCACCGCGCCTCGACCTCTGGATGGTGCGTGAGCGGGGGATCAGCCGCACCGCCGCCCGGGCGCTGATCGACGCCGGCCGGGTGCGCGTCGACGGCCGCCCGGGCCGCCCCTCCCAGCGGATCGAGCCGGGTACGAGCGTGGAGGTTGCCGACGCCCCCGCCACCGCTCCGGTGCCGCTGCCGGCCGCGGCGGAGGGGGAGGAGGAGCTGCGGATCGTCCACGAGGACGAGTGGCTCGCGGTCATCGACAAGCCCGCCGGCCTGGTGGTCCACCCCGCCCCCGGCCATCCCACCGGCACCCTCGCCGACGCCCTGCGCCGCCGCGGCGACACCTGGTCGACGGCCGCCGGCGAGGACCGTCCCGGCATCGTCCACCGACTCGACCGCTTCACCAGCGGCCTGCTGGTGGTGGCCAAGACCGAGGCCGCGCACCGGGCACTCTCCGCCCAGCTGGCCGGTCGCACCCTGGGGCGCAACTACTGGGCGATGGTCTGGGGCAGCCTCGCCGAGTCGAGCGGGGAGATCGTCGCCCCGATCGCCCGCGACCCGCGGCAGCGCCAGCGGATGGCGGTGGTCGACGGCGGCCGGGCGGCGCAGTCGGACTTCCAGGTGGTCGAGCGGCTCGCCGAGGCCACCGTCCTCGACGTCTCGCTGCGGAGTGGGCGCACCCACCAGATCCGCGTCCACCTCGCCTGGGTGGGCCGCCCCGTGGTCGGCGACCCGACCTACGGGCGCCGCGACGACCGCCACGCCGGCCGCCCCGCCCTCCACGCCCGCCGCCTCCGCCTCGTCCACCCCGCCGACGGCGCCGAGCGGATCTACGAGGCCCCGCTCCCCGCCGACCTGGTCGACCTGCTCCAGCAGGCCCGCGAGGGCAGGTTGTGAACGGGCGCGTCATCGTGCTCAGCGGGCCCAGCGGGGTGGGCAAGGACACCGTGCTCCACGCTCTCTTCGCCCGCGAGCCGCGGCTGCGCTACAGCATCTCGTACACCACCCGGCCGCCGCGTCCCGGCGAGGTCGACGGCGTCTCCTACACCTTCGTCGACGAGCAGACCTTCCTCCGGCTCGAGCAGGCGGGCGAGTTCCTGGAGACCGCTGTGGTCCACGGCAACCGCTACGGCACCTCGCGCCGGCGGGTGGAGGCGATGGTCGCCCAGGGCGAGCACGTGGTCCTCAAGATCGACGTGCAGGGGGCGTCGGCGGTGCGCGAGCGGCTCTCCGACGCCATCTTCATCTTCCTCCTGCCCCCCTCGATCGAGGTGCTCCGCCAGCGGCTGCGCGACCGCGGCACCGATGACGACGACGCCCTCGCCCGTCGCGACGCCGACGCCGTCCGGGAGATGGCCGAGGCGGCCCGCTACGATCACCTCGTGGTCAACGACAGCGTCGAGCGCGCGGCGGGCCAGATCCTCGACATCGTTGAGGCCAGCTGTGGCGCCAACGCGGGCTGACCTGGCGGGCCGCCGGGTCGCCCTCTACGTCAGCGGCAGCATCGCCGCCTACAAGGCCTGCGAGATCGTCACCCTGCTCCGCAGGCGGGGTGCGGAGGTGCGGGTGGCGATGACCCGTGGTGCGGTCCACTTCATCACCCCGATGACCTTCCAGAGCCTCTCCGGCCACGCCGTCGCCGCGGACATCTGGGAGCCGGGGGAGGGGGGCCTCGCCGCCCACGGGATGGCCCACCTCGGCCTCGGCGGCTGGGCCGAGGTCCAGGTCGCCGCTCCCGCATCCGCCGACCTCTGCGCCCGCCTCGCCCTCGGCCTCGCCGACGACGCGGTCACCGCCACCGCGCTCGCCTGCGCGGCGCCGCTGCTGCTCGCCCCGGCGATGGAGACGCGGATGTGGGAGCACCCCGCCACCCGGGGGCACCTCGCCACCCTGCGCGGCCGCGGTGCGGTGGTGGTGGGCCCGCAGGCGGGGCGCCTGGCCAGCGGCGCGGAGGGCATGGGACGGATGGCCGAGCCCAACGGCGTGGTCGAGGCCTGCGCCGTTCTGCTCGGCGCCGGGGACGGCTCGCTCCCCCTGGCCGGACGCCGCCTGCTGGTCACCGCCGGCGGCACCCGCGAGCCGGTCGACCCGGTGCGCTACCTGGGCAACCGCAGCAGCGGACGGATGGGCAACTCGCTCGCCACCGAGGCGCTGGCGCTGGGGGCGTCGGTCACCCTGGTCACCACCCTGGCGCCGCCCGCCCTCCATCCCCGCCTCGCGGTGGTGGAGGTCGCCACCGCCGCGGAGATGCTCGACGCCGTCCGCGAGCACCTCGCCGGCGCTGACGTCCTGGTGATGGCCGCCGCGGTCGCCGACTACCGGCCCGCCGAGCCCTCGCCACACAAGCTGAAGAAGGGCGACACCGCCCTGCGCCTCGACCTCGTCCCCACCGCCGACATCCTCTGCGCGGTGCGCGACCGGGCCCGCGAGCTGAGGGTGATGGTGGTCGGCTTCGCCGCCGAGACCGACGACCTGCTCGACAACGCCCGCACCAAGCTCGAGCGCAAGGGCCTGGAGCTGATCGTCGCCAACGACGTCGCCACCGGCATGGGCGGCGAGGAGAACGCGGTGACCGTGCTCGGCCGCGAGGGCGTGGTCGCCGAGCTGACCCGCGCCCCCAAGCCCGAGGTCGCCCGGCGGGTCCTGGAGATCATCGCCGCCCGGTGGGCGGCGAGAGAGCCGGCGGCCGGCTGATCGGCCGTGGATCGCCACCGGCCCTCGAACCCATGTTCGCCTGTCAGACTCCCCCCGTGCCCGAGATCTCCGGCTACGCGACGGTCGTCCCCGAGCTGCGCTCGATCCTCCCGAGGGACACCTTCACCTACTCGGTGGGCGCCGACCTCGACCTGAGCGCGGTGCCCGGGGCCCGGGTGCGGGTGCCCTTCGGCGAGCGGGAGGTGATCGGACACGTCGTCGAGCGGGTCGCCACCACCGAGTTCGAGGCCCGGGCGATCCTCGAGGTGCTCGACGAGCCGCCGCCGCTGCTCCCCCACCTCGTGCTGCTGGGGCGGTGGGTCGCCGAGCGCTACCGGGCGCCGCTCGGAGAGGTGGTCAAGGCGATGCTCCCCACCGGGGTGCGGTCCGCCCGTCCCCGGGGGCGGAAGCGGGGGCCGCGGAGCACGTCCCGGGGCGCCCGGGAGGCCGCCGAGACCGGCGAGGCCGAGGTCGCGCCGCCGCTCACCGAGGCGCAGCGGCTCGCCGCCGCCCCCTTGCTGCTCGCCATCGCCGAGGGCCGCCACCACCGCCTGCTGCTCCGCGGGGTCACCGGCAGCGGCAAGACCGAGGTCTACCTCGCCGCCATCGCCGCCGCGCTCGCCGCCGGCCGCAGCGCCCTCGTGCTCGTGCCCGAGATCAGCCTCACCCCGCAGACCATCCGGCGCTTCGCCGCCCGCTTCCCGGGGCGGGTGGTGCTGATGCACTCCGGGCTCACCGACGCGGAGCGGGCGGCCACCTGGCGGCGGGTGCGCGAGGGCGGCGCCGACGTCGTTGTGGGCTCGCGGAGCGCCGTCTTCGCGCCCCTCTCCGGCCTCGGCGTGGTGGTGGTGGACGAGGAGGACGCCTCCGCCTACAAGCAGGACCGGGTGCCCCGCTACCACGCCGTCGAGACCGCCCTCGAGCTCGGCCGGCTGTGCGGCGCGCCGGTGGTGCTGGGCTCGGCGACGCCGCGGCTGGAGACCTTCTTCCGCGCCCACGGTGGCGACCTCGAGCTCGCCACCCTTCCCGACCGCATCGCCGGGCGGACGCTGCCCCCGATCGAGGTGGTCGACCTGCGCGAGGAGCTGCGCGCCGGCAACCGCAGCCCGCTCTCGCAGTCGCTGGAGCGCGCGCTGGCGGAGTGCGCCGGGGCCGGGGGCCAGTCGATCCTCTTCCTCAACCGCCGCGGCACCGCCACCGTGATCGTCTGCCGCTCCTGCGGGGAGGCGCTGGGCTGCCCCAACTGCAGCGTCGCCCTGGTCTTCCACCAGGGCCGGGGGCTCTGCGCCTGCCACTACTGCGGCGCCTCCCGGCCGCCGCCCCGGGAATGCCCCGCCTGCGGCTCGCTCGCGATCCGGGCGCTCGGGATGGGCACCGAGCGGCTCGAGCGGGTGGTGGGCGAGCGCTTCCCGGGGCTGCGCCTGCTGCGGATGGACCGCGACACCGTGCAGCGCCGCGACACCTACTTCGAGATCTACGACACCTTCGCCCGGGGCGGCGCCGACTGCCTGATCGGCACCCAGATGGTCACCAAGGGCTGGGACCTCGCCGGGGTGCGGCTGGTGGGGGTGGTCAACGCCGACACCGCCCTCCACCTCCCCGACTACCGGAGCGGCGAGGTGACGTTCTCGCTGCTCACCCAGGTGGCGGGGCGCGCCGGCCGGGGCGAGCACTCCGCGCGGGTGATCCTGCAGACCTACAGCCCCGGCCACTACGCGGTGCGTCACGCGCTGGGCCACGACTACCTCGGCTTCGCCCACGAGGAGATCCGCATCCGCCGCGCCACCGGGTTCCCGCCCTACAGCCGCCTCTGCGTCTGCACCTGCTCGCACCGCGACGACGCCGAGGCGGAGCGCCGTGCCCGGAGGGCGGCGGAAAAGCTCTCTGGTACACTGACCCCCGGCTCGGGAGTTGACGTCCTCGGGCCGACGCCCGCGTTCCTGCACCGCCTTCGCGGCGAGTATCGGTGGCAGATCACGGTGCGGGGGGCGTCCCTCCAGGAGGCGTTTCCCCATCTTCCGACAGACCGGGGCTGGAGCATCGACGTCGATCCCGCCCTGTGAGGTTCAGCGTGGCGCTTCTCCAGATCATCACCAAAGACAACCCCCGCCTCCGGCTCAAGGCCAGGCGGGTGCCGAAGGTCGACGACTCGGTGCGCCGGCTGATGGACGACATGGTCGAGACCATGCTCGACGCCCCCGGGGTGGGCCTCGCCGCCAACCAGGTGGACGTGCAGCTGCGGGTCATCGTCATGAAGGTGGACAACCAGCTCTACACGCTGGCCAACCCCGAGGTGGTCCGCACCTCGGGCGAGCAGGTCGGGCTCGAGGGCTGCCTCAGCGTCCCCGGCTTCGTCGGCGAGGTCGCCCGCGCCGACAGGGTCACGATCAAGGCGCTGAACCGCAACGGCAAGGCGGTGCGCATCAAGGGCGAGGGGCTGCTCGCGCGCGCCATCCTCCACGAGATCGACCACCTCGACGGCGTCCTCTTCATCGACAGGCTCACCAGCATCGACACCCTTCGTCCGGTGGCGGTGGGCAGCGAGGAGGAGGCGACCGAGGCGGGCGAGGCGGGCGAGGCTGTCACCCTGGCCGTGTAGGCCGGCGTGCGCATCGCATTCCTCGGCACCGCGGACTTCGCCGTCCCCTCGCTGGCGGCATGCCTCGACGCCGGCTGTGACGTCGCCGCGGTGGTGACCCAGCCCGAGCGCCCCGGCGACCGGGGCCGCCCGGCGCCGCGCCCGGTGGGCGACCTCGCCCGCGAGCGCGGCCTGCCGCTGCTGCAGCCGTCGCGGATCCGCGAGCCAGCGGCGACCGCGGAGCTCCTCGACCTCGGCATCGATGCCCTGGTTGTCGCCGCCTACGGCCAGATCCTGCCGGCCGCGCTGCTGGAGGGCCCGCGGCTCGGCGGCGTCAACGTCCACGCGTCGCTGCTGCCCCGCTGGCGGGGGGCCTCGCCGGTGGCGGCGGCGATCCTCGCCGGCGACGCCCGGACCGGGGTCTCGATCATGCGCATGGACGCGGGCCTCGACACCGGCCCGGTGTACGCGAGGCGGGCCACCCCGATCGCGGCCACCGAGACCACCCCCGAGCTCACCGGGCGGCTCGCCGCCATCGGCGCCGACCTGCTCGTCGAGGTGCTCGCCGGGCTCGAGGCCGGCACCGTGACCGCCGAGCCGCAGGACGGCGCCGCCGCCACCCTCGCCCCCCGGCTGCGCCGCGACGACGGCCGGGTCGACTGGTCGCATGTCGGCGCCGCCGAGGTCGACCGGAGGGTGCGCGGGCTCGACCCCTGGCCGGGGGTGACCGCCCCGCTGGGGGGAGCGGAGGTGCGCCTGCTCGCCGGCGCGCCGCTCTCGCGGGGCGACGACGCCGGCCCCCCGGGGACGGTGCTGCGCACCGACCGCGAGGCCGCCGAGGTCGCCACCCGCGACGGCGTCTACGCGGTGCGGCGGGTGCAGCCGCCGGGGCGCCGCCCCATGGACGCGGCCGCCTACCTGCGCGGCCGCCGCGCCCCCTCGCCATGAGCGACCCCCGCCGTCACCGCTTCGCCGGCGCCGATCGCGAGGCCGTCTACCGGGCCATCCACCAGCGCCGCGACGTCCGCCACTTCCGCACCGACCCGGTCGACGACGCCCTCGTCTACCGGGTGCTCGCCGCCGCCCACCGGGCGCCGTCGGTCGGCTTCATGCAGCCCTGGACCTTCACCGTCATCCGCTCCGAGGCGACCCGGGCGAGGGTGCACGAGCTCTACCTCCGCGAGCGCCAGGCGGCGGCCTGCTTCTACGACGAGCCCCGCCGCGCCGAGTTCCTCGCCCTCAAGCTCGAGGGGATCCGCGAGGCGCCGCTGAACATCTGCGTCAGCTGCGACCCCACCCGCGGCGGCACCCACGTGCTGGGGCGCAACAGCCAGCCCGAGACCGACGTCTACAGCACCTGCTGCGCGGTCGAGAACCTCTGGCTGGCGGCCCGCGCCGAGGGCCTCGGGGTGGGCTGGGTCAGCATCATCAAGACCGGCGAGCTGCGCGAGCTCCTCGGCATCCCCCCGCACGTGGTGCCGGTCGCCTACCTCTGCCTGGGCTGGCCCCAGCAGCTGGGACCCCGGCCGATGCTGGCGGAGGCGGGCTGGCGCGAGCGGCTGTCGATGCAGGGCCTGGTGCGCCTCGAGCGCTACGATGCCGCCCCCGCGCCCGGGTCGGAGGCCGCCGCCGCGATCGCCGCCGCCGAGGCCGAGATCGTCCGCTGGGAAGCGGCCCCGGACCCGGTCTGACAGGGGAGGGCACGGCGATGGCGACGAAGAAGAAGTCCGAGCCCGACGGCACCCTGGCGCGCAACCGCCGGGCGTCGCACGAGTACGCCATCCTCGAGACCTTCGAGGCGGGGGTCGAGCTGACCGGCACCGAGGTGAAGTCGCTGCGCGCCGGCCGCACCCAGCTCACCGAGGGATATGTGCGCGTCGAGGGCAACGAGGCCTGGTTGATCCAGGTGCACATCAGCCCCTATGCCCAGGGCAACATCGCCAACCACGACCCCGAGCGGCGGCGGCGGCTGCTCCTCCACCGCCGCGAGATCGAGTACCTCGACGGCAAGGTGCACCAGCAGGGGCTCACCCTGGTGCCGCTGCGGATGTACGTCAAGGGCAACCGCATCAAGCTGCTGATCGGGCTCGCCCGGGGCAAGAAGCTCTGGGACAAGCGGCAGGCGATGGCTGAGCGCGACTCCAAACGCGAGGCCGACCGGGTGGCCGCCCGGCACTAGCGGAGGCTCAGACCGCGGCGCTCCGGGCCAGGCCCGGAGGCTCCTGCTCGTCGCCGGGATCGAGCACGTCCTCCGCGAGCATGCCCTCCTCGTCGTCGTCCTCGACGCCGGCGGTGGGCACCGGCCGGTTGGAGCGGGTCTCGATCACCACCTGTGCGGCGAGGGCGTCGATGGCGGCGCGGAAGTCGCGCAGCCCGTCCCCGGTCACCGAGGAGATGACGATCGGGTCGGTCTCGGCGATCTGGCGGAGGCCGGCGACGACGTGGGGCAGCTCGGCGGGGGGCACCAGGTCGGCCTTGGAGACCACGAGGAGCGCGGGCTGGTCGGCGTCCATGGCGTGGAGGGTCTCCAGCACCGTGGTCAGCTGGCTCTGGGCCTCGGGGTGCGAGGCGTCGACCACGACCGCGAGCATGCGGGCGGCGCGCACCTCCTCGAGGGTGGCGGCGAAGGCCTCGACCAGCTCGGTGGGCAGGTTCTGGATGAACCCCACGGTGTCGGTGAGGATCACCCGGCGCGAGGACGGCAGGCTGAGCAGCCGCGAGGTGGGGTCGAGGGTGGCGAAGAGCAGGTCGTCGGCGAGCACGTCCGAGTTGGTCAGCCGGTTGAGCAGCGTCGACTTGCCCGCGTTGGTGTACCCGACCAGCGCGCAGGTGGCGAGGGGCACGTCGAGCCGCGCCTTGCGCTGGGTGGTGCGGCGCCGCTCCAGCTCCTTGAGACGCACCCGCAGTCGCTTCAGCCGCTGGCCGACGAGGCGGCGGTCGACCTCGATCTGGGTCTCACCGGGGCCGCTGCGGGTGCCCACGCCGCCGCGCTGCCGCTCGAGGTGGCGCCAGCCGCCGGCGAGGCGGGGGAGGAGGTGCTCGAGCTGGGCCATCTCCACCTGGATGCGCCCCTCGGCGGTGCGCGCCCGGCGGGCGAAGATGGCGAGGATGACCTCGGTGCGGTCGAGCACCGGGACCCTCCAGGCGGCCTGCAGGTTGCGCTGCTGGCGGGGGGTCAGGGAATCGTTGACCAGCACCGCGGGGCGGTCGAGCTCACCGAGCGCCGCCTCCATCGTCTCGACGGTGCCGGTGCGCAGATAGGTCGCGGGATGGGGCTCGCGGAGCTGGATGAGGCGCCGGTCGGCGACCTCGGCTCCGAGGGTGCGCGCCAGCTCCTCGAGCTCGTCGAGCTGGATCTCCGCACCCTCGCGGCGGTTGCCACCACTGTGGGTGCCGATCAGGGCGACCCGGGTGATCGTCGCCCCGACGGTGGGGTCGGCGCCGCTGAGCGTGGGGGGCTGGTTCGGGGTCTTGGTCTTGGTCTGGGCCATGGTGTAGAGACTACGGGAAGGCTACCCCCGCAAACCGTGTTTGAAGCAGGGCCGGCGGGGTACGATGGGACCTTCACGCGGTCGCATGCCCGCCTGCCTGGCACCCCGGTGATGGGGGCGTATGGTTTCGACGGGGTCGTGGATTGTGGGATGGCGAGTCGAGCCCCGGGCTCGTAAAACCGGGAAAAATATACGTGCGAACAGCACTCCCGAACTCGCTTACGCTGCGTAAGTAGTTCAAACGCTCAGGCTTAGGCCTGACGTCGACCGGGCCCTCGGCCGTGGGGTCCGGACCCGACGTTAATACCAGCGGTCTCGCCGCCCGGTGGCGCCACGGCGCCGGGCGGGACATCCACCGTGGCTGGCCCGAGCACAGCCTGTCCCAGGGCGTTGCTCGGGTGAGATCAAAGCCGGGACTACACTCGTAGAGGTCTCACGGGACGCGGCTTCGGACCCGGGTTCGATACCCGGCGCCTCCACCACCGGGGTGGCCCCCCGGTCGCGTGGTGGAGCTACCTGGTACCTCCACGCGTGTCAGATCACCCGGGCATCCTCACGCGGGCATTCGATCGGCCCTCAGCGCCGTGCCGTGACCAGCCACACCGCGCCGGGCAGGGCCGTCCCGTCGGGGCCGGAGAAGGGCGCAAGCGCGGTCTGCACCGCCGATCGGGCCCGTCCCTGCACCTCGGGCGGGGCGGCGGCGTAGGCGGCCCGCACCGGCAGCACCGAGAGCGCGATCTCGCCGGCGCGGCCGGCCTCGGCGGCGCCGGCCACCCGGACCGGGTGCTCCCGGCCCTCGACCGCGACCGCCGAGAATCCCGCCCGCTCCAGGATCGCCCGGGTGATCCCCGGGTCGGCGAGCGCGAACGGCGAGGGGGCCCCCGGTCCCGGGGCGGGGGGCGGCTCGAGGATGCCCGAGACCGCCGCGATCGGCACCGAGAACCAGGGGTTGAGGTCGGGCGCCCGCCAGCAGACGAAGGCGAGCCGGCCCTCGGGGCGGAGCGCCGACCGGAGGTTGGCGAACGCCGCCACCGGGTCGGAGAAGAACATCACCCCGAACCGGGAGTGGACCAGGTGGAATGCCTCCGCCGGCAGCGCCGCCACCTGGGCGTCGGCGCGCACCAGCTCGACGGTGCCGAGGCCGGCTCCGGCGACCCGGCTCCGGGCGCGGTCCAGCATCACCTCGGAGATGTCGATCCCCATCACGTGCCCGGCCGGCCCGGCGCGCTCGGCGAGCTCCAGGATGGTGGCGCCGGTGCCGCAGCCGGCGTCGAGGACCCACTCGCCCGCCGCCGGTGCTCCGGCGTCGATGCTGAGCCGGCCGAAGGGCCCCACCAGGGCGTCGAGGCGCTCCTGGTGCTCCACCCAGGCGGGCCCGGCGTCCTCGTTCCAGAAGCGCTCCTGCTCGATGTTGGCGTCCACCCCGGCCTCCGTGTCGACATTCCCGCACCTGGTGGTGGCGCGCCGCCCCTCCACCTAGAACTCCGATGATGCCCGCCGACGATTCGCTCCGTGTGGTCGCCTCCTGGCTGGCCGCCGCCCGCGAGGTGCTGGTGTTCACCGGCGCAGGCATCTCCACCGAGTCCGGCATCCCCGACTTCCGCGGTCCCAACGGCGTCTGGCGGACCCGTGACCCGGCGCGGTACACCATCCAGAGATTCCTCGCCGACCCCGAGGTGCGCCGCGAGACCTGGCGCAACCGGCTCGCCTCGCCGGTCGACTCCGCCCAGCCCAACGCCGGCCACCGCGCCGTGGTCGAGCTCGAGCGGGCCGGGCTGGTGCGGGTGGTGGTCACCCAGAACATCGACGGCCTCCATCAGCAGGCGGGGTCCGCCGACGTCATCGAGATCCACGGCACCACCCGCCGGGCCGGCTGCCTCGACTGCGGTCTGCGCCTGCCCATGGAGGTGGTGCTCGACCGTGTCCGCGAGGGTGACGATGACCCCCACTGCGAGGCCTGCGGAGGACTGCTGAAGTCGGCGACGATCAGCTTCGGACAGGCGCTGATCGAGGCCGACGTCGAGCGCGCGATGACGGTGGCGGAGCGGTGCGACGTCTGCCTGGCGGTGGGCTCGACCCTCTCGGTGTGGCCCGCGGCCGGGGTGCCGCTCGCCGCCGCCCGCCGCGGCGCCCGGCTGGTGATCGTCAACGACGGCGAGACCGAGCTCGACGAGGCCGCGGGCGCCCTCATCCACGGCCGCTGCGGGGAGGTGCTGCCCGCCCTGGTGGAATCGGTGCTCGGCCTTCGCGCGGAGGGGGAGGGCTGTCAGCGACGAAGGAGCTGATGACAGGGCGGCGGCGGCCACCCAGGGCGGCGTGGCGACCCGTACTCTATCGGCATGCTGCGGCGCCGACGAGCGAGCCGACCCTCCGAGCCGCCGCCCGTGCGGGGGAGGCGCACCCCCTGGCAGATCGCGAGGGCATGGATCATCCCGGTGATCGGCGGCATCACCCCGGTGCTGCTCATCGTGGTCAACATCGCCGCCTTCATCGTCCAGCACCTCAGCGCCTTCCGC
Source organism: uncultured Chloroflexia bacterium (assembly GCA_963846365.1). Taxonomy (GTDB): domain Bacteria; phylum Chloroflexota; class Dormibacteria; order Aeolococcales; family Aeolococcaceae; genus CF-96. Next base: position 190,946 of record CAWJVN010000008.1, read on the forward strand.
TGGACGATCAGCGTCCTCGCCGTGGTCAGCGGCATCATGCTCGAACTCGTGGACCGCGCTGAACATGTACCGGGCGCTGCGGGCGCGCTACCCGTCGCATCCCCTTCTCCAGGACAGCAACCAGGAGCTGCTGCTGGTGGTGAGCATGCTGGTGATCATCGTGCTCTCCTTCATCAGCGGCTACTTCTGCTACCAGGGGCTGGGCGACGCCTCGAACCTGCCCAACCGGCTGACCTTCATCACCGGCGCCGTCGCCATCGCCACCCCCATCCTGCTGGTCCGGCTCTTCGACCACCTCAAGCAGCGGTCGCAGGGGCAGCGGCGGCCTCCGTTCGCATCCCGCGACCGCGAAACGCCGCCGCCACCACCGGCCCCGCCCACCGAGAGCTCCGCGTCCGCCTCATCCGGGTACACCCCGCCGCCGCGCTACCTCCCGCCCTCCTGAGCGCCGGGCCGGCCCCGCGCCGATGAGGCTCGAGGGCGCCGTGGCCCTGGTCACCGGTGCCTCGAGCGGCATCGGCCGGGCCACCGCCCTCGACCTCGCCGGCGCCGGTGCCACGGTGGTGGCGGTGGCCCGCCGCGAGCCCCTGCTGCGCAGCCTGGTCGACGAGCTGGAGCAGCGGCGGACGCCGGGGGAGATGGCGGTCTGCGACGTCACCGACACCGCCGCGGTGGAGTGCACCGTCGCCGGGGTGGTGGAGCGGCACGGGCGCGTCGACCTGCTCGTGAACAACGCCGGCGTCGGGCTCCACCGCGCTCTCCGCGACTCCACGGTCGCCGACCTCGAGCGGGTGATGCGGGTCAACTACCTCGGCGCCGCCGCATGCCTCCTCGCCGTGCTTCCCCACATGACCGCGCGGCGGCGTGGGGTGGTGGTCAACGTGGCGTCGATCGCCGGGGCGATCCCCTGGACGTGGGAGGCGGGCTACTCGGCGTCCAAGGCCGCGCTCATCGCGCTGACCGAGGCGTCCGCGCCGGAGCTCGCCCGCCTCGGCGTCCACGTCTGCTGGGTGAACCCGGGCGTCGTGCGCACCGACATCCTCACCGCCGAGGCGGTCCGCCACCTCCCGCCGAGCGCCGCGCGGGCCCGGCTGGAGCCGGGGCGGGTGAGCGCCGCGATCCTCGACGCGGTGCGGCGTGAGCGCGCCTCGATCACCGTTCCGCGGTCGCTCGCCGTCGCCGCCGCGCTGCGCTCCGTGCTCCCCGGTCCGTTCCGTGCGGGCGTGCGCCGAACCTACGAGGCGACCCTCCAACGCGACCGGCGGGACGGTCGGCCCGAGTAGGTCTCGGCCCCGCCGGTGTCGCCGGCATCGACCGCGGCCGCACCGGGCAATCTGAAAATGCCCCTCCACGTCCGTGGATTGCCACTGGTCAACCATTGACCAATGGCGCCACCCCAAGTCCATGCATTTGCAGGCTGGACACTCGACAAAAGCGAGTTCTAGCATCCGAATCATGGCGGGGATTGACGTAAATTCAGGACGCCACATGGTGTGGGGCAAGGCAGGGAGGATGACCGCGATGCACTTGAGATGGACGTCGGTTGCGATCGTGCCGGCGGCGCTGATGGCACTCACGTTGACCTTCGGCGGCGTGCCCCGGGCGGCGGTTGCGGACGCGCCGCCGGCCTGCATCGTCGAATGGACTCTGCTGGGCGGCTGCCCCACCAGTGACGCCGCCGTGGCGGCTCACCCCGTCCCGGTCTCTCCGGTGGTGGTGACGGCCCCCGGGCTCTAGCAGGCTGTCGACACACGCCCGGCCTGAGGGCAGGCAGGGCGACCAGCCGTGTCCGAGCCTCCGCAGCACGATCCACGTGCTGCGGAGGCTGTGGCCGCGAAGCCGGCGAGCGCAGCTCCGCCGCCTCTCCCACGCGATGGGTGGCACAGCGGATGGCGCGCCGCAGCGGCTGCGAAGATCCGTCGAGTACCATGACGGCCCTGTACATATGACGTCCGCGACGTGGACACACGATCCACGCATCTGCGGGAGTCGCTCGGCAGCACGCTGCGCGCGGCCGGTGCACCATCCCGCGGCGAGGTCCACGGAAAGTTCGACGCCATCGCCCACGCTTTGCTCGACCTCGCTCGCCTGAGGCGGGCAGGATCATCGGTCACGCAGCGACGTGTCCGGGCTTTTCGACGGAGGGACCTGTGGATGCGGAATGAGACGGCGGAACTCGAAGCGATCCTGATGGAGCGGTCGCTCACCGACGAGGAGCTTCTCGCCGCGACCGATACGGCGCCCGATTACCGGATCCTGCCCGACGCCACCGTGATCAAGATCGGTGGGCAGAGCGTGATCGATCGCGGCCGCAAGGCGGTCTACCCGGTGATCGAGGAGCTCGTGGCCGCTCGCAGGGATCACCAGCTGCTGATCGGGACGGGCGCCGGCACCCGGGCCCGGCACCTGTACTCGATCGCCGCCGACCTCGGGCTGCCCACCGGGGTGCTGACCGGGGTCGGGGCGGCGGTGGCCGGTCAGAACGCGGCCATGCTGGGCCATCTGCTCGTCAAGCACGGCATCCCCGTGGTCGACGGGGCCGGTCTGTCGGCCGTTCCCCTGTACCTGGCGGACATCCACGCCGTGGTCTTCGCCGGCATGCCCCCGTACGCGATGTGGATGCGGCTGCCGGCCGAGGGGGTGATCCCCCCGTACCGGACCGACGCCGGCTGCTACCTGGTGGCCGAGACGTTCGGGTGCAGGGCGATGATCTACGTCAAGGACGAGGACGGCCTCTACACCGCCAACCCCAAGACGCACCCCGACGCCGAGTTCATCCCGCGGATCACCGTCGACGAGCTGCTGGCCCTGGACCTCCACGACCTCATCATCGAGCGGCCCGTCTTCGACCTCATGAAGGCGGCGAAGCACGTTCGGTCCGTGCAGGTCGTCAACGGTCTGGTACCCGGCAACATCGCTCGGGCGCTGGCGGGCGAGCACGTCGGCACGATCATCACCGCGGACTGAGGAGGACCGAGATGAACGACGAGATCAAGCACGTCCCATCGTCACTCGCTCGTCAGACCCTGCTCGACCGGGAGCTGACCCGCCCGGTGGAGGACCGGCCCCCGTTCCGGCTGCTGCCCTGGCTGAACGTGGTGAAGATCGGCGGCCGCTCGATCATGGATCGGGGCGCGGAGGCCATTCTCCCGGTGGTCGACGAGCTCCGCCGGGCCCTGCCCGAGCACCGCCTGCTGATCCTGGCCGGCCCCGGGATCAGGGCCCGCCACATCTACCGCGTCGGCCTCGACCTGGGCCTGCCCGTCGGCGCGCTGGCCAGCCTCGCCGCCACCGAGGCCGGCAACAACGGCCACATCATCGCCGCCCTTCTGACCGACAACAACGTCTCCTACGTCGAGCACGCCACGATCGCGGACCAGCTGGGCGTCCACCTGGCAGCCGCCAGGGCGGTCGTCGCCAGCGCCTTCCCGCCCTACCATCATCATGAGTTTCCCCAATCGTTCGGGCGGATCCCGCCGCACCGGGCGGACACCGGCGCCTTTCTGATCGCCGACGCCCTCGGCGCCCAGCGGCTCACCCTGGTCGAGGACGTCGACGGGCTCTACACGGCCGACCCGAACCAGCCCGGGGTGGCCAGCCCCGAGTTCATCCCTGACATCTCAGTCGCCGAGCTGCGCGGCCGCCGGCTGCCGACCCTGCCCGTCGACCGGATGCTCCTCGAGGCGATGACGACCGCCAGAAACGTGCATCAGGTACAGATCGTCAACGGGCGCACACCCGGGAACGTGCTCCGGGCGCTCCGGGGCGAGCACGTCGGCACGATCATCCGCTCGACGTAGCTCCCGCGGTCTGTCCCGCTCTCTCAGGGCCGTCCGGACGGGGCGGAGCCCAGTTCGACATGCACCACCTGGCTGACGTCGCGCCCGCCCAGGACATCCCCGGGGATGACGAGCCGAGGAGCGGTGAGGACCACGCCGTCCTCCTTCAGGGAGAGAAGGGCGAGCCGGTTTCCGAAGCTCGGTGCGATCTCGCCATAGGAGAGCACGGCCTCGTAGCCGTCGGACCCCGTGATCACGACGAAGTCCCGCAGCTCGCCCTGCTTCACCCGCAGGTCGAAGCGCGGACCAACCTTGGCGAGGACGTCGACCAGCAGCGGTCCCGTCTCCACGTGGTGCTGTGTCCCGGTGCGCATGCTGTTGAAGGTCACGTCGAGCGAGTGGCCCGGCAACGCCGCCAGGTCGGCGACCGAGAAGCGGGTGGGGCGGGCGACCGAGCCGTCGACCATGACGCTCCCGACCGCCAGGGCCGGCTTCGACGGCCCGGGGGTGGCCGCCGGCGCGGAGCCGCAGGCCGCCGCAGCGAGGCAGGCGGCGCTCAGGAAGAGAACGCGCCACTGGTCAATCATTGACCAAATGTTACCAGTCCCAACTCCATGACGCCACTGGTCAATCATTGACCACTGTACCTCCCCCACAAGTCCATGCATTTGCAGGCTGGACATTCGACAAAAGCGCGTCCTAGCATCGATAACATGGCGGGGATTGACGCAAGTCAGGTCACCCACGATCGTGTTGGATTTGACAGGGGAAGAATATTCGTATAGCGCCCCTATAAGTTTTTTGGTGACACCGTCGTGGCCGGACATCGAGCCGGCCGAGGCCAGCGGCCGCTAATCCGAGTGATTATGCGGAGGGGAGCTTCATGTCTATCGCTGATAAGGTAATTGGTCGCCGTCGCCTGCTCAAGGCATTCCTGATCGCCGGACCGACGCTGGTCGTCGCGGGTCGCCTGGACCTTCGTCCCGCGGAGGCCTACATCCCCGGCACCCCCATCCTCCCGGAGCACCAGGACTTCACCGACATCTTCATCCAGGATGACGGGCCCTTCCTCTACGACCTGAAGGTCGAGATGAAGCCCGACAACCGGGTGTACTTCGAGATCCCCCGGATGGACATCGGCCAGGGGGTCATGACGACCATCGCGACGATGATGGCCGACAATCTCGACGTCCCGCTCGAGAACATGGACGTGGCCCTCTCGAAGGCGGAGCCCAAGCGCCAGGACGCGCAGCTGACCGGTGGCTCGCACTCGACCCGCTCGCTGTGGGATCCGTGCCGGGTCATCGGCGCCCAGATCAGGTCGCGCATGACGTCGGCCGCCGCGCTGCAGTGGAAGCTCCCCGCCGCCACTCTGCGCACCAAGGACGGGTACGTCGTCGCCCCCGACGGCCGCAAGCTGTCGTACGGCTCGCTGTCGGCGGCCGCGGCCACGGTCACGCCGACCGAGGCGCCCCGCCTCAAGAAGCCCGAGGAGTACAAGCTCATCGGGCAGCCACGCCCGCGTATCAACGCCAAGGACATCGCCACCGGCAAGGCGACGTACTGCATGGACCTCACCGAGGTCCCGGACGCGGTGCCGACGATCCCCGTCCTCTGGGAGAGGCACGGTGCCACCGTGAAGTCGATCGACAACGTGGCAGAGGTCATGGCCATGCCCGGGGTGATCGCCATCACCCCGTTCCCGGGCATGCCCGAGATGTTCATCCCCGGGGGCGTGGCGATCAGCGCTGAGACCTTCGGGATCGCCAACAGGGCCAAGAGAGCGCTCAAGGTCACCTGGACCGCGGGACCGATGGACGGCATGTCCGACCAGCAGATCGACGAGCTCCTGGGGTCGATCCAGGACAAGTGCGTTGCTCCGGACACGGGCGAGGGGATGCTCGACGCCACCTTCCGTTGGCCGTACGTCAGCCATGCGCCCATGGAGACGAACACGGCCGTCGCCCGCGCCTCGGCCGACAAGGTCGAGATCTGGTCCGGGCCGCAGATCCCGAACACCGCGGTTCGCAACATCGCCAAGGCGCTCAACTACGGCGAGAACCAGGTCATCATCCACATCGGGCCGAGGGGAGGCGCCTTCGGCCGCTCTCTGTTCCACGACGCCCCCTTCCAGGCGGCGCAGATCGCCAAGCTCGCCGGCAGGCCGGTCAAGCTCATGTGGATGCGGGAGGAGGACGTCAAGGTCGGCCGGACCCGTCCGGTGAGCGTTCACCACCTGCGGGCGACGATCAAGGGCGGCCAGGTGGCCACCTTCGAGCACCGCATGGCCTGCGCGGAGATGGACCTCCGCCACGGCCTCGGCGACATCGTCTCCCACCAGCTCGTCTCGCACAACAACGGCGGCGTCGACGACTACTTCTTCAACCAGAGCGGGTCGGGGAACCTCCCCTACAACGTTGGCTGGAGGGAGATCACGCTGCAGCAGCACCTCCTGGCCGTGCCCAGCGGTCCGTGGCGGGTGGTGTATGCGGGCCAGGTGTGCACGCTCAACGAGATCCTCATCGACGAGCTGGCTCGGATGCTCGGCAAGGACGAGTACGCGTTCCGCCGCGAGCTGCTCGTCAGTGACAAGCACCGGCGGGTCCTTGACCTGGCGGCCCACGAGGGCCAGTGGGGCCGCCCGCTGCCCAAGGGCGTGGCCCAGGGCATCGGGTTCCACGAGGAGTACCACTCCCTGGCGGCCTATCTCATGGAGATCGACACGCGGGGTCCGGAGCCGCGCATGACCAGGTGCACCGTCGCGGTCGACCCGGGGTACACGGTCAACCCGCAGGGAACCGCCTCCGGCATGTACAGCTGCGCTCACGACGGCTTCGCGACCGTGTTCAAGGCCGGCATGCACATCGACAAGGGGACCACCCGGGAGTTGAACTGGAACGACTACAAGTGGACCCGGATGTACGACTCGGCACCGCAGTTCAGCTGCCACATCGTGCCGAACACCCAGGCGGAGCCGGGCGGCATCGGTGAGCTGGGCGTCCCGGCCGCGGCTGCTGCGTGCGCGAACGCCTGGGCCCGGGCCACCGGCAAGAAGGCCCGCAACTTCCCGATCAACGAGTACGGAGCCTGATCGCGATGCCGACAATCAATTTCACGGTCGACGGGAAGCCGGTCTCGGTCAACGCCGACAACAACGAAGAGCTGCTGTGGGTCCTGCGTGACCGCCTCGGCATCCACAGCGTCAAGTACGGTTGTGGGGTGGGGCTGGACGGCGTCTGCACCGCCATCGTCAACGGGAATGCCGTCCGTACGTGCATCACGCCGGTGGGCTCGGTCGCCGGTGGCAAGGTGACCACGGTCGCCGGCCTGTCCGACGGCGAGCATCTCCACCCGGTCCAGCAGGCCTGGATCGACAACGACGTGGCCCAGTGTGGCTACTGCCAGGCCGGGCAGATCATGTCCGCGGTGGCGCTGCTCAACAAGAACCCGCACCCGAACGACGACGACATCGACAAGGCGATGGCCGGAAACCTGTGCCGGTGCGGCACCTACTTCCGCATCCGGTCCGCCATCAAGGACGTCGCCGCCGGCAAGTACGCTCCGGGCGGGCAGGCCAAGCCCACCGCCAACACCGTCTACTACGCCAAGTGAAGCACCCGATGATGAAGCGATCCTGTCTCACCCTCGCCGCCCTCGCGGCGACGATGCTCGTTCCGGCGGCAGGTGCCGTCGCCGTTCCCGCTCCGGCCCACGCCCATGGCGGTGTGGTCAGCAGCATCATCCCCCCCGAGTACTGCTTCGCCGTCTTCGGTCAGGACTACGAGAAGTTCCTCTGCTCGGACGGCTCGGGCGGCGGCCTCTAGACAGTTGGGGAGGAGCAGGGGCCTGGTGCCTCTGCTCCTCCTCCCACCTCCTGACCGATCTTCCCAACTGCTGATACCAAGAGGTCGTCATGCCATTTCTCAACCCGGGCCACATGTGGATGCTCATCCTGCTGTTCATCGTGGTCCTCATCATCTTCGGCCCGGGCAAGCTGCCTGACGTGGGAGCGGGCATGGGTCGCGCGATTCGAGAGTTCAGGCACGCGTCCCACGACACGGGCCCCGTCCAGGCGACCGACACCTCGTCGCCCAACGGACGTGCCCCGGAGTTCGAGCGGCGCTGCGACCGCCGACAAGCAGCCGTCGCTCCGCTGAGCCGGCTCTGCTCGTGGTTGCGGCCGGCCATGTTCATCGGCTCGTCCGATGACCGATAGCGCCGGCGTCGTCGACGTCTCCCGGTACCACCCCGGGCCCGGACAGGGCGAGGCGCTGCTGGACGCGATGCGAAGGGTGGCATCCAAGGCCGCCGCCGCGGACGGCTGCTACGGCGCGCAGGTGTGCGAGTTCCGACCAGGACGGCGGGGTCCTGGTCGCGATCTCGCGGTGGGCGTCGGCGTCGGCGATGGAGGCGTTCGCGAACTCTTCCGAGTTCGTCGAGGAACGCGAGCACTTCACCTCTCTCCTGGATCGTCCCGCGCAGAGAGAGCACCTGAGACCGGTGTAGCCGGCGCCCGCACGGGAGCCCGGCGGTGACCGTCGCGCGCGGCGGCGCGACGGTATATATTCCACTGACCAGGGCGGGCGCGCGGGTTTCGTCATGAGTTTCACGCCCAGCGCCAGTCGCCTCAGAGGCGGGATCGGCGGCGGAACATGCACCTTCAGGATCGACGGACATCGCGCCGGCTCGGGCTGCCGGCCACGCTCGCGCTCGTCGCCGCCGCGTCGCTCACGCTGGCGGCGCTGCGCCCCGGCGTCGCCGCGGCGACCGGGCTCACCACCCCGCCCGCGCAGGCCTCGACCGCGGCGGCCGCCGCGCAGCTGTCGGCGCTGCCGCTCGACCCGCTGGTCCGGGAGCTCGTCTCCCCTCCCCCGCTGAGCCCGAACGCACCGCCCGCTGACGTGCACCGCGCCCTCGCCGAGGCGGTCCGCGGCTTCTCCGCCGACCTCGGCGTCGTCCGCGACCCCACCGCCGCGCTCTCTGCGGCCCACCTCTCCGACCGGATGGCCGGGCTGCTCTGGGAGGCGGTCGACGCCCTCCACACCTGCGACCGGCTGACCCACCGGCTGCTCGCCGATCAGCCCTTCCTCCACGGCGTCGCCGCCGAGACCGCGCTCCCGGCGGACTCGGTGCGGCAGATCCGCGCCTGCGCCCTGCACACCGAGCAGGTGGGGCTCCATCTCGAGTCCGTCCTCCCCCGTGCGGTCGTCGCGGACAGTCCCGGCGACGTCGACCTCTGGCCGGTGCTTCGCCTCTCCCCGTCCGGCGAGGGCCACGTCTACGTCCACGACTACGCGCTGCTCGTCGACATGGCGGGCCGGGCACGGTTCCTCAACAACGGCGGCGCCAACCTCGTGGACCTCAAGCGCGGCCCCGCGCCCTGGGCGCCGCGCCACGAGCCGGCGCGCGGCTGCATGGAGCCGTATCCCGACAGCACCAGCGGCCGCGTCGTCCGCGGACCCGACGGCCGCCGGCAGCTGTCGAACGACGGCCCCGAGTGCGTCATGTCCGCGGCGATGCTCATCGCCATGGGCGGCAACGACACCTACGGCGCGCTGCGTCCCCCGACCTTCCCCGACGACCAGTGCACCTCCGACCCTCTCGACCCGCGGATGGCGACCGCCGGGTCCGGCACCGGGGGCGTCGGCATCCTCATCGAGCACGGTGGCGGCAACACCTTCTACGGCCGCGCCCAGTCCGAGGGGGCCGGCCACCTCGGCGGGGTCGGCCTGCTCCTCGACCACGGTCCCGGCAACAACGTGTACGTCGCCCTGGCCACCTCGCAGGGGATGGGCCTCCTCGGCGGCACCGGCATCCTGGTCGACACCGGCAGGAACAACCGCTACGACTACTACAGCCCGCGCCCGCTGAACCCCCGCGCCCAGAACCACCAGGACGGCGCCGGCGGCTTCACCAACGATCTCGGCGTCACCAGCGAGACCGGCACCGGTCAGCACATGAGCGGTCCGGAGCACCCCGACGGCCAGCCCGGGGGCGTCTGCGACAACGTCGAGCGCTCGCTCCAGGGCGTCGGGCTCATCGACGGGGTCGGGATCCTGCTCGCGACCGCGGGGAACACCACCTACCGCGCCCTCGAGCATCCCGGCGACACCGACTTCCTGCACCGCGGCAGCTCTCCCGGGGGCGCCGCCGAGATCATCCTGTCCCACTGCAACCAGGGCTGCGGGCTCATGGGCGGGAGCGGCGTCCTCGTCGACGTGCACGCCGACGGCCGCGACACCTACCTCAACGAGGTGGGCCATCCGTGGGCGACCCATCACGACGGCACTGTCACCGGGCCACAGGTGAGCCCCCAGCCCGGCCCCGAGGGCGCGGGCGACCTCGGCCAGGTGAACTGCTCCTACTTCGCCGACATCCCCCTCGGGACCACGTCCTCGTCCAGAGTCGCGTCGATCCGGAGTGGGTAGGATTTCGCGGTTGTGTCACCGCAGGCATGGAGGGGCTGGAGATGGGCGATGCGCGCGCGGTCGTCGAGGAGAAGGTGCGGCTGAGGAATGCGGATGATCGGGAGGGCTCGGCAGCCCTCTTCGACGAGCGATGCGAGCTGGAGGGTCCGGGCGGACTGAGGTTCACCGGGCCTGACGGCTGGCGCGAGATGTTCGACCTGTGGCGCGCGGCCTTCCCGGACAACACTCTTCGCAATGTCGTCATCCGCGGTGCAGGCGATCTGTGCGTCGAGGAGGCCCGCTTCGTCGCAACCCATACCGGGACGCTGCACACCCCGACCCGAGACATCCCACCGACGGGCAGCGAGGTCGACCTCCGCTACAGCATCGTTCACACCGTCGAGAACGGGCGAATCACGTCCTTCCACCTCTACTTCGACCAGGCGGAGATGCTCATGCAGCTCGGCCTCATGCCGCTGCCGGCGGCAGCCGGCTGAGGCACGCCTACCAGGTCACCGGCACCAGCGCCGGGCGGGCGAAGAGCATCTCCTCCTCCCAGGGGACGTCGTCGGCGCGCACCGCGAGGGCGAGGTCGGGATGCCGGGCGAACAGCGCCGCGAATGCGGTCGCCAGGTGGACCCGAGCGAGCGACGACCCCAGGCAGTGGTGGGGACCGTGGCCGAAGCCGGCGGTGGCGTCGCCGGTGCGGCGCACCCGGAAGCGGTGCGGGTCGCGGACGTGCTGGGGGTCCCAGAGCGCGGCGAGGAAGGGCGTGACCACCGCCTCGCCGGCCCGGACGGTGACGCCCCGGATCTCGACGTCCTCGAGGGCGACGCGCGGGTTGGAGAGGAAGCCGTTGTGGTGGTACCGCAGGACCTCCTCGACCGCCGCGGGCCACAGCCCGGGATCGGCCAGCACCTCGGCGAGCTGGTCCGGATGGCGGAGCAGGGTGAGGGTGCCGGTGGCGAGCGGCCCGATCACCGGGTCGGCGCCGGTGACGAGCAGGTAGGTGACCGTCCCCACCAGCTCGTCGCGGCTGATCACCCCGTCGCGGTGGGCGAGGATCAGCGCGCCCACCGGCTCGCCCGGGTCGGGGCGCTCCTGCCGGTCGGCGACGATCGATGCCGAGAGCGCGGTGATCGCCTCGGTGGAGGCGCCGATCTCCGCGGGGTCGGCGGTGTAGTCGGTCTGGGTGCGGAAGAGGGAGAGATAGGTGCGGCGCTGCTCCATGGGGATGCGGAGCACCTCGCAGCTCACCCGCAGCGCGAGCGGCGACGCGTACGCGGCGACCAGGTCGGCGGGGTTCGGGCCCGCGTCCATGCCGTCGAGAAGCTCCGCGGCGTGGGCCGCGATCATCGGCCGCATCGCCTCGACCGGGCCGCGCTGGTAGAGCGGCTGGAGGATGCGCCGCACCCGGGTGTGCGCCGGCGGGTCGAGGTTGAAGATCCCGCCGGGGATGGCGTTGAAGTCGTCGCCGGCGATCCGCGGGGCGCCGGGGTAGGTGAGGTCGCGGGAGAAGCGCGGGTCGGCGGCGGCGCGGAGGATGTCGTCGCGCCGGGTCAGCAGCCACATGCGGTGGCCCGAGGGCATCTCCAGCCGGGAGACGGGACGCTCGGCCCGCAGCCGGGCGAAGAGCGGCGGCGGGGTGCCGTGCTCGCCGAACGGCAGCGGCCAGCGCAGCACACCCCGGGTGGCGTCGGGCTGGCGCCGGGGCGCGGCGGCGCCGTCGGCCGGATGCCGGCGCGGGGGCGGCCCGTCGCCGGCGTCGGGGGTGAGGCGGACGACCGCCGAGGCGTGGCCGCGCGCCGGGGTCAGCTCCGGGACCACGCCGGCGAAGAGGGCCTCGACGAGCGGCGACGGCCGGTTGTAGACGAAGACCGCGGTCTGCGCGCCGATGATGCCGGGGCTGTCGACGAAGAACGGCACCTCGGCGAGGACGTAGCCGAGGTTGCGGGCCACCTCGTCGGGCGTCGGCGCGCGCCCGAGGGCGGAGACCAGCCCCTCGCGCGAGGTCTCGTCGCAGAGTGCGCGCAGCTCCGGCGAGGTGCGGTACGCGTGCTCGGCGACCGCGCGCAGCTCGCGGTAGCGCGGCCGGGTGACCAGCCGGGTCCAGGTGTGCACAAGCGCGTCCGGGTCGGGCCGGCCGGCGGCGGCGAGGGCGCGGCGCGCCGGGGTGCGCAGCTGCTGCACCGCCCGCAGCGCGCTGCGCACCGCGTCGCGGGGCGCGCGCCCGGCGGCGATGGCGGCGTACGCCGCCTCGTACCCGGGGAGCAGCACCTCGACCCGGTCGAAGCGCGCCGCCGCCCAGGACACCAGGGTCTCGACCGCCGCCGGACGGAAGAAGCTGTTGTACGGGCTCAGTCCGACCAGGATGCATTCGCCGAACTCGAGGACCCGCCGGCAGTCGGCGGTCAGGGGCTCGGCGGTGACCGTCACGGTCGACGCCCGGCGAGCGCGAGGTTGGCCGGAATCACCTCGAGCGGCACCGCGCGGACGTCGAGGAAGCCCGCCGCCGCGAGCGCCGCGCGGTGCTCGGATTCAGTGTAGCTGCGCCCACCCAGCGTCCAGACGAGCATGTCCAGGCCCATGAGCGCGGCGCCCGGCGGTCCGGTGCCGCCGTCCTCGAGGATCAGCTCGGTGACGATCACGGTGCCCGCGGGCACCAGCGCGCGATGGCACTTGGCGAGCAGGGTCGCGACCGTCGCCGGGTCCCAGTTGTGGAGCACGGAGGAGAGCAGCACGGTGTCGTGCCCGGTGGGGAGGTCCGGCTCGGCGAGGAAGTCGCCGTCGACGACGGTGATGCGCTCCTCCATCCCCGCCTCGGCGACCCGGGCCCGGGCGAGCTCGGCGACGAAGGGAAGCTCGTAGACGGTCGCCCGGAGCTCGGGGAGCCGCCGGCAGAGGCCGATGGCGCACCCGCCCGTGCCGCCGCCGACATCGAGCAACGTCCGGGAGGCGGAGAGGTCGAGGGCGCCGGCGAGCGCATCGCCGCACCCCAGCGCGAGCGGGTGGGCGCCCTCCCAGAAGAGCCGCAGGCTCTCGTCCTCGGCGGCGAACACCGACGCGCGCTCGTCGCCCGGGTCCCATGCCGTCGGCAGGCCGGTGCGCAGCGCCTCGGTGAGCCGTCCCCAGGCCGCGTACTCGCGGGCGTGACGGAAGCGCACGAAGCCGCCGAAGTACCCGGGGCGGCCCGGGACCAGGTGCCGCTCGGTGAGGGTGGTGTTCCGGTAGCGGCCGTCGGTGGCGGTGAGCAGGCCGAGCGCAGCGCAGGCGGGGAGCAGCTGCCGGGTGCCGCGGCCGGCGATCCCCAGCCCCAGGGCGACCTCGTCCGCGGTCAGTCCCGGGCGTGCGTCGAGCAGCGCGAAGATCCCGAGCTCGACCGCCGTTGCGAGCACGTTGGAGACCCAGAACCCGCTCGCCAGCTGCATGAGCGCCGGCAGGTCCGCGCTCACCCGGCATCCACCTCCCGTGACCTCCTGCACCGGCGCCCGGTCCGGCACCCGTCGGCCATCAAGGATAGGAGGCCCGGATCCCCTGTCGCCACCAGCGCTTCAGCCGCAGCAGCCGGCGCAGGCGTTGCGCCGATCACGAACCCCTGGTCGCCTCGATCACGACGCAGTGGGGGTGCTCGAGGTAGGCGTTCCAGTACTCCCTGCCGTGACGGTCAGCGCCCTGTGGGTCCAGGGTGGGGGTCTGCCACCTGACGTCGGTCAGTCCAGCGCGTTGCAGTGACGCAATGAGGGTGTCGCGGGTCCAGTAATAGACGGAGATGGGCGGCCACCAACCCCCGCCGACCTGGACGGAGAAGGAGAGTTCCTGTCCATCCGCGTAGTGTTGCGGGAGATACACGCGCATCCCGTAGGGCTCGTAATAGCCTTCCTCGCGGGCAAGTGATGGATTGAGCTGGAAGGTGACGAAGCGTCCGCCCGGCTTGAGGTGGCGGGCGATCACCCGTGCCATGGCGTCGAGGTGTTCGATGTCCGCGGCGTAGTGGAGAAGGTAGACCGCGATCACGACGTCGAAGGTCTCCTCCAGCTCGAGCGTCGCGACATCGTGGACCTGGTAGCAGATCCCGAGCGGCGTCCGGTCCTCCACCGCCTGGGCCAGGGCGACCATCTCCGCCGAGAGGTCGACCGCCATGACCCTGCCGGCGCCGAGTCTGCGGAGGCGACGGGCATAGTGCCCGGTTCCGGTTGCGAGCTCGAGAACCGAGCGCTGATCCACATCTCCCAGAGCATTCAGGACGGACCATTCCTCAACGAAGATGCGATAGGGCAGAGCCTGGAAGGTGGCATCGTAGTGATCTGCCACAGCGTCGTAATCAGCGGGCACCCAGACTCCCTCCGGAGTGAAGCGTCGCCAACCCAAGCGGTCAAACCAGTCTACGTCGCCGTCGCCGCCATCTCGGTGATCCTCCGGCGGTCCCGGGCAGCCCGGTCCGGCGACGACGTCGACCCGATCGCCCCACCTTTCTTGGGGTGAATACCCCAAGATTCCGGGATGGCGGGGAGGATCACCGCCGGCGTGGGCGCCGCCGCCGAGCCGGTGCAGCCGCGGCGCCCGGGCCGGGTCGGGTGGGGCCATCTCGCAGATTCCAGACAGCACGGAAGGGTGCGGGGCAAATACCCTAAGAGCGCCGGAGCTGCGGCAACGCGCGAGGAGATCAGGTCGATGACGAGAATGCGGAGCATCCTGCCCGGTGCCGGCACCTCCCTGGTGCTGGTGCTCACCGCCTGCGGCGGCACGCCTCCCCCGCTCGCCAGCAACGCGACGCCGGGGGTCGGCAGCAGCCCGCCGGCGGTCGCCGGCAACGCGCCGGCGGTCAGCTCTCCCGCGGTCGCCAGCAGCTCGCCGGTGGGAGGCAACCGCAGCAGCTCTCCCGCGGTCGCCAGCAACCCGCCGGGCAGCACCCCTCGCGCGGTCGCCAGCACATCGCCGGGGGCGGGAAGCAGCGGCGCCGGGCCGGGTGTCGTGGCGGTCGGGAGCGGGACGCCGGCCACCAAGGTGCAGGAGACCGACAAGCTGACGTTCGAGCCCGCCTCGGTGACCGTCAAGGTCGGCGACATCGTCGGCTTCACGAACATGGGCATCGCCCCCCACAACGTCACCTTCGCCGCCGGGCTCGCATCCCCGATGATGAACGGCGGCGACTCCTTCCTCGTGAAGTTCACGAGGAGCGGGACCTACAAGTACGTCTGCACCATCCACAAGGGGATGGAGGGGACGGTCACCGCCGGCTGACGCGGAGCCCTCCTCGGCGACGCGGGCGCATCCCGCAGATTCCCCACAGCGCCGAGAGGGGGCGGGGCGATACCCTAGGATCGGCGGAGCCGCGGCAACGCGCGAGGAGATCAGTCATGACGAGAATGCGGAGCATCCTGCTCGCCGGCACCTCCCTGGTGCTCGTGCTCACCGCCTGCGGCAGCGGCTCTCCCGGGGTCGCCGGCCACCCGTCGGGGGGCGGAAGCGGCCCCTCTGCGGGCGCCGGCAACGTGCCGGGGACCGGCAGCGGCAACGGTCCCGCGATCGCCGGCAACCCGTCGGGGAGCGGCACCGGCGCCGGCTCCTCCGCGGCCGGCAACTCGGTGCGCGACCAGGTCGTCGGGCCGGGTGTCGTCGCGGTCAGGAGCGGGACCGCGGCCACCAGCGTGAACGAGACCGACTACCTGAAGTTCGTGCCCGCCTCGGTGAACGTCAGGGTCGGCGACATCGTCGGCTTCACCAACGCCGGCGCCATCCCCCACAACGTCACCTTCCCCTACGCCGGGGTCGGCTCCCCGACGATGCAGCGCGGCAACTCCTACCTCGTGAAGTTCGAGAGCCCCGGGACCTACCAGTACGTCTGCACCCTTCACTTCTCGGGGATGCTGGGGACGATCACCGTCGTCAGGTGAGCGGCGCGCCCTGCCGGCGCGTCGTCGAGGTCGCGACCCGCGCGAAGCGGATCGGCGTGACTCACGGGCTTCCTGCGGCGCCGCCCCAGGTCCATGCATTTGCAGGCTCGACGGTGAATGGGAGGGTGGCCTCGCACCGCCCCCGTGTGCTTTGATGCCACGTACGACAACGATCGTGTGGGGTCGGGCAGGGGGATGCCAATCGCCACGATCGTTCTATTCCGCTGAGTAGAGCCGCCAACGATCAGGAGGGGAGTCCACGCCGATGAAACGCTTCAGTCTCATGTTTGCCGCCCTAGCCGCAGTGCTCTTGGTTCCGGCCACCTTCGCCATTCGGGCACACGCAGTGGTGGTTCCGGGAGCTCATGCCGTACCCGGCGTTCAGCAGGTCGCCCAGAACCACGTGGTGAAGGTCGCCGACACCGACAGGGATCCGCAGAAGTGGGTGTGGGTCCCGGACCAGGTCACCGTCAGGGTCGGTGACACGGTCACCTGGGACATGACCGGCGCCCAGGTCGCGCACACCGCGACGGCCAATGACGCGTCGTGGGACTCCGGCTACATGAACCCGGGGGGCAAGTGGACGCACACGTTCAGCAAGGTCGGTGACGTCCCCTACCACTGCACCCCGCACCCCTGGAAGAAGGGCGTCATCCACGTGACGCCGTAGCGGGGTCTGCTGAGGAGCTGGGACGCGGACTGACATTGCACTGCTGTCGGTGACTGCCGGTCCGCAGGCCGGGGCGGGCGTCCTCCGCCCCGGCCGCCCCCGGCGGCGACTCCGGGTCCCGGCGATCGCGACCGCCGCCCTGGTCGCGACCGGGTGCGGGGCCGCGACCTCGACGAACGCAAGGGTCTCAGCCCCCACGACGACGGCCACCGCCACATACACACCCCTGGCAGGCGGTGGAACCCGCCAGATCACCTACGAGCCCTTCACCGCCCAGGGCACCATCGACCCGTCCCTCCGGGTGACCGCCATGCTGAACGCCACCTGCGTTCCTCGCGGCCTGGCGGGGACCTCCTCCTACCGCTGCGTGACCCCGTCCTCGGTCCGCGACCCGTGCTACGCGAGACCCGGAGCCACGCGCGGGCCTCTTGTCTGCCCGAGCAACCTTGCCACTCGCGAGGTCGTGGAGCTCACCGTGAGCTCACTGGCCGCCCGGGCCGCGGCCGCCCCCAACGCATGGCCCTGGGCGGTCCAGCTCGCCAACGGTCAGGTGTGCCGGCTGGCCGCCATCGCCAGGAATGGAAATGGTCTCGGACCCTACGGCTGCCAGGGTGCATCGCCGAGCCCGGCGGACTGCCTTTTCCCAGTACAGGGCACCCCGTGGTGGACCTCTGACTGCCAGGACCAACCGACCGACTCCAGCCCGTATTCCAATTACCGGATCGACACGGCCTGGTTCTGAACGGCGCTCAGCTGTGCCCGGGAAGGTTCACGGCGGCCACGTCCACCCTGACCCGCAGCGGCCAGTCGACGTCGACGACCGCGCCCTCGGCGTAGGTGGTGTAGTCGTCGCCCTCGAGCCGCATGCAGGTGATCGTGGACGCCTCCGGGTCGATCAGCCAGTAGGCGGGGACGCCGGCCGACGCGTAGGCGGTCCGTTTGAGGATGAGGTCGCGGCTCTCCAACCCACAGAGGATCTCGACGACGAGAAGGACCGGGAGGCGAAGGCGCTGGTCTCCGACGGAGGTGTGGGGGGCGACGACGAGGTCGGGGATGACCCGCTGCTCGCCGGCAAGGTCGAGGCCGCAGAGGCGGTACGACGCGTGTTCGGCCGGGACGGCCTGGGCGAGGATGGGCCCGAGATGGAAGGAGATCCCGCCGTAGTGGGCCGGCCACGGGCTCACGATGATGTTCCCGTCGATGAGCTCGTAGCGCCGCCCGTCGTCGCCGGGCATCGCCTCGAGGTCGGCCAGGGTGGAGCCGCCGGGCTCGCGGTGGACGGACGGCATGGCCAGCATTCTTTCAGGTCGGGGCCTGCCCATACGGGTCGCCGTCCTTCCCTCACCTGCTGGCACCGGGCCGATCCTTCCCGGAGTATGCCCGGTTGTTCGACATCCGTTCCCGCATTTGCGGCATACTCTCACCCGTGGCGACGTATGGGATGGGCCAGGCTGCCGAGCTCCTCGGGGTCAGCCCGGACACGGTGCGCCGCTGGACCGACGCTGGACGGCTGCCCACGCTCCGCACCCGGGGTGGTCACCGCCGCATCAACGGGGCGGCGCTCGCGGACTTCGCCGCCTCCCTGGCGGCCGGCCATCAGCCTCCGACGATCGTCTCCGAGTCAGCGCGCAACCGCTTCACCGGTCTGGTGACCCGGGTGGTCAAGGGCACGGTCATGGCCCAGGTCGAGATCCAGGCCGGGCCCTTCCGGGTGGTGTCGCTGCTGAGCCGGGAGGCTGCGGACGAGCTCGGCCTCGCCCCCGGGGTCCTCGCCGTCGCCTCGGTGAAGGCGACCAACGTCGTCGTGGAGCTCCCCGCCCAGGGGGAATCCGAGCGGAACGTCCAGCAGAGCTAGGAGATTCCATGGTCAAGGTTGTCCGCATTCTCGGCGTCGTCGCCGCCGCCACCGTCGCCGCGGGGTGCGGCGGGTCGACCACCGGATCAGCGTCTCCCTCCCCATCCGGTGCCGCCTCGAAGCTCACCGGGCCGCTGACCGTCCTCGCCGCGGCGTCGCTCACCGAGGCGTTCAACGACACCAGGAAGACGCTGGAGACCGCGAACAGCGGGCTGGCGATCACCTACAGCTTCGCCGGGTCGCAGCAGCTCGTCTCCCAGATCCAGAACGGCGCTCCGGCGGACGTGGTCGCCACCGCCGACCAGGCCAGCATGAGCACGCTGTCGACCGCGGGCCTCGTCGATCCCCCGACGGTCTTCGCCCACAACAAGCTGGAGATCGCCGTCGCACCCGGCAACCCCAAGGGGGTCAAGGGACTTGCGGACCTCGCCCGTCCCGATCTCGCCGTGGTGCTCGCGGACCCGTCGGTGCCGGCCGGCAAGTTCGCCAAGCAGGCGCTGACGAAGGCCTCCGTCACCGTCACCCCGAAATCGCTGGAGCTCGACGTCAAGTCGGTGCTGCAGAAGGTGTCGACGGGGGAGGCCGACGCCGGGATCGTCTACGTCACCGACGTGACGGCGGCGGGGTCCAAGGTCACCGGGGTGACGATCCCGGATGACCAGAACGTCATCGCCACCTACCCGATCGCGGTGGTGAAGGCGAGCACGCACGCGGCGGCGGCGAGGGCGTTCGTCGACGAGATCGTCTCCGGGGACGGACAGAAGGCGCTGCTGGCGCGCGGCTTCCTCGGTCCGTGAGGCAGGGGAGGCCGCCGCTCGGCCTCCTGGTCCCCGCCGGGGGAGCGGTGGCGCTGGTCGTCCTGCCGCTGATCGGCCTGCTGCAGCGAGCCCCGTGGACGCAGATGGGCGCCCTGCTGCTGGCGCCCGACGTCGGCACGGCGCTGCGGCTGTCGCTGGAGTGCTCGGTTGCGGCGGTGGCGCTGTCACTCCTGCTCGGTGTGCCGCTGGCCTGGATGCTCGCCCGGGTGCGCTTTCCCGGCCAGCCCCTGGTGCGTGCCCTGGTCACCCTGCCCATGGTCCTGCCTCCGGTGGTGGGCGGGGTGGCCCTGCTCTTCGCCTTCGGCCGCCGCGGCTTCGCCGGGCAGGCTCTCGAGCGCCTCACCGGGATCACCCTCCCCTTCACCACCGCGGGGGCGGTGCTCGCCGAGGCCTTCGTCGCCATGCCGTTCCTGGTGGTCGCCGTCGAGGCCGGCATCCGCCAGGTCGACCGGCGGTACGAGGACGCGGCCGCCACCCTGGGGGCGGGTCCCTGGACGCGCTTCTGGCGGGTGACGCTCCCGCTGATCGCCCCCTCGCTCGGCGCCGGAGCCGCACTGTGCTGGGCGAGGGCGCTCGGCGAGTTCGGTGCCACCATCACCTTCGCGGGCAACTTCCCTGGAAAGACCCAGACCATGCCGCTGGCCGTGTACATCGCCCTCGAGACCAACCCCGACGGCGCCGTGGCGCTGTCGTTGATCCTGCTGGTGGTGTCCCTCATCGTCCTTGTCGGGCTTCGCCAGCGCCTCGGCACAGCGTGAGCCTCGACGCCCACATCGACCTCCACCTCGGCAGCCTCCACCTGCAGGCGCGGCTGCACGCGGAGGACGGCGAGGTGGTCGCCATCGTGGGTCCCAACGGCGCGGGCAAGACGACCCTCCTGCGCGCCATCGCCGGGCTGGTGCCGCTCGACAGCGGGCGGGTCGAGGTCGACGGCGAGGTCCTGGAGGATTCTGCCGCCGGCGTCCGGCTGCTCCCCGAGCGCCGTCCCATCGGTGTCGTCTTCCAGGACCATCTCCTCTTCCCCCACCTCAGTGCGCTCGACAACGTCGCCTTCGGGCTGCGCGCGCGGGGGCGGGGGCGCCGGCAGGCACGGGAGCTGGCGGCGGCCTGGCTGGAGCGCGTCGGACTGGCCGACCACGCGGCGAGGAGGCCACGCGGGCTCTCCGGCGGCCAGGCACAGCGCGTGGCCGTGGCGCGGGCGCTGGTCACCGAACCGCGGGTCCTGCTGCTCGACGAACCGCTGGCTGCGGTCGACGCGACGGCGCGGGTCGAGCTGCGCCGCACCCTGCGAGCCCAGCTGGCCGCCTACCAGGGGGTGCGGCTCCTCGTCACCCATGACCCGCTGGAGGCGATGGCGCTGGCCGACCGTCTCGTCGTCATCGAGTCGGGGCGCCTGGTCCAGGAGGGTCCCATCGCCGAGGTGACGGCGCGGCCGCGATCGGCGTGGGTCGCCGCCATGGTGGGTCTCAATCTCTTCCGGGGCAGGGTGGATGACGGCGTCCTGGCTCTGCCGGACGGGCTCTCGCTGGCGGTGGTGACCGGCGTCCGCGGCGACGCCTTCGCCGTCGTCCATCCCCGCGCTGTGACACTTCACCGCCTGCGTCCCGAGACGAGCGCTCGCAACACCTGGCTGGGCGAGGCGGACAGCCTCGACCTCGAGGGTGATCGTGTCCGGGTGCGCGTCTCCGGGCCCATTCCCATCGTCGCCGAGGTCACCCCGGCCGCGGTCGCCGAGCTGGGACTTGCGACGGGCGGTGCGGTGTGGGTGTCGGTGAAGGCGACCGAGGTGTCGGTCTACCCCGCCTGACACCCCCGCAGCCCTGAGTCGGAAACCATCCACAGATCGCCTGCCGCGCGCCGCAACATCTGTCGCGTATCGCCTATCTCTATAGATGTAGGACGGGTGAGCCGCGAGGGAGAACAGATGATCGACCGACGTCCACGTCGCCGGTACGTGCGGTGCGGGACCGCGGCGGCGGCGATCCTCATGCTCGCCGGCGCCGCCGGGGTCAGCAGCTCGACGGCGCCGGTGGTGAGGGCCGACAGCTCGGCCACTCCCGACAGGGTGGGCCAGTGGACCGAGCCCTTCGAGGAGGGCGGCTCCACGCCCCGCTGCACCAAGGGTGGGGACGGTCGCATCCTGTGCAAGCCGACCGCTGTGTACAACGGGGTGCTGAAGGACGGCCGGGTCCTCTACTGGAACGGCATCGAGAGCAGCGAGAACATCCAGTTCTCGGTCGGCGCGGAGATCTCGCCCGAGAGCCGGAACTCCCAGAGCAAGGTGCTCGACCTGCGCAGCGGCACCCCGACGTGGTTCACGCCACCCCACTACGACGGTGGCGGGAAGGACCCCAACATCCGGTCCGGGAACACGTGCCAGGGCGCCACCCCCGCAGACCTGGCGGGCATCGCCGGAGTGCCGGGACGGCCGGGTGACGGTTTCGTCGGCAGCACCCTGGGCGGTGGCGGTTCCGCCACCGGAGTCGGCCAGAACCCGACCTGCTCGCCGGACCGGCCCGCGAACCAGAACAACTCCGGTGACATGTTCTGCTCCGACATGGCGAACATGGCCAACGGCGACCTCATCAGCGTCGGCGGTACCGACTGGTACAACGAGCCCGGCGGCGGCTTCGATCGCGACCACGGCTATCCGTACGACTTCGGCGCGGTCGAGCTCGAGGGACTGCGCAACGCCCGGTACTTCGACCCGGTCAGGAACGACTGGGTCGAGGCCGCTCCCATGAAGTACGGGCGGTGGTACCCGTCCCTGATCGTCCTCGGCGACGGCAGGATCGTCGTCGCCGGCGGCGTGACGAAGCTCATCAAGAGCACCCAGCTGGGCCAGGTCCGGCGCACCGAGACCTACGACCCGACGGCGAACACCTGGACCGAGAACTACGCCGGCCCGCAGTCGGAGAACGAGCTTCCGCTGATGGCTCGTCTCCATCTGACCCCCAACGGCAAGATCTTCTACGGCGGCAGCGGCCAGATGTGGGGGCCGGCCGGTTGGGCCATCGACGAGGCCACCATGGCGATGATGCAGCTGTACGACCCGTCGACGAAGGCGTGGTCGATGCTGAAGCCCAACCCGCTTCCCGGCCGCAGCGGCGACTACTCGACCATCCTGCCGTTCCATCCCGGCCGGTACGACACCATGAGGGTCCTCGCCTTCGGCGGCACCGTCGGTGTGCCTCCGGGCGGCGAGCTCGCCACCCCGTTCACCCAGATCTACACCGTCCGCGGCGACAGCGTGGACGTGGAGCGCGGCCCGGACCTGCATCATGCGCGCTGGTACAACTCCGGCGTGATGCTCCCCGATGGCAGGGTTCTCGCGCTCCACGGCGCGGACAAGGACGAGGTCATCGATCCGGGGAGCGGGGTCGCCGTTCGCACCCCCGAGCTCTACGACCCCGAGGCCAACAGCTGGACCGACATGGCTCTCGAGGGCCGTGACCGGACCTACCACAACTCGGCGATCCTGCTCCCCGACGGCCGGGTGCTGGCGGGCGGCCATTCGCCGATTCCGGCCCACTACGGCCATCACGGCGACGTGATCCCGGGGACCACCTCGAACAACCAGAAGGACTCGAGCTTCCAGGTCTGGAGCCCGCCCTACCTGTTCTACGGGGTCTCCCGTCCGCGGATCACCTACGCTCCCGCGGGGGTGACCTGGGGCCAGAACATGACCGTCGAGGTCGACGACGCCTCGAGCATCGACAAGGTCGAGCTGTACCGTCTGCCGACCTCGCAGCACGTCGTCTCGAATAACGACAGGCTGGTCGAGCTTCCGTTCAGCGCGAGCGGGAACACCCTGACGGCGTCGATCCCGACGAACCGCAACGTGGTCACCCCGGGTGGCTACTACGTGTTCGTCACCAAGAGGACCGCTAAGGGTGAGGTACCCTCCGTCGCCTCGATCACGATGGTCGGCAACGAGTTCGAACCGCGCTCCCGCGATCACCCCGATGCAGGACAGCACCCCGGCCGGCAACGTCGGTGCCTCGCCGCCCGGTGCCAGTGGCCCGCAGCAGACGTCCAACCTTCCCGGCAACCCCCCGGTGCCGAGCGCCAAGCCCGGGATCCAGTACGTCGAGGAGTTCGTATCCGTTCCGCAGGCGATCTCCGGCAGGCTCGCCGGCTTCCTCCGCTCCGAGGGGGAGGGTCCGGTCGCCCCGGTGGCTCTGCTGACGGCACTCGGCCTCGGCCTCGGCTTCCGGGCCAGGCGGTGGCTGACCAGGCGATGAGCACGCCCCGCGGCCGGATGGCCGTCCACAGCTGATACCCATCCTCTGGGTGCCCCTCCAGAACGGTGTGTCCCCAGGACACACCGCTGCTTGGGGGGGCACCTCTTCGTCTGCGGCCGGGCACGGTCAGCCCGAGTAGGTCTCGGCCCCGGTGGTGTCCCCCGCCCCGGCGCTGTCGCCGGCGGCGGGTCCGGAGGCGCCTCCGGCGATGAGCACCCTGCCGTCGGAGAGCCGCAGGGCGATGTGGAAGGTGTGGGACACGAGCATGTCCGGCACCGGCACCCAGGTGCGGCTGGCGGGCAGGTAGCGCTCGGCCGAGCCGAGCGCGCCGTGGCGGTCGCGCGTGCCCCCGGCGACGAGAACGCTCCCGTCGCCCATCAGCACCGCGGAGTGGCCGGCCCGGGCGACGCCCATGGGCGAGGTCTGGGCGAAGAGCAGGGTCCGGGGATCGAAGACCTCTGCGCTCGCCACCTGGCCGTCGCCGATCGGGTTGTATCCGCCGGCGATGAGCACGGTGCCGTCGGCGAGGAGCGTCGCGGAGTGGGAGTTGCGCCGGACGTGCATCCCCCCGGTCGGCAGCCAGGCCATGGTGGCCGGATCGAAGAGCTCGCCCGCCGGGCCCCGGAAGTACGCGCCGGCGGGGACGCCGGGGACCAGCGGCGCGATCACCCCGCGCGGCATCTCGCCGCCGGTGACCAGAACCCGGCCGTCGGGGAGCACGGTGGCGGTGTGTCCCAGCCGCGGCGAGCTCATCGGCGGCCCCGGCAGCCAGCGCTGCGATCGCGGGTCGAAGAGCTCCGTCAGCGCGACGACGGTGTCGCCCTCGAAGCCGCCGGTGACGAGCACCCGGCCGTCGCGAAGCAGGGTGGCGTCGTGCTCACGGCGGAAGCTGAGCATCCGGGTGCTCCAGGTCCAGGTGTTGGTCGCCGGGTCGTAGATCTCGGTGGTGTCGAGGTCGCCGCCGAGGGGGCGGTCGTAGCCGCCCGCGACGAGCACCCTCCCGTCGGCGAGCAGGGTGGCACTCGGGCCGTAGCGCGGGACCGCCATCGGCGCGGCGGCGGTCCAGGTCCCGTGGGCGGGGTCGTAGAGCTCGGTGGCGCGCAGCGTGACCGTCCCGCCCTGTCCGCCCACGACCAGCACCCGGCCGTCGCGGAGCGGGGTGTAGGCGAAGTGGTCGCGAGCGACGCGCAGGCTGCCGGTGGCGGTCCAGTGCCCCGTCCCCGCGGCCTCCGCCGTGGCGCCGAGGAGCCCCCCCGCGGGGGTGCAGGCGAGCAGCCCCCCGACGATCGACGCCACCCAGAGTTGACGCACGCGACGAAGGTAGACCCTCCTCCGACACCTGACAAGGGTGGCGATGGTGGAATGTCGACGACCCGGCCTCAGGCCCCCTGGGTGCCCCCCGGAAGGATGTGTCCCTCGGGACACATCACCGGCGGGGCACCCCGTTTTTGAGAGACTGACCGAATGCGCCCCCTCCGCCCACCGCGTCGGCCGAGGGCCGTCCCGGCGGTCCTCCTGCTGGTGGGGGCCCTGCTCGGCGCCGCGCTCACCGCCCCCCGGGCGGCGGCCCACGAGCAGGACCCGCACGTCCGCACCGTCCTCGAGTTGGTGATTCCGGCGCTGCCGCCGGGGGTGACCGTCGACGTCCGCAACACCGCGATCTCCTCCGAGATGCTGGTCGAGAACCACACCCCGACCGAGGTGCAGGTGCTCACCGACGCCGGTCGGACGTTCCTGCGGATCGGCCCCCAGGGGGTGCTCGGCGACCTCGACACCCCGGAGTGGTACCAGTCCAACAACCCCTACGGGAACGCCGGCATCCCCACCCGGGCGGCGGCCCCCGACGCGCCGCCCTTCTGGGGGCGCGCCGGCCATGAGCCCGCCTGGGGCTGGTTCGAGCACCGGATGCATCCCAAGCCCCTGCTCGACCTGCCCCCGGCGCCCGCCTCGGGGGTGCAGACCATCTCCCGCTGGATCGTCCCGCTGCGCTACGGCGCCACCGACCACAGGGTGGTGGGCCGGCTCGACTACGTGACCTTCAGGGGCGGCTACAGGGCGGTGCTCACCTCCACCCCGACCCCCTTCGACGGGGTCAGGGTGTCGGTGATCCCGGGGCGGCTGCCCGGGGTCTTCCTCGACAACTCGGGCACCGTGCCGGTGGTGGTGAGGGGGGGCGCCGGCGAGCCGTTCCTCCGGATCGGCCCGGCGGGGACCGAGGCCAACCTCCACAGCCCGCTGTGGGTGGACAACCTGAAGGACCACGGCGACACCCCCACCGTCGAGGCCGACCCGGCGGCGCCGCCGCAGTGGCAGGTGGTCCACCCCGAGCCGCGGATGCTGTGGCTCGAGACCCGCGGGTTCTACACCAGGGAGCTGCCCCCGGCCGACATCCTCGCCCGCACCGCGCCGACGGTGCTGCTGCGCTGGACCGTGCCCCTGACCCGTGGCGCCGCCACCACGACGCTCACCGGCACCACCAGCTACGTGCCCGACGCCCCGACCGCGGCCGCCGGGACGGCGAACGCCGGCGACAGCCCGTTCCCGTGGGTGGGCCTGCTCCTCTGGATCGTCCTCCTCGCCGTCATCGGCGGCGGGGTCACCCTGTGGCTGCGGCGGCGGGCCCGCCCGGGCTCCTCCCGCCCGGTGGCCGGCGCGACCGCCGGTCGGCAGCGGTGACCGCCGGGCTCGGCCGCCTCGCCGCGGCGCTTGCGCTCTGCCTCGGCGCACCGCCGGCGGCGGCGGCGGGGGTGCACGCCGCCACCCCGGGTGCCGCGCCCACCGGGACGGTGCCGACCACCCTGCTCGAGGTCTCGCGCTTCCGCTACTGCCACAACGCCCCCTGCGACCCTGACGCCCAGGGCTACGTGCGCGGCCCGTCGGGGCCGGTCGACGGCGGCGACAACCCCGCCGCCCGGATCCGCGTCCTCCCCGGTGCGCGGGTGACCTGGACCTACCGCGACGACACCTGCGACGCCGGCACGGTCGCGCCGCTGAACTGCCCCGGGCACGAGGTGCGGCTGGAGAACGGCACCCCCGGGGGCAGCGCTCCGCTGGGGCTGCTGCCGGCGCGCTCCGGTCCGGTCAGCCTCGAGTGGTACGTCCCCGCCGACGCCCGGCCCGGCTCGCTGATCCGGTACTTCTGCGGGATCAACGACCACTGGGCCCTCGGCCTCACCGGCGTTCTCGAGGTGGTCTCGCCCCGTCGCTGACCCGGCATCCCGCCGGGGTCCATCGCGGCGGCCGAGCGGTAGCATGGAGGCGCCCGCCCGGGCCATCCGCGCGCGGGCACGACGTCAACCATCGAGGACCCTCCATGGCGCTCTTCAGGCGCGAGAACATCGCCGTCCCGGACGAGCGGAAGGACCAGATCGTCTACAAGTGGCCGGACCTCCAGATCCGCCGCTTCACCAAGGCGATCGTGGCCCCCGACGAGGTCGCGGTCTTCCTCTACCAGGGACAGGTGATCGGCACCATGCCCCCGGGCCGGCACCAGGTCGACGCCACCGAGCTGCCCTTCCTGGGGATGTTCAAGGACATCCTCACCGGCGGGAACGCCTACCGCACCGAGCTCTACTTCGTCTCCTCGCGGGAGATCCGCGACCGCTTCGGCGGCCGCATCGACGAGGTCCAGGACCCGCAGACCGGGATGCTCGTCACCCTGCGCGTCTTCGGCGACTACATCCTCAAGGTCACCGACCCGGTGGCGCTGATCACCAAGTACAGCGGCACCCAGAACGTCCCCGACAACAGCAGGATCACCGACCTCTGCGACGACCTGCTGCTGCGCTCGCTCCGGCAGGACCTCACCAAGAACATCGTCCGCAACGGCTGGCCGGTGCTCGGCCTCTCCGCGTTCACCGACGAGATCGAGGGCACCACCCTCGAGGGCGGCAACGCCCGGCTCGCCGACTACGGCCTGGCCCTGGTGGGGCTCACCAACTTCGTCATCAGCCTCGACGACGAGACCGAGGCCGAGCTGCGCCGCCTCGCCAAGGACACCGCCTACTCGCGTCTCGCCGGCGGCTTCCAGCAGTACGCGGCGGGCGAGATGGCGCTGGGCGCCGGCGAGGGGATGGCCAAGGGCGGCGGGGGCGTCTCCGGGGCGTTCCTCGGCGCCGGGATCGGCCTCGGCGGGGTCGCCGCCCAGCCGCCGCCCCCGGGACCGCCGCCACCGCCCGCCCCGGGCTTCGCCGGCGGGGGCGCCGGGTACGCCACCGGGCAGCCCGCCACCGTGTCCTGCCCGTCCTGCCATGCCGCCAACACCGCCGGCGCGAAGTTCTGCGCCTCGTGTGGCACCTCGCTGACGCCGCCGACGGTGACCTGCCCCTCGTGCCAGGCGACCGGCCCGCAGGGGTCGAGGTTCTGCCCGTCCTGCGGCACCTCGCTGGCGCCGGCGGTCAGCACCTGCGCCGGCTGCGGCACCGAGCTCGCCGAGGGCGCGAAGTTCTGCCCGTCCTGCGGCAAGCCCACCGCGCAGCCCGACGCGCCTCCGCAGGCGGCCCCGTGACCACTCCGCTCCTCGCCGCCGCGGGGCTGCTGGCGCGCGCCGGCGGCGGCCACAGCTTCGGCGGTGGCGGCGGCTCGCGCGGCAGCACCGGCGGCGGCAGCAGCTTCAGCAGCGGCGGCGGCGGCGGCCACGGGTTCTTCTTCTTCCCGTTCTTCCTCGGCGGTGGCGGGGGTGGCGGCGCCATCATCGGCATCCTGTTCCTGATCGTCCTGGTGGTGGTGGCGTTCGTGCTCTTCCGCCTGGTGCGCAGCTGGATGTCCGGTGGCGGGATGGCGCGGAGCGCCTTCGACACCGGGTCCACCGGCGCCTCCTACGGCGCCGGGTCGGTGCCGGCGCCGCCGCGCTCCTCGACCCCCTACGACGACAGCCGCCCGATCGGCGTCCCGGAGGGGCTGCGCGGCGCGATGCTGCCGGGAAGCTCCCCGGTGGCGATGGCCACCGAGGGCACGCCCGACGGCATCGCCGCGATCACCGCCCACGACCCCGCCTTCGACGAGAGCGCCTTCCTCAGCGAGGCCGAGCGCGCCTTCTTCGTGGTGCAGCAGGCATGGACCGAGCTCAAGCCCGACCTGAGCCGGCGGGTGATGGCCGACGGCATCTGGCAGCAGCACAAGGCCCAGATCGAGGGGTACGTCGCCCAGGGGCGGCGCAACGTGCTCGAGCAGCTCGCCGTGGGCAACGCGCGGATCATCGGCGCCCACAGCGACCAGACCTACGACACCCTCACCCTGCGCTTCCTCGCCGCCTGTGCCGACTACGACGTCGACATCAAGTCCGGCAAGGTGGTGCGCGGCAACCGCAGCGTCGAGCAGTGGACCGAGGACTGGGTGTTCCAGCGCGCCTCGTCGGCGACCACCAAGCCGAAGGGCGGCACCCTCTCCTCGAAGTGTCCGAACTGCGGCGCCCCCCTCGACCTCGACCTCGCCGGCGTCTGCTCCTACTGCCGGGCCCCGGTGATGAGCGGCAGGTACGACTGGGTGCTGACCCGAATCGACCAGGTCTGAGGCCGGTCGCAGACCTCGGTTCGTGGTGGTGATCAGGGCGGCGCGGGATGACGACGCGGGCGGGGTGATCGCGCTGGTGGGGGCGTGCTGGGGCGAGTACCCGGGGTGCGTCCTCGACGTCGACGGGGAGGAGCCCCACCTGCGGCGGATCGCCAGCGCCTACGCGGAGTGGGGCGGCGAGGTGTTCGTCGCCGAGGAGGCGGGCGCGGTCGTGGGGTCGGTGGGCTGGGTGCCGTCGGGCGCCGCGGCGATCGAGCTGCGGATGCTCTACGTGGCCGCGGCGGCGCGGCGGCGGGGGCTGGGGACGCGGCTCGCGGGGCTGGTCGAGGTCGCAGCGCGGGGGCGCGGGGCGGCCGCCGTCGAGCTCTGGTCGGACACCCGGTTCCACGACGCCCACCGGCTCTACGCCCGGCTGGGGTACGCGCGCTCGGCAGGGACGCGCGAGCTCCACGACCTGTCCAACACGGTCGAGCACCACTTCCGCAAGCGGCTGCGCTGAGCGGCCCCGCCGCCGAGGCTACGATGGGGGCCATGACCACCCGCAGCCTCCGCCCGGTCCTCGGCGCGGCGATCGCGATCGCCGCCGGCGCCTGCGCCGCGGCCGCTCCGGCGTGCGCCTCCGCCGCGGTCGCCGGTCACCGGGACGCCACCGAGGTCGACAACGGCGGCACCGTCGCCCTCCACCGCGGTGACACGCTGACGGTCACCCTGCACAGCACCTACTGGACGATCGACGGCAGCTCCGACCCGGCGGTGCTGGCCGCCCGGGGCCCGCAGACGACCCAGGCCGAGCCGCCGTCCTCGCGCCGCTGCGTGCCCGGCCAGGGCTGCGGCACGGTGACAAGGAGCTTCACCGCCGCCGCCGACGGCACCGCCGACGTCGGCGCCTCGCGCACCAGCTGCGGCGAGGCGCTGCGCTGCACCCCCGAGCAGAGCACCTGGGTGCTGCACGTGGTGGTCACCGGGTAGCTCGGCCCCCGCAGACGCGAAGGGGCGGCGCGCAGCCTGCGCGCCGCCCCTCGCCGCTCCGAAGGAGGAGGGAGGAGGTGCCTAGACCTCCTTGAACTCCGCGTCGACCACGTCCTCGCCGCCGTGGGCTCCGGCGGCGCCCTTGTCGCCGGCGGTCGGGGCGCCGCCGTCGGGCGAGCCGTTGCCGGGGCCGCCGGTGGGTGGGGGCCCGGCCTGGGCGTACACCGCCTCGCCGATCTTGGAGATGCTCGCCTGCAGGTCGTCGTGGGCCCGCTTGATGGCGTCGTTGTCGTTGGCGGCGATGGCGTCGCGGATCGCCTTCACCTTGCCCTCGATGTCGGTGCGCAGCTCGGCGGGGACCTTGTCGCCGGCGTCCTTCAGGGCCTTCTCGGCCTGGTAGGCGAGCTGGTCGGCGTGGTTGCGGGTCTCCACCGCCTCGGCACGCTTGCGGTCGGCCTCGGCGTTGGCCTCCGCCTCCTTGACCATGCGGTCGACCTCCTCCTTCTGGAGGGTGGTCGAGCCGGTGATGGTGACCCGGTTCTCCTTGCCGGTGCCCCGGTCCTTGGCGGTGACGTTGAGGATGCCGTTGGCGTCGATGTCGAAGGTGACCTCGATCTGGGGCATCCCGCGCGGCGCCGGGGGGATGCCGTCGAGCATGAAGGTGCCGAGGATGCGGTTGTCGCGCGCCATCGGCCGCTCGCCCTGGAGCACGACGATCTCCACGCTCGGCTGGCTGTCCGACGCGGTCGAGAAGACCTGCGACTTCGAGGTGGGGATGGTGGTGTTGCGCTCGATCAGGCGGGTGTTCACCTCGCCCTCGGTCATGATGCCGAGGCTCAGCGGGGTGACGTCGAGGAGCAGGACGTCCTTGACCTCGCCCTTGAGCACCCCCGCCTGGATGGCGGCGCCGATCGCCACCACCTCGTCGGGGTTGACGCCCCGGTGCGGCTCCTTGCCGCTCAGCTCCTTGACCAGCTCGGCGATCACCGGCATGCGCGTCGAGCCGCCGACGAGGATCACCTCGTCGAGCTCGGCGGCGGTCAGCCCGGCGTCGTTGAGCGCGTCGGCGAAGGGCTTGCGGCAGCGCGCCGTGAGGTCGTCGGTGAGCTGCTCGAACTTGGCCCGGGTGAGGCTCAGCGCGAGGTGCTTGGGACCGCTCGCGTCGGCGGTGATGAAGGGCAGGTTGACCTCCGTCTCCTGCCGCTGGGAGAGCTCGATCTTCGCCTTCTCGGCCGCCTCGGTGAGCCGCTGCAGCGCCTGGCGGTCGCCGCGCAGGTCGATGCCCTGGTCCTTCTTGAACTCGTCGGCGAGCCAGTCGACGACCCGGCGGTCGTAGTCGTCACCGCCGAGGTGGGTGTCGCCGTTGGTCGACTTCACCTCGAAGACGCCCTCGCCGACCTCGAGGACCGAGACGTCGAAGGTGCCGCCGCCGAGGTCGAAGACGAGGATCTTCTCGTTGGCCTTCTTGTCGAGGCCGTAGGCGAGGGCGGCGGCGGTGGGCTCGTTGATGATGCGGAGGACGTTGAGGCCGGCGATCTGGCCGGCGTTCTTGGTGGCCTGCCGCTGGGCGTCGTTGAAGTAGGCGGGGACGGTGATGACCGCGTCGGTCACCTTCTCGCCGAGGTACGCCTCGGCGTCGGTCTTCAGCTTCTGCAGGATCATCGCGGAGATCTGCTCGGGAGTGTGGCGCTGGCCGGCCACCTCGACCTCGACGCGACCGGCGTTGCCGGCGATCACCTTGTAGGGGACCTGCTTGGCCTCGTTGGTGACCTCGGAGAGCAGCCGTCCCATGAAGCGCTTGATCGAGTAGACGGTGTTCTCGGGGTTGACGGCCGCCTGGCGGCGCGCCAGCGTCCCGACCAGCCGCTCGCCGGTGCGGGTGAAGGCGACGACGGAGGGCGTGGTGCGGCCGCCTTCGGCGTTGGCGATGACGACGGGCTCGCCGCCCTCCATCACTGCCACCACGCTGTTGGTGGTGCCGAGATCGATGCCGACGGTCTTTGCCATGAAACGGGTGCCTCCGGGAGATGATGACGGTGGGAAACCGGCCGGGCGCCGACGCCCTCGCATCGGGGCGGGGCCACGGGGCCGTACTCCCTGGGTACCGCGGCCGGCGCTCACTCTAAACGTGAAGGGTCCGGGGTGGGGAGTCCCGGCCCCGCCCCCGGAGGCGTAGGCTCAGTCCCGGCATGGCCGATGACGGGCGGGAACTGAGTGTGGACAGCCTCCTCCGGGAGCTGCGGCAGCGTGCCGACGAGGACTTCACCACGCCCGCCGTGGCCCACGAGACCGGCCGCCATACCGTCGAGCTGGCGGAGATGGGCATCAGGGTGAGCATCACCCGGTCGCGCTATCCGAACCGGGCCGACGGGGTCGACCAGTACGCCGTGACCATGTCCCGGCTGAGCCTCGACACCGCCCCCGAGGAGGCGCAGACCTGGCGGATCCTGATGGCCGCGTTCGGCGAGGCCGCGGCCCGGGCGCAGGAGCGGCCCGGCGGCCCGGTGGTGCGGATGTTCCGCGTTCCCGCCGTCTGACCCACGGTCGATGTGCACCATCCTCATCGCCTGGCGCTGCGTGCCCGGCGCCCCGCTGGTGCTCGCCGCCAACCGCGACGAGTTCCTCGGCCGCCCCGCGGCGCCGCCCGCGGTGCTGGTGGAGCGTCCCCGGGTCGCCGGCGGCCGCGACCTCGTCGCCGGCGGCACCTGGATGGCGGTGGCCGCGGACGGACGGGTGGCGGCGGTGACCAACCGCCGCTCGGAGATGCGCGACCCCAGCTGCCGCTCCCGCGGCGAGCTGCCCCTGGCGGTGCTCGGCGCCGGCGACGACGCCGCGGTGCGCCGGCTCGTCGACGGGCTCGACCCGGGCGCGTACAACCCCTTCAACCTTCTCGCCCTCTCCCGCACCCAGGCGCTGGTGGCCCACGGCGTCAGCCCGCTCGAGGTGGTCGAGCTGCGGCCCGGCCCGCACGTGCTCACCGTCCACGACCTCGACCAGCCCGCCGAGCCCCGGGTCGAGGACCTGCTCGCCCGTCTCGGCGACGCGGCCGGGCGCGCCGCCTCGCCGCTCGCGCTCCTCGAGGAGATGGAGGACCTGCTCCGCGACCCCGAGCGGGCCTGCGTCCACGGCGACCTCTATGGCACCGTCTCCGCCTCCTCGGTGATCGTCCCCGCCGCCGGCGCGGTGGTGTACCGCCACGCCGCGGGGCGGCCCTGCCAGGTCGGCCACCGCGACCTGAGCGGCCTGCTCGGCTAGTAGCCCTCGCGGCCGACGAGGCGGACGAACCGGCAGGGCCCGAGGTCCTCCATCGCGCAGTGCCGCCCGGTGCGGCGGACCCGGAGCAGCCGCTCGCCCTCCTCGCCGACGGTGACCGGCACCACCAGCCGGCCGCCGTCGGCGAGCGCCCGGATCAGCGATTCCGGAGGGCGCGGGGCGGCGGCGCCGACGGCGATGGCGTCGAACGGCCCCCGGCCGTCGAGGCCGGCGCTGCCGTCGCCGGCGACCACCTCGACGTCGATCCCCATCCGCTCCAGCCGCGCCCGGGCGCTCCAGGCGAGCTCGTCGATGCGCTCGACGCTGATCACGCTGCCGCCGCAGGCGGCGATCACCGCGGCCTGATAGCCGGACCCGGTGCCGACGTCGAGCACCCGCTCACCGGGCCGCAGCTGGAGTGCCTGGACGATCACCCCGACCATCAGCGGCTGGGAGATGGTCTGGCCGTGGCCGATGGGCAGGGCGCGGTCGGCGTAGGCCTCGAGCTCGTCGCCCTCGATGACGAACGCCTCGCGGGGCACCTCGGCCATCGCCGCCAGCACCCGCGCGTCGTCGACGCCGCCGCGGCGGAGCCGGTCGAGCATCTCGGCGCGCCGCGAGTCGGGGGTGCCGGTGCCGCCGCCCCAGAGGCGGCCGAGGAAGTCCGCGCCAGGTCCCATGCCCACTTCGTACCACCGCGGCCCGGCGAGCGAAAGCGTCAGCGCTCCGGGCCCGGCGGCGGTGCCGGCTCGTCGACGTAGACGCGGGTGCCGGTGGCGGGGTTCATGTGCACCCGCTGCCGCCGGCCGGTCTCGGGGTCGACGAGCACCTCGCCGGTGGGGACGGTGGGGCCGGGGCCGCCGGGGCGGTAGCGCTCCCAGCCCAGCTTCCAGGTGGCGACCGCGGCGGCGAGCACCAGCGCGGCCACCGCCAGGTAGAGGAGGAGGATCTGCATCAGGCGGCGGGCTCGACCACCACCGCGGTCCCGTAGGCGACGATCTCCGACATGGTGGAGCCGATCTCCGAGCTGTCGAACCGCATCATCACCACGGCGTTGGCGCCGGCCGCGGTCGCCGACTCCACCATCCGGTCGACGGCCTGGCGGCGGGCGTCCTCGAGCAGCTTGGTGTAGGAGGCGACCTCGCCGCCGGCGACGCTGCGGAAGGCGGCGGCGATGTTCCCGCCGAGCCCGCGGGTGCGGACGGTGAGGCCGAAGATCTGGCCGATGACGCGGGTGACGCGATAGCCGCTGAGGTTCTCGGTGGTCACGATGATCACGGGCGGGCCTCCGGGTCGGGGACGGGTGCGGCCAGTATGGGCCGCGGTCCGTCCCGAGGCCCGGGCGGGGCTGGTGGGCGTAGCCTGCACCAATGCGGATCGAGCGGCTGGCGGCCGAGGACGACGTCGAGGTGCGGGCGATGCTGACCGAGCTCGCCCTCGACGAGCAGGAGCGCTACGACCATCCCCGGCTGTCCGCCGAGGAGGTCGCCGGCGGGACCGCCCTCCCCGGGCACCACTTCACCGGCGAGAACCACCTCCTGGTGGCCCGCGACGAGGCCGGCGCCGCCACCGGGCTCTGCTGGTGCGTCCTGTTCGACCCCGGGACCGGCCTCGAGGGCGAGGTGGCCGAGCTCTACGTGCGCCCCGAGGCGCGCGGCCGCGGGGTGGCGAGCGCCCTGCTCCGGGACGCCATGACGCTGTTCCGCCGCCGCAGGGTGACCTTCGCCTGCGTGTGGACCCGGGACGACAACCCGGCCGCGCTGGCCGCCTACCGCAACGCCGGATTCACCCCCACCGAGCAGGCGGTCCTCACCTGGCTGCCGCTGCCGGGTCGATAATGCCTGCCCATGTCCCTCACTCCTGACGAGGTGGCCCACGTCGCCATGCTCGCCCGTCTCGGCCTCGACGAGGACGAGAGGGCGCGGCTGGCGGTCGAGCTCGGCGCCATCCTCGAGCACATCTCGAAGCTCGACCAGGTGGACACCTCGCAGGTCACCGAGACCGCCCAGGTGGGCGGCCTCGTCAACGTGTGGCGCGAGGACGAGGACCGGCCGCCCTTCGGGCAGCGCGCCGCGCTGGCCAACGCCCCCGACCACGACGGCCGCTACTTCCGCGTCGGGCAGATCCAGGAGGAGGGAACCGCGTGAGTGCCGCGCCCGACACCCTCGCCGGGTGCGTCGCCGCGCTCCGCGCCGGGACGGTCAGCGCCGCCGAGCTGCTGGAGCGCTCCCGCGCCCGCATCGCCGCCCTCGACCCGCAGGTGAACGCCTTCCTCGCCCAGACCGGCGAGCTCGCCGACCGCGCCGCCGCCGCCGCCGACCGCCTCCTCGCCGCCGACCCGGCGAGCGCCTCGCCGCTCTGCGGGGTGCCGGTCGCGGTGAAGGACGTGCTCTGCCTCGAGGGCGCCGAGACCACCGCCGGGTCGCGGATCCTGGGCGGGTTCCGCCCCCCCTACACCGCCACCGCGGTGCAGCGGCTGCTCGACGCCGGCGCCGTGGTGGTGGGGAAGACCAACTGCGACGAGTTCGCCATGGGCTCCTCCAACGAGAACTCCGCCTACGGGCCGGTGCGCAATCCCTGGGACCTCGACCGGGTGCCCGGGGGCAGCAGCGGGGGCAGCGCCGCCGCGGTCGCGGCCCGGATGGTGCCGCTCAGCCTCGGCACCGACACCGGCGGCTCGATCCGCCAGCCCGCCGCGCTCTGCGGGGTGGTCGGCTTCAAGCCCACCTACGGCCGGGTGTCCCGCTACGGGCTGATCGCCTTCGCCTCGTCGCTCGACCAGGTCGGGCCCTTCGCGCTCACCGTCGAGGACGCCGCCGTCGGCTATCTGCTCATCGCCGGCCACGACCCCGCCGACGGCACCTCCTCGCCCAGCGCGGTCGAGGACCCGCTGGCCGGGCTGCGCGAGGGTGTCGAGGGGCTGCGCCTGGGGGTGCCCCGCGAGTACTTCGGGGTGGGCCTCGACCCCGGCGTCCGCACCGCCGTCGAGCGCGCGCTCGAGGTGCTGGGCGGCCTCGGGGCCACCCTCGAGGAGGTGTCCCTGCCCAGCACCGACGCCGCGCTGTCGACCTACTACATCATCGCCCCCGCCGAGGCCTCCTCCAACCTCGCCCGCTACGACGGCATCCGGTTCGGCCTGCGCGAGGACCGCGGCAGCCTGCTGCAGACCTACCTCGGCACTCGCGACGCCGGCTTCGGCCCCGAGGTGAAGCGGCGGATCATGCTCGGCACCTACGCGCTGAGCAGCGGCTACTACGACGCCTACTACCGCAAGGCGCAGAAGGTGCGCACCCTCATCTCCGAGGAGTTCTCGCGCGTCTTCGAGCGGGTCGACGCCATCGTCTGCCCCACCTCGCCGGTGACCGCCTTCCCCCTCGGCACGCACTCCGACCCGCTGTCGATGTACCTGCTCGACGTGCTCACCGTGCCCGTCAACCTCGCCGGCCTGCCCGGGGTGTCGGTGCCCTGCGGGATGGTCGGAGGTTTGCCCGCCGGCCTCCAGGTGGTGGCGCCGCGGTTCATGGACGCGCGGGCGCTGCGCATCGCCCACGCCTACGAGCAGGCCACCGAGTGGCACACGCTCCAGCCCGCCGGCGTCGGGGCGGCGGCGACGTGACCGGGACGCTGCGCGACGCCCCCACGGTGGTCGACCACGAGGCGGTGATCGGGCTCGAGGTGCACGCCCAGCTGCTCACCCGCAGCAAGATGTTCTGCGGCTGCCCGGCGACCTACGTCGAGGCGGAGCCCAACGACAACACCTGCCCGGTCTGCCTGGGGATGCCGGGCACGCTGCCGGTGATCAACCGCCGCGCTGTCGAGTTCACGGTGCGCACCGCGCTGGCGCTGAACTGCGTGATCCCCGACTTCACCAAGTTCGACCGCAAGAACTACTTCTATCCCGACCTCCCCAAGGGCTACCAGATCTCCCAGTACGACCTGCCGCTGTCGGTCGACGGCCACCTCGAGTTCACCCTCGACGGGCGCCGGGTGCGCTGCGGCGTCACCCGGGTGCACCTCGAGGAGGACACCGGCACCCTCCACCACGCCGGGGACGTGCTCCAGAGCGCGACCAGCTCGCTGGTCGACTACAACCGCTCCGGGGTGCCGCTGATGGAGATCGTCGGCGAGCCCGACCTGCGCAGCGCCGAGGAGGCCAGGGAGTACCTGGAGCGGCTGCGCCAGATCCTCATGTACATCGGCGTCAACGACGGCAACCTCGAGCAGGGCTCGTTCCGCTGCGACGCCAACGTCTCCATCCGGCCCCGGGGCACCACGACCCTCGGGGTCAAGGTGGAGATCAAGAACATGAACTCCTTCCGGGCGGTGCAGCGCGCCGTCGAGTACGAGATCGCCCGCCAGGTCGCGGTGCTCGACGGCGGCGGCAGCCTCCACCAGGAGACCCGCGGCTGGGTGGAGGCGCGCGCCGCCACCATCTCCCAGCGGAGCAAGGAGCAGGCCCACGACTACCGCTACTTCCCCGAGCCCGACCTCGCCCCGCTGGTGCTCGGCGCGGAGTTCGTGGAGGAGGTGCGGCGCTCGCTCCCGGAGCTGCCCGAGGCGCGGGCGGCGCGGCTGATCGAGCAGCACGGCATCACCGGGGACGAGGCGGCGCTGCTCACCGCGACCCGCGAGCAGGCCGACTCCTACGAGCGCATCGTCGGCCGCGGAGTTTCCGCCGGGGTCGCCGCAAAGTGGCTCGGCAACGACGTCCTGCGGCTCGCCAATGCCGACCACCTCCCGCTCTGGGAGAGCGGCCTCGGCGAGGACGGGCTGGTGGCGCTGCTCGGGCTGGTGGAGGCGGGGACGGTGAACTCCACGACCGCCAAGGCGCTGCTCGAGGAGCTCTACCTGACCGGCGGCGACCCCGCGGCGATCGTGCGCGACCGCGGCCTCGGCCAGGTCAGCGACACCGAGGCGCTGGGCGCCCTGGTCGACGCCGCGATCACCGCCAACCCCAGGGCGGTTGCCGACTTCCAGGCGGGCAAGGAGACCGCGCTGCAGCCGGTGGTGGGGCACGTGATGAAGGCAACCCGCGGCCGCGCCGACGCGCGTCTGGTCAACCGGCTGCTGCGTGAGCGCCTCTCCGGCTGAGCGCCGGGCCGCACGCCGCGCCGCCGGAACCCGGCTGGAGGTCGGCTGCGGCCCGATGGTGCACGGCGGCGCCTGCATCGCCCACGTCGAGGGCGGGGTGATCGAGGGCGAGCGCGGCGAGACCGTGCTCGTCGAGGGCGCCATCCCCGGCGAGCGGGTGGAGGTGCGGGTGCACGGCCGCCAGGGCGGGGTCTGGCGGGCGCGGGTCACCGAGGTGCTCGAGCCCTCGCCCGACCGGGTGACGCCGCCCTGCCCGTACGTGCCGGCGTGCGGCGGCTGCGATCTCCAGCACGTCGCCTATCCGCGCCAGCTGGCGCTGAAGCGCGAGGTGGTGCTCGACGCCATGCGGCGGCAGCACGTGACCGTCCCCGACGAGGTGCCGGTGCACGGCATGGACGACCCCTGGCGCTACCGCCGCCGCGGCGAGTTCCACGTGGTGCGCGGCCCCGAGGGCACCGCCGCCGCCGACCTCGGCTTCAACCGGGCGCGCTCGTGGAAGCCGATCGCGGTCGACGACTGCCTCATCCACCACCCGACCATCGGCGCCGCCCTGCCGGCGCTGCGCTCGCTGGTGCGGCGGGGGGGCAGCGACGAGCTCAGCGCGCTCCACCTGACCGTGGGCGGCGGGGGCCGCGACCTGCTGGTCCGCGCCCGCCCCCTGGACGGCGTCGACCCGGCGGTGCTCGACGAGATCGCGATGGAGGCCGGCGACGGTGTCACCTGGCACACCGCGGCGGTGGGCGTGGAGTGGCGCGGCCACCAGTTCCGGGTCGAGCCCGAGACCTTCGTGCAGGTGAACCACGCCCAGATGGCGGTGCTCTACGAGCGGGTGCTCGACGCCCTCGGCGACCTCGCCGGCCGGCGCGTGGTCGACGCCTACGCCGGCATCGGCATCCTCAGCACCGCGATCGCCGCCGCCGGCGCCGAGGTGGTGTGCATCGAGGAGGTCCGCTCCTCGGCGCGGCTCGGGCTGCTCAACGCGCGGCTCAACGGCGTCGAGGACCGGCTCCGCTACGTCGCCCAGCCGGTCGAGCAGGCGCTCGCCGGGCTCGGCGCGGAGGCGGCCGTCGACGCCGCCGTGCTCGACCCCCCGCGGGCCGGGTGCGCCGGCTCGGTGACCGGCTGGCTGGCGCTCGCCGGGCCGCCCCGGATCGTGTACGTGTCCTGCGACCCCGCGACCCTGGCCCGCGACCTGCGCCTGCTCTGCGAGCTCGGCCCCTACCGGGTGGAGCGGCTCGAGCTCGTCGACATGTTCCCCCAGACCCACCACGTCGAGAGTGTCGCCTCGCTCCGGCGGGCCTGACCCGCCGGCATCAGAGGGTCAGTGCGCACCAGCGGGCGATCCGCGCGGCGGTGTCGGTCAGCGGCGGCACCACCGTGTCGAGGGCGGCGAGCCGGGTGCGGGGCATCGACACCCCGACGGCGCCGACCAGGCTGCCGACCACGACCGGGGCGGCGACGCAGGCGACGTCGGGGAGGTACTCCTCGTCCTCGACGGCGACGCCCGTCGCCCGGATCCGCTCGAGCTCGGTGAGCAGCGCCTGGCGGCTGGTCAGGGTTCGCGCGGTGTAGGGGTGGAGGGGGTGCCGGGCGAGGTAGTCGTGACGGTCCCGGGGTTCGAGGAAGGCGAGGACGCAGCGGCCCAGCGCGGTGGCGTGGGCGGCGTCGCGAAAACCGACCCAGAGGTCGATGCGGGGCGTCTCCGCGCTGTCCTGGATGTCCTTCACCACGATCTCGCCGCCCTCGTGGAAGGCCAGGTAGGCGGCGGCGTGCACGCCGTCACGGAGCGCGGCCAGCGCCGGGCGGGTGCGCTGCAGCAGCGCCTGCAGCCGGCTGGTGTCGAGCAGGGTGGCGATCCCGTCGCCGAGCACGTACGAGCCGTCGGTGCGGCGCTCCAGGTAGCCCTCGTAGGTGAGGGTGCGGAGCAGGTGGTAGGTGGTTCCCATGGGAAGGCCGACGCTGCGCGCCAGCTGCTTCGCGGGAGCCCCACTGGGGGCGCGCGAGGCGGCGCGCAGCAGCGCGAGGGCGCGCTGCACCGAGCTGATGAGCGTGGCAGGTGCGCACGTCGTCGTCACCGGGCAAACCCTCCCCGCGTCCGCCGTCGCCTCCTCAGGGCGCCGCCGCCGTTGTGCCGGATTGGAGCAGGAGATCGGGGCGGACGAGTGTCCTGCCTTGAGACATGTCTCACTTTGAGACAGGTCTCGAATAGCCTCCTTGTGGGTGCAGAGGGCCTCTTCTATAGTGGCGAGGCGAGGAGCGCAGTGACACCGGGGATCCCGCCGGGCGCTGCGTGGACGACCTGCCGTGGACATTGAGGGCCTCGGGGAGGCAGGCCCGCAGATGTGGAGGAGCCGTGAGCGGTTCCTCGACGAGGGACTGGTCTCCAGCACCGTGCGCCCGGAGATCGCGCGCTCCTGGGTGCGCTCCAAGCAGAGCGGCGTGCCCGCGGTCGGCGACCCGGTCACCCGGCACACCGACTTCGATCCCGGCAACCGCCTGCTGCGCCTCGCCGCCCCGATCCTCGACCGGCTCGCCGAGGACGTGGCCAACGCCGACATGGTCGTCATCCTCACCGACCCCAGCGGGCTGGTGCTCGACCGCCGGGCCGGCACCGCGGCGCTGCGCCGCGGCCTCGACCGGGTGCTGCTGGCACCCGGCTACCTCTACGCCGAGGAGACCGTCGGCACCAACGGCATCGGCACCGCCGCGGAGATGCGCGACGTCGCATGGGTGGTCGGCAGCGAGCACTACGCGGAGTGGCTGCGCTGGCTCTCCTGCGCGGGGGCGCCGATCCGCAACCCGATCACCGGCCGGATCGAGGGGGTCATCGACCTCACCTGCCGGCTCCAGGACACCAGCCCGCTGATGGTGCCGTTCATCAAGGACGGGGCGCGCGAGATCGAGCGCCGCCTCTACGAGGACGCGTCGCAGAGCGACCGCGACCTGCTCGACCGCTTCGTCGCGGTGGCGCGCCGATCCAGCCGGCCGGTGGTCGCGCTCAACGCCCACACCGTCATCGCCAACGCCGCGGCGGCGCGGCTGCTCGAGCCCGCCGACCACGCCCTGCTCTGGAACCACGGGGCCCGCGCGATCGAGGCGGGAAGCGTCGCCGCCCGCGCCTTCCGGCTCGCCGAGGGCAGCCTCGCGGCGGTGCGCTGCATCGACTTCGCCCAGGGCGACCCCGAGCACGGCGTGGTGCTGGAGATCGACCTCGAGCGTCCCCACGCGTCGCCGTCGCGGGCCCGGGCCGACAGCCGGCCGGGCCGGCGGCTGCCGGCGTCGCTGCCGGGACGCAGCCTGGCGTGGCGGCAGGCCTGGACCGCGGTGATCGACCACGCGGCCCTGCGGCTGCCGCTGCTGCTCACCGGTGAGCCCGGCACCGGCAAGCTGGCGATGGCCCGCGCCGCCCACGACGAGGTCGGCGACGGCGGTCCCTTCACCGTGGTCGACGCCATCATGGCGCGGGTCGACGGCGACACCACCTGGCTCGGCCAGGTGCGCACCCGGCTCACCGACCCGGTGGGCACGCTGGTGCTGCGCCACCTCGATGCGCTCGACCGGCGCACCGCGCACGCTCTCGGAGCCGTGCTCGAGGCCGCGGTCGGCGAGGCCGCGCCCTGGGTGGTCGCGACCCTCTCCCAGGCGGCCGAGGGCGATCCCGGGACCGACGTCTCGCTCGCCGACCAGTTCCCCGCGGACATCCGGGTGCCACCGCTGCGCGAGCGCCCCGAGGATCTCAGCGACCTCGTCCCCGCGCTCATCGTCCGCCACGCCGGCGAGCCCGGAGCCCACACCGTCGCCGAGCTGATGCAGGCGCTGATGCGCGCCGACTGGCCCGGCAACGTGCGCCAGCTGGAGAGCGTCATCCAGGGGATGGTGGCGCGGCGCTCGCACGGCGAGCTCACCCTGCGCGACCTGCCGCCCGCCTACCAGCGGGTGCCCTGGCGCCGGCTCAGCCCGATGGAGCGGATCGAGCGGGCCGCCATTCTTCACGCCCTCGAGCAGACCGGGGGGCACAAGGTGCGGGCCGCCGCGCTGCTCGGCATCGGCCGCGCCACCCTCTACAGGAAGCTGAAGGAGCTGGGCATCGCCGACCCCCGGGAGACGTTCGCCTAGCGGGTCGCCCGCCCCCGGCCTCACCCCGGGCCGGCCCTGCGCCCGGGGCGCCTCCAATGGCCGCCGGTGACGGTGCCGAACAGCCGGCCCCCGGCGGTCTCGAAGCGCAGGTCGCCCCCGGCGGTGCGGCGGATCTCGTACTCGCCGTCGTGGTGCCGGTCGTGGTGGTACCTGCAGAGGCTGGCCAGGTTCCACATCTCGGTGGGCCCGAGGTCGGCCCAGTGGTGGAGGTGATGGGGCTGGGTGCGCCTCGCCCGCACCGGGCAGCCGGGATGGATGCAGCCGCGGTCGCGGCTCTGCACCGCACGGCGCGTCGGAACCGAGACGATCCGTCTCTCCCGGCAGGCATGGATCGGCTCCCCGTCCCGCTCGATCATGGTGACCACCGCGGCGTCGCAGCCCAGCCGCGCGCCACCCGGGAGGAGAGCGCCGGACCGTCCTCGAGGCGGCACCGGCCGCTCGGGGTCTCGCCGGTGAGGACGCCGAGGTCGACGTGCACGGTCATCAGCGCGTCGGCCCGCAGCCTGCCGCTGAGACGGAGCATGCCGCTCGTCCCAGCAGAAGCGCAGACCGCGGGCGGCCCGCTGCGCCCGGGCGCGCTCGGGCGCGTCGATCGCCGCGCCGTGCGCCCCCCGGCAGGTCCTGGCCAGCTGCGGAGCCGGCCTGGTCCGCGCCAGCGACACCCAGTCGCCCTAATCCTCGGCGGTGGCGACGGTGCCGAGCGAGCGGACCTTGTCGAGCGACAGCTCCCCCGCCGAGAAGGCCGGCGCCACTCGGGCAGCTCGCGCATCGCCTGCCCGGCCAGCACCAGGCTCTCGGCCATCCGCCGCCCGAACCCGGCGTGCACCACCAGCCACTCCGCGCAGTCGCGCAGCCCCGCCCCCCGCCACTCGTCACTGCAGTCGAGCGCAGCCACGCGCCCAATGCCACGCAAACCCCCCGTAAACCCGCCCCCCCTGGCCCGAATCAATATGCGCAGCGCCACACAACAACACAAACCGCCCGCAATCCGCGCAGACCAGCCCCCGCCTCACCGAGCCGCCGGCCGCGCCCTCTTCGCCGCACACGCCGGACACACCCCACGCGGCGATCCGGCGGCGATCTCCACCCTGCACCCCCGGCACACCGGGGCCCTCCGCAGGAACGCCTTCACCCGCCGATCCACGGCGTAGAACACCAGCCCGATCACCGTGAAGACGATCACGTACATGAGGATGGAGACCACCACCTGGAGCAGCGTATCCATCCTCCACCTCCTCGGGTTCACCGGCACGTGGGGGCCAGCGTACGCGCCGGCCGGGACCCGGGGGAACCCCTCACGCCGCTCACCATCTGAACGGCCGCGCAGCCACAGCCCAGTTGGCTTTCCGGTGCGGGCGGTCTCGGCGCCGCCGCCCTGCTCACCATCTGAACTCACGGCTCTGGCCGGGGCACCGGGGTGCCGGTACACCTCCGAGCACGGCCGCCGCGCACGGAGGGAGGGCCGTCCACGCACCACGAGGACGAGCGGAGATGTACACAGCCCCAGACGGCACGCAGTACTACGTCGTTGACGGCCATGTGCACTGGTGGGACGCGAGCAACGCCAACTATCGCGACGAGAAGCACGCCGACGGCTGGATCCGGTGCTTCTACGACTACCACCGCAACCTCAGCCCCGCCGACTACGTGTGGCCGTTCGAGCTGTACCAGCAGTACCCCGAGGAGCGGATGATCCAGGACCTGTTCGTGGACGGGTACGTGGACAAGGCGATCTTCCTTCCCACCGCGCTCACCGACTTCTACACCAACGGGTTCAACACCACCGAGCGCGACGCCTACATGAAGGAGCGCCATCCGGACAGGTTCATCCTCAACTCCTGCTGGGATCCCCGCGACGAGGAGGCCGGCCTGCGCCGGCTCGAGGAGGAGGCGGCCCGCTACGGCCTCAAGGGGGTGAAGCTCTACACCGCGGAGTGGCGGGGCTCGTCCAAGGGATGGAAGCTCACCGACCCGATGGCGCGCCGCTACCTCGACAAGTGCGCCGAGCTCGGCATCACCAACATCCACGTCCACAAGGGCCCGACGATCTGGCCCCTGAACAAGGACTCCTTCGACGTCGCGGACGTCGACGACGTCGCCACCGAGTACCGCGACAGCCTGCGCTTCATCGTCGAGCACTGTGGCATGCCCCGGGTCGACGACTTCTGCTGGATCGCCACCCAGGAGCCCAACGTCTACGGCGGCCTCGCCGTGCTCATGCCCTTCGTCCACGCCCGCCCGCGCTACTTCGCCGAGGTGCTCAGCGAGCTGCTCTGGTGGGTGGGGGAGGACCGCCTCACCTTCGCCTCCGACTACGCGCTCTGGAGCCCGAGGTGGATCAT
This sequence comes from uncultured Chloroflexia bacterium, assembly GCA_963846365.1. Taxonomy (GTDB): domain Bacteria; phylum Chloroflexota; class Dormibacteria; order Aeolococcales; family Aeolococcaceae; genus CF-96. Next base: position 235,915 of record CAWJVN010000008.1, read on the forward strand.
CGAGAAGTTCGTCGACTTCCAGCTGCCCGACGACATCAGGGAGCAGAAGGGGGTCGACCTCACCACCGACTCGAAGCGGAAGATCCTCGGCCTCAACGCGGCGAAGCTGTACGACATCGAGGTCCCTGCGGACCTGCGGATCAGCGCCGAGCCCGCGACGGCGGCGGTGTGAGGGCGGGGGGGTGGCCTCCGACCTGACCGCCAGCGTCACCGGGGCTCTCGACACCGTCACCGACCCCGAGCTCGACCGGTCGGTGGTCGAGCTCGGCTTCGCCCGGGCGGCGGTCGACGACGCCGGCCGGGCGCTGGTCGAGCTCCGGCTGCCCACCTTCTGGTGCGCGGCGAACTTCGCCTACCTGATGGCCGCGGACGCGCGCGATGCGGTGGCGGCGGTGCCCGGGGTGCGGTCGGTGACGGTCCGCCTCGTCGACCACTTCGTGGCCGACGAGGTGACCGCCAGCGTCAACGCCGGGCGCTCCTTCGACGAGGCCTTTCCCCAGCACACCGACGGCGCCGGACTCGAGGCGCTGCGGCGCTTCTTCTGGGTCAAGGCCTTCACCGCCCGCCAGGAGGTGCTGCTCCACCGGCTGCTCGCCGAGGGGCGGTCCGACGGCGACGTCTGCGCGCTGCGGGTCGGCGACCTCGACACCGCCGATCCCGAGACCGGGGCGTACCTGGAGCGGCGGGTGCGGCTCGGCATCTCCACCGCGGCGGAGGCGCCGGTCGCGGTCCATCCCAACGGCCAGCCGATCGCGGTGGAGCGGCTCGACTCCTATCTCACGCGTGCCCGCATGACCCGGGTGTGCATGGAGGCCAACGGCAGCCTCTGCGGAGGCCTCCACGCCACCCGCTACCCCCGACACGAGGAGACCACGGTATGAGGGCGGCCCGGCTCCACGCCTACAACGAGCCACTCCAGGTCGACGAGGTGGCGGCGCCCGAGGTCAGCGGGCCCCACGACGTGATCGTGCGGATCGGCGGCGCCGGGCTGTGCCGGACCGACCTCCACATCATCGAGGGCATCTGGCAGCGCAAGGTCGAGGTCGAGCTGCCCTACACCCTCGGCCACGAGAACGCCGGCTGGGTGGAGGCGATCGGCAGCGCCGTCACCAGCGTGCGCGAGGGCGACGCGGTGATCGTCCACCCGCTGATCACCTGCGGGTACTGCGAGGCCTGCCGCCGGGGCGAGGACATGTACTGCGCCAACGGCAGCTTCCCCGGGATCAACGCCGAGGGCGGCTTCGCCGACTACCTGCGCACCTCCGACCGCGCCCTGGTGAAGCTGGCCGAGGGCATCGACCCGATCGACGTCGCGCCCTACGCCGACGCCGGCATCACCGCGTTCCGGGCCGCGAGGAAGGCGGCCGGGCTGCTGCGTCCCGGCAACTGGGCGGTGGTGATCGGCATCGGCGGGCTCGGCCACATCGCCATGCAGTGCGTCCAGAACCTCTGCGCCGCCGGGGTCATCGCCGTCGATCCCTCGCCCACCGCGCAGGCGCTGGCGCGCGAGCTGGGGGCCGACGAGGTGGTCGGGTCGGTCGGCGAGGACGCCGTCCAGGCGGTCCACGAGCTCACCGGTGGCGGCGCCCACGTCGTCCTCGACTTCGTCGGGGAGCGCGGCGCCGAGAAGGACGCGGTGGCGATGCTCCGCCAGGGCGGCACCAACATCGTGATCGGCTACGGCGGCCGGGTGGAGGTGCCGACCATCGACGTGATCTTCTCGGAGATCGCGATCGTCGGCAGCCTGGTGGGCAACCACACCGAGCTCTCCGAGCTGATGACCCTCCAGGCCCAGGGCAGGGTGAAGCTGCACACGCAGCGCTACGCCCTCGACGACATCGGCACCGCCATCGACGACCTCGACCACGGCCGCATCTCCGGCCGCGGCGTGGTGCTGCCGGCGAGCGGCGCCGCCCCGGCCGCGACGGCGGGGTCCACCGAGTACAGCACGGCGATGCCGTGAGCACGGCGACGGCAAGGGGGGGCGGTGATCGCCTCAAGGAGGAGAGGTACTTGGAGATGCAGACGTGACCGAGCAAGTGGCAACACCCACCGAACAGCAACGGGCGCCGGAGCGCGCCGCCCCCGCGGTCTACGACCCCCCTGACATCCCGGGGAGGGGTCCGATCGACTGGCTGGGGGGTTGGAAGTGGGGCCTCATCTCCCCGCTGATCCTGCTGGGACTGGCCATCGCCATCCGCATCTATCAGGCGTTCGCCGTCTTCCCCTGGGGCCTCGACTCGTCCACCACCCAGTTCTTCTGGATGTGGCGGATGCTGGTCGTCGCCTTCCTCCTGGGGGTCGGCATCTTCACCGTGCTGTGGTGGCGATGGATCCTCCAGAGCGCGAGGAGCCTACCCCAGCGCATCAGCCGGCGCGAGGAGGTACGGCGCATCGCCGTCTTCTGGGGGCTGATCGGCGCCACCAGCGTCAACCTCTACATCGAGGCCAGCTTCTGGCCCAACCAGGACGGCGCCTTCCACCAGACCCTGGTGCGGGACACGGCGTTCACCGTCTCGCACATCCCGATGTTCTACCTGTTCTTCCCGCTCGGGGTCACCCTGGCGGTCGGCACCTATCTCTACGGCCGCACCCGGATCCCCGCGGTCTACGGCCCCGACAAGGGCTTCCCCTGGTCGTTCTTCCTGCTCATCTCCGCGACCGTCACCGAGGTGGCGCAGGTGGCGATGAACGAGTGGGGCCACAGCGTGAACCTCGGCAACGCCGGCGCCGAGGAGTTCTTCGCGGTCTGGTTCCACTGGCCGTTCGTCCTCTACGGCTGGCTCGCCAGCGGGATCTTCGCGCTCTGGGGGGAGACCATCCTGCGTCTCTACCAGATCGAGGACGAGGAGGCTGCCGACGCGCGCGACACCGCTCCGGCGGCCGTGCCCAGCAGCGGCGCGCCGGTCGGCGGGGGGGGCTGACGAATGGCAACCGCGACCATCGACCTCGAGGCGCTGCGGCTCCGGGAGATCGCCGAGCGCAGGTACAAGTTCATCGACCGCAAGTGGGATTTGATGTTCTGGGTGACCGCCGGCTTCGTGGTCGGCGCCGCCGCCAACATCACCCACCTGCTGTTCGCCGGTGACTGGGACTTCTGGACCGACTGGAAGGACCGGCAGTGGTGGATGACGATCACCCCATTCGCCACCATCATCATCCCCTCGGCCCTGCAGTACATCCAGTGGAGAGCGTGGAGGTTCCCCACCGGGGCGACCTACACCGCGGTCTGCCTCTTCTTCTGCACCTGGATCGGCCGGCTGCTGCAGTGGAAGTACTTCATCAACATGCCCATCAACTTCATCTGGTCGGCGACCTGGATCCCCGCCGGCATCCTCGCCGACTACGTGCTGCTGAAGTCGCGGAGCTTCATCCTCACCTCGCTGATCGGCTCCGCGGTCTGGACGATGGGCTTCTGGATGTCCAACTACATCATGCAGCTGCCCTACCTCCAGCCGACCCGGTTCATGGGGCACACCCTGACCGTGGCCGACGTTCAGGGCATCGGCTACATCCGGGCGCAGACCCCCGAGTACCTCCGAATCATCGAGCACGGCTCGCTGCGCACCTTCCTGCAGGAGACCCAGTACGTGTCGCTCGCCTTCGGCACCACCCTCTGTGTCTTCGGCTACTGGGTGGGGCAGTTTTTGGGGAGACGGCTGGCGGTGTGGCCGATCTTCAAGTACCTCAAGCAGTACTGAGAAGGGGAGAGCAGCGATGAGACGGTTCATCCTCGTTGCCCTCGTCGCCCTCCTCGGAGCGGCGGCGATGACCGGGATGCGCACCACCTCGGTGTCCGCCCACGGCGAGATCGCCCAGGAGGGGTTCGTCCGCATGGAGGCGGTCGGCTGGTGGGACGTCAAGTTCTCGAAGTCCGACCTCACCCAGAACGACAACATGGTCATCTCCGGCACCACCAAGCTGCTGGAGACCTGGCCGTCGAACATGAGCAACGGCAACCCCGAGATCTGCTACCTCACGGTGGTCGAGCCGGGGGCGCGGTTCGTGCTCGTCGACCGCAAGATCAACGGCATGGAGTCGCCGCAGTCCTTCTTCTGCAGCAAGGGCAGCGTCTACAACTTCTCGATGACGTTGCGGGCCCGTGACCCGGGGAACTGGCACGTCCACCCGGCGCTCGCGGTCAAGGAGTTGGGCACCCTCATCGGTCCCGGCCAGTACGTCAACATCACCTCGAGCCCGTCCGGATTCAGCTTCCCGATGACCCTGCTGAACGGCCAGAACATCGACGTCGAGGGCTACGGCACCTGGCTGGTGCTCGGCTTCTCGGCGGTCACGCTGGTGCTGGGGATGTGGTGGATGCTGTACTGGACGGTGCCGGGCGGCATCAAGCGCACCATCACCCGGCTGCGGGTCGCCAACGAGTTGCCGCTCAACCAGGACGGCGGCCCCGCGGTGGGCATCATCACCCGCCGCGATCATCGGCAGATGGCCTACATCACCGGCGCCACCGTGGTGCTGGTGGGAGCCGGCTTCCTCTGGGCCTCGAGCCACTACTCCGGGAACATCCCGCTGCAGGTGCAGTGGGTGAAGCCGCCGGCCCCGCCGGCGCAGGCGCAGCTCGCCAGCGCCCAGGCCACCGACGCCATCTACAACCCGGGCACCGACACCCTGGACATCGTGACCTCGGTGACCAACACCGGGAAGAGCCCGGTCACGGTGAGCGCCTTCAGGACCGGCAACCTGACCTTCCTCAACCCGCTCGCCGGGCTGCCCCACGGCGACTACGAGTATCAGATGAAGGCGAGCCCCGAGGGTGCCATCGATCCCGGCCAGACGGCGAAGGTCACCCTCAGCATCCCCGGCTCGGTCCTGCGGCAGCAGGAGCTGCTCCCGCTGGGACAGGCGCAGTACGTCGTCGCCGGGGTGGTGGAGCTCACCGACACGGAGGGCAACCGCAACTTCGACACCATCAACACCTCGCTCAACCCCACGTCCACGTGACCTGACATGACACGGCCGCCGGATCGTCGGAGAGGGTGATGCAGGAGGTCCTGGCGCGAGCCGTCCTCGCGCACAGCATGGCGCAGAGCATCTGGGAGATGCTCGCGCTCATCGGGCCATTCGCCATCGTCTTCGGCGCCGGCGCCGTGCTCGTCATCGGGCCGATCGTGCGCACCCAGGGTGAGCGGTACCAGCACCACCCCATCCGCGGGGACGAGACCCAGGCGCACACCAACGGCAGCACCAAACCCTCCCGGGCGGCGGCCTCCTCGGGGCCCCCTGAGAGCAAGGCCGCCGCCTCCACCGGGACCGGGCCGGAGGAGCCCGACTAGTCCCGGAGCCACACCCCCATGGCCCACGACCCATTTCTCGACCTGCCCCCGAGCGACCCGGCCTGGGGTCACGGGCTCTGCACGGACCGGCAGGGCCACCGGGTGCACTACGTCCGCTGCGGCGGCGGTGCCCCGGTGGTGCTCCTCCACGGGTGGCCGGGGTTCTGGTACGACCACCGCCGCGTCATTCCCACACTCGGCGCCGAGGTCGACGTGGTCGCTCCCGACCTGCGCGGCTTCGGCGCCTCCGACGCCCCCGACCTGCCCGCCGCGACCGGCTACGGCCGCGAGGCCCAGGCCCGGGTGGTGCTCGACCTCATGGACGCGCTCGAGCTCGAGGGCGCCGTCCTCGCCGGCTACGACGTCGGCTCCGCGGTCGCCCAGACGGTGGCCCGGCTCGCCCCCGGGCGGGTCCGCGGCCTGGTGCTCGGCGCCCCGCTGCACCCCGGCTCGGGCGCGCGCGCGCTGCTGCCGGTCCACCAGCGGGAGTTCTGGTACCAGGACTTCCACCGCCTCCCCCTCGCGGTCGAGCTCGCCGGCCGCGACCGCCCCTCGGTGGCGACCTACCTCGACCACTTCTACCGGCACTGGACCGGACGCCGGGAGGCCGTGCGCGACGCCGAGCTCGCCGCCATCGTCGACGTCTACGCGGTGCCGGGCGCGTTCGACGCCAGCCTGAACTGGTACCGGTCGGGCGCCGGCACCCTGGAGACGGCGCGCCGCGCCGCCGCCGAGCCCGCACCCGCCCCGCCGCCGCTGCCGCACCCCGCCGAGGTGCTCTGGGGCGAGGCCGACCCGCTCTTCCCCCCGGCCTGGGCGGAGGGGCTGGACCGCACCCTCGCCGACCACCGGCTGCGGGTGCTGCCGGGCGTCGGCCACTTCATCCCCCTCGAGGCGCCCGGGGCGCTGGTCGACGCGGTGCGCTCGCTGCTCCAGGCTACCCGGCGGGGACCCGCGGGCTCCGCCGCGCCCGGTAGGTGACGCGGAAGAGCGCCTCGCCGAGGGTGGTGCGGCTCAGGGTGCGGGAGAGGGCGAGGTAGACGGCCACCGAGACCGCCACCTGGACGCTGAGCAGGACCGACTCGTTGACCTGCCTGCCGGGGCCGAGGACGCCGTCGACGATGCTGTCGAGCCCGTTGACGATGAGCGCGATCGCCGAGAGGTCGACGACCACGGCGAGCACGAGCCGGAGCGCGTGGAAGCGGCGCGGCGGCGGCGCCTCCTCGCCGGGGGCGTCGGGGATGGGGATGTGGCGCACCGCCAGGTAGCCGGCCAGGCCGATGAGGATGAACACGGCGCCGCGCAGCATCAGGTGCTCGAGACGGCCGAGGTAGTGCTCGACCGGGGTGCCGACGGCGGCACCGAGGCCGACGAACACCACCTCCCAGATGAGGATCGACGGGATCAGGCCGGCGAGGAAGGTGCGCCGCGGCACCTGGAGCGCACCCGCCATGAGGTTGGTGTTGATCCGCAGGCCGGGGACGAGGCGGGCGACCAGGATCGTCCAGGGGCCGGCGTTGCGCAGCCGTTCGGCGGCCCGGTCGAGGTGCCGGCCGGCGCGCAGCCGCTCGGCGAGCGCCCAGAGCGCCCGGGCGCCGAGGGCGCGGGTCCAGCTGTAGGCCACCATCGCCCCGCTCAGCGAGGCGAGGAGGGCGAGGGGGAGGAAGGTGACCGGGTCGAGGCCGCCGGTGGAGATCAGCACCCCGGCGCCGACCAGCAGCAGGTCGCCGGGGGCCATGGGGAGGGGCACCCCGGCCTCCTCCACGAAGATGAGGCTGCACAGCACGATCAGCGCGGACCAGCCGTGGACGGCGTTGAGCAGGCTCACCCCGCAAGCCTAAGGGGGAAGGCTGTCAGCGACGAAGGAGCTGATGGCCTGGGGGAGGCCCCCTCACCATTGAGCGCGTCAGCGCTCAGAGCCTGAAGGGGGAAGGCTGTCAGCGACGAAGGAGCTGATGGCCTGGGGAGGCCCCCTCACCATTGAGCGCGTCAGCGCTCAGAGCTGAAGGGGGAAGGCTGTCAGCGACGAAGGAGCTGATGGCCTGGGGGAGGCCCCCTCCATTCTGCGCGTGAGCGCAGAGAGCAGAGAGGGGAAGCACCGGCGCACCGGCGGGCTCAGAGCTCGCGGAGCATCGCCCCGGTGAGCCGGGTCAGCCGGCGGCTGAACACCAGCACCACCGCGGCCACGGCGAGCACCGCCACCGCGGTCGCCGACCCCAGGTAGACGCCGGGGACGCGCAGCGCCGCCGGCGGCGGGTCGAACACCCCGGAGAGCACGGCCACCAGCATCCGCGAGAGCGCCCACCCGGCCGGCGCGCCGGCGGCGAGACCGCCGGCGACGACGATGCCCGCCTCCGCCCAGAGGAAGGCGGCGAGCTGCCGGGGCCTCGCCCCCAGGGCGGCGGCGAGGGCGAAGGTGCGCCGCCGCTCGATCACCCCGAGGGCGAGCAGCAGCCCGGTCGAGGCGGCGCCGAAGATCAGCGCGAAGGCGAGCTCGACCCGGGTGAGGCCGTCGAGGTCGACGGCGGTGAGGCTGGAGCCGACCACCCGCCGGGTGGTGGTGATGTCGGTCACCACCGGTCCCACCCCGAGCACCCCGCGGGCCGCCGCCGCCACCCCGGCGGGCGGGGCGCCGGTGGTGTCGACCAGGTAGGTGGAGGCCGACGGGTCGCCGGTCATCGCCCCGATGTACGAGGCGTTGGCGACGAGGAAGCTGTCCCGCGGGGCGGTGGGGAACTCGGAGGCGATCCCGACGTAGCGGAACGTGACCGGGACGAGCGCCTGGCTGCGCCGGTCCTGGAGGCGCAGGGTGAGGTGGTCGCCGGGCTGGAGCTGGAAGTCCCTCACGGTCTCCGCGCTGACCAGGATGGCGTCCTGCCGGGCGGCGAGCCGCCCCATCAGCTGGGCGGCGGTGGCGCCCGTGAAGTAGGCGTCCTGGAGGCTGGCGGCGGCGGTGATCGTCCCCGGGCGGACCCCGAAGATGTCCTGGAGGTCGGCGCCGACGTAGGCGAAGCGGTGCACCAGGGGTTCGACCGCCCGCACCCCGGCGAGGCCGGCGAGCTTCGCCTGGGTGCCGGTCGACGCCGGGGCGCCGGGGGGCTCGGTGACGGTGACGTCGGCGCCGTTGGTGAGCCGGGCGTCGACCTCGGCCTGCTGGGCGTAGGTGGCGTTGAAGACCGAGGTGGAGGCGGCGAAGGCGGCGGTCAGCCCGACCAGCACCAACCCGGGCGCGAGCAGGCGGCGCTGCCGGCTCAGCGACGCGGACACGCTGGAGGCGAGCGGGCCGGCGAGCGGCCGCACCGCCCGGGTGAGGAGGCCGCGACCGCGGCGCAGCAGCAGCTCGGCAAGGCTCCAGGTGATCAGCGCGGTGGCCACCCAGAGGCTGGCGGGCCCGGCGAGGGCGAGGTGGTCGACGGAGATGCTCGGCACCCCCTCGGGGGCGAGCACCAGGGTGTAGCCCTGCCGGCTGGTGACCACGTACGTCGCCACCGCGATTCCGAGCAGGACCACGCCGGCGGCCGCGGGCGGCCAGGTCGGGCGGTCGCGGCGGCGCTCGACCCGGCGGCCGCCGGCGACGCTGAGGCGGCGGGCGTCGCGCATCGCCGGGACCGCCACCACCAGAGCGGCGATGAGCAGGCCGGCGCCCGCCGCCAGGGTGTCCCACGGCGCGGTGGCGGCGTCCCCGAGGCCGGCGCCGCCGAAGGCCAGCCGGCCGGTGAGCGCGGCGAGCAGCAGCCCGGCGGCGCCGCCCACCGCGCCCGCCGCCAGCGCCTCGAGCAGCGCCAGCGCGACCAGCGTGCCGGTGCCGGCGCCGCGGGCGCGGAGCAGCGCCTGGTCGCGGCGGCGGCGGTCGGCGCCGGTGCCGGCCACGACCGCGGTGAGCAGGCCGGCGAGCACCGCCCCGGGGAGGCCGAGGAAGAGGAAGAGCACGGTGGCGTAGGCGGCGTCGCCGCGGGCGGCGTCGAGGGCGGCGCCGAGGTTGTCGCCGACCAGGCCGGCCCCGGTCAGCCGGCTCTCCAGGTTGCGGGCCAGGCCGCTGACCCGGTCGAAGGCGTCGCCGGGGGCGGCGGGGAGGGCGCGGTCGAGGTGGACGTGCACCTGCTGGCGCACCTGGTCGGGGCGGGCGGCGGCGACCGGGTCGAAGAGCTGGTGCCAGGTTGCCGCCGGCACCAGCAGGACGTTGTCCGGCGGGGCGCTCGGCTGCGAGCCGCGGGCCGCGCCCACCTTCTGGAAGAGGCTGTCGGCGTGGGGCAGGTCGACCACCCCGTCCACGGTCAGGGTGGCCGGGGGCGAGCCCGCGCGCCCGACGCTCACCGTGTCACCGGGGCGGACGTGGAGGTTGGCGGCGGTCTGCTGGGCGACCAGCACCCCGATCGCGGCGCCCACCAGCGGGCGGATCTCGCCGCCGAACCGGGCCGCGTAGCCGTCCGGGAGGCCCACCACGACCCCGGCGCCGGTGGTCTGGGTGGTGCCGCCGGTCTCGGCGGTGAGGCCGGTCGTGGTCGCCATCCCCACCGGCAGCGCGACCGTCACCGTCGGGGTGGCCCGCACCGCGGCGAGCACCGCGGCGGGGTCGGCCCCGGGCTGGGTCTCGACCTGCCAGTCGACCGGGACGTTGGCGGCGGTGCGCCGGGTCATCGTCGCCGACGAGCTGCTCAGGAAGGCACCGATCGAGGCGAGCAGGGCCACCGCCATGGCGATGCCCGCGGCGGTGGCGAGGAGCCGGCCGCGGCGGCGGGCGAGCAGCCCGCGCATCCAGAGCACGCCGAGCATCAGGCCGCCCCGCCGAGGCGGCCGTCGGCCATCGTCCAGGCGGTGTCGAAGCGGGCGGCGACGCGGCGGTCGTGGGTGGTGAGCACGAGCGCCGCCCCGAGGCGGGCGACCGCCTCGTCGAGCACGTCGAGCATCTGCGTCCCGGTGGCGCCGTCGAGCTGGCCGGTGGGCTCGTCGGCGAGCACCAGCCGGGGGGAGCCGGCAAGCACCCGGGCCACCGCGACCCGCTGCGCCTGGCCGCCGGAGAGCTCCTCGGGGAGGCGGCCGGAGAGCGTCTCGAGCCCCAGCGCCTCGAGGGCGGCGCCGGCGGCGGCGAGCGCCCGGTGCTCGGCCATGCCGCCGAGCATCAGCGGCAGGGCCACGTTCTCGAGCACGTCGAGCGGCGGCAGCAGGCTGGGACCCTGGAGGATGGTGGCGACGGCGAGCGGCCGGAGCCGGTCCCGGGGCCCGATGGCGGGCCAGTCGACGAGCCCCTCGGAGGGGGTCTCCAGGCCGGCGAGGAGGTGGAGGAGGGTCGACTTCCCCGAGCCGGAGGGCCCGGTGACGACGATGCGCTCGCCGGCGCGCACGCTGCACGAGGCCCGCTGCAGCGCCACCACGGTGCCGGCGCCGGAGCCGTAGGAGCGGCCGGCCGACTCGCAGCGGGCCACGACCTCGGCGCCGATCGGGAGCGCGCTCACCCGACCACCCGGCCGTCGGCGAGGGTGACCACCCGGTCCGCCGCCGCCGACACCAGCTCGCTGTGGGTGACCACCACCACCGCCACGCCTCCGCGGGCGCGATCCTCGAGCAGGTCGAGGACCCGCTGGCCGGTCACCGAGTCGACCTCGCCGGTGGGCTCGTCGGCGAGCAGCACGGTGGGGTCGTGGGCGACCGCGACGGCGATGCCGGCGCGGCAGAGCTCGCCGCCGCTGAGCCCCCCGGGGAGGGCGCCGGCGCGGGCGGAGAGCCCGAGCTCCTCGAGCACGGCGGCGGCCCGGCGCGGGTCGCGGCGCCCGGCGAGGCGCTGGGCGAGGTCGACGTTCCCGCTCACGGTGAGGTGGTCGAGCAGGTTGCCGGTCTGGAAGAGCATGCCGATGTGACGGCCGCGCAGCGTCCGCCGCTCCCGCTCGGGGCGGCGGGAGAGCCGCTCGCCGCCGACGTGGACGGTGCCGCCGTCGGGGTCGTCCATCCCCGCCAGGCAGGCGAGCAGGGTCGACTTGCCCGAGCCGGAGGGGCCGACCACGGCGACGATCTCGCCGGCCTCGACCCGCAGCGACACGCCCTGGAGGGCCAGGGTCTCGTCGTCGCCGGCGTGGAAGAAGCGGTAGAGGCTGCGGGCCTCGAGCGCGGGCGCGCTCACGACCAGCGGAAGCCGTTGGTGACCGTCTTCCAGGGGTCGACGTTGTCGGATCCCACCGGGGCCGAGAGGGTGAGGATCGCCTCCGAGCCGTTGCGCCAGAACTCGTAGCGCTCGACCGCCAGCCGCGCCACCTTGCCGGTGACCGGGTTGGGCGCCGAGGTCGCCTGGTAGGTGATCAGCACCGCGGTCCCGGCGGTGCGGGTCACCGTGCTCACCGCCTCGTTGCTCACCCCCGACGCCTGCCGGCGGATGGCGGGGAGCTCGGTCTGCCGCGCCGAGTCGACGGTGGGCGCCGCCGCCGCGGCGACGGTCTCCAGGCGGATGCCGTTGTAGTGGTCGGTGAAGGTCACCGCACCGCCGCCGCCCGCCTGGGCCCAGCCCTCGGGGACGCGCACGCTGAAGGCGCCGGAGGGGAGGGCGTAGGTGACGTAGGCCTGGTTGTCGGGGATGTCGCCGGCGGGGTTGACCTCGAGCGCCGGGCTCGGGGCCGTCGAGGCGGAGGCGGCGGCGCCCGGGCTCGCCGAGGTGACCGCCGCGGGCGATCCCGCGGCGGTCGAGGCGGAAGGGGCGGTGGCGGAGCCGCAGCCGGCGGCGAGCGCGGCGAGCGGGGCGAGGAGGGCGAGGTGGCGGGGGGGCATCACCGGGCCAGCCTACGTGGGGCCGGGTCAGGGGACGGTCAAGGCCGGGTCAGCGGTCGGTGGGACGGAGGTGGAGTAGGCTCGCCGTCACATGGGCACGCGGATCCTCCTCATCGAGGACGACGAGGGCATCGGCAGGAGCCTGGCCGGGGTGCTCGAGGGCCAGGGCCATGCGGTGCGCTGGAGCCGGGGCGGCCGCGACGGGCTCGCCGCCGCCGACGAGGAGGCGCCCGAGGTGGTGCTCCTCGACCTCGGGCTGCCCGACCTCGACGGGGTCGAGGTCTGCCGCCGGCTGCGCGGTGCCCATCCCGGGGTGGCGATCATCGTGGTCACCGCCCGGGACGCCGAGGTCGACGTGGTCGTCGGGCTCGACGCCGGCGCCGACGACTACGTCACCAAGCCCTTCCGGCTCGCCGAGCTGCTCGCCCGGCTCCGCGCCCAGGAGCGCCGCCTCGGCGCCCGCCGCGACCAGGGGTCGCTGCGCGCCGGCGGCATCGAGTTGGACGTCGAGGCGCGGCGGGCGAGGGCGACCGTCGGCGAGCTGGCGCTCAGCCCCAAGGAGTTCGACCTCCTCTCCCTGCTGGTGGCCGAGTGCGGCCGGGCGGTCACCCGCGAACGGATCATCGAGCTGGTCTGGGACGAGCACTGGTACGGGTCGACCAGGACCCTGGACATGCACATCGTCGCGCTCCGCCGGAAGCTCGCCGCCGCCGGCGAGACCACCGCCCGGATCACCACCCTGCGCGGGATCGGATACCGCCTCGACGCCGGATGAGAGGGCGCATCCTCCGCGCCATCGTCGGCGTGACCGCGCTCGCGGTGGTGGTGCTCTCTGCGCCGCTGGGCCTCGCCGTGGCCAGCGTCTACCGCGACGAGGCGGTGCGCCGCCTGGTCGACGACGCCACCCAGGCGGCCACCCTGGTCCCCGCCCCGCTCACCGCCGCCGACCCCGCCGAGCTGCCCAGCCCGGAGGACGGCGCCCGGCTCTCCCTCTACGCCGCCGACGGCCACCGGCTCTCCGGACCCGGGCCCGCGGCCGCCGACCCGGTCACCCGGATGGCCCTGGGCGGCCACGTCGGCTCCGCCTCGGTGGGAGCCGAGGTGGTGGCCGCGGTGCCGGTGGGGTCGCAGGAGCAGGTGGTCGGGGCGGTGCGCTCGGCGCTCGCCCGGGCGACCGTCGACGGCCGGGTCCACCGCGCCTGGCTGATCCTCGGCGGGCTGGGGCTGGCTGCGGTCGGCCTCGCCGCCGCCGTCGCCGTCCTCCAGGCGCGCCGGCTCAGCCGTCCCCTCGACGCCCTCGGCGCCGCGGCGGTGCGGCTCGGCGGCGGCGACTTCTCGGTACAGGTGCCGCCCAGCGGGGTGGCCGAGATCGACACCGTGGCGGGGTCGCTGAACGCCACCGCGGCCCGCCTCGCCGTGGTCGTCGAGCGCGAGCGCGCCTTCAGCGCCGACGCCTCCCACCAGCTGCGCACCCCGCTCACCGCGCTCCGGCTGCGGCTCGAGGGCGGGCTGCTCGCCGGTGATGGGCTTGCCCCCGCGGTGGCCGCGGCCCTCGAGGAGATCGACCGGCTGCAGGGCACCGTCGAGGAGCTGCTCGAGCTCGCCCGCGACGCCCCGGGCGACCGCCGGCTCCTCGACCTCGCCGCCCTCTGCGCCGAGCAGGAGGGCCGCTGGCGGGCGGCGCTCGCCGCCGTCCACCGGCCGCTGCGGCTCGAGCTCCCGTCCGCGCTGCCGCCGGTGCCGGTCTCGGCCTCGGCGATGCGACAGATCCTCGACGTCCTCGTCGACAACGCCACCGTCCACGGCGCCGGGACGGTGCGGGTGGTGGCCGGCGAGCTGCCCGGGGGCGTCCACGTCGACGTCGGCGACGAGGGCGACGGGGTGCTCGACCCCGCCCTGGTGTTCGCCCGGCGCGGCTCGGGTGGCGGGGGCAGGGGGATCGGGCTGGCGCTGGCGCGCTCGCTCGCCGAGGCCGAGGGCGGCCGGCTGCTGCTGCAGCGCGCCGGGCCCCGGCCGGTGTTCCGCCTGGTGCTGGCGCGGCGCGACCCGCCGTGACCGGCGGGTCGCGCGCTCAGCCGCTCAGGAGCGCGCCGGCGCCTCGGGGTGGTGGTGGTCGGAGACCTGCTGCCAGGACGCCGAGTTCGCGCTGCCGGGGAGCGGGGTGGTGCCGTCGAAGTAGCGCACCGCGCCGGTCTCGCAGTTGCGGTACTCGCCGGGGCTGACCATGGTGCCGGCGGGGAAGCGCACCGGCCGCGACGCGGTGTCGGGCATCGAGTGCCGCTGCTCGGGCTGGTGCCCCACGCTCGAGGGGTGCTGGTGGTCGGACACCTGCTGCCAGGACGCGGAGTTCGCGCTGCCGGGGAGCGGGGTGGTGCCGTCGAAGTAGCGCACCGTCCCGGTGTCGCAGTTGCGGTACTCGCCCGGGCTCACCATCGCCCCGGCGGCGAAGCGCACCGGGTGGGAGGGGGTCTCCGCCGCGGCGCCGCGGGACGGACCGGCGGCGGCCGAGGGATGGTGGTGGTCGCTCACCTGCTGCCAGGAGGCGGAGTTCACGCCGCCCGGGAGCGGGGTGTGGCCGTCGAAGTACCGCACCGTGCCGGTGTCGCAGTTGCGGTACTCGCCGGGGCTCACCACCGTGCCCGCGGCGAAGCGGACGCCGCGGGGGCGCTGGGTCTCGGTGCTCATGTGGTCTGTTCTCCGTGAGGATCGGTTCTCGGGTGATGCGGCGCCGGAGGCCACCAGCGCCACGGGGCAGGGTGCGCTGCGGGTCAGCCGGGACACCACCGCCCCGGCTCGCAGCCACGAGGGCCGGCGGCCCTCCTCGACGCCGAGCACCACCAGGCCGGCGGTCTCGGACTCGGCGAGGGCCAGGAGCATCGCCGGGGCGTCGCCCACCAGCACCGCGGTCCGGCGACGGGGTCGTACCCCGGAGCCGAGGGCGGCAAACTCCTGCTCGAGGGTGGCGGCGACCTCGTCGACGACCCGCGGGCGCCGCACCGTGCCCGCCGCCGGCTGGGGAGGGGCGTCGCCGGCGGCGATCACCCGCGCCACCACCATCTCCGCGTCGAGGTCGGCGGCCAGGCCGGCGGCCCAGCCGAGCCCGGCGGCGGCGGCGGGCCCCCCGTCGGAGCCGACCAGGATCCGCTCCAGGGGCGGCGCGACCGGGCCGGCGTCCTCGACCCCGGCGGGGGCCTCGGGCACCACCACGACGGGGCAGGGCGAGAGCCGCGGGAGCCGGCGCGACACCCCGGGGCGGAGCGCCTCGACCAGGGTGCCCCGGGGGCGGCAGCCCACCACCGCGAGGTCGGCGTCGTGGCGCCGCGCCGCCCGGGCGAGCACCTCCCAGGGACGGCCGTCGCCGACGATCACGCGGCGGCGCACCCCGGGAAGGCGCAGCGGCGCGCACCACTCCAGGTCGATGCGGGCGCGGATCTCGTCCCGCCAGCCGGCGTGGGTGCGGTCGGCGGCGCGGGGCAGACGGTGGTTGAAGTGGGGCGGGTAGCTCCGCTCCTCGAGCGCGTACACCGCCACCACCTCGAGGTCGGCGACGGCGGCGAGCGAGGCGCACCAGCGCAGCACCCGCTCGGAGAGCGGCGAGCCGTCCACCCCCGCGATCACGCAGAGCCGCCGGGGCGGCTGGGGGCGCTCCCGGGGCAGCACCTCGAGATGGGGACGGGGGTCCATTCCTTCTCCTCTCGACGCTGTCGCGCCGAATTCCTGGGGGGGCTCCCCCAGGCCATCAGCTCCTTCGTCGCTGACAGCCTTCCCCCTGCCCGGTAGTCTGGGGATGGAACCGTCAACGAACGATCAACAGCCGGGCCGGTGCGGCGTTGATGGTCCGTTGACGCCCGGATGAGTACTCTCTGGTGTTCGTGGATTCGGCACCCGGCGCCACCCCCGAGGCTCGCCTCGACGCGGCGGAGGCGCACGCCCTCCGCGAGGCGGGACGTGCGTGGAGCGACTTCCCGGCCGCCGGTTCGGTCGACCCCGACCTGCGCGGTCACGAGCGCCGCGGCACCCTCCCCGGCGACAAGTACGTGCGTGGGGTGCGTCCCCGGCGGCAGGGGTTCCAGCCGGTGGCGCCCGGGGTGCTCCAGGCCACCGCGGAGGCGAGCGCGCCCCCCACCGGCCTCGCCCGGGTGATGCACCGGGTCCGCCATGCCCTGATCGGGGCGCCGCTCGCCTCCTCGCAGGCGGTGCACGAGCGCCTCACCCGGGTGAAGGCGCTCGCCGTGCTCTCCTCCGACGCGCTCTCCTCGGTGGCCTATGCGACCGAGCAGATCCTGGTCGTCCTGGTGACCGCGGGTGCGATCGCCTACGGCGCCCTGCTGCCGATCATGGGAGCCACCCTGGCCCTGCTCGCCGTGGTGGTGCTCAGCTACCGGCAGACGATCAAGGCGTATCCGCACGGCGGCGGCTCGTACATCGTCGCCAGCGACAACCTGGGCCATCTCGCCGGCCTGGTGGCGGGCTGCGCGCTGATGACCTCGTACACGCTGACGGTGGCGGTCTCGGTGGCGAGCGGCGTCGACGCAATCATCAGCGCCGCCCCCGGCCTGGAGGCGTTCAGGGTGCAGCTCTGCGTCGCCTTCACCCTGGTGCTGCTGGTCGGCAACCTGCGCGGCATCCGTGAGTCGGGGAGCCTCTTCGCCGCCCCCACCTACCTGTTCATCGCCGGGATGGTGGGGATGGTGGCGACGATCGGGGTGCGCCTCGCCACCGGCTCGCTCCACGGGGCGCCGCCGCACATCGAGCACGCCACCCAGAGTCTCGGCCTCTTCCTGGTGCTGCGCGCCTTCGCCTCGGGGGCGACCGCGCTGACCGGGGTGGAGGCGATCAGCGACGGCGTGCCCGCCTTCAAGCCGCCGGAGTGGGTGAACGCGCGCACCACCCTGACCACCATGGGGGTGCTGCTCGGGCTGATGTTCCTCGGCATCACCCTCTGCACCCACGTGCTCGGAGTGGTGCCCGAGGACCCCACCAGGGCCGGCTACCAGACCGTCATCTCCCAGCTCGCGCACTCCGCCTTCGGCTCCGGCGCCGCCTACCTCTACATCGCCGTGACCACCACCGGCATCCTCGTGCTCGCCGGCAACACCGCCTTCTCGGACTTCCCCCGGCTGCTCTTCTTCATGGCCCGCGACGACTTCGCGCCCCACCAGTTCGCCCGCCTTGGCGACCGGCTCGCGTACAGCAACGGCATCGTCCTGCTGGCGGCGCTGGCGGTGCTGTTGCTGGTGGGCTTCCACGGCGACGTGTCGCGGCTGATCCCGCTCTACGCGGTCGGGGTCTTCACCGCCTTCACCATGTCGCAGGCGGGGATGGTGGCGCGGTGGCTGCGGCGGCGCGAGCCGGGCTGGCATCGGGGGCTCCCGCTGAACATCCTCGGCACCGTCACCTGCGCCACCGTGCTGCTGGTCACCGGCGCGTCGAACCTCACCCGCGGGGCGTGGATCATCGTGGTGATCGTGCCGCTGCTGGTGCTCACCTGCCGCGCCGTCAACCGCCACTACCGCGAGGTGGGCTCGTACATCAAGACCGAGACGCCGATGGCGCCGGGGGACGTGCACATCGTGTGCGTGGTGCCGATCGCGGGCCTGAACTCGGTGGCGCTGCAGAGCCTGGCGCTGGCCCGGGGCATCTCCGACTCGGTCATCGCCGTGCACGTCAGCGACAACCTCCAGGAGATCGCCGACCTCGGCGCGCGCTGGCAGGCCTGGGGCAACCGGGTGCCGCTCGAGATCATCGACTCCCCCTACCGCTCGCTGGTGCGCCCGCTGCTCACCTACGTCGCCGCCATCCAGCGGCAGCGTCACGACGCCACCGTGGTGGTGGTGCTCCCCGAGCTGGTGGCGACCCGCTGGTGGCACCAGGTGCTGCACAACCAGAGCGCGCTGCGCCTCAAGGCGGCGCTGCTCTTCCGCCCCGGGATCGTGACCGTCAACGTCCCCTACCACCTCCGCCCGCTCGAGCCGGTTCGCCACCGCGCCCACCACGAGGACGAGGCCCTCTGAGGAGAGTGATGCCGGGCTCGGGGCGGCACCGCGCGGTCCGGGCGGTGCTCGCGATCGCCGCCGCGGCCGGCGGACCGGTGGCGCTCACCGGCCCGCTGCTGTCGATCTCCAGCCGTCCCCGCGAGTACGTCTTCGTCTACCTCGCCTACGTCGCGGTCATGGGCGTGCTCGGCGGGCTCTGGCCGGCGCTGCTCGCGGCGGGGGCCAGCTTCCTGCTCGCCGACTACTACTTCGTCCCGCCGGTCCGCACCCTGACCCTGTTCGACGAGTTCGACCTCGTCGACCTCGCCATGCTCGCCGGGACCGCCCTCCTGGTCGGCGGCCTGGTCTCGCGCCGGCGCCGGGCGCAGCGGCGCGCGGTGGCGCTGGCGGGGGAGCTCAGCCTCGCCAACGCGGAGCTGGTGCGGCGCGGCCGCGAGCAGGAGGAGGCGGCGCGGGTCGCGCTGGAGCTGGAGCGCACCCAGCGCCAGGTGCACATCCTCGAGGAGACCGACCGCGCCCGCCAGGAGCTGCTCGCCAACGTCTCCCACGAGCTGCGCACCCCGCTGGCCAGCATCCTCACCGGCAGCACCGCGCTGCTCGGCCGCGCCGACCTGGCGCCGGCGCGCGACGAGCTCGCCTCCATCGCCGCGGAGGCCCGGAGGCTGGGCCGGCTGGTCGGGGACATGCTCGACATGGCGCGGATCGAGGGCGGCGGGCTCGACCTCCACTGCGAGCCCACCGACGCCGTCGAGGCGGTGCAGGCGGCGATCGACCGCCTCCACCGGCACAGCCCGGGGCGGCCGGTCGGCTGGGACGGGGAGGGCGCCGCCGGGGTGCGGGTCCTCGCCGACTGGGACCGGTTGGCGCAGATCCTCGACAACCTCCTCGGCAACGCCGACCGCCTGGCGCCGCCGGGGACGCCGCTGACCATCGACGTCGTCGTCGGCGGCGGCGGGGTGGTGATCGGCGTGTCCGACCGCGGCCCGGGGGTCCCCGCCGACCTCCGCGAGCGCATCTTCGACCGATTCGTCCGCGGCGACGGCGCCGCCCCCGGGACCGGGCTGGGGCTGGCCATCGTCCGCGGTTTGGTGGAGGCGCAGGGGGGACGGGTCTGGTTCGAGGACGCACCCGGTGGCGGGGCCCGGTTCGCCTTCAGCCTCCCGGTGCCGGGGTAGCCCGGGGCGGCAGCGGCGCGGGCGGTCCGAAGCGGTAGCCCTCGCGGTCGACGGTGACGATCAGCCGCGGCTCGGCGGGGTCGGCCTCGAGCTTGAGGCGCAGCCGCTGCACGAAGGTGCGCAGGTAGTTCCGCTCGCCCGCGTACTCCGGCCCCCAGACCCGGCGGAGCAGTCCGCGATGGTCGACGACGCGGCCGGCGTGGCGCGCCAGCTCCACGATCAGCGCCCGCTCGGTGGGGGTGAGGCGCACCTCGGCGCCGGCGCGGAAGACGGTGCCCGCTCCGAGGTCGACGGTGACGTCGCCGGCGTGCACGAGCCGCGACGGCTCCGCGGGCGGGCGGGCACGGCGGAGCACCGCGCGCAGCCGCGCCAGCAGCTCCTCGGACCCGAACGGCTTGGCCAGGTAGTCGTCGGCGCCGAGGTCGAGGGCGCGCACCTTGTCACGCTCCTCGCCGCGGGCGCTGATGACGATCACCGGGGGGATGCCGCGGCCCTCGAGATCGGTGAGGATGTGCCAGCCGTCGACCAGGGGGAGGCCGATGTCGAGCAGCACCGCGTCGAAGGGACGGGTGCGCAGCTCGTGGCCGGCGGCGAGGCCGTCGCCGACCGCGACCACGGCGTAGCCGGCTCCCTCGGCGGCGGAGACGAGCATGCCGCGGAGCGCCCGGTCGTCCTCGACCACGAGGATGCGCAGCGGCTCCACGGCGGGCGCGGTGTCCATGCCCGCATTGTCGGACGCCGCCGGGGTGGCGATCGCCACGGACGCCACATCGCGCACGGTTCCGCCCGCTCGTCCGTCATACCTGAGGTCGCGGTGTGATGCCGCGGGGAAGGGAGGGGATGCCGGATGCGTGGAGCACGGGCACTCAGCGTCGCGATCGCGACGCTGACGCTGGCGCTGGCGGTGTGCGGGTGTGGCGCGCCGGTGGCCGTCACCACCCCCTCGCTCGCCGCCGCCACGCCCCCGCCCGACGTGTTCCAGGCCGCGTGCCCGATCGCCAGCCCCAACCAGGCCCGCTGCCTCGCGCTCATCAGCACCCAGGCCGAGCCGCTGGCGAAGAAGAAGCCGAAGGCCAGCCCGACGCCGAAGCCGAGCCGGACCCCGAAGCCGAGCCGGACG
Organism: uncultured Chloroflexia bacterium; assembly: GCA_963846365.1. Classification (GTDB taxonomy): domain Bacteria; phylum Chloroflexota; class Dormibacteria; order Aeolococcales; family Aeolococcaceae; genus CF-96. Next base: position 256,253 of record CAWJVN010000008.1, read on the forward strand.
CCGAAGCCGTCGCCGACCGCGACCGCGACGCCGCGCCCCACCGCCTCGCCCAGCCCCGCGCCCACCGCATCGCCGGTGACCACGCCGGCGCCGATGCCCGCCACCGACCCGGCGCCGCAGGTGCCCGGCCTGCACCCGTTCGACCTGCACGCCGCCTACGGCCTGCCCGCCGGCGGATCCGGCGGACGCACCGTCGCCCTGGTCGACGCCATGGACGACCCCAACGCCGAGGCCGACCTGGCGGTCTACCGCTCCACCTTCGGCCTGCCCGCGTGCACCACCGCCAACGGCTGCTTCCACAAGGTCGACGGCACCGGCGGCACCGCGTATCCGCCGCCGGACGCGGGCTGGTCGAAGGAGATCTCGGTCGACCTCGACATGATCTCGGCGGCCTGCCCCGACTGCCACATCCTGCTGGTGGAGGCGGCGACGGCCGACCTGCCGGTGCTCGCCGCCGCCGAGGACACCGCCGCCGCCTGGCCGGGGGTGGTGGCGATCAGCAACAGCTTCGGCGTCGGCGAGCAGTCCGCCGAGCTGGGCTGGGACGCGCACTTCCACCACCCCGGCATCGCGATCGTCGCGGCCTCGGGCGACAGCGGCTTCGGCACCGTCTATCCGGCGACGTCGCAGTACGTCACCGCCGTGGGCGGCACCACCCTGCAGCACGCCTCGAGCTCGCGCGGCTGGAGCGAGACCGCGTGGTCGGGGTCGGGAAGCGGCTGCAGCGCCTACGAGCCCAAGCCCGCCTGGCAGCACGACCCCGGCTGCTCGAGCCGCACCACCGCCGACGTCGCCGCGGTCGCCGACCCGGCCACCGGGGTGAGCGTGTACGACACCTACCAGTCGAGCGGCTGGTCGGTCGCGGGCGGCACCAGCGCGGCCGCCCCGATCATCGCCGGCGCCTTCGTGCTCGCCGGGAACGCGGCCTCCGCCGGCCCCGGGTACCCCTACACCCACAGCGGCGGGCTGAACGACGTCACCTCGGGGACGAACACCCTCCTCTGCTTCTCCGGCTACCAGTGCGCCGCCGGCCCCGGCTACGACGGCCCGACCGGCATGGGCACGCCGAACGGGACCACCGCGTTCTAGGTGACAGTGGGGTCGGGTGATCCGGGCTGGCGTTGCCCGGAGTTGCTCGGGGTGATCTGCGGCGGGTGGAGAGGCCCGGAGTTGCTCGGGTGGTCTGAGACGGTGCGAGTTGCCCGGGTGATCCGAGCAACAGCCGGGTACCTCCACCCGTCGCAGATCCCCCGGGCCACTCCGGTCATCTCCCCGCGTGTCAGATCCCCCGAGCGACTCCGGGCACCGGCGGCACGGTACCGCCCACCGGGAGAGGCACAATGGGCCCCGGGAGGTGACGGCCGTGGAGAGACTGGTGCTGGGGCGGCGTGAGAACAGCATGGTGAGGTTCCGCTGGAGCGGGAACGAGCCCAAGGACCTGAACGACGTGGAGCTGGCCGAGGAGATGGGGGCGATCTGGGAGGGGGACGAGCTGGTCACCTACGACCTCCCGTCCCTGCTCTGGCAGATGGATCACCTCAACGACGACTACATGATCGACGAGGACTGACCCCCGCCCTTGCCGGACCCCACACCGGCTCGCTACCGTACGCATGTTCGCCTCCGCCGGCGCCCGCTCCCCCCTCCGAGGACGCATGACCGCCACCCATCCACACCCCGCGCCCGCCGCACCGACCGGCGCGGACGACCCGTTCGAGCCGTTCGTCCACCTCCACACCCACACCGAGTACTCGCTGCTCGACGGCGCGGCGCGGATCGGAGAGCTGGTCGACACGGCGAAGCGGATGGGCCAGCCGGCGGTGGCGATCACCGACCACGGGGTGCTCTACGGCGCGGTCGAGTTCACCACCGCGGCGCGCAGGGCGGGGATCAAGCCGATCATCGGCTGCGAGATGTACATGGCGCCGCGGTCGCGCCACGACAAGGAGGGGAAGGCCGACCGCGATCCCAACCACCTGGTGCTGATCGCGCGCGACCTCACCGGCTACCGCAACCTGGTCCGGCTGGTGAGCCGCTCCCACCTCGAGGGCCACTACTACAAGCCGCGCATCGACAAGGAGCTGCTCGCCGAGCACGCCGAGGGGCTGATCTGCCTCAGCGCCTGCATCGGCGGCGAGCTGCCCCAGGCGATCCTCCGCGGCGACATGGACGCCGCCGAGTCGGTGGCCCGGCAGCACATGGAGATCTTCGGCCCGGACAACTACCTGCTGGAGCTCCAGGACCACGGCATCCCCGAGGAGGTGGAGATCCGCGCCGGGCTGGTGGAGATGGCGCGGCGCACCGGGCTGCCGCTGGTCTGCACCAACGACTCCCACTACGTCCGGGCGGAGGACGCCGAGGCCCACGACATCCTCCTCTGCCTGCAGACCGGTGCCCGGCGGCAGGAGGAGAAGCGCTTCCGGTTCCACGGGCCCCAGTTCTACATGGCCGGCGGCGCCGAGATGGCACAGCGCTTCGCCGCCTACAGCGAGGCGGCGTCGAACACCCTGGCGGTGGCGGCGCGCTGCGGCCTCGAGCTGCCCATGGGCAAGACCCTGCTGCCCCGCTACTCGCCCATCCCCGAGGGCCTCGACGCCGACTCCTACCTGCGTGAGCTCTGCGAGCAGGGCCTGCGCGAGCGCTACCCCGAGCCCACCCGCGAAGCCCGCGAGCGGCTCGCCATGGAGCTCGACGTCATCCGCGAGACCGGGTTCGCCGCCTACTTCCTCATCGTCTGGGACTTCATCCGCGCCGCCCGCTGCGACGGCGTCAAGGTCGGCCCGGGCCGGGGCAGCGCGGCCGGCTCGCTGGTCGCCTACGTGCTGCGCATCACCAACATCTGCCCGCTGAGGTACGGGCTGATCTTCGAGCGCTTCCTCAACCGCGAGCGGGTGTCGATGCCCGACATCGACATCGACTTCGACGACCGCCGCCGCGACCGGGTCATCGAGTACGTGCAGGAGAAGTACGGGCGCGACCGGGTCGCCCAGATCATCACCTTCGGCACGATGGCGGCCCGCGCCGCCATCCGCGACGTCGGCCGCGTTCTCGACGTGCCGCTCACCGACGTCGACCGCCTCGCCAAGCTGGTGCCCGCGCAGATCGGCATCACCCTGGAGAAGGCGCTGGAGAACCGCGAGCTGCGCGAGGTGTACGACAACGAGCCCTGGGCGAAGTCGATCATCGACAACGCCCGGCGCCTCGAGGGCATCTGCCGCAACGCCAGCACCCACGCCGCCGGGGTGGTGATCGCCCCCGAGCCGCTGGAGAACATCGTCCCGCTGCAGCGCTCCACCAACGATCGCGACGCCATGGTCACCCAGTTCGACATGAACGGGGTCCAGACCATCGGCCTGCTGAAGATGGACTTCCTCGGGCTCACCAACCTCAGCGTCATCGAGTTCGACGGTCGAGAACATCCGGCAGACCACGGGCATCGAGCTCGACATCGACACCCTGCCCCTCGACGATCCGGCGACGTACGCCCTGCTGGGGAGGGCCGACACCCTCGGGGTCTTCCAGCTGGAGGCGGTGGGCGGGAAGAAGATCCTGCTCGACATGCAGCCGCAGACCCTCGACGACATCAGCGCCGCATCGGCGTTGAACCGGCCGGGCCCGATCGAGGGCGGCCTCATCGACCTCTACATGAGGCGCAAGCGTGGTGAGGAGCCGGTCGAGTACGTGCTTCCCGAGCTCGAACCGATCCTGTCCAGCACCTACGGCGTCATCGTGTACCAGGACCAGGTGATGAAGATCGCCTCCGCGGTGGCCGGCTTCACCCTCGGTGAGGCCGACATCCTCCGCGCCGCGATGGGCAAGAAGGACAAGGCGAAGATGGCGCTGCAGCGGGAGAAGTTCCTCGCCGGCGCAGCCGGTCGCGGAGTCGACGCGCGCAGGGCCGAGGAGCTCTTCGACCTGATGGCGTACTTCGCGGGATACGGGTTCAACGCCGCCCACAGCTTCAGCTACGCGCTCATCTCCTACCAGACCGCCTACCTGAAGGCGAACCATCCGCTCGAGTACATGACCGCCCTGCTCAACAGCAAGGCGGGCGACTTCGACAAGCTCAAGCAGGCCATCCTCGACTCCCATGCCCGGGGGCTGGTGGTGCGTCCCCCGGACATCAACCGCAGCGGCACCGGATTCGTGGTCGGCGAGACCGACAAGCGCGAGATCCTCTACGGGCTCTCCCACATCAAGAACGTCGGCGAGAAGGTGGTCGAGACCCTGCTCGTCGCCCGCGACGAGGGCGGGCCGTTCACCTCGCTGCTCGACCTCTGCCTCCGCGCCGGGGGACGCGACCTCAACCGGCGGGTGCTCGAGGCGCTGGTGCGCAGCGGCGCCTGCGACAGCCTCGGCGACCGCGCCACCCTTCTCGCCGTCATCGACCGTGCCATGGACCGCGCCGCCCAGGTGCGGCGCGAGCGCGAGCAGGGGCAGACCTCGCTGTTCGGCATGCCCTCCGACGGCGACGGCGACGGCGGCGGCCCCGCCCCGCTGCCGGTGGAGGACCTCACCCCGGTCGGGGTGGTGCCCGCCGCCGAGGAGGACCGGCTGCGCTGGGAGCGCGAGCTGCTCGGCATGTACCTCAGCGACCACCCGCTGCGGCGCATCAACGACACCCTGCGCACCCGTTGCGACACCACGATCGGCGAGCTGGGGCCGCACCTCGACGGCCTCATGGTGCAGATCGGCGGGGCGGTGCGCGAGGTGCGCACGGTGGTGCCGCGGCGGAGCTCGACCGGGCAGCGGATGGCCTTTCTCCAGATCGAGGACATGAGCGGCAGCTGCGAGGTCGTGGTGTTCGCCCGCACCTTCGAGGAGTGCGCGTCGCTGCTCACCCCGGACAGCGTGGTGGTGGTGCGGGGCAAGGTGGAGGCGCAGTCGCGCGGCGACGACGACGAGCGCGGCGGCGAGCCCGAGCCCGCCAAGATCATCGCCGAGGCGGTGTTCGGGCTCGAGGATCCGCGGCTGCTGACCTGGCGGCGCAACGCCACCGTGCACCTGGTGCTCGGCGCCGGCCACGTCGCGCTGCTGGGGCCGCTGCGCGAGGCGCTCGAGCAGCACCCGGGCGACGCCCCGGTGGTGCTCCACGTCGAGCTTCCCGAGAAGGTCGACCAGGTCAGCCTGGCCGAGGGCTTCGGCGTCGACCCCGGTCCACCGCTGGAGCGGGCGGTCACCGCGCTGCTCGGCGAGGGCTCCTACCGGCTGGAGCTGCGCCGCGACCGCGCCGCTCCCCGCGACCCCCGCCGCGTCCGCGGCCGCAATGGCGGGGCACCTCTCCCCTGATGGGGGAGGCGAACCTCCCCGAGGGAGCCCGGCTCACCGCGACCGCGGCCACGCCGTTCCACCCCGACACCGTGGTGCTCGACGTCGACGGCGTCCTCGTCGACGTCGAGCCCTCCTTCCGCGAGGCGGTGCGGCACACCGTGGCCGCGCTGCAGCGGCTGATGGGAGTGGAGCGGCCGTGGACGCCGAGCCGCGCCGAGATCGCGCAGCTCAAGCGGGCAGGCGGCTTCAACGACGACATTCACAGCAGCATCGCCCTCGCCGCGGTCGGCGCCGGCGGTGCGGCCGGCCGCCTCGACGCGCTGCTCGCCGCCGTCGAGGCCGCCGGGGGCGGGCTCGCCGGGCTGCGCGCCGCCGCCCCGGAGCTGCCCCGGGTCGACGGCCGCCTGTGTGTCCGCGTCTTCGACGAGCACTACTGGGGCGCCGATCGCTTCCGCGCCGTCTTCGGCGAGGAGCCACGGCACGTCACCGCCGCCGCCGGGCTGGTCGACGCCGAGCGCCCGCTGGTTGCCGCCGACCTGCCCCGGCGGCTGCGCGACACCGCGGAGGTGGCCCGGGTGGCGCTGATCACCGGGCGCACCCCGCCCGAGCTCGACGCCGCCCTCGCCCTCCTCGGCTGGTCGCTCGCCGACGTCGACGCGGTCGTCACCGGCGACCAGCTGCGCAAGCCCGACCCCGCATGCCTCGACCGGGTGCTCGACGCCTGCGCGTCGAGCGCCGCCGTCTACGCCGGCGACGTGCGCGACGACTGGGAGCTGGTGCGCCGTCACCGCGCCGAGCGCCCCGGCGGTCCCCCGGTGCGTGGCGTCATCGTCGGTGGCGAGGCCGAGGCGCTGCGCCCCCTCGGGGTCGACGTCACCCTCCGTGAGGCCGGCGACCTCGTCCCCCTGCTGCGCTGGTGGGCGGCGGCCTGCTGAATCGCCGCTGCGCCGCGGCTGAGAACCCTCCCCACGAGGTGCGGACGATGAGCACGCTGCAGTCGGCCTGGTGCGACACCCGCCGGGGCACGCTCCCGAACAGCCTCCGCAGGCCCCACATCCCCCGGCTGCCGACCACGATGAGGTCGGCGCGCACCTGCCGGGCCACCGAGACGATCACCTCCGCGGGCTCGCCACGGGCACGTGTGCGCTCACCCGGAGACCGCCGTGGCCAGTCCGGCGGCGGTGTCCAGCAGCGACGCGCGGCGGACCCCCGGCTCAGCCGACGATGACGGTCTGCCCGGCGATGCTCAGCACCAGCTGGTCGAGCAGGCGGCCGGCGACGATGAGCAGGATCACGTAGACCGCGAGGGCGACGAGGGCGGGGACGTCGGCGGCGGCGCTGCGCGCGCCCACCCCGGCGAAGGGCCGCACCAGCGGTGACGACATGTCCCGGATCAGCCGCACCGCGGGGTGGAAGGGGCTCACCTTCATGAAGGAGATCACCACCCGGAGCAGCACGATGATCACCAGCACGAGCAGGACGGTGTGCACGACGTCGCGCAGCGCGATGGCGAGGGAGAGCGCCAGCGATCCGCCGCTCGGCTCGATGAGGTCGACGACGAAGCCGCCCACCACCTGCAGCGCGACGATCGCGACGATGGGCGAGAAGTCGAGGCCTCCGATGGTGGGCAGCATCCGCCGGAAGGGCATCAGGATCGGATCGGTGACGGCGCTGAGGAGGCGCACCGCCGGGTGCCAGGGAGGGATCCCCGGGAACCATGAGAGCAGCACCCGGGCGAAGATCAGGATGATCTCGATCCGGACGAGGAGGGCGACGATCTGGGCGAGCTCATGCATGGTCCGCGATCCTACCCTGCGACCACGGCGCCGCCCCCGCTCACCCCGCCCCCTCGGACGAGCAGGCTCATGCCACCGGTTCGGCGGGCTGGGTCGACTCCGTCACCGGCCGGCCGCCGGGGACCTCGGCGCCGGGCCCCCCGCCCCGGCTGCGGCGGCGGAGCAGAACCAGCAGCGGCACCCCGACCACGAGCACGACGATGGCGGTGAGCTGCGCCTGCTTGAGGCCGAGGGCGATCACCGGCTCGCTCTCCCGCCAGCGGAAGATGACGATCTGGCTGACCGCGTACAGGGCCACGTAGGTGATCGCCAGGACGCCGTCCCTGACCCCCCGGCGCAGCAGCGCCAGCAGCACCAGCCCGATGAGGATGGTGCCGATCGCCTCGTACGCCGCGGCCGGCTGGTAGGCGGTGCAGACCACCGCGTTGGGGTCGCAGAACCTGAACCCCTGCTGGGTCTGGAGGATGGCGTCGGGGTTGGTGTAGGCGGTCGCCCAGGGCAGGGTGCTGGGGCCTCCGAGGATGTCGCCGTTGATCAGGTTGCCGATGCGGCCGATCGGCTGCCCCACCACTCCGAACAGCACCGCGGCGTCGGCGAGCACCCAGAAGGAGATGTGGTGGCGCCGGCCGAGCACCGCGAGGGTGGCGAAGGCGCCGAGGATCGCCCCGAAGAAGGCCATCCCCCCCTCCCAGAACGCGAGGATGTGCTGGGGGTGGCTGAGGTAGTAGCCGAGGCCGCTCTGCACCACGTAGTAGAGGCGGGCGCCGAGCAGCCCCATGATGATCGTCCAGGTGATCAGCCGGTCGATGGCCGGCCGGTCGACGCCGTGGCGGGTGAGGTAGGGCACCACCGCCACCCGGTAGCCGACGTAGAAGGCCACCGCGTACATCACCCCGTACCAGTGGATCGCCGCCGGGCCGAGGTGGAAGACCGGGTCGATGCCGATGCGGATGACCGCGAGCGGGGCGCTGCTCACGGCGCCATGATGCACCGGCGCGGCGGGCTCGCGCGGAGGCCCCGGCGGGCCCCCCGCGGTGTGGTGATCCGGTGACGGTGGCTTCACGGGCAGGACACGGCCGTACCATGGGACCGTCATGGACGCCTCCGAGCACCGCCGGCGCCGCCTCCTCACCCTGGTCACCGCGCTGATCGCCGCGGCCGTGGTCGCGGTGGTGATGGTGGTCTCGGCGAGGGCGTCCGCCGCCGGTCCCGCCCCGCTGCCGGCCGCGGTCAGGGTGCCCGCGGTCTCCGGCCATGCCGTCTCCGCCCCGCTCGCCGCCGCCGCCAATGCCGGCGACCCCGGCGCCATCGGCGCCCCCGGGACCGAGGGGAGCGACGGCACCACCGCGGGCGGCGACCCCGGCGTCGACGGCACCTCGGCCTCCGACGGGATCACCGCCCCCACCACCGACCCCAACGCGGCCGACGACCCCGAGGGTCAGTTCGGCCCCACCGACAGCTCGGGCACCGTGCTCGCCCCCAACCAGCCGGGCAGCACCGATCCGTCCCTGGGCATGACGCCCTAGCGGCTCGCCGCCTCCCGCGGCTCCGCGGGGCTGGGGTCCACGTCCTCCGGCGGCGTCGCCGGCGGCCGGGGAGCGCGCCGCTCCCGGCGTGACCGGCGGAGCCGCACCCGGTAGGTCACGTTGACCAGGCGCTCGCCCGCGGTGCCGCCCGGCCCCCGCCGGGTGATCACCACGTAGACGACGATCACCGCGCCGATCAGCACCAGGAAGTCGCGGAGCCCGACGTGGCGGATGTGGGCGGCCGCCCGGATGATGCGATCGGCGCCGCTCACGATGGTGGCCACCACGCCGAAGTCGAGGATGAGGGCGAGGGCGAGCCGGCCGGCGCTCGGCACCCGGGAGATCATCCCCTCGATCTCCTCGTCCGCGCTCGGCACCCTGCGGATGGCGAGGTAGGCCCCGGCCCCCGCCGCCATCAGGAGCAGGCCGCTGGTGGCGAGGCGCTCGAAGTGGCTGAGGAAGAGCTCGACCGGGGCGCCCACCGCGACCCCGAGCCCCACCCACACCGCCACCCACACCACCAGGGCGGGGATCGCGCCGGTGGCGAAGATCCGCACCGGCAGGCCGCTGGCGCCGGCCACCAGGGTGGCGTAGGTGCGGACCCCGGGGATGAGGCGGGTGACCCCGATCGAGCGGGCGCTGGCCTGCTGCACCCGGCGGGTGGCCCGGTCGTAGGCCCTCTCGGCGTGGAGCTTCTCGGCGACGGCCCGCAGCCGCTCGGCGCCGAGGGCCCGCGCCCAGCCGAAGCCGCTGAGCGACCCCGCGACCATGACGATCAGCGCCATCGGGAGAAAGATCCAGGGCGACACCGCGCCGGTGCCGATCAGCAGGCCGGCGAGCACCAGCAGCACCTCGTTGGGCGCGAAGGGCAGGGGCACCCCCACCTCGTCGAGGTAGAGCAGGGCACAGAGCAGCAGGGTGGCGACGGTGCCGTTCAGCCCGTTGAGGAAGTTCACCGAGACCTCGTGTCGTGTGCGGTGGACGGGCCGTGGCCCGCCCCAGGATACGAGCAGGGACGGGGGACGGAGGAGGGCCGGAAGGAGCGTCGGTACGCAAGATCGCCACCAACCCCACGTTGAACCGAGTGCGGAGGGGAACCGGACACCGGTCTCCCGTGACGGATTTTTCAGGAAGGGAGCACGAACGCTCATGAGACTGTCCGGTTCCAGGTTCACCATGGGGCTCACGGCGCTGCTGATCAGCGCCGCGTCCGTGGTGTCGGCCATCGGGAGCAACGGCGCCTCGGTGCGAGCCGCCACCCCGGCGGCGTCCAACACCAGCGCCCCGTACGACGTCGTCGTCCAGACCATGGACTCCTGCAGGACGCCCCTCGACGGCGCCAGGTACGTCCTCACCGACGCGACCGGCACCGCCGTCCCCAAGACCGCGGTCACCTTCCCGTTCGGCACCGGCGGGCTGGTCGGGACCTGCGTGCTGCAGCAGGGCAACTGTGCCACGGTCAGCAAGGGCTGCCTGGTGTTCAAGAGCGTGCCTCCGGGCGACTACCGGCTGAAGCAGACCCAGACCCCGGCCGGCAACCTCACCAACCCGGACGGCTACGCCCCCTGCAACAGCGGCAGTGCCTGCCGCTGGGAGACCGCCGACGTCACCGTCAACCCCGACGGCAGCGTCGCCGGCCAGGTGACCAACACGGCCCCCAACGGAACCTCCACGAAGTTCCCCAACGATCCGAACCACGCCAGGTACTTCGCGGCGACGGCCGCCGACCCGATCGTCTTCCACGACTTCGGCCTGGCCCATCCCGGGTTCGCCCCGGTCGGCGGCACGGCCAGCACCCCGTGCGACAGCGCCGGTGCGACCGGCACCAATGCCGACGGTACGCCTCCCGACGCGGACGACTGGTCCACCGGCACCCCGAGCAGCTCCTGCAAGGAGACCCCGGCGAACGAGGGCAAGTGCACGAGCCCGATCGCGTTCACCCAGAACCCCGCCTGGAACCGGGTGGGCTTCCCCTGGCAGTGCGAGAGCAACCCGGTGACCGCCCCGCTGCACCTGGTCTCCATCGTCCTCAACCCGTCGACCGCGGCGCCGGGCGCCTTCGAGCCCTTCACCGTCAGCCTGTCCAGCGGCGGCGCCGCCGACTCGCTGACCAGCACCTACCTGGACGCCAACAGCAACCCCCAGCCCGAGACCATGATGACCGTGCTCGGTGGGCCCAACAGCTTCACCGTCGTGCTCGGCCATCCCGGCACCCAGACCATCAGGGCGATGAGCGGCTCCTCCGTCATCGCGGTGGGCAGCGTCGTCGTCCCCGCCGGCAACGGCAGCTTCGTCGGCAACCTCTACCACGACGTCCTCGGCCGCAACGGTGACGCCGCCGGCATCACCTACTGGACCCAGAAGCTGGACGGCGGCGCCAGCCGCGCCAGCGTCGCCAACTTCTTCGTGGACTCGACGGAGGCCCACGGCCACATCGTCGACGCCGACTACCAGCTGATGCTCGGCCGGCCCACGGACCCCGGGGGCCGCGACTACTGGATCGGCCGGCTGAACGCCGGAGACTACAACGAGGCCCTGCTCGGCCTCATCGGCGGCAGCACCGAGTTCTACAACGCGGCCAACCGGGGCCAGGGCAACGACACCGGCTTCGTCAAGGCCCTGTACCAGGTCCTCCTCAGCCGCATCCCGGCCCAGTCCGAGACCGACTACTGGGTCAACGCCATCGCCACCGGCACCCCGCGCTCGGCGATGGGCAACAACTTCGCCTACTCGCACGAGTTCCACGGCACCGTGGCGAACGGCTGGTACACCAAGTACCTCCACCGCGGCCCCGACGCCCCCGGGCTCGCGTACTGGACCGGCAACCTCGACCACGGTCAGAGCGACGACGTCGGCGAGGTGAACCTGCTCAGCTGCGACGAGTACTTCTTCGCGGCAGCTCGGTACTAGATCCTCCGCAAGGTGCGGTGGTGGCCCCGGCCGGTGTGGCCGCCGGGTCACCGCCGCACCGAACGGCACGACTCGAGGGGAGGGGGCCCACCGCGGGCCCCCTCCCCTCGCCGTGTCCGGGGTCAGCGGCCCCGCCGGTCGCCCCACAGCAGGATGTGCAGCCGCGGCGTGAGGTGGAAGCCGCGCTCGAGCGCCGGCCCGGCGAGCTCGCGCATCCGCGCCACCACCACCTCGGCGGTGGTCCCCTCGGGCATGACGAACACCGGCTCCAGGCGGTGCGCCGCGGCCAGCGCCGCGACCTCGTCGAGATCGGACGCGGCGGTGACCACGAACTTGAACACCGCCCGCCCGGTGCCGCGCAGCGCCGCGAGGGCCGCCGGGCGGATGCGCACCGCCTCGGCGATCCCCGAGTTGGCGAGCTTGGGGGAGACGTTGAAGGCGGTCACCCCCGCGGCCAGGTCCGGCGGGGGGGCGACGGTGCCGTTGGTCTCCACCTCGACCCGCCATCCCCGCTCCCCGGCTCCGGTCAGCAGCGGGAGCAGCGCCCGCGCCTGGAGCAGCGGCTCGCCCCCGGTCACCACCAGCATGTCGACGGCCATCGCCTCGACCGCGCTCAGCACCGCGGCGGTGTCGAGGCGGCGCAGCTCCCGCTCCGGGCGGAACCGGCTCCAGTCCCAGGTGTACGGGGTGTCGCACCAGGAGCAGTCGAGGTTGCAGCCGCCCAGCCGCACGAAGGCGCAGCGCCGCCCCAGCGACGGGCCCTCGCCCTGGAGGGTCGGCCCGAAGACCTCCGCGACGGTGAGCACCGCTCAGCCCCCGGGGACGGTCTCGTAGGCGGTGGGGTCGGCCACGCCGGCGAGGGTGAAGGCCTCGCGCCGCTCCACGCAGGTGCCGCACCGCCCGCAGTGGCGCTCGCCCCCGCGGTAGCACGACCAGGTGCGCTCGAAGGGCACGCCGAGGCGGTGGCCGGCGCGCACGATCGCCGCCTTGTCGAGGTGGAGGAAGGGGGTGACCAGCATGTCGGCGGGGGCGAAGCCCTCGGTGGCCAGGGTCTGCATCCGCCGGTAGGCGTCGACGAAGGCGGGGCGGCAGTCGGGGTACACGGGGTGGTCGCCGGCGTGGAAGGCCGCGGCCACCGTCGCGGCACCCTCGGCGACGGCGACGGCGTGGGCGACGGTGAGCATCACCGCGTTGCGGTTGGGGACCACGGTGATCCGCATGGTCTCGTCGGCGTAGTGGCCGTCGGGCACCTCGACGGCGGCGTCGGTGAGCGCCGAGCCGCCGAGCAGGACGCCGAGAAAGCCGAGGTCGACGCAGTCCCAGCGTGCCCCCAGCCGCTCGGCGCAGGCGCGGGCGTCGTCGAGCTCGCGGCGGTGGCGCTGGCCGTAGTCGATCGAGACGAGGTGGAGCGGCGCGTGGCCGCGGTGGTGGAGGAGGTGGGCGAGGGTCACCGAGTCGAGACCCCCGGAGACCAGCGCCACGGCACCGCCCGCCCGGGCCCCCGCCTCCGTCGTGGCGCCCGGCTCTCCGGTCATGGGTCCTCCCCCGCCTCGCCCACCGGCTCCGATCCTCGCACATACTCGACGTCCGTGCCCCCCAGCCGATCGCGCATCACCTCGAACGCCTCGGGGTTGCAGTCGACGAGGACGAAGCGGCGTCCCAGCCGCCGGGCGACGGCGCCGGTGGTGCCGCTGCCGGCGAAGAAGTCGAGCACGCAGTCGCCGCCGCGGGTCGAGGCGGTGACGATGCGGCGCAGCACCGCCTCCGGCTTCTGGGTGGGGTAGCCGGTCTTCTCCCGTCCGGTCGGCGAGACGATGGTGTGCCACCAGACGTCGGTGGGCAGCTTGCCCAGCTCCGCCTTCGCCGCGGTCACCAGCCCGGGCGCCATGTAGGGCTCGCGGTCGACCGCGGTGCTGTCGAACCAGTACGCGTCCGGGTCCTTCACGTAGACGAGGATGTTGTCGTGCTTGGCCGGCCACCGCCGCCTGCTGCGGGCCCCGTAGTCGTACGCCCAGATGATCTCGTTGAGGAAGTGGTCACGGCCGACCAGACCGTCGAGGAGCACCTTGACGTGGTGCACCTCGCGGTAGTCGAGGTGCACGTAGAGGGTGCCGGTCGGCCCCAGCACCCGCCAGGCCTCGCGCAGCCGCGGCTCGAGGAACGCGAGGTAGTCGTCGTGGACGTCGGTGTACGCGCGGGTGGCGGTGGTCTCGGTGCGATAGCGGCGGCCCCCGAACCCGGTCCGGTCGCCGCCGGACTCGCTCTGCACGGTGCGCATCGAGGTGCGTCGCTGCACCCGCCCGGTGTTGAAGGGCGGGTCGATGTAGACGAGCGCGATCTCGGCGTCGGGCAGGCGCCGCAGCACCTCGAGGTTGTCGGCGAGATGGACGCGGCCGCGGCCGGGGCCGGGGAGCGCGAGCGGCGGTGCGCGGAGGTCGCTCAGCTGCGCCAGCGCACCTGCGGGGAGGCGCCGTTCACCACCCCCTGCAGCGGCTCTCCCTGCATCGCCCGGGTCAGGTTGCCGGCGATCATCGAGAAGATGCGCATCCGCGACTCGGCGGTGGCGCCGCCGATGTGGGGCGAGAGCAGCACCCGGTCGCTGTGCCGCAGCGGCGAGTCCGGGGCGAGCGGCTCGGTGGCGAAGACGTCGAGCGCGGCGCCGCCCAGGGCGCCGGACTCGAGCGCGGCGATCAGCGCCCCCTCGTCGACCAGCCCGCCGCGGCCGCCGTTGACGACCACCGCCCCGCGGGGCATCCGCGCCAGCCGCCCGGCATCGAGCAGCCCTCGGGTCTCGGCGGCGAGCGGGACCACGAGCACGAGCACGTCGCTGCCCCGGACCAGGTCGTCGAGCTCGCGGTAGGTGGCGCCGTGCTCCTCCTCGGGGGGACGGCGGCGCCGCGACCAGTACGAGACCGCGCACCCGAAGGCGCCGAAGCGCACCGCGCAGCGGCTGCCGATGTCGCCGAAGCCGACGATCCCGACCCGCTGGGCGCCGAGCTCGCGGCAGCCGCGCTCCGCCGCCTCCAGCTGCGGCCACCGCCCGGCGCGCACCTCGGCGTCGGCCCAGGTCATCGAGCGGAGCACCGACAGGGCGGCGGCGACGCACCACTCGGCGACGCCGGTGGCATTCGCCCCGGGGGTGCTCGCCACCGGCACGCCCGCCGCCGCCCAGGCGGCGAGGTCGATCGAGTTCGGTGCCCGCCCCGGCGTTCTGGACGTAGCCGATGCCGGAGGCGAGCGCGGCCTCCCCGGCTCCCAGCCGCAGCGCCCCGCTCCAGTCGGCGAGCACCACGTCGGCGTCGCCGAGCACGGCGCGCACCCCGTCCTGGTCGCGGCTCGGCGGCAGGGCCACGTCGATGCCGGCGCCGTCGAGCAGGGTGACCATCTCGGGAGGGACGGCGGGGGCCAGCGCCGCGAGCCTCAACCGCCGGCCGTCGCCACCCGCCATGTCGCACCTCCCCTGGTCGTGAGCCCGCCGGGCCCATGTTAAGGAGCCAGCAGGTCGAGCCAGGGGAGCAGCGCGGCGAAGCGGGTGCGCAGCAGCAGCTGGTGGCCGCCCGCCGCGCTCCGGCGCTCGGCCCGCGGCAGCAGCGCCGCCCAGCGATCGGCGTCGGCGGCGGCGACGCTGCGGTCCTCGGGGGAGGTGAGGATCAGGGCCGGCGATCCCGGCCACGCCGCCAGGCCGGCGAGCTCGGCCTCGGTGGACGGGTCCCAGAGGACGGCGCCGGCGGTGCCCCAGTAGCTGGGCAGGGTGTGACGCAGGTAGTCGGCGACGACCGCGCGCGGGAAGGTCCGCGAGCGCACCGGCAGGGTGATCACCGGCCACACCGCCTGAAGGGCGCCGTACACCAGCCCGCGGCCGGGACGCCGGTCGGCGTCGTGGATGCGCCGGCTCGCCGCCGGCATGCCCCTCCCGCCGGCGGGAAAGGGGGCGGCGACGAGGGCGAGCGCCGCCACCCGCTCCGGCCGGCGCGCCGTCCAGAGGGCGGCGAGCACGCCGCCGAGGGAGTGGCCCACCACCACCACCCGCCCGCCGGGGGCGGCCTCGTCGACGGCGGCGTCGAGGTTGTCGAGGTGAAAGGGGCGGCCGTAATCGACCGCGGGCTTGTCGGAGTGGCCGAAGCCGCCGAGGTCGGGGGCGACCACGGTGAACCGGTCGCCGGCCCGGGCGGCGAGGCCGCCGAAGTACCGGCCGGACCCGCCCAGGCCGTGGACGGCGACGACCACCGGTCCCGCGCCCGCGCTCCAGACCCGCAGCCGTCCCCAGGGGCGCTGCAGGGAGTGACCCCGCAGCGCCGTCACCCGGCGCCCCCGGTCAGGCCTCCGGCTGCGGAGGCGGCGTCGGAGGCGCGGTCCCGCCGAGGTCGCCGCGGCGCTCGAGATACTCGGAGCGGGTCACCTCGCCGCGGGCGTAGCGCATGTCGAGCTCGTCGAGCCCCGGCGAGCGTGGCGGCGGCGGGGTGTGGCGGGGCATCTGCGCGCGGGTCTGCAGGAACGCGCGCGCCAGGTAGACCACGGCCGCGATCACCAGCAGGACGGCGACGAAGCGCAGCACCGTGGCCAGCACCAGCTGCCACTCGCTGACCTGATGGAACCCTGGGCCCTGGCCCCGGAAGGCCGGCCTCGTGAACATCGACGTGCTTCTCCTCTCGATCGCGGCGGGACGCTTTCGACCAGTCTGGGCCGTTCCGCATAACCACCGTGTAACCTCCTCGGGACCGTGTCCGAGTGCCTCCGCCCCGCGGCTCGCCGCGCCACCCTAGCCGAGGTCCCGGTGGTGGCGGCATCGCTGGCGCGTGCCTTCCTCGACGACCCGGTGCTCCGCTGGCTGTTCCCGGTCGGGCACTCGCGGGTCGAGCGCAGCACCGCCTTCTTCACCACCTGGCCCGAACCGCCCCCGGCTGGGTCCGGCTGCTGGGGGCCCGGCTGCCGCGGTCGCTGCTCGGGCTGACCCGGGTGGAGTCCCGCCATCCCGCCGCGGCGCACTGGTACCTGGCGTTCCTCGGCACCGACCCCGCGTCCCAGGGCCGCGGTCTCGCCTCCGCGTGTCTGGCGCCGGTGCTGGCCCGCTGCGACGCGGAGGGGACCCTCGCCTACCTGGAGACCGCGACCCCCGCGAACCTTCCCTTCTACGCGGGTCAGGGCTTCGCCGTCACCGGCGAGGTGACCCTCCCCGGCGGCCCGCTGCTCTGGCTGATGACCCGCCCGCCCCGCCGCCGCTGACCGAGGCGGCGAGGCGGTCGCCTGCCCGGCAGCACCTAGACTGGGACGCGGTCGTCGGGCCGTCCACGAGGAGGCGAGGGTGAAGCGGGTGGCCATCCCCGCGCCGGTGCTGCGGGCCGTGGTGCGCACCACGTTCCGCCCGGTGCTGAGCGTCGCAGTTCCGCTCCGGGTGCAGCGGCCGGTCACCGAGGCGCTGCTCCGCCCCCTGGTGGTCACGGTGGGTGCGCGGATCCGGTCGGTCGACCTCGGTGGGGTCCCCGCCGAGGTGGTCGAGCACGACGGCGCCGAGCGCTCCGCGGCGATCCTCTACCTCCACGGTGGCGGCTTCACCACCCTCTCTCCGGTCACCCACCGCAGTCTCGCCGCCCATCTCGCGCTCGCCGCCGGGTGTCCCGTCTACGTGCCGCGCTACCGGCTGGCCCCCGAGCATCCCTGCCCCGCCGCGCTCGAGGACGCCCTCGCCGCCCACCGCGCGCTGGTCGCCTCCGGCTGCCGCCCGGAGCGGATCGCCCTTGCCGGCAACTCCGCGGGCGCCAACCTGGTCACGGCCGCGGCGCTGCGCCTGCGGGACGCCGGCGCACCTCCGCCCGCGGCGCTCGGCCTGATCTCGCCGTGGCTCGACCTCACCCTGAGCGGCCGGTCGGTGGCCGCGGAGGCCTCGGGCGACCCGCTGCTGCGGCCCTCCTGGCTGCGCCTGTGCGCCCGCCGCTACGCGGGCGGCCACGCCCTCGACGACCCGATG
Source organism: uncultured Chloroflexia bacterium (assembly GCA_963846365.1). Taxonomy (GTDB): domain Bacteria; phylum Chloroflexota; class Dormibacteria; order Aeolococcales; family Aeolococcaceae; genus CF-96. The sequence continues at coordinate 273,721 of CAWJVN010000008.1, forward strand.
CTGTCGCCGCTCTTCGCCGACCTCCGCGGGCTGCCGCCGGTGATGGTCCAGGGCGGCGCCAACGACGTCCTGGTCAGCGACGCCGACCGCTTCGTCGAGCGCGCCCGGGCCGCCGGAGTGAGCGTCGAGCACGACCGGGTCGAGGGGCTGTGGCACGACTTCCAGATGCTCGCCGGGCTGCTCGCCGCCGCCGGCCCCGCGCTCACCCGGCTGGGGACCTTCCTGCGCACCCGCATCGAGGGCTCGCCCCGGCCGCTCCGGGTCGCCATCGTCGGCGGCGGCTTCGCCGGCGTGGGGATGGCGATCCAGCTCAAGCAGAGCGGTCTCGCCGACTTCACCCTCTTCGAGAAGGCCGGCAGCATCGGCGGGGTCTGGCGCGAGAACACCTACCCGGGGGCGGCCTGCGACGTCGCCTCCCACCTCTACTCGTACTCGTTCGAGCGCAGCCGCGACTGGTCGCGCCGCTTCTCACCCCAGCGGGACATCCTCGCCTACCTCGACGGCTGCGTCCGCCGGCACCGGCTCGCACCCCACCTGCGGCTCGGCACCGAGATCGCCTCCGCCGACTTCGACGAGCCGGGCCGGCGCTGGCGGCTGCGCACCACCGCCGGCGAGACCGTCGAGGCCGACGTGCTGGTCACCGCCTGCGGCCAGCTGAGCCGGCCCGCCCTGCCCTCCATCCCCGGCATGGAGCGCTTCGCCGGCACCGCCTTCCACTCCGCGCGCTGGGATCACTCCTACGACATGACCGGGAAGCGGGTGGCGGTGATCGGCACCGGCGCGAGCGCGATCCAGTTCGTGCCCGAGATCGCCCGGCGGGTCGAGCGGCTGCACCTCTTCCAGCGCAGCGCGCCGTGGGTGATCCCCAAGCTCGACGCGCCCTACCGGGCGAGGCACCGGCACCTCTTCCGGTGGCTGCCGCTGTGGCCGCTCGCGGCCCGCGCCGGCTGGTTCCTCTTCTTCGAGACGGCCGCCCTCGGCTTCACCCGGGCCCGCTGGATGGTCACCCCGCTGCGGCTGATGTCGCGCGCGATGCTGCGGCTGCAGGTGCCCGACCCGGAGGTGCGCGAGCGGCTCGTCCCCGACTACGAGATCGGCTGCAAGCGGGTGCTGATCTCGTCCCACTACTACCGGGCGATGGCGCGGAGCAACCTCGAGGTGGTCACCGACCCGGTCCGGGAGGTGACCCGCGACGGCGTGGTCACCGCCGACGGCGTGGAGCGGAGGGTCGACGCCATCGTCTACGGCACCGGGTTCACCGCCAACGCCTTCCTCGCGCCGATCCGCATCCGCGGGCTCGGCGGCCGCTCCCTCGACGACGTCTGGCGCGACGGCGCGGAGGCGTACCTGGGGCTGAGCGTCACCGGCTTCCCCAACCTCTTCATCCTCTACGGGCCCAACACCAACCTCGGGTCGGGGTCGATCATCCACATGCTCGAGAGCCAGTTCGGCTGGGTGCAGGGAGCGCTGCGGGAGATGATCCGCCGCCCCGGCGCCTCCCTGGACCTCCGCGACCGCGTCCAGGACGCCTTCGGCCGCGAGGTGCAGGAGCGGCTGCGCACCTCGGTGTGGCAGAGCGGCTGCACCAGCTGGTACCGCACCCCGTCGGGGCGCGTCGTCAACAACTGGCCGGGGCTGATGTCCGAGTACCGCCGCCGCACCCGGCGATTCGACCCCGCCGCCTACCGGGTGCTCGCCCCCGATCCCGCCGCCTCCGTGGTGGAGCCCGAATCGGCGGGGACCGCGGGATGAGACGGCCCGCCCTCGACGTCGCCGGACGGGTGGTGCTGGTCACCGGCGGCGCCCGCGGCATCGGCCTCGACACCGCCCGGCGGCTGGCGGCGCGGGGGGCGCGGCCGGCGCTCCTCGACATCGACGGCGCCGAGGCCGAGCGGGCCGCCGCGGGGCTGGGGGGCGGTGCCATCGCCGGCACCGTCGACGTCACCGACGCCGAGGCGCTGACCGCCGCGGTGGACCGGGTGGTCGAGCGCCTCGGCGGCATCGACGTGGTCATCGCCAACGCCGGCATCGAGCCGCCCCCGGCGACGATGCTCTCGGTCGACCGGGGCGAGTTCGACCGGGTGCTGGCGGTCAACCTCCACGGGGTCTGGCACACCGTGAAGGCCGCCCTTCCCCATGTCGTCGAGCGCCGCGGACACGTGGTGGTGGTGGCCTCCGCCTACGCGTTCATGAACGGCACCATGGCGGCGCCGTACGCGGCCAGCAAGGCGGCGGTCGAGCAGCTGGGGCGGGCGCTGCGCACCGAGCTGGCGCCCCACGGCGCGACCGCCGGGGTGGCCTACTTCGGCTTCGTCGACACCGACCTGGTGCGCCGCGCCTTCGCGTCGGAGACGGTCGGCGCGGTGCGGAAGGCGCTGCCCGGCTGGCTCACCCGGCCGGTCGAGGTGGGACTCGCCGGCGAGGCGATCGCCCGCGGGGTCGAGCGCCGCGCCGCCCGGATGACCGCGCCGGGGTGGGTGGCGCCGGCGCTGATGCTCCGCGGGGTGATCGCCGGCCTGGACGGGATGCTCGGCCGCGACCGGCGCCTGCACGAGGCCATCCGCCTGGCGGAGTCGCCGGCGCCGGCGGCGGTCGCTCCGGCGAGGACCGCGGAGGGCGGCTAGCCGTCGCTCACGGCGTCGGCAGCGGGGTCGGCGTGGGGCGGTGGGTGGGCCGGTGGGTGGCGCCCGGGACCGGGGTGGCGGTGGCGGTCGCCTGCCCGGTGCCGGCGCCGTGCGAGGCGTGCGGAGCCGAGGGGCTGTGCGGCGCCGACGGCGTGCTCGCCGGTACCCCGGGCCCGGCGCTGCGTCCCGAGGCGTCGACGACGGCGCCGACCGCTCCGCCGATCGCGATCGTCGCGGTCACCGTCCCGGCGATGCGCTTCACCACCCTGATGCGGTGGGATCGAGTCACGCGCGCAGTGTACTCCGGTGGAACGGCTGTTCGGGGCGGCGGTGTGCTAAGCATCCGGCGATGCCGCTCCACGTCAGCAGCCACCCGGTGGTGCTCGACTGCCTCGCCGGGCTCCGCGACCACCGCACCGGTCCCGAGGAGTTCCGCAGCCTGGCGCGGAAGATCATGACCCTGCTGCTCTACGAGGCGACCGCCGGGCTGCCCACCCGGGAGGCGACGGTGACCACGCCGATGACCGAGGCGGCGGCCTCGTACCTCGACGGCGAGGTGGTCGCCATCCCGGTGCTGCGCGCCGGCCTCGGACTGCTGCCGCCGGTGCTCGACCTGCTGCCCCGGGTGAGCGTCGGCTACCTCGGTCTCGAGCGTGACGAGGCGACCGCGGTGGCGCGCATCTACTACCGCAAGCTGCCGCCGATGACGGGCAAGCTGCCGCTCCTGCTCGACCCCATGCTCGCCACCGGCGGTTCCGCAGCCCAGGCGCTGGACCTCATCACCGAGGCCGGAGGGGTCGGCACCCGGCTGGTCTGCGTGGTGGCCGCCCCGGAGGGGGTGCGACGTCTCGAGGAGGCGCATCCCGACGTCCGGGTCTTCACCGCCGCCCTCGACGAGGGGCTGAACGGCAGCGCCTACATCGTCCCCGGCCTCGGCGACTTCGGCGACCGGCTCTTCGGCACCACCGGCGCCTGAGCGTGAACCTCCTCCATCGACGCTACTGCCGCTCCGAGCACTGGGCGCGGACGCTGGCCGGCCGGGTGGTCCCACCGGCGCTCCAGAGCGTGGACCTCGGCGACGACGTGCTCGAGGTCGGGCCGGGACCGGGCCGCACCACCGACCTGCTGCGCCGGCGCGTCCCCCGGCTCACCTCGCTGGAGGTCGACGCGCGGCTCGCGGCCGCGCTGGCGCAGCGGATGCGCGGCACCGGCGTCGAGGTGGTGCACGGCGACGGCACCGCGATGCCCTTTCCCGACGGCCGCTTCTCGGCGGTGGTCTGCTTCACCATGCTCCACCACGTCCCCACCCCGGAGCTGCAGGACCGGCTGCTCGCGGAGACCTGCCGGGTGCTGCGCCCCGGCGGGGTGCTCGCCGGCAGCGACAGCGTCGGTGGCACCGTGGTGTTCCGCCTGCTCCACGTGCGCGACACCATGGTGCTGGTGGATCCGGCCGGGCTTCCGGAGCGGCTGCGCCGGGCCGGCTTCGAGCAGGTCAGGGTGGTGCGGAACGGGCGGCTGTGCTTCCGGGCGGTGCGTCCCGCCCGCCGAGCGCCGCCCGGGTGAGCCGTTCCCGGGGCTGCGGGCCCTTGACACGCCGGCGCTGGAGGCTGTATTCAACCATCTAGTTATTTAACCGAACAGTTCACAACAGAGATGTCGCCCGATCAGCTCAGCTCCACCTTCGCGGCCCTCGCCGACCCCACCCGGCGGGCCATTCTGGCGCGGCTCGCCGGCGGCGAGGCCGGGGTCACCGAGCTGGCGAGGCCGTTCGCGATGAGCCTTCCCGCCATCTCCAAGCACCTCAAGGTGCTGGAGCGGGCCGGCCTCATCGCCCGCGGTCGCGAGGCGCAGTGGCGGCCCTGCCGGCTGGAGGCCGGCCCGTTGAAGGACGCCTCCGACTGGCTGGCCGGGTACCGCGAGTTCTGGGAGCAGAGCCTCGGTCGCCTGGACGACTACCTGCGTGAGCTGCAGAGCACGACGAAGGAGAAGGACCATGGCCCCGCCGACCAGTGAGAGCACGACCTCGGCGGAGCGGCAGCTGCTGCTCACCCGCGTCATCGACGCCCCCCGTGCCCTCGTCTTCCGCGCCTGGACCGAGCCGGAGCACATGGTCCGCTGGTGGGGTCCGAAGGGCTTCACCACTCCCTCGTGCACCATGGACGTCCGTCCCGGTGGTGCCTGGCGCATCTGCATGCGCGGACCCGACGGCGTCGAGCACTGGGCACGGGGGGTCTATCGCGAGGTGGTGGCGCCGGAGCGGCTGGTGACCACCTGGGCCTGGGAGGAGGCGGACGGCAGCGCCGGCCGCGAGACCGTCCTGACCGTGACCCTCGAGGAGCGGGGCACCGGGACGGTCCTCACCCTGCATCACGGTCTGTTCGGCGACGCGGTGGAGTGCGAGAACCACCGGGACGGCTGGACGCAGATCCTGGAGCGCCTGGCCGGTGTCATGGAGGAGAGGGCATGACCCACGCGGTGGTCTCGCGGGACGAGTGGCTGGCGGCGCGCACGGAGCACCTCCGTCGCGAGAAGGAGTTCTCGAAGCTCCGTGATCAGCTGAGCGCGGAGCGGCGCGCGCTGCCCTGGGTGCGGGTCGACAAGACCTACACCTTCGACACCCCGGACGGCCCCCGGACCCTCGCCGGCCTCTTCGACGGGCGCGGCCAGCTGATCGTCTACCACTTCATGCTCGGCCCCGGCTGGGAGGAGGGGTGCCGGAGCTGCTCGCTGGTCTCCGACCACTTCGACGGCGCGACCGTCCACCTCGCCCACCGCGACATCACCCTGGTCGCCGTCTCCCGCGCCCCTCTCGACGAGATCGAGGCCTTCAGACGGAGGATGGGCTGGCGGTTCCCGTGGGTGTCGTCGAACGGAAGCGACTTCAACCACGAGCACCGGGTCTCGTTCACCGAGGAGGATCGGGCCGCGGGCGAGGTCGCTGCGCTGGGTCACCGTCGCCGGCCTCGACGAGGGTCCGCGCTTCTTGCGGATCGACCCCTTCAATACCAGATAGCGGCCAGTCCGAGGGCGAGAGCTTCTCCACCAGCGCGGCATTCACATCCCCACGACGCTGACGAGCGCCCTTCCCAGGCTGCACCAAGCAATGGTAAAGTGTCTTTGCATGCGGCAACTCGCCAAGCTCAGCTCCAAGAACCAAGCGACCGTGCCGGCGTCGGTCCGACGCGCACTCGGGCTTCGGCCCGGTGATCGGCTGGTCTTTGACATCGCCGAGGACGGCACCAGCCCTACCGTGACCGTCCGCCGGTATCCGACCCTCGAGGAGATGGCCGGGTCGGTTCCCACGCCCCCCGAGGTTCGTGCCCTGCCCTGGTCAGAGATTCGCAGTCGAGCATGGGCACCCACCTCGGCCCAGGAAGGGCCGGCTCCCGGTCGCTGATGGTGGCCTCGGCGGTGCTCGACACCAGCGTCATCGTCCGCTACCTGACCCAGGATGATCCGGTCAAGGGGGCGGCGGCAGGCTCGTTCATCGCCGCCCAGCCCGAGGGCGCGCTTCTGGTCCCCGGCGTGGCCATGGCCGAGCTCGGGTTCGTCCTCCTCCGCGTCTATCGCTGGCCCGCCGATCAGGTCGCCCGGGCGCTTCAGGCGGTGGTCAGCCATCCGGCCATCCACGTGCCCGACGCGGGGACATGGCTTGATGTGGCGGACGATCTCGAGCACGGGCACGGGCTCGTCGACGCCTACCTGATGCGCGTGGCGCTGGCCGCCGCCGGCGGGGTGCTGCTGACCTACGACGCCTCCCTCCGCGCGGTGCCAGGAGTGACGTGCCGTGAGCCCTGAGCCATGGCCCGGCGGGCACGCACCCCGCTGACGCCTCGACCGCCTCGCCCTCGACCATCCCTGGTGGGCGCGTGTCAGCAGCGGCTGTTCCCGCCGTCGCTCGGAGCTCGACGGGTCCGCGCCGTCGCGGCACGACCAAATACCGGATTGCGATGCTCACCCTCCGCGACCCGATGGGTCGCCGAGCTCGGCGGAGACGGGAGGCCGGGGCGAGGCGCAGCACTTCTTGTACTTGCGTCCGCTCCCGCACCAGCAGGGCTCGTTGCGTCCGGGCGGCCAGCGCACCGCGACCCCGCGCCGGAGTAGGTCGGCCGCATAGCCCGCCCGGGTGGCGGACGCCGAGGGATCGTACCCCTGCTCCGCCGCCCAGCCCAGGTACTCCGAGAGACGCAGGGGCGCGACCGCCTTCATGGCCATCCCGTGGGAGCGCAGCTCGACCAGCTTGCCCTCGAGCGCGCGGCTGTATGCGGCGTGGGAGAGGGTGCCCCACTCCTCCCCGAACGCGGGCCACTGCTCGCACGCGGCCGCGAAGTCGTCGGGCGTCACCCACGCCATCGCCGCCGGTGGCGGCGGTCCCTGTGGTTCGGGCTCGAGGGCGTCACCCTCCTCGCCGTCGCGCCGCGGGGTGCCCGGCCGCTCGGCCAGCCAGACGTCGGCGCGATCGTTGAGCGCGTCGGCACGGGGTCGCCCCAGCGCCTCCAAACTCTGGCTGCGCAGGTCGGCGAGCTGAGCCACGACGCGCTCGGGGTCGTCGGTGGCCAACGCCAGCTCCAACCCCTCGGTCAGCCAGCGCAGCGCGGTCTTGTGGTCATCGACCGACTGGAAGGAGAGGCCGGCGCCGTTGTACAGCCAGACGTCGTCGGGGGTGGCGCCGCGCACCTCCTCGAACAGCGCCTCCGCCTGCTCTCGCCGGCCGGCGCAGAGGTGGTAGTAGGCGAGCTCGCAGCGGCCGTCGGGAACCGGGGTCCAGCCCGCCGCGATGGCCCGCTCCATCGCCGCGACGGCGCCGTCGAAGTCGCGGAGGTTGGCCCTGCACTCGGCGAGCAGGCCCAGGGTCTCGTCGAGGCGGGCGTCGGGATGCGCGGCGGCCTGGGGGTGGTCCGCGATCGCGGCCAGCGCGGCGGCGAGCACCGCATCGTCGGCGGGCCCGGGGGTGCCGAAGAGCCGGTCGCGCCGGCGCAGGAGAACCGCGAGGGGCTGGGTCACAGTGCCCGAACCCTATCGAGGCCGCGCAAGGGTGCGCGGGGCCCGGCGTCAAGCGCACGAACGCTCTCCTCGCGCCGAGGACCCCCATTTTCTCCGGCGACCGGGGCGCGGAGGCCCCGATACCCCTGGGGGAATCCTGCTCGTGTCCGAGAGCGCCCCCACGACCTGGCTGGTGATGCTCCGCGACGTCTCGCACGCGGTGCGGGTGAGCGGTGTGCGAAGCGTCCACCTCGGCCTCGTGCTCGACGTCGACACCGGCGTCGCCCTGGCAAGCTCGGTCGCGTCCACCCGCTCCGCGGCGCTCCGCCAGACGCTGCGGGCGGCACTGACCGAGCCTCTCGGTCCGCTACCGACCGGGCCGCCGGAGCGCGTGCTCTGCAGCCGGGCGATCGCTGCACAGGTGGTTCGGGAGGTCGACCGCCACGGAGAGCCGGCCCCCTCGGTCATCGAGGTCGATACCGTCGCCGAGGCAGAGGACCTCTTCAACTCGTTCGTCGGCCACATGGCAGGCCGTCAGCAACCACGGGAGTTCGCGACGACCGAGGACTGGACCCTCCTCTACGAGCAGGCGCGCCGGTACGAGGAGGCCGCCCCCTGGCAGCGGTGGCCCGACACCGTCGAGCTCGCGGTCCATCTCCGCCTGGGCGGAGGGTCGACCCCGTACGTGGCTCTGGTGCTCGGCAACGAGGGCATCCAGCACGGCCTCGTGCTCTACCCGGGCACGTCGCTGCCTCCGGGCCTTCGCGACTGGGAGCCGGGCGGCGAGCCGCCAATGCCCCCGGGCACGCTGATGTTCCACCTCGATCCACCGTCCGAAGCGCCTCCCGAGTTCATCGCCAAGGCGGCGCGCTGCGGATGGCCGGAGAGCGCCGGCCTGGTGCCGGTGTTCCTCACGGTCACCGAGGAGGGCCCCGGCGATCCCGGGATGGCGGACGTCCACCATCTGAGCCTCGCGATCGCCGCCGTCCTGCAGCACGACGCTCGCGGCCCGGTCGTCCACCGGCCGGTGACAACCGCCGGGGAGCTGCGGCTGGCGGGCCGGCGGCGGGGGCGGGGGCGGATCAGCGAGAGCCGGCGGAACCCCCGGACGAGGACGCCGCCCGCCTGGTCGCGCACGAGGTGGGCTGGGACCTGGTGCCCGCTAATGTCCCGGTGGTGATGGGGTCACTGCCCTGGGAATCGCTGACCCAACTGCGGCACCAGGCGCGAATCCATCGGAAGGCGCCTCCCACCGCGCCCGGACCCTCGGGCCCGACCGTGCCCCTGGTGGCCATCCTCCCCACCCGTGGAGGTGCCCTCGCGGCGAGGCTGGAGGGTGAGGATCCCCTCGGCATCGCCGTCATCGAGCAGGACGGCACGGCGCTGGTGGTGCTGGCGGGCGTCCGCGGCGTTCACGCGGTGATGGAGCTCGCCAGCGACGAGCCGGCCCTGGGCCTGTTCCAGCGACGGCTCCGCGCCACCAAGGGTGTCCATGTCGTGATGGTCGCGGAATTTGTCAACCCCTACGAGACACTTGGCGAGCGGAATCAGTTGATCGGCGTGACCTCCTGGATGGGGCGGTTGATCCATGCCGGACCGGGCAGCGCCGGCGGCTCCGGCGGCTTGCGGACAAAGCGCTCGGGGTGCGCCGCGTAGGCCGCGGCCAGGACGTCGCTGCGGGCGGCGCGCACGATCTCGGCACGGCCATAGTGGACGTCGGCCGGGGTGTGGTAGCCGAGTCCCGAGTGATGATGAGCGTCGTTGTACCAAGGGAAGAAGCGTGCACAGAAGCTGCGGGCGTCTTCCTGAGATCCGAACCGCTCGGGGAACTCCGGCATGTACTTGAGCGTCTTGAACTGGGCTTCACTGAAGGGGTCGTCGTTCGGGCAGTGCGGGCGGGAGTGGCTCTTGGTCACGCCCAGATCGGCGAGCAGGAAGGCCACCGGCTTTGAGGCCATCGACGAGCCGCGGTCAGCATGGATGGTCAGCTGGTCGCGGTCGACGCCCTGCTTGCGGATGCTGTCGGCGAGGAGCCGTTCAGCCAGAGCGGCGCGCTCGCAGCTGGCCAGCATCCAGCCGACGGCGAGCGGCTGAAGATGTCGAGCATCACGTAAAGGTAGTAGTAGGTCCCTTCACCGGCCCGTGCAGCTTGGTGATGTCCCAGGACCAGATCATGTTCGGACGCCAGGCCACCAACTCAGGCTTGACGTAGGGCGGGTGCACCGCCACGCGCCGCCGCTCTCTGACCTCGTTCTCCGAGCGCAGGATCCGGTACATGGTCGGGACCGAGGCCAGGTAGACCCCCTCGTCGAGCAAGGTGGCGTACACGCTCGGTGGCGCGATGTCGACGAACCGCTCCGAGTGAAAGACCTCGAGCACCTGGGCACGTTCGGTCGGGCTCAGCGCCCGCGGCTGCGGGGCTGCCTCCGCTTTCGGCCTGGGCCTCGGCCGCGGCGCCGGCGGCGTCAACCGGCGGTAGTGAGTGGCACGCGCGCGCCCGACCACCGCGCAGGCACCGCGGGTGCCCACCACCGGGATCAGCTCGCTCACCGCGGTCTCGATCATCACGTCGGCTCGCCGTCCCGCATCGCGCTCTCGCCGGCGAGCCCCTCCAAGAGCGCTGAGAGTTTTGCCTGGATCTCGTTCACCTTCCGCAGCTTGTCGACCTCCCGCTCCAGACGCTCGGCCTGCCCGCGCAGGCGAGCAATCTCGCGGTCACGGGGGTCGGCAGTGGGGCGTCCGGGCTTCTGCGCGAGCGCGGTCGCGGCCCCGTGATCACGCTGCTTGCGCCACTCGCTGATCAGCGACGAGTACAGGCCCTCGCGCCGCAGCAGCGCGCCCTTGGCCGCCTTGTCCAGGCCCTCGTACTCGCTCAAGATCCTCAGCTTGTAGGCCGCGCCGAACCGGCGTTGCTGTGCTCGCTCGGTCACCTCAGGATCAGGCCGCGGTTCTGGATGTGTGGGCACGTTGACATCTCCCAGACCGGGCTCTCGGGTCATCAACGAAGTCTCCTACCCGCCCTCTGGGCTCATGCTTTCTTCAGGGCTGGGTGTCTCACCAAAGGTTGACACAGAGGGTCAGTGTCGTCCGCCGCCATCGTCATACCTCCAGCTCCTGCCCTCCGGTGATGAGGGCGAGGGGGGTGGTTCGATGGGACTCACGGTAGGACGCGTTCGCTGGCATGGCGCTTGCAGTACGGTGCGCACGCCCACGCTGCGTGCGAGGCGTGCTTGACGACCCATAGCCGCAGCTCTGTACTGATCGCGTCCCCGCGGGACGCGACCGGCCTACCCCACGCCTTGGGCGATAGGGAAGGCGAAGACGGCCGAGGTCTCCACAGGGGGGGCGTCGCCGAAGGCGCGCAACCTCCCCCACACGGTGATCGTGTAGCCGCCGCCGTCGCCGGCGGCGACGATGCCGCGGGCGGTGTCCTCGCCTGGGAGGTCGCCGATCGGAGCGACCAGGGACGGGCTACCGACGCTGTGCACGACGTTCCAGCGGTCGACGATCCATGCGCTCCTTCCGTCGGGCCGGAGGGCAATGCCGCGGGCGACGTCCAGTCCGGGCCAGTACGCTGTGACGAGAAGCGGGGGCGCGCCGCCGAAGGGATGGACGCCGCCCGAGCCGTCGAGGACGTAGCCGCTCACCCCGTCGGCTCGCAGGGCGATCCCCCGGGCGATGCCTCCCGTCGGCCAGTCCAGGGTGCCGAGCGCGGCCGGTGCGCCGCCGAAGGGGTGGATGCCACCCCCGACGTCGAGCACGTACCCGCTCCTCCCGTCGGGCCGTAGAGCGATCCCTCGGGCGATGTCGCGCCCTGGCCAGTACACGGTGGACGCGACCGGGGGAGCGGTCCCGAAGGGGTGGATCCCTCCCCAGCCGTCGAGCACATACCCGCCCGCGTTGCCCCTCTGCACCGCGAGGCCGCGGGCGATGTCCCGTCCCGGCCACGAGACTGCCTGGGCGACGGGTGCTGCGCTGCCCCAGGGGTGGATGCCGCCGTAGCCGTCCACCGTGAAGCCGCCCGGCGTCCCGGCGCTGCCCAGCCCGTCGGGCAGCGGCGAGGCCCGCAACCAGCCGAGCACGGGCATCCCCTTCCGATCGGACATGGTCGTGCCGTTGATCGGCAGCCGCCCCCGTGCGGTGGGGTTCGACAGGCCCCAGTTCTGCTCGACGATGTCGACGTGGTCGGAGTCAGCGGTCGCGACGACGGCGACGTGGCCGGCGGGGCTGTACGGGGTGCGTCCGAAGACGATGAGGTCGCCGAACTGGGGCGCCACGGCGCCGCCGTTGGGAAGCTGCTGCCACGGGATCCTCAGGTGGGGCGCGGCGTCCCACATCTGGTATGCGTAGGCGACCGGCCAGATGTTCTGCTCTCTGAAGCGCACCGCCGCCCAGCGCTGAGCCAGTTCGACGCATTCATACCGCAGCCCGTAGGTGTCGGCCTCGTCCTCGTTGCCGTCGCCGTTGCTGTAGACGTTGAGGTCGCCCAGGCTCGCCGCCCCTCCCGCCCAGTCGCCACCGTGGAGAAGGACGCGCCCGTAGGGCACGGGCTGCGCGCCGACGTCATCACGCAGGAGCACCGAATACAGCAGGCCGACTGTGAGCGCCACCAGTTGCAGGAGGATCCGGCGAGAGCCGCGCATGACGGCCGGACACTATCAGACGCACGGAACCTCACACCGCGATTCGCAGCGGTGGCGCGTTCTGAGGTTTCAGTCGTGGGTTGCGGTTACCAAGGACCGCCCCTGGAGCGTTGCGAGGGCCCAAACAGTGCCATCGCGACGCACTCGAGGCAGGAGAGTCTCCCTTGGCTCGACAGCGGGCAAGATGACCCCCAGGTCCAAGCGATGCAGCCTCCACTGATGCGCCCTGGGACTGGTGGAGGCTCCATCGCTTGGAGAAGATGGAGCCATGGAAGAGAACAAACACCCTGCCCAGCGCCGGTACCCCCGGGAGCTGCGTGAGCGGGCGGTCCGGATGGTCCTGGAGACGAAGGGGCGCGATCGGGAGGACAAGACCGTCGTAAGCCGTGTCGCCCAGCAGCTCGGCATCGGGTACGAGTCACTGCGCAACTGGGTGCGGCAGGCGGAGATCGATCAGGGGCGCCGCCCCGGCGTAACCACCGAGGAGCAACGGCGGATCGCCGAGCTCGAGCGTGAGGTACGCGAGCTCCGCCGCGCCAACGAGATGGCGATGTCAACCGGTGAGCGCAACGACCTCCGACAGTTTCTCTGATGGTGTCACATAGCCGAGGGTTCTGCGTGGCCGGTCATTCAGACTGCGTTGGATCCTCCGGAGCTGGGCTGGCGTCACCTTCGACAGATCGCTGCCCTTCGGCAAGTATTGGCGCAACAGCCCATTGGTGTTCTCGTTGCTTCCCCGCTGCCATGGAGAGTGTGGGTCGCAGAAGTAGATCGGCACGCCCGTCGCCACCGTGAAGCTCGCGTGGGTTGCCATCTCAGCGCCTTGGTCCCAAGTGACGGTACGAAGTAACTCGCGGGGAAGCGTTCGGATTGCCCGACGCATGGCGTCCTCGACGCTTGTCGCGGCGCGGCCCTCGCGCAGGTGGAGAAGCAGCGTGAACCGCGTCGTCCTCTCGACCAGGGTCCCCACCGCACTCCGGCCTCCCTCACCCAGCACCAGGTCACCCTCCCAGTGGCCGGGCACCGCGCGGTCAACGGCCTCTGCGGGGCGGTCACTCAGCATCACCATGCCGGGAATCCGCCCACGTCGGTCGATGGTGCCGCGTGGGCGCCGCTTGGCGCGTCCGGAGCGCAAGCAGCGCGCCAGCTCTCGGCGGAGTTCTCCTCGCCCTTGGACATCGAGGGACTGGTAGATCGTTTCGTGGCTCACGCGCATCTCGAGATCGTCGGGATGGTCCAACCGTAAGCGCTCGGAGATCTCCTGGGGAGACCACAGCGACAGAAGGCGCCGAGACACCTCCGTGAGCAGGCGCCCGCGGCGCAGCTTGCAGGGCTTCGGGCGACGTGCACACTCACGGGCCCGCTGGTGGGCTCGCCACGCCCCGTATTCGTCACGGCCACCGCTGTTCGCCACCTCCCGGCTGATCGTTGAGGTGGATCGGTCGAGTGAGCGGGCGATGGCGGTCAAAGAGATCCCTCGGCCGAGCCCCAACAGGATCTGCTCGCGGTCGCCAATGGTCAGTCGGCCGGGTCGAGGCGACCAGTCGTCAGGGAGGCCCTGCTGGAACTTGCCGGCTCGGACCATGAGTTCCCACCATCGGCGCGGAGCACCCGATCTGACGACCGATCTCCGCGAGCGACATGCCCCCAGCCTTCAACCGGAACGCCAGCTGCTTCTGCTCGTTCGTCAAGTGTCCTCGCATCAACGCCCTCCTGACCCCGGCGACCCGGAGTCTCACACGTCGTTGCGCTGACCGCTTGAAACCGC